>NZ_VIUW01000001.1 GCF_007828725.1 Marihabitans asiaticum
GACATGGCACTCGCGGCGACCTTCGCCGGGGCCGGCTTCGGCAACGCCGGGGTGCACATCCCGCACGCCAACGCCTACCCGATCGCCGGACGGGTCAAGGACTTCCACCCCGCCGACTACCCCGGGGAGGAGCCGCTGGTGCCGCACGGCATGTCCGTCTCGCTCACCGCGCCCGAGGCCTTCCGCTTCACCTTCGACGCGGCACCGCAGCGCCACCTGGCGGCGGCCCGACTGCTCGCCGGCGACTCGGAGAAGGACTACGGCACGGTCGCCGACGAGGAGCTGCTGCCGACCGTGCTCATCGACCTCATGCGCGACATCGGGATCCCGAACGGGTGCGGCGCGGTCGGCTACGGCAGCGGCGACATCCCCGACCTCGTCACTGGCGCGATCCAGCAGCAGCGGCTGCTCGCGACCGCACCGAAGCCGGTCACCGAGGACGCCCTCGCCGGGATCTTCGAGCGCAGCCTGGCGCTGTGGTGAGGCTCTAGCGGGGCGGGTCGATGGTGATGTCGGCGACCTGCTGCAGCACCGGGCGGTCGTGCTCGTCACCACTGACCACCCCGCGGGCCCACCACATGCGCAGGCCGCGCCCCTGCACCTCGAGCGTCGCGAGGTTGTTGTCGAACCACGGCCCCTCGACGTAGGTCCAGCGAAGGGGTGGCCTCGGGACCCGGGTCGCCAGTGACGCCGCCCGGCCGATCGGCGCGGCGACGCTGCGGGAGAGGAAGGCGGTTCCCACCCGGACCGAGCGGGGGAGGGGGTTGCGGATCGGTGAGCAGACCGCCTGGATGACCCGACTGCGAAGGGGGTCGACCCCCCTTCGCTCGTTGGCTCGGGTGTGCCAGGCCTCCGAGACATAGCTGTGGTGCACGTCGCCGGAGAGGAAGGTGACGGTGCCCGGTGGGGCGCCGCGCCGGCCGCTCGCCACCTCGATGACCATGTCGCAGACCTGCGCGAAGCCCTCCTGGAAGGCCGCCCAGTGCTCCATGTCGACCGCCTGGCGCAGCTTCTCGCCCACCTGGGCCGCGCGCTCGCCCCAGGCGCCGGCGGCGAGCGCCTCGTTGAAGGCCTCGAGGTTGTGCAGCCCCTGCGCGAGGAAGAAGGGCAGGGAGGTGCCGATGAGCAGGTGGTCGACATCGCCGCGCATCTGCCCGTCGAGCCAGGCCATCTCCTGGTCGTCGACGATGGAGCGGCGTCCCGGCTCGAGCACCCGGGCGGCGCGGGAGTCGACGACGACGAGCCGCACCTGGTCGCCGAAGTCGCGGGAGTAGCTGAAGCGGTAGGCGGACGGCTCGGCGTCGACCCGCTCCGCGAGGTCGTCGAGGGTCTGGGTGAGGTCGAGCTCGCCCGGCCCGTCGTGGCCGGTGATGATCTGCCAGATGTCGTCGTCCGCGCGCTCGGCGGCGGTGAGGTTGCCCAGGTGCTGGTAGACCCAGTACGACGAGAGCCCGGCGACGATCCGCTCGTGCCACCACGAGGTGGCCTCCATCTGCCGGCGCCAGGCCAGCGAGGTGTTCCAGTCGTCGCGCACGTCGTGGTCGTCGAAGATCATCACGCTCGGCAGCGTCGAGAGCAGCCAGCGGGTCGCCGGGTCGCGCCAGGCGAGGGGCGTAGAGGTGGGCGTACTCCTCGATAGTCCTTCAGCTCCTCCCACGGCGCCTCGTCCAGCGAGCGGCGCGAGGCGATGAACTCCCGCATCGCCGGAGAGGTCTCGTCGGCGTAGACCTGGTCGCCGAGGAAGAGGACCATGTCGGGCCAGCGGGTGTCGGACTCGTCTGCGCCGTCGGGTCCCTCCTCGGAGTGGGTGATGCCGGCCATGCGCAGGCCGTAGGCGCGCAGGGCGTCGACACCGTGGGTCGCGTTGCCGTCGGCGTCGTGCGGGACGCTCGTGCGGCAGGAGCCGAAGGCCAGGCGAAGGGGGCGCTGCTCGTCGATCGTCGTGAGGACCGGCGCTGGGTACGGGAGTCGGGCTCGGGCCAGACCAGCTCGTCGTCGACGAGCACCTCGTACGGGGTGGGCTCGGCCGGGGGTGAGCCCGTCGATCACGACCAGGGCGTAGTGGTGCCCGTGGACGGCGAAGGTGGGGGCGCTCGCCTCGGTCTGACCGGCCTGGACGGTGACGGTGGCGGCACCCGCTGGTCTCGACCCACACGGCGGCGGACGTGGCCTCCACGCTGCGCAGGAGCGGTCCGAGGATCAGCGCTGACATGGGCCCCACTCTCGCACGGGCCGCTCACGTGCAGTTTTGCCCGGCCCGCTAGAGCGCACCGGGCGCCCGAACGTGGCACCGTAAGCCTCGTACCCGATTCGAAGGAGGCCGTCATGGCCAAGATGTCTTTCCTCGCCGGCATGGCTGCCGGCTACGTCCTCGGTGCGCGCGCGGGCAAGGAGCGCTACGAGCAGATCAAGACCCAGGCCAACCAGCTGTGGTCGAGCCCGAAGACGCAGAAGGCCGTGGGCCAGGCCAAGCACACCGCGCAGACCCAGGGCCCGGCCGTGGCCGACAAGGTGACCGGCGCGGCCAAGGACGCCGCCGGCACCGTCAAGGACAAGGCGAGCCGCGGCGAGGACCTGCCGGACACGATCCACCGCGGTGACGACGGCGAGCTGCACGCCGACACCAGCGGCTTCGGCCCGGGCGGCGACAAGCTGCCCTGAGCCTTAAGGCTCGACCGACGCGAAGGGGGAGGGCCCGCCGATGGCGGCCCTCCCCCTTCGCCGTCCCCTCCCCCGCAGCCGATTCGAGGTAGAAACGCCCGGCCTGATACACCGGTCCTACCTCCACCGACCTGGGCCCGAGGCGAGGCGCACACTGGTCGCATGTGCCGCAACATTCGACAGCTCCACAACTTCGAGCCGCCCGCGACCTCCGAGGAGGTGCGCGCCGCCGCGCTGCAGTACGTGCGCAAGGTGAGCGGGTCGACCAAGCCGTCGCAGGCCAACGCGGAGGCGTTCGCCGAGGCCGTGGACGAGGTGGCTGCTGCGGCGACCCAGCGGCTGCTCGGACAGCTCACGACCGCCGCTCCGCCGAAGGACCGGGAGGTCGAGGCGGCGAAGGCACGAGAGCGTGCCCGCGCTCGCTATGCAACTTCTGGGTAACCTCCTGTGACTCCTGAGCCCTGTGGGTAACGGGGCGGGACGAAGAATCTTCTATGCACAGCATGTGAGGTGACGCAGCCCCGGAAAATGAGGGTTACTGCGAAGTCACGTCGGCGCCTCTCCGGACCATCCACAGGGTTGTCCACGGGCTGTGCACACGCCGATCGCGTGTCGTCCACAGATTGTCCACACCTCCTCCACAGGCCCGTTAGGTCGTTGTCGGTGCTCGGTGCCACAGTTGCCTGACCGCGCGCGGGAGGTGCTGTGACCACGAGTGATCTGGAGTCGATGTTCGGCTCGATGCCGCCCGCAGACGAGGGCGAAGGGGGCGGCCGGCCCGGCGACAGAGTGCCGCCGCAGGACCTCGGGGCGGAGCAGTCCGTGCTCGGCGGGATGCTGCTGAGCAAGGACGCGATCGCCGACGTCGGCGAGACGGTGCGTGGGGGCGACTTCTACAAGCCGGCGCACGAGCTGATCTTCGACGCGATCATTGACCTGTACAGCAAGGGCGAGCCGGCCGACGCGATCACCGTCGCCGACGAGCTGAGCAAGCGGGGGACGCTGCAGCGAGCGGGTGGGCAGGCCTACCTGCACGACCTCATCCAGTCGGTGCCGACGGCTGCCAACGCCGGCTTCTACGCCCAGATCGTCGCCGAGCGGGCGATCCTGCGCCGGCTGGTCGACGCTGGGACCCGGATCGTGCAGATGGGCTACGGCACCGGCGGCGGGGACGTCGAGGAGATCGTCAACGCCGCCCAAGCAGAGATGTATGGCGTTGCCGAGAAGCGTGGCGGCGAGGACTACGTCGCGTTGTGGGACACGCTCAACGAGACGATGGCCGAGATCGAGGTGGCCTCGGGGCGCAGCGACGAGCTGACCGGGGTGCCGACCGGCTTCACCGAGCTCGACGAGCTGACCCACGGGCTGCACCCCGGTCAGATGATCGTCGTGGCGGCCAGGCCTGCAGTCGGCAAGGCGCTCGCGCTGGAGACCCCGTTGCCCACCCCGACGGGCTGGACAACGATGGGCGAGGTCGCCGTGGGCGACCAGTTGCTCGATGCCACGGGACGTCCGACGAGGGTGGTCGCCGCTACCGAGGTGATGAACGGCAGACCCTGCTACGAGGTGGAGTTCTCCGACGGGACGGTCATCGTGGCAGATGAGCAGCATCAGTGGCTCACCGACACCCGAGCGTCGCGCAGGTCCTTCCAGTCCGCGCGGGACAAGCGCAACCGATGCCAGAACCAGCAGACCTTCGCTGAGGTACGGACGACGTCGGAGATCGCGGCGACGCTGCGTACGCAGACCGCGGAGCGCCGGCTGAACCACTCGGTGAAGCTGGCCCGGCCTCTCGACCTGCCTGAGGCAGACCTGCCCTTGTCTCCTTATGTGCTTGGGGCGTGGGCTCGGTGATGGGTCGACCGACTGTGCAGCTATCACGACAACCGATGACGGGATCGTCCAGCGACTCGAGAGCGAAGGGCTTGTGGTCACCAAGACGGCCGCTCCGATGCGGTACTCGCTTCGGCTTCCCGTGACGGAGGCCGCCACCCGTACCTGCGTGGTGTGCGGTGAGCACTTCGTGCCGAGAACCTCGCAGGTCAAGACCTGCGGCCGGTCGTGCGGGGGCCGTTCACGTGGGACTGATCGGATGCCGGCACCTCGCTGCCCGGACTGCGGTCAGCCGTCATCTGGACAGCGACGCTGCCAGGCATGTCATGCCGAGCACGGCACGGTCCAGGGGCTGCTACGCACGGTCGGAGTGCTCGGCAACAAGCACATCCCGATGGTGTACCTGCGAGCCAGCGAGGCTCAGCGCAGGGAGGTGCTGGCGGGACTGCTCGATACCGACGGGACGGTGACGAAGGCGGGGTGCGTCCAGCTCACGACGACGTCTCGCCGACTCCGCGATGACGCCTACGACCTGGTCGCGGGACTGGGCTATCGGTGCGGCGTGAGCGAAAAGGCCGTACACGGCCGCTCGGTGCAGTCCTCGACCGCATACACCCTGACCTTCAGCGCCGATGAAGAGGCCTTCGCCTTGGAGCGCAAGGCGACGTTGCATCGCGAGCGTCGGGGGCGGACTTTCCAGCGCCGGGACTCACGGTTCATCACCGACGTCCGGGCCGTGCCATCGGTGCCGGTCCGCTGCGTCGAGGTGGACAACGACGACCACCTCTACTCGCTGGGCGGGCGATGGTGCCGACGCACAACTCGACGCTGGGAATCGACGTGGCCCGCGCGGCAGCGATCCAGCACAAGATGGCGACGGCCGTCTTCTCGTTGGAGATGAGCCGCACCGAGATCACGATGCGGGTTCTCGCGGCGGAGGCCTCCATCTCGCTGCAGAGCCTGCGGCGGGGGCGGATGAGCGACCCCGAGTGGGCAAGCTCTCGCGGGTCATGGGACGGATCAGCGCGAGCCCGCTCTTCATCGACGACAGTCCCAACCTTGCGCTCATGGAGATTCGAGCCAAGGCGCGCCGGCTGAAGCAGCAGCACAACCTCAAGCTCATCGTCATCGACTACCTGCAGCTCATGACGAGCGGCAAGAAGGTCGAGTCGCGTCAGCAGGAGGTCGCCGAGTTCTCCCGGGCGCTGAAGCTGCTCGCTAAGGAGCTCGAGGTACCGGTCATCGCGATCAGCCAGCTCAACCGTGGCCCCGAGCAGCGAACGGACAAGCGTCCGGCGATGAGCGACCTTCGCGAAAGTGGCTCGATCGAGCAGGACGCCGACGTCGTCATCCTGCTGCACCGGGATCGCGACCCCGAGGCAGGGCGCGAGGGCGAGGCCGATGTCATCGTCGCCAAGCACCGCAACGGACCCACCGCAGACATCACCCTTGGCTTCCAGGGCCACTACGCCCGGTTCACCAACTTCCAGCGCGAGGGCGGCGACTTCTGATGGGTTTCGCCGCCTGTCGAGGCGCCGCCCTTGCTCCTGACGCGACGTGAGGTCTTAGCGTGGCGGCATGACCAGCACCAGCCCCGGCGGCCAGTGGGGCATCGGCGACGTTGCCCGACGTACAGGCGTCACTGAACGCACTCTGCGGTACTACGAGGAGATGGGCCTGCTGCTTCCGGCCCGCGATGTCGGTGGCCGGCGCCGGTACGACGGCGGCACCATCGATCAGCTCTACCGGATCCGGCTGCTCCGCGAACTTGGTACGTCCGTGGCCGACCTCAACCTCGATACGGACGAGCTGCCCGGCCTCACTCGGCGCCACCTCGTGGACCTCGATTCGAAGCTGGCCGACCTCGCTCGGGCGCGGGAACGAGTTCGGGGCGTCGAGGCCCGTCTCCTCGAGGGCGACCAGCCCACTGCCGAGGCCCTGCTTGAACTGCTCTCAGGACTACCGGCTGATGAGCCCGCGTTGACGCGGCGGATCACGTTGCTGGTGTACCGCGACATCGCGGCCGGGCACGCCTATCTCGTCGATGTACTGGGTCTGGCTCCTGGACCGATCAGCTTCGACGGCGATCGGGCGGTGCACGGCGAGGTCCATGCTGGCGACGGCGTGGTCTGGCTGCACCGGGAGGCCCCCGAGCACCGGATGGTCTCGCCGCTCACCACCGGCACGGTCACTGCCTCGCTCGCCATCCTCGTCGACGACGTCGACGCCCACCACGCCCGCGTGGCCGCAACCGGCGCCGCGATCGACCACCAGCCGGCCGACATGCCCTACGGCGTGCGCGAGTACAGCGTGCGCGACCCGGAGGGCCACCTCTGGTCGTTCCAGACACCCCTCCCCGATCTCGAAGAACAGGAAACCCGATGACCCAGCTGACTCCCTATCTGTGCGTCGCCGACGCCCGAGCCGCCATCGAGTGGTACGTCGCCGCGCTGGGCGCCGAAGTGACCTACGACCCGATCGTCATGGACGACGGTCGGGTCGGCCACTGCGAACTAGCGATTGGCGAGGCCCAGTGGATGATGTCCGACCAGTTCGACTCCGCCGGGATAGCGGCCCCCGACCCCGCCCGCGGGGCGGCGGTGTCACTGCACCTCACGGTCGCCGACGTCGACGCGGCCGCCGCCCGCATCGTCCGCCAAGGAACGCCAATGGCCAGGGGCCCCGAGGACAGCCCGCCCTCCGGGCGGGTGGCGGTCTTCGTGGATCCGTTCGGTCACCGCTGGTTCCTGAACCAGCCTGCCGAGAGCTGACTCAGGTTCGCAGCAAGGGTCTGGGCACCGAGTTCGGTCTGCGTGCCCGCGCCTGCACGGTTCCACCGACGAGCTTCGAGCCAGGACGCGAGGGTGGCTGCCCGCTCTCTGAGCCCGAAGACGACCTGCCAGGCCATCGGGAGCGAGAGGATGATCACGATCGCTGCCGGGGTGTTGAGGAGGAGGAACCCGAAGGCAACGCCTTGGAGCACGTAGAGCAGCAGCATGGCGAGCGACCCGGCGATGGCCGTGGCCTCGAACGAGTAGCCGACGTCGGTCCCGGCCAGGTCCGCGGCTGCGGCCACCGCATACGAGCCGATGAGGGTGGCGACGACGACGAGCGCGCTGAGGACGGTGACCGCCACGATGCGGGCGGAGATAACGCGCCAGCGGCGCGGTTCGACCGTGAAGGTGACCAGGCCGGCGCGCTGGCTCCACTCCGCCGTGGCGGCCATGATGCCGATGACGGGTAGCAGGATGCTGAACGGGATCCCCGCGATCTCGAACAGCCCGAGCGCCCGACGCCTTCCGGTTCACCGAGGTCGGCCAGGTCAGCCAACACGAGGACACGATCCGCGCCTACCTGCGCGAGGCCATGGGGTACGCCGAGCAGGGCGTGCGGCCACCCAAGGTCGAGCTTGAGGTGGAGATGCCCGAGGCGCTGGCCGCCGACCCCGAGATGGCGCAGGCCTTCGACGCGCTCACCCCCGGCCGGCAGAAGAGCTGGGCGCTTCGCGTCGGCTCCGCGAAGAAGACCGAGACCCGCGCCAGCCGCTCGACCAAGGCGCGGGAGAAGATCCTCGCCGGCAAGGGCGCCCTTGAGCGCTGAGTCCACCGCCGATGGACCGTTGGTCTGAGGCTCCCCGGGGAGCTGCGAAAGGGGGTGGCGGTCGGCTCGGCTGTTGCCCCAGATACTGGGGCAACGGTGGAGGCTGATGAGATGGCACCGCGCGCGCCGCACGGCGACCTTCGCCCCCACCCGCGGGGGCGAAGCACCGCCGGCCGAGGCGGGGCCTATCCGGC
Source organism: Marihabitans asiaticum (assembly GCF_007828725.1). Lineage (GTDB taxonomy): Bacteria > Actinomycetota > Actinomycetes > Actinomycetales > Dermatophilaceae > Marihabitans > Marihabitans asiaticum. The sequence goes on from NZ_VIUW01000001.1 coordinate 8,289, forward strand.
CACGTCGAAACGGTGCGGGATCACCCCTTCGCCCCCGCGGTAGGGGACAAAACCCATCGCCCGGTGGTACGCGAGCCCGGCCTCGTTGTCCGCGCCGATCGTCGCGTCAATGTGTGGCAGCCCCGCCGCTCGGGCACCGCGGCCGTGGCCTCGGAATCGTCGTCCCGAGCGTGTCGCAGCGTGATCACGGCCGCCGCCCGGTGGCGAGGAACATCGGGAAGTCGCGCTCGCCGCCGTCGACCTCCTTGGTGATCGCACCGGCGTCGCGTACCTCGACCTCGACCAGCCCCGCGCTCTGCAGCCATGACCTCGCGCTCTGCCGAGTGAAGCCGTCGTGCCCGTCGAAGTCCTCGACCCCGGCGTGGAAGGCGCCCTCCGCGTCATGGTCGAGATCGACCAGCGCGAGGTGACCACCGGGACGCAGCAGCTGGGCGCACCGACCGATCACCGCGGCGACGTCACCCATGTGATGCAGCGTGAGCACCCCGACGACGACGTCGAACCGCTCGTCGAGCAGCTCGTCCCGCTCGATGTCGTACCGCCGCGCCTCCCACCCCTCGAAGCGAGGATCGGCCAACCGCTCCCTGGCCACCTCGACCATCCCTGGCGCGACATCGGTGACGACCGCTCGGCCAATGACATCGGCCAGCTCGCGGCTCAGCGACCCGGTGCCACCGCCGATCTCGAGCAGCTCCAGGTCGGGACGAAGGGGGAGAGTCGCCCGCAGCAGCGCGGCGACTGCCAGGGTCCGCTCGGCGTGCCCGGGCTTGTCGTCCCACCCGGCGGCCTCGTCGCTGAACCGGTCGGCGTCAGGCTGGTGCTGTGTCATCGGCCCATCCTCGCCTACGTGCCACGAGGGCAGCGGCGACGACGACCACAGCCGCCACCCCGGCCGCGATCGCGGTGGCCAGCGACTCCGGCTCGTCCGTGAGGCGCCCGACGACGATCCACGCCAGACCCCAGGCCATCGCCCCGGCGACCGCGAGTCGCCCGCCCAGCCGGCGGGCGAGGACGACCCCGAGCACGGCGACCACGACGAGCACCCCGACGGCAGCGGCGTCGGCGACGGCGGCACCAGGCTCGACCCCCGACGAGACGAGCGCAGCTGTGATGTTGGCGCAGGTCGCAACCGCGACCCAGCCCAGGTAGAGCCCGAGCGTCCCGTCAAGGACGACCCGGTCGACCGGCCCCTCGGCCGCGACCTCGGTCAGTCGCCGCACGACCACCCCGAGCACCAGCGCGAGCGTGACGATGACGCCGACGCTTACCCAGATCCAGCCAGCCTGCGTCACGAGCAGCCAGGCCGCGTTGAGCACCATCGACGCGGCCACCCACCAGCCGGTGGCTCGATGCCGCGCACGCGTGGCCTGGCTCGGCAACCACTGGTAGATGGTCAGCGCGAACAACCCGAGGTAGATCACCGACCAGATCGAGAAGGCCGGCCCGGCCGGCGCGATCCGGGTCGCGTCGGCCGCGAGCGCACCGCCGGAGGACTCGGCCACCCGGGTGCCGATCACCCCCGTCCCGACGAGGGTGCCGACGATGCAGAAGACCTCAGCCAGGGTGACCGCGACCCGGCGCAACCGGTCACCACCCATGCCGGCACTCACCCCTTCGCGTCGTCGTAGGCGGCTCGGTCCGCGAGCGCCCGCTCCACGGCCTCGCGGTAGGTCATCGGCTCGAAGGGGACGACCTCGCGGATCGTGTGGTCGGTGACGAGGACCTCGACGTCCATCGAGTCGATGAGGTTGCGCCCTGTGGTGACGTCGACATCGGTGACCAGCGCGAGCCAGCGCGCCGAGAGCTGCGGGGTGAGCACCGGCACCTCCACGATCGGCGGCACCCGGCGGTCCCCGCTCTCGGCGGCCTGCTGGAGCATCTCGACGTAGGTCAGCTGGTCCGGCCCGCCGATCTCGAAGACCTGCCCGATCGCCGCCTCGACCCCGGCGACCCCGACGAGGTAGCGCACGACGTCATCGAGGGCGATCGGCTGGGTCCGCGTCTGCGCCCACTTCGGGACGACCATCGCGGGCAGGTGCTTGACCAGCTGGCGGGTGATCTCCCAGGAGATCCCGCCGTGCCCGACGATCACCGCCGCTCTCAGCACGGTGACGGGCACACCCCCTTCGCCCAGATGTCCCTCGACCGCCCGGCGCGAGCGCAGGTGCACCGACAGCTCGTCGGTCTCCGAGCCCAGCCCACCGAGGAAGACGATCTGATCGACCCCGGCGTCGGCGGCCGCCTGCCCGAAGGCGCGGGCCGAGCGCGCCTCGGCCTCCTCGAAGTCCTCCTGGTCGAGGGAGTGCACGAGGTAGTACGCGATGTCGACCCCCTCCATCGCCGGGCCGAGGGTCTCCGGCCGCTCGACGTCCCCCTCGACCGCCTCGCCGGGACCGGAATACTTCTGCGGGCTGCGGGTCATCGCCCGCACCTCGTGGCCGGCGTCGAGCAGGGCGGGGACGAGACGCTGACCGACGAAGCCGGTGGCGCCCGCGACGAGGACGGTGCTCATGGAGCCAACCTACGCACGATCAACGGCCCCGGGAGCGCTGAGCCCCATCGCCGTTCGCTGGGCTACGGGGGCGAGGCGTCAGGGGGCCGGTGGCATCCCGACCGCAGATTAGGTATACCTAATCTCATGCCTGAGCGTCCTCGCCCCCCTCTGCGTACCGCCACTGTCGACCGCACCGAACGCATCGGTCGCGACCTCGTCCGGGTCGTGCTCACCGGCGAGGCTCTCGCCGACCTGCCCGAACTGGCCTTCACCGACCACTACGTCAAGCTCCTCTTCGGCGAGGTGACCCGCACCTACACCATCCGCAGCTTCGACCGCGTGACCCAGGAGATGGCGATCGACTTTGTCGTGCACGGCGACGCCGGCCTGGCGGGTCCGTGGGCGGCGCGAGCACAGCCGGGGGAGGAGATCAGCTTCCGCGGGCCCGGCGGCGCCTGGGCGCCGGACCCGAGCGCCGACGTGCACCTGCTCGCCGGTGACGAGAGCGCCGTCCCGGCGATCGCCGCGGCGATGGAGCAGCTGCCCGTCGGCGCGCGGGCCGAGGTCGTGATCGAGGTCGCCGACGCGGGGGGCGAGCTCGACCTGCCCGGCTGCCCGGGCGCTCGCATCACCTGGGTGCGCCGCGACGAGACCGGTCTGGGCTACGGGCATGCGCTCGCGGCGGCGGTCCGCGACCTGGAGTGGCCGAGGGGCCGGGTCGCGGCCTTCGCGCACGGCAACGCCGACATGGTCAAGGATCTGCGCCGCTACCTCTTCGTCGAGCGCGGCCTGCCCCGTGACCAGGTGTCGATCTCGGGGTACTGGCGCACCGGCCAGGACGAGGGCGCGTGGCAGGCCGGCAAGCGCGACTTCGTTGCCGCGATGGACGCCGAGGAGGCCGCGCTGGCGAAGGGGTGAGCCTAGGGGCAGCAGCGCCGACGGGTGAGCGCGGTGCTCAGGAGCCGGCGAGCTTATCCAGCCGGGTCTGCATCGCCTCGCGGCGGTGGGCGTTGCCGTGCAGGTCGACGTAGCGCTGCCCGTAGTGCTCGAGCAGGTCGTCGTCGAGCCGGCGCACCGCGCCGGCTCGACGACGACCTGCTCGAGCACTACGGGCAGCGCTACGTCGACCTGCACGGCAACGCCACCGCCGCGAGGCGATGCAGACCCGGCTGGATAAGCTCGCCGGCTCCTGAGCACCGCGCTCACCCGTCGGCGCTGCTGCCCCTAGGCTCACCCCTTCGCCAGCGCGGCCTCCTCGGCGTCCATCGCGGCAACGAAGTCGCGCTTGCCGGCCTGCCACGCGCCCTCGTCCTGGCCGGTGCGCCAGTACCCCGAGATCGACACCTGGTCACGGGGCAGGCCGCGCTCGACGAAGAGGTAGCGGCGCAGATCCTTGACCATGTCGGCGTTGCCGTGCGCGAAGGCCGCGACCCGGCCCCTCGGCCACTCCAGGTCGCGGACCGCCGCCGCGAGCGCATGCCCGTAGCCCAGACCGGTCTCGTCGCGGCGCACCCAGGTGATGCGAGCGCCCGGGCAGCCGGGCAGGTCGAGCTCGCCCCCCGCGTCGGCGACCTCGATCACGACCTCGGCCCGCGCGCCGACGGGCAGCTGCTCCATCGCCGCGGCGATCGCCGGGACGGCGCTCTCGTCACCGGCGAGCAGGTGCACGTCGGCGCTCGGGTCCGGCGCCCAGGCGCCGCCGGGCCCGCGGAAGCTGATCTCCTCCCCCGGCTGTGCTCGCGCCGCCCACGGACCCGCCAGGCCGGCGTCGCCGTGCACGACAAAGTCGATCGCCATCTCCTGGGTCACGCGGTCGAAGCTGCGGATGGTGTAGGTGCGGGTCACCTCGCCGAAGAGGAGCTTGACGTAGTGGTCGGTGAAGGCCAGTTCGGGCAGGTCGGCGAGAGCCTCGCCGGTGAGCACGACCCGGACGAGGTCGCGACCGATGCGTTCGGTGCGGTCGACAGTGGCGGTACGCAGAGGGGGGCGAGGACGCTCAGGCATGAGATTAGGTATACCTAATCTGCGGTCGGGATGCCACCGGCCCCCTGACGCCTCGCCCCCGTAGCCCAGCGAACGGCGATGGGGCTCAGCGCTCCCGGGGCCGTTGATCGTGCGTAGGTTGGCTCCATGAGCACCGTCCTCGTCGCGGGCGCCACCGGCTTCGTCGGTCAGCGTCTCGTCCCCGCCCTGCTCGACGCCGGCCACGAGGTGCGGGCGATGACCCGCAGCCCGCAGAAGTATTCCGGTCCCGGCGAGGCGGTCGAGGGGGACGTCGAGCGGCCGGAGACCCTCGGCCCGGCGATGGAGGGGGTCGACATCGCGTACTACCTCGTGCACTCCCTCGACCAGGAGGACTTCGAGGAGGCCGAGGCGCGCTCGGCCCGCGCCTTCGGGCAGGCGGCCGCCGACGCCGGGGTCGATCAGATCGTCTTCCTCGGTGGGCTGGGCTCGGAGACCGACGAGCTGTCGGTGCACCTGCGCTCGCGCCGGGCGGTCGAGGGACATCTGGGCGAAGGGGGTGTGCCCGTCACCGTGCTGAGAGCGGCGGTGATCGTCGGGCACGGCGGGATCTCCTGGGAGATCACCCGCCAGCTGGTCAAGCACCTGCCCGCGATGGTCGTCCCGAAGTGGGCGCAGACGCGGACCCAGCCGATCGCCCTCGATGACGTCGTGCGCTACCTCGTCGGGGTCGCCGGGGTCGAGGCGGCGATCGGGCAGGTCTTCGAGATCGGCGGGCCGGACCAGCTGACCTACGTCGAGATGCTCCAGCAGGCCGCCGAGAGCGGGGGACCGCCGGGTGCCGCCGATCGTGGAGGTGCCGGTGCTCACCCCGCAGCTCTCGGCGCGCTGGCTCGCGCTGGTCACCGATGTCGACGTCACCACAGGGCGCAACCTCATCGACTCGATGGACGTCGAGGTCCTCGTCACCGACCACACGATCCGCGAGGTCGTCCCCTTCGAGCCGATGACCTACCGCGAGGCCGTGGAGCGGGCGCTCGCGGACCGAGCCGCCTACGACGACGCGAAGGGGTGAGTGCCGGCATGGGTGGTGACCGGTTGCGCCGGGTCGCGGTCACCCTGGCTGAGGTCTTCTGCATCGTCGGCACCCTCGTCGGGACGGGGGTGATCGGCACCCGGGTGGCCGAGTCCTCCGGCGGTGCGCTCGCGGCCGACGCGACCCGGATCGCGCCGGCCGGGCCGGCCTTCTCGATCTGGTCGGTGATCTACCTCGGGTTGTTCGCGCTGACCATCTACCAGTGGTTGCCGAGCCAGGCCACGCGTGCGCGGCATCGAGCCACCGGCTGGTGGGTGGCCGCGTCGATGGTGCTCAACGCGGCCTGGCTGCTCGTGACGCAGGCTGGCTGGATCTGGGTAAGCGTCGGCGTCATCGTCACGCTCGCGCTGGTGCTCGGGGTGGTCGTGCGGCGACTGACCGAGGTCGCGGCCGAGGGGCCGGTCGACCGGGTCGTCCTTGACGGGACGCTCGGGCTCTACCTGGGCTGGGTCGCGGTTGCGACCTGCGCCAACATCACAGCTGCGCTCGTCTCGTCGGGGGTCGAGCCTGGTGCCGCCGTCGCCGACGCCGCTGCCGTCGGGGTGCTCGTCGTGGTCGCCGTGCTCGGGGTCGTCCTCGCCCGCCGGCTGGGCGGGCGACTCGCGGTCGCCGGGGCGATGGCCTGGGGTCTGGCGTGGATCGTCGTCGGGCGCCTCACGGACGAGCCGGAGTCGCTGGCCACCGCGATCGCGGCCGGGGTGGCGGCTGTGGTCGTCGTCGCCGCTGCCCTCGTGGCACGTAGGCGAGGATGGGCCGATGACACAGCACCAGCCTGACGCCGACCGGTTCAGCGACGAGGCCGCCGGGTGGGACGACAAGCCCGGGCACGCCGAGCGGACCCTGGCAGTCGCCGCGCTGCTGCGGGCGACTCTCCCCCTTCGTCCCGACCTGGAGCTGCTCGAGATCGGCGGTGGCACCGGGTCGCTGAGCCGCGAGCTGGCCGATGTCATTGGCCGAGCGGTCGTCACCGATGTCGCGCCAGGGATGGTCGAGGTGGCCAGGGAGCGGTTGGCCGATCCTCGCTTCGAGGGGTGGGAGGCGCGGCGGTACGACATCGAGCGGGACGAGCTGCTCGACGAGCGGTTCGACGTCGTCGTCGGGGTGCTCACGCTGCATCACATGGGTGACGTCGCCGCGGTGATCGGTCGGTGCGCCCAGCTGCTGCGTCCCGGTGGTCACCTCGCGCTGGTCGATCTCGACCATGACGCGGAGGGCGCCTTCCACGCCGGGGTCGAGGACTTCGACGGGCACGACGGCTTCACTCGGCAGAGCGCGAGGTCATGGCTGCAGAGCGCGGGGCTGGTCGAGGTCGAGGTACGCGACGCCGGTGCGATCACCAAGGAGGTCGACGGCGGCGAGCGCGACTTCCCGATGTTCCTCGCCACCGGGCGGCGGCCGTGATCACGCTGCGACACGCTCGGGACGACGATTCCGAGGCCACGGCCGCGGTGCCCGAGCGGCGGGGCTGCCACACATTGACGCGACGATCGGCGCGGACAACGAGGCCGGGCTCGCGTACCACCGGGCGATGGGTTTTGTCCCCTACCGCGGGGGCGAAGGGGTGATCCCGCACCGTTTCGACGTGGCCGGATAGGCCCCGCCTCGGCCGGCGGTGCTTCGCCCCCGCGGGTGGGGGCGAAGGTCGCCGTGCGGCGCGCGCGGTGCCATCTCATCAGCCTCCACCGTTGCCCCAGTATCTGGGGCAACAGCCGAGCCGACCGCCACCCCCTTTCGCAGCTCCCCGGGGAGCCTCAGACCAACGGTCCATCGGCGGTGGACTCAGCGCTCAAGGGCGCCCTTGCCGGCGAGGATCTTCTCCCGCGCCTTGGTCGAGCGGCTGGCGCGGGTCTCGGTCTTCTTCGCGGAGCCGACGCGAAGCGCCCAGCTCTTCTGCCGGCCGGGGGTGAGCGCGTCGAAGGCCTGCGCCATCTCGGGGTCGGCGGCCAGCGCCTCGGGCATCTCCACCTCAAGCTCGACCTTGGGTGGCCGCACGCCCTGCTCGGCGTACCCCATGGCCTCGCGCAGGTAGGCGCGGATCGTGTCCTCGTGTTGGCTGACCTGGCCGACCTCGGTGAACCGGAAGGCGTCGGGCGCTCGGGCTGTTCGAGATCGCGGGGATCCCGTTCAGCATCCTGCTACCCGTCATCGGCATCATGGCCGCCACGGCGGAGTGGAGCCAGCGCGCCGGCCTGGTCACCTTCACGGTCGAACCGCGCCGCTGGCGCGTTATCTCCGCCCGCATCGTGGCGGTCACCGTCCTCAGCGCGCTCGTCGTCGTCGCCACCCTCATCGGCTCGTATGCGGTGGCCGCAGCCGCGGACCTGGCCGGGACCGACGTCGGCTACTCGTTCGAGGCCACGGCCATCGCCGGGTCGCTCGCCATGCTGCTGCTCTACGTGCTCCAAGGCGTTGCCTTCGGGTTCCTCCTCCTCAACACCCCGGCAGCGATCGTGATCATCCTCTCGCTCCCGATGGCCTGGCAGGTCGTCTTCGGGCTCAGAGAGCGGGCAGCCACCCTCGCGTCCTGGCTCGAAGCTCGTCGGTGGAACCGTGCAGGCGCGGGCACGCAGACCGAACTCGGTGCCCAGACCCTTGCTGCGAACCTGAGTCAGCTCTCGGCAGGCTGGTTCAGGAACCAGCGGTGACCGAACGGATCCACGAAGACCGCCACCCGCCCGGAGGGCGGGCTGTCCTCGGGGCCCCTGGCCATTGGCGTTCCTTGGCGGACGATGCGGGCGGCGGCCGCGTCGACGTCGGCGACCGTGAGGTGCAGTGACACCGCCGCCCCGCGGGCGGGGTCGGGGGCCGCTATCCCGGCGGAGTCGAACTGGTCGGACATCATCCACTGGGCCTCGCCAATCGCTAGTTCGCAGTGGCCGACCCGACCGTCGTCCATGACGATCGGGTCGTAGGTCACTTCGGCGCCCAGCGCGGCGACGTACCACTCGATGGCGGCTCGGGCGTCGGCGACGCACAGATAGGGAGTCAGCTGGGTCATCGGGTTTCCTGTTCTTCGAGATCGGGGAGGGGTGTCTGGAACGACCAGAGGTGGCCCTCCGGGTCGCGCACGCTGTACTCGCGCACGCCGTAGGGCATGTCGGCCGGCTGGTGGTCGATCGCGGCGCCGGTTGCGGCCACGCGGGCGTGGTGGGCGTCGACGTCGTCGACGAGGATGGCGAGCGAGGCAGTGACCGTGCCGGTGGTGAGCGGCGAGACCATCCGGTGCTCGGGGGCCTCCCGGTGCAGCCAGACCACGCCGTCGCCAGCATGGACCTCGCCGTGCACCGCCCGATCGCCGTCGAAGCTGATCGGTCCAGGAGCCAGACCCAGTACATCGACGAGATAGGCGTGCCCGGCCGCGATGTCGCGGTACACCAGCAACGTGATCCGCCGCGTCAACGCGGGCTCATCAGCCGGTAGTCCTGAGAGCAGTTCAAGCAGGGCCTCGGCAGTGGGCTGGTCGCCCTCGAGGAGACGGGCCTCGACGCCCCGAACTCGTTCCCGCGCCCGAGCGAGGTCGGCCAGCTTCGAATCGAGGTCCACGAGGTGGCGCCGAGTGAGGCCGGGCAGCTCGTCCGTATCGAGGTTGAGGTCGGCCACGGACGTACCAAGTTCGCGGAGCAGCCGGATCCGGTAGAGCTGATCGATGGTGCCGCCGTCGTACCGGCGCCGGCCACCGACATCGCGGGCCGGAAGCAGCAGGCCCATCTCCTCGTAGTACCGCAGAGTGCGTTCAGTGACGCCTGTACGTCGGGCAACGTCGCCGATGCCCCACTGGCCGCCGGGGCTGGTGCTGGTCATGCCGCCACGCTAAGACCTCACGTCGCGTCAGGAGCAAGGGCGGCGCCTCGACAGGCGGCGAAACCCATCAGAAGTCGCCGCCCTCGCGCTGGAAGTTGGTGAACCGGGCGTAGTGGCCCTGGAAGCCAAGGGTGATGTCTGCGGTGGGTCCGTTGCGGTGCTTGGCGACGATGACATCGGCCTCGCCCTCGCGCCCTGCCTCGGGGTCGCGATCCCGGTGCAGCAGGATGACGACGTCGGCGTCCTGCTCGATCGAGCCACTTTCGCGAAGGTCGCTCATCGCCGGACGCTTGTCCGTTCGCTGCTCGGGGCCACGGTTGAGCTGGCTGATCGCGATGACCGGTACCTCGAGCTCCTTAGCGAGCAGCTTCAGCGCCCGGGAGAACTCGGCGACCTCCTGCTGACGCGACTCGACCTTCTTGCCGCTCGTCATGAGCTGCAGGTAGTCGATGACGATGAGCTTGAGGTTGTGCTGCTGCTTCAGCCGGCGCGCCTTGGCTCGAATCTCCATGAGCGCAAGGTTGGGACTGTCGTCGATGAAGAGCGGGCTCGCGCTGATCCGTCCCATGACCCGCGAGAGCTTGCCCCACTCGGGGTCGCTCATCCGCCCCCGCCGCAGGCTCTGCAGCGAGATGGAGGCCTCCGCCGCGAGAACCCGCATCGTGATCTCGGTGCGGCTCATCTCCAACGAGAAGACGGCCGTCGCCATCTTGTGCTGGATCGCTGCCGCGCGGGCCACGTCGATTCCCAGCGTCGAGTTGTGCGTCGGCACCATCGCCCGCCCAGCGAGGTAGAGGTGGTCGTCGTTGTCCACCTCGACGCAGCGGACCGGCACCGATGGCACGGCCCGGACGTCGGTGATGAACCGTGAGTCCCGGCGCTGGAAAGTCCGCCCCCGACGCTCGCGATGCAACGTCGCCTTGCGCTCCAAGGCGAAGGCCTCTTCATCGGCGCTGAAGGTCAGGGTGTATGCGGTCGAGGACTGCACCGAGCGGCCGTGTACGGCCTTTTCGCTCACGCCGCACCGATAGCCCAGTCCCGCGACCAGGTCGTAGGCGTCATCGCGGAGTCGGCGAGACGTCGTCGTGAGCTGGACGCACCCCGCCTTCGTCACCGTCCCGTCGGTATCGAGCAGTCCCGCCAGCACCTCCCTGCGCTGAGCCTCGCTGGCTCGCAGGTACACCATCGGGATGTGCTTGTTGCCGAGCACTCCGACCGTGCGTAGCAGCCCCTGGACCGTGCCGTGCTCGGCATGACATGCCTGGCAGCGTCGCTGTCCAGATGACGGCTGACCGCAGTCCGGGCAGCGAGGTGCCGGCATCCGATCAGTCCCACGTGAACGGCCCCCGCACGACCGGCCGCAGGTCTTGACCTGCGAGGTTCTCGGCACGAAGTGCTCACCGCACACCACGCAGGTACGGGTGGCGGCCTCCGTCACGGGAAGCCGAAGCGAGTACCGCATCGGAGCGGCCGTCTTGGTGACCACAAGCCCTTCGCTCTCGAGTCGCTGGACGATCCCGTCATCGGTTGTCGTGATAGCTGCACAGTCGGTCGACCCATCACCGAGCCACGCCCCAAGCACATAAGGAGACAAGGGCAGGTCTGCCTCAGGCAGGTCGAGAGGCCGGGCCAGCTTCACCGAGTGGTTCAGCCGGCGCTCCGCGGTCTGCGTACGCAGCGTCGCCGCGATCTCCGACGTCGTCCGTACCTCAGCGAAGGTCTGCTGGTTCTGGCATCGGTTGCGCTTGTCCCGCGCGGACTGGAAGGACCTGCGCGACGCTCGGGTGTCGGTGAGCCACTGATGCTGCTCATCTGCCACGATGACCGTCCCGTCGGAGAACTCCACCTCGTAGCAGGGTCTGCCGTTCATCACCTCGGTAGCGGCGACCACCCTCGTCGGACGTCCCGTGGCATCGAGCAACTGGTCGCCCACGGCGACCTCGCCCATCGTTGTCCAGCCCGTCGGGGTGGGCAACGGGGTCTCCAGCGCGAGCGCCTTGCCGACTGCAGGCCTGGCCGCCACGACGATCATCTGACCGGGGTGCAGCCCGTGGGTCAGCTCGTCGAGCTCGGTGAAGCCGGTCGGCACCCCGGTCAGCTCGTCGCTGCGCCCCGAGGCCACCTCGATCTCGGCCATCGTCTCGTTGAGCGTGTCCCACAACGCGACGTAGTCCTCGCCGCCACGCTTCTCGGCAACGCCATACATCTCTGCTTGGGCGGCGTTGACGATCTCCTCGACGTCCCCGCCGCCGGTGCCGTAGCCCATCTGCACGATCCGGGTCCCAGCGTCGACCAGCCGGCGCAGGATCGCCCGCTCGGCGACGATCTGGGCGTAGAAGCCGGCGTTGGCAGCCGTCGGCACCGACTGGATGAGGTCGTGCAGGTAGGCCTGCCCACCCGCTCGCTGCAGCGTCCCCCGCTTGCTCAGCTCGTCGGCGACGGTGATCGCGTCGGCCGGCTCGCCCTTGCTGTACAGGTCAATGATCGCGTCGAAGATCAGCTCGTGCGCCGGCTTGTAGAAGTCGCCCCCACGCACCGTCTCGCCGACGTCGGCGATCGCGTCCTTGCTCAGCAGCATCCCGCCGAGCACGGACTGCTCCGCCCCGAGGTCCTGCGGCGGCACTCTGTCGCCGGGCCGGCCGCCCCCTTCGCCCTCGTCTGCGGGCGGCATCGAGCCGAACATCGACTCCAGATCACTCGTGGTCACAGCACCTCCCGCGCGCGGTCAGGCAACTGTGGCACCGAGCACCGACAACGACCTAACGGGCCTGTGGAGGAGGTGTGGACAATCTGTGGACGACACGCGATCGGCGTGTGCACAGCCCGTGGACAACCCTGTGGATGGTCCGGAGAGGCGCCGACGTGACTTCGCAGTAACCCTCATTTTCCGGGGCTGCGTCACCTCACATGCTGTGCATAGAAGATTCTTCGTCCCGCCCCGTTACCCACAGGGCTCAGGAGTCACAGGAGGTTACCCAGAAGTTGCATAGCGAGCGCGGGCACGCTCTCGTGCCTTCGCCGCCTCGACCTCCCGGTCCTTCGGCGGAGCGGCGGTCGTGAGCTGTCCGAGCAGCCGCTGGGTCGCCGCAGCCACCTCGTCCACGGCCTCGGCGAACGCCTCCGCGTTGGCCTGCGACGGCTTGGTCGACCCGCTCACCTTGCGCACGTACTGCAGCGCGGCGGCGCGCACCTCCTCGGAGGTCGCGGGCGGCTCGAAGTTGTGGAGCTGTCGAATGTTGCGGCACATGCGACCAGTGTGCGCCTCGCCTCGGGGCCCAGGTCGGTGGAGGTAGGACCGGTGTATCAGGCCGGGCGTTTCTACCTCGAATCGGCTGCGGGGGAGGGGACGGCGAAGGGGGAGGGCCGCCATCGGCGGGCCCTCCCCCTTCGCGTCGGTCGAGCCTTAAGGCTCAGGGCAGCTTGTCGCCGCCCGGGCCGAAGCCGCTGGTGTCGGCGTGCAGCTCGCCGTCGTCACCGCGGTGGATCGTGTCCGGCAGGTCCTCGCCGCGGCTCGCCTTGTCCTTGACGGTGCCGGCGGCGTCCTTGGCCGCGCCGGTCACCTTGTCGGCCACGGCCGGGCCCTGGGTCTGCGCGGTGTGCTTGGCCTGGCCCACGGCCTTCTGCGTCTTCGGGCTCGACCACAGCTGGTTGGCCTGGGTCTTGATCTGCTCGTAGCGCTCCTTGCCCGCGCGCGCACCGAGGACGTAGCCGGCAGCCATGCCGGCGAGGAAAGACATCTTGGCCATGACGGCCTCCTTCGAATCGGGTACGAGGCTTACGGTGCCACGTTCGGGCGCCCGGTGCGCTCTAGCGGGCCGGGCAAAACTGCACGTGAGCGGCCCGTGCGAGAGTGGGGCCCATGTCAGCGCTGATCCTCGGACCGCTCCTGCGCAGCGTGGAGGCCACGTCCGCCGCCGTGTGGGTCGAGACCGCGGGTGCCGCCACCGTCACCGTCCAGGCCGGTCAGACCGAGGCGAGCGCCCCCACCTTCGCCGTCCACGGGCACCACTACGCCCTGGTCGTGATCGACGGGCTCACCCCGGCCGAGCCCACCCCGTACGAGGTGCTCGTCGACGACGAGCTGGTCTGGCCCGAGCCCGACTCCCCGTACCCAGCGCCGGTCCTCACGACGATCGACGAGCAGCGCCCCCTTCGCCTGGCCTTCGGCTCCTGCCGCACGAGCGTCCCGCACGACGCCGACGGCAACGCGACCCACGGTGTCGACGCCCTGCGCGCCTACGGCCTGCGCATGGCCGGCATCACCCACTCCGAGGAGGACCCCGACGGCGCAGACGAGTCCGACACCCGCTGGCCCGACATGGTCCTCTTCCTCGGCGACCAGGTCTACGCCGACGAGACCTCTCCGGCGATGCGGGAGTTCATCGCCTCGCGCCGCTCGCTGGACGAGGCGCCGTGGGAGGAGCTGAAGGACTTCGAGGAGTACGCCCACCTCTACGCCCTCGCCTGGCGCGACCCGGCGACCCGCTGGCTGCTCTCGACGCTGCCGAGCGTGATGATCTTCGACGACCACGACGTGCGCGACGACTGGAACACCTCGCTGGCCTGGCGCCGGCAGATGGAGGCCACCTCGTGGTGGCACGAGCGGATCGTCGCCGGGCTCTCGTCGTACTGGGTCTACCAGCACCTGGGCAACCTCACCGCCGCCGAGCGCGCGGACGACGACATCTGGCAGATCATCACCGGCCACGACGGGCCGGGCGAGCTCGACCTCACCCAGACCCTCGACGACCTCGCGGAGCGGGTCGACGCCGAGCCGTCCGCCTACCGCTTCAGCTACTCCCGCGACTTCGGCGACCAGGTGCGGCTCGTCGTCGTCGACTCCCGCGCCGCCCGGGTGCTCGAGCCGGGACGCCGCTCCATCGTCGACGACCAGGAGATGGCCTGGCTCGACGGGCAGATGCGCGGCGATGTCGACCACCTGCTCATCGGCACCTCCCTGCCCTTCTTCCTCGCGCAGGGGCTGCACAACCTCGAGGCCTTCAACGAGGCGCTCGCCGCCGGCGCCTGGGGCGAGCGCGCGGCCCAGGTGGGCGAGAAGCTGCGCCAGGCGGTCGACATGGAGCACTGGGCGGCCTTCCAGGAGGGCTTCGCGCAGGTCTGCGACATGGTCATCGAGGTGGCGAGCGGCCGGCGCGGCGCCCCACCGGGCACCGTCACCTTCCTCTCCGGCGACGTGCACCACAGCTATGTCTCGGAGGCCTGGCACACCCGAGCCAACGAGCGAAGGGGGGTCGACCCCCTTCGCAGTCGGGTCATCCAGGCGGTCTGCTCACCGATCCGCAACCCCCTCCCCCGCTCGGTCCGGGTGGGAACCGCCTTCCTCTCCCGCAGCGTCGCCGCGCCGATCGGCCGGGCGGCGTCACTGGCGACCCGGGTCCCGAGGCCACCCCTTCGCTGGACCTACGTCGAGGGGCCGTGGTTCGACAACAACCTCGCGACGCTCGAGGTGCAGGGGCGCGGCCTGCGCATGTGGTGGGCCCGCGGGGTGGTCAGTGGTGACGAGCACGACCGCCCGGTGCTGCAGCAGGTCGCCGACATCACCATCGACCCGCCCCGCTAGAGCCTCACCACAGCGCCAGGCTGCGCTCGAAGATCCCGGCGAGGGCGTCCTCGGTGACCGGCTTCGGTGCGGTCGCGAGCAGCCGCTGCTGCTGGATCGCGCCAGTGACGAGGTCGGGGATGTCGCCGCTGCCGTAGCCGACCGCGCCGCACCCGTTCGGGATCCCGATGTCGCGCATGAGGTCGATGAGCACGGTCGGCAGCAGCTCCTCGTCGGCGACCGTGCCGTAGTCCTTCTCCGAGTCGCCGGCGAGCAGTCGGGCCGCCGCCAGGTGGCGCTGCGGTGCCGCGTCGAAGGTGAAGCGGAAGGCCTCGGGCGCGGTGAGCGAGACGGACATGCCGTGCGGCACCAGCGGCTCCTCCCCGGGGTAGTCGGCGGGGTGGAAGTCCTTGACCCGTCCGGCGATCGGGTAGGCGTTGGCGTGCGGGATGTGCACCCCGGCGTTGCCGAAGCCGGCCCCGGCGAAGGTCGCCGCGAGTGCCATGTCGCCCCGGGCATCGAGGTTGCCGCCGTCACGAACCGCGGTGCGGAAGGAGCCGGCCAGCAGCGACAGCGCCTTCTCGGAGAACATGTCGGCGATCGGGTTCGAGCCGCAGTACGGCACCCGCTCGTGGGCCTGCTTGCGCTCGTAGGAGGTGTACGGACGCGCGGTGTAGGACTCCAACGCGTGGCAGAGGATGTCCATCCCGGCCGCCGCGGTCACCCCGGCCGGCTGGGTCACGGTGAGCAGCGGGTCGATCACCGCCATGCTCGGGCGCAGCCGGGCGTGGCTGATCCCTGTCTTGACCTGGAGCGAGAGGACGTCGAGGACGCAGATCGTCGTGCTCTCGGACCCGGTGCCGGTCGTCGTGGGGACGGCGACGAGGGGCTTCAGCGGGTGCTCCGGCGCCCGGCCCTCGCCGACCGGGGCGTTGAGGTAGTCCATCAGCTCGCCGTCGTTGGTGGTGAGCAGGTTGATCGCCTTCGCGGTATCGATCGTGCTGCCACCCCCGACGGCGACGAAGGCGTCCCACGGCCCAGTAGATCGGGCGTGCTCGACCGCCTCGCGAAGGGAGTGGTCCGTCGGCTCGACGTGGGTACCGGACCAGAGCACCGCTTCGATGCCGAACTGCCCCATCTGGTCGGCCACCCGCTGCGCGACCCCCGCCTCTGCGACACCGGGGTCGGTGACCACGAGCACCCGCTTCGCCCCGGTGAGGCTGAGGTCGTACCCGATCTCCTCGGATGCCCCCGCGCCGAACTTCAGCTGCGGGGTGGCGTAGGTGAAGATCGTCTCGGGGGTCTGCGGCTGCGGGTGCGTCATCCCCCCATCCTGGCCCCCACGGCGTCGGTACCCGGCGCTAGCGTCGGTGTTCATGGACATCACCGAGATCATCCAGCACCAGCACGACGAGCAGCGTCGGATGTTTGCCTACCTCGAGCAGTGGCCGCGCGAGGACACTGCCGGCCTCGAGGCGATGTGGCGTCGCCTTGCGATCCTCCTCGAGGTGCACGCCGAGGCCGAGGAGCGCTTCTTCTACCACCAGCTCGACGAGGTCGGCGAGGGCGCCGGTGACGCCGAGAGCAAGGACGAGGAGATCACCGACGCGATCAAGGACCACAACAAGATCCGTGAAGCGGTGCGTCGGGCCGACTCCGCCAAGCCCGGCAGCGAGCAGTGGTGGCAGGCCGTCGTCGACGCCAACACCCAGAACAGCGACCACATGGGCGAGGAGGAGCGTCAGGACCTCACCGACTTCCGCCAGCAGGCCAGCCTGCAGTGGCGCCACGACCTGGCCGTGCAGTTCCTGCGCTTCGAGGCCGAGCACTGGGCGAAGGGGGTCACTCCGGTCGACAAGGACCCGGCCGACTTCACCGGCTGAGCAAGGGGTCCGGCGGAGCCGAGCGGGCTCACCGCGCCACCCTGACCCGTGGTCACCGCAGCCACGCGGGGCCCAGGCGAGCCGGGATGTTGGTCCGGGTGACCACCTGCACCGCGGCGCCGACGGACACCGGGCTGCCGGCCTCCAGGTGGTGATGGCGCAGCAGCTGGGTCAGCGCGGTCCGGGCATCGGCGCGCAGGTCGTGGTGCAGCACGACATCGATCCGCCCTGCGCGCAGCAGGGCGAGGTTGTCTGCGTCGAGGTCGTGCGCGACGAAGGTCTCGCAGGTCTGGCCGGCCTCGTCCAGGGCGCCGAGCACCGCTCGGTTGCCCCCGCCGGCTGAGTAGACCGCGACCACCGGCGCGGCGAGACCAGCCAGCGCGGCGCGAACCGCGTCGCCGGTCGAGCCGTCCAGGCCATCGGCGTCGGCCACCCCGAGGACCTCCAGGTCGGGACGCAGCCGGTCCAGCTCCGCGACGAGGGCCGAGCGCCGCTCCTCCTCGCCGTAGAAGCTCGAGCGGCTCACCGTCGTGAGCACCGACCCCTCGGACCTGGTCATCCGGGCCACGAGGTAGGCGGCGGTCTGGCCGGCCGCCGCGTTGTCCAGGCCGACATAGGCGATCCGAGGCGCCCGCAGATCGGTCACGAGGGTGACCACGGGCACCCCTCGATCGGCGAGCCGGGCGACCGCGCTCTCCACCTCGGGCACCGCGGGCGCCTTGAGCAGCACCCCGTGGCTGCTCCGACCAGGCCGCCCGACCCGCTCGAGCACCCTCACCAGGTCGGCCGGCTCTCCCCCTTCGCGCAGGTCGAAGCGGGCCCTCGCGCCCGGGATGCCCGGCAGCTGGCTCTCGACCGCCTCGCGCACCCGGTCGGTGAAGCGCCGTGGCGCCTGCATCACGACGTCGACCACGATCGGGCGCGCACCGAGGCGCAGCGCCCGCTCCTGCCGGTCGAGCTCGGCCACCGCCTGCTCGACCGCTCGCGCGGCCCGCGGGCTGGCCCCAGGCCGCCCGTGCAGCACTCGGTCGACCGTGGCCGCAGAGAGCCCCGCCTGCTCGGCGATGTCGCGGACGCGGTGGCTGCGCACCCATGCAGCGTAGGGCGGAGCGGCTCTCACCGGCCGCGATGCTGAGGTGAATCTGAGGTGATCGCCCCCTGGTGCCGCGACCCCGACGCCGGGATCGTGGAGGTCATGACCACGACCCACGCCTTCGCTCACGGCCGGCTCCGCCGCGAGGACTGCCACCTCGACGACCTCACCTCCCTGCTCGCCTCCCGGCGCACCGAGGCAGCTGACTACCCCTTCGCCGACCGGGTCGAGCAGGAGGTGCTGGTCTATGACTCCGGCCGGCTACGCTCCCTCCTCGGCGACCCGGGCGGGGCCGCGACGGTCGAGATCGAAGCCGAGATCGCCCGCGCCCTCGCCGACGGTCCGGGGATCGTCGTCTTCGAGGGGGCCTTCGACCCGCGGGTCATCGAGCCGGTCTCGCGGGCCTTCGAGGAGATCATCGCCGACCAGCGCGCCTCCGGGCAGGTGGCCGGCGACCACTTCGCCAAGCCCGGCGCCAACGACCGGGTGTGGAACGCGCTGCAGAAGCTCGCGCTGCACGACCCCGACGCCTTCGTCGACTACTACGCCAACGACCTGCTCGCGCTCGCCGCCCGTGCCTGGCTCGGCCCCGGGTACCAGGTGACCAGCCAGGTCAACGTGGTCAACCCTGGCGGCGAGGGGCAGACCGTGCACCGGGACTACCACCTGGGCTTCCAGAGTCCGCAGGTCAGCGAGCAGTACCCGGCGCACGTCCATGCCCTCAGCCCGGCGCTCACCCTCCAGGGTGCGGTCGCGCACGTCGACATGCCGATCGAGTCCGGGCCGACGCTCTACCTGCCGCACTCCCAGCTCTACCCCCACGGTTACCTGGCCTACTGGTTGGAGGACTTCCAGGAGCACTTCCGCGCCCACCACGTGCAGCTCCCGCTGGCCGCCGGCGACGCGGTCTTCTTCAACCCGGCGCTCTTCCACGCCGCGGGCACCAACCGCTCGCGCGACATCGCCCGGATGGCCAACCTCCTGCAGATCTCCTCCGCCTTCGGGCGGGCGATGGAGGCCGTGGACCGGGCGGCCGTGGTCGAGTCGGTCTACCCCGCCCTGCTGGCCCGCCGGGACCGACCGGGGGTGCAGCACGCGGTCGCCGCCGCGGCCGAGGGCTACGCCTTCCCGACCAACCTCGACCTGGACCAGCCGGTGGGTGGGATGTCGCCGGCGACGCAGGCCGACCTCGTCCGGGAGGCATTGGACGAAGGGGTGGAGCCGGCCGAGCTGCGCAGCCGCCTCGAGGCGCATGGTCGGCTCTCTCGACCGTGAGCCGGGTAAGGCACTATTGTCCTGACATCTGAACATTCACCAAGGAGTGACATGGACCAGCTGCTGCGGGACAAGGTCGTCCTCGTCGTCGGAGGGACCACCGGTCTCGGCGCCGGCATCGCGCGAGCCGCGACTCGGGAGGGCGCCAGCGTCGTCGTGACCGGCCGGCGGAGGGAGCGCGGGGAGGCCCTGGCCGCCGAGCTCGGTGAGGGCGTGTCCTTCGTCGCCGGGGACCAGTCCGACCCGGCCGACGCCCGCCGGGTCGTCGAGGAGACCGTCGCCAGACACGGCCGGGTGGACTGCCTGGTCAACGCGGCGGGCCTGACCACCCGCGGCACCTTGCTCGACACGACGCCCGAGCTCTTCGACGAGCACGTCGCGGTCAACCTGCGCGGCCCGTTCTTCACCATGCAGGCCGCGGTCGCCGACATGACGCGGCGCGGCGCAGCCGGGACGATCGTCAACGTCATCACGATGTCGGCCCACGGTGGGCAGCCCTATCTCGCGCCCTACGTCGCCTCCAAGGCTGGCCTCATCGGGCTGACCAAGAATGCCGCTCACGCCCACCGCTTCGACCGGGTACGGATCAACGGGCTGAACATCGGGTGGACGCAGACCGAGGGTGAGGACGAGACCCAGCGCCGTTTCCACGACGCCGACGACGGCTGGGTCGAGCGCGCCGCCGCCGGTCTGCCGATGGGCAAGCTCGGGCAGGTCGACGAGATCGCCGACGCGGTCGTCTTCCTCCTCTCCGAGCGCTCAGGGGTGGTGACCGGCTCGGTCATCGACTGGGACCAGAGCGTGGTCGGGGCGCACGACTGATGCGCATCGGACTCATCGGCCTCGGCCGCATCGGGGCGGTCCACGCCCGCACCCTCGCCGACCTCGAGCTCGTCGAGGAGCTCGTCGTCACCGACCCGGTCGCCCCTGCGGTCGACGCGGTCCTTGCCTCCACCGCGAAGGCCACGGCGGTCGCCGACCCGTCGACGCTGCTCGACTCCGGGGTCGACGGGGTCGTCATCGCCGCCGCGACCAACGCGCACGCCGACCTGGTCCGCGCGGCAGTGGCGAAGGGGGTCCCCGCCTTCTGCGAGAAGCCGATCGCGGCCTCGATCGACGAGGCCGTCGCGGTACAGCGGGCCGTCGCCGGGTCGAGCGTCCCGGTCCAGATCGGCTACCCGCGCCGCTTCGATCCCGCCTTCGTCGCGGCCCGCGAGGCGGTCCGCTCCGGCGCGCTCGGCCACGTGCACACGGTGCGCTCGACCACCCTCGACCCCGCACCCCCGCCGCCGGCCTACCTCGCGGTCTCGGGCGGGATCTTCCGCGACTGCGCGGTGCACGACTTCGACGCGGTGCGCTGGGTCACCGGCCAGGAGGTGGTCGAGGTCTACGCCACCGGTGCGGTCGACCCCTCCGCGGCGCCCGACATGTATGCCGCGCACGGTGACGTCACGACGGCGACCACCCTGCTCTCCCTGAGCGACGGGACGATCGGGGTCGTCTCGAACACTCGGACCAACGCCGCCGGCTACGACGTGCGGCTCGAGGTGCACGGCGTCCAGGACGCGGTGGCCGCGGGTCTGGACGACGGGCTCCCCCTTCGCTCCACGGCGAAGGGGGTGACCTGGCCCGCCGGGCCGGCCCACAGCTTCTTCATGGATCGGCTGGCCGAGGCCTTCCGGGTCGAGCTGGGGACCTTCTGCGAGGTCGCCGCCGGCCGGGCGGAGAACCCCTGCACGGTGGAGGACGCCATGGGCACGGCGTGGACCGCCGAGGCGGCCACGCTCTCCCTTCGCGAAGGGCGACCGGTCCGGATCACCCCCGACGGTCTCGCCTGAGCGGGCACCGCCCGCCGGAGGACGAGCGCTGTTTCCGCGACGGGACCCCTGTCGTGGGCACATAGCACGGATCGGACATATCGCCATGCACCAACGGCATGCCCAGATATCCGATCCGTGCTATTCGGCCCGAAGGGGGTAGGTGTCCGGCGCTCAGGCTCCGACGCCACGCATCTCGTGCTGCAGCTCGGTCAGCTCCTGCCCGCCCGCCATCTCCGCGGTCAGCTGCTCGAGAGTCACCTCCGAGCGGTGGGCGTCCATCGAGACCCGGCCCAGCTTGAGCACGACGAAGTGGTTGCCGACGAGATAGGCGTGGTGCGGGTTGTGGGTGATGAAGACGACGCCGAGCCCGGCGTCACGGGCGGCGGCGATGTACTTCAACACCACCCCGGACTGCTTCACCCCGAGCGCGGCGGTCGGCTCGTCGAGGATGATCACCTTCGCGCCGAAGTAGATCGCCCGGGCGATCGCGATGCACTGCTTCTGCCCGCCGGAGAGCCCACCGACCGGGCGGTCGAGATCGCCGATCTCGATGCCCATCTTCTGCAGCTCCTCGTCGGCCACCCGTCGCATCGTGTCCTTGTCGAGGAAGAGGCCCTTGCGCAGCTCGTTGCCCATGAAGAAGTTGCGCCACACCGACATCAACGGCGCCAGGGCCAGGTCCTGGTAGACCGTCGCGATCCCCAGCCCCTGCGCCGCACGGGGCGAGGAGAGGTTGCGTGAGATGCCGTGCACGGAGAACGTGCCCTCGGTGTGCTCGTGCAGCCCGGCCATGATCTTGATCAGGGTCGACTTGCCCGCGCCGTTGTCCCCGAGCACGCAGGTCACCTCACCGGGGTAGACCGAGAGGTTCACCCCGCGCAGCGCCTGGACGTTGCCGTAGCTCTTGCCGACCTCGGCCATCTCCACCAGCGGGGCGCGGCGGCCGTCGCTGCGGTGGTCCTCGCCGGGGTCGCCGGCCCGCCCGGTGACGTCGTCGTCGTGCTGTGCCGCGGTGCTCATCGCGCGTCCGCCTTCTTCTTCACGTAGAGGTTGACCAGGGTGGCCAGGAGGAGCATCACGCCGAGGAAGGTCCAGAACCAGTCGACGTTCCACCCGGCGTAGTTGATGCCCATCTGGGTCATCCCGAAGATCAGGGCGCCGAGGGCGCCGCCCACGACCGACCCGAAACCCCCGGTGAGCAGGCATCCGCCGACCACCGCGGCGATGATGTAGATGAACTCCTTGCCGACCCCTTCGCCGGACTGCATCACCTGGTACTCGAAGAGGAGGTGCATCCCGAGGACCCAGGCGCAGAAGCCGACGAGCATGAAGAGCCCGATCTTGACCACCTTGACCGGCACGCCCACAGCGCGGGCCGCGGCCGAGTCGCCTCCGACGGCGAAGATCCAGTTGCCGATCCGGGTGCGCTGCAGGACCAGCGCTCCGATGACCACGAGGATCAGCCAGTAGACGACGAGCGCCTTGATCCGGACCTGACCGAGGGTGACCTCCCAGGCGAAGACAGCCTGCGCGGAGGCGAAGCCGTCCATGTCGTCGATCCGCGGAGTGGAGACCGCGCCGCCGACGAGTCGGGTCACGGCGAGGTTGGCCCCCTGGAGGACGAAGAACGTACTCAAGGTCACGAGGAAGCTCGGCAGCCCGGTCGTCATGAGCAGCCAGCCGTTGAAAGCTCCGACTGCCAGCGAGAAGACGAGCGCGAGGAGCACCCCGATCCACACGTTGAGCCCGAAGTTCCACGCTGTGAGGGCCGCGGTGATCCCCGATGCGGTCGCCGCGACGCCGGTGGAGAGGTCGAACTCCCCGCCGACCATGAGCATCGACACCCCGACCGCCATGATCCCGATCGAGGCGGCCGCGTAGAGGATCGTCCCGAGATTGCCGACGCTGCGGAAGCTCGGCGCGACCGAGAGGAAGAGGATCGCGACGACGACCGCACCGATGAGCGCTCCGACCTCGGGCCGGGCGAGGAGGAGCCGGACCGACCCCTTCGCCCCGACCCGGTCGTCGGCGGCTGTGACGTCCTCCCGTGTGGCGGCGGTCATGACGCGTTCTCCAAGAGCACGTCGACGTTGGAGTCGTCGACGAAGGCGGGACCGGTGAAGACCGGCTCCTGCCCGCCCATCGTCGCGCCCTGGTTGACCCGCAGCCACAGCGAGTCGACCGCGAGGTAGCCCTGGAGCCACGGCTGCTGGTCGACCGCCCACTCGATCTTGCCGTCCTTGATCGCCTGCAGCGCGTCCTTGTTGATGTCGACGGTCGCCACCTTGGCCTCGCTGCCGGCCTCGCCGACGGAGTCCAGGGCGACCATGGCGAAGGGGGCGCCGAGGGTGAAGACGTGGGTGATGTCCTTGTCCTGCTGCAGCTTCGCGGTGATCGTGGACTGGACGTTGGCGGTGTCGGTGCCCTTGACGTAGATCTTCTCGGTGTTGTCGAACTTCTCGGCGGCCCCTTCGCAGCGGGCCTCGAGACCGACGTGGCCCTGCTCCTGGATGACGCACAAGACCTTGCCCGCGCCCTCCTCGGTGAAGCGTTCACCGGCAGCCTCACCGGCGAGCCGGTCGTCCTGGCCGAAGAAGGACAGCGCGCCCATGTCCTGCCATTCATCCATACCGGCGTTGAGCGCCACGACCGGGATATCGGCGTTGACCGCGCCCTCGACGTTGGCCTTCATCGCCGCCGGCTTCGAGAGCGTCACCGCGATCCCGTCCACTCCCTTGTCGACGGCCTGCTGGACCAGCTGGGCCTGCTTGGCGCCGTCAGGGTCGGCGGTGTACTCGAGCTTGACGTTGTTCTTCTTCGCCGCGGCCTCGGCTCCGGCACGGACCTGGTCCCAGAAGGTGTCACCGGGTGCGGCGTGGGTGACGAGGGAGACGGTCATCTCGGGGGTGTCGACGCCACCGGCGCCGCCCGAGCCGGAGCCGGAGGTCTCCTCCTTGCCCCCAGAGGACGAGCAGGCAGCCAGGCCGAGGGTGAGGGCGGCGGTGCCAGCAAGGATGCTGGTGAGGTGCGGTCGTGACATCGTTGTCAACCTTTCGGTGTGGGTGAGGTGCTATCTCGGCGGATCGAGGTAGCTGCGCTGGTGACGCTTGTGGTCGAGGTAGTCGGTGTAGGCCTCCCGGGTCGAGGTCAGCTCGCTGACCTCGCTGACCGGCACGTCCCACCAGGACGCCGAGTCCGGGGCGTGGACGAAGGGGTCGGTCTGCACGTGGATGACGATCGGCCCGGCGTCATCGGGGGCGGCCATCGCCTCGGTGACGGCCGCGACGAGGTCGTCCCGGTCGCCGGCCTCGATCACCGTGGCGCCGAGGCTGCGTGCGTTGGCGGCCAGGTCGACCGGGAGCACGTCGCCGTCCAGGCGCCCCGAAGAGCCCCGCTCGCGGTAGGCGGTGCCGAAGCGTTGGCTGCCGAGGGACTCCGAGAGCGAGCCGATGGAGTGGAAGCCGTGGTTCTGCACGAGGACCACGATGACCTTGACCCGCTCCTGCACGGCGGTGACGAGCTCGGTCGGCATCATGAGGTAGCCACCGTCGCCGACCATCGCGAAGACCTCGCGGGTGGGGTCGGCGAGCCGGATCCCGATCGAGGCGGGCACCTCGTAGCCCATGCAGGAGTATCCGTACTCGACGTGGTAGCCGCGCCGGTCGCGCACCCGCCACGTCTTGTGCAGGTCTCCGGGCATCGAGCCGGCCGCGCAGAGCACGACGTCTCGCTCCCCGGAGAGCTCCTGGACCACGCCGAGCACCTGCCCCTGGGTGAGTCGCCCTTCGGGCAGGGCGTCGGTGACCTCGACCCCCGGCTGGTGCCAGGCGTCGACGGCGGCGTCCCACTCGGTCACCAAGCCGACCACCTCGTCGCGGTAGTCCCGCGTCACCGACCATCCGTCGAGCCGCTCGGTCAGGGCGGTGATCGCCTCGCGGGCGTCGGCGACGACCATCAACCCCGCGTGCTTGACCGCGTCGAAGGGAGAGATGTTGACGTTGACGAAGTGGACCCCGTCGGCGGCAAAGGCGGTGCGCGAGGCGGTGGTGAAGTCCTGGTAGCGGGTGCCGATGCCGATCACGAGGTCGGCCTGGGCGGCGATCGCCTTGGCGGCGGTGGTGCCGGTGGACCCGAGCGCGCCGAGCAACGCCGGGTTGCCGTGCAGCAGCGAGCCCTTGCCGGCCTGGCTCTCGGCGACCGGGATGCCGGTGGTCGCGCACAGCCGCTCCAGCGCCTCCTCGGCCTCGGAGTAGTGAACCCCTCCGCCGGCGACGATCATCGGGCGGCGGGAGGCGCGGATGAGCCGCGCCGCCTCGTCGAGCAGGCCTGGCTCGGCCGGCGGGCGGCGCACCTGCCAGACCCGCTCAGTGAAGAGCTCCTCGGGCCAGTCGTGGGCCTCGGCCTGCACGTCCTGGGGCAAGGAGATCGTCACCGCCCCGGTCTCGGCCGGGTCGGTGAGCACGCGCATCGCCGCCATGAGGATGCTCGGCAGCTGCTCGGGCCGGCGCACCTCGTCGTAGAAGCGCGAGACCGGGCGGAAGGAGTCGTTGACGGTGATGTCCGGGCTGACCGGGTGCTCGAGCTCTTGCAGCAGCGGACCGGCGGCGCGGGTGGCGAAGGTCGAGCTGGGCAGGAGCAGCACCGGCAGCCGGTTGATCGTCGCCAGCGCGGCTCCGGTCACCATGTTGGTGCTGCCCGGGCCGACCGAGGCGGTGCACGCCCAAGTGGTGAGGCGGTCGCGCTGACGGGCGTAGGCGACGGCGGTGTGCACCATGGCCTGCTCGTTGCGGGCGAGCACGTAGGGCAGGCCGGGACGCCCGTCCTCGTCGCGCCCGCCGGCCCCGCCGAGCTCGTCCTGGAGCAGGGCCTGGCCGATGCCGGCGACGTTGCCGTGGCCGAAGATGCCGAAGCACCCTTCGATCAGCCGCTGACGCTGACCGTCGCGCTCGCTGTGCTGGGCGGCGAGGAATCGGACGACGGCCTGGGCGACGGTCAGGCGCACGGCGCTCATGACTCGCCTCCGGTCCAGGTCGACCGGACCGCGGCGTGTGCGGGGTCGTCGCAGATGAGCCACTGGCGCTGCTCACCCGGGCCGGCCATGACGTTGAGGTAGTAGAGGTCGGCGTCCGGGGCGGCCATCGCCGGACCATGCCAGCCGTGCGGGACGAGGACGACGTCGCCGGTGCGCACCTCGACGAGCACGTCGATCGGGCGCTGCGGGTCGGCTCCGTAGACCTGCTGGTAGCCGACCGGCTGCTGCCCGTCGGAGCGCTCGGAGCCGCGCGGCAGCGGCGCCACCCCGGCACCGGCATCGCCCACCGCCTGCGTCTCGAAGTAGTAGATCTCCTCGAGCTCGCTCTCCTCACCGGGCCGGTCGGTGTCGTGCTTGTGGGGCGGGTAGGAGGACCAGCCACCGGCCGGGGTGATCACCTCGCAGACGAGGATCTGCTCGGCCTCGGGCAGGGTGTCGGGCATCGCGAGCGCGCGGACCTCGCGGCGGCACACCCCGCCACCGCGCTGCTCGACCGGGACGTCCTGCGAGCGCAGCACGCTCACCGAGCGACCTCCGCCGGTGGGGTCCTCGACCCGGGCACCGCACACGGCGACCCGACTCCCCCCTTCGCCGTCCGCCCGGAGGACCGCGCTGCGCCCCGCCGGCAGGTACCCGACGTCCCCGGCCCCGGCGAAGACGCTGACCCCCCGCTCGAGGCGATGCTCCTCACCATCGGCGGCGAGGACCACGGCGCCGGTGAGCGGCACGACGACCGCCTCCTCGGCGCCGAGGTCAAGGGTGACCTGGTCGCCGGGCGAGAGCTCGACGACCCGGATCGAGGTGTGCCGCCACCCGGGCACGTCCTCGCCGATCTCGATCGTCCAGGGGCCGGTGCGCCGGGCCTCATGGGCGAAGGGGTGGAACCAGCGATCGTTGTCGGCGCCGGTCCGGGGGGCGTCCGTTGGTCTGAGGTTCCCCGGGGAGCTGCGATAGGGGGCGGGGGTATCCGTTGGTCTGAGGTTCCCCGGGGAGCTGCGATCGGGGGTGGTCATGCTCGGGCTCCTGTCGTCGCGGGTGCGCCGGTCTCCCGGCTCACCTCGTCCTGGCGTGAGCCGTGCACGAGGGCGGCGGCGGTGTCGACGGCGGCGGCGACGTCCCCGTCTGGGGGGTAGAGCAGCGCGCGGCCGACGACCAGGCCGCGCACGGCGGGCAAGGTGAGCGCCTCGCCCCAGCCGGCGTAGGTTGCCTGCGGGTCGCCCGTGGGGTCCCCGCCGAGCAGCAGGGTAGGCAGGGTCGTGGCGTCCATGACCCGCTCCAGCTCGTCGACGACGGGCAGCTTGAGCCAGGTGTGCGCGCTGCTGGCGCCCAGGCCGGAGGCAATCGCGACCGATCGGATCACCGAGTCCGGGTCGAGGAGGTTGGCGACCTTGCCGTCCCGCCGCCCCGAGAGGAAGGGCTCGACCATCGCCATGAGCCCCCGCTCGGCCAGCCCGGTGACCGCCGCGGCGCTCGCCTCGAGGGTGGCGACGGTGCCCGGGTCGTCCAGCGCGATCCGGGTGAGCATCTTGCCGCCCTGCAGCCCGCGAGCCGCGATCTCGGCGGGGGTGTACGCGGTGAAGCGGTCGTCCAGCTCGAAGGCCGCGCCCTGCAGCCCGCCGCGGTTCATCGAGCCGATCACCAGCGCGCCGTCGAGGGCACCCATGAGCAGCAGGTCGTCGAGCACGTCGGGGGTGCCGAGCACGCCGTCGACGCCGGGCCGGCGCAGGGCGGTCACGAGCCGGCGCAGCAGGTCGCTGCGGCTGGCCATCGCGGTGGGCTCACCGCGCACCCCGAGGGCCCCACGGGCGGGATGGTCGGCGGCCACGAGGAGGAGCCGGCCGTCGGCGGGGATCGCCCCCGGTCGCCGCGCCGCCCACTCGCGAGCGATCCGGCCCGGGTCCTCGACGCGGATGCGGGTGATCTCGGCGAGGTCCGTCATCGGTCCTCCTCCGGGGTCAGCGCGGCCTCCACCTCGGCGGTGGTCGGCATCGCGGTGCTGCACTCGAGCCGCGAGGCGACGATCGCCCCGGCGACGTTCGCCGCCTCGAGGGTACGCCGCAGGTCCCAGCCCTGCAGCAGACCGTGGCAGAGGGCGCCGCCGAAGGCGTCGCCCGCGCCGAGCCCGTTGACCACGTCGACGGGATGGGTCGGCACCTCGACCCGCTCGTCCGCAGTGGCGCCGAGCACCCCCTTCGGCCCCTGCTTGACCACGGCCAGCTCGACGCCCCGCTCGAGCAAGGCGTCCGCGGCGCGGTGCGGGTCGCTCTCGCCGACGGCGATCTCGCACTCCTGGCCGTTGCCGACCGCGACGGTGACCTGGCCTAGCGCACGCTGCACCTGCTCGCGCGCCTCGGTCTCGGAGTCCCAGAACATCGGCCGGTAGTCCAGGTCGAGCACGGTGTGCCGGGCCCGCCCGCGAGCCCGCCAGGCGGCATGGTGGCTGGCCCGGCTCGGCTCCTGGCAGAGCCCGGTGACGGTGGCCCAGAAGATCCGCGCCTCCGTGATCTGCGCCAGCGGCAGGTCGGCCTGCTCCAGCTGGAGGTCCGGCGCGGTCGGGTACCGGTAGAAGGTGAGCGGGAAGTGGTCCGGCGGGTGCACCTCGCAGAAGGTGACCGGGGTCGGCGGTCCGCCGGTGAGCGTCGCGACGAAGTCGGCGGCGACCCCGAGCCGCTCGGTCTCGGCGCGCACGTACCGGCCGAAGGCGTCGTCGGCGACCTTGGTCACCAGCGCCACCCGGTGCCCGTGCCGCGCCGCGGCGACGGCGACGTTGGTGGCCGAGCCGCCGAGGAACTTCTCGAAGGTCCGCACCTCCTCCAGGGGCACACCGTGGTCGAGGGGGTAGATGTCGACCCCGGTCCGGCCCATAGTGACGACGTCGAAGGGGGTGTCGAAGGGGGGCATCAGGCCCCCTTCGCCGGGTCGACGGAGAGGAGGTGGTCGATCGAGGCGCGCACGTCGATCACCGGGTCGACCGCGCCCTGCTCGACCTCCCCCTGCGCGGCCGAGCCGGTGCCGGCTGGATCCTCGGCCAGCATCATGTCCTGCTCGAGGACGTACCAGCCGGTGTAGCCGGCACCTTCGAGCGAGGACACGATCGCGGCGATGTCGACATCGCCCTCGCCGAGCGCGACGTACATCCGGGTGCGGACCGCGTCGGTGTAGCTGCGCTCACCCGCCTGGACCTGCCGGGCCTGGTCGAGGTCGACGTCCTTGAGATGGACGTGGACCACCCGCTCGGGGTGGGTCGCGGCGAGCGCCACGGGGTCTCCGCCCCCGATGAGCAGGTGCCCGGTGTCCAGGCACAGCCCGATGCGGGAGCCGGCGAGCACCCGCTCGGTGTCCTCCCCCGACTCGACCATCGTCCCGACGTGCGGGTGCAGGGCAGCGGTCAGGCCGCGCTCACGGGCCGCGGCGTCGATCCGGTCCAGGGCACCCAGCAGGTACGCCCAGCCGTCCTCGCCGAGCTCGGGACGGTCGTCGTAGCCGTCGACGCCGGTGGCCGCGGCGATGACGACCACCCCGGCGCCGGCTGCGATCAACCCCTCCATCGCCGCTTGGACGGCCGGCATCGGGTCGGTGCCCGGGTCGTGCAGGACGACGGGGACGAACTGTCCGACGGCGGCCAGGTCGTAGTCGGCCAGGGTCTGCGCCTTCGCCTGCGGGTCGTCGGGAAGGAAGCCGTCCGGACCGAACTCGGTGGCGCTCACGCCGAGCTGCCGCATCTGGGTCAGCACCGTCTCGGGCCGGTGCTGCCAGCCCCACCCGGGCACCTCGCAGACCCCCCAGGAGATGGGTGCTGCGGCGATGCGGTCGGCCAGGGGTGTGCTCATCGGTGGTCCTTCGCTGGTGCGGGGGTGGTGGGAGCGGTGAGGACGAGGTCGTCGTCCGCGGCGGGGGCCGGGCTCGGGTCGGGGCCGTTCGTGACGGGGATGTCTGCGCCGGGGATCTCCGCGAGATCGACCAGGCGCCGCTCCCGACGCGAGAGGTCGCAGGCCTCGACGACCCGGGCGGCGGCGAGCGCGTCGTGCACCGTGCAGGGCGAGGCTGACCGCCTCGCGACGACCTCGCAGAACTCGCTCAGCTCGGCGGTGAAGGCGGCGGCGAACCGCGAAGTGAAGTCCGGGTGGGTCGGCCCCGCGGGCTGGGTCGCCCCCGGCTCGACGCTGCGCACGGCGAGGGAGTCGTCCCAGCCGACGCCGACGGTCCCGAGCTCGCCGTGCACCTCGAGGCGCACGTCCTGGCCCTGCCCGTTGTGCCGACCCACGGTGATCGAGGCCAGGGTGCCGTCGGTGAGGGTGAGCACGGCCAGGCCGGTGTCGACGTCACCGGCGGCGGCGATGTACTCCGCCCCCTTCGTCCCGCCGGTGGCGAAGACCGAGGCGACCTCGGCGCCGGTGAGGTAGCGCACCACGTCGGCGTCGTGGATGGCGCAGTCGCGGAAGATGCCCCCGCTGCCGGGGATGAACTGCGCGGCAGGGGGAGTGACGTCGCACGAGATCGCCCGGATGGTGTGCACGAAGCCGAGCTCACCGGCCGCGATCGCCTGGCGGGCGGCCCGGTAGCCGGGGTCGAAGCGGCGTTGGAAGCCGATCTGGACCGGCGTGCCGGTCGCGCTCACCCGCGCGGCGGTGTCGATCGTGTCCTCGATGCTCGTCGCGAGCGGCTTCTCGCAGAAGGTGGGGATTCCGGCCTCCGCGGCGGCGCAGACCCACTGGGCGTGCGCAGGAGAAGGGGTCGCGACGACAAGTCCGTCGAGGTCTGCGGTGAGCAACGCCTCGGAGGTGACCGGCTCGACGCGGTCGGCCGCCGCGAGCGCCTCCGCTCGCCCCGGGTCGGCATCGGCGACGACGAGCCGGTCGACCGCAGGGAGAGAGAGGAGCGTCGCCGCGTGTCCCTGCCCGATCCGGCCGAGCCCGACAAGACCGATGCGCATCTCACCCCTCCTGACCTCGCTGGTCACCGGATGACCGCCTGGTGACCTGCCTCACTGTCGCGTGACACCGGATCGCGTGTCAAGACTTTGTCAGGACATTTGTACGTCAGCGCTTCGCATCATGGTGGGGCGTATGCTCCGGCCATGCCCGCGTTGGAGATCGACGTCGCCATCGATCGCGGCTCCCCGGTGCCTCTCTACCACCAGCTCGCGGAGCAGCTGACCTCCGCGATCCGTGACGGCGACCTGGCGCCGGGCGACCCCTTCGAGAACGAGGTCGCGATGGCCTCCCGGCTCACCCTCTCCCGACCCACGGTGCGCCGCGCGATCCAGGAGCTCGTCGACCAGGGCATGCTCATCCGCCAGCGTGGCCGGGGCACGATCGTGGCCAGCCCGAAGGTGCACCGTCAGGCCGCCCTCTCCTCCCTGCACGACGACCTCGTCGACCAGGGCCGGCACCCACGCACGACCGTGCTGCAGCGCGAGCTGGTCACCGATGCGCACGCGGCCGGGGCGCTCGAGCTGCCCGAGGACACCGAGCTGCTCCACCTGCTGCGGGTCCGGCACGCCGACGACGAGCCCCTGGCCCTGCTGCAGAACTGGCTGCCCCCCTCCTTCGCCGACATCACCACCGAGGAGCTGGAGGACGCCGGCCTCTATGCCGTGCTGCGCCGCCGCGGCGCGCGCCCCGCGGTCGCGCAGCAGTCCATCGGTGCCCGGATGCCGACGGCGAGCGAGCGCCGCGCGCTCTCCCTTCGCGCGAAGGAGCCGCTGCTCACCATGTCCCGGCTGGCCTTCGACGCCGTGGGCTCACCCGTCGAGCTCGGCGAGCACGTCTACCGGGCGCAGGCCTACACCATCGACCTCGTGCTCGACGAGCGCTGAGCGTGGTGGCAGCAGACCACGTGGTGATCGTTGGCGCCGGTGAGGCCGGTGCCCGGGTCGCCCACGAGCTCGCGAGCCACGACTGGCCGGGGCCGATCACCCTGCTCGGCGCCGAGGACCGGCCGGTCTACGAGCGACCGCCGCTGTCGAAGGAGACGGTCGTCGCCGACGACCCGCGGCCGGTCGAGCCGTACCGCGAGCGGCCGCTTCGCGACCAGGGCGTGCAGGTGCGCTCTGGCGTCACCGTCACCACGGCCGACACCTCCGCGCGCGAGGTCGGCCTGAGCACCGGCGATGTCCTCGGCTACGACCGGCTCGTCCTCGCGACCGGAGCTCGCGCCCGCCGCGTCCCGGGCCTGCCCGCGTCGGTGCCGACCCTGCGCACCTACGACGACGCCCTCGCCCTGCGCGCCGGGCTGCGCGGCGGGACCGATCTCCTCGTCGTCGGCGGCGGGCTGATCGGCCTCGAGCTGGCCGCCGCTGCCCGCGGCTTCGGGCTCGCGGTCACCGTCGTCGAGGCCGGGTCCCGGGTGCTGCAGCGGGCGGTACCCGACCCGGTGGCCGAGGAGCTGGCCGCCCGGCACGAGCGCGAAGGGGTGGACCTGCGGCTGAGCACGAGCGTGGACGCGGTGGCCCAGGAGGGCGACCGGTGGGTGGTCACCCTGAGCGATGGCTCGGTCCACCGGGTGGACGTGCTCGTCCAGGCGGTCGGGTCGGTCCCGGAGGTCGGCCTCGCCGAGAGCGCCGGGCTGGTCGTGGCCGACGGGATCGTCGTCGACGAGCAGCTCCGCGCGAGCGCGGACGGGGTCTGGGCGGTCGGCGACTGCTGCCGTGGTCCGATCGCCATGCTCGGGCGGGACGGCGAGGTGGAGAAGCGCCGCGTGGAGAGCTGGCGGATGGCGCACGACCAGGCGGTCGTCGCCGCTGCCGCGATCCGCGGTGAGGATGCCGTGCTGGACGCGGTGCCGTGGTTCTGGTCCGACCAGTACGACCTGTCGCTGCAGGTGAGCGGGGTCGCCGATGCGGCCCGCCGATGGGTGGCTCGACCCGAGCCGGATGGGAGCCGGGTGCACCTGGGCCTGGACGACGCCGACCGGCTGGTCTGCGCGGCCGGGGCGGGCCGCGCCGCGGTCGCCAAGGACGTGCGCAAGGCCGAGCGGATCATCCGGGCCGGCACGCCGGTCGACCCGGCCGCCCTCGTCGACCCGGCACTCCCCCTTCGCCCCTCCCCCTAGCCCCTCGCCCTCTCATCTGCCAAGGCAGGTACCCGGCCCCGTCGGTACCTGCCGTGGCAGGTGCGCTCCTCTGGGGACCTGCCTTGGCAGATGCGGGCCGAGCGCCAGGCCCCTGAACCGCGGGTAGGACGACACGAGTGCGTTGTGCGGGATAGCGGGAGACGCTGATCCGGCGCCGAACCGCCACGGTCTGCCGACTCGAGTCGTCCTACCCGCGAGTCATGCCGGCTGTCAGTGAGCCTTGGCAGGTGCGGGGCGAAGGGGGTCACCAGGGCTTCTCGACGAAACCGCCGTCGGAGCTGCGCTCGGCCTCGTCGCGGCGCTCCTTCGCCTCGGCCTCGCTCTGGCCGGAGCGGTTGCGCTCCTGCAGCTCTTCCTCCTTGGCCTGCTCCTCCGGTGACTGGGTCGGTGAGTCCTGCGGCGCGGGTTCCTCGCCCTGCTCGGACTCCTCGGGCTCGCCCTCGCCGGAGTCGCCGTCCTCGTCTTCGCCGCCCTCGAGCCGCTCCTTGGCCGCCCGCTGCGTCTCGCCCGCCTGGCCGCCGTTGCCGTCGTCGGACCCGTCGAGGCACCCCTGCGGGCCCTCGTCGATGAGAGCCAACGCCTCGTCGGCGAGGCGCTGCCGCGCCTCGTCGTCACCCCCTTCGCCCGCCGCCACGGACTGAGCCTCGACGGTGAGCACGAGGTTGGTCCGCACGGTGCAGTCCTCCGGTGGTGACCCGGTCAGCCCGAGCGCCCGCTCGAGGTCGGCTCGGCCCCCGTCGAGATCCCCTGCCATCGACCGGCCGGTCCCCTCGACGTACGGCGCCCGCCAGCGCTGGACCACGTTGACCACGCCGAGCTTCTCCCCCGCGCCGCGTACCCCGGCGCCGTCGCCCGCGGCGTGTGCGTCGCCGGCGGACGAGGTCAGCACGGGCAGGGAGAGCAGCTTGAGCGCGACGAGCAGCACGAAAAGCATCGGCAGGGCACACACGGCGACCAGCCGCCACTGGCGCCGGATCCACGGACGGTCGGTCATGACCGAACCCCCCTCAGTCGCGCCAGGTCGCGCGCGAGCACCGTGACGTCGAGCAGCATGAGGAGCGCGGCCAGGGTGGCCAGCACCCAGACCAGCGAGACCCGCCCGGGGCTCGTCCCGAGCGCATCCTCGACGACCTCGCTCGGGCGGGCCTGCTGCAGCGCCGGCGAGATGTCGCCGCCGTCGTTGCGACTCACGTACGGCACGCCGAGCTGGTCGGCTATCGCGCGAAGCTGGGCCTCGTCGATCGAGCTGATCGCCACCTGACCGTCGTCGGTCTCGATGTCCCCCTCGTCACCGCCAGAGCTGCTGCGCTGCTCCATCGGTCCCCCTTCGCTCGTGCCGTACCCGAGCACCGCACCCCCGTCGACGAGCTCGGCAAGGTCCATCGGCGCCGGCGCCTGCCCGTTGGTCTGCTCCCCGTCCCCGAGGTAGAACACCACCCGCGCCCGCTCCGGGTACCGCTCACGCGACTGCTCGAGGCTGCGGCCCAGCTCCTCGCGGGCCGCCGAGACCGAGGACCCGGTCGAGTAGGTGGTCAGCTCCTGGCGCATCGTCTGCATGGCGGTGCGAAGGGCGGTCGTGTCCGTCGTAAGCGGCATCTCGGTCCGCGCGGAGGAGTCGAAGGTGATGACCGAGAAGCGGGCGCCGGGCATGAGCCGGGCGATCTTGGCCACGTCGTCACGGTAACCCTCCAGGCGCGGCTGGTCGCCGCGATAGTCCCGGGCCACCGACGAGCTCGTCGTGTCGGCGACGAACCAGACGTTGACGAGGCGACCCGCCTGCTGCGCGTCGCCCCCGGCCACGCCCGGCCCTAGCAGACCGATAGCGACGAGACCGGCCGTCGCGACCCGCAGCGCCCACTGCAGCCGTCGCTGCGGCCTGGTCACGAGCCCCGCCACCGCCGCCCCCACGAGCAGCAGCCCGACAGCCAGGGCCAGCGGCCACGGCAGCAGCGGTTGCAATGCAAGCCCGGTCATCGCCGCCACCTCCATGCCAGCCCCAGGTACGCCAGCAACGCGACGGCGAGCGCCAGCATGGGCCAGCGCGGGGCATCCACCCGCAGGAGCGCCGGCTCACGCTCGGGCAGCCGTGCCGCCTCGAGCCGCTGGATCTCCTCGGTGATCTGGGTGACCGCCTCGGGGTCCTCCAGCTGATAGGTCCGCCCCCCGGTCTGCTCGGTCAGCGTGCTGAGCTGCTCGTGCGGCCGACCCGAGAAGCCGGGGTCGAGGGCATAGACCCGCACCCCCTGCTCCTGCGCGAGGCCGAACGCCTCCTCGTGCGTGTACACCCCTTCGCCAGCGACGAGGTTGTCGGTACCGAGGACGATCGCACGCGGCCGCTCCTCCTCCGGGTGGTCGAAGGCCTGGGTGCAGCTGGCGACGCCGTCGGGGATGAGCGAGGTTCCCTGGATGCTCGGGTTCCACGTACCCGCCTGCGGGTCGCGTGACCCGTCGGCGCCGAAGGTGGCGAAGCCGTCGGCGTACTCCTCCAGCTGGGTCCTCACCAGGTCGTAGTCGTCGGTGAGCGGGAAGGCGGTGACCGCCTGAGCGTCGAAGAGGACCAGCCCGATCCGCTCGCCCTCGAAGCCGGTCGCGAGATTGGCGAAGGAGCGCAGGATCGCCTGGTCGGTGACGAACATCGACCCCGACACGTCCAGGCACAGCATGATGTCGCGGTTGCGCCGCTCCGGTGAGGACAGCTCCGAGTCGGCGGGGCGGGAGGCCGCCCACGCGGCCGGCAGGACGACGAGGGTGAGCAGGACGGCGAGCGCCGCGAGCTGCAGCCTGAGGCGGGAGAGGGCGTTCTGGTACGCCGCCAGCCGGGTGAGCCGACCGGTGTGGGCAGCGCGCACCACCTCACCGCTGCGGCCCTGCCGCGCCCGGCGCCAGGCGAGCACCGCGGTTACCGCAGCCGCGAGGACCAGGGCAAGGCCCAGCCACCACCACCTCAGGTCCATCCCGAGACCACCTCTCGGGCCGCGCGCGCCGAGGCGTCGATCGTCGGGGGCTCGCTCTCGGCCGCGCCGAACTGACGCGGGTAGTACTCCTCGATGAGCCGCGCAAGGTGCTCCGGACCGCGGGCTCGCAGGTCCGCGGCGGTCATCCGGTCCGCATCGAGCCCGGCCACCTCGGCGGCGAAGCCGCGCACGACGAGGGAGAGCTCGTGGTGACCGCCCCGCGCGGAGAGCCCACCGGAGTGCACATGCTGCTCGACCTCGTCGATCCGCCCGAGCGCGGCCTGCCGGATCCGGGTCACCGCGTCGGGTGGCATGGGAGCCCGCCGCGGCTCCTCCGGCGGGCGGGTAGAGAGGTAGATCAGGCCGGCCCACACGAGCAGGGCGAGCAGCAGCAGGCCACCGAGGACGGGCCAGAGCAGGCCGTAGGTCCCCGGTCCGAGGTAGGTCGGGTCAGCGTCCACGGCGCCTGCGCTCCAGCAGCCGGATGAGGGCGGGCACGACGTCGTCGCGGGATTCCAGCCGGGCGGCTGACGCGCCGAGCCGCCGCAGCAGGGTCGCGAGCTCCTCGCGACGGGCCGTCTCGGCCTCGGCGAAGGACCGGCCCAGCTCGGGTGAGATCTCGACCAGCGCCGGCAGCAGGTGGTCCGAGGTCACGTCCCGGACCTGGGCCCCGGCCGGCACCGCGGTCGGGTCGATGTCGCCGACGCTCACCCAGAGCAGCTCGTGGCGCACCCGCAGCTCGCGCAGCACCGGCTCAAGGTCGCGCGCCACCGCGCCGTCGTCGGCGATGACAAGGAGGATCTTGCGGCCGGTGACGTGCCTGGCGACGTGACCGAGGAGGCCCACGAGGTCGCCAGGCTCGGAGTCGTCGTGGCACCGGGCGTGCATCTCCTGCAGCAACGACTCGAGGTGCGCCTCACCCGCGCGCGACCGGGTCGCGTGGATCTGCCCGGGAGCCCCGGAGACCATCGACACCTCGTCGCCGTGCCGGACGGCGAGCCAGCCGAGTGCTCCCGCGGCGGTGACCGCGACGTCGACCTTGCGCTCACCCGCGGGAGTGGTGGCGCTCATCTCCCGACCGCCGGGGAGGACGATGACGAGCCCGAAGTGCCGCTCGGCGACATAGCGCTTGATCAGGGTCGAGCCGTGCCGGGCGGTGGCCTTCCAGTCGATGTCGCGCACGTCGTCGCCGGCGGTGTACTCGCGCAGGTCGTCGAAGTCCATCGAGCGGCCCTTGTGGATCGAGGCGTAGCCGCCCTCGAGCAGGGCGAGAGAGCGGCGGCGGACGTGGATCGACAGCCGCGCCTTGATCTCCTTGACCAGTGCACCCATGGGCGAAGGGGGGGTCAGGGCGTGCGCACGGCGCGGACCACCGCGTCGACGACCTGCTCGACGCGGACGCCGTCCGCGAGCGCCTCGTAGGTGAGCAGCACCCGGTGGCGCAGCACCCGGTGGGCGAGGTGGCGCACGTCCTCGGGGATGACGTGGTCGCGTCCCTGGAGCAGCGCGCTCGCGCGGCTCGCGCGGGCGAAGGCGATCGAGGCCCTCGGGGAGGCACCGACCTCGACGTACCGGGCGAGGTCGGGCGGGAGCACCTCGCCGGCCCGCCGGGTCGCGGCGACGATGTAGGTGATGTAGTCGAGCACCGCCTGGTCGAGGTAGACCCCGGCGGTGAGCCGTTGCAGCTCGCGCGCCTGGTCGAGGTCGATCGCCGCCTGGTCGTCGTCGTCGAAGACACCGGAGTCGACCCGGCGGACGACCTCGGCCTCCTCGGCCGGCGTGGGGTAGTCGAGCACGTCCTTGAGCTGGAAGCGGTCGAGCTGGGCCTCGGGCAGCTCGTAGGTGCCCTCCTGCTCGATCGGGTTCTGCGTCGCGAGGACGAGGAAGGGCTGCGGGACCGGGTAGACCGTCCCGCCGATCGAGGTCTGCCGCTCCTGCATCGCCTCGAGCATCGCCGACTGCGTCTTGGCCGAGCTGCGGTTGATCTCGTCGAGCAGGACGAAGTTGGCGTGCACCGGTCCGAGCCGGGTGACGAAGGCGCCCTGGCCGGCGTCGTAGATCTGCGTGCCGACGATGTCGCTCGGCAGCAGGTCAGGGGTGCACTGGATCCGCTTGAAGCTGCCGCCGATCGAGGTGGCGAGGGCTCGCGCAGCAGTGGTCTTGGCCAGGCCGGGCACGGACTCGAGCAGGACGTGCCCGCCGGTGAGCAGCGAGATGAGCAGGGTCTCGCGCAGCCGTTGCTGCCCGACGACCCGGCGGTCGAGATTGCGCTCGATCGAGGCGACGAGCTCCCCCGCCCGCGCCGCGGCTCCGCTTCTCTGCTCGCGCTCGGCCGGGCGCGTCGATGACTCGGTCATCGCGCCATGGTAGGCGCGCCGCCTCCCGCGGACCGAGCCGTGGCCCAGCGAGGTGGGTTCCGAACCAAACTCGAACGGCACCGAAGAGGCTGTGGTCGCGCAGTGAACTGACCTTCACCCAAGGTGGCGGCCCGGCGTCGGTGACCGACCTCCTCCCTTCGCCGATCTCGACGCGGGTACCAACGGCGCCTTTGTCGAGACGCTTGCCTTCGGCAACACAAACTTCAAGGTCCTGTACAAGGGCACGAAGATCATCGGGTCCGGTACCTCGTCCGACCCCTGCGACCAGCGGCGGAGCGAGCCTCGACCTCTGGCCGATCCGGCTCAACCCCTGCTGATCGAGCCGCCGTAGGCTGGGGCGTCGTGACCGACGACGCGCCCAGGCTCGCGGACACGAGCTCGCGAGAGATCCTGCGCCTGGCCGTCCCCGCCTTCCTCGCCCTCGTCGCCGAGCCTCTCTTCCTCCTCGTCGACTCGGCCGTCGTCGGCCGGCTCGGCGTCGCGCCACTGGCCGGCCTCGGCGCGGCGAGCGCGGTCCTGCTCACCCTCTCCGGCCTGTTCGTCTTCCTCGCCTACGGCACGACCGGCGCGGTCGCCCGCCGCCTCGGCGCGGGCGAGCAGCGCCAGGCGATCGAGGACGGGTGGTCCGGGGTCTGGCTCGCCCTCCTCCTCGGCTCGCTCGCCGCGGTGGTCTGCGCGACCTGGGCTCACCCCTTCGCCGCTGCCGTCGGCGGGTCCCCGGCCGTCCTGGACCAGGCCACCACCTATCTGCGCATCAGTGCCCTTGGGCTGCCCGCGATGCTCGTCGTGCTCGCCGCCACCGGCGTGCTCCGAGGCCTGCTCGACACGACGACGCCGCTGGTCGTGGCCACCGTCGGCTTCGGCGCCAACGCCGCGCTCAACATCGCCCTCGTCCACGGGGTCGGGCTCGGCATCGCCGGCGCCGCGTGGGGCACGGTGATCGCCCAGGTCGGCATGGCGCTGGCCCTGGTCACCGTCGTCGCCCGCCGCGCGCGGCGCGAGGGCGCGTCCGCCCGGCTTCGCCTCGGTGGCGTGGTGAGGGCCGCCCGCGACGGGGTGCCGCTGCTCGTGCGCACCCTCGCGCTGCGGGCGGTGCTGCTGCTCACCGTCACCGTCGCCGCCCAACTCGGCGACGTGCCGCTCGCGGCGCACCAGGTGACGATGACGATCTGGTCGACCCTCACCTTCGCCCTCGACGCCCTTGCCATCGCCGCGCAGGCCCTCACCGGGCGCGCCCTCGGGCAGGGCGACCGGGCCGCGGTCCGCGAGGCGACGACGACGATGACCCGGTGGGGTCTGTGGTGCGGGGTGGTCCTCGGCCTGATCGTCGCGGCGGCCCACCGGGTGCTGCCGGTCGCCTTCACCAGCGACGAAGGGGTGAGAGCGGCCATCGCGGCCGCCCTCCTCGTGGTCGCGGCCGGGCAGCCGTTGTCCGGGGTCGTCTTCGTCGTCGACGGCGTGCTCATCGGAGCGGGCGACGGACGATGGCTCGCGGTCGCGGGGACCGTTGTGCTCCTCGCGTACCTGCCGATGCTGTGGCTGGCCCGCGAGATGGCGCAGGGGCGCGGCGCCGCGGAGGGGCTGGCGGTGCTGTGGGTGGGCTTCACCGGCTTCATGCTCGTGCGCTGGGCGACGCTGTGGTGGCGGGTGCGCGGCGAGGGGTGGATGGTCACCGGAGCGGTGCGAT
Organism: Marihabitans asiaticum; assembly: GCF_007828725.1. GTDB lineage: Bacteria > Actinomycetota > Actinomycetes > Actinomycetales > Dermatophilaceae > Marihabitans > Marihabitans asiaticum. The sequence continues at coordinate 48,398 of NZ_VIUW01000001.1, forward strand.
GAGCCGCGAGCGTGCCACGATGGGGGCATGAGCGATGACGAGCTGCAGGTGAGCGAGCTGGCCGACGACGCAGTCATGCTCGACGTGCGCGAGCCGGACGAGTGGACGGCGGGGCACGCGCCGGGCGCGGTGCACATCCCCCTCGGCGAGCTGTCGACCCGCACCGAGGAGCTGCCCTCCGTCGACGGCGGCCTGCCGGTGGTCTGCCGCTCGGGCGGCCGGTCCGGCCGGGCGGTGGAGTGGCTGCGGGGCAACGGCTTCGAGGTGCGCAACGTGGCCGGCGGGATGCAGGCCTGGCAGGGTGCCGGCAAGGAGATGGTGGCCGAGTCCGGCGGGGAGCCGACGGTCTCCTGACCCGGCCGCAGGTTCCCGCGGCCCGGGGGCTCATCCCCCTTCGCGACGCTCCGATGATGTGCGGGAGGTCACAGACCCGTCACGGAGTGCGCGGTTTCGTTGCGGGCCGGCGCGGTGTGCGGTTCCCTCGGGGGCATGTTGACGCCACAAGCATCACCCCTGCTCACACCGCCGTCTGCTGACAGCGGTGCCCTGAAGTCCGTCGAGGACGCCGTCAACGGTGTCTTCGGACCGTTCGCTGACTGGCTCGGCGCCATCGTCTTCTACGCGATCCCGCTCCCCGGCGGGACATCGTTGCCGATCGTCGTGCTCTGGCTCGTCGCCGCCGGCATCATCATCTCGACGTACTTCGGGTTCGTGCAGTTCCGGGCCTTCAAGCTCGCGACCGAGGTTGTCCGCGGCAAGTTCTCCCGCCCTGACGATCCCGGCGAGATCACCCACTTCCAGGCACTCTCCTCGGCTCTCTCGGGCACCGTGGGCCTGGGCAACATCGCCGGTGTCGGCGCGGCGCTGGCCCTCGGTGGCGCGGGTGCGACCTTCTGGATGATCGTGTGCGGCCTGCTCGGCATGGCGACGAAGTTCGCCGAGTGCACCCTCGGCGTGAAGTACCGCACCGTCAACGACGACGGAACCGTCTCCGGTGGACCCTTCAAGTACCTGCCGGTCGCCTTCGGCCGGTTCGGCAAGGCCCCCGCTGCGATCCTCACCGGCATCTTCGCCATCGCGATCTTCTTCTTCGGCGTCGGTGGCGGCAACATGTTCCAGGCCAACCAGACCTTCGCCCAGGCTCGTCAGGTCACCGGTGGCGACGACGGCTACCTCGGCTCCGACGGCTCGGCCTTTGTCTTCGGCCTGGCGCTCGCCGCCCTCGTCGGTGCGGTGATCCTCGGTGGCATCAAGTCGATCGCGACGGTGACGAGCAGGCTCGTCCCGATCATGGGCATCGGCTACGTCATCGCCTGCCTCATCGTCATCTTCTCCAACATCAGCCACATCCCGTCGGCCTTCGGCGAGATCATCAGCGGTGCGTTCAGCCCCGAAGCGGGCCTAGGCGGTCTCGTCGGTGTGCTGATCGTCGGCTTCCAGCGTGCGGCCTTCTCCAACGAGGCCGGGCTCGGTTCGGCGCCGATCGCGCACTCCGCGGTGAAGACGACCCGGCCGGTCTCGGAGGGCTTCGTGGCCCTGCTGGAGCCCTTCATCGACACCGTCGTCATCTGCACGATGACGGCGCTGACGATCATCATCGCCGACGCCCCGTCCTTCCGTGGTGGCATCGAGCAGGTCAAGGCCGGTGAAGGCGCCCCCGACGGCGTTCTGCTCACCAGCGACGCGTTCGAGACCTTCCTGCCGCAGTTCCCCGTGATCCTCACGGTCATGGTCGCTCTCTTCGCCTTCTCCACCCTCATCACGTGGAGCTACTACGGCCAGAAGGCATGGGAGTACTTCTTCGGTCACAACCGGACCGGGATCCTCATCTACAAGCTGATCTTCGTGACCTTCACCCTCGTCGGGACCCTGCTCACCTTCGGCAAGGTCCTCGAGCTCACCGACTCCTTCCTCTTCATCTGCGGGTTCGTCAACCTCCTGGGTCTGTACTTCCTGCTCCCGGAGATCAAGAAGGAGATGAACGCCTACCTCGCCGACCGTAAGTCGGGTCGTCTCTACGAGCTGGGCGCTGCGGACGAGGCCGAGCTGGCCGCGATCCGCGAGCAGCACGACAACACCGGCGAGCTGCCGCGGATGGAGTCCGACAACCTCCACGACAGTGGCCTCTCGATGGAGGACCGGGCTCGCGGAGGCACCCGCCACCCCGGCGACGACCGGTGACGGCGACGCGGTAGCCGCGGCTACTCAAGACAACCGCCCCCAGGACAGCGTGGTCCTGGGGGCGGTTTCATGTCTGCCCGGGTGACCGTTCGTCTGAGGCTCCCCGGGGATCTGCGAGTGGTTGGGGTCGCGAAGAGGGTGACCGTTCGTCTGAGGCTCCCCGGGGATCTGCGAGTGGATGGGGCCGCGAAGAGGGTGACCGTCCGTCTGAGGCTCCCCGGGGATCTGCGAAGGGGGTGGATCAGGTGGGGGGGGTGGGCGGTCAGGTGGGGGTGGGCGGTCAGGTGGGGTGGGCGGTCAGGCCGAGGTGGGGGTGACCAGGGCGGTGGAGTCGCGCCGGGGGTCGGCCGCGGCCTCGAGCTCGCCGTCCTCGCGCAGGTAGGCCGCGCCCACGCCGCCGAAGTACATCGAGCGAGGGCCGTGGTCGTAGCTGGGCAGGCCGCTCGCGGCGACCGCGACCTCGATGCCGGGGTCGCTCTCGTGGTCGACCTGGGCGGTGCGCTCGAGCGCGCCGCCGACCTTGACGTGCACCCGGGGGGCGTCGATCGCCTCCTGCAGGTCGGCCCCGTGCAGGCAGCCCTGGTTCAGCACCTGCATCAGGGCGGTCGTGATCCGGTCGGCGCCGGGCGATCCGATGGCCAGCACTCGTCCGTCGTGGGTGCGGGCGACCGACGGCGCCATGTTGGACGCCAGCGGCGTTCCCGGGGCCAGCGCGTGCACCCCGAGCCGGTTCAGCTCCAGCTCGCCGAGCGAGTTGTTCAGCTGCAGCCCGGTCCCCGGCACGACGGCACCCGAGCCGTACCCCGCCGAGGCGGTGAAGGCGCACCCGTTGCCGTCGGCATCGACCACCGAGACGTGGGCGGTGTTCGGCGAGGTCGGCAGCCCCTCGAGGCCGTAGCGCTGGGCCTGCTCGAGCGCTCGCCAGCCCGCCTCCTCTAGGTCCGGGCTCACGTCGTGCACCCCGCGCCGGTAGGAGAGGACCGCCCGCTGGATCTCGATGATGTCGCTCCAGTCCCGGCGGCGCCTGCTCGCCAGGGCGGTGAGCATGAGCGAGAGCATCGGCCCGCCGACCGAGGGCGGTGGGTTGGTCGCGAGGTCCCAGTCCTCGAGACCCACGCGAAGGGGGGTGCGCACCTGCGCCTCGTAGGTGGCGAGGTCCTCGCTCGAGACCAGTCCGCCGTGGGCGTCCATGTCGGCGACCAGCCGCTGGGCCAGGTCACCGGTGTACACGTCGCGCCAGCCTGCTGCCGCGATGTGCTCGTAGGTCTGCGCCAGCTCGTCGTCGACGACGTGCTGGCCGGCGGTCACCACCACCCCGTCCGGGACGAGCCGGGCCGCGCTGTCCGGGCACCAGCCGTAGATGTCGTGGCCGACGAGGGCCAGGTAGGACGCGCCGGCCTGGCCGACCGCGAACCCTTCGCGCGCCTGGTCGATGGCGGGTCGCAGCACCTCGGCGAAGGGGAGGGAGCCGAAGCGCTCGTGCGCGGTGCCCATCCCGGCCCACGCTCCGGGGACCGCGACCGAGCCGTGCCCCACCTTCATGCTCACCCCGCCGCCGTAGGTCGTCGTGACATCGCGCAAGCCTCCGCCGAAGGCGGAGTCGGGGCGACCCTTGCCGGCCATGACGACGTTGCCGTCGATGACGACCGGGTCCTCCCCCTTCGCCCACACGGTGATGAAGGCGCTACCCATCGAGCTGACGATGCCGGGCTCGGTCGTCATCGCCACGAGCATCGACGCGAGCGCGATGTCGACCGCGTTGCCCCCCGCCTCGGCCGTCCTGACCCCGGCCCGCGCGGCGGACGCGTTGGGGGCGGCGACGGCGGCGAGACGAGCGGTCATGCGCCGATCGTATGCAGCCCGGCCAGGTCGTGAGCAGTCAGTCTGCGTAGCGGATCTCGACCCGCCGGTTCTTCTCCCGACCGGCCGGGTTGTCCTTGCCACCCTGGCTGTTCGGCTCGACCGGGTCCTTCTCACCCTTGCCGGCCACGGTGAGGTCGAGGTCATCGCGGGACGCCGCGATCGCGTCGGCCACGGCCTGGGCCCGCTGCTTGGACAGCGCCTGGTTCTCGCGGTCAGGGCCGACCGAGTCGGTGTGACCCTCGACCCGGACCTTCGCGCCGTCCGGGACGTCCTCCACCGCCTCTGCCACGGCGTCTTTGGCCCCGTCACCCAGATCGGCCTTACCGAAGTCGAAGAGGACGTCGGTATCGAGGCTGACGACGGTATCCCCTCCATCGCTGGTCACCTCAGGCTCGAAGGGCTTGATGTCCGGGACCGAGACCGGGTCGATGTCCGGGACGTCGATCGATCGGATGTGGTCCTCGAGGTCCGCGTCGGTCACGCCGGGGAGGTTGTCGATGGAGAGCCAGTCCTCCGTGTCGGCCATCGCGGCAGTCGGTACGCCAACGGCCAGCGCGAGCACGGCGAGCCCGCCGACGACGACGTGGGTGTGGTGGCGCGAGCTCATCGCGCTCACTCCGGCATCGGGATGTCGTCGACGGTGGGTGCTCCCCGAGTCATCTGCAGATTCATCGAGGTCACCCCGTCCCTCGGCAGCGGGAACGCGGTGAAGGCGTAGACCGGCTCTCCGAGCGGTGCCTTGGCGTTGTTCGAGCTCGTGAGGTCGGAGACGTTGCTGTACTTCTCTAGCTTGTCCATGTCGATGAAGACCGGCTCGAAGCTGGAGTATCCAAGCAGCCGGCTCATGGTCTTGGACTCGTTGCCGCGACCGTCCCCAGTGAGGCGGAAGGTCGCGAGCATGACGTTGTCGTCGCGACGCAGCTCGAGCAGCTCGATCTTCGTGGAGTCGATGTCGTCGTCTCCGCTCGGTCGAACGGTCACCTCGGCGATCGGCTTCGGCGGGTTCTCCAGATCGATCCCGGCCTGCTTGGCACCGCTCTCGTCACCGGTCACCGAACCGTCGGCGCTCTCACCCGCTGCGGACCCCTCGCTCGATGCGCTGCTCTCTTCACCCGAGCCGGTGGCGTCCTCGACGAGGGAGCATCCCCCGAGCAGAACGGTCGCGCCAGCCATCGCAGCCGCCGCTCGAACAGATATGGACTTCGTCATCGTCAACCCCTGAGATCCTTGCTCGCCGGCCGGTGCCGTGCGCCTGTGGCCCAGGATAACGAGGACCGCTCGGGCAGCGCGATGGGGAGCACTCCCCTGGCAGGGAACGGCGCAGGCCCCGCCGGAGTCATCCGACGGGGCCTGTGGGGGTGGTTGCCGACTCGCTCAGCCGGCGACGACCTCGAGCTGAACCGTGGCCTGGACCTCCGGGTGGAGGCGGACCAGAGCCGTCGCCGGGCCGGTCGACTTGATCGGGTCGGGGATCTCGACCGTGCGGCGGTCGATCTGCAGGCCACCGTCGGCGGCGACCGCCTCGGCGATCTCCTTGCTTGTCACCGCACCGAAGAGGCGACCGGAGTCGCTGGCGTGGGCGCTGACCGAGTAAGTCTTCGCCTCGAGGTTGCCCTTGACCGACTGCGCCTCCTCGAGCGACTTCACGGCGCGCGCCTGACGGCCGGCGGCGAGCGCGTCGACCTGCTTCTGCGCGCCCTTGGTCCACTGGGTGGCCAGGCCACGGCGGAAGAGGAAGTTGCGGGCGTAGCCCGGCTTGACCTCGACGACGTCGCCGGGGGCACCGAGGTTGCTGACCTCGTGAGTGAGGATGACCTTCATCGCGTTCGTCTCCTTCTCTCGATCAGCGGTTGGTGGACGAGTACGGCAGCAGCGCCATCTCTCGGGCGTTCTTCACGGCCGTGGCGATGAGGCGCTGCTCCTGCACGGAGACGCCGGTCACGCGGCGGGCGCGGATCTTGCCGCGGTCGGAGATGAACTTGCGCAGCAGGGCCGCGTCCTTGTAGTCGATGTTCTCGACCTTCGCCGCCTTCAGCGGGTTGGCCTTCTTCTTGGGCTTGCGCACAACGGGCTTGGCCATCGTGGTGCTCTCCTTGATCTAGGTGAGCCCGAGGTTGGTCCTCGGGATGGGTGGTGAATGAGGGATGTCGGGCCCCGGACGGGGACCGATCAGAAGGGGGGCTCGTCGTAGCTCGGCGCGTTGCCCCAGCCGCCCTGGCCGCCGGGCTGTCCGCCCTGACCGCCCTGGCCGCCGAAGCCGCCCTGGCCGCCCTGGCCGCCCTGGTTGCCGGCCGCCCACGGGTCGTCGGACTGGCCGCCGAAGCCGCCGCCTTGACTCTGGCCGCCCTGGCCACCGGAGCCGCCGCCCCAGGAGCCGCCGCCCTGGCCACCACCGCGCTGGGTCTTGGTGACCTTGGCCGTGGCGTACCGCAGCGACGGGCCGACCTCGTCGGCCTGCATCTCCATGACGGAGCGGCGCTGGCCGGTCTCCTTGTCCTCCCACGAGCGGGAGACGAGCCGGCCCTGGACGACGACGCGCGCGCCCTTGGTCAGCGACTCCGCGACGTTCTCCGCCGCCTCGCGCCACACCGAGCAGCGCATGAAGAGGGTCTCCCCGTCCTTCCACTCGTTGGTCTGCCGGTCGAACGAGCGCGGCGTGCTCGCCACGGTGAAGTTCGCCACCGCAGCACCGTTGGGGGTGAAGCGCAGCTCGGGGTCGGCGGTGAGGTTGCCGATGATCGTGATGACGGTGTCGCCTGCCATGTCCGGGTTCCTTCTCGATCGGTGATCGTGTCCGGGTCAGCGTGCCGGTAGCCACCGACAACGCCGTGCGTCGAGCCTGATCTCAGGCGTCGACGCGGAGGAGCTTGGTCCGCAGGACCTGCTCGTTGAGGCCGAGCTGACGGTCGAGCTCCTTGCTCGTGGCCGGCTCGCAGGTGATGGTCGCGACGGCGTAGATGCCCTCGGGCTTCTTGTTGATCTCGTAGGCCAGACGGCGACGACCCCAGTGGTCGACCTCGTCCACGGTGCCGCCGTCCTTGGTGACGACGGTGAGGAACTTGTCGAGGGTCGGAGCGATGTTCCGCTCGTCCAGCTCGGGGTCGAAGATGACCATGAGCTCGTACTGACGCATGCTGATAACCCGCCTCCTTCGGTCTGAGTCGGTCACGGTCTCTCCGTGACAGGAGGGTTGATGCGGCGCTGCCCGGCAGCGGGCACAGGCGTGCTCGAAGCGGGCAACCGGTCCAGGGTAGCGGGCGCGGCGGCGGCCCCGGAAATCCTCGGTGTCGACGAGGAGCCGGAGACACCTCCTTCGCCCTCGACGGCCGTCTCCTCCGGCGTCGCCCACAGCGACCACAGCAGCAGACCCCAGGCCACGACCCGGGCGAGGATCACGACGGCGTACCACTGCGCCGGCAGGCCCTTGTCGGCGTCGGTGAGGCCGCCGATGTAGAGCCACAGCGCGCTCGCGTGGACCGCCTCGACGGCGACCACCAGGAGGTGCGTGCGCCACGAGACGCCCGCGAGGATCGCCAGCGGCACCACCCACAGCGCGGCCTGCACCGGGGTCGCCTTGCCGGTGATCGCCAGCACCGGGACGACGACCGCAGCCAGCTGCGCCCACGACGGCACCCGGCCGGGGCGCCGGAGGAGAGCCAGGCCCAGGATCGCCGCGGCGAGCGCCCCCAGCGCCGTCAAGGTCGTCGTCGACCAGGCCGGCAGCGCGGAGCCCAGCAGCGCCGGGACGTGCCAGGGCGAGCCGTAGCCCGAGCCCATCGCCCACCACGCCCGCACCGGGGCGGTGACGAGCGAAGGGGTGAGCGCGAGCAGGACCGCGCCCGCGCCGGCGACCACGGCGAGGGCGGTCCCGAGCGCGCGCGCCAGCTCAGCCCTGCGCTCCCGCGCCAGCGCGGCCCCCACGAGCGCTAGCGCCACCCCCCACACCCAGGCGTGCCCGAGCATCGCCAGCCCGAGCAGCACCCCGGTCAGTCCGGCTCGCCGCGCCGACCAGGCCCACATCGACCACAGGACGAGGGCGACGACGAGCATGTCGGCGCTGAGCAGCGCGGCCACGACGTAGACCGGGCTGAGCGCTGCCTGGGTCGCGAGGTCGAGCCGGTCGGGGCGGGTCAGCCCGATCGCGACGACGCCGGACGCGACGAGCGCGGCGACGATGACCGCCCACAGGGCGAGGTACCAGCGTGAGCTGTCCAGCCAGCCGCCATCGGGCACCAGCTCGGCGACGAGGGCCATCGCGCCGGAGAGCAGAGGAAGCTGCTCCAGGCCGAGGTCACCGGCGATCCAGCCGCCCAGGCCGCGGTCGAGCCCGGCGATCTGGTGCTGCGCGGGCAGGTCCGAGAAGCAGCCCCGCCAGAACTGCTCGTCGCCGTTCCACCCCTTCGCCACGCAGTGGCCCTGCCGCGCAACCGCGGCGACCATCGGCAGCGCGCTCAGCCCCGCGATGAGAGCGAGCAGGTGCGCGAGGCCGCCGGAGCGCGCCGACGCGTGCCGTCCGCGCACCCCGCCGATGACAGCGCTCACCCGCGCCGGCAGCACATCCTGGGGCACCGACGTCAGCCGCCCCCGGAGCCCGTGGCCGGCTCAGAGGTCCGGCTTGGGCTGGGTGTCGACGGCTTCGGTGGCGACGGCGAAGGGGGCGGCGTCGACGTCGGTGGTGGCGTCGAGGACGACGGCGGCGGGGTGGAGGAGCTTGACGGCTTCGGTGTCGTGGTCGACGACGGCGACTCCTTCGTCGTGCTGCTCGACGAGGACTCCTTCGTGGTCGAGCTGGACGAGGTGCTCGACGAGCTCTTCGACGAGGTGCTTGAGGACGACTTCTGCGTGGTCGTCGGCTGCGGCGCTTGGGTGGTCGAGGGCGGTGGGGGCGGCGCCGGGGGCTGGTAGGTCGGCGGCGTGCTGCTCGACTGCGGCCGGTACTGGACGTTGCCCGGGGGCGGCAGCTGCTCGACCTTCTTGCCCTCGAGGGCGCCGATCATGAACTGCGTCCAGATCTGGGCGGGCAGGGTGCCGCCGGTGATCTCGGAGTACTGACCGATGCCGACGAGCTGGTTCTTCTCCTGCAGCGAGCCGTCACCCTTGTAGATCCCGACCGCCGTGGACAGCTGGCCGGGCGTGAATCCGGTGAACCACGCAGCGTAGTTGTCCGACGTGGTCCCGGTCTTGCCGGCGAGCGGTCGGCCGAGGTTCGCCGCAGTCGGGTAGGCGGTGCCGCCGGCGGTCCCGACCTGGCTCATCGCCTGGATCGCGTCGCGGGCGACGTCCTGGGGGAAGGCCTTGCGGACGTCCTTCTTCACCGTGTAGTCGATCTTGTACTCGCCCTCACCCTTGACCGAGTGGATGAAGTACGGGGTGGACCGGTTGCCCTGCGCGGCGATCGTCGCGTAGGCGTTGGCCATGTCGAGGACCCGGACCGCGTCGGTGCCGAAGACGCTGCTCGGGGCGGTGCTCAGGTCGACCTCCTCGGTGCCGTTGAACCCGCGCACCCCTGCGGCCTTCGCCGCCTCGGCGCTCGCCTTGGGGGTCACCGCGAGGTTGAGCTGGGCGTAGTAGGTGTTGATCGACTTCTGCGTCGCTGTGCGCATGTTTACCGGCCCGTAGCTGGTGTTGTTGTAGTTGACCACGCCCCCGGCCTTCTGGATCGCGGTCGCATCGGGCTGGTCGTAGACGAAGGCCTTGTTGTAGTACGGGCTGGCGCCGGAGTAGACCGTCGACAGCGGGATGCCCTTGTCCAGCGCCGCGATCATCGTGAAGGGCTTCATCGTCGAGCCGGCCTGCATCTTGCCGTCGATGGCGTCGTTGAAGTAGCTGCTCTCGCCGAACTTCGCCCCGCCGTACATCGCGCGGACCGCGCCGTCGCCGGGGGCGATGGACACCAGCCCGATGTGCAGGTCCTTGGCCTTCTCCCCTTCCGGGCGCAGGTTCTCCACCGCCGTGGACGAGGCCTTCTGGGCCTGCTTGTCGATCGTCGTGACGATCTTGAACCCGCCCTTGGCGATCTGCGCGTCGCTGAGCTTGAGCTTGCCGCGCAGCTCGTCCCGGACCTCTTCGGTGATGAAGCCAATCTCGTCGCTGCGTCCCCGCTTCTCGTTGATCTTCACCGTGTCCGGGAAGGCCGCCTTCTCCCGCTCCTCTGCGGTGAGCCAGCCCTGCTCGGCCATGGCGTCGACGACGTACTCCCACCGGCCCTGGGCCAGCTCCTTCTGCTCCTCGCCGAGCCGCGGGTCGTAGAGCGAGGGCCCGCGGATGACCGAGGCGAGGAACGCCCCTTCGCTCGGGGTGAGCTTGCTGACGTCCTTGCCGAAGTAGGCCTTGGACGCCGACTGGATGCCGTCGGCGTTGCGCCCGAAGTAGATCGTGTTGAGGTAGTCCTGGAGGATCTCGTCCTTGCTCAGCTCGTTGTCGATCTTGACCGAGATGAGCAGCTCCTTGGCCTTGCGGGTCAGGGTCCGCTCGGGGGTGAGGTAGAAATTCTTGACGTACTGCTGGGTGATCGTCGAGCCACCCTGCTGCTCACCACCTCGGATCGCGACCCACACCGCGCGGGCGATCCCCTTCGGCGAGATCCCCTCGTTCTCGTAGAAGCTGCGGTCCTCGGCGGCAAGGAAGGCCTGGCGCACGTGCTCGGGCACCTTGTCGATGGAGACCACCTCGCGGTTGACCTCGGCGATGCGGTCCATCTCGGTCTTGCCGTCGGCGTAGTAGAGGATCGAGGTCTGCTGCGTCGCCCGCTCGTTCGGCTCCGGGATGTCGGTGGTGGCGTAGGCGATGCCCAGCGCGGCCAGACCGGTGACGACGAGGGCCAGCAGGGCCAGGCCGAGCCACCGGAGGAATCCCCTGCGACGCGAGGTCTTGCGGCGTCGCGTGCGCGTGGTGCGCGCGTCACCGCGGCTGAAAGATGAGGGCATTGCAGAGACTTCCTATGGATCGGGGTGCCATGACGGCTCGTACCAGTATGACCCTTCGGCCTGGACGCGGGCCGAGGTCGAGCGTCGCGCGAAGGGGGTGAGGGCCTACCAGCGGACCCGCCCGCTCGACGCGACGACGACATCCGCGCGACGAACCTGGACCTCGATCACCGGGTCGAGCGTGGGGTCGGCGACGCACCCGGTCGGGACGGTGCTCGGGTCCACGCCCAGCTCGACCGCTGACGTGCGAGACATCACGAGCACTCCGAGGACGGCGACCTCGCAGCGGACGTCGTAGGACCCCGGCTCGAGACCCTCGATGACCGCGTCGACCTCGTAGCAGGACCTGAGGAGATCACCGCACACCACGCCGCCACCGACCTGCTGGCCCTGGACGACCGTGACCTGCGGGGCGGCCGGCGGGCTCGGTGAGCTCGTCGGGGGCGGGGTCGTCGTGGAGGGCGAGGTAGACGTCGGGGTGGGCCTCGCCGGGGGAGGAGGGGTCGCGGTGGACGATGACGGGACGGTCGCGTCGCCGCTCGGTGACGTGCTCGTCGTGGTACGGCTGGTCGAGGTGGACCCGCTCGACGGGGCGGACCAGGACGACACAGGGGACCGGGGCGAAGGGGGCGAGCTGGGCGGCTCGGGGCGGCTCGGGCTCGTCGTCGACGACGGCGACCGCCACCACGGCCGCCGCGGCAAGGCCGACCAGGCCCAGTCCGCCGATCACCGCGCCGCTCCCGAGCCCCCCGGAGGTGCCTGACACCCCAGCGGAGTGCGCAGCACCCTGGCTTGCCGACCCGTCGGACGCAGCGCTGGCGGAGGATGCAGATCCAGCGCCCACGCTCGCTACCCAGGCCTCCGCGTCGAAGGAGACCTCATCGGCCCGCTCCGCCAGGTCCAGCGGTCCCTGGCACAGCCCTGTGACCTGGTGATTCACCGATCCGCTGAGTGTCGATCTATCGTGCCGATACATCTGTTGTACTGTCTGTCGTTCCCCGACTCGTCACCGTGACGACGCGGTGAGCGTGATCGGACCAGACGACCGTGAGGAGAGGCAGTGGTGGCACGACGGCGACAGCTGCTCGACTTCGCCGTCCTCGGCCTGCTGCACGAGTCCCCGATGCACGGCTACGAGCTGCGGCGTCGGCTCAACGCGGCGCTGGGCGCCTTCCGGGCGCTGTCGTTCGGCACGCTCTACCCCTGCCTGAAGGACCTTCTCGCCAACGAATGGATCGTCGAGGACGCGAGTGCGCCGGCACCGGCGGGCCGCCGTCCGAGGATCACCTACGCGATCACCGACGCCGGGCGAAGGGAGTTCGACAGCCGCGCTCGCCTCGCCGACCCGGCCGCCTGGGACGACGACGGCTTCGACGTGCGGGTGGCCTTCTTCTCGCGCACCGACCGGGACGTGCGCCTGCGGATCCTCGAAGGCCGCCGGTCCCGCCTCGAGGAGCGTCTGCAGACCATGCGGGAGGCCTCCCTTCGCTCTCGCGAGCGCATGGACTCTTGGACCGCGGCCCTTCAACGGCACGGCGAGGAGGCCACGGAGCGGGAGGTGCGCTGGCTCACCGAGCTGATCGACGCGGAGCACCGCCCGCCGGGCCCACCACCGCCGACCGACGGAGCAAGCCAGCACTGACCCCCTTCGCCCCTCCCGTCCCTCATCACCTCAGCAGAACCCGTTCACACAAGGAGCACCTCATGAGTTCGATCCGCGTCGCCATCGTCGGCGTAGGCAACTGCGCCAGCTCGCTGGTCCAGGGCGTCGAGTACTACAAGGACGCGGCCGCCGACGCCTCGGTCCCCGGCCTGATGCACGTCCAGTTCGGCGAGTACCACGTGAGCGACGTTGAGTTCGTCGCCGCCTTCGACGTCGACGACAAGAAGGTCGGCAAGGATCTCTCCGAGGCGATCAACGCCAGCGAGAACAACACGATCACCATCGCCGAGGTACCGACCTCGGGCGTCGAGGTCCAGCGTGGTCCGACCCTGGACGGGATCGGCAAGTACTACGCGATGACGATCGACGAGTCCCCGGCCGAGCCGGTCGACGTCGTCCAGGCGCTCCAGGACGCGCAGGTCGACGTGCTCGTCTCCTACCTGCCGGTGGGCTCTGAGGAGGCCGACAAGTTCTACGCGCAGTGCGCGATCGACGCCGGTGTCGCCTTCGTCAACGCGCTGCCGGTCTTCATCGCCTCGGACCCGGTGTGGGCGAAGAAGTTCGAGGACGCGGGCGTGCCGATCATCGGTGACGACATCAAGAGCCAGGTCGGGGCGACGATCACCCACCGGGTCATGGCCAAGCTCTTCGAGCAGCGCGGGGTGGTCCTGGACCGGACCTACCAGCTCAACGTCGGCGGCAACATGGACTTCAAGAACATGCTCGAGCGCGAGCGGCTGGAGTCCAAGAAGGTCTCCAAGACCCAGGCGGTGACCTCCAACCTCGAGGGCCCCCTCTCGGGCAAGAAGGACGACCGCAACGTCCACATCGGCCCGTCCGACTACGTCGCCTGGCTCGACGACCGCAAGTGGGCCTACGTCCGCCTCGAGGGTCGCGCCTTCGGTGACGTCCCGCTGAACCTCGAGTACAAGCTCGAGGTGTGGGACTCCCCCAACTCCGCGGGCATCATCATCGACGCGATCCGGGCGGCGAAGATCGCCAAGGACCGCGGCATCGGCGGCGCCCTGCTGTCCGCGAGCAGCTACCTCATGAAGTCCCCGCCGGAGCAGCGTGAGGACACCGAGGGCCGGGCGAAGCTCGAGGCCTTCATCGCCGGCACCGAGGAGCGCTGAGAGCGCAGCGGAGGAGCGTGGTCGGTGAGGTACGAGCCGCCCGCGCGGCGGAGCGAGCACGAGGCGATCCTTATCGAGCAGGAGCGCTGAGAGCGCAGCGGAGGAGCGTGGTCGGTGAGGTACGAGCCGCCCGCGCGGCGGAGCGAGCACGAGGCGCTGCTCATCGAGCAGGAGCGCTGAGAGCGCAGCGGAGGAGCGTGGTCGCGAGGTACGAGCCGCCCGCGCGGTGGAGCGAGCACGAGGCGCTGCTCATCGAGCAGGAGCGCTGAGCCCGCACACCCCCTTTCGCGGCGCGAGGCCTCGAGGGGAGCCGCCCCGACGGCGCCGTACCCTGTGTGGCATGCGTCACGTCGTGGAGTCCGAGCTCGTCGCCAATGTCATCGCCGTGCACGTCGCGGCCGGCCAGTCGGTGGAGCCGGGCGACGAGGTGCTCCTGCTGGAGTCGATGAAGATGGAGATCCCGGTGCTCACCGAGGTCGCCGGCACCGTTACCGCGGTGCGGGTCGAGGCCGGTGACGTCGTCCAGGAGGGTGAGGTGCTCGTCGTCCTCGACGACTGAGCCCTTCCCCGGTGGGTACGAACCTTGGCAGGTGCGAAGGGGGGCACGGGCACGGCGAAGGGGTGCAGGCCCCTGCCCTGCACCCCTTCGCCGTGATCCGACGCGGCGTGGTCAGCCGTTGTCGTTGGAGGACCGCTTGTCCTGGTCGTCCGCCTGCGTGGTCGCCGCCTTGGCGAAGCGCTGCAGCTCGGTGGCGACGAGGTCGATCTTCTTCTTCGCCTGCTGCCAGTCGTTCTGGAACTGGTCGCTGTCGTTGCCGAGCCAGTCCTGCTTGAGCTGACCGGCGACCTTCTGCGCCTCGGAGGACTTGGCCTCGATCTCGGCAGCCTTCTTCTTGATGATGCCGGCCGACGAGCGGACGGCCTCGGTGTTCATTCCCTGCTGGACGTTAGCCATGGTGTGCTCCCCTTCGTGTGAGGTTCAGGTGGGTGATGAGTGCCTGGGGTCAGGCGTTCGAGGTGTCCTGCTGGCCGCGGGCGTTGCGCTCGACCTTCTCCGACATGTCCTGGAGGAGGCGGATGGCGGCCTCGATCTTGCCCTTGTGCTCGCCCTCCCACTCCTGGACGAACTTCTTGGAGTCCTCACCGTTCCAGTTGGTGTCGATCTCACGGACCTCCTTGTCGAGCTCCCCAGAGATCCGCTTCAGCTCGCCGGCGATCCGGTCGAGGTCGCGTCCTTCCTTCTGGACCTGCGCGACGTTCATGCCCTTCCAAGCGCTCATTCGAGCCTCCTCATCACTGTGGCGGCGGTGCCGCTGCTGCGTGGTCGGTGGTCGGCGGTACGCCGTCCCCCTGCTTGTGAGACCAACAGTAGGGACCGCTCGCGCAGAGGGGAATGGGGAGCACTCCCCATCGGAGGATCAGCGGGTGGGGAGAGCGACCTGGACGAGGTCCTGCTGCCCGCGCTGGACGACGAAGCCACGGCCCTCGGGTGCGCCGGTGGCGTTGAAGGACGGGAAGGCGCTGCGGAAGATCATCGCGGCGTCGCCGTCATCGGGGTGCAGGATCAGACCCGAGCGGGCCGCCTTGAGCAGGCCGGGCAGACCGAAGCCGGAGTTGAAGAACCCGATGTCGCCCTCGGCGATGACGAGATGATCGGCATCAAGGGCCTGCTTCACGGCCTTCTCGATCCGGTCCTCGGCCATCGAGTCGCTCAGGTCGCCCACCCGCTCGAGCACGATCGCCACCCGCCCGGTGACCTCCTCGTCCTGGTAGCGCAGGGCGAGGTCGCCGGCGGCCTCCATGATGTCGTCCTCGGAGGTCGCGGTGACCGTCCAGCCGGGGAGGTCCAGCAGGTCCGAGCGCTTGCGAAGGGTGTAGAGGTGCAGCTCGTCGACCGAGCCGGACCGGCGCAGGGACTCCACGAGGGTCGCCACCGCGGTGGTCCGCCCGCTGCCGGCCTGCCCGGTGACGACGAAGCCTCCGCGCGGGTCGACGCCGGCCGGGGCCAGGTCGCGTGAGCCGACACCGATGACGGGCAGGCCGTCGCGGGTGCGCTCGGGCAGCTCGGCCAGCTCCACGCTGTCGGTGAGGGAGCCGATGGGAGGGGCCTCATCCGCGCCGGCACGGGCCATCGTGCGGGCGAAGCCTTCGACCGCCTTGGCCTGCTCGGTGACGGTCTGGGTGCCGCCGAGGACCGCGCACTGCACCTCTCGTCCTTGGTAGAGGCCGCGACCGGGAGGAGAGTCCTGGCTGAGTACGTCCGAAGGGAGGTTGAAGGTCGCGTAGTCGTCGGCGCTGGCCATCCGCAGCACGATCCGGCTCTGCACCGCCGAGCCGAGCTGGTTGGGCAGGCCGGTGCGCTGGTCGACGGTGAGGATGAAGTGGACGCCGACCGGCCGGCCGTCGGCCAGCAGCGCCTGGAACATGTCGATCCAGTGACCCATCCGCGGCGCCTCGTAGATCTGGCGGAAGGCGACCAGCCCGTCGAGGAGGACGACGATGCGCGGCTCGTCGTGCTCCCCGGTGAGCCTGCGGTACTCGGTGACGCTCGAGGCGTTGGCCGCGCTGTAGCGGACCGCGCGCTCGTCGATCGTCTGGCGCAGCGTCCGGAGCAGGCGGGCGACCCGCTCGTGGTCACCTCCGGCGATGACGCTCCCGACGTGCGGCAGCGACTCGATCATCGACAGGCCCCGGTTGCCGAAGTCGAGGCCGTAGACGTGGCACGGACCGCCCCTGACGGTGAAGCCGGCGGCGACGGCGAAGGTGCGTAGCAACGCCGACTTGCCGGAGCCGGATGCGCCGAAGATCGCGAGGTTGCCCTCGACGTCGGGACGGAAGGCGACCGTCGGCTGCTGCTGGCGGTCGGGGTCGTCGAGCACCCCGAAGACGAGCCGGTCGTCGCGACGCTCGGTCGGGAGCGTGGCGAGGTCGTACACCTCGCTCATGTCCGGCAGCCACGGCTTGCGCGGCTCGGGGATCTCGGCCTGCACGCTCGCCGCGCTGATCGAGCCGACGAGCCGCTGGATGTCGGTCGGCCCGCGGTCCTCCTGCTCCAGCCGCAGCTGCTCCTCGGGGCTGAGCGGCGGCAGCTCCCACGCCTTCGGGGTGCCGAAGGTCAGGGTCTCGAGGAGGATCTCCGGTGCCGGCGGCGCGTCGGTCGTCCACCCCCCGGCGTAGCCGGACTGGAAGGGGATGAGCCGGCCCGGACCGGACTTGGCCATCGCCCGGCCGGGGATGGCGGGGTCGAAGAACGCGGCCTCGGCCGTCCCGAGGACGTCCTCGGAGTCGGACTCGTCGGCCATGCGAAGGGCGATCCGCAGGTTGGTGTTGGCCCGCAGGTTGTCCTTGATGACGCCCGCCGGCCGCTGGGTAGCGAGGATGAGGTGGATCCCGAGCGAACGCCCGCGCTGGGCGATGTTCACGACGCCGTCGACGAAGTCGGGCACCTCCTGGACCAGCGCGGCGAACTCGTCGACGACGATGACCAGGCTCGGTGGTGCGTCGACCTCTCCGCGACGCTCGAGCTCGACGAGGTCCTTCGCCCGATGCCGCTCGAGCAGGTGCTCCCGGTGGTGCAGCTCCGCCGAGAGGGACGCGAGCGCGCGGCGCACGAGGTGGGGGCTGAGGTCGGTGACCATCCCGACGGTGTGCGGGAGGTTGACGCAGTCGCGGAAGGCGGAGCCGCCCTTGTAGTCGACGAGGAGGAAGGTCACGCGCTGGGGTGAGTGGGCGGCGGCCATGCCGAGGATCCAGGCCTGGAGCGTCTCGGACTTGCCAGCGCCGGTCGTCCCCCCGACGAGGGCGTGCGGTCCGTCGGAGCGCAGGTCCACCGAGTACGGGCCCTGGCTGCTCTGACCGAGGATCGCTCGCAGCGAACCCGGCTTCTTCACCGGGTGTGCCGGCGCGAAGGGACCGGTGAGGATCGACCTGTTCTCTCCCCAGCGCTCGATCACCGCCGTCTCGCTCTTGGCCAGCTCGGGTCCGATCAAGGAGAGGAAGGAGACCGAGCGCGGCAGGTCCGAGTCATCGGTCACCGGAGCGCCGGCGTCGGTGGCCGAGGACATGCCCCGAGCCATCCGCAGGGCGCTCTCGGCGTCGACGCGGTCGGCCTCGACGGGGACGACGACGACGGCGTCACCGACGTAGCCGACCTCTGCGGAGCCGTCCGCGCTCACCTGCACGAAGGTCCGGCATGCGGCGGGCAGCTGGTCGGTGACCGGCGAGACCCAGACGACCGCGATGCCACGTCGGTGCGCCTCCTCCGCGAGGGTCACCAGCCGCGCCCGCCCGACCGGGGCGTCGTTCTCGATGACCAGCACCATGTGGATGCCCTGCGCGACGAGCGGCTTACCCTTCTCGGCGGCCTCGGCGGTGGCGGCCAGCTCGCTCTCGAGCTCTTCGAGCAGCGCCCCGGCGCTCTGGTTCGAGGTGGCCGTGTGCCGGGCGGTGATCGGGCTGTGCACCGACGTCACGTGAGGGAGCCACTTCAGCCACGCCCAGTCCGACGCGGTGCCGGTCGAGGTGATCGCGCCGATGACCACCTCGGCCGGGGAATGCAGCGCCGCGGCCTGCACGACGAGCGAGCGGGCCACCGCGACAGCGTGCTCGCGGGGGCCGCTGACGCCGATCGCGCCATGCAGCATCGGCTCGGCGATCACCGGCACCTCATCGACGCTGGAGAGCCCTTCCATCTGCCGGGAGAGCTCCAGCCAGGCCTCGGCCTTGCTCCGACCGATCGAGGGGAGGTTGATCGTGGACCGGCTCGGCATGCTCGCCAGCCCGAGGCGCAGCTCGAGGAAGCCCGGCTCGCCCGGGCGTCGGCTCCACATGAGCGGCAGGTGCCGCTCGGCCGCGCCGAGGCACTCCAGTGCGCTGGGGTGCTCACGGCGACGGGAGACGATCTCCTCCTCCTGGTCCTCCTCGATGTCCTCGACGAGGAAGCTCACGTCCTCGCGGAAGTCCCGCATCGCCTCCTCGAAGTCCAACCGGACGCTGCGGCGCGCCTCGTAGTTCATCGCCACGTACATCAGCGGCATCATGAGCATGAAGATCAGCGAGAAGGCCGAGCGGGTGATCGCCAGGGCGGCCAGGCCCATGAGGACCGGGACCATCATCATCGCCCAGGGCATGCGCGGCGGCTTGCCCCGCTCCGGCAGCTCGGGGAGCTCGTACTCCTTGCCCGGGTAGATCGGGTTGATCACCGGCGACCGGCTGAAGGCGAGGGTCCCCCCTTCGGCCCGGGTCACCGACGCGGCCACCCCGGTGCCGGACACCGCGACGGTGGTCTCACCGAGGGAGAGCACGTCCCCGTCGCCGAGCACGGCGCGGTCGACCTGCTCGTCGCTGACGAGGATGCCGTTGGAGCTACCGAGGTCGGCCACCTCGATCTGGTCGGCCACGACGAGCTTGGCGTGCCGGCGCGAGACCGACTGGTCGCTCAGCTGGACCTCGCAGCTGCGGCCCCGGCCGATGTAGGCGGTACCCGCCGCGAGGGGGTACTCCCTCCCTTCGTCCGGGCCGGAGAGGACGCGGACCCTCGCGACGACTCGGTGCGGGTCGGCGTAGCCGGCGGTCCGCCGGGTGATCGAGACCCGGGAACCGGACTGCAAGCCGCTCTCCGACACCGTCGCCCTGGGGTCGACCGCACGGTGGCTCTCGTCGACGAGCGCGAGCGTGTGCTCGCCGGTCTGCAGGCCCGGACGGGACCCGCCGGCCGGGTGCACCGCCACGAGGTGGTCGGCCAGCTGGCCGACCGTGGTCTGGGAGTCCAGCGTGACCGCGAGGTCGGTCGGGTCGCCGGACCCCTCGAGCGTCAGCTTGAGCTTCATCGCGCGACCTCCGGCAGCGAGGTCGGGCGGGGGCGGCGGCGCCGCCCGATCCGCTCTGAGGCGAAGAGGGGACGCGGGTCGATGTCGGAGCGCAGCCGCTGCCAGGTCGAGGCATCGGCCCGCATCGACCGGCGGACCTCCTCGGCCTGCACCCGGTACTCCTCCACCGCCTCGGCGGCGGGGTCGCCGGGACCGAAGACGAAGGCGTTGCCGCGGGCGGCGAGCGCCGGGGCCTGGTCGGACGGCAGGGACCTCGCCTGCTCGAGGCTGGTCCCAGCGTGCGGCACCTCGACACCGAGGGTGCGGGCCTCGGTCACGAGGTCCGCCCAGATGTGAGCGGCGCGCGACGCCGTGGGTCCGGTGCTCGCCCGCTTGCGGCGGCGGCGCCGCTTCAGGCCTCGGATCGAGGCGTAGAGCAGCAGGAGGAGGAGCGCGGGCAGCAGGAGGCCGAGGACGAGGACCTGCAGCCAGAGCGGCCAGGTGGAGGGGTCGAGCGGGTTGCGGGTCTTCTTCTTGCGCAGGTCGGTGTCGTTCTGCGCCTGCTCGGGTCCCTGCAGCACGCTCGGCGGGTTGACCCCGGCCGGCGGCGGCACCTGGGCGCCGACCCGCTCCTCCTCGGTCTGGATCTGCTGCTGCTTGGGCTTCTTGTTGCGGTCCGGGACGAAGGTCTCGGGCATCATCGCCACCCACCCGTCGGGCGTCTCCACCTCCACCCACGCGTGGACGTGCTGGCCCTTGACCACCCCACCCTCGGGCACGACCGCGCCCATGACGACGCGCGCCGGCATGCCGAGGCGGTTGGCGGCCAGGGCGAGCGTGGCCGCGAACTGCTCGTCGTTGCCGGCGAGCTGGGAGCTACCGACGAAGCGGGCCAGCCGCCCGGTCGAGTGACCGCCGAGGTAGACCTTCTCGTAGGAGTTCTCGGTCCCGCCGTCGGTGTAGGCGCCCTCGCGGCTCATGTAGCCGGCGATCTGCCGCAGCTGGGGCCAGCCACCGGCGGCGTCACCGCTCCACAGGTCGACCTTGCCGTCGAGATAGCTCGCGTCGTACCCCTCGACGAGGGACCCGCTCTCGACCGGCACCCCCTCGGGCAGCTCGGTCGGCGGCGCAGGGTCGACGAGCGCGGTCATCGTGTACCGGTCGCCGGGCTGCAGGCCGGCGGGGACCAGCGCGGTCTCGGTGTCGACGTTGAGCCACATCTGCTCACTCAGCTCGCGCGCCCGCGGTCCGGCGAACTCGACCCCGCGCAGGGTGCCGGCCGTGGGCAGCCAGACATCGCTGAACCCCCCGTCGGGCACGGTCACCGTCACCTCACGCTCCTCACCGGGCCCCTCGGCAGCGATCCGGGTGCCGACCTGCTGGAAGGCGGCCCCGGGGTCGCCCGACCCCTCCTCGGCACGGTTTCCCGCGCCCCAGGCGGACCCGTCGTAGCGGTCAAGGGTGGCGATGCGCAGGGTCTGCCCGGCGCTCAGCCCCTCGACCTCGAGGAGCGGCCGGTCGTAGAGGTCGGCGAGGTTGGGCTCGGTGTACTGGCGGTAGCCGCTCAGCGGGCTGGGGTACTGAGCGATGTCGAAGGGGGGTTCGAGCTGGGACCGCGCGACGGTCCGGGCCTGCGCGCCGTCGCGGCCGGGCAGCAGCGGACCGAGGAGGGTCGCGGCGAGGGCGGCGACCGTGGCGAGCGCGAGCGCGGTGACGAGCCGTGCGCGGTGACCGGCGCCGTTCTGCAGCGGAGTACGGGTGCGGCGGTCTCGCAGCACCAGCCAGGTGAGGAGGACGAGGACGAGGAGTGCGCCCTGGACGAGGGTGCCGGCCGGCGCGAGCGTCCCGAGGACGATCGAGGCGGCGATCACGGCGAGCACCACGGCCGAGAGGATCCACGGCCGGCGCGTCGTGCGGGCCACGCTGTACAGCACGGCGCTGGCGACCAGCCCGACGATCAGGGGCAGCGCGACGAGCGGGCCACGGGCGTCGACCGGGGGCATCATCGTCAGCCATCGCTTCCACCCCGACACCGCGGCGCCGATGAGGTCGGCGAAGGTCTGCCCGGAGGGGATCACCCCGCCGATGAGGTCTTGGCGCACGGCGAGCGGACCGCCAAGGAGGAGGTAGACGAGCACCAGGCCGGCCACCGTGACCACCGCCGGCCAGCGGTGGCTCACGACGACGTGGGTCACGAGCAGCCCGAGCACCGCGCCACCAGCCGCGGCCAGGACCCACTGCCACCCGATGAAGCCGGTGCGCAGACCGACCAGGGCGATGGCGGTCACGACCGCGCTCATCGCGAGGTCGACGAGCCCGTCGCGGTCGAGGGCGTATCGCCCGGCGAAGCGGGCAGCCCGGTCGCGGGCGCCCGCACGCTCCTGCGGGATCCACTGCTCGCGCACGGTGGGGATCGGGCTGCTCACGCCGCCACCCCGCTCACGAGGACACGGCGTAGGTCGACCAGCTCACCGATGGTCAGGACGGTCAGGCCGGCGACCTGCTGCACCGACGGCTTGGTGCCACGGTCGACGACGATGACGAGGCGGGCGACCTCCGGCCCGAACTGGCCGAGCGCCCGCTGGGACTCCACGAAGGGCCGCCCCGATCCGGTGACGACGGCCGCCACGCTCGCGTCGGGGGCCAGGGCCGCCGCCTCGGCCACGCTGGCGAAGAGGTCGACCGGGCCGACCATGGCCCGCGACAGCGTGTCCAGCAGCAGGGGTGCGGTGGTCCGTGAGGCCTGCTGGTCGTTGCAGACCACGGTGCCGTCCTGGTCGTCCATGATCGAGCGGACGATCAGGCTGGCCGCGACCTCGATGGCGAGCTCGACCCCTTCGTCCCCGTCCCGGTACACCCAGCCGGTGGTGTCGACGACGACCGCGAGGTGCGCGCGTCGGGTGTCGAGGAACTGGCGCACCATGAGGACGCCGGTCTTGGCCGAGGACCGCCAGTGGACGTGGCGCAGGTCGTCGCCCGGCTCGTACTCACGCAGCGCGTGGAAGGCGAGATCGGAGCTGGAGATGTCCTGGGTGCTCTGCCCCTCGAGGTCCCGGAGCAACCCGTGCGCATGGCTGTCGAGCGGGATCGTGCGCGGGTGCACGAAGAGCTCGGTCTGGTCGGTCCAGTGCAGGACCCGGCGGACCAGGCCGAAGGGGTCTCCCTGGACCGTGCGGGCCGGGCCGACCGGGATGACCCCGCGCCGCTGGGTGGGGACGACGAAGATCTCCTCGTGCACCTCGCCGCTGCGCAGGCTCGGCATGGTGAACCGCGCGTCCGAGCGCCCGACGGGCAGCTCGACGACGATCGGGAGGAGGGGCACCTTGCCTTCGTTCTCGATGTCGATCCGTCCCGTCGCCGGGTCGCCGACGGTCACCCGCCGCGGGTCGACGACGGTCTCGATCCGCACCCGCGTCCGGCCCTGGGCCAGGACCACGCAGGCCAGCACGAGCGCGAGGCAACCGGCGGCGACCATCGTCAGCTCGACCCACTGGTACCGCGCGCCGAGCCACCACGCGAGGACGCCGAGGCCGGCGATGGTCCACCCGAGCGCCGAGACCCAGCGAAGGGCGGTGGCCACCGGGGACCACCAGGGCCGGGTCCGCTCGGTGACCGGCGCGAGGCGGTCGCCGATCACCCTTCGCGCACCGGTCAGGCTCTGCGACACCTCCGCGGGCAGGGTGATCCGCGGGATGGTGATGCTCGGCAGCGACGGTCCTCGGCGGCGTGGCTGCTGGGCCTGGGCCATCTGCTCGGCGCGCTGACGCTGCTTGTCCTCCCGAGGTGGGCGGGCAACGGATTCGCCCGAGTCCGCCGGCCCGCGGCGTCGCCGCAGCTTCTCCCTACTCGTCGTCGACTCCTCGACCTCCGGCTGCGACTGACCCAGCCGAGCACGCGGCCGGGTCATCGTCGGGTCGTCCGGGTCGGGGGTGCTCACGTCGTCACGGGGCCGCCACCCGGTCCGCGGGCGCGGGGACCTGGGTGAGCAGCTGATCGATGACCTGCTGGACGGTGATCTCGGCGAACTGCGCCTCGGCGGTGAGGAGCAACCGGTGGTTCATCACCGGCTCGGCGAGCAGCTTCACGTCGTCGGGGATGACGTGGTCCCGGCCCTGGCTGAGCGCCCAGGTCTTGGCCACCCGGACGAAGGCGAGGCAGCCACGCACCGACAGCCCGAGCCGGACGCTGGGGTGGCGGCGCGACTCCTCGGCGATGCGGGAGACGTACGCGAGGATCGCGGGGTCGACGTGGACCTCGTCGGCGAGCGCGGCCATGTCGCCCACCACCGCGGAGGTGACGACGGGGGAGAGACCGGCTGCGCGGTCCCTGTTCTTCGCGTCGGCGAGGACCGCCATCGTCGCCTCGTGGTCCGGGTACCCGAGCGTGGTCTTCATGAGGAAGCGGTCGAGCTGGGCCTCCGGCAGCCGGTAGGTCCCGGCCTGCTCGATGGGGTTCTGGGTCGCGATGACCATGAAGGGGTCGCCGACGTCGTGGGGGGTCCCGTCGACCGTGACCCGGCCCTCCTCCATGACCTCGAGCAGGGCCGACTGGGTCTTCGGCGACGCACGGTTGATCTCGTCGGCGAGGACGATCGTGGCGAAGATCGGGCCCGGGTGGAAGGTGAACTCGTGCTTGTCCTGGTCGTAGACGGTCACCCCGGAGACGTCGCTCGGCAGCAGGTCGGGGGTGAACTGGATTCGGCTGTTGGTGCCCTGCACCGTCCCAGCGATGGACCGGGCCAGCTGGGTCTTGCCCGTGCCGGGAAAGTCCTCGAGGAGGAGGTGGCCCTCGGAGAGCATGCAGGTCAGCGCGAGCCGCACGACGTGCTCCTTGCCGACGACGGCCTGAGCGACGTTGCCGACGAGCTGGTCAAAGGTCTGGGCGAACCAGGAGGCCTGGTCGTGGGTGACGGTCATCGTGTCTCTCTTCCGCACACAGCGTGTGTTGTTAGGGCCGCAACAATGGTCGCCGAGCCTCGTCGACGTCTCATCATCGCCACGGATGCCACCCCGAGGTGACCGTGCCTGATGGTCCGCCGAAAAGCTGGATCCTGATGGTTGAGTTGTTCGTGGTCAGCCCGCACATATTCGGCCCGCTCCATCTCCAGGAGGTCGGACCGGTCACCGTCACGACGTTAGAACGCGAGTAGAAGGGCTCGCCGTTGTCGTTGTTGGCCCAGCACCGCAATCCGTACTGACCGGCCTTCATGTCGCGGAGAGTAAATCGAGGGCGATGACACCGGTAGTTGTTCTTGCACGCGTCGGTCGCTCCGAGGAACACCTCCCCCATGGAGACCGAGGGGATAGCGGGTTGTGCCGGAGCCTGAGCAGATCTGCCGCTCTCCTCGTGCCACGGAGACCAACCCGCTGCCGAGTAGTTGCGCACGCGGATCCGCACCGTCCGGTCATACCCTCCGGCGTCGACGGTGATGGTCCCTGAGGACGCACCTCGGTCCACCGTGCGACGAGCGCCCGCAGGCTCGAGGATCTCGACCTGCTGGCGGGTCAAGGGTCTGCCGTTGGCGTGGTTGACCCACGAGAAGCTCACCTTGGTGCTGTTCTTGGAGTTGGCCCAACCTGCACCGCTGCCCGTCGTCGGCGCGCGGGTCGGCCCGTAGACCGTGTACTGATTCGACCGGGCCGCGCTGCTCGCCTTGCCGGCGGCGTTGACCGCGGTGACGGTCACCGTCTCCGGACTCTCCGCGGCGGACGCCGACGAGAGGGCCGGTGAGCCGATGACGACCTGACCGGAGCACGGTCCGCAGGTGCGCGTGCCGCTCCGACCGGACGAGGTCTGCCACCGGATCTGGGAGTAGCCGGAGGAACGGGACGACCCGAGGGTAACCACCCAGCGCGCCTTGTAGTCCGCGCTCGGTGTGCTCGCGGTCACCTTCGGCGTCTGCGGGATCCCGTTGGAGGAGAAGGACGCCGGGTTGGCCATCGGCGAGGTCTTGTCGGCGCCGTTGGTCGCGGTGACGACGAAGTCGTAGGTCTTGCCGTCGTAGGGGACGGTAGTGCTCGCGGTGCGCGCGTTCGGCGAGGTCGTCGTGACCTGCGCCCACGACCCGCCCTTGGCCCGGCGGTAGAGGGTGTACCGCGTGAGGTCTGGCCCGTTGGCGCTGACCGCGGGCCAGGAGATCTGCAGGGAGGCGGAGTTGTCCGCCGCCGTCGCGCCGCGCGCCGTGACCTTCGGCGCCGGAACCGCCGCGGGGGTGCCGGCGGACTGCATCCGCACCGAGGAGCTGAACGGCCCGGCGCCTGCCTTGTTGACCGCCTGGACCTGGACATTCTGCACCTGGTTGTTGTCCAGGCCGGAGATCCGTACCGGACCGGTGGACGGCGCACCCGTGGACTGGGTCCGTACCCGACCGGCGGCATCGACCGCCCGGACCGTGTAGCGCACCGGGTCCGATCCCTTGTTCTGCACCCCAGACCACGAGACCTCGACGAAGCCGTCGCCGCGCCCGGTCATCCGCACCCCGGTCACCGCTCCCGGCCGCGTGTCCGGGGTGACCGGGTTGGAGGCCTTGCTGCGCTCCCCTTCGCCGACGCTGGTCACCGCGCGCACCGTGAAGGTGTACTCCTGGCCGTTGGTCAGACCGGTGATGGTGCACGGGCTGGCCTGGCAGGTCGTGGATCCGCCGTCCCACTCGACGCGGTACTCCGAGACCCGGGCGCCGCCGGTGTACTCCGGCGGTGCGAAGCGGACGCTGGCCTGGCTGCCGGTGTCGCGGTCGGCGCTGGCCGACACCGCGGTCGGCGCCGAGGGCGTGCCAAGCATCGTGACCCTCGCCCGGCCCTCTGCCTGGCGGTCCGGTCCGTCGGAGACGACGAGGCCGATCGTGCCGGTCCGCGAGGGGCGCTCCCCTGCGGTCACGGTGAGCTCGCACCCCGAGGACGTGGCCTTCAGGCCCTCCCCGGACTCCACCGCCGCGGCCTCGATCGTGCACGCCGGGTCCTCCAGGGGCGACTCGAGGTAGCCGCGCAGGTCGATGGTCTGGCTCTCGCCGGCCTCGAGCCCCTCGATGCTCACCGGGCGTAGGCGCGGCATCGGCACCTGAGGCTCCGGCTCGTCCTCCTCCTGCTCGTTCTCGTCCTGCTCCTCATCGGACTCGTCCTCCTCGGGCTCCTGCGGGACGACCCGGACCCCGATCTGGCCCGCCTCGGCGTCCGGTGCCCCCTTCGCCCGGACGGTGAGCTGGCCCTGGCCACCGGGGGCGTCGGCGTCGGCGCGCAGCAGGACCCGACGCCCGCCGTCGTCCTGCTGCTCCATCTGCACGCCGGCTGGCTCGGACTCCCAGTCGGCCTCGAACTCCGCGTCGGCGAGGTTGGTCCCGATGGGCACCCAGGCGTGGCACAGCGAGGGGATGTCGAGGTCACGCGCACGGCCCGCGGCGTAGAGCGTGACGTCGAAGCCGACGGGGCAGCGGAGCAGCGGGATCTGCGGCCCGACCTGGACGGGGATCGTCACGTAGGCGGTGCCGAAGTCCTTCTTCTCCTCGGTGGACTGGGCGTCGGTCTGCTGGTCGGACACCTCGAGCATCAGCGCAGCCGGGCCGACGTAGCCGTTGCGGCTGGTCAGCTCGATCGAGTCGGTACCGGTCACCTCGGCGGTGAGGTGGTCCTGGGGCGAGGTGCTCACCGTGGCGGCAGCGGTGATCTTCACCGGCCGGTCGCGGGGAGACTTCACGTAGTCCCCGATGCTCACCTGCTCGGTGGAGTCGGCGTCCATCCCGATGACCTTGTCCGGCACGAGGAAGGGCTTGCCGTCGTCGCCGGTCGGGACGTAGATGAGTGCCATCGCCTCGGCGTCGTCGGCGTCGGTGATCACGTAGGGCACGACGTGCGGGTGGTCGAGGACCTGCACCCGCACCTGGTTGCCCTCGACGCTCGCGTGCTCGGAGAGAACGCGGTCCACCGAGAGCTGGGCGGAGGTCGAGTCGATGTCGTAGTCGTTGTCCAGCACGTCGACCACGGCGCTGGTCTGGTCCTTCTTCGGGCGGGCGACGTCGTCCACGGCCGTCGGGGGGTTGACCCATCCCTCCTGCCCGCGGACGAGCACGCTGGCGCGGGACGGGTCGAAGATGCCGTTGTCGATCCCGTAGGTCATCTGGTGCACCGGGGCGCCCTCGTCCGGCGCCGTGGTGCGGACCTCGTAGGTCTCGGTGTCGACCGACCACCCCTCGAGGGCTTCGGCCGTGTTGAGCTCCTCGTACTCGACGTTGACCGGGTCACCACGGGCGATGAGGTCGTTCTTCAGCACCGACACGTTGACGGTGCGTCCCGGCTGGGCCACGACCTCGTCGAGCACCGCCACCGGCGGCTGGGGATCGCCGGGCTGGACCACCCCGACCCGGACGAAACCCTGGCTGCGTGCCCCGAACCGATCAACCACCTCGTAGGTGATGACCTCGGTGCCGGCCGACCGGGGGTAGGCCTCGTAGACGATCGTCGAGGCGCCGACCGTGGTGATCCGGCCCTGGGTCAGATCGATGGTGTCCCCGCCCTCACCCACGATCCCGTTGATCGTCACGGTGTCGCCGTCGGGGTCGACGCCAGAGGTGGGCACGGTGATCGTCAGCCGCTCCCCGGCGACGACGCTCGCCGAGAACGACCGGGCCGACGGGCCGCGGTTGGGGCTCACCTCGGTGGGGTCGGGGTTGACCTGCACCCGGACCCGCGCACTCTGCGCGAGCGAGGTGACCCCTTCGGGCTGGGCGGCGTACTCGAGCACCACGCTGCGCTGCTCGGTGACCCGGGACGGAGGGACGTAGCGCACGAGGTTGCCGGAGGTGAAGGCGTCGCCCTCGCCGTCGACCACCTTGACGCTTCCGGGCACCACGGTCAGCGGCACACCGGAGGCCATCGTGTCGTTGTCTAGGACGGGGATCGTGACGGTGTCACCGGCCCGAACCACGGCCTCGTCGTCCTCGACGACCGGTAGCTCGGTGTCCAGCGCCGGCTTCTGGACCACGCTGATCGTCGCGGTCGCGGTCTTGCTGCCGTCGCTGACCGTGTATCGCACCTTGCCGGTGCGAGGCTCTCCGCCGCTCTCCAGCGGCACGGGCGAGAGGGCCTCGAGGCGCACCCACCTGCCCTGGTAGATCGTCGGGCGGAGCCACGAGCTCGCCCCGACGATGTCGACAGACTTCGTCACGAGGACGTCGGCCCGGGGGCTGTAGTCGTTGGCGAGGACGTCGACCATCGTCGGTGCCTGGTCACGCACGGTCGCCGTGTCCGGGATCGCGACGGGGGGCACGTCCTTGTCGGGGGCCGCCTCAACGTCGAGCCGGATCCGACCGGAGCTCACTCCGCCCCCGACCCGTCCGGCGTAGGACAGCTCCTGCACCCCCGCGGTGTTCGGGGTGATCGTCACGACGCCGGTGTCCAGATCGGTGTCGACCGTGAGGTCGCCCTTGCCGGTGATCTCCGAGGCCAGCTGCAGGGTCGCGTCCGGGTCGGATGGGTCCGCGCCCGGGACATCGTTGGCCAGGGGCTCGATCTGCACCGGCTTGCCCACCACGGCGCGGACCACGTCAGGCTGGGTCTTCGGCGCGACGAGCTCCCCGTCGACCGGGTCGAGGACGGTGAGCTTCGCCTCCCCCTTCGCCCGACCTCCACGCCCGTCGTCCACGGCGTACTCGACCGTGCGCTTGCCCGTCTCGTCCGACCCGACCACGGTCAGCTTGCCGCTGCCGTCGACCGTCGACCCTGGGTCGGTCGCCTCGAGCGTCACCGGGTCGGACTCGGGGTCGCGCCAGTCGCCCAGGGCCGAGACCTCGACCTGCTTACCGGGCAGGACCGGGTAGGTCGTCTCGCTGAGGGTCTTCTTCCCGGGACGGAGCGCCGGCGGGTTGTTCACGTCGTCTCCCACGACGCTCACCCGCACGACGGCCTTCTCGGAAGTGGCCTTGCCGTTGTTGACCTTGTAGCTGAGCTCGAAGGAGGAGCCGGCCGCGTCCTGGGCCACGGCGACGTCGACGCTCTGGCTGTCGCCGGAGACCGAGGCCGAGGCCTTGTCGCCCGAGGGCTGGGTGAGGTCCTTCGGCGCGATCGCGAGGATCGCCCCGCTGGAGTCGGAGTCGTTGTCGAGGACGTGCAGCTTGCTCGTCGTCCCGGCCCGGACGGTCAGGTTGTCCGGCTCGGCCTTGGGGGGCTGCTTGAGCAGCTCGTCGTTGACGAGGTTCTCGTCCTTGTTCTTCGTGTCGTCCTTGCGCTTGGGCTGGACAAGGCTGTCCCAGTTGTCGATGCGCTCCGGGGCCTGCGAGAGGTCCCACACGCCTCCGGTGTCGAGGTCGTTGAGGACCAGCTGGCGCCGGTTCTGACGGAACTTCACCCCGGCACGCACCTCATCCCCCTTCGGCCGCTCCAGCTCGACCGTCGCGGACGGCGCGGCGTCCTCGCCGTCCTGCGCCTCCTGGCCCGCACAGTCCGCCCCGTAGTAGACCCGCTCGTTCGCCGCCCAGGCCGCGTGCAGGCACCCGCCGGAGACGACCGGACGGGTCACCTTCGCCGCCGCACCGGCCGTGCGGTCGGTCAGCTGCACCCCCGCGCCGACCGAGGCGTCGCCGATCGGCACCCGGACCGCCTGGGCCTGCCCGGCGATCCCCACCGCGTCGGCCCGGGAACCCGGCACCTGGAGGGCCGCGTAGGCCATGCCCCCCTCGTCGGTAACCCCACCCCCGGCTCCGGTGATCGCCTCGTCCCGGCCCTTGACGTGCACCGCGTCCTCGGTGGGGTCGTAGACCACCCAGGTGCTGCCGACCGCCGAGATGTCGACCGCCTTGGCCTGCAAGCCGTCGATGGTCTCGGTCGTTGGCTTGCCCAGCTCGCCGTCGGTGACCGGGATCGTCGCGACCTTGCCGGTCTCCCCGGACACGGCGTGCACCGCCCCGTCGACCCCCACCGCGAGCGCCGCGACACCGCCCACCGTCACCGCGGGCTTGCCCGAGGTGCTCAGACCCGCGAGGTCGCGGACCCCGGTCGCGGGGTCGAAGCGGGCCGCCCAGACCTTGCCGCTCTTGGGCTCGACCATCGCCACCGTGCCACCGCGCATGTCCACGGTCGAGGGCTCGTAGACCCTCAGCTCGGTGCCGGAGGAGGCTGCCGGGGCCGCTGTCGAGCTCGTCGAGGCCTGAGCCGTCCGGGTGTCGATGGGGACCAGCTGGTTGCCGGCGGCGACGCCCAGCACGGCGTCCTCGTCCTGGAGGACGTCGATCGAGGTGTCCTCGGCGACATCGGCGGAGACCCCGGCGTCGAGCTGCTTGATCGCAGTGTTCAGGCGCCCGAACCGAGCCTGCTGCGCGGAGGTGACCCAGACCCCGCCGTCGTCGAGGTCGCTGCGGTGGACCGTCTCACCCTCGGAGCGCACCGCTGCATACGTCAGCCCACCCGCGACGAGCGCGACAGCGGTCGCCGAGGCGATGGTGCGGGTCCGACCGCTCCCCTGCCGCGCGCCCTGCTCGCGCGCCGCCCTCGTGCTCATGAGGGACTCATCCTCCTGCTGTCACCATGCGCGATGACCAACCCGCGCGACGTCGGGCACAGTGTGCCCCACCGACCACGTCCGGCGACAACCCTGCTCACCCGGCGCTCCCAGCTCGCGGCAGCAGCGCGAGGTCCGGCTCACCCACCACCTGCGTGGCGAGGGCGTGCTCGGCCAGGCGGCTCTTGCGGTTCGACGCGAGCTTGCCCGGGCCGCCGTGCAGCCCGCGTACCCCGGCGTCGGCGAACTTCTGGCAGACGTTGTCGAGCTTGCGGTTGAACTTCGTCAGGGCCCACCCGAGCCGCTCCGCCGCGTCCGCCGAGCTGGGCACCGTGCCGGCGCCGGCCGTCGGCCGGAGCAGGAAGTCCTCGCAGAGCGCGACGAGCAGCAGCTTCTGATCGGGGGTGAGTGAGACCCGGCCGACAGTCGTCTCGCCGTGGGAGTCGGTATGCGGGGTGCTGATCTCCCGGTCGGTGCTCTGGAAGGCGGGGCTGGAGACGACCACGTCGAGGTCGTAGGTGGTCGGGCCCGCGGTGAACCACACGGTGAGCCGCTCGAAGGCGAGCGGGATCCGGGCGCCGGGCGCGAGCCACGCCTGGAAGGCCCCCGTCGGATCGGCGACCGTGGCCGTGAGGGTGGAGCCGACGTTGTGCAGCCACCACAGCCCGGCATCCTGCTCGACCTGGAGGAAGGAGCGGTGCAGGTAGGGGTTGTCGTCGACCTCGACGTCGCCCTCTCGCCCGATGACGAGCGGTCGGCCCTCCTCGGCGCGGAAGATCTCTCCGCAGAAGTCGACCTCGACGCTGCTCATGTGGTCCTGCACCGGCTCACCTCTCGATCGTCAGGTCGCGACATCGCACTGGACCTCCGACCACGTGCTCGAGACCCCCGCGCGGTCGACGCGCACCTGAGCACACACCTTCGTCCCTGCCTTGGCCTTGACGAGGTGGCGACGGGCGTCCTGCACCGAGACTGCGTCGGCCGCCTCGACGTCGCCGTCCTCACCCTGCGCCGCCCGCACGGTGAAGCGGTCGGTGCGCTGCAGGTCGTCGCTGGTCCAGGTCAGCACGACGCCGCCCTCGCCCGGAGCGGCCGCGAGCGAGGGAGGCTCGGGCACCGCGACGATCGGGCCGGAGCTCTCCTGCTTGATCGTGCTCGTCGAGCTCTGCTGCGGCTCGGCCTGCTCCCCGGACCGGGTCAGCGCGACCGCCGCCGCACCGCCGAGGAGGACCAGCGCGAGCAGGGCGCCGACGAGCGTGCCGGGGCCGATCCTGATCGTGCTCTCGGCTCGCGCGGGACCAGTGGCCGCGGACGACCCTTCCGCCCGGACCCGCTCGCGGTGCACCTGGACCGTCCCGGCATCGGCCGGGTCGGACTGCTCCACGCCTCCGGCCGTCGTCTCGGCGGCGGACACGGCAGGCACGGCGGGGCGCCGGTCGGTGACGGAGTCGCTCGGGTCTGACGGGGCTGCCGGATCGGCTGGCCCAGCGCCCTGCGGACCCCACCGCGCCGCGCTGCGCCGTGCCGTCGCCGGGTCGAGGGCTTGGGCGCCGCGCACCGCCTGGGGCGCCTTGATCCGGGTGCGGTCGTCGCGATCGGGGGTGGACCGCCGGTCGGCGACCGTGGTGTGACCCTGCTCGTCGAGGACGACGATCTGGGTGCGCGGCAGGCGCTGCTCCTGCTCGATCGCCTGGAGGGCCCGGGCAAACTCGATCGCGCTGGCCGGGCGGGCCTCGGGACGCTTCGACATTGTTTGGGTCAGCAGGCGCTCGAGCGACGCCGGGACGTCGGCGCGGCCGGTGGCGGGCACCGCGGAGTCGCGGATCCGGGGCATGAGGTCGTAGGCGGAGTTGTCGCCGCCTGGCACCTCGAAGGGAGAGCGGCCCACGAGGAGCTGCCAGAGGGTCGCGGCGAGGGAGTAGACGTCGGCTCGGACGTCGCCGTTGCTCTGACCGAAGAGGACCTCCGGCGGTGCCCACGGGACCGAGACGCCGATCTCGTCGAGGTCCTCCTCGAGCGCCGCGCCCCGCCCGGCGATGCCGAAGTCGGTGAGCCCCGGTGCGCCGTAGCTGCTCACGAGCACGTTGGCGGGCTTGATGTCGCGGTGGATGATGCCGGCGCGGTGCGCGGTCTCGACCGCGCTCGCGAGCTGGATGCCGGTGGTGAGCACCGAGTCGCAGCTCAGCCGCTCGGCGCGGGCGCGGGCGGCGAGGTTGGGCGGCGGGTAGTACTTCATCACGAGGTACGGGCGGCCGTCCTCGCTCGTCCCGGCGCGGAAGATCTGCACGATGAAGGGGTGGTCGGCGAGCTGGGCCATCGTGTTGGCCTCCTCGATGAACTGACGCCGCAGCGCGTCGGTCAGTCCGTCGCCCTTGAGCACCTTGACCGCCACCGGCATCCGAGGCATCTCCTGCTGGTAGAGGAAGACGTCGGCGTAGCCCCCCGAGCCCAGCGGCTGGATGTAGGTCAGGCCCGGCAGCTCGGGTGGGACGCCGACGCTCATCGGGGCACCTCGAAGGTGACCGAGACGGAGTCGGCCAGGACCAGCACAGACCCCGGCTCGAGGGTGAGCTGCTCCTCGGGCCGCAACCGGGTCGGGGCCGCACCGGGCAGCTGAACGGTCGTGCCGTTGGTGGAGCCGAGGTCCCGGGCGAGCACGTGCCAGCCATCAAGGATGATCTCGAGGTGGTTGCGGGAGAGGTCGTTGTCCGGGCTCGGCAGCCGCACGACGTGGGGTTGACGGGCGACGTCGAGGTCGGGCTTGGCCTTGGGCGAGCGGCCGAGCAGCACACCCCGGTCGAGCGGGATCTCGTCGCCGGAGTCGAGCCGCAGGACCCCGAGCGCGGGCCGCGCGGCCTCGAAGGCCTGCTGATCGCTCATCGCGCGTGCGCAGACACGGCAGACGTCGAGGTGGGGTGGGCTGAGGTGGCCGGCGGGGCAGATGACGGCGAGCACCTTGGGGCCGTCGACGGTGGCGGCCTGGGCCATGAGGGCGTCGCGACCGGTCGTGTCGGCCCCGGGATCTACCGCGCCATCGGGCTCGGCGGCGTCGTCGGGTGACGTGGTCGGTTCGTCGGTCGGAGGCGACGCCGGCGAAGGGGGTGGCGGCGACTGGGGCGAAGGGGGTGGTGCCGGCTGGTCCGCGCCGCCGGAGCGTGCCCACGGGACCGAGGAGATCACTCCGCTCGCCGGGGTCGGCGAAGAGGGGATCGAGGACTCCGCGGACGGTGTGGGCTTTGCCGGACTCCCCGCTGCCGCGTCGTCCTCCAGATGATCGTCGGCATCGTCGTGCTCCGGCAGGATCGTCTCCGACCCCGGCTCGTCCCGGGTCACTCCCGCCGCGGCCTCCACCTCGTCGGGGGCAGGGGCCGCCGGCGGGTCCGGCCTGCCCATCTGAGTGTCCCCGAAGAGGAAGTCGTAGTCGGGGACGTCGTGCTCGTTGTCGTTCCCAGGGCCGTCGTCCTCAGGCCGGTCGCCCTCACCGCCGTCCTCCGAGGGCACGTCGACCTCGCGGGAGTCGAGGTCAGACGCGCTCTCGCCGACCGGCTCGTCGTCCTCCAGGGCGCCCTCAGGGCGCCCACCCTCGTGATCTGGCTCGTCGGGAGCGCTCCCGCGAACGACCGCCGCGGCGCCCTCGAGGGCGCTCGGCGGCCGCCAGCCGGCGATCAGGCTCAGGCGCTGCTGACCGGTGGCTGCCTCCGCCGCCGGTGTCTCCCCCGCCCGCAGCTCGACTGCCGCGATGTCCTCGCCGAGATCGACCTCGGTCCACGGACCCCGGCCCTCGTGCGCAAGGGTCTCGTGCGCACGAGTCTCGTCGTCGGCTGCCTCGTCGCCGACACCGGTGCCGGCCACCGCTCGACCGGTGCCTCGGACCACCACCCGGCGCCCCTGCACCAGCGCGAGGTCGGGCATGCCGCGCACACCGCCGACGACCAGCGCGTCGAGCACGTCCTCGAGCGAGACCGTCTCGGCGTCGGCGAGTCGGTCCACGGCTGCGGCCACGGGGTCAGTCAAGTGCTGCGGCAGCAGGCCGCGCACCCCCCCGACGACCAGCTCACGCCAGCCGTCGCCGGCGGTGAGGACGACCTCGGGGTCAGCCACGGCCCTCTCCGTCTCGTCCGCGGGGGGCGGTGTCGACCTCGACCGCCTCGTCGGAGTCGCTGGCCACGACGATGACCGAGATGTTGTCGCGGCCCCCACCGGTGAGCGCGAGCTGCACCAGCTCGTCGGCGATGACCTGCGGCTCGCCCTCGCTCGTGAGCACCCGGGCGAGCTCGTCGTCCGCGACCTCGTTCGTCAGGCCGTCGGAGCAGACGAGGAATCGCTCGCCGGCGGTCGGCGGGAGCACCCACAGATCGACCTTCGGCAGGTCCTGTCCGCCGAGGGATCGGGTGACGACATTGCGAAGGGGGTGGGTGCGGGCCTCCTCGGCGGTGATCAGCCCAGCGTCCTGCAGCTCCTGGACCTCGGAGTGGTCGACCGTCACCCGGCGCACCGAGCCGCCCACGGCCCGGTACACGCGGGAGTCGCCGATGTTGACCACGGCCCAGTGCCACGTCCCCCCGGCACGCACCCGCACCACACCGGAGGCGGTCGTCCCCATGCCCGCGCGGGAGGGATCCTGCAGCACCGCGTCGCGGATGCGCTGGTTTGCGGTGGCCATCCGGTCACGGACGTCCTCGGGGTGGACGTCGGGTCGACCGACGAGGTCGCCGAAGGTGTCGACGACGATCCGGCTGGCCACCTCACCCGCAGCGTGCCCACCCATACCGTCCGCGACGAGGTAGACGCCGGAGTCCGCGATGAGGGAGTCCTCGTTGTCGGTGCGCACGTGACCGACGTGCGTGCGGGACCCGACGGTGAGCGACATGCCCTGACCTTCTCCCGCGGTCGCGGCTGCCGTCAACGCGAGAGCCTCACGGTGACGAGCACGTCGTGCAGCGACTGGTAGCTCGACATGACGTCTCCCCCACCGACGGCCCCGACGACGTGCACGAGGTCGAGCAGCACGCCGCGCTCGGACCCGGCGATGAGGTGAGCCTGGAGGACCTGGCCGACGTCGGGGTCGATCCACGAGACGTTCACCCCGAGCCAGGGCACGCCGTTGATCGTCACCCGGAACGGCTCGTCGACGACCCCGTGCTCCTGCCCGTCGGCGAAGGCCTGGAGGTCACGGCGCACCTCACGCACGTCGAAGGTGATGTCCCGTGAGTACCCGCGCACCATGACGTTGCTCGCGAAGCCCGAGGGTGCCGACACCTCGCGGGCAGCCATCAGGGCACCCACCATCCGCATCGGAGCCCAGCCGTCGGGGAGGTCCAGGTCGACCGTCGGGGGGCCGGGGAAGGCCTCGCTGGGGTAGCTGATCGTGCGCATCGAAGGGGCGTCAGGGGTTGATGCGCAAGGTCTTCATCACCGAGCGGATGAGGTCGACCTCGGTGTCGGCGCGAGAGCCGGCGCAGCTGCCGGTGAGCTGGAGGACGGCGAGCACCGACCCCTGCGGCTGCGCCGCGAAAAGATGCACCTGCGCGATCGTGCCTGCAGAGTCGTCGACGAAGCTCGTCGAGGCCCCGAAGAATGTCCTGCCGTCGATCTCGGTCTCGAAGGTCTGACCCAGCTCTCCCCCCTTCGACTCCGCGTTGGCCCGCAGGTCCTCGACAGCCTGCTCCGGACCGAACTCGGAGCCGCGGTGATAGTGCCGAGCGACGATGTTGGTGAGGAGAGACCCGTCGCTGCGCTCCGGCTCACGGATCGCGAAGAGCGTCTCCGGCGCCCACACCTGCTCCCAGGAGTCGGGTGCCTCGATCGTCAGCGGGGGCGGTCCGGGAACGACCGGGCTGGGGTAGGTGATCAGTGGCATGCTCTCTGCTCCTTGGGGTCAGATCGGTCAGAATAGGTCGGGCAGGACATCGAGGACTTCCTTGGGGCTGAAGGAGACGTCGAACTTCACGCCTCCTCCGATCCCCAGCGTGGCGCCCACGTCGACCGAGACCTCGACGTTGTCCATGCTGATCTCGGCATCGACGTCGGCGTGGGCACCCACGCCGACCGACAGCTCGCCACCGGCGGTGACCTCCGCCGGCCCTACCTTGCCGGAGAGCTCACTCTCGGCCTTGGCTCCCGCGAAGGCCTCCGCGTTGACACCGACCTTGGCGCCTCCCGGTCCGATCGACGCCTCCCCGCCGACCTTGGCCTCCGCCCCGACGTAGGCGGTTCCCTGACCGCTCGCGCTCATTCCGTTCCAGCTGCCGGTCTGGAACTGGGCCCCGGCCCGGCTCGCGTAGAGACCCAGGCCCGCAGACCCGGCGGCCGCAGCGCCGGTCGGCCCCACGCCGACGCTGCCCTCCGCCTCGGCCCGGGCCTCACCGGCCGCGACAGTCAGCTGATTCTCTCCGGATCCCCACTGCTTGTGGGCCAGGCTGACGGAGGCCTCCTCGGCGCCCTTGCGCTCCCAGAGGTCGTTCTTCACCTCGCCGCTGACATCGAGGTCGACCCCCCGCGAGGCCGCTCCATCCTCGATCCGCTCGACCCCGTCATTGAGACCACCGGGTGCGCTCCACAGCCCGTACCTCGGGTTGGACTCGTCGTTCCAAGGCCGCTCGGGGTCGGCCTTCCACCGGGTGTAGGCGGTGTCGTGCTCGCGAGACCACTCGTGGGTGAACCCGTCGCGACGCTCCCAGCCGTCACGCTCGGAGTAGACGCGGGTCATGGACTCCTGCGAGCCCGGCCCGTCGCCGCTCGAGGAGTGTCCCCCGTAGTCGACACCGACAGGGTTGCCGTGCTCGTCCAGGCGCACCGCCGTGCCGGGCGGGTAGA
The DNA here is from genome assembly GCF_007828725.1 of Marihabitans asiaticum. GTDB lineage: Bacteria > Actinomycetota > Actinomycetes > Actinomycetales > Dermatophilaceae > Marihabitans > Marihabitans asiaticum. The sequence goes on from NZ_VIUW01000001.1 coordinate 86,271, forward strand.
GGTTGCCCGCGGAGTCCTCGTACCAGGTGTTGCCGCGGTCGTCCGTGATCATCGTCGAGCCGTCGGGCATCGACGTGCGCTGGTTGTCCGGGTCGTAAGGGTTGCCCGACGCCTTCGAGTGGCTCGGGTCGATCCAGTCCTTCTTGCCCTCCGTTGACTGCTCCCCAGACGGACCCGAGGGGCCCGACGGTCCGCTGGTCGGCGACCCTCCTGTCCCGCCGTCGCCGTGCCCACCCTCGGCGCTGACCCGGCTCTGGGCGTCCGCCTGCTGACTCAGCTCACGAGAGACACGACGCAGCTCGTCGGCCAGCGTGCCCAGGGCGGGGGCGCCCGAGGACTGCCACCGGCCGTGGAAGCCGGCGAAGTCGTCGCCCCGCCACGCGTTCTCCAGCGCCGCGATGGACCGGGTGGCCTGCGAGACGAGCGAGTCGACCTCGCTCGCCTGCTGGCTCAGCACGCGAGCCGACTCGCGGACAGCGCCTACGTTCATGCCCTGTCGGACGCTCATCGAACCCCCTGCTGGTGTGGCGGACCTTAACGGCGATCACCCTAGGCAGGACGGCCCCGGCACGTACATGGGGAGGACTCCCCATCCCCCTCACTCGTCCGGCGGCGTCCCCACGTAGAGCCGCACCTTGAGGCGGTCCTCCCCGACCTCGAGGCAGTCTGCCCTGGCCTGCCCGACCTCGACGGTCTCGCCCTGCTTGCAGCTCTGCTCGATGTCGCCGGCGACGAAGGTAGCGACGCCCCCTTCGGCCTTCTCGAAGTCGTAGTGGTCGGCGAACTCGCTGCCCGACTTCTCCGGGTCGACGTAGAAGGGCAGCTCGACGCTGTCGGCGGAGCCAGTGGTGTCGACCGTGCACACGCCGTACTCACCAGACTCGAAGCTGCACGACGAGGTCTGCTTGTTGCACCCGGCGAGCGTGGTGGCCACAGCCACCGCAGCAAGCGCCGCCCAGGTCCGACGCGCTCCTCGCGTTGTCATCACCATCATCCCCTGCTTCCCATTCTCGCGGTCTCGGCGCCAGTGTGCCCCACCAGCCGATCGAGGGCATCAGGCCGAGTCGCTGACCGTCGCCCACCACTGGCGCAGCCGCTGCGCCGCGGCGTCCTTGCCGATCACCCCTTCGTCGAGGCGGACCGACAGCAGGTACTGATAGGCCTTGCCCAGCTGCGGCCCGGGCTCGATCCCCAGCACCGCGGCGATCTCGTGACCGTTCAGCTCCGGTCGGACCTTGCTCAGCTCCTCCTCCTCGAGCAGCCGCTCGATCCGCTCCTCGAGGTCGTCGTAGGCCCGGGAGAGCCGGCGCGCCTTGCGCTGGTTGCGGGTGGTGCAGTCGGCCCGGGTGAGCCGGTGCAGCCGCTGCAGCTGCGGCCCGGCGTCGGTGACGTAGCGGCGCACGGCCGAGTCGGTCCACTGGCCGTCGCCGTAGCCGTGGAAGCGCAGGTGCAGCTCGACCAGGCGCGCCACCGCCTTCGTGGTCTCCTTGTCGAAGCGCAGCGCCTTCATCCGCTTGGCGGTGAGCTTGGACCCGACGACGTCGTGGTGGTGGAAGGAGACCCCTCCGCCGGGCTCGAAGCGGCGGGTCGCCGGCTTGCCGATGTCGTGCAGCAGCGCCGCGAGCCGCAGGACGAGGTCGGGTGCGGGGACCGGGCCGTCCGGGTCGTCGGGGTCGGACTCGAGGTCGATCGCCTGCTCCAGCACGGTCAGGGAGTGCTCGTAGACGTCCTTGTGCCGGTGGTGCTCGTCGATCTCGAGCCGCAGCGCGGGCACCTCGGGCAGCATCTGCTCGGCCAGCCCGACCTCGACGAGCAGCCGCAGGCCGGGCACCGGGTCGTCGGCGAGCAGCAGCTTGACCAGCTCGTCGCGGACCCGCTCGGCCGAGACGATCTGCAGAGAGTCAGCGGCCTCGGTCATCGCAGTCACAACCTCGGGCGAAGGGGTGAGCCCGAGCTGGGCGACGAAGCGCGCCGCCCGCATCATCCGCAGCGGGTCGTCGGCGAAGGAGACCTCCGGGGCGCTCGGGGTGCGCAGCCTCTTGGCCGCGAGGTCGAGCAGGCCGCCGTGCGGGTCGACCAGCTCCAGGTCGGGCAGCCTTAGCGCCATCGCGTTGACCGTGAAGTCGCGCCGCACGAGGTCCCCGTCGAGGGTGTCGCCGAAGGCGACGACCGGCTTGCGGGTGCTCCGGTCGTACTCGTCGGCCCGGTAGGTCGTGATCTCGACGGTGTGGCTGCCCTTGCGGGCCCCGATGGTGCCGAAGTCGCGGCCCATGTCCCAGGTGGCGTCGCCCCACTCCCCGAGGATCGCCTCGGTCACCTCGGGTGCCGCGCTCGTGGTGAGGTCGAGGTCGCCGCTGGCACGGCCGAGGAAGGCATCGCGCACCGGGCCGCCCACGAGGGCGAGCTCCTCCCCCTTCGCCGCGAAGCGCTCACCCAGCCCCTGCAGCAGGGGCAGGACCGGGGCGAGGCGGGCCACGGCCTCCTCGATCACCTCGCGCGGTACGGGTGGCGTCGCGGAGGGGGTGCTCATGGTGTCCTCAGACTAGCCCCGTCAGCTCGGCGGTACTCGGCGTCCATCCCGTTGCCCGACTCGGTGAAGGTGTCGCCCTCGCAGGTGTAGTCCACGGCGCTCGTCCCCGGACCGGCCGCGACCGGCATCCCGCTGGCGGTGACGTCGAGGTCGTCCTCGATCAGGTCGAAGCTCATCCGGCCGTCGCTCGTCGTGATCTCGTAGACCACGGTGCCGTCGAAGACCATCCCGGACCCGGCCCCCTTCGGCCGGGCGTCGTCGTAGCTGATCGTCAGGCGACCGTCCGCGGTGAAGTCCATCGTCCGCTGCAGGTCGGTGAGGGTCCCGACGAGCGGGACGGGCTCCTCGTGGCGCACCGTCTCCCACGATCCGACGAGGCACGGGTCGATCTCACTGCCGTTCGCCGGGTCCGGGGTCTCCTCGGAGCTCTGGCTCGCAGAAGGCTCGGAGCTCTGGCTCGCCGAAGGCTCGGGGCTGGCGGCGGAGGGGCTCGACGACGAGCCGGTCTGCGCGCTGGAGGGAGCGGCAGCCGGCTCCTCGGTGAAGCGAAGGGAGTCGAGGAGGAGCGCCGCGACCACGGCACCCGCGGCGAGCAGCGACGCTGCCGCGGCCGCGAGGAGCACCCAGGGCCAGCGGCGGGTGGTGTGGGCCGGCCGGCCGAGTGCGACGGGCTGGACGGGAGTGGCGGCAGAGGACCCACCCGCTGCGCGCACGGTCGTGGGCGACCCGGTGGCCGTGTGCAGGTCCTCGTGCTCGTCGAGCACGACCAGCTCGGTGCGGGGCAGGCGCATCTCGGCCTCGACGCGCTGCAGCTCCAGACCGAGGGCCAGGGCCGACTCCGGGCGAATCGACGGGTCCTTGGCCAGGCCCCGTCGGAGCAGTCGCTCCAGCGACGCGGGCACGTCGTCGCGGCCCGTCGCCCGCGGCGGCTCGTGCAGGGTGCGCACGGTGAGCGCCGTGTCGGAGTTGTCGCCGCCGCTGGCCTCGAAGGGGGTGTGCCCGGTGAGCAGGTAGAAGAGGGTGGCGGTGAGGGAGTAGACGTCGGCTCGGACCGAGCCGCTGGAGTGGCCCTGGAGCACTTCCGGGGGCGCCCAGGCGAGGGATACCCCGACCTCGGTGTCGTCCTGCGCGGTAGCGGCCCGCCCGGCCACGCCGAAGTCCGCGAGTGCCGGATGGCCGTACGAGGAGACGAGGACGTTGGCCGGCTTGATGTCGCGGTGGAGCACCCCGGCGCGGTGGGCGGTCTCGACCGCCGAGGCCAGCTGCACGCCGGTGCGCAGCGTCTCGGCCACCGACATCGGCTGGTCGCGGGCGCTCTGGGAGAGGTTCGGTCGTGGCAGGTAGGCCATGACGAGGTAGGCGCGGCCGTCGTCGGTGGTGCCCGCGCGGAGCACGGTGACGATGTACGGGTGCTCGGACAGCTCGGCGAGGGTGTTGGCCTCGTCGACGAGGTTGCTGCCCAGGCTGGGGTCGGTGGAGCGCAGCACCTTGACCGCGACGAGCATCCGCGGCAGCTCTTGCCGGTAGAGGTAGACGTCGGCGAAGCCACCCGAGCCGATCCGCTGGACCAGGCTCAGGCCGGGGATCTCCGGCGGCGGGTAGGTGGCCATCGCGCACGAGACTACGCAGCGGGACGATTGTGCTCGCCCAGCTCACGCCGAGACGCATGTGGCTATGGTGACTTCCATGACGAACGCCGCCCACGCCCCTCGAGCGCCGCGGAGGCTGCCCGCGGTCGAGGAGCGCAGCGCGGGGGGCGTGGTCGTCGACGTGCACGAGGGCCAGGCCCGCATCGCGGTCATCGCTCGGCGCAACCGGGCCGGACGGCTCGAGTGGTGCCTGCCCAAGGGCCACATCGAAGGGGAAGAGACCCTCGTCGAGACCGCGGCCCGGGAGGTCGCCGAGGAGACCGGCATCGAGGCGCGGGTGCTCGTCGAGCTCGGGACGATCGACTACTGGTTCGCCACGAGCGACCACCGGATCCACAAGTTTGTCCACCACTACCTGCTCGAAGCCGTCGGTGGGTACCTCACGATCGAGAAGGACCCCGATCACGAGGCGGTCGACGTCGCCTGGCTGCCGCTGCGTGAGGCGCACCGGCACCTCACCTTCCCCAACGAAAGGCGCATCGCGAGGGAAGCGTGGCACCGGCTCGCCGGCGACGCCTGAGCCTGGCGGTCGTCCTGACCCTGCTGCTCGGGGTCCTCGCGACGACCGCCCTGGTCAGCAGCGCAACCGCGGCACCCTCCGCCCCGTCGGCCCCGGCCGCCCCCGACGACGGGGTGAGCATCACCCTGACCTCGATCACCACCGTCGTCGACACCACCACCGAGACCGCGGACGGTGGGTCGGACGAGGACGGGGACGAGCCGCGGGCCGAGATCGAGGGGCGGGTCACCAACACCGGCGACGCCGCCATCGACCGGCCCCGCATCGCCGTCGCGATCGGGCGGGTCGGCCCGGACCGGCAGGACATCACCGCCTGGGCGGGGGGCACCAACCCCGTGGGCGGGACCGCCGTGGACGACGACACCGGCGACGAGGCCAGGCTCGCCCCCGGCGAGAGCGACTCCTTCAGCCTCTCGGTGCCGGCCGAGGATCTCCTGCCCGGACGCCCGTACGGTGCCGCACCGATCAGCATCCAGACCGACGAGATCGCGGTGCACACCTTCGTCGGGGTGCACCGCACCAAGGAGTACGAGCCGCTCGGCATCCTCTGGGGCGTGCCGGTCACCCTGCCCGCGCGCGCCGACCTCTGGTCGCCGCCGGGCGAGGCCCGCAGCGAGGCCTGGCAGGAGGTCCTCGGCGAAGGCTCCGCCCTGGCCACCACGATCGAGGGCGGAACGGCGAAGGGGGAGATCTGGTTGGTCGACCCGTGGCTCCTGCCCGGCCGGGCACCGGGCGTCGAGGTCGCCCCCGAGGCGGAGCGGCAGGTGCGCCAGGACAGCGCGCGAGACCTCGCCGACGCCCTCGACCCGGACCGCACGATGATCCTCCCCGAGGCCGACGCCGACGTCCTCGCCGCGGGGACCAGTCGCGAGGCGGCCGACCTCCTCCGCCCCAGGCTCGACGGCGCGGTCGCGGCCGCCGAGGAGATCGGCGCCGCCGGCACCCTCGTCTGGCCCGGCGACGAGGTGCTCACCGCGACCGGGGCCGAGGTCCTGGCCGGGCTCGGCACGAGCCGACCCACCGTCGCCGTGCCGCGCAGCTCACTCGTCGGCGTCAGCCGAACCCCCGACGCCCAGCAGCGAGCCCAGGACGGGACCGCCCTGCTCGTGACCGACCCCGAGCTCTCGGCACTCGCGGGCCAGATCGGCGACGGCGCCGACGCGCTGCTCGCCCGCCAACGGCTCGTCGCGGACTCCGCGGCCGTGCTCGGGGACCTGCCGGGGATCGCCCGCACCATCGCAGTCGTCCCCGCTCGCGGCAGCACCCCCGACCCGACGGGCTACGCGGCGATGCGCGCGGCGACCGCGCAGATCCCCTGGCTGCGGCCCGGGACGCTCGAGGAGGACGAGACGGAGGCCGCCCCGCCCGCCGCCGGCACCGTGCAGCTCCCCGAGACCGTCGACGACCTCGACCTGGCCGAGGACGACCTCGGCCCGTCGGTGCTTACGCCGAGCCGGGTCGACACCCTCGCGCAGGGCATCCGCGCACGCCGCTCCTTCGCCTCCGTGCGGGCCGACCAGGACACCTGGGAGCCGATGATCGCCGAGGCCCAGGACGAGCTGACCTCGGCGCGGTGGCGCCACGCCCGCGCGGAGTTCTCCACCCTGCTCACCAGCACCCGGGACGCGGTCCGGCTCACCGAGGAGGACCTCACCGTCTCCTCCGGCGAGGTCAACTTCTTCGCCGAGACCGGGCGGCTGCAGATCACCGTCGAGAACCACACCGACGTCGCCCTGGACAACCTCGTCGTCCGCCTCGAGCCGGGCTCGCCGATCCTGCGGATCGACAGCGAGCCCGAGCCGGTCGCGGTCGGTCCCCGCTCGCGCCACACCGTGACCTTCCAGGCCACCGCCCTGGCGCCAGGGCGGGTGCCCGTGGCGGTCTCGGTCACCGACCCGAGCGGCCATCCGCTGTCGGCCGAGGCCGAGCTGCGCGCCCAGGTCAGCCCGACCGGCAGCTGGATCTACTGGGCCATCGGCGCCGTGGCACTCGCCTCGGTCGCCTTCGGCACCTGGCGTAGCCTGCGGCGGCGGCCCGCCGAGGCGGGCCCGACCAGCCCGCCCCAGGAGGAGCCGCAGTGAGCGACCGGCCCGAGACCACCCCTTCGCCGTCGTCTGCGGCACCCGGGGCGAAGGGGGGACCCTCGCTCGTGCGTTCCGGTGCCCTCATGGCGTCGGGGACGATGGTCAGCCGGGTCCTCGGGATGGTGCGCCAGTCGATGACCATCGCCGTCGTCGGCGGTGTCGGGCTGGCCGCGGACGCCTGGAACGCCGCGAACACTCTGCCCAACCTCTTCCACCTGCTCCTCGCCGGCGGCGTCCTCAACGCCGTCATCGTCCCGCAGATCACCAAGGCCAGCCGACGGCCGGACGGTGAGGTCTTCGTCAACCGGCTGCTCACCGTCGCCATGGCGATCATGGGTGCAGCCACCGTCCTGCTCACCCTCGCCGCCCCCCTCCTCGTGTGGCTCGTCGTGAGCAAGGGCTGGGACGACGACGCCCGCGGGCTGGCGATCGCCTTCGCCTTCATCTGCCTGCCGCAGATGTTCTTCTACGGTCTCTACACCCTGCTCGGGCAGGTGCTCAACGCGCACAGCCGCTTCGCGGCGTACATGTGGGCGCCCGCGGTCGCCAACGTCGTCGCGATCGCCGGGCTCGCGTGGTTCCTGCTGCAGGGCAAGCGCACCGTCACCGACGTCGGGTCGTGGGACGCGACGATGATCGCGGTGCTCGCCGGGTCGGCGACGTTGTCGATCGTCGTGCAGGCGCTCGTGCTCATCCCGCCGCTGCGGGCGATCGGCTTCCGCTACCGGCCGACCTGGGGGCTGCGCGGGAGCGGGCTGGGCAGCGCGTCGCGGATGGCGATGTGGGCCTTCGGTGCGGTCGCGATCAGCCAGCTGGGGTTCATCCTCGTCACCAGCCCGGTGCTCACCGGCGCCTCGGACGCCTCCGTCCAGGCCGGCGCCGCGGCTGCGGGTCTGACGGCGTACCAGTTCGCCTTCCTCATCTTCATGCTGCCGCACTCGATCATCACCGTCTCGCTCGTGACGGCGATCTTCACCCGTCTGTCCGGCGCGGCCCAGGACGGCGACACCGAGTCGGTCAAGGCCGACCTGCGCAGCGGCATGCGGCTGCCGGCCGTGGTGCTCATCCCCGGCACGGCCGCGATGGTGCTGCTCTCCCCGTGGGTGCTCCCGGCGCTGCTGCCCGGCACGCCGACCGCCGACGCCCGGGCGGCGGTCGGGGTCTTCGTCGCGATGGCGGTCGGGCTCGTGCCCTACGGGTGGTACTACCTCGTGCAGCGGGCCTGCTACGCCTACGAGGACGGCAAGACCCCCTTCGTCCTCCAGCTGATCGTCACCGGCGTGGCCGTGGCCTTCACCCTCTTCGCCGCCACCCGGCCCTTCGAGCACACGGCGACCTGGGTCGGCATCGGGCAGACCGTGAGCAATCTCGCCGGCGCCGCGCTGGGGCTGCATCTGCTACGTCGCCGGCTCGGGCCGCTCGGCCTCGCCGGCGTCGTTCAGCAGAACGTCCGGCTGCTCGTCGCCGCCGGCGTGGCCACCGTGCTCGCCGGTGCGGTGGTGCTCGCGCTCACCCGGGTGGCCGCCGACGGCTGGCTCACCTCGGTCGCCGTGGTCGGGGTCGCCGGGCCGGTCCTGCTGCTCGTCGCCCTCGCCCTCGCCGCCCGGATGCGCGTGCCCGAGGTCGCTGACGTCCTCGGGCCGGTGCTGCGGCGGGTCCGCCGCAGCTGACTCGGAGCAACCCGGTCCCGGTCCTCCCTTCGCCCCACCTCACGCGCGACGGGGAGGGGGCGGCGGGTCGGAACCTGGCCGCACCAGAGCAGCGGCCTAGGATGACGCGGCAGAGTACGTGACCGCCGACCGAAGGGATCCGACGTGCACGGTGTGCACCCCGGGCAGACGCTCGGCCGATACACCCTCGGCGAGCGCGTCCAGGCACGCTTCGGCTCCGAACGCTGGAGCGCGCGGGACGAGGACCTCGACCGCGATGTCGTCGTGCTCGTCGTCCCCGCCGACCACGACGGGCTCGACGCTGCCCTGGACGCGGCCCGGCGGGCCAGCGGCGTGGTCCACCCCAACCTGACCCGCATCCTCGACGTCGAGCAGGACGAGAGCTTCGGCTGGGTGGTCGAGTCGGGGGACCCGCACGACCGGCGGCTGTCCGACCTCATCGGCGACGGGCTGCCGGCCGAGGAGGTGCGGCGGATCTCCGGGGAGGCCGCGACCGCCCTCGAGGCGGCGCGGCGCCGGGGCCTGCACCACCTCACGCTCACCCCGTCGGCCGTCGTCATCGGCGGCGACGGGTCGGTCGCGGTCCAGGGACTGGCCGTCGACGCCATGCTGGCGGGCATCGACGAGGAGGGGCGTGCGGCTGACGAGGCCGACGCCACCGCGGTCGTCGCGCTCGCCTACGCCGGGCTGACCGGCCGGTGGCCCCTGCCCGGCGACGGTGAGGGCCTCGAGCCCGCGCCCCGCGACGCCGGGGTGGTGGTGCCCCCTTCGCATCTGGTCGACAAGGTGCCCGGAGATCTCGACACGCTGTGCCGCGAAGCCCTCGCCGAGGACGCAGGACCCGACACCCCGGGCGAGTACGCCTCGTCCGTGGCCCCCTGGTCACGGATGCCTCTCCTCGTCGACGAGCCCGCCCTGGCGGGCGACGACCCACCCCGCGGGCAGCCCGTCGGCGGACCGGTTGACATCGAGCCGATGGCCGCTCCGCTGGCGGACCGCGACGGGGACGGAGCCGACGAGGCCGGCGCTGATGCCCAGGACGGCGACGCCGCGGACGACGGGCAGGATGAGGACCCGGAGGGCGCGCAGGGATCCACCGGCCGTCGCGGAGCGGCGGGCGTGGCGGCAGCAGCTGGCGTGTCCGGGGTGCTCGCCGGGGGCGGCAAGGCGCTCGCCGGCAGGGGCAAGGTCATCGCCGGCGGCAGCCGGGTGATCGGCGAGCGGGTGGGGCGAGCCGCGCAGCGCACCCGTGACCGCGCCGAGGCCGCCGCCGCGGACCGCCGCGCCCAGCGCGAGGCCGTCCGTACCTCCGAGAGCCGGGACCGGGTCAGTCTCGGCAGCGCAGGGAGCGCCGACCGGATCGAGGCGGCCGCCCCGCTGCTGCCCGAGGAGACCGGGTACACGCCGTCGTCGAGCCAGTCTCGCCTCGTCGTCGGGATCATGGCCGCGATCGTCGCCGTCGCCGGGGTCCTCGGCTTCATCGGGGTCTCCAACATCGGGAGCAACACCGACCTCGAGGCGATCTTCGGCTCCGACGTCGAGCCCACCGCGGTCAAGACGACCGACCCCAACGAGACCCCTAGCGACGGGGGTGGTGGCGAGGGAGGCGACGCCGGCGGCGAGCCCATCCCGGTGCTCTCCGCCATCGGGTACGACCCGATCGCCGGGGACGGGGAGCACAACGCCGAGGCGCCGCGCGTCTTCGACGGCAACGCCGAGACGTCCTGGCAGACCGAGGGGTACGCCGCCGAGAACATGGGCAACAAGCCCGGAGTCGGGCTCGTGCTCGACCTGGGCCAGGCACAAGAGGTCCGCTCGGCGACGTTGACCCTCCCGACGGCCACCACCGTGCAGGTGCACGTCGGCGACACCCCCGGCATCGAGTCCGGGCAGCTGGGCCAGAGCAGCGGCGCCGACGGCGAGATCACCATCAGCGCCGATCAGCCGATCACCGGCCAGTACGTCACCATCTGGTTCACCTCCACCGTCCAGGGCGACGACGGTCGGCACCGCGCGTCCCTGGCCGAGGTCGTCCTGCGCTGATCCGAATCTTCCGAGGTGCAGTGGTTGTTGTCGTAGGTGAGCCAGGTTTGGAGTGCGTCGCGGCGGACTTGTTCTGATACGTCGGCGGCGTAGAGGCATTCCATAGTCTTGGCGCGTTGGTAGCGCTCGACCCTGCCGTTGTGCTTGGGGGCGGGGGGCGGATCCGTCGTGGCGTGAGGCGAAGGAGTGCACCGCGTGGATGTAATTCGCCGAGCGGCAGCAGGGGCTGTTGCCTGTGATGATCCGAGCGGATCGGGTGATGCCGTGGGCCCGGGGAGGCCAAGAGAACGGAGTGTGTACCCCTCCCGGTATTGACAGTGTGATCTGGGTCACGGGATGGTGAGTAGACCCTTGTTGATGTATCACCCCGTCGGCGGGGGCGGCCCTTCGAACCACTGAGGACCCCACGCGGGGCCTGCCGCGAGGTCACCACCGCTCGGCAGGCGCCGAAGAGTACGGCGAACCTGGCCCCCCGGGTCAGAGCCGTCACCGCACTGGCCAGGGCAAGAGGCGGAAGATGAGCGAGATCACCTCCGGCCACACCACGGGGTTCGACCTGCACCCGCTCAACCCGGTCTTCCTCACCTTCGACGACACCATCGCGGGCAAGAACTGGTTTTTCCAGCTGCCCGATGACGCGGTGCTCGAGCCCGGCACGCTCACCCCCAAAGACTTCGCCGTGCCCCAAACCGACGCCCGCGAGGTGCTGCGCAGCGTGGTGCGCTTCGTGGCCGACCTCCCGGCCGATGGGCGCCCGCTCGTGGTCTGGGCCGATGGCGACGACGAACTCCTGGTCGACATCAGCGCCACCACCATCACCTGCCTGGTGGGACTCGTGCGCATCGGCATCAAGGTGGCCTGCGATCAGCTCGACGCCCCCGCCGCCATCGAAGTGCCCTTCGCCGTGGGCACTCACGACCGCCCAGCGGGTCTGACCATGTCAACCCAACGCCGCCTGCTCGGCCCCGACGTGATCGTCGACCGGTGGTCTGACGCCATCGTCGCCTTCGCCTGGGAAGCCCTGCTCGAAACCGCCCGCCGCCTGGCCGAACGCGCCGGCAAAGACACCCAGGGCCGACCCCTGATCCCGGTGGCCATCGCCTCAGGTTCAGGCACCCTGCACATTCAACCCATGGCCCGGCACAACCTGCGGGACTAACGGAGGTGATGGCATGACGCTGGCGGAATCGGATCTCGGCGATCTCGCGGCTCTCACGCGTGCCATCGGCCTCACGGACGACACCGGCAACAACGCCGCCTGGTTTACCGACCCAGTGGGAGGCTCAGCCGAAAACCCCACCGGGCTGAAAACCATGCTCTCCAACGACGACCAGCGCGATGCCCTGGTCGATTTTGTTGACGCAACCCTCGGCCCCCCCGAACGGCACGCCGAAGGGGAAGCCACATGGGTGCCACTGTTCTTCAGCGGCGATCCCAACGTCACCATTTACGCGGTGCTCACCCCTGTCGCCGGAGCCGTTCGCTTGGGTGTGGCCGCAGAATTCGCTCACGGTGACGGCGAGCCCTCCGTCAGCGGCAGCGTTCACGTCCCCCTGTTCCAGGTTCCCCGCGAGGGCCCCGACACCCGAGACGCCAGTGGCACCACCCCGCGCTGGCTCTTCCTCGGGCGCCCCGGTGCCGATATCGAGATCAGCCTCGATGCCACCTTCACCTCCGCCGCGCCCACCCCCGGGCAGGCCCACCTCGGCGGCGCTGGCCTCACGCTGCTGGTACCCACAGCTGCGAACCAAGACGTCGGCTTCGCCCTGAACCTCACCAACCTGCAACTGCCTGGGGCTACCGCTCCCGCCAACCACGAACTCAGCATCGATGACCTCACCGATTCGGGCGAACTCGGCACCGACCTGCTCGACCTGGTCATCGGACTCCTGCGCGCCCACCTCGATTCTCTAGACCCTTCGGACCCAGCACTGCGGGTCGTCACTGCTCTTGCAGGAATCCTCGGCCTGCGCGATGTGACCGGACTCCCGGCCCCGGCGTGGGCGGAGGTGCCCACGCGGGGCCTTGCGGTGATCGTGGAATGGGCCGAGCAGATCCTGGGAAACGACCCGCTACGCGACACCTGGCTGGCAGAGCTAGCCGACCTCGTCGAGGGCACTGCGCTCCCCGCGCAGGATGCCGTGTCGTACTCCCTCGGCGACGCCGACCTCGTCATCGGCTTGCGGGTCACCCCGGGGTTGGGGGGCGCCAGCACGTTGGTGCCCTGGGTGCGGCTCACGCGCGAGACCCGCCCCGGCGCCGACATCCGAGTGCACGCCGACCTGTTGCGGCTCGACACCGCTACGGGCGCGGCCGTGGCCCTGCCGTCGGCGGGTCTGGAAGCCGTGTTCGGGGCCGACGCTGGCGGCAGCGACCTGATCGACACCGCCGACCTCGACATCGGCTCACTCCACCTCGGGCTCACCTCACGCGAGCAAAGCCCACCAGCCTTCACCCTCACCCTCCATGACGTCACGCTCACCGGAACCCACCACGACGTCCTGGATCTCTCAAACCCCGACGCGGCACTGGATGCCGCGAACACCGTGCTCGATGGCGCCCTCACCGACGCCCTATCCGGCTTGGGCGATGCCGCCGACGCGCTGCTGGCCCTGATTGGCATCAACCCCCCGGCCGGGGTAAGCGGAACGAGCGTGGCCACCCTCATCAGCAATCCACTGGGGGCCCTGCGGGGCTACTACGACGAGGTCACCACCACCTCGGCTGCGGCCCAGGAGTTGCTAGGTCACCTGCGTGATCTGCTCACCGACGCCACCTCCGCCATCCCCGGTTCCGGAACCCCCGCGGACCCCTGGCGTCTCCCCTTCCTCTCGACAGCCGCCACCGTTGACCTCCGGGTCTGGCGCGAGGGCTCCACCGTGCACCTCGCCGTGCACAGCGACATCAGCCACGACATCACCGACACCGTGCGCCTGACCGCCTCGGCCCAGCTCGACGCCCTGGCAGTGGATCTCACCACCGGCAGCACGGTTTTCGGCACCGCCCTGAGCGCCAACGTGGTGGCCACCCCCATCGGCGGCCCCACCCTCAACGTTCCGTTCGGCAGTCTCACCGCCCACGCCACTGGGCTCGGCGCGAGCCTCACCTGGTCCCCCGGCGCGGGCCTCTCGATCGACCCCTGGCACCCCGGTTTGTCGATCACCACCGCCGACGACACCACGATTCCCATCGTCTTCCCGGACACCGCCGACCCCGACTGGGACGCGATTCAAGACACGGTCACCGTTCTGCTGGCTGAACTCGGCGGTCCGGTCGTGCGTCGGATGATGACGCTGATCGGCTGGAGCGGAACCCTCCCCGCCCTGTCATTGGCCGACCTGGTGAACGACCCGGCGCAGGCCCTGCGCACCTGGGCCGCTGAGCTCGTCCTCGACTGCTCGCGCTTGGCCACCGTCATGGATGCCGCTGCTCTCGTGCTCAGTGCCGGGTCACTGAACCGAGCGCTGGGTGCGGGCTCGACGCAGCGCCCCTTCCGCGCCCCCCTCGCCGGCCAGAGTGCTGCCCCCGCGCTCGCCGTATGGACCCAGCCTGGGTGCCCGCCCCGGCCCCCGATGCGCGGGGTCGCTGGCTGGGACAGCATTCTGTACGACACCGCCACGCCCAGCGGGCACGACCTCGCAGCAGCCTTGACCCAGGCCGCCATCACCTACCCCGACATCGGCGATCAGCTCGTCGCTCGTCCCGGAGTGGCCGAGGGTTTCGACCTGTTGATCGCACGCTGGGCCGGAACCGACGGGGTGATCGCCCCGCCAGCAACGGTCCCTGCGGGCATTGGGTCCACCGTGCTCGACGGCCACAGTCTGGCCGAGCTCTCTGCCGCCGCCATGAACGGGCTCCCGCTCGGCGCTATCGATCCGGCCGCCCTCGTGGTGCACGTCGGCTGCAGCGACGACTGGCTCACCGGCCGCTCGGCCACCGAGAGCATCGATGCCACCACCGGCTCCCCCACCCCCATGCCGGCAGGCGCCACCACCACTCGCTACCTGAAGCTGCCCACCGTTGCCGCCTCCCTGGCACAGCGCCCAGGGGTGGATCCGGTGCAGGTCCAAGCTGACCTCATTGCCGAGGCCATCGCCAGCCCCACCAACCCGGTCACGCTGGTTGGGCACGGCGCTGCGGGGGCCGCGTGCGTCCGCGCGGCCCACGGAGCTCACGTGGCGGCGGTGGCCACGGTCGGCACGCCGTGGCACCCGGCCGTGGCGGTGACCGGGTTGCAGGTCGGGCTGCCCGGCAACGCCCTCCGTCTCTTGGGCGCGCTCGTGGAGACGGGCGCCACCCCTGGGTCACCAGAGTGGCTCGACAGCTCCGACCTCATGCGCGGCACGGCCCTGATCCAGCACGCGCTCTCGGTACCCATCGCCCCGGACTTGCCCACCGCCGCCACCGAGCCCTTGCCCGCCGGCACGCCGGTGCATGCCGTGTTCGGAGCTGTCGACGCCAGCGCGGTAGCCCACGGCCTGGCTGCCGTGATCGGGCACGCGCTACATACCCGGTCCGAGGAGCCCGCAACCACCGCCCTCATGACCAGCCTCCATGCCGGCATCGACCTCCCCGTGGTGGCCGGCGACATAGGCGGCATCACGGTGGGCGCCGGGGCCCGGCTGGAGTTGCTGACCGTCGAGCGAGCGGGGCCCACGGCGAGCGCCGGCTCTACCCTGGATATGCAGCTCGACCTCGGGATCACCGATGGATGGATGGTCGGCGGACCGGGGGCAGATAGCCGAGACCTCGAGGTGCGCTGGGCCGAGATCCACGTGCTCATTCCCCTGGCGGGCGGGCCCGGTTCGGGCTACCTCGTCCTTCACGACGCCACCGCCTTCGGGGTCACCCGCACCCGCTGGCTGGTCACCCCCGAAGCCCTGGAAGCCGACGCCAGCTTGGCCCTGCCCGAGGTCAAACTGCTCCTCGGTGAAGTGGTGGGACGCGTCGTTCGCGACGCGCCGGCGCTGGCCGATTTGCTGACTGCGGCCGGTCTCATTCGCGACGGTGGCCTCGACCCGAGCGCCGTTGACACCCTCCTGCACGACCCCCGCAGCCTGGTCGATGCGGCGCTTGCTACCGGAGCCAACCACGTAGCCACCCTGCTGCGGACGCTGTCCACCACCATCCAGCCGCCGTCCCTGCCACCGACCCAGGTGCGGATTGGCCTAGACCAGGCGTACGCCGATGTCGACCTCGCCAGTCGCAGCCTGACCGCCGTCGTAACCCTCGACGAACCCGGCATGCCACCCATCCGCGTCGCCGTCGAAGCCAGCGCGATTGGGGCCACGGCAAGCGCCACGGTGGGCGAGATCGATCCCCAGCTCGGCGGGGCGCAGGTGGTCCTGACGGCTGGCCCGGGCGGCCCCACGGCGATCGTTGAGTTCGCCCGCGGCGCCCAGACACCACATCGCATCGAGCTCTTCCCCCACCCCTCACCCGACGCCGCGCTGACCCTGGTGCGCGACCTCGCCCCCGGACTGGCGCTGCGGCTCCTGGCCGAGGGCATGCGGGCCCTGGCGGGTGCCCGCAAGGACCTGGTTGACGCCCTCCTGACCGCCATCGGCCTGCTGCGCGAGCACGGCACCGACCTGCTGCCGGAGATGGTTACCCCGTGGGGTTTGCTCGACGCCCCCGGCGCCTGGCTGCGCACGCTCGACCCGACGACGGTCGCGAGCAGCGCCCTCGACGCGCTGGGCGAACTCCTCGTTCCCAGTTTCACCCCAGGCCTGTGGACCTTCTCCGACGAGATCGCTCTGGCCTACGTGCTGACCGGCGACTCCTTGACGCTCACCCTGGAAGCCGACCTTTCCACCACCATCGACGGCCACGCCAGCGTCAGTACGATCGCCGCCGGGCTCGCCATCAGCCGTACCGGCCACCTCGCGCCAGCGCTGGGCATCAGCTCGGCCGTTGATGGATGGGGCGCCCAGCTGCAAATTAGCCCCAGCGTCACCCTCTCTGCTCTGCGCGCGGGCGGCACGCCGTTGCCCATCTATCCCGCTGGCCCGGGTCTAGGGGAGGCGGTGGCCACGGGCGCCACGGCCGTCATTGTGCTGGTGCTGAACCGGCTCATCGATGAGCGCACCTCCACCGATCCCCTGCTTTCAGATGTGGCCCGCGCGGTTCACGCCTTGACCGGAGCCTTGGGTCTGCTGGATGCCAGCGACGACGTCGACTCGGCGGCCTTGACCACCTTCGCGGGGGACCCGGCCAGCCACCTCCTGGCGCACCTGCCCGACCTGGTGGTCAGCGGCATCGACCTCCTCGCGGAGGCTCTCGACCCCGCGCAGAGCGTCGTGGCCGTCACCACTCCCAGCCCGGGCACCACCCGGATCGCCCTCACCACCGGCGCGGTCGGTGGTATCGACCTGATCAGCGCCGGGCCCGAGCGCGCAATCTCCTTCTTCGCCAGCATCGACCTCGACGGGCACGGCACCCTGACCATCGACCACGTGCGCCTCAGCGGCACCGGGGTACACCTCGCGGTGAGCGCGGCCCCGATCCTGCTCGATGCCGGACCAGTTCGCCTGCGCCCCGCCGTCAGCATTGAGGCCGGGGTGAGCTCTGCTGGTTTCAGCCGCTCCATCAGCGCCGGCATCGCTCTCGATGATGACGGCGACGCCCAGCTACGAGTGGCCTGGGCCCTCGACGGCAGCGCTCCAGAACTGGTAGCCCTGACGCGGGTCGGGCCTGGCGACCTCAGCATCGACACCGACCCCGTGCTGATCGCCACGCGAGCGCTCAGTGGCTTGCTCTCCATCGTCACCGGGGTATTGGCCGAGCAGCTGCAATCGATCCTGTCGGCCAAGGTGGTCGCCGCGCTCCAAGAGGTGGTCTTTACCGACGGTGACACCACCCTTGACCCCACCCTGTTCTCCGATTTGCTCGACCCCGAGGCGCTGTTCACCCGGCTGCAACGGCTGGCCTGGAACTGCGCGACCGCAGCGGAGGCCCTGAGCATCGAGATCGCGGGAGCTCTCACGGTCGGTTTCGCCGCCCGTCCCACTGGTGGGGGACGCCAGCAGATCGGCGTCGCAGTATCCCTGCCCGCTGGGTCCTCGCTGCCACTGGTCACCGGCGAAACCACGCTCGACCTCGAGGTCGACAGCGCCTGGATCGATGCCCCCGTTGAAGGCGGGTTGTCTATCTACGTGTTGGAGGGCACCGGCACCTCTCTCGAGCTCTCGCCCCGTTTCGCCGTCGCTGGCCTGGGCGTGCGCATCGGCGCGGGCACCGGGCCCCTGCTCACGTTGGGCGGGCTCACGGTCGACGCCATCGGCGTGCATACTTATGCCGAAGCCTCCGGTGCGGGCGTGGGCGGCGGCGCCCGGGTGCAGATCGAAGGGCTGGCGATCACGCCCGGAGGCGCGGGCGGCAACAACGCGGTGGCCAGCGGCATCATGGAAGACGCGGGAGCCGAAGCGGGCGAGAACCGGCCCGCCTTCAGCCCGTCGCTCGCGATCCAAAAGCCCCCCGGCCACAATCTCGGCGTCAGCCTGCGCGCGGGCGATCCACCCGGCCCGTGGTGGTTGGTTATCCAGCGGCAACTGGGGCCGCTCTACCTCGATGCCGTCGGTTTGGACACCGCCGAGTCCGGTGGGCAGGTCACCCGGATCACCTTGCTGTTCAACGGCTCGGTGTCGATGTTTGGCCTCACCGCCGCCGTCGAACAACTCTCGATTTCGTGGCTGGGCGGCGACGTGCTGTCCATCTCCAGCTGGTCGGTCGACCTCATGGGGTTGGCAGTGAGCGCCGACCTGTCGGGGATCATGCTTTCGGGTGGTCTCCTCAAGACGGTTGAGGGTGAACCTCCAGATCAGCAGGTCTCGTACGTGGGGATGTTGGTGGCCCGCTTCGCGACCTACGGCCTATCGGTGTTCGGTGGCTACAGCCAAGGCCCCGATGGCACCTCGTTCTTCATCTTCGGCGCGGTCAACGGACCCATCGGGGGGCCGCCTGCGTTCTTCCTCACCGGGCTCGGCGGCGGCTTCGGTATCAACCGTGGGCTGGTCATCCCTTCGGATCTCAATGACTTCCCCAGCTTCCCGTTCTTGCAGGCGCTTGACCCCGGCGCGCAAGCCCCCGATGACCCCATGGGCGAGTTGCGGCGGCTCTCGGAGTACTTCCCGCACGAAGTCGGCACGTTCTGGTTTGCTGCTGGCATCTCGTTCACCAGCTTCGCTCTGGTCGACGGGGTGGCGGTCATCGCCGTCTCCTTTGGCAACGGCCTGGAAATCAACCTGCTCGGGTTGGCGCGCATGGCCCTCCCTCGCCCCGGCGCCGCCATCGTCTCCATCGAGTTGGCGCTGCTCGCCCGGTTCTCCACCAAAGAGGGCGTCTTCCTGATCCAGGCCCAGCTCACCGAAAACAGCTGGTTGCTCTATGAAGACGTGCGCCTCACCGGTGGCTTCGCCTTCGCCGTGTGGTGGAAGGGCCCGCTCGCGGGGCAGTTCGTGCTCACCTTGGGCGGCTACCACCCCAACTTCCACGTCGAGGGTTACCCGGTGGTCCCGCGGCTCGGCCTCGAGTGGCGGATCTCCGACGCCTTGGTCATCAAGGGCGGCGCCTACTTCGCCCTGACCTCCGAGGCGCTGATGGCGGGAGTCGATGTCGAAGTCAGCCTCGACTGGGGCTGGGTCTGGGCCAAGGTTGCCTTTGGCGCCCACGGCATCGTGTATTTCGACCCGTTCTGGTTCGAGGTCATGGCCTACGCCCGGATCAGCGCCGGCCTGAACATCAAGCTCGGATTCATTCGGATTCGAATTTCGATCAGCATCGGCGCCACCATCACCTGCTGGGGCCCGGACTTCGCCGGCACGGCCACCTTCGAGATCGGCCCCTGCGATGTCGATGTCGACTTCGGCAGCAAGCGGCGCATCGAACCGGCCCTCGTGTCATGGCCGGAGTTCATCGAGAAGTACCTCGAAGCCGCCACCAGCTCCACCGCGCGGGCCATCTCCGCCATCACCGGCGCCGGCACCCTGCCCAGTTCAACGCAGGGCGATACCGGGGCACCATCGGCCGATGGCAGCCTCGATCTGCCCTTCCGGGTCTTCGCCGAGTTCGAGTTCTCGATCACCACCAGCATCCCCATGACCGGGTTCTCGCTCGGAGAAGAGCTCGACCTGATCTCACTGACCCCGACGCTGGACGGCTCGCCGGCATCATTGGGGGTAGCCCCCATGGGCGCCACCTTGAGTTCCTCGCTGCTCCGCCTATCGGTCACCCGCCGTGAGGGTGGGCGTTGGGTGCGGGTGCCAAACGATGACCTCACCCCACTGGTTCTCGGTCTCGGCGATGGCAGCGTCGGGCAGTCGGGCTCGCGCTTCACTCGCGAGTCCTTCCCGCTGGGGGTGTGGGGCCAGCCGCAGAGCGACGACGCCGACAACACGGCTCTGCCTTCCACCGACGTCGTGAGCTCAGGCACCTGCGTCACGCTGGTCGCCAGAGCCCAGCCCACTCCCACCGGCCCCCAGATCAACTACTACCGGGTCGACAGCGGGCGGCGGCCCCTGCCGCTCACGGCATCGGCCCGAGCCCGGCGCGAGATGCTGCGCGCCTCGCGGCGGTTCTCCCTGGTCGTGCCCACCACCTCCACCGAAGCGCTGGGGTTAGCTGCCGACGCCCTCTACGGAGCGCATCTCGCCCCGGCCCGCACCGCGGTCAGTCGCGCCCGATTCAGCCGCGAGCGAGTGGCGCCGCCTTTGCCCGGACTGCTCACCGAGGGTCTGTCCGACCGCGAAGGCACCGCCGGTGACCGGGTCGAGCTCGACCTCCCCGGCCAAGAACTCGCTCGGTTGCCGCGGCGCCCCTACGTCACCGGTGTCTTCAGCGCCGGGGCGGGTGCCCTGATGGCGAGCGTGCGCACCACAGTCAGCGATGGCCGCCTCGCCCGGCGTCCCGCTCCTACCACCGCGTCGGTCCACGGTCGCTTAGGGCGCATGCTGCCGGTTCAGCTCACTCAAAACTCGCTGGCCGCATCGGTGACCGGAGGCACCCTGACCGCGGTCGGTGGCGCCGGCGCGCTACCCCGTACCGATGTCACCGGTGGTGCTCGCAGCCAGCGCAGCGGACCCTTGGGCGCACTGGCCGTGCAGCAGATGATCGGCGGGTTGGGGTCCGCAGCGGGGCGCTCCCCTCGGGTGGCGTCATCACCGCGGGCTCGCGCCGACACCAAGCCCTCGCTTCTGCGCAGCGGCGATGTGGTGACGCTCGCCCTGCCCGACCCCCACCTCGACACCACGCAGAGTCCTGCATCGCTGACTATCGATGGACACGCCCGCGTGGTGGCCATTGCTGGAACCCGCGTGGCGCTCGATGCGCAGGTGCGCGACGGGCAGGTGAAGCTCCCCTCTGGCACCACGGTCGTGGGGTTGCACAGCGACCCCACGCCAGTTAGCGCCAAGCAGGCGGGGTGGCAGTTGTCTTCCCGGGTGGCTGGGCTCTCCGCCGACGCCGCCCTCGCCGCTGGCTGCACCCTGACCACGGCCGGTACCTCCGCCCGCGCGGGAGCCGGGTGGAGTACCGCCGCCGCCTTCTTGCGCCACTCCCGCGTGGTCACCACTGACTTCCCGATCGCTGGATCGTCGCTCACGATCGCGATCACGGGGGTCACCCCCGGCGCGCTCGATGACATCGCGTTCACCCTGCGCGGCGCGCGCCGGGCCACGCAGTCCAACGGCGCTCTGCAACCCCCGGTAGCCACCACCAGCGGGGAAGTCGTGATGCTGACCTACGCCTTGGCCGATACCGACGGCCCCATGACCGTCGTCACCCCCATGACCGATCGCATGCGGGTGGTGGGAGTGCTCACCAGTTCGCTTGCCGCCACCGACGCTGCTTCGGTGCTGGCTCGCGACGGGCTGACCGGGGTGGTGGCAGCACTCTCCGCCACCACCGGCCCGGGGGCTCGCGTGACCTACAACGACCCGCCCGGCCAGCGCAGCCCCCGAGCGCGCAGCGCCACGGCCGCGTCCCCGCGGGTGATGGCCCCAGACGCCGGTCCGCTCCCGCGCGAACGCGTGATCAGCGGCAGCAGTGGCCCTCGCCGCGGCGTGCCCGCCGGCGCGGTCGGCATCCGACTTCGTAGGAGGCCCCGATGAGTATCGATCCCGGCCACTTCCAGCTGCACGCCCACCTCGACCCGCCGTTGGCTGCGGGCACCTACCGTTTCACCGCCAGCCACGAGATGGCGGGTACCGGCGCGAACGGCGAAAGCCTGGACGGCTCGGACCTCGGTGTTGCCGATGCTTCGATGCACGTCGAGATCACCTCACCGCGGTACCTGCTACCCCCCGACCAAGTGCTGTCGACCTTCCCGCCCGCGGAGTCGCAGGGTGCGTGGGGCTCTCGGCTGCCGCAGATTGTGATCAAACGGCGCACGCTGCCGTGGGAACGCGATGTCGCCGACGACAGCACCATCCCCTGGTTGGCGTTGGTGGTCTTCCAAGAGCACGAGGCGGAGTTGCGCACCGCGCAGCCGGTAGCCGAATGTGTCACCCCCGGGCTGACCCTCGATGGCGCCGCCGAGGTCTCAACCGCCAACTACCTCGCGATCAGCGAGGCCATGGTGCGCACGATCTTCCCCACGCGCAAGGACGTGCCGCTCCTGGCGCATGCCCGCGAAGTCGATATCAACGACACCGAGTTGATGCTGGGCGATGACGACGGCTTCCTGGCCGTGGTCATCGCCAACCGCCTGCCGTTGCCTGCCACCGATCCCTCCGGTGCGCAGGTGCCCACTAAGTACACCGCCGCGCTGATCAATCTCGAAGGACAGTTCGACACCCTTCTTGCGGAGTCGCCTCCGCGCCAGCTGACTTGCGCTTTGGCGACCGCACCCCACCTGAGCCCGTTAACCGTTACCCACGCCACCTACGACCACGTGAGTATGGGCACTGTCTACAACCCTCGCGTGACGGCGGGGGGCATCAAACTCCAGGGCGCCAATCTCGTCGCGCCAGGACCTCAGGCGTTTGTCGCCGATGCCGCGGTGACGGCATCCATCGCCACTCCGGCAAGCGGAGCGGTCGCCAACAGCGGAGCTCGGGGCTGGACCCGCAGCACCCGGCAGACCATCGACGCGATGTACCACGCGACGGTCAACGCCACCAATGTCGCGGGCGCGCTACTGCAGACCGAGCGCCGCTTCCCGGTTCTGCTGCACTGGTCTTTCACCACCACCGGGTCGCTGACCTTCCGTTCGCTCATGGAAGACCTCGACTCAGGGCTGCTGGGAACCATGCCGCGCGACCCGGCACCGGAGTCGGCCCCCGCTCGCCCCCCGTTGGAGGCCCTGGAGACCGGACATGTGGGGCTGACACATCGCACCCGATCTGGCGACGAGACCCGGGCCTGGTACCGCGGCCCGTTGCTGCCGCACCCGGGCGACGAACGCGCCGACCGGCTCCCGCTGGCGCACGCCAGCGACCAACTGCGGATGTATGTTCCCGATGGTCGCGAGGACCTCTCGCTGTCGAGCGCATTCGAGATCGGGCGGCTCCTGGCGCTGAACACTCCCTCAACCGTGGCCGCACTCTTGCGGTGGCGTCAAACCCGGTACATCGCCGCCCGGGCCACCACCATCTGGGCCGACCTGCTCGAAGGGGTACTGCGCCTGGACGACGACCTGACCATCCTGCCGGGCGATGTCGGCTACCTCCTCGGACGGCATCTGGCGGCCGACATCGTGGGAAACCCGGTCGGTGCCCTGGGCGAGCCGCTGCAACTCTTCCGGCCGGGCAGTGTGCCGGAATTGACCGGCGACCCGGTGGGCATCCTCAGCGCCGGGTTTGGCACCGAGTTCAGCTTCCGCGGCGACCTTGAGGCCGTGGTGCTCGACCTCGCGGACCGACCGCCGGTGGTCATCCATGAGGCCGACATCGGTGGCGGTACCTTGACCGGCTTGGTGCGCGATACGGTCACCCCGGTGCTCGACGGGGCGCTCGATCTGCGGGTACGTGACACCTTGGTGGGCGCCGACCAGCCGGTGTTCGGGAGCGGGGGTGTGCTCAGCAGCAGCGGGGTACCCACGATCATCCTGCCCGACGGTCCCGTGCCCTTGGCCGAGGCCGCCGCACGTCTACGCGATGGCGACCCGGCCGCCCGGGAAGCGTTCGCCGCGTTGGTGGGCGACACCAGCGACCTGGACCACGCCGCAGGCGCGAGTGCCGGTAGCACCAAATCGCCGACGAGGGAGGCGCCCTGATGCAGTTGCACACGACCACCCTGATTCACGACCTTCCGCTGACCCTGGCCAGCCAAGTCGCCGAGCCCCTGATCGCAGCGGTTGATGATGAAGACACCGCGATGCCCGCCGACCTGCGCTCCTGGCTGGTCTCCCTGCGGTTGCTGAACGGGGTGCCGTTCGCCAACCTCGTGGCCGACACCGAGCTGTTGCCGATGGAGTCGATCCGCTGGTTCTACCTTGACCGCCGCTGGACCGACGCGTTGGTGCAAGGCGCACTCTCCGTCGGCACGGTAACCACCGATGATCGGGTTGACCTCAGCGCCGCCTACCCCGCGATCCGCGCTGAGCTCGATACCGAAGAGCGCAATGTGCGTCGGCTAGCGGGCACGGCTCGGTTCGGTGGCCAGGTGGGGGCCGTCAGCGGCTTCATTCTGCGCTCCGCTGCGGTCGCGGGCTGGCCCGGACTGCACGTGCGGGCCTTTTCCGTTGACCCCGATGAGGCCGACGACGCCCGCTATGCCGACGACGACCCTCGCCGCCTGCGCTTGTTGCGGCTGGAGCGGCTGGCCCCGGGCGTGCTGTTCTGCCTCATCGATGGCATCCCCGAAGTGGTGCACCTTGAAGAACCGCGACAAGGAGTGCAGTTCGGGGTTGACATGGAGATCGACGGCTCGGGGGCCACCGCGGTGGTGCCGCCCCGCGACCGGGACTCTTTTGAGTACCTGAACGAGGATCCGGTGCCCGTCATGTTCCGCAGCCTGCCCGGAGCCAGTGGGGTGATCGATATCGAGCAACTCGAGAAGGACCTGGCCGAGCTTCACGGCACCGGCGCCCAAGACTCCCTGGACTCCGCCGAGTATGCGCTCCAGATGATCCGGTTCCCCTGGCGTCAGGTGTGGGGCGATGACGAATCCGCGCAATACGCCTCGGTCTTCAAGGCCACCGTGTCGTACATCAACTGGGCGACGATCGCACACGATGGAGGCTGATCATGCCCACCGAGGAGATGTTCAACCGCGATGTCCTGATCACCACCACGACGTCGCGCCGCTGGTCGGGGCTCACCCGGTTCGAGACCGATGTCGCCACCTTGCGCACCTGGGATGTGACCCTCTCGCGGCTGAAGCGAATTCTGGTACCCATCGATCTTCAGGCCTACGTCGTCAACGGCTCCAGCGAGTCCGTGGTGGGGCTGGCCGGCCGCAGCGACGACCCCGCCCCCTTCAGCGACGGCACCGAGCTGGCCGCGGGCGTGCACCTGCATTGGGCCATGCCCGACGCCCTCATGCACGGCGTCGCCAGCGAGGACGGCAACGACCTGGAACTGCCCGACCTGCCGGACCGTTTCGTGGTGGTGCGGGCCTTGCTGCCCAAGGGCTCCCGCGCGGCCCGCACGGACGGCTGGGTGATCGACACCGCCTCGCTGACGGTGACCCCGCTGACCGAGTGGGGCGGTGGGCAGCGCGATGCCGCGGTGAGCGCCCCGACCGCAGCGAGCGGAGGGTCGTTGATGTGGGGGGCCACGTATCACGGCAGCGTCGGCCGCCACTCTTTGCACGACCCGCTGAGCGACGTGGACTTCGGAGCCCTCACGGTGGCGCGGGCCAGTTATACCGTGGCCGGTTGGTGGTCACGCACCGACGAGGACCCGCTGACCGGTGGACCGTGGAGCCTGCTGGAACGGCTGGCTGAGCGCTCATGGGGACTCACCCCCGACGGGGAAGCGCGGCTCAACGAAGACGCTGACCCTCGAGAGCTCCAGCTGCAGTCGATGTCTGGCGCGACATCCAGCAGCGACCGCACCCGCACCACGACCATCGGGCAGTACTCGCTGGGTCGCAACACCTACGAAGACTTCGCACCCCGCGTGGGGGTTCCTTTTGAGGCCATCAGCGAGGTCTTGGTGGCACCGTCACCCACCCGCTACGCCACCCTCCTGCACGGCAGCGTGGTGGGGGTGCCCCTGACCGATGTACCCACCGTGGACGAAGCCCCGCGCACCGCGGCGCTGGCCGCCTCGCTCGGGCTCGACGTCGACGACATCGCCGCCGCGTTCGCCGCCCCCTCTCTGGGGACCAGCGATGAGGACCGTCTCACGGGCGAGCGGCTTCTGGCTGCCTTTACCGGCAACCTGCTCGAGGAACTAGGCCAGCCCGACGGCCTGGATTCGCTGGAAGATCGCGAGCACAGCGACACCTTTGACTCGGCTCCCGGCCCGCCGTTGCCCAGCGCCCGCCCCGACGTCGTGCGCGAAGACGATGCGCTCTCGCGAGGGCCGCTGTCGGTCGGACGCAAGGGGCGCACCGCTGCCGCTGGGCCCGCCATCACCGCGCGCACCACGGTCGAACGACGCCGCACCCGCACGGGCAAAGTCATGGGCTGGCAGGGCCTGCGTGACGGCAGCCATCAACAGCCAGCAACCGCAGTGCGGCGTTTCGATGAGCCCAAAGTCAAGCCCACAGCCAGTTCGGGCGCCGTGGGCCGCGAAAAGGTGCGCCCGGCACCCCGGATCTTCCGTCCGGCCGCGCCGATGGTCGGCATCCGCGGGGCGAAACCGCACCCTCGACACCACGGCGACGGGCTCTATGACGACGCCGGGATTCTCCGGTGCCGCTACCCAGGGGAGGCGATCCCCGAGATCGACGGCACCGTGTCCGGCGCCTTGATCCTGCCGAGCTTGGGCAGTGGGTCGATCCCTCCGGAAGTGGTGGGCGTGGTGCGCGAAGCGATCCTTCTCGACCCGTGGGCGGACGGCTGGTTGGCGGGGGCATCCGGCCGCGCCGACGCCGAACTGCCTGCGGTGATAGCCCGCCTCGGCGCCGAGCGCGTGCGCGTGCTGGGCGGCTCCGGCACCTACGATCCCTCCGGACGGTTCGCAATCGCCGAGAGCCGAGTGCGTGAAAACGGGCCCCGGGCTCGGGCCAGCAACCTCTTCCACGATCTGCACAGCCCCGCGATGACGGCGGCCGCCAGCGAACTGGCGCGCCACGCGTTCCTGCCGGGTACACCACCCAGCCCGGTCGGTTTTACCGTGTGGCGCCAACCCTGGGTGCCGATTTTCGTGGAGTGGGATGTCACGGTGCGTGGCTCCACCACTCTCAAGGGCTGGGAGCTCACCGGGCGTGATCTCACGGGCGGCCCGGCGCCAACGCTGGAGCGCCGGAGCACCGGACGCAGCCCGCTGGCCCGCGGCGTGGGAAAGGCGCTCACCGACGGCATCGCCCGCTGGCTCCAGACCGAGAACGAGCGCGACCTCGCCTCGCCCAATTCGTCGGTGCTCTCCGACCCCGATGAATCCGTGCTCGAGGCCCTCAGCGAACTGTTGGAACCGCTAGAGGTGATGTCGTGCAGCCTCGACGGCGTGCGGGAAAACCTCCTCGGCATCGACTTCCAGAGTCTGCTCACGATGACCGCCGACGACGAGACCAGCGACGTCTTGCCCCGGGCCGACCAACCACCGATTCCGCTGTTCGGCGGCACCTTGACCGTCAACGCATTGCGCATCGTTGATGCCTTTGGGCGGGTGCGTGGGGTCACGGTTGATCAGGTGGCCACCACGCTGGCCCGCGAAGTCGAGGGGGAGCCAGCGACCATCACGTTGCCGCCACGGCTGCAACATGGTGGCCGCTGGCTACTGCGCCTCATCGATCCCGCTCACCCCATCGGCAGTGACATCGCCGCCGCCCCCGAGGCCTTCGTCAACCAGGTCGATCCCACCCTGACCGTGAACCCGGTATCCGGCTTCTTGCTGCCCGACCACATCGACGAAACGTTGGAGGTCTTCGACGCGCAGGGCAATCCGCTGGGCGAGGTAGGGCACGACCCCCTGACCGGCGGGGTGGAATGGGTGCCAGCCCCGGGGCGTCCATTGCCGCCGGATGCCGCGCCCACCGACGGCGCGCCGCCCACCGCTACGCATGTGGCGCTGTTGGCCATGGGTTTGGTGACCAGTGATGTCCAGACCCGGCATGCCGCCAGCCCTCCCACCGAAAGCACCTTGACCGCACTACTGCGGGCGATCGACACCACCCTGCACACCGTCGACGCCTACGCCGGAGTGGGGGCGCCGACGATCGCGGGCCTGGTCGGTCGGCCGCTGGCGGTAGTACGAGCCAGCATCCGCTTCGACGCCCCCGATGACCTCGCCGGGGTTGAGGTCACCTCCCCCGGTGGCGAGGCCGAGCGTCGGGAAGCTTTCGCAGCCTTGAGCACCGAGAGCCTGCAGTTCCGGCTGGGTGACCTGGGCCGCTCCGATGACTCCGCCCTCGGGTTCTTCGTCGACGACGACTATTCCCACTTCCACGTGGTGGACAAGGCCGTGGCCAGTGCGGCCCGGCAGGCGGGCGCCCACCGGGGCCAACTGGGGCTCCTGGGGCAGACCGTGGTGCCCGATGAAGACCCCCTTGACCACCCGTATCTCGTGCTCGAAGACACCCTGACTATTCGGGTCGGGCAAGTGCGCTCGCTGACCATTATCATGTTGCCTGCCGGCCGGGTGCACCTCACCTCGGGCATTGCTCCGCGCAAGGCCCTGGCGCTGTCCGAAGACTGGGTCAGCCCCGGGTTGCGGCGCATGTCACCGTCGGTGCGGCTAGGGCCGGTCTTGGTCGACCCGGCCGCGATCCGTCTGCCCACGGTTTCGACTCTGCCGCAAGACCAGGTATTCACCCGGCGCACCGGTGGGCTGTCGTGGCGCGATGACCCGATCACCGCGGCGACGTCGGCTGCCCTGCTGCCCCCGATGCCCCATGAGGTGCAAGAGGGCTGGATTCGGGTGGCTCCCCAGGAGGAGTCACCGTGAGCCGCGACCCCAACAAGAAGGCTCGGGCAGCAGCCCGGGCGTCGTACAACGCCGCCCGCGAGGCCGGTGTTGACCAGGCAGCTTTGGCGCAGGCCATGGCCGCGCTGCTGCGCGATCGCGAGGAATCGCTGACCACGGCCAGCGGGCGCCCGTCGCGATCGCGGGCTGCCCGGGCGTTCCCGATCAATGAGCAAGGTAAGTGGGTCTCCATTGGGCCGTCTGTGGCGCGGAGGGGTCAGGCGCTGGACCGCCCAAACGTCACCGGCCGCATTCGGGATCTGGCCGTGGACTCCGATGGGGTGCGCGCGTATGCGGCCACCGCCAAAGGCGGCGTCTGGTACACCCACGACGCGGGCGCCTCGTGGCAGCCCGTGGGCGGTTGGGCACAGTACTCGCCGACCACCGGCGGCCACGTCAACGCGCAGGCCTGCGGATCGATCTTGGTGGACTTCGGGATCATTGAGGACCTCGATGTCGTGCTTGTGGGCACGGGCGAGATCACGCCAACGCGTGGCCCTACAGGCGGGCGCATGGCGGGGGTGGGCGTGTTGTCCGCCATCGGCCCCGCCACCGTCGATGTCGGCACCAATCCGTGGGAGCCCGACACTGGGCTCGCCCAACTGGAAGGGCGGGGAATCTATCGGCTGGTGCGGATGCCCGGAGTTCAAGCTGGTGCCGGTGGCCTCACCCCAGACCAAGTTCTGGCGTGCACGAATGACGGAGCCTTCATCGGCACCCGGGGCGACATCGCTATCCCCAACAGCGGCGGAGCAACCCGGCCCGGGTATACGTGGGCCCCCACCGCAGGCTTGCCCGCTGGTGGCAACCTGGTGGTGACCGACGCCCTCTGGTTCGACCTGGGCGGAGGCAACCATCGCTGCGTGGTCGCCGTGGCCGGACAAGGGCTGCTCTATAGCGATGACTCCTTCGCCACCGCTTTCGCGGTCCCCACCCTGCAAAACCCGATGGCCCCCCCGATCGTGGGGCGCATGTCCCTAGCGCACGCGGCGGGCAACCGCTTCTACGTCCTGGGGGAGACCGATCGGGCCCGGGTATGGCAAGTTCCAGACGTTAGCGCCAACCCGCCCCTGGCGACCAACTGCCCCGGGCTGCGCCCCACCGACCAGGTCTGGGGCACGCAGCGCGACTACGACCAGGCCATCGCCGTTGACGTCGATGCTGGTGGCAATGACCGCGTCTACGTCGGGGGCTCGGTCATCGAACCCCGCGACGGCACCAACTGGGCGGCGGCCCTCTGGGTATACGACGTGAGCGCGGCCCCCGCGCTCACGGTCCCCCGCGTGTTGGCCGGGGTCGGCACCCCACCAACGAATGCCGGGGCGGATCGAGCTGGGCTGATCGGCAACAACATGCATGGCGACGTCCACGCCATTCGCCTCGCTGGCCCGCAACTCGCCGCACCGGCAGCAGATCGACCCGAGCGACGGCAGGTGTGGGTGGGCAACGACGGTGGGGTGTACGTGTCGTTGGCCTCCGGACGGGTTAATACCTTCGCCGCGCGGAACTCCGGTTTGGGGGCCATGGAGGCCAACATGGTCGCCAGCCATCCCACGTCACCGCACTATCTCGCCATGGGCTGCCAAGACAATGGAACCCAGATGCGTCGAGGCGACACGGTATGGGAGGTCACCCACCAGGGCGACGGCGGCGGGGTCGCCTTCCACCCCGTACATACGAACATCGTGGTGGCGCAGTACGCGCAAGCGGCGTGGAACTCCACCAGCCGGGGACCGTTCCGCGACCCGATGGCACGAGACCCCGGCGGACCGCCGGACCTCTCCGGCGACACGGAAAATGACGCCAGCCTGTTTTACTCAGAGGCGGCCACTTTCGATGACTCGGCCACCGGCGGCAACGGGCTCCTCGCCATTGGGACCAACCGGGTGTGGATCACCCGCGACCTTGGCACCAACCGGCCCCCGGCCTGGCGGGTCTTGCCCCATGATCACGTCGACGGCGCAGGTAACCCGGTCGCCGCACCCGAGCGCGACTGCCGCCCGGCCGGGGCTTTCAACGCTGGTTTGGGGAACTATGGGGTGCCCCTGAGCGGCCCACCGTCGACCGGGTCAATTCGCAGCGTCGTGGCGCTGGAGTTTGCGGCTGCCGGCACGGTCTTGGCCGCGTACCTCGATGGCGTGGTTCGCTACGTTGAAGGCCCCGCCGGGCAATGGACCACCACCGTCTGGGATATCGCATCTGGCGCCTTCCCGGTGGGCGGTACCTTCGTCACCGATGTCGCGGCCATCCCGGGAACAGCGGACTTCTTCGCCAGCACGACCGGAAATCGAGGCAACGCCGCCCAGGAAACCTTGTTCAAGTTCAGCGGCGGGGCCTGGCACGCCACCGGTTTGCGGCGCGCGCTCGACAATCCGCCAGCGCTCCCGCAAGGACCCCTGGACCCGGTGTTCACGGTGGTGGTTGACCCCAGCAACCCGGCCGATGTCTATGTCGGCACGGCTACCGGGGTGTGGAAGGGCACGCTGACCGCCGCGCCGGCCACGTTCACCTGGACGCCGTTCGTGAACGGCCTCCCCAGCGCTGTGGTTCAAGACCTCGATATCTGGACCCAGGTTGGGCCGGGTGGCACTCGGTTGATGCGAGCCGCCGTGCAGTCGCGCGGGGTGTGGGAGGTCGATCTGGCAGCGGCGGCCCGTCGCGATACCTACCTGCGGGTCCATCCGTTCGATTCCCGTCGAATCCTGCCCACCCCGCTCGAGGACCCCAGGGCCGCTCCCGGAGCGACGCTGACCGATCACGCCAGCCCGGACATCGTGGTGCGCCCGGCCTGGCCGGTGGCCACGCCCCCGGCGTGGCTGTGGCGTTCGTCCCTGTCACGGTGGAACGCGCCGAATCACGCGGTGTGGACCTTCCAAACCGCCTTCCGTCACCTCTATCCGTTCATCGAAGCCACGGGCGAGTGGAGCGAAGCGCTTGACGACGCCCTGCGTTTCCACAACCAGCGCATGGGCCGCTCTGCCTCGCGCACGATTAACGCCACGCTCTGGGGCGAGATTGTCGGCAGGGTCAACGGAGCGGATGTTGAGGAGGGGGTGCGGCTCGACCCGCTCACGCTGGACGTTACCTACGACCCGTCCGATCCGGCCCGAGTCCTTGACCCAGCGCATCCGCTCGCCGTCTTCTGCCCGCCGTGGCGGGGCGTCAACACCACCGACATCTCGGCGCGCGAGATCGATGTGGTGGAGCGGGTGGCACCCCGCCGCGAGGACGCCGGGGTGTGGACCGTGGAACGCATCCCGAGTGTGGTGGAGGTCTTGCTCCACCACCGTGATGAGCGCGCCGTGCCAAGGCTGGACGCTCAAGCCATCCTCTATTGGCGCACCGGCACGGTGGTCGAAGACTTGATGAGCGCCGACATCGGTGACCTGGTGGCGCACTCAGCAGACCACTTCCTGGCGCAGCCACACGCTCTACCTGACGAATGGAGCGCAGCCACTGACCCGCTGCTGGGACTGACTTTCGCCAACCTCGAGCCGATTACCGCCAGGTCACCACGAGCCATCTCGATCGACCTGGACCTCAGCGTCATCCCGGCCGATCAGAGCCACATTCTGCTGCTGGCGGTGGTGACCTCTGCAGCGGACTCCCCGCCTCTGCCGGCACCCGCCGGCACGACCGTACGCGACCTGGTGCTCGGCTGGCCCTACGCCGCCGCCCGCGTCCTCCGCTTGCGCTGACGCGGTCTGGCCGCCCCGCCGGCGTCGGGGGTGGTGCCGGCCGTGGCGGATCGCAGATTGATGTCGTGCATCGACCGGTATCTGGACCCCGGCGGCGGTTCGTGATCGAGCTGGCGTGCCCAGTTGGCGGATGCTGCCGCTGGGCGCCGTCGGGGTTCCCTTCGCGGTCAGCAGCACGCCGGGGACCACACCTACGACCCGATGACCCAACCGGCTACACCCGCGAACCCGACGGCCGCTACGGAGTCCACCACTACTGGTCGGTGTGGCCCTCGGAGTGGGACCTCATGGCGCCCCGGCCTGTCTGACGCTGGAGCACCGTTACGCCGATTGGCACCGCTCACTCTTCAGCGGCGAATGAACCATCTCAGCGGGGTACTAGGTCGAGTGATTATGTCCCTCCGACGACGGGGGGGTTGGCTACGCCGTGAACGTCACCACCCGCGGCTCGACATTGCGTCGGTCAGAGCCACCGTCGAGCAGGTATCCCATGGCCCGCCACGCAGTGGGGCGCCGCACGTGGGGTCGGCAAGTGAGGTAGTCGCCCCAGACCCCGCCACGGGGCGGATCGGTGGAGACCCCGCTCAGAGCGCTCTGCCAGGTGCTCTGGTCCTCGGCGAGGGTGGCGACCGCGTGCGCCGGGTGGGTGGGGCCGGCGAACATCACGCTCATCCCGACCCGGCCACGGCGATTCGGAGCGGTCGCCGGATATGCCCACGCCCCGTTGACGCTCCACAGATCGGGTTCTGCGACCAGGCCCAGGCCCTGTTCGTCGAGCACGACGCACCGCACGAACGGGTGGGGGCGGCCCGGGAGGATGCCCGAGGTCCAGGCGAAACCGAGACGATCACCCGCGGCCCAGCCTCCGGTGATCCGATCGTCGCACCGCTCGAGCCAGCGCTCACCGGCCGGCCCAGCCGAGTCGTAGCTCGTCGGATTCCAACCGGCCACCGGTAGCCGCCAGCTCTGCACCCGCTCGTCGTCGTCGGGCCACGCGAACAGCAGCAGCTGCGAGGTGCGCGCATCGTTGGAGGCGAACCACATGGTGTCGGTGGAGCCTTGGGCAAAGCGGAGCGAGCCGGTCTCGGTGGTGCTCCAGTGCATCCGTCGCAGCGGTGCCGATCGGCGGAGCTCGCGACGCGGCCAGCGGATCACCACGGCTCGACGCCAGATGCCCCGGATATCGAACAGGTTGACACTGAGATACAGGTGCTTGTCGCTGAGGGCAAGATCGGGATAGTCGAACCAGAGGCCTCCCCACGCGGGGTCGAGATCGGCCGGTGCGATGTCCCACCAGTGCCACCCGCTGGGGTCGCCGCGATCGCTGACCGCCAACCGGAGGATGTTCTCGCCGCGCACCGGTTGGTACTGCAGCAGCCACACCCAGCGCCGCTCCGGTACGAGGTAGTCGGCCAGTTGGTCGCAGCAGAAGAGCGAGGGATCGGAGGGGAAGACCCGGAACGGATCGAGCAGCTCCCACGTACGGCCGTCGTCGCGGCTGACGGAGGCGAACCAGTTGCCGGTGACCAGCAGCGCGGTGGACGAGGCACCAAGCGAGGGCTCGCAGACGGTGCCGGTCTGTAGGCCGGTGGCATCGTCTGCGAGCACCACGACCTCATCGATCCGTGCCATACCCGCTACTACCGCCGACTCACCAGGGATCCTGAGGTAGCGGCGCGGAGGTCGGCCCGTCGCGCCGGTGGAGGCCCGTCGGGTCCTCGACCTCCGTCGGATCCTGAGGTCCCTTGGCTTTGCGGGTGCGACGTTTGCGCTGCTCGCGGAGGTCAAGCAGCTCAGCCTCGCTGTTCTCGCCGTCGGGTCCGGAAGCGGTGTCACCCTCGCCGTCAGCCGGGTGCGGCGCTTCGTCGCCGGCAGACTCAGGTGGAGCACCCGGTGGTCCCGCATCCGCCTCGTCGTCGAACGGACTGGCGGACGTGGGGCCAGCCTGATCGTCAGCAGCGGCTTCGTTGAGATCGCCGGTCAACGGGTCCTCGCCGGTGACCGTCCGGCTGACCTCGGGTGGGGGACGATCGGCCATACGCGACTCCTTCGGGTCTGCCGCCACTGTGACGAGGGAACTGCCGGCCTCAACGACTCTAGCCGCCTCCCGCGGACCCCGATAGGCTCAAGCTCCCGTCCCCAGAAGGCGCGTGATGCGAAATGTCAGGTCTGAAGCAGTGGTTGTCCGAGGTGCCGTCACTCGTGGTGCGCCTGGCAGCGGCGTTCGGTGCCCTGTCCTTGGTGCTCGCCGGGCTGGCCGCGGTCAACCCCCAGTGGATCGAGAGCGCGGTCGGCCTGTCGCCTGATGGCGGGTCGGGCGAGTCCGAGTGGTGGCTGGTGGCTGTCTTCGCCCTGGCCGCGCTCACCTTGCTGGGTGGCGCACTCGCGGCCCATCGCGCTCGCCACGCCGCCGCAACGTGACCACCCCCAGGTAGCGGTTCGCGGGGCGAGTTCAGCTCGGGGGCCGGAGGCGAGCAATGCCGCAAGATCGATCCGGCAGTCAACGACCTCGGCGAGCAGCGCCCGAATAGTCGCGCGCGGCCAATCAGTGGCACTTCGGGATGCATGCCCTTGGCCTTGCCCTCGCCCTGACCGGGTGACGGCCAGGTGCCAGCCTGCCCTCCCACCCCCGCAACGGCCCAGAAGGGCCCCGGTGGGAGGCTCTACATGTCCCGCGTCAAGAAGTTGGCAGGGTTTCCTTGGTGCCGTTCGTACTTCAACGTGCCGAATTCTCGCTCGCGCGAGCCGTTCTGGCCCGGGCTCTTCGCGCGGGTGCGCACGTGGGTCAGCCACGGGTGCAGCTCGACGAACGACTCGAACCCGAAGGGACCGCTACGACCCGCTGCCGGAGTGATCTTGCCCCCCTCGAGGAGTCAGCCTTCCACCTCCCGATCGACTGCTCGCTGACCTTCCCCTTCCGAGCGGCATCCGCGATGCTCACCCCCCCCCAAGCCAGCACGCTCAGCACGATCCGAGTCTTCCGCCCGGCCAGGATCACCGGTGGTGTACCCATGATTCAGATCCTCCTTCAAGACCTACATCACGGCCCTGCCAAGAAGTCTGACGCGCGACGTACACGGGCCCAAGCCACCCCTTCGAACCCAAGCAAGCCAAACGGCCCGCCCCCGCACGCCCTCAGATCAGCGGGGTGGGAATCCTGCGCCTACGATGGCTGTTGGCCACAGACATACCCTGACCGTCTCGATCCAGCCGAAGGACAACCGTGAGCACCGACGTCCGCAACGTCATCATCATCGGGTCCGGACCTGCGGGGTACACCGCAGCCGTCTACGCCGCCCGCGCCAATCTCGAACCCCTGCTCTTCGAGGGGTCGGTGACCGCCGGCGGGGCCCTGATGAACACGACCGAGGTCGAGAACTACCCCGGCTTCACCGACGGAATCATGGGCCCGGACCTCATGATGGCCATGCGCGGGCAGGCCGAGCGGTTCGGCACCACGATCGTCACCGACGACGTCAGCTCGGTCCGGCTCGACGGCGGGACCAAGGTCGTCGTCGACGGCGAGGGCACCGAGCACCGCGCCCTCTCTGTGATCCTCGCGATGGGCTCGGCCTACCGCGAGCTGGGCCTGGAGGACGAGAAGCGGCTCTCCGGCCACGGGGTCTCGTGGTGCGCGACCTGCGACGGCTTCTTCTTCCGCGACCAGAACATCGCCGTCGTCGGCGGCGGTGACTCCGCCGTGGAGGAGGCCACGTTCCTCACCAAGTTCGCCCGGTCGGTGACCATCGTGCACCGCCGCGACGAGCTGCGGGCCAGCAAGATCATGGCCGACCGCGCGATGAAGGACCCGAAGATTTCCTTCGCGTGGAACTCCGAGGTCACCGCGATCCACGGCGACGCCAAGGTCTCCGGGGTCACCCTGCGTGACACCGAGAGCGGCGCCGAACGTGACCTGGACGTCACCGGCCTCTTCGTCGCGATCGGTCACGACCCCCGCAACGAGCTGCTCCTGCAGACCCAGGACGCCACCAAGGTCGCGCTCGACGACGAGGGCTACGTCCTCGTCGACGGCCGCTCGACCCGGACCAACGTCGAGGGCGTCTTCGCCTGCGGCGACCTGGTCGATCACACCTACCGGCAGGCGATCACCGCTGCCGGCTCGGGCTGCCAGGCCGCGCTCGACGCCGAGCGGTGGCTCGCGGCACAGGACGAGGCCGGCGCCCCCGCGCAAGATGCCGCCCTCATCGAGCCCGAGGGTGATGCCGCCTCGGTCCCGGTCTCGGTCGACGACGGCGTTGCCACCCGCTGACCCCCCTTCGCCCACACCCTCACGACTCCCGACTGGAAGGAACCCCCATGGCTGGCACCAAGGCCGTCACCGACGCGACATTCGACAGCGAGGTCATCAAGAGCGACAAGCCCGTGCTCGTCGACTTCTGGGCCCCCTGGTGCGGCCCCTGCCGCGCGATCGCCCCGGTCCTCGAGGAGCTCGCCGGGCAGTACGACGGCAAGCTCGACATCGTCAAGCTCAACACCGACGAGAACCCGCAGGTGACCGCTCGCTACGGGATCACCTCGATCCCCACGATGCATATCTACTCCGGCGGCGAGATCGTCAAGACGCTCGTGGGTGTCATGCCCAAGCCCAAGCTGGTCAAGGAGATCGAGCCCTTCCTCGCCTGACCTGATCAGCGACGGACCACCGCGAAGGGGGGTCCGCCGGCCTTTTCGCCGGCGGACCCCCCTTTGCCGTTTCCGTTGTGGCACAACGGAATTCGCGCAGTCAGTCCCGTGACAGACCCATCCGGTCGAGGATCCGGTGCAGGTCGTCGACGGAGGCGAACTCGACGGTCATCCGACCCTTCTTGGCGCCGAGGCTGATCGTCGCTCGGGTGTCGAGCTGGTCGCTCACCGTCGACGCGAGGTCGTCCAGCTGGGGGTGCCGACGTCCCGCTCGCGGCGCGGTGCGTCGCTGGGTCTCCGGCTCCACACCGAGCGCGATGATCTCCTCGACGCTGCGCACCGAGAGCCCTTCGGCGACGATCCGCTGGGCCAGCCGCTCCATCGCGGCGCCGTCGTCGAGGGAGAGCAGCGCGCGGGCGTGCCCGGCCGAGAGGACGCCGGCGGCCACCCGGCGCGCGACGAGCGGCGGGAGGCGGAGCAGACGCAGGGTGTTGCTGATCTGCGGGCGGGAGCGGCCGATCTTGCGGGACAGCTCCTCCTGGGTGCAGCCGAAGTCGTCGAGGAGTTGCTGGTAGGCCGCCGCCTCCTCGAGAGCGTTGAGCTCCGAGCGGTGGAGGTTCTCCAGGAGGGCGTCCCGGAGCAGATCGTCCTCATCGGTCTCCTTGACGATCGCCGGGATCGTCTCCTTGCCCGCGGTGCGCGAGGCGCGCCACCGGCGCTCACCCATGATGAGCTCGAACCTGACGTCGTCGTCGTCCGTGGCCTCGATCGGTCGCACGACGACCGGCTGGAGCACCCCGATCTCCCGGATGGAGTGCACGAGCTCGGCCATGTCGTCCTCATCGAAGACGGTCCGGGGCTGGCGCGGGTTGGGCCGGATCGCCTCGAGCGGCACGTCGGCGAAGTGGGCGCCGGGTACCGGGGCCAGACCGGTCCCGTCGGTGGAGTCCGTCTCCGACGTCACAGGGTCCATCCCTGCGGGCTGGTGGTCCGACGACTCGCTCGACGGCTTCGCCGGAGTCGACTCAGCGGCAGCGTCTGGGCCGCTCGACCTGGCCGGTTCCGTCTCGGCCGCGGGAGGGGAACTCGCCTGGCCCGCTCCGACGGCTGCCGGTTCACGGTCGGCGAAGAAGACGTCGGTGGGCCGGCTGCGGGGTGCGCTCTGGTCCGGGATGAGCGCTCCCAGCCCTCGCCCGAGTCCTCGTCGCTTCTCGCTCATCGTCCTGCCTCCTCAGTAGTGGACCCGTCCTCGATCGGGGTGCCTGGGCTCGTGCTGGTCGTGGTCGAGCCCCGGTCGGCGATCTCGGCGGCGGCTTCGAGATAGCTCAGGGCACCCGAGCTCTGCGGGTCGTACGTGATGACGGTCTGACCGAAGCTCGGTGCCTCGGACACGCGCACCGAGCGCGGCACCGTGGCGGCGAGGACCTCGTCGGGGAAGTGCTCGCGCACCTCCTCGGCGACCTGCCGGGAGAGGTTGGTGCGGCCGTCGTACATCGTGAGCAGGATCGTCGAGACGTGCAGCTCGGGGTTGAGATGCGTGCGGATGAGGTCGATGTTGCTCAGGAGCTGCGACAGCCCTTCGAGCGCGTAGTACTCGCACTGGATCGGGATGAGCACCTCGTGGGCGGCGACGAAGGCGTTGACGGTGAGCAGGCCGAGGCTAGGCGGGCAGTCGATGATGACGTAGTCGATCCGGTCCGCCCCGCTGACGGCGCCGGCCGCGCCGTCGGTGAGCAGCGCGGCCAAGGCGGAGCGCATCCGCGACTCTCGTGCGACGAGCGAGACGAGCTCGATCTCCGCTCCCGCCAGGTCGATGGTCGCCGGAACGCACCAGAGGTGGTCGACGTCCGGGCAGGGCTGCAGCACCTCGGACATCGCCGTCCCGTCGACGAGCACGTCATAGATGCTGGGCACCTCGGCGTGGTGGTCGATGTTCAGCGCCGTGCTCGCGTTGCCCTGGGGGTCGGTGTCTACGAGGACGACGTTCAGCCCGTTCTGCGCCAATGCGGCGGCGAGGTTGACGGCCGTCGTCGTCTTGCCCACCCCGCCCTTCTGGTTCGAGACGGTGATGATCCGCGGGCGGTCCGGCCGAGGGAAGGTCTTGCTCGCCAACCGCGCCCGCTTCTCGGCATCCTCGGTCACCGCCGCCAAGACCGGCGAGTCGCCGTCCTCAGGCGTCACGGACTCACGCGTCGAAAAAGCCGGCGAAGGGGGTTCCTCGTCCGCGGAATCCGTTTCACGTGAAACGGACAGAGCGGCCGCCGGACCCTCGGCCGACTCCTCGTCGTAGGCAGCGACCTCGACGTCCGGCGTGCGGGGCGTGGCCCGAGTCCCCTGCCAGCCGACCGGCGCCCCCGAGAGGGACGACGGAAGGCTCGGCCACCCGATCCCCTCTGCGACCCTGCGAACCCCGTCCACACCCACCAGTTGCGTTGCGTCGTTCATCGCCGCCCATCCAAGCGCACCGACCACCGACACGCCAAAGACCAGCGCGTTTCACGTGAAACGGCTGCCTCGAAGCGGGATTCACCCTGTGCGATGTCAACCTCGCTCCGATGGGAGACCCGGAGGCGGGGCGAGGGATGTCCGAAGGAGCATCAAGCGGACGGCAAGGGCGCGGGGTGCCAGATAGCTGGACCTTTGGGGCGGGTTGCGACCACGGTCGGAAGCGGAGGAGGCGGGGCGAGGGGTGTCCGAAGGAGCATCAAGCGGACCGCAAGGGCGCCCCGCGCCCGAGGACCGCAGCTCCGAGGGCAACCCTCACCCCGCCGACCCGGACCGGAAGAGGAAGGGGGGAGGGATGCTTGAAGGAGCATCAAGCGGACCGCAAGGGCGCCCCGCGCCCGAGGACCGCAGCTCCGAGGGCAGCCCTCACCCCGCCGACCACGACGAGAAAGATGGAGACGGAGAAGAGACCCGACAACGACGAGTCAGCCGCGAACGGTGCAGTCCACGGTGACCGTCGGCTGATCGAGAAGGTCACCGCCGTGCTCGGAGATCGTCGCGTCAACCAGCCCGAGCTTGCGCAGCCGGGGTCGAGCGGCCTGGAGCTCGTCGGTGGCCGAGCGCCCCTTCATCGCGACGAGCGTCCCGCCAGGCGTGAGCAGCGGGAAGCACCAGCGCGCGAGCTTGTCGAGACGGGCAACAGCGCGAGCGGTGACGTAGCCGGACGACAGCTCGCCGTGCAGCTCCTCGGCGCGAGCACGGTGCACGTGGACCGCCTCGACCCCGATGGCGGCGATGGTCGCGTGCAGCCAGTCGGTGCGCCGCAGCATCGGTTCAACGAGGTGCACCGTGAGGTCGGGGCGGGCGATGGCCAGGGCGAGGCCGGGGAGCCCGGCGCCGCTGCCCACGTCGATGACCGTCGCCCCTTCGGGGAATGCGTCGGCGATCACCGCGCAGTTGAGGATGTGACGGTCCCAGAGGATCGGCACCTCGCGGGGTCCGATCAGCCCGTGGGTCACGCCGGTGTCGGCGAGCACCTCCGCGAACGACTCCGCCAGGGACAGCCGGTCACCGAACACACGCCGAGCCACCTTCGGCGCACCGGGGGCTGCGAGCCGCAGCTCCGCGTCACCCTCTGCGGCCGGTACAGCGTCGTGTTTCACGTGAAACGGATCAGGCGCGGTCGTCCGACGGCAGGGCGGAATCCGCCGCGTCGGAACCCTCAGCATCGGCCGGCTCTGCCGTCGTGGACGACTCGGACGTACCGGCCGAGTCGTCCGCCGGAACGACGACGACGTAGCGGCGCGGCTCGGTCCCGGAGGACTCCGAGAC
Organism: Marihabitans asiaticum; assembly: GCF_007828725.1. Lineage (GTDB taxonomy): Bacteria > Actinomycetota > Actinomycetes > Actinomycetales > Dermatophilaceae > Marihabitans > Marihabitans asiaticum. The sequence continues at coordinate 126,897 of NZ_VIUW01000001.1, forward strand.
CAGACCTGCGGCGAGCACCTCGTCGTGGACGACCTTGCGCTCGAAGGCGGTCATCGGCGTCATCTCGACCCGCTCGCCGGACTCGCGGCACTGGGCGATCGCCTCTCGCGCCACCTCGACGAGCTCGGCCCGTCGGCTCGCGCGGTGGCCCGCGACGTCAAGCATCAGCCGGCTGCGCTCGCCGGTCGCCGACTGCACGGCCAGCCTGGTCAGCTCCTGCAACGCCTCCAGGACCTTGCCGTCGGAGCCGACGAGGCGGCGAGGCACCCGCCCGTCCTCGCTGTCGACGACCGCCACCGCTGCCCGGTCGCCATCGATGTCGAGGTCGATGTCGCCGTCGAGGTCGCAGATGTCGAGGAGGTTCTCGAGGAAGTCGGCGGCCGCCTCACCCTCGCGCAGCAGCTCGGCGCGGCGATTCTCGCCCGCCGTCGCCGGGCCCGGGTCGGACTCGGTCAGCTGGTCGGCCTCGTGCACCGTCTCGTTCGTCGTCATCACTTCTCCTGGTGGTCGTGGGTGACCGGTGGGTGCCGGTCGTCGGTCAGTTGTCGGTCCTGGGCGCGCTCTCGCGGACAGCCCCGGCGCTGCTGGAGGACGCGGGGCCCTTGCGTGCGTCCTTCTTGGCGCGCTTCTTGCCCTTGGGCTGGGCTCGCTGGCCGGAGATGACGCCCTTCTCGCGCAACTCGTCGGCCATCTCGACGTCGTGCTCGCGCTCGTGGGTCTGCTCGAAGGTGTCGACCGGCTTGCCGGCCTTGCGGCGCCGGCTCTGCATGTCCTTCTCGGCCTGGCTGCCCGGCGCCGGCATCCGGCGGATGACGTAGAACTGCTGGAGCATCGTCCACAGGTTGGTCGTGAACCAGTAGATGAGCACACCGATGGGGAAGTTCACGCCCGAGACGGCGAAGATGATCGGGAAGAGGTAGAGCAGGATCTTCTGCTGCTGGGCAAACGGCCCCTCCAGCGCCGCCGCGGGCATGTTCTTGCGCATCAGCTGGTGCTGGGTGATGAAGGTCGTCGCCGACATGAGCACGATGAGCACGATGGTGACGACCCAGACGTTCACCGTGTCCGCGCCGAGGAAGATGTCGGAGAGCTTGGCGCCGAAGATCGTCGAGGACTCGGCCTCGGAGGCCATCGCCTGGGTGAGCGGTCCGATCGGCTCCTTCTCCCCGCGGGCCATCTCGTCCAGCCCGTTGAGCACCCGGAAGAGGCCGAAGAAGAACGGCATCTGGATGAGGATGGGCATGCACGAGGCCAGCGGGTTGGTCCCGGTGTCCCGATACAGCGACATCATCTCCTGCTGCATCTTCTGCTGGGACTCAGGGTCCTTCTTGCCCTTGTACTTCTTCTGGATCTTCTGCATCTCCGGCTGGATGAGCTGCATCTTCCGGGAGGCGTGGATCTGCTTGACGAAGAGCGGGATGAGCGCCGCGCGCATGACGATCACGAGACCGACGATGGACAGGGTCCAGGTCCAGCCGTTCTCGCTCGGCATCCCGATCGCGACGAGCAGCTTGTGCCACAGGACCGTGATCCAGGCCACGATCCACTCGAAGGGGAACATGATGTCGCTGAAGCTCACGCGGAGATCCTTCGCTGTCGGGTCGCGCCGAGCCGGCGCTGGAGGTCGTCGAGCTCTGCCGGGCTGAGGGCCGGCTCGTCGGCCCCGAGCCGGGGCTCGCTCAGGCTGGGTGAGTCACGCTCGGCCCAGGTGTCTGGCACGTGGTCGATCCCGCCCGCGCTCCAGGGGTGGCACCGGCCGAGGCGGCGCATCGCGAGATACCCCCCGCGGATCGGACCGTGCCGCTCGAGCGCAGCGACCGCATAGGCCGAGCACGACGGGTAGTACCGGCAGGTCGCCGGCAACAGGGGTGAGATCAGCGCCTGGTAGGCGCGGACCAGGAGGACGAAGGGGGCAGCCGCCGCCGATCTGCCGCTCATGCGTCGACCGTGGTGAGAGTGGTCAGCAGGCTCCCGAGAGTGTCGCCCAGGTCGCGCGAACTCGCTTGTGCCGCAGCGGGATTCGCGCGCAGCACGAGGTCCGTACCACTCGGGATGCTCGTGAGCAGGGGGGCGATCTGGGCGCGCAGACGCCGCTTGACCCGGTTACGCGTCACGGCGTTGCCCACCGCCTTGGACACGACCACACCGACGCGCGGCGGTTGACCGGACCGTGCGTCGGTGTGACGGGCGTGGACCACGAGCAGCCGGGACCCCTTGCGTCTGGCGCCGGGACCGCGGACCGTTGCCGTGAACTCCCGGCGCTCCGTCAGGCGGTGCTGCGCGGGCAACACGGACGGCGAAGACGCAGGCTCAGGCGGAGAGCTTGCGGCGGCCCTTGGCCCGGCGGTTCGCCAGGATCGAGCGGCCGGCGCGGGTCCGCATCCGCAGACGGAAGCCGTGCGTCTTGGCGCGGCGGCGGTTGTTCGGCTGGAAGGTGCGCTTGCTCATCGTGAGACTCTTTCGCTGGTGTCGTCAGGTCGTCGACCGTTGTGGTCGGTCCGGCGACCGGGCTGCTCTGGCGCCCGACCGGCCGCGATCGGAGACCCACCACCTGCGCTGACATCCCACGACGAGGCGCAGGGACATGCGGTGATGGGCATGCGAAGACGGCCGCTCAGGCCAGCGTCCAGGGTACGGCGACCCGCGCGAAGGGGTCAAACTCACCCCCTTCGCCGGCCCGGGACGTGATCAAACGGGCGACGTTATCGCTGGACTCGACCCGTGCCGGCGCGACACGCCGAGAACGGCGAGAAAATGTCGCGAACGAGTTGCCACCCTCCCAGGGTGTTGTTAGCGTCACCCTCCATCCCAACCGTCACCCACAGGGTGTGGAAAACTGTGTGGACATCGCGCGCGGCGCGGGCGCCCACACGATGCGGGTCCCCACCCCGCGCCATCGCAGCCCTGGGCTGACGAGGACCGACCGAGTAGATCAGCACAGATCGAGGTGGAGCAGGTGCCCGACGCCAACAGGGACTTCTCCACCGTCTGGCGCTCCACCCTCGACTCCCTCGACGCCGATGGCGTGCCCGTCAACCGTCGCGCCTTCCTCGAACGCGCCCAGCTCGTCGGGCTCCTGGACGACACCGCGCTCATCGCCGTGCCGGACGACTTCAGCAAGGAGTGGGTGGAGCAGCGGCTGCGGATGCAGGTGACCCAGGCGCTCTCCAGCCAGCTAGACCGCGATGTCCGTATCGCCGTCACCGTCGACCCCGCGCTGGCGGAGGAGGCCGACCCGGTCGGTTCGGACAGCCAGGTCGACGCCCACGACACGCGAGCGCCCGCTGGCTCGAACGAGCACGACCGCGACGTGCTCGACGTCGAGATGCCCGAGACCTCGCCCCCTCGCCAGGGACTGGCGACCGAGGACCCCTTCGTCCCGGACGTCAATGCCGAGGCCGACATCCTCCCCGAGCGGCGGAGCGACCGGCGCCAGGCCGTAGTACCCGAGAACGTCGAGCTGACCCGGCTGAACCCGAAGTACCTCTTTGACACTTTCGTCATCGGCTCCTCGAACCGCTTCGCCCACGCCGCCGCCGTGGCCGTCGCCGAGGCCCCCGCCCGGGCGTACAACCCGCTCTTCATCTACGGCGAGTCCGGGCTGGGCAAGACCCACCTGCTGCACGCCATCGGCCATTACGCCCGCAACCTCTACCCCCACACCAAGGTGCGGTACGTGAACTCCGAGGAGTTCACCAACGACTTCATCAACAGCATCCGCGACGACAAGGCGGCCGCGTTCCAACAGCGCTACCGCGACGTCGACGTCCTGCTCATCGACGACATCCAGTTCCTCAGCGGCAAGATGCAGACCCAGGAGGAGTTCTTCCACACCTTCAACACTCTGCACAACGCCAACAAGCAAGTCGTCATCACCAGTGACGTCAAGCCCAAGCTGCTCGTCGGCTTCGAGGAGCGGATGCGCTCGCGCTTCGAGTGGGGCCTGCTCACCGACGTCCAGCCGCCCGACCTCGAGACCCGGATCGCGATCCTGCGCAAGAAGGCCATCCAGGAGCGCCTCGAGGTCCCGGACGACGTCAAGGAGTTCATCGCCAGCCGGATCTCGACAAACATCCGCGAGCTCGAGGGGGCGCTGATCCGGGTGACCGCCTTCGCCAGCCTCAACAAGCAGCCCGTCGACCTCGGCCTGGCGCAGATCGTGCTCAAGGACCTCATCCCGCACGAGGCTCCCAACGAGGTCGACACCGCGACGATCATGGCTCAGACCGCTGCCTACTTCGGGCTGACCATCGAGGACCTGCAGGGGCCATCGCGCACCCGTGTGCTCGTCACCGCGCGTCAGATCGCGATGTACCTGTGCCGCGAGCTCACCGATGCCTCACTGCCCCAGATCGGCAAGCTCTTCGGCGGCCGCGACCACGCCACGGTGATCCACGCGAACAAGAAGATCGGCGCCCTCATGGCCGAGCGCCGAGCGATCTACAACCAGGTCACCGAGCTGACGAACCGGATCAAGCAGCAGGCGCTCTGAGCCTCGCTCGACTCCCGATCGGGCTTTTTCACAGCACTTCTCCACACCTGTGCGTAGTGGGTGTGAACCAGCGGTCGAATCGTCAGATCGCGGCAGAACAACGAGCCCCTGAACCGCGTCACAGCGCGGCGTCGACGTGTCCACACCCTGTGAACAACCCTGTGGGTCCGCAGATCGACCGGGTTCTCGCCGCGGGGTCAACGCGGTTGTGGAGAGCGCTGCGCATCGTCGTGTGGACGACTGTGCACGGACCGAGACGCCCTGTCGATGTCATTCGCCGATCCACACCACCGCGATGCTCATCCACATCTCGTCGACATTCTCTCCACAGCGATGACCACCTCGCAGCCCGCTCCTGGAGCCGACCATGGCCAGTTATCCCCACCGTGCACAGGACCGATGACCATGACGAGACCTAGAGATCATCCGACCGGCCCCACGCATGACGACCCGGCCCGGTGTGAATGACACGCTTTGGTCCGTCCAAAGTCGCCCGCTGCCGACAGCAGATGTCTGCACCCCGCGCACGGCCCCTCGAGACCAACTAGGGTTGTCATCCGATGCGCGGACGGCTCGTCCGCAGGCACACTGAGCAGGAGCGAGCGCGCCACGAGGGCGCGACGAAGGGTAGGTCTGTCGTGAAGTTCCGCGTCGAGCGTGACGTCCTCGCCGAGGCGGTCACCTGGGTTGCCCGCGGGTTGCCGACCCGGCCGCCGGTCCCGGTCCTGGCAGGCGTCCTCATCACCGCCGAGAGCTCGGGGTCGGTCACCCTCTCCGCCTTCGACTACGAGGTCTCCGCGCGGATCACCGTCGAGGCCGACGTCGAGGAGGAGGGCACGGTCCTCGTCCTGGGCCGCCTGCTCGCCGACATCTCCCGCAACCTGCCGAACAAGCCGGTGGAGCTGACGACCGAGGGCACCAAGGTCGAGGTGACGTGCGGCAGCTCTCGCTTCGCGCTGCTGCAGATGCCCGCCGACGAGTACCCGACCCTGCCGACCTCGCCTGAGCCCTCCGGCACGGTCGACGGCTCGATCTTCACTCACGCGGTCGCCCAGGTCGCGATCGCGGCCGACCGAGGCGACTCCCTGCCGATTCTCACCGGTGTCCGGGTCGAGGTCGACGGCGAGAAGATGACCCTGCTCGCCACCGACCGCTACCGCCTGGCGATGCGCGAGCTGACCTGGTCACCGACCGCCTCTGACGCCAGTCACGTCGCGCTGATCCCGGCACGCACCCTCTCCGAGACGGCCCGATCCCTCGGCGCCGTCGGCACGATCGACATCGCGCTCGGCAGCGCTGCGGGCGGGGAGGGGCTGGCCGGCTTCGAGGCCGGGCAGCGCCGCAGCACCTCTCGCCTGCTCGACGGCGAGTACCCCAAGGTCGCCAAGATCTTCCCCACCTCGAGCGAGACCGAGGCCGTCATCGCCACCGCCGAGCTGATCGAGGCGGTCAAGCGCGTCGCCCTCGTCGCGGAGCGGACCACTCCGGTCCGGCTGCGGTTCAGCGACGGGCAGCTCGCCATCGAGGCCGGCACGGGCGAGGACGCCCAGGCCTCTGAGGCGCTCGAGGCGAGCGTCGACGGGCCGGAGATCCAGGTCGCCTTCAACCCCGGCTACCTCCTCGATGGCCTCGGCGCGCTCGGCACCGACTTCACCCGGATCTCGCTCACCGGACCGCTGAAGGCCGCGATGATCACCGGCCAGACCAGCCAGGACGGCGAGCTCGACCCCAGCTACCGCTACGTCATCCAGCCGGTCCGGCTCGCCGGCTGACCCCCTTCGCCCCCACGTCAGGAGAACGGATCATGCAGCTCGGACTCGTCGGACTCGGCAAGATGGGTGGCAACATGCGCGAGCGGCTCCGCCGCGCGGGCCACGAGGTGATCGGCTACGACCGGGACAAGTCGCTCTCGGACGCCAAGAGCGTGCAGGACATGATCGACCAGCTCCAGGCGCCGCGGGTCGTGTGGGTCATGGTCCCGGCGGGTAAGGTCACCCAGGACGTCGTCTCCGACCTCGCCCAGCGGCTCGAGCCGGGCGACCTCGTCATCGACGGCGGCAACAGCCGCTTCACCGACGACGTCGAGAACGCCGAGGAACTGGGGGCGCACGGCATCGGGTACCTCGACTGCGGGGTCTCCGGCGGGATCTGGGGCCTGGAGAACGGCTACGGGCTCATGGTCGGCGGCTTGAAGAAGCACGTGAAGACCGCGATGCCGATCTTCGACGCGCTGCGTCCCGAGGGGCCGCGCGACGAAGGCTTCGTCCACGCCGGCGACGTCGGAGCGGGCCACTACGTGAAGATGGTGCACAACGGCATCGAGTACGGCCTGATGCACGCCTACGCCGAGGGCTACGAGCTGCTCGAGAAGAAGGAGATCGTCAAGGACGTGCCGGGCGCCTTCAAGGCGTGGAGCCGCGGCACCGTCGTGCGCTCCTGGCTCCTCGACCTCCTCGTCACCGCCCTCGAGGAGAACCCGACGATGGAGGACGTCTCGGACTACACGGCCGACTCCGGCGAGGGGCGGTGGACCGTCGAGGAGGCGATCGACAATGCCGTGCCGATGCCGGTCATCTCCGCCGCCCTCTTCGCCCGCTTCGCCTCGCGGCAGGAGGCCAGCCCGGCGATGCAGGCCGTCGCGGCGCTGCGCGGCCAGTTCGGCGGGCACAAGGTGATGACCATCGCCGAGGGCCAGCAGCTGCGCGATGAGTCGGCGACCGAGGGACCGAAGAAGGCCTCGACGTCGCAGAAGAAGGCCGCGAAGAAGGAGAAGCCGACGACGAGCCGGGCGAAGGCCGCCGCCGAGGGCAAGAAGGCGGCCAAGGCCGGACCGTCCTCCGGCTCCGGCGACACCTCTGCGTGATCGTCCGGCACCTCTCCGTCGCGGACTTCCGCAGCTACGAGCGCGCCGAGCTGCCGCTCGAGCCGGGCGTGACCACGCTCGTCGGGCTGAACGGCCAGGGCAAGACCAACCTCGTCGAGGCGATCGGCTATGTCGCCTCGCTCTCCAGCCACCGGGTGGCGAACGACCAGCCGCTCGTGCGCTTCGGCGCGGAGCGTGCGGTGGTGCGGTGCGCGGTGCTCACCGGCGAGCGTGAGCAGCTCGTCGAGCTGGAGATCACCCCGGGCCGGGCGAACCGGGCCAAGTTGGGCCGCTCTCCGCTGCCGCGCACGCGGGATGTGCTCGGGACGCTGCGCACGGTGCTCTTCGCCCCGGAGGACCTTGCGCTGGTCAAGGGCGATCCCGAGCAGCGCCGCCGCTTCCTCGACGACCTGCTCGTCCAGCGTCAGCCACGCTGGGCCGGGGTGCGCTCGGACTACGACAAGATCTTGCGGCAGCGCTCGGCTCTGCTGAAGTCGGCCGGTTCCTCCCTTCGCGGTCGGGGTCGTCGTCGCCTGCCCGAAGGGGTGGACCCGGCGGCCGATCGGGAGGAGGCGCTGCGCACCCTGGACATCTGGGACGAGCACCTGGCAACCGTCGGGGCGCAGCTGCTCTACGCCCGGCTGCGTCTGCTCACCGACCTCGTCCCGCTGCTGCAGTCGAGCTACCGCGAGGTGAGCGACAGCGTCAGCGAGGTCACCGCCCGCTACCGCAGCTCGATTCCGGGGCCGGCCGGCGAGAAGCTGGCCGCCGGCTACGCCGAGGCCGCTTCGGTGCCGACCGTGGAGGCGCTGCGGGAGCTGCTGCAGGAGGGGATGGCGCAGGTGCGAGACCAGGAGCTGGACCGTGGGGTGAGCCTGGTCGGTCCGCACCGGGACGACGTCGTGCTCGGCCTCGGCGAGATGCCGGCGAAGGGGTACGCCAGTCACGGGGAGTCGTGGTCCTTCGCGCTCGGGCTGCGGCTGGCGGCCTACCACCTGCTGCGCACCGACCTGCAGGACGACCCGGTGCTCATCCTCGACGACGTCTTCGCAGAGCTGGACAGCGGGCGGCGCACCCGCCTGGCCGGGCTGATCGCCGACTGCGAGCAGGTGCTCATCACCGCCGCGGTCGAGGACGACATCCCGGCCGAGCTGGCGGGCGCCCGCTTCGCGGTGACGAAGGGGGAGGTCGGGCCGGCGTGAGCGAGCCACCCGCACCCGGGGCGTCCGCGTGGTCCAGCGAGCACGAGCCCGACAAGCACGAGCCCGACGAGCAGGCACGGGACGGGGTGGAGGACTCCTCGGTCGAGGATGCCGCGCGGGCGGCACTGGAGCGCGCCCGCGGGGTCGCGACCAGTCGCGGGCTGCGGCCCGGCATGAAGCCCCGTCGACGCCGCGCCCGACGCGGCATCGAGGCCGGGGAGGGCGGCGCCTTCGATGCCGCCGGGCGCGACCCGGAGCTGCTCGGTGACCAGCTCGAGCGGATGATCACCGACCGGGGCTGGAAGACCGACGTCGCCGCCGGGTCGGTGATGGAGCGCTGGCCAGAGCTTGTCGGCCCCCAGGTGGCTCAGCACAGCCAGCCGGTGGCCTACGAGGACGGCGTGCTCACCGTCCGGGCGGAGTCGACCGCGTGGGCGACCCAGCTACGGCTGCTCACCTCCAGCATCCTTGGGCGGCTCGCCGAGGAGGTCGGTCCGGAGACCGTCGTCGAGCTGCGGGTCGTCGGCCCGAGCGCGCCCTCCTGGCGCAAGGGGCCGCGGCGCTCGCACGGCGGCCGAGGCCCTCGCGACACGTACGGCTGACCCCCCTTCGCCCCGTCGTTCCGCACGTGGGAACGAGCGTGGTCCGCCCGACACCGGGCCGGGCACGCTGGCCACACAGCGGCGGGCTGCCGCTGACGAGCGCGAAGGAGCGTGCGTGCCGACCCTGTCGATCCCCGCCCTGGACGAGGTGGTCTACCTCGAGCCGGGCGAGACGGTGCTCTCCGGCCTGTACAAGGCCGGATTCAGCTACACCGTGGGCTGCCGCCGGGGTGGGTGCGGCATCTGCAAGCTTGACGTCATCGAGGGCTCCTTCTCGTACGAGCGCCCCGTCGCCGACACCGTCATCAGCACCGACGAGCGCACCGACGGGACCTGCCTGAGCTGCCGAGCCATCCCCGAATCGAACATCACTATCCAGATGCGCGAGTACGAGGTGCGTCTGGTCAACCCCCTGCTCCGTCAGATCAACGAGAAGGCGCGCCTGCGTGCCGAGGCGCTGGCGGCCGCACCCGACACCCCCACCACGCCGGACGCCGGCGCGGGCGACGATTAAGGAGTCAGTCATGGGAGTCATGCGCATGGGCTACGCCCACGTCAAGGTCACGGACATGACCGAGGCGAAGAACCACTACAACGGCACGATGGGCCTCTACGAGACCCACTCCGACGTCACCCCCGACGGAGCCAAGCGCGTCTTCTACAAGGGCTGGGACGAGTGGGACCACCACTCGGTCGTCCTCGAGGAGGGCGGCGTCGGCGTCGTCAAGTACGGCTGGAAGGTCGAGCACGAGGCCGACATCGACGACATCGAGGCCAAGGCCAGGACCTTCGGCCTGACCGTCGAGCGTATGTCGAAGGGGGACAACCCGGAGATCGGTGACGGCATCCGCTTCGTCACGCCGAGCGAGCACGTCTTCGAGGTCTACCACCAGGCGACCGCGGTCGGCACCGAGGTGGGCACGCACAACCCCGAGGTCTTCCCCCGCCACCTCGTCGGTATCGGCGTGCCGGCCCTCGACCACTCCCTCATCACGACCGGGGACGTGGGCACGATGGAGCGGATGCTCTCCGACGTCTTCGGCTTCTACGCCACCGAGCGCGTGCAGACCAGCCTCGACGACGACCACGAGTGCGTCGGCACGTGGATGACCTCCAACAACCAGATCCACCAGATGGCGGTCATCGGCGGCCCCCAGGGCAAGCTGCACCACTTCGCCTTCCGCCTCGAGGACTGGAACTCCGTGGGTCGCGCGGCGGACCTGATGACCATGGATGACGTGCCGATCGACATCGGCCCGACCCGTCACGGCATCACCCGCGGGCAGACCGTGTACTTCTTCGACCCCAGCGGCAACCGCAACGAGGTCTTCGCCGGCGGGTACCTCGCCTTCCCCGACCGCCCGACGAACGTGTGGACCGTCGACCAGCTCGGCAAGGGGATCTTCTACCACGACCGCGAGCTCAACGAACGCTTCACCACCGTGCTCACCTGAGGATGGGCGAGCACACCCGCGGCAGCGCCGTCTTGACCCTTGAGGGGGCCGAGGCGGCGCTCGCCGCTGCTCTGGCGCACGCCCGCGAGCACGACCTGCGGATGAACGTCGCCGTCGTCGACCCCGGCGGGACGCTGCTCGCCTTCGCCCGCATGGACGGCGCCTTCGCCGCCTCTGGCGACATCGCGATCGACAAGGCGCGGACCGTCGTCCGCTTCGGCGGGGCACCGACCTCCGGCCTCTACGAGGCGCTCGCTGGCGAGGACGCGGTGATCCGCGGCATCGGCAACCGGCCCGGGGTGGCTGCCTTCGGCGGCGGGGTCCCGGTACGCGTCGACGGCGAGCTCGTCGGTGCGGTCGGCGCCTCCGGCGGCTCGGCAGGCGAGGACGAGCAGGTGGCCGCGGCCGGAGCGGTGGCGATCACCGGGACCTAGCCCCGGGGCGTCAGGCAGCCCGGGCCAGGGTCTGGCTCGGCAGCTCCCCGAAGCGCTCGCGGTAGGCCGCGGCAAATCGCCCGAGGTGGGTGATACCCCACGACAGGGCGACATCGGTCACCGTGCCCCCGCGCCCGTGGACGAGGTCGTCGTGGATGCGGTCGAGCCGCAGGTCGTACAGATGGGCGAAGGGGGTTGTGCCCAGGTGCTCGCGGAATGCCTGCTGGAGCCGGCGCACGCTGACGCCGGCGATCTCGGCGAGGTCGGCCGGGGTCCAGGGACGCGTCGGGTCGGCTTCCATCGCTTCGACGACGCGGTGGACGGGGCGGGGCCGTAGGGCGTTGCGAGCTGTGGGTTCCTCCGGGACGGCGGCCAGGAGCAGCCCCGTGACGAGCATGCTCGCGACGGAGTCGGCGACCTGTGGGTCGCGGTAGAGGACGCCGCCGCAGTCGCGGGCGTTGTCGAAGGTCGTGCGCGCCATCCGGAACCACGCAGCCCCCGCCGGGGTGCGCAGGTCGATGTCGGTCGGCAACCGCACGTCCTTGCGGGCGAAGACCCGCTCGCTCTCGCGGTGCAGGTGCGCGCTGTCGATGCGCAGGCCGAGGAGGACGAGGTCGGGGGCCCAGGCCGGCATGTGTGCGGGGGTGTCGGCCGGGAAGGCCGTGGCCCGACCGGGTGCGGCGTCGTAGTCGGTGCTGCCGATGCGGGAGGCGAGGTGACCGCTCAGCGGGATGTTGACCGCCACGGCACCGGGGTGGTCCGAGTCGATCCCCACGGTCGCGCCGAACTTCATGCGGGCGAGCCGGCAGCTGTCGAGGTCGACGACCTCGATGCCCGAGGCAGCAGCCCCGCGCACGGCCTTGGGGTGCAACGCGTGCGGGAAATAGGCATCGGACAGGGCGTCGTGCACACCCTCCCAGTCCTCGAACCGGGGTGCCGACTCCAGAAGGTGCCTCATCGCACTCCTCTCGCGGTCCTCCGTGATCGTTTGATCATGACCCCCCTTCGTGGCGGACCCGGTCGGGTTCCGCACCGGGGAACGCGGGTGTGCTTCCGGGTGCCTGCGTCGAGCGGACAGCGACTGCGCCCATCGGATCGTGGCCGGCGCCACACCCGGCCTAGTCTGCCGCCACGACACACCACGCCGGGGTGGTGGGGCGGACCCTCGCTCCTCGTCCCCGGACCACCGAGGAGAGGTGCCATGACGCCCTTCATGACTCGCGTCGCCGAGCTCGTCGGCACGCCCCAGCAGGACCCGGGCCAGCTAGCCCAGGGGCCGACCACCGTGCCGCGGACCCGGATCAGCGAGCGGGTGGCGACCGGGACCGGCGCCGATCGGCACGTCGCCCTGCGCTCGCTCGCCGAGCAGTACGTCTGCGAGGCCAATGCCGTCCTCGGGTCCGAGCGCGAGCAGCTCGGCCTCGTCGACGAGACCCTCCCGAGCGAGCTGGCCTTCACCGTGACCTTCGGGGACGCCGGCGCCCGGTGCTCCACGACCTTCGCTGACGGCCGAGCGGTCGGGCGCCTCGTCGGCACCTTCGACGAAGGGGATGACGAGCGTGAGCTCGACGGTCCCGACGCCCTGCCAGATCTGCTCGTCCGGCTCATCGAGACCGCCCCTATGCAGGCGACGCGCACCGCGCAGCCGAGCTGACTCCCCCTTCGCCCGCCCACCAGACCAAGGAGAACGTCCAGTGCAGTACGAGCTCAAGACCCAGGTCATCGAACCCCAGCGGCAGACCTTCACCCACATCGCGAAGCGTTACGGCGACAAGCCCGCCTCGCGCTACATCGAGGGCAGCATCGACGTGCAGCCCAAGGAGCACTTCCAGTACCGCCCGACGTGGGACCCGACGCGGGAGATCTACGACGACTCCTACAGCGTCTTCCGGCTGACCGATGCCTACAGCTACCTCGACCCGCGGCAGTACTACTACGCCCCCTACGTCACCGCCCGCTCCGGCCACCACGAGGCCTTCGCGACCTCGCTCGAGTACATCGAGGCACGTGGGCTGCTCGAGCGTCTGCCCGACGGCTGGCGCAGCGTCCTCGCCGAGCTCGTGCTGCCCCTGCGGCATCTCGAGAGCGCCGGCCAGCTGATCCTCTGCGGGATGGCCCGCTTCGGCTGGGGCGCGACGGTGACCCAGTCGGCTGCCTACTCTGCCTTCGACCGGGTCGGCAACGCTCAGGTCCTCAGCCGGGTCGGCATCGCCCTCGGCGGCGGCACGACGGACCTGCTCGCCGAGGCCAAGGAGCACTGGCTGCACGACGCGCCCCTGCAGGGGCTGCGCCGGATGGCCGAGGAGACCATCGTCGAGACCGACTGGGGTCTGGCGCTCTTGCGTCTCGACGCCGTCGACCGGCTCGTGTACGACCTGCTGTACCAGCACCTCGATGACGAGGCCGTCGTCAGCGGTGCGCCGGCCTACTCGCTCGTCGCGCAGCACATGGCGAGCTGGTTCGCCGACAACCGCAGGTGGATCGACGCGCTGTACACGGCCTGGCGCGAGGACCCCGAGCTCGGTGCGACCAATGCTGCCCTCCTCGCGGAGCACGGCGCGGCCGCCGTCGACACGGCGCTCGAGGTCGTCACCCCCTTCGCCGCCCGCATCGACGAGCTGCTCGGCGGTAGCTCGGCCGTCGACCGGATCACCACGACCGCCGCCGAGGTGCGCGCTGCGCACACCGGTGCGGCCGCCTGAGAGGAGAGCGCCATGCAAGAGCAGACCACGGCAGACGATCCGCAGACGAAGGGTGTCCGCGACGTCGGCGTCGTCATCCAGGAGTCGGAGAACAACCGGCCCGTCATCGAGGCCATCGAGGCCGACAACCCCGGGTGCAGCGTGATGCACAGCCCCGGACTCGTCCGCATCACCGCCCCGGGCCGCATCGTGATCACCCAGGAGACCGTCGAGGAGAAGCTCGGCCGGGAGTGGGAGACGCACGAGTTCCAGATGGCGATCGTCAGCTACTTCGGCAACATCCAGGAGTGGGACGACGACGAGATCGTCATCGCCTGGGACCACTGAGTCAGACAGACAGACAGACAGACCGACAGACAGACCCCATCAGGTGTCGAGGCTCGGGCGCGGGGCGCCCTCACACCTCGACCACCGCTGACCACAGGAGAGACCCACGATGACACTCGCACCCGAGAACAAGACGAAGAAGGCCAAGAAGCTGTCGATGAAGGCCCGCTACGAGGCCCTCACCCGCGGCCTCGACTGGGAGCCGTCCTACGTCGAGAAGGACGAGATGTTCCCGCACCTCGACTACGAGGGCATCAAGATCCACGACTGGGCGGCCTGGGAGGACCCCTTCCGCCTGACGATCGACGCCTACTGCAAGTACCAGGCCGAGAAGGACAAGCGCCTCTACGCCGTCCTCGACGGCTTCGCGCAGGGGCAGGGCCACCTCGGTCTGACCGATGCGAGCTACCTCAACGCGATGAAGATCTTCATCCAGGGCGTCACCCCGCTCGAGTACGGCGCCCACCGGCACTTCGCCTACCTGGCGCGGCACTTCGCCGGACCCGGCCCGCGGTTTGCGGCACTGTGCCAGTCGATCGACGAGATCCGTCACATGCAGACCGAGATCCACACCCTGTCCAACTACAACAAGTACTACTCGGGCTTCCACAACTGGCCGGAGGAGTACGACCGGGTCTGGTACCTGTCGGTGCCCAAGAGCTTCTTCGAGGACGCACTGTCCTGCGGGCCCTTCGAGTTCCTCATCGCGGTCGGCTTCTCCTTCGAGTACCTGCTGACCAACCTGCTCTTCGTGCCCTTCATGTCCGGGTCGTCCTTCAACGGCGACCTGCCGACGATGACCTTCGGCTTCTCGGCGCAGTCCGACGAGTCGCGGCACATGACCCTGGGCCTCGAGGCGATCAAGTTCCTCCTCGAGCAGGACGAGGCCAACGTCCCGATCGTCCAGGGCTGGATCGACAAGTGGTTCTGGCGCTCCTACCGCGTCACCGCACTCGTCGCCCAGATGCTCGACTACATGCTCCCGCGCAAGGTCATGAGCTGGAAGGAGTCCTTCGAGCTGTACTTCGAGGAGCAGATGCTCGGTGGCCTCTTCGAGGACCTCGCCTTCTACGGCATCACGCCTCCGCGCCACGTCGAGGACGCCATCAAGGAGAAGGAGATCCTCTCCCACCAGGTGTACTGGACCCTCTACCAGTTCTCCTTCGCGGCCGCCTTCACGACGAGCGCTCCGAGCGACGAGCACATGGACTGGCTCTCGCAGGCCTACCCCGACACCTTCGACACCCACTACCGACCGCTCTGGGAGAAGGAGAAGAAGAATATCGAGGCCGGCGGACGGCATTTCGCGCCGGGCCTGCCCCAGCTGTGCCAGGTCTGTCAGGTGCCGATGCTCTTCACCGAGCCCGGCGACGCGACCACCTTCGCCCAGCGCGAGTCCGAGTTCGAGGGCGAGATCTACCACACCTGCTCCAACGGCTGTCAGTGGATCTTCGAGCGCGAGCCGGAGAAGTACCGCCAGGCCTGGCTGCCCGTGCACCAGATCTACCAGGGCAACTGCGGGGGCCCGACCGTGCCGGAGGTGCTTGAGTGGTACGGCCTGCAGGACGGCGACGCCGGTGAGTACATCGGATCGCGCGACCACCGGAACTGGCAGGCCTGGCAGGGCGAGGCCGCAGCCGACACCGCCACCCCCGACGAGACGAAGGCAGGTGCCTGACATGGCGGTCAAGAGTATGGGTGAGTACGACTTCCCCTCCCGCTCCCGGCAGGAGCTCTACGGCGACGACCAGCTCGTCTCCGTGTGGTTCCAGGACACGATGTGGTTCGCCTCCCCGGCGATGTTCCGGGCACCGAGGGCGATGACCTGGGCCGACTTCCGGGACCAGATGTTCGTGCCCTTCGCCGAGGAGGACCCCGACTACGACCCCGCTGCCCCCCGCACGTGGATGCTGCACGGCGCCCCCTTCGAGCCGCGTGACGACCAGACGCTCGCCGAGCTCGGCGTCCGTCACAAGGACGTCATCGGCACCCGCGTGGCCGCCTGAGGTGGAGACGACGATTCCCTGAGGCGCTCCTGCGTCGCGCTGCGGGGAATCGTCGTCTCCTCCACCTCCCTCACAAGCCGTCAGCTCCCCCCTTCGTCCCGCTCGAGGAGAGACCCATGACCACCCACACGATCACCGTCGAACCCGTCGGTCGCGAGGTCGAGTGCGAGGAGGACCAGACGATCCTCGACGCCTGCCTGCGGGCGGGGGTGTGGCTGCCGCACAGCTGCACCCACGGCACCTGCGCGACCTGCAAGGTCGACAAGCTCGACGGCGAGGTGGACCTGGGCGAGGCGAGCTCCTTCGCACTGATGGACTTCGAGCGGGACGAGGGCAAGCTGCTCACCTGCTGCGCGAAGCCCCGCGGGGACGTGACGATCGAGGCCGACCTCGACGTCGACGAGGACATGGAGGTCTACCCCGTCGACGACTACATCGGCACGGTCACCCTCATCGAGGACATCGCCACCGAGACCAAGCGGGTCGTCGTCGAGCTCGACCGGGAGATCGGCTTCAACGCGGGGCAGTACATGAAGTTCGTCGTGCCGGCCGACGACGCCGGCGGCGAAGAGGTCGACCGCACCTGGTCGATCGCCTCACCCCCGGGGGAGAGCACCGCGCTGGAGTTCCACGTGCGCAACGTCAAGGGTGGTCGCGGCACCGACGGGTGGGTCTTCTCCCGCCTCGCGGAGGGCGACCAGGTGCGGATGTCCGGCCCGTACGGGCGGTTCGTGCTCAAGACCGGCGACGACCGCCACGCGATCATGGTCGGGGGTGGCACGGGGGTCGCCCCGCTGAAGTCGATGATCAAGCATGCCCTCGGCGATGGTGAGTACGAGGGCGAGATCACCCTCTACGCCGGGGGCCGCGGACGGGAGTGGCTCTACGACGTCGCTGAGTTCCGCGAGCTCGAAGCCGAGCACGACAACTTCACCTTCCGTCCCTGCCTGTCCGAGGAGACCGCGGAGCAGGTCAGCGCGGCTGGTGAGGACGCCCAGGGGTATGGCTTCGGCATGGTCACCGATGTCATCGCCGCCGACCACGAGCGGCTGAGCGGATGCACCGGGTACCTGTGCGGCCCACCGGCGATGGTCGACGCCGCACTGAAGACGCTCATGAGCCTGCGCCTCTTCCCCCGGGACATCTACCGCGAGGACTTCTTCAACGAGGCCGACAAGGACGGCGGTGGCGTGAAGTCACCCCTGATCAAGCGATGAGCTCGCGCAACCCGGAGATCGGTCGCCTTGTCCCGACGGGCGCGCTGCGCACCAACGTCCGACATCGCGGGCGAAGGGGTGACGAAGCCGACGTCGTCCTCCTCCTGCACGGGTCCGGGCCGGGGGTCAGTGCCTGGGCCAACTAGCGGCTGCAGCTGCCCGAGCTGGCCCGGTACCACCGGGTGATCGCCCCGGACCTCGCCGGGTTCGGCTTCACCGAGTGTCCGGTCGGCACGACCTTCGACCAGGGGGTCTGGTTGCAGCAGGTGGTCGACCTGCTCGACGCTCTCGAGGTCGCCCGGGTGCACGTCGTCGGCAACTCCTTCGGCGGGTCGATGGCGCTCGCGCTCGCCATCGACCACCCGGACCGGGTCGACCGCCTCGTGCTCATGGGCAGCGTCGGGGTCCCCTTCGAGATCACCGACGGGCTGGATCGGGTGTGGGGCTTCGACCCCGATCGTGACGACATGGGCGAGCTGATGCGTAACGTCTTCGCCTACGACGACTCACTCATCACCGAGGAGCTGGTGGCCAGCCGGCAGCAGGCGAGCATGCGACCACGGACGCGGGCGGCCTTCTCCGCAATGTTTCCTGAGCCCCGGCAGCGGTGGGTTGACGCCATGGCGCACGATGAGGCGAGCATCCGGGCGATCAAGGCGCGCACCCTGGTTGTCCACGGGCGCGACGACAACGTGATCCCGCTGCAGAACTCGCTCACCCTGCTGGACTGGATCGACGACAGTCGCCTGCACGTCTTCGGCCGTTGCGGGCACTGGACCCAGGTCGAGCACAGCACCGCCTTCACCGAACTCCTCCTGGACTTCTTCGCGGAGTAGCGCGCTAGATCCCGGAGTCTCTCAGCGTTCGGCTGAGGGTGAAGGCGGCAGTGCGGACGGCGATGCCGAGGGTGCCCGGGTCGATCGAGCGGGTCGGCCCGGTGACCGACAGCCCGGCACGGACCTTGCGGTCCGCCCCGAAGACCGGGGCAGCGACGCACGACACCCCGGCCGTGGACTCCTCGAGGTCGAGGGCCATGCCGACCGTGCGGATCTTGCGCATCTCGTAGGTGAAGGCCTGCGGGGTGTGAATGGTGCGTGGGGTGACCCGATGCAGACCGGTGTCGATGCAGGCCTGCACGGCCGCGGTGGAGGAGTAGGCGAGGATCACCTTGCCGACGCCCGTGGCATGCGCGGGTATCCGGCCGCCGACCTTCGAGGCGATCCCGCTCTGGGCGCCGAGGATGCGCACGTAGACCACATCGGTCCCGTCGAGCACCGCGAGGTGGATGCGGCGGTGGGTCGCTTCGCGCAGGTCCTCCATCACCGCCTCGGCGGCGTCTGCCAGGTCGCGTCGCACCGGCACCTGGGCTCCGAGCTCGAAGAGCTTGGCGCCGAGCTGGATCCGGGAGTCCGCCCGCGCGAGCACGCCGACATCGACGAGCTGGCCGACGAGCCGGTGGACGCTCGAGGGTGCCATGCCGGTGGCTCGAGCCAGACCCCGGATCGTGTCGGCGCCCTCGGCGACAGCCTCGAGGAGGCAGGTCGCGCGGGCGATGACTCCGGCTTCGCCCGGTCCGGCGAGGGTGTTCCGCTCTGCGGGACGCATTCCTTGATGATGCCGGATCGGCACGCGATCGTCGACCACCAGGGCATACCCGCCGGCGAGATCCACCAGCTGGCGACCCCACGCGTCGAAGGAGACCACGCATGAGCGCCGACCCCGTCCTCCCGAGAGTCACTATGGCCGAGGACCCGTGGTGCACGACCACCCCGAAGCGGGTCGCGCCCGAGTCCGGCGGCCTTCGATCCGTGACGACCGCGCTCGACGTGCTCGAGTGCTTCGCCTCCGACGGTGATCTCGGGGTCTCTGACATCGCTCGGCGCCTCGGCGTCGCCAAGAGCACCGCGCACCGGGTGCTCAGCACCCTGGCCGGACGCGGCTTCATCGAGCAGGACCGCGACACCGGCCTCTATCGCCTCGGCCTGCACCTCTTCGAGCTGGGCATGCTCGTCCAGGCACGTCACCCCCTTCGCCATGCCGCCCTGCCGACCCTGCGACAGGTGGCCGCCCAGACCGGGCACACCGTCAACCTCGGGGTCGCCGACGGCCCGGACGTCGTCTTCGTCGAGCGGATCGAGATGGGCGAAGGGGGTCGCGTCCTCGGTCACGCGGGTCGCCGCTTCCCCGCCCACGTGACGGCGACCGGGAAGGCGCTCGCCGCGTTCGACGGTGAGCTCGACCGGGCCCGCCGGGCAGCCGGCTTCCCCCCGCGCGCCCGCTGCACAGTGCGTACCGAGGCGCAGTGGGACGACACCCTGCAGGGCGTGCGACTGGGCGGTTACGCGATGGCGGTCGACGAGTCCTTCGACGGGATCACCTCGATCGCCGTGCCGGTGCTGCGCGGCCAGCACGCGATCGCGTGCGTCTCGGTCTTCGGACCGACCGATGCCGTGCACCCGCAGGTCGACCGGATCGTGCCCCTGCTGCGGGCTGCCAGCCGGCGGATCAGCCTGGCCACTCCCTTCGGCCGGTAGCGCCTCCACACCACCCACCACCCACCATCCGCCGTCCCTAGGTGCGAAGGGGGTGTTCAGGTGAGCGGGACGAAGGGGGTGAGGCGTTCCCCGGCGAAGAACGACGGCGGAGGGTCGGCCTCGCGCGGGCCTACCGTCGAGCCATCCCCACGAGCGAGGAGAGCGATGGGCCAGGCCAGCCAGACCCTGCAGGACGCCGCGGCGGCCCTGCTCGCGGCGTACGAGAGCGGCACCGCGACCCCGCCTTTGACCGAGACCTACGACGACCTGGGCGTCGCCGATGCCTACGCGATCCAGCTCGAGCAGGTTCGCTCGTGGACCGCCGCGGGTCGCACGGTCGTCGGGCACAAGGTGGGGCTGACCTCGGCGCAGGTGCAGAAGCAGCTCGGGGTGGACACGCCCGACTTCGGTCACCTCATGGACGACTTCGCCTACCTCGAGCACGACCCCATCCCCGTCGGCCGGTTCCTCCAGCCCAAGGTCGAGCCGGAGATCGCCTTCGTCCTCGGCAAGCCCCTGCAGGGCCCGGGGGTGACCCTCACTCAGGCGATCGATGCCGTCGACTACGTGCTGCCGGCGATCGAGATCGTCGACAGCAGGATCGCCGACTGGCGGATCACCCTCGTCGACACCGTCGCCGACAACGCCAGCTCCGGTGCCTACGTCCTCGGATCCACCCCGACCCGCCTCGAGGATGTCGACCTGCGCCTGACCGGCTGCGTCTTCACCCGCAACTCCCAGATCGTCGGGACGGGTGCCGGCGGCGCCGTCCTCGGATCACCGATCTCGAGCCTGGTCTGGCTCGCCAACACCGTCGGCGCGCTCGGCACCAGCCTCGATGCCGGCCACGTCGTCCTGCCCGGATCGGTGACCCCGATGTCCCCGGTCGCCGCGGGCGACAGCTTCACCGCAACCTTCGCCGGCATCGGCAGCGTCACCGCCCGGTTCGCGTCGTGACGGCGCCGTCACCCCCTTCGAAAGGACACCGACCATGACCCCACGGACGAAGGGGACCGCAGCGATCGTCGGTCCCGGCAACATCGGGACCGACCTGATGTTCAAGCTCATGCGTCGCTCGGAGGTGCTCGAGCCGCGCTGGATGATCGGCGTCGACCCCGCCTCGGACGGGCTGCGGCGGGCGGCGAGCCTGGGCCTGGAGGCGAGTCACGAAGGGGTGGACTGGCTGCTCGCGCAGGACGAGCTGCCTGACGTCGTCTTCGAGTGCACCTCGGCCAAGGCGCACGAGGCCAACGCGCCGAAGTACGCCGAGGCCGGGGTCCTGGCCGTCGACCTCACCCCGGCAGCGGTCGGGCCGTACCTCTGCCCGCCGGTCAACCTCGACTTCACCCTCGACGCGCCGAACGTCAACATGATCACCTGCGGCGGCCAGGCGACCACGCCGATCGTCGCCGCCGTCTCGTCCGTGGTCGAGGTGCCCTACGCCGAGATCGTGGCCTCGATCTCCAGCAAGTCCGCCGGCCCGGGCACCCGGGCCAACATCGACGAGTTCACCGAGACCACCTCGCAGGCCCTCGAGGTCGTCGGCGGCGCGAAGAAGGGCAAGGCGATCATCATCCTCAACCCCGTCGAGCCGCCGCTGATGATGCGCAACACCGTCTTCTGCGCCATCCCCCAGGAGGCCGCGGAGGCCGGCGAGCTCAACGACCAACTCCGCGAGTCCATCGCCGCCATGGTCGAGCGCGTCCAGGAGTACGTGCCCGGCTACCACCTGCGCGCGGAGCCGCAGTTCGACGAGGCGCGCGACCTCTGGCACGGAATGGCACGAGTGACCGTCCCGATCGAGGTCAAGGGGCGCGGTGACTACCTGCCCGACTACGCCGGCAACCTCGACATCATCACCGCGGCGGCCGCCCGCGTCGGCGACATGATGGTCGCCCACCGGCTCGGCGTCGACTCCGGCTGGGTCCCGGCGGATGACGCCGGTGACGCTGCACCCCTCGAGGCTCCTCCGTCGCACCTCGGGGAGCGATCCCAGGACGCGCGCCACCAGGAGGTCTCGGCATGACCGAGCAGACCAGCATGACCCACCCCATCCCCGAGTTCTCCGGGGGCGTCGACGTCCGCCTGACCGACACCACGCTGCGCGACGGCTCGCACGCGATGTCGCACCAGTTCACCGAGGAGCAGGTGCGCACCACGGTGCGCGCGCTGGACCAGGCCGGTGTCCAGGTCATCGAGGTCACCCACGGCGACGGCCTGGGCGGATCGAGCTTCAACTACGGCTTCTCCGCGGTCGACGAGATGTCGCTGATCAAGGCCGCCCGCGCCGAGGCCGAGCAGGCCAAGATCGCCGTGCTCATGCTCCCCGGTCTGGGGCGCGTCGAGGATCTGCACCAGGCGCGCGACAACGGCGCCGACATCGCCCGGATCGCCACCCACTGCACCGAGGCCGACGTCTCGATCCAGCACTTCGGTGCCGCCCGGGAGCTGGGCATGGAGACCGTCGGTTTCCTCATGCTCAGCCACATGATCGGCCCCGACGAGCTCGCCAAGCAGGCCCGGATCATGGTCGACGCCGGCTGCCAGTGCGTCTACGTCGTCGACAGCGCCGGCGCCCTGATCCTCGAGGACGTCTCCGACCGGGTCGAGGCTCTCGTGTCCGAGATCGGTCAGCACGCCCAGGTGGGCTACCACGGCCACCAGAACATGTCCTTCGGCGTCGCCAACTCGGTGCTCGCCTACCGCGCGGGAGCCAAGCAGATCGACGGCTCGCTGTGCGCCCTCGGCGCCGGGGCGGGTAACTCCCCGACCGAGGTCCTCGCGGTCGCCTTCGAGCGGCTCGGCATCTCCACCGGCGTCGACGCGGGCGGCATCCTGGGCGCTGCTCAGGACGTCGTGCGTCCCTACATCCGCCGGCTGCCGTGGATGGACCGCAGCTCGATCACCCAGGGCTACGCCGGGGTCTACTCGAGCTTCCTCATCCACGCCGAGCGTGCGGCCGAGCGCTACGACGTCCCCGCCCACGAGATCCTGGCCAAGGTCGGCGAGTACGGCTACGTCGGCGGTCAGGAGGACATGATCATCGACGTCGCCCTGGAGATCCAGAAGGCCAGAGAGCTCGACCTGGGCGACCTGCCCGCCCTAGGAGCGTCGCTGTGACGGCCGGGGCGAAGGGGTCAGCCTGGGACGTCGAGTCCGTCGCCGCCGAGCTGCTCGCCTGCGAGGACGAGCGCCGCGACCGGGTGAAGTTCACCGACGAGTGGCCCGAGCTCGACGTCGCCACCGGGTACCAGATCCAGGACCTCACCCTCGCCAAGCGCCTCGAGCGCGGCGAACAGCTCATCGGGGTCAAGCTCGGCCTGACCTCCCGAGCCAAGCAGCGGCGGATGGGGGTCGACACCCCCTTCGTCGCCTGGCTCACCGACGCGATGATCCTGCCGGCCGGTGACCCGGTGCCCCAGGACAAGCTGATCCACCCGCGCATCGAGCCGGAGATCGTCTTCGTCATGGGTGAGCGGCTAGAGGGACCGGGCGTGACCGGGGCGCAGGCGATGGCCGCGGTCAAGAGCGTGCACGCCGGCGCCGAGGTCATCGACAGCCGGTACAAGGACTTCAAGTTCACCGCCGGTGACGTCATCGCCGACAACGCCAGCTCCGGCGCCTTCGTCACCGCCGGTCTCGGGGTGCCGCCGAGCCAGGTCGACCTGGCACTGGAGGCGGTGCTCGTCGAGGTCGGCGGCCAGGTCGTCGACAGCGCGACCGGCGCGGCCGTCCAGGGTCACCCCGGCGAGGCGCTCGCGCTCGCGGCCAACGACCTCGCGACACGAGGCCACGCCATCGAGGCGGGGTGGATCGTGCTGACCGGCGGCATGACCGATGCGGTCTTTGCGCCCCCGGGGTCGTCCGTGGCCTGCCACTTCACCAGCCTGGGCTCGGTGCAGATCTACGGCGGCGCCGAGGGCGAAGGGGGGAGCTGATGCCGATCATCGACGTCACCCTCGCCGAGGGTCGGGAGCCGGAGAAGATCCGGGCGATGATCTCGGCCCTCACCGACGCGATGGTGCAGACCCAGGTCGCGCCCCGCGAGGCGGTCCGGGTGATCGTCCGCGAGGTTCCCCCCACCAACTTCGCCGCCGGTGACACCACCCTCGCCGAGCGGGCGCAGCAGACCCCTTCGTCCTGATCCAGGAGCAGAGCATGAGCGAGCAGCAGTTCTTCGGCCACATCATCGACGGCGAGGAGGTCGAGTCCGTCGGCGGCGAGCGCCTCGACGTGTGGAACCCGTGGACCCGTGAGGTCTGGGCCCAGGCCGCCGACGGCCAGGAGGCCGACGCGCACAAGGCGATCGAGAGCTCACGTCGCGCCTTCGACGAGGGCCCGTGGGCGACGATGGGGCGGGTGGAGCGCGCCCAGCACATCCACGCGCTCGCCGACCTGATGGAGGAGCGCACCGACGACCTGGCGCGCCTGGACTCGACCAACATGGCCAAGCCGTTCGAGGAGGCCAAGCACGACGTCGCCCGCTCGGTGTGGAACTTCCGCTTCTTCGCCGACCACCAGCGCGACCACGTCGGCGAGGTCTACCCGATGGACACCGGGCACCACACCTACAGCGAGTTCGGCCCCGCCGGCGTCGTCGCCGCGATCAGCCCGTGGAACTTCCCGCTCATGATGGCCTCGTGGAAGATCGCGCCCGCGATCGCCTGGGGCAACACCTGCATCATCAAGCCCTCGGAAGACACCCCGGCGTCGGTGACGATGCTCGGCCGCCTGGCGACCGAGGCCGGTCTGCCGCCGGGGGTGCTCAACGTGCTCAACGGTCACGGAGCACCCGCCGGAGCCACCCTCACCGGGGACGACCGGGTCGACCGGGTCACCTTCACCGGCTCCTCGACCACCGGCAAGGCGGTCATGGCCTCTGCGGCCAGTCACCTCGCCCCGGTCAGCCTGGAGCTCGGCGGCAAGGGCGCCAACATCGTCTTCGAGGACGCCGATCTCGACAACGCCGTCTACTGGGCGGTCGAGGCGATCTTCCGCAACGCGGGGCAGATCTGCCTGGCCGGGTCGCGCCTCTTCGTCCAGGCCTCGATCTACGACGAGTTCCTCGCCCGCTTCACCGAGGCGGCCGAACAGCTGAGCATCGGCGACCCCTTCGACCCGAGCACCCGCTTCTCCGCCCTGGCCAGCCGGAAGCACTTCGAGAAGGTCAGCTCCTACGTCGAGTCCGCGAAGGAGCTCGGCGGGCGCTTCCACACCGGTGGGGTGGCCGACGACGGCTCGTGGGTGGTGCGCCCGACGATCATCGACTCTCTGGCGCTGGACGCCGAGCCGTACTGCGAAGAGATCTTCGGCCCGGTGTGCGTCGTCAACTCCTTCGAGACCGAGGAGGAGGCGGTGGCGCTGGCCAACGACACCCGCTACGGGCTCAACGCGATGCTCTTCACCGAGAACCTCTCGCGCGCCCACCGGGTCTCCTCGGTCCTGCGGGCCGGCACGGTGTGGGTCAACTGCTTCTTCATCCGCGACCTGCGCACCCCCTTCGGCGGGGTCGGGGACTCCGGGGTGGGCCGCGAGGGTGGCAACTTCAGCCGCGAGTTCTTCACCGAGCCAAAGGCCGTGGTGATGCAGATTCGCCGCTGACGGCGGGGGCCCACCCGACCCGGGGTGGTTCGAAGACGGATCGTCACCTCGAGCTGACGATCCGTCTTCGAACCGGCGAAGGGGGCGTCAGCCCGCCGCGGAGGCGGTCGCCTTCTTCTTCGCCCGCTTGCGGTCGCTGCTGTTCTCGGTGCGCTCGGGCAGCAGGGCGACGATGTGGGTCGCCGTGTCGGGCAGCTCGGTGTCCTTGGTGGCCACGGTGACCTTGCCCTCGCTCGACACGAGGAAGAGCAGAACCGCCCTGTCGCCATAGGTGCGCTTGAAGTCCTCCCGGGTGAAGGACGCGGAGAGCCGAGTCCGCCGGACTCGCATGCCCTCGGCACGCAGGTCACGCATCTCGTCGAAGGTCCTCGCGGGCTGGAAGGCGATGCGGCCCCCGAGGGACGCGCTCGGGGTGCGCTTCTCCGACCCGTTCTCCTGGTCGGCGCGCTTGAGCTGGTAGGTCGCGCCGCTGCCGAAGATCGAGGAGTACTGCCGCGCGGTCGTCGCATTCATGTCGTCGTCAGCCGAGGCGGCGATGAGGTGGCCCATCCCGGCGGCGTCGAGCTCGTCGGAGGTGATGTCCGAGAGGACGTGGCCGTAGTAGGTCTCGAGACCGGCCTGGCGGGCGGAGCGGATGGCGGAGAAGTCGTGGCTGACGACCTTGACCGGCACGTCGAGGGCGGCGAGGTGCTCCCCGGCCTCGACCAGCCACGGCGCGGACCCGGCGAACATCACCCCCTGCGGCGAGGTGCTCGCCAGGCCGAGCCGCTCGGCGAGCCGCCCGACCCCGAGCCCGTAGATCGCGACCGTGCCGACGACGACGAGGAAGACGAGGGGGACGAGGTCCTGCGCCTGCGCGGCAAGCGCCTCGAGGTTGTCGGCGCGGATCCCCAGCGCGTCGGCGTTGCTCGCGCCCTCGCCGCTCGAGCTGAGCGCCGACTGGCGCGCGTTCTGGGCCTGGTGCTCCATCTCGATCGCGAAGATCGACACGACGGCCGCAGCGACGATTCCTCGCGGGGCCATGAAGGCCAGCAGGGTGCGCTCCTTCATCTCCGAGTCCGACCCGGCCAGCCCGAGATAGATGCTGACGGGCCGGACGACGAGGACGAGCAGGGCGATGAGGATCGCCGCCTGCGGCGCGACCCGGCGGATCTCGTCGAGGGTGACCAGGCTCGCGAGGAGGACGAAGAGGGAGCCGACGAAGAGGACCTGGAGGTGCTCCTTGAACTCGACCACCCGGTGCAGGTGGAGCCCCTTGACGTTGGCGAGGTAGACGCCGAGCACGGTGACGGTGACCAGGCCGCTCTCGTGGGCGACGGCGTTGGAGATGACGAAGACGCCGAGCGCCGCCGCGAGGAAGAGCACGCCCTGGAGGAAGTCGGGGATGAGGTGGCGCTGCATCGCGACCTTGAGCAGCCAGCCCATGCCGATGCCGAGCCCGAAGCCGACGAGCAGCGTCGTCGCGAGGCCGGTGAGCGCGGCCATGATCGGGGACTCACCCTGGGCGACGATCGCCTGGAAGACGAGGGTGGCCAGGACCGCGCCGATCGGGTCGACGACGATGCCCTCCCAGCGCAGCAGGGTCGAGGCGCGCCGGGTCGGGCGCAGCTGACGCACGATCGGGTTGATCACGGTGGGTCCGGTGACGACGAGCAGCGCCCCGATGAGCACCGCGAGCCGCGGCTCGACGCCGGCGATCCACGCCGAGAGGGCGATGAGCGGCCAGGCGATGAGCACGGACACGCTGCACAGGCGCATCACGCTCTGGCCGAGGTCGCGCAGCTGGCGCACCTTCAGCGACAGCGACCCCTCGAAGAGGATGATCCCGACGGTCAGGGACACCCCGGCGTAGAGCACGTCCTGCCCGATGACGGTCGGGGCCTCGATCGCCTGGCCGAGAGCGAATCCGGTGATGAGCAGCAGGAGGATCGAGGGCACCTTGAGGTACCACGCGATGAGCTGGCTGAGTACAGCGATGAGCACGACCAGGGCGATGTAGCTCCCGGGCATGGCTTCGGTGAAGGCGTGCACCATCTCGTCCAGCACCCCTGCACGATAGGCGAGTGTCCGTCCTCACGCCGGATGTTCCGGCCCGCGATGTGCACCGGGCGTCCGGGCCGGACCCGGCGCACGTCCAGGGAGGATGTGGCAGTGTCGTGCCGTTGCCGGACGGCGAAGGAGTGACCCATGTCCCGGTATCAGGGCGACGAGCCGACCCCGATCGACGCGACTCCGCTCGAGGACTTCTTCTTCGGGAGCCCCGATGACGAGCCCACAGGCGACCGGCCCACTGCCGATGAGACACAGGTGGTCGACTCCTCGGGCGCGGCGTCGGGGCGTGCGCAGCCACCGGCGACCGGCGAAGGGGGTGAGCCGCCGGCCTCGTCTCCCGGTCACCGGGAGAGCTCCGTCCCGCAGGACTGGTGGGGAGAGGAGCCCGGCCACGCGGGTGGACCGAGCCGGGTCATGCCGGCCAGGGACGACTCGACTCCTCGCCACGACGACCACGGCGGCGCACCGGGGATGCAACGGCAGGCGGTGCCTCCACCCGAGCCCGATCGCCGCGGCGCGGTGGCCCGGGGCGCCGGGATCGTCCTACTGATCCTCGCCTCCGTCGTCGTCGGTGCGCTGCTCGCCTATCTCGCCCTCACCCAGCTGCGCGGTGACGAGCCGTCGGGCGCGGGCAGCAGCGAGGGGACCGCCCAGGAGCAGGGGTCGAGCACGCAGAGCCCGTCGCAGTCGCCGTCCTCGGCCGAATCCAGCCCCGCAGAAGCGAGCTCATCGACCAGCTCGAGCAGCTCGAGCACCACGGCCGAGCGCACCGGCGAGCTGCCGTCCGGCGCGACGGCCTGCGGCGGGGCGAAGGACGGCATCGCGGTCGGGCGTACCACCTCGGTGACGTCCTGCCCCTTCGCGGTGGCGGTCCGGGACGCCTACCTCGCCGCCGACCCCGGCGACGATGGCTCCGCGACGCTGGAGGTGAGGAGCCCGGTGACGGGACGGAGCTACTCGATGCGGTGCACCGGCGACGTCGTCACCACCTGCACCGGCGGCAACGACGCCTCGGTCGTCCTCTACTGACGTGCGCCGCGGAGGCTGCCCTCTGGTCGCGCTGCTGGCCATCGCCCTGCTCGCCACCGGCTGCGGGCACGTGTCGGTCTCGGTCGGCTCGCGAGAGGGTGGTGAGCCGACCACGACGCCGGGCACACCCCCTTCGCCCGCCTCGGCGTCGCAGACGGAGGCAGTGATCCCAGGCGCCGCGCGCCGCGATCTCGCGGCCGTCGTCGACCGCCACCGGGGCGAGGACGTGGTGATCGCGCTCGTTCCCGTCGGCGGGAACGAGCCCGAGCTGATCGGGGACGACGCCGGGCTCGTGGCCTGGTCGACGATCAAGGTGCCGCTGGCGCTCGCGGCGGTCCGGGCCGAGGCGGTCCTGCCGGCCAACACCGTCAACCAGGCCATCAGCGCCTCCGACAACGACGCCGCGATGCGGCTGTGGCGCAGCCTCGGCGAGCCGGCGCAGGCCGGCCGCGCGGTCGAGGAGGTGCTGCGCGACGCCGGGGACGAGCGCACGCAGGTCCAGGCCGAGCAGACCAGGGCGGGGTACTCCCCCTTCGGCCAGACGGTCTGGCGGGTGGGCGACCAGGCGAGGTTCGTCGCCGGGCTACCCTGCCTGCCGGCGGCGACGAAGGTCACCCGGCCGATGGGTGAGGTCGTCGACGGTCAGCGGTGGGGCCTCGGTCTCGTCGACGGCAGCCGGTACAAGGGCGGCTGGGGGCCGACGGCGAAGGGGTATGTCGTGCGGCAGCTGGGGCTGGTGCCGACGGGTGACGGCGGGCGGCTCGCCGTCGCGATGGCGGCCCGGACCGCGGGCCATCCCGAGGGCACCGCGATCATGGACGAGCTGACCCGAGCCCTCGCCCCGCACCTGGACGAGACGGCTGGAGGGTCGTGCGGATGAGGGAGCCCAGCCCGCGTCACGAGAACCTGCCTCAGGCGCGCTGAGAGGGCCGGGCGCGTATCGGGAGTCGAGCGAAGGGGGGAGATCGGCTCTGAGAGGCCGCCACGGCGCTGGAAATGCGGCCGAGGTCGGCGCCGGGGAGTATCATGGAACCGAGTTCCCATGTTGCAGGCGTACGGCGCGCGACCCCGGTCGGCGCGCCGTCGTCATGACCCTCAGGAGTGCCGTGGCAGACCAGCACGACGACATGTCGGCCGAGCAGAGCTTCACCCCCGAGGAGGCGGAGCAGGCCCGCGCCGAGCTCGAGGCCCAGGCGGCGGCCGAGCTCGCGGCGCAGGGCGAGAGCCCTTCGGACTACGACGCCAGCGCGATCACCGTGCTCGAGGGTCTGGAGGCGGTGCGCAAGCGCCCGGGCATGTACATCGGCTCGACCGGTGAGCGCGGCCTGCACCACCTCGTCTGGGAGATCGTCGACAACTCCGTCGACGAGGCGCTCGCCGGCTACGCCGACACGATCACCGTCACCCTCATGGAGGACGGCGCGGTCAGGGTCAAGGACGACGGCCGCGGCATCCCGGTGGGCATGAACGAGCAGTACGAGATGAGCACCGTCGAGCTCGTGCTCACCCAGCTGCACGCGGGCGGGAAGTTCGGCGGCGTCGGCTACAAGGTCTCCGGCGGTCTGCACGGCGTCGGGTCCTCGGTGGTCAACGCCCTCTCGACCCGGCTCGACGTGTGCGTGCGCCAGCAGGGCCACGCCTACCGGATGTCCTTCGACCACGGTGAGGCCACCGGTCCGCTGGAGCGCCAGGAGGAGACCTCCGACACCGGGACGACGATCACCTTCTGGGCCGACCCGGCGATCTTCGACTCGGTCGAGTACGACTACGAGACGATCCGGGCCCGCTTCCAGCAGACCGCCTTCCTCAACAAGGGCCTGACCGTCACCCTCATCGACGAGCGGGTCGAGCAGCGCACCGAGGAGGACCCGGAGGACCTCGACGCCGTCGACGCCGACATCACCGACGTCGCCGCTGACCCCGAGGACAGCGTGGGCTCGGGCGCCGGCGAGGCCAAGAAGGCGCGCACGGTCACGTACATGTACGAAGGGGGACTCGTCGACTACGTGAGCCACCTCGTCGGGAGCAAGAAGGCCGAGCCGGTCACCGACGTCGTCATCGACATCGAGACCGAGGACACCGAGCGCGCCCTGGCCCTCGAGATCGCGATGCAGTGGACCACCGCCTACAGCGAGTCGGTGCACACCTACGCCAACAACATCAACACCCACGAGGGCGGGACCCACGAGGAGGGCTTCCGCGCGGCCCTCTCGCGGCTGATCAACGACTTCGCCCGCAAGCAGAACCTGCTCAAGGACAAGGACGACAACCTCACCGGTGACGACATCCGCGAGGGATTGACGGCCGTCATCTCGGTCAAGCTCGGCGAGCCGCAGTTCGAGGGGCAGACCAAGACCAAGCTGGGCAACTCCGAGGTCAAGGGCTTCGTCCAGCGGGCGATGACCGAAGAGTTCGGGCACTGGCTCGAGACCCACCCGAACGAGGGCAAGGACATCGTCCGCAAGGCGATCCAGGCCGCGAGCGCCCGGATCGCGGCGCGCAAGGCCCGCGACGCGACGCGGCGCAAGGGGCTGCTGGAGTCCGGCGGCCTGCCGGGCAAGCTGAGCGACTGCCAGACCAAGGACCCGACGGTCTCCGAGGTCTTCATCGTCGAGGGCGACTCCGCCGGAGGCTCGGCGAAGGCGGGACGCAACCCCTTCAACCAGGCGATCCTCCCGATCCGCGGCAAGATCCTCAACGTCGAGAAGGCGCGGGTCGACAAGGTGATGGCCAACACCGAGGTGCAGGCCCTCATCTCCGCCTTCGGCACCGGGATCGGCGAGGACTTCGACCTGGCCCGCGCGAGGTATCACAAGATCGTGCTCATGGCCGACGCCGACGTCGACGGCATGCACATCCGCACCCTGCTGCTCACCCTGCTCTTCCGCTTCATGAAGCCGCTCATCGAGGCGGGCTACGTCTACCTGGCCCAGCCGCCGCTGTACCGGCTGAAGTGGACCAACCACGAGCACGAGTTCGCCTTCACCGACCGCGAGCGCGACGCGATGACTGCGCACGGCCAGGCCCAGGGCTGGCGGCTGCCGAAGGAGAACGGCGTCCAGCGCTACAAGGGTCTGGGCGAGATGAACTACCAGGAGCTGTGGGAGACCACGATGGACCCCGACTCCCGGGTGCTGCTCCAGGTGACCCTCGACGACGCCGCCGCCGCGGACGAGATGTTCTCCGTCCTGATGGGCGAGGACGTCGAGTCCCGCCGCTCCTTCATCCAGAAGAACGCACGGGACGTGCGCTTCCTCGACATCTAGGTGAGCGAAGGGAGGGCCGCCGCCTGAGATCGGCCGGCTCACCCCCCTTCGCCCCCGACCAGACAGACCCAGCGACAAGGTGACCCATGACTGACACCCCCGACGGACCCGGCACCGAGGTGAGCACCGACCGCTTCGAGCCGATCGACCTCAACGCCGAGATGCAGCGCAGCTACATCGAGTACGCGATGAGCGTCATCGTCTCCCGTGCGCTGCCGGACGTGCGCGACGGCCTCAAGCCGGTGCACCGCCGCATCGTCTACGCCATGTACGACGGTGGGTACCGGCCGGACCGGGGCTACAACAAGTGCTCCCGGGTCGTCGGTGACGTCATGGGGCAGTACCACCCGCACGGCGACTCCGCGATCTACGACGCGATGGTGCGCCTGGTCCAGCCGTGGTCGATGCGGTACCCGCTCATCGACGGGCAGGGCAACTTCGGGTCGGCGGGTAACGACGGTGCGGCGGCCCCGCGGTACACCGAGTGCCGGATGGCGCCGCTGGCGCTGGAGCTGGTGCGCGACATCGACCAGGACACGGTCGACTTCGTGCCGAACTACGACGGCAAGACGATGCAGCCGGACGTGCTGCCGGCCCGCTTCCCCAACCTGCTCGTCAACGGCTCGGCCGGGATCGCGGTCGGCATGGCCACCCAGATCCCGCCGCACAACCTGCGCGAGGTCGCCTCGGCCGCGCAGTGGCTGCTGGAGAACCCCGAGTCGAGCAAGGAGGAGCAGCTCGAGGCGGTGATGCAGCGGATCACCGGGCCGGACTTCCCGACCGGGGCGCTGATCATGGGCACCCGCAGCATCGAGGAGGCCTACCGGACCGGTCGCGGGTCGATCATGATGCGCGCGGTCGTCGAGGTCGAAGAGATCCAGGGCCGGACCTGCCTCGTCGTCACCGAGCTGCCCTACCAGGTCAATCCGGACGCGCTTGCGCTGAAGATCGCCGAGCTGACCAAGGACGGCAAGCTCGGCGGCATCGCCGACATCTCGGACGAGACCTCGGGGCGCACCGGGCAGCGACTGGTCATCAAGCTCAAGCGCGACGCCGTCGCCAAGGTCGTGCTGAACAACCTCTACAAGCACACCCAGCTGCAGACCAGCTTCGGCGCGAACATGCTGGCCCTCGTCGACGGGGTGCCGCGCACCCTGCCGATCAGCGCCTTCATCCGCTACTGGGTGGAGCACCAGATCGAGGTCGTCGTCCGCCGGACGTCGTACCGGCTGGCCAAGGCCGAGGCCGCGATCCACATCCTGCGCGGTCTGCTCAAGGCGCTCGACGCGCTCGACGAGGTGATCGCCCTCATCCGGCGCTCGCGCACCGTCGAGGTTGCCCGCGAAGGGCTGATCGAGCTGCTCGACATCGACGAGGAGCAGGCCCGCGCGATCCTCGAGATGCAGCTGCGCCGCCTGGCCGCGCTGGAGCGGCAGAAGATCATCGACGAGCACGACGAGCTCGAGGCGCAGATCCTCGACTACCAGGACATCCTGGCCAAACCCGAGCGCCAGCGGGCGATCGTCTCCGAGGAGCTGGCCGGCATCGTCGACAAGTACGGCGACGAGCGGCGCACCCGGATCCTGCCCTACGACGGCGATGTCGCCATGGAGGACCTCATCCCCGAGGAGGACGTCGTCGTGACGATCACCCGCGGCGGGTACGCCAAGCGGGTGCGGGTCGACGAGTACCGCTCGCAGAAGCGTGGCGGCAAGGGCGTGCGCGGGGCGTCGCTGCGCGGCGAGGACGTCGTCGGGCACTTCTTCACCACGACGAGCCACCACTGGCTGCTCTTCTTCACCAACCACGGCCGGGTGTACCGGGCCAAGGCCTACGAGCTGCCGGACGCGACCCGCGACGGCAAGGGGCAGCACGTGGCCAACCTGCTCGCCTTCCAGCCCGACGAGGAGATCGCGGCGGTCCTGGCCATCAAGGACTACGAGGTCTCGCCCTACCTCGTCCTCGCGACGAAGAACGGGCTGACGAAGAAGACGCGCCTCGGCGACTACGACTCGCCACGCTCCGGCGGTCTCATCGCGATCAACCTGCGCGACGGCGACGAGCTCGTCGGAGCCCAGCTCGCCTCGGGCGAGGACGACCTGCTCCTCGTCTCACGCGGCGGGATGTCGGTGCGCTTCCACGCCACGGACGAGCAGCTGCGCCCGATGGGCCGCTCGACCTCGGGCGTGACAGGCATGAAGTTCCGTGGCGAGGACTCGCTGCTGTCGATGTCGGTCATCGAGGCCGGGACCGACCCGGACGTCTTCGTCGTCTTCGAGAACGGTGTCGCCAAGCGGACCGCTGCCTCGGAGTGGACGGCGAAGGGGAGGGCGACCCTCGGCGTGACCGCCGCCAAGTCCGGCAAGGGCGGGGAGCTGGTCGGCGCGCTCACCGTGGACGAGGGTGACCAGGTCATGGTGGTCATGGAGAAGGGCAACATCGTGCGCTCGGCGGTCACCGAGGTCTCCCGGACGGGGCGCAACACGATGGGCGTCTCCTTCGCCACGCCCCGCACGGGTGATGCGATCGTCGCGGTCGCGCGCAACGCCGATCGGGGTGTCGCGGCCGAGGTCGCCGACGACGCGGTAGCGTCAGACCCTGCAGCAGAGGACAGCGTGTCTGAGGACAGCGGCGCCGAGGGGCCCGCCGGAGGTGACCAGTGAGCGACACGACCGTGATGGAGACCTCGAGCTCGGATCAGTCGAGCGCGGGTAGCGTCCCGGCACGTCCGGCCTCGCCGCGCCCCCGAGGGGGTCGTCGGGTCAAGCTCATGGTCTCCCGGGTCGACCCGTGGTCGGCGATGAAGGTCGGCTTCCTCCTCTCGGTCGCGATGGGGATCGCCATGGTCGTCATGGCGGCCGTGCTGTGGGCGCTGATGTCGGCCATGGGTGTCTTCGACTCGATCAACAGCCTCGCCAGCCAGATCATCGGCGACGCCGCGGGTCAGGAGTTCGACATCATGGACTTCCTCGGCTTCGGCCGTGTCCTCTCGCTCTCCGTCGTCATCGCGGTCATCGACATCGTGCTCATGACCGCCCTGGCCACGCTCGGCGCCTTCCTCTACAACATCGTCGCCAGCCTCGTCGGCGGCCTGCACCTCACCCTCACCGACGACTGATCCAGCGTCGTTTTGTCCCGCTCGCGGCGGGTGAGGTAATCTCGGGCGTCGCGTCACCGACGCGCGCGGGCCTATAGCTCAGACGGTTAGAGCGCTTCCCTGATAAGGAAGAGGTCAGAGGTTCAAGTCCTCTTAGGCCCACCACTTCCCCCTTCGCCGCAGGACCTACGGAGGCCGACGTTGAAGAAGTTGCTCGCCCTGGCCGCTGTCGCCTTCGGGGCGGCCTACGCCCAGCGCAAGATGGAGCAGCAGCGCTCGGAGAAGGACCTCTTCGCCGCCGCCAGCGCAGGTAAGGCGCCGGCGAAGCAGAACCAGCCGAAGGACGTGTGGGCGGCCGCGACCGACTCGCGCCCCTGAGGCGGGAAGAGCAGCAAGCCCTCGGGGGCGTGGCGCAATTGGTAGCGCACCTGCTTTGCAAGCAGGGGGTTAGGGGTTCGAGTCCCCTCGCCTCCACCGAGAGAGAAGGGGGGTGTTCCGCACAGCGGAGCACCCCCCTTCGTCATGGCACCGACGGACTTACGGTGCCGACATGACTGATCTGCAGACCGCCAATCCAGAGATCGCCTCCACGATCGACGTCGCCGGCGTGGCCACCAACTACCACGACGTCGGTGAGGGCGACCCCGTCCTGCTCATCCACGGCTCCGGGCCGGGCGTGAGCGCGTGGGCCAACTGGCGCGGCGTGCTGCCGGCGCTGTCGCAGCAGCACCGGGTCATCGCCCCCGACGTGCTCGGCTTCGGCTACACGCAGCGGCCCGAGGGCGTCACCTATGACATGGCGACGTGGACAGAGCACCTCGTCGGGCTGCTCGACGCCCTGGGGCTGGAGCGGGTCTCGGTCGTCGGCAACAGCTTCGGCGGGGCGCTCGCGCTCGCCGTCGCGACCCAGCACCCCGAGCGGGTCGACAAGCTCGTCCTCATGGGCGCGGCGGGCGTGCCCTTCGAGATCACCGAGGGCCTGGACAAGGTGTGGGGCTTCGAGCCCTCGCTGCCCAACATGATCGAGCTCATGGACGTCTTCGCGTACGACAAGTCGCTGTTCACCGAGGGCCTGGCCCAGCTGCGGCTCGACGCGGCGACCCGGCCGGGGGTCCACGAGGCGTTCAGCGCGATGTTCCCCGCTCCGCGGCAGCGCTCGGTCGAGGCGTTGGCCGTGCCCGACGCCGACATCCGCGCTCTCACCCAGCCCGCGCTGATCATCCACGGCCGCGACGACGAGGTCATCCCACTGAGCACCTCGCTGCGACTGCACGAGCTCATCGACGACTCGCAGCTGCACGTCTTCGGCCGGTGCGGTCACTGGGTGCAGATCGAGCACGCGGAGGGCTTCGCCCGGCTCGTCGGGGACTTCCTGGCCTGACGTCCCGTCGGGAGGGGCCGCGCGGTTGGCATCCCGCAGCTCGTCGTCAGGACTCGTGCTTCGTGCGCCGGGTCGTCCTCTTTCTCGAAGGCTTCGCCGCTGGCACCGCCTCGAGGATCGAGGGGAGCGAGGAGTAGAAGGGCTCGAGGTGCGCCCGGATGCGCTCCTCAAGGAAGCCGCTCGCGTGGGCGTACTCCAGCGAGGGCCGCAACAGCTCGACGGCGTCGGCGACGACGGTCTCCAGCTCGACGCCCCACTCCTCGAGGAGCTCGCCGACCGACCGGTCCGCGTGCTCCTTGAGCGCCTCGACGGCGACCGACTCGACGACCTCAGCGATCACCCCTTCGTCGCGCCACCGCCGGACCACCGGGCCGAGGGCGACGACGACCTCACGGGTTCCCTCCGGGTCGGCGACGCCGACGATCTCCCCGACCGGTCGGTCGGCGAGGGTCGTCCACACCTCGTCGGCCATCTCGGTGAGCAGCTCCGGGGTGAGCGTGGCCTCGAGGTAGCGGCGGCTCTCCCGCAGGGTCTCGCTGAGGTTGGCCTCGACGAAGGCGGTGATCCGGCGATCCACGCTGGCCTCGAGGTTGGGGGCCGCGGCGCTCATCGTCTTCTGACCGAACTTCACCAGGGTCGAGGCACCGGGGAGCTTGCGGGCGACGACGTTCTCGGTGAGGAGGTAGCCCTTGACCCCCTGGTAGAGCACGTGTGAGACGAGCTTGCGGTAGCCCTTGCTCGCTGTGACCGCGGCGATGACCGCGTCGCGGACCGAGCGATCGTCGGCGAGCAGCCCGACGAGCGCGTCGTAGTCGTCGCCGTCGACGATCTCGCCCACCGGGGCGTCGAAGGTCGTCAGCACCTCGTGACCCGCCGCGACGACGTCGGCGACGGCCTCGAGCAGTGCGTCGCTCAGGTCGAGTCCCGCGACGACCCGCCCGAGGGTGCCGGCGGTCGCCTCGGCGGGTGCGACCTCAGCGGCGGTGACCCCGTCGAGCCACCGGCGAACCGCCCCGGCGTGCTCTGCCACGCTCTCGTCGAGCCGGTCACCGGTCCACCGCGCCATCTCGAACGCGACATGGGCCTCGAGCAGCTGCGCTGGGTCGGTCATCCCTGCACGCTAACGAAGTCAGACCGCCGCGAAGCCGAGCGTGCAGTTGCCCCCATGGTCGTCATCTGGTCGGTCGGTCTCTCTTCGGCAGCTTGGCGACGACCCGCTCGTAGGACTCGTCGACCGCGTCGAGCAGTTCGTCGAGCGGGATCGCGCCGTCGGTGCGCAGCGTGTTCCACCCGGAGCGGCCGATGTAGGCCAGGGTGGGTCTGGTCGACGAGGTGAGCGAGGACGCCGTCGAGCGAGCGGTCGAGGTCGCCCGCTCCTGGACCGACGGCCGCTCGGCAGCCGACCTGCCCGACTTCTACGCCCAGTGGATCGGCGACCGCTCCGAGACCTGACGTACCCCCCTTCGCTCGACCAGCGGCATGGCCGGGGTCCTCGCCTCTCGAGAGCACCGAGTTGGCTGCCTCAAGCGGGGAAAACACTGCTGCCTCATCGCCCTTCGGAATACCCCAGCGCGCCACCGCGTACATACCCCGTTAGGGTATGTACGCAGGAGGAGCAGTGATGTCACAGACCGAGCACGCAAGCCACGACAGTCCGACTGGCGGTGGGCACGATGCACACGTCGCCCAGTTCCGGCGTCTCTTCTTCATCATGCTCGCGCTGGCCGTCCCAGTGGTCGGCTTCAACGAGATGTTCGCGAACCTCATCGGCTACGGCCTGCCGGACGGCGAGGGGGTCCGGTGGATCCCTCCTGTCCTCGGCACAGTGATGTTCGTCGTGGGCGGTCGCCCCTTCCTCACCGGTGGTCTGTCCGAGGCCCGTGACCGCTCGCCGGGGATGATGCTCCTCATCGCGCTGGCGCTCACGGTGGCCTTCCTCGCCTCGTGGGGCGCCACGCTCGGCGTCCTGCCGCACGACCTCGACTTCTGGTGGGAGCTCGCGCTCCTCGTCGTCATCATGCTCCTGGGTCACTGGATCGAGATGCGGTCCCTGGCGCAGACCACCTCGGCCCTGGACTCGCTCGCTGACCTCCTGCCGGACGAGGCTGAGCGCGTCGAAGGGGATGAGGTGGTCGCCGTCGCTCCGGCCGAGCTCTCCGTCGGAGATGTCGTCATCGTCCGCCCGGGCGCCTCGGTCCCGGCCGATGGCACGATCGTCGACGGCAACGCGAGCTTCGACGAGTCGATGGTGACCGGCGAGTCCACCACGGTCCGACGTGAGGTCGATGACCAGGTCGTCGCCGGCACGGTCGCGACGGACTCGGGAGTGCGCGTCGAAGTGACCGCCGTCGGGGACGAGACGGCACTGGCCGGCATCCGACGACTGGTCGAGCAGGCCCAGTCCTCCTCGTCGCGCGCCCAGCGCCTGGCCGATCGTGCGGCGGGTTGGCTCTTCTGGTTCGCCCTCGGCGCAGCACTGATCACCGCCACGGTGTGGGGTCTCATCGGCGCTCCGGAGGAGGCAGTCGTGCGGGTCATCACCGTGCTGGTCATCGCCTGCCCGCACGCTCTCGGTCTGGCCATCCCGCTGGTGGTGTCGATCGCCACCGAGCGCGCCGCCCGCGGAGGGGTCTTGATCAAGGACCGGCTGGCGTTGGAGACCATGCGTACCGTCGACGCCGTGCTGTTCGATAAGACGGGCACGGTCACCAAGGGCGAGCCCACGGTGACCGGCATCGAGTCCGCCGGTGACCTCGACGATGAGCGTCTGCTGGCCCTGGCCGCCGCAGCAGAGGGGGACAGCGAGCATCCGCTGGCGTCGGCGATCCGTGGAGCGGCCGAGCGCGAAGGGGTGAGCGTGCCGGCTGCGTCGGACTTCTCCTCTGCCCCGGCGGTCGGGGTCAGCGCGCAGGTCGAGGGGCAGACGGTGCGCGTCGGCGGTCCCTACCTGCTCAGCGAGCGCCGAGCCGACGAGCTCGAGGTGGCCGAGCGGTGGCGCGAGCACGGCGCGACGATCCTGCACGTGCTCGTCGATGACGAGGTCGTCGGGGCCCTACGCCTCGCGGACGAGATCCGTGAGGAGTCACGAGAGGCGATCGAGGGACTGCACGAGCGG
This sequence comes from Marihabitans asiaticum, assembly GCF_007828725.1. Classification (GTDB taxonomy): domain Bacteria; phylum Actinomycetota; class Actinomycetes; order Actinomycetales; family Dermatophilaceae; genus Marihabitans; species Marihabitans asiaticum. Next base: position 166,271 of record NZ_VIUW01000001.1, read on the forward strand.
GGGCTGCAGGTCGTCATGATCACCGGTGACGCGCAGGCGGTGGCGGACTCCGTCGCCGAGGAGCTGGGGATCGACCGGGTCTTCGCCGGTGTGCGCCCGGAGGACAAGGCAGCCAAGGTGGCCGAGCTGCAGGACGAAGGCTTGAGGGTGGCGATGGTCGGGGACGGGGTCAACGACGCTCCTGCCCTCGCCCAGGCCGATGTGGGCATCGCGATCGGTGCGGGCACCGACGTCGCGATCGCCTCGGCCGGGGTGGTGCTGGCCTCGAGCGACCCGCGATCGGTCCTCTCGGTGATCCGGCTCAGCGAGGCGACGTACAGCAAGATGCGCCAAAATCTCTGGTGGGCCGCCGGCTACAACCTCGTGTCGGTCCCGTTGGCCGCCGGCGTCCTGGCTCCCATCGGTTTCGTCCTGCCGATGAGTGTCGGCGCGATCCTCATGTCCCTGTCCACCGTGGTGGTTGCGCTCAACGCCCAGCTGCTGCGCCGTCTGGACCTGCGTCCAGGCACGATCTCGAAGGAGAACTCATGACCGCTCACCCGACGCGACGTCAGGCCGGCCTGCTCCTGGGCCTCGGTTCGCTCGTGGCCGTCGCCACGGCGTGCTCCCGCGATGCGGGTGGTGACGTCCCGCCCGAGGCGGGTCCGAGCAGCGAGGACAGCACCCCGCCCGGCGGACGCTCGGCTGATGGCACGACCCTCACCGTCTACAAGGACCCCAGCTGCGGCTGCTGCGGCGGCTGGATCAGCCACGCCGAGGAGGCAGGTCTCGCCGTCGAGGTGGTGCACCCCGACGACCTCAGCGCGGTCTTCGCCGAGCACGAGATCGCCGCCCCGCACCAGTCCTGCCACCTGTCGTTGACCGAGGCCGGTGACGTCTTCGTCGGGCACATCCCGGCCCCCTTCGTCCAGGCCTACCTCGCGGACCCGCCGGCGGGAGCTCGCGGCCTGACCGTGCCCGCGATGCCCATCGGGAGCCCAGGGATGGAGCAGGGCTCGCAGTTCGAGCCCTACGAGGTCCTTCAGCTCGGCGAAGGCGCCAGCACCACCGTCTACGCCAAGGTCACCTCGCGGTCCGACCAAGAGGCCTGACGTGGTACCCCTCGGCGAAGGGGGGTCAGCGCCCGCCTCGGGAGCGGCTCAGGTCTCGAGGGCGCCCCGGGCGAGGGAGTCACCGGAGTGCTCGGGCTTGTCGTCGTACGGCTCCCGGGAGATGTCGACGATCGTGTAGCCCTGGTCGATGAGGTCCTGGGTGACCTGGTAGTCGCGGGTGGACTCCCCGTCGAGCACACCGACCGAGACCATCCGGGTGCCGTCGGTGTTGAGCAGCCACACCTCGAGGTAGCCCTCGCCCCTAGGCAGGTCGCTCGGCGCGACCCGCAGGGCGAGCCCATCGTCGGAGCGGACCAGCTCGGCGTCACCGCGACCCTGCCCCTCGTCGCCCACCGTCGAGAGCTGCGCGACCCGGGTCACCTCCCCTTCATCTCCCATTCCGAGGGCTCGGCCGACCGCGAGCCCGAGGACGAGCGCGGCCGCTGCCGCCAGCCACGGAAGGCTGTTGCGGATGGCGCCGACCGGCCGGTGACCACCGGGCTCTCCGGCAGGCTCCGGGGCGCTCGGGCTGACGGCCACCCCTTCGCTGCGGCCCAGGTCGGCGGCGATACCCGACCACACGCCGTCGGGCGGGTACTCCCAGTCGACCTGGAGGTCCTCGTCCAGCGCCTCGGACAGCGCGCGTCCGTCGCCGGGCAGACGACCAGCGGCGAGGAGCCGCAGCTCGTCGTGGACCCGGGAGCACCGGACGCACCCCTTGAGGTGCTCGGCGACGCGCGGGTCCGGGGTGAGGCCGTCCTGGGTGTCGATGGCGTGCCCGGCGAGCTCTTCCTCGCTCGGGTGGATGGCCTGCTCGTCGTGACCCTCAGACATCGTCGCTCACCTCCTGGAGCACCTCTCGTAGGCGGATCAGACCCCGCCGGGCGTGACTTTTGACCGTCCCGAGCGGGATCTCCAGCCGGTCGGCCACCTCGGCGTGGGTGAGGCCCTCGAGCATCGTCATCCGTAGCACGGTCCCGCGCGGGTCGCCCATCGCCTCGAGCTCGGCGATGACCGCGATCTCCAGGGTGCGGTCCGTCGGTGGGAGGTTGCTGGGAGCGGCGAGGTCGGAGTCGGCGACCGCCTGCAGCCGGCGCGTGTCTCGTGCCCGGGCGGCGAGGGCGTCGGCGATCTTGTGCCGGGCGATGCCGATCAACCAGGCCGGCAGGGCGGTGGGCGAGGGGACGAGCCGGTCGGCGCCGCGCCACGCGGCGAGGAAGACCTGCTGGGTGACGTCCTCGGCGTCGCCGCGGTCACCGAGAGCGCGGACCGCGATGGTGTAGACGAGGTGGGCGTACTGGCGGTACACCTCCTCGAGGGCGTGCGGGGCACCCTCGCTCAGCGAGACGGCCATGGCCTCTCGTCTCTCGGGCGTGACCTCCTGGTGCGGAGGTCGGGATGGCTGCACATCGTCGATCCTAGGCACGTCCTACTCGCTGATCGGCTCCGCGACGGCGACGACGTTGTCCTCGTAGTGCCCGGTCGCGGCGTCGAAGGCACCGCCGCAGGTCACCACGTGCAGCGCCTCCCGGCCGTCGCGTCGAAAGACGGCGTCGAGGTCGAGCTCGTCCTTGCCCGCCGTGTAGACCTCGAGCACGCGGTACCGGTGGGGTTGCCCATCGGCGGTGACCGTGAGCTCGTCCCCGGAGTCGAGGGTGCGCAAGCCGGCCAGCGGTCCGGGCCCGCGCTCGCGGCTGTCGACGTGGGCGGTGAGGACCGTCGCTCCGGCCTCGCCCGGACCGGGACCGTATCGGTACCAGCCGGCGGTCCGCGGGTCGTCGGGGATCTCCATCGCACCCTGCTCGCTCACCCCGACCGGCGTCACCGGCAGGGTTGCGGCGAGCGCGGGGATGGCCAGCCGCGTCGGGGGCCCGGGGGTCTCGGTGGCCTCGGGCGTGGTCGGCGTGGGTGCGGCCTGGACCACCGGGGCGGCGGCCGACGGCGAAGGGGGGGACCCCCCTTCGCCCGCCACGGCCGCGTTGACCACGGCCGGGTCGTCACCGACCGGCCGGGTCAGCCAGAGCAGCACCACCCCCACGAGGACGGCGGCCAGCAGAGCCGGGCCGACCCGTCCTCGCGGGGCGCGGTGCGTGCTCACGTCGGTCAGGACCGCTGACGGGCCGTCCGACGCGATCCGGCGAGGACCAGACCACCGGCGGCGAGGGCGCCGAGGGTGACCAGCGCGTACCGCCCGGCCTGGTCGGCGGCAGCCACCTGGCCGCCGTCACCCGAGGGCACGCCGTCGGGCGCGGAGTGCATGCCCGAGATCGACTGGGTGGCCAGCTTGAGGTTCTCGTCCTCCGCGCTGCCCCAGGCGTAGACGATCGTGTTCGAGCCCTCGGCGAGGTCGAGGTCGGCCGGGCCGAGCGCAACCGTGTCGGTCCCGGCGAGGACGACATCGGCGCTGATCGAGCCGGAGGGCAGGTCCGCGGACTCCTCGTTGGGGTTGGTCAGCCCGGAGAAGGCCACCTCGCCGTTCGCGCGCACGTCGACCGCGGGGGCGGCGGCGGTGTGGCGGACGGTGAGCCGGGCCTTGCCGGCCTCGATCTCGCTGGTGTCGTTGACGAACGGGGTGAGCGTCGGCTCGCCGTCGGCGTCGAGGTGGGCGACGACGGTGATGTTGGCGCCGGCCGGGACCGCGACGTCCATCGCCTCGACGATCGCGTCACCGTCGGCACCAGCGTCGGGGGCGGTGACCTTGAGGTCGTACTCGCCCTCGGGGAGCATCTGCGGGTCGGTCAGCGTGCCGGGCTCGAAGTCCTCGAGCAGGGCCTCGCCGTTGACGTAGACGTCGACGGTGGCGTCGGGGACGCCGTGCAGGATCGAGACGTGCGCGTCCTCGGCGGCGTGTGCGGGGACGGCGGAGGCGAGGCCGACGAGGGCCATCGCGGCGGTGGCGCCGAGGGTGCGAGTGGTGACGGACATGGTGCTTCCTCTCCTTCGCCGGTGCGCCGGATGCGCACCGTTACCCTTCCCTTCGTCCCAACGGTCCGGTTTGGATGCACCCGCTCTCGGCATCACTCTCGGCGTGGGGAGGTGACAGCACGGCAAAGGGGCCTGGGCGGATCATCCGCCCAGGCCCCTTCGCTCTCGTGGTCAGCTCAGCGAGCGTCTCCGTCGCGGCCGAGGTGCTCGGTCGAGACGTCAGAGGTCTCCGAGGTCTCGGACGGAACGCTGGAGTCGTCGGCCCAGTCCTTGGCGCTGCTCCAGGCGTCGTCACCCTCACGGCGGTCATGGGCGGCATCGTCGGAGAGGGCCGTCTCGTGGGCCTCGCCGACGTGAGCGGCCTGCGGGTCCTCCGAGGCGAGGTCGTCGATCTCGCTGCCGCCGAGGATGTGGGTCTCACCGGCGGAGCCGTCCGCGCCGCCGTCGGCACCCGGGCCGGCGTGGCCATCGGCCCCACCGTCCGCGCCGCCGTCGGCACCCGGGCCGGCGTGGCCGTCAGCGGAGCCGTCGGCCCCACCATCGGCGCCGGCGTCCGCGCCGCCGTCGGCACGGCCGGTGGAGCTCACCTCGTCGAAGGCGGGAAGGTCACCGGCGGCGGTCACCCCGACGCCTCCCGCGCCGACCGCACCCGCGCCCGCGGCGCTGGTCGGTCCGGTGGAGCTCGTCGTGCCCGCCGGGCCGTCGCTCGGCTTGAACGAGGAGTCGCGCCCGGTCTCGGGAGCCTTGTACGGGTCGCCGGCCGGAACCGCCCACGGGTCCTTCTTGGGCTCCTGCGACTTCTTGGCGAAGTACGCTGCGACGCCGCCCGCGATGATGGCGAGCAGGAAGAGCTTCTTGCCGCGGGCCTTCTTGGTCGTCTCACCCTTGATCGCGGCGAGAGCAGCCTGCGGGTCCTGGTCGTCCTTGAGCGCGTTGAAGGCCGCCGGGGCACGCTTGCCCGCCTCGTCGGCGAGGTCCTGGCCGGCGGCGGCGCCGGCAGCAGCCAGGCCGGTGGCGGTCGCGGCGACCTTGGGCAGCACGTCGTCGACGAAGGTGTCGCGCAGGTCGTGCAGCTCCGAGCTGGCCTTCTTGCCGCGCTTCTTGGCGTCCTTACGCAGCTTCTTGCGCTTCTTCTCGGCCTGCTTCTTGCCCTTCGCCAGGTCCTTGCGGGCGTCCTCTCGGGCCTGCTCGGCCTGGGCGCGCAGGTCGCGTCCCTTGACCTGAGCGGCGGCCCCCGCCGCCGCAGCCTTCTCCGAGCCGGTCTCGGCCTGCTCGGCCACCCGGTCGATCAGGTGGTGCAACTTCTCTACGCCGGTCTCGGCGCCCTCGTGGGCGGCGACGCGGCCCTTCTCGACCTTGCTGTCGTTGGTTCGGAACACCGGTCCTCCTCATCGGTCACGGTTACCTCTACCCCATCCTGCCCCGGATGGCGTGGGGAATCGAGCCAAGGCCGGGGGTCGATCGAGGGACGGACCACGTGGGCCGCCTCACGGCTCCGGGGCTGTCGTCGGCATGTGCCAGACTGCGGGGCATGAAGGCGACCCTGCACACGAACCACGGCGACATCACCCTCGAGCTCTTCGAGAACGTCGCGCCCAAGACCGTCGAGAGTTTCGTGGGCCTGGCCAAGGGCACCATCGACTACAAGGACGACGCGGGCCGGACCAACCCGACGCCCTTCTACGACGGTCTGACCTTCCACCGGATCATCTCCGGCTTCATGATCCAGGGCGGCTGCCCCCTCGGCGAGGGCATCGGCGGACCGGGGTACATGTTCGACGACGAGCCACACCCGGAGCACACCTTCGACAAGCCGTACCAGCTGGCGATGGCCAACGCCGGCAAGCGCGGTGGCCGCGGCACCAACGGCTCGCAGTTCTTCATCACCGTGGCCCCCACCCAGTTCCTCTACGGCAAGCACACCGTCTTCGGCGAGGTCGCCGACGGCGCCAGCCGTGAGGTCGTCGACGCGATCGCCGCGGTCAAGACCGGGCCCAACGACAAGCCGGTCGAGCCGGTCGTCATCGAGTCGGTCGAGATCGCCGACTGACCTCGACGAGGCCGGCTTCTCCCCCTTCGCCCTCCACCTCTCGCCGACCCGTGAGCTGGGATAGACCGACCGAGGCGACCGAGGCACCGGTGTGCCCCCGGCACCCCGACCGCGTCAGCTACGTCCGCTGCCAGCGGTGCCAGCGCCCGGCCTGCCCGGACTGCCAGCGCCCGGCGGCGGTGGGCATCCAGTGCGTCGACTGCGTGCGCGAGGCCGAGCGCGCGATGCCGCGCGAGCGGACCCCAGGGGGTGGTCGGGCGGCGCGCAGCGGCACGCCCGTGGTGACCATCGCGATCATGGTGATCTGCGGGCTGGTCTATCTCGGTGAGCTGACGACCGACCAGGTCTACCGCGAGGGTGCGCTGGCCGCCTTCATCGCCACGTCCGAGCCGTGGCGGCTGCTCACCTCGGCGTTCCTCCACGCGCCGAACCAGATCTTCCACATCATGTTCAACATGCTGGCGCTGTGGATCGTCGGCCCCCAGCTCGAGATGTGGCTGGGGCGGGCACGCTTCCTCGGCCTCTACCTGGTCTCGGCGCTGGCGGGCTCGGTGACCTACCTGCTCTTCCAGCCGGTCGACTCCACCCAGGGCGTCGTCGGCGCATCCGGTGCCGTCTTCGGCCTCTTCGGGGCGATCGTCGTCGTCCAGCGTCACCTCGGGCGCGATGCGTCCTCGATGCTCGGCGTGATCGGGATCAACGCGGTGATCGGCTTCGTCATCCCGAACATCGCCTGGCAGGCCCATCTCGGCGGGCTGGTCGCGGGCGCGGCCCTCGCCGCGCTGCTCTCCCGTCCCCGGCAGCGGGACAACCCCACCGTCGCCTGGGCAGGCATCGCGGCCGTCGCCGTGCTGTCACTGGCCCTCTTCGCGCTGAAGTTCGTCGTCCTCGCCTGAGAGCCTCGCGACGATCGAGCTGTCTTCGGCTCTATTGCGACAGCGCAATACTTCGGTATCGGACGCCATCGAGCGAGTTATCCACAGGGTTTCTCACACCTGGGGATAATCACACCCGTGTAACCCCCTTCGCATCTGCCTTGGCAGGGTGCGGGTTCGGGCGTGCGGGACCGGGTGCCTGCCTTGGCAGGTGCGGTTACTTCCAGCGGGTGGTCATGGCGAAGCCGGCCATGGCCAGGCCGAAGCCGATGGCGAGGTTCCACTGCCCGAGTGAGGGGATCGGGTACTCCTGCTGGGTGATGTAGAAGGTGACGACCCAGAGCAGGCCGAGGAGCATCAGCCCGACCATCACCGGGACGAACCAGCTCGGGTTGCCGATCTTCTGCGCCTTGCGGCGCTTGCGCTCGCACTCCTCGCGCTCCTCGACCACGGCATCGGCCTGCGCGCGGGTGCGCGGGTCGCCGGAGCGCGCCTTGGCGCGGCTGCTGCGCTCGCCGGTGGTGTCGTTGGCGTCTTCTGTCGGGGCCACGTCGCTCTGCTCCTGGGTCATCTGCTCGTGAGCGTCGAGGTGCGGCGGCACGGCGCGCTCAGGTCCGTGCCCTAGCGTAGAGGTGAGCACAAGCTCAGCCGAGCATGCACGCGCCGCCGCGGCGCGCGCCGACCCGAGAGCCAGGAGGGCGAGGTGCCGAGCAAGCGCGAGACCGCGTCGTCGTCCCGCCTGCGCATGTTCCTCGACTCCAGGGCGTCGGGATGGTCGGCGCTCGTGCCCGTCATCGCGCTGGCCGCCGGGCTGCTCTTCGGGGTGACGGCAGCCACCGCTCAGGGCGAGGACCTCCGCTCGGACATCCAGACCGTCCCCGACCTGATCCGGGACCGCGCCCACGACAACTCGACGCGAGAGCTCGCCGTAGAGCGTCTGCGACGAGAGGTCGACGAGGCGACCGTCCAGGCAGGTGGCGGCGATGGTCAGCTCCAGGCGCTGACCGACGACATCCAGGGCATGCAGGGGCCCGCCGGCTTCGCGGCGGTCAGTGGACCCTCGCTCACCGTGAGTCTCGACGACGCTCCGCTCGATGCGGCCGACCTCCCGGAGGGCTACGACGTCAATGACATCGTCGTGCACCAGCAGGACGTGCAGGGAGTGGTCAACGCCATGTGGCGCGGGGGCGCCGAGGCGATGATGATCCAAGATCAGCGGGTCATCTCCACCAGCGCGGTCCGGTGCGTGGGCAACACCCTCATCCTCCAAGGGAGGGTCTACGCACCCCCCTTCGTCATCACCGCCATCGGTGACCAGGAGGCGATGCGCACCGCGCTCGACGAGGACCCGACCGTGAGCGTCTACCGCGAGTACGTCGACGCCATCGGCCTCGGGTACGAGGTGAGCACCTCGGACAAGACCGGCATGCCGCCCTACTCCGGTCAGGGCCAGCTCAAGCACGCCCGCGCCGTGCGCTGACCTCAGCCCCAGGATCGCCCCCTACCACGCAGTACTGGTCGCGATCACAACCAATACTGCGTGGTAGCGGGCGATCTAGGTGAGGACCACGGCGCGCCCTGACGTAGCGGGCATAATCGGGCAGGTGCCCCGGATCCTCGTCGTCGACAACTACGACAGCTTCGTCTTCACCATCGTCGGCTACCTCCAGCAGCTTGGGGCGGAGACCACGGTCGTGCGCAACGACGAGGTCGCACCCGCCGACGGCGCCGACTTCGACGGCGTGCTCATCTCGCCCGGGCCCGGTACGCCCGAGCAGGCCGGGGTATCGCTCGCGATGATCGAAGGCTGCGCCGAGCGCGCCCAGCCGATGCTCGGTGTCTGCCTCGGCCACCAGGCGCTCGGCGTCGCCCTCGGCGCGACCGTCGGGCGGGCCCCCGAGCTGCTGCACGGCAAGACCTCGCAGGTGACCCACGACGGCAGCGGGGTGCTCGCCGGTCTGCCCGACCCCTTCACCGCGACCCGCTACCACTCCCTGACCATCGACCCGAGCACCCTGCCGGACGAGCTCGTCGCCACCGGCCACACCGCGAGCGGCATCATCATGGCCGCCCAGCACCGCGACCTGCCCCTGCACGGCGTGCAGTTCCACCCCGAGTCGGTGCTCACCCAGGGCGGTCACCGGATGCTCGCCAACTGGCTCGAGCTCACCGGCGACGAGGGCGCGGTGCAGCGCTCGACCGGGATGACCCCCCTGGTCCGTGACGCTGAGGGCGTGGCCCGGATGGTCGCTGCCGGGTGAGCGGGTGATGAGCGCGCAGGGGGCGAAGGGGGAGCAGGCACCGACCGTCGGACCGGTCGACCGGTTCCAGCGTCGGCACCCGTGGCTCGGCTTCCCGATTGCCGTGGTCTACAAGTTCCTCGACGACTTCGGCCCCTACCTCGCCGCGCTCATCACGTACTACGGCTTCTTGTCGATCTTCCCGCTGCTGCTGCTCTTCTCCACGATCCTCGGCTTCGTCCTCGAGGGCCAGCCGGAGTGGCAGCAGGCGATCCTGGACTCCGCGGTCTCGGAGTTCCCGATCGTCGGGGACGAGCTGCGCGAGACCGGGACCCTCGGCGGTGGGCCGGTCGGGCTGGTCGTCGGTGCGGTCACCGCGACCTACGGCGGGCTCGGCGTCGGCCAGGCCCTGCAGTACGCGATGAACACGGCCTGGATGGTGCCGCGCAACAGCCGCCCCAACGTCATCCTCTCTCGCGCCCGCAGCGTGATGATGGTCCTCACCGCCGGCCTGACGGTCATCGCATCGACCGTTCTGACCTTCATCGCCAGCGAGGCGACCCAGGGCCAGCGGCTGGAGTCCTGGGCGGTGAACATCGGGTCGGTGGTCCTCAACACCTGGGTCTTCGCGCTGATCTTCATCGTCGCCACGCCGAAGGAGCTCACCGTGCGGCAGGTGCTGCCCGGCTCGGTGATCGCGGCGGTGCTCTTCGGCGTGCTGCAGCAGCTCGGGGCGAGCTATGTCGGCTCGGTCGTGGCCGGCGCGAGCAACCTCAACTCGGTCTTCGCCCTCGTCTTCGGCCTGCTCGTCTTCATCTACAGCAACGCCGTCGTCCTCGTGATCTGCATGGAGATCAACGTCGTCCTCAGCGAGCGGCTGTGGCCGCGCTCGCTGCTCACCCTCTTCACCGACGCCGTCGTGCTGACCGAGGCCGACCGCCGGGCCTACGGCGGGCAGGCCCGGGCGCAGCGGCTCAAGGGATTCGAGAAGATCTCCGCCGACTTCGAGCGGCGCTGACCCTCAGGGGGTCTGGCCGGTCGTCGAGCGGGTGTTCGGCGGGGTGCTCTGCGGGCTGGTCGGCTCGGTCGTCGTCGGGTCGGGCTCGTCGGTCGTCGTGGGGTCCGGCGAGGTGGAGGTCTCCGTGGGGGACGGTGTCGTCGTGGTCGGCGAGCTCGTCGTGGTCTCGGTGACGGTCTTGTCCCGCGCCCGGGCGACGACGAGGCGGACCGTCGAGCCGACCTCGACCGTGCCCGCGCCGGGTGCCTGCTCGAGGATCTGGCCGGCCGGCGCGTCCGAGACCCGCTCGCTCGTCTCGAGCTCCAGCCCGAGGTCGTAGAGCTGTCGTCGTACGTCATCGACGTCCTTGCCGACGACGTCGGGCAGCTCGACCTCACCGCTGGCGACGACGAGGTCGATCTCGGAGTCCGCGGCGACCGAGGTGTACTGACCCGGCTGGGAGTCCAGCACGGTGTTCTTCTCCGCGTCCCCGTCGCGGGTCGAGACCTCGCCGACCTTCAGCCCGGCGTCAGTGATCGCCTGCTCGGCATCCTTGCGGGACAGGCCGACGAGCTCGGGTACCTGCACCTCGACCGGACCGAGCGAGACCCGGTAGGTGATCCGGCTGCCCTTGTCGACGACGCTGCCCTGCGTCTGCTCCTGCTCGAAGACCTCACCGACCGGTGCGTCGCTGTTGCCCTCCTCGGGGTCGGGCTCGAGGCCGAGGTTGGTGAGCTCGGCCTCGGCGGCGTCCTCGTCCATACCGACGAGCTGGGGCACGGTGACCTGGGCGACCTCGTCGGGCTGGCTCTGCTGGTACGCCAGCCAGCCGAGGGCGAGCAGCGGCACGAGGAGCAGCAGGGCGAGGAGCCACCCCCAGCCACCGCGTCGACGCCGTTTGTCGAGAGGCGCCTCCGGGTCGTCCGCCGCGGCGAAGGTGGTGGTGTCACCCGATCGCGAAGGGGGGCCGGCCGGGGCGTACGCGACCGTCTCCTCACCCGCGGCCAGGGCCGCTCCGCCGCCGATGGCGGTGGCGAGGGCGGCGGCAGCGAGGGCGCCGACCGGTCGACCGTCGCGGACGTGGCGCAGGTCGTCGGCCATGTCGCGGGCGTCCTCGTAGCGCTCGTCACGGTCCTTGGTCAGGGCCGCGGCGACGATCGCGTCGAGGTCGCGTGGGATGTCCGGGTCGAGACTGCTGGGCAGGGGGATCGGGGCGTTGACGTGCTGGTAGGTCAGGCTGATCGGCTCGCCGGTATAGGGCGTGGTGCCGGTGAGCAGCTCGAAGAGGACGCAGCCGGCCGAGTAGATGTCGCTGCGGTGGTCGACCGTCTCCCCGCGGGCCTGCTCGGGGGAGACGTACTGTGCGGTGCCGATGACGGCCGCGGTCTGGGTCATCGTCGCCTGGGTGTCGGCGACGGCGCGGGCGATGCCGAAGTCCATGACCTTGACCGAGCCGTCGTCGCCGACCATGACGTTGCCCGGCTTGATGTCGCGGTGGATGATCCCCATCTGGTGGCTGTAGGCGAGGGCGTCGAGGACCCACTCGACGATCCGCGCGGCCTCCCCGGGCTCGAGCCGACCCCGCTCGTTGAGGATCTCGCGCAGGGTCCGCCCCTCGACGAGCTCCATGACGATGTACGGGATGGACACCTCGGCGCCGCCGGACTCGACGGCGTGGTCCTCTCCGCTGTCGTACACCGCGACGATCGAGCGGTGGTTCAGCCCGGCGACGGACTGCGCCTCTCGGCGGAAGCGCTGGAGGAACCCGGCGTCGCGGGCATGGTCGCTGCGCAGGATCTTCACCGCGACCGGACGGCCGAGGCGGGTGTCGTAGCCGCGGTGGACCTCAGCCATGCCGCCACGCCCGATGAGCTCACCGAGCTCGTAGCGGCCGCCGAGAAGGCGGGGGGTGGGGTTGGTCACGGCGTCCTCTCCTGACGACGGTTCATTGTTGCCGACCGCGGGCCCGCGGGGCCGTTCAGCATCGGTCCGACCTGAGGCATCTGCGCAGGTCGCCCGGCAGGGACCGTCTTGGAGTGGTCGGGCCTCACTGGAGCACCGCCTGCATGACCGCGGCGCTGATCGGGCCGGCGACGGAGCCGCCGGAGGCCTGGCTGCCGGCGGAGCCGCCGCTCTCGACGACGACGGCGACGGCGACCTTCGGGTTGTCGGCGGGGGCGAAGCCGGTGAACCACGCGTGCGGCGCGGCTCCCTCGGCGTGCTGAGCGGTGCCGGTCTTGCCGGCGACGGTGGTGCCGGGGACCGCTGCCTGGGTGCCGGTGCCGCTCTCGACGACGCTGGTCATCATCTCGGTGAGCTGGCGGGCGGTCTCGGGGGCGACCGCCCGGGAGAGCTGCTCGGGCCGGGCCTGGGAGATCGTGGAGAGGTCGCTGCCCTGCACCTTCTCGACGAGGTGGGGCCGCATGACGACCCCGTCGTTGGCCACGCCGGCGCTCATCATCGCGATCTGCAACGGCGTGGCTCGAACGTCGTACTGCCCGACCGCGGCCTGCGCCTCCTGCGGCTCGTTCAGCTCGGTGGGCACCGTCGACGGCGTCACCGCCATGGGGATGTCGAGGCTGTCGCCGAAGCCGAACTTGCTCGCCTGCTCTCGCAGGGCGTCACCGCCCAGCTCCATCCCGAGGTAGCCGAAGGTGGTGTTGCACGACTTCTGCATCGCGGTCGCCAGGGTGGCCTGGTCACCCGGTCCGCACGGGGCCTTGTCGCTGTTGGGCAGGTCGGACTCGGTCTGCGGCAGGTCGAGGATCGCCGGGCCGGGCAGCTCGGAGTCGGGCTCGTAGTCACCGGACTCCAGGGCTGCTGCGGCGGTGACAACCTTGAAGACCGAGCCGGGCGGGTAGAGGTTGCCGGCGATCGCCCGGTTGACCATGGGCTGGCTCTCGTCGCCGGTGAGCTGCTTCCACGCCTCCTGCGGGACCCCCTCCGCGTGGCTGACGAGAGGTGACGGGTCGTAGCTGGGGCTGGAGTACATCGCGAGGATCGCGCCGGTGGAGGGGTCGAGGGCGACGACGGCGCCGCGCTGGCCGCCGAGGGCCTGCACGGCGGCCTGCTGAGCCCTGGCGTCGATGGTCAGCTCCAGCGAGGCGCCGGTGGGCTTGCGCCCGGCGATGATGTCGGCGATCCGCCCGTAGAAGAGCTGGTCGTCGGTGCCGGAGAGCAGCGAGTTGGCCGCGCCTTCGAGCCCGCCGCCGGCGCCGTACTCGAAGGAGTAGTACCCGGTGAGGTGGGCGTAGGTCTGGGCCTCGGGGTACTGCCGCTGCCAGCGCAGGGCGTCGTCGACCGGGACCGACCGGGCGATCGGCTTGCCGTCGATGAGGATCTGGCCGCGTTCCTGGCCGTAGTTCGCCAGGGCGGTGCGTTGGTTGCCCGGACGGTCGTTCAGCGAGCCCGCGCCGAGCGCCTGGATCCACGTCGAGGCGACGAGCAGCGCGACGACGAGGAGCCCGGCGAGGAGTGAGAGCCGGCGGATCGGTTCGTTCATCGGCGCACCACCTCGGTCGGGGCTTCGGGCACGGGGGTGTCGGGCTCGGCCTCGGGGCGGCGGGCGTGGTCGCTCATCCGCAGCAGGAGGGCGACGAGGGTCCAGTTGGCCAGGAGGGAGGATCCGCCGTAGGCGACGAAGGGGAGGGTCAGGCCAGTGAGCGGGATGACCCGGGTGACCCCGCCGACGACGACGAAGACCTGCAGCGCCACGGTGAAGGCCAGGCCGGTCGCGAGGAGCTTGCCGAAGCCGTCACGCAGGCCGATCGCCGAGCGCAGGCCGCGCTCGACGAGGATGGCGTAGAGGGCGAGGATCGCCATGATCCCGACCAGCCCTAGCTCCTCGCCGAGGCTGTTGAAGATGAAGTCGGTCTCCGGCAGCGGCGTCAGCCAGGGCCGGCCCCGGCCCAGGCCCGTGCCGAGCAGGCCACCGGCCGCCAGGCCCATGAGGCCGCTGCCGAGCTGGCCGCACTGCTCTACTCCTTCGGGGCTGAAGGGGTCCAGCCAGCACAGCACGCGGGTCTGCAGGTGGGAGAAGAGCTGGTAGGCGACGAAGGCTCCGGCCGCTGCCAGCGTCAGGCCGATGATGATCCAGCTGACCCGCTCGGTCGCGACGTAGAGCATCGAGACGAAGAGCCCGAAGAGCAGCAGCGAGGTGCCGAGGTCGGTCTCGAAGACGAGCACGAGGATGCTGATGCCCCAGGCGACGAGCAGCGGGCCGAGGTCCTTGCCGCGCGGGAGGGTCATGCCGAGCACCTTGCGACCGGCGAGGGCGAGGACGTCGCGGGTCTGCACGAGGTACCCGGCGAAGAAGACCGCGAGCGCGAGCTTGGCGACCTCGGCGGGCTGGAAGGTGAAGGGGCCGAGCTTGATCCAGATACGGGCGCCGTAGGCGTCGTGGCCGATCAGCGGGAGCAGGGGCAGCAGCAGCAGGACGATGCCGAGCAGGCCGGCGGTGTAGGTGTAGCGGCGCAGCACCCGGTGGTCGCGCAGCATGACGAGCACCACCATCGCGATGATCACCCCGAGCGCGGTCCACTGCAGCTGCTTGAACGCCAGACCATCACCGAAGTCGCGCCCCGCGGCGATGTCGAGGCGGTGGATCATCACCACCCCGAGCCCGTTGAGCAGGGTGACGATCGGCAGGATGAGCGGGTCGGCGTAGGAGGCGCGCCAGCGCAGCACGAGGTGCACGACGAGCGCGATGGCGGCGAGGATGCCGGCGTGCCCGAGCAGGCCGGCGGGGACGGTCTCGTTGGCCGCGACCTCCACGTTGACGTAGGCGAGCACGACGACCGCGAGCGCCAGCGCGATGAGCACCAGCTCGACGTTGCGCCCACGCTTGGGGGCGATGGTCGTGATCGTCCTCAGCGACCGCATTGCTCTCCCGTGGAGCGCAGCTCGGCGCACCGCTTGGCGGCGACGCGCAGGTCGTCGACCTTCTTCTTCGCCTCGTCCTCGGACTCGACGCTGACCGTCTGCTCGACGCTGTCGCGGTAGAAGTCGGGCAGGTCCGAGACGGCGATGTCGGTCTGGTCGACCGCCTCGGACAGCGGGATCGGGCCGAGGTCACCGACGACGCCGCGGTACACCGTGACCCGAGCGTCCTGCACCCCGATGTAGTACTGCTGCTGGGTCCACGCCCAGCCGGCGTAGGCGAGCCCGGCGACGACGAGGGCGAGCACGCCGAGCGCGGCGACCCGCCTGGCCCATCGACCCCGGCGCGTGCCGCCCTCCTCGGCGAGCTCGGGCTCGTCGTCCTCCGCGGAGCGGCTGAGCGCAGCCGCCTTCGCGGCCGGGGTGGTCGGCATGGCGCGAGTCTTGGATCCGCGCAGGGCCGCCGACCCGACGACCTGGGGCTGGGTGGAGGTGGGGGCGCCGCTCGAGATATCGACGACGTCGGCGACGACGACGGTGATGTTGTCCTGCCCGCCGGCACGCAGGGCCAGGTTGATCAGCGCGTCGGCGGTCTCGGCCGGGGGTCGGCCGGCGGCGAGCTGCTCCTCGATGGTGTCGTGGGCGACGAAGCCGGAGAGCCCGTCGCTGCACAGCAGGTAGCGGTCGCCGAGGCGGGCCTCGCGGGCGCCGACGTCGGGCTCGTCGCCGTCGTCGCCGGTGAGCACGCGGGTGACGACGCTGCGCTGGGGGTGGGTGCTCGCCTCGTCCTCGGTGATCCGCCCCTCGTCGATGAGGGT
The DNA here is from genome assembly GCF_007828725.1 of Marihabitans asiaticum. Classification (GTDB taxonomy): domain Bacteria; phylum Actinomycetota; class Actinomycetes; order Actinomycetales; family Dermatophilaceae; genus Marihabitans; species Marihabitans asiaticum. The sequence goes on from NZ_VIUW01000001.1 coordinate 182,145, forward strand.
CTGGACGAAGGAGTGGTCCTTGGTGATCTGGGTGAAGCGCCCCTCGCGCAGCAGGTAGGCGCGGGAGTCGCCGATGTGGGCGAGGATCAGCTTGTTGCGGCTGCGCAGCAGGGCGGTGGTCGTCGTGCCCATGCCCGCGAGCTGCTCGTCGTCACCGACGATCCGGGCGATCTCCCGGTTGGCCCTGAGGATCGCCCGCTCCAGCTGGGCGGAGGCCTCGGCGGCGCTGAGCGAGTCGTGGTCGAGCTCGACCAGCTCGGTGACGACGGTGGCGCTGGCGATGTCGCCGCCGGCGTGCCCGCCCATCCCGTCGGCGACGAGCAGCAGGTGTGGGCCGGCGTAGCCGGAGTCCTGGTTGTCCGAGCGCACCAGCCCCACGTCGGAGCGGGCGGCGTACCTGAGTCCGAGCGGCATGCCCTAGCTCCGCAGCTCGATGAGGGTCTTGCCGATCCGGATCGTCGTCCCGGTCTCGACCGGCACCGCCTCACCGACCCGGTAGTCGCCGATGAAGGTGCCGTTGGTGCTGCCGAGGTCCTCGACGTACCACCCGTCCTCGCCGCGGATGATCCGCGCGTGGCGGCCGGAGGCGAAGTCGTCGTCGAGCACGAGCGAGGACTCGGGGTTGCGCCCGATGAGCACGCCCTTGTCGCGCAGCGAGAGCTTGGTGCCGGTGAGCGGGCCGCTGGTGATCGCGAGGTGGGTGGGCACCCGCGGGTTGCGCCGGGGGGCCTGGTCGCGGCCGGGCCGCCGAGAGCGCGCGGGGGCGCCCTGGCGGTTGATCACCCGGGTGCCGTAGAGGTCGGAGCGCAGCACCCCGGCGAGGGAGAGGACGAAGGCCCACAGCAGCAGGAGCAGGCCGAAGCGCAGCACGGTGACGGTCAGCTCGCTCATCGGCTTCGTCTCCTCTCTGCCTCGATGGTCGCCGCGGACGGCGTGCCGGATGGTGGGTGGGTGGTCAGCGGCGGGCCAGGTGGAAGGTCACCGAGGTGCGCCCCATGGTGACCCGGTCGCCGTCGTGCAGGGGGCAGGCGTCGACGGGGTCGCCGTTGACATAGGTGCCGTTGGTGCTGCCCAGGTCGCGCAGGTGGGCGACCTGGCGGGGTCCGTCGTGGGTGACGCGCACCTCGGCGTGCCGCCGGGAGATGCCGGGGTCGTCGAGGACGACGTCGGCGCTGTCGTCGCGGCCGAGGACGGTCATCGCGGACATCAGCGGGTAGCGCTCGCCGTCGATGGCCAGCCAGGGCAGGTCCTGCACCCGGGCTTGCCGGGCCGGGGGGACCTCGGCGACCTGGGTCCGCTCGGGCTCGGTGGGTCGGGCCGGGACGGGCGAAGGGGGGTCTGCCTGCCGCCCCGAGGGGGCGGGCTCATCCCCCTTCGCCTCCTCGTCGTCCCACCACTGCGCCTCGTCCTCGCCGGGCTGCACGGGGAGGGGAGCGGAGTACTCGTCGTAGTCCTCGCCCTCGGACTCGCGGTAGTCGTCCTGGTACTCGCGCACGGCCGAGCGGCTCTGGACGCGGTGGCGGGAGGTGGCGGGGCGGACGCGGAAGACGCCGGTCTCGAGCTCGTCATCGGCCTCGAAGAGCACCTGGAGCGGCCCGCCGGGGCGGTACCGCTGAGTCTCGGCGTGCTCCTGCGCGGCGGCGATCAGCTCGTCCTCGAGCTCCTCGTCGTACTCGAGGAGGCGGTCGTGGTCGGCGGGGGAGAGCTCGATGGTGAAGAGGTTGGGCACCGAGGTGCGGCCGCGACCGATGAGGGTCGCGCGGTCGTCCATCGCGCGGCGCACCGCGGAGGCGAGCTCGAGGGGCTGGACCTCGGCACGGAATGCCCTGGCGAAGACGCCGTTGACGGTGCGCTCGAGCTGGCGCTCCATGCGCTCGAACAAGCTCATCGCCACCTCCTCGTCGTCGTCGCCGCGGGTCTTGGGCCGTACTCCTGCCTCGCGATCCTAACCAGGGCAACCTGCGACGGTGCTGGACGTCAGCGGTCGACCCCGGCCATCGCCCAGCGCACCGCGGCGGTGCTGGCCCCTCCGAGGGGGCGCAGCACGGCCCGCCCGAGACGGGGAGAGGCGGGCAGCCCGAGCATCTGCCGGGCCCAGGGCTCGAGCAGGGCGACCCCGCCGGCGGCGATGCTCCAGTAGCCGGGTCGCGCGGCGAGCGGCAGCGGCGGCTCGGCGAGGAGGAAGCGCGCGGCGTCGGTCGCGGCAGCGGTGACCTCGAGCTCGTCGCGGTAGGAGGCGAGGGTCAGGTCGAGCTCGGCGACGCTGCGCGGCGGGTCGAGCACCCCGAGGTGACCGGCAGCCACGCCGGCCTGCTCGACGTAGCGGTCGGCCTCATCCGGGGTCAGCGGCTGGGCGGCGAAGGCCTGGTAGGCGCGCAGGAAGGAGTCGATCTCGGCGACGTGGACCCACATGAGCAGGTGCGGGTCGCTGGCCCGGTACGGGCGGCCGAAGGGGTCCTTGCCCCGGACCCGCTCGTGGATGGCGCGGACACCGGCGATGGTCTCCAGCGCGTGCTCTGTCGTGCCGAAGGTGGTCGAGGCGAGGTAGTGGCTGGTGCGCTGCAGCCGTCCCCACGGGTCGCCGCGGTAGCCGGAGTGCCCGGCGACCCCGGCCATGGCCATCGGGTGGAGCATCTGCAGCAGCAGCGCGGTGACCCCGCCGGGGAACATCGCGGCGTCGGCGTGCACCCGCCACACCGGGTCCTCGGGGGTGAACCAGCGCTCGCCCTCGCTCTCCCAGATCACCCGCGCGCGCTCGGGTGCGTCCTCGCCGGCGACCCGGGAGCGAAGGGCGGTGCCGGCGGCTCGTTGCAGTCGGTCGAGGTTCATGCCTGTCGTGGCCACCAGAAGCGGTCGCCGAGGGTGAGGGCGATGGCGGGGACGAGGACGGTGCGCACGAGGAGGGTGTCGAGGAGGACGCCGACGCAGATGATCGTGCCGACCTGGGCGAGGACGACCAGCGGCAGCACGCCGAGGACGGCGAAGACGGCGGCGAGGAGGATGCCGGCGCTGGTGATCACCCCGCCGGTCGCGGCCAGGGCCCGCAGCATGCCCTCGCGGGTGCCGTGCTCGCCGCGCTCCTCCAGGGCTCGGGTGACGAGGAAGATGTTGTAGTCCACCCCGAGCGCGACGAGGAAGAGGAAGGCGTAGAGCGGGGCATTGGAGCCGAGCGCGGTGAAGCCGAGGATCTCGGTGAAGATCCACCACGAGAGCCCCAGGCTCGCGGCGAAGGTTGCGAGCACGGTGAGCACGAGGATGATCGGCGCCGCGATCGAGCGGAGCAGCAGCATCAGCGCGACGAGCACGAGGACGAGGGCCAGCGGCATGATCAGCCACCGGTCTCCGGCGTGGGCCTCGTCGGCGTCGAGGGCCTCGGCGGTCGCGCCGCCGACATAGGTCTCGTCGAAGGGGGCCAGAGCCGCCCGCAGGTCCCGCACCGTCTGCTGCGCGGCGTCGCTGTCGGGGTCCTCGGCGAGGATCACCTGCAGGGAGGTGAGCGAGCCGTCCTCGGCAGCGGAGGACGGACGGACCGAGTCGACCCCGCCGACCCCGGAGGCGACGTCGGTGATCTCCTGGGCGTCCCCCTTCGTCACGATCGTCGTGGGCTGCACGGAGCCGGCGGGGAAGTGATCGCCCAGGCGCTGGGCGGTGGCGATCGAGTCGGGGGTGTCGAGGAACTGCTCGGCCTCGGGCAGCCCGAGACGCATCTGGCTCACGCCGATCGCGGCGACGGCGAGGGCGACGAGGGTGCCGGCGACGAAGGCGCCAGGGCGTCTGGCCACGGTGTCGCCGATGCGCCGCCACACGGTGCGGTGCTCGGAGAGGGCGGCCTGGTCGGTGCGCGGGACCTTGGGCCAGAAGACCCAGCGGCCGAGGTAGCTGAGCACGGCGGGCAGGACGATCAGGGCGTAGATGACGGCGATGACGATGCCGATCGCGCTGCCGAGGCCCAGCCCGCGGGTGGCGGGGAAGGCGCTGAGCATGAGGGTGAGCACGCCGACGACGACGGTGGTGGCGCTGGAGAGCACGGCGTGGGCGGTGCGGGTCAGGGCGACGCGCAGGGCCTCGCGGCGGTCCTCCCGGGTGCGCAGCTCGTCGCGGTAGCGGGAGATGAGCAGCAGGGCGTAGTTGGTGCCGGCGCCGAAGACGAGGACCGAGATGATGCCGGTGACCGACTCGTCCCAGGCGACGCCTGCGGCGTTCAGGCCGCGGGTGGCCAGGATCGAGGCGACCCGGTCGCCGGTGCCGATGACGAGCAACGGGAAGATCCACAGGATCGGGCTGCGGTAGGTGACGAGCAGGAGGATCGCGACGACGGCAGCGGTCGCGGCGAGCAGCCGGAAGTCGGCGCCCTCGAAGACGGCGGCGAGGTCTCCGGAGATCGCCGCCGGGCCGGTGACGCCGGTGCTTACCCCGTCGGGGGACTGCTCACGGAGCTGGTCGCGCAGGGCGGTGACGGCTTCGTTCTGCTCGGTCGAGGTCTCGCCGTCGACGGGGACGACGACGATCGCGGCCTGGCCGTCCTCGCTCGGGGCGAAGGGGGGCCGGCCCCCCTCGCCGCCCTCGGCACCGATCTGCGACGCCAGGGTGCCGATGCTCTCGAGCTGGTCGCGGCTCAGCGGGCCGTCCTGCGACTCGAAGAGGACGATCGCGGTGCCGTCGTCGGCCTGCGGGAGCTCCTCGGCCAGCTCACGGGCGGTGGTGGAGTCGGCGCCGACGGGCATCGTCTCGGTCGGGCTGGGCAGGCGCTCGCCCTGCCCGAGGCCGAAGAAGGCCCCGCTGGCGATCAGCGCGACGACGATGACGATCCACGCCGTCCGGGCGTTGGTGACGAAGGCTGCGAGCCGCTGCACAGTGTGCCTTCCGGAGTCGACAGGGTGGGGAGTCGAACCTAGCGCCCAACCGGCCCCCTCCGTCCAGGCGTGTCCAGGGTTCTCCCCGCCCCCCTCCTTCGCAGATCCCCGGGGAACCTCAGACGAACGGTCCCCCCGGGCGCCGGTCGGCCCCCTGCACCCGGCCGACGCCCTGCCCCCCTTCGCTCCCTTCGTCCGCCGCCCCTCCCCATCCGGAGGACGAAGGGGGCGAGCTCAGGCTGCGGGGTGCAGCCGGCCGCCGAGGCGCTGGCGGGCGCGCTCGAGCTCGGCAAGCATCCGCGGCATCGCGGCGAAGACGGGCAGCCACTTGTCGACCCGCCACGGCCGGGTGAAGGTCATGCCGATGAGGAAGTCGACGACGTCGCCGTCGTGGGCGTGGGTGGTGCGGGTGGTCATGGGGCCCTGCTTCGCTTGGATAGTGAAAATATCTAGTATTAGGTATCGGTACTGTCCAGCGCAAGAGGAGGGGTGGATGCGGATCTCGGAGCTGGCCGGGGCGACCGGCGCGAGCGTGGCGACGCTGAAGTACTACCTGCGCGAAGGGTGCTCCACCCCGGTCGGGTGACCTCGCGCACCCAGGCCAGCTACGACGACAGTCATGTCGAGCGGGTGCGGCTGGTGCGGGCGCTCACCTCGGTGGCCGGGCTCTCGATCGCCACCGTGCGTCAGGTGCTCGAGACCGCCGGTGACCCGGCCGACGTCATGGGGACCGCCCAGCGGGCGCTCTACGGCCGGCGGCGGGATCCGGAGGGCGAAGGGGGTGCCGCTCACGCCCTCGTGAAGGAGCTCGGGTGGTCGATCGAGATCGACGACCCGGTGCTCGTCGATCTCGATCGCGCGTTGCAGGGGATGGAGGCCGGCGAGATCGGGGTGGGCGAGGAGCAGCTGCGCGCGTACGCCGAGCAGATGCTCGCCGTGGCCCGCCTCGACGTCGCCACGGTGCCACCCGGTGACCCGGGAGCGGCGGTGCGCCAGGTGGTGCTCGGCACGGTGCTCGTCGAGCCGGTGCTGCTCGCCTTGCGGCGGCTGGCGCACCAGCACGTCGCGACGGGTGGGTGAGGGCCCTGAGTCTCGGTTTGGGTGATCGGGCCGCGGTGAGGCAGAATAGGCGGGCCTCACGCGAGAGTGGCGGAATGGCAGACGCGCTGTCTTCAGGTGGCAGTGTCCGCAAGGGCGTGGGGGTTCAAATCCCCCCTCTCGCACCGATGTGATGTCTCACGACATCTGCAAGGCCCGAACCCTCATTGAGGGTTCGGGCCTTGTTGTTTCTGGGGTTGGTAGTCCTTGGTGGGGTCGAGGGTGAGGTCGCGGATGAGTTCGCCGGTCGTGGCGTGGATGACGGTGGGGCCACCGCCCTGCGCTGGGGGAATGTCGAGGTCTTGGATGAGGAGTAGGACGGGGTGTGCGTTCCATGCTCGGCCGATGCCGATGTGGTGCAGGCGGCCGAGATGATTGGGTCGTCGCGCCAGCATGTCGTCAACCTGATCGAGCGCGGCGAGCTGCCGTCCACGAAGGTTGGGACCCACCGTCGGGTCTCGCGCGACGCGATCGACTCGCTGATGTCCTCCCTTCGGGGCCCTGAGCTGAAGTCTCACCGCCTTCACGCGGCTGTCGCAGGTTGCCTGGTGACCGACCCGGAGCGGGTCATAGCCATTGCGCGGAAGAACATCGAGAGGGGCCTATCCCGGAGTCGGCCAGGCTCCATCGGAGCCAAGCACCTCCAAGACTGGTCGTTGATCCTCGATGGAGGGACGGACCGCATCCTCGACGCACTCTGGGACAAGAGCCCGTACGGCTGCGATCTTCGCTCCAGCACGCCGTTTGCCGGCGTTCTCACGGAGAAGCAGCGCCGACAGATCTTGTCGTCCCTGTGAACAGGCAGGAGCTGGCGCACATCCGATCGACCCGTCCGTCGTCGTCCGAAGGTGGGGCGACATGCCTGCGACGGCGCACCCGATCGCCCTGTCCCTAGCGACCTCCTCACCCCTGGCCCTCACCGACCAGGCGAGCTGACCCCCCTTCGGGCAGTCTGACCCCGTGAAGCTCTTCGACACCCTTACCTCGGAGACCTGGCGCGCCTTGATCGCCCTGGCGGTCGCCGTGGTCGTCTCATACCCCTTCGCCCGATCGATCGCCGGCGACGGCCGGATCGTCCCCGAGCCGGAGCAGTGGGCGCTGCCGCTCATCGCGGTCCACCAGGCGACCTACGCGACGCTCACCGCCGTCATCCTCGCCGCCCCCGCCAAGCGGCTCAAGACCTGGGCCGAGCGCTCGCAGCGCCCCACCGCCATCCAGCGCTACGTGATGCTCACCGAGCCCGGCGCGGGTCTCGGGGTCTACCTCGCGGTGCTCTCCATCGGCATCCTCGGCCTCGCGGTCAGCGGCAACTTCGGCCCGATCGGTGGGGGCAAGGCCGCGATGATCGGCCTGCTCATCGTCAGCGCGTGGGCGACGATGGTCGTCTCCTTCGCCCTCGACTACCTGCGCATCGACGGCCGCCAGGGGTGGGCGGCGCTGGGCTTCCCGACCACCGACGGAGCACCCCACCGCGACCGCACCGTCGGGGACTACCTCTACGTCTCCGCCGCGATCTCCGCGACCGCCGGCACCACCGATGTCGACATCCTCACCCCGGAGATGCGCCAGTCCGTCGCGATCCACGGCGTCCTGGCCTTCCTCTTCAACACCGTCATCCTCGCCACCGCGATCACCGTCCTCCTCTGAGCGAAGGGGGGGTCCTGACCGGCCCAGACGGCCTCCGCGGACGGCTACGGTCAGGAATGTCCGCCGCGGTCGAGACCGTTGTCCCGGGCAGGAACATCCCCGACGCGAAGGAGAACCCCCATGGCCACCAAGAAGGTCGCATTCCTCGTCGCCACCGAAGGCATCGAGCAGGTCGAGCTCACTGACCCGTGGAAGGCGCTCTCCGACGCCGGTCACGAGACCGTGCTGCTCTCCACCGAGTCCGGCGAGGTGCAGATGTTCAACCACCTCGACAAGGCCGACACCCGCACCGTGGACCAGACCGTCGGCGAGGCCAAGGTCGACGACTTCGACGCGCTCGTCCTGCCCGGCGGCGTCGCCAACCCCGACGCGCTGCGCACCGACGAGAACGCGGTCAGCTTCGTGCGCGACATGGTCGCCGCTGGCAAGCCGGTCGCCGCGATCTGCCACGCCCCGTGGGTGCTCGTCGAGGCCGGTGTCGTCGACGGGCGCCGCCTGACCTCCTTCCCCAGCCTGCAGACCGACGTCAAGAACGCCGGCGGCGAGTGGGTCGACGAGCGCAACGTCGTCGACGGCAACCTCATCACCAGCCGCAACCCCGACGACATCCCCGCCTTCAACTCGGCCCTCCTCGACGCCCTCGACCACGGCGTCGCCGCCGACGCGGCGGAGTAACCACCCGGCTCACCTCGAGCAGGCGGGCACTACTCCCTTCGCGAAGGGGGCGGTGCCCGCCTTCGTCGTCGCCCCGGTGCGGCCCGTCGGGCATGCTCAAACCGTGAAGCGCACACAAATACCGGCCCCGGGCGACCGCACGAGGGGGCGGCTGATCGGCGTCTACAACGCCAACGGTGGGCTGATCGGCGAGGCCGCGTACCTCATCGGCAAGATCCTCGGGACTGCGCACTGCGCCCTGTGCGACATCACCCACTCGCCCGTTCGGCGCAAGAAGGAGTGGGGCGAGCTCGCGCGGCGCCTCCCCGTCTCGATCGAGCTGAAGCACCTCGACGAGCTGACCGGCGCCCAGCGCTCTGTCGTCGACGCCGGCGGGGCGCCGGTCGTCCTGCGCGACACCGGCAGTGGCTACGAGGTGCTGCTCGACGCCGGTGACCTCGACAGCGTCGGCGGCGACGTGGCCGGCTTCGAGCGCTTGCTCCTGGACCGGCTCGGGAGCTGACGGTACCGCGAGGCGTGGGACCCCCCTTCGCCCGCTCCCTTCGCCGTTGAGACATACCGCACATGTGACGCGGCCAACTCGCCGGGGTTACCGGTGGGTTCGGGATCTAGCCTCGGGGCCACAGCCCCCGACGAAGCTGGAGGTCCTCCCCGCATGTCCGCCATCACGATCCGGCAGTCAGCACGAGACGCGTACCAAGACGTCTACACGCCGGAGGTGGTAGCGGCCCTGGAGGCCCTCGCTCCGCTCGACGCCCGCCGGGGGGAGCTGATGCGCGAGCGCATCGCCCGCCGCACCGAGCGCGCGCAGAACAAGCAGCACATCGACTTCCTCGACGAGGACGCGACGATCGACGGCACCGACATCACCGTCGCCGACGCCCGTGCGGGCCGCTTCGAGGGCGCGGTCATCCCCGACGACCTGCGCCGCCAGTGGATCCAGGGCACCGGCCCGGCCACCAAGCCGCGTGCCTCGACCGCATCGGGGCTGCGCAACGTCGCCTACGCGATGCTCTCCGGCGCCGACGGCTGGATGTTCGACGGTGAGGACGCCGTGGGCCAGGTCGACACGATGAGCCTGGACAACCAGCGCAACCTGCACCTGATGATTACCAAGGACCAGCAGTTCCTCGACGTCGCCGAGCAGGTCGCCGGCGAGATGAACGAGTGGGCGAAGGGGTTCCACGGCCACGAGATCATCGAGGACTGGCGCGAGCAGCTGGACTTCACCACCCGCATCTACCGGATCCGCGGGCTGCACCTCGACGACCGGCACGTCCAGCACGCCGACGGCAGCGGCTTCTCCGCGACGATCGCCGACCTCGTGCCGTACGTCGTCAACAACCACAAGCACCTCATCGAGCAGGGCCGCTCGGTCGTGCTCTACCTGCCCAAGCTGCAGACCGCCGCCGAGGCCGCCCACCTCGGCTCCCTCCTCGACGCCCTCGAGGACCACCTCGGCCTGGACCGCGGCACGATCCTCGGCTACGTCCTCGTCGAGCAGATCGAGGAGTGCTTCCAGCTGATGGAGATCCGGGCCGCGCTCGGCAAGCACTTCGTCGGCTACAACACCGGCCGCTGGGACTACATCAACTCCGTCTCCGACGCCTACTACTGGGACCCGGAGTTCATCAACCCCAACATCGACGCCGTGACGATGACCTACGGCTACATGCGCAACTACGAGGACCGGGTGCGAAGGGCGGTCAACACCCCCGACGCGAACGGCAACTTCGCCCTGTGGCAGGGCGGGATGGAGCCGAACATCCCGGTCGGGTCGGACGCGGCCGTCGACGCGGCGATGAAGAAGGCCACCGCGGGCGGTGCCCGCGAGCAGGCCGAGGGCGCCTCGGGCAAGTGGGTCGCCCACTGGAAGATGGTCCACGTCATGCGCCCGGTGTGGGAGAAGGTCGGCGAGGACAACCAGCTCGGCCGCGACTTCGAGCCGCTGACCTACACCCAGGCCGACGCCGACGGCCTTCGCCTCCTGGAGGAGGCGCCGCGCACCATCCGCGGCGCGCGCGACCTCATCTCGGTCGGCCTGCAGTACGGCAACGCCTTCGGTCAGGGCTTCCAGGCTGCGGCGCTCAAGCCCGCCGACTTCTTCGGCGACGACGACGTCCTCTACCTCATGGAGGACGCCGCCACCGGTGAGATCCGCCTCTCGGTGCTGTGGGAGTGGGTGCACAAGGGTGCCCGGCTCACCGACGGCGACGAGGAGACCGGCGCCGCCGCCGGCGACGTCTTCACCGCCGAGCTCTTCGAGCGACTGCTGGCCGAGGAGTACGACAAGCTCCTCGCCGCCGACGGCAAGGACGTTCACGAGGACTCCAAGACGACGACGCTGCCCATCGCCCGCGAGATCGTCCACCAGTACGTCCTCGCCGAGATCAAGGCGCCCTGGTACATCGACCTGCTCAACATCAACCTCAACACCACCGACCTCGAGGTGGCCACGGAGCGGATCCGGGCCTACCTCGACGCCTTCAGCGCTGATGGCACCCGCATCACCCACAACCTCGACTTCGACGCGAGCTGAGAGAGAGAAGGACGACAGCAATGACCTTCGACGAGAACGTCAAGAAGGCCCAGGAGTACATGTCCGGCGAGCGGTTCGAGAGCGTCAAGCGCCTCTACTCCGCCCGCTCGGTCGCCGAGCAGCAGGGCACGATCCCGGCCGACTACGCCATCGCGCGTGGCAATGCCGAGGCCTTCTACGCCCGGCTGCGTGAGCTCTTCTCGCAGAAGAAGTCGATCACCACCTACGGCCCGTACTCCCCGAGCCAGGCCGTGACGATGAAGCGCCAGGGCATCGAGGGCATCTACCTCGGTGGCTGGGCCACCTCCGCCAAGGGCTCGGTCTCCGAGGACCCGGGCGCCGACCTCGCCAGCTACCCGCTGTCGCAGGTCCCCGAGGAGGGTGCGGCGATCGTCCGCGCGCTGCTCACCGCGGACAAGAACCAGACCTACCTGCGCAGCCGCCTCTCCGAGGAGGAGCAGGCCAAGCTGCCCGAGCCGGTCGACTACCGCCCGTTCATCATCGCCGACGCCGACACCGGCCACGGCGGCGACGCCCACGTGCGTAACCTCATCCGCCGCTTCGTCGAGGCCGGCATCACCGGCTACCACATCGAGGACCAGCGCCCCGGCACCAAGAAGTGCGGCCACCAGGGCGGCAAGGTGCTCGTCGGGGTCGACGAGCAGATCAAGCGGCTCAACGCCGCCCGCCTGCAGCTCGACATCATGGGCGTGCCCGGCATCATCGTGGCCCGCACCGACGCCGAGGCCGCGACGCTGCTCGACAACTCCGGCGACGAGCGCGACCAGCCCTTCATCCTCGGCGCGACCAAGCAGGGTGTCCCGTCGTACAAGCTCGTCGGCCTGGCGCTCATGCGGCTGTTCTTCAACGCCGGTCACGAGCAGTTCAACGGCTACACCCTGTACCGGGTCAGCGATGACGAGTTCGCCGCCGCGGAGCAGTGGCTCGACAGCATCGGGCTGAAGGCCGAGGCCGAGAAGGTCGCCGCCGAGCAGGTCGGCAAGCCCGAGCCGGAGACCGACGCCGCCTACGACAAGCTCGTCAACTCGATGGTCGAGCAGTGGGAGAACGCTGCCGGTCTGATGACGATCGGTGAGGCTGTCGCGGCCGCGCTCGAGCTGGCCGCCCAGGACGGTGACGATGCCGCGATGAGCCAGGAGGAGTGGGCCGACTTCGCCAAGACTGCGTCCTTCCGCCAGGTCCGCGACAAGGCCCGCGAGCTGGGGGTCGACGTCTTCTGGGACGCCGAGCCGGCCCGCACCCCGGAGGGCTTCTACCAGGTCCGTGGCGGCCTGGAGTACGCCATCCGCAAGTCGCTCTCGGTCGCCCCGTACGCCGACCTCATCTGGATGGAGACCGCGTCGGCGGACATCGGTGAGGCGCAGGAGTTCGCCGAGGCGATCCACGCCGAGTTCCCCGACCAGATGCTGGCCTACAACCTCTCGCCGTCCTTCAACTGGGACTCCACCGGCATGAGCGACGAAGAGATGCGCGCCTTCCCCAAGCAGCTGGGTGAGGCGGGCTTCGTCTTCAACTTCATCACCTACGGCGGTCACCAGATCGACGGCGTCGCCGCGGAGGAGTTCTCCAGCGCGCTGCTCAACGACGGCATGCTCGCCCTGGCCCAGGTCCAGCGCAAGATCCGGCTGCTCGAGTCGCCGTACCGCACCCCGCAGACCCACGTCGGTGGCCCCCGCCTTGACGCGGCGCTGCAGGCCTCGGCCGGGCGCAACGCGACGACGAAGGCGATGGGCAAGGGCTCGACCCAGGTCCAGCACCTCGTCCAGACCGAGCTGCCGAAGTCGGTCCTCGAGGGCTGGCTCAAGCAGTGGAGCGAGGTCAACGGCACCGAGCAGCTCAGCGTCAAGCTGCGCCCGAGCCGCGAGGGAGCCGACCTGCTCGAGCTCGCCGTGCTCGGCAGCGGTGACGAGGTCAAGGCCAATGTCATCTTCGCCCCGACGAAGGACCGCTCCGGCACGACCTTCCTCTCGGTCCGTGACCAGAACACGGTCGACGAGTCGCTGCGTCAGAAGCGCCTCATGACCCTGGTGCACCTCTTCCTCATCAAGCGCTTCGGCGCCGCCTCGGTGCACTACGTCGCGCCGACCGAGGACAACCAGTACCAGACCCAGAAGATGAAGGAGCAGGGCATCTACTCCGACGTCTCCACCGAGGTCGGTGAGATCATCGTCGCCAAGGTCGACGAGGCGGGCATCCAGCGTCTCTCCGCCGAGGACGGCGAGGAGCTCGGCAAGCTGATCCGCAAGGAGAGCTGAGCCCCACCAGACGCGAAGGGGGCAGGGCCGGCGATCCCGGCCCTGCCCCCTTCGTCATCCCGCGCGCGTCCCCCTTCGCCCCCCGATTATCGGGTTGAGGGAGAAGTTGCACCTTCACCCGACTACCAACCTCGGGTGAAGGTGCTACTTCTCGGGTGAGGCGCCTGGGCGGGGAGCCGGAGGTAGAGAGCCACCCCCAGATGCGCGCTACCACGCAGTGCTGGTCGTGATCACAGCCAGTACTGCGTGGTAGCAGGCGTCAGGAGAGGGGCCGAAGGGGGAGGATCAGGCCGACTGCAGGTACCGCCGGTAGGCGTACTCGGTGATGTAGCCCGGGAGGAACTCCTCGAGCGTGCCCTCACGGATCACGTCGCGCAGGGCGTCCGCGCGACCCTCGGGCAGCCCGTCCTCGGCCAGCTCGTCGAGCCGCTCGATCGCCTCGTCGACCAGCCCGCCGACGACGTCGATGGTCACCGTCTCGCCGCTCTTGGTCTGCGTGCCGTGGTGGATCCACTGCCACAGCTGCGCGCGGGAGATCTCGGCCATCGCGGCGTCCTCGTGGATGCCGTCGATCGCGACGATGCCGGTGCCGTCGAGCCAGGCGTTGAGGTAGCGCACCAGGTCGAAGACGTTGGTCCGCACGCCCGCCGCGGTGACCTGGCCGGGAGTGTCCTTGATCGCGAGCAGCTCCTCGGCCTTGACCTCGACGTCCTCACGCTGGACGTCGATCTGGTTCGGCCGGTCACCGAAGGCGTCGGTGAAGGGCTGGCGGGTCACCTCGATCAGGCCCGGGTGGGTCACCCACGCCCCGTCGAAGCCGGCCTTGGCCTCGGCCTCGCGCGCCGCGCGGATGCTCTCGAGCCCGGCCGCGTCCTGCGCCGCGTCGCCGGTCGGGATCATCGCGGCCATGCCGCCGATCGCGTGCGCGCCGCGCTTGTGGCAGGTGCGCACGAGCAGCTCGGTGTAGGCCTTCATGAAGGGCGCCTCCATGGTGACCTCGTGCCGGTCGGGGAAGATGTACCCCAGGTCGGTGCCGAAGTTCTTGACCACGCTGAACATGTAGTCCCAGCGCCCGGCGTTCAGCCCCGCGGCGTGGTCGCGCAGCTCGTAGAGGATCTCTTCCATCTCGAAGGCGGCCGGGATGGTCTCGATGAGCACCGTCGCCCGGATCGTGCCCTGCGGGATGCCCAGGGTGTCCTGGGCGAAGACGAAGAGGTCGTTCCACAGCCGCGCCTCGAGGTGCCCCTCGAGCTTGGGCAGGTAGAAGTAGGGGCCGCTGCCCTGGTCGATGAGCCGCTGGGCGTTGTGGAAGAGGTAGAGCCCGACGTCGACGAAGCCACCGGGGATGGGGTTGGAGTCCACGGTGATGTGCCGCTCCAGGAGGTGCAGACCGCGGGGACGGACCATGATTGTCGCGGGGTCGTCGCCGACGGAGGTCTGCGCACCGGTGACCGGGTCGGTGTGGCGCAGTCGCCCGGCGATCGCGTCGCGCAGGGCCAGCTGACCCTCGACGATGTTGGCCCAGCTCGGGCTCGTGCCGTCCTCGAAGTCGGCGAGGAAGACGTCGGCCTCGGAGTTCAGCGCCGTGATGATCGACCCCGGGTCGAGCGGCCCGGTGATCTCGACGCGTCGGTCGGCGAGGCCGGGAGCCGGCTCGGCGACGTGCCAGGTCGGGTCCTCGCGGACCTCGGCGGTCTCCTCGCGGAAGTGCAGCCCGTTGACGATCGCGTCGCGGTGGAAGCGGTTGTCGAGCAGCTCGTGGCGTCGCTTGGCGAACTTGCGGTGGAGCTTGCGCAGGAAGTCGAGCGCCTCCGGGGTGATCACCTCGTCGTAGCGGTCTGCCTGCTCGCCCTTGACGACGACGTGGTGGAAGGCTGAGCGGGTGGCGGCCTGGACGTTCATCGCGTCTCCTTCGGGGGCGGGTGGCCTGGTGATCAAGGCCGGGATCTGCACAGCACACTCTCTCTGAGCGGATCTGTCCATGACGTAGACCGCAAAGTGCGGGTTCTCACACCGGCTTGGTCCGGTAGCGCGGTTCTGGTAGCCGATCGGGAGCGGGTCGCTACGGTGCTCCCATGCCGAGCTGGACGACCCCTGACCTGTGCGACGACCATCCCGACGACGTGAGGGTGCTCGCGCCGGGGTGGCTCGACTTCGGTGGGCGCGAGGCCTTCGCCGGCCCGGTGGTGACCATCGCGTGCTTCGAGGACAACTCCTTGGTCAAGGCGCTGGTCGAGGAGGACGGCCGGGGCCGGGTGGTCGTCGTCGACGGCGGCGGGTCGTTGCGCAAGGCGCTCCTCGGTGACCAGATCGCCGAGCAGCTGGCGGCGAAGGGGTGGTCCGGCCTGGTCATCAGCGGCGCCGTCCGCGATGTCGAGGTGCTGCGCACGCTCGACCTGGGGGTCCGGGCACTGGGCTCGGTCCCCCTTCGTACCGCAAAGCGCGGGCTCGGCGACCGGGACGTCCCAGTGACCATCACAGGGGTGAGGCTCGCCCCCGGCGATCACCTCTACGCCGATGCCACCGGCATCGTCGTGGCCGACCACGCGCTCACGTGAGGCTCACCCCCCTTCGCCCCGAGTCGCCTGCTACCACGCAGTAGTGGTCGTGATCACAGCCACTACTGCGTGGTAGCGGGAGGGATGGGGCGGGCGAAGGGGGACTCAGCCGGGCGACGGGGTGCAGGCGTCGTCGGCGAGCTGAGCACCGGCGCCACCGTAGATCTGGGTGACGACGTCGGCGCCGGCGGCGCGCAGCTCGGTCTCGTGCTCGGGGTAGCGCGCGACCGCGGCGATCCGGCCCGTGTAGTCGCGCTGACGCAGCTGGCCGAGGATGTCCAGGGCCACCTCGTGGGACGGCAGGGCGATGACGACGAGCTGGATGCGGGGGTGGTCGACCACGCCGTCCCAGAGCGTGATGTCGCTCGCGTCGGCTTCGATCGCCTTGAGCCCGTCCTTGGCCAGGGCCAGGAGCTTGTCGGGGTTCTGCTCCACGCCGAGGACGTGCAGCCGGTGCTCGTCGAGCAGCTGGTGCGCGGCGCCCTGACCGACACGACCCATCCCGAGGACCAGCGCGTCGGCGCCCTCGAGCGCCAGCGGGCGGCACTCCGGGTGCAGCCGGTCGACCGGCGGGTCGGGGGGCAGGAGCAGGGAGAGGCGGTCGGCGTGGCTCTCGGTGCGGTTGGCCGCCGCGGAGAGGACGAAGCTGGCGGCCACGGCGACGGCGATGATCGTCAGCCAGCGCTCCTCGACCAGCCCCATCTCGACGGCGACCGCGGTGACGATGAGCCCGAACTCGCTGAACTGGGCCATCGCCAGGCCTACGCGGCTCGTCGTGTGCCGGGTGATCTGCGACAGGCGCAGCAGCAGCGCGTAGCCCCACCCCTGCACGAAGGCGAGGACCAGCAGCACACCGGCCACGGCCAGGTCGACCAGGCTCGGCACGCCTGCGAGGCCGATCTCGAGGAAGAAGCCGACGAGGAGCAGGTCCTTGATGTTCGTCAGCTGCCGGCCGAGGTCGCTCGCGGCGCGGTGATGGGCGAGCAGCATGCCCATGACGAGCGCCCCGAGGTCACCCTTGAGCCCCACGAGCTCGAAGAGGGCGTAGCCGGGGACGAAGGCGATGAGCAGACCGAAGAGCGCCTGCATCTCGCCATGCCCGAGGTGGCTCCAGACCCGGCGCAGCAGCAGCGACAGCGGCCAGAGGAGGACGAGCGAGAGCGCCCACACCGACGGCAGGTGGCCCTCGCTCGCGGCGAGGAAGACGACCGCGGCGATGTCCTGGATGACGAGGATGCCGACGGCGAGGCGCCCGTAGAACGCCTGGCTCTCACCGCGCTCCTCGAGGACCTTGATGACGACGACGGTGCTCGAGAAGGACAGCGCGAAGGCGATCGCGAGCGCGCCGCCGCCGGTCACCGAGCCGAGACCGGGCAGCCCGAGGAGCAGCAGCAACTTGACGAAGCCCGCCCCGAGGACGGTGAAGATCACCATGTGCGCGACGGAGGTGAAGAGGACCTCGCGTCGGAGCAGGGTGCGCACGTCGAGCTTGAGCCCGATGCCGAAGAGCAGCAGGGTGACGCCGAGGTCGGCAGCGAGGTCGATCCCCTCGAGGTAGGGGACGTCGAGCGCGGCCAGGACGAAGCCGGCGACGAGGAAGCCGACGAGCGGCGGCAGCCGGAGGTAGACCGCCGCGAGCGCGCAGGCGAAGGCCGCGACGAGGTATGTGGCGGCGACCTCCATGGACCAAACCTATCGGCGGTCATCAATGGCGAAGGGGGATGCCTCTCGCCCCGGTGCCGGCTCGCCTTCGCTCCCCGGTCGGCTTACCCTCACCCCCTTCGCCGGGAATACCCAAGTGGGTATCCCCGTTGCGCCGGGCTGAACCACATTGACGTTACGACAGGCAAGGAGCACGACATGGCGACGACCGACCTGACCACCGAGACCTTCGAGCAGACCCTCAAGGACAACGACATCGTCCTCGTCGACTGGTGGGCCAGCTGGTGCGGGCCGTGCCGGATGTTTGCCCCGATCTTCGAGCAGGTCAGCGAGAGCAACGAGGACATCGTCTTCGGCAAGGTCGACACCGAGGCCGAGGTGCAGCTCGCGAGCGCCGCGCAGATCACCTCGATCCCGACACTCATGGCCTTCCGTGAGGGGATCATGGTCTTCCGCGAGTCCGGCGCCCTGCCCGCCCAGGCTCTCGAGCAGCTCATCGAGCAGATCCGCGGGCTCGACATGGACGACGTGCGCCGACAGGTCGAGGAGGCCCAGGCTGAGTCCGAGGCCGGCGCGGCTGCCGCCGACTCCGGGGCTGGCGGCTCTTCGCAGGCTGGCTGATCCCCTTCGGCACGGATACCAGACCCGGTACCGTGTCGAGTCCAGGCCGACGCGACGAGAAGGGACCGAAGATGCAGCTCAACCAGGACGACATGGAGGGCGTGGTCAAGCGACTGCGCCGGGCTCAGGGCCAGATCGGCGGCGTGCTCAACATGATCGAGGAGGGCCGCGACTGCAAGGACATCGTCACCCAGCTCGCGGCGGTCTCCAAGGCCGTCGACCGGGCCGGCTTCGCGGTGATCTCGCTCGGGATGCGCGAGTGCCTCACCGGTCGCGACGGCGAAGTCATGGACGTGGCTGACATGGAGAAGCTCTTCCTCTCCCTCGCCTGAGGCCTTGCGCACCCATACCCCTATGGGTATGGTGGCGGTCACCAAGGGAGAGAAGTGATCACCATGTGTCGAGCAGTCCGTTGCAAGAAGTGCGGCAAGACCACCTGGGCCGGGTGCGGCCAGCACGTCGACCAGGTCATGCGCGGGGTCCCCAAGGCCGACCGCTGTGCGGGCCACGAAGGCGAGCCCAAGGAGTCGGGCTTCCTGAGCAAGATCCTCGGGCGCTGAGCCCGAGCTGAGCCGGGTCCACCACCCCCTGCAGGTGGGCCCTCGGGCCGCGAACCGTCGGCTCCCCCCTGCGCGCACGTCTCGCGGCCCGACCTACTGTCCCCGGCGCGATCCCCCTTCGCCCAAGTATCGGGTTGAGGGACTTGTTGCCCCTTCACCCGACTACCAACCTCGGGTGAAGGGGCAACTTCTCAGGTGGAGCCGGAGCACCGGCTCAACCGGCCCCACGGGAGCGAAGGGGGGTCAGGCCACGACCTCGATCGTCGCCCCGGTCGGGTCGACGGCGTAGGCGATCCGCGCGCCGGACTCGTGCGCCTGGTCGAGTGCGTCGAGGACGTCCTGGGTGACCACCTCGCCGGGCGCGACGACCGGGATGCCCGGCGGGTACGGCGCGATGAGCTCCGCGCTGACCCGGCCGAGGGCGTCGCGCATCGCCAGCGTCTCGCGCCGCGCGAAGAAGGCCTCCCGCGGGATCACCCCCATCACCGGGTCGATCCCGTACGCGGCGATCCCGGCGACCTCCCGCGGCTCGCCCCGGTGCCGCCCGATCGACTCGATCATCAGGTCGACCGCCCGCTCGATGTCCGGGCCCTCGTCGGCGAGCGTCGTCATGACCACGACCGTGTCGCGGTTGGCCATCTCCAGCGGCATGCCGGCCGCGATGAGGTCGGCCTCGACATCGGTCCCGTCAGCGCCCGTCCCGGCCAGGACGACGGTCAGCTTGAGGGGGTCCACCCCTTCGCCGTCCACGACGAGGACCCCCTCGACCTCGGCGAGACGCCGCCGGGCCCGGTCCACCGCCGCCAGCGACGTGCCCAGCAGCTGCTCCCCATCCCGGGCGAGCAGCGCCCGCGCCGCGTCCGTGCTCGCGAGGATCGCCCCGGCCGGCGAGGTCGACATCGTCGCGTGGATGCCGACGTCGAGCCGCTCGGCGTCGATCCGCTCGGTGCGGGCCAGGACCAACGCGCCCATCGACATCGCCGGCAGGCACTTGTGCGCACTCGTGACCAGCGCGTCCGCGCCCTGCGCCAGCGCGTGCGGCGGCAGGTCGGGATGGAAGCCGAAGTGCGCCGCCCACGCCGCGTCGACGATCACCGGGCAGTCGGGGGCCAGCTCGCGCACCACCTCGACGATCCCCGCGGTGTCGCCGAAGGTGCCGACGTACGCCGGGTCGGTGAGCAGCACCGCGACGGCATCGGGCGCCTTGGCCAGCGCGGCCCGGACGTTGGCGGGGGTCGTCGGGCGCGGCATCCCGGTGCGGTCGTCGACGTGGGAGGGAAGCCAGACCGGCTCGAGCCCCGCGAGGACCAGGCCGGTGTGCATCGAGCGGTGCGCGGTGCGGCTGAGGATCACCTTCGCGCCCGGGCGCCCGACGGCGATCATCATCGCCTGGTTGCCGTGGGTCGAGCCGCCGACGGAGAGATGGGCGACGTCGGCGCCCCACAGGGCGGCAGCCTTCGCCTGGGCGCTCTCGAGGCGACCGTGGGCGAGGTTGACCGTGTCGACCCCGCCGTGCATCGGGGCGTCACCGGCAACGACGTCGCCGACGAGGTCGTAGCGCTGCTTGTGGCCGGGGATGGTGAAGGGGTGGCCACCCTCTTCGTAGAAGCTCAGCCAGCCGTCGAGCAGCGGCGCGTCGCCGCGCAGGCCGCGGGGGTCGGTCGGCACGTGTGGACTCCTTCGTGTCGGATCCGGGCGAAGGGGGTGAGCCCTCACCCCTTCGAGTCAGTCTGACAGTGACCCCGGCGCTGCGGCTGGCGCGGGTCTCGGGTGGATGGTCGCGTCCGCCGAGCTGGCGGAGGAGAAGTGACGACCTTGGGGCACGCCGCCGGCAACCGCCTCGCCCGGCAACAAGGGGAGGCTCCTCCCCCTTCGCTCGGATCGATCGATGTCCGGCGCTGCGTAGAGTTGCGGCATGAGCGTCGTGCGGATCAATGCCATCACCGTCCCCGAGGACAGCGGCGACGAGCTCGCCGTGCGCTTCGCCGCCCGGGCGGGGGCGATCGACCAGACCGACGGCTTCGAGGGCTTCGAGCTGCTGCGCCCCACCGACGGTCGCGACGTCTGGCTGGTGATCACCCGGTGGCGCGACGGCGAAGCCTTCGAGGCATGGAAGAACGGAGCCGCCTTCGCCAACGCCCACCGAGGCACCCACGGCGAGACCGCGGGCCAGCCGGGGGAGACCAACGGGCACAACACCAAGCCTCCGATGGTCGGGCTCGGCTCGGAGGTCTGGTCCTTCGACATCCCCGATCTTGAGGCCATTCGAGAGCAGCACCACGGCGGCGCGGGACACGGTTCCTGATCGCCGATGTCGCTGCTGCGCAGGGCTGCCCAGGCGCTGCTCGGGGCGGCCATGGTCTACGCCGGGACGGGGCACCTCACCTTCGCCCGTGAGGAGTTCCAGGCGCAGGTGCCACCGTGGGTGCCGCTCGACGCGGACCTGGTCGTCCTCGCCTCGGGGGTCGTCGAGATCGCCGTCGGAGCCGCGTTGCTGCTCACCTGGCGCCAGCCCGCCCGGGCTCTGGTCGGGGTCGCGACCGCGCTGCTCTTCGTCGCCGTCTTCCCGGGCAACGTCGCGCAGTACACCGAAGGTCGCGACGCCTTTGGTCTCGACACCGACCGCGCCCGGTTGACCAGGCTCTTCTTCCAGCCGCTGCTCGTCGCCTGGGCGCTCCTGGCGACCGACGCGATCGGCCAGTGGCGTCGGAGAAGGTCCGCCTGAGCCGACCGTTCGTCTGAGGTTCCCCGGGGATCTGCGATGGCGGGGGTGGGGTTCGCCGACGGCGCGCTCGCCCAGGCCGTGGCCAGGGCGAGCGTCCACCCCTTCGCCCGGCTGCGGGAGGCCGAGCGCACCCGGGTGCTTGGAACGCTCGAGGAGTATCTGCAGACCGGGTCGGTCAGCGAGACTTCGCGGCGGCAGTACTGTCATCGCAACACCGTGCTCAACCGGCTCGCGCGGGTGCGTGAGCTGACCGGGTGCGACCCGACCGTGCCGCGCGACGCCGCGCTGCTGTGCGCCGGCCTCGACCTGCTCGCCCGCGAGACCGGTGGCACCGAGATCCAGGAGACCCAGGAGTGCCCGTGAGCGACCACGACGTGACCGAGCTGCTCGCCGACGTCCGGCGCGGGCGACTTCGCGTGGGGCGCCGCGCGCGGGCAGTCGTCCTGCTGCTGCACGGCGGGCGCGCCGAGGACCGCCAGCCGTCGCGGTGGAAGGACGTCTCCTACCTGCGGATGCTCCCCTTCGCCTGGGACATCACCTGGCGCTCGCGGGGGCGGGTGGCGCCGCTGCTCGTGCACAACACCCACGGCGGATGGGTCGCCCCGTCTGGCAGCGGCGTGGTGCAGGCACGTGAGCTGATCCGCGGGCTGGTCGAGGAGCACTCCCTGCCGGTGGTCGTGCTCGGCCACTCCAGCGGCGGCTGGGCCGCGCTGCGGGTCGCGGCCGATCCGGGTGTGGTCGGGGCGGTCGCCCTCGCGCCGTGGGTGGCGCAGGACGAGCCGACCGCCCACCTCGTCGGGTCGGGGGCGCGAGTGCGGGTCGTCCACGGCGAGGCCGACGAGGTGTGCGATCCCTGGCGGGCGCGGGACTACGTGGCCGCCCTGGCGGCGAAGGGGGTGGACGCCACCTTCGACCTCGTGCCCGGCGGCAACCACGCCCTGCTCGACAAGCCTTGGCGCTGGCACGCCCGCGCCACCCGCGCCGTCCTCGACCTCACCCTCGCCCGGCCCTCCACTTCAACCACCTCCACCGCCTGACCCCCCTTCGCAGATCCCCGGGGAGCCTCAGACGAACGGTCGGGTCAGCGTGCGTCCGGGTTTCGCAGATCCCCGGGGAAGTCTCAGACGAACGGTCGAGTCAGCGTGCGGCAGAGAGGGCCGGGTCGAAGGTGCGGCGCAGTCGAACGGACGTCGCCGCTGCGGCGACGATCATCCGCGCCTCGCGGGTGCGCCCTGCGGAGAGCTCGACCGCTGCGGAGTCGCCCGCTCGGTGCGCCATGAGCCAGTCGTAGAGCAGCCAGTCGAGTGCGCCGCTGACCTCCATCGGGTCCTCGCCGGCGCCACCCCCGTGAACGACCTCGCCGGCAGCCGCTGTGAGCGCCTCCAGCGCGTCTCGGTGCTCGGCGAGACTCGCCTCCTTGTCGACCCCAGAGCTGTCGCTCAACAGCATCGTGAGGGTGGCGGGCAAGCGCAGGCCGTCGTCGGTGAGCACGAGCCAGCGAGCCCCGAGTGCGGCCCGCTCGGCGTCGACCCGGTGGATCCCGGCCTGGCCTCCGACGATGCCGACCGGTGGCTCGTCCAGGGTGCCGGCGAAGGGGGGTGGCCCGGTGAGCCCGACCGCTTCGCGGGCCCGGATGCTCACCAGGACGGCGGTGCCGACCACCTGTCCGGTGCGCACGTCGGGTCGGCGTCCGATGTCGGTGAGCGTCCCGTCCAGGTCGAGACATGCCTGGTCGATCGCGGCGTAGGCGGTGACGAGCTCGGCCTGCTCGCTCGGGTCTGGTCGTCGGCTGCCTCCGAGGGCCGCGCCGTGACGACCGGCAACCTCGACGAGGAGCGCGTCGAGGGTGTCGACACCGGACGGCCCGGCGGCGTGACCCCCACCGGTGAGGCCGCCGCGGGGTCCCGCGTCGCTCATCGAGCGGTCGAGCCCGCGCGGATGGGCAGACCGTCGAGCAGCCACTCGTGCCAGTCGTCCATCCCCTCACCGGTGCGGGCCGAGACCTCGAAGACCGAGGCGCTCGGGTTGACCTGGGCGATGTTGGCGATCAACTCGTCGAGGTCGAGGTCGAGGTGGGGGAGCAGGTCGACCTTGTTGACCAGCACCGCGTCGACGGCGCGGAACATCACCGGGTACTTCAGCGGCTTGTCCTCCCCCTCGGTCACCGAGCTCACCATGACGCGGCGGTGCGCGCCGACGTCGAACTCTGCCGGGCACACGAGGTTGCCGACGTTCTCCACGAGGACGACGTCGAGAGCCTCCAGGTCGAGGCGGGTCAGGGCGCGGGCAACCATCGGCGCGTCGAGGTGGCACTCCCCGCCGAAGCCGTCGCCGGTGTTGAGCAGCGAGATCTGCGCGCCGAGGTCGGCTAGTCGCTCGGCATCGATCGCGGTCTCGATGTCACCCTCGACCACCCCTGCCCGCAGCCCGGCGTCGCGCAGGTGCGCCAGGGTCGAGCGCAGCACGCTCGTCTTGCCCGCACCCGGTGAGCTCATGAGGTTGACGCAGGTGACGCCGGCGGCGTCGAAGGCGTCGCGGTTCGCCTGCGCTGCCTGGTCGTTCTCGTCGAAGATCCGCTCAAGCACCTGCACCCGCTCGGTGCCGGTGGCATAGCCGGAGTGGTCGCCGTGGTCCCCTTCGAGGCTCGCTCCTCGCACCTCAGGGGTTGTGGCGTGGTGGTGGTCGTGGGAGTGCTCGGTGCCGTCGTCGTGGCGGTGGAAGCGGCCCATCAGGTCTCCGTGCGTGAGGTGGTTGGTGCGGTCTGAGCAGGGGGCGAAGGGGGTGCAGGTGCCAGATCCATCGTCGTCACCTCGAACTCCTCACCCGTGGTGACCGTCACTGTGCCAGAGCCGCACGCCGCGCACCGCAGAACGAGCACGTGCTCGACCTCGGTGCTCGCGCCGCACCCCTCGCACGCGAGGGTCACCGGTACGTGGTCGACGACGAGTCGCGACCCGGCCAGCCCCGGGCGGCTCTCGACGACGAGGGTCCAGCAGTACCGGAGCGTCTCGGGCACGACCTGGCGCAGCTGGCCGACCCGCAGGTGGACCGCGGCCACCTCGCGTCCGGCTCGTGCCCCTTCGACGACGCGCACGATGCCCTGGCACAGCGACAGCTCGTGCATCGGCGTACCTCCCGTGGTCGCCTCGATGCTACGACCGGCCTCGGTCGCGGGCCAGGGCGCGGACTGCCCAGATCTCCCCACTTCGCGCCGAGGTGACCCGCGGGTACGACGACACAGGTGAGGCGCCGAGCGCGGCCAGCCCGCAGTTCTGCGGAGGTCGCAGCGGCGGTTGACCCACTCGTGTCGTCCGGCCAGCGACGACCGGGCGAAGGGGGACGGCGACCGCGCGGCGACGGGAGCGACTTCCCCTTCGCCGCGGGTACGAGCCTTGGCAGCTGCGAAGGGGGTGTGTACGAGCCTTGGCAGGTGCGAAGGGGGGTGGGTACGAGCCTTGGCAGGTGCGAAAAGGGGGGGAGGTCAGCGACGGAGAGTCTGCGAGGGGCTCTCACCGAAGCGCTTGCGGTAGCGCACGGAGAAGCTGCCGAGATGGCTGAAGCCCCACCGGGTGGCGACGTCGGTGACGCTCACCCGGTCCTCGCGGGTGGCGGTCATCAGCGCGCGGCGGGTCTCCTGGAGGCGCCTCTCGAGGATGAAGGCGGTCGGGCTGGTGCCGAGGTCCTCGCGGAACCCCGCCTGGATCGATCGCACCGACATCCCGCTCCAGCTCGCGAGGTCGGCCATGGTGATCGGCTCGGCGAGGTGCTGGTCGATGTACTCGATCGACCGGCGCACGGCGGCCCGACCCGACGGTCCGTGCTCGGCCCGCAGGTCCTCGGAGTAGTTCGAGCGGTGGACGTAGAGCAGGGTCGAGACGATGAAGTCCTCCAGCGCTCCGGCGCCGATCCCCTTGCGTACCAGCGACCCGGCGTCGATCACCTCGGCGCTGAGCATGTTCAACGCCGAGGTCCAGCGCGACGCCTCGTGGGTGGTGAGATCGCCGGTGGTCTCGAAGATGATCGGAGCGTCGAGGGAGCGACCGAGCAGTCTGGAGAGGGTGCGCTCGACGGCGTCCCGCTCGATCCGGATGACCATCTGCGGCGAGTCGTGGCCCAGATGGAGTCGCAGGCTGGACCCCGGGGAGACGACGAGGGCGAAGAACGCCGAGAGCTCGGTGGTGCTGCCGTCGACGGTGACCTCGGCCTCGCCGCTGGTCGTCATGTGCACGAGGTAGCAGTCCGCCGAGCTGTGCAGCACGACGTCGGTCGCGACGGCGAAGTCGACGTAGGCCATCGTCACGTCGATCAGGCTGATCCCGTTGACCGCGCAGTGGAACTCCTCGAGGTCGCCCTGCGGGACCACCTCGCAGCGACCGATGAGCTGCGAGGTGACCTCGCTTGCCTCCGCGGCGCTGGTGACGTAGGCGATCTCGCGGTCCTGCAGAGCATTCGGCACGCCACGCGAGCGGATCCGCCGACGGACCGGTGTTGCCGTGCGGTCGACCTGCATGAACCGCAGCCGCGAAAGACGCTCCACTTAGGTCACCCTCACCGGATAGTGCGTGATCAAGATGATGATCTTGCGCAATCCTGATAGTTCGTGCGTCACGACGATAGTTGATCGGGACGCACCCGCCTAGGGTCCATTCACCTGACCTTCGTGGAGGACCCGATGACGCTGACTCCAGATCGCACGGCGGGCCGTGCCGGCGAGCACGCCGCGAGCGCCAGCCCGCCCGCCGGCCAGGCGCTCGCCGCCACGCTGGACGACCCGCAGGTGGTCGCCTCGCTCACCACCATCCTCGAGCACGCCGACCTCCTTGCCGTTCTCATCGAGGGACTCGACCAGCTCGTCGCCCGGTCAGAAGTCATCGGTGACTCGCTGCTCGCCGGCATCGACGAGCTCCGTGACGTCGACACCGGCACGGCTCCGCCGCTGAGCGAGCTGGCCCGGTCGGGGATGAGCCTGGCCTCGGTGCTGCCCAAGGCCGCGCCGGGCATCGCCGCCGCTGCCGAGTCCGGCGTCATCGAGCGGCTCCTCAGCTCCGACATCGCCTCGCCCGAGGCGGTCGAGGGCCTCGCCGTCATCGCCCGCGGGGTCGGGCGTGGCAGCGCCGCGTTCGAGACCGGCCGAGCGGTCGATGCCAGCGGCGTCAGGGGGATCACGCGAGTGCTCCGTGACCCCGACATCCAGCGCGCGCTCACCTACGGCGCGACCATCGCCAAGGCCATCGGCCAGGAGCTCGCTGCGGGGCGAGCCCAGGGCGGAGCCGAGACCACCGGCAACACGACCGAGCAGAGCGCCCGATAGGGGAGAAGTCATGTCATCAGTGCTGTGGTTCCAGGCCGGGGCGTGCTCCGGCAACACGATGTCCTTCCTCAACGCCGAGGAGCCGAACGTCGTCGACCTCATCGTCGACTTCGGCCTCGAGCTGCTGTGGCATCCCTCCCTCGGGATGGAGCTCGGCGACAACGCGAAGAAGATCTTCGAGGACTGCGCATCCGGTGCGCGAGAGCTCGACATCTTCGTCCTCGAGGGCACCGTGATCCAGGGCCCCGACGGCACCGGCGGCATGCAGCACTTCGCCGAGCGACCGATGATGGACTGGATCACCGACCTCTGCGAGGCAGCGAGCATCGTCGTCGCCATCGGCGACTGCGCCTGCTGGGGCGGCATTCCCGCCACTGCACCCAACCCGAGCGACTCGACCGGCCTGCAGTTCCACAAGCGCGAGCGCGGCGGCTTCCTCGGGCCGGACTGGCGCAGCAAGTCGGGCCTGCCGGTGATCAACATCCCCGGCTGCCCCGCCCACCCCGACTGGATCACCCAGATCCTCGTCGCGCTGGCCACCGGTCGCGCCGGCGACATCGCCCTGGACGACCTGCACCGACCACAGACCTTCTTCAAGACCTTCACCCAGACCGGTTGCACCCGGGTGCAGTTCTTCGAGTACAAGCAGTCGACGATGGAGTTCGGCGAGGGCACTCGCACCGGATGTCTCTTCTACGAGTTCGGCTGCCGGGGACCGATGACCCACAGCCCGTGCAACCGGATCCTGTGGAACAGGCAGAGCAGCAAGACCCGCGCCGGCATGCCGTGCCTGGGCTGCACCGAGCCCGAGTTCCCCTTCTTCGACCTCGAGCCCGGCACGGTCTTCAAGACCCAGAAGGTCTCCGGGGCCGTCCCCAAGGAGGTGCCCGAGGGCACCGACCACATCACCTACATGGCGCACGCCGCCGCCGCCCGGATCGCCGCCCCCCAGTGGAGCAAGGAGGACCTCTTCGTGGTGTGACCACGACCAGGCCCGCCTCACCCCCCTTCGCCCGAAAGGACCCCACCCATGACGACCGTCGAGAACCGACCCACCCAGGCCGGCGAGTCCGTCGACCTCTTCGTCTCCCCCCTCGGCCGGGTCGAGGGCGACCTCGACGTGCGGGTCACCATCGAGGACAACGTCGTGACGTCGGCGTGGACCGAGGCGGCGATGTTCCGCGGCTTCGAGATGATCCTGCGCGGCAAGGACCCGCAGGCCGGCCTCGTCGTCACCCCCCGGATCTGCGGGATCTGCGGCGGCAGCCACCTCTACAAGGCCGCCTACGCCCTGGACACCGCCTGGGAGACCCACGTCCCGGAGAACGCGACCCTCATCCGCAACATCGCGCAGGCCTGCGAGACCCTGCAGTCGATCCCGCGCTACTTCTACGCCCTCTTCGCCGTCGACCTGGTGAACAAGAACTACGAGAAGTCCGAGCTGTACGAGGAGGCGGTGCGCCGCTTCGCTCCGTACGTCGGCACCTCGTACCAGACCGGGGTCGTCCTCTCCGGCAAGCCGGTCGAGGTCTACGCGATCTTCGGCGGCCAGTGGCCGCACAGCTCCTTCATGGTCCCCGGCGGGGTGATGTCCGCGCCGAACCTCGCCGACGTCACCCGGGCGACCGCGATCCTCAACCACTGGAAGGACAACTGGCTCGAGGCGAAGTGGCTCGGCTGCTCGGTCGAGCGGT
Source organism: Marihabitans asiaticum (assembly GCF_007828725.1). Classification (GTDB taxonomy): domain Bacteria; phylum Actinomycetota; class Actinomycetes; order Actinomycetales; family Dermatophilaceae; genus Marihabitans; species Marihabitans asiaticum. The sequence continues at coordinate 210,364 of NZ_VIUW01000001.1, forward strand.
GGATGCAGATCAAGAGCTGGGAGGACATGCTCGAGTGGCTGGAGGAGGACCAGGCCCACTACAACTCCGACTGCGGCTTCTTCATCCGCTACGCCCAGGACATCGGGCTGGACAAGTACGGCGCCGGGGTCGGCAACTACATCGCCCCGGGCACCTACTTCTCCCCGGAGCTCTACACCGACCCGACGATCGATGCCCGAGCCGAGGCGCTCATCGGTCGTGGTGGGGTCTACGCCGACGGTCAGTGGCACACCTACGACCACCTGCGGGTCGCCGAGGACGTGAGCCACTCCTTCTACTCCGGCAGCAGGCCGCTGCACCCGTGGGAGGGCGAGACCAACCCGCTCGACCCCGCCAAGGCGCGCCAGGACGGCAAGTACAGCTGGGCGAAGTCGCCGCGCTACGACATACCGGGCCTGGGTTACGTCCCGCTCGAAGCCGGACCGCTCGCCCGTCGGATCGCCGCAGCCGGACCGGGCCCGGCCGACCACGCCGACAACGACCCGCTCTTCGCCGACATGCTCGACAAGCTCGGCCCGAGCGTCTTCGTGCGCCAGATGGCACGGATGCACGAGGCGCCGAAGTACTTCACCTGGTGCATGGAGTGGCTCTCCCAGATCGACCTGCAGGGGTCCTTCTACTCCAAGCCGGTCGAGCGTGAGTCCGGCAAGGGCTGGGGTGCGACCGAAGCCGCCCGCGGCGCCCTGCAGGACTGGATCGTCCTCGAGGACGGCAAGATCGCGAACTACCAGGTTGTCACCCCGACGGCGTGGAACATCGGTCCCCGGGACGCCGACGGCACGCTCGGACCGATCGAGGCCGCGCTCATCGGCACCCCGATCAAGGACATGAGCGACCCGGTCGAGCTCGGGCACGTCGCCCGCTCCTTCGACTCGTGCCTCGTGTGCACGGTGCACGCCTACGACGGCCGGACCGGCAAGCAGCTCAACCAGTTCGTCATCAACGGCATGGTGTGAGCGTGCCGATGGCTCAGCCCGCACCGTACGAGCTGCTCGACGACGGATTCCCACCACCGACCTGCGAGCTGCTCGTCATCGGCTGCGGCAACATCCTGCGCGGCGACGACGCCGCCGGACCGGTGCTCGTGCGGCGCCTGCACGAGCGCGGGGTACCCGACGGGGTGCGGGTCGTCGACGGCGGCACCGCCGGGATGGACGTCGCCTTCGGCATGCGCGGTGCCGACCGGGTCGTCATCGTCGACGCGGCGGCGACCGGCGCGGCACCGGGCACGACCTACCGCGTGCCGGCCGACCAGCTCGAGGAGGTGCCGGCGCTGAGCACGGTCCATTCCCACAACTTCCGCTGGGACCACGCGCTGTCGCTCGCCCGCTGGCTGCTCGGTCCGCTATGCCCGAGCGACATCACCGTCTACCTCGTCGAGGTCGAGCAGGTCGAGGCTGGTGCGGAGCTGGGCGAGGCCGTGCAGAGCGCGCTCGAGCAGGTCGAGAAGCGCATCGTGGCCGAGCACTACCCGGGGGCGGCGCCGGGGGAGGATCGCGCCGAGGTGCCGCAGGTCGAGATCACCACCGCCGGCAACCTGCACCTGCCCGCGGCGCTCGCAGGGCGCTACTTCGCCAACGATCTGCTGCTCACCCGCCGCGTTGACGACCGACTCGAGCTCGTGCCGGTCCGCGGCGCGGTGGCCGGCGGGCTCGTGCTCAAGCAGCGCAACGCCGCCGGCGACCGGAGCCTGCTCGTCAGCGAGGTGCTCGGCTTCGAGCCGATCAGCGGGTGCTTCGACTTCGAGTGGGACGAGGACCGGCGGGTGGGGCTGATCGACCTCACCCCGGCCCTGAGGGCGGGCGGGCAGCGCGAAGGGGTGAGCGCGTGACCACGTCGCACGACGAGAGAGCCGCGGGAGAGGGTGCGGGCGAGCGCCCGCAGCCGGTGGGGATCTTCTCCCCACCGGCCGGGCTCCTCCTCGTTCCCGGCGACCCGCCCGGCCAGGGATCCCCCTCCGCGGCCGACGACGGGTCGGACGAGGTGCGGGCCTCGCTGCTCCAGGGGCGGCTCCCCGCCACCTGGCCCCCTTCGCTGGAGCCGTTGCGTCTCGCCTTCGCCGGTGACCGGGAGGGCGCCCTGGCCGCCCTCGATGGCATGGCGGCCGACTCGCCACTGTGGCGCTACGACCGGTGGGTGCTCGACCCGGACGGTGGCGACCCGGCCGAGGTCGCCGAGGCACTTCCTCGTGAGCTGACAGCGCTCGTCGGGGTGGTGCAGTACCAGCTGGGCCGGGCCGCGGCGCCGCCGGTGGACCTGCCGGAGGAGACCGCGCCCGAGGTGCGGGCCATCGTGCTCTCGGCACGCGCCGCGGCCTGTCTCGAGGACGAGGACCCGGCGGGGGCGATCGACACCCTGCGCGCGGCGGCCGAGGCCGCCGGCGACAGCTCGCCGGTGCTGGGCGCGATGCTGCGCGGCGACCGGGCCTCGGTCGCCGCCGATGCCGGGTTGGACCTCACCCTGGAGGCGGGCGGCGGGGACACCGTGCACGAGCTGCTCGCGGCGGCCGACGCCCTGCAGGGACGAGACCTCGACGAGGCACGGGCCGAGCTGCTGCTCCGTGCCGGCGGCGTTCGTCAGGAGCTCGCGAGCCACGCAGGCGACCCCGGCGTGCTTCGGCAGCGGCTGCGCGAGGCGATGCAGTGCTACTACGACGGGCTGCAGCTGGTGAGCGAGGAGAGCTCGCCGCAGCTGTGGGCGATGCTCAACCTCAACCTCGCCGCCGCGCAGATGGCGGTGCCGATGCAACGCGCATCGGACCAGCTCCGCCTCGGCGTCGCGACGCAGGCGCTGCGGGCCTGCCGACGGGTCTTCACCCCCGAGCAGCACCCGGCGCACTGGTCCACCGCCACGCTCAACCTCGCGAACGCCCTCGTGTACACCCCGTCCACCCACCAGGGGGACAACCTCGTCGAGGCGGTCGAGCTCTACGAGGAGGTCATCGCCTCCGGCGTGCGCGACGACGACCCGCTCGGGCGGGCGCGGCTGCTCGCCAACCAGGGCAACGTCCTGGCCCACCTCGGCGCCTTCGACCCTGCGCGGACCAAGCTCGTCGACGCCCGGTACCTCTTCGAGGAGCACGGCGACGACGACGCCGTGCGGACCGTCCGTGGTGTGCTCGACGAGATCGCCCGCGCCGAGGTCGGCGACCCCGACGAGGAGCTCGCCGACCTGGCCCGGCAGAGCGAGCAGATGGCGCGGATGCCGCAGGGCGACGGTGCGTACCGGGCCGGCATGGGGGTGCAGGTGCTCGCCGACCTCGAGGCCCAGGCGCCCCCTACACCCGTCGTGACCGTCGTCGACCCGGCCAGCCGTCCCACCCCTTCGCCCGTCGTCGATGGTGCCGATGGTGACCTGGCAGCGGTCCCCGGCTCGGCAGAGAGGGGCGAAGGGGGATGAGCACGGTCGAGGAGACCCGGCAGGGCGGCGCGGGGCCGGCCGGCACGGCCGGTGACGGTCAGGCCCGCGGTGCGGACGAGGTCGCCGCGCACGCGGCGAGACTGGACTCCGCGATGGCGCGGATCGCCGCGCTGGAGGAGTCCGCGCGCACCCCCTTCGCCGACGCCAAGGAGGCCCTCGACGCGCTGCACAAGGCCGGGCTGACGACGATCGTGCGTCGGCTGCGGGACGACGACCGGGGCCGCGAGCTGCTCTACGAGCTCGTCGACGAGCCGGGGGTGCGGATGCTGCTCGCGATGCACGGGATCATCCGCCCCGACCCGATCACCCTGGCCACGAGCGCGATCGACCGGATGCGACCCGAGGTGGAGGACGCCGGAGGGAGGGTCGAGCTCGTCACCCTCGCCGAGGGGGTCGCCACGGTCCGGCTCGAAGGGGTCGGGTCGGGGTGCTCCCCGACTGCGGGTCGGCTGCGGGAGCGGGTGGAGCAGGAGCTGCACGCCGCGGTCCCCGGGCTGAGCCGGGTCGAGCTGGCGCGAGCGCGGCCGGAGCCGACGCTCATCCCGCTCGATCAGATCAGGGTGCGGGCGCGAGGCGGGCACGACGTGGAGCAGGGGCTACGAGAGCAGGGGTGGACCGCCGTGCTGACCGCGGACGAGATATCCGGGGGAGAGGTGCGGTCGGTGACCGTCGACGACGGCGGGCGAGAGGTCTCGCTCGTCGTCGTCAACCGATCGGGGGAGTGCACCGCCTTCGTCAACGAGTGCGCGCATCAGGGGCTGCCGCTCGACGACGGCCTCCTCGACGAAGAGGCGGGCACGCTCACCTGTCCGTGGCACGGGCTCTGCTACGACGTGAGCGACGGTGAGTGCCTGACGCTGACCGGGGGTCGGCTCGAGCAGGTCGACTGCCAGGTCGCTGCCGGGCAGGTCTGGGTGCGGCCCGAGGGCCGTTGAGGCGGGCCGGCCGATGCGCGTGACGATCCTCGCGAAGGGGGATGACGGGTCTGCCGCGACGTCTCGCCCGGTCGAGGTCGACGGGACGGGGTCTCCGGTCGGCGTCGACCCGGGCGACCCGGCGAGCTACGGCGACTGGCTCCCTTCGGTCGTGCTCGGGGCGCCCGCACCGGGCGGGTTGCTGCTGCCGCCGGCCGCTCCGACCGCGTCCTGGATGTACGGGCCGCGCGGGGTGCACCTCGAGGACGACCTCGTCGTCGTGGCCGACACCGGCAACCACCGCGTGCTCATCTGGCACGGACTGCCCGGTGAGGACGGCGCTCCCGCCGACGTCGTGCTCGGCCAGCCAGACGAGCACACCGAGGGCCCCGCCGCTGGGGGCCGGGGAGTGGCCGGGGGGATGCACCTGCCGTGCGGGGTGACCTGCCACGACGGACGGCTCGTCGTCGCCGACGCCTGGCACCACCGGCTGCTCGTCTGGGACGAGGTCCCGACGGCCACCGACACCCCGCCGGACCGTGTGCTTGGCCAGCCGGACGCCGAGTACGCCGAGCCGAACTCCGGCGGCGAGCCGTCCGCGAGCAGCATGTACTGGCCCTTCGGCATCGCCGTGATCGACGGCCGCTGCTATGTCGCCGACACCGGCAACCGGCGGGTCCTCGTGTGGCGTGACGGGTTGCCCGAGCCGGGCCAGCCTGCGGACGTCGTGCTCGGTCAGCCCGACGCGACCAGCCGCGAGGAGAACCGTGGTGGCGAGCCTGGCCCGGCGAGCTTCCGCTGGCCGCACGCCATCGCCGCCGGCGGGCCGCACGGGAGCGGTGGGGTGTGGATCGCGGACGCCGGGAACCACCGGGTGCTCGGCTGGGGCAGCCACCCCGAGCGGGACGAGGGCGCCGACGTCGTCCTCGGCCAGCCCGACATGAGCTCGGCCGGTGAGTTCCCCTACGTGCCCCAGGTCGACCGCTACCGCTTCCCGTACGGCCTGGCCACCCTCGACGGGGCGGTCGCCGTCGCCGACACCGCCAACAACCGTGTCCTCCTCCAGGACGGGCCGGTGCAGCAGTGGCGCCCGCAGGTCGCCCTCGCGCAGCCCGACCTGGCCGCCAACGGGGAGAACCGCTGGTACGAGGTCGCCCGCGACACCCTGTGCTGGCCCTACGGGCTGGCCTGGCACCGCGGGCAGCGCGAGCTGCTGGCCGTGGCCGACTCCGGCAACAACCGGGTCGTCCTCTGGGAGCGAAGGGGGCAGCCGTGACCCCTTCGCGCGTCCAGACCGAGGTGAGGCCGCCGGACTCTGGTGCCGCCGCAGCGTCGGGCATGGCCCAGACGGTCCGCCGACGGCTCGTCGTGCGCGGCGTCGTGCAGGGGGTCGGCTTCCGTCCCCACGTCGCCCGTCTCGCCGGTGAGCTCGGGCTCGCCGGCTGGTGCCGCAACGACTCCACCGCGGTCGAGATCGAGGTCGCCGGACCCGTTGGCGCGGTTGACGCGATGATCGGCCGAGTGGTCGCCGAGGCGCCCCGCCTGGCCCGGGTCGCCCGGGTCGACGAGCTCGACCCGACGACGAGGGAGCTGCCCTCCCCCTTCGCCATCGACGACTCCCAGGACCGACACGGCGAGCTGACGATGATCCCGCCCGACACCGCGCCGTGCGAGCGCTGCCTCGCCGAGCTCTCCGACCCGGCCGACCGGCGCTACCGGCACCCCTTCGTCACCTGCACGCACTGCGGCCCGCGGCTGAGCATCACCCGCGCGCTGCCGTACGACCGGGCGAGCACCACGCTCGCTGACTTCGCGATGTGCGACCGGTGCGCCGCCGAGTACACCGACCCCGCCGACCGGCGCTACCACGCCCAGCCGATCTCCTGCCACGACTGCGGGCCGCGGATCGCGCTGCGCGACGCCGACGGGTCGCTGCTCGCCGAGGCCACCGAGGACGTCCTCGAGCGGACGGTCGCCGCGATCGCCGACGGCCGGATCGTCGCGGTGAAGGGCATCGGCGGGTACCACCTCGCCTGCGACGCTGCGAATGCCGGTGCCGTCGCGGCGCTGCGTGCGCGCAAGCAGCGGCCGAGCCAGCCCTTCGCCGTCATGGCAGCCGACCTCGAGACCGCCGGGGCTCTGGTGGACCTCGGTTGCCCGGAGCTGCTCGACTCGCCCGAGCGGCCGATCGTGCTGCTGCCCGCCCGTGACGGCGCGCCGATCTGCGCCGAGGTCGCCCCCGGGCTCGGGGAGACCGGGGTGGTGCTGCCCTACAGCCCGCTGCACCACCTGCTCTTCGCGTCGACGGCTTCTGGTCGGTCCGGGCCGCGGGCCCTCGTCATGACGTCGGGCAACATCTCCTCGGAGCCGCTGTGCTACCGCGACGAGGACGCGCTCGAGCGGCTGGCCGGGATCGCCGACCTCTTCCTCACCCACGACCGGCCGATCGCCGTGCCGGTCGAAGACTCCGTGCTCGCCTGGTCAGAGCGGACCGGGCCGGTCGCGCTGCGCCGCTCGCGCGGGTACGCGCCGCTGCCGGTCGAGCTGGGCGCCGGTCGACCCGTCGTCATCGCCGCCGGGGCGGAGCTGAAGAACACCGTCACCGTCGTGCGGGACGGCAAGGCCTTCGTCTCCGGGCACGTCGGCGACCTGGAGTCGCTGGCCAGTCGGGAGGCTCACGCTCGGGTGGTCGAGCAGATGCTCGCCTTCCACCGCGCCTCGCCGGGCGTGGTCGCCAGCGACACCCATCCGGGCTACACGTCGCGTGCCTGGGCGCAGGCGCGGGCAGGTGGGTGGGGGGTGAGGCACGTCGAGGTGCAGCACCATCACGCCCACCTGGCATCGCTGGCCGCCGAGCACGGCCTGCTCGGGGAGGACCTCGTCGGTCTCGTGCTCGATGGCACCGGGTACGGTTGCGACGCGACGATCTGGGGCGGTGAGCTGCTACGCCTGCGTGACGGCGGGAGAGTCGCCGACCGGCTCGGGCACCTCGGTGCGGTCCGCCTGCCGGGAGGCGACGCCGGGGTGCGCAACCCGTGCCGCACTGCAGCGCTGGCTCTGCTCGACGCCGGTGTCGAGCTCGACGGGACCGCACCCGGCGATGAGCTGACCGACGCCGAGGCGAGCTATCTGCGTGGGGTCGCCCGCACCGGGACCGGGGCGTCGGTGACGAGCAGCACCGGGCGGCTCGTCGACGTGCTCGCCTCGATCATCGGCGTGCGCCACCGGATCGATCACGACGCCCAGGCCGCGATCGAGCTCGAGGCGAGCGCCGCTCGCTGGCTGCGGGCGAACCCTGGGCTCGGTGGGGTGTGCGGCGACCGTTCGTCTGAGGTTCCCCGGGGATCTGCGAAGGGGGAGGGGGCGGCCGAGGGTGACCGTTCGTCTGAGGTTCCCCGGGGATCTGCGAAGGGGGTGCCGGACCTCCCCTTCGCCCTGGCGCCGGTCGACGACCCCACCACGCCACAGGGCGAGGGTGGTCCCACCCTCGTGCTCGACCCCCGACCGCTGGTCCGGGCCACCGCCGCCGCGGCCCCGACGGCCGATCCCGGGGCGCTCGCCTTCGCGGTGCACCGGGCGATCGCCGCGGGCATGGCCGAGCTGGCCGCCGCCAGTTGCGAACGCACCGGCACGACCACCGTCGGACTGACCGGAGGGGTCTTCGTCAACCGCCTGCTGCTGCACCTCGTGGCGACCGACCTCACCAGGCGCGGGCTCACCCCCCTTCGCCACCGCCTGGTCCCCGCCAACGACGGAGGCCTGAGTCTGGGCCAGGCGGCCGTCGCCTGGCGCACACTCAGCATGGACGAGACCACCGACACCACCTGCAACGACGACTGGACGCCGGCGCTCCCCTCGCCGGCCGTCCGCTAGGAGGCCACCATGTGCCTGGCAGTGCCCGGACGCGTCACCGAGGTCTACGAGGAGTCGGGGACGACGATGGCCTCGGTCGACTTCGGCGGGGTCGGCAAGAAGGTGTGCCTGGCGTACCTGCCCGACATCGAGGTCGGCGAGTACGTCATCGTCCACGTCGGCTTCGCCATCCAACGCCTCGACGAGGAGTCGGCGAAGGAGACCCTGGCGACCTTCGAGCGGATGGGCATCCTCACTGAGGAGCTCGCCGGCCCCGAGGAGCAGGTCGCGCGCGCGGCGCAGGAGGCAGGCCGATGAAGTACCTCGACGAGTTCAGCGACCCCGACCTCGCCCGGGCTCTGCTCGACCAGATCCACGAGGCGACCACCGGGCAGTGGGCGCTGATGGAGGTCTGCGGCGGCCAGACCCACTCGATCATCCGGCACGGCATCGACCAGCTGCTGCCCGACGGCATCGAGATGATCCACGGCCCCGGGTGCCCGGTGTGCGTCACCCCGCTCGCCGTCATCGACAAGGCGCTGGAGATCGCGCGGCGGCCCGAGGTGATCTTCTGCTCCTTCGGCGACATGCTCCGCGTGCCGGGCAGCCGTGACGACCTCTTCACCATCAAGAGCCAGGGCGGTGACGTCAGGGTCGTCTACTCACCGCTCGACGCGTTACGCATCGCCCAGGACGAGCCGGAGCGCGAGGTCGTCTTCTTCGGCATCGGCTTCGAGACGACCGCACCGGCCAACGCGATGGCGGTGCACCAGGCGCGGCGGCTCGGGGTGGGCAACTTCTCCCTGCTCGTCAGCCACGTCCTCGTCCCGCCGGCGATCGAGGCGATCATGGAGAGCCCGAGTTGCCGGGTGCAGGGCTTCCTCGCCGCCGGTCACGTCTGCTCGGTCATGGGCACGAGCGAGTACCCGCCGCTGGCGCAGCGCTACCAGGTGCCGATCGTCGTCACCGGGTTCGAGCCTCTGGACCTGCTCGAAGGGATCCGCCGCACCGTCGTCCAGCTCGAGGAGGGCCGGCACGAGGTGGAGAACGCCTACCCGCGTGCCGTTCCCGCGGAGGGGAACCCGGCGGCGAAGGCGATGCTCGAGGACGTCTTCGAGGTCACCGACCGCACGTGGCGGGGGATCGGGGAGATCCCGCGCAGCGGGTGGCGGCTCTCGCCGCGCTATGCCGACTTCGACGCCGAGCGACGGTTCAGCGTCGAGGGCATCGATACCGCCGAGTCGGCGATCTGCCGGTCCGGGGAGGTGCTGCAGGGGCTGATCAAACCGCCGCAGTGCGAAGCCTTCGGTCGGGAGTGCACGCCGCGCAACCCGCTCGGCGCGACGATGGTCTCCAGCGAAGGGGCGTGCGCTGCTTACTACGCCTACCGCCGGCTCGACCTGGTGGAGGCGGGATGAGCGCCGGCACCCAGCCGAGCGGCGGTCTCGACTTCGAGGGATGGACCTGCCCGCTCCCCCTTCGCCATACGCCTAACGTCGTCATGGGGCACGGCGGCGGCGGGGCGATGTCGGCCGAGCTCGTCGAGTCGCTCTTCGTCCCCGGCTACGGCGAGGCGGCGGCCACCGAGCTCGGCGACGCGGCGGTGCTGCCGCCGGTCGAGGGCCGGCTGGCCTTCTCCACCGACTCCTACGTCGTCAAGCCGATGTTCTTCCCCGGCGGGTCGATCGGCGACCTCGCGGTCAACGGGACGGTCAACGACCTCGCGATGGTCGGAGCGCGCCCCCTGTACCTCTCGACGGCGTACATCGTCGCCGAGGGGACGCCGATGGAGCAGCTCGGCCGGGTCGCCGAGGCGGTCGGGCGGGCGGCGCTCGCTGCGGGCGTCCGTCTCGTCACCGGCGACACCAAGGTCGTCGACCACGGCAGCGGGGACGGGGTCTACATCAACACCGCCGGGGTGGGTGTCGTGCCCGAAGGGGTAGAGCTGGCGGCGTCGCGGATGCGTCCGGGCGACCGGGTGATCGTCTCGGGGGCGATCGGGGTGCACGGGGTGGCGGTGATGTCGTGCCGGGAGGGTCTGGAGTTCGGGACGACGGTCGAGTCGGACTCGGCGGCGCTGCACGGGCTCGTCGCGGACGTGCTCGCCACCGGTGGGGACGTGCGGGTGATGCGCGACCCGACCCGCGGCGGGGTGTCGGCGACGCTCAACGAGCTGGCGTCGGCGTCGGGCACGGGGGTGGTGCTCGACGAGCGGTTGCTGCCGGTGCCCGCCGAAGTGCGCGACGCGTGCGGGCTGCTCGGGCTCGACCCGCTGCAGGTCGCCAACGAGGGCAAGCTCGTCGCGGTCGTCGCCGCCGAGGACACCGACCGGGTGCTCAAGACGATGTGCGCCCACCCGCTCGGGGCCGAGGCGACGGTCATCGGTGAGGTCGTCGCCGACCATCCCGGGGTCGTCGTGGCTCGGACCGGGATCGGGGGCACGCGGGTGATGGACATGCCGATCGGTGAGCAGCTGCCCAGGATCTGCTGAGAGTCTTGGTCCCTTGAGGTTCGAGCGCCAGCGAGCATCGAAGGGCCTGGACGGGGTCGCCGCACCCGGTCCTAGGTCGACGACCCGCCCCCTTCGACCCGGAAGAGGTCACCCGGCTGACACCCCAGCGCGTCGCAGAGGGCGGTCAGGGTGGAGAAGCGGATCGCCTTGGCGCGGTTGTTCTTCAGCACGCTGAGATTGACGTTGGTGACCCCGATCTGGTCGGCGAGCGCGGTCAGCGTCATGCCGCGCTCCTCGAGCAGGTCGTCCAGCGTGCACACCACGCGGTGCGGTTCCTCGACCGGCACGACTCACACCAACCCTTCGACGTCGTCCTCGAGCTCGACGCCGTGCTCGAAGGCCTGAGCCAGTGCGGCCAGCAGCAGGCCGACCAGAGTGACCGCGAGGTACTGCCAGGGGAGGGTGACGGTGAAGATCGTCCCCCGCGTCTCTACCGCAGCGTCGGTGAGGACGGCAGCGCGCACGACGATCGGGACGACCAGCAGAAGCGGCGCGACGACAAGGGTGGCGGCGACGCCGCGGATGCGACGCAGGTTCGCGTTGGTGAAGGCCCGACCGTCGCGGATGCTCTTCAGCACCCTCCAGAGGCCGAGGATGACGATCAGGGTGGCCGCGACGACGAGTACCCGGGGCGCGAGGTGCGCCAGCCAGACCTGCGTCGTCGGATCAGCGAAGGTCGCCTGTGTCATCCCGTCCCAGCCGAGGTCGACCCCTGGCTTGGGCCGCAGTCCCTCCCACGGACCGCCGGTGCTCTCATCGGAGAGAGCCTCGATGGTCAGCGAGGTACGAAGGGGGTCGCCGTCGGCCCATGCGAGGAGCGGATCGCCGAGCTGGGCGAAGGTGACCCCGCCTCCCACCCCGGCGAGGGCCAGGTATACGCCGGCGTAGTCCAGCCGGTCGAACGTCAGTAACCGCTCCCACCAGTTCCGCTTCATGGTCGCCCCTCTCCGTCATAGTCCATCGATTTTCGATGGACTGATAAACGATAACATCGAGAGTCGATAAGTCAATGGGGTGGATCCCTTCGACGCTCGTGAGCAACTAGGATCGGTGGGTGCCCGACGCCTTCGTCGCCGCGCCGATCATCCTGGCCGCGGTCCTCGCGCTCGCCGCTCACGCGAAGTGGGGGCGGCGCGACTCACTCGTCTCTGCCATCCGTCAGCTCCGCCTGCCCGACGCGCTGCACGCCCCGGTACGTCAGCTGCCGCCTGTCGAAGCCGTCCTCGCCGTGCTGCTCGTCATCACCCCTTCGCCGCCGCTGCTCGCAGCCGTCGCCGCGCTCACCCTGGCCCTCATGCTCGCCTACACCGCGGTCGTCGCCCGCGGGCTGCGGATGACGCCGCGCCCCAGCTGCGGGTGCTTCGGCGCGGTCGGCGCGCCGATCACCGTCGAGACCCTCGTGCGCAACATCGTCCTCACCCTCCTCGCGATCGCCGCCCTCGCCTGGGCGCTCGATGATCACACCGTGCCGACCACGGTGCGGAACGGGGGAGTCCAGGCCTGGGCGCTGCTGCTCGTGCTCGCTGCTGCCGCCGCGGTGACCCGGTGGGTCGTCCTCGAGAGGACCGGCCAGCCGCGACCCGCGGCGCCCGCTCCGCCGACACAGGCCGCGCCCACCCAGGCCCTACCGACAGAGGACGACGACGAATACCTACGCCAGCCGATCCCGCCTGCTCTCCTCCTCGGCGAGGGTGAGCCGATCTCCCTTCGCCACCTCGCCAGTCGGCGGGCTCAACTGCTCATCATCCTTACCTGCGGCTGCGGCGACAACGCCCGCATCGTCGCCGAGCGCGAGCGATGGGCCGAGCAGATGCCGCAGATCGACGTGCGTCTCGTCTCGACGATGACCCCCGAGCGGACCGAGGCCACCTTCGCCGGTCAGGGGGGATGGCTCTACGACCACGAAGGGGTGGCCACTCAGGCTCTCGGAGCGGGCGGCCAGGTGTGCGCCGTCCTCCTCGGCGCGGACGGCATGCTCGCCGGTGGTCCGGTCAGCGGCCCCGACGAGATCCGCCAGTTCGTCCGTGAGATCCAGGAGACCCTCGCCGACGTTCCGGTGCCGACCCTCACCCGCGGCGGCGAGGAGATCCCCGTCGGCTCCCTCGCCCCCGCGGCCCTGGTCTTCGTCTCAGAGGGCTGCGCCGCCTGCCAGCCGGTCAAGGACAACGCCGACGAGGTCGCCCGCTACCTCCAGGGCCACGGGGTCACCCTCGCCCTGGTCTACCGGTCCGAGCCCGAGGACGCACCGCACGCGCCCGAGCTCACCTTCGTCGACGCAGACGGCACCGTCTCCGCGACCTACGGCGTCGGCGGCACCCCTGCGGCGGTGCACATCGGGACCGGCGGCGCCCCGCAGTCCCCGATCGTCGTCGGCGCCGACGCCGTCCAGGACCTGCTGCGCAGCGTCGCCCGGTAGGGCGGTAGCGACTCAGCCGATCACGAGGGTGATCTGCTGCGCCACGAGAGCCGGCCGTTCCACCCCTTCGATCTCCACGGTGTAGGTCGTCACGACCTGCACACCCTTGTCGATCTCCTTGACCGAGTCGAAGGTGGCCCGCGCCCGGATCTTCGACCCGACGAGCACAGGGTTGGTGAAGCGCACCTTCTCGCAGCCGTAGTTCAGCTTGGCCTGGCCCATGTCGAGGTCGAAGATCTGCGAGCCGAAGACGGGGATCAGGCTCAGGGTGAGGAAGCCGTGTGCGATCGTCCCGCCGAACTGCGAAGCCTTCGCCCGCTCCTCGTCCACGTGGATCCACTGGTGATCACCGGTCGCCTCGGCGAAGAGGTTCACCTGCTCCTGGGTGATCGTCATCCACTCCGAGACCCCGACCTCCTGGCCCTCGAGTGCCTTGAGCTCTTCCAGCGTGCTGATCTTCGTCGTCATCGGCCCATCATGTCCGAGGCGGGTGACAACGCGCCAGGCACCCGCCACGTCGTGGGATGGTGGGCGAAGCCACCCGACAACCCCGCGACGACGCCGGAGGACCCGATCATGGTCGACTTCACCCTGGACGACGAGCAGCGCGCCTTCCGCGCGATGGCCCGCCAGTTCCTCGACGAGCAGGTGGTCCCGCACCGGCGTGACTGGGACCGGGCGGAGCAGGTCGACACCTCGCTCATCCCGCAGCTCGGCGAGCTGGGCTTCTTCGGTCTGACGGTCCCCGAGGAGTACGGCGGGGTCGGCGGCGACTACGTCACCTATGCGCTGGCCATGGAGGAGCTGGGGCGCGCGGACTCCGCGGTCCGGGGCATCGTCTCGGTGTCGTCGGGGCTGTGCGGCAAGCCGATCCTCATGTTCGGCACCGAGGAGCAGAAGCAGGAGTGGCTGGCGCCGATCGCGAAGGGGGAGAAGCTCGGCTGCTTCGGCCTCACCGAGCCCGACCACGGCTCGGACCCTGCGCATATGCGCGCCACGGCGCGTCGCGACGGGGACGACTACCTCATCAGCGGCCAGAAGATCTTCATCACCAACGGGACGTGGGCCGACGTCTGCCTCGTCTTCGCGCGAACCGGCCCGGAAGAGGGGGCGAAGGGGGTCAGTGCCTTCCTCGTGCCCACGGACTCCGAGGGCTTCGAGCGAAGGGAGGTCAAGGGCAAGCTCGGGCTGCGCGGCCAGGCGACCGCCGAGCTCTTCCTCGACGACGTGCGGGTGCCGTCCTCGGCGCTGCTCGGTGAGGAGGGGCAGGGCTTCAAGATCGCGATGGCGACGCTGGACAAGGGGCGCATGGCGATCGCGGCCAGCTGCACGGGCATCATCCAGGGCTGCCTCGAGGCGGTCAACGGCTACGTGACCGAGCGGAAGCAGTTCGGCCGGGCGATCGCCAGCTACCAGCTCGTGCAGGAGATCGTCGCCGAGATCAGCGTCGAGGCCGACGCGGCCCGCCTGCTCACCTGGCGGGCGGCGAGCCTCATCGACGCCGGCGAGCCCTTCGGCACGGCGGCGTCCAAGGCCAAGTACTACGCCTCCGAGGCTGCCGTGCGCGCGGCCAACCAGGCGATCCAGGCCTTCGGCGGCTACGGCTTCATCGACGAGTACCCGGTGGAGAAGTACATGCGCGACGCCCGCGTCATGACCCTCTACGAAGGCACCTCGCAGATCCAGAAGTTGCTCATCGGGCGCGCCGAGACCGGGGTGTCTGCCTTCGTCTGACCGGCCCGCTCACTCCCTTCGTTCGTCCCCCTTCGCACCTGCCAAGGCAGGTACCCGCCGAAACGGTCACCCACCGCACCTGCCAAGGCAGGTGCGGTTCCCGGGCAGGTGACCGGCGAGTAATGTCGAGACCATGCGCGCCGTCGTCTGCCACGGGAAGGGGTGCCGTTGGTCTGAGGCTCCCCGGGGATCTGCGAAGGGGTGGGGAGCCGTTGGTCTGAGGCTCCCCGGGGATCTGCGAAGGGGTGGGGAGCCGTTGGTCTGAGGTTCCCCGGGGATCTGCGAAGGGGTGGGGAGCCGTTCGTCTGAGGCTCCCCGGGGATCTGCGAAGGGCGAGGGCGGGGGGTCAGGCGGAGAGGGTGGTGAGGCGCTCGATGATCTGCTCGGCCTCGCGCACGGTGCGGGTGACGACCTCGCCGGCGCTGGGGATGTCGTTGATCAGGCCCTGCACCATGCCGACCGACCAGATACCGGCCTCGGTATCGCCCTTCTCGTAGACCGTGCGGCCGCGGGCCCCGGCGACGAGCTCGCGGACGTCCTCGAACTCCCCGCCGTCGTCGAGGATCTGGACGACCTCGCGGCTGACCTCGTTGCTCGCCACCCGCGCGGTGTTGCGCAGCGGCCGGAAGATCAGCTCGGTGTCACGCTCGGTCGCGTCGACGATCGCCTTCTTCACCTCGTCGGCGATCGGGGACTCGGTGGTGCACATGAAGCGTGAGCCCATGTTGACCCCCTCCGCCCCGAGGGCGAGCGCGGCGGCGAGACCGCGCCCGTCGGCGAAGCCACCGGAGGCGATGAAGGGGATCTCCAGCTTGTCCGCGGTCGCCGGGATGAGCACCAGCCCGGGGATGTCGTCCTCACCGGGGTGGCCGGCGCACTCGAAGCCGTCGATGCTCACCATGTCGACGCCGATCCGCTGCGCCTTGAGCGCATGCCGGACGCTGGTGCACTTGTGCACGATCTTCAGCCCGGCGCCCTTGAGCTCGTCCATGAAGGGCTCGGGGTTCGCCCCGGCGGTCTCGATGATCTTCACCCCGGACTCGACGATCGCCTTGACGTAGTCGGCGTAGGGCGGCGGGTTGATCGACGGGAGGATCGTGAGGTTGACGCCGAGCGGCTTGTCGGTGAGCGATCGGGCGCGCTCGACCTCGGCGACCAGGTCCTCGGGGGTGGGCTGGGTCAGGGCGGTGATGATGCCCAGGCCGCCGGCCTCGGAGACCGCGGCGGCCAGCTCGGCCCGCCCCACCCACATCATGCCGCCCTGGACGATCGGGTGCTCGATACCGAGCAGCTCGGTGGCGCGGGTCTTCATTGACAGGTGTCCTCTCAGCGGGGCGGTGGAGCGAGGTCCAAGCGGATCTCCGATCCTGCCAGCCAGTTCGGCCCAGGCGAAGGGGGCGTGGCGTGCGTCACGTCCCGCTGCTTGAGTGGTCCTCTCGCCACGACGCACAAAGGGGGCGCAGCCCGGTCGCCCTGGCTCCGCCCCCTTCGCCTGTGGTCGGCGTCAGCCGATCGTCTCGGCGGCGACCACCGAGCTGGTCGCCCACCGCTGGTAGTGGTCGAGCACGTCGTGACAGACCTCGTCGTGGTCGTAGTCGAGCACGCCGTAGGTGCCGCCCGTGGGCAGGGCGACCTCGAGCGAGGTCGTCATGTCGTCGCCCTCGATCATCCGCGTGCCGTAGCTCGGCGCCAGGTGGCGATGCACCTGCACCGGGTAGCGGAAGGTCGTGGACTCACCCTCGACGACGAGCACCGCGGTGCGTCCGACGCGCCCGTGGCCGGTGCCTTCCTCGACCAGCGCGGTCGCGCCCCGCTCGGTGAGCTCGTCACGCACCGCGTGCAGCGCCGGCAGGACCACCGAGTCCAGGTGCGCCTCGGCCTGGCGGACCGAGACCGAGCCGAAGGACTCGCTCAGCCGGCGACGCCACGACCCGGGCGCCTTGGAGCGGCCCACGAGCGAGGAGGTGATCGAGGACTCGAAGGCGTCGGCCATCACCCGCTCCTCCTCGAGCGCCTTGTGCAGCCCCCACATCACGAGGACCATGACGAAGGCGAAGGGCAGACCCATGATGATCGTCGCGTTCTGCAGCGCCGGGATGCCACCGACGAGCAGCATCGCGATCGTCAGCACACCGGTCGCGACCGCCCAGACGATGCGCAGCCACGGCTTGGCGTCGGTGGTGACGTCCGGCAGCTCGCTGGACAGGTTGGCCATGACCAGCGCTCCGGAGTCAGCGGAGGTGACGTAGAAGAGCAGCCCGACGAAGGTCGCGAGCGCCACGAGCACGAGCGCGCCCGGGGTGTCCTGCAGCAGGCTGAAGAAGCCCGCCTCGGGGGTGTTCACCGCGGCCTCGCCGAAGGCTTCGTCGCCGTCGCTGATCTTCTTCACCGCGGCGTTGCCGAAGATCGTCACCCACATGACGATGTAGCTGAAGGGGATCGTCATCGTGCCGACGACGAACTGACCGATCGTGCGGCCGCGGGAGATCCGGGCGAGGAACATCCCGACGAAGCACGCCCAGGCGATCCACCACGCCCAGAAGAAGAGCGTCCAGCCGCCCATCCACTCGGCGTCGTAGTCATAGGCCATGGTGTCCAGCGTCATGCCGGGGAACATCGAGACGAAGTCGCCGACGTTCATCACCGCCGAGCGCAGCAGGAAGGTTGTGTCGCGGGTGAGGAGCACCCACGCGGCCAGCCCGATCGCGAGCAGGACGTTGAGCTGGGAGAGGATCCGGATGCCCTTGTCGACCCCGGTCGTCGCCGAGATCGTCGCGACGATGACGGCGAGGACGACAAGGCCGATCTGGGCCGGGATGCCTTGCGGCACACCGAAGAGGATGTCGAGCCCGACGTTGAGCATCACCACGCCGATGCCGAGGCTGGTCGCGACACCGAAGATCGTGCCGAGCACCGTGGCGATGTCGACCGCGTCGCCGGCGACGCCCTTGATCCGCTTGCCGAGGATCGGGTACAGGGTCGAGCGCACCGCCAGCGGCAGCCCCTTGCGGTAGGCGAAGTAGCCCAGCGCGATGCCCATCAGGGCGTACATCCCCCACCCGGTGATGCCGTAGTGGAAGAGGGTCCACACCGTCGACTCGCGCGCCGCGTCGAAGGTGGCGCCCTCACCCTGCGGCGGGTAGAGGTACTGGCTGGCCGGCTCGGCGACAGCGAAGAACATCACGTCGGTGCCGATCCCGGCGGCGAAGAGCATCGACGCCCAGGCGAAGGTGGAGAACTCCGGCCGGTCGTCGGCGTCACCGAGGCGCACCTTCGAGTAGCGGAAGCCGACGTAGAGGACGAAGAAGAGGATCGCGGTGGCCAGGGTGATGTAGAACCAGCCGAACCAGTCAGAGATGTGCCCGACCCAGCCGCCGAGGATCTCGGCGGAGCGCTCGGGCGCGATGAGCGCCCAGAGCGCGACGACCGCGGTGAAGACGAAGGACGCGACCACCACGGTGGGCTTCAGGCGGGGGCCGGCTGACCCCCCTTCGCCCGGGTCGTGGCCTGGCGGATTGGTCGTGTCGGTGGCGGTACTCATCGAGTCTCCTCGTCGTCGGTGGACATGGCGGTCAGCGCGGACGGGACGGAGTCAGGGGTGTTCCAGGCGTCGTTGCGCGGGTCGCCCGGCGGGTAGATCGGCATCCCGGCGCCGGCCTTGTAGACCGGGACGTCGGCGGGGCGAAGGGGGGTGTTGCCGGCGATGAGGTCGGCCGCCTTCTCCGCGACCATCATCACGGGCGCGTAGATGTTGCCGTTGGTGATCGTCGGGAAGACCGAGGCGTCGACGACCCGCAGACCCTGCGTGCCGTGGACCCGCATCGAGGACGGGTCGACGACCGACATCGCGTCGGTGCCCATCTTGGCCGAGCAGCTCGGGTGCAGCGCGGTCTCGGCGTCCTCGGCGACCCAGTCGATGATCTCCTGGTCGGTCTCGACGCCCGGCCCGGGGCTGACCTCGCCGCCGTCGAAGGGCGCGAAGGCGTCCTGGGAGAGGATGTGCCGCGCCGCGCGGATCACCTCGACCCACTCCCGCCGGTCGTTCTCGGTGGAGAGGTAGTTGAAGAGGATCGACGGCCGGGTCGAGGGGTCGGCGTCCTTGATGTGCAGGTGGCCGCGCACGTCGGAGTTCATCGGGCCGATGTGCACCTGGTAGCCGTGCTTGCCCTCCGGGGCGGTGCCGTCGTAACGGACCGCGATCGGCAGGAAGTGGAACATGAGGTTCGGGTAGGCGACGTCGTCGTTGGTGCGGATGAAGCCGCCACCCTCGAAGTGGTTGCTCGCCCCCACGCCGGAGTTGGCGAAGAGCCACTGCGCGCCGATGTAGGGCGCCTTCCACTTCTTCAGCCACGGCGAGATCGACACGGGCTGCAGGCTGGTGTGCTGGAGGTAGACCTCGAGGTGGTCCTGGAGGTTCTCGCCGACACCCGGCAGCTCGACGCGCGGGGTGACCCCGGCGGCGCGCAGCACCTCGGGGTCGCCGACGCCGGAGAGCTCGAGCAGCTGCGGGGTGTTGAAGGCGCCGCCGCAGAGGATGACCTCGCCGGCCTCGACGCTACGGGGACGGCCGAGGCGCTGGTAGTCGACGCCGGTGACCCGGGTGCCCTCCCAGCGCAGCCCGGTCGCGTAGGACAGGGTCGAGATGTCGAGGTTCTTTCGGTTCCGGATCGGGCGGAGGTAGGCGCGCGAGGCCGACATCCGGCTGCCCTGGTAGACGTTGCGGTCGAAGGGGGCGAAGCCCTCCTGGCGGTAGCCGTTGACGTCGTCGGTGGGGGCGTAGCCGGCCTGACGGGTCGCCTCGAAGAAGGCCTGGAAGAGGGGGCTGGAGGCCGGGCCGCGCTCGAGCTTGAGCGGGCCGGCGCCGCCGCGCCAGGCGTCCGCGCCGGCGGTGGTGGTCTCCATCCGCTTGAAGTACGGCAGGCAGTGGGCGTAGTCCCAGTGCTCCATGCCGTCGAAGGTGGCCCATTTGTCGTAGTCACCGGCGTTGCCGCGCTGGAAGATCATGCCGTTGATCGAGGAGGAGCCGCCGAGGACCTTGCCGCGGGCGTGGGGGACACGCCGGCCACCCATGTGCGGCTCGGGGTCGGTCTCGTAGGCCCAGTCGTAGAGCGGGTTGCCGGAGGGGAACATCAGCGCCGCCGGCATGTGGATCAGCGGGTCGATGATGAAGTCGGACCGGCCCGCCTCGAGGACGAGGACGGTGGTGGACTCATCGGCGGAGAGCCGGTTGGCCAGGGCCGATCCGGCGGATCCACCACCGACGATGACGTAGTCGTATCTGCTGCGCATGGGTGTCTTCTCTCTTCTCGTCGCTTCGCGTGGCGTGGTGTCGTCTGGTCTCGCCCCAGAAGTCCCGCGCTACCACGCAGTACTGGTCGTGATCACAGCCACTACTGCGTGGTAGGGGGCGAGACCGGGGGGCGAAGGGGGGAGTCAGCTCGCCGCGCCGGGGCGGCCGGGGAACCAGTCCGCCGGGGCGGGGCGGGTGTTGTGCCAGATGTGCTTGGTCTCGACGTACTCGTGCAGCCCGGCGACGCCGAGCTCGCGGCCGATGCCGGAGCGCTTCATCCCGCCCCACTCGGCCTGGGGGACGTAGGGGTGGTAGTCGTTGATCCAGATCGTCCCGTGCCGCAGGCGGCGCGCGACCCGCTCGGCCCGCCCGGCGTCCTGGGTCCACACCGCGCCGGCGAGTCCGTAGACCGTGTGGTTGGCGATCGCGACGGCGGCGTCCTCGGCCTCCTCGCGGGTATCGCCGCTGAAGGTCTCGACGGTGAGCACCGGCCCGAAGGACTCCTCCTGCACCGCGCTCATCTCGGCGGTACACCGGTCGAGGATCGTCGGCGGGTAGTAGCTGCCCTGGGCCAGGTCCCCACCGGGGATCTCGCCGCCACAGCGCAGCTCGGCGCCCTCGGAGATCGCGGTCTGGACGTAGGAGTGCACCTTGTCGCGGTGCTCGTCGCTGATGAGGGGCCCGGTGTCGACGTCGTCGGCGAAGGGAGCGCCCATCCTGATCTGGTCGGCGCGGCGGACCAGCTCGTCGACGACCTCGTCGTGGATCGACTCCTCGACGACGAGGCGGGCCCCGGCGGAGCACACCTGACCGGAGTCGAGGAAGATCGCGGTGAGGGCGTTGTCGATCGCGGCCGGCATGTCGGCGTCGGCGAAGATCACGTTGGGGTTCTTCCCGCCGAGCTCGAGGGCCACGCGCTTCACGGTGTCGGCGGCCGCGGCCATGATGACCTTGCCGGTGGCCAGCCCGCCGGTGAAGGAGACGAGGTCGACGTCGGGGTGCTCGGTCATGATCGAGCCGACCTCGGCGCCGGTCCCGAGCACGAGGTTGGCCACGCCCGCGGGCAGGCCGGCGCGCTCAAGGGCCCCCATGAGCCAGATCGAGGTCTGCGGGGTGATCTCGCTGGGCTTGAGGACGAAGGTGTTGCCCGCGGCGAGGGCCGGCGCGACCTTCCACGCGGTCTGCAGCAGCGGGAAGTTCCACGGTGTGATGAGCGAGCACACCCCGACCGGCTCGTGGACGACGCGGGAGGAGACCTCCGGCATGCCGGTGTCGACGACCCGGCCGGCCTCGCCCTGGACGAGCGCGGCGAAGTGCCGGAAGACGCCGATGATGTCGGTCATGTCGATCTGGGACTCGGCGAAGCGCTTGCCCGTGTCCTGCGACTCCAGGCGGGAGACCTCGTCGATCTCGGCCTCGAGCAGGTCGGCGACCGTGCTGAGCACGGCCGCCCGCTCGGGGGTGGGGGTGCTCAGCCACGGACCGTGGTCGAAGGCCTGACGTGCGGCGGCGATCGCGTCTCGGACGTCCTGGGCGCCCCCTTCGCTCACGGTGACGACGACCTGCCGGTCGGCAGGGCAGGTGATCTCGCGGGTCTCGCCGCTGGTGGCGGGACGCCACCGGCCGTCGATGTACAGGCTCTCCGGGCTGGTCATCAGGCTCCTTGGATCGAGATATATATAACGTTCATTATCTAAGCGTCGCCCTGCAACCATAACGCACGTTATGGTTGATGTCATGCCTCCGCGAACTCGCAGCGATGGCACCCCGCAGCCGGCGGTGCGCGATCGCCTGCTCGACGCCGTTGATCAGCACCTCTTCGTCACCGGCGCCATCGGCACCCCGGTCGACGCGATTCTCCGGGCCGCCGGCGCCTCCCCGCCGAGCCTGTACAAGCACTTCGGCAGCAAGACCGGGCTGATCACCGCTGCCCTCCAGCGCCGGCTGGAGATCTGGTCGACGGTCTGGCAGGACGAGATCGACGCGACGAGCCACCCGGTGCGCCGCGTGCTCTCGGTCTACCCGGCGATGCGCAGGTACCAGCAGGAGCACCTGCAGGAGAAGTGGTGCGCCTTCAGCGGGACCCGGGCCGCAGTGCCCCAGCGCACCCCCGAGCTGCAGCAGGTGCTCGACGCCGAGACCGAGCTGCTGCGCTCGCGGCATGCCGAGCTCGTGGCTGGTCTCGGGCTCGGACCCAAGGCGTCGGCCACCCTGACCTCCCAGCTCGTCGTGGTCTACAACGGCCTGCTCGCCCAGATGCTGCGTGAGCCGTACGAGGAGGCGATCGACGACGCCGAGGCCACCGCGCTCGCGCTCGTCGAGTCTGCGCTCGCCCGCCGGCCTCGTGGAGGGGTCACCGCGCGGGCCAGGGAGTCTCGCTGAGCCGAGCCTGGTCGCGCGATCGCGGGCGGGACGACACGTGTCCCAGCCGCTGCCGCACCGGGGCCCGTCAGACGGGGCGGCCTGAGGACTGACGACCGACTTGTGTCGTCCGGCCAGCGACACTGACGTCCACCGTCTCCCCGATGACGATGATCGCCGGCGGACGGACCCGCTCCTCGGCGACGAGCGCGCCGAGCCCCTCCAAGCTGCCCTGGACGACGCGCTGTGTGGGCAACGAGCCGTCCTCGATCACGGCGACCGGTGTCCTCGGGTCGCGCCCGTGAGCGCACAGGGCGGCGGCGATGGCGCCGGCGTTCTCGACCGCCATGAGCAGCACGAGCGTGCCGCGGAGCGCGGCGACAGCCTCCCACCGCACGAGACCGCCCGAGTGCCCCGGCGGCACGTGGCCCGAGATCACCGTGACGTCCTGGACCAACCCGCGATGAGTCACCGAGATCCCGGCCAGCGCGGGCACCGCGAGCGCGGACGACAACCCGGGGACGACCCGCACCGGCACCCCCGCCGCGACGAGCGCCTCCATCTCCTCCAGCCCCCGGCCGAAGACGAAGTTGTCACCCCCCTTGAGTCGCACGACCCGTCGGCCGGCCCGCGCGTGCTCGACGAGGAGGGCGTTGATCTGCTCCTGCGAGGTGGAGCGGCCCCGGGGGATCTTCGCGACGTCGATGACCTCGACCCGCGGCGAGAGCGAGGCGAGGAGGTCGGTCGGCGCGAGCCGGTCGGTCACGACGACGTCGGCGGCGAGCAGGGAGCGCAGCCCGGCGACGGTGATGAGCTCCGGGTCGCCCGGGCCGCCGCCGACGAGGGTCACCCCTTCGAAGGGGTCCGGGTCGAGGGTGAGGCTGGGGCTCGGCATGGCGGTCATCGTCCCAGCCAGGTCAGGCCGTCATCTACCCGGGCCACGGCGCCCGAGGCCACCTCGACCCAGCCGGCACCCTCCGGGCCCAGGTGGGTGACCCCGCGCAGCTCGGCCAGGCCGGCGCGGATCGCGTCGCCGTGCGAGACGAGGACGTTCGCCACCCCCGCCGGCTGATCGGAGAGGACCTCCCCCATCCGGGTCGCCACCTCGGCGAAGGACTCGCCTCCGCCGACCGCGACGTCCGGATCCGACCAGTCGAGGTCGGCCGTCGCTGCCCACGCCTCCTCGTAGTCCACCCCTTCGAGCCGTCCGAGCGACTGCTCCCGAAGCCGCTCGTCCACGACCGGCGCCACGCCGAGCCCGTCAGCGAGGACCGCCGCCGTCTGCC
Organism: Marihabitans asiaticum; assembly: GCF_007828725.1. Lineage (GTDB taxonomy): Bacteria > Actinomycetota > Actinomycetes > Actinomycetales > Dermatophilaceae > Marihabitans > Marihabitans asiaticum. The sequence continues at coordinate 234,170 of NZ_VIUW01000001.1, forward strand.
GTGCCCGAGCGAGGTCGCTCGTGACGATCCGGGTCTGCCCCGCCCAACCGGCCAGGTCGTCGGCGAGCAGCTCGGCCGCGCGGCGGGCCTGCTCGACCCCAGTCGGCGTGAGTGGCGGGTGGGGGGTCTGGCCCTGGCTGCGTCGGGCGAGGTTCCAGGTCGACTCCCCGTGCCGCACGAGGTAAAGGCGTCGGGGCATGGCTGCGATTGTCCCGTAGGCTGCCGAGCGCGAGCGTGGCAGGAACCCGGTGCGAGTCCGGGGCGGTTCCGCCACTGTCATCCCAGCGCGGTCGACCCGTCGGGAGAGCCAGACACTGCGCGCCCGCGCTCCCGACCGGCTACCGGGGCGAGAACCCCGGAGGAGGACCCCCGATGACTCGGATCGCGCTGCTCTCGACCTCGGACACCGACCTGCTCTCGGCCCGCTCCAGCGGGGCCGAGTACGTCTGGGCCAACCCGGCCCGCCCGGCCCACCAGTCGATGGCCGACACCATCGAAGGGTGCGACCTCGTCGTCGGCCGGGTGCTCGGCGGGCCGAGCGACCTCTGCGACGGGTTCCGCCGGATCGCGGCGACCGGGATGCCGGTCGTCGTCCTCGGCGGGGAGCAGGAGCCGAGCGCCGAGCTGATGGAGCTCTCCTCGGTCCCGATCGGGGTCGCCACGCAGGCGCACCGCTACCTGGCCGAAGGGGGACCGGTCAACCTCGCCCAGCTGCACGCCTTCCTCTCCGACACGGTCCTGCTGACCGGCGAGGGCTTCGAGGCCCCGGTGAGCATCCCGGCGTGGGGCTACCTCGAGCGGCCCGACGCGGCGACGGACGACCCGGCCCGGCAGGACCTGCCGCGGGTCGGCATCCTCTACTACCGCGCCCACCAGGCCAGCGGAAACACCGCCTTCGCCCACGCCCTGGCCGACGCGGTCGACGCGACCGGGCAGGCCGTCGCCGTCCCGATCTACGCCGGCTCGCTGCGCTCTGCCCCCGACGACCTCTACGAGGCGCTCGGCCAGCTCGACGCCCTCGTCGTCACCGTCCTCGCGGCCGGTGGGTCGGTGCCTGCCGGTGCCTCCGCCGGGGGTGACGACGAGGCCTGGGACGTCGAGCGGATGGCGGCGCTGGACATCCCGGTCATCCAGGGGCTGTGCCTCACGAGCAGCCGCGCCGAGTGGGAGGCCTCGGACGACGGGGTGAGCCCGCTCGACTCGGCGAACCAGATCGCCATCCCCGAGTTCGACGGGCGGATCATCACCGCGCCCTTCTCGTTCAAGGAGATCGACGACCAGGGTCTGCCGCAGTACGTCGCCGACCCCGAGCGCGCCGCCCGCGTCGCCGGCATCGCCGTGCGGCACGCCCGGCTCCGTCGGATCCCGAACGCCGAGAAGCGTCTCGCGCTCGTCCTCTCCGCCTATCCGACGAAGCACGCCCGGATCGGCAACGCCGTCGGTCTCGACACCCCGGTCTCGGCGATCCACCTGCTGCGCCGGCTGCGTGACGAGGGGTACGACCTCGGCGGCGACAACGAGGTGACCGCCCTCCTCGACGGCGAGGACGACACCGCCGCCGGCGACGCGCTGATCCACGAGCTCATCCGGGCCGGCGGCCAGGACGAGGAGTGGCTCACCAGCGCCCAGCTCACCGAGGCCCACGTGAGGATCACCCCGGAGGAGTACCGCCGCTGGACCGCCGACCTGCCGGCCGACCTCCGCGAGGCGATGACCGAGGCGTGGGGAGAGGCGCCCGGATCCCTCTTCGTCAACGACGCCGGCGAGCTGGTCCTCGCGACCATGCGGGCGGGCAACGTCGTCATCCTCATCCAGCCACCCCGCGGCTTCGGGGAGAACCCGGTCGCGATCTACCACGACCCCGACCTCGCCCCGAGCCACCACTACATCGCCGCCTACCGCTGGCTCGCGCACGGCTTCGGCGCGGATGCGGTGGTCCACCTCGGCAAGCACGGCTCGATGGAGTGGCTGCCGGGCAAAAACGCCGCGCTCTCCGCCTCCTGCGGCCCGGACGCGTGCATCGGTGACCTGCCGCTCATCTACCCCTTCCTCGTCAACGACCCCGGTGAGGGTGCGCAGGCCAAGCGGCGAGCGCACGCGACGATCGTCGACCACCTTGTCCCGCCGATGGCCCGCGCCGAGGCCTACGGCGACATCGCCCGCCTCGAGCAGCTCCTCGACGAGCACGCGAACATCGCCGCGATGGACCCGGCGAAGCTGCCCGCGATCCGCGGTGAGATCTGGCAGCTGATGCGCTCAGCGGAGATGCACCGCGACCTTGGCCTGGAGGAGCGGCCCGAGGACGAGGACTTCGACGACTTCCTCCTGCACGTCGACGGCTGGCTGTGCGAGATCAAGGACGCCCAGATCCGCGACGGCCTGCACATCCTCGGCACCGCCCCGACCGGCGAGGCACGGGTCAACCTCGTGCTGTCGGTCCTGCGCGCGGCGCAGGTCTGGGGTGGGGTCGGCCATGCCGTCCCCGGGCTGCGCAGCGCGCTCGGGCTGACCGAGGACGCCCCGCTGCACCGGGTGGACGAGGTCGAAGGGGTGGCCCGTCGCCTCGTCGAGACGATGGAGGAAGCCGGCTGGGACCCGGCCGCCGTGGGCGGCCTCGAGGTCGGTCGCGAGGTCGCCGAGGTGCTCACCTTCGCCGCGACCCAGGTCGTGCCCCGCCTCGCCGGGACGACCGACGAGCTGAGCGCCGTGCTGCACGCCCTCGACGGCGGGTTCGTCCCCGCGGGGCCGTCAGGCTCCCCCCTTCGCGGCCTGGTCAACGTCCTGCCCACCGGACGCAACTTCTACACGGTCGACCCGCGCGCCGTCCCGTCCCGGCTGGCGTGGGAGACCGGGCAGCGGATGGCCGACTCGCTCGTCGCGAAGTACCTCGACGAGACCGGCGAGTACCCGACCTCGGTCGGGCTGTCGGTGTGGGGCACGAGCGCGATGCGCACCTCCGGCGACGACATCGCCGAGGTGCTCTGCCTGCTCGGCGTGCGCCCGGAGTGGGATGCCGAGTCGCGGCGGGTCACCCGTCTGGCGGTCGTCCCGCTCGAGGAGCTCGGCCGGCCCAGGGTCGACGTCACCGTGCGGATCTCCGGCTTCTTCCGCGACGCCTTCCCCCACGTCGTCGCGATGCTCGACGATGCCGTGGCGATGGTCGCCGAGCTCGACGAGCCAGCGGAGCAGAACTACGTCCGGGCCAGCTATGTCGCCGACCTCGCCGGTCACGGTGACGAGCGGCGGGCCCGGACCCGGATCTTCGGCTCGAAGCCTGGCTCGTACGGCGCGGGCATCCTCCAGGTCATCGAGTCGGGTTCGTGGCGCAGCGACGACGATCTCGCCCAGGTGTACACCGCCTGGGGTGGCTTCGCCTACGGGCGCGATCTCGACGGGGCGCCCGCGGCCGAGGACATGCGCACGAACTACCGCCGGATCAAGGTCGCGGCGAAGAACATCGACTCGGCCGAGCACGACATCGCCGACTCCGACGACTACTACCAGTACCACGGCGGGATGGTCGCAACCGTGCGCGCCCTCACCGGGGCCGAGCCGAAGGCGTACGTCGGTGACTCGACCTCGCCGGACGCGATCCGCACCCGCACCCTCGGCGAGGAGACCGCTCGCGTCTTCCGCGCTCGGGTGGTCAACCCCCGATGGATCGCGGCCATGCAGCGCCACGGCTACAAGGGAGCCTTCGAGCTTGCCGCGACCGTCGACTACCTCTTCGGCTTCGACGCGACCGCCGGGGTGGTCCAGGACTGGATGTACGACCGGCTCGCCCGCGAGTACGTCCTCGACGAGACCAACCAGGACTTCCTGCGCCAGTCGAACCCGTGGGCGCTGCGCGGCATGGTCGAGCGACTCCACGAGGCCGTCGACCGCGGCCTGTGGGCCGAGCCCGACCCCGACCTGCTCTCGGAGATGCAGCAGGTCTACCTCGAGGTCGAGGGCGAGATCGAGGACGGGGTCGAGGTGTGATCCGGTGCACCCAGTTGAGCCGCTGACGGTCCGGGTCGTCGGCTTCGGGATGGGCCCGGACCAGCTCACCCCAGAGGCCGTCGCCGCCCTGCGTCGCAGCGACTACGTCGTCGCCGCGCAGAAGTCGGCGGACGACCCACTGCTCGCCGTCCGCCACGAGATCGCCCACGCGCACGGCCTGGAGATCGTCCCGGTCGCCGACCCCGAGCGGGACCGCAGCGAGCACCCCACGCACGCCGCGTACGAGCGTGCCGTGCAGGACTGGCACGCCGCCAGGGTGCGTGCCTACGCCGACGTCCTGCGCGAGCGGGGTGGCTCGCCCGCCTTCCTCGTGTGGGGCGACCCGGCTCTCTACGACTCGACGATCCGGATCGTGCGGCAGGTGGCCGAGTCCGTCCCCCTTCGCCTCGAGGTCGTTCCGGGCATCAGCGCGCCCCAGCTGCTCGCCGCCCGGCACGCGATCGTCCTGCACGAGATAGGGCAGCCGCTGCACGTCACGACTGCCCGGGCGATGCACGCCGACATCGCGGCCGGTCAGCGCAACCTCTGCGTCATGCTCAGTGCGAGGCTCGATCTCACCGGGCTGGAGGACTGGTCGATCTGGTGGGGGGCCAATCTCGGTACCGCCCACGAGCAGCTCGTCCACGGGCCCGTCGGCGAGGTGACCGACGCGATCGCGAAGGCCCGCGAGCGGGCGCGCCAGAGCGCCGGATGGGTGATGGACACCTGCCTGCTCCGGGCCCCGGGGGGGACCTCATGAGTGCCGATCCGTCGCGGGGCGCCGAAGGTCTGCTCGTCGCCGGTACGACCTCGGACGCGGGCAAGAGCGTCATCACGACCGGCCTGTGCCGCGCCCTGGCCAGGCGGGGGATCGACGTCGCCCCCTACAAGGCGCAGAACATGTCGAACAACTCCATGGTCTGCCTCGGCCCGGACGGGCAGCCCGCAGAGATCGGGCGTGCCCAATGGGTGCAGGCGCTCGCGGCGGGGGTCGAGCCCGAGCCGGCGATGAACCCCGTGCTCCTCAAGCCCGGCAGCGACCGGACGAGCCACGTCGTCGTCATGGGCCGGCCGGCCGGCTCGGTCAGCTCGGCCGACTGGACGAGCGGCCGGGCCCACCTCGCCCGGGCGGCGCACGCCGCCTTCGATGACCTTGCAAGCCGGCACGACGTCGTCGTCGCCGAGGGGGCCGGCTCGCCGACCGAGATCAACCTGCGCGACGGCGACTACGTCAACCTCGGGCTGGCCCAGCACGCCGGGCTGCCCGTCGTCGTCGTCGGTGACATCGACCGTGGGGGAGTCTTCGCCGCGATGCACGGCACCCTTGCGCTGCTTGACCCTGAGGACCAGCGACTCGTGAGCGGCTACGTCGTGAACAAGTTCCGCGGCGATCCCGGCCTCCTCGCCCCAGGCCTGCGCACCCTCGAGCGGGTCACCGGCCGCCCGGTCTACGGGGTGGTCCCGCACGACGAGAGCCTGTGGCTGGACTCCGAGGACGCGCTCGACATCGCCGCCCGTCGTGTCGAAGGGGTCGACGCCCGCCGGGTCGTCGTGATCCGCCTGCCCCGCATCAGCAATGTCACCGACGTCGACGCGCTCGGGCTCGAGCCCGACCTGGACGTGACCTTCACCGGCGACCCGCGAGATATCGACGACGCAGACCTCGTCGTCCTCCCCGGCACCCGCGCCACGATCGCCGACCTTGCCTGGCTGCGCCGTCGCGGTCTCGACACCGCGATCGTCGCCCACGCCCGGCGCGGGCGCCCCCTGCTCGGGATCTGCGGCGGGTTCCAGATGCTCGGCCGCGAGATCGCCGACCCGGACGGGGTGGAGGGCAGGCCCGGTGCCGCCGTCACCGGGCTGGGACTGCTCGACGTGCGCACCGACTTCGTCGCCGAGAAGACCCTGCGCCTGCCCGCCGGTGAGGCGCTCGGCGCCCCGGCGTCCGGCTACGAGATCCACCACGGGCGGATCACGCTCGGAGGTGGCGAGGACTTCCTCGGCGGAGCACGCCAGGGCGCGGTCTACGGCACGATGTGGCACGGCAGCCTCGAGGGAGACGCCTTCCGCCGGGCCTTCCTCGCGACGACGCTCGACCTGCCACCGTCGGCTGTGTCCTTCACCGCGGCCCGGGACGCGCGCCTTGACCGGGCCGGCGACCTCGTCGAGACCCACCTCGACGTCGACGCACTGCTCGACCTCGCCCGTGGCGGTCCGCCGCGCGACCTCCCGACCCTGCGCTCCTGCCTCGTCCCGGCGGGGGCGTCATGAGTGTCCTGCTCCTCGGGGGCACCAGCGAGGCGCGCGAGCTCGCCGCGCTCCTCGTCGAGCGCGACATCCCGGTCCTCAGCTCGCTCGCCGGCCGGGTCGCCCGCCCCCGCCTGCCGGCCGGTCCGGTCCGGATCGGTGGCTTCGGAGGGGTCGACGGGCTGCGGTCGGCCCTCGCCGACCACGACCTCGTCGTCGACGCCACTCACCCCTTCGCCCGAGGCATGAGCGCGAACGCCGAGGCCGCCTGCCAGAGCGAAGGGGTGCCCCTCCTGCGTCTCGAGCGGCCCGGCTGGGCCGTTCGGCCGGGGTGGGAGGTCGTGCCCACCCATGAGGCGGCCGCCGCGCGGGCCTCCCGGGCGGCGGCGCCGCTGCTCACCGTTGGCCGGCAGGAGCTCGCGCGCTATCTGCCCGCGCTCGAGAGGTCGTCCGTCCTCGCCCGGGTCGTCGACGACCCGGACCTGACCCTGCCGCCCACCTGGCGGGTCGTGCTCAGCCGCGGCCCGTACACCCTCGACAGTGAGCTCGAGCTGATGCGCGAGCACGGCACCGATCTGCTCGTGACGAAGAACTCCGGCGGGACCTACACCTGGCCGAAGATGGCCGCGGCCGAGGATCTCGGGGTGCCCGTCGTCGTCATCGCCCGGCCGGCGCCGACCGCAGCTGTCCCCGTGGTCGACTCGGTCACCGACGCCCTGGCCTGGGTGCAGCACCGGATCGAGCCGCAGTCATGAGGGTCCTCGTCACCGGCGGCGTCCGCTCGGGCAAGTCCGCGCACGCGGAGCGCCTGCTCGACGGCGCGGGCGCGGTGACCTACGTGGCACCGGGGCCGACGACGCAGGAGGACTCGGACCCGGACTGGGCGGCGCGGATCCTCGCCCATCAGAGGCGTCGACCGGACACCTGGACCACCCTTGAGAGCCGGGACCTGCCCGGTGCTCTCGGTACCCCGGGACCGGTCCTCCTCGACTGCCTCGGCACCTGGCTCACCGGGCACCTCGACAGCGCCGGACTCTGGGACGCGCCGTCCGAGGTCGTCCGCGGCGCGGTCCGCCGCCAGCTGGCTGCGGCGGTGCAGGTGCTCGCCGAGCGTCCTCGGCAGCCGGCTGACAGCGCCGACAGAGACGTCGACCTCGTCCTCGTGACGAACGAGGTGGGCCTCGGAGTGGTCCCCGAGCACCGCTCCGGGCGGCTCTTCCGCGACCTCCTGGGCGAGGTCAACCAGGTCATCGCGGGCGAGTGCGACGAGGTCCACCTCGTCGTCGCCGGCCGCGTCCTCATCCTCTGACAGGTCGCGAACCCCCTTCGCTCGGCCCGTCAGTACTCCCCCTTCGTCCCTCCGGAGGACGGCCGCGGCGTCCGAGTGAGGCCTCGGTATGCTCGCCTCGTTGCTGGTTCGAGCGAGCGCCCTGGGCGCGAGGTCGAGGCAAGAGGGAAGCCGGTGCGAGACCGGCACTGCCCCGCAGCGGTGAGTGGGAACGACCGTCGTCAACGAGCACTGGGACAGCCCCGGGAAGCGACGACCAGTAGGTGCCGACCTGGCGTGCCCGCGAGTCCGAAGACCTGCCAGCGCACCGGACCCCGCCCGGGGTCTGGTGGTCCGAGGCCTCGTGGGAGGGCCGACGCCAGGCAGCTGATGCTCGGGCATGCCCACCTCCTCGGATCGCGTCACCGACCGATCTCGCGAAGGAGAGACATGTCGACCATCCAGCCCCGTGCGCGCCGCGCCGCGCTCATCCTCACCGCCACCGCCGGGGTGGCTCTCGCCGGCTGCGCCGGGCCTCCCGACTCAGGAGACGCCTCGAGCAGCACCAGCGGCGCCGCCAGCTCTAGCGCCGCCGAGTACCCGGTCGAGGTCGAGAGCTGCGGGCACACCTCGACGGTGAAGCAGGCCCCGACGAAGGCGATCACCCTCAACCAGGGGGCGACCGAGGTCATGCTCGCCCTCGGACTCGAGGACTCGATGGCCGGCACCGCCTACCTCGACGATGCCGTCGCCCCGCGGTGGAAGACCGCCTACGAGAGCGTACCCGTGCTCGCCAAGGAGTACCCCAGCCACGAGAAGATCCTCGCGACCGACCCCGACTTCGTCTACGCGTCGTACGGCAGCGCCTTCGAGGACAAGGTGGCCGGCACCCAGGCCGAGCTGGACGCCGACTCGGTCGCCTCCTACCTCTCCCCCTTCGGCTGCGACGACAAGGCACAGCGCCCCGATCCCTCCTTCGACGCGGTCTGGGACGAGGTCGACGAGGTCGCGGAGGCCTTCGGCGTCGAGGACCGCGCCGAGCAGATCCGCACCGACCAGCAGGCAGTCCTGGAAGAGGTCAAGGACGTCGCGAAGGGCAAGACCGTCCTCTGGTACGACGGCGGCACGAAGACGCCGAACGTCGGTGCGGGCGGGGGTTCGCCGCAGGTCGTCATGGATGCGATCGGGGCGACGAACATCTTCGCCGACCTCGAGGGGGGTTGGGGTGAGGGCAGCTGGGAGCAGGTCGTCGAGGCCGACCCGGACGTCATCGTCCTCGCCGACGCGGCGTGGGACTCCGCGAAGGACAAGCGCGCGCACCTGGAGTCCGACCCGGCTTTGACGAAGCTCAATGCGGTCCAGGACAGTGCCTTCATCACCGTGCCCTTCTCCGAGACGACCGCAGGCGTGCGGCTCGCCGACGGCGTGGCCTCGGTCGCCGACCAGGTCGAGCAGCTGCGGCGGTGAGCACTGCCGGGACGTCCCTGACGCAGCGGCGGTGGCGTGAGCGCCCACGGGTGCTGCTCGTCCTCGCCCTGGTCGGCTGCGTCACGCTGCTCGTCAGCGCGGTGCTCGCGCTCGGGGTCGGGTCGGTCCCCGTCGCCCCACACGCCGTCGTCGACGTCGTGCTGCAGCGGATGGGCGCCGACGTCCCGGCTGAGGTCCTCGCGGACCGGATCGTCTGGGACCTGCGGATGCCGCGCGTCCTCGGGGCCGCCGCCGCGGGGACCGCGCTCGCCGGCTGCGGAGCGGTGCTGCAGTCGCTCACCCGCAACGATCTCGCTGACCCCTACCTCCTGGGCATCGCCAGCGGAGCCCAGGCCGGGGCGGTGAGCGTCATCGTCCTCGGTGTCGGGGTGGGCGGGCTGGCCGGGGCCGCGGCACTCACCGTGGCCGGTTTCGCCGGGGCGCTCGCAGCGCTCATCGCCGTCCTCGCCCTCGCGGCCGGTCGCTCCGGCGAGCTGAGCCCGGTCCGGGTGGTGCTCGCCGGGGTGGTCGTCGCGTACGTGTCGTCGGCCTACTCCTCGCTCGTCGTTCTCGCCGGCGACGGCGACGCCGCTCGCCGGGTGCTCAGCTGGACGCTCGGGTCCTTCGCCGGGATCCGGTGGACCTCGGCGGCGGTTCTCGTCGTCGTGGCGCTGCTCTCCGTGGTCGCCTTTGTCGCGGTGGCCGACGCCCTCGACGCCTTCGCCTTCGGTGAGTCCGCGGCTCGCTCGCTGGGCGTCCCGGTGAGCGCGATGCGCTGGGCCCTCATGGTCGCGACGGCGCTGGTCACGGCCGGTGTCGTCGCTCAGGTCGGCGCGATCGGCTTCGTCGGGCTCGTGGTGCCCCATGTCGCCCGGCTGCTCGTCGGACCCCGCCACCGCCTGCTCCTGCCCGCCTCGGCGTTGATCGGGGCGATCCTCATGGTCTGGGCGGACACGGTCGCGCGCTCGGTCGTCGAGGGGTCAGAGGTGCCCGTCGGCGTGATCACCGCGCTCGTGGGCGCCCCCTTCTTCGCCTGGCTGCTCCGCCGCGGCTCCGGGCAGGGGGTCGCCGGATGAGGCTCGAGATCGACGAGGTCGGGGTCCGGATCGGCGACGCCGTCCTGCTGGACGCGGTGAGCCTGGCACCCCGGCCTGGCCGGGTCACCGGGGTCCTCGGACCGAACGGGTGCGGCAAGACCACCCTGCTGTCCGTGGTCGGCGGTGTGCGCCGCCCGACGAGCGGCCAGGTCCGTCTCGACGGGGAGGACCTGCACGCGATGAGGGGTCGTCGGCGCGCGCGGACGCTGGCCCTGCTCGAGCAGGAGGCGAGCACGACCCTGCCGCTCACCGCCCGTGAGGTCGTCGCGACCGGGCGCATCCCGCACCGCTCGCTGCTGGCCCCGGCGGACCGGGAAGGCGGCGCGGTCATCAGCGCCGCGCTCGCGACCGTCGACGCGACCCAACTCACCGACCGCCTGTGGACGAGCCTGTCGGGCGGTGAGCGTCAGCGGGTTCACCTCGCCCGCGCCCTGGCCCAGGAGCCGTCGGTGCTCCTCCTCGACGAGCCGACGAACCATCTCGACCTCGCCCACCAGCTGACCTTCCTCGAGCGGGTACGCGAGCTGGGCCTGACGACGCTCGTCTCGTTGCACGACCTCAACCTCGCCGCGGCCTTCTGCGACGACGTCGTCGTGCTGCGCGCCGGCCGGGTCCGCGGTCTGGGGCCGGTCGAGGAGGTCCTCACGGCCGATCTCGTCCGCGAGGTCTACGACGTCGAGGTGACCGTCGAGCCGCACCCGCGGCGGGAGCACCCGGTGATCCGGTGGGACGGTCCGGTGACGGCATGACCACGGGCGAAGGGGTGAGCCCGGGCGACGGGGTCACCGGCGGTCGGTCTGTGGAGGTCCTCGTCGGTATGTCGGTCGCCGAGATCGCGTCGCGCCGTGACCTCGCCGCAGCGGCGCGACGTCGCGGCGCCGAGGTCGCCTACCTTCAGCACGGGGACCCCTCGCTCGGCGCGGCGCTCGCGCGGGCGGTAGACGGCGGCGCCAGCGAGGTCCGGCTCGTCGGGGTCGACCTCGCGGGATCAGCGCCCGGGGTGTCCTGGCTGCGTCGGGTGGTCGCGCACTGGACACGGACCTGGTCCGGCGACCCGGTCCTCGTGGCGGTAGCCGAGCGTCACGCCGTCGACCTCGCCGACGAGATCGGGATCGACGAGCGGGTCGCCTCTGCACGTCCGCTCACCGGTCGGGAGGCGGGGCTGACATCGGTGGCGTGGGAGCGGGTGCCGAGCCACCGCCATCAGGTCTTCGTCTGTCGCGGTCCACGGTGTGCCGCGGCTGGGGGAGCGCAGACCCAGCGCGCGATCGTGGCCGCGCTGGCCGAGCGGGGTCTGGGTGACGACGACGTCCTCGTCACCGTCACCGGGTGCCAGTTCCCGTGCAACCATGCACCGCTGGTCTCGGTCCAGCCCGACGACGTCTGGTACGGGCGGGTGGATCCGGCCGCTGCGGGGCGCGTCGTCGCCGAGCATCTCGTCGACGGCGTCCCGGTCGCGGAGCACCGGCTCCCGCGCTGAGTCGCGATCGCCGCCGGGGCCATAGAGACGTCCGGGTCGTCAGTGGTCGGGGACGGTGCCGGCCCGCGCGACGACCTCCGCCAGGCTGGCGCAGACAAGGGCTGCGACGAGCCCGACCCGGCGCGTGATCCGGACGGCGGCGGTGATGTCGTCGGCCGTCGGGGGGCGCCCGGACCCCAGGACGGCGCGGTGCTCGACGACGCCACCGGGGTAGTGGTTCGTGCCGCCGAGACGGACCCCCAGTGTGCCGGCGACGGTGGCTTCGGGGATCCCGGCGTTCGGGCTCGGATGGCTCCTGGCATCTGCCCGCCAGGTCGCCCACGCAGCCGGGGCGCGGGGCGGCGCGGCGGCCATGACGAGGAGGCCGGTGAGTCGGGCGCCGGGCAGGTTGAGCAGGTCGTCGAGCCGGGCGCTGGCCCAGCCGAAGCGGGCGTAGCGCTCCGAGCGGTAGCCAACCATCGCGTCGAGGGTGTTCGCGGCGCGGTAGGCGAGCAGGCCGGGCACGCCGGCCAGGGCGCCCCAGACGAGAGGCGCGACGACGGCGTCCGAGGTGTTCTCGGCAAGGGTCTCGACGGTGGCGCGGGCGATGCCGTCAGTGTGGAGCGCCCCGGTGTCACGGCCGACGATCCGGCCGACCTGGCGGCGGGCGTCCTCGAGCTCGGGCGCTTCGCCGTGCTCAGCGCGGGCGAGTGCCTTCTGCGCCGCCAGTGCCTCCCGCTCGAGGCTGCGGCCGCCGAGGACCACCCAGGTCACCGCGGCGGTCGCGACCCCCTTCGCGATGGGTCGTCCACGGCAGGCCCGCTCGGCGGCGACGCCCACCGCCGCGGACCCGCCGACGATCAGCCCGGTGTAGACCGCGCCGCGGGCCCGGGAGTCCGCGTAGACCCTCCCTTCGAGGGCTGCGGCCAGCCGGCCGAGGCCCGCGACCGGGTGACCGCGCCGAGGGTCGCCGAGCAGCCGGTCGGCGAGGTACCCGGCGAGGAGCCCGGCAGCCCGGGCGCTCACGCGAGGCCGACGAGGACTGCGGCGAGACAGGCCTCGATGCTCGCGCCGAAGACATCGCCGTTCACCCCACCGAGTCGGCGCACGACCCGTCGCAGCAGCACGACGACCACGGCCAGACCGACGAGCATCGCGAGCGCACCACGCCACCACGGCCACCCGGCCCACGCAGCGAGGGCGGTGAGCACGAGGGCCGCGAGCAGCGATCCGGCTACGGCTGCCCATCGGGCCACGCTCTCGGTGTAGATACGCCCGATGCCTTCGACCTCGGCGGCCGGGACCCCGCGGGAGCAGCAGAGCAGCAGAGCGGTCCGGGAGAGGCAGACGGCGACGCCGGCGACGACCGCCGAGCGGTAGGGGTGCGACGAGCCCGCGATCGAGGCGAAGGCGGCGGCCTGGGTCCCGAGGACGAGCAGGGTCGCGGCGACCCCCGCGGGGCCGGAGGTACTCGTGTGCATGACGGCGAGGCTGCGCTCGCGGTCGTACGAGGCGGTGAGACCGTCTGCCACGTCGGAGAGCCCGTCGATGTGCAGGCACCGGGTGCCGAGCGCGAGGGCGGTGACCGCGAGCAGGCCGGTCACCCCGGTGCTGAGCCCCACGAGCTGGCCACCGGCGACGACCAGCGTCACCGCGAGGCCGAGGGGGAGCACGGCAACGGGCGAGACAAGCATCGCCACGCCGGTGCGTTGCCGGTCCACCGTCGACGGCGGCGGCATCGGCACGACGGTGAGCGTGCCCACCGCGAGGCGCCAGCCGTCGCGGACGATCACACGCCCAGCTCCTCGAGCAGGGCGACCTCGCGCAGCACCGCGACAGCGCTGCGCAGCACCGGGACTGCGGTGACGGCACCGGAGCCCTCACCCAGGCGCATCCCGAGATCGAGCAGCGGGTCGAGCCCGAGGGCCTCGAGGGCGAGCGACTGGCCGGGCTCGGGAGAGCGGTGCCCGGCGATGAACCAGTCCCTCGCCCCAGGGTCGATCCGCTCGGCCACGAGCGCGCAGGCCACGCTCATGAGCCCGTCGAGCACGACCGGGACTCCGGACCGGGCGGCCTGGAGGAGGTAGGCGGTGGCGGCCGCGAGATCGGCCGAGCCGAGCGCGGCGAGCACCTCGCGCGGGTCGCCCCGACGTGGCCCGCACCGGTCGAGGGCCTGGTCGACAAGATCGGTCTTGTGCCGGAGGGTGGGCTCGTCGATGCCGGTGCCCCGGCCGACGACCTCGCCTGCCCGCAGGTCGAGGACGGCCGAGATCATCGCCGCCGCCGGGGTGGTGTTGCCGATGCCCATGTCACCGCTGAGCAGCAGCTGGGCGCCGTCCGCGATCGCGTCGCGGGCCACCTCCGCACCGGCCTCGAGGGCTCGCTCTAGCTCGTCGGGGGTCAGCGCGTCCTCGAGGTGGATGGCTCCGCTCGAGCGGCGCACCTTGTGGCGGGTGAGCTCGGACCGGGTCGTCTCGTCGAGGTCGGCGAAGTCGTCGTCCACCCCGAGGTCGAGTACGCGCACCCGCACGTCGTGCGCGGCGGCGAGCGCGCTCACCCCGGCCGACCCGGCGAGGAAGGTGCGCACCATCGCCCCCGTGATCGCTGGGGGGAAGGCAGACACCCCGTGCTCGGCGACCCCGTGGTCACCCGCGAAGATCGTCAGCCGCACGTCCTCGAGGGGCCGAGGGGGGACCTGGCCCTGGCAGGCGGCGACCTGCACCGCCAGGCCGCCGAGGCGGCCCAGCGCGCCGGGTGGGGTAGCGAGTGCCCCCAGGCGCCTCTCGGCGTGCTCCCGGGCGGCGCGAGAGGGGGCAGACATGCGGCTCATCGGGTGTCTCCGTCCTGAGGGGATAGATGGTCGAGCGTGTCGAGCGCGGCGAGCAGCTGCCGCGTGACGTCGGGGGACCGGACCGCTATCCGGACCCAGCGGTCGTTCAGCCCGGGGAAGGTGTCGGCCCGGCGGACCGCGACGCCGACATCGCGCAGGGCGGCGTGCCGCCCTGCGCCGACCTCGGCGAGGACGAAGGAAGCGTCGGATGGCAGGACTCGTATGCCTCGTGCGGACAGTGCGTGGATCAGCTCGTCGCGCCACCCGGCGAGCTGATCGGCCCGGCGCCGACCCTCCGCGACCGCGCGGTCATCGCTGCAGGCCTCGATGGCCGCGAGCGCAGGTGTCGAGACCGGCCACGACGGCTGGAGTGCGCCGAGCTCGGCGACGAGCGAGGGTGCGGCGAGGAGGTAGCCGGCTCGCACGCCGGGGATGGACCAGTGCTTGGTGAGGCTGCGGACGACGACAAGGGCGCCCCCTGGCTCCTCGGCGAGGCTCTCGGTCTCGCCCGGCACGACGTCCATGAAGGCCTCGTCGACGACGACGACCCGCCCGGTGCGGATCAGGGCGGCGATCGCCTCGCGGGGGTGCAGCACGCCGGTCGGGTTGGTCGGGTTGCCGATGACGACGAGGTCGGCCTGCTCGGGCACCTCGGCCGGGTCGAGCGCGAAATTGTCCTCGGGTCGGCAGAGCACGGTGTGCACGCTGTGCCCGGCCTGGAGCAGCGCGGCGTGCGGCTCGGTGAACTGCGGGTGCACGACGACGGGGTGGCGCCACGGGCGCAGGCGGGCGAGCAGGGTGAAGGCCTCTGCCGCCCCTGCGCAGAGGAGCACCTCGTCCGCGTCACGTCCGTGGCGGCGAGCGACGGCGGTGCGCGCGGCCCTCGCGTCCGGGTAGCGCTCGACCTGCTCGAGCGAGCCGGCGAGGGCGGCGTCGAGCCACGTCGGTCGCGGCCCGGGATAGACGTTGACCGCGAGGTCGAGGAGTCCAGGACCGACCTCGGCGTCACCGTGATGATCGAGGGGGCGCACGACCGGGTCGGTGGGCGTGTCGTCGGGGCCGACCGTGCCGGCAGCCCCCTCTGCGTCCACCGCACGACTTTCGGCTGCCACCGCACGGCTCGCGATGGAGGCTGCGGGCGCGGCGTGCGCCGCATCGGCGAGCCGCTGGGCGAGCCGCGGGTGCCCCGCCCAGTGCACGTGGAGGTAGGAGGCATGCAGGCTGGGTCCACCGAATCCGGTCGGCGCGTCGTCGATCTGCCACGCGGGGACCGACCCGTGGACCGGGTCCGTGGCGGTGCGGTGGAACTCGTGGCCGGTGACCCGCTCACCCGCCCGGGTGAGCAGGGTGTCGGTGGGGGCGAACGCCTCGGGGTAGCGCAGGGTGAGGCGGGTGGCCATCGCGGCGGTGACCGGCAGTGCGCCGGCCATCGGATGGTCGTCGAGGGTGCGCGCGAGGTAGAGCAGACCCGCGCACTCCGCGACCGTGGGCACCCCTGCAGCAACGGCGGCGCGCAGGTCGGCGAGCAGCTCGGTGTTCTCGGCCAGCTCGTCGGCGTGCACCTCGGGGAACCCGCCGCCGAGATAGATCGCCCGGGTCCCCGGTGGGAGGGCCCGATCACGAAGGGGGTCGAAGGGGGTGACCGCGCACCCGGCCGCGGTGAGCAGCTCGTCGACTTCTGGGTAGCGGAAGGTGAACGCCCGCCCCCCGGCGACCGCGACGACGGGCCGCTCGCCCGCGGCGCCCGCGCCGGCGGGAGCGGTGACCACGGTCTGGGGGTCCCACGGCTCTACGTCAAGGTCCGGTGCGTCTGCCGCGAGCGCGAGGACGGCGTCGAGGTCGACGTGCTCGGCCACCCGCTCGCCGAGCAGCTCGACCAGCCCGGCGACGTCATCGCGCTCGGCGGCCGTGACGAGGCCGAGGTGGCGCGACGGGGTCTCGAGGTCGGCGTCTCGCGGCACCGCCCCGAGCACCGGCAGCCCGATGTCGTCGAGCGCCGCTGTGATCTCGGCGTCGTTGCGGGGCGAGCCCGCGCGGTTGAGGATCACCCCGGCCACGTTGACCCCGGGGTCGAAGTCACGCATGCCGAGCGCGACCGCCGCGGCGGTGCGCGACATGCGCGACACGTCGAGGACGAGGATGACGGGCGTGCGGGTGAGTCGGGCGACGTGCGCGGTCGAGGAGGACCCTCCGGTGCCCAGTCGCCCGTCGTGCAGGCCCATGACCCCTTCGATGACGGCCACGTCCGCACCGCGGGCACCGTGCAGGAGCAGGGGCGCGACGAGGTCTTCGCCGACGAGGTGCGGGTCGAGGTTGCGTCCCGGGCGCCCGGTAGCCACCGCGTGGTACCCCGGGTCGATGTAGTCGGGGCCGACCTTGTGAGGGCTCACCTCTCGACCACCGTGCCTCAGCGCGGCCATGAGCCCGGTGGCGATCGTCGTCTTGCCCTGGCCGGTCGACGGCGCCGCGACGACGACGCGCGGCAGCCGAGTCACCACGCCCGGCTCACCACTCGATCCCCCGCTGGCCCTTCTGACCGGCGTCCATCGGGTGCTTGACCTTCGCCATCTCGGTCACGAGGTCGGCCGCGTCGATCAGCCGCGGGTCAGCACGGCGGCCGGTGATGACGACGTGCTGGTGCCCGGGCCGGTGGGTGAGCACGTCGACGACCTCGTCGACGTCGACCCAGCCCCAGCCCATCGGGTAGGTGAACTCGTCGAGGATGAGCAGGTCGTGCCGCTCCTCGGCGAGCCGCCGGGTGATCTCGTGCCAGCCCTCGACGGCGGCGCTCGCATGGTCGACCTCATCGCCCTGCTTGCGGCTCCAGGACCATCCCGATCCCATCTTGTGCCACTCGACCGGTCCCCCTTCGCCGGTCTCCTCGTGCAGTCGGCCGAGCCGCTCGAGGACGGTCTGCTCACCGATCCGCCACTTCGCGGACTTGACGAACTGGAAGACCCCGATCCGCCAGCCCTGGTTCCAGCCGCGCAGCGCGAGGCCGAAGGCGGCAGAGGACTTCCCCTTGCCGTCGCCGGTGTGGACCATGAGCAGCGGACGGTTGCGGCGCTGCCGGGTCGTCAGGCCGTCGTCGGGTACCCGGCTGGGCTGCCCCTTCGGCATCAGGCTGCCCCCACCGATCGCCGCGAGGCCGGTGCCACCCGGGAGCCGTCACCGCGTCCGAGGCTGTCGCTCACGGCGGAGGTCAGAGCGGTCGCGTCGACCTGGTCGACCGCCAGGTGCTCGGCGCCGAGCCGCCCGGCGAGGTCGCGGGCCAGACCGAGCCGGAAGGGCCCGGCCTCTCCGTCGACGACGACCGTGCTCACCCCCAGCCGCGCGACGACGTCGGCGGCCTGAAGCGAGCGGGCGACCGCGTCGCGCCCTCCGGTGGCGCGTCCGTCGGTGACGACGACGAGCAGCGGGCGAAGGTGGGGGTCGCGCACCCGCTCGCGCAGGAGGACCTCGGTGGCTTCGAGCAAGCCCTCGGCCAGCGGGGTGCGTCCGCCGGCAGGGAGCTCCTCGAGCCGGCGGGCGGCGATCTCGACGCTGTGGGTCGGGGGCAGGTCGGTGCTCGCCGCGCTCCCACGGAAGGTGATCAGGCCGACCTTGTCCCGCCTCCGGTAGGCGTCGAGGAGGAGCGAGAGGACGGCAGTCTTGACCTGGGTCATCCGGCGCCGCGCGGCCATCGAGCCGGAGGCGTCGACGCAGAAGAGCACGAGGTTGGCCTCCCGCCCTTCGCGCACCGCCACCCGCAGGTCGGCGCTGCGCAGCTCGACCCGACGCGGCCCGCTGGCGGGCGGGCCCTGGTGGCCGGCAGCCGCCTTGAGCGTCTCGACGAGGTGCAGCGAGCCGTTGCTGCCAGGGCGCGCCCCGACCCGTCGCCCGCGCTGGGCGATGGCCCGGCTGCGCCGACCGTCGCTGCCCTCGCCGACCCCGGTGACGGTGAGCAGACGGGGTCGGTAGGGCGCCGATGCCCCGATCACCTGGCCCGGGGTGTCGGGTGCAGCGCTACCCGGAGGTGGGCTCGGGGCGTCGTCTGCGGACTGCTCACCCGGCTCGGTGTGCGGCGCACTCTCCGAGCGGGTCGGCTCCGAGCTGTCGGCACCCGGGCTCGAGGGGTCGGACTCGGTGGAGGGGGGCGAGCCCTCCGGCTGCGTCGCGGGCCCATCGTCGGAGCGCGAGTCCGGCCCGCTGCCTGGTCCGTCACCGGAGTCCGGACCGTCGTCACCCGGCGGGGGCGGCGGGGGCGGCGGGTCCTCGTCAAGCAGCTGGTCGAGCAGGTCCTCGTCGATGCCAGGGGCGTCGAAGGGGTTGCGGCGCCGGCGATGCGGAAGGGCCAGCAGGGCGGCCTGGCGGATGTCCTCGCGGGTCACCTCGGTCCGCCCGTGCCAGACGGCGTGCGCGAGGGCTGTGCGGGCCATGACGATGTCGGCGCGCAGGCCGTCGACCTCGAAGCCGGCGCACACCTGCGCGATGGTGAGCAGCGCGCGCTCGTCGAGGTGGGCCTTGGTCAGGCGGTCGCGGGCCGCGGCGATCCGCCGGGTCAGGTCGGCCTCGACCGGTGCGTGCTCGGCGACGAAGCCGGCCGGGTCGGTGTCGAAGCGCATGCGACGGCGCACGACGTCGGCACGCTGCACCGGGTCTCGTGGTGCGGCGATCTCGACGGTGAGGCCGAAGCGGTCGAGGAGCTGGGGCCGCAGCTCGCCCTCTTCCGGGTTCATCGTGCCGACAAGGATGAAGCGGGCGTCGTGCTCGACCGAGATCCCGTCGCGCTCGACGGTGGATCGACCCATCGCTGCCGCGTCCAGCAGCAGGTCGACGAGGTGATCGTGCAGCAGGTTGACCTCGTCGACGTAGAGCAGCCCACGGTGGGCGCGGGCGAGGAGGCCGGGCTCGTACTCGACCTGGCCGGAGGACAGAGCCCGCTCGAGGTGCAGCGAGCCGAGCACCCTGTCCTCGGTGGCTCCGACCGGCAGCTCGACGAGTCGGACGGGGCGGGTGCGACGGGCCTCCTCCGCGAAGGGCCCGTCCGGGGAGGTCGCACCCGGGTCGTCCGGGTCGCTGGAGAAGCGGTCGCCGTCGTAGACGTCGATCTCGGGGAGGACCGCGGCGAGGGCGCGGACGGCCGTCGACTTCGCGGTGCCCTTCTCACCACGCACGAGCACGCCACCGATCTCCGGGGAGATCGTCGTGAGGACGAGCGCGAGCCCCATCGGGTCGAGGTCGTCAGGCGCGCAGCCGAGGACTGCGGAGAAGGGGTACTGCACCGGCATCTGAGGCTCCCGCTCGATCGGCCATCGTCGTCGGCGCGAGGCCGGTCTTCGGACTCGACCCCTTCGAGGGGTCACACCGCAGCGGGCCTGTGCCGGAGTCTCACCGGCTTCCCAGATTCTCCCCGTCGCCGGATCCCACGCGGGGACGACGTCGGGGCACCTCGTGCCACCGCCACGATAACGTGCCCGTCGTGCACGACCAGCCCCTGGCCGCCCCCGACCCGAGCGACGACGGTGCGCGTGAAGCCCTCCTCACCGTCGTCGGTCTCGGCGCGAGGGGATGGCAGGACGCCGACGGTGAGGCGCGGACCGTCCTCGCCTCGGCGGACGTCCTCGTCGGCGCCGACCGACTGCTCGCGACCGTTCCCGATGTGGCGGGCCAGCGCCGGCTCGGCTGGCCGTCCCCGCTGCGGGAGGGGCTGCCCCGCCTCCTCGAGGCCGCGTCGGGGCAGCGGGTCGTCGCGCTCGCCTCGGGCGACCCCTTCGTCTCCGGGATCGGGACCACGCTGGTCGACCTCCTCGGCCCCGGCCGGGTCGAGGTCCTGCCTGCCGTCTCCAGCCTGGCACTCGCGCGCGCCGAGCTCGGGTGGTCCGCCGAGTCCTGCGCCGTCGTGAGCGTCGTCGGCCGGGCGGCGGAGCGGGTGCTGCGCGAGCTCGCACCCGGCCGCCGGGTTCTCGTGCTCTCGAGCGATGAGACCACCCCCGACTCCGTCGCGGCGCTGCTCGTGCGGGCCGGGTACGGGCAGAGCGCGATGCACGTCCTCGGCGACCTCGGCTCGCCCGAGCAGACCCGGGCCGACACGACGGCGCAGCACTGGTCCGGCCCAGGTCCCCGGCTGCACGTCATCGGCCTTGAGCTCGCCGGGCCGCTGCACGTCGGGTGGGCGACCGGGCTGCCCGATGACGCCTACGAGCACGACGGCCAGCTGACCAAGCGTGACCTGCGCGCCAGCGCCCTGGCCCGGCTCTCACCCGTGCCCGGCGCCCTGCTGTGGGACGTCGGCGCCGGCGCCGGCTCGATCGGCATCGAGTGGATGCGCGCCCACCCCACGTGCCGAGCCGTCGCCGTCGAGGCCCACCCCGAGCGCGCCGCCCGGATCGCGCGCAACGCCGCGGCACTCGGTGTACCCGACCTGGAGGTCGTCGAGGGGCGGGCGCCGGACGATCTTGCCGGACTCGCTGTGCCGGACGCGATCTTCGTCGGAGGTGGGGCCAGCGCACCGGGAGTGCTCGACCGCTGCCTCGACGCCCTGGGCCCCGGGGGTCGGCTCGTCGTGCACGGGGTGACCCTCGAGACCGAGCGCGAGCTCGCGACGAGGTACGCCGCGCTCGGCGGTGAGCTGGTCCGGGTCGCCGTCGAGTCGGCCGCGCCGATCGGCTCGTTCACCGGGTGGACGCCCCAGCGGGCGGTCACCCAGTGGTCCTACTGCGTGCCTGCCGACGGCGGGTCCGGCGACCCGCGGCGCTCCCGCGCGGGGTCGTACAGGTAGGACTCTCCGCCGCGCCCCTCGAGTGCCGGACCGACGAGGATCACGGCGGCGAGCCGCAGACCGGCACGCTCGACCTGGTCACCCATCGTCGCGACCGTGCCCCGCAGCACGAGCTGCTCCGGCTGGCTGGCCCGGGCGACGACGACGACCGGGCAGTCCTCGCCGTAGGCGGGCGCGAGGGCCGCCATGAGCTCGGCGGTGCGGGTGATCGCGAGGTGGAGGACGAGGGTGGCGCCGGTCGCGGCGAAGGAGGTGAGCTCCTCCCCCTTCGGCATGGCGGTCGAGCGCGCCTGCGCGCGGGTGAGGACGACGGACTGGGCGACGTGGGGCACGGTGAGCTCGCGGCCGACGAGCGCGGCGGCCGCGGCGTAGGCGGGGATCCCTGGGGTGACGTCCCAGGGAACCCCGAGGTCATCGAGACGGCGGGTCTGCTCGCTCAGCGCCGAGTAGACCGAGGGGTCCCCGGAGCACAGCCGGACCACGTCGTGACCCCGCTCGTGCGCCTGCTGCAGGTGCCCGACGATCTCGTCGAGGTCGAGCTGCTGGGTGTCGACGAGCTCGGCCTCGGCGCTGACGTGGCGCAAGACCTCCGGGTCGAGGTAGGTCCCGGGGTAGAGGACCGTGCCGGCCACGGCGAGCATCCGGGTGGCCCGGACGGTGAGCAGGTCGGCCGCGCCCGGCCCGGCCCCGACGAAGTGGACCGTCATCGCACGAACCTCGGGGTCCAGACACCGGCCGGGTCGGCCACCGTCGTGGATGCGCCGATGATGAGCAGGCACTTCATGTCGATCGTCGCCGGGTCCAGCTCGCCCAGGGTAGTGACGGTCAGCGACTCCTCGGAGCGGCCGATGTCGCGCCCGACGACAACGACCGTGCCCGCGGAGCGCTCCTCGAGGAGCACCTCCCGTGCCCGCACCACCTGCTTGGTGCGGGATCGTGAAGCGGGGTTGTAGATCGCGAGGACGAGGTCGGCCCGGCTCACGGCCCGCAGCCGGTCCTCGACGACCGCCCACGGCTTGAGCCGGTCCGAGAGGGACATCACCGCGAAGTCGGCGCCGACCGGTGCCCCGGCCCGCGCGGCGACCGCCTGGACCGCGCTCACCCCCGGCAGGACCTGGATCTCGACCTCGGCGTAGACCGGGTCCTGAGCCGCCTCGAAGACAGCCGACGCCATCCCGAAAACCCCGGCGTCGCCCCCGGAGACGACCGCGACCCCGCGTCCGCCGCGCGCGAGGTCGAGCGCGAGGCGGGCCCGCTCGACCTCGACGGTGTTGCCCGACGCGTGCCGGGTCAGGCCGGCCCGCTGAGGTACGCGGTCAACGTAGGGCCCGTAGCCGACGACGTCATCGACCTCCGCGAGGAGCGCGGCCGCCTCGGGCGTGAGCCAGCGGTCGGGGCCGGGCCCCAGCCCGACGACGTGAAGGACCGCTCTGCCCGGTGGGGGCGAGGTGGGGGAGTCGGTGGCGGTCCCACCCGGCTCGTCGCGCCCCGACATCGCACCAGCCGACGTGCGCAGCCGGGCGTCGTCCGTGCCGTGCACGCTGTCGCCGGGGACGACGACGAGCGAGAAGTACGGCACCGAGTCGGGGTCGACGCCGGCCGCCGGCAGCAGACGCTCGCGCTCGCCCTGTGAGGCTCGCTCGACGTACCACGCGCCGTCGAGCCGTCCGGCCTGCTCCAGGGCGCGACGGACGGCGGGGTAGGTGCGGCCCAGCTTCATGACGACGGCCGCGTCGGTCCCGGCGAGACGACGGGCCAGCTCGGGCTCGGGCAGGGTGCCCGGCAGCACCGTGAGCACGTCCTGCTGGCGGGCCAGCGGCATCCCGAGCGAGGCGGTGGCGGCGGCGAAGGCCGGGACGCCCGGGATCACCCCGACGTCGTAGCTGGCGCGGAAGCGGTCGTGGAGGTACATCGAGGAGCCGTAGAGCAGCGGGTCGCCCTCGGCGAGCAGGACGACATCGCGCCCGGCATCGAGGTGGACCGCGAGGCGCTCCGCGCACTCCTCGTAGAAGTCGGTCAGCGCCCCGACGTAGCCACCCGGGTGATCGGTGCTGCCGGTGGTCACCGGGTAGCGCAGCTCCTCCTCGATCGCCTCTGCGGCGATGTGCTCGGCCGCGATGCGGCGCGCGTTGGACGGGCTGCTCGCGCCGCGGTGGTAGGCGACCACGGGCGCCGAAGCGATGGCACGGGCCGCCTTGAGGGTGACGAGCTCGGGGTCGCCGGGCCCGACGCCGACGACGAGGAAGCGCGCGCTCACTCCTCCTCCTGCGCCAGGGCGTTGAGCGCGGAGGAGGTCATCGCCGACCCGCCTCGGCGACCCCGAACGGTGACGTAGGGCAGGTCGATGCCGTGGTCGGCGGCGAAGGTGCGCAACGCCTCCTTCGACTCGCGGGCGCCGATGAAGCCGACCGGGCAGCCGACGACGGCTGCCGGGCGGGGCGCGCCGTCGAGGATCATCTCGAGGAGGTGGAAGAGGGCGGTGGGGGCGTTGCCGATCGCGACGACGGCGCCCTCGAGGTGGGGCTCCCACAGCGAGACGGCGGCGGCGGTCCGAGTGGTCCGCCAGGCGCGGGCGAGAGCGGGGACGGCGGGGTCGTTGAGCAGGCAGAGGACGTCGTTGTCGGCCGGGAGCCGGCTGCGAGTCACCCCGGTCGCGACCATCGTCGCGTCGCAGATGATCGGTGCGCCGGCCTCGAGGGCCGCGCGGGCCGCAGGGACCACGTCGGGGTGGACGACGAGGTCACGGGCGAGGTCGACCTGACCGCTGCCGTGGATCATCCGTACGGCGAGCCGCTCGGCACTCGGAGGGATCGCCGAGAGATCGGCCTCGCGCCGGATCGTCGCGAAGGAGTCGAGGTAGATCTGCGGTCCGGAGGTGACGTACTCGAAGCGGCGGGTGGGCTGGTGCGGGGCGGCGGTCATCTCGGTCTCTGGTCGGTCGGGGTGGTGGCGCGGGCAGCTGGGTCGGCAGCTGCTCCGGACTCGGGCGAAGGGGGTGCAGAGGCCTCGTCGGGGACGAGGACTCCGCGCCACGGGGTGACCACGAGCGGTGCGGTGATACCGGGCGGGAGTGTCGCGGTGAGCGCGTCGACGGCAGACTGGTCGAGCCCGTCGTCGTAGGCGCCGTGATGGAAGCCGCCGGGGACCCGGCCGAAAGGAAGTGGAGCGGCCGGCTTCGGGACGCGGTGGTCGGGTGCCGTCGCGGGGAGGAGGGGAGCGGCCAGCTCGTCGACGTGCCAGGCGCTGCTGCCGTCCGAACCGCGTGCGTCGAGGAAGGAGTGGGCCAGCGCGACGAGTGCCTCGGGTGCGTCGGCGAGGTCGACGATCTCGCCCCAGCCCGACCCGACTCTCAGCTGGCCGACACGCTCGTCGAGGGCGACGACGCCGAGGTCAGCGGCTCGGCCGACGAGGTCACCGCGCCCATCGTCGAGGACGAAGAGGAACTTGCCGGGCAGGTCGGCGAGCCGGGCCGAGGCGAGCACGAGCAGGTCGAGACGGGACGCCACCGGCCAGAGGTCGGCTCGGCCCCCGGCGCGTCCCGTGAGGGGGGAGAGCATGATGTTGCGGACGAGGTCGTGGGCCCTGCTCGGCAGCAGACCGGCGGCGGCGATGGCACGCACGACCTCCTCGTCGAGGCGTTCCCCGCCGCCCGGCAGGCCGCGGAGCTGCAGGTTGGCCCGGCTCGTCGGGTGCACCCTCCCATCGCCGTATGTCGCGGCGATCGAGGAGAGGGCGCGGAGGGCGTCGGGCGCGATCCGTCCGCCGACGAGACGGATCCGGGCGAGCATCCCGTCGTCGGCCGGCCAGGTCCGGATCACGCCGGGGCAGCGGTCGGCGCGCTCGCGAGGGTGAGCGGTCTGTGAGGAAGGCATGGGGGTCAGCTGGTCGAGGGGCCGGCGGTCGCCGGTCGGTCCGGGCCACTGTAGTCAGCCCGGACGAGGGGACGATCAACGGCGCAGAAGTCACGGGTCTCGTGCTCTCCCCGTCCGCGCCCGCCCGGCGGCGCACGGGCCGGGGCGGGTCAGGGCATCACGTTGAGCTGACGCAGCACCTGACGCGCCACCGCGTCGTCCCCGTGCACCGTCACCTCGGCCTCTTCGGGGGCCACCCGGCCGGACCCGAGGAGCAGCCAGGTCTCCTCGCTCATCTCGAGGGTGGCGCTCGGCTCGCTCGACCCGGTCGAGGCCGGCGGCTCGACCCCCTTCGCCCGTCCGTCCTCGCCCATCTGCGCGGCCAGGGTCAGGTCCCGCTGGCCGGTCACCCGCAGGACGACGGTGGTCCCGGCGGGCAGTCGGCGCAGCGCCATCGGGAAGGCGCGCTGCAGCACTGCGGCCACGTGGTCGGCGCCGGAGCCGGTGAGGCGAAGGGGGAGCCCGGTCGCCATCCGCAGCTCCTGTTCGTGGACCCACAGGTCGGTCGGCCGGTTGCGCAGCAGCCCGAGGAGCGGCCAGCCCAGGGCGGCGAACTCACCGATCGCGATCGCGTCCGGGTCGTCGACGTCGATCTGCGCCAACCGCGCTCGGCGCTCTGCGCACGCCGACTCCAGCTCCTCCACGAGGTCGCTCGGGGTCCGGTCACGGCGGGCATGCACCCCCGCCCGGGCGATGTCGTTGATGCCGGGCTCGGGGTGCTCCTCGGAGACCTCTTGCACCGTCCCGCCGAGCGGCTGGGAGAAGCCGGCGCACACCCCTTCGAGATGGGCCAGGTGGGCGACGACGTCGTGCACCTGCCAGCCCGGCAGCACCGTGGAGCGCTGGAAGTCGGCCGGCTCGAGGCCGCGCACCGTCTCCAGCGCGTCCCGCGCCGCGTCGTCCCAGGTCTGCACCAGCTGGCGTGCCTCGCTCATGTTCCGAGGTTAGGGGGTGGCGCGTCGTCAGCGGCGGTCGATGGGGAGTGCTCCCCATGGCGCATCCGGTCGGGGCCACCTACGGTCGACCCCACCGGAAGGGAGAGGAGCGCCGGATGCTGACGCACGGAGCTGACGTCGTTGCGCTCGAGCGCGGTGCGGCGCGATTGCGCCGTCAGGGCGACGCGGTCGCCGACCTGAGCAGCCAGGCCTCGCGGGCGGTCGGACGTCTGGCGCCGGTCTGGGGCGGGCCGGACGCGGATGCGGCGCAGGCGTCGTGGCGACGCTGCCGCCGCGACCTCGACGCCTGGGCCGAGGCGGTGGCGAGGATGGCGAAGGCGCTGGACGCACAGAGCGCGGCGCAGCGGCGGACCAGCGAGTCCGGCGGTGGCGAGGGGCCGGGGGCGGGCGTGTCCGGTGGGTTCGGTCCCGGTTGGGGGCCGGGGATCGACGGTGGCCTCGGCTGGCCAGTCATCGGCCCGTGGCCGGTCGCCGACCCCTGGGCGGAGGGCCAGTCTCGCGACGCGGAGCACTACGGGCGGCTGCCACGCGAGGTGGACGAGCGGTGGCGCGGGTACACGGACGAGGAGCGGCAGACGATCCTCGCCGAGATCATCGAGGAGCGCGCCGAGCACTACGGCATCGGCATGCCCCAGGTCGAATTCAGGGACGAGCCCGGGGGTGCGAACGGCAGCTGGTCCGAGGGCGAGAGCCACAGCGAGTCGAAGGTGATGCTCAACAACGACGTGATTGACGACCCGATGATCCTGCACACCGTCTTCCACGAGCTGCGGCACGGCGGGCAGCACGAGGCCGTCGAGGACGCGGACGTGCCGTGGTGGGCCTTCTGGCAGGACCCGGTGTACGAGAACGGCGTGACCGAGGAGCAGGTCCAAGCCTGGGAGGAGAACTTCGAGAACTACATCCCGGCCCGCGAGGACTACGACGGGTACTTCAACCAGCCGGTCGAGGTCGACGCCCGCGGCGAGGGAAGCACCTATCTCGAGGGAATGACCGCGGAGGAGCTCGAGCGGCTGCTCAGGGAGGGACAGGAATGACGACGGCGAAGGGGGAGCGACGCCCCGTCGGGCAGCTGGCCCTGGCCTACCTGCGGCAGCCGGAGGAGTCGACCTGGGAGCCGCTGCGCAGGGCGATCGTGAGCGACCCCACCTTCGATCCCGATCTCGACGTCCGACGGGTTGTCGGTGCGCGGCTCGACCCCGGCGCCTCGGCACCGGAGGAAGTCGTGACCGACCTGTTGGCCCGGATGCCGGGCGCCTTCCTCAACCCGTCGGCCCACCTGGCGCTGGGCGAGGCGCTGGAGAGGACCGGCGACCTCGAGGAGGCACACCGCGAGCGCGCCATGGCCGCTGCAGCCCTCCACGGTGTGCAGGTGATGGGCGACGGGTCCGTAGAGCGGCCATGGCCGGTGCTGCGCGTCGCTGACGAGTACGACCTGCTGCGATCGCTCGGTCTGCGAGCTTCCGGGCAGAGCAGCCGCTGGCAGGGCGGAGCCTTCGTCGACCGGATCCTGTGCCAGGACGGGGTGGAGAGGTTCTTCGTCGTCCGGCAGGATCTGGGGGCATGAGGCTCTTCGCGCTGGTCGCCGCTGGCCTGTCCGTGCTCGCCGCGGGGGCGTGCAGCGGCGCCGAGGAGGCCCCGATGACGCTGACGGTCTCGGCGCAGACGTGGGCTGGCGCTCCCGACGGGGACAGCGCGCAGGAGAGCGTGACGTTGCCCGCCGATGAGGGTGAGTCGGTGGAGCTGCCGCTTGCGCAGGGTGAACGGCTGGAGGTCTCCGGCAGGGACGGCGAGCGGGTCGAGCTGACCACGAGCGTCCCCATGGCGCCCGCCGGGGACGGCGGCGGGATCAACCTGCGCGACACGAGGACCGACTTCTCGCTTGCTCCGGGTGAGCCGGTCGAGTTCTCGACACCGAGCATGGACAGCGGGACGACCTGGACCGTCACCGTCGCGCCCTGAGCCCACCGGCCGCGCCCTTGGTGACGGGCACGGCCGGGGCGAAGGGGGTCAGCCGCCGTGGTGGAATCCGCAGCGCCGCGCGTCGTGCGCGCTGCGGAACCAGACGTCGGGGGTGACCTCGGCGTAGCCATTCTCGCCCGGCTCGAGGTAGGTCTTGGCGTCCTCCCAGGCCTTGACCGCGTGGTCCAGGGGCATCGCGCCGTCACCGATCGGCGCGGCCGACCCGACGCCGTAGCCGCCGTCGCGGATCTCCTCGACCCCCGAGACCCGGCGGCCGTCGGTGTCACCGGTGGTGCCGTTGCTGGTCCCCGCGCCAGCCTCGCCGTGCGCGCCCTCGTGGCCTTGGTGACCGTCGTGGCCCTCATGACCGTCCTGGTCGGGGTGAGTGACGTCGTCCTCGGTCAGCTTGCCGTCCTCGGCGGTCCAGTCGCCGGTTTGGCGGAAGTCCTCACCGGTATCGAGGTCGTGATCGGCCGGGTCGTGCTCGACGGCGAAGGCCTCCTCGCGGGCCTTCTTCTCCTCCTCGCTCTCGGTGTGCTCGCCCTCCGAGCGGTCGTCCTCGACCTCGTCGGCCGGGGTCACCCCGCGGGTCGCCCGGTCGGCGTCTCCATCGGCTCCGCCGTCCGCGCCGCCGTCGGCTCCACCGTCGGCACCACTGTCCGCTCCGCCATCGGCCCCCTCGTCCCCGTCCCGACGAGGGGAGCTCTCCTCCCCTTCGCGCTCCTGACGCTGCTCGTCCTCGATCTGCTGCAGCCGGTCCTCCAGCTCGCGCTGCGGGTCCTTGCCGTCGTCGTCGTCGGTGCGGACCCCGTAGCCGTACGGGTCCTCGGGGTGGCGGGGGTCGACGGCATGGCTGCCACCGCGCTCGCGCGGCTCGTCGGTCTCGTCGTTGCGGTCCAGGTCCTGCTCGCTCATGGCCCCTCCTGGGGTGTGGTGTTCCGCGTGCGGCATCGGGTCATCGCTCACGCTAGTGAGGTGCCGCGACCCACGGGTCGCTGCGCGGTGACCAATCTGCTCCGCCGCCCCCCAGTTTGCGCGGCGCCGCCTAGCCCCCGTCGTCCCGCGCTCAAGCGTTGCCCCAGATGCTGGGGCAACGTCCAAGGATCGCGAAGGGGGGCTGGTCGACCGGAGGATCAGCCCGCCGCTCAGATGAACTCGGCCGGGTCGAACTCGTCGATCGGGATGATCCGCACCCGCGGCAGGGTCGAGGTGAAGGCCTTGACCTCGTACTCCAGGTCGAGGATCTCGATGCCGGGGATCGCCTTGAGATCGCCGGCCATGAACTCGCCGAAGCCGACCACCCCGAGGCGGCGCTCGCCGTCGGCCAGCTCGGTCATCGCCGGGACGAAGTCGCGGTCGTGGCTGACGAGCATGACGTCCGCGGCCCGGTCTACCAGCGCCCGCGCGGTCCGGTCGATGGCGATGTCGACGACCTTGCCCGCCCCGCTCAGCGGCACCGGGGTGTAGCCCATCGCGAGCAGCGCCTGGACGAAGGAGGACGGCAGCTCCTCACCGACCGCGAGGAAGAAGAGGGCCTTGACGTCCTGCCCCCACCGGTCCTCGGCGTGGTCGAGGAGCCGCTGCCAGCGGGGGCGCTCCTCGGGTTGTGGCCGCCGCCCGAGGACGGAGGTTCCGAGGGTGGCGTCGATGTTCTCCCCGTCGACGAGCAGGTAGGTGGTGCGCTGCGACATGAGCCCATCATCCCCCTTCGTCGTCGGTAGGGCGTGCTTGGATCGGCGCCTGACTGTCTTCACCGGGGTCTCGGGATCGGGCAAGTCCAGCCTGGTCTTCTGGACGATCGCCGCGGAGAGCGAGCGACTGCTCAACGTGCCGTCGTCGCCCGAGCCGACTGGATCATCGACATCGGACCCGGTGCGGGACACGACGGCGGGCGGGTGGTCTACGAAGGCACCCCCGCCGAGATGATCTCGACGGGGGTGAGCCTCACCGCAGACGCGCTGCGGGAGTGAGTGTCCTAAGGCTGGTCAGCGGCGGCTGGTGACCGCCTTGACGATCCAGAGCAGGATGACGGCGCCGAGCAGCGCGGTGAGGAAGCTGAAGATCAGCCCCCCGCCCTCGACGTCCATGCCGAGCGCACTGAGCAGGAACCCGCCGAGCAGACCGCCGACGATGCCGACGACGATGTTCAGGCCGATGCCCTGCTGGGCGTCGGTGCCCATGATCTTGCTCGCGAGCCAGCCGGCGATGCCGCCGAGGATGATCCAGCCGATGATTCCCCAGCTGATCATGTGATCACGTCCTTGTCTGAGGTAGAGGTGCAGCGTTTCTGCAGATCAGGGGTGACCCTACGTCAGGCGGGACGTCACGGAGCGGATCGGTGCGACGCTGTCCCCATGACCGAGCAGCTGCACCCGACCTTCCAGTCTCAGTTCGACACCGTCGTCGAGCGCAACCCCGGCGAGCGCGAGTTCCACCAGGCCGTCCACGAGATGATGCTCAGCCTCACCCCGATCGCGGGGGAGCGCGAGGACTACGAGCGCTGGTCGATCCTGCAGCGGATGTGCGAGCCGGAGCGCCAGATCATCTTCCGGGTCCCGTGGGTGACCGACGACGGCGAGGTGCGGATCAACCGGGGCTTCCGCGTGGAGTTCAACTCCGCGCTCGGCCCGTACAAGGGCGGCCTGCGCTTCCACCCCAGCGTCAACCTCTCGATCATCAAGTTCCTCGGCTTCGAGCAGGTGTACAAGAACGCGCTGACCGGCATGCCGATCGGCGGCGGCAAGGGCGGCTCCGACTTCGACCCGAAGGGCCGCTCCGACACCGAGATCATGCGCTTCTGCCAGTCCTTCATGACCGAGCTGCATCGGCACATCGGCGAGTACACCGACGTGCCGGCCGGTGACATCGGGGTCGGAGCGCGAGAGGTCGGCTACCTCTTCGGCCAGTACAAGCGGATCACCAACCGGTACGAGTCCGGGGTCCTCACCGGCAAGGGCCTGGCGTGGGGCGGCTCGCAGGTCCGGACCGAGGCGACCGGGTACGGCCTGGTCTACTTCGCGCAGGAGATGCTCGGGACGAAGGGGGAGTCCCTCGAGGGCAAGCGGGTTGTCGTCTCCGGGTCGGGCAACGTCGCGATCTACGCGGCGGAGAAGGTCGAGGAGCTGGGCGGCACCGTCGTGGCGGTGTCGGACTCGGGCGGGTACGTCGTGGACGAGTCCGGGATCGACGTCGGTCTGCTCAAGGAGGTCAAGGAGGTGCGGCGGGAGCGCCTGACCGACTACGCGGAGGCGAAGGGGGAGTCGGCCCGCCACGTCAGCGACGGGACGATCTGGGACGTGCCGTGCGACGTCGCCCTGCCCTGCGCGACCCAGAACGAGCTGGACGAAGGACACGCCGAGACCCTGGTGCAGGGCGGCGTGAGCCTCGTCGCCGAGGGCGCGAACATGCCGTGCACCGCCGAGGCGGTGAGCGTGCTGCGCGAGGGCGGGGCGCTGTACGCGCCGGGCAAGGCGAGCAACGCCGGCGGGGTCGCGACGAGCGCGCTGGAGATGCAACAGAACGCGACCCGGAGCTCGTGGAGCTTCGAGGAGACCGAGGACAAGCTGCGCCAGATCATGGTCGACATCCACACCCAGTGCCTGGAGACCGCCGAGGAGCACGGCGACCCCGGCAACTACGTCATGGGCGCCAACCTCGCGGGCTACACCAAGGTCGCCGACGCGATGGTCGCCCTCGGGGTGGTCTGAGGGCCGCTCACCCTCCCCCTTCGCCCGTGGCAGGGTGAGCCCATGAGGTCCTACTGCGCGGTGCATGTCGATGTCGGCTACCTGCTCGCCACGGCCGCGACCTACGTGACCGGGTCCTCCCTTCGCCGCTCGGTGACCGTGGACTACCCGGCCCTCATCGCCCGGCTCATCGAGCAGGCCGAGCAGAACTCCGAGCTGCCGATGCTGCGGGTCAACTGGTACGACTCCGGGGCCCGCCCGGGCGGGCAGCCCGACTTCATCCAGGAGGAGATCGGGCAGCTGCCGCGGGTCAAGCTGCGCCTCGGGCGGCTGTCGTACAGCGGCGACCAGAAGGGCGTCGACATCCGGATCGGGCTCGACCTGGCGATCCAGGGTCAGCACCGCGTCGCCGACGTGGTCTACCTCGTCTCCGGCGACGACGACCTCACCGAGGCGGTCGAGATCGCGCAGAGCCACGGCGTGCAGGTCGTGCTGCTCGCCGTGCCCGACCACCAGGGCCGCCCGCACGGGGTGTCCAAGCACCTGCGCCGCGAGGTCGACGGCATGCTGATGATCGCCGCGGAGACCATCGAGGCGGCCGTTCGCCCGACGGCCATCCCGGACGAGCTGCTGCCCGCCCCGGCGGCCGAGGCGGCGCCCGAGGTGACCGAGATCGAGGAGCCCGCGCCCACCTCTTCGCCCGCCGTGGAGGAAGTCTGCGCCGAGCCTGCGGCGGAGGCGAAGGGGGAGCCCCGCCCGGCCGTCCCGAGCCCGGCCGTCCTCGGCCGGCGCAAGGCGACCCGGCTCTACCTGCCCGGGTGGGCTGGGGCGCAGGACGTGCCCTTCGACCCGGAGGTCGGGGTGACGATGCAGCAGGTCGACCACGTTGCCAAGCAGGTGATCGCATCGTGGTGCGGCAGCGCCACCCCCGAGCAGCTCGCCGAGCTGCGCGAGGACCGACCGACGATCCCGACCGAGCTCGACCGGGCCCTGCTGCGCGACCTGTCCACCAAGACCCAGGACGCGCACATCTCCGACGACGCACGCCAGCATCTGCGCGAGCGCTTCTGGGTGCACCTGGACCGCGTCCGCATGGAGTGAGTCGGCTTCTCCGCCCCGCCCCTTCGCAGATCCCCGGGGAACCTCAGAAGAACGGTCACCCCACCCTTCGCAGATCCCCGGGGAACCTCAGACGAACGGTCGTCCACCCCTTCGCAGATCCCCGGGGAACCTCAGACGAACGGTCATCCACCCTGTCCGGCTACACCCGGCCGATAACCTGCACTTATGAGCGATGTCCCGGGCGCCGTCGACCGGCTCCGTCTTGACGCGGAGTCGGGTTCTCTCGCTGCTCTCTGCGCCGACCTGGGGGTCGACCTGCTCGTCCTCTTCGGCAGCGCCCTCGACGACCCGTCCACCGCCCACGACGTCGACGTGGCCTACGGGCGGCGGCGCGGCGTCGCCGCCCGACCGCATCTCGACGTCGTCAATGCCCTGGCAGGACGCTACGGCGACTACGTCGACGTCATGTCCCTGGACGACGCGGGTTCGGTTGCACGGTATGAGGCGCTGCACGGTATCGACGTCCTCGTCGAGCTGACCCCGGGGCGCTACGCCAACGCGCAGATGGCCGCCTTCGGTGAGTACTGCGACACCCAGCGCTTCCGGGACCGGGTACTTGAGGCGCTGACCCGATGAGTCCGCGGGACTTCTCTGCGGAGGTGCTCGTCGTGCGCCTTGATCTGATGCGCGACCTGCTCGACGATCTCGACGCCGTGGGTGTGCTCACGGTCGAACGTCTCCAGAATGACCGGATAGCCCGCCGTGCGACGGAGCGCATCCTCACTCAGCTTGTCGATCTCGCCGCCGACATCAACACCCACGCCGCGACGAGCCTCGGCGGGTTGCGTCCGACCGAGTACCGCCAGAGCTTCGACGACGCCGCGCGTGCCGGCCTCATCCGGCAGGACTTGGCGGACGCGCTCAAGGCCTCGGTCGGGATGCGCAACGTGCTCATCCATGAGTACGTTGCCACCGACCTCGAGATGGTGGCCGCTGCCGTCCCGCTCGCCCGGCGGAACTACGCGGCTTACGTCCGGTCGGTGGCAACTTGGCTCCAGGCCCGCGGCTGAGCACGACGAGGGGTTAGGGCTGCTGCCCGCCCCGGCTTCCGCGAGCGTTTCTGGGTCCACCTGGATCGCGTCCGGGTGGAGTGGGCCGCCAGTGCTGACACGATCGGGGTCATGACTGGACCGACGCTGCTGCCCCCGGACCCGAACTTCGCCCACGCGAGCGAGGAGACGGTGTGGCGCGCTCTCGTGGACCAGGTGCCCGAGCACTGGACGATCATCGCGGGGCAGCACCTGGCCGATGGCGAGCGGGAGTACGAGATCGACCTGCTCGTCCTCATCCCTGACCATGCAATCGTCTCGCTCGAGGTCAAGGGCGGCAGCGTCTGGGTCGAGGACGGGCAGTGGCGGCAGGCCAGCCGGGAGGGTGACCTGGTGATCGACCCGGTGCGGCAGGCCGAAGTGGGGAAGTACGCGGCCCGTCGGTACGTCGAGGGCGACCCGAGGTGGAGCCGTGGCCGGGTGCACTGGAGTCAAGGGGTAGTCCTCGCGAGCTCGGCTGTGGCGCAGGACTTCTCGCTGCCCGACCTTCCCCGGCGGCTGGTCCACGGACGCGACGACATCGATGCCCTGGCCGGGCGGCTGGCCGACGCCGCCCGTGCGAACGTCGACGGTCACCGCGCGCCGACCCAGGAGGACTGCGACCTCGTCGCCGAGATCCTCCGCGGCCGGGCGCTCCCCCTTCGTGACGTCGTCGCGATGGCTGCCGAGCGCGACGAGTCGACCACCCGGCTGACCGCGGAGCAGGCCATGCTGCTCAAGGTGACCCGGCTGCTCAACCGGGTCGAGGTGCGCGGCGGGGCGGGCAGCGGCAAGACGATGCTCGCGCTGACCCAGGCGCGCGTCCTGGCTCGTGGCGCTGACGGGCGTCCTCGCCAGCGGGTGGCGCTGCTGTGCAACTCGATCGGGCTGGCGTCGTACTTCAAGCGCGAGCTCGCGGGGGAGCGGTACAACCGCAGGCCGGCGCTCGTGGGGACCTTCGAGGAGCTGGCGGCGCACCTGGGGGTGACGGAGTTCGGCACGCGGCAGGACACGGACTTCTGGGAGGTCGAGCTGCCTCGCCGGATGGGTGAGCTCGCGGCGGAGCTGCCCGACGGCAAGAAGTTCGATGCGATCATCGTGGACGAGGCGCAGGACTTCGCGGACTCGTGGTGGGTGCCGCTGCTGCGCTCGCTCGTCGACGAGGAGACGGGCGGGCTGCACGTCTACTCGGACGAGAACCAGCGGGTCTTCCCGCGCTTCGGGCGGCCGCCGGTGCAGCTCGTGCCGCTGGTCCTCGACCACAACTTGCGCAACACCCAGCAGATCGCCGACGTCTTCTCCCCGTTGGCGCCGATGCGCATGCGGGCGATGGGCGGGGACGGTCCCGAGGTGACGTTCGTGCCGACGCCGGCGGGGGAGGACCCGGTGGACGCCGCGGACTCCTGCGTGGACGAGCTGCTCGACGAGGGCTGGCGGCCCGAGGACGTCGCCCGACGGGCAAGCGGCACCCGGTGCAGGTCGACCTGCAGGAGAGCGAAGGGCAGGAGGGGTACTGGGACTCCTTCTGGGACAAGGAGTCCGTCTTCTACGGGCACGTTCTCGGGTGCAAGGGGCTCGAGCGGCGCGCGGTCGTGCTGTGCGTCAACGACACCGGCGCCCACGACCGGTCGAAGGAGAAGCTCTACGTCGGGTTGTCGCGGGCGACCGACCGGCTCGGTGGTCGGGAACCCCGAGCTGATCACGGCGATGGGTGGTCCGGATGTGGCGCGGCGATTGCGGATCGGGTAGCGCGAAGGGGGTCGCACCGTTGACCCCTGAGGTGCGAGTAGCGCTTGCAGCGAGCCTCGGAGGCGCCGGCCCGAAGCTGCAGGTCAGCTACGAAGGAGGTCGTGAAGCTGACGTGTCGTCGATGGGCCGACAAGGTCGATGCATGGCCCACTACGAGATCTGTCCGCAGTCTGGGATCCCCCTCACCAACCACTCCGAGGAGATCGCTGAGCTGCGGTGGCGGGCGGACCGGCCCGGTATAGGCGAGCTCGAGGCGGCTGCGTTTCAAGCGGCTGTGGATCTGCTGGAGTGCCACGACGCCACCGGCATCTCGTTGGACGACTGGGAGGGGCCGGCGTCACTGGTGAATCTGATGCTGCGTGGGAGGTTCCTGCCGAACTACGTCTAGGCAGACGGTGCCGGTACGGCTCATGGGCCGATCACTGGGCGGCCGCCGACGCATGCTGGAAGAAGTCCACTGGCATTGGCGTGGGTAGTCTCCACGTGATGGCGATCGGTCGCTCGCCCGAGTGGCTGACGTACGTCGCTGGCCCAAGGAACAG
The DNA here is from genome assembly GCF_007828725.1 of Marihabitans asiaticum. Taxonomy (GTDB): domain Bacteria; phylum Actinomycetota; class Actinomycetes; order Actinomycetales; family Dermatophilaceae; genus Marihabitans; species Marihabitans asiaticum. The sequence continues at coordinate 270,234 of NZ_VIUW01000001.1, forward strand.
GTAAGGGGCCGTGCCGAATTGGTCCTTCTGTTCCTGTCGGGCGAATAGAAGAACGGTGCTTGAACCCGTGAGATACCGCTGGCCGGTCGGCGACGCTGCTGAGGTAGTGGATTGAGATTCCCAGTGGAAGAGCGTGCGGGAGATCGGGTAGTCGGCGTACATCGTCGACGGGGAGTAGTCGGCCTCTGACTTCTTCAGGGTGACGAAGAAGGCGTCGGCGTTCAGGTCCGGGAGGTAGAGCACACCTTCTCGGAAGCTGTTGAGATTTCTTGGGAAATCAAGGGCTGCGAGGATCTCTTCATGAACCGCCCTGGGTTGCTTGGAGGCTCCCGACCTTGGAAACGAGGATGGAGGCATGGGAACGAAGAGCACGTCGGGGAGGCCGACTGCGCGGCGGTACTCGCCTGAGGAGAAGGCCCGAGCGGCGCGGATGGTGCGGCAACTGCGTAAGGAGCTTGGCACGACGCACGGGAGGGTGCAGCGGGTGGCTGACCAGATCGGGTGTGGTGTGGAGTCCCTGCGCGTGTGGGTCAAGCAGGCCGATGTCGATGAGGGCGTCGAGCCGGGCTTGAGCACTGCGGCGGCCGAGCGCGTCAAGGAGTTGGAGCAGGAGAACCGCGAGCTGCGCCGGGCAAACGATCTGCTGAAGCGGTCAGCGGCTTTCTTCGCGGCGGAGCTCGACCGCCCCTGGAAGTGACTGGGTATCGAGGGGGTCTCCAGGCGGCGCAAGAAAGTGGCCACCACCACGCAAGACCCCGACGCGGCCCGGGCACCGGACCTGGTCAACCGACACTTCGCCGCGGATCGTCCCGATGCTCTGTGGGTGACGGACCTGACCTACGTCCCGACCCGCTCGGGCATGGCCTACGTGTGTTTCATCGTCGACGCGTTCAGCCGCCGCATCGTCGGGTGGCGGGTCGCGGCGAGCATGAAGACCGAGATGGTCTTCGACGCCCTCGAGATGGCCAGAGCCTTCCGCGGAGGCCGTCGCCCCGTTGGGCTTGTGACCCACTCCGATGCCGGGTCGCAGGGTGAATTCACCTCGGTGCGATTCACCGAGCGACTCGAGGAGATCGGCGCGCTTCCCTCGATCGGAACCGTAGCTGACTCCTACGACAATGCCCTGGCAGAGACGACCAACGGGCTCTACAAGACCGAGTGCGTCTACGGCCCCGACACCACCGGCTGGGACGACGTCGACGAGCTCGAGCTCGCCACACTGTCCTGGGTCCACTGGTTCAACGAGACCCGACTCCACGGACACTGCACCAACGTCCCACCAGCAGAGTACGAAGCAGCGTTCCACGCTGCCCAAGAACCCGACCCCGCCAGGGCCGGAATCCAATAGATCGAGCCTCCATCGAACCCAGGGCGGTTCACCTACCAAGCGCAACGCCACGTGCGTAGGTGGCGTTGCGGGATACTTCTGGTTAGGTGCCCGACCGGCGGGCGAGTACGTCACGCAGTGTCGTTACGAACTGCTCCTCGACCTCGAAATGCCCGGCAGCACGTGTCTGGGCCCGCAGCGACACGGAACGCTCGAAGGGCACACGCACAGGGCGCTCGGGGTCGACGGGGCGAGTGGCACGCAGGACGGCGGCGAAATCACCGGCTCGAGCAGCGAAGTCGTCGGAGAACGCTGTCGGTGCGAGGACGCACATGAAGAAGCCCATGTCTGTGAACCAGGGGGGCGCGATGGCGGATCCGCCGAGGATTCCGAGCAATTGCGCAGACAGCGCCAAGCCCGACCCCTTGTGGCCTCCCCACGTCGTGATCGTGCCTCCGTCGAGAACCTCGGCCGCATCTCGGGTGGGGGTGCCTTCGGCGTCGAATGCCAGCCCCTCGGGTAGCTGCTCACCCATCTTCTTCGCCAGGGTCAGGTCGGCCAGCATGAGCGATGACGTTCCGATGTCCCAGATGATCGGGTCGCCGTCGGTCGGGAAGCCGAAGGCGACCGGGTTGGTGCCGAAGCGTGCTTCACTTCCGCCGAACGGTGCCACGTAGGGGCCACCGCCGGACGCGACGAACCCGATCAAGCCGGCGGCTGTCACGAGCTCGAGGTAGTAGGTGAACATGCCCGTCACCCACGTGTTGCGGACGGTGCCGGCCACGACGGCGCTGGTCTTCGCCTTCTCAGTGAGACGCGTGGTCAGCTCCTTGGCGGCGATGTAGCCGAGCTGATCGCCGCCGTCCAGCGCCAGAGATGACTGCGTCTCGTTGATCGTGGTGATCGGACCGAACGGTTCCGATCGGTCGAGGCGCTCTGTCAAGGTGGCGGCCCGCGCCAGGCCTCCTTGATGGATTCCGCGCAGCTCGGTGTCGATCAGGTGGTCGGCAATGGTGGCTGTCTGCTCGTCGTCGTACCCGTAGGTCGCCATAACGTCCGCGATCAGCTGGCGGGCCTCATCGATCTGGATCTTCATGAGTCAGCCTTCTCCCACGAGTGCGGCCTGCTCGGTTGCCGTGCGAGGGTTGATCCCTTCGAGGTCCGCCTTGATCTGGAGCGCGAGGAACTTCGAGTTGATGCGGCTGGCTGCCAAGCTTCCCGAGTTGAACCACAGACCTGGTTGAGCCGTCGGGCGCCACATGTTGTTCATCTCGCCGTCCTCGCCGATACCCCAGATGGGTCCGAGCCGATCGGCGACGTCGTCACCGAACAGATCGCGGATGTCCTCCTGCTGGTTGCGGTACCCGGTTGCGAAGACGACCACATCCAGCGGACGGTAGCTGCCGTCAACGAGTTGCACGCCGTCTTTCGTGAAGCGGGAGATCTGGTCGTGCTGCAGGAGCCCGATCTGGCCGTCCGCAATCAGGTCGGAAGCCCCGACGTTGATGTAGTAGCCCCCACCCCGGCGGTTGTACTTCAGATGGAACCCGGTCCCGTCCTCGCCGATGTCCGTACGGAATCCGACAGCTGCCAAGCGGTCGAGAAGTTCGGCGTCGTACTCCACCATCTGCTGGGCCATGATCTTGTTGGCCCTGACCAGTGTGTCCATCGTGTTGGAGGAGCTAATCAGGTCGACGTCCTCAATCGGCAGTCCTTGGGAGTAGAGCCCGTAGACCAACACACCACTGGGTTGAAGGCTGACGACCGTCGTTGAACTTCTCTGCACGATCGTCACGTCGGCTCCGAGCGCGTGCAGGTCCTGCGCAACATCGTGGCCACTGGTTCCGGTGCCGAGGACGAGCGCGCGGCAGTTCTCGTAGCGCGAGCCGGAGGTGTACCTGCTGGAGTGCAGAACCTCGCCGCGGAACTCGTCTAGTCCGGGCATTTCGGGCATGTACGGCCGACCACTGACGCTTCCGGTGGCGAAGACCACGTGCTTCGGCTGGAGGACGACGTCCTCGCCGTCGCGGCTCACCGTGAGATGCCAGGCGTCGTCGTCTCGATAGCCCCCGGTCACGGCGGTGTTCGTCCAGACGTTGAGCTCCATCGCCTCGGCGTAGTACTCCATCCAACCGGCGAGCTTGTCCTTCGGCAGGAAGGTGGGCCACGTGTCGGGGAACTCCAGATAGGGGAAGCTCGCCACCCAGACCTCGTTGTGCAAGGTCAGGGAGTGATAGCGCTGCCGCCAAACATCTCCGATTCGTGGCAACTTCTCGACGATCAGTGCGTCGACCCCCAGCACGCGAAGTCGGGCTGCCGCCGCGAGCCCGGCTTGGCCGCCTCCCACCACAACAACCTCCGGCTGGCGATCGTTGTACTTCTGTTCCTCGAGGCGCTGGTCAAGCCAGTTCTGTCCGCCGAAGGTGCGCGAGTAGGCCGTGCCCTGCGGACGCTGCGCACCTCGCCGTTCCTCGTGGCCTGTCAGCTCTTGGAGGGTGGAGGAGACCAGGCGGGCACGGTACGAACCATCGGGTTGAGCCAGCAGGCGGATGACGCCGGCGCCGCGACCGACAGCAGTAGTGAACTCCCAGATGGCCTCGGTCACGGTCTCACCCGCCCGGCCAACCTCCGCGGGTGGAGTGCGTCCGCTGGCCAGACGCAGATCAGACAGTCGCGCCTGGGGCGCCAACGCAACAAGGGACTGCGCGATCTCACCGGCGCCTCGCAAGGTCGTGAAGTCCCAGGTCAGCGCGACGATGTCCCGCCATTCCGCGTCCTCGAGGAACAGACGCCGCAGTGCGTCCGGATCAGCTCCGCCGAGCGCTTCGGCAAAGCTCTCTAGCCAGCGCGCAGCAACCTCTTCGGCGACGGTTCCGTTCGGCATGGGTCCTCCATGAGTTTCGCAAGTGACCCGCGTCACGGTAGTGTGAATCTGGCGCCAACGTCAACACTGTTTCCGCCAGACCAACTGCTCAGTAGGATGCGAGGCCATGGTGTCGATGGAATAGTCGAAGGCCACGAGACCAGTTGAACGTCACAGAAGCAGGGAAGAAGCGATGAGCAGGACCTTGACCGCTCGCGGGGAGCGAACTCGTCAGCGACTGATCGACGCGGCAGAGGTGGTCTTCGGCCGGCAGGGGTTCCTGGAGACCAAGATCACCGACATCACTGCAGAAGCCGGTTCAGCCAACGGGAGCTTCTACAACTACTTCGACTCGAAGGAGGACATCTTCAGCGTCGTCATCAGTCGGGTCAACGAGCGCATGCGCGAACAGCTCGACGACAGGTTGGGGCCCGGGGCCACGCCGCGCGAGCGCATCGAGCACGCGACCGGGCAATACGTGCGGGCCTATCGCACCAATGCACAGATGGTGGCCCTGCTCGAGCAGGTCTCGAGTGTCACTCCGGAGTTCAAGGCGGCCCGTATCGAGACCCGTCGCCGTTACACGGCGCGCAATGAGCGTTCGATTCGTCGCTGGCAGGAGGCTGGCCTGATGGACGCGAGCCTGCCTCCCCGGTATGCGGCAGAGGCTCTGGCGTCGATGGTCAGCAACTTCTGCTACATGTGGTTCACGATGGAGGCCGACTTCGAGGAAGACCTGGCGATCCACACGTTGAGCAGGATGTGGGCGAACTCCCTGGGCCTCGAGGGTTTCGACGACGAACCGGGGGGCGGGGTGCCCTCCGGTTCGTCGTCGGCCGGCCTGGGCTAGCCGAGGATCTGGGCAGGGTTGCGGACCAGCATCTGCTCGATCTGCGCCGACGTGACGCCGCGTTCCATCAGCGCGGGCAGGACGTCGCGATGGATGTGCTCGTAGTGCCAGTTCGGCAACAGCTCAGCCTTGGCCACGATGTCGAAGTTCTGCGTGTAGACGGACGCGTCATGCGACAGCACGATTTGGTCGGCAAATCCGTCGGCAACGATCGAGGCCAACGTGTCGACCCGACTGGTGAAGTCCAGCATCAAGTCAAGCCCGAACCGGTCCATCCCGATCGTGACGCCGGAGGCGAGCAGGCGCCGCAGGTAGTTTAGGTCAGTGGTGTCTCCGGAGTGGCCGATCACCACCTTCGACAGGTCAACGCCCTCCTGCTCGAAGATGTCCAGCTGCTCTAGGCCACGCTCTGTCCCGGCGTGGGTGTGAGTCGAGATGGGAGCGCCCGTCTCCACATGAGCCCTGGCAGCCGAACGTAGGACGCGTTCGACCCCGGGCGTCACGCCTTGCGCATCGGTGGCGCACTTGATGATGCCGGCGCGGATGCCGGTCCCGGCGATGCCGTCCGTCAGGTCCCGCACCATGTACTCGACCAAACGGTCGGGCCCGTCGATGAGCAGCCCCGGGCCACGGAACTTGAAGAACATGGGGACGTCGTCGTACGTGTAGAGGCCGGTCGCTGGGATGATGTTCATCCTCACTTGCTCGGCCACTCGGTGAACTCGTGGGATGTCACGTCCTAGACCGATGACCGTGAGGTCGACGATGGTGCGAACTCCCCGCTCGTAGGCCGATTCCAGTTTCGTCACCGCCTCCGCCACGAGGGCCTCCTCGTCCCATTCCCAGGGGTAGTTGGACTCGATCTCGGTGTTGAGGACGAACACATGCTCGTGCATGAGCGTGTGCCCGAGGTCCTCTGGAGCCAAGTCGGCTCCTGCGACGGTGGGGATGCGGGTGTTCATGGTGCTCCTTGGGTCGTGGGGCCAGCCAGAAGGTTATTGACAATGGCGCCAGATTCATGTTCCCTACGTGAGGGAGGACACATCTTCGCAGCGTGTCTTGTCAAGGCTCCACCCCAGGAAGGTCCACCAATGACGATGCATCAACCCCCTGAGGTTGGGCTCCACGACGCCCTCGATGCGCTGTTCCGTCCTCGTGCCGTCGCCGTCGTCGGGGCCTCCGGTCGCCCGGGCAACCCGTTCGCGCGCCCCCTGCAGTACCTGACCGCGTTCGGTTTCGAAGGGCAGGTCTTCCCGATCAATCCCGCCTACGACGAACTTGGCGGGCTGCCCTGCTACGCCTCTCTCGCCGACGTTCCCGCCACGATCGACCTGGCTTTGATGATGGTCCCTGCCAAGGGCGCGATCGATCTCATGCCGGAGGTCGCCGCAGCAGGGGCCCGAACGGCGGTCATCTTCGCCTCCGGGTTCGGTGAGGCCGGCCAGGGCGGCCAGAGTCTTCAACGCGACCTGCTGGCCGCTGCCCGCACGCACGGGATCCGGTTGATCGGGCCGAATTGCCAAGGGGTCCTGTCGACAACTACACACATGTACGGCACCTTCACGGCGGCCTTGGAGAACGGCCCGATCGCGACCGGCTCACTCGCCTACGTCGGGCAATCGGGAGCGGTGGGCGGCTCGATCCTGAGTTTGGCAGGCGAGCGTGGTATCGGCCTCTCGTCCTGGGTGAGCACCGGAAACCAGGACGACCTGGACACCGTGACGGTTGGCCGGTACCTGATCGAGCAGGACGATACGCGCGCCTTGGCGATGTATCTCGAGAGCGCGACTGACGAAGAGGCCTTCCTGGACTTGGCGAGCCGGGCAGCGGAGGTCGGCAAACCCCTGATCGTGCTGCGGTCGGCCGTCAGCGCAGCCGGCGCACGAGCAGCCGCCTCCCACACCGGCGCCATCGTCGGCAACTCGGCAGCATTCGACGCCACGGTCGCCGAGTTCGGGGTGATCGAAGCGCACGACATCGACGAGCTCATCGATCTCGCTCATGCCAACACTTCACTTCCGGCCCTGCACGGCAGCCGCGCCGGCATCGTCACAACCTCCGGGGGCGCCGGAAGCCTGGCGGCCGATCTGCTGGATGCTTCCGGGCTTCACGTGCCCGAGTTCTCCACGTCGGCGCAGGCCCACCTGTCCGACCTCGTGCCCGAGTTTGGTGCGGTGGAGAACCCCGTGGACGTCACGGCTCAGATCTTCCGTGACACCGATCCCAGCGACTTCATCGACGTTTGCCGCCGTGTCAAGCAGATGGACGAGATCGACGGTCTGTTGATCGCGTTGACTCTCGTCACTGGCGACTTCGCCACCCGCACGGCCGAGGCCCTGGCGAGTCTCGTACAGGACTCGGCCAAGCCCATCGTTGTGGCGTGGGCCGCATCCCATGAGCAAACGGCAGATGCACGAGCTCACCTGAAGTCGATGGGGTTGCCCGTGTATGACTCTGTCGGCCGCGCTGCGCGCGCCCTGGCATCGCTACGGCGCATCACGCAGCCAAGCGCCTCACCAGCGGCACCGGTCTGGGCCGCCGAAGTCGCACGCATCGTCGAGTCCATGGACGGGGCGGTCACCGAAGCAGGCGGCCGCGCCCTCTTGGCGGCTGCGAGCATCCCGGTCCCGCACGCCACCCTCGTGACCGACCGCCCTTCCGCGGAAGCAGCCACCACCCAGTTCAAGTCCCCCGTGGTCGTCAAGATCCAGTCCAAGCGGATCTTGCACAAGTCGGAGGTCGACGGCGTCCTGGTGGGAGTCCCACCCCACCAGATTCCCGACACCTTCACCGAGATGATGGAGCGCTTCGCCGACAGCGAACCGGATGGCGTACTCGTGCAAGAGCTGGTGCCTTCGGGCCCCGAACTGATCGTCGGAGTCACCACCTCCAACGGGGCGGTGCCGCTGGTGACCGTGGGCTTGGGTGGCACCGCCACCGAACTGTTCCGCGATACGGCGACAACCTTTGCGCCGGTAAGCGCCGAGCGCGCCCGAGCCCTCATCTTGCAGACCCGGTCATCCGCGCTTCTGACCGGCTTCCGCGGCCAACAGGAGTACGACATCGCCGCAGTGGCAGATGTCGTTGCGAGAGTGAGCCAGCTGGCCGCATCCGCCGGTCCTCGCGTTGGCGAACTGGAGATCAACCCACTGCGCATCTCGCACGACCCCACACGTCCGGTCGTGGCGCTGGACTTCTTGATGCGACTGATCACAAAGGAGAACGACTGATGCCCTCGGTGAACCTCGAAAGGGACGGCGCCGTCGGATGGGTGACGGTTTCCAATCCCACCATCAAGAACGCGTTGAACAACGACATGGGCCGGCAGTTCGCGACGGTGTGCGCCAAGATCGAACAAGATGAGCGCATCGGGTGCGTCGTTATCCGCGGCGAGGGTGGCACCTTTTGCTCCGGTGCCGACACCGATTCGTGGGCCGAGGCGTACAGCGACGGCGTGATGACCGACGAGGCGTACGAGGCCTCGGACTCGATGTACGGCACGTTCGTGCGGTTTGGTCAGCTTCCAGTCCCCACGATCGCGGCAGTGCGTGGCGCAGCCGTTGGAGCCGGCTTCAATCTGGCCCTGGCCGCTGACACACGCGTCGTCGCGCGCGACGCCCGGCTCATCGCTGGCTTCACCGCAGCAGGCATCCATCCCGGTGGCGGGTTCTTCACCCTCGCACGACGTCTGGCCGGCCGCGAGATGGCCGGCGCGCTCGGGCTCTTCGGACAGGAGATCTCGGGTGAACGCGCCTACGAGGTGGGATTCGCGGCAACGTGCGTCGAAGACGATCGCGTGGAGCAGACCGCCGCCGAGATGGCCATGAACGTTGCCGGTGACCCGCTGCTGGCCAGGCGAGTCAAGCGCTCGTTCCAGATCGAGACCGCCGGGCCCTTCCTGACCTGGGATGGCGCGCTGGAGGTCGAGCGCGGAGTTCAGATGTGGTCGCAGGAGCGACGACTGTCGAGGGCAGCCCAGTGATCACCTTTCCCAGCTCTGAGCTCACGGACGACGAGCTTGCACTGCGTGACCAGGTCCGCGCCTTCATGGCCGACTACCGCGCCCAGGGACATCGCCTCCAGCTCGGCATCAACGCCGAGCCCGACCCCGAGTTCAGCAAACTGATCTCACGGCGCGGGTGGGTCGGGATGTCCATACCTGTCGAGTACAGCGGCCACGGCCGCACCGCGGTGGACCGCTTCGTGGTCGTCGAGGAGATGCTGGCCGCGGGCGCTCCGATTAGCGCGCACTGGGTGGGAGATCGCCAGACCGCGCAAATGCTGCTGAGGTTCGGGACCGAGGCCCAAAAGCGCCGGTTCCTGCCGCGCATCGTCACCAGCGACGTCTTCTTCTGCCTCGGCATGAGCGAACCTGAAAGCGGTTCAGACCTGGCCTCCGTGAGGACACGGGCCACGCGCACCGATGGCGGATGGATTCTCAACGGCCAGAAGGTCTGGACCTCCGGTGCCCAGTACGCGGACTACGCCGTCACCCTCTGTCGCACCGAACCGTTGGGCCAAAGCAAGCACGTCGGTCTCAGCCAGCTGCTCGTCGATCTGAAGGCCGACGGGGTGACGGTCTCCCCGATCCGTCTGCTCAACGGGGCGCATCACTTCAATGAGGTCTTCTTCGACGACGTGTTCGTCCCGGACGAGCTACTGCTCGGCAAGCCGGGCGACGGATGGCATCAGGTCACATCCGAGCTTGCCCACGAACGCTCAGGGCCCGACCGATTCCTGTCCGTCATGCCGATCGTGCAGCTGCTGTACGAACGGCAACGGGCGCGCGACCTTGACCTCGAGATGAGCGAGATGCTCGGGCGTCTCTTCGCGATGTACATGACGTTCAGATCGATGTCGCTGTCGATCGCTCGGCGACTCGACGCTGGAGAGTTGCCCGCGGTCGAGGCCGCGCTGGTCAAGGACATGGGAACGGAGTTCGAGAACCAGGCGGTCGCGGTCCTGCGGAGGTTGGTGAACGCGGAGATCGATCCTCGGGGCGGGGAGTTCGAAGCTCTGCTCGCCGATGCCGTGATCACCGCTCCGACCTTCACCTTGCGCGGCGGAACGAACGAGGTGCTGCGAGGGGTCATCGCGAAGGATCTCATCCGCAACCGGAGGCGAGTCGCATGATCAACTTCAACGACGACCTGTTCGAGGTCGCCTCCAAGATGTTCGAGCGCAAGCAGGCGGCGGCGCGCTACCACGCCGTGGAACCGTGGGCTCAGGACCTGTGGGATCAGTTGCGAACCAGTGGGTTCACGACCCTTGGACGGGACGCCACCGTGGCCGACCACTGCGCACTGGCCAAGGCAGTGGGTGCCTATGCCGTGGCGTTGCCACTGGTCGATACCGGGCTGGCCAGGTGGGCCGCCGAGCACGCGGGCCTGAGTGTGGCCGACGAGGAGATCGTCGTCTGCGCCGGGCTCGCCCTCGGGGATGACCTTGTGGGAAGCGTCGATGCCTCCGGCGGCATGTCCATCACCGGCCATGCGCGCCGGGTTCCGTGGGCGAGTCGCGCCGACGTCCTGATCGCGCCGGTCAGGATCGGCGACCGGGTTCGCTGGGCCCGGCTGAGGCGGGCCGATGTCGACTTCAACGAGAGCGTCAACCTTGCGTCTGAGCCACGTGACGACCTGACGATCACCGCGGTGGTTCCCACCGAGGTGGCAGACGAAGCACCGCGGGTGAAGGACGTCCGAGCGCGAGGAGCATTGCTGCGCGCCGCATCCGGAGTCGGTGCCATGGAGTTCGCGTTGAACGCGTCGTTGACCTACGCCGAGCAGCGAACTCAGTTTGGTCGACCTCTTTCAGGGTTTCAGGCCGTCCAGCACCACTTGGTCATGATGGCCGAGGCCGTCGCGTCCGTCTCGTCCGCCGTCGACGCGGCGGTCTTCAGCCCCCCCGAGCAGCGCCTAATGAGGGTCGCCGCGGCCAAGGTCATCTTCGGTGAGCAATCGGCCGTCCTGACCCGGCTCGCCCACCAGGTGCATGGAGCGATCGGTGCCACCGAAGAACATCCCCTGCACACGCGAACCCGTCGGCTGTGGAGTTGGCAGGATGAGTTCGGCACAGCCACCCAGTGGGCAGTGGAGTTGGCGACACAACTCGTCTTCGCTACCTCCCCCGGAGCGTGGCCCGTGCTGACGCCACCGCTGACGGTCCTCGCCTCACGAGACGTCGGCGAGACCGTGCCATGGTGAACGATCTCCCCGATCCCGTCGGGGTTCAGGTGCGACGACACGGCCCTGTCACCTGGGTGTGTCTGGACCGCCCGGCCCAGCTCAACGCTCTGAGCACAGGAGTCCAACACGCCCTCGTCGAGCTGTTCACCGTGCTCGACCAAGACGACGACACGGCCGTGGTCGTCCTCGGCACGACAACAGAGCGAGCGTTCTCAGCCGGCGCCGACCTGAAGGAACCGTCTGAGGGTCGCTGGGTGGACCCGATGCGGATGGCTCACCGGAACGTCTACGAAACGGTGTTCGAGTGCCGCAAACCGACGATCGCGGCTCTCAAGGGCTGGGTGGTCGGCGGTGGGATGGAACTCGCCATGGCTTGCGACATGCGCATCGCCGCGGAGAACGCCCGCTTCCGGATGCCCGAGGGCCGCGTCGGTCTCGGCGCGAACTTCGGCAGCCAGATGCTGCCACGGATCATCCCCTGGGCCCATGCCTTCGACATCCTCTACCGCGGCGAAACCATGGACGCCGAGCGAGCGGAACGGATCGGTCTGGTCTCCCAGCTGTACGCCGACGACCAGATCGACGCGAAAGTCCAAGAGATAGCCGAAGTCATAGCTTCGCGGGCTCCCCTGAGCCTGCGCCGATTCAAGGCGATGATCCAGCAGGGCTCTGCCTTGCCCGTCGCCTCTGCCGTACGGCTCGATCTTGGTCCGAGCCCATACCTCAGTGATGACCGAACCGAAGGGTCGCTTGCCTTCCGAGAGGACCGCCCGCCCCTTTGGAGAGGTCGATGACCTCTCGTCTCAAGTGCAACAACCCAATGGAAAGGAATGGCGTGATGACGTCAATCAGCATAGGCCGCCGCTCGTTCGCGGCCAGAGTCACGGGAGTGGTGGTCGTCGGGGCACTAGCTCTCTCGGCGTGCGGTTCAGGCTCAGACGGCGCCAGCGACACTGGGCCGATCAAGGTGGGCGTCATCGCCGCCCTCACCGGCATCGCCGCCCCCTACGGCACCCAGAGCCTGAACTCCTTCGAGCTGGCCGTGGAGGACATCAACGAAGCCGGAGGCGTCAATGGGCGAGACCTGGAAGTCGTGGCGCTGGACAACCGCTCCAAGCCCGACGAAGTCCCCGCACTCATGAAGCGGCTCGCATCGGACGACATCGACCTCATCGTCGGCGCGTCCTCGACCCCGCTGACCATCACCGCCGCCCAAACAGCGGACCAGATCAAGGTTCCCCTGCTGGTACCCATGGAAGCCGCCGACGCGATCATCGGCGACGGCCGCAAGTACGTCTACAAGCTCGCCCCGTCCGTCTTGTCGGACCAGGGCTGGGCCGCACAGGGCATCCGATCCGCCATGAAGGCGTCCGAAGACGCCAACGACCCGATCAAGACCGCATCGATCATCTACGCCAGCGCCGGAGCCGGCCCCGAAGCGGCAGAGGCGTGGAAGCGCACGCTCACCAATGAGTACCCCGACGTCAAGCTCCTCGACGAGACCTCGTACGACGAAGCGGCAACCAGCAACTTCGGCCCGATCGTGTCAAAGGCGAAGTCGCAGAATCCTGACCTGCTCATCTACTTCGGCAACCCGCAGGGGGCCTTCCTATTCTACCCTGCGCTGAAGGAATCGAACTGGCACCCCAAGCTGACCTTGGGCATCTTGGGCGGCAACACGAACGCACAGTTCATCTCGACGGTCGGCAAGGCTTCCGACGGGGACATGGCAGGCAACTACTGGACCTCCCTGCTGAAGCCGGGTGACAACGCGAAGCAGACACCTGAGGGCTACGCGGCCGACTACGCCAAGGCGTACAACGGGCAGGTTCCCGACGGTGTGGGTGCCTACTACTACTCGGCCGCTGCTGTCATCGCCGAGGCCCTGTCGAACGCAGATGACATCAGCGATGCCGAAGGCATGTCCACCGCCATGCGCCGCGTCACGATCGACGGCATCAACGGCGACAAGCTCGGGCTCTACATCGTCAGTCATGGCGTGAAGTTCGACGACAAGGGCTTCAACGAGCGCGCCCTCGGTCTGGTCACCCAGATTCAAGACGGCAAGTATGTGCCCGTGTTCCCCGAAGACGTGGCCGGCGAGCCAGCCGTCTATCCCGTGAAGTAGGAAGCGTCGTGATGGACACAGCGCTGAGCGTTCAGGGCCTGCGCGTGTGGCGGGGCCGCTCGGAGATCGTCAGGTCGGTCGACTTGACGATCCCGAGCGGCCAGGTGGTCGCACTGCTCGGGGCCAACGGAGCCGGCAAGACCACCCTGATCGAAGGCATGCTTGGCCTCTTGCCCATGAAGGCCGACAAGCTCGATCTGTTTGGTCAGGACGTTCGCGGGTCCCAGCCCTGGGAGATGGTTCGCAACGGCCTCGTGGTCGTCCCCCAAGACCGCTACCTGTTCACCGACATGTCGGTGCAGGAGAACCTCGAACTGGCGTCGAAACGCTCGGGTCGCTCGCAAGAGCAAGTCTTCGAACTGGACGCGCTGTACGACCTCTTCCCGCGGCTGGCAGAACGCAAGGGCCAGTTCGCCGGCACTCTCAGCGGAGGCGAGAGGAGCATGCTGGCCATCGCCCGTGGGTTGGCTCTGCAGCCAAAAGTGCTCGTCCTGGATGAGCCGTCCCTTGGCCTCGCGCCCATCGTCGTCGATCTCATCATGTCGACGATCGAACGCATCGCACATTCGGGCCTGCCCATCCTGCTGGTCGAGCAGAACGTTCATCAAACCCTCGCGATGGCCTCGTGGGGGTACGTCATCGAGTCCGGTGCCGTCACCGCGTCGGACTCGAGCGAGGCGCTCCTGCGCTCGGACGCAATCCTCAGCGGCTACTTCGCCGTCGACGTCGAGAGTGTGGAAGGTGGTTCCTGAATGTTGATGCAGATTCTGGTGACCGGACTGCTGCAGGGCGTGATCTATGCCCTCATCGGCCTGGGCCTGTTCCTCGTCTTCAACGTGATGCGGGTGGTCAACTTCGCCCACGGCTACTTCGTGCTGATTGGCATGTACGGACTGCTGTGGATCGCCCCCACCAGCCTGCCGTCCTACCTGGTCGCTGCAATGGGTGTGGCGCTGTTCGCGGCCACCTTCGGCTACGTCATCGAACGCTGGCTCCTTGAGTTCACGCTGCACAAGCCCGGGCACGCACAGCTCGTGATCACCATCAGCCTCGGGATCGCGATGCAGTACTTCTTCCAGATCAAGTTTCCCGAGCCCTACCAGACCATCGCAAACCCATGGCCGTTCTCGTCGGTCGAGATCCTCGGCGTATCGGTGAACTCCGGACGACTCATGGCAGCCGTCATCAGCCTCGCTCTAACGGTCTTGATCTCCTGGGTGGTATACCGCACGAGTCTGGGCCAGAACCTGCGGGCATGCTCGCAGTCCCTGCCTGGAGCGGTCCACGTCGGCATCAACTTCCCCCGGGTCTACCGCGGGACCTTCGCCTTCGGCGCGGCGATCGCGGCGATCGCCGGCGCACTCCTCATCCCGTTCCAGCCAGTCTCACCGCATTTCGGGCTCGACCTGACGATCAAGGCCTTCATCATCGTCGTGATCGGGGGCGTCGCCTCAATCTGGGGAACAGTCCTCGCCGGACTCATCCTGGGCCTGGCCGAAGCAGCCGGCAGCACGTTCGTGTCCGGCTCCCTGACCTCCTCCGTCATCTACCTGCTGTTCCTCTTGGTGATCCTGGTCCGCCCGCAGGGACTGATCGTGAGAAAGGCGGACTTCGCATGACAACACTCAAGGCCCTCCGGAACACGACTCCACGCCAAACGATCAACACGTTGATCGTCGTCGCGAGCATGATCGGCGCCATCGTGTTCCCGTGGGTCGTCGATCCGGCACTCGTGGGCGTCGGCTTCATCGCCCTCATCTACGCGATGCGCAACTTCACCTGGAACATCGCGGGTGGCCTCGTTGGCCTGCTGTCATTGGCCCATGTCGCCGGGTTCGGTATCGGTGCGTTCACCGTCGCGATCCTGACCTGGGGTCACGGCGTCAACGTGTGGCTGGCGATTCTGGTCGGCATGCTCCTGTCGGGTCTGGTCGGCATCGTCGTCAGCTCCATCATGAGCCGGTTCGGCGTCAACGCGTTCTTCTTCGCTCTCGGCACCGCGGCCCTGTCGCTGGCCGTCTCCGGCATCGCCGCATCCTGGTCACTCACTGGCGAGGTCGACGGCCTTCAGAACCACACCTCAGGTGAGGGGCTCCTGCACTTGCAGTGGTTCCTCGACCCGAAGCCGCTGTACTACGTGGCCCTGATACTGCTCGTAGTGATCGTCTGCTTCACGATGTGGCTGACCAGCCGGACGCGGTTCGGGCGGTCTCTGCCGTTCATCAGGGAAGACCCCGACATGGCCGCCAGCATGGGCATCGACGTCGTGCGCAACCAGGCGCTGACGATGGGTTTGAGCATGGCCCTGACGGCCATCCCCGGCAGCTTGATCGCCCAGTACACAAGCTTCGTCAGCTACGAGTCCGTCCTGACACTGGAGATTGGCATCCTGATGATGGTTGGCGCCATCATCGGCGGATCTTCGACATTGGCCGGGCCGATCGTGGCGGGCATCGGCATCGCCGCGCTGGAAGAGGGACTGAGGGCGTTCGACGTCACCAGTTCGAGCGTCTCCAGCATCACGCAGATCATCTACGCCGCCATCGTGATCCTGATTCTGCGCCTCGGGGCTGACGGCATCGTCCCGATGTGGAACGCCCTCTTGGACCGGCTGTTCCCATCGCGCGAGCATCACGAGGTCGAACCAGAGCTCGAATCCAACGACAAGGAGCCAGCGCATGCTTGAGGTTGCTGAAGTTGCCAAGAGTTTCGGTGGCCTTAGGGTCCTGACGGACGTCTCGTTCACTGCGCCCGCCGGTGAGGTCACGGCTCTGATCGGGCCGAACGGGGCTGGCAAGTCGACCCTCGTCAATCTCATCTCGGGCTACTTGCAGCCCAACGCTGGACGGATCCAACTCGACGGTGAGGAGCTCACCAGTCGCCCCGCTGCCAAGGTGTTCAAGATGGGCGTATCCCGGACGTTCCAGGTGACGGGCAACACCGCCGAACTAAACGTGTTCGAGTGTGTCGCCATGGCTGCCTACCGACAATCGAAGGACTTCAGCACGGTCAATCGGATAGCGGAAGAGCAACTACGGGCCTTCGGTCTGTGGCGCTATCGGACCAGGCGACTGGGCGACATCCCGACCGCGATGGTCCGTGTGGTGGACTTTGCCCGCGGAATGGCTTCGAACCCGAAGCTACTGCTGCTGGACGAGGTCATGGCTGGGCTGACGCCCGCAGAGGTGGACGTCGTCATCGACCAGGTTCGAGCCTGCCGTGACACGGGGGTGGCGATCGTGATGATCGAGCACGTGCTCCAGGCGGTGACCGCTCTGGCCGATTCCGTTGTCGTGCTGAACAACGGTCAGATCATCGCTACAGGTTCGATGCAAGACGTTTCCCGCTCCGAGGAGGTACGCGCTGCATACCTCGGTCGCGCCGCCACCACTTGAGAAACGACCCGAGCGATCGGCAGCCGTAAGAGGACTCCATCTGATCTGCTGTCGAAACCCGCACCCACAGACGTGGCCCACGTGTCCCGTCTCAGGTTCACGCACCGGTGAGCCAGGGGAACCCGGCGGCGTCGAGCTGGGCCTTGTGTCCGGCGTGAATCTCGCCGGCCCGGGCGGCCTGACGGCGACGGTGGTACCGCTTGCCGAGCGGGTACCCGTCATCGGTGCTGTGAAGGGCTGAGACCCGGGAGCGGCCGGTGGTGCCACGTCAGGCCATCTCCGTGCGGGATCGACCTCAGAGAGCGAAGTTCGCCTCATGCCCACGACTGACCACCTGGCACCCATCTGGGTGAGGTCATTTCGTCAGCAGGGGCTCGACCCCGATTGCGCACAGTGGCTCGTTGAGCTCTGGCTCGAGGCCAAGCAGCCTCTCGCGGAGCAAGCTACTCAGGCGATGCAGATGCGCCTCTGCGGAGTCGCAGTGAAGGAGATTCAGTCTGCTTTCGGGCTCAAACACCATGCGACGGTCCAGCGATGGTCGGAGACGGCACTGACCCGGACTCTCGCTCCGCATCTGTCGAGGCTCGAGTCATGGATAGGTGAGATCGGGGTGGGCACGCCAGTGGAGGAGGTGGCCAAGGGATCCGGTGTCGAGCCGCGGCTCATCGAGACGGCGCTTCATGGCTGGCCACCGGTGACCAGAGTCTCGGCCGAGCAGCAAGGTCGAGCCGCGGCGCTGTGGCGCGATGGCAAGAGTCTTGACCAGGTTGGCGAGACCCTGGGATGGTCACCTGCCCGGATCCGCCAGCTCATCCCAGAGGAGGATCTGGTTCTGGAGCCGGCACATGTCACCCCGACGGACCTTGAGACACGGCTCGGGTGGAGCAGAGCGCAGGTTAAGGCCGCACGCAAGCAGGGCCTGAACCGCCCTGGGTTGCTTGGAGGCTCCCGACCTTGGAAACGAGGATGGAGGCATGGGAACGAAGAGCACGTCGGGGAGGCCGACTGCGCGGCGGTACTCGCCTGAGGAGAAGGCCCGAGCGGCGCGGATGGTGCGGCAACTGCGTAAGGAGCTTGGCACGACGCACGGGAGGGTGCAGCGGGTGGCTGACCAGATCGGGTGTGGTGTGGAGTCCCTGCGCGTGTGGGTCAAGCAGGCCGATGTCGATGAGGGCGTCGAGCCGGGCTTGAGCACTGCGGCGGCCGAGCGCGTCAAGGAGTTGGAGCAGGAGAACCGCGAGCTGCGCCGGGCAAACGATCTGCTGAAGCGGTCAGCGGCTTTCTTCGCGGCGGAGCTCGACCGCCCCTGGAAGTGACTGGGTATCGAGGGGGTCTCCAGGCGGCGCAAGAAAGTGGCCACCACCACGCAAGACCCCGACGCGGCCCGGGCACCGGACCTGGTCAACCGACACTTCGCCGCGGATCGTCCCGATGCTCTGTGGGTGACGGACCTGACCTACGTCCCGACCCGCTCGGGCATGGCCTACGTGTGTTTCATCGTCGACGCGTTCAGCCGCCGCATCGTCGGGTGGCGGGTCGCGGCGAGCATGAAGACCGAGATGGTCTTCGACGCCCTCGAGATGGCCAGAGCCTTCCGCGGAGGCCGTCGCCCCGTTGGGCTTGTGACCCACTCCGATGCCGGGTCGCAGGGTGAATTCACCTCGGTGCGATTCACCGAGCGACTCGAGGAGATCGGCGCGCTTCCCTCGATCGGAACCGTAGCTGACTCCTACGACAATGCCCTGGCAGAGACGACCAACGGGCTCTACAAGACCGAGTGCGTCTACGGCCCCGACACCACCGGCTGGGACGACGTCGACGAGCTCGAGCTCGCCACACTGTCCTGGGTCCACTGGTTCAACGAGACCCGACTCCACGGACACTGCACCAACGTCCCACCAGCAGAGTACGAAGCAGCGTTCCACGCTGCCCAAGAACCCGACCCCGCCAGGGCCGGAATCCAATAGATCGAGCCTCCATCGAACCCAGGGCGGTTCAGATGTCTGCCGGTGCCCAGTCAAGACCGACGATTTGCCGTGGCGATAACCAAACTTGCGCAACGTGCTCGACCAGACGTGGTGTGCCGCTGGCAAGTCGACACCAGAAGGTCGTCAGGGTAACGACGCCGAACGAGTACTCGTGGCGGGTCGTGGTGACTTCATCGTCAATCCGGACCACGCAGTCGAGTTCCTCGCGAATCTCGCGAGCTAGTGCGTCCCGTGGAGCTTCGCCGCACTCGATCTTCCCGCCGGGGAACTCCCACTTCCCAGGGAAAACACCGCGCGAACTCCGTTGCACGCATAGGACCTTGCCGCCTTCGACGATCACCGCACCGACGACACGGATCTCTTTGCTCACGTATCTTCCGCTCTTCCTATGCATGGCCATGTCGCACCGCAATCGGCAGGGGCAATAGGTCGATCTCCTGGTGCGAAGGCCAACGAGGCTCGAAGGGTGCAACTCGACCATAGGGTTGTCGCGGGCTTCGTTGTAGGTGGGGCCCGCACTCCCTGCTCTCAGGTTGCCTGGGCTCCAGTCGGGTCATCGCCGGCCCCGGGTAGCGACAGAGCGATCGCCAGCTACGCGAGCAGCTCGCGCACCGCGCGCTCGATCGCCACCTGCTCCTGCTCGACGGTCCGGCGACGCTTCGACGTCGGGATCGTGAGCTTCGTGCCGCTCTCGTACAGGTCGAGGACCCGCGGGTCGATGTATGACCCCTTCGCGATCGTCGGGGTGTTGCCGAGGTACGCCGCGACCTCCTCGACGGCCGCCTTGATCGCGCGCCGGCGTGAGGCCTTGGTGTCGCCGGGCTCCTCGGAGCGAGCGAGCGCGACCGCGGCGTGCACGGTGGCGTGCCAGGTGCGGAAGTCCTTGGCCGTGATCGACTCGCCCTCGAACAGCTCGGCGAGGTACTCGTTGACCAGCGCCGCCTCGAGGTCGCTCCACCGGCGCCCGTCCTTGTACGCGAGCAGCCGACCCGAGCCTCCCCTCCGCCGACGCATCACCGCCAGGGCCGCTGCCACCTCTTCGTCCTCGATCGTGATCGACTGGTCGATCCCGCCCTTGCCGACGAAGGCGAAGACCAGCGCCCCCTTCGCCGCCCGCACGTGGCTGCGCTCCAAGGTCGTCAGCCCGAACGACCCGTTGTCGTCGGTGTAGCTCTGGCTGCCGATCCGGAAGTACCCGAGGTCGAGCAGTCGCACCGCCGCCGCCGTGGCCCGGGTCAGCGGCATGCCCTCCGCGCCGAGGTCGAGGGCGATCCGCTTGCGCGCCTCGGGGAGACGTCGGGCCGCGGTGAGGACACGGTCGTACTTCGCCTCGTCGCGCTTGACCCGCCACTGCGGGTGGTAGAGGTACTGCCGCCGCCCGGCATCGTCGGTGCCCACCGCCTGGATGTGACCGTTGGGCACGGGGCAGATCCACACGTCCTGCCACGCGGGTGGGATCGCGAGGCCGCGGATGCGCTCGACGTCGTCGGCCGGCAGCCGCTGGCCGTCGCCGTCGAGGTAGGTGAAGCCACGGCCCGCCCGTCGGCGGGTCCACCCCTTCGAACGGGGGGAGACGGTGCGCAGCCTCATGGGGGGATGATGCCGCAGGTCGAGGGCGAAGGGGGCGGGAGCGGGACGCGGCATCGATCCGATCACGAAGGGGGTGACGTGCCTGGTCAGGGCGCTGGGCTGGGGTAGGTGTGGGCTGGATCGTCCGGCAACGAAAGGCCCTCGTGAGCTCAACCGCCAAGACCCTGCTCGTGATCTGCGGCGCCGTCCTCGCGCTGTGCGTCGGGCTCTGCGGCGTGGGTGCCGTGGCCAGCCTGATCGGAGGGCCGGCGTCAACGGCGAACGAGAGTGCCTCCGGCGCGAGCTCGACAAGCCGGCCGTCGACCAGCTCGTCGACCACCTCGTCGACAACCTCTGCCTCCTCCTCGACGAAGCCCGAGCCCTCCCGGTCGTCCGGGAAGTCTCCGACCACGAAGGCGGCGTCGACCGCGACCGCGAGCTCACCCCCTTCGCCCTCGCCCAAAGCCACCACCGGTAAGCGGCCGTCCGCCGTGCCCGCCGGCGCGCTGGCGGTCCCAGTGCTCAGCGTCTATGACGGCGACACGATGCGCGTGCGGGTCAAGGGGACCTCCGAGCGGGTGCGGATCATCGGACTCGACGCCCCGGAGCTGAACCCGAAGGAGTGCTTCGGGCAGGAGTCGGCGTCGAAGATGCAGTCCCTGGCACAGAGCCGCACGGTGTGGATCGCCGCCGACTCGACCCAGGGCGACCGGGACCGGTACGGACGGCTGCTGCGGCACGCGTACGACAGCTCGGGGACGTCGCTCGCCGAGACGATGATCCGCGGCGGGTTCGCCACCGAGTACACCTACGCGCGGGCCTACGCGGGCCAGGCCGCTCACCGACGTGCCGAGGCGACGGCGAAGAGCAACGGTCGGGGGATCTGGAGCAGCCGCTGCGCCCAGCCCGAACCGGTGCAGGCCGCGCCGGCACCGAAGCCCAGCTCCGCGGCGCCCTCGCCGAAGCCCAGCCCAGCGGCTCCTCAGCCGAAGCCCAGCTCCGCGGCGCCGACACCTGCGGCCCCCTCACCGACGCAGCAGCAGAGCTGCACGATCAAGGGCAACATCGCCAGCGACGGCGAGAAGATCTACCACCTCCCCGGACAGCGGTACTACGGCGTGACGAAGATCAGTCCGAGCAAGGGCGAGCGGATGTTCTGCTCCGAGCAGGAAGCCCTGAACGCCGGCTGGCGGCGCGCCAAGGTCTGAGGTTCCCCGGGGGTCTGCGAAGAGGGTGGGGAGCCGTTCGTCTGAGGTTCCCCGGGGATCTGCGAAGGGAGTGGGGAGCCGTTCGTCTGAGGTTCCCCGGGGATCTGCGGAGGGGGAGGGGAGCCGTTCGTCTGAGATTCCCCGGGGATCTGCGAAGGGGTGGGGTCGGATCAGGTGGTGCGGTGGAGCTTGTGCGGGGCGGCCTGGGCGAGCGGCTTGACGGTCATCTTGTCGATGTTCACGTGGTGCGGCAGGCCGGCGACCCAGGCGACGCACTCGGCGACGTCCTCCTGGGTGAGCGGCTCCTCGACCCCGGCGTAGACCGCCTCGGCCTTCTCCTCATCACCGTCGAAGCGGACGAGGGAGAACTCGTCGGACTTCACCAGCCCGGGCGCGATGTCGCAGATCCGGACCGGTTCGCCGTTGAGCTCGAGGCGCAGCGCGTCGGAGACATACGCCTCGGCGGCCTTGGCACCGCAGTAGCCGGCGCCCTTCTCGTAGGCACCGTGCGCGGCGATCGAGGTGATCGTGATGACGGTGCCGCGACCGGCACGCAGGGCGGGCAGCAGCGCCTGGGTGACCGCGACCGTGCCGATGACGTTGGTCTCGTACATCGCCCGCCACTTCGCCAGGTCGGCCTCCTCGACGGTCTCCAGCCCGAAGGCGCCGCCCGCGTTGTTGACCAGCAGCGCGACCTGCGGCCCGGCGGCGTTGGCGAGCGCGGCGACCTGCTCGGTGTCGGTGACGTCGCAGGTGACCGCCCGCGCCCCGATCTCCTCGGCGAGGGCCTCGATCCGCTCGGTGCGCCGGGCGGCGAGGACGACGTCGTAGCCGTCGGCGGCGAGTCGCTGCGCGGTCGCCTTGCCGATGCCGGAGCTCGCTCCGGTCACCACGGCGACTCCGGGCGAGCTCTGCGTGATGGCGGGTGCGTCGGAGGTCATGGCGCCATTCTCCCCGACCGGGGCAACCCGGGGTTGGTCGCGCCTGCCAAGGCAGCTGCGGCGGTCGCCCTTCGCGCACCGTCAGGCGAAGGGGGCGAGCAGCGGCCCGCTCGCGGCCCAGGCGGCAACCGCGCACGCCAGCGCGAAGCTGACCAGCCATACCACCGCGGGCACCCCGGTCAGGTGGGCCAGCGCACCGGTGTCGCTGCGCGGGCTCCGGTCACCGACGAGCGAGCCGAGGTGACGCCACGCGCCGACGAGCAGGACGACGCCGACCCCGACGAGCACGTGCTGCTGCACCGGGTCCTCCCGCCACCACCAGAGTGTCCCCACCGACAGCCCGACCGTGAGGACCACCAGCCCGGTCAGGGCCGAGCGGACGAAGAGCAACGCCACGAGCAGCGCGACCAGGCTGGCCGCGAGGACCGGGGCGGCCCACCCCTTCGCGCCCGCCAGGACGAGCCCGGCTCCGACGAGCGCCGGCATCGGGTACCCCGCCCACGTCGTCGCGACCACGCCCAGTCCTCGTGCCGGCCCGACGGTCACCGCGTGCCCCGAGGCGTCGCCGCGCAGCACGAAGCCGGTGAACCGCCGACCCGCGGCCACACCGACCACCGCGTGCCCGAGCTCGTGGACGAGCGTGACCGCCAGGCGCAGATGCCGCCACAGCGCCGGTGTGGCGGTGGCGGCGACCGCGACGACGAGCACGACGGCGACGCCGGTCCCGGTCAGGGCCGCCGGCTCGGCCACCGGGCGCAGGCGCGCGCTCAGGTCGCTGGGATCCACGCCCCGCACGGTAGGGGCGGCACCTGTCATCGCGCTGTGGGTCCCTTCGAGGCTCCTTCGTCGCAGCCCGGGGAGCGGGGGGTCGGCCGCAGCCCGGACGCCTTGGCAGGATCGGGGCATGAACAGACGTGTCACCGACCGCTTCGACGGTCAGATCCTCGGGGCGGGCTCGACCAGCGGGGTCCGTCTCGTCGTCGGCGACTGGGCGGACTCACCGCTCGGTGCCTTCACCGATGTCATGGTCGCCACCGCAGACGGCACCCGGGTGCTCCTCGCCCCGAGCGCGCAGGTCGGCGACTACGTCAGCGCCACCTACCACTTCGACGAGGTGGTGACCTGCCCGGTCGAGCTGCAGCACAACGGGATTAACGCGTTGGGGTGGACCTGGCAAGTCGACGCAGGCCCCCTTCGCGTGTCGCTGCGCATCGGGGACCGGACGGGCACGGGCCGCTTCCTGCGGGCGCTGCCCGCCCCCTTCGCCACCAGCCGGCTCGCCTCGGTGCTCGGCGACCCGGTCGCCCGGGTGCTGCATCCGGGTGTGCGCACCTACGGCAGCGCAGGCAACGGGAGACGCGAGTACTACGGCGCCCGCGACCAGCACGCGGTGATCTCGCTGTCGGGGACCTGGCACGGCACCGACCTCGGCGCGATCGCACCCCTGGACCCCGCGCCGGACTTCGGCTTCAGCTCCGCACCGCGGCGGCCCAGCCTGACCCGGGTGCGCACGACCGTGACCCGACCCGCGGGTAGGTCCTAGGGTCGAGAGAGGACCGACAACCGCAAGGAGGACCACATGGCACGCGTCATGATCATCGGTGGGCACGGCAAGATCGCACTGCTCGCCGCGCCCCTGCTCGTCCAGGATGGGAACGAGGTCACCTCGGTGATCCGCAACCCCGACCAGAGCGACGAGGTCGAGCAGACCGGAGCCCGCGCACGGGTCGCCGACATCGCGACCCTCGACGCCGACGGCTTCGACGAGCTGCTCGCCGGGCAGGACGTCGTCGTGTGGTCGGCCGGCGCCGGCGGCGGGGACCCCGACCGCACCTATGCCGTCGACCGGGACGCCGCGACCGCGTCGATGGACGCCGCGGCCCGGCAGGGGGTCGACCAGTACGTCATAGTGAGCTACTTCGGTGCCGGTCCCGATCACGGTGTGCCGCAGGACAACCCGTTCTGGCACTACGCCGAGGCCAAGACCGCGGCCGACGAGCACCTGCGCGGCTCGGACCTCACCTGGACGATCCTCCAGCCGAGCAAGCTGACGTCCGGTGAGGCGACCGGGACCATCGACGCCGATGCCGACGAGGCGGACGAGGTCGCGCGCGCCGACGTAGCGCGGGTCATCGCCGAGACCGTCCGCGCCGGCGCTGCTCTCGGGGGTCAGACCGTCCGCTTCAACGCCGGCTCTACGCCCATCGCCGACGCGCTCGCCGCGCACCAGGGCTGAGGCCGGTCATGGCTGAGATCACGCTGCTGCACAACCCGCGGTGCTCGACCTCGCGGCACGCCAAGGAGGCCCTCGAGGAGGCCGGCGTCGATGTCGAGGTCGTGGAGTACCTCAAGTCTCCGCTCGACGAGGTCGAGCTGCGCCGGCTGCTCACCCAGCTCGAGGACCCGGCGAGCGACCTCGTGCGGCGCGACTCCTACTTCGCCGAGCAGGGTCTCAGCGATGAGGACGTGCGCAGCCACGGGCAGATCGTCGAGGTGCTCGTTGACCACCCGCGGCTGATGCAGCGTCCCGTGCTCATCCGCGGGGACCGCGCGATCATCGGCCGTCCGAAGGAGCGGGTCGCCGAGTTCATCGGCTGACCTCCCTTCGCCGATCGAAGAGGAGACGTCACCTCGAGGTGACGTCTCCTCTTCGAACCAGCGGGCCCCGCGCGCTCGGCCAGCGGGTCGAGGGGGGGGGTCGCTCAGCTCTCCCGCTGGAAGACCGGGACGTCCGGGGTCGACTCGCCCTCGACGTAGCGGTAGCCGCCGCCGTCGAAGTCGCGCACCGCCTTCGCCGAGCGCACCCGGTGCTGCACGAGCCAGGCGGCCATCTCGCCGCGGGCGCGCTTGGCGGAGAAGGAGATGACGCGCCACTGCCCGGACTTCGCCCGGTCCTCGAAGCGCGGCGTGATCACCCGCCCGTCGAGCTCGCCGAGATCCACTGCCCCCGAGTACTCCTGCGAGGCGAGGTTGACGACGACGTCGGCGCCGGGGCTCTCCTGCAGGTCGGCGGCGATCTGCTCGGTGATCGCGGCACCCCACCACTGGTAGAGGTTCGCGCCCCGGTCGGTGGCCAGCCGGGTGCCCATCTCGAGCCGGTAGGGCTGCATGAGGTCCAGCGGGCGCAGCACCCCGTAGAGCCCGGAGAGGATGCGCACGCACTTCTGCGCCTCGGTGAGGTCGCGGGCGTCGAAGCGGCCGGGGGCGTCCATGCCCTGGTAGACGTCGCCGTCGAAGGTGAAGATCGCCGGGCGGGCGTTGGCGGGGGTGAAGGGGGTCTCGAAGTCGGCGTAGCGCTGCGCGTTGAGCTCGCCGAGGTCGGCGGAGATGCTCATCAGCTCGGAGATCTCCTCCGGGGACTTGCCCCGCATCACCTCGACGAGCTCGCCCGCCTGCTCGAGCATCCGCGGCTGGGTGTGCTTGCGGGTCGGCAGCGGGGTGTCGAGGTCGAGGGACTTCGCGGGGGAGAGCAGGGAGAGCACCCTTGCAACGTACCGGAGTGCGGCACGTGCCCCCCGATGGCTGCGCGGGCTCGGTAGGCTCGCGCACGTTGTCGAGGACAGGGACAGGTGCGATGCGCAGAGCAGCAGGGGTGGCCGCGGTGGCGGCTGGGTTGATGCTCACCGGGTGTTCGATCGGTGTCGGGTCGGAGGAGCCCGCGACGAGCGCCAGCCAGGACGAAGGGGGAGGGTCGGCGAGCGCCACCGGGTCCGAGGACGAAGGGGGAGGGTCGGCGAGCGCCACCGGGTCCGAGGACGAGGGCGGTGAGAACTCTTCGGAGGAGCTGGACACCCAGGCTGGCGAGCCCGGCGTCGACCCGGAAGAGCCGCCGGAGCCGATCGCGACCGTCGAGGCGCCCGCGACCGACTCGACCGGTGAGCCCACCACCCTGACGGTGGACCTGCTGGAGGCTCGCCGTGAGGACGAGCTGCTCGTGCTCACCTTCCGTTTCACCCCCGCCGAGGGCGACGGCAAACCACAGTGGCTCTACCACTACCTCGGGCAGCAGACATGGGCACCGCAGGTGATCGACACGACGAACCTGCGCGTACACGACGTCGTGAAGGGTGAGGGGCAGCCGAAGCCGCTGCTCACCGACTACCAAGGGACGAAGTTCGGCCCGGGCCAGCGCTACTACGCCTTCGCCGTCTTCGCGGCCCCGCCCGAGGACGTCGAGAGCGTCACCGTCAACGTCGTCGGCGGTGCTAGGTCCCTCACCGAGGTCCCGCTGTCGTGAGGACGGTCGTCCTGGCTGCTGCCGGCGCCCTGCTGCTCGTGGGCGCTGGCCCTGCGGCGGCCGAGCTGCCGCCCGGAGCGAAGGGGGAGGAGATCGGCTCTGCGCAGCGTCAGGCCTCCGTTGCCGATCTCGACCGCCGCGTCAGTCCTCTGGACCTGGAGGGCTCGGTCTCGGAGCTGGAGAGCGAGTCGACCGACGGTGACGAGCAGGTGCTCAGCCTGCGCAGCGACATCCTCTTCGCCTTCGGCAGGGCCGACCTCACCCCAACCGCCACGAAGGCCATCGGCGACCTCGTCGACGAGGTGCCCGAGGGAGCCACGATCGAGGTCGAGGGACACACCGACTCCATCGGCGGGGATGCCGACAACCGCGAGCTCTCGAAGCGCCGCGCACAAGCCGTCGCCGACGCCATCGCGAAGGAACGCAGCGACCTGAGCTCGACCGTCACCGGCAAGGGTGAGAGCGAGCCGGTCGAGCCGAACACCGTCGGCGGCGAGGACAATCCGGAGGGCCGGGCGCTGAACCGCCGGGTCGAGGTGCGCTGGGAGCGCTGACGCCCCCTTTCGCAGATCCCCGGGGAACCTCAGACGAACGGTCACTCCCGACCCGGCCCGCCCTTCGCAGATACCCGGGGAGCCTTAGACGAACGGTCACTCGCGACCCGGCCGCCCTTCGCAGATCCCCGGGGAACCTCAGACGAACGGTCACTCGCGACCCGGCCCACCCTTCGCAGATCCCCGGGGAACCTCAGACGAACGGTCGACGCGGCTCAGCGCTTGTTGCGGCGCACCAGCCAGATGATCAGGCCGATCACCATGACGACAAAGCCGAGGCAGCACAGCGCGCCACCGGCGAGCATGAGCAGGGAGCCGCCGACCGAGATGCCGTCCCCGAGGACGAACTCGCCGTTGCACGCGATCGTGTAGTCGCCGGCCTCGGTAGCCTGAACCATCAGGACCTGCTCGAGGCGCTCGCCGTTGACCTCCACGGAGAAGTCCCCGGGCGAGCTGTCCTGAACGGCGCCCTGCGGACCGCTCGCCTCACAGCGCACGTCAGACGAGCTGGCCCACACCATCTGCGTCTCGCCGGCCTCCATCGACACGGTGTGCGAGCCGGTGTACCGCTCGGCGCCGGAGAGGTCGGTCACGGACGTGTAGGTCTGCCAGCCGCCGATCGCGAGCAGGACCAGGGCGATCAGGCTGAGCAGCAGACCGATGATGGCGGTCCACGGCTTGCGCCGCTTCGGCTCGGGGGTCTGGTAGGGCGATGGGGCGTTGTACGGCGCGCTCATGCCGACCATTGTGGCTGATCGACCGCGCCCCGGCGAGGACGCGCCGGTCGGTGCGGGGACAATCGGGCAGGTGAGCTCACCCCTTCGCGTCGCCTCCTACAACGTCAACGGCATCCGGGCCGCGCAGCGCCGCGGGTTCGAGCAGTGGCTGGCCCGCCGGGACCCCGATGTCGTCGCGCTGCAGGAGGTGCGTTGCCCGGTCGATCAGGTGCCCGAAGGGGTATTCGGTCACCTGCACGCGACGTACGAGCCGGGTCAGATCCCGGGTCGCAACGGGGTCGCGGTGCTGACCCGCGAGCCGCCCGCTGCGGTGCGCACGTGGTCCGGCCAGGCGTGGGCGATCCCTTCGAGGCTCGGGCCTGGCGGCCCTCACACGCCAGGGGGCGATGGGACTCAGCCTGGCGAAGGGAGTCGGCTCGACACCCCCTTCGCCACCCTGGCCCGGGGGATCTCCCGCTACGCCGACGAGGGCCGCTACGTCGAGGTCGACCTGGCCGACCGGCCGCTGACCGTGGCCTCCCTGTACCTGCCGAAGGGGGGTCTGCCGGTCGAGCTGCAGAAGCCGGGCCGGATGCGCGAGGCACCCGACGGTGGGGTCAAGCACGAGCGCAAGCTGCACTTCATGGACGCCTTGGCCCGCCACGTCACTCGCTCGCGCAAGGCTGCTCGGGACGCGGGTCGGGAGTTCCTCCTCATGGGCGACCTCAACATCGCCCACCTCACCCACGACGTGCGCAACTGGCGTCGCAGCCACCAGGCAGAGGGGTTCCTGCCCGTCGAGCGGGAGTGGATCGACACGCTCATCGGCCCGCGGACGCTGGTCGACGTGCTCCGTCGCCAGGTCGGCGAGGTCGACGGCCCGTACTCGTGGTGGTCGTGGATGGGGCAGGCCTTCACCAATGACGTCGGCTGGCGTATCGACTACCACCTCGCGACGCCGGGCCTCGCGCGGACCGCGGTCGCCGCCGGTGTCGACCGAGAGCCCAGCTACGAGGAGCGGGTCAGCGACCACGCCCCGGTCGTCGTCGACTACGACCTGGGAGGGTGGACGACGTGAGCGAGACCACCACGCGTGAGACCACCCCGCGCAAGACGACCCCGAGCCCCGCCCTCTTCGAGCCGATCACCTTGCGAGAGCTGACCATCCGCAACCGGATCTGGCTCGCCCCGATGTGCCAGTACAGCTGCGAGGGCGACGGGGTGCCGACCGACTGGCACCTCGTGCACCTCGGCGCGCGTGCGGTCGGCGGCTTCGGCCTGATCCTCACCGAGGCCGCCGCGGTCGCACCCGAAGGTCGGATCAGCCCGCAGGACGCCGGCATCTGGGACGACACCCAGCGCGACGCCTGGCGCCGGGTCGTCGACTTCGTCCGGGCGCAGGGGGCGGCGATCGGCATCCAGCTCGCGCACGCCGGCCGCAAGGCCTCGACCTACCGCCCCTTCGCGGGCGAGCCGAAGGGCGCGGTGCCCGCCGACGACGGCGGCTGGCCGACGCTCGGACCGAGCTCCACCCCCTTCGAGGGACTGCCGACCCCGCGGGAGATGACCGCGCAGGACATCGAAGGGGTGGTGGCCGCCTTCGCCGACGCCGCCCGGCGGGCGGACCAGGCCGGCTTCGACGTCGTGGAGATCCACGGTGCGCACGGGTACCTCATCCACTCCTTCCTCTCGCCGCTGAGCAACCACCGCGACGACGGGTACGGCGGCTCGCTCGAGGGGCGGGCGCGGCTGCTGCTCGAGATCGTCGACGCGGTCCGGGCGGTCTGGCCGGAGGGCAAGCCGGTGCTCGTGCGGCTCTCGGGCACCGACTGGGTCGATGGCGGCTGGGACATCGAACAGACCGCAACGCTCGCCTCGTGGCTCACCGAGCGCGCGGTCGACCTCGTCGACGTCTCCAGCGGCGGCAACGTCATCGCCGACATCCCGCTCGGCCCCGGCTACCAGGTGCCGCTCGCCAGCCGGGTGCGCGAGGCAGGCGTCGTCACCGGGGCGGTCGGGCTGATCACCGACCCCGCGCAGGCCGAGGCGATCCTCACCGGCGGGCACGCGGACGCGGTCCTCCTCGCCCGGGCCGCCCTGCGCGAACCCTCCTGGCCGCAGCGCGCCGCCGCCGAGCTGGGCCTGACCTGGCGCGAGGCTCCGTACCCGCCGCAGTACACCCGGGGCGCCTGGCCGACCGAATGAGGCGGCGCACCCTTTGCCCGAGCCACCCCCTTCGCCCGACCTACCCCCTTCGCCAGTCGTGCCAGCCGGTCAGAAGTGGCGGGCGCGTCCCGCGACACACCCGCCACTTCTGCCCACAGGGCAGATCTGGCGACCTTCTGGGCACCGGGCCATGGCGAAGGGGGGAGCCGCACGGTGGAGGATGGGGGCATGACCTATCGAGTCGACGAGTACCAGGCGGCCGCGGGCCGCTACGCCCACGGCGCCGCTGCGACCAGCGGGACGGGCATGGTCTACCGCAGGTGCGGCCGGTCCGGGCTGGACCTGCCGGCGATCTCGCTCGGGCTGTGGCACAACTTCGGTGACGACATGCCGCTGGAGACCCAGGCCGCGATCCTGCGGCGTGCCTTCGACCGGGGCGTGACCCACTTCGACCTGGCGAACAACTACGGGCCGCCGTACGGCTCGGCCGAGCGCAACTTCGGCACCCATCTGCGCCGCGACCTCGGCCGCTACCGCGACGAGCTGATCATCAGCAGCAAAGCGGGCTACGACATGTGGCCCGGCCCCTACGGCCAGGGCGGCGGGTCGCGCAAGTACCTC
Organism: Marihabitans asiaticum; assembly: GCF_007828725.1. Classification (GTDB taxonomy): domain Bacteria; phylum Actinomycetota; class Actinomycetes; order Actinomycetales; family Dermatophilaceae; genus Marihabitans; species Marihabitans asiaticum. The sequence goes on from NZ_VIUW01000001.1 coordinate 300,982, forward strand.
ATGGCCAGCCTCGACCAGAGCCTGCAGCGGATGGGGCTGGACTACGTCGACATCTTCTATAGCCACCGCTTCGACGACACCACCCCGCTCGAGGAGACGATGGGCGCGCTGGACTCCATCGTCCGGCAGGGCAAGGCGCTCTACATCGGCATCTCCAGCTACTCCGGCGAGCGCACCCGCGAAGCCGTGGCGATCCTGCGCGAGCTCGGCACGCCGCTGCTCATCCACCAGCCGAGCTACTCCATGCTCAACCGGTGGGTCGAGGAAGACCTCCTCGACGTCCTCGGCGACGAAGGGGTGGGGTGCATCGCCTTCTCGCCGCTGGCCCAGGGCATGCTCACCGACAAGTACCTCGACGGCGTACCCGAGGGCTCACGAGCGGCGCAGGGCAAGTCCCTCGACCCGGCCCTGCTCACCGACGACGCGCTGCGGCACGTGCGGGCCCTCAATGCGATGGCCGAGCGCCGCGGCCAGACCCTCGCCCAGATGGCGATCGCCTGGATCCTGCGCGACCAGCGAGTCACCTCGGCGCTCGTCGGCGCGAGCAGCGTCGCCCAGCTCGACAGCACCCTCGACTCCCTGGGTGGGCTGGACTTCACCGACGACGAGCTCGACGCCATCGACCAGCACGCCGTCGAGGCCGGGATCAACCTGTGGAAGCCGTCGTCGGACGCGTGACGAGGGGGCGCGCGCGGGCCGAGGGGCGGTGCGTAGGGTCGAGAAGGTGACGCCGACCCAGCCACCGACCGGCGCCGCACGTCACCAGCAGCGCCCGCCGCGCCGTGATGGCGGTTGGCTGGCTCTCCTCGCGCTCACCGCCACCGGCCTGCTCGCCTCCTTCCTCGTCGCGGGTGACGACCCCGGTGGTCCGGGAGGCCAGGCCGAGCCGACCGGATCGGCGAGCTCTTCAAGTCAGGCCGGGGTCGACGGCACCTCGCGGCAGGCTGACCCGGGCACGGGTGACCCCCCTTCGCCCGCGTCCGGCAGCGCGAGCAGCCCGGCACCCTCGCCGTCATCCCCCGAGGTCGTCACCTCCGGATCCGGCACCCTCGTCGCGGTCCCGGTCGCCGGCAAGGACTCCGGTCGCGACGGCCGGACCGTGCGCTGGACGATGGAGGCCGAGAAGGGGCTGGGTATCGACCTCGAGCCCGTCGGCGCCCTCGTCCGGCAGGTGCTGCAGGACCGGCGCGGCTGGGAGACCGAGGAGGGGGTCGCCTTCCGCTACCTCACGCCGAAGGAGCGCAAGAACGGCGCAGACGTCGACGTCACGGTCGTCCTCGCCAGCCCGGACAAGACCGACGTGCTGTGCGCGCCGCTAACCACCAGGGGTGACGTGTCGTGCATGCAGCGCGGGCGGGTGGTGCTCAACAGCAAGCGCTGGCTGCGCGGCGCCGACGCCTTCGGCGACGATCTCGAGGGCTATCGGACCTACCTGGTCAACCACGAGATGGGTCACGCCCTGCGGTACGGGCACGTCCAGTGCCCGGCGAAGGGGGAACGCGCGCCGGTGATGATGCAGCAGACGTTGTCGTTGGGCGAGTGCGAGGCGTGGTCCTGGCCGGTCGGCGACGGGGTCGGTAGGCGGTAGCCGGGGCGGTCGACGCCGTGGCGCGACCCTGGATGACGGGGCGGTCGCTCGGGCCGACCGGTCGGCGCCCGGGGGCCGGGCGGTCGGCTCACACCCCTTCGCCCTGCTCCGGGTCGACGACGACGAGACCACGTGCGGCCAGGCTCGCCACCGCGTCGTGCACGAGCCGCGCTGACTCCGGGTGCTCCCCGAAGGCCGCGACGGCCAGAGCTTCGAGCTCGCCGACCGAGCGAGGCGTGCCGGTCTGGGTCCAGACGAGCTCGCCGAGCCCGGCGAGCAGCACCGGCTGGTGGTGGAGGAGGACGAGGACCCGGCCCTCGTGGGCGATCGCGTCGGTCCACGGCAGCCGGCGCACCACCGCGCCCGCGGTCAGCGGCCACTCATCCCAGCTCGCCCCCGACTCGCTCGAGGGCGGCAACCGCTCACCCGGACGGGGCGGGAGGTGCACCCACTCCGGCGCCGGCCGTTCCCGTTCCTGAAGCAGGCTCCGGAGCAGGCCGAGACAGTCGCCGATCTCGCGGTACTCCAGGCGCAGCGGTGGGCCGCTGCGGGTGGCCGCCCGGGCGAGCTGCTCGAGCCCGTCGGGCAGGGCGAAGACCGAGGAGGTCTCCGGCAGGAGGTCCTGCAGCTGGTCCAGCAGGTCCACCTCGACCAGCCGGGGCTCGTCCGCCTCGTCCGACCGCGCCAGGGTGACCATGGCGGCGACGACCGGGTCGGGGTGCGTCGGCGCCAGCCCGAGGTCGTCGGGTGACCGCTCGTCCTTGTCCTGGGCGGTAGGCGCCTCACCCATGCGGGTGGGGATGAGGGAGGGTGGCTTCGGGTAGGGGGCCAGCCGCGCCTCGCCCCCGACCCACGTGATGACGACGCTCTCGTCGGTGACATAGCCGAGGTGACGGCCAAGGGTGGCGCTCGCGGTCGACTTGCCGGTGCCGGACGGGGCGACGAGCACGACGGCCCGCCCGGCGGCGTCGGTGAGCGCGGCGGCGTGGAGGAGCAACGCTCGCCCAGTGAGCCGGGTGATCCCGCGCCTGGTCAGCGCGCGGGAGAGGTCGTAGGGCAGGGCGTGCAGGCGGTGGTCGTCGTAGGGCACGAACACCGGGGGCGAAGGGGGGTGCCGGTCACTCTCCTGCAGCTCGCCGAATCGGTGAGCGGGGACCGGGACGACGGGCACCCGGTCCTCGTCAAGGGCGATGGTGGCGGGGTCTGCGTCAAGCTCCTCGCACCGCGACCAGCGACGGCGCATCTCCTTGACGGCCGCGACGGGCAGGTGGGTGAGGTCGAGGATCCACCGGCACCCCATCGCGGTCAGCGGTATCGAGGTGCTGTCGTCGGCGGCCACGGTGCCAATCTAGGTCCCGGTGCGGCTGCGCGGGTCTGGGGCGCATCGTGCCAGGTCAGGTCGTTGCCAGGAGTGGTGAGGCGATAGCGTAAGGGGATGAACAGCCCCGGTCCCGCGCAGGCCACCGCGCTGCTCGATCAGCTCGACGGGGTGATCGACAGCTTCGAGGCGCTGCAGCGCTATCTCGACGACGTCGTCCACGTCGTCGCCGCCGAGGTACCGGGCTGCGACGCCGTCGGCATCACCCTGGTCGCTGACGGCAAGGCGACGACGGCGGCCTACACCTCGGCGGTGACGCTCGACATCGATGCGATGCAGTACGCGCTTGAGGAGGGCCCCTGCCTCGAGGCGCACGAGACCAAGCAGGTGGTACGGGCCGAGCTCGACGAGGCGTACGACCGGTGGCCGAGGTTCACCGACGCCGCCCAGGAGGAGAAGACCCGGGCGCTCATCGCCTATCCGCTGCTGGCGGGGGGCACGTCGGTGGGCGCGCTCAACCTCTATGCCAGGTCGGCCAGCGCGCTCGCTGGGACCGACGATGTCGTGATGCTCGCGGCGGGGGCTCACGTCGGGCGGGTCGTCGCCGCGGGGCTGAAGGTGATCGAAGCCCGCGAGCTGGCCGGTCAGCTCGAGCAGGCACTGGCCAGCCGCGCCGTCATCGAGCAGGCCAAGGGTGTTCTCATGGGACGGCACGGGTTCACCGAGGTCGAGGCGTTCGACCTGATCAAGAAGCAGTCGCAGCGCACCAACATCAAGCTCCGGCTTGTCGCACGCTCCATCGTCGACGACGCGACCGGGTCCCAGCTCCCGAGCGCCGGGCAGGCCGTAGACTGACCCCACCCTGAAGCCAACCGGGGATCGCGCGAGCGGCCCGGTTGGTGCACCTGATCCGCTGCCCGTCAGTCCTCGCGCGGCCCTCGCCCCGAGGAGAGCGGCACGTGGCGCAGCGCGACCGAGCACGTCCATCACGCCTGTGGCGTCCCCGCGTGGCGGAGCAGCCGTTGCTCACCTGGGTCGTCGACCCGCTGAGCGAGACGGTCCGGTCCCAGATCGGGGCCGTGCGTGACGTGGTGATGGCCGTGCACGACCGGATCACCGTCGAGGTGGTCCTCACCGGTGATCACGCCAGCTCGGAGCATGTGGCGGCCGGCGTCATCGCCCTGCTCGCCGCCGACGGGGCCACCCCGGTGCAGGCTGTCGAGGACGTCGTGCGGGCGCACGCCGACGAGGGGATGGACGTCGCGAAGCCGTCCTCCTTCGCCGCGATCGCCCACCGCCGCTCCCAAGACGGTGAGGCGGTGGAGATCTTCGCCGCCTCGGACCGGGCTCGCGCGATGGCCAGGGAGGACCGCAGCGTGGCGCGCGACCTGGGCGACCCCCGCGACCACGCGTTGTTCTTCAGCGGCACCACGGGGGTCCACCGCCTGCCGGCTCCCGACCGCGGAGCCCGCGCAGTGCTGGCCGCGCTGGAGGAGGTCCACCCGGCCTGACGACCTGGGGATCCCCCTTCGCCCCGTCTCGTTAAGGTGTGCCCATGGCGCGCCCACACACCGCCGCCCTCCTCGAGGATGCCTGGCACCGGCAGCTGGCCGGTGGCATGCGTCGGCGCGGATGGGGGACTCGGGTGCTGCCCTACACCGGCTACGGGTCGACCGAGTCGGTGCGGGTCCTCGGCCGGGTGCTCATGACCCGTCGGCCCTATGCGCCCGCCTCCGCCGACGCCCGCGCCACCTGGCTCGAGCTGCGCAACGCCGAGCGGGAGCGGCGCGGCTGGCGGTCCTTCTTCACCACCCCGGCCATGGCCGAACCCGTCACCGCCCACGTCGGTGAGCGGAGCATCCGGGCGCGCGCCGACCGCTCCGGGATCATCGACATCACCGTCCCCGGGCACGGCCTCGACCCGGGCTGGCACGACATCCGGATCGAGTCCCCGCGCGCCGCGGAGGCCACCGCCTCGGTCTTCGTCGTCGACCCGAGCACCACCTTCGGCATCGTCAGCGACATCGACGACACGATCATCACGACGACCATGCCGCGGCCGATGATCGCCGCCTACAACACCTTCTTCCGCCACGAGGGCACCCGCCGGCCGGTCCGCGGGATGGCGACGATGTACCGCTCACTGCTCGAGGAGCATCCCGGCGCGCCGATCGTCTACGTCTCCACCGGGGCGTGGAACGCCGTGCCGCAGCTCACCCGCTTCCTGCGCCGCTCCGGCTACCCGCTCGGCCCGCTGCTCATGACCGACTGGGGACCGACCAACACCGGGTGGTTCCGCTCCGGGCAGGACCACAAGCGCGCCTGCCTGCACCGCCTTGCCCGCGAGCTGCCCGGCATCCGCTGGGTGCTCGTCGGCGACGACGGGCAGCACGACCCGAGCATCTACGGCGGCTTCGCCGAGCAGCGTCCCGACCGGGTGCGCGCCATCTGCATCCGCGTCCTCACCGCCACCGAGCAGCTCCTGTCGCACTTCACCCCCGTCGCGACCGACGACTTCGAGCAGCACGTCGGCGTCGACCTGCCGGTGGTCCGCGCGCCCGATGGCTTCGTCATGGCGCCCGTGCTCCGCGATGCCCTCGCCGGTGCTCGCTCGGAGCAGCCGACGGACGAAGGGGGTGTGCGTGCCTGAGCTCCCCGAGGTCACCGGCCTCGTCGCCTTCCTCTCCGACCGGGTCGTCGGCCTGGCAGTCGAGTCGGTCGAGCTTGCGTCGATCACCGTGCTCAAGACCTTCGACCCGCCACCGCAGGCCCTCGCCGGAGCGCCGATCGATGCCGTCACCCGGCACGGCAAGTTCGTCGACCTCGACTGCGACGGCACGCACCTCGTCTTCCACCTCGCCAAGGCGGGCTGGCTGCGGTGGTACGAGGAGGTCCCCGAGGCCCCGGCCCGGCCGGGCAAGGGGCCGATCGCCCTTCGCGTCCGTCTCTCCGACGGGTCCGGCTTCGACCTCACCGAGGCGGGCACCCGCAAGTCTCTGGCCGCCTACCTCGTCCGCTCGGTCGACGAGGTGCCCGGTATCGCCACGCTCGGGCCCGACCCGCTCGCCGAGGACTTCACCCGGCACCGGTTCGAGGAGGTCCTTGACGGGCAGACCGGCCAGATCAAGGGAGTGCTGCGCCACCAGTCCGTCATCGCCGGGGTCGGCAACGCCTACTCCGACGAGGTCCTCCACGTGGCGCGGGTATCCCCCTTCGCTCTCGTACCGACGTTGGACGAGGACGATCGCGACCGGATCTACACGGCGCTGCGCGGGGTGCTGGCCCAGGCGGTGCAGGCGGCGACCGGCAAGCCGGCGGCCGAGCTCAAGGACGCCAAACGTGCCGGGATGCGCGTGCACGGCCGGACCGGGCAGGCCTGCCCGGAGTGCGGCGACGTCGTGCGCGAGGTGAGCTTCGCCGACCGCTCGCTGCAGTACTGCGCCACCTGCCAGACGCAGGGCAAACCGCTGGCGGACCGCCGGACCAGCCGCTTCCTGAAGTAGCCCGTTGCTGTAGGCCTCCCCGTCGGGGGTGACCGTTCGTCTGAGGTTCCCCGGGGATCTGCGAAGGGGGCCGGTGGGTTCGGGGGTGACCGTTCGTCTGAGGCTCCCCGGGGATCTGCGACGGGGGGTGCGGGCTGCTCAGGTCGCGTCGAGGAGGACCTGGGCCAGGGCGCGGTCGCAGACGAGGGTCTCGACCAGGCCGCCGGCCACCGCAGCTCGCACCGTCGCCGCCTTGTCGGGGCCGGTGGCGAGGAGCGCGACGTGGGGGATATGGCGCAGCTCCTGACGGCTGAGGGTGACCAGGCGCGCGGCGGCGAGGCCCTCGACCGCAGCACCGCTGGCGTCGAGGAAGATCCCGGCGATCTCGCCGACCACCCCCGCCTCCTTGGCCTCGGTGCGCTCTGCCGGCGTCACCGCGTCGTAGATCGTGGACTGCCCCGCCCCCCACGAGCCGGCGGCGACGACGGCGTGGGTGACCCGGCTCAGCTCGGACCGCGCGGCGCGCACCTCGGCCTGCCGGGCGAAGGCCGCAGCCGTCTCGGCGTCCTGGGCGACGAAGGGGGCGAAGAAGAGATGCGCGGAGCCGCCGCTGGCGCGCGCGACGGCCCTGACGATGGCGACCGCGCTCGTGTCCAGCTCGGGAGCGTGGTGGGCCCCGGTGAGCTGGACGGCGTCCACCCGAGGCAGGTCGTGCAGGTGCTCGATCATCCGCGCCACGGTGCGCGACCACGGCAGGCCAAGGACGTCCCCGTCGTCGAGCACGACCGAGAGGAGGTCGGCGGCCGCGACCGCCACGTCTCCACTCGTGACCACGGCGCGATCCAGTCCGAGCAGCGCGGCGAGCCGGTCCGAGCGCTCAAGGTCGACCGCCGAGTCCTCGATCTCGATGCGCACGATCCGGTGCTCCCGGGCGAGGCCGAGCAGGCGGGCGACCTTGAAGCGGGAGATGTCCAGGGCCTCGGCAATATCGGTCTTGCTCCGGTCCTCGAGGTAGTGCATCCGGGCGGCGGCCACGCACAGGGCGCGCTCGGTCTCGCTGAGCGGGACCGGAGGCTCTCCTGTTGACACACCCGAAACCTACCCCAATACTCATCTGAGCACCACGATTGCTCAAATGAGCGACTGACCGCCGACAGGGGCGGGAGGGATCGGTGGTGGGACGTCGTGCAACGGAGGACTGACGTGCCGCACAAGCGATCAGCAGTGATGGGGGCGACGATGGTCGCCCTCCTGGCCGGCGGATGCACCGCCGGCTGGGGCGGAGGAGCAGGCGACGGGGGCCAAGGGAGCATCAACGTGCTCATGGTCAACAACCCGCAGATGGTCGACCTGCAGAACCTCACCGACGAGCACTTCACCAAGGAGACCGGGATCACGGTCAACTACACCGTGCTCCCGGAGAACGACGTCCGCGGCAAGATCAGCCAGGAGTTCTCCAGTCAGGCCGGGCAGTACGACGTGGCCTCGCTGAGCAACTTCGAGGTGCCGATCTACGCCAAGGCCGGCTGGATCGCCCCGATGGACTCGTACATCGCCGAGGATGCCGAGTTCGACCAGGACGACATCCTCGGGTCGATGACCGAGTCGCTCTCCTCGGAGGGCTCGGTCTACGCCCAGCCGTTCTACGGCGAGAGCTCCTTCCTCATGTACCGCAAGGACGTGCTGGACAAGCACGGCGTCGAGATGCCGGAGAAGCCCACCTGGGACGAGGTCGCCGAGATCGCCGCCGAGATCGACGGCAAGGAGCCCGGCATGGACGGGATCTGCCTGCGCGGGCTGCCCGGTTGGGGCCAGGTCTTCGCGCCCCTGACCACGGTCGTCAACACCTTCGGCGGGACCTGGTTCACCCAGGACTGGGAGGCGAAGGTGAACTCGCCCGAGTTCGTCGAGGCCACCCAGTTCTACGTCGACCTCGTCCGTGAGCACGGCCAGCCCGGGGCCGCCCAGTCCGGCTTCGCTGAGTGCCTCAACAGCGCGGTCCAGGGTCAGACCGCGATGTGGTACGACGCGACGTCGGCGGCGGGCTCGATCGAGGCCGACGGCTCCCCGTCGAAGGGGAAGTTCGGCTATGCCGCAGCCCCGGTGAAGGAGACCGACAGCTCGGGCTGGCTCTAGGTCTGGGCCTGGGCGATCCAGGAAGCGAGCACGAACAAGGACGCGGCGTGGGAGTTCATCTCCTGGGCCAGCAGCAAGGAGTTCGAGGAGACCGTCGGCAAGGAGATCGGGTGGGCCAACGTCCCCTCCGGCAAGCGGCGCTCCACCTACGAGAACGAGGACTACCTCAAGGTCGCCAGCGCCTTCGCCGAGCCGACCCTGGAGGCCATCGAGTCCGCCGACCCGAACAACCCGGGCCTGCAGCCTCGTCCGGCGCCGGGCATCCAGTTCGTCGACATCCCCGAGTTCCCCATCCTCGGCACCCAGGTCAGCCAGGAGGTCAGCGCGGCGATCGCCGGGCAGCAGAGCGTCCAGGACGCCCTCGAGCGCGGCCAGGTGCTCGCCGAGGACGTCAGCACGAAGTACCAGCGACGCGAGGAGGAGCAGTGAGCCGCGCAGCCGCCCCGGACCGGACGCTGGACAAGGCAGGACGGTGGGCCCGGCGGGCCCCGCTCCTCCCGGCGCTGATCTTCACGATCGTCATGACCCAGCTGCCCTTCGCGGCGGCCCTGGTCATCGCGTTCATGAACTGGAACTCCTACTACCCCGACGAGCGCGGGTTCGCCGGCCTGACCAACTTTGTCGACATCTTCACCGACACCAACGCCCGCAACGCGGTGATCGTGACCATCCTGCTCACGACGGTCGTCGTGCTGGTCAGCCTGGCTCTCGGCCTGGGGATCGCGTTGCTGCTCGACCGGCCCTTCCGGGGTCGCTCGGTGGTGCGCACGATGATGATCGCGCCCTTCCTCGTCGTCCCGATCGCCGCCGCGCTGCTGTGGAAGCACGCCCTCTTCAACCCCGAGTACGGCCTGCTCAACGGCATGCTCACCCTGGTCTTCGGTGACGACGCGCCACAGCGGGACTGGATCAGCTCCAACCCCTTCCTCGCGATCGCCGCCGCGCTGATCTGGCAGTGGACGCCGTTCATGATGCTCATCCTGCTCGCGGGTCTGCAGAGCCGGCCGCTCGACGTCGTCGAGGCCGCGCGGATCGACGGAGCGAGCCCCTGGCAGATCTTCACCAACATGACGTTGCCGCACCTGCGGCGCTACATCGAGCTGGCCGGCCTGCTCGGCGCGATCTTCGTCGTGCAGAACTTCGACCACGTCTTCACCATCACCGGCGGAGGCCTCGGCACCGCCAACCTGCCCTACTACATCTACGAGACCTTCTACATCGGTCAGGACTACGGCCGGGCGTCGGCCGCAGGAGTCATCACGGTGCTCGGCTCGCTCATCGTGGCGACCTTCGCCCTGCGCACCGTGCTGTCGATCTTCAACGAGGAGCAGCGATGACCACGACAGCCGGAGCCCCGGGCACCACGAGCCGGCGCACGAACATCCTCCTCGGCGGGGCGGCCTGGGTGATCGGCCTGCTCTTCGTCGCCCCCGTGCTGTGGATGGTGCTCACCTCCTTCCACGCCGAGACCGACGCGGCGCAGAACCCGCCGGCGTTCTTCGCCCCGCTCTCCACCGACGGCTACCAGGCCTTCTTCGACGCCGGACCGTGGCCGCCGCTGCTCAACTCGCTCACCGCGAGCGTCGTGAGCACCGCGCTGTGCATCGCCCTGGCCCTGCCCGCGGCGTACGCGCTGTCGATCAAGCCGGTGGAGAAGTGGACCGACGTGATGTTCTTCTTCCTGTCCACGAAGATGCTCCCCCTCGTCGCCGCGATCATGCCGCTCTACCTCTTCGCCTCCCAGCTGCAGGTGCTGGACAACATCTGGTTCCTCACCCTGCTCTACACGGCGATGAACCTGCCGATCGCGGTGTGGATGCTGCGCTCCTTCCTCGCCGAGGTCCCGGTCGAGATGCTCGAGGCGGCGCAGATCGACGGCGCGGGCCTGCTGCGCACCCTCACCCGCATCGTCGCCCCGGTCGTCATGCCGGGCATCGCGGCGGCCTCGCTGATCTGCTTCATCTTCAGCTGGAACGAGCTGCTCCTCGCCCGCGTGCTCACCTCAACCGTCGCCCAGACCGCCCCGGTCTTCCTCACCGGCTTCGTCACCAGCCAGGGTCTCTTCCTCGCGCAGGTGTGCGCCGCCTCCTTCGTCGTCTCGCTGCCGGTGCTCATCGCCGGTTTCGCCGCGCAGGACAAGCTGGTCCAGGGTCTCTCGCTCGGCGCGGTGAAGTGATCGGGAGCGCCATGACACGACTGAACACGCAGACGCTGGCAGACATCGGCGAGCGCGAAGGGGTAGAGGTGCCCACCTATGACCGGTCGGGCTTGCGTACCGGCATCGTCCACCTCGGGGTAGGGGGGTTCCACCGGGCGCACCTGGCGATGTACGTCGACCGGCTGCTCGGCGGGCGCGGCGAGGGCGCGGGGGGAGGGGCAGCCCTCTCGGGGGGCCCGGACGAGACGTCCGAGCCCTCCGGGTGGGCCATCACCGGGGTCGGGTTGCTTCCTCACGACCGGACGATCATCGAGACCCTGCACGACCAGGACGGCCTCTACACCCTCGTGGTCAAGCATCCCGACGGTGAGTACGACGCACGGGTCATCGGCTCGATCCGCGAGCTGCTGCTCGCCCCGGACGACCCCGAGGCGGTGCTCGCGCGGCTGACCGACCCGTCCACCCGGATCGTCTCGCTCACGATCACCGAGGGCGGGTACCTCATCGACCAGGTGACCGGACGCTTCGAGGTCGACCATCCCAGCCTGGCGTCCGACCTCGCCGGCGACGGCCCACCGCGCACCGCCTTCGCCTACCTCACCGAGGCCCTGCGTCGGCGCCGCGAGGCCGGCGTCGTCCCCTTCACCGCGATGTCGTGCGACAACCTGCCCGGCAACGGTGACGTCGCCCGGCACGCCGTGACCACCTTCGCCGAGCAGCTCGACCCCGAACTTGCCCGGTGGATCGAGACCGAGGTCCGCTTCCCCAACGCCATGGTCGACCGGATCACCCCGGTGACCACGGAGGAGGACCGGGCCGCGGTCCGCGACCGGTTCGGCATCGAGGACGGCTGGCCGGTCGTGTGCGAGCCCTTCACCCAGTGGGTCCTCGAGGACCACTTCGGGGCCGGGCGGCCCCCCTTCGAGCAGGTCGGCGCCCAGCTTGTCGACGACGTCGTGCCCTACGAGCTGATGAAGCTGAGGCTGCTCAACGCCAGCCATCAGGCGCTGTGCTACCTCGGCTACCTCGCCGGCTACCGCTACGCCCACGAGGTCGCGAGCGACCCCACCTTCGTCGCCTTCCTCCTCGGGTACATGCGCGAGGAGGCGACGCCGACCCTGCCCGAGGTGCCCGGGCAGGACCTCGAGCAGTACGCACGCACCCTGATCGAGCGCTTCGCCAACCCCGAGGTGCGCGACAGCCTCGCCCGCCTCTGCGCGGAGTCCTCGGACCGCATCCCGAAGTGGCTCGTGCCGGTGATCCGAGCCAACCTCGAGCAGGGCGGTGAGATCGACCGCAGCGCCCTCGTCGTGGCGTCCTGGGCGCGCTACGCCGAAGGGGTGGACGAGCAGGGCGAGCCGATCGAGGTCGTCGACCACCGGCGGGAGGCCGTGCTCGAGGCGGCCCAGGAGCAGCTGCGCGGCGACCCCCTGGCGTTCCTGCGCGACCCTCAGCTCTTCGGCGACCTGGCCGAGCGAGAGCGGTTCACGCAGCGCTACCTGCACCACCTTGAGGTGCTGCACCGCGACGGTGCCCGCAGCGCGGTCGAAAGGGTTGTGGGTGACGATGACTGAGCGCGACCCGGTCCCTGCGACCATGCCCGCGGTCCGCCTGCCCGGTGACTCCACGGTCGAGCACGTCACCCTCGACGTACCCGAGCCGGGCCCCGGGCAGGTCCTGCTGCGGATGCGCGCGTCGTCGATCTGCGGCAGCGACATCAGGGCGATCTACCGGGAGCACTTGGGCCACGGCGCGGAGGCCTACCAGGGCGTCGTCGCCGGTCACGAGCCGTGCGGTGACGTCGTCGCCGTCGGCCAGGGCGTGCGCGACCTCGTCGAGGGCGACCGCGTCGTCGTCTACCACATCGCCGGCTGCCTGCGCTGCGCCGAATGCCGCCGCGGCTACCCGGTGGGGTGCACCTCGTCGACCCGGGCCGCTCACGGTTGGCAGCGCGACGGTGGGCACGCCGACTACATGCTCGCCGAGGCGGTCTCGTGCCTGCCGCTGCCGGACTCCCTCACCCACGTCGACGGCGCGCTCGTCTCCTGCGGCTTCGGCACCGCGTACGAGGGTCTGCTCCGTGGCCGGGTGAGCGGACGCGACCGACTGCTCGTCACCGGACTAGGCCCCGTCGGCCTGGCCGCGGCGATGCTCGGTCGGCACCTCGGCGCGAGCACGGTGATCGGGTCCGACCCCTCGCCGGAGCGGGTCGCGCTCGCCCGCGAGCTCGGGGTCGTCGACGCGGCGGTCACCGACGCCGGCGAGCTCGACGACGTCGTCGCCGAGCACACCGCGGGGCAGGGCTGCGAGGTCACCATCGACTGCTCCGGCCACCCCGACGCCCGGCACGCGGCCTTGCGCAGCACCCGCACCCGCGGACGGTGCGTCTTCGTCGGCGAAGGGGGGCGGGTCGACTTTGCCGTGTCGGACCTCCTGATCCACCAGCAGCTCGAGGTGCACGGCTCCTGGGTGACCTCCCTCGGTCACATGGCCGAGCTGCTCGAGCTGCTCGACCGCTGGGGTGAGCATCCCGAGCGGGTGGTCACCGACCGGCTGCCGCTCGCTCAGGCCGAGCAGGCCTACGAGATCGCTGCGGCCGGCGCGGCGGGCAAGGTCGTCATCACGTGGGAGGAGTGAGCGCGGTGCCGAGCGTCATGCGGGCCGCGGTGCTGCGCGCGCCCGCCGAGCTGGTCGTGGAGGAGCGCCCGGTCCCTCGGCCGGCGCCCGGCGAGGTGCTCGTCGCGGTGACCGCGGTCGGGGTCTGCGGCTCCGACACCCACTACTACCGTCACGGCCGGATCGGCGAGCACGTGCTGCGCAGCCCGATGGTCATCGGTCACGAGGCCGGTGGGCGGGTGGTCGCGGTCGGCGAAGCGGTGGACCCGGGACGGGTCGGGCAGCGGGTCTCGATCGAGCCGGGCGTGCCGTGCTTCGTCTGCCGTTGGTGCGTGTCCGGCCGGTACAACCTCTGCCCGGAGATGAGCTTCCACGCCACCCCGCCGGTCGACGGGTCGATGCAGGAGTACGTGGCGGTCCACGCCGCGATGGCTCACCCCGTGCCCGACACCGTCTCCGACGTCGCCGCGGCCATGCTCGAACCGCTGTCGGTAGCGATCTGGGCCGTGCGCTGCGGGGAGGTCTCGCTCGGCGACCGGGTGCTCGTCACCGGAGCCGGTCCGGTCGGACTGCTCGCCGCGCAGGTGGCCCGCGCGGCTGGAGGTGCGGTCACGGTGCGTGAGCCCGACCCGCGGCGCCGTTCGGTCGCCGAGGGACTCGGCCTGACCGTCCAGGGTGCCGACAGGTCAGGCGCGGATCCGACGGCAGGTGCCGACAGGTCAGGCGCGGATCCGACGGCAGGTGCCGACAGGTCCGGTGCGGATCCGACGGCGGGTGCCGACGCGTCTGGTGCGGATCCGACGGCAGCTGGCGGGACCCCCTTCGCCGTCCTCCTGGAGTGCTCCGGACACCTCGATGCCGTCGCCGACGGCCTCGCCGCTCTGCAGCCCGCGGGCCGGGCGGTGCTCGTCGGCATGGGCGCCGACGAGGTGCGCGTCCCCAGCTCGGTGCTGCAGGACCGCGAGGTGAGCATCACGGGGACCTTCCGATATGCCGGCACCTGGCCGACCGCGATCGAGCTCGCCGCCTCGGGTCAGGTGGTGCTCGACGGTCTCCCGGTGCGCCTCTTCGACCTCGCCGACGCCGCGGATGCGGTCGTTGCCGGGCAGGAGGATCCTGGACTCGTCAAGGCCATCGTCTGCCCGGGAGGCCGACCAGCATGAGTGCCCGTCTTGTCGCGGGGATCGACTCCTCGACCCAGTCCACCAAGGTCGTCGTCTGCGACGCCGCCACCGGCGCCGTCCTGCGCTCCGGGCGGGCCGTCCACCCCGACGCCACCGAGGTGCATCCCGACCGGTGGTGGCAGGCGCTGACCGAGGCCACCGGCGACGGGCTGCTCGAAGGGGTCGAGGCGCTCGCAGTCGGTGGACAGCAGCACGGCATGGTCGTCAGCGACGACGCCGGGTCCGTGATTCGCGATGCGTTGCTGTGGAACGACACCCGCTCGGCGCCGCAGGCGCGCGCGTTGGTCGAGGAGCTCGGCGGACCCACGGCGTGGGTCGAGGCGACCGGATCGGTCCCCGGGGCGAGCTTCACCGTGACCAAGCTGCGCTGGCTTGCCGAGCACGAGCCCGACCACGCCGCCGCGGTGGCGAGCGTCGAGCTGCCGCACGACTGGCTGACCCGACGGCTCCTCGAGGGAGGCGAGCCGGTCGCCTCGTCGGTCACCGACCGCGGCGAAGCCTCCGGCACCGGCTACTTCTCACCGGCGACCGGCCGCTACGACGAGGACCGGCTGCGCCGCAGCCTGGGGCACGTCCCCGGGCTGCCTCGGGTGCTCGGACCCGGTGAGGCAGCCGGACGGACCGCGGGCGGGATGCTCGTCGGGCCCGGTACCGGCGACAACATGGCCGCCGGACTCGGGCTGGGTCTCGAGCCCGGCGACGTCGTGATCTCGCTCGGGACGAGCGGCACCGTCTTCGGGCGGCACGACGAGCCGGTCGCCGACCCGACCGGTGACATCGCCGGCTTCGCGGACGCCGAAGGCGGATTCCTCCCGCTGGTGTGCACCCTCAACGCGGCACGGGTGCTGGTCGCCGCCGCGCAGCTGCTCGGGGTCGACCTCGACGAGCTCGCCCGTCTGGCGGGCGAGGCCGAGCCGGGTGCGGGCGGGCTGACGCTGCTGCCCTACCTCGACGGTGAGCGCACACCGAACCTCCCGGCTGCCACCGGCAGCCTCAGCGGACTGACCCGGACCTCGATGACCCCGGCCAACCTGGCCCGCGCCGCGCACGAAGGGATGCTGTGCAACCTCGCCGAAGGGGTGGACCGGCTCCGCGAAGCCGGCCTGGACGCGCACCGCGTGCTCCTCATCGGAGGGGCCTCGGCCTCGCCCCTCGTCCCTCAGATCACCGCCGACCTCACCGGCCTGCCGGTCGTCGTGCCGGCTGCGGGCGAGTACGTCGCGCTCGGAGCCGCGCGGCAGGCGGCCTGGGTGCTCTCCGGCGCGGACGAGCCGCCCGCCTGGTCCGTCGAGTCCGACTCGACCTGGGACCCCCGGTCGGACGAGCGCCACGACGAGGTCCGCGGGCGCTATCGCGACCAGGTGGCGCTGGTGCACCCCGAGACACGACGCTGACCTGCTGGGGGAGAGCCGCCGATCGACGGGGTGCGGGGGGAACCGTTCGTCTGAGGTTCCCCGGGGATCTGCGAAGGGGTGGCGAGGGGTTCGGGTGGTGGGGGAGCCGTTCGTCTGAGGCTCCCCGGGGATCTGCGGCGGCTCAGCTCTCGAGGAGCCGCACCGTTCCCACTCCTGCCTCCACCGAGACGGTGTGCGCGGCGCCGGGGTCGTCACCGATCTGGTTGTCCAGACTGTCGGGCATCCCGTCGAAGGACACTGAGTAGCTCTCGTCACCCGGCATCGTCGCGGTGACGTCACCGACGCCCACCTGGATCGAGGCGCGATCGGCTGCCTCGGCGAGCTCTAGCTCGGCGCCGCCGACCCCGACCTGCACGTCGACGATGCCCGAGCGGGAGCCGGTCGTCGTGACCGAACCGACTCCGACCCGAGCCCTCAGGTCGCCATCCAGGTCATCGGTGCTGAGCGACCCGACCCCGCTCTCGACCTCGACGTCCGTGCCCTCGGGCACGACGACGACCCACCGGGTGCTGCAGACGTCCGGCCACACACCCCCTTCGCATCCGCTGTCGATGGTGAGGGTGTCGCTGGACTGGCGCACCGTGACATCGGGCTCGCGCAGGCCCCACTTGCTCGTCAGCGTCGCCGCCGGTTGCTCACCGTCCCGGGCCTGACGGATGTCGACCTCCCCGAGGCCGTTCTTCATCGACAGCCGGGTGATGTCGGAGGGGACCGGGTGCTCGGTGGTCTCAGACCGCTGGAGCATCGGCCCGAGGAAGGTGAGGGAGGTTCCTGCGACGAGCACAGCAGAGACGACGCCGGCGACGGTCCGGATGAGGAGAGTGAGCGGGGTCATCGGTCAGCCTTCCTGCTCGAGACGGCGAAGGACGGCGAGCACCCGCCGGTGATCACCCTCGGTGGGTGGGAGGTCGAGCTTGGTGAAGATCGAGCTGACGTGCTTCTCGACGGCTCCCTCGGAGACGTACAGCTGGGCGGCGATGGCGCTGTTGGTGCGGCCCTGAGCCATGAGATCGAGGACGTCATGCTCGCGCGGGGTGAGCGACGCCAGCGGATCGGCGTGGCGGGCGCGGGTGAGGAGCTGGGCGACGACCTCCGGGTCGAGGACGGTGCCGCCGCCGTGCACCTCGCGCAGCGCGTCGACGAAGTCGCTGGTGTCGGCGACCCGGTCCTTGAGCAGGTAGCCGACCGACCGGGTGCGCGAGGCGAGCAGCTCGGTGGCGTACTCCTCCTCCACGTACTGGCTGAGCACCATGACGGCCGTCCCCGGATGCTGCTCGCGTACGACGAGCGCGGCCTTGATCCCTTCGCTGGTGAAGGTCGGCGGCATCCTCACGTCGACGACGACGAGGTCGGGCTGGTGCTCCTGCACCGCCCGCAGGAAGGTCTCGGCGTCCGGGCAGGCTGCGGCGACGTCGAATCCGGCGGAGCCGAGCAGTCGGACCAGCCCGTCGCGCAGCAGCACCGAGTCCTCGGCGATGACGACGCTGATCCGCTGCGCCGTCGGTTCGGCGCTCGCGGGCGTGGGGGTGGTCGACCCGGTGGATGAGCTCATGACTGGCTCCTGTCGGTGCGAAGGGGGAGTGTCGCGGTCAGGGTGGTCGGCCCGCCGGGTGGGGAGGAGACCTCGAGCTCGCCGTCGACGGAACGGACCCGCTGGCGCAACCCGGTCAGCCCGGTGCCGAGCGAAGGGTCCGCGCCACCGACCCCGTCGTCGGTGACCCGCACGATCAGTGCCGGCTGCTCACCGTGGCTGGTCATGACGTCGACCATCGCCCGGCAGGCGCGGGAGTGCTTCGCGACATTGGTCAGGCCCTCGCTGGCGACGAAGTAGGCGATCGCCTCGACCGTGGGGTCGACCCGGCCGACGCCGTCGGCGCGAACCTCGACCGGGATCGGGGAGCGGCTCGCCAGCGCAGAGAGCGCGGCGTCGAGGCCGCGGTCGGTGAGGACCGGCGGTGCGATGCCGCGGGCGACGTGGCGCATCTCGACGATGGCCTCCTTGGCCGAGGCGTGCGCCTCGTCGAGCAGCTCGGAGGCGGCGTCGGGGTCGGAGCGGATCGCGTCGCGTGCCATGCCGAGGCTCATCGCGATGGCCACGAGCCGCTGCTGCGGCCCGTCGTGGAGGTCACGCTCGATGCGCCGCCGCTCGGACTCGACGGAGTCGACGGTCTCCTGGCGGGTCGAGGTGAGCGTGTCGACCCGGTCGCTCAGGGCGCGCATCACCTGGGTCTCGTCGCGGCCGAGGAGCCAGCGGGCCAGCCGGACGTCGACCTGGGTGACGAGCGAGGAGAGGAGCGGCAGGGCGAGGAGGGCGAGCACGCCGACCAACCAGAGGGCGGTGAGCTCGGCGAGACCGTCGACCCGGACGAGCCAGAGCGAGAGGCCGTCGTCGGGGATGGAGCCGGCGTAGAGCGGCAGGGCGACGAGGGTAAGTGCGAAGGCGGCGGCCACCAGCATGGTGAAGCCGATGGCCAGGCCCCACATGCTGTGCAGCACGAGGTAGGCGGCGGCGCGCCAGCTGTCCTTGTCGAGCCAGAGCCGCTGCCAGAGAGGCTGCCCGACCGGCGGGGTGGGCGCGGCGATCTGCGCGCCGGTGAGCGCGGAGACGCGGTGCCGCTCGGCGACGCCGAGCACCCGGCACAGCCAGAGCGCGGGGATGATGAGGACGATGCCGATGACGCCGCTGATCGCGGCGATCGCCCCGAGCAGCAGCAGCCACGCCCCGAGGGCGAACCACGCGGTGACCGTGTGGGTGAGCAGCAGGGCGAGGTCTCCCCACCCCTTCGTCCACCGGCGGAGGATGCCGGCGCGCGGCTGGCCCGGGACCGATCCGGTGGATGAGACCGGAGCCTGCGCCCCGGCAGTCTCGGGGGTCGGCCGTCCGCCGACGGGAAGTGCTGGGCTGCTCATGGCTCAACGGTAGGCAGGCCCGGGTCGTCGCGGCAGCGGTGCTGACCTCCGACACACCCGGGGGGCAACCCCACCCCTTCGCAGATCCCCGGGGAACCTCAGACGAACGGTCACCCCACCCCTTCGCAGATCCCCGGGGAACCTCAGGCGAAGCGGCGGGCGATCGCCTTGGACTGCTCCAGGTAGTGCCCCCCGAAGAGGACCGCGTGCATCATCACCGGGTGCAGCTGGTGCAGCGGAACCCGCTCCTGCCAGCCGTCGGCGAGCGGAGCCGCCTCGTCGTAGGCGGCGACGATGCGTGCGACGTGCGGCCCGCGGAAGAGCAGCAGCATCGCCAGGTCGGTCTCCCGATGCCCGCCGTGCGCGGCCGGGTCGATGAGCACCCCGCCCGACCGGGTCCACAGGACGTTGCCGGTCCACAGGTCGCCATGGATGCGCGAAGGGGGGTCGTCGGTGTCGTGGGTCCCGTCGGCGAGGCGAGCAGCCACCCCTTCGAACAGGGCGGCGTCGTCGAGATCGAAGGTGCCCTGGTTCCGCCCCAGGCGGTAGGTGTGCATGATCCGCTGCTCGCCGTAGAACTCGCCCCACCGCGGCATCGGCTCCAGCGGCAGCGGCAGGGGGCGGATCGCCGGGCCAAGGAACCCATGACCGCTTCGCCAATGGGACGGCGGCGCCCCGAACGCATCGGCTCCAGCGGAGTGCGTCGCGGCGAGGGCCGCGCCGAACGCATCGGCCTGCAGGTTGGTCGGCGGGACCGGCGAGAGCTGCTCCAGATCGAGGTGGTCGTCCTCGATCTCGTGCACCCGCACGACGCGGGCTCCCCCCGTCGCCTCAGCCTCCTCGAGCCAGAGCAAGCCGGCCGCCTCCCACGCGGTGTAGCCCGCTGGCGCGTCACCGGCGTCCTTGCGAAAGATCTGCGGCCTGTCGTCCTCGGTCACACGCGCCACCCTACGAATGCCGAGCTCAGTCCTCGCGGTGCGGGTTCTGTCCGACCTCCTCGATCGCGTCCTGCTCCTTGTGCGTCACCCGGCCGTGGCCCTTGTGGTGCCCGCCTCCGGTGGCGCCCTCGGTGCCGAGCCCGCCGGTGGTGCGCTTGCCCTCACCGGCGATCGCGGTCGCGACCGCGTCGGTGACGTCGGAGTGGAACACGCTGGGGATGATGAAGCTGGGGTTGAGCTCTTCGTCGGTGACAACACCGGCGATGGCGTCGGCCGCGCGGATCATCATCTCGACGGTGACGTCCTCGGCGGCGGCGTCGAGCAGCCCGCGGAAGACGCCGGGGAAGACGAGGACGTTGTTGATCTGGTTCGGGTAGTCCGAGCGGCCGGAGGCGACGACCTTGGCGTACTTCGCGGCTTCGGCGGGGTCGACCTCGGGGTCCGGGTTGGCCATCGCGAAGATCACCGCGTCGTCGACCATGTGGTCGCGGATCCACTCCGGCTTGAGCAGGTCGGGCGCGCTTACCCCGATGAAGACATCGGCACCCTCGAGGCCGGCGGTGAGGTCGCCGGTCACCTTGCGCGGGTTGGTGCGGCGGGCCAGCTCGAGCTTGGCCTCGGGCAGGCTCTCGTCGTCACCGGAGAGGCAGCCCTCCCGGTCGAAGACGACGATGTCGTCCGCGCCGGCTGCCAGCAGGAGGGTGACGATCGCCGTCCCGGCCGCGCCGGCCCCGGCGACGACGATGCGGCAGTCGGCGAGGTCCTTCTCGACGACCCGCAGCCCGTTGCGCAGCGCCGCGAGCGCGACGATGGCCGTGCCGTGCTGGTCGTCGTGGAAGACGGGGATGTCCAAGCTCTCCTGCAGCCGCCGCTCGATCTCGAAGCACTGCGGCGCGGCGATGTCCTCGAGGTTGATGCCGCCGAAGCCGGGGGCGATCATCTCGACCGCCTTGATGATGTCCTCGGTGTCCTGGCTGGCCAGGCAGATCGGCCAGGCGTCGATGTCGGCGAACCGCTTGAAGAGCGCCGCCTTGCCCTCCATCACGGGCATCGCCGCCTCGGGGCCGATGTTGCCCAGCCCGAGGACGGCCGAGCCGTCGGTGACCACGGCGACCGTGTTGCCCTTGATCGTGAGCCGCCGCGCGTCCTGCGGCTGCTTGGCGATCGCCTTGCTGACCCGGCCGACCCCGGGGGTGTAGGCCATGGACAGGTCGTCACGGGTGCGAAGGGGGACCTTGGACTTGACCTCGATCTTGCCGCCGAGGTGGATGAGGAAGGTTCGGTCGGAGACCTTGTGCACCCGCACCCCGTCGACCTGCTCGACGGCCTCGACGAGCGTGCCGGTATGACCGGAGTCGATGCCCGAGCAGGTGACGTCGACGACAAGCCGGTCGTGCCGGGAGTCGGCGACGTCGATCGCGGTGACGATGCCGCCCTGCTCTGCGATGACGGTCGCCACCTGACCGACGACCGCGTGGTCGGGCTCGGTGTGCAGCCGGATGGTGATCGAGTACGACGATGGGGTAGCGGCAGCCATGTGACCAGGGTCTCATCCCGGTCGTTGCATCGCCGCGCCTTTGGTCGCGGCATCGCCGAGGACGCAACGCGCAATGGCGAGTCCGTTCGCCCCCCACACTCCCCGTCCCGTCCTACTGTGTGACTCACGCCACACACCCCCTTCGAGATCGGACACCGAATGAGGTCCTCCACCACCCGCCGCGCGCTCGCCCTCACCGGTGCCGCCGCGCTGATCACGCTCCCCGCCGCCCCGACCGGCGCCGCCGACGCCGGTCGGTATGTTGCCCTCGGCGACTCGTACTCCTCGGGCCTGGGCACCCGCTCCTATCTCGCGGACGGCACCGAGTGCCGCCGTTCGACGCTGGCCTACCCCTCCCTCGTCGCCGCCGCGCGGGGGTACTCCCTCGATCTGCGTGCCTGCTCGGGTGCCACGGTGCCCGACATCCAGAACGCCCAGCTCGGTGCCCTGAGCGGGTCGACCGATTACGTGACGCTCTCCGTCGGGGGCAACGACGCGGGATTCGCCGACGTCCTCACCGAGTGTGCGCTGCCGAGCTGGGCCAGCCGGTGCAACCGGGCGATCGACGGCGCCCAGTCCTTCATCTCGACGTCGCTGCCGGGCCGCCTGACCACCCTCTACTCCCAGGTACGCGCCGCAGCACCGAACGCCACCGTGGTCATCGTCGGCTACCCGCGCATCTTCATGGGCAAGGACTGCAACGCCTTCACCTGGTTCTCCCCGAGCGAGCAGACCCGGCTTAACCAGACCGCCGACCAGCTCAACGCCCTGCTCGCCAGCCGCGCCTCGGCGGCGGGCTTCACCTTCGTCAACCCGACCCAGCGCTTCACCGGTCACGCGGTCTGCGACCGCCCGGAGTGGATCAACGGACTGTCCTACCCGATCGATGAGTCCTACCACCCGAACCGGTCGGGCCACGCGACGGGCTACACCCCGCTGGTGAGCCTCCCGCTCAGTGGCTCGAGCGTCTCGGTGACGTCGGCGGTGCGCTCGTCGGCTAAGAAGGCCGGCCCGGACCAGGCGAAGCTGCAGCGCAAGCGCGCCACGCTCGACCGGCGGATCCAGCCCAAGGAGTTCCGACTCCCCGACCTGGACTCCGCCCGCGTGCAGTCCAGGGCGAAGGCACTGGGGATCGACACCGACGACCGGGCCGAGGTCGACCAGATGGACCGGGTGCACTCGGCGAAGCAGGCGAAGCAGGCGAAGCAGGCCAAGCAACCCAAGTAGGCACAGCAGGCGAAGCAGGCCAAGCAACCCAAGGAGGCACAGCAGGCGAAGGCAACTCCCGCGCAGCGCTGAGAGAGTCGGGGCCTGGCCGCGGGCGACAGGTCGACCGACCGGGCGCCGTCTCACCGCCGACACCTCGTCAGGGTGATCACCTTCCGCGCCGGTGAGGCATCGACCTGCTCCTCGCGCACGGTCTGCTCGAACCCTCGCCCGATCAGCCGGTTGTGATGCCCGCAGACCGGTGCCCCGCTAGCCAGGTCGGTCGGGCCGCCCTCGGCCCATCCGAGCAGATGGTGGATCTCGCACCAGGCGAAGGGGATGTCGCACCCCTCCACCGCGCAGCTGTCGTAGAGCGTGGCCAGCGCGACCCGCTGCCCGGGGGTGAAGAACCGGGACTGTCGCCCGAGGTCCAGCGGCACCGACGCGCCCCCGAGGACGGCGGGGATGATGCCGGCGGCGCTGGCAAGGCGCCGGACCTCGCCGGCGCTGAGCGTCGTCCCGAGGTCGGTCCTGCCCACCCGGGTGAGCTCTCCGGTGAGGTCCTCCAGCCTGGTCGTGACGACGACGGTCGCGGCGGTCTTCTCGTGCAGGTGGTCGGTCGGCAGGTGCTCGAGCAGGATCGCGAGGTCCTGCCCGTGGCGCTGCTGCCGGGCGAGGCTGCGTTCCTTCGGAGTCAGGCTCGGGTCGCACCAGGGCCTCGGGTCATCGGTCGAGGTGTCGCCGCGAGTGCCGTCGCCCTCGGTGCGCCGTCTCGGCGCGGACATCGCCTCGAGGATCTTCTGCAGCGTCTTGCCCGCGAGCGTCGGCACCGTGAACTGCCCGAACATCGTCCCGTCATCGTTGTCCTTGATCCAGAACGACGAGCGCTCCCAGGCCGCCTCCTCCTGCGCCTGGACGCAGCGGTCCTCGTGCTCGTCGGCGGCCGCGACGTCACCGGTGACGCGCTCGAGCACGCGCGCAGCGAGTCGCCTCAGGTCTCGGGGGCTGCGGCCGCGGGCAAGTCGTACGAGCTCGGCCTCGCACTCGCCGACCACCTCCGCGGCCAACCCATCGGGCAACGTGCCCAGCGTGCCCGTGATGACATCGACGTGGGCGGGGGAGAGATCACCGGCCAGCTGGGCGCGAGCGAGCACCGGCAGGCCCGGAGCGGGCAGGTCGGGAGTGGGCAGACCAGGCGCCAGCAGATCGGCAGCCGAACCGCAGGCCTCGCCCGAGCCAGCACCGCCAGTGCCGGACCCACCCGAGGACGCCTCGGCGCCACCCGCGGCGGAGGCGAGTGCCAGCCCGGTGCTCTCGGCCCGGCGGGCGATCCGCGTCGCCTCGCGGGCGTCGGTGGCCGTCACCTGCCCCAGCCAGTGCCCGGCGCTACGCGCGCCCGCCCGCTCCGGCGCCCCTGCCTCGGCCGCGATCCCCGCGGCCTTGTCCCGCAGGGCGGAGCACCGGTTGACCAACCGGGTCACCTCTCGCAGCACCCGACCGAGATCCGCAGTCGTCACGCCCCGGGCAGCGCGCAACGCGTCGAGCTCCCGCTCGAGCTGGTCCAGCCCAGAGTGCAGCTGCCCGCACAACCCACCCGGAGCTTGGTCCGCTCCGGTCGAGGGAGCCACGTCGATCGCCATAGATCAAACATATGTTCGACAACTGACAACGTCCTCGACGGTCCGATGGCTGTGGACACAGCGCTTCGGAACCCGGGCCTGTGGACAGCCACCCTGGCGGACACAGTCGGCCCGTAACCACCGCCGCAACGTCACCACCGCCGCACCGTGAACGCAGGCACCCACTACGCGCGCCCGAGCAGATCACCCCCAACCGGCCACACTGACCAGGTGATCCCCCTTCGCACCGAGCGTCTCCGGCTGCGCCCCTTCACCGAGGCCGACGCCCCCTTCGTCCTCGCGGGCCACCAGAGCGAGGGGCTGCGCCGCTTCATCCCGAGCCAGGTCCTCGACGACCCCTCGGAGGTCCCGGCGCGGATCGAGCGGTTCCAGCGCTTCGACGACGACCCGGTCCTCGGGGTTGTCGCCGTCGAGCGGCTCGCGGACGGCGCGCCGGTCGGGTTGGTCATGCTCCAGCCGATCCCGCCGAGCGAAGGGGTGGACCGCGCGGACATCGAGATCGGCTGGCGCGGCCATCCTGAGCACGCCGGCCGCGGATACATCACCGAGGCCGCGGCTACGGTGCTCGACCACGCCCTCGCGACCCTTCCGCGGGTCCTCGCCGTGACCCATCCGGACAACGTCGCCTCGCAGGCGGTGTGCCGCCGGATCGGGATGGCGGACCGAGGGCTGACGGATGACTACTACGACGAGCCGGGGGTCCGCCTCTTCGTCATCGACAGCCACCCCGAGATAAAGTGAGAAGCGTTCTCGTACGCTGACGCGGTGAGCTACCCCCAGGCCGACATCTACGACGCCTTCGCCACCGACGACTGGACGACGATGGGGCCCGTTCTCGCGGCCGCTCTCGAGCCCTGGCGGGGTACGACCGGCGTCGCCCTCGACCTCGGCGCCGGCACGGGTCTGTCTACCGCCGTCGTCGCCGAGCAGCTGCCGGCCGCCGAGGTCCTCTCCTGCGAGCCGAACCCGACCCTGCGCGCCTCGCTGATCACCCGGGTCGTCGAGCGCGGCCTGATCGACCGGGTGAGCGTCTACCCCTTCGCCGCCGCCGACGTGATCAGCGCCCTGGACGAGCCGATCACCGTGATGACGGCGCTCAACATGATCGGTCACGTCGCGCCGGTCGCGGCGCATGCGCCGACCGTCGCGGACCCGGAGCCGGTGACCTTCGTCGAGCGGCGGATCGGTCGGCGGACCTACACGGGCGAGTGCCAGGCGGAGGTCGACAGGGACGGCAAGGTCGTCTGGCGGAAGGCGTGGCGGGTGCGCGAAGGGGGTGAGCTCGTCGACGAGCGCACGGCCAGGATCCCGTGGAGCCGGGTCGACCAGGCGAGTCTGGGGGCCACCCTCTCCCCGCTCGGCCTGGCGGTCGAGCTGGCCGGAGACCTCCTGCTCGTCACCCGGGCCGGCGAGACCCGGGCCTACGTCACCCCAACCGAGGGACCCCTCGATCCGACTCGCTAACGAAATATCCCCCCTTCGCTAGAGACCCGGATACTCTCCGAGCCGTGGACCCGATCACCAACCCGTACGCCCCCGGAGCCGGTCAGCGTCCGCCCGAGCTGGCGGGCCGCGAGGAGCAGCTGACCACCTTCGACGTCGTGCTCAAGCGGGTCGCCGCCGGCCGGCCCGACCGCAGCCTCGTCCTCACCGGGCTGCGCGGGGTGGGCAAGACCGTGCTGCTCAACCAGCTGCGCAGCGCCGCCGTCCGCGCGACGTGGGGGACCGGCAAGCTCGAGGCGCGCCCGGACCAGCGGCTGCGCCGCCCCCTCGCCAGCGCGCTGCACCAGGCGGTCCGCGAGCTCGGGCACACCCAGGACGACGAGGTCGCGCACGTGCTCGGGGTGATCAAGTCCTTCGGGCAGCGTGACGCGGCACCGGGCACCAAGCTGCGCGAGATGTGGACCGGGGGGATCGACGCGCCCGCGGTCAAGGGGCGCGCGGACTCCGGGGACATCGAGATCGACCTCGTCGAGCTACTCACCGACGTCGGCGGGCTGGCGGCGGACCTCGGGCGGGGCGTCGGCGTCTTCATCGACGAGATGCAGGACCTCGGGCCCGACGACGTGTCGGCGCTGTGCGCGGCGTGCCACGAGATCAGCCAGTCGGGCCTGCCGGTCATCGTCGTCGGGGCCGGACTGCCGCACCTGCCGGCGGTGCTCTCGGCCAGCAAGTCTTACTCGGAGAGGCTCTTCCGCTACGTGCGGATTGATCGGCTGCCGCGGGAGGCGGCCGATCTGGCGCTCACGGCGCCGGCGTCGGAGGAGGACGCGGACTTCGAGCCGGCGGCGCTCGACGCGCTGTATGCGGCGACGGGCGGGTACCCCTACTTCATCCAGGCGTACGGCAAGTCGGTGTGGGACGTCGCCCCGGCCTCCCCGATCCGGGCCGAGGACGTCGCGGTCGCCGCGCCGGAGGCCGAGGCCGAGCTGGCGGTCGGGTTCTTCGGGTCGCGATTCGAGCGGGCGACGCCGGGGGAGCGGGAGTACCTGCGGGCGATGGCGGACGTGGCGGCGCGCATGGCTGCGGACGCGGTCGACGGCGAAGGGGGAGGACTCGACGAGATCGAGTCGGTTGCCACCTCGGAGGTCGCGGCGCTGCTCGGGAAGAAGCCGCAATCGCTCTCGCCCGCGCGGGATGCGCTGCTGAAGAAGGGCTTGATCTACTCCGGTGAGCGGGGGCGGATCGCCTTCACCGTGCCGCATTTCGGGAGGTATCTGCGCGAGCAGACGTGAGGTGTGCTGTCATGTCAGCGGGGAACGATTTTGCGACTTACTGGAGAGTTCGCGACACGCGCGACAGATCGGGCGCTTCAGTGGCGGATTTTGCGACTCCAGCGGCGGATTTTGCGACTGAGGTCGGTGCGCTACATCCCCATCTGGCGGTTGATCGCTGCCGCCCCGATGTCGACGGCGAGGTCGCGCCCAGCGTTGGCCAGGTAGGTAGCCGCCTTGCGCAGGAAGGTCTTGCGCTCCTCGTCAGGCTCTCGATCGGCGGCCCCCCGAGCGCCTCGACGAGTCGCTCGGCGATCACCTCAGCCGTCGGCCAAGCGCCTACCGCTCGGCGGGCGTGGCCGGTGGGGGCGCCGATGAAGACGACCTGACCCGACACCACACGCTCCAGTTGGGACAAGAACGGTGGCTCTTCTGACTCGAGGGCAATCAGCGCTCGCTGGACGGTCGTGGCGTCCAGTTCAGTTCGCGCCTCGATCTGCTCTGGGCTCACGCCGGGGCCGGAATCCTCGAAGGTCTTGACGATCGCGTTCAGCACCGGAAGGTCTCGGCTGGTCCAGGTGTCTTCCATAGCCTCATTGACCCACAGGCCCCGACAGACCCCAGCCCCGCGGGCCTCTGGATAGGCTGGAGAGCAGTGAATACCGGTAATGGAGACCCGAGATTGGCGGCGGAGCAGCGTGCGCGTGTGCTCATCGACCGCCAGCTTGCTGATGCCGGTTGGTCGATCCAGGACAAGAAGGAGCTGAATCTTTTCGCGGCGGAGGGTGTTGTTTGTCGCGAGGTCGTGATGAAGCAGAGCCACGGCAGGGCCGACTACCTGTTGTATGTCGACAAGAAGGTCGTGGGTGTCATCGAGGCCAAGCCGGAGGGCACGACTCTGTCTGGCGTGGAGTGGCAGTCCGCGATGTACGCGTCAGGCCTGCCGGCCAATGCCCAGCTACGCGCCATCACGGTGGATGGACGCCTGCCGTTCGTCTTCGAGGCCAGCGGGACCGAGACGCACTTCACCAACGGCTACGACCCGTATCCGCGGGCACGCCGGGTCTTCAACTTCCCCAAGCCGGGCACGCTGGCGCAGATCATCCGGGACGCCGAGGCCGACCCGGAGCACTCGACGTGGCGGGCCAAGGTCCGCCACCTCCCGCCGCTGGACGAGCGGCCGCTGCGGCCGGCGCAGATCACCGCGATCAAGGGCATCGAGAAGAGCCTGGCTGACCAGCACTTCGACCGGTCCCTAGTGCAGATGGCCACGGGAGCAGGCAAGACGTTCACCGCTGTCACCACGGCATACCGGCTCCTGAAGTTCGGCGGCTTCCGCCGCGTCTTGTTCCTGGTCGACCGCAACAATCTGGCTGAGCAGACGATTGCGGAGTTCCAGAACTGCCGCACCCCGGGTGACGGGCGCCGGTTCAACGAGATCTACAACGTCGACAAGCTCACCAGCGCTGGCATGCTGGGCTCGTCCAACGTGGTCGTCTCCACCATCCAACGGGTCCATTCGGTGCTGCGCGGACATGAGGTCACCGCGGGTGATGACCCGAACCTTGACGACTTTGTGCCGGACGCGCCGGTGACGGTCGCCTACTCGGCTGCGTTGCCGCCGGAGTCGTTCGACCTGGTCATCGTGGATGAGGCGCACCGGTCCATCTACGGAGTGTGGCGCGGGGTGCTGGAGTACTTCGACGCCCACGTCATCGGTCTGACAGCGACCCCGGGCAAGCAGACCTTCGCCTTCTTCCGGCAGAACCTGGTCTCGGAGTACACCTACCCCCAGTCGGTGGCCGACAGGGTCAACGTCGACTTCGACCTCTACCGGATCCGCACCCAGATCAGTGAGCAGGGTGGGGCCATCGAGGCTGGCACCATCGTGCCCAAGGTCGACCGCCGCACACGCAAGGAACGGCTGGAGGCGATCGAGGAGGACTTCGAGTACACGCACAAGCAGCTCGACCGGGCCGTCACCGCCAAGTCCCAGATCCGCACCGTCCTGGAAACCTTCCGCGACCGGCTGTTCACCGAGATCTTCCCCGGCCGTTCCACGCTCCCCAAGACGCTGATCTTCGCCAAGGACGACGCCCACGCCGAGGAGATCGTCACCACCGTGCGCGAGGTCTTCGGCAAGGGCAACGACTTCGCCGCCAAGATCACGTATGCCGCCCGCGACCCCAAGGGTCAGCTCCAGGCCTTCCGCACCTCACCCTCGCTGCGGATCGCGGTCACAGTCGACATGATCGCCACCGGCACCGACGTCAAACCGCTGGAGTGTGTCTTCTTCATGCGTGATGTCCGCTCCGCGCAGTACTTCGAGCAGATGAAGGGCCGCGGCGCCCGCACCATCACTCCGGCCGACTTCCAGTCCGTCACCCCGGACGCCTCGGCCAAGACCCGGTTCGTGATCGTCGACGCAGTCGGCGTCACCGAGCACGACTTCGTCGACCCGCCGCTGAACCGGGAGAAGGGCATCTCGCTGAAGAAGCTCTTGGACAAGGCCGCCACCCTCACACTCACCGAGGACGAGACCGCGACCCTGGCCTCACGCCTGGCGAAGCTCGAGCTTCAGCTCACTCCAGAAGAACGGACCGAGCTGGACGACGTCGCGGGCGGTCCGGTCCGTGACATCGTCCGAAGGCTCGTCGACGCTGTCGACCCGGACAGCCAAGCCAAGGTCCTTGACGGTGCGGCGGACCCGGAGGCTGCTCGCCGCGACCTGCTGGAGCGGGCGGTCGAGCCGGTCGCTGCCAACCCCGAGCTGCGGACCCGGATCCTGGAGCTGCGGGCCGCGCACGATCGGGTCATCGACGAGGTCAACAAGGACGTGCTCCTGGACGCTCACGGTGTCGTCGACCCGAGCCGGGCGAAGTTGGTCGTGGAGTCCTGGACCAAGTACTTGGAGGACCACCGTGACGAGATCACCGCGATCCAGCTTGCGACCGAGGCCAAGGTGCTGCGCATCCCGTTCACCGACATCCAGGAGCTGGCCGACCGAATCTCCCGCCCGCCCTACAACTGGACGCCCGAGGTCATCTGGGATGCCTATGCCAGCATCGACGTCGACCGGGTCCGGAACAGCGACCGCCACACCCTGACCGACCTGGTGTCACTGCTGCGCTATACCGTCGGGCTCGACAATGAACTGGTCCCCTACACGACCCGTGTCCAGGAACGGTATGCCGCGTGGCTGGCTCAACAGGAGCAGGCGGGGACCGAGTTCTCGCCCTTGGAAAGGTGGTGGCTGGACCGCATGGTCGACGTGATCGCAGCCTCCGCTGGCATCACAGCCGAGGACCTCGACCGCTCACCCTTCACCGACAAGGGTGGCGTCGATGGAGCGCTGCGCGACCTTGGCGACCGCGCAGAGGGCCTCATCGACGAACTCAACACGGAGCTCACCGCGTGAAACTGGGTGCTGGATGGCCGCTCCAACCGCTAGTCAAGGTCGTCGAAATCCTCGATGCGCGGCGGGTTCCTGTAAAGGCTTCCGACCGAGCCGCTCTCGGGGGAACGGTCCCGTACTACGGAGCTACCGGCCAAGCCGGCACCATCGACCGTGCGATCTATAACGAACCACTGGTACTTCTCGGCGAGGACGGGGCACCGTTCTTTGATCCGACGAAACCCAAAGCCTTCCTGATCGATGGCCCGGCCTGGGTCAACAACCATGCCCATGTTCTTCGCCCCTTGCCGCACCTGGACAGACGCTTTCTGAAGCATTACCTGGACGCGTTCGACTACCGAGGGTTTGCAAACGGCACCACGCGCTTGAAGCTGACGCAGGCAGCGATGCGCCGAATCCCTGTACCCATGCCTCCGGCGACTGAGCAGCGGCGGATCGTTGAGATCCTCGAAGTCCATCTCTCCCACCTCGACGCTGCCAGCATGGACCTGGCTCGTGCTCGGGCGCGCCTCGATTCGCTGATCGAGGCCGCGCTCCGTTGCCACTTCAAGTCGGATACAGCGACGCGGCCCCTGGCTGACGTTCTCGAGATGCCTTTGGCGAACGGTCGGTCGGTACCGAGTCGGGACGACGGCTTTCCGGTGCTTCGGCTGACCGCATTGAAGGAGGGTGGGGTCGATCTGGCTGAGCGCAAGGGCGGCGCGTGGGAGCGCGCAGATGCCATGCGGTTCCTCGTGCGCCGGGGAGACTTCCTGATCGCACGAGGCAACGGCAGCCTTCGGCTCGTTGGAAAGGGCTCTCTCGTGCGCAGCGAGCCCGATGAGGTTGCCTTCCCAGACACTGTGATCCGCGCGCGCCCGCGACCCGTTGACTTGTCGCCCGAGTTCCTCGATCTAGTCTGGAACGCGCGAGCCACGAGAGATCAGATTGAACGCGTGGCTCGGACCAGTGCGGGGATTTACAAGGTCAATCAGGGTCAACTTGGGGCGATCCAGTTGCCGGTGCCAGCGCCCTCAGAGCAACGAAGCATCATCGCTGCCATGGACAGGCTCCGGGACCATCGCCAAGGGACGCTTGAGGCGATCGACGTCGCAGCGCAGCGGAATCGAGGTCTCCGTCGAGCTGTGCTGGCGGCGGCGTTCGACGGGAAGTTGACCGGACGGCATACAGACGAGGAAGTCATCGAGGAGTTGGCGGGGGCATGAACGGCAAGCAGGTCAAGCTGTTCCTTGTCGACGGGAGCCCTGGTGGCCTGACCACGGCCGAGATCACCAACTGGACCGGGCATGTCCTCTCGGCGCGCCGGTCCGACCTCGCCGACTTGTTGAAGCGTGAGGAAGCTCAGCGAACCGGCGTCTACCTGTTGTTGGGCGATGACGAAACTGCTCTAGGAGACACCCGGTGCTACGTGGGCGAGGCTGACGTCATCGCGACTCGGCTCCGCTACCACGCGAACGACAAGGATCGTGCGTTCTGGGACCGGGTCGTCGTCATCACGTCGAAGGACACGAACCTCACCAAGTCACATGGCCGCTACCTGGAGTCGCGCCTGATCCAACTGGCCACCAAGGCAGGTCGGGTTTCGCTGGAGAACGTGACTGCGCCCCCGACTCCGAACCTCCCGGAGGCGGACGCCTCGGACATGGAGTATTTCATCGGGCAGCTGCAGATCATGTTGCCTGTCCTGAGCGTGAACGCCATCCGAGTCCGCCCGACGCCCTTCCCCGTGGTCTCTGACCCGGTGGAGTCGCCGATCTTCACCCTGAGCAACGCCAAGGTCGGGGTAGACGCCTCAGCACAGCAGATCGACGGCGAGTTTACGTTGCTGACCGGCTCCCGCGTGGTCGCGAAGTGGCACGGCGTGGGCAAAGCCACGAGCACACAGAAGGCCTACGCCGGCTACCGCGCCCGGCACGAGAACCTGCTCGCGGATGGGTCCATCGTCGCTGAGGGCGGTGTCGGTCTCGTCACTCGCGACATAGTCTTCTCCTCGCCCTCGACCGCTGGGGCCGTCGCGCTGGGTCGATCCTGTAACGGCCGGGTCGAGTGGGTGTCGCCTGAGGGCTCCTTCGGTGCGTGGGAGAGTCGTGGCGTTGACTGAACCGAGCGACCTGGATTTCGTTGCTGGTCATCTAGGAAGGGAACGGTCATGAAGTGGGGTCGTGAAGAGTCCGAGTGGCAGGAGCTCGTCGACACGACGGCAGAGTTCCTGGCCGATCAGGCGCGGTTGGGACGACTCACGTCCTATACCGAGGTGAACGCAGTGCTCCACCGGCGTACTGGGCTGAGACCGTTCGACTTCGGCCAAGACGGAGAGCGTGCCGCTCTGGGTGACCTGCTGGGTGAGGTCGCGACGGCGAAGCTCCCCGAGGTCGGCGCCCTGGTGTCGTCCATCGTGGTGTACCTCGGCCAGAACGACGCCGGCCCCGGGTTCTTTTCGCTGGCAACATTCCTCGACCTCCTCACGCCGAAACCGACTGCAGACCAGAAGCTCGCCTTCTGGACGAACCAGGTGAAGAAGACCCATGAGTACTACGCCTAGCTCACGCCGCCTCGTCGACAAACTCTGGTCCTACTGCGACGTCCTCCGGGACGACGGCGTGGGTGTCTTGGAGTACACCGAGCAGCTGACCTACCTGCTGTTCCTCAAGATGGCCCACGAGAGGGCGACCAGGCCGCTGAAGCCGCAGCAGATCGTGCCCGAGGAGTACTCGTGGCAGCGACTCCTGGACGCCCAGGGCACCCAGCTCGAAGTTGAGTACTCCAAGATCCTCGTCGGGCTGGCCCGGCAGCCAGGCGTCATCGGCACCATCTTCCGCAAGGCGCAGAACCGCATCCAGGATGCGGCCAAGCTCAAGCGCCTGGTCGTCGACCTGATCGACAAGGAGCACTGGAGCAGCACAGGGACCGACATCAAGGGAGACGCGTACGA
Source organism: Marihabitans asiaticum (assembly GCF_007828725.1). GTDB lineage: Bacteria > Actinomycetota > Actinomycetes > Actinomycetales > Dermatophilaceae > Marihabitans > Marihabitans asiaticum. The sequence continues at coordinate 334,171 of NZ_VIUW01000001.1, forward strand.
AGAACTGCTCAGTCGAGGCGCCTCAGACAAGGGGTCGGGTGCAGGCCAGTACTTCACCCCGCGGGCCCTGATCCAGGCCATCGTCGACGTCATCCAGCCGACCGTCGAGGACACGGTGGTCGACCCGGCCTGCGGCACCGGAGGGTTCCTTCTCGTCGCCCACGACCATGCAGAGCAGGGTTCGGAATCGATGACCCCGACACAGCGCAGAAAGCTCCAGGACGACCTCGTGCGTGGCTATGAGCTGGTCGACGGCACGGCTCGCCTGGCAGCGATGAATCTGCTCCTGCACGGCATGGGTACCGCCGACGGCGGCTCGCTCATCGAGGTCCGAGACTCCCTCATCGCCGACCCCGGCCAGCGGTGGTCTGTGGTGCTGTCCAACCCGCCGTTCGGGAAGAAGTCGTCGCTCACGATGGTCGGCGGGGACGGCCGCGAGGTGCGTGAGGACCGAGTGATCGAACGCCAGGACTTCGTCGCGACGACCAGCAACAAACAGCTCAACTTCGTCCAGCACATCATGACGATCCTGGACACCAACGGCCGAGCTGCGGTGGTCTTGCCCGACAACGTCCTCTTCGAGGGCGGAGCCGGAGAGACGATCCGGCGCAAACTGCTCGCCGACTTCGACCTGCACACGATGCTGCGCCTGCCGACAGGCATCTTCTACGCCCAGGGCGTCAAGGCCAACGTCCTGTTCTTCGACAAGAAGGTCGCCCGTGCAGGCACACCCTGGACCGAACGGCTCTGGGTCTACGACCTGCGCACCAACAAGCACTTCACCCTCAAGCAGAACCCGCTGAGGCGAGGCGACCTCGACGACTTCGTCACGGCATACCAGCCAGGCCAGCACGGCGAGCGACAGGAGAGCGAGCGGTGGAAGTCCTTCACCTACGACGACCTCGTCGCCCGCGACAAGGCCAACCTGGACATCACGTGGCTGCGCGACGAGTCACTGGAGGACCTGGACAACTTGCCATCCCCGGATGTGCTGGCCCGCGAGATCGTTGAAGATCTTGCCGCAGCCCTGGCCGAGTTTGAGGCCGTGGCCACTGCACTGGAAGAGCAACTGGGCCAATCCCAGTAGCTGCCCTTCACAAGGGAGCCCGATAACCGGTATGTTCACAGGACGGTGAGTCACACCTGGTCCCATGGCCGAACGTGAACTTGGACGGTCCTGACCATCCCGTCCTTGGAAGTCGGGCTACAACCCTCTGGCCCCTGTGAGCAAGTTGAGCGCCGGAGGACGAGATGGTCGACAAGCAGCCAGCCAAGGCACGTCGGGGTCGTCCACGGCTACGCGCCATCAGCGCTGACCAACCAGTGCGGGTAGAGCTGCGCCTCGCACCGGACGTCGCCCGGTGGCTCTTCGCCGTCGCCGACGACACGGGCCGGACCGTGAGTGCGGTCGGTGAGTCCGCGCTCCTGGCCGGGCTGGGCAAGGAGCGGGCCATGTGAGTCGCACGGGCCTGATTCTGGGAGCCCGTCATCCCCCAGACGCGGAGAAAGCCGGGTGGCCGCCCGGCTTTCACGCGAAGCGCGGCAGGTGCCGCGATCAAGTTCACACCACGAACCCCGAGGGGCTCACTACTGCCATTCTGGCCGCCTGACGCGTCCGCGTCAACAGTGGGCTCCTCGACACCAGGAGCCACCCATGCGATCACTTGAGTCATCCGTCCCGCACCGACTGGGTCGACGGACCAACTTCATCCCCGCCCTGGAGGGCAAGCCGGCCAAGTGGGCCGATGTCATCGAATCGGTCTCTGACGCTCAGAAGCGAGCGTCCCTGGCGAAGTCTGTGGTTTCGACCACTCTGGTCAGGGACCCGGACGGGCGCCCGATCGTCACGACCGCCGACGTGGACGTCATGGCGCAGTTGACACCTGACCAACTCTTCGCCGTGCGTCGCCCTGCCTCGCACAAGGGCATGAGGAACTACATCTCCCGCGTGACCGTCCCGAGCCAGGCACACGATTCGCGGGCCGTCTGGTGCGAGAGCTTCAACGAGCTCAGTCACTTGCGGGACCTGCTGATCACCATGCAACCCACCCAGGTGTCCACGCAGCCGCTGCGCCTGGAGTGGGTGTTCGCCTCGGGAGTGCGCAGTCACGTCCCAGACTTCCTGCTCCGCGTGGACGGTGGGAAGACGATGCTCGTCGACGTCACCACGAGGTCCAAGCTCGATGACCCTCGGCTGCGATCGATCCTGCAACTCACACGCGCCACGGCTGAGACGATCGGGTGGGAGTACGAGGTGCGGACGGAGTTGCCACCCCAGCGAGTCCGTAACCTCAACTTCGTCCACGCCGGCCGTCGCGACGTCCGGCAGGACCGCTCCTCAGCAGCCAGACTGCTCCGGCAGGCCCGACGACCGATCGACGTCGAACGGGCCAGCCAGTTGCTCGGGGGTGGGTCACTGGGCTACTTGCGGCTGTGGGACCTGATTGCTCACGGTCTCGCGCATATCCCCCTCGACGAGCCTATAGATATCGACAGCCGGGTCTCTTCCGACCGGCCGGCTGGAGGTGGGTCGTGGCTCGTCAATCTCTGAACCGGACCACCAGACGGGAACCGCTGGGCGTGGGGATGGACGTGAACAGTCAGCCCGGAGCGCCAAAGATCGTCGGCATCACCCGTGACGCGGAGGGACGGGTAGTCGTACTTCTGGATCACGGGGACCACCGGACCAGAGTCCCCTGGGCCACCCTGGTCAAGGAACGGCTGGCGGACCGTCCAGAACGCAGGGCCGATGCCGTGGACGAGCACCCCGCACCCATGCTCGCCGAGCTGCCCGATGATGAACGAGCAGCCGTCATCGAGCGGTACCGCGACCTGCTGCAGATCAAGTACGGATCACGGACCGGTAATGCCGAGGGAGACCGGCGCGCCGGCATCCTCAACCCCGACTACGACCCCGAGACCACGACACGAGCTCAACGCATCGCGGCTAAGCAGCGCGAGTGGCGCGCCCGCGGAGAGGCCCGGACCGACCGGTCCACCGTCTACAGACACCTGAGGCGACTCGACGAAGGACCAGACTTCCTCGTCCACGGCAACCGCAGGACCATCTCGCAACGGCTGAGTGACTACGCCCCCGCCGTCCTCGAGATCGTGCGGGCTGAGGTCGCCGCAGAGAGAGACCGACCACACAAGAGCCAGCGCAAGCTGATGGCACGCATTCGCAGCCGGCTCAACACGGAAGGTGTCGGTCAGGCCGTCACTCTGCACCAACTCACCGTCCTCATCGGCGAGACCTCCCGTGGGCTGGGGCTGCACCATCCGGCCAAGACCCGACGCAGCGAGGCCAGCCGTCCCGTCGCCGTCTACGGGACGCAGCGGGTCAGCAGACCAGGCGAGCTCGTGCAGGTCGACGCGACACCCACCACCGTCGCGATCCTCGGCCCACAAGGAGTCCTGGTTCCGGCCGTCATCCTCAGCGCCATCGACGTCTACACCAGGTGCTTCGTCGCCCTGCGGGTATGCGTCGGAGCAGCAACCTCACGAGACGTCTGCGCACTCATCGCCCAGATGGGACGACCGACCGCGACCCGTGCCGGCTACCCGTACGAGCTGGAGCACTGGCACGGCATACCCAGGCTCATCGCCATCAACGACGACCCCGAGGGTGAGAAGACGAGCCTGCAGAAGGTCATCGGACGCAAGCCGGCGATCTACCCGAGCACCATCGTGTTCGACCACGGGTCCGAGAACGCCAGCGACCACGCCATGCGGTATGCCGCGGAGTGCGGCATCGACATCGTCTTCTGCCCTCCACGCAAGGGTCACGCCAAGGGCATCGTCGAGGCCGTCCACCGGGTGCTGGGCGGCGTGGAGAGCGCCATGCCGATCCACAAGGGGCAGAACGTCCTCAACCGTCCCACGGAGTTCGAGAACGCCGTGCCGATCAAGCCGCAGGACCTCCAGGACATGCTCTGGGAGTACGTCATCGACGTCTACTCCAACGAGGAGCATCGTGCCCTGACCGAGGCCCACGGGTCCGACCAGCCGCTGAGCCCAGCGATGGTCTGGTCCGACTACGTGACCTCCTACGGTGAGCTCGACGCCCCGGCCGACCCGTGGGTCTTCCTCAAGGGCCTGGAGCGGAGACAGCGCCAGCTGAGCCCGGAGGGGATCCGCCTGCACAAGGTGACCTACAACTCCAGCCAGCTCCAGCAGTTGAGACCCGTTGTGATGAAGGGCATCGGCGTCAAGGCACGACCGTTGACGGTGTTCTACGACCGCCTCGACACCACCCGCATCTTCCTGGTCCATCCCGTCGAGCGGCACTGGATGGTCGTGCCGCGCGCCATCGACCGCAACGGCAGCATCGCCCCGATGAGCGGACTCGTCCGCCAGGTCGCACTCAACGCCGCCGAGCAGGACACGCGTCGCCCTCTGACCGAGGCGGAGACGCATCACCTCGAGGCGGCCCTGCTCACCCGGTGGTTCGACGGCGTCTTCACCGGGCGACAGGACGCTCGGTATGCCGCGATCGAGGGTGCACGACGGCGCACCTATGCGCACGACCTCGAGGAGGCCAGCCAGGAAGTGCGCGCCCTCGCGTTCCCGGCACCAGAGCTCTCGGAGGAGCCGCAGGAGTACCCCGACACCCGCGACGACGATGAGGAGATCGACTACGACGAGGAGATCACCTTCGACGTCGACGTCGAGGAGAGCATCCAGGACGAGTCGGTGTGGGGGCTGTCATGAGCACACGAGTGGGCACCCGGTTCATGCCGCAGGACATCGACGACTGGCCACATCTGGTCATGGGTCAGAACCCGAGGCCCGAGTTGGGCGGACCCATCTCAGACGACCTTCGGAGGCGTGTCGATGCCTACAACCAGCGCATCGGCACCGTCACCACGCGGGACACGACAGCGGTCGCTGAAGCCATCCGAAGGGCACACTTCGAGAACGACCACTCGGCATATGGGAGCGCGACCTGTGTGATCCTCGACGGCAAGCCGATGAGCGGAAAGACACACGCCGCCCTGTCTGCAGCATTCAGCGAGACCAAGCAGATCTGGTCGGCCCTCGGACGGGCACCGGACGACCGAAAGTACGACCGAAGTGTTCCGTGGATCTACGTAGAGGTACCCAAACTTGCGCGAGGCCTCTCGCTGCTCAAGGCGATCTGGAGCTTCCTGGGGCCGCCCCCACTACCTCAGGGCGCAACGACAGCGGACTACCTGGAAGCACTCCGCAAGATCGCGCCAAGGGTCGGCCTGCGCGGCATCATCATCGACGACGGACACGGCATCGGGGCCGGCCAGAACAAGGACTCACGGCTCCTGGCCGACGTCCTCAAGGGCATCATCACCGGGCTCCCCGCAACCATCGTGCTCATCGGCACCGGCTTCAGCGAGTCCGGGGTTCTTCATGGAGCCGCTGGAGACCAAGTACGGCTCCGCGGCGCCAGGTGGATCGACATCGGGCGATGGGAACCACCGTCACCTGGGAAGATCGGCGACTGGGAGTACCTCGCGCGCAGCCTCAACGAACGCCTTTTCCTCCCTGCCGATGCGACGCGTGTCCGGTTGACCACTCGCGGGGCCGTCCACATCCTCCACGAGGGCAGCCGGGGTCGACCCGGCTTGGCCGTCGAGTGGGCCAAGAGGGCCGCTTCGTATGCCGTGTGGAACGACACGGATCTTGATGCCGCAGCCTTGGACGCGACGCGATCTGGACTGTTGACTCAGGAGCGGCCATGACCACGCACCTGCCTCTCCGCATCGACCCTCTGCCAGGGGAGTGGTGGCGCGGCTATGTCGCCCGGGTGGCGACCGTCTATCGCGTTCTGCCCACGGCACTCCTGTCTCGCGCTCCGGGTGCGACCGTCATCCCCCGGTACAGGTTGACGTGGTCGGGAACGGTGGCAACCCGAGAGGCGGTCCTGCAACTCGCAGATCTCTTCAGGTTGGACCCGGACGAAGTCGACCGGATGCACCTGAGTGCCTTCAACGGTTCCGCCATCCGCATGGCTGACTCCGACCGCGACCTCTTCGATCCCACCAGCCCGCACCGTGCGAGCAAGCATCCGACCCAGAAGATCGGCCTCATCGTCAGTGGGGGACAGGACCGCTGGTGCCCGCAGTGCGTGGCCGAGCTGCCGGGCTACCGAGCTATGACCTGGCGCCTCCAGACGCATCTGATCTGTCTGACGCACGGCGAGCTGTTGAGGTCGGTTGACCAGTCACCTGTGCCGTTCACCTTGACGGCCGAGATCGCCGAAGCTCAGGCCAACGTCCTGTCACGGCTGCGCCCAACCGCAGACAACGCCGCCTTCTTCATGGATGTCGAGGGTCACCTCAGACGAGCCAACAGGCGCGGCTGGGAGCCGCTGCACCGGCGAGCCACGCAGGATCCCGAAGCGGCTCTCGCAGATCTGACGAACGCGGTTCGGATGGCACTTGCGCGCGGCTACCCGGATGCCCAAGGAATGACCTCCATGCCTGTCCAAGCCAGGACGAGACACATCCGGGCGCCCGACTCCCTCGGCTTCCCGGGCGACTGGAACGTCTTCGCGCACCTGCTGCCCACACCCATGTTCGTGGGCGGCTTCTCCGACCTGCTCTACCCGGCGCGGATCCGGGACGGAAGGGCCATCGCCGCGCTGGGGACGCTGATGAGCGCCACAGGATGCCACCTGTATGAGGCCATCGAACTCATGCCGCCGAGACGACGGAGCAGTAACCTCTTCAAGTTCTTCCAGCAACTGGTTCGCCTGGAGCAAGAAGGGCGCGCGGAACACTTCTGGCGGGAGTGTCGTGCTGCTGTCTCGGCACTCATCGAGGACCGCGTCGACTATCGACTCCGCGAAACTGTCTGCTCCGACCCCGGCGCCTTCCTCGCGTCCATCAACGCCGCACCCGAGGCTCACCAGGGGATGGTGCGGACCTGGCTCGTCGACCAGTGGGCCTGCACCTACACCTCCAGCCGCGTTCGACCCAGCGTTCTAGACCGGAGCATCGAAGACTTCGACCGGTGCTACGGACCGAGGATGCGCGTCGCACTTGAACAACTCGTGGGGGAGTGTGCGGCATGACCAGGCTCCCGCTGGTGCTTGCCCCACTTCAGGACGAGTCGTGGTCGTCCTACCTCACGCGGTGCGCTGCGCAGCACCACACGACGGTCGCATCCCTCGGGGGCCACCTGGGACTTCGCGACGCACGAGGTCGCTGGCCTGGCCGTTTCGGCGTCAACATGGATGACACCAACGTCCAACGGGTTGCCCCGCTGATGGGCCTCGAGCCCAATCAGGTCCAGCAGATGCACCTCGCCGCCTACGACCAGCTCGCCCTCGATCTTGGAGGCCTCGCTCACGGCACCGCGATCGCGGGCACCAGAGCAACAGCGCACTCAGCCTGGGTCTGGCTTGCCGGGACCACCTTCTGCCCGCCCTGCCTGGAAGAGGACGGAGCATGGAGACTGAGCTGGCGCATCCCGTGGATCACGACCTGCCTGCGGCACGACGTGCACCTTCGAGGGGCCTGCTCGCTTTGTGGAGGTGTGTCGGGGCATGGCAACAAGTTCCACGCATCCGCGCCACCTCGCGTCGCGGCTGCCCCTGACGGTCGTCGCTGCACTTGCCCCCAAGCGGGCGGCCGCGTCTGTGGGGCTGACCTCACCGACCAGCCGGCGCTGGCTGCGGACCCCGGCCGGTTGCGCCGAGCCAGGCTCCTGGCCGACCTCGCCGCCGGAGAGCGAGGAAGCGTGGCGGGCATCGAACGGACCTCTCTGCAGACACTCCGGGCATGGCAGTCAGCGATCGGCGTCGCCGTCCGACTGGGAGCCGTTGACGCCGGCAGCTGGGGCCGCACCCACCGCTGGGCCAACCCACCCCGAGACCCCGACCTGATTGATCAGCTCCTAGGGGCAGTCGAGCCCCTCGTCACCGCAGCAGATGTCCCTGCTGCGGCAGACGTGCTTGACCACTGGATACGGGGCGCAGGGATTCGCTCTCCACATGCGAACACCTTCAGTCGGATCACCCAACCTTCGGCCGCGCTACGTCCGGTGATCGACGAACTGCTGCGTCGTCACGGCCGAGTGCACACCTTGATGCAGCGGCGCCTGGTCACAGACGACGGACTGCCGATAGGGCATAAAGACTGGGGTGTCGACGACATCCACAACTCGTGTGGCCTTGTGCGCTGCCCTTGCATCTGCGCCACTCCACCAGGCCGGACCAGCGCATCCTCCGTGCCGTCGTCGCCATGATCCTGGCCAGGACATGCACGGACGCCAAGGACTGGGTAGCCGCGGGCGCCGATCTCGGCTTCCCACCGGACAAATCACGAAACTGGACTCGGTACGCCTTCTCTTCGAAATTTTCCATAAAGCACGAACTCCTCCGCTCTGCCGAACTTCTATGTGACGCGCTGATCCATCAACCTGAACGTGCCTCTTGGGCGGTTCGAGAGCAGGTAGAAGGATTCGGTCTCCCAGCGCTGACTTGGGCTCAGGCTCCCGAATGCGCTGCTCGCGGCTACCAGTGGTGTCCTTGTTTGTAAGAGGGCAGCGCTCCACCATTCGAACCGCGGCCGTCAGACTTGGCTCCTGCGCCAGGATGCCGGTAGGTCAGAGAACTCTGAAGCTGGAATATGGGGCGGCGGGTCGGCGGCGGCCAAAAGCATGTCAGCTAGGCGATGGCACCCTCCGAGCACTTCGTGGGGCATGCCCGCGGAGCCGGCCTTCATGAAAGCGTGATCGATTCGCTCCTTGACGATCGCCTTGTGGTGCTTGTCCAAGCGCCCCTGGTAATCATCAGCAGCGCCGATGAAGGACTGCCACCGCACCGGAAACATCGAGCCATCGGTGTCACGGAGGACATCTTCGCCAAACATGAACTCGATCGAAGCTGCGCGGCCGTTGACGTTCGTTACCGTGGAGCCGCTTGGGCCGAGAGTCGGGTACGAAGTCGCATACTTGACCTCCGGAAGGGTAGTTACCGCGATATGGGATGGGAGTCTCAGCGCTTGAAGTTGTTGCGCTGCGACCCGACCAGCAGTGTCATTGTCGAGCACGGCCACGATGCGATTCATCACCTTGGCTGAGGCCATACCTTTGGTAAGCGACACGACTCGGTCCGTACCGCCAGGTGCCTGGTACTCAGCGAAATCAAGGAACTCAAACAGGTGGGCAGCGGCAGGAGCCGTAATTTCCAGCGCTCGGCGGAGCCAGCGCGCGTCGCTGGGGCCCTCCGTGATGACTATGACAGGTCCGCTCGCGGAGACGGCGGCGGCCATCCGGGCGCGCGCACCTACGTGAGGCAGATCGTCGAACTCCATCCATCCACCAAGGATGAGGTCCGTAAGATCGAGAGTTACCGGAGTGTCGGGTCGAGTATTCATGAGGGAGAGCGCGAGGGCGAAACGAGGGTCATCGAAACCTTCGCGCAGGGATACCCATTGGTTGTTAAGGAATCGCTGTTCGGGATCGTCCAATTGGAAGATCGGGGCTTGTGCCGCCGCTTGGCCTCGGCGACTTGACAGGACCGCAGTGACTGCAGCGCCGTCGGGGTAGGCGCTGCGCCCTTCTGGCCATGAGTCCCGCGGGTCAATATGGCCATCCTCGGCGTTGGGCGAAAACTCATCGTCGAAATAGGCTGTGCAGAGCGATCGCACGCGCGCGGAAGAGAACCCCTGGAGTTCGAGGCGAGTCCGGAGAGCCGCCGCAGTCGCTGAATACCCCATCAACCGACTGTGCCACGCGAGAGGTGCGTCGACTTCCGGATGGTCGGCCGATAGCTCCTCTAGCCTCGAGAGCTCATCACGCTTCGTGGTGTCGACGAAGAGGTCACCCTCGGTGAAGACCAGCATCAACTGGTCGGAGACGAAGTTCTTACCGAACACGGGGGCAGCCCGCTTCCCTACCTCGATCTGCCACCAAGAACCCATCCTTTAACCCTAGTCGCCGATCGCATGCGGGTCTGGCACGGCAGAGCATCTGTTCGTAGTTGGTCCTCGCCGCGTCGACCATCGCGGTCAGCGCGAGGAGACCCGTGGCCTACGACGGTTCTGGCTGCTCGACCGAGGCCGGAGCAGGACAGTGCTGGTAGATCGAGCCTCAGCGCCGCGCGCGGAGGCAGACTGTCGGTGGCGGGGTACATGATGTAGACATAGGAAGCGACGAGTACAGAGGAGCGCGAAATGACTGTCGTTCTCGAACCGACCATCCTCGAGCTGGAGGCCGAACGGGAGCACCTGCTCGCAGGGTCCCCGTTCTCCGAAGTTGAGCTCCGTGAACGCGCCGCCGCCTACAGCCTCACGCCGAGCGAGTCGCGGCTTCTGCGGCGTCTGGATGAGATCCGCTACCTGCTGGGGGAGAGCGACTGACCTCGGCATGACGGCTCTCAAGACGCTGGCTGATCATGCGGAGGCGTTCGCAACTGAGTTGACCAGCACCTTTCGCGGCGTCTTCGGGGAGTCCATGCCTGAGTTCGTGGCTGAGGCGTCGCCGCGAAGGGATGGAACGACGCAACGGTTGCTGGTGCATCCGAAGGACAGCGTTGACATTTGTCTCGAGATTGGCGGCGCGCATGCGCTGACTCTTATCTGCGACTACCACTGTATTTGGGACCACCAGGCGACCTACTTGAAGGTCACTAAGGCCAATGTTCACGTACGGCCCGCAACCGACGCGACGCCGCTGTTCCGGTACGAGTTCGAGGACAGTATGCAGGCCGCCCTCCCGTGCGCTCACCTTCAGATTCATGCCCATCGCGACGAGTTCCTGTTCGCGATGCTGCGAGCAGGCAGGGGGAAGCCCGCCATCCGTGTTAAGGCCGCTACAGGTGAGTCCAAGGCGGCTGTGCCGCGCTTGTCGAACTTGCACTTCCCGCTCGGCGGTGCACGCATGAGACCTTGCGTCGAAGACGTCCTGCAGATGTTGGTGAGTGAGTTCGCCGTAACGACAGTTCCGGGAGCTCAAGCAGTGCTCGATGCGGGCCGGGCCCGCTGGCGGCGTCACCAGATCGGCGCCTCTGTCCGGGACGCTCCTGCCGAAGCCGTTCGGGTGCTTGAGGGAATGGGCTACACAGTGGTGGAGCCAGCTGAGGGCCCTAGATTTGAGCGGTTGGACCGGCTCACTCGGTTCTGACGGACCGCAGCCTCGGGCCTCGGGGCCAGAGTTGCAGGGCCGCCTGTCTCAAAATCGTCGGCAGAACGAGTCTCAGAATCCGGCAGATTCGGGGGGTCCAGTCTCAGAATCGGTCCCCGCTGACATGTCAACGGCGAGCGATTTCGACGCCGTCCCACCGCGACTCCAATGCTCGCGTCCAGATCTCCAGAGCCAACTCGTCGTCGATGTGGCCACGCAGATCGGCCAATGCGCTGTGCGCCATGGCGTCGAAGGTGCCCAGCGTCGCTCCGCGAAACCAGTTGTGCTTGCCGGGTTGCGGACCCTCGGTGGCGTCAATGCCGTGCAGCGCAGCGACGAAGTCGGTCACGTCCTTGGCGAAGCCAACCGGGTCGACCACCGCGTCGAAGCTCGCGGGCATTCCGTCGATCCACTCATAGACCGACCAAGAGAACGGATAGCCCGCCCCCGGTTCCCCCCTCACAAGAGGGACAGGGATTGGCCGCGGAAGGTGCGGAGCAAGGACCGGAAGCCAGCGGTGCTCCTTCTCGACAGCCAAGGCATACTCCTGCGCGCTCGGCAGGCGAAGCAGCATCGACTCGCCGAGGTGGAAGGTCCAGTTGTCCCAACCACCGTTCTCCACCGGAACGACCGGAAGCGAGGCCCACTGGGGACACTGCTCCTGGACAAGCCGCCGAACCTGGTCCGGTTCGACGGTGATGCGCTGCGGTCTGGGACCGAGGCCGGGGACGTCGTCCATCATGCCCACCTCAGGCGGTGCCCTGGCGAAGGAGGTCCGCCACCGGCGGGTGCGGAGTGAAACCGGCCGAGGCGTATGTAGCCACGGCGCCGACGTTGGAGGACTCCGCGCACACAATCGCACTGGATGCCCCCATCTCGCGCAAGGCGAAGCCTGCGGCCTGGCAGATGGCAGCGCCGTAACCCTTCCCGCGATGGTCGCGGTGGGTACCCATGGGCTCGATCAATCCCGGCCGACCTCGCCCAGCGGACCACACGCCAGCGATGGCCACCATCCGACCCTCTGAATCCAGGGCCGCCACTGAGCGGCCTTGCTCAGCGAACGGCCCATCCATCATCGTCGTCCACCAGTCGACGACCTCGGCCCGCTCTGCCTCCCCGAATGCAGTACCTCTGAATGCAGACCAATGGACTTCCATCCATGCGGCCGCGCGATTCGGCCCGACGCTTTCGACGCGTAGGCCGGTCTGTGTGACGAGGGTGTCCGGGACGGGATCGTTCAGGTCGCAGTGCAGCGGTGTCCACGGCTCGTCGAGCTCCCAGCCGTCGGCCAGCATCACGCGTTGCAGTGCTGTCGCGCCGCGCGCCTCGACGACTGCCTCACCAGCGGGAAGCCCCCCACGGTCCGGGTCCGTGATGTCGGCGCTGACTTGTCGAGCGAGGGCCTCATTGTCTAGTTGGTCGGGATCGATGCCCAGCCGAAGAAGACCGTCAGGCCCGTCGAGAAGTCCAAGGGCGAGGAGAGTGTCGCCGCAAAACCAAGCGCGGAGCGCCTGGGCTGTGGCCTCCGCTCCTCTCATAGAGAACCAGCCAAGATCGCCGGGGTGCAGCTGGATCGGTCCGTTGTCTCGCTGAAAGGTGCTCAGCGTCGAGGCCAGTGACCGGAGTTCGTCAGCAGCGGGTGTTCTCAGCACGATGTCCACGACGGCCATCCAAGGCATCGCACGAACAGTCTGCAACCGAATTTGCCGGTCGGGGCGTCCCGCATCGCCCATCCAGTTCTCGCCATTAGGCACTACGGTCCAGCCAATCCGGGGCTCACGAGCGGTGTGGACCATAGGTGAGCCAGTTCGCCCCGGCCTGCTCCGCCCAACGCTGCGCCGTGTTGGGGTGAATCCCCAGAATGCTCGCGATGACCGCGGGCGGCACACGCCCGGCCAAGTGATACACGGCCGTGTTCCGACTGGTCCGTGCAGGAATCCCCACCGCGCGCAGGGCATGCATCAGCGATGTCGGGTGCCTGTGGCGGCCAGCGTTCTTGCCAGGGAAGAGCCAGCGTTCGTCGGCCAAGGCTCGGGCTGCCCAAAAGGGCTTTCGGATGGGCAGTTGTCGCAGCAGGTCAGCCAAGGGCGGTGCTAGGTCAAGCGGATCGGGCCCGAGTGCTAGCTGCACGGAGCCGTTTCGTACAAACAAGTCGTCGATCGTCAGTTGGACGATCTTCGTCAGTGGCTGGGCGTAAAGCAGCACCAAACACCCTGCGGCACGTTCCTTCACGCCTCCGGAATCTGGGTCGTGCAGGAGCCGTCTCGCCAGCGCCAGCTGAGCCTCCGGGTCGGCTGTGTTCACTGCTGACTCGAAGGAATGCTCAGGGACCTCCAGATCCGGCGCCAGCAGCCGCTGGCCCTGCAACCAGTGCAGGAAGGTCAATGTCGACGCCTCTCCTGCCCGCCTGTCGACCTCTTCCTGAGTGCACTCCTTGAGGGTCAGCCCTCGTGCGCCCAGGTGGTCCAGGAAACCTCGCGCCGTGCGGACGGCCTGGCGCGCGTTGTAATGCTGCGACACCGTCAGGCCATGCGGTCCAACCTGCTTGCGGCTGACGATGTGCCAGTGGGCGTACCGGCTCAGTACGTGGCGTGTCTCCGCATCGTCGACCTCGGCGACGTACTCCCGGCAGAAGGCCCGCAGCCGGGACATGTGCTCGTCCCGCTCCTCCAGGACGTTGGCTGACACCAGAAGCGCCCTCAAGTAGTGCACCCCGGTCCGATTGCCTTCCTGGTCCAGGAGCTGGTGGGGGACGCGTCCGTGCTCGTCGAGCAGTCGAGCGAGGAGCGTGAGGCTCTCGGTACGTGCCCAGTTGCTCAGTAGCCCGCGTCGAACAACTCCCAACAGTGCAGTCCACAGGTCGTCGTAACCCGGGCGCACCCTCCCGCTTTCGTCGACCAGCAGTTCGTCGATGCGCTTAGGCGCTTGGCAGGCGAAACACCATGGCCGGCCGTTACGAGTCGTACGCCGCCCCAGCGCCTGGTCGCCGCACTCCGAGCACTCAACCACTGGCGCCCAGTAGCAGGTCGGGCACACGTCCGGACTGTTCTCCGTCGCCCGCAAGGCCATCCGACGGGTTCGTCCGCACATCCCACACTCCCGCTTGGGATGGCGATAGCGCTTCCCGCACACGTTCTTGCGGTGCCCACTGCGACCACCCTCTCGCGCCAAGAGGATGGCTGTTCGACCGCAGTTGTCACAGACCCCTCGAGCCTGCCTCAGCAGCGCGTAACAGATGGCACAGAGGACCTGGTCGTGGTCTCCGTCCCGGTCGCGCCAGTTGACCCGAGCCCTTCGACCACAGTTGCTGCACGGGTACTGAGGGCCTCGGGCACTAAAGCAACGACGGCAGTAGAAGCGACCAGGCCGGCTTCGAGCAGGTGGGTGTGACCGATGCGGTCGCCTCGGGGATGCCGCGGATCGTCATGCGACGCGCGCTCTGAGCGTCGCGTGCGGAGGTCTCGGTGTCCTCAGCGCTCCACAGCAGTTACCAGGCGTACTCAGCCAGCCGTGACGGGTCGATGTCCGGTGCCAGTCCGTCGCCACTCGCGGCCGATGTGGGGAAGACGAAGTCCACCCTCGCGTCCGGTGCCGATCGGCGGTCGAGTTCGCGCCGCAGCCCCTCCAGGACGATGTCCCGCATCGGAACCCCCTCGGTGGAAGCCCGCTCGCGCAGGTTGCACATCAGCGCGTCCGGCAGCTCCACGGTGATCTTCATGTGGGCACGATATCGAGCACTGCGGCCAAGTCGACTCGCCCTACGCTGGACCGATGGACGACGGCGAGACCCGTGCGGCAGAGGCGTTGCGTGCCAGCGGCATCGAGCACACCATCACCCGGCACGGCCGGGTCGCCAGCCTCGAGGAAGCGGCCGCCGCCCGCGGGGTGAGCCCCGCCGACATCGTCAAGACCCTTGTGGTCCGCCGCGGTGAGGGCGACTACCTCTTCGTCCTCGTCCCCGGCGACCGTCAGATCTCCTGGCCGAAGCTGCGCGCCCACCTCGGCGTCAACCGCCTCTCCATGCCCGACGCCGCGATGGCTCGTGAGGTGACCGGCTACGAGCGGGGCACGATCACCCCCTTCGGCTCGACCACCCCCTGGCCCGTCATCGCCGACGCGACCGTCCCCGGCCGGACCATCTCCCTCGGCGCGGGCGGTCACGGCGTGGCCGCGACCGTGGACTCCGACGCGGCGCTCGCAGCGCTGGAGGCCGACGTCGCCGACGTCGCCGACCCCGCCTGAGCCACCTGACGACTCACTGCGACACCGGCTCTACGGAGCAAGTGAGTCCCGGACCGCGATGATCTCCGCCCGCCGCTCACCGGTGAGGACCTCGGGCGAGCCCAGCCGCTGCTCCAGGACCCGGCGGATGCGCATCGCGGTCAGCTCGTCCTCGGTCACCGCCGCGGCAAGATGAAGCAGTGCGGTCGTCTCGGCGATATCCACCTCGAGGAAGGACTCCAGCAGCGGGACGTCGTCGCTGGTGTCGACCGCCATGAGCGCGATGTCCAAGGCTGCTTCGAGGAACTCGGTCGGTCCCGCGAGCGCAGTGCCGCCCGGCATCGCCGGCACAGGATGCCCGCCGCTGTCAGATCTCGTCGTCGACGACCGCGGGTCGCACCGCTCGCAGGCCGGCGAGGGTGAAGGGGACGGCGGTGGCGACCAGGATCCACAGCACGACCTCCCACCCGCCGGTCGCCGCGTGGATCACCCCGACGAGAACCGGCCCGAGCGCCGCGAGCAGGTAGCCCACCGGCTGGACGAAGCCGGAGAGCTGGGCGGTTACCTCGTGCGAGCGGGTGCGGGCGGTGATGAGCGCGATGACCAGGGGGAAGGCGAAGCCGGAGATGCCGAGCAGGACCGCCCACAACCACGGCAGCGCCGCCGGCGCGAGCAGCAGCCCGCCGTAGCCCGTCGCCAGCAGCGCCCCCAGGCCGAGCATCATCGGCGCCAGGCCACGGCCGCAGGCGATGACGGTCGGCATGGTCAACCCGCCGACGATGGTGACCGCCGCGAGCAGCGCCTGCATCGCGCCAGCCAGGGACGCCGAGAGCCCGGCGTCGCGGTAGATCTGTGGCAGCCAGCCCATCTGGATGTAGGCGTGCATCGACTGCAGGGCGAAGAGCGCGGTCATCGCGATCGCCGTGGGAGAGCGGGCGATCCGACCCGACGGGGCGGCCTGGCTCGGGGGCGACGCCGGGGTGCGCCGCCGCTCGGTCCGCGCGATCCACCACCACAGCGCAGCGGCGGCCGCAGCTCCCAACCCCCACAGGCCCAGGCTCCAGCGCCAGCCGGAGGCTGCGGCGATCGGGGCGGTGAGCAGTGACCCGAGCGACCCGCCGACGATCAGCCCGCTGCCGTAGATCGTCATCAGGCGCACCTCGATGCCCCGGCAGGTCTTGATCCAGGCGGGGACGAGGATGTTGCCGACCGCCATCCCGAGCAGCGCGACGGCCGACAGCGCGAGGAAGGCACTCGGGCCCGCGACGAAGGGGCGCGCCAGCAGACCAGCGGTGGCGAGCAGCAGACCGATGGTGATCCCGCCGGAGAGCCCAGCCCGCCGGCCGAGGCGCACGGCAAGTGCCCCACCGACACCGAAGCACAGCCCGGGCAGGCCGGTCAGGGCGCCGGCGAGCCCACCGGGCATAGACAGCCCGGTGCGCAGCTCGTCGAGCACCGGACCGACCGAGGAGGCGCCCGGTCGCAGGTTGAGCGAGACGAGCAGCGCCGCCGCGACGAGGATGAGCGGCGCGATCGTCCGCGCCGCTTCCGCCGCCGACCCGCGCACCCGCTCTTCGCTCACCGACCGAGGCTACGGGCAGGGGCGGGACCACCCGGCAGCCGGGGCCAGCGACGATGATGGGCGGGAGCACGATGACGACACGCGCTGGGCGAAGGGAGTGCCATGGACACCAGGGAGGCGACAGGGCTGACCGGTCGCACCGTCGACCTCAACAGCGACCTCGGGGAGTCCTACGGCACCTGGACCCTCGGCGACGACGAGGCGATGCTCGGCGTCGTCACCTCGGCCAACGTCGCCTGCGGCTTCCACGCCGGGGACGCGCTGACCCTCCAGCGCACCTGCGCTGCCGCCGCCGAGCGCGGTGTGGTGATCGGCGCCCAGGTCGGGTACAACCACCTCGCCGGCTTCGGCCGGTGGAGCATCGACATGCCCTCACCCGAGCTGACCGCCGACGTGCTCTACCAGCTCGGCGCGCTCGAGGCGATGTGCCGGATCGCCGGCACCTCCGTGCAGTACGTCAAGCCCCACGGCGCGCTCTACAACACCGCGGCGGTCGACGCTCGACAGGCTCGAGCGATCGTCGACGCGGTCCTCGCCTACGACCCCTCGCTGCCGCTCATTGGCCTGCCCGGCTCGGAGCTGCTCGCCGCCGGTGAGGCCGCCGGCCTGCCCGTGATCCGCGAGGCCTTCGCCGACCGCGCTTACACGCCCGAGGGGCGGCTCGTCTCCCGGCAGGAGCCCGGTGCCGTGCTGCACGACCCCGACGAGGTCGCCGACCGGGTCGCGCGCCTGGTGACCACCGGTCGTCTCACCGCCGTCGACGGCACCGAGATCGAGGTGCCGGCCGACTCGATCTGCACCCACGGCGACACCCCCGGCGCGGTCGCGATGGCCCGCGCGGTCCGGGACCGCCTCCAGGCCGAAGGGGTAAGCATCGCCCCCTTCGTCACCAGGTCGGGCGGCAGATCGAGCGGTGCCGCACCGGATGGGTGAGCGGGGGTGAGCGTGCCATGCGAGGTCCTCCCGATGGGTGATGCGGCGATCCTGCTCGAGACCACCGACAGCGACGCGGTGCTCGCGCTCACCGCCCGGCTCGAGGAGCTGCGCGCCGCCGGCGAAGGACCGTGGCGCCGGGTCGCCGACGTCGTCCCCGCCGCCCGGACCGTGCTGCTCGTCGCCGACCGCGAGATCGACCTCGGCGAGCTCGCCCGGCAGGCCACGGCCGCCGCGGCGCGCGAGACCGAGCTCCCACGGGCCGGGGGCCCCGCCAGTCGCGCCGAGGAGATCGAGATCCCCGTGGTCTACGACGGCGCGGACCTCGACGACGTCGCCGCGCACACGGGCCTGAGCATCCCGGAGGTCATCGCCGCCCACACCGGCACGCCCTGGCGGGTCGCCTTCGGCGGCTTCGCCCCCGGCTTCGGCTACCTCATCGGCGGCGACCCCCGGCTGCAGGTACCGCGCCGAGAGTCTCCGCGCACCGCCGTGCCTGCCGGGTCGGTCGCGCTCGCCGGCGAGTACTCCGCCGTCTACCCGCGGAGCAGCCCCGGCGGGTGGCAGCTCATCGGCACCACGAGCACCCCGATGTGGGACCTCGACCGCGACCCGCCCGCGCTGCTGCGGCCGGGGTCGACCGTGCGCTTCGTGCAGGTGGCGCCGTGAGCGAGGCGGCCGGTGCCGGCCAGGCTCGGGCGCTCGAGGTGCTCGCCACCGGCCCGCTCGCGCTGATCGAGGACGAGGGCCGCGTCGGGAGCATGGCCCTCGGGGTCGGTCGCGCCGGGGCTGTCGACCGCGGCTCCTACCGCCTCGGTGAGCGGCTCGTCGGCAACCCCCCGGGCTGCGCCGCGATCGAGGTGACCTTCGGCGGTCTGTCGGTGCGCGCCCATAACGACCTCACCGTCTGCCTCACCGGGGCACCCGCCCCGGCGACCATCGGTGACCGAGCAGTCGGGCTGGGGTCCCCCCTTCGCCTGCCGGACGGTGCCGTGCTTACCCTCGGCGCGCCGGCTGCGGGGATGCGCACCTACCTCTGCGTGCGCGGTGGGATCGACGTCGACCCGGTGCTCGGGTCGCGCTCCACCGACACGATGTCCTGGCTCGGCCCCCACCCGCTCAGCACGGGGCAGCTCCTGCCCGTCGGGACCGTCGACGCGGTTCACCACTGCGTCGACCAGGCGCCCACCGCGCTCCTGCGCACCGACCCCTTCGAGATCGCCGTCCAGCCCGGCCCGCGACGGGACTGGTTCGCCGACCCGCGCCAGCTTGCTCGCGCCGATGGCTGGGTGATCACCGAGCGCAGCGACCGCAAGGGGGTGCGTCTCGACGGTGACCCGATCGAGCGGGCGCCCGAACGGGAGTCTGCGGAGCTGCCGAGCGAAGGGGTGGTGCGCGGCGCGATCCAGGTGCCCCCGGACGGGCGGCCGGTGATCTTCCTCGACGACCATCCGGTCACCGGCGGCTACCCGGTGATCGGCGTCGTGCGCTGCGCCGACGTCGACCGGGTCGCTCAGGGGGTGCCCGGCCAGCGAATCACCATGAGGTGGCAGGCATGAGCGACTGCTCTGGATGCCGGGCAGGGATGGAGGCTGGTGGGGTCGGAGGGGAATCGCTGGCGGGGGCTCGGCCTCATGGCGATTCTCGAGGCCGAGCCGGGCGCCGAGGCGGTCCTGGACGCCGCCGCCTCTGCCGCCTGTCGGATGTCCGTCGCGACCCGGCTCGAGGTGGCGATCGTCGCCGATGCCCGGTCGACCTCGCACGGCGCACGCCTCGACGAGCTGGTCGAGGCCCTGAACATCGAGGTCGTGCCGGTGTCAGAGCGGGAGGGCGAGATCGCCCGTGCCGCCTACCGGCGGTTCGGCAGAGGGTCAGGCTCGCCCGCCCGGCTGAACGTCGGCGACTGCTTCGCCTACGTCCTCTCCGTCGCCAGTGGCGACCCGCTTCTCTTCGTCGGGGTCGACTTCACTCACACCGACGTCATCCCGGCCCTCCGCTCGCAGGCATAGCTCGTGCTGCGGTGAGTTAGCTGGGTCCTGGATGTCGCCTCGTGCAGCTGACCGGCGGGGACAATGGTCGGATGACCACGGGTGATGATGCCGAGGCGACCCGGCTCGAGGAAGAACGCCGTGAGGTGGTCGAGCGCCTCGCCGAGCTCCGGCGCGGCTTCGACGGGATCGTCGAGGCGTCTCGCGACTCCAACGCCGACGACGAGCATGACCCGGAAGGGGCGACCATTGCCTTCGAGCGGGCGCAGGTCGCGGCTCTCGTCGCGCAGGCAGAAGCGCACCTCACCCGGGTCGAGGCAGCGCTCGACCGGGTCAGCTCCGGCGACTACGGCCGGTGCGAGGTCTGTGGCGAAGCGATCCCGGCGGCTCGACTCGAGGCGCTCCCCACCGCGCGGACCTGCGTGCCGTGCGCCGCGCGCAGGCCTGCCTGACCCCCTTCGCGCCGCAAGGCCGCCGCAGCGATCAGGCGCTGCTACCCGGCTCGAGCCGGGCGCCCGCTTCGATCGCCTGCCCCGGGGAGATCTGCGACTCTCGACCGATGAGGACGATCTCCTCGTCGGTCGGTGGCCACTGCGCGGGCTCGGCACCGACCGTCGCGTCGCTGCCGATCCGGCACCGGTGGTCCACGACGCACGCGGTGAGCACCGCACCGGCCTGCACGACGACGTCGTCCATGAGCACGCAGTCCTGCACGACCGCCCCAGCCTCGATCATGCACCCCGGGCCGAGGACGCTGCGCCGCACCGTCCCGGCCACCTCGACCCCGGCCGTGAGCAGCGAGTCCTCGACTACTGCGCCCGCGCTGACCATCGCCGGCCGCAGCTCGGGGAAGTGGGTGCGGATCGGCCACCGCCGGTCGTCGAAGACGTCGACCCGCCCCTGCAACAGCTCCCGGTGCGCCTCGAGGTACACCGAGGGCCGGCCCAGGTCACGCCAGTACCCGCTCAGCGCGAAGGCGTAGGCGCTGCCCCGCTCGATGAAGCGCGGCACGAGCCCGTCGGCGAAGTCGCCCAGCCCCTCGGTCAGGCCGGGGTCCTCGGTCGCCCGGTCCCGCCGGAGCGAGTCGAGCTCGCGCAGCAGAGCGGCCGCGTCGTAAACGAAGACCTCAGCAGCAACGACCCCGTGCGCCGGCTCGTCCGGCTTGTCCTCGACCCAGGTCACCCGGCCGTCGTCGTCGACGTCGACCACGGCCTTGTGCTGGGCGTCCTCGACGGGGATCTCGACGGTCACGACGGTCAGCTCCGCCCCCTTCGCCAGGTGCTGCTCGACCACCGCCCGCACGTCGAGCCGGTACACCTGGTCCGCGCTCATGACGACCACGACGTCCGGGCCGAGCTCGGTGATCTGCGGCATGAGCTGGAGCAGGTCGTCGACGTTGCCCGAGCTGAAGCCCTCGATCGCCCCCGCCCGTCCCTCCTCGGGCACGAGCCGTCGGTAGCCGCCGGTTGTGCGGTCCAGATCCCACGGGCGCCCCCCGGCGAGGTGCCGGTCGAGGGAGGACGCGGCGAACTGCACCGACACCCACACGTCCGGGATGCCGCTGTTGCTCAGGTTGCTCAGGGCGAAGTCGATGAGCTGGAAGCTGCCGCCGTACGGGATGGCCGGCTTCGCGCGCTCGCGGGTGAGGACGTCCATGCGGCTGCCCTTGCCGCCGGCCTGGACGATGCCCAGGATCCTTGGCGAGCGGGCGAAGGGGGTGACCTCGAGCATGCGGGAAAGGTAACCGGACCGGGCGGTGATCTGCGCCCCCGCAGGGGGGGCCGGTCGACGAGGTGCCCGGCCGCCAGTCGGGCCGGGTCAGGGGGCCGCGTCCGCCCCCTTCGCCTCCGGCTCGGGTCCGTCGCCGTGCCAGATGACCCGCTGCGGGAAGGGGATCTCGATCTCGGCCTCGTCCAGGGCCTTCTTCACCGCGATCGCGACCGCGGTGCGCACCCGCCACCGGGTCGCCATGTCAGCGGAGTGCCAGTACATCAGCGCGAAGTTGATCGAGCTGTCGGCGAACTCCTCGACGAAGGCCTCCGCGCTTGGCCGGTCGGAGACGCCGTCGACCTCGCGGACGGCCGTGAGCAGGGTGTAGCGGGCCAGCTCGAGATCGGTGTCGTAGCGCACCCCGACGGCGAGCGTCGTGCGGCGAAGGGGGGTGCGGGTGTTGTTGACGATCGGCTCGCGCAGCACCGAGGCGTTGGGGATGATGACGTTGAGCCCGTCGTAGGTGACCAGTCGGGTCGCCCGCAGATCGACGTCGACGACCGTGCCCTCGTAGTCGTTGGTCCAGATCTGGTCGCCGATGACGAAGGGGCGCCGCACCTGGATCATCAGGCCGGCGAGGAAGTTCTGCAGGATGTCCTGCGCGGCGATCGCCACCGCGATGCCGCCGACCCCCAGCGCCCCGAGCATCGGCCCGATCCGTACCCCGGCCACGTCGAGCGCGAGGAGCGAGCCGATGAGGACGAGGGTGATGCTCAGCAGCCGGCCGATCTGCCGGACGGCGTGCCGGTCGCTCTCGCCGCGGGTGGCGTAGCGGCTTAGCGCAACCCGGGCCGCGATCGAGATGAGCAGGGCGAGGACGAAGACGAGCACGCCCGCCCACACCGGGTCGAGAGTGCCCAGGCCGCCGGGCAGGTCGACGTCGTCCACGGGTCCAAACCTAGGGCAGACCCCTTCCGCAGCGGGGCGGTCGGTGCCAGTGTTGAGTCATGGCGACAGCACAGGTGATCCACGACGGGTTCGACTTTGGTGAGGGGCCGCGCTGGCATGACGGCCAGCTCTGGTTCAGCGACTTCTACCGGCACGCGGTCTACACCCTCGACCCGGAGTCCGGCGAGGAGACCAAGGTCGTCGACGTCCCCCGCCAGCCGTCCGGCCTGGGCTGGCTGCCCGACGGCCGGCTGCTCGTGGTGTCGATGACCGACCAGAAGGTGATGCGGCTCGAGGAGGACGGCTCGCTCGTGGAGCACGCCGACATCTCCGCCCACTGCGGGTATCACGCCAACGACATGCTCGTCGACGACCAGGGGCGGGCCTACGTCGGCAACTTCGGGTACGACCTGCACACCGACATGGCGCAGCGCAGTGTCGAGGAGATCCTCGGGGATGAGTCCGCCGGGCGGACCGACCTCGTGCGGGTCGACCCGGACGGGACGGTCACGGTCGTCGCCGAAGGGGTGCGCTTCCCCAACGGCATGGTCTTCGTCGACGGCGGACGCACGCTCGTGCTCGCCGAGACGCTGCGCCTGCAGCTGACCGCCTTCACCGTGCAGGACGATGGGTCGCTCACCGACCGTCGGGTGTGGGCCTCCACCGCCGAGCAGATGGTCGCCCCGGACGGCATCGCCGCCGACCCCCAGGGCGGGGTGTGGGTCTCGGCCGCCCTCGGGCCTGCCGTGGTCCGCTACGCCGAAGGGGGAGAGGTCACCGGCCAGGTCGAGACGACGCAGAACGCCTTCGCCTGCGCGGTCGGCGGCGCGGACGGACGCACCCTCTATGCGATGACGGCGCCGTCGTCCGAGCCGAAGGACGTCGACGGCCAGAGCGCCGGGGCGATCGAGACGGCCGCAATTTGAGGGCGTCAGTCGCGCATCATGATGAGTGCATCATGATGCTATGATGCACGAATGAGAACGACGGTCACGATCGACGACGGACTGTTGGCCGAGGCCAAGATCCTTGCGGCGCGTGAGCACCGCACGATCGGTTCGGTCCTCGAGGAGTCACTCCAGGATCTGCTGGACCGGCGAGCGGTGCGCGGCCCGGTGCCCGCGGGCCTCCCGACCTTCACGCCGGAGCGGCCCGGACTGCGTGATGGGGTCGACCTCGAGGATCGCGACACCATGGACCAGCTTCTTGAGGGTGAGGGCGGTGCGCGTGCTCTTCCTTGATGTGAATGTCTGCCTCTACGCCTTCCGGCCCACCATGTCCGATCAGGCGGCCGCCGTCGCTGACTGGCTCGGCGCCCGCCTCTCCGGGCGGGACCGGGTCGCCGTGAGCGACTCCGTGCTCGCCTCGATGGTTCGAATCGCGACGCATCCCCGGGTCTTCGAGGAGCCGGCGCCGCCCGCTACCGCCCTCGACTTTGCCGCCACCCTGCGGTCGCACCCGAGCGTCGGCGTCGTGACGCCCGGCGCCCAGACCTGGCAGGCCTTCACCGAGTACGTCGCTGACCTGCGACTGAAGGGTGCGGATGTCCCGGATGCCTACCTCGCGGCTGTTGCCCGCGGCTCTGGCGCGACGATGGTCACCACAGATCGTGGGTTTACCCGCTTCCCCGGCCTCCGGGTCCTCGACCCGACGACGGCCTAGGGGACGTGAGCCGGCGCGAAGGGGTGAGCTCACCCCTTCGCCTCGGCCTCCCCGGGCGGTTTGGGAGCGCTCTTCTTCGCTCCGTCCTTCTTGCCGATGAGCTGCTCGCGCAGCTCGGAGGCGCGGCGGACGCCGGTGAGCACCGCGGGGTGAATCTCCTCGCCGGTGCGCATCACCGAGAAGCGGCCGCCCCGCTCGAGGACGACGAGGGCGACCTGCGAGGGGTGGACCACGCCGCTCTGGCGCAGCGCCGCCCACAGCGCCGCCTCGTCGAGACCGTGCTTGTGCAGCTCGGGCCGGTCGATCCGCCCGTTGATCATCACTGCCGTCGCGCGGTACCGCTGGCGCGCCTGCATCCGCTCCATCCGCTGCACCCGGCCTGCGAGCGTCTCCATCGCGAAGAGCGTCGCGAGGGCGAGCAACCCGCCGCTGAGGGTGGGGACCTGGCCGAGGATCGCGCGACCGACGATCGCGCCGAGCACGGTGACCACGGCCAGGTCGAGGCTCGACGGCGAGGCGTACATCCGCTGACCGAAACGGGAGAGGAAGAAGGCGAAGGCCGAGTACAGCAGCACCGTGCTGAGCACCACCGCGATCGCACCCATGGGGTGCATGCCGAGGTAGTACTCGAGGACGTCCACGCAGTCATCCTTCCAGCAGCAATCGACCCGCCTAGCATGTCCACCATGCCACCGGCCGCCCCGACCGACGAGGTCCGCATCGCATGACGGCCAGCGCGCGCACCCTCGACGACGTCCGCAGCATCGTCCCCCCGACGCTGATCGAGCGGGCCTTCCGCCCGTTCTGGGTGCTGCCCCTGGTGGTGAGCATCGCGTGCATCGCGGCCGGGCTGGCCGTGCCCACGATCGAGGAGGCGCTGGGCAAGCAGGTGCCCTTCGTCTTCGAGGGTGGTCCGGACGGGGCGCGTGGTCTGCTCTCGACGATCGCCAGCGCGATGATCTCGGTGACCGGTCTGGTCTTCTCGATCACGATGGTCGTGCTGCAGCTCGCGAGCAGCCAGTTCACCCCGCGCGTGCTGACCAACTTCCTCGCCAGGCGGGTCAGCCAGCTCACTCTCGGTGTCTTCACCGGCACCTTCCTGTACAGCCTCACCGTGCTCCGCTCGGTCCGCGGAGGCAACGACATCGCCCCCTTCGTCCCACAGGTCGCGGTCACCCTCTCCTTCGTCCTCGTGCTGGCGTGCGTCGCACTCTTCCTCGCCTTCATCCGCGAGATCACGATGTCGATCCAGGTCGGCTACGTCGTCAGCCAGATCGGTGACACGGCGGCGAAGGCGGTCGACGACCTCTATCCGGAAGACCCCGGCAGCGGTCCGGAGATGCGATGGGAGCCGCCGAGCTCGCAGGCCCGGTGGCTGCACTCCGGCGACCGGCACGGGCACCTGACCCACGTCGACTACGAGGACATGGTCCGCACCGCCAAGGCCGCGGACGCGGTGGTCGAGATCGTCGTCGCCATCGGTGACGTCGTCGTCGAACGGCAGCCGGTGGCGCGGGTCTGGGGCCTGAGCGAAGGGGTGAGCACGGGTGACCTCTTCGACGACGTCGAGGAGACCCGCAGCGTGGAGAAGGCCCTGACCGACGCCCTCGGCATCGGTCAGGCGCGCAGCTCGCGCCAGGACCTCACCTTCCGCGTGCGACAGCTCGTCGACATCGCCGAGCGCGCGCTCTCGCCCGGCATCAACGACCCGACCACGGCGATCCAGGTGATCGACGAGCTGCATCGCATCCTGCGCCCGCTGGTCGGTCGGGAGACGCCGAGCCCGTGCATCGTCGACGACGACGAGGTCGTGCGAGTGGTGCACCGAGTGCCGTCGGTGGAGTCCCTGCTCGCCCTCGCGGTGGAGGAGATCAACCACTACGGCGGGGAGTCGCTGCAGGTCCCCCGCCACCTGCACGACATGCTCGAGGACCTGAGCTACGCCGCCCGCCCGGAGCTGCAGCCGGCGATCACGCTGTGGCGCGAGCGCATCCCGCGCGTCTGACGGTCGCCCCGCCCGCCGGCACGGCCGGGAGGCCGTCCGACGGGCGAGACAATCCTGCTCCGGGTTGACGGGAATCCATAACCCAGGATTATATGTGAGCACCCATCCAGAGCGGCTGAGAGATCTGGCTCGACGACGCCGCAGCAACCACCCAAGAGGGCAGGTGCTCACGCCAGGATCGATGGAGGCTCACATGAGTACCGCAGCACATGCCCGACCCCTCGACCTCGAGCCGGCCGCGTCCGCGGCGCCCCCGCCGCCGGACCTGCGCTCCGTCTTCGGGCGGACAGCGTCCAGCGCCTGGGTCGTCACCAGCGCTCAAGCCGGTCGGCTCGCCGGCTTCACCGCCGTGTCGATCGCCTCGGTGTCGCTGGACCCGCCGATGATCTCGCTGAACATCAGCCGCACCTCCTCGTCGCTGTCGACGGTGGTGCGCTCGCGGCGACTGGCAGCGCACCTTCTCGACGACGGACAGCAGCACCTCGCCGAGCGCTACGGCGGCGACCGAGACCGACGCTTCGTCGTCGACGGCACCTGGAGCCTGGATCAGCAGGGCGTGCCCGTCGTCCACGACGCGGTCGCCCGACTCAGCGGCGACGTCACCGACGTCGTCGATGCGGGCGACAGCTACGTGGTCATCGCCGCGGTGAGCGACATCGAGCTCTGCCAGCGACCCGCGCAGGAGCGGCGACCGCTCCTGCGCCTCGGCCGCGACTGGTGCTCCCCCTTCGCCTCCTGACCACCCCCCCTTCGCAGATCCCCGGGGAACCTCAGACGAACGGTCACCCCCTTCGCCCTATCCACCTCGCGGGCTACCACGCAGTACTGGCTGTGATCACGACCAGTACTGCGTGGTAGCCGGCAACTCCACCGTAAAGGACACCTCATGACTGCCACCCCCGACACCCAGATCGTCGCCCCCAGCGCGACCGTCCCGGACCACCTGCAGTTCGCGTACTGGGTCCCCAACGTCTCCGGCGGGCTCGTCGTCTCGACGATCGAGCAGCGCACCGACCACACGCCGGACTACAACATCGACGTCGCCCAGACCGCCGAGCGCGTCGGCTTCGACTACGCGCTGACCCAGGTGCGCTACCTCGCCAGCTACGGCGCCGACGCCCAGCACGAGTCGGTCAGCTTTTCCCTCGGCCTGCTCTCGCGCACCGAGCGGCTCAAGGTCATCGCCGCAGTGCACCCCGGCCAGTGGCCGCCGCATATCCTCGCCAAGCTCGGCGCCACCGCCCAGGAGCTGCATGGCAACCGGCTCGCGCTCAACGTCGTCTCCGGCTGGTTCAAGCGGGAGTACACCGAGCTCGGGCTCGACTGGCTCGACCACGAGGAGCGCTACCGCCGCGCCGAGGAGTTCATCGAGGTGCTGCGTGGTCTCTGGGACGGCGAAGGGGGGTTCACCTACCGCGGCGACTTCTATCGCACCCGAGACGTCACCTTCCGCCCGACTCCCACGGTGGCGCCGGAGATCTTCCAGGGCGGCAACTCCGACGCCGCACGCGACATGGGCGCGCGCCTCTCCGACCTGTACTTCATGAACGGCGGGTCGGTGGAGAAGATCGGCGAGCAGATCGCCGACGTGCGGGCGCGGGCCGAGGTCTTCGCGAGGGACATCCGCTTCGGGCTCAACGGCTTCGCCGTCGTTCGCGACACCGAGGACGAGGCCCGCGCCGTCGTCGAGGAGATCATCGCCAAGGCCGACGCCGACAAGGTCAACGACTTCGGCGAGGCGGTCAAGCAGGCGGGCCAGTCCACCGGCAACAAGACGGGCATGTGGTCCGACTCCGACTTCGCCGACCTCGTGCAGTACAACGACGGATTCCGCACCGGCCTGGTCGGCACCCCGGAGCAGGTCGCGCGGCGGATCATCGAGTACCGCAAGGTCGGGGTCGACCTGCTCCTCGTCGGCTTCCTGCACATCCGCGAGGAGGTCGAAGCCTTCGGCAAGCAGGTCATCCCGCTGGTCCGTGAGCTGGAGGAGGCGGAGGGACTGACCCCGACCTCGCTCGCCACCGATGCCGCCGGGGTCTCGGCATGACCACCGCTCAGACCGAGAACCACGCAGCCCACGAGAAGATCGCCGACGTCGCCTCGCTGCGCGCCCGGCAGAAGCCGCTCAAAGAGCGCTACTCCGAGGACGCGGCGGCGGCCGTCGTCACCTCGCGCGCCAGTGCTCGGGTCCTCGGCGACGACATCGCCGCCGAGCTCGACACCGACGCGGGGACGGTCGTAGCCGGCCTCCACCCCGCCACAGGTGGTGACGGCACACAGGCCTGCTCGGGCGACATCGTGCTGCAGGCGCTCGTCGCCTGCGCCGCCGTCACCCTGAAGTCCGTGGCGACGGCGATGCGGGTCCCCCTTCGGTCGGCGACGCTCACCGCCACCGGCGAGTGGGACGCCCGCGGCACCCTCGGGGTCGCCAAGGACGTCCCCGTCGGCTTCACCTCGGTCTCCGTCGTCGCCGATCTCGACACCGACGCCGACGACGCGACGGTCGACCGGCTGCTCGAGCTGACCGAGCGCTACTGCGTCGTCGCCCAGACTCTGCGGAACCCGCCGGAGGTGAGCGTCGAGCGGGCCTGACCAGGCGAAGGGGTGAGCTGCTCACCCCAACGCTTGGTTACCTCGGGCGAGACGACGAAGCGGCTCGGTTCCAGCAAGGGGAACCGAGCCGCTTCGCGGCGGGGTGAGTTGCTCAGACGCCGGTGACGTCCTCGCGGTTCGCGGGGGTGGTGGGCTGGTCGGCCTTCTCCTCCAGCTTGTTCAGCGTCCGCGCGGCCGCGTCCTTGCCGCCGAGGGCCGAAGGCGAGCGCCGCGGCGGCGGCACCGCCGGCGACGAGGGCGCCGAAGGCGAGGTTGAATGATCGAGTCGGCGAGCCCCATGTACTTCAGGCCCATGGCCGTGAAGAGGATGATCGTCGCCCACTTGATGACCTGGCCGGCGTTGCCGGTCACGGTCTTCGCGAGCAGCTGAGCGATGTAGAAGCCGGCCGCGATGATCGCCCCGCCGAAGAGCACCTTGCCGCCGAGCTCGAGGACCTCGGAGAGGAAGTTGGTGATCTGCGGGAAGCCGAGCATCTGCGCGGCCCTCACCGCGAAGAAGAGGACGATCGCGACCTGAACGACCTTGGAGATGGTCGGCACGGCGCTCCGGCCCTCGGGCAGGATGTCGGCGTCCCGCAGGGCGTTGTCGATGCCCAGGCCGGAGATCACCTGACCGAGCAGATCGCCGGCGAAGCGGGCGATGACCACGCCGATGCCGAGGATGATGGCGGCGGCCAGGATGTTGGGGATCGCGTTGAAGATGCCGGTGAGCATCTGCTCGGCCGGGTGGGAGATCGAGGAGATCCCGACGATCTGCAGCGCGGCGATCGAGACTACGATGAGGATCAGCGCGTAGACGATCGTGGCGATGGTCGATCCGATCTTGTTGCCCGTGCTCG
Organism: Marihabitans asiaticum; assembly: GCF_007828725.1. GTDB lineage: Bacteria > Actinomycetota > Actinomycetes > Actinomycetales > Dermatophilaceae > Marihabitans > Marihabitans asiaticum. Next base: position 363,775 of record NZ_VIUW01000001.1, read on the forward strand.
ACTGCGAGACGGTGCTCGACTGCACGCCGGTGGCGGTGCTGCCGGTCTCGGTGCGGGCCGCGGCGTGGCTGTCGGACCGGTCGAGGTCCGTGGCGTCACCGACGGTGCCGCCGGCCTTGGCGATCCACTTGTCGAAGTTGACCGTGCTCAGGCTGGTCTCGATGAGCTGCCGCGCGATGCGCGCGATGAGCAGGCCGATGAAGAAGACGAAGGCCGCGCCGATGATGTTCGGGATGTACGACAGCAGGGTGTCGAGCATCGAGGTGATCGGCGCCAACGCCTGGTTGAGGTTGAAGACGTTGAGGATCGCGACGAGGCCGAGCAGCCACACCACGAGGGATGCGATGGTCCCGAGCGACTCCCCGAGCGACTTGCCGTCGCTGCCGAGGCGCTGCATGGCGGGGACCTTCTGCACGAGCTTGGCGAAGGCGGTCTTGACCAGCTTCGCCAGGGCCCACGTCACCAGCAAGATGAGGAGTGCGATCCCCCGCCTTGACGGCCATGTCGGCCCGATTGATGTCCTGGAACGAGTCCACGGTGGTTGTTCCTCCCATGAGGTGTCAGGTGAACAGCCCCTGCCCAGATGTCACGGGCCCCCACGTCACTGCGTTGTCAGGGGTTTCCCAGGCAAGCACTGCCTCCACCGTGGGCGAGATGGACCTGCGCGATCAACCTCTGTCAAAGGGGCTCTTCATACCTGCGGTGGGGGCGGGGCGACACGCCGGTGCTCGGTGATGCTGTGAGGTGAGGGTCGAGGTCCTCAGGATCGGAAGCGACCAAGCTGACCGATCTACTGAGGACCTCGGCTGTGTCTGACCTACGAGGTGTGGGTGTACCCGCGCCTGTTCGACTCACCGCTACTGCGACAACTGCGATCTGCTCGTGGGCATGGAGGGCTACCACGTGCTGGAGGTGGCCGAACGCAGGAGGCATCTGGTGGTGACGATCGAATCGCCGCCGGGGCCGCTGGGTGTCCCTCCTGCGGGGTCGTCGCAGAGAGCCACGGCCGGCGGGTCCACACGATGATCGCCGCGCCGTGCTTCGGTCGCCCGGTGCTGCTGCGGTGGCGCAAACGCACCGGGACCTGCCACGAACCAGACTGCGCCAGGCGCACGTTCACCGAGCAGGACGCACACGTCGCCGCGCCGCGGGCGCTACTGTCGACGCGGGCGTGCTGGTGGGCGATCGGGCAGATGCGCCGGGAGAACGCCGCCGTGCAGGGGCTGGCCAGACAGCTGGGTACGACCTGGCGCACCGTGTGGTCGGCGATCAAGCCGCTGCTGGAGGCGATGGCCGCCGACCCGACCCGGTTCGAGGGCGTGACCGACCTGGGGGTCGACGAGCACATCTGGCACCACGTCAGCACCAAGTCGCCCGAGGACGGCGGGCGCGGGCCGAAGGAGTTGACCGGGATGGTCGACCTGACCCGCAACGAGCGCGGGAAGGTCACCGCGCGGTTGCTGGACCTCGTCCCGGGTCGCTCCGGGCAGGTCTACCGTGACTGGCTCGACGAACGCGGACAGGGCTTCCGCGCCGGTGTCGCAGTGGCGACCCTCGATCCGTTCCATGGATACAAGAACGCCATCGATGACCAGCTCGAGGACGCCGTCGCCGTCTTGGATGCCTTCCACGTGGTCAAGCTCGGCGCCCAGGCCGTCGACGACGTGCGCCGCCGCGTCCAGCAGGAGACCCGCGGTCACCGCGGCCGCAAGGGCGACCCGCTGTATGGCATCTGCACCATCCTACGAACCGGACGAGAGAACCTCACCGACCGACAACGCGACCGACTCGAACGAGCGATCCATGCCGATGAACGCCACGACGAGGTCGACATCGCGTGGCAGTGTGCTCAGCAGCTGCGCTCGGCCTACCAGGCGGACAACCCCGCCGAGGGACGACGGATCGCCGAGCGCGTCCTGGCCTCGCTGCCGTCCTGCCCGATCCCCGAGATCAAGCGCCTGGGCACGACCCTGAAACGGTGGGGCGCAGCGTTCCTGGCCTACTTCGACACCGGCCGAGCGAACAATGGCGGTACTGAGGCCGTCAACGGTCTCATCGAGCTCCAACGCCGCATCGCCCGCGGGTTCCGCAACCGCGAGAACTACCGACTACGCATGCTCCTGATCGGCGGCGGACCCACCCACCCCGAGCACCTACCCCCACCGCAGGTATGAAGAGCCCGGTTGGTCGGCCTGAAGGGGTACGTCACCAACATCCCGGCCGACGTGATGCCCGCGGGTGAGGTCATCGCCAGCTACCACGACTTGTGGCAGGTCGAAGCGTCTTTCCGGATGAGCAAGAGTGACCTGCGCGCCAGGCCGATGTTCCACCACACCCGCGAGGCGATCGAAGCGCACCTGACCGTCGTGTTTGCCGCCCTCGCGATCGGCCGCTACCTGCAGGACGTGACCGGGATGAGCATCAAGAAGATCGTCCAGGCACTGCGCCCGATCCAGCAGATCCGCGTGCGTATCGCCGGCCACGAGCACCACGCCGGTGATCCCCTGACCCCTGCAGCGCGATCGATCCTCGAAGCCCTCGACCTCACCCCTCAGTGACACACCCCGATGGCACGAGTCAGGCTGAACCATCCGCGGTGTTGAACGCCGCGAACAGGCTGGTGGTGCCGTGGCGGACGTAGTCGGGGGTGCGCTTCTCAGGCATCCCGGGCATCATCGGCAATGCCGGCTGGGAGCGGGCCAGCGCCTGCACCTCGCTCTTCTCGTCCACGCACAGCACCACCGAGGCCTCGGGTGGGTTGATGTAGAGCCCGACGACGTCGTAGACCTTCTCGATGAACAGCGGGTCGGTGGAGAGCTTGAACCCGTCCTCGCGGTGAGGCTTGACCCGAACGTCTTCCAGATCCGCCCGATCGTGGACTTGCTCAGCCCGGACCGCTCGGCCATCTTCGAGCGGGTCCAGTGCGTGGCATTCTCCAGCGTGGACTCCAGCGTGGTGACCACGACGTCCTCGACCTGATCGACGGTGATCGTGGCCGGACGGCCCGGGCGCGGGTCATCGGCCAGCCCGTCCAGGCGCGCCTCGGCGAACCGCGAGCGCCACTTACCCACCGTCGGCGCCGACACCTGCTCCTGGGTGGCGACATGGGACTGCTGCACCGATAGGTGACAACCGATCTGTGGTGCCGAGAGGTGCCGCGGGAGAGGATGTGCACCGTGCCCAAGCCCTACCCCCAGGAGTTCCGCGATGACGTCGTACGGGTCGCCCGTCAGCGTGAGGACGGCGTCACGCTGAAGCAGGTCGCCAAGGACTTCGGGATCTCCGAGTCGTGTCTGACGAACTGGATGAGCCAAGCCGACCGCGACGCCGGGGTCCGCTCCGGCCCGGGCCGTGAGGAACTCGCCGAGCTAGGCGAGGCCAAACGTCGGATCCGCACCTTGGAGCAGGAGAACGAGGTGCTGCGCCGCGCGGCGGCCTACCTCTCCCAGGCGAACATCGGCCCAAAATGATGTTCCCCCGCAAGCGGGAGGTGCCCCCACCGCTCGTCCGCGAGTTGGCCGTCGACGGGATCCCCGTGACGGTGACGTGCCGGGTGCTCAAGATCGCGCGGGCCCCGTACTACCGATGGCTACAGGAGCCGGTCACCGACGCCGACCGTGCCGCGGCGTACCGGGCCAACGCTCTGTTCGACGCTCACCGGAACGACCCGCAGTTCGGCTACCGACTCCTGGTCGACGAGGCCGGTGATGCCGGTGAGCCGATGGCGGGGCGCACCGCGTGGCGGATCTGCTCACAGAACCGCTGGTGGAGCGCCTTCGGCAAGCCCAAGCGTGGGAAGGGCAAGAAGCCCGGCCCACCGGCCCACGACGACCGGTGCGCCGTGACCGACGAGCACGGCGTGACCCGACACCTCTTCACCGCCGACGCCCCAAACCGGCTGTGGCTGGCCGACATCACCGAACACCGCACCGGCGAGGGCAAGCTGTACCTGTGTGCGGTCAAGGACGCCTTCTCCAACCGCATCGTCGGGTACTCCATCGATTCGCGGATGCAGTCCCGCCTGGCCGTGACCGCCCTCGAGAACGCGCTCGCCCGCCGCGGTGACGTCGCCGGCTGCATCCTGCACACCGACAGAGGGTCCCAATTTCGCAGCAGGAAGCACGTCCGCGCGCTGCACCGGCACGACATGGTCGGCTCGATGGGCCGGGTCGGCGCCTGCGGCGACAACGCCGCCATGGAGAGCTTCTTCTCCCTGCTACAGAAGAACGTCCTGGACCGGCGTTCCTGGGCCACCCGTGACGAGCTGCGGATTGCGATCGTCACCTGGATCGAACGGACCTACCACCGACGCCGACGGCAGGACGCCCTCGGCCGATTGACCCCATCGAGTACAAGACGATCATGACCACACCGGCCACTCAGGCCGCCTGACCCAACCTGTCACCTATCGGTGCAGCAGTCCCCATCCCTGTTGGACATGCATGTGGCGCAGGCCAATACGATCCGTGAGCGCAACGCCAGTGCCTGCGAGGACTTCCGTCGCCGCGCCCAACGCTACAACAGCTCACACTCTTCAGCGGTCAACTCCAGCAAGGCTTTCGGGCGTCCGGTGCGTGCCATGCCTCATTCTATAAGTTATAGCACGAATTTACGGCGCGACACACTAGCTTCCGCTCTCCATCGGCCATCGGCCATCGGCGATCAGCAGACCTTAGTCATGCGTGATCAGCTCGGCCACTGTGGACCCAAATTGCCTCACCGAGCCGATCGGCTTCCTGACCATCGGCGAGATGGAACGGGTTGACGACGCCTCGGTAGCGGTCCTTGGCCTATAGCTGACCGTCGTGTGATGAGGCGTGCTCCGACGCGAACCAGTGACGCGGAAAAGGTCGCGCACGCGTTGTCGCCCAGGCTGTCATGGCCGTACATAGAGAGTTTTGACTTGGGTAAAGAAGTCCTTTGCCGAAGTGCCCTGTTCGCGGGCGCCGTAACTTGAGCGCTTGCGTCCGCCGAAGGACATATGCGGGTCGACCCCGGCGGTGGGCACGTTGACCATCACCATGCCGGCGTCGGATCGTCGCTGGAAGTCCTCGGCGAGGGCGAGTGAGCGGGTGCAGATCCCGGCGGAGAGACCGAAGGGTGTGTCGTTGGCAATGGCAAGTGCTTCGTCGTACGACCCGGCAGGGAGGATGGATGCGACCGGGCCGAAGATCTCTTCCCTGCTCGTGACATGGGAGTTGGGCATGTTGGTGATGAGCGCTGGGCTGAGGTAGAAGCCATCGGTGTCTCCATCGAGCAGGTCGCCACCGTAGAGGGAACTTGAGGGGACCATGCCGAGGTAGTCGAGGATGGTCTGCAACTGGCGGGCATCCACTACTGGCCCTATGTGGCTCCCCGGCGCGCGAGCGTCGCCCACGACGAGGGCCGACATCTCAGCGCGTAACCGCTTGAAGAAGTCATCGTGGATGCGTTCGTCGACAATGATCCGGCTAGAGGCGGTACAGCGTTGGCCTGTGGAATAAAATGCACCCTGAATCGCGCAGTCAACGGCGATCTCGAGATCGGCGTCCGCGGCCACGACGAGAGGATTCTTTCCGCCCATCTCCAGCTGCACAGGCATAAGTCGCTCGGCCCCGATCGCGGCAAGTTGCTCACCGACCCGCTCCGAGCCAGTAAAACTGATCGCGTCGATGAGTGGATGGCGGGCCAGTGCGTCACCGAGAACCGAACCCTGGCCCATAACTAGGTTGAATACCCCCGGTGGCAGATTCGCCTGGTGAATGATGTCTGCCAAGGCGCTCACGCTGGCGGGGGTGAGTTCAGCAGGTTTGAGCACGACCGTGTTGCCGTAGGCCAGTGCCGGTGCGACCTTCCAGGCCGGGATCGCGATCGGGAAGTTCCACGGTGTGATGATACCGATAGTTCCAACTGACTCGCGGATGCTGCCAGTGCGGACGCCGTCCCGGGTGGAGTCGATCCGCTCGCCGGACATTCGCAGCGCCTCGCCGCTGAAGAACCGGAAGATGTGACCTGCCCGGGTCACCTCACCGATCGCTTCAGGCAGGGTTTTGCCTTCTTCCTGAGCCAGCAAGTCACCGAGCCGCTGCGCGTTGTCGAGGATTCCGGCCGCAATGCGTTCGAGGAGATCGGCGCGCACCTGGGGGGAAGTTGCTGACCAGCCCGGTTGCGCGGATCGCGCGGCTTCGACCGCGTCGTCAACGACAGCGGCGCTGCTGCGCGGGAAGAGGCCGATGACATCGGTAGTGTCAGACGGGTTAATGTTCTCTTGGTATTCATCACCAGGGACTCGTTGTCCGTTGATGTAATTGTGGAACGAGGGCATCGGTACTCTCCTTGAACTAGGAACGATTGCGGCTGATCATGGACGACGCGGGTGTAGCTGCTAGGGCGCGAGAGACGACGATCGGCGTCCTCTCAAGGCCAGAGCGATGCTGGTCGCCAGATCGGGGGCGCGCTGCTGTGGCAGTTGGGCGGTGCAGACACGGATGAACGGCGGCGACCTGAGCCGGAAGTCGGCACCGCCCCGCACCGCCCAGCCCGAGATCAGAAGGTCGGAGACGACGGTGGTCTCATCAGGCACCGGGATCGCCACATTGAGGCCAGATCGGCCGTGTGCCGCTATGTGATGCTGGTCTAGCGCAGCGAGGAGAGCCTTCCGTCGTGCCGAATATTCTTCTTCGGCACGACGAACGCCGTTGAGAGTGGTCGAATCCGTCAACAGCCTAGCTGCGAGTCGCTGCGTGAAGTGGCTAACCCACCCTGGGCCAAGCAACTGTCGACGCTGCACGTCGTCGGCCGTGACCGGATCGCTCATCATCGCAGCGAGCCGCAGATCCGGCCCGAGCGTCTTGTTTAGTGAGCGGATCACCGCGAAGCGGTCACGACCGGCAGTCAATGTCGTCGCGGGGGCATCTGAGATCAGTGCGGCGTGGTCGTCTTCGACCACTATGACGTCGGGGTGCCGACTTAGCAGGTCGGAGAGCAGCGCTGTGCGCTCAGCGCTCATCGCGCTGCCGTAGGGGTTCTGCCCTCGGGGAGTGAGTAGCACGAGGGCGACCTGACCGGTGGACAGCGCGTCCGCCAGCGCCTCTGGGATCAGACCGTAGTCGTCCACCGGTACCCCGACGAGATTAAAGCGGTGCAGATTGAGGAGGTTGAGGGCCATGCCCCAACTTGGATCCTCGACAACGACGTTTGCTCCCGGCCGCACGCAGCTGAGCAACAGCCGCTCCAATGCATCCAGCGCCCCGTTGGTGATCGTCAGCTCTCCGTGGATGCCGTCGCGGGTGAATCCGTCGGTCAGCGCGGCACCGAGCTCGCCATCGACGTGCGGCTGGTCATAGAGCGTCGGGCGGAAGAGTCCGGCGCTGAGCAGCCAGTTGACGTCGGGAAGCAACTTGGGATCCGGGCCCGTCACCGCGAGGTTCACCGCGCCGGCGGGGATTCGCATCTCGAAGGCGCGATGCTGCACCGGCCTGTTGGAGATGCGTGCCCGCTTACCGTGACTGGTGAAAATGACGCCCCGCTCGCGCAAAATTCGGAAGGCGAGCCCGACGGTACCTGGGCTGAGCCCGGAGAGCCGCGCGATTTCTCGGATCGACGGCAACGGCGATCCCTCGCCGAGCTCCCCGCGGCGCACCGCCAGCACGATGGTCTCGACAACCTCTTGTGAAGAGGATACGCTGGCCCACTCAATGTTCAGCACACCTACAAACTGTACTGGGGCAGTCAATGTGGATCAACCCTGTATTCGCTGAGACGGAGCCTGACGCTCTGGACCGACTCGTTCGGGACTACTCGTTGGCTACGCTGATAGTCGAGGACCCGTTGCGAGTCGCACACGTGCCGCTACTGCTGAAGCGGTCGCTACCAAGCAAGTCGGCGGATGCCGACCGGCTCGAGTTGGTAGGCCACATTCCGCTGGCTGACCCGGCCGCCGAGGCGATTCAGGCCGGTTCACGGGTGTTGTCGATCTTCCAGGGGGCCACCAGTTACATCAGCCCAGCGTGGTATGAGCAGCCTGGTCTGCCGACCTACAATTTCACGGTCGCGCATCTGGCTGGTCCCGCCGTTGTGATGAAGGACGATGACGCTTTGCGCGCACACCTCGTCGACCTCATCGCTCACCACGAGCAGATAAGGCGCGCCCAGGGGCCGGTGTGGACGATGGACGACACCGCCCATCGTCGGATGGATCAGTTGCTCCCGCAAATCATCGGTTTCCGAGTGCTGGTCGAAGAGGTCGAGATTAAAGCCAAGCTTGGTCAGAACCGATCGCTGGAAGACCAGCACAGCGTCGCTTCCTGCCTGTGGGCATCGGGCGCAAGCGCCGACCACTACCTCGCCGACCAGATGCACGCGGCTGCCAAGAGGAGGGAGACGCCCGATGCGACTTGATCTCATCATTGAGAATGCCAACGTCCGCACCCTCGATCCGCACCGTCCACGCGCCACTCGGCTAGGTGTGCTCGGTGGCACCATCGTCGGTCTGGACGAACAACTTGATCGCTGTACTGCCGCGACCCGCGTGGACGCGGCGGGCGGTACGCTGCTGCCTGGCTTCATCGACGCCCACACCCACCTGCAGTTCAGCGGTCAGGCAATCACTGCTGTCGATGTCTCCGCGGCCCACAGCGTGGATTCTGCGCTAGACATCATCGCGCGAGGTTCCCGGCACCTAGCGGATGACGAGTGGGTCGAGGTTGTTGGCTACGATCAGCGTCGACTTGGCCGGCACCTCACTGCGATTGAGTTGGACAGGGCGGGCAGCGGGCGACGGGTGTGGGCGCGGCACATCTCCAGCCACGCTGCCGTCGTGTCGACAGCTGTTATCGAGGGGATTACCGACCCTGCGGCACGGGCGGACGGGGACGTTCGAGTCGGGCTACTGGTCGAGGGGCACCAAGAGTTGGTCCGCGCCCAGCGACTCCCGTACTCCACCGAGGAGATCGCCGCCCTCGTCGAGTATGCCTCAACTGCAGCGGGTCGGGACGGCGTCACCTTCTGCACCGAGGCCGGTATCGGCGGCTTCCTCGCGCTCAGCTCGTTGGACCTGCGCGCCTACGTGCAACTGCAACGTGAGCGCCGACTCCCGGTGCGTCTTGAGTTGATGCCGAGCTTCGACACCTTCCACTCAGTCCACGCCCACCCCAGCGAGGGCTTCAGTCGTGGCCACGACTTGGGGCCGATCACTGGGCTGGGCGCCGGCAGTATGATTCAGATCGGTGCCCAGAAGGTGATGCTCGACGGCGGAATGATGGTGCGCGCGGCGCGAATGACCGACCCGTACGTTGGGACGCAGAACGTCGGTGACTGGCAACGGGAACCGGCAGAACTGCGCGAGGCGATCCTCGACGGGCACGCGGCAGGTTGGCAGCTCGCGGTGCACGCGATCGGGGATGCGGCCGTGGACTTCGCGCTCGACTGCTTCGCCGAGGCGCTCGATCGTCACCCGCGTGAGCACCGACACCGCATTGAGCATGGTGGGGCCATCCGGCCAGATCAGATCCCACGGCTGGCTGGCCTCGGCTTGACCGTCGTCACGCAGCCGGCATTCATCCACGACTCGGTACACGACTTCTCCGAAATCCTCGGGCCGGACCGGGCCGATTGGCTTTACCGTGGCCGCTCGTTGTTGGACGCCGGAATCCGGCTGGTCGGCAGCACTGATCGGCCACTGCCGGGGACGCCTCTCACCGCGATCCAAGCATTTGTCGACCGCATCAACGTCACCGGCCGAGCCTACGCACCGCAGGAATCTGTCACGGTGCAAGAGGCGATCGAGATGTTCACTGTCCACGGCGCATGGGTCGCCGGCCTAGAGGGGGTCCTCGGCCGGCTGCGACCGGGCTTCTACGCCGACCTGTGCCTGTTGGACCGCGACCCATGGACGGTGCCCACGGAGGAGATCAGCGGGATCGGCGTCACAGCCACCGCTGTTAACGGTGAACTGAGGTGGCATCGGTGACACGCAGCATCGTCATGTCCTTGCCGTACGACTATCTTTACGACGCGGTCGCCGAGCGGCTCGCACCGCGTACGGCGTCTGGCGAGCTCCGCCTCCTGAAGTGGAGCCCGAAGTACCCGGATGCCTCAGCCGCTGACCCAGCCGAAATCGACCTTTTGGTAATCCCTTACCACACGACGCAAGAGAAGACAACCGGGCAGTATGTGAGCACTCAGGTGCTGCGCCGGACGCGAGAACTGTACCCGTCGGTGTCGGTGGTCCAGGCATTGTCGATCGGTGTCGAAGGCCTCGAGGGGTGTGTGCCGACGGGCGCGGTACTGTGCAACTCCCGTGGAGTGATGGAGCTCCCCACCGCGGAGCTTGCCGTGACACTGCTACTCGCGGCCACTCGGGAGCTGCCCGGTTTCGTCCGTACCGGTGCCCGGTGGGATAACCATCGTACGGCCGGACTGGTCGGCTCCAGGGTGCTGCTGTTGGGGTACGGCGGGGTCGGGAGCGCGGTGGAGCAACTGCTTACGGGTTTTTCGGTGGAGATCGCTCGTGTTGCACATCATGGTCGCGACCTCGCCGACGGGACTCGGGTGCACGCCATCGAGGAACTTGTCGACTTGCTCCCACACTACGACGCGGTGGTCTGCAGTCTGCCGGAGACGGAGTTCACCCACGGCCTCCTCGACCGGACACATCTTGCCGCGATGCCTGACGGTGCGGTGCTCGTTAACATCGGGCGTGGCTCGGTGGTGGATGCCTCAGCGCTTCACGAGGAAGCCCGGAGTGGTCGTCTTGAGTTTGCGCTCGACGTCACCGACCCGGAGCCACTGCCAGCCGACGACCTGCTATGGCAACTGCCCAACGTTTTCATCACCCCACACGTCGGTGGAAACACTGCGGCGTCACTGAGGTTTCAGGTCGACCTTCTCGCCGAGCAGGCGGTCAGGCTTATGGAAGGAAGAGACGCGAAGAACTCGGTTCCATTGGCGACGGACTAACAGGCTGAGCAGGTAGCGTGGGTTCTTCCACGGCCTACCACACATGAAAGGGAACACCATGGGAATTATTCAAGGACGTACGACTGCTTGCCGTCGTGGCCGCCTCGCAGCATTCGGGCTCATCCCGGTTGTCAGCGCTGCGGCACTCGTCGGATGCTCCGATTCGGGCTCGACAGGCTCGGCTGACGGGGAGGACTCCTTCCCCAGTGAGCAGATCCAGATGATCGTGCCGTGGGCGGCCGGTGGTGGCACCGACCTAATCAGCCGCCATCTAGCGTCTCTGGCCGAGGACACCTGCGGTACCCGGATCGTGGTTAGTAACGTCACTGGTGCTGCAGGCGCGACCGGGCACCAGGCCGTCATCGACGCAGATCCGGACGGCTACACAATCGGCACGGCCACCACCGAGTTGGCCATACTCAATCACCTGGACGGGGCGTCATTCAGTCCGAAGGATGTCACCGGCCTGGTGCAACTGGCCGCTAACCCGGCGGTTCTCACCGTCGGGGCAGATTCCCCGTACGAGACTTTTGATGACCTCAAAGAAGGCCTCGCCAGCGGCGAGAAGATCCGGGCCGCCACCAATGGGCCCGGTGGCACGTGGGACCTCGCAGTGCGGGGCTTGGCCCTCGAGCTCGACACAGAATTCACTGAGTACGTCCCCTTCGATGGTGCCGCCGCCATGATACCTGCCGTGTTGGGTGGTCAGGTGGAGGCGATGAGCCCCTCAGCCGGTGAGGTGCAGGAACAGATCGAGGCAGGAAAGTTGCGCGGGCTAGCCACTATGGCTGAGGAGCGATCCGAGGCGCTTCCGGAAGTGCCGACCCTCAAGGAGGAAGGCGTCAACTGGGAGATGGGCAGTTGGATCGGCAGTGTTGCCCCTGCAGGCATTCCGGAGGAGCGGGTGGAGACCTTGCGCACCTGCTTCGGTGAGGCAGTCTCGTCCGAAGAGTTCAGCGAGTTCCGTGCCGAGATCGGCATGGGCGTGGCTGACCGCGACGGAGCGGAGTTCACCGACTTCATAAACTCCGAATATGACCGGTTTGAGCCGCTCATCGACGAACTCTACTGACCAGGTGGTGGATTGCCGCGGAGGCAGATTGCGGCCCCGTGGCATCACGAAAATGTGTGGTGCCACAGGGCCGTGGTCAGCATCAAACTGCCATTGACGCTGCTCCACCGCCGACCCTGAACGGTTCATCCGCCACCGGCCCGGAGCGCCCAAACCTGTCTGGCGTGAGGTGATCAACCAGCTGTCACAGGAGGCACCCATACAGACTGCCTTAGCCGACTCGTCTCATCAGCCTCGAGAGCCTCTGGACCCTCAACGGCCCAGTATGCGGAACGAAACCGATAGTAGGTACCAATGGCACCACCTTGGAACGCACTGACGCGATATGTGGGTCCAAGCATCTTCATTGTGCTTGGCATCGCTGTCATCCTCTCGACCGCCGGGCTGTCCGGCCAAGGACCGAGTGATCCTGGCGCGGATGGCTACCCCCGCATCATCGCGGTTGGCCTTATCACGCTCGGGGTGATGCTGCTGTTGCAACGCGGAGAGCAGAAGGAGGTACGCCTAGCCCGCCCGGAGATTCTGCGGGTCGCGTGTGCGTTCGCGCTCTTAGTGGGTTACTACTTCATGCTCAAGTCGTTGGGTTATATCTTGCCGACTACCGTTCTTATCGCAGGCGGTCTGCTAATCATGGGCGTGCGACGATTGCGGCCGTTAGTGCTGGTGCCGACTATCTTCGCAATTGCAACCTTCTTTCTATTTTACGTCGTGTTCGGCGTTCCATTGCCGCTCGGCCAGATCGAAAAGGTGCTGCAATGAGTGACATCTTTGCTGGACTAGGGTTGATTCTCCAGTGGCAGCCGCTCCTCTTCATGGTTATTGGGGTTATTGCCGGAGTCGCCGTAGGCGCGATGCCTGGCCTCAGCACGACGATGTCCATCGCGGTGCTGCTGCCATTCACCTTCATCTTCGAGCCATTGAACGGCATCGCGATGTTGCTCGGGATCTATTTCGCCAGTGTCTACGCTGGTTCGATCCCGGCTATCCTGCTGCGCATCCCCGGCACCCCGGCCTCCGCCGCCACGCTTCTCGACGGATATCCGATGACCGAGCAGGGTCAGGCTGGTAGGGCGCTGACTGTCTCCCTCGTCGCGTCGGTGCTAGGCGGCATCGTGGGTGGTGTCCTGCTGCTGTTCTTCGCTCCGGTCCTCGCGCAGTACGCGTTGCGTTTTGGCCCCGCCGAGTTCTGCATGCTGGCCGTCTTCGCCCTCGCGCTCATCGCCTCCATGTCCCAAGGCAGCATGGTGCGCGGACTCATCAGTGGGTTGCTCGGGTTACTTATCGCCACGGTCGGACTAGACCCGATCAGTGGTCAGGCGCGTTTCACGTTCGGCAGCACCGAGTTGCTGGCTGGGCTTGGCTTCATCCCCGTCCTCATCGGGCTGTTTGGTGTCGCGGAGGCGTTCTTGCGTTTCGAAAGCGCTGGACGACTGGAGTCGGGGGACGCACTGACTCCCGGGTCGTATCGGCTCCCCGGCCGCGAGCTGCTACGTCTGCTTCCCGCGAGTGCGTACAGCTCCGTAATCGGATTCGGGGTTGGCGCACTGCCGGGCACTGGAGGCGACATCGGCGCCTTCGTCGCGCACAATGAAGTCAAACGACTAGCCCGGGACAAGTCGAACTTCGGACACGGCGACCCGCGCGGGGTGGCCGCAGCTGAGGCGGCGAACAACGCTGCGGTGCCGGGATCGCTCGCCCCGACACTGATCCTCGGAATCCCTGGAAACTCGGCGGCAGCGGTCCTTATAGGCGCGCTGACGGTGCACGGTTTGCGACCTGGCCCACAACTGTTCACTGCCTCCGGCGACCTCGTCATGGCGCTCTTCTGGGCGTTGGTGATTATCCCGGTGATCATGCTCGCAGTTGGGTTGCTCGGCGTGCGGGCCTGGGGCCAGATCACCCGGATCCCCACGAGGTACCTATGGCCGTGCGTCATCGGTCTCAGCGCTGTGGGTTCGTTCGCCGTCCGTGGCTCCGTCTTCGATATCGCGGTGATGATTGCAGCCGGCGCCCTCGGGTACGTCATGATCAAGGGCGGATACCCGACTGCCCCCATGGTTATAGGCCTAATTGTTGGGCCGATAGCCGAGAGTGGCTTCCGGCGTGCGACTATCATCTCCGGCGGCAACTTTTCGTGGATCCTAGAACCGATCCCTATGATCCTGCTCATCGCGAGCCTCCTCACCGGGCTGACACCGGTGCTGCGCTCTGTTTTCTCGAACTTCCGCTCAACAGGCACCGAGACTTAAAAGGTTGCGGCTAACGATCCCCTGATGGGGCCCGGAGTGAGGAGGAAGAATCGGGACATGAGTGCGATGACCACGACCGACTTGGCCGAGGCCCTAAGGCGCTCCGGAATCATCGACGTGCGCAGCGACACGTTGACGGTGGGGATGTACTCCACCGACGCGTCGCTGTACCGGGTGCCCCCGCGCGCCGTCGTCTTCCCGCGGCACGTCGAGGAGATCGAGGCGACGCTGACCCTCGCCCGTGAGTCCGGCGTGCCGATCACCGCTCGTGGAGCCGGTACGTCCATCGCCGGCAATGCCATCGGCCCGGGTATCGTCATCGACACCTCGCGGTACATGAACCGCGTCCTCGAGGTCGACCCGTACTCCCGCACCGCGCTGGTCGAGGCCGGCGCGATCCACGCCACCCTGCAGGCGCAGGCCCGTCGCGTCGGTCTGCGCTTCGGTCCCGACCCCAGCAGCCATTCGCGCTGCACCGTCGGTGGCATGATCGGCAACAACGCCTGCGGCAACCGCGCCCTCGGGTACGGCCGCACGAGCGACAACGTCGTCGGCATGGACCTGCTTACCGCGGCGGGTACGCGCCTGTCCGCGACCACGGGAGTGGCGGGGGGACCCCCAACGCTGACCGGTGACGACGCCCTGGTGGCCCGGCTGACGGACCTGCGGGACGCCCACCTGGCGATAATCCGCACCGAGTTCGGCACCTTCGGACGGCAGGTCTCCGGCTACGCCCTGGAGCACCTGGCGCCCGAAAACGGTCTCGACGTCGGTCGCATGCTCGTCGGCTCCGAGGGCACCCTCGCGATGGCCACCCACGCCCGGGTGCGGCTCGTGAGCGACCCACCGGCGACCGCACTGGCCGTGCTCGGCTTCCCCGACATCTACGCCGCCGGCGACGTCGCCCACCTGCTCAAGGGCCTGGGTGCGATCGCCGCCGAGGGCATCGACTCCCGCATCGTCGACGTCGTGCGCGTGCGCCGCGGACCGCAGGCCGTCCCGGACCTGCCGCGGGGCGCCGCCTGGATGCTCGTCGAGGTCCCGGGCGAGGACATCGCGAGCGCGACCGCGGCCGCCGAGCACATCTGCCGCGAGATCGAGTCGCTCGACGCCCGCGTCGTCACCGACCCCGCGCAGGCGCGCTCGTTGTGGAAGATCCGCGAGGACGGCGCGGGCCTGTCCGCGCGCTCGCAGCGGGACCGCCCCGCCCACGCCGGCTGGGAGGACGCGGCCGTCCCACCACACCGCCTCGGCGACTACTTGCGCGCCTTCGACGACCTCCTTGCGCAGCACGACGTCCAGGGACTGCCGTACGGGCACTTCGGCGACGGCTGCCTGCACATCCGCCTCGACATTGAGCTCGACACCCCCGGCGCGCAGGAGCGCTACCGCTCGCTCGTCGAGGAGGCCGCCGACCTCGTCGCGGCCCACGGCGGATCGTTGTCGGGGGAGCACGGCGACGGTCGGGCCCGCTCGGCGCTGCTGCCGCGGATGTACGGCCCCGAGACGATCGCGCTCTTCGGCGCCGTCAAGCACGCCTTCGACCCGACGAATCTGCTCAACCCCGGCGTCCTGGTCGACCCGGCCCCGGTCGATGCTGACCTGCGCATCCCGGCCGCCCGCAAGGCCGCCGTGCCCTTGGCCTTCGGCTACCCGGAGGACGGCGGCGACTTCAGCCAGGCCGTGCATCGCTGCACCGGCGTCGGCAAGTGCCGCGCAGCCGGGACGTCCACGACGGTCATGTGCCCCAGCTACCAGGCGACGGGGGAGGAGAAGGACTCCACCCGCGGTCGTGCCCGGGTCCTGCAGGAGATGCTCAACGGCTCGACGGTCACCGGGGGCTGGCGCTCGCCGGAGGTCCACGACGCCCTCGACCTGTGCCTGTCCTGCAAGGGCTGCGCCAGCGACTGCCCGACCGGTGTCGACATGGCGACGTACAAGGCCGAGGCACTGCACCAGACGTGGAAGGGACGACTGCGCCCCCGCAGCCACTACTCGCTCGGCCGGCTGCCGCAGCTGGCCCGGATCGCCTCACACGCACCACGCCTGGTCAACGCGATGACCTCGCTGCCGGGGCTAAAGAAGCTCACCCTCCCCGCCGCCGGCGTGGACCCCCGTCGCAATTTGCCGACCTTCGCGGCGGAGACCTTCCGCACCTGGGTGCAGCGCGAAGGGATGATCGCCTCGGCCGCGCAGATGGCCGGCGCCGAGCACCCCGTCGCGATCTTCGTCGACTCCTTCACCGACCACTTTTCACCGCACGTCGGGCGCACCACGGTGGCGCTCCTGCGGGAGGCGGGGTTCACCCCCTTCGTCCCGGCGGAGGCGTTGTGCTGCGGCCTGACCCTCATCTCCACCGGCCAGCTCGACGCGGCGAAGTCCACCATGGAGGCCGCCGTCCGCGTGCTCGCCCCGGCGGCCGACGCGGGCATCCCGGTGCTGGGCATGGAGCCCAGCTGTACCGCGGCCCTGCGCCACGACCTGCCACGGCTGGTCGACTCCGCCGCGGCGCGCAAGGTCTCGACCACCGTGCGCACGATCGCCGAGCTGCTCGGCACGGCCATCGACGAGGGTCGTTGGGACGCACCCGACCTGACCGGGACCGAGGTCGTCGCCCAGCCGCACTGCCACCAGCACGCGGTGATGAGCTGGAGCGCCGACGAGGCGCTGCTCGCCCGCACCGGCGCCACGCTCACCCGACTGGGCGGCTGCTGCGGTCTGGCCGGGAACTGGGGGGTCGAGCTCGGGCACTACGACGTCTCGGTCCAGGTGGCCGAGCTGCAGCTGCTCCCGGCGATCCGGGATGCAGCGGCGGACACCGTCGTCCTCGCCGACGGTTTCTCCTGCCAGACCCAGATCGCGGACCTGTCCGAGCGCGAGGGCGTGCACCTGGTCGAGCTGCTCTCGCGCGAACCTCGCCGGTCCCGTAGTAGGGACCCCAAAGGGTCTCTTCATACCTACGGTGGGGGTAGGCGCTCTGGGTGAGTGAGGCCGCCGCCGATCAGGAGCATGCGTAACCGGTAGTTCTCGCGGTGCGGAATCCTCTGGCGATGCGGCGCTGGAGCTCGATCAGACCGTTCACCGTTATCTGGAGCTGTTCTCTTGGGATCAGCGTGTCGTATGGGGTCTGGTGTCGAGGACATGTCGCTGACGAGCGTCAATCGGGCTCTTCATACCTGCGGTGGGGGTAGGTGCTCGGGGTGGGTGGGTCCGCCGCCGATCAGGAGCATGCGTAGTCGGTAGTTCTCGCGGTTGCGGAACCCGCGGGCGATGCGGCGTTGGAGCTCGATGAGACCGTTGACGGCCTCAGTACCGCCATTGTTCGCTCGGCCGGTGTCGAAGTAGGCCAGGAACGCTGCGCCCCACCGTTTCAGGGTCGTGCCCAGGCGCTTGATCTCGGGGATCGGGCAGGACGGCAGCGAGGCCAGGACGCGCTCGGCGATCCGTCGTCCCTCGGCGGGGTTGTCCGCCTGGTAGGCCGAGCGCAGCTGCTGAGCACACTGCCACGCGATGTCGACCTCGTCGTGGCGTTCATCGGCATGGATCGCTCGTTCGAGTCGGTCGCGTTGTCGGTCGGTGAGGTTCTCTCGTCCGGTTCGTAGGATGGTGCAGATGCCATACAGCGGGTCGCCCTTGCGGCCGCGGTGACCGCGGGTCTCCTGCTGGACGCGGCGGCGCACGTCGTCGACGGCCTGGGCGCCGAGCTTGACCACGTGGAAGGCATCCAAGACGGCGACGGCGTCCTCGAGCTGGTCATCGATGGCGTTCTTGTATCCATGGAACGGATCGAGGGTCGCCACTGCGACACCGGCGCGGAAGCCCTGTCCGCGTTCGTCGAGCCAGTCACGGTAGACCTGCCCGGAGCGACCCGGGACGAGGTCCAGCAACCGCGCGGTGACCTTCCCGCGCTCGTTGCGGGTCAGGTCGACCATCCCGGTCAACTCCTTCGGCCCGCGCCCGCCGTCCTCGGGCGACTTGGTGCTGACGTGGTGCCAGATGTGCTCGTCGACCCCCAGGTCGGTCACGCCCTCGAACCGGGTCGGGTCGGCGGCCATCGCCTCCAGCAGCGGCTTGATCGCCGACCACACGGTGCGCCAGGTCGTACCCAGCTGTCTGGCCAGCCCCTGCACGGCGGCGTTCTCCCGGCGCATCTGCCCGATCGCCCACCAGCACGCCCGCGTCGACAGTAGCGCCCGCGGCGCGGCGACGTGTGCGTCCTGCTCGGTGAACGTGCGCCTGGCGCAGTCTGGTTCGTGGCAGGTCCCGGTGCGTTTGCGCCACCGCAGCAGCACCGGGCGACCGAAGCACGGCGCGGCGATCATCGTGTGGACCCGCCGGCCGTGGCTCTCTGCGACGACCCCGCAGGAGGGACACCCAGCGGCCCCGGCGGCGATTCGATCGTCACCACCAGATGCCTCCTGCGTTCGGCCACCTCCAGCACGTGGTAGCCCTCCATGCCCACGAGCAGATCGCAGTTGTCGCAGTAGCGGTGAGTCGAACAGGCGCGGGTACACCCACACCTCGTAGGTCAGACACAGCCGAGGTCCTCAGTAGATCGGTCAGCTTGGTCGCTTCCGATCCTGAGGACCTCGACCCTCACCTCACAGCATCACCGAGCACCGGCGTGTCGCCCCGCCCCCACCGCAGGTATGAAGAGCCGTCAATCGGTGTGGTTGGCGCGGTCCTCACTGAGGACGGTGGCGAGTCGTTCTCGTAGGGCGCGGTTGTCGGATCTGAGGGTGCGGATCTCGTCCTGCAGGCAGGTCACGCGTTCCTCGCGGGATGCTGCGCTCATCCGTTGAGCGGCTGGTGGGACTGCTGCACGAACGGGTGACAGGTGGGGTCGGGCAGCCTGGGTGGCTGGCTGGGTCATGATGGTCTCGAACTCGATAGGGGTCAACCGCCCGAGAGCGGCCTGTCGACGCCGGCGGTGGTAGGTCCTCTCGGTCCAGGTCACGATGGCGATCCGAAGTTCCTCGCGGGTGGCCCAGAAGCGGGGGTTGAGGACGTTCTTCTGGAGCAGCGCGAAGAAGTTCTCCATGGCCGCGTTGTCGCCGGCCGCGCCGACGCGGCCCATGGATCCGACCATGTGGTGACGGTTGAGTGCACGGACGGATTTCCGGCTTGGAAATTGGGCAGGTTCAACCAGTCGATGCAACACCGTGATGTTGAAGGGAGCGTAGTTGCTCTTCGGAGACCTCGGCGGGGGTCTTCCACCCGAGGACCTTGCGGGGCCTGTTGTTCAGTGCGTACGCGACGGCTTCGAGGTCCTCGGCCGACCAGCGGGACAGGTCGGTGCCCTTGGGGAAGTACTGCCGCAGAAGCCCGTTGGTGTTCTCGTTGGTCGGCCGTTGCCAGGTGAGTGCTGGTCGGCGAAGAACACCTTGGTGCCGGTGGCCAGCGCGAACGTGGCGTGGCCGGAGAGTTCCTTGCCGCGGTCCCAGGTGATGGTCTTGCGCAGCTGTTCGGGCAGTCGGGTCATCGACGCGGTAAGCGCGGCGTTCATCGCGTCGGCTCCGTAGCCGGCCAGGGCTGGCCCGTTCTTAACGTACGGCTTCTCGCCCCAGCCCTGCTGTCGCGGCAGGTGCACCAACACGGTGCTCCTGCTGCAGCGTTCGACGAGGGTGCCGATCGCCGACCTGCCGGTACCGATGATCAGGTCGCCCTCCCAGTGACCGGGTACGGCCCGGTCATCGGCCTCGGCCGGACGCTCGGACAGGACGACATCAGCGGTGACGTGCCCTTGCGCCTTGTTTCGCGTACGGGCCCGCGGCCGCCGCAGCGCTCGACCGGTGCGCAGGCAGGCGACCAGCTCACGCTGGAGCGCGCCGCGCCCCTGGATGAACAGCGACTGGTAGATCGCCTCATGGCTGATGCGCATGGACCCATCATCGGGGAAGTCGACCTTCAGCCGCTGTGAGACCTGCTCCGGGGCTCCACGCCGTCGACCACCGACGATCGGCCCGGTGCGGCTTGTTCAGCCCCTTCCACGCAGGCGGTCTCGGACCCTCGACGGGCGTGCCGTCAGGCCCCCGGACGCTGCCCGCGAGCCGTTCTTGGACGTACTGCCGCAACCGCTCGTTCTTGACGAGCTTCGCGGTCTTGGGGCGCTTGGCTGCCTGCTGAGCCTTCCACTGCGCCACCCCCGCCCGGTACTCCAGCTTCCCGCCCCGAGTGGCGGCGTTGCGGCGAAGCTCACGAGAAATCGTCCCCGGGTCACGACCGATCGCCCGCGCGATCTCGCGCACCCCCTGACCTCGGGCGCGCAAGATCGCGATCTCCTCACGCTCCTCGAAAGACAGGTAACGGCCCGTGGGCTCGGCCAGACAGATCGGTGGCATGCCGCCAGCGTGACGAAACCAGCGCGAGCCCACCGGCACGGACACGCCCACCCTCACCGCAGCCTCGGCCGAGGTGATGCCCGTGGCGATCAACCGCCAGAACTGTCGCTGCACCGCCCGCGCAGGCTCGGGTCGTCCAGGCGAACGCATCGGCGGGCGCAGCGCCCGATCCGCACGCCACTGCCGACGAAGCCTCTCCGGTACATCGCTGGTCTTCGTGCGCCAGTCGCTCGTCGCCATCCCTGAACACCTCCATGATCGAGGTGTTGCGACGACCAGTTGAATTCACCTTGCGATCCTCGGTCGGTGTGGACGATGCACCCGGCCACGTCGCCGCGCCTCGCGACGGCGTTGTTGAGCGCCGTGACGGCCAGCCGGGACTTCATCCTCGAGTCGATCGAATAGCCCACGATCCGGTTGGAGTAGGTCTCCTTGAAGGCGCAGAGGTAGAGCTTGCTTTCGCCGGTGCGGTGTTCGGTGATGTCGCCGATCCACAGCTCGTTCGGCCCATCGGCATTGAACTCGTGCCGGATCACGCCGTGCTCGTCGGTGACGGCGCACAGGTCGTCGTGGACTGGCGGGCCGGGCTTCTTCGCCTTCCCGCGCTTGGGCTTGCCGAACGCTGACCACCAGCCCATGTCCGAGCAGATCCGCCACGCGGTTCGTTCCGCCATAGGCTCACCGGCATCACGGGCTTCGTCGACGAGGAACCGGTAGCCGAACTCGGGGTCGTCGCGGTGGGCGTCGAACAGCGCGTTGGCGCGGTAGCCTCCTCGACCTCGGCGTCGGTGACCGGACGCTGGAGCCAGCGGTAGTAGGGCTGGCGCGCGATCTTGAGCACCCGGCACGTCACCGTGACGGGGATCCCGTCCACGGCCAGCTCGCGGACGAGCGGGTACGTCATTTTCCCGGAAGGTCCACCTGCGAGAGATAGGCGGCCGCGCGGCGCAGCACCTCGTCCTCCTGCTCCAGGAGCCGGATCCTCTTCCTCGCCTCACGAAGTTCGGCGCTCTCGGCAGCGGTCGTCCCCGACTTCACGCCATCCTCGACGTCGGCGGTCTTGATCCAGTTCGTCAGGCACGACTCGCTGATGCCGAAGTCGGCAGCGATCTGCTTGAGGTGGACTCCCGGCTCACGGTTCCTCGCGAGACGGACCACGTCGTCGCGGAACTCCTTGGGGTACGGCTTCGGCACAGTGCACATCCTTCCAGCGGCACCACTCAGCGCCACAGATCAGATGTCACCTATCCGTGCAGCAGTCCCCGTCGTCGTGGCGTCGGACCGTGGTCTGGCGTGCGGAGCCTGTCGATTTCCTGACGCAGGGTGGGGTCGCGGTACAGCAGTGAGCGGGAGACGTTGGCGGCGCGTGCGACGGTGACGTAGTTGATCGGGTGGCCGTCGCGGTCCAGTTCCCGGATCGCCTTGAGGCCGCGGGTCGTTCGTCGCCGCTGCCGCGCTCGGGCGGCCTACCCGCGCTCCTCGTCGTCCTCGAGACGGCGCTGGCGCTCCCGCTGCCCGTGCGTGATCTTGCGCCGGTCGGCCTCGGAGTCGAAACCTGAGCCCAGGGCCCCAGCGACGACACCCATCGCCGCGGCGAAGACCGCGATCCGGACGTAGTTGACCGCGCCGGCCGGCGAGCCGATGACCTCGCTCATGAAGTCCGGCGCGATGACTGCGGTCGCCCCGATGAGGATGAGCACGAGCAGCATGAGGTAGAGGGCGAGCACCGCGAGGAAGATCGTCACCACGGTGGAGAGGTTGTAGAGCAGGACGATCGCGGCGCGGCGGCTGTGCTCCCGCCGGTCCCACAGCCCGTTGCTCAGGATGAGCCACACCGTCATCGACAGCACCGCCGCGACCGCCACGAGGAGCAGTCGGGCGGGGTGCATCGCGTCCGACATCCGCCAGATCGAGTTGTAGAAGATGCCGAACGCGCCGGTGGCGAAGGCGGCCATGAAGGCCCCGGAGAGCCGCGGCGCGGTCCGCCACGGCTCGTTGGCGACGATCATCCCGCCGATCAGGCGAGCGCCGCCGGCCACCGGTGAGCTCGCCAGCGCGCGGCTTCCGTCCTCGCGCTCGTGCCACCTCGCCCACCGCAGCCGGTGCCGTCGCGTCACCTTGCCGGGCAGGTCGCCGGCGAACATCTGCACCGTGCACGCCGCGAGCACCGACCGCACACGGTCGGCCGAGACCCAGGCGCCCAGGGTCGGACAGGAGATCACGGCAACCCGCTGCTCGGGGAAGACCCCGGCGACCAGCGGGCGCCCGTCGGTGTAGCGCGGCATCTCGGTGAGCACGAGGACGACGTCGACGCGCTCGTACCGGTCCGCGATCCGCTCGGCGGAGCCGAGCTCGATCCGGTCGTCCTGATCGGTGCGGATCAGCTCGCTCTCGACCATGACCTCGACCTCGCGGTCCAGGTCGCGGGCGAGCTCTGCGCGCAGATCGTCACGACCGGACAGCACACGGCGGGTGGGCAGACCGGGGTCGGCGACGACGAGGATGCTGAGAGCGTCGGGGGCGGCGGGGTGTGAGGGCACGGGGTCCTGTCAGTGGCGGGGCACGGGGGCGGTTCGCAGCCGGCGGGCTCGGGCTCGTCGGCGACAGCGGTGTGCGGGGTCGAGGGTATTCCCGCGCCGGTACGGTCGACAATGGAACGCGACCCCCCGATCTCAGGAGCATCTCGTGCCAGCTCAGACCAGCCCCGTCGCCATCGTCACCGGAGCGTCCTCCGGCATCGGCGCCGCGACCGCCCGCAGGCTCGCCCGCGCGGGCTTCGTCGTCTACGGCGCTGCCCGCCGCGCCGATCGGCTTGCCGAGCTGGGCGAGGGGATCCGCCCTCTCGTCATGGACGTCACCGACGAGCAGAGCCTGGTCGACGGTGTCGGTCAGGTGCTGGCCGACAACGGCCGGATCGACGTGCTCGTCGGCAACGCGGGCTACGGCTCGTACGGCTCGATCGAGGAGGTCTCGATCGACGAGGCACGTCGCCAGCTCGAGGTCAACGTCTTCGGTCTGGCCCGCCTCGTCCAGCTGGTCCTGCCGACCATGCGCGAGCAAGGATCCGGCCGGATCATCAACGTCTCCTCGATGGGCGGACGCTTCGCCGCCCCCTTCGGCGGCTGGTACCACGCCAGCAAGTTCGCGCTCGAGGCGCTGAGCGACTCCCTTCGCTCGGAGGTCGCCGACTTCGGCATCGACGTGAGCATCATCGAGCCCGGCGCGATCAAGACCGAGTGGGGCGACATCGCGGCCGAGTCGGCGCTCGAGGTCTCCGGTGACGGCCCGTACGCGGACCGGGTCCAGGCGATGGCGAAGGGGTTCCGCCGCAGCTTCGCGAACGTCGCTTCCTCGCCGGAGGTGGTGGCGAAGGCGATCGAGCACGCGGCGACCGCCGACCGCCCGCGGATCCGGTACGTCATCGGGATGGGGGCCAAGCCGCTCACCCTGGCCGCCCGGGTGCTCCCCGCCAAGGTGATGGACGTCGCGATGCGCCGCGGCATGGGCTGACCTCCGAAGTGCTGCATGCAGCACTTCGTCGTCGGTGCAGCACCTGCATGTGCTGCACCGACGACAAACTGCTGCGCACTCCCCCTTCGCCCCGAGGTCGGCCGGTCACCGGGTAGCCGGCGCGCCGGCTCAGCCCTGACGAGCCTTCATCCGTGGGTTCTCCTTGTTGATGACGTAGGTCTTGCCGCGTTGGCGGACGACCTGGGAGCCGGGCTGGCTCTTGAGGGAGCGCAGGGACTTGCGGACCTTCATCGTCGGTCTCCCTCTGCAGTTGGTCGAGCTGGGTATGCATCCCCTGGCCTTCGATGAGAACGGTTATCGCTCACAATGCGAAGGGGGAAGTCGGCGGCGGTCAGTCGGGCAGCAGCGAGATCTTCTGCCAGATCTTCGCGGCCAGGCCGGAGCACAGAGCCTCGACGTCCGAGACCGTGTCGAGCACGACGTCGTCCTCGCTGGCCTCGGCGCACAGGGCCGCGACCTTGCCGGTGAGGGAGAGCAGCTCGGAGCAGTAGTCGAGGTACCGCGCCATCTCCTCGCGCGTCATCGGGTCGTGCACGGAAGCGCCCGTCGGGACGTAGTCGCGGCTGAGGTGCTCGGGGTCCTTGGTCAGCTGGTGCATGTCGATGACGTGTGCGAGAGAGCGCAGACGGTGCAGCAGAGCAAGGATCCGCGCGCGCTCGAGCCGGGCGGGCAGCGCGAGGAGGAACCAGATGGCGATCGCGGCGAAGACGACGTCGTTGATGCCCGACTCGACGAGCGGCACCCACTCCGTCGGCTCGCCCTCGTAGGTCCGGGCGACCTCGCGGACGACGGCGATCACGACGTAGAGCGTGACCGCGGCGATGAGAAGCCCGAACGCGAGGCTGATCCAGCGGGTGACCCGCAGCCTGAGGCGGGAGGCTCCGGAGACGTCCTCGACCTCGTCGGCCAGCGATCGCAGCTCGGCGGCAACGGCGGTCAGGCCGCGCTCGGGGAACCGGGCGCGGACCCGGGACTCCACCCGGGCGATCGTGCTCTGGACGAGGTCGGCGTCGAGTCGGTCGAGGGTTGGCACGCGCGACAGGGTAGATGGGTCACCCCTTCGCCTCTGCCGGGGCAGTGCGAAGGGGTGACCGTTCGTCTGAGGCTCCCCGGGGATCTGCGAAGGGGGGCGTCAGCTGCGGGCGGGCGGGGCGCCCATCCCGCCACCGCCGCCGCCGGCGGCGGTCGTCGTGTCCACGCCCACCGTCAGGGTGACGGTGTACCCCTTCGCCGTGTCGCCGGTGACGTCGGCGAGCTGGCTGGCCCCGCCGTCGTCACCGAAGACGTTGTCGCTCGTGAGCGACACCCGCGAGAGATTGCTCGAGGATGACTCGTACCCGTCGGTGCCGTAGACGGTCGCGCAGACGTCCTGGGGGAGCGCCACCTGCGAGGTCGCGATGGCGTTGCTCGCGTCGGTGATGCTGCCCTCGTCGGGATAGACCTCGAAGTGGATGTGCGGCCATCGCCCGTCGTAGCAGGCGGGGAAGATGCTCGAGAAGGTCACCGCGCCGGAGTCGTCGGCCACCTGCACCCCGCGCAGGTAGTTCTCTGACTCGACGCCCGAGGAGTACATCGAGTAGCGGCCCTCGCGGTCGCAGTGCCAGACGTAGACGGCGACCCCGGCGAAGGGGGTGCCCCCGGAGGCGAGGTCCTTGACCTTGAGCGTGAGGGTCATCGGGACGCCCTCGGCGGTCGTGGTCGAGTCACCGAAGCTGGAGCGGATGTCGCTGCGGACCACCCCGCTCTGCTCGAGGACGTCGGCCCCGTTGCTCCCGTCGCCGGGGTAGGGGCCAGCGGTCTCTTCTGGGATCTCGGTCAACGACGCGGCGCTCGCGCTGCCCGACGAGCTCGACGACGTGCCCGCGGTGACGCCGCTCGTCGAGCTTGTCGACCCGGTACTCGTCGTCTCCGCGCACGCGGCGAGCGCGCCGACGCTGCCGAGGCCCACCAGCGCCAGCATGCGGCGTCGGTCGAGCAGGGTGGCGATGTCGAACTGCAGGCCCTGGTCCACCAGCTCCTCGTCCTGCTTCGGCAAGACCCGGCCCTGGTAGCTGCGGTTGGTCGTCATGGTGGTGTCCCTTCGCGTAGTGGTGACCCCTAGGGCAGCCGAGCAGGCTATGCGTCTGCTGTGGGTGGTGGGTGGGCGTCGTGTGAGAGCGGGAGAGACTTGGCCGCATGAGAGCGGTCGTGATTCGCCAGACCGGTGAGCTGCCGGCGGTCGAGGAGGTCGCCGCCCCGCGGTGCCCTCCGGGCGGGGTCGTCGTCGACGTCGCCGCCACCGGGGTATGCCGGTCGGACTGGCACGCCTGGATGGGGCACGACCCGGTCGCCCTCCCGCACGTCCCTGGGCACGAGCTCGTCGGCACGATCCGCGAGGTCGGCGAAGGGGTGACCCGCTGGCGGGTCGGCGACCGGGTCACCACCCCCTTCGTCTGCGGATGCGGGGCCTGTGCGTCGTGCGCCGCGGGGGAGTCGCAGGTCTGCCCCGACCAGACCCAGCCGGGGTTCACCGGGTGGGGCTCCTTCGCCGAGCAGGTCGCCCTGCACGCCGCGGACCACAACCTCGTCGCCGTCCCGGAGGCGATCGGCGACATCGAGGGGGCGGCGCTCGGCTGCCGGTTCGCGACGGCCTATCGGGCCGTGGCACAGCACGGGAAGGTCGGCGAAGGGGACTGGGTCGCGGTCCACGGAGCCGGCGGGGTGGGACTGTCCGCCCTGCTCGTCGCGAAAGCGCTCGGGGCGCGGGTCGTCGCCGTCGACGTCGCACCCGCTTCTCTGGCCCTGGCCACCGATCTGGGCGCAGAGGTGGTGCTCGACGGGACCGGGCTGGCGCCCGCGGACGTGGGGGACCGGGTCCACGAGGTGACCGGCGGCGGGGCTCACCTCTCCCTCGACGCGTACGGGTCAGGGCCGACCGCGGTCGCGAGCGTCCTCTCCCTTCGCCGCCGTGGTCGACACGTCCAGGCCGGGCTCCTCCTCGGCGACCAGGCACGCCCCCCGCTTCCGATGGACCGGGTCGTGGCGTGGGAGCTGTCGATCCACGGCACGCACGGGCTCGCGGCCGCTGACTACCCCGCGATGCTCGACCTCATGGCCGACGGGGTCGATCTCTCCCGGCTCGTGGGTGCGGTCGTCGGGCTCGACGAGGCGCCCGCCGCGCTCGCCGCTCTCGGTGCGCCACCCCTGCGTCCGGGCGTCACCGTCGTCCGCCCCTGACCCCTACGGTGGGCGCGTGCGCCTCAAGCCCGGCCGTCCAGACCTCGCCCGGTACCGCGACCGTTTCGACGTGCCCGAGGCGAGCGGGCCACGGGCCTGAGCCGCGCTTCGGTACGCCGTGGGGCAGGGGCCGAACTGGCGGGCAGCGCTGCTCGGGACCGGTGACGCCTCCTGCAACCAAAGGGTAGGCTTGCCTTATCGCGATACGAAGGGGTGCAGGGTCATGGTTGCGTTGTCCACCGCGCTGAAGGAGCGCACTGCTACAGCGCACACGCGCGCGGAGGAGTCCGACTTCGTCACCAACCTGGTGCACGGTGACGCCTGCCGGGGTGCCTACTCGGCCATGGTCATCCAGCACCTCGCGATCTACCGCGCGCTTGAGGGGGGTCTGGACCGTCTCGCCGGTCACCCGCTCCTGACGCCGGTCGACGACCCGGCCCTGCGACGTGTCTCCGCCCTGGAGGACGACCTGCGCGCCTTGGGCGTCGAGGTCGAGACGGTCGGCGCTGAGCGAGTCCTGCCGGCGACCCGGCAGTACGTGGACGCCCTCGAGGGGGCCGACGCCGAGACCCTGCTCGCCAACCACTACGTGCGCTACCTCGGCGATCTCTCCGGCGGGCAGATCGTCTCCCGTCTGGTGCAGCGCCACTACCAGCTCGGGGACGACGTGGTCAGCTTCTACCGCTTCCCCGAGATCGAGAAGCCCAAGACCTACAAGGACCGGTACCGGGCAACCCTGGATGCGCTCGACCTGTCCGCCGGGCAGCGGGAGCGGGTGCTCGACCAGGCGGAGGAGAGCTTCGAGATGAACCGCTCGGTCTTCGCCGACCTCAGCGCGGCCCGAGGCGGCGCCCACCTGGCCGCGGGGGTCGGCTGAGCGGTGCCGACGTGGTTGGAGGGTCGCCCCTTCGCGCTGGTCTTCCTCGTGCTGTACGTCATCGGGACCGCACGGGGGCAGCTGACGTACGGGATCGCTCGGTGGACCGCGAGCCAGACCATCCGCCGCACGGACCGGTCGGCAGGGTGGCCTGCCCGCGTGAACGGCTGGCTCGACGGCGCGGAGGTCGCACGCGGTCGTCGCGCCATCGAGCGGTGGGGGTTACCGGTGATCCCGCTGGCCTACCTCACCGTGGGGTTCCAGACGATGGTGCTCGCCGCGTGCGGGGTGCTGCGGGTGCACTGGCTGCGCTTCACCCTCGCGCAGATCCCGGGCGCGCTCGCATGGGCGCTGATCTACGCCACGATCGGCTTCGCCGCGTGGGAGGCGGCCATCGGTGCGGCCGCCGGGTCGCCGCTGGCGATCGCGCTGCTCGGCGTGCTCTTCGTCGTCGGCGTGACCAGGTGGATGAGCCGACGCACGGCCAGACGCAAGGCGGGAATGTCCGACGCTCGCGTGTAGTTAAACTATCAACTACACGCGAGAGCGAGGCGAGCCATGCAGATCGGCATCTTCAGCGTCGGTGACGTCACGACCGACCCGACCACGGGCATCACCCCCGACGAGGGCGAGCGCATCCAGGCGATGACGAGCATCGCGCTCAAGGCCGAGGAGGTCGGCCTCGACGTCTTCGCCACGGGGGAGCACCACAACCCTCCCTTCGTCCCGAGCGCGCCGACCACCCACCTGGCTTACATCGCGGCCAAGACCGAGCGCCTGCGGCTCTCCACCGCGACGACCCTCATCACGACCACCGACCCGGTCCGCATCGCCGAGGACTACGCCTTCCTCCAGCACCTCTCCGGCGGACGCAACGACCTCATGATGGGGCGGGGCAACACCGGCCCGGTCTACCCGTGGTTCGGCAAGGACATCCGCGACGGCATCCCCCTCGCCATCGAGAACTACCACCTCCTGCGCCGCCTGTGGCGCGAGGAGTCGGTGACCTGGCAGGGCCAGTTCCGCACGCCGCTGCAGGGATTCACCGCCACCCCGGCGCCGCTGGACGGCACACCCCCCTTCGTCTGGCACGGCTCGATCCGCTCCACCGAGATCGCCGAGCAGGCCGCCTTCTACGGCGACGGGTTCTTCCACAACAACATCTTCTGGGACATGGGGCACACCGCGCAGATGGTGCGGCTCTACCGGCAGCGGTTCGAGCACTACGGCCACGGATCGGCCGACCAGGCGATCGTCGGGCTCGGTGGCCAGGTGTACATGGCCGGCAGCGAGGCCGAGGCCAAGCGGATCTTCCGTCCGTACTTCGACAACGCGCCGGTCTACGGGCACGGCCCGTCGCTGGAGGAGTTCACCGCGCAGACCCCGCTGACCGTCGGCACCCCCGAGATGGTCATCGAGCGCACCCTCTCCTTCGCCGACGCGGTGGGCGACTACCAGCGCCAGCTCTTCCTCATCGACCACGCCGGCCAGCCGCTGGAGATGGTGCTCGAGCAGATCGAGATCCTCGGGCGCGAGGTCGCCCCGGTGCTGCGTGCCGAGTTCGACCGACGCCGCCCCGCCCACGTCCCGAGCGACCCGCCGACGCATGAGAGCCTCGTGGCGGCCGGTCCGCAGGACAGGCACCACCGCGTGATCAGCAGCCCCGTCGCGATCGCCGAGCAGGAGGCGGCGAAGGGGGAGAGCCGGGCGAAGGGAGAGAAGGTCACCTCATGAGTCGTCGTGTCGTCGTCCTCTCGGCGGGTCTGTCGACCCCGTCGAGCACCCGCCTGCTCGCGGACCAGATCGCCGACGCGGTGCGCTCGGCCATCGGCGGGCGCGGGGAGTCGGTCGCGGTCGAGACGATCGAGCTGCGCGAGCTCGCGGTCGAGATGGCACAGACCCTGGTCTCGGGCAACCGGCCGACCCCCGGCGTCGTTGCCGCGCAGGAGTCGATCGCGGGCGCGGACGGGCTGGTGGCGGTGACGCCCGTCTTCAGCGCCAGCTACTCGGGCCTGTTCAAGACCTTCGTCGACCTGCTCGACCCCAAGGCGCTCGTCGGCATGCCCGTCCTGGTCGCTGCGACCGCTGGCACCGCGCGGCACTCCCTCATGCTCGACCACGCCATGCGGCCGCTCTTCGGCTACCTGCGCGCAGTCGTCGCGCCGACCGGGGTCTTCGCCGCGACCGAGGACTTCGGCGCCGTGGACGGTGCGGGGGAGGACGCCCTCTCGGCGCGGATCCACCGCGCCGCCGAGGAGCTGGCAGCGCTCGTGGTGCGCACCCCCTCCGGAGTCGAAGGCTTCGCCCCCACCAGCGGGGACGAGCGCGGTCGCGGTCAGGGTCGCGCGCGGGCGCACGAGCTGGGCGTGGTCACCGACTTCGCCTCGCTGCTGCGCGGTCACGACGGCACCGGCTGACCCTGCCCACACCGTCGCAGATCCCCGGGGAACCTCAGACGAACGGTCGCCCCTCCCCTTCGCAGATCCCCGGGGAACCTCAGACGAGCGGTCGCCCCACGCTCAGCGTTCGCTCGCCACGTACGGCGTGACGCTGGACGAGTCGCCGATGTCGTCCTTGCCGATGACACCGAGGCTTCCCTCGCGCAGCAGCAGCACGG
Source organism: Marihabitans asiaticum (assembly GCF_007828725.1). GTDB lineage: Bacteria > Actinomycetota > Actinomycetes > Actinomycetales > Dermatophilaceae > Marihabitans > Marihabitans asiaticum. The sequence goes on from NZ_VIUW01000001.1 coordinate 394,616, forward strand.
TGTGCACGTCGGCGAGCGAGCCCTTACCGGCTCCGCGCACCGCCTCGTGCACGTCGTCCTCGAGGAGCCGGTGGCGTCGCAGCGCGCGGTCACGCATCTGCCCGTCCTCGTAGAGCACGACCGGCGGGTGGTCGAGGAGATGGCGCACCCGGTCCGAGCGCGAGCGCGCCCAGGCGAGGATCCACTGCAGCGAGACGAGGACGACGAGCACCCACAGCAGCTGCACGAGCGAGATCTTCTCGGCGGTCACCATCCGGCCGAAGGCCGAGCCGACGCTCACCGCGATGACGAAGTCGAGAGGGGTCATCTTCGACATCGTGCGCGGGCCGGTCGTACGCAGCAGCAGGACGAGGGCGAGATAACCGACAGTGGCCATGAGCGCCGCGTGGACGATCGGGGTCCATCCGGTCCAGAGCATCGTGGAGTCCATCGCTCCACGCTGTCACGAATTCCCCCTTCGCCCGATCCAGAGGCCGCCGGTCAGCGCAGTCCTCGGGGGATCGAGGCGCGCAGCCGGGACGGCAGGCCCGCAGCCGCCGCGAACCCGAGCGCAGTCCTCGGCTCGTACCCCACCCGCCACAGCCCGCCGTGGGCCGCCGCGTCGGAGAAGAGCTGCTCGGGGTGCTCGCGCGCCGGCATCCCCACCATGAGGTCTCGCACGAGCAGCGCCGCCATGAGCGGGCGGACCGTCTCGGGCTGGAAGACCTCGACCCCGAAGTGGTGCGCTCCCGCGTACGCCGCGCCGAGCACCGGGTTCTTCACGACCGAGCGGGTCCACGTCGCCGGGGCGACGTTGAAGGAGACCCGCTGACCCACCCCTTCGCCCTCGACCCCCTGCCAGCGCTGCACCCGCTTGGCGATGGCGTAGTTCGGACCCTGTTGCGGCACAAGGACATCCGCGATGCCTGCCGAGCCATCGGCGACCCCGGGATAGGCGGGCGCGAAGGCCTTGCCCCGGCCGGCCATCCGCAACGGAGCCTGCGCGCCGCGCACGACGCGCCCTCGGTCCGCCCACCGCCGATGCGCCTCGGTCACCACCTCGGGCGGGACGACGAAGCTGTCGGTCGGCGTCGCCAGCCAGGCCAGCGCGGTGTGCCGGTCGTCGGCGGTCAGCGCCCGCATCAGCAGGTCGGTGGCGGCGCTGACCCGCACGTGCACGCCCGAGTCGGCGTACGCGTGCATGCCGACGACGAGCGGCTCGTCGGTGCGCCGGCTGCGGATCCACTGCAACACCTGCGCCGGCTGGTGGACGACGTCGGCGCCGGAGTCCCCTCGGCCGTCGACGGGGAAGGTGAGGGTCCCCGCACCGCCGGCGGCGATGCCCTTCTTGTGCCGCCAGGCCCGCGAGCGCGGCAGGTCGATCGCGTGGACGTCGACCCCCCAGTCGAGCAGCGGCTCCAGGGGACCCATCTCCGACCCCGCCCCGATGAGCAGCACCTGGCGGTCGGGCAGCGCCAGCCACTCGGGGTGGGTGACCACCTCGCCGACCGCGGTAGCGAAGGACGGCTCGACCAGCCCGTCCTCGACCCACCGGCCGACCTCGCCGAGGAGCGCGTCGCCGCTTAGCTCAGCCCCCTCGAAGGGCACCCGCAGCTCGGTCACGGGGTCGGCGGTGCCGACGACGGACTCGGTGGCGAAGGGGGAACCGCTCGCCTCCTCGAGGGAGGCCTCGGCCAGGGAGGTCTCGCCACCGTCGTCGTCGACGAGGACCAGGCGCCGTCGCATGGCAGCAAGTCCCTCGCGAGCGATGGTCTGGGCGTCGTCGGCGGAGCGGCTCGACGCCTCGGTGACCGCGCGGACGTGACCGACGTAGTCCGTGCGCCAGTCCTGGGTCTCGTGGATCCGCGCGGCGAGCTCGGGGTCGGTGGTCGCGACCGAGTCGGCGAGGATGCCGCGGGCGGTCGCGGTCGTCGGTCGCCCGTCGCCCTCTCGCGGGAAGTGCACGCCGGCCGAGGTCTCGCTCTCGCTCATGGCCCGATCCTTGTGGCCCAGACCACGCCACCGCAACCTCTCCCTCCCTTCGTATCTGCCAAGGCAGGTGCGCGCCTCCCTTCGTAGGATCACGTCATGCGCCGCGTTGCCCCCAGAGCCCTGGCCCTCATCGCCCTGCCCGCCCTGCTCCTGCCGGCGGCATGCTCCGAGGACGCCCCCGAGAACCCGACCGGGGTGAGCGAGAGCACCGTCAGCGACGGCGCGAGCGAGAGCGCTGCCACCGTGGACTGCCCGCCGGAGGGCGGAGCGCAGGAGCAGGTGCAGTCCTTCGACGCGGCGCCGCCGATGTGCATCGACACCGCCAAGACCTACACCGCGGTGATGACGACCGACGCCGGTGAGATCACCATCGAGCTCGACGACGACAAGGCGCCGGAGACGGTCAACAACTTCGTCGTGCTGAGCAGGTACAAGTTCTACGACGGCGTGACCTTCCACCGGGTGATCCCGACCTTCATGATCCAGGGCGGCGACCCCAGCGGTGACGGCAGCGGCGGACCCGGTTACACCTTCGGCGACGAGCTGCCCGACGCGGGTGAGTACGAGGTCGGGTCGGTCGCCATGGCCAACGCCGGACCGGACACCAACGGGTCCCAGTTCTTCATCGTCACCGGCGACGCCGGGGTAGCGCTGCCGGCGAAGTACACCCTCTTCGGCACGGTCACCGACGGCATGGACGTCGTGAAGACGATCGAGGGCGACGGCTCGGAGTCCGGCGCGCCTCAGACCACCCACACGATCGAGTCGGTGACGATCGAGGAGGAGTGAGCGAAGGGGGGCGACCGAGGGCCCGCCCGCCTCAGGGGTGGGCGGACGGGCCGGTCTCTGATCTCAGTCAGGCGGCCGAGGACTCGGTCGCGCTGCTGTCGGAGTCGTCCGAGGAGTCGTCGCTGCTGCCGTCACGCTCCCCCCGCGGACCATGCGGTCCGCCCTCGCGCTCGGTGATCGTCTGCAGGTCGGCGCTCACCTCGTACATCGTGCGGTCGTCGTCAGTGCCGGCCATGACGTCGTAGGAGCCGTCGGGATCCTTGCGTACCTCCTGCACCTGGACGTCGGGGTACTTCGCGGTGACCGCCTCGGTGACCTTCGTCAGCTCGTCGCCGGTTACCGCGGTGTGCTCGTGACCGCCTGGACCGCCCTGGCCACCCGGGCCCTCACAGCTGCCGTCGCGCTGCTGTGAGGTCTCTCCCTGCTGTGAGCCGGACGAACCCTCCGATGAGCCGCTGCCCTCCGAGGTGGTGGCGGACTCGCTCGCCGACGGGCTCGGGGTGGTCGCTGCGACCGCCACGCCACCCCCGAGGATCCCGAGGACCGCTGCGCTCGTCACGGCGGCCGTCGTCATCGTCTGCTTCATGTCGAACCTTCCGTCGTGGCCGGAACCTCGTGCCCCGACCTGCGACATCGACACTGTCGCCGCAACCTGTCATGAGGGTATGAACGCGGCCAGACCTGGCTGTCGACTCAGCCGGGACGGGGCACGATGGCGGCATGGACGACGTGCTGGTCGAGCGGGTGCTCCGGGCGGTCGAGCTGGTGCCCGCGGGGCGCGTGGTCAGCTACGGCGATCTCGCGGCCCTAACCGGGATCGGCCCCCGCCAGGTCGGGTCGATCATGCGGCACTACGGCAGCAACGTCACCTGGTGGCGGGTGTTGTCCGCCTCGGGTGACCTGCCGGCGCCGTTGCGTGAGGAGGCCTTCGCGAGGTGGGAGAAGGAGGGAATCGCGCCCAAGCCGAACCGGCTGGGTTGCCGGATCGCGGACTACCGCGTCGACCTCGAGTGGCTGGCGCAGGAGCATGCCCTGGCCTGTGTCGACCTGACCTCAAAGGATGGGTGAGGCGCCTGCGATGCCAGACGCTGCTCCGACCCGCGCTCGTGCCCGATGCATGAGCGGGTCGACCTGGTGGCGATCAGGTCCGGCCGGTGGCAGACCCTGGACCCGACGATCCGGGGGTGGGTGGGGCCTGTGGGTGGGGGCTGGATCGTACGCGTATGTTGTGCGCCGTGGATCGGGCCTGCTGATCCGACGGACCAGCGGGCCCGATGTGGTGGTAACCGTTGACGATCCAGCCCTAGGCGCCTCGATGATCCAAGGAGCTCTGAGGGGCGAGCCTTGAGGCCGTGACGCTGGGCTGGACCCGGTACTCATCGGCGCCGGTGCCGCATCTCCTCCATGCCGAGCGCCGCTGCGGCGCCGATGAGGACAACCGCTGCGGGCAGCAGCATCGACTGGCTGAACGCCGAGGACAGGCCGCTGACCACCTCGGGGGGCAGGCTCGCGGAGCCGGCTGACCTCCCTTCGCCGCCGGCCAAGGACGCGGCCTGCGGGCCGGCCTCGGCGGTCAGCCGGGCACTCATCACCGCCGCGATGGCGGCGGCTCCGACGGTGGAGCCGACCTGCCGAGTGGTGTTGTAGACGCCTGACCCGGCGCCCGCGAGGCGAAGGGGGAGGTTGCGGTTGGCGGTCGTAGCCAGCGGCCCCCAGATGCAGGCGCCGGTGATGCCGATGAAGCAGGTGACGATGACGACGAGCCACAGCGGAGAGTCCGGGGTCATCACGGCAGCAAGGACGAAGAGGGTCGCAGAGAACCCGAGCAGCCCAACGCTGGGGAGGAGGCGGGGGTGCAGCCGGTCGATCCACCGGCCGACCAGCGGCGCGAGGATGATGGAGAAGACCGCCTGCGGGGCGATGACCAGCGCGGCTTCGCTCGGGGTGAGCTGACGCGCGGTCTGCAGCCACACGAGCAGGGGGAAGAGCATCGCGTTGACGGCGAAGCCCTGGACGGTCACCGCGACGTTGCTCAGGGTGAAGTTACGGTCGGCGAAGAGCGCGAGCGGCACCAGCGGCTCGGGCTGCACCCGGGACTGCCACCAGACGAAGGTGGTGAGCAGCGCGAGGCCCGCCGCGATGAGCAGGGGGATCGAGAGCGGTCCGGCGATGACGCCCCAGCCGAACTGCTCCCCCTCCTGGATCGCGAAGACGAGGCAGGTCAGCCCGGCCGCAGAGAGCGCGATGCCGAGCCAGTCCATGGTGCGTGCGCTCGTCGGCAGGTCGGGCACGAGTCGCCAGGCCGCGAGGAGGCCGAGGACCCCGACGGGGATGTTGACGAAGAAGATCCACTCCCAGCCGGCGCTGTCGATGAGCACCCCACCGAGGAGCGGGCCGACGAGGAAGGCGGCGCCGGCGGTCGCGCCCCACAGCGACATCGCGGTGCCGCGCCGGTCGACCGGGAAGGTGCGGGTGATGATCGCCATCGTCTGCGGAGTCATCATCGACGCGCCTAGGCCCTGGATGACGCGGGCGGCGACGAGCTCGGTGATGCTGCCGCTGAGCCCGCAGGCGAGGGAGCTGAGGGTGAAGACGGACAGCCCGGCGAGGTAGAGGCGCTTGGGACCGAAGCGATCGCCGAGACGACCGGTGATGAGCAACGGGACGGCGTAGGCGAGGGCGTAGGCACTGGTCACCCAGAGCACCTCGGTGATGCTTGCGTCGAGCTCTCGGATGAGAGCGGGCGTCGCGACCGAGACGATCGAGACGTCGACGAGGATCATGAAGAACCCGACGACGAGGGCCCAGAGTGCCGGCCAGGGGTTGGCGGGTCCCTCCGCTGCCGCGGACGAAGGGGGATGAGTGCCGCTCACGGGGGCACGTTACGCGCCCGAGCGGCGAGGGTCGTCGGCGGTAGCGTGAGTAGCGCACGTCGAACGCGAGCAGGAGGGTTGTCCATGCGAACGGCTGTGTCGGTGGTGTGCCTGTTCGTCGTGGCCGTGGCGGGGATCTACCTCGTCCTCAGCGCACCGGGGATGGCCGAGAGCGGCGAGGTGTCCGGTGGTGCGATCGCAGCGCTCGTCGTGGCAGTCGTGTGCGCGGTCGTCACGCGCCGGCTCAACCCGAGCCGGACGCGCAACAACCTGACCAACAACGGCTAGCCCCGCCGCGCACGACCTCGCAAGGAGGTGTCGGCGCCGTCTGATCGTCGGGTCTACTGCCCCTGTTCTTCTGCGGTCCCCTTCGCCTCGTGCGGCATCACGATGACGGGGCACCGGGCCTGGGCGACGCAGTGCTGGCTCACCGACCCGAGGAGCATCCCGACGAACCCGCCGTGGCCGCGGCTGCCGAGAACGAGCAGCTGCGCGTCGCGGGAGGCCTGGATGAGGTTGCGCGCGGGATGACCGCGCTCGACACGCTCGGTGACCTGCGCCTGCGACCCGAGCGCGGAGCCGACCGCCTCCTTCAGCATGGCCTGGTAGCTCTTCTCGAGCTCCTGGGCGTCCTGGAAGCCGGTCATCGCCATGGGTCCGTAGACCCGCGGCACGTCGTAGACGGCCACGGCGTGCAGGGGCGCGTCGAACCGTTGCGCGTAGTCGGCGCCCCACCTCAGGGCTTGCAGGGAGTCCTCTGAACCGTCGACTCCGACGACGACTGGTCTGGTGTCCATGTGGGCGTCCTCCTCGGTTGATCCACCGGCGGACCGCGCGGTCGGCGACCTCGGCGTGGTGTCCGCCGTCTGCTCCCCACCGTAGCGACCACGGCCATGGATCAAACATACGTTCGACCACCGACAGCGTGCCGAGGCTCTACGTAATTCTTGCCATTCTGGAAAAAGACTTGACTTGCCGGGTTGTTGAGTGATTGTCTTGCCGGTATGGAAAACAACACTGAAGCCCGCGACTCCCTCGCAGCGCTCGACGCCGACCGCGCCGCCCTCGCCGACCGCACCCGGATGCCGACCTGGTACCACGCGCTCGTCGGAACAACCGCTGCCGCGCTCGTCCTCATGGGCCTGGTACCTGACGACTGGTCGGGTTTCGTGATGCCCGTCGCCGTGGCCATCTGGGTCGGACTCATGCTCTACCCGCCGCGACGGTCCGGCGTCGCGATGAGCTCGTGGTCGGCGCCGATGATCCTGCTGGCGCTGATCTTCCTGCTCGCGCTGATCATCGTCATCGTCATCGCCAACGTCATCGCGACCCAGCTGTCGGCCTGGTGGCTCATCGTGCCGGCGGTGCTCGCCTTCGGCGCTGGGTGGTGGCTGAGCGTCACCAGCGAGCGACTGACTCGTCGGGAGCTGACCCGTGAGCGGTGATCCGTCCTTTAACGAGACGATCCATGCGCCGGTGCGGTTGCGGATCTCGGGGTTGTTGCGCGGAGCCGAGAAGGTCGACTTCGCCGTGCTGCGCGACACCATCGGCATCTCGGACGCCACCCTGTCCAAGCACCTGAAGGTGCTCGCCGACGCCGGGTACGTCAGGACGACGAAGGAGAGGTCGGCGGCCCGCGACGATGCCCGTCGGCTGACCTGGGTGGCGCAGACGGCGGAGGGGAAGGCGGCCTTCGATGCGCACGTCGCCGAGCTGCGTCGGATCACCGGCGAAGGGGGGTGATCGGCGCGGACGACCCGGTCAGGCGAGTCCGTCGGTCGGGTCGAGCCGAGTGAGGCCAGGGATGCCGTCGAAGTCGGGGTCTCTGCTCACGATGTCGGCGAAGCCGGCGCGGAGCGCGGTCGCGGCGTGGACGGCGTCGCGGCCTCGCACGCCATTCTGCGCGGCGAGGTCGCGGGCGAGGTGCAGGACCTCGACGTCGAAGGGGTGCCAGGTCACCAAGTCATCGACGAGGTCGAACTGGCGCACGGCGGTCTCGGGATCAGTCCGGCGGAGGCGGTGGAAGTGGAACTCCTGTCCGCCCTCGACGCTCAAGTGAAGCCGGTGGAAGCCTCTGCTGCCCCGGACCGGTCGGAGCGCTCCGCTTCGGCGGCGACGAACTCGTATCGAGCGTCGTCGAGCAATAGTTGCAGGCGACGTTCCATCAGGGGCATCCGGTGAGCATGCACAGGTGTATGCGCATATAGGAGTGCTGCGTGTGCGGCTCAGCGAAAGCTCGATTCCAGGCGTCGACGGAACGGCTCTGGTGCTCGTTGACCCTGCTAAACGCTCGTATAACATACTGAACATGCGTTCAGCCGACTCGCCTCCCAGCGATGTCACCGCCCGCGCCCGCATCCGCGATGGCGCGCTGGCGCTCTTCGCCGAGCGGGGCGAGGACGCGGTGACCATCCGCCAGATCGCCGAGCGGGCGGAGGTCTCGCCCGGGCTCGTCGTCCACCACTACGGCTCCAAGGCCGGGCTGCGCGAGGCGGTCGTCGACCACGTCAAGCACTGGATGGACGAGCTCATCGACTCCTCCAGCGACCCCGAGACCGCCGCCGACATGATCGAGGGCGACATGGCCACCCTCGGCTTTTTCCTCGAGGCCGCCCTCCCGCCCGGCTCGCCGATCCCCGCCTACCTGCGCCGCCTCTTCCTCGCCGGCGACCCCGCCGCGACCGAGCTGCTGAGCCGCTGGCACGACGGCACGGTCGCGATCTTCCGCGCCTGGCACGACGCGGGTGTGCTCGACGCCGGCCCGGACCCCGAGACGCGCGCCGCGATCGCGATGTCGGCCGACTTCGGCCTGATCTTCCTGCGTGAGCAGTGGACCGAGATCCTCGGCACCGATCCCCTCGGTGACGGCATGCAGCGCTGGACCGAGGAGTCCATGCGCGTCTACGCCGCCATCTGGCCCGATCCCCCTTCGCCCCCCGCCAAGGAGAGCTGATGACCCCTTCGCCCGTCATCGAGGTCAGCGACCTCGTCAAGACCTTCGGCCCCACCCGCGCCCTGGACGGGCTCGACCTCACCGTGGGCGAAGGGGAGGTGCACGGATTCCTCGGGCCGAACGGCTCCGGCAAGTCCACGACCATCCGCATCCTCCTCGGCCTGGCCCGCGCCGACGCCGGCACCGCCCGCCTCTTCGGCGGCGACCCCTGGCGGGACGCGGTCGAGCTGCACCACCGCCTCGCCTACGTCCCCGGCGACGTCACCCTCTGGCCGGGTCTGTCCGGCGGGCAGTGCATCGACGTCCTCGGCCGCGCCCACGGGGGCCTCTCCGACCGGCGCCGCAGCGAGCTCATCGAGCGCTTCGACCTCGACCCGACCAAGCGCTCCCGCGACTACTCCAAAGGCAACCGGCAAAAGGTCTCGCTCGTCGCCGCGCTGGCCGCCGACGTCGACCTGCTCGTCCTCGACGAGCCGACCTCGGGCCTCGACCCGCTCATGGAAGAGGTCTTCCAGCAATGCGTCCGCGAGCGCCGCGACGAGGGGGTCACCGTGCTGCTCTCCAGCCACATCCTCGCCGAGGTCGAGGCCCTCGCCGACCGGGTGAGCATCATCCGCGCCGGCCGCACGGTCACCACCGGCACCCTCGCCGAGCTGCGCGAGCACACCAGCACCCACGTGCACGCCGTCACTGACGTCGGCGTCGACCTGACCGGCATCGACGGGGTGGGCGAGGTGCACACCGGCAGCAGTGACGGGCAGCCCGAGATCCGTTGCCACGCAGACGCATCCGCGATCCCAGCGCTCGTCGGCCGGGTCCACGCTGCGGGCGTGCGCTCCCTGACGATGACCCCGCCGAGCCTGGACGACCTCTTCCTCGAGCAGTACCGCACAGACCAGCACCCCCAGGACCAGGACGGCGAAGGGGGAGAGTCGGCATGAGCGTCGCCGGCACCTCGACCGTCGCGGGCACGCCGGCGATCGCCCGGGTCCAGTGGCGCACCGGGTGGAAGGCGATCCTCGGCTGGGTCCTCGGGCTATTCGCCGTGCTCGCCGTCTCGGCCGCCTCGATCATCGCCCTCTACGACACCGACGAGAAGCTGCGCGGCTACGCCGAGTCGATCACCGGCGGCGCGATGTACATGCTCAACGGCCGGGTCGCCGGCACCGACACGGTCGGCGGGGTGATGGCCAACGAGTTCGGCTTCGTCGTCGCCTTCTTCGTCCCGATCATGGCCCTCGCCCTCGTGGCCCGCTCCACCCGCCGCGACGAGGAGGCCGGCCGGCTCGAGCTGCTCCTCGCCTCCCGCATCGGCCGGCACGCCCCGCTGCTCGCCGCCCTCCTCATCGCGCTCGGCGCCCTGCTCGCCCTGGCCGTCCTCACCAGCGTCACGATGATCGCGCTCGGCGCCGACGCCGGCGGGGCGCTCCTCTACGGCGCCGCGCTCGTCGGCCTCGGCGCGGTCCACGCCGGGTCCACCGCCGTGCTCGCTCAGGTCTTCGAGCACAACCGCGCGGTCTGGGGTGCCGGGCTGGCCGTCGTCGTCCTGACCTACCTCCTGCGCGGTGTCGGCGCGGTCCAGGACAACGCCGTCCTGTGGGCCAGCCCGCTCGGCTGGTTCGACGAGGTCCGACCCTTCGGCGACGACGCCCGTGCCTGGCCGCTGTTCATCTCCCTCGCCGTCGCGGTGGCCCTGGCGCTCACCGCCTTCGCCCTCGCCGCCCGTCGCGACGTCGGCGCCGCCCTCGTCGGCTCCCGTCCCGCACCTGCCCGGGCCTCCTCCGTGCTGCGTTCCCCCTTCGGCCTGGCCCTCTACGAGCACCGCGGCCCGATCATCGGCTGGCTTGCCCTCTCGATGATCCTCATGGGCACCTACGGGGCACTCACCCAGGCGATCATCGACGCGCTCGAGGCCAACCCGAGCCTGACCGACTTCATCGGCGGCGGGGGAGGGGAGCAGATCCTCGAGCAGATCGAGGCGATGTTCGTCATGATGCAGACCATGCTCACGGCCGCCTTCGTCGTGCAGGCGATGGGCTCGCTGCGCGCCGAGGAGGACACCGGGCGGTTGGAGGCTCAGCTCGTGCAGGGCCGCAGCCGGCCGGCCTGGCTCGGTGTGCACGTCCTCGTCGTCGCCCTCGGCGCGGTGCTCATCCAGCTGATCGGCAGCCTCACCCTCGGCGCGAGCACCGCCGCTGCGCTCGGGGAGTCCCGCTGGACCGGTGATCTGCTACGCGCCGGGGTGGCCCACCTGCCGGTGCTGCTGCTCTTCCTCGGGCTGACCGTGGCGCTGCTGGGGTTGTGGCCGAAGGGGAGGATGCTCGCCTGGGTCGTCTTCGGCCTGGCGGCCGTCGTGTCCTACATGGGGCCGGGGATCGACCTGCCCCAGTGGCTCATCGACATCTCACCCTTCACCGCGGTCGGGTCACCGCCAGCGGAGGACGTCGACCTCGTCGCGGTCGCCGTGCTGGCCGGGGTGGGCCTGGTCCTCCTCGTCGCCGGGTTTTTCGGTTTCCGGCGACGCGACGTCCCGCGCGGCTGACCCTCCCTTCGCGCCGACCCCAGATCGAGCCCGCTAGGTTCGGTGCATGCTGCGCTCCCTCGCTCTCGTCTCGGCGCTCGACGCCGCGGGGGTCGACCACGTCGTGGTCGGGGGAGTCGCGGTCGTCCTGCACGGCCATGTGCGTACGACCGTCGACCTCGACATCGCACTCGAGCTGTCCAGCGACAACCTGCGCGCCGCCCTGTCCGTACTCCAGGCGGCGGGTCTGCATCCGCGCTTGCCAGTGCCTGCAGAGCAGTTCGCCGATCCCGAGATACGCCGCGCCTGGGTCGAGGAGCGCAATCTCGTGGCCTTCACCCTCGTCGACCCGGCCGACGCGTTGGTCGAGGTCGACCTCCTCGCAACGACCCCAGTCCCCTTCGCCGAGCTGTCGGCAGGCGCTGTGACGGTAGACCTTGGCGACGGCACCCGGGTCAGGGTGGCCTCGATAGACCACCTCATCGAGATGAAGAAGCACAGTGGCCGTCCGCAGGATCACGCCGACATCGACGCGCTGACCGCGATCAGGACAGGAGGTGGTCATGGAGCAGGGGCCTGAGCCGCAGGCGCGCGGCACCTCCGAGGACCCGGCGACGGTGCGGGCACGCCTGGCGACCACGCCGCTGCAGCGTGTGCGGTGGCTCGAGGAAGTGCTGCTCGTAGCGGAGCGCAGCGGCGCTCTGGCAAGGATCCGAGCCCAGCGTCAGCGCGAGCTCGAGTTGTGGTGGGCCTCGGGCGGTCGCTCCTGATCATCCGCCTCGCGCTCCGGTGAGTCGCTGCCTGTGGCACGTCGAGCCTGACGCTCCTCACGGGCGGCGCGGTTGCGCTTGCGGCGCTTGTACTCCGCCCACGCGATGCCGATGCCGACGAGCAGCGGCCAGATGAGCTCCAGCGAGTCGATGACCGGCTCGAGCCACGCGGGCAGGTCCGGGAGGTCCGGCCAGGGGATCGAGGGCAGGTCGAGGTCCGGCCACGGGATGCTCGGCAGCCGCCAGTCGGGCCACGGGATGTCCGGCGTGGGCAGGTCGACGTCCCAGTCGGGCAGCAGCCGGCGCAGGATCGGGATGAGCGCGGCGATCGCCAGGGGGATGAGGATCTTGCCCAGCCCGCCGAGGATGTCGTCGGCGGCCCCGAGCACGGGGTGACGGGTGGCGAAGTCCTCGCGCCGCGCGGCCTTGCTGCCGGGCTCGGGATCCATGTCGACCCCACCGGTGCCCATGAGCGCCCGGGTCTTCGCCTCCTTGCGCTCGCCCGCGAAGTGGGTGACCCGCCGCGGCCGCCCGGTCCCGGTGAAGCGCACCTTGATCGCGCCGACCTGATCGGCCAGCTCGTGGTCCTCGTCGGCCTCGAGCTCGAGGTTGTCGTCGGCCGCGCTCTTCTTCGTCGCGATCAGCTCACCGTCGACGAGCCAGCGCACGGAGTTGCTCCAGCCGCCCGTCGAGGTCTCCACCCGGTGCGACCGTCCGTCGACCTCAAGCTCCCAGACCTGCGGCTCGTCGATCTCGACCTGCTCCCCTGCCACGCGAGCACGATAGTGCTCGCGTGGCGCTCAGTCGCGGCGCTTGCGCCGCACGTAGAGCTGCTTGCGCACCCGGGCGACGACCTCGCCCCCTTCGTCCACGACGTCTGTCTCGCACCAGTGCAGCACCTTCGACCCGTCCGCCGCCCGGGCGCGCAGGTCCTCGAGCAGCTCCTCGGTGACGACGAACTCGGCGTGCAGCGCCGTGCGCCCGGGCCGGACGAACTCGATCTCACCCGCCTTGTCCCACACGACGTAGTCGCGGCCGAGGTTCTGCATCACGAGGATCATCCAGAACGGGTCGGTCATCGCGAACATCGAGCCGCCGAACTGGGTGCCGACGAAGTTGCGGTTGCTCGCCCGTCGCAGCAGCTCCACCCGCGCCCGCCGCCAGTCCGGGCTGATCTCGCGCACCCGGATCCCGGCGAAGCGGAACGGGGGCCAGAGGTTCATCCCGTGGCGGATCGCCCGCGGGTCGTCGGCGAGGTCCTGCCAGGTCGGCAGGCGGGAGGCGAGAGACGAAGGGTTGGGCATTCGGCTCGGAGAAGGCACGGGCCGATTCTCGCAGGGGTCGATGAACGGTACGACCCTCCGGTTGCGCGACGGACCCTTTGTGGATGCCTGAGCACGCTCTCCCGGCCACCTCGGTGCGCCTGCGTGATCCCCCTTCGCCCGACACCTACGGTGGCTCCCGACGAGGCGAGGAAGGGAAGAGGCGCCAGTGAAGCTCACGGTCAAGAACGACCCGGTTTACCAGCGACGTCGGCTGGTCGTGCTGGCCGTCATCGTCGTCGTGGTCCTGCTGCTCTGCTGGGTCGGGCGGCTGATCTTCGGTGGTGACGAGCCGGCGCAGGCCAGCGCACCGGCCGTGTCGGCGAGTCAGGCCGTGGACCGGCCCGTCGAGCAGGAGGCGCCCCCGATCGAGCCGGCGGAAGAACAGGGTGCGCAGGCCGGGACGGCCGACAGTGAGCTGGTGCGGCTGCAGCGGATCACCGGCGGGCTGACGCCGAAGTCGGTCGTCGCCTCGTCGGAGGGGCTGCTCTTCGCGCAGAACATGATGTACACCCACACCGTCACCGCCTACACCCCCGATGGCGCGCGCGTCGCCACCATCGACGACTCCGTCGACCTGGCCAAGCACGGTGTGAAGGGGCATCCGGGGACGAGCAAGGGCGCGCCGGTCGAGATGGCCTTCAGCCCCGACGGCTCGCGCGCCTACGTGAGCAACTACTCGATGTACGGCGAGGGGTTCCTGCCCGAGGGCGCCGATGCGTGCACGTCGGGCAAGGGGATCTCCAACAGCTACCTGTACGACATCGACACGGCCACCTTCGAGATCGAGCGGGTCATCGAGGTCGGCGCGGTGCCGAAGTACGTCGCGGTCACCCCCGACGGCTCGACGATCCTCGTCTCCAACTGGTGCTCGATGGACGTCACGGTCATCGACGCCGCGAGCGGCAAGGTCACCGCGTCGATCCCGACCGGTGGCAAGCACCCGCGCGGGATCGCCACGAGCCCGGACGGCAAGACCGCGTACGTCACCGTCATGGGCAGTGACCGGACAGTCGCGATCGACCTCGGCTCGCAGCAGGTGAGCGAGCTGGTCGACACCGGCGACAAGCCGCGGCACGTGGTCACCTCCCCGGACGGCACCTACATCTACATCACCAACAGCGGCGCGGACACGGTCTCCAAGGTCGAGGCCGCCACCGGCAAGATCGTCGCCGAGGCCAAGACGGCGGCCGACCCGCGCTCGACCGCCATCTCCCCGGACGGCGAAGCCCTCTACGTCGTCGAGTACGGCGCATCGCGGATGTCGAAGATCACCACGGCCGACATGCAGGTCGTCGACAGCGAGGCGGTGGACCCCCACCCGATCGGCGTCACCTACGAGCCGACGACCAAGCGGGTCTGGGTGGCCTGCTACGGCGGCTCCCTCCTCGTCTTCGACGACTCGCGCCGGGCCGCCTGACTCCCCCTTCGCCCGGCCCCGCGCTTCCCCCTTCGCCCGGTCCCCACTGCGCAGATCCCCGGGGAGCATCAGACGAACGGTCGTCGGAAGGGTCCAGATCGACCGTTCGTCTGAGTTTCCCCGGGGATCTGCGAAGGGGAGGGGGTAGGTGCCGGTGACCGTTCGTCTGAGTTTGCCCGGGGATCTGCGAAGGGAGGGCGCGCGTAGCCTCGGCGGGATGACCCGCGTCGCGCTCGTGCTCAACCCGGTCAAGCGGCGTGCCGACCAGCTGGTCCCGCTGCTCGCTGCGGCGTGCGCGGAGCGTGGGTGGCCCGAGCCGACCGTGCTCGAGACGACCGTCGCCGAGACCGGCGCCGCTCAGGCCGCCGCGGCGGCGAAGGGGGGAGCGCGCCTCGTCCTTGCCGCCGGCGGGGACGGGACGGTGCGCTCGGTCGCTCAGGGGGTACACCCCTTCGCCCAACCCGACGGGGTGGTGATGGGGGTGGTCCCGCTCGGCACGGCCAACCTCTTCGCGCACAACCTTGGGCTGCCGATCCGCGACCTGCGGGCCGCGCTCGCGCTCGCCCTCGACGGCACTGCGCGCCCGGTCGACCTCGGGCTGGCGACCTTCGATGAGGAGCGGGTCGAGCACCCCTTCCTCGTGCTCGCCGGCTTCGGGCACGACGCCGCAACCGTCGCCGCCACCCGCGACGAGCTCAAGCACCGCATCGGCTGGCCCGCCTACATCCTCCCCGCGGCCCGGCACGCGATCCGGCGGCCGGTGCCGATGTCGGTCTCGCTCGATGGAGAGGTCGCCCGCCCCCTTCGCGCCTGGAGCGTCCTCGCCGCCAACGCCTCACGCGTCCGCGCCGGGGTCCGGATCACCGCCGGCGCCGAGCTCGACGACGGCCTGCTCGAGGTGCTCGAGGTGACCGTCCGGCGTCCCGACCAGTGGCTACCGATCGCCGCGAAGGGGGTGCTCGGGCTGCGCCGGGACGTGCCCGGCCTGGTGACCCGGTCGGCGCGAGAGGTCGAGATCGTCGCGTCGGACCCGCAGCACGTCCAGCTCGACGGTGACATCACCGCCGACGTCAGCCGGGTGCGAGTGCGGCTGATGCACCAGGCTGTGATGGTCAACGGCACGAGAGAGAGGGCGCGATGAGCGAGGAGCACGTTCAGGCGATCCATGCACTGCAAGAGGGGTGGACCCGCCGGCACGAGGAGGAGCAGGTCGCCGACATCATCTGCGGCGTGGAGGGGGAGGAACTCACCCGGCTGAAGAACGCGCTCAACCGGCGCGACGACCACCACGACCTCGAGGAGCTCGTCTTCGGCGACATCGACGACGAGGCCATCCGCGAGCGGATCCTCGCCCACATCGCTGCCGAGGCCCAGCCGCTGGGCCGGCTCGGGGTCAAGGTGCTCTCCGACATCGACGACACGATCTTCCCGATGGTCCACGAGCGCCGGTACCCGCGCGGGCACACGCCGGTGCCGGGTTCGCTGGCCTTCCTGCAGGCGCTCGACGACGGGCCGGTCGAGTCGCCCTGGTCCCGCGGGGACCTCACCTTCCTCACCGCGCGCCCGGAGGTCGCCTTCGGGCTCATCGAGTCCACGAGCAAGAACGCGCTGCGCGAGGCCGGCGTCGCCTCGTCCTCGATCCTCTCCGGCGGGCTCGCTTTCCTGCACTCCAAGGACGCGATGGCCGACGGCAAGCTCGGCAACGTCGAGCGCTACCGCCAGCTCTTCCCCGAGTACGGCATCGTCTTCGTCGGCGACTCCGGGCAGGGCGACGTGCTCGTCGGCGAGGGCATGCGCGAGGCGCACCCGGAGGCGATCCCGACGATCTTCATCCACGACGTCGTCTCGACCCCGCAGCCCGAGCGCGACCGGTTGGCGGCGAAGGGGGTGCACCTGGTCGATACGTACGTCGGTGCCGCGGTGCAGGCCAGCCGTCTCGGCATGGTGTCGCTGCACAACGTCAAGACCGTTGTGGCAGAGGCGATCAGCGCACTCGACTCGGTCTCCTGGGAGTCGCCGGAGCAGGAGCACGCCACCCGGGAGCTGTTCCTGCGGGACGTCGACGCGGCGCATACCCTGGTCAGGTGAGCCAGACGCCGACCCAGCACACCCCCTTCGCCACCGTCGTCGACCCTGCGGCCCTGGACGTCTCGGACGAGGTGCGCGAGGCCGTCCGCGACGGCCGACCCGTGCTGGCGATGGAGTCCACGATCTTCACCCACGGCCTGCCGCGGCCGCGCGGTGGCGAGGTCGCGCTCGCGGCCGAGGAGCAGGTGCGGGCCGCCGGGGTCGTGCCCGCCACGATCGGGGTGGTCGACGGGGTGCCGACGGTCGGCATGAGCGCCGTGCAGATCGACCAGCTGGCCGGCGACGACGACGTGATCAAGGCCTCGGTGCGTGAGCTGCCGGTCGCTCGCGCCACAGGAGCCAGCGCCGGGACGACCATCGCGGCCACCGCCTACCTGGCGCACGCGGCCGGCATCGAGGTGTTCTCGACCGGCGGGCTCGGGGGCGTGCACCACGGGGCGTCGTCGACCTTCGACGAGTCGGCCGACCTGGTGACGCTGGCGCGGGTCCCGGTCGTGCTCGTCTCTTCCGGGGCCAAGGCGATCCTCGACATCCCGGCGACGCTTGAGCGCTTCGAGACCCTCTCGGTGCCGGTGATCGGGTATCGGACCAGCCGGTACCCGGGCTTCTACGTCCGCGACTCCGGGTACCCGATCGGCCAGCGGGTGGAGTCGGCCGAGCAGGTGGCCGAGGTCTACCGCGCGTCGCGTGCGCTCGGTCTGCCGGCGTCGGTGCTCGTTGGCAACCCGATCTCCGAGCCCGACAGCCTCGACCCGGCGGCGCTCGACGAGGTGATCGAGCGGGCCTGGGCGGCCGCGGAGGAGCAGGGAGTGCGGGGGCAGGCGAGCACGCCGTTCCTGCTCGACTTCATCCGCCGCGAGACCGGTGACGCCTCGCTCGAGGCCAATGTCGCGCTGTACCGAGGCAACGTCGCGCTGGGCTGCGAGATCGCCTCTGCCCTGACCGGCCCGGGGGCCGTGAGGATCTGATGGGTGTGCTCGCCGTCGCCGGGGACCTCGTCGAGGACGTCGTCGTGCACGTGCAGGAGCCGGTGCGGCCGGGCAGCGACGCGGCCGCGCAGATCACCCGCCGGCGCGGTGGGTCAGCGGCTAACGTCGCCGCCTTCGCGGCGCAGGCCGGGTGCGCCGTGCGCTTCATCGGCTGCGTCGGCGACGATCTCGTCGGCGAGGCACTCACCACCGAGCTGAGCGAGGCCGGGGTGGACGTCTGCGTGCAGGAACGCGGGCGCACGGGTTGCATCGTCGTCGTCGTCGACGAGTCAGGCGAGCGGACCATGCTGCCCGACCGCGCTGCTGCCGCTGAGCTGACCCACGTCGACACGGAGTGGCTCGACGGGGTCGACCTGCTGCACCTGCCGCTGTACGGCTTCGACTCGGGCTCGACCCCGCAGGCCCTGTGGCGCGCGGCGGCTGCGGTGCGCGAGGCCGGTGGCCGGGTGTGCGTCGACATCTCGTCGGTGCGGATGGTCGACGTGCACGGCTGGGAGGGCGTGCTCCGGATGATCGACGCGCTAGAGCCCACCTGGATCAGCGCCAACGCCGACGAGGTGAGCGCGCTCGGGCTCGACGACCCAGCCTTCCTCGCGCGCCGCCCCCAGCTGGTCGTGCTCGCCCGAGGCGGGGCGCAGCCCACCCGGATCCTCATCGGTGGCACCGAGCCGATCGTCGTGCCCGTGCCCCCGGTGCCCGGGGTGGTCGACACCACCGGCGCGGGCGACGCCTTCGCCGCGGGCTTCCTCACCGCGATCTACCGGGGCGAGGGGCTCGAGGACGCCGTGGCGTCCGCGCACGCCCTGGCGGCGCGCTCACTTCGCGCCCCCGGCGCCGCCCTCGCCTGACCCTTGAAGCTGTCGCGGGCAGCAGCGTCGAGGGAGTGCAGCAGACCTCGGCGCTGCACCGACAGCGAAGGGGGGCCGGTCGTCTCAACTCGGCGACGCAGAGCACGAACGAGCAGGTCTCCGCCGGACTGGATGAGCTGGACCAGTCCGATGAGGACGACCACTGCGACGAGGAGCACCGGGGTGTTGAAGCGCTGGTATCCGTAGCGGAGGGCGAGGTCGCCCAGACCCCCGCCGCCGATCGTGCCCGCCATCGCGGAGAAGCCGACGAGCATGACGAGCGTCAGGGTCGCGCCCGAGACCAGCGACGGCGCCGCCTCGGGAAGCAGCACCTTGCGGACGATGTCCTGGGTGCGCGCGCCCATCGCCCGGGCGGCCTTGATCTTACCCTCGGAGACCTCGGCGAGCGCGGTCTCGACCGCCCGGCGCTGGTCGCGGACGCGAGCTCAGGACGCGAGCTCAGGACGCGAGCAGGTGCCGGTGGTGGCGCTCGGCCACGTCCGGGTGTGCTCGCAGCCGGCTCTTCAGGGCGTTGCCGCCATAGGTGCTGTGCAGCACGTCCAAGGCGTCCTGAGTGACCCCGGGGGCCTGGGCGGCGAGGTCGTCGGGGAGCTGGAGCGTCGGGATCTGCGCGGAGAGGCTGGGATTGTAGAAGAACGGGACGGAGATGCGAGTGCTGCCCGCTGGGGGGCTGACTACCCGGTGCGCAGTGGCCCGGAGCAGGCCGTCGGTGGCCACCTCGAGCAGCTCCCCGATGTTGACGACGAAGGCACCCTCGACCGGCTCCACGTCGACCCAGGTGCCGTCACGCCGAACCTGAAGGCCGACCGACCCCGGCTCGAGGAGGAGCAGAGTCAGCACCCCGGAATCGGTGTGCGCCCCCACGCCCTGGTCGGCCTTGTCCCGGCCGGGGTAGCAGATGATCTTGATCAGTGAGGACGGCTCGGCGAAGGCGGGGGCGAAGATGCTCGCATCCTGGCCGAGGGCAACCGCCCACTGTGACAGCAGCTCCTCGGCGATGCCGGTCAGGGCGTGCTGCCACTGGTGAACCACCTCGCGCAGCGCGGGATGGGCAGCGGGCCACTGGTTCGGGCCCTCGAGAATGTTCCACGGCTCGTCCTTGGTCGCCGGGCGTGGGTCCCGCTCGATGCCGAAGTCGATCTGCTCGCGCCAGTCCTGTCGCCCCTGCGTCAGCTCACCGCCGAGCCGGGTCCACCCCCGGAAGTGGGGTGAGCGGAGGTTCTCGATCGCTTGCTTCTCCGACAGGGGGAGGGCGAAGAACTCCCGGGCGGCCTGGAGCAGGCGATCGGTGGTGGCCGCGGGGACGCCGTGGCCGACGAGGTAGAAGAAGCCGACGTCCCGGGCGGCCGCGAGGAGGTCGGCGCGGAAGGTGGTCGCGTCCTCCCTTCGCGCTCGGGAGAGGTCGAGCACCGGCAGCGCCGGGGCGAAGGTGGACGACGGGGTACCAGGCATGACTGCCCCTTCCCGGCACACGGGTGCCGCGATGGAGCTGCATCAAGGAAGCAGCTGCGCTTGCCTCGGCCGGTCGGCACGAGACCCGGTCGTATCCCGGAGCACCCCGCCGCAGTAGGAGGGTTGCTGTCCAGCAAGCCGGGACTTGTCGCTGGAGCTCGAAACCGTGGCGAGGACATTACGTCCGGCTCCGAGCGCTTGTCAAAGCGGTGTGCGGCACAGGCGAGACAGGTCCGCTCGGTAGGGTCACCCCATGCCTGAAGGAACCATCGTCATCACCGGCGCCAGCTCCGGTCTCGGGGCCGAGATGGCCCGCCAGTTCGCCGACCTCGGCTACGACCTCGCGCTGTGCGCCCGCCGCACCGAGCGGCTCGACGGGCTGCAGGCCGAGATCGCGGCCAAGCATCCTGAGCGTCAGGTGCGTACCTATGCCCTCGACGTCACCGACGACGACGCCGTCATCTCGACGACGCAGCAGATCGCGGCTGACTTCGGCGGCTTCGACCGCTTCATCGTCAACGCCGGGCTCGGCAAGGGCGCCCCGGTCGGCAAGGGCAGCCACTACGCCAACCGCGAGACCCTCGAGACCAACGTCATCGGCGCCTTCGCCCAGGCCGAGGCGGCGATGCAGCACTTCCGCGAGCGCAAGCAGGGCCACCTCGTCGTCATCAGCTCGGTGACCGCTGTGCGCGGCTTCCCAAGCTCGATGACCGCCTACGCCGCGAGCAAGGCCGCCGTCGCGAGCCTGGGTGAGGGCATCCGCTCCGAGATGCTGGGCAAGCCCGACCTCGACATCGACGTCTCGGTGATCTGCCCGGGCTACATCCGCAGCGAGATGAACGAGAAGGTCGAGCAGAAGACCAAGTACATGGTCGACACCGTCACCGGCGTGCGCTCGATGGTCGAGGCGATCGAGCGGCGCCGGGCCAAGGCCTTCGTCCCCGCCAAGCCGTGGGAGGCGATCGCCCGCGCCATGCAGGTGCTCCCGCTTCCGGCGGTGCGCAAGCTCTTCTGAGCGGCGGGCGACGGCAACGCCGACCGCGAAGAGCGAAGGGGAGGCTCTCTCCGTGGTGAGCCTGGACCCTGACCGGTCAGTCGCAGCCGGTAGCGACGGCGAGCGCCGCGCACACCGCGCGCGCGGTCGGGGTCGAGCCGCCCGAGGCGCTGGGTCAGCACCCTGACATCCACGTCGACTACTGCGTCGAGCTGGACGACGCATGCCGCTGGGACCGGGTCCTCACCCGGCTCCAGGCGAACCTCGCTCGGTAGCCCGCGGGCGATGGTGCTGCAGGCGGCGACGATGCTCCGCCGTCGCGCGAGGATCGCGGCATCTCGGCTGAGGATGACCACAGGTCGTCGGCCCGCGTCCTCGAGGTCGGCCCACCACAGCTCACCCCGAGCCGGCAGCCCCGACCTCATGTCAGCCGTGCCGCGTCGAGGAAGCCCTCGAAGTCGCCCCACTCGTCCGGTGCGCCGGCCGGCGCCTCGGCATAGCCGCGGGCATAGGCCGCGGGCGTAGCCCCACAACCATGCCGTAGGAGTGGCATGAGCCGGATGGTGGATTCGGCCTAGCCTGCGGGGATGAGCCTGAGCATTGCTGGAGCCGTCGTCGCCTCACCGGACGTCCCTGCGACCGAGGCTGTGTGGGACAGGTTGGGCGTCGCGCTTCCGGTCGACGTCGTCACTCCGGGCGAAGGGGGGTACGCCGGCCTGGTCGAGGTGGGCCTTCTCACCGAGAACGTCGAGCTGGCGGCTGCGCTGCTCAGCCGACGCGGTCTCGACGTCGAGGGGGGCCTCGTCTCGATCGCCGGCGTGCGCTGGCGGCTCACCGAGGCTCGACCCGACGAAGGGGTGAGCTCACCCCCTTCGCCCCTGGACCACGTCGTCGTGTCGGCGAGCGACCCGACCCGGGCGGCTGCCGACTACGGGGCTCGGCTCGGGCTGGACCTGCGGCTGGACCGGGACACCGGATTCGGGTTCCGAGGTCTCTTCTTCCGCTGCGGGGATGCGGTCGTCGAGGTGATCGTCCGTGATGACGAGAGCGAGCGGGCCGACGGCTTCGCGGGCCTCGCCTGGCGCTGCACCGACCTGGCGAGAGAGCGCGACCGGCTCACCGCCGCCGGGGTCGACGTCTCCGAGATCCGGCCTGGACGCAAACCGGGGACGCGGGTCGCCACGGTCCGCGACCCGGACCTGCGCGTGCCGACGCTGCTCATCGCCCCGGCTCGGTAGTGCCCCGTCCAGTCGCTGGCTACCACGCAGTACTGGTCGTGATCACAGCCAGTACTGCGTGGTAGCGGGCGAAGGGGGCGCGGGACTTGGTTGAATGCGGAGACAGATATATGCTTGCAGCATGCAACCAAGTTCGGCGAGCAGCCTGCAGGAGACGATGTCGCGGGCCTGGCAGCAGATCTCCGTCGCCTACGCCGAGCGGCCACACCATCAAGCCACGATGGGGCGCCCCGACTACCTCGTCCTCATCACCATCGAGCGGCTCGGCGCCGTGCGCCCGAGCGACCTGGCCGACGGCCAGGACCTCTCCACGGTCAGCCGCCGTCTGGCCAGCCTCGTCGAGCGCGGCTGGCTGGACCGCGAGCCCGATCCCCACGACCGCCGCGCCAGCCGGGTCTCGGTGAGCGCCGACGGGGCCGCGGCCCTGCGCACCGAGCGCGCCCACCGGGCCGAGCTGCTCGCCGCCGCCCTCGGTGACTGGTCCGAGGAGGACGTCGCGACCCTCACCTCGCTCCTCGACCGCTTTGGCACCGACGTCGCCGACCTGCGCGACGCCGCCCGCACCACCCCTTCGCCCGATCGGATCGCCGGATGACCACCGCCCCCACCAGCCGGCCCGCCCCCTACCGGCTCTCCGCGCAGAACCGCCGTGTCTTCGTCGGGCTCATGCTCGGCATGCTCGTCGCCTCGGTCAGCCAGACCATCGTCGGGCCGGCCATGCCCCGGATCGTCGCCGAGCTCGGCGGCATGGACCACTACAGCTGGGTCGCCACCGCCGCCATGCTCGTCTCCGCCGTCTCGGTGCCCATCGTCGGCAAGCTCTCCGACCTCTACGGGCGCCGCGGGTTCTACCTCGGCGGGATCATCGTCTTCCTCATCGGGTCGCTCATCTGCGGCTTCGCACCGAACTTCTGGACCCTCGTGCTCGGGCGCGCGGTGCAGGGCCTGGGCATGGGCACGCTCATGCCGCTGAGCCAGACGATCATCGGCGACATCATCCCGCCCCGGCAGCGCGGCAAGTACCAGGGCCTCATGGGTGCCGTCTTCGGGCTGACCTCGGTCGCCGGACCGCTCGCCGGAGGAGTCATCACCGACACCTGGGGCTGGCGGTGGCTCTTCTTCGTCGCCCTGCCCGTCGGGGCGGTCGCGTTCGTCTTCGTCGCGCGCTTCCTCCACCTCGAGCACACCCCGCGCCGGGTGCAGATCGACTACGCCGGTATCGCCGCGCTCGTGCTCGGCCTGACCTCGCTGCTCCTCGCGCTCTCGCTCGGGGGCACCTCCTGGGCATGGGGCTCGGCCTCGTCGGTCTCCCTCTTCGCGGTCGCCGTCGTCGCGCTGAGCGCCTTCGTCCTTGTCGAGCGGCGCGCGGTCGAGCCGGTCCTGCCGCTGCGGCTCTTCCGGCGCAAGGTCTTCAGCTACGCCGGCATCGCGGCCTTCGGCCTGTCGATGGTGATGTTCGGCGCGATCATCTACATCCCGGTCTACGCCCAGGGCGTGGTCGGTGTCGACGCGACCAACTCCGGGCTGGTCCTCATGCCGCTCATGCTCGGCTTCATCATCATGGGCATCCTCACGGGGCAGCTCATCACCCGCACCGGTCGGTACCTGCCCTTCATGCTCACCGGCGTGCTCGTCATGGCGTTCGGGATCTACCTGCTGACCCGGCTGACCTACGAGGCGACCCAGACCCAGCTGACGGTCGCGATGATCTTCGTCGGCCTCGGGCTCGGTATGGCGATGCAGCAGTACGCCCTCGTCGTGCAGAACGACGTGACCCGCTCCGACCTCGGCGTCGCCACGGCGACCGTCCAGTTCTTCCGCAACGTCGGCTCGACGGTCGGCATCGCGATCTTCGGCACGGTGATGACGAGCGGGCTGGCCGAGAAGGTCCGCTCGCACCTGCCCGCCGGCGCGGCGTCGAGCGCGCAGGGGGGCGGCTTCGACGCGGGCTCGGTCCTGGACCCCGCCGCGCTGGAGGGGCTGCCGCCGCAGGTTGCCACCGCCGTGCGCCAGGCCCTCGCGGAGAACCTCCACGACGTCTTCGTCCTCGGCCTGCCGATCCTCGCCGTCGTCTTCGTCGCCACCGCGCTCATCCCGGCCAAGCCGCTGCGGGACACCCTGGACGAGCCGGCCGTGCCGACGGCCACCCCTTCGCAGTCGCGCGTGCAGACCCCGGAGGCGGCGCCGCTCGGCGGCTGATTCTCACCATGCTGCCAGCAGCATTGTGGTGAGCTAGCCGCACCTCGAGCTGCTGCTGGCTCGCCGAAGTGCTGCCAGCAGCATTCTGGGAGGACTGGTGGTCCCGGGGGGAATAGTTGACACGTCAACTATGTTGAGACCGTCGAGCCCGAAGGAGGACCACATGCCAGCCGTGACCGTCGACAACATCCTCACCCTGCCCCGTCTCAGCCCGCCCGGCGCCGAGAGCGTCAGCCGCGAGGTGCACACCGTCTCGACCGCGCCGAAGGGATTCGAGGGCGAAGGATTCCCCGTGCGCCGGGCCTTCGCCGGCGTCCCGCTGGAGCGGCTCGACCCCTTCATCCACATGGACCAGATGGGTGAGGTCGAGTACGCCCCGCTCGAGCCGCGCGGCACGAGCTGGCACCCGCACCGCGGCTTCGAGACCGTTACCTACATCATCGACGGCGCCTTCGACCACGAAGACACCCACGGCGGTGGCGGGACGATCACCAACGGCGACACCCAGTGGATGACCGCCGGCTCCGGCCTGCTGCACATCGAGGCGCCGCCCGAGCAGCTCGTCATGCGCGGCGGCCTCTTCCACGGCATCCAGCTGTGGGTCAACCTGCCGGGCACGATGAAGATGTCCGACCCCCGCTACCAGGACATCCGCTCCGGCCAGGTGGCGCTGCTCTCCAGCGGTGACGGCGGCGCGCTGCTGCGGGTCATCGCCGGAGACGTCGACGGGCACGACGGCCCGGGTATCACTCACACCCCGATCTCCCTCGTCCACGCGACCGTGGCGCCGGGGGCTCGGCTCGAGCTGCCGTGGCGGCGCGACTTCAACGCCCTCGTCTACGTGCTCTCCGGGAGCGGGGTCGTCGGGCCCGAGCGGCGGCCGATCCGCGAGGGTCAGCTGGCGGTCTTCGGTGCCGGTGACCACCTGGAGGTCGCGGCCGGTGACCGTCAGGACGAGCGCAGCCCGAGCCTGGAGCTGCTCGTCCTCGGGGGGCGCCCGATCCGTGAGCCGGTGGCTGCCTACGGCCCCTTCGTGATGAACACCAAGGAGGAGCTCATCGCGGCCTTCGAGGACTTCCAGGCGGGTCGGCTGGGCGTCGTCCCCAAGCAGCCCCGGGTCCGGCCGGCGCTCGACGTGGTCGCCGACCAGCCCGGCCACCACGTGCTCTGAGGCGGCAGGTCGCGCCGCCGGGTCGCTGCCTCGCCCGAGCGTGGGACCCTGGGAGATGTGAACCTCTCGACCGGTGACCCGGCTCCGACCCGGTCACCGGTCGAGGCGTCCCGGCCCGCATCTCACCGCTGGAGGCGTGGCCGGGAAGGTGCGCCGTGGCGCCGACCTGACCGTCAGCACGGCGAAGGGGGCGGCGGTCGCCGCCTCATCGGCCGCTGGGTCATCGGCGTCTGCCTGGCACTGCTCCTGCTCATCGGGGTGCTCGGCGCGGCGCTCATGCCGGACTGGGGTGCCAGCTGCCCCACGGGGGAGACCTGTGACCGAGCGGCACTGCGCTCCTCGGTCGTCGGCGCCTGGCTCGTGCACGGGCTGGCCCTCGCCGGTCTCACCGGGGGGATGGTGACGGTCGGGCGCAACCGCCCGGCTCACCCCTTCGGCGACGGTATCTCCGACGAGCACGCCGCGAACCCGGCCCGGCACGCCCTCCTCGCGACCGGTTTCGTCGCCGCGACCAACGCGATCACCGCCGCCGCCCTCGGCCTGGCCAGTCTCGTCGGGGGGCTGATGGTCGGCTTCGTCACCGCGGCGTGGTGGGTCGGGCTGACCGTGTTTCTCGATGCCCTCGACCGACTGGCCCGGCCGCGCTCCTCGCGGCGCGGGTCGTGGTGGCGGGCGCTGGCGGTCTCGACCGTCACCGTCGGCGCGATCTGGGTCGTCCCCCTCGTCGTCGTCGGGGTGGAGGCGAAGGGGTGGAGCGAGGCCTTCCTCCTCTCCAACGTCGTCGTCGCGGGCGTGGCCGGTGTCGGGACCCTCTGGAGCAGGACCGTGGCCGGCGGTGCGCACGAGCCGCGGTCGGCCCACCGGGGTCGGATCCTCGCCTCGGCCGTGGCCGGGTCGCTGATCCTCCCGCTCGGGCTGCTCTGGTACGTCGACGTCGGAGCGGGCAGCCGGGCTCGCTCCGCCGAGCTCGTCGGTGACCTCCTCAACCCCTACCTCGACGCCCGGCCCGAGGTCGCCGCCGCGCCGGACGACGGGGCAGCCACACCCCCTTCGCCGGTGGCGGAGCGGGCGTGCGAGCCCGCCGACCTCTTCGTCTCCCAGCGCGACCTGCGGCTACGGGTCGGCACCGAGGCGATGGTGCTCGTCGCGACCAACCGGACCCGCGAGGCATGCACGATGAGCGGCTATCCCTCGCTCCTGCTCACCGTCGACGGCCAGCCGGTCGAGCTGTACCAGGCGCGGGTCGACCATCTCTTCACCGGCGAGCCGGTCACGCCCGAGCCGGTCACCCTCGAGCCCGGGGACCAGGTGACGGCCACGGCGTGGTGGCGGGGCGCGCCGCAGATCGTGACCGAGGGCGAGGCGGATGGAGACGACCCTCAGGGCGAGGTGTCGACCGGGGCCGCAGGAGCCGACGCGGTCCGCTCACTGGCGGTGCTCCTGAGCGGGGACGCCGAGGCCTCCGCCGCGGTCCCGGTGGGGCTGATCCACGACCCCACGACCTCGCTGCGCGACGGCAGCTTCGTGCGGGTCGAGCCGTGGCACCGGCCGGAGTAACCCGACCAGCGCGGCGCGACGCGCGGCTGAGCGTCAGTCGCCTGACCCGATCCGCACCAGACCGGTCTCGTAGGCCAGCAGCACCGTCTGCACCCGGTCGCGCAGCCCGAGCTTGTGCAGGATGCGGCCGATGTGGGTCTTGACGGTCGCCTCGGCGACGAAGAAGTCCGCGCAGATCTCGCCGTTGGTCTTGCCCTCGGCGACGGCGCGGAGCACCTCGATCTCGCGCGGGGTGAGATCGGCCAGCCGCGGGTGGGCGGCGCCGGTGGGCGGCAGGGCGGGTTGTCGCAGGTCGCGCATACGATGGCGCGAGCATCAACGACGAGGAGCATCGGTGAGCGAGGACAGCAAGGACGTGGCGCGCGGGCTGCTCAACGAGTTCGGCGCCGACCCCGGCGACGGGCAGGCCCGGACCGTGCGAGCGCAGTGGAAGGGTGAGGTCATCCCCGCGATCCGCGAGGTCATAACCGAGGACCTGCACGAGCGTGGCGTGCCCGAGCAGGTCGTCGACGAGTGCGAGCTCGTCGTGACCGAGCTGGTCACCAACGCCTTCCGGCACGCCACGCCGCTCGCTGACCAGTGCGTCCGCGTGCACTGGAAGGTCCGCGGCGAGGTCGTCGAGGTCGAGGTGAGCGACGGCGGGGGCGAGAACAAGCCCAAACCGGCCGCCCCGAACCTCTGGGCCACCTCGGGGCGCGGGCTGCGGATCGTGCGCAGCCTCGCGCACGAGTGGGGGGTCAGCGAGGACGAGAAGCGGGTCACCGTCTGGGCCTCCCTCGGCGGGCCGTCCCGCCGTCGGGTCGGCAGCTGACCCTCCCTTCGCCGCGTCGGGAGGTGACCCTCCCTTCGCTCACCTAGGCTGCCCCCCATGGGCAAGGCATCGCGACGCAAGAAGTCCGAGGGCGGCAGGCGCAAGGTCGCCCCGGCCCCGTACGTGGCTCGACCCTTCGAGGGTCTGCCCGGTGAGACCGACTGGGTCGCCGCGCACGAGATCATCCCGGCCGCCACGGCGCCGCTGGCCCTGAGGTCAGACGCGGTCCCCGAGGGCGCACCGACCACGGCAACCCTGGCCACCGTGCTGCCGATGGCCTGGGCCGCGCTGCACCGCGGCGACGGCACCGTCCTCGTCGCCACCCAGTCCGGGTCGAGCAGCGGCGACGCCAGCCGCGACCTCGCCGCCGCGCTCCTCGCCGCGCTGGCCGCCGAGCCGGGCACACCCGTGCCGTCCGTGCCGATGGCCACCGAGGACACGCCCCGGCTGCAGGACATCCTCGACACCGCTGCACCGCTGGACCTCACCGTGCACGAGGGCTTCGACTTCTGGGTCGAGGAGGGTGAGCTCGACGGCGAGGCGAGGGCTTCGCTGGATCGGGCCAACGAGAGCGTCGTGCCGACCGTCGCCGTCGAGGGCGTGGACTCGGCCTACTGGGCGCGCATGGGCGAGCGGACCTACATCCGGTGGGTGCTCGGCGACGACGAGGACGCCGCGACGCGGGCGCTGGCGCGGCTGGCCGCGGCGGGGGAGACCGAGCTCGGCGAGGGCAACAAGTTGCTCGGCGCCTTCCGCGCGGGCGGGCTGCTCGTCCCGGTGTGGGAGGTGCCGGCCGACAGCGAGCCGGGCGACCACGCCGCGGCGCTGACCGCGATGGCGCAGCGGTACGCCGCCGCCCTCGCCTCGGACGAGCCGCTCACCGCCGAGGAGCGCCGCCAGCGCTCGGGCCTGCTCTCGCGACAGGTCACCCTGAGGTAGTCATGCCCGCGGCAGGGGTAGCGGCCATCGTCCCGGCGAAGGACGAGGTCCCGCGCGTCGTCTCCACCGTCGCCGCGCTGCGCTCCCTGCCCGAGGTCGAGCTCGTCGTCGTCGTCGACGACGGGTCGAGCGACGACACCGCCGCCTGGGCCGCCGGAGCCGGGGCGCTCGTCGTGCGCCACCCGACCAACCTCGGCAAGGCGGCCGCGCTGCAGACCGGCGTCGAGCGCCTAGCCGAGGAGGAGCAGCGGCGGGGGGTCGCCCCCTTCGTCCTGCTCTTCGCCGACGCCGACCTCGAAGGCTCTGCCGCCGAGCTGGGCCGGCTCTGCCGTCCGGTGCTCGACGGCGCCGCCGACCTGGCGGTCGCGAACATCCCCCGCTCGGCGTCCTCGCACGGAGCGGGGCGGGTGGTCCGGCTCGCCCGCGGGCAGATCGAGACGATGACCGGGCGGCGCTTCGAGCAGCCGCTGAACGGGATGCGGGCGATGACGCGTGAAGCCTTCGGCTGGGCCAGCCCGCTCGCGTCCGGGTGGGGGGTCGAGGCGGCGATGCTCGTCGACGTCGTGCGCGCCGGCGGGCGGGTCGTCGAGGTGCCGATCACGTTGTCGCACAGGGCGACCGGGACCGATCTGCGCGGTCAGCTGCACCGGGCCCGGCAGATGCGGGACGTCTCGCGGGCGTTGGTGGAGCGCCGCTTCCGCAGTGCCTGAGGCGAAGGGGGACCGGCCCGCCCAGCGCGACCCGGTGCGGCTCGCCCTGCTCGCCGGGTCGATCGGGTGCCTGCTGCTCGTCGGGCTCGCTCACCCGAGCGTCGCGGCGCCGCCGCTCGGGCCGGTCGGGTGGGTGCCGCACCTGCCCGACCTGCCGCTGCGGGGGTGGGGTGTCGTCGCGGTGCAGACGCTGGGCTACCTGCTCGGCGGTGTCGCCCTGCTCCGGGCGCTGTGGCGGCCGTCCTCCCTTCGCGCCCCGTGGTGGGTCTGGCCGGTCCTCGGCGGGCTGGTCCTGCTCACCGTGCCCTACGGCACCGCCGACCACACCAACTACGCCGCGTACGGCCGGATCCTGCTCGAAGGCGGCGACCCGTGGCTCACCTCGCCGGCGGGCTTCGGCGAGGACCCGGTGACCTCGATGGTGCGGCCGCCGTGGCGGGACACCCCGAGCGTCTACGGCCCGGTCGCGACCGGGCTGATGGGGGTGGCGGCCGCGATCGGCGGAGAGTCGATGCGCGCGGTCGTCTGGGTTTGGCAGGTCATCCTTGTGCTGGCCTGGCTGGCCGCGCGGTGGGTGCTGGTCGCGCTCACCGGCCGTCGCGAGGTCGTCGACACGTGGTGGAGCGCCAACCCGCTCGTCCTCGGAGCCGGGCTCTTCGGGGCGCATGTCGACCTGCTGGCGACAGCCTTCGTCGTCGGGGCGCTCGCGGTGGGGGTGCGGGCTCGCGGTGTCGGCGGGTCAGCGGCGGCGGGGATGCTCGTCGGTCTCGCGGCCAGCTCGAAGATCACCGCCGGCGTCGTGGGGCTGGCCCTCGCCCTGCCCCACCTGCGCCGATGCCTGCCGAAGTGGCGAGGATCTGCGTCGTGGGTGGCGGCCACGCAGCTGTCGGCGATGGTGGTGGCGGCGCTGGCGGTCATGGTCCCGCTGCACCTGTGGGCCGGTCCGCATGTCTTCGGCCAGCTGCTCACGGCGACCGGGGGGATCTCCTACGCCAGCCCGTGGCGGGCGGTCTACACCCTCCTCGACGTCGTTGCTGCCGAGCCTCTCGCCCGCCAGGCCGCCTCGCTCGCCTCGTGGGTCCTCGTCCTCGCGCTCGCGGCCGCCCTGTGGCGGCTGCTGCTCACCCCCTTCGCCGTGGTCGGTCTGGCGGAGGGCGACCGTTCGTCTGAGGTTCCCCGAGGATCTGCGGATGTGGGGGGTGACCGTTCGTCTGAGGTTCCCCGGGGATCTGCGGTGGCTGGGGTGCTGCTCGTGCTGACGGCGGCCTATGCGCTGGGCGCGGCGTACGTCCTGCCGTGGTACGAGCTGCCGATGTGGGCGGCCGCGGCGGCCTGGCTCGGTCTCACCGCGGGCGAAGGGGGCGCGCGCAGCCGGGTGGCCCGGCTCGCCCTCACCGCTCTCGTCGTGCGTGGGACGGTGCTCGCGCTCGGCTACGTGCCTGGTCGGGTCGAGCTGCCGGGGGACATCGAGACGGTGACCCTGGGCTTCCGCTTCGTCGTGGTGCCGCTCACGACCGCCGTCCTGTGGCTGGTGATCCTGCGCTGGGCTCGCTCCCGCTCAGTGCCAGCACGGCGAGGGCCGGGAGCAGGATGATCGCGGAGACGGCGGGGATCGCCGTGCCGGAGTCGTTGAGCAGGAAGCCGACGGTGAGCGCGACGACGAGCGAGATCAGCCCCGGCCGTAGCGCTGGGTGAGCCTCCAGTGCCCCTGCGATGGGCCGCGCCAGGGTGCTCCCGGGCACGGCGAGGGCCCAGATGAGCACGATGAGCAGCACAGGCACGAGCAGCGCGGTCCGCTCTGGGCCGAGGAGCATGTCGACGTTCGTCGCGAGCTTGCGCTCCAGTACCGGCCAGGCGTCGCCGTCGAGCAGCCGCGCGAAGAATCGGCCCAGGTGGCTGCGTGAACCCTCCGGCCGCAGGTAGTCGAGCCCGGCGATGGTGAGGAACCCGACCGCCGTCGCCGCGGCGAGCAGCGCGAGGCGGGTGAGCGTCACGCGGGCACCGGAGATGGCGAGGACGAGGAATCCGACGGCGGGGATGAGCGCGAGCGCCCCGCCTCCGTCGGCGCCGGCGAAGGGGGCGGCGTCGACCAGCAGCACCAGCCCGCCGAGGCCGGCGGCCAGGACCGTGGCCGCCCGCCGACTGCCGGACCGCAGCAGCGGGTCGAGGACGGCGGTGACGGCGAGCAGGGCACCGGTGACGAAGACGGCGAAGGGGACGTTGCCGAACCCGTAGAACCGGCCCCCGTCCCAGGGGTGCAGCCCGAGGACGGAGAGGAAGATCGCCTGCCCACCCCGCAGCAGCAGGTCGAGCGCGAGCAGCAGCGCGGTGACCCCGCCGACCACCCCGACCGCGGCGAGCCCACCCCCGCGCCGCTGGTCGAGGTGGGAGCCGCCCTCCCCATGCTGGTCGACATGCGAGCGGGCGAGCCTCGCGACCACCCACGCCACCGCAGCCAGCCCGACCGCGAAGCCCCCGACGACCCCCGCGAGCGCGACCCCGGGCTGACCCGAGCGCCACCACCCGGTCAGCGTCGCGACGTAGGTGCCGGCGGGCACCGAGGCGGCGGTGAGCGCGACGAGGGTGAGGACCCGGCGCAGCGCCGCCCGCGCGACCGGAGCGGTGCGGGTGAGCCACCAGCCCACCGCCCCGAGCACCGTGACGACGAGCAGTGAGTACCCGAAGGTCCGGAAGAAGACCGGGATGGTGGCGTTGGCCGCCGCGAGCTGGGCAGCGATCGCCGACTGGTCCTCGACGCGGTCCGCGGCGTCCCCGGCGCCGACGACGGTGAGGGCCCGCCCGGGGCTGGTCGCGGCCGGTTCCGCGCCGACCCGCTCGAGCAGGTCGACCGTGAGGTCGGGCAGCTGCACCACCCCGGCGCGCCGGGTCGAGGCCGACCGGAGCGCGCCCGGCTCGACCCCGCCGCCGGCGTAGACCACCGGGTGCAGGCGCGGCCCGCTGCCGTCGTCGGCGAGTCCGGCGACGACGACCAACGCATCCTCGGGCAGCGCGGCGGTCGCCCCGGCGACCGCGGCGTCGGCCGCGGCCACCTGCTGGCGCCGAGCTGAGCCCCCTTCGTCGATCACGCCCGCGTCGACCAGCCTCACCCGGCACCCCTGGGCGGAGCCGACCTCACCGGCGCCTCCCGCGGCGGCGAGGCCGGCGCCCGCCCCGGCGCTCTGCACGCACTCACCGGCGGCGGTGAGGGAGCGGGCGAGCAGCCCGAGGGTGGCGTCCTCCTTGCCCTCGTCGTTGTGCGCGGCGATCTCGTCCCACCCCTCGATCCGACCGTCGACGGGCGAAGGGAGGTCAGCGCACCGCGGAGCCGCAGCCGGGTCGGTCAGGTCGGGGCTGCCGTCGCGGGGGACGGCGACCCGGTCACCGGCGCCGAGGCTGAGCCAGCCGTCGGCGGGGCAGGTCTGCAGGTGCAGGCCACGGACGACGAGGTTGGCCGTGGCTCCACGCTCAGCCAGACCGCGGATGGTGGGGGCCTGCTCGAGGTCCTCCCAGGTCAGCCCGGCCACCCCGACGAGCACGACCTCGGGCTGGTCGGCGGGCTCCGCGATGGCGCCGCCCGCCCCCGCCACCAGCCCGAGGAGGGCGGCGACGAGGGCGAGCAGGGCACGGATCACCCGCCGATTGTCGCGCAGTCCCCTCCCAGCTCTCGCCGAGATAGGGGCCCGCGCGTCGGTCTGCGGTCTGGACCCTGTGCGCGGCAGTGCCACCGCGGTCATACGACCGTAGGGGTGACAATGGGGCGGTGACCCGCCCCACGACGACGCACTGGCTGCTCGCCGCCGTCGTCTTCGTGGCGCTGGCCGCCTGGCCGATCACGAAGTTCCTCTTCCTCTTCCCCCAGGACCAGTGGCAGGTCGACATCCAGGTCTACCGCGAGGCGGGGATCTCGGTGCTCCAGGGGCGGCCGGTCTACCAGCAGATGACCGACCCGCCGCAGCTGCTGCCCTTCACTTACCCGCCGATCGCGGCGCTGCTCGCAGTGCCGCTGGCACTCGTCCCCTTCGAGGTCGCCGCCTGGACGTGGACGATCGTCCAGCTCGCCGCCAACCTCGCGATCGCCTGGGTCGCGTGGATCCACGTGCGCCGCCGGGTCGGAGCGTGGGCGCCGGTGCTCGTCGCCGCGGTCGCCGGGGCGTTCCTGTGGACCCAGCCGGTCGGCGACGGGATCCGCTTCGCCCAGGTCAACGCCTTCCTCGTGCTGGCGATCCTGCTCGACCTCAAGCGTCCCCGGCTGCCGGTGCTGCGCTCGATCCCGCCCGGGGTCTTCGTCGGGCTGGCGATGGCGATCAAGCTCACCCCCGGCGTCTTCATCATCCACTACCTCGTGTGCAAGCGGTGGCGCGAGGCCGCCACCGCGATCGTGACCGCTTCGCTGGTCTCGATCGGCGCCTGGATGGTGCTGCCCTCGGCATCTTTCGCCTTCTGGGGCGGGGCGCTGTCCGACCCCACCCGGCTCGGGCCGAACGACGGCTCGGCCAACCAGGCCTTCCGCGCGCTGCTGCTGCGACGGGGGCTCGAGGCGGGCTCGACGGAGCTGCTGCTCGCCTGGGCGCCGTACCTCCTCGTGATCGGCGGGGTCTGCTTCTGGCTCGCCCGGCGGGCTTACCGGCAGGGGGACTGGCTGATGGAGGCCGCGGTCGTCGGGCTCGCCGGGTTCCTGCTCTCCCCGGTGTCGTGGGTGCACCACCTGCACTGGCTCATGGTGATCGTTCCGGCGATCATCGGGGCCAGCGGCGGCCGCGACCGGGTGCGCCTGGCCGTGGCCGCGATCCCCTTCGCCTGGTTCGTCGCGACCATGCCGTTCTGGGGGGTGCTGTGGAAGCGCGAGCAACGCGAGCCAGCGTGGTTCGGCGACCTGCTCGTCGAGGGCAACGTCATCGGGTCGCTGGTGATCCTCGCCCTGCTTGCCTGGGCGATCAGCCGGGGTGACCGCGACGCCGCCGGCGGGTCGGGGGCTGTCGCGGCGCAGGCGGAGGCTGGTTCGCAGAGCCCGCCGGTAGGGTCGCGCCCGTGGAGCCGCTGACCGTCGTCGCCGTCGTCGTCGCGGCGCTCGCCCTGCTCCTCGCGCTGGTCCTGCTTCGTCAGACGAGCGTGCTGCGTGCCCGGCTTGCCGAGGTCGAGCGCACCGCCCCGGTCGGGGAGGCGGAGTCGGCCACGCTCCGCTCAGAGGTCGGCGCGGCGCTCAGCCGGGTCGCCGTGGTCCGCTACGACGCGTTCGGCGACATGGGTGGTCGGCTCTCCTTCAGCGCTGCCCTGCTCGATGCCAACGGTGACGGCATCGTGCTCACCTCGATCCACGGCCGCAGCGAGTCCCGCACCTACGCCAAGGGCGTCACAGCCGGCGACTCCCCGGACGCGGCGGCCACCCTCACCCCGGAGGAGCGGCAGGCCGTAGCCGCCGCCCGCAAGGGCTCGGCCAGCGCCTGACGCCCTTCGCCCCTCTCGGCGCGGTCTCCCTTCGTCCGCCGACCGGCGCGGCTCTCCGGTCTCCCTTCGCCCGCTGCCGGCGCGGCTCTCCCTTCGTCCGCCGTTGCTACCCGCGGGTACGACGACAGAAGTCCGCGAGCTACCCGGGTGACCCCCCGGGATCTCGGGGGTTGCCGCGCGGACGGGACCCACTCGTGTCGTCCGACCCGCGAGTCACCGGCTGGGACACCCGAGAAGCCGGCCCGGTCTCCCTTCGCCCGCTGTCGGCCCGGGGCTCCCGTCGTCCGCCATTGCTACCCGCGGGTACGACGACACAAGTCCGCGAGCTACCCGGGCGACCCCCGGAGATCTCGGGGGTTGCCGCGCGGACGGGACCCACTCGTGTCGTCCGACCCGCGAGTCACCGGCTGGGACACCCCGACGGGCCGGCCCGCCGGTGGGCGAGACTGGCGCGAGACGACGAGCGAAGGAGCGACGTGACCCGCTACGGCTACCTCGGACCCGAGGGGACCTTCACCCAGATGGCGCTGCACGCGTGGCAGCCGGCGCAGAGCCGTGAGCAGGTCGCCTTCGGCTCCGTCGACGCCGCGCTGCACGCGTTGCGGGAGAGAGAGATCGACGCCGCCGTCGTCCCCATCGAGAACAGCGTCGAAGGGGGCGTCAGCGCCACCCTCGACGCCCTCGCCTCGGGGGATCCGCTCATCGTCACCGGCGAGATCCTCGTCCCGATCACCTTCGTCATCGCCGCCCGCGAAGGGGTGACCCTGACCGACGTGCGAGCCGTCGGCTCGCACTCCCACGCCTGGGCGCAGGTGCGCGGCTGGGCGCAGCAGAAAATCCCCGACGCCCGGTACGTCCCGACCCTGTCCACCGCCTCGGCCGCCGCCGACCTCGCGGGGGGCGACACCCCCTTCGACGCCGCCGTCTGTGCTCCGGTCGCCGCCGCCAACCACGGCCTGACCGTCCTTGCCGACGACATCGGCGACATGGCGAGCGCGGTGACCCGGTTCGTCGTCGTCTCCCGGCCGGAGTGGCTGCCGAGGCCGACCGGCTTCGACAAGACGACGGTCGTGCTCTACCAGCGCAGCGACCGGGCCGGCGGGCTGCTGGAGCTGCTCGAGCAGCTGGCCGCGCGCGGTATCAACATGACCCGGCTGGAGTCCCGCCCGACGAAGGAGTCGATGGGGTCGTACTGCTTCTCGATCGACCTCGAGGGGCACGTGCAGGACGCGCGGGTCGGGGAGGCGCTGATGAGCTTGCACCGGGTGTGCGCGCAGGTGCGCTTCCTCGGGAGCTACCCCGCGGCGAACGGTCAGGCCGTGAGCGTCGACCCGCTTACCTCCGACCCCGCCTTCGCCGAGGCGGCCGACTGGCTCGCGAGCATCCGGAACCCCGGCAGGTGAGCGAGCGAGGGCCCGCAGGCGCCCTCGGCTCGGCCCGCGGCTGGGCGGTGCTCGCCGCGGTCGTGCTGGCGCTGGCCGTGGTCTCGCTGCTGACCAATGCCACGACCGCGGAGCAGCTCTCGGGCCGCGCCGACGGGGTGCTGACCCTGCGGTGGACGCTGAGCCGCATCGTCAACGCCGGGACGGTGTGGGCAGGGCTCGCGGTGCTCGCCGGGTGGCTCGTCGCCCGCCCGCTCGGTGCGCTCGTCGCCGGTCCGATCTCGGGGGTGGCGAGCCTCGCCGCGCACTACGGGATCGGCCAGCTCACCGGCCTCATGCCCGCGGGCAGCGCCTCTGACAACCTCTCGTGGTTCGTCGCCGCCCTGCTCACGGGGCCGCCGCTGGGACTCGTCGGCTGGCTGGCGCGGCGCGACGACCTCCTCGGGCTGCTCGCCCGGCTGGTCGTCCCCCTCGGAGCCGTGCTCGAGCCGATCCTCCTCGGCTGGTTCGCGCCCCACGCGCTGGCCACCCAGCCCGACAGGATCTCGGGCTGGGTGGCTGGTGGGGTGCTCGTGCTCGCCGGGTTGGTCGGCGGCGCCGTCGTGCTGCGGAGACGTCAGAGGGTCGCGAGCCGCACGTTCGGGAGCGCGCCGGGGTAGTGGCGGCGCATCGCGACCTTGCGCTCGAGGTCGTCAATGATCGCCGGGGAGAAGTCCACGTCGTAGAGCGCCTGGCAGGACCCGAGCCCGCCGGGGCTGAACACGTTGATCTCCATGAGCTTGTCGCCGACGATGTCGAGCCCGACGAGGAACATCCCGTCGGCGATGAGCTTGGGGCGCACCGCCTCGACGAGCTCGAGCATGTCGCTGGTCACCTTGACCTTGCTCGCCTTGCCACCGGTGGACATGTTCGAGCGGATGTCCTCACCGGAGCTTTTGCGCCGGAAGGCGGCGACCTCGCCGTCGACGGTGATCGGCTGCCCGTTCATGACGAACATCCGCACATCGCCGTCCTTGGCCTCGGGCAGGTACTCCTGCGCGACGACATAGCCGTCGCGGGCGATCGCCTCGACGATCTGGGAGAGGTTCGGCGACTCCTTGCTGTTGACGAGGAAGACCCCGGACCCGCCCGAGCCCTGCAGCGGCTTGAGCACCGCCTTGCCGCCGAGGTCGTCGATGAAGTCCTGGATCAGCTCCTCGTCCCGCGAGATGAGCGTCTTGGGCCGGACCGCCTCGGGGAAGTGCTGGAAGTACGCCTTGGACAGCGCGTTGGCCAGCGACGTCGGGTCGTTGACGACGAGCACGCCGTTGGACGCCATGAGCTGCCCGAAGGCGATCTCGGCGTTGGGAGCCCACGGGCTCTCCTCGGCGTCATCGGCAGGGTCGGCCCGCAGCATCACGACGTCGAAGTCGTCGAGCTTCTGCTCCTGGACGACGTCCGGCTTCTGCACGTCACGCAGGAAGCGCTCGAGCGAGGTGTACTTCTTCGCCGTCGCGGTGCGCACCTTCGCCGACAGGGAGCCGTCGGGCTGGTAGGCGAAGTCGCCCAGCCCCATCAGCCACGGCTCGTGCCCGCGCTGGTGCGCGGCGAGCGCGAGCCGGGTGGTGGTGTACTGCGCCTTCTCGGTCTCCACGTCGTTGACGACGAATCCGATCTTCACTTCCGTCTCCTTTGCTTGCGTTGCGCAGGGCACCCCGGCGAAGGGGGGACACCTGCGAGGTGTCGTGGGTGGGTGGGCCTCAGGCGGACTGGGGCGAAGGGGTGAGCAGCCCGGTGAGGTCCCCGGCGCACCCGGCGGCGGCTTCCAGCCGCGCGGCGGCGCCGGGGTCCTCGAGCCAGCGCGGGAGGATCCGCGCGGGGGTGAGCACCTCGTTGTCCGCGAGGGAGTCGATGAGCGGCAGGTCGTCGAGGGAGAACTTACCGAGCCACAGGTGCTCGAGGCTTCCGCCGCGGGCGAGATGCTCGAGCAGGTCGACCAGGCCGCGCAGGTAGATCGCGTCCTTGGTCAGCCCGCCGGAGCGGTAGGCCCGCATCACCGTGGTGAAGGCACTGGCGGCAGGGAAGTCGGCGTCGACGAGCTCGCGCCAGGCGTCGACGAAGCTGGCTCCGGCGAGCATGTGGTTGACCGTGATGACCCGCGCCGCGAGCTGGCGCAGCCGGAAGGCGGTGAGCCCCCCGCAGCCGATCTCGGCGAGGACCGCCAGGCCCTCCTGGGTCTCGTCATAGCCCGCCAAACCCGTCCCGAGCGTCTGGATCGGCTGGGCCGAGCCGTTGACCTGGGTGACGAGATGGGTGCCGACCTCGTGCTGGAGCAGGGCGACCGCCCGGCTGCGCTGGATCACCGAGTCCGGGTCGATGAGCAGGGTGTCGCCCGAGACCATCACGCCGTTGACCTCGTCGCGGACCTCGGCGTGCATCTCGATGTCGGGATCGACCTCGGTGTAGTACTCGATCTCGGCCTGTGCCAGCTCGAGGAACTCATCGGCGGTGACCTTCTCCCCCTTCGCCTCCGGTCGGGGGACCCCCTGGAGGATCTCCTCGGCCTGCTCCCGCAGGCGCGGCGAGGCCCCGCCGTACAGCTCGGTCGAGAGCTGGCGGAAGTCGTCGGTGTCGCGGGCGAGGAGCATGTCGAGCTGCAGGGTCAGCTCACGGTGCTTGCCGCGCAGCAGGCTGGCGAGGGTCGCGTCCTGCACCGAGGCGACGTCGACGTTGGCGACGACCTGCTTGAGCACCTCCGGGTCGGACTCGATCGGCCGGTACTCGAAGTGGGGCTCGCTGACCCGTCCGGCGACGAAGTCGGCCTTGATCTCGTCGGAGTTGACCGGGGTGACGTCGAGGAGGAAGCGCATCGAGCGCGACATCTGCGCCAGGGAATGGTCGATCGCGAGGTCCTCGACCGAGACGGTGCGCAGCGCGGCGTCGTCCTCGGTCACGGGTAGAAGGTCTTGCCGGAGAGGTCACGCAGCGCGTGCAGCACCGGCTCGTAGGTGTCGGCCAGGGCGGCGGAGACCTCCGCGAGCTTGGTCTCGTCGACCTCGCCGCTCCACTCGTCCATGAAGGTCTTCTTGAACTCCAGGGCGAGGACGATGCCGGTGTCGGGGTAGCGCTCGTGCACCCACTGGGCCAGGCCACGCCCGACGAACTTGACGTTCTCCCGCACGTCCATCCGCGGTCCGGACTCTCGCGGGGCCGGCCACGAGCCGCCCAGCGCCGTGATGAAGGTGTCGACGACCTGGCCCCAGCGCTCGCGGTCCATCGACCCGGTGCCGACGTTGACCTCCGGGTTGTGCTCGGGGTCGGCCGGCTCGGCGAGCTCGCCGTCGCGGCGGTGGTTGTAGGAGTGCACGTCGTAGACGACGAAGGGCCCGCGGGCGCTCACCTCGTCGAGCCGCTCGGCCAGCTCGGCGTAGAAGGAGTCGTAGACCTCGAGACTGCGCTGCGCGATGTCGTCGTCGAGCGGGGTCTCGCGCCAGACCTCGAGCCCCCAGCAATCGTCTGGCTCGCGATAGACCGCCTCCTCGCGGACCCGGTTGAGGTCGACCTCGAAGCGCGACCGGTGGGCGATGACCCGCGCGGGCAGGTGCGCGCCGATCCGGTCGGTGTGGGGGTCCTCCTCCCGCAGCCGGACGGTCTCGTCGAGGATCATCGCCTCGGCCACCTCCTCGCGCAGGTCGTGCCCGGCGTGGATCGCGGTCGTGATGATCTGACCGCTCCAGTCACCGACGAAGCTCGCGACGGCAGGGCTGTGCTCGGCAGGTGTCTGCGACATGCCCACTGTCTACCCGAACATCCCCGCCCTTCGGTGGGCGCGAGGAGGGCGGATTCGCCGGCGCCCTCAGGCTGGGCCCGCCAGCCCGAGCACCGCCCGCCCGAAGTCAGCGCGCAGCCGCAGGCACTCGCGCGCCTCGGGGGAGGAGGCGTCGTTCTCGAAGGCATGCCACATGCCCTCCCAGATCCGCAGCTCGACCTCGCCGCCGGCCGCGCGCAGGGCGGCGGCGATCTGCACGGCGTCGGAGAGGAAGAGGTCGCGGGTGCCGGAGGTGAGCAGGGTCGGCGGCGCGGGCGCGTCCCACCGCGCGTGCACGGGGGAGACGAAGGGGTCGGTGGCGGGCGTGTCCGCCCGATAGGCCTTGGCGAAGCGCTCCTGCTGACCGCCCCACCGCACGACGGGGTCGCGGCCTTCGTTGGCGCTGTAGGAGTCGCCCCGGCCGGCGAGGTCGCCGAAGGGGGTGGCGGCGATCAGTCCCAGCGGCTCGGGACCGTCGTCGCCCGCCTCGGAGCGCAAGCGCTGGAGCACCCCGAGCGCGAGGTTGGCCCCCGCGGACTGCCCGCCGAGGACGACCCGCGGCCCCCACGCCCGGACGTGGGCTCGGTAGGCGGCGAGGCACCCGTCGAGCCCGGCGGGGTAGGGGTGCTCCGGCGCGAGCGGGTACTCCACGGACACCACGGGGACCCCGAGGTCGGCGGCGAGGCGCACCGCGGCGCCGTCGAGCGCGGACCCCCAGCAGAAGCCGCCGCCGTGGATCCAGAAGACCCACGGCTGGGCCGAGGCGAGATCGGGCGAAGGGGTGTCAGCTCCCCCGTCGTCGGTCCACCGAGGTGTTGACGGGGTGAGGACGAGGCTGGTGACGGCGACCCCGTCGACGTCGACGCTGATCTGGGAGGCGGTGATGTCGACGCCGGTGGTGCGGGCGAGGCGGTGCACGGCGTCCCGGCGTGACCGCAGCCCGCTCGCGCGCAGCCGGGCGGTGATCCTGGGGGTCAGCGGCCAGCGGTGCGTGGCGTTCTCGGCCTGGTGCGCGACCTGCGCGGCCTCGGGAGAGATGG
Organism: Marihabitans asiaticum; assembly: GCF_007828725.1. GTDB lineage: Bacteria > Actinomycetota > Actinomycetes > Actinomycetales > Dermatophilaceae > Marihabitans > Marihabitans asiaticum. The sequence goes on from NZ_VIUW01000001.1 coordinate 435,906, forward strand.
TCAGCGGGAGCGGCAGGTCGCGGCGCAGCATGTCTTCGATCCTCGCATCTGCGGGCAGCGCCTTCGCCGCACCTCGGGGAGCGTGGGGTTCGAGGATCAGCGGTGGTGGCTGGCGATCCAGTCGTTGATCTGGGTCCACCGCTCGTCGAGCCAGGTCTCGATGGCGTCGGGGTCGCGGGGGACCTCCTCGGGCGGGTAGTGCCAGCTGCGCACCCGTAGGCCCTGCTCGCGGTCGAAGGGGATGGCCCGCCAGATCGCGAGCGGGCTGTCGAGCAGCTCCAGCCCGGTGTGGGCGATCACCGTCACCCCGGCATCCGGGCGCGCGGTGAGTAGCGTCTGCACGCCACGCGGGCGGTGCGGCAGCAGCCACGGCCACCGGCCGGCCCGCTCGGCCCGCTCGGTCTCCCCGGCCTCGGTCAGCCGGGCCACCTCGGCCCGCTGCCGGTGCACGGTCCAGTTGCGTCCCTCGGGGAAGATCAGCAGCGCGTCCCGAGGGGCGAGCCGACGGGCGAGCTGGGTCACCCCCTTCGTCCGGTCGTCCCCGGCACCGGAGCGGGACGGCACGAAGTACGCGCGCAGGCGACGCAGCACCATCGCGATGCCGGGGTCCCACAGCAGGCCGGCGGCGAGCACGATCCGCGGCACCCTGCCGCCGTGGCTGGTGAGCAGCCACGCCAGGGCGAGCGAGTCCGCCGGTCCGCCGTGCCGGGAGAGGACGATGACGGGGGCGTCCTCGTCGCCGAGGTCGAGCGTCCTGTCGACGTCGACGCGGAAGCCCACCCAGTGCCGGGCGGTGCGGAAGAAGTTGTCCAGGGCGTCGCGGATGATCGCCTCGTGGTCGGCGACCCAGGTCGGGCTCCACCCGCGCGGAGAGCGTGCGCTGAGCCACAGGCACTGACCGACCGCGCCGACGTCCTCCCAGATGAAGTAGATCGCGAGGAAGGTGACCCGCACGAGCCGGAGCCGCCGGTCGACCGGCCAGAGCAGCAGCCCGAGAGCGATGACCGGCAGCGCGAGGGCGGTCAGGACGACGGCGACACCGGGCCAGAGGACCCGCAGCACGACCTGCAGCCAGTAGGGCGGAGGGGCGACCTTCATGGCTGCAGCGCGAGGAGGTCGGCGGTCGCTTCGTAGGCCGTGCGGACCCGGTCGGCCACGGTGCTGCCCCGGCCGATGGAGAAGGTCGACAGCGCCGGGCTGCGCTCGGCCCCGCTGGGCAGGACGTGCAGCTCGACGTCGTCGGGGACGGTCGCGATCTCCTCGACGAAGCGGTGCCGCCGCGCGATCTCGAAGGTGACCAGCCCAAGGTCCCACGGGTTGCTCGGGACGCTCAGCGGCTGCTCGATCCGCCCGACGTGCAGCACGTAGATCCGGGTCGCGCCGAGGGTGAGCGCTCGCCCGACGGGGATCGAGTGCACCAGCCCGCCGTCGAGATAGTGCCGCCCGTCGATCGCGACCGGGGCGAAAAGCCCGGGCACGGCGCAGGACGCGGCGACCGCGGGCGCGATCGGACCGGAGGAGAACCAGCGCGAGGCAGCGGTCTCGATCTCGGCGGCGACGCACTGGAAGGGCACCGACAGCTCCTCGAAGTCGGTGACCGACAGGTGCTTCTCGACCAGCCCCGGGATCGTCGAGGGTGACATCACGTGCGTCCCCGACCGGGCGAAGCGCGCCGCCTGGCGCACCGGAGACTCCTTGAGCGCGCCGGAGCGGACCACCTCGACCCACAGCTCCTCGAGCGCAGCCACGGCGTCGCTGCTCGGGTCGGCGGCGACGAAAGCGCCGTTGACCGACCCGATGCTCGTGCCGAGGACGAGGTCGGGGGTGATGCCGTGCTCGAGCAGGGCGCGCAGCATGCCGACCTCGGTAGCCCCGAGAATCCCACCGCCGCCGAGGACGAAGGCGGTGGTCACGACGGGGCGGGGGGATCGGGGGCCGGGGTGGGCGGCATCGCCGGGGGCGCGGGGTCTGCAGGCGAAGGGGTGACCCGCGGGTCCGGGCGGTCCTGGCGGATGACGTCGACCTCCACCTTGAGCTTGCTGCCCTTGCCCTCGGTGTAGATGACTCCCTTCAGCGGTGAGACGTCGCGGAAGTCCCGGCCCCAGCCGGTGACGACGTACCGGCTGTCGGCGAAGTGGTTGTTCGTCGGGTCGAGGTCGACCCACTGACCGTCGGGAGCCATCGCGGACACCCAGGCGTGGCTGGCGTCGGAGCCGGCGAGCTTGAGCTTGCCCGGCGGTGGGGTGGTCTCGATGTACCCCGAGACGTACCGACCCGGGATGCCCACTGCTCGCAGGCAGCCGACGGCCAGATGGGCGAAGTCCTGGCACACCCCTTCGCGCTGCTCCAGGAGCTCGGGCAAGGTCGTCTTGACGCTCGTCGTTCCCTTCGCGTAGGCGAAGTCGCGGTAGATCCGCGAGTACAGCGCGACGAGGGCCGAGCCGAAGGGCCGGTCCGGGGGGAGGATCGTCGCGGCGTACTCCTCGACCTCTCCGGTGACGTCGACCAGGGTCGACGGGAGGCGGTACTGGGTGGCCTCGACGAGGTCGATGGTCGGCCCCTGCTCAGCGTCATCGCCCGGGCCGGCCCCCTTCGCATCCGGTGCGCCGCCGGCGCGGATCAGCGCGGCCGCCTCGGCGACCGTCCACTGGTCGAGGTGGTCCATGTCCGGCGCCGGCCACTCGATCTCCAGGTGCGATCGCTTGGTGACGGTGAGCGTGGTGTGGTTGGTACTCACCTCGTAGTAGTAGCTCCGGTTGCCGAAGTGGTCGACGTGCTCGGAGAGGACCGCCGGCTCGGGGTCGATCTGCACCTCGTGATCGACGATGTGCTGCTGGGGGGTCTCTCGCGGCGCGAGCATCGCCCGGCCGAAGGAGGTCGTGACGTCCTCCTCGTAGAGGTACTCGGTCCTGTGGACCACCTCGTACGGTCGGCGGGTGTGGTTCTCCGGGTCGACCGTCGGGGTGAGGTCCTCGGTCTCCTCGTCGCTCACCAGGGGGCTCCGTCCGTCCACTGCGTGGTCTCCACGCTGCGCTGGGTGCCCTTGCGCACGAAGTAGCGCTCCTCGATGTCGAGGTGGGCCTGGCTGAGTCGAGTGGTCAGCTGGTCGAGGGTGTTGTAGAGCCCGGCCCGGTCCTCGGCCATGAGCTCGCGCATCTCGAGCCCGGCCACGTCCTCGGCGATGGCGTGCGCCTCGGAGGCGACGTCGTCCTCGCCGATGACGTCTAGCGCCTCGGCCATCCGGGTGAGCTGGAAGACCACCGACCGCGGGTTGATCGCGTCGCCGAGGAGCAGGGAGACCGCGGACTCGACGGCCGACAGCGGGCCGAGCCCGGCGGCCAGACGACGCCGGTAGGTGATGACGGACTCCGCGGCCATGAGCGCGGCCTCGGTGATCGCCCCCTCGACGAGGGGACTGCGCTCGACGGCGAGGGTGTGCCGCAGCAGGCGAACCGTCTGCTGTGCCCGCTCCATCCGTCGCCCTGCCTCGGTGAAGGCCCACGCGGGGTCGCGCACGGTGGACTCGACGGCGATCCCGGACAGCGCCAGGTAGGCCTCGATGACCTCCATGAGCAGCTCTTGCAGGTCGTCCTCGGGCTGGGCATGGGCGAGCACGTCCTCGAGTCGGCTCACGACGAGCCAGGTGTCGCCGGAGAGCTGCTCCCGCAGCGACTGTGCCGCGATGACCGCGCGGCGCGAGCTGTAGGCGACCGAGCCGACGGTGGAGGGGTCGAGGACGAGGTCGCGCAGGTGGGGCAACGGGGCCGCGACGCGGTCCTCACTCCCTTCGCCGACGAAGCCGGGGCCGGTGGCGGTGATCGAGGTGACGGCGCGCAGCAGCGCCACCATCGCGGCGTGCCCGGTGCTGCCGGGCCGGCCGGCGTGGTCGTCGACGAGGTCGTCCGCGACCCGCAGGACGCGGGCGGCCGACTCGGCCCGCTCGGCGTAGCGACCGAGCCAGTACAGGTCGGAGGCGACGCGCGGCGCGGGGGCGACGAGGCTCACCGCGTGGTCGACCGGAGGGCTGGGGACGAGCTCGGGCAGCGAGTCCGGCTCGCGGGTCACCGACGGCAGGTCACCCGCGAGCACCCAGACGTCCTTGCTCGGGGCGCCCACGCCGCTGGAGACGTTGGCCGAGTCGCGCTCGACCGAGAGGCGGCCGAGGCCTCCGGGCATCACGAGGTAGTCCTCGTCGTCGGCGACCGCGAAGGTGCGCAGCACGAGGTTGCGCGGGTCCAGTCCGTCGTCGGTGACGACGGGGGCGGTCGACATCGTCAGCGGGTCCTGGGCGGTCCAGCGCCACGGCTCGTCGGCGATCTTGGCGGCGAGCCGCTCGCGGTTCTCCGGGCCGAGGTCCCAGCCCCGGATCGTGTTGTCGGCGGTCACCCGGTCGATCGGGCGGATCACCAGCCCGGCCAGGTGGGTGAGGATGTGGCTCAGGTGGGTCGGCTCGCCGGCCCACCAGGTGTTCGGCGACTCCAGGAGCATGTCCTCGCCGAGCACACGGCGGCAGATCTGCGGCAGGTAGGGCACGAGGGCGGGGTTCTCCAGCAGTCCCGCGCTGAGCGGGTTGACGATCGACAGCTTGCCGGTGCGCGCCGCCTCGACCATGCCGGGCAGGCCGAGCCGGGACTCGGAGCGGAACTCCAGCTGGTCGCACCAGTCCGCGTCGACCCGCCGGATGATGACGTCGACCGGGACCTGGCCGCTCGTGGTCCGCATCCAGATCCGGCCGTCGCTGGAGACGAGGTCGTCGGACTCCACGAGGGGGAAGCCGAGGAGCATGGCCTGGAAGGCCTGGTCGAAGGCGGTCTCGCTGAGGGTGCCGGGGGAGAGGATGACCACCCGCGGGAGGTCGTGGGGGTCTGGTGCGACCTGCCGGACGGCGCGCTGCACGCCGTAGAAGAAGCCGCGCAGCCGGGAGAGGTCGCTGGCCCGGTGCAGGTCCGGCATGACGCGGGCGATGATCCGGCGGTTGGCCATCGCGTAGCCGGCGCCGCTGGGTGCCTGTGCCCGGTCCGCGTAGACCCGCCAGGTGCCTTCGCTGTCGCGGGCCAAGTCGGTCGCGGGCAGGACGAGCTGGTGCTTGCCCGGCAGGGTGATCCCCTCGGCCTGGGGGAGCCAGCCGGCGTGGCCGAAGATCGCCTGCCCCGGGATGGTGCCGTCGCGCACGAGGCGTTGCTCGTCGTTGAGGTCGGTCAGGACCGCGTCGAGCAGGTGGGCCCGCTGCTTGATACCGCGCTCGAGCCCGGTCCACTCGTCGTTGTCGATGACCAGCGGCAGCGGGTCGACCTGCCAGGGGCCGGCGGACTGCGGCGGCCGGTCGGTGCGAACCCGGTCACCGTCGTCGGCGGGGCGTCCGGCGCCGTAGGTGATGCCGTCGTCGGCGACGAAGCGGCGGGTCTCGCGCACCCGCTGCTGCAGCGCGTCCAGGCCGAGTCGCTCGATGGCGGCGGTCAGGGCGGTGGCGTGCTCACGGGTGCCGTCGAGGGTGACGGTCTCGTCGATCCCCTCGGGCCGCTCGTGGACGAGGGCGCGGTAGGCCACCAACGGATCGGCGCTCATGGGTCGTCACCTTACGAGAGGACACCTCGGCGTTGTCTGAGGATCTCGAGGGCGGCGGCGGTCGGCGGCTCAGAAGATCGGCTTGCCACCGGTCACGCCGAGCACGGTGCCCGAGACGTAGGACGCCTCGTCCGAGGCGAGATAGACGTAGGCGCTGGCCACCTCGACCGGGTGCCCGGCCCGGCCGAGCGGCGTGTCGCTGCCGAAGCCCTCGACCTTGTCCGCAGCCATGGTCGAGGGGATGAGGGGGGTCCAGATCGGGCCCGGCGCGACCGCGTTGACCCGGGTGCCTTGCGGCCCGAGCTCGGCGGCGAGGTTGACGACGAGGTTGTTCAGCGCGGCCTTGGTCGAGGCGTAGTCGAGCAGGTGCGAGCTGGGCTCCATCGCCTGGATCGAGGTGGTGACGATGACGACACCGCCGGCGAGCTCCTCGCGCAGCGCCTGGCTCAGCCAGAACGGCCCGAAGACGTTGGTCTCGTACGTTCGCTGGATCTGCCCGCCGGGGAAGTCCTCGAGGTCGTCGTGGGTCATCTGGTAGGCGGCGTTGCAGACGAGCACGTCGACCCCGCCGAGCTCGGCGACGGCCGTGCGGGCGAGGTCGTCGTTGGCCTCCTCGGTGCGCAGGTCGGCGGGCAGGAGGTGGCAGGCGCGCCCGGTCTGCTGGACCTGGCGCTGGGTCTCCTCGGCGTCGGCCTGCTCCTCGGGCAGGTAGGAGATCGCGACGTCGGCGCCCTCCTTGGCAAACGTGAGAGCCACCGCCCGTCCGATGCCGGAGTCGCCGCCGGTGATCAGAGCCCGCTTGCCGGTGAGCCGGTCCCGGCCGGTCCAGCTCTGCTCGCCGTGGTCGGGTTGCGGGTCGAGGTCGGCGGTGGTGCCGGGCCACTGCTGGGTCTGGCCGGGGATCGTCGACAGGTCTGCGCGCTGGGAGGTCATGCTCAGTGTCTACCGGGCGAAGGGGGTGAGGTGGCCGCTTAGGGGCCGCTGGCCTGGGCAGACGGGCTACCTTCGACGAAGGAGCCGCCTGCCGGCGGACCACGGATGGCAGGAGTCGACATGCCCCAGAAGAAGCGCGGGCCGGGCCCCTCGATCAAGGACCCGGAGATGTACGAGGCGCTGCGCGACGACGGCGAGAGCAAGGCCAAGGCGGCCGCGATCTCCAACGCGGCGGCGAACAGCTCACGCGAGGAGGTGGGCCGGCGCGGCGGCAAGGGCGAGGACTACGACGAGCGCACCAAGGACGAGCTCATGCAGCGCGCCCAGGAGCTCGACATTGAGGGGCGCTCCTCGATGAGCAAGGATGAGCTGATCGAGGCGCTGCGCAACCACTGACCTGGTCGGGCCGGTCCGGGGCGCGGACTCCTCAGGAGCCGCCGACCAGCCGGTCCGCGATCGAGCGGACCGCCTGCGCGGCCCGCTCGCCCACCCCTTCGCCGCTGCCTCCGGACGCCCAGGCCGGGTCCTGCGGCATCGGCCCCATCGGGTCGGCGTTCTCCGGGTGGGACGGGTCGTTCTCGCGCGGGTCGGGCAGCGCCCGGCGGATCGCCTCCTCCATGCCGACCAGCTCGTGCCCCTCCGGCAGCAGGTCGCGGTGGAAGTCGTCCTCGGCGGCCACCATGTCGTGGTGCAGGCTCTCGACCAGGGCCTCGACGGTGGGGGCGGGCACGTCGGTGAGCACACCGGTGAGCGAGCCGACGAGGTCGGTGGGCATCAGGGGCACCTCGACCTGGGGCCGCTTCAGGTCGGCGACCTCGGCGTAGGTCTCGAGCAGATCGCCGTACGGCATCCGCTCGGGCCCGCCGATGTCGTAGTGCCGGGTCGCGGAGTCGACGGTGAGGGCACCGGCCAGGGCGGTGAGGGCGTCGACGACCGCGACCGGCTGCACGTCGGAGTTCATCCAGTCCGGCACGGTCTGCACCGGCAGCCGCTCGCTGACCTGGCGGATGATCTCGAAGGAGGTCGAGCCGCTGCCCATGAGCACCGCGGCGCGCAGCGTGATCGTCGTCGCCGAGGTGCCCGAGAGGATCTGCTCCACCTCGTGCCGGGAGGTGACGTGGTCCGAGAGCTCGTCGGCCGGGGCATCCGGGACGATGCCGGAGAGGTAGACCACGCGCTGCACCCCGTGCTGGTCGACGGCTGCGGCGACGTGCTGCGCGGCCTCGCGGTCCTTCTCGACGAAGTCGTCGCCCCCCATGCCGTGCACGAGGTAGTAGACCGCGTCCATGCCCTGCAGGGCGGCTGAGACCTCTTGCTCGTCGAGGATGTCCATCTCGACGGTCTCGACGCGCTCGGACCACCACGGCTGCTCCTCGCCCGGCGTGGTGGTCGTGCGCACCGCGTAGCCGGCGTCGAGCAGCAGCGGGACGAGGCGGCTGCCGACGTAGCCGGTGGCGCCGGTGACGAGGACTCGCATGGTCTTCTCCTTGTCTCGGGGTCGGTCGAACTCTCACCGGGAGAGCGGGCGGTGTCAACGCCATGTCCAACCTGGCCCAACACCAAAGGAAAGTGTGCAAAGGAATCTTTGCGGTCTATTCTCTCTCCGTGACCCGACCCGACGCCATCACCCCGGACGTCACCGCGCTCAAGGCGATCGCTCACCCCCTTCGCCTCCGGCTGCTCGGTGAGCTGCGGCTGCACGGACCGTCCACGGCCACCCGGCTCGCGGCCGTCGTCGGGGAGAGCTCGGGGGCGACCAGCTATCACCTGCGCCAGCTGGAGCGGCACGGCTTCGTCGAGGACGCCGCCGAGCTCGGGACCAGGCGGGAGCGATGGTGGCGGGCAGCGGCCCAGTTCACCAGCGTCGGGTGGCCGGAGGCGGGCGAAGGGAGGGACGCGGCCGGCGCCTTCCACCAGGCCGTGGTGTCGATGTATGCCCGCACGGCGCAGCAGGCTGCCGAGGAGCAGTCGACCCTGCCCGAGTCGTGGGCGGCGCTGACCAGCGCAAGCGATGCCGTCGTGCGGGTGACGGCGGAGCAGGCCGAGCAGATCCGCCGCCGCCTCGAGCAGCTGATCTGGCAGGTCGTCGAGGAGTACCCGGCCGCGACCGACGAGGCGTCGCCGGGCGCGCGCCTGTACCAGGTGCAGGTGCAGTCCTTCGCCATGCCGGGGCAGGGTGATGACTGAGCGAGCCGACCTGCGCACCGAGGGCGTGCCGTCGGTGGCTGCCGCGCGGCGGACCTTCTACCTGCTGACGATCACCCGGTGGGTGCCGACCGGCTTCGTCGTCGGCCTCTTCGTGCTGTGGGCCCTCGACATCGGGCTGAGCACCGCCGAGGCGCTCACCCAGATGGCGGTGATCGGGGTCGTCGTCGCGCTGCTCGAGCTGCCGACGAGCGGCTTCACCGACGCCTTCGGGCGCCGCCCGGTCTACCTCGCCGCGGCGGCGGTCCAGGTCGCCTCAGCAGTGGCGTACCTCGTCGCCGAGGGGCCGGTGAGCTATCTGCTCGCCGGCGTGCTCATGGGCGCCTTCCGAGCCCTGGAGTCCGGCCCGCTCGAGGCGTGGTTCGTCGACGCCGTGCACGTGCACGAGCCCGGTGCCGACGTAGACCAGCCGCTGGCGCGCGCGGCCTCGCTCGTCGGTGCCAGCATGGCCAGCACCTCGCTCCTCGCCGGTCTGCTCGTGTGGTGGCACCCCTTCGCCGCACGCTCCCCGCTCGAGTTGCCGATGATCCTCTTCGCCGTCACCGCACTCGGCCACCTCCTCGCCGTCGCCCTGCTCATGCGCGAGGTGCCGCACCTGCACGCCGACGCGGCCACCGACGACCTCGTCGTCGACGATGACCCCGGCGAGAGCGCGTGGGCCCGCGCGCTGCGCTCGGCCCGGGCCACCCCTTCGGTCATCCGCAGCGGGCTGCGGCTGCTGCGCGCCAGCGCCGCCCTGCGCGGGGTGATCCTCGCCGGGGCGCTCACCTCGGTCGTCATGGTCGTGCAGGAGAGCCTCATGCCGATCCGTCTCACCGAGCTCCTCGGCGACGACCTGGGTCGCTCCGGGGCGTGGATGGGACCGGTCGCGGCGCTCGGGTGGGGGGCCTTCGCGCTCGGGGCCGCGGGCTACGGGCGGCTCGCCCGGCGGCTGGGTGTCGCCCGCACCGCGATGCTCGGGCGCGCCCTGCACTGCCTAGGTGCCCTGGCGATGGGGCTGATGCTGGGGCCGGTGGCGCTCGTCGGGGCGTACCTGCTCACCTACGGACTCTTCGGGAGCGGCGCGATGAACCGGGCGCTTATGCACCGCGAGGCCAGCGCAGACAACCGCGCGACCGTCTTGTCGCTCGAGTCGATGGTGACCTTCTTCGCCTTCGCGCTCGCGTCGCCGGCGCTGGGCATCCTCGCCGAGCGGACCAGCACGGCCACGGCGATGGTCGTCGCGGCGGTCGTCGGCCTCGCAGCCCTGCCCGCGTACCTGCCCGCGCTGCGCGCCGAGCGCTCTCGTCCCCTCCCCAGGGGCGCCGCCTGACCGTCGCTGTCTGCTCCTCGCCTCCGCCTATCCTCAGGCGAGGACGAAGGGAAGACCTGTGGACTCTGCACGTCGGGCGGTCGCCCGCTACCAGACCTGGTGGCTGCGGTTGGCTTTCCTCACGGTCGTGGCCGGGGAGCTCGGCGGTTCGCTGGGACCTGCCGGGTCCTTGCTGGCGGTCGTCTTCGTCGCGATGTTCTTCGTGCGGGCGCCGCGGCAGGACCACCGTAGCCCCGTGCACACCCAGCCCCCGGTGCTCGGCCGCTGGGTGCCGATCAACTCACCCGGGTCCAAGGTCCCCAGTCACGGCATCCGCGCCTACGGCCAGGCCTTCGCGATCGACATCCTGCACCCCCGCTCCATGCCACGTCCTCCGGCGCCCGGATGGGGCCTGAGCCAGCGCCCGCCCGAGGCGTACAGCTGTTTCGGCGAGCCGGTTCATGCGATGGCTGCAGGCACCGTCGTGCGCGCATCCGACGGGCTACGGGATCACCGGACGCGCAGCACCTGGCCAGGTCTGATCTACATGCTGACGATCGAGGCCGCCGCGCGTGAGGTCCTGGGCGCGGGGTTCGTCGTGGGCAACCACGTCGTCATCGACCACGGTGACGGGGTCTACTCGGCCTACGCACACCTCCAGCAGGGCTCGGTCACGGTCTCTGCCGATGACCAGGTGACGGCAGGAGAGCAGATCGCACTGGTGGGCAACTCGGGCAACACCAGCGAGCCGCACCTGCACGTCCAGCTCATGGACCACTCCCGCTTCACCGCGGCAGCAGGTCTGCCCTTCCGCTGGGAGAACATCCGGCAGCGGGGCAAGGAGACCGACGAATCCTGGTCGCACAAGCCGGTGTCGCGGCAGATCACGCCTGGCCTGCCCGCCGACGGTCAGGTCTTCGTGAGTGCATCACGGCCGCCAGGAGTGCCGACGAGGACCGAGCCGAGCTGACCGGGATCGCTCGATTCGCCCCCTTCGCCTCTCTCGCAATAGGATTGATGGCAATGGCCCGCCCAGTTCTGCTGCGGGCCGCCGCACCGGCCTCTTCGTGCCGGTGCCGGGCAGCTCACGGACGAGCCGCCCCGGAGAGACCTCCTCGCCTGCCGATGCAGCGCTGACGTCTGTTCGCCGATGCGCCGCGACACCCCGTCGCGCCGGGCAGAACGACCAGGACCACAGATGTGGAGCACCACCGCATGACCCAGACCTTCGCCGACCTCGGCGTGCCCACCCCCTTCGTCACCGCGCTTGGCCGGCGCGGCATCACCACCCCCACCCCGATCCAGGCGGCGACGCTGCCGGACAGCCTCGCCGGGCGCGACGTCCTCGGCCGCGGGCGCACCGGGTCGGGCAAGACCTTCGCCTTCCTCCTGCCGCTCGTCACCCGGCTCACGCAGGAGCCCCGCCGCCCGCAGAGCAAGCGGCCCCGCGCGCTCATCCTCGCCCCGACCCGCGAGCTCGTCGCTCAGATCGAGGAGTCCTTCGCCACCCTCACCGAGGGCACCCCGCTCACCAGCCGCGTCGTCTTCGGCGGCGTCGGCCAGGGGCCGCAGGTCGAGGCGATCCGCCGCGGCGTCGATGTCGTCATCGCCTGCCCCGGGCGCCTGGAGGACCTCATCGGCCAGGGCCACGTCAGCCTCGACGCGATCGAGGTGACGATCCTCGACGAGGCCGACCACATGGCCGACCTCGGATTCCTCCCCGGCGTGAAGCGGCTGCTGGACAAGACCCCGCGCGGCGGGCAGCGGATGCTCTTCTCCGCCACCCTCGACGCCGGCGTCGACGTGCTCGTCAAGCGCTACCTCGACCGGCCGGTCACCCACGAGGCCGACTCGGCCCAGTCGCCGGTCGAGACGATGGAGCACCACGTGCTGCGGGTCGACCCCGGCCACCACCTCGACGTGCTCGCCGACCTCGTCGCGGCGCCGGGACGCACCGTCGTCTTCGCCCGCACCAAGCACCGAGCCAAGAAGTTCGCCAAGCAGCTCGGTCAGCGCGGCGTGCCCGCCGTCGAGCTGCACGGCAACCTCAGTCAGAACGCGCGCACCCGCACGATGGACGCCTTCCACTCCGGCAAGGCGAGCACCCTCGTGGCCACCGACATCGCCGCGCGCGGCATCCACGTCGACGACGTCGCGCTCGTCATCCACGCCGACCCGCCGGTCGAGCACAAGGCGTACCTGCACCGCTCGGGCCGCACCGCGCGCGCCGGGTCCGAGGGCACCGTTATCACCCTGATGACGCCCGACCAGCGATCCGACGTGCACTCCCTCATGCGCAAGGCCGGGATCAAGCCCACGACCACTCAGGTCGCCCCCGGGCATGTGCTGCTGAGTGAGCTGGCACCCGGCGAGCGGGAGTTCCCCGGCGCCTTCGTCCCGGAGGTCCCGCAGCAGCAGTCCTCCGGCAGGGGCGGGGCGAAGGGGGGACGCTCGGGTGGTCGTCCCGGCGGCCAGGGCGGTCGCTCGGGCGGGGGCAACCGCTCCAGCGGTGGCCGCTCTGGTGGGGGCCAGCGCTCCGGCGGCCAGCGTGGCGGGTCCGGCGGGGGTCGCTCCGGGGGCTCCGGTGGCGGTCGCGCCGGCGGGCAGGGCCGCTCGGGTCAGCCGCGCTCGGGCCAGGCCGGCTCCGGTGGTGGCCGTCGGCGCACAGCGGCCGACGTCAGCGCCGGTCGCTGAGAGCACTGAGGTCGTCAGGGCACTGATTCGAAGAAGGATCGTCACCTCGAGGTGACGATCCTTCTTCGAATGCCACGGCGCCGCGGACGCTACTGTCGGGTACATGACCGACAGCCACGCCCCAGTCATCGAGGCCAGCATCGACATCGCCGCACCGCCCGAGCAGGTGTGGGCGATCGTCTCCGACCCGCGTGCCATGGGCGGCTTCTCCGACCAGGTGCTGCGCACGATCGTGCGAGGCACCGACCCGGTGGGCAAGGGCACCCGCACCCTCAACATCAACCGCCGGGGCGCTCTGGTGTGGCCCACCCGGGCCAAGGTCATCGACTTCGACCCCCCACGCCGCTACGCCTACCGGGTCAAGGACAACGCCGCGATCTGGACCTTCGACCTCGAGCCGACCGCGACGGGCACCCGCCTGACCCACCGACGGGACGCGAGCGCGGGACTCACCGACGTCTCGCTCACGCTGCAGCGCAAGGTCCTCGGCGGGGTCGCCCCCTTCGAGGCCGAGATGGAGCAGGGCATGGCCCGCACCCTCGAGCGGGTCAAGCAGGCGGCCGAGGCGGCCTGAGCCGGGCCGACGCCCTGGCTCATCCCCCTTCGCCCGAGGTCAGCCGAACACTGCGATCGTCTGCCGGCTGATCGCGACGAGCCGGCCGTCTGGGTGCCAGACGTGCGCCACGGTGTGCGCGTAGCCGTCGCGGGCTTGGTCGGTGCGGACCTCGTACTGCCAGAAGGTGTCCGGCGCGGCGGTGACGTCGTCGAGCAGCTCGAGGGTCCACGTCATCGAGCTCGCCGGACGCGGCTGGTCGAGCATCTGGATCACCGCGGGCGGCCACGCGTCGAGGAGCGAGACGAAGTGCTCCTCGCCGAAGACCGGCGGCGCCTCGCGGAAGCGCATGTACCCCTTGAGGTGGCTGGTGCCGGCGCTGCTGTATGCCCATCCGCCGTCGGCGGTGCGCAGGTCGACATGGGCGAGGAAGTCGGGGGTGGTCCCCTCGATGAACGGGATCACGCTGACCTCTTCCGGCGGGGTCAGGTCGCTCCGCTGCGCGTCCGGGTCGACGACGACCTGTGACGCGCGGGGCCGCCCGAAGCTCGCCAGCATCGCCGCCTCGACGTCACCGTCCTGGACGACGAGCACCTCGCCCTGCACCGCCGAGCGGCCCGCGCGCAGGATGCGCGGCTGCAGCTCGGCCTCGCCCGGCTCGAGCGGCCCGACGAAGGAGACCGTCATCGAGCGAAGGGGGAGCAGCCCCCCTTCGTCTGCCCCCGCGTCGGTCCCGTCGGAGGGCAGCTGCGCCTTGAGGGCGGAGAGCATGAGCCCGGCGACGAGCCCGCCGTAGGTGGCCCGGCCCTGGCCCCACCCCGGGGCGACGTGCGCGGTGCCGGTCCGGGCCTGGTCGAGCATCTCCTGGAGATCCATGAGGGAGATGGTCTCACTGCGCGCTGCGGACTCAGTCGCCTAGGACGCGCGCGAGGTAGGCGTTGGTGAACACGCGCTCGGGGTCGGCGGCGTCACGCACCGCGAGGAAGTCCTCGAAGTGGTCGTAGCGCTCGCGCAGCTGCTCGGCGGCCAGGGTGTGCATCTTGCCCCAGTGCGGGCGCCCCTCGTGGGCGGTGAAGATGTCCTGGGCCGCGGCGAAGTAGCGGGTCGGGTCGGTGCGGTGGTACTGGTGCACCGCGACGTAGCAGCTCTCCCGGGCGTGGCCGGTGGAGAGCCAGATGTCGTCAGCGGCGGTGAAGCGCACCTCGACCGGGAACGTGACGCGCTCGTGGCCGGCGTCGAACCAGCGTTGCAGCGCCGCGACGACCTCCGTGAGCGCCTCCCGCGGCATCGCGAACTCCGACTCGCGAAAGCGCACCCGCCTGGGGGAGATGAAGACCTCGTGGGAGTGGTCGACGTACTCGCGTGCCGACAACGCCGCAGCGCTGACCGCGTTGATCGACGGGGTGAAACGGGGGGCGCGTCGCCCGACCCGGTTGACGACCTCGAAGAGGCCGTTGCTCAGGAGCTCGTCGTCGACGAGACGGCGCGCGCGGCCGAGCGGGGCGCGCTCGGTGCCGGCGGGGACGCGGTTATTGCGCTTGACCAGCGCATTCTGAGTGTGCGGGAACCAGAAGAACTCGAAGTGGTCGTTGTCCCCGACCAGCTCCGGCAGCCGGTCGAGGACCTCCGGCAGCGCCATCGGCTCCTCCCGGGCGTGGAGCAGGAAGGCGGGCACGCAGCGCAGCGTCACCTCGGTGATGATGCCCAGCGCCCCGAGCGAGACCCGAGCCGCGTCGAACCACGGGTGCTCGGCGTCGATCTCGACCACCTCGCCGTCAGCGGTCACGAGCTGCAGCGCGGCCACGGCGTCGGCGATGCCCCGCAGGCGGCTCCCGGTCCCGTGCGTGCCGGTGGAGATCGCGCCGGCGACGGACTGCGGGTCGACGTCACCGAGGTTGGGCAGGGCCAGGCCGAGCGCGAGCAGCTGGCGGTTCAGCTCGTGCAGAGACATCCCGGCCTCGACGCGCACCAGGCGCTCGCCCTCGATCGGCGAAGGGGTCGCCGCCGCAGGGTGTCCGAGCAGCCTGTTCATCCGGTCGAGCCGCAGCAGCACACCCTCGGTCGCGACGATCGGGGTGAACGAGTGGCCGGCCCCGTAGGCCTTGACGGTGAGACCCTCGGAGCGGGCGGCGCGCACGACATCCCTGACCTCCTCGGTCGAAGACGGGTGGAGCACCCGTGTCGGATGCGCGCTGACGTTGCCCGCCCAGTTCTCCCAGACCTGACTCATCCGAAGTTCCGCCCTTCGCCGCGGTAGGTGGGGACCGTCTCGACGTGCCCGTCCGAGCCGACGATGCTCAGCTCGTCGAAGCGCTCGCACATCTCGCCGGCCTTGGCGTGACGGAACAGCACGCGGTCACCGACCCGCAGGTCTCGGGCCGCGCGTCCTGTGACTGGTGTCTGCACCTCTCCGGCGCCCTCGGTCCCGGTCAGCTCGAGCCCCTCGGGCCACACCGGGCTGGGCTGGCGGCTCGCCGACGCGGACCCGGAGGCGATGTACCCACCGGCGAAGCACGTGGCGACCGAGCGCGCCGGCCGGCGCACCACGTCGAGGGCGAAATACGCCGCTGGCCGCGCCTCGAAGGCGTCGTAGCGGTCGAAGAGCGTCGGCATGAAGAGACCCGAGCCGGCCGTCAGCTCGGTGACCACCGGGTCGGCGGCGCAGGCCTCGAGGCTGCCGGTCCCGCCGGCGTTGACGAACCGCAGCTGGGCGTGCTCGCCGACCGCCGCCACGATCTCGTGGCGGCGCTCGAGCAGGTCTGCGTCCGAGGCGCGCTTGACCCAGCGGACCGCCGGCGAGGTGTCGGGCAGGCCCGCGACCTGCGCGTCGTAGAACATCAGCCCGGACAGCTCGAACCCAGGGCGATCCTCGACCGCTCGGGCGACCGCGCGGGCAGCCCTCGGGGTACGCACCGGAGAGCGCCGCACACCGAGATGGACCGGGCGCACACCGAGAACACCCGGCCGCAGCGAGCAGTCGATGTCGAGGCACACCGAGATCGGAGGGTGACCTGCGCCCGCGGCAGCGATGATGACCTCGAGCGACTCGACCGAGTCGACCATGACCGTGATCGCAGCCCGTCGGTGCTCCTGTGCGACGAGGTCCCGGATCGCGCTCGCCTGCACCGCGGGGTAGGCGAGCAGGATGTCCTGCACGCCGTGATCGGCCAGCCACACGCTCTCGGCCAGCGAGTAGGTCATGACCCCGCCGAACCCGCTTCGGGTCAGCGTCCGCTCGATCACCGAACGGACCCGGACCGACTTGGTGGCCACCCGGACCGGCAGGCCGGCGGCGCGGCGCACGAGGTCGTCGGCGTTGCGCTCGAGCGCGTCCTTGTCGAGCAGCGCGAGCGGGGCGTCGAGGTGGGCCGTGGCCTCCACAAGGCGCTCTCGGTGGTCGCTCACCCGGTCAGCATGGCACGCCCCTGCGCCCACCGACCGTCGGCTCCGGCGGGCGCGGGAGGCTCGCCCGCCGCGTCAGGCCGCTTAGAATCGGACGGTGGAGACGCGGATGAGGATCGGCGAGATGGCCCAGCGCCTGGGCATCTCGACCGACGTCTTGCGCGCCTGGGAGCGACGCTACGACCTCTTCGAGCCGGAGCGCAGCACGGGCGGGTACCGCCTGTACTCCGCCGAGGACGAGCGCATCGCCCGGGACCTCATTGCCCTCCGATCACGGGGCACGCCGATTGGCACCGCGGTCGAGCAGCTGCGCGCCCGTGCGGCTGCCGGCGCGCACGAGGCTGACGGCGCCAGCGAGGAGGGCAGCGCCGGCGAGGCG
This sequence comes from Marihabitans asiaticum, assembly GCF_007828725.1. Lineage (GTDB taxonomy): Bacteria > Actinomycetota > Actinomycetes > Actinomycetales > Dermatophilaceae > Marihabitans > Marihabitans asiaticum. Next base: position 452,928 of record NZ_VIUW01000001.1, read on the forward strand.
CAGCCGCTGATCGACGACCTCGACCAGGCCGTCCGCGCCCTCGACCAGGTCGGCGCCACGGCAGCGGTGCGCCGGGCGACCGTCGAGCTCGGCGTCGAGGGCGCCATCAGCGCGGTGCTGCTGCCCTACCTGCACCTGCTGGGCGAGCAGTGGGCCGACGGCACGGTCTCGGTCGCGCACGAGCACTTCGCCAGCCACACCGTCCGCCGGCATGTGGGGTCGATGGCCGTCGACCTGCCCTCGGTGGGGCGCCGGGTCGCCGTCGTCGGCTGCCCGAGCAACGAGCGGCACGACATCGGTTCGCTCATGGTCGCGGTCGTGCTCTCCCGCAGGGGCTGGTCGGTGCGCTTCCTCGGGGGCGACACCCCGCTGACCGTCTTCGACTCGGTCGCCTCGACCCTGCGCGCCGACGCCGTCGTGCTCAGCGGGATCCGAGGCTCGGTCTTCGAGGCGCAGCTGCCGCTGCTGCGCCGGATCGCGGACGTGAGCATCCTGGCGATCGGCGGCGCCGGCGCGAGCGCCGAGGTGGCCGCACAGCTCGGCGCGCTGCACCTGCAGGGCGACCCGGTCGCCGCCGTCAGCCAGCTCGACGCGGCGATCCCGCTCCGCCTGACCCACCTGACCCCGCCGAGACGCGGGCGTAGCCCGGACCTGGCCCGCGTCACCCCAGGCCGGCTGCCCCCTTCGCCCACTCCCAGAAGTGCTCCCGCTCGGTGGGCGTCGGCATGGTCCGCGAGAGATAGCTCGTCGGGCGGGGTCGGCGGTCGTGCCACAGGGTCGCCGGCTGCGGGCGGTCGTCCCGCGCGATGAGCCAGGTGATCGTGTCGGCGCCCTCGTCGGCGCTGCGCAGCACCGGCCCGGTGATCTTGTCGAAGAGCGGCAGGGACTCCGCTACCCCGGGCGTGCCCGCCCAGCCCGGGTGCATCGCGCACACCCGGACGTCGCGACCGACCCAGCGTCGCTGCATCGGGTGGAGCAGCTCGACCTGAGCCCGCTTGCTTCGCGCGTAGGCCGTCGCGCCGGCGTACTCGCCGTCGCGGTACTCCGGGTCGGTGACCGGCAGCTCCTGGGCGTACATCCCGCCAGAGGTCACGAACACGACCCGGGTCTGCACGCCCTCCATCGCCGGGACGAGCGCGTCGGTCATCGCCAGCGGCCCGAGGAGGTGCACCGACATCGACAGCTCGTGGCCTTGCGCGCTCGTCGTCCGCTCGGGCGGCATAACCCCCGCGTTGTGCACCAGCCCGCGCAGCCGAGTCCCCGAGTCCCGGAACCGCTCGGTGAAGTCGGCCACGCTGTCGAGGTCCCCGACGTCGCACACCCACACGGTGCTCGACTCGCGGCCCGGGTCGATCTCGGAGGCGACACCCTCCCCCTTCGCCTCGTCCCGGACGACGAGGTGGACGTGGGCACCCAGGCCGAGCAGCTGGCGGGCACAGGCCTCGCCGAGCCCGGAGGAGGCGCCGGTGACCACGACGTCGTGGCCGGCCATCGACCCGGGGCGCGGGTCGGCCGGCCAGGTCGGCAGGTGGCGCCGCAGGTGGTAGCCGATCCGGGTGTAGCCGGGCGCGATGGTCCGGTCGAGTGCGGTGTCGACCGCCTGCGCGGCCGTCGTGAGCGTGCTCATGCCGGTGCCTCCTCGAGGGCGTGGGCGGACGGCGAAGGGGTGGCCTCGCCGGGTCGGGTGAGGGTGAGCTGGTGGACGTCGAGGTAGTCGGCCTCGAAGCCGGCCCGGGAGTAGCACAGGTAGAAGTGCCACATCCGGGCGAAGGTCTCGTCCAGCCCGAGGTCGAGGGTGGGCCAGGCGCGGGCGAAGCGCTCGTCCCACAGGCGCAGCGTCTGGGCGTAGGAGTCGCTCATCGCGAGGTCGCCGCTGACCCGCAGCCCGGTACCGGCCATCGCCCGGTCCAGCGCCTCGAGCGAGGGGATGAGCCCGCCGGGGAAGATGTACTTGTGCACCCAGGTGTAGGTGTCACGCGTGGCGAGCATCCGGTGATCGGCCATGGTGATCGCCTGGATCGCGACCCGGCCGCCGGGGGCGAGCACCCGGTCGATCGTGGCGAAGTACTCCGGCAGGTAGTCCAGGCCGACGGCTTCGATCATCTCCACCGAGACGACCGCGTCGTACTGGCCCTCGACGAGGCGGTAGTCGCGCACGAGCACCTCGACCTGGTCGCTCAGGCCCGCCTCGGCGATGCGAGTCGTGGCGAGCTCGGCCTGCTCGGTTGACAGCGTGATCGTCGTGACCTGTGCGCCCCGGCGGGCCGCTCGCAGGGCCAGCTCGCCCCAGCCGGTGCCGATCTCGAGCAGTCGGGTGCCCTCGCCCACGCCCGCTTCGTCGAGCAGCCGGTCGACCTTGCGGGTCTGCGCCTCGGCGAGGACGGCCTCGTCGGGGTCGGGCTCGGTGAAGAGGGCGCTGGAGTAGGCCATCGACGGGTCGAGGAAGGAGGCGAAGAGCTCGTTGGACAAGTCGTAGTGGCGGGAGATGTTGGACTGGGCGTTCTCCACCGAGCCCACCTCGTCGTGGGGGTGCCGAGCGACGTACGCGGCGCGCAGACGCTGCCAGGAGCGGGGGACGATCTCCTCGACGGAGCGGGCGAAGACGGTGAGCACGGCGGTGAGGTCCTCGGCCTCCCAGTCGCCGGCCATGTAGGACTCGCCGAACCCGATCAGCCCGTGCGCGCCGACCCGGCGAGCGAGGTGCTCGAGGCGGTTGACCTGCAGCAGGGGCAGGTCGGTGCGCTCGGCCTTGCCCGCGAGGACGGTGCCGTCCGGGAGGGCGATCCGTAGATCGAGGGTGCGGGCGAGCGAGCGGATCAGGCCGCGGGTCACCCGAGCGGCGACCCGCGCCTTCAGCCCCTGGGGGACCTCGGCCACGTCCGGCCACCGCTCGGCGTCAACTCGGTTCACCCCTTCGTCCGGGCCACCGGGGACCCCGGGCTGGGGCGGGTGCTCCGGGCGCGGCTGCACGGTCAGTCCGCGCGCCCAGAGCCAGATGCCGTGCTGGCGGATCCGGGCGGTGACCGCGAGCGGCTCCAGGGGCCGGCGCCACGCGATGCGTCGCACGGTGGCGAGGGTGGCCGGCATGGCGTGGCCGCGGAGGGTGGCGACGAAGGGGGCCTGGCCGTCGCGGTCGAGGCGCACGCTGATGTGGACCGTCTCGCCCGGCTCGGGCACGTGCAGCCGGTAGCGGCCACTGGTGTCGTTGAACGGCGAGACGTAGAGCGCCTTGTCGACCTCGGCGTCGCCGTGCTCGTCCGGGTGGACGAGGTAGGCGTGCCGGTCGCCGTAGGTGTTGTGCACCTCGACGACGACGGCCGCGAGCTCGCGCTGCTGTTGCTCGGCGGCCCGATAGCACCAGTAGACGGTGATCGGGTTGAAGACGTGGCCGGCGACTCGGGCGCTGGTGAGCATGAGGATCTGGCCGCCGCGCAGGTCGATGCCCTCCTCGGCGAGGAAGGTGTCGAGGTTCTCGCGGATCGAGGTGGTCGGGTCCCCGATGTGGTCGCGTGCCTCGAAGCGGGCCAGCGCGCCGTGGTCGGGCAGGTGGTCGAGGTCGACCAGCCACGAGTAGGAGCGGTTGCTGAACGAGTGGCGAAGGGGGGAGCGCCGCGAGTGCTGGATCGTCGTCTCGTAGATCCGGGGGAGCACCGGGTGGCGGGGGGTGTCGGCGGCCGGCGCTGTCTCGGGTGTCACGGTGTCGGGCGTCGGGGTGTCCCAGTCGCCGCCGAGGCGCTGCGCCGCCTGCAGCCCCGACAGGGCGCCGTCCTCGTGGAAGCCCCACCCGTGGTACGCGCCGGCGAAGGCGATCCGGTCGGTGCTGATCTCGGGGAGACGCTGCTGCGCGGCGACCGACTCGGCCGTGTAGAGGGGGTGCTCGTAGGTCATCGTCGCGATGACCGAGCTCGGGTCGATGAGGTGCTCGCCGCCGAGGGTGACGAGGATGCGGCGCTCGCCGGTGCGCAGCCGCTGCAGGCGGGTCAGGTCGTAGGTGACGATCACCCCGCCGTCGAGGTCGGCCTGGGTGGGTCCGGTCGACCGTTCGTCTGAGGTTCCCCGGGGATCTGCGAAGGGGGTGGTCGTCGGTTCGGGTGACCGTTCGTCTGAGGTTCCCCGGGGATCTGCGAAGGGGTGGGTCGCGTCGTGGTCGGTGTCGTCGTCGGTCTGGTCGGGGACGAGGTAGTTCCAGGAGGCGCGGGCGCGGGGGTTGCGGGGGAGGATGGAGGTGTCGGTGTGCATGCGGGCGACGTTGCGGGAGTAGCGGATCGCGCCCAGGACGTCTCGCTGCTCAGGCGTCGGTTCAGCGAGCATCGCCAGCGCCTGCGGCGCGTGCGCGGCGATGACGACCGCGTCGTGCCGGGCGGTCTCGCCGCCGGGGAGAGCCAGGGTCACCCCTTCGCCGTCCTCGGTCACCGAGGTCACCGGGGTTGACAGGCGCACCCGGTGCAGGCGGGCCGCGACCCGCTCGACGTAGACCCGGGAGCCTCCGACGACGGTGCGCCAGGCGGGGCTGCCGAGCACGCCGAGCATCCCGTGATGGCGCAGGAAGGTGAAGAGCGAGCGGGCCGGGTAGGCCTGCGCGTCGTCGGGCTCGCAGGACCACACCGCGGCGACGAGCGGGGTGAGGAACCAGCGCCGCAGGTCCTCGGAGTAGCCGTGCTGCTGGACGAACTCGGCAACGGTCGGACCGACGCCAGCGTCGTCCTCGACGGGGGAGTCGAGCAGGGCGCGTGCGTGGCGGTGGAAGCGGGTGACCTCGGCGAGCATGCGCAGGTAGCGCGGTCGGGCCGCCGTGCGCAGCGACGGGAGCAGGCCGGGGGTGCCCTTGCCCCCCGCGTACTCGAGGTCGTCGGCGTCGGCCCGGACCGACATGCTCATGTCGGTCTCCTGGGTCTCGATTCCGAGGTCGGCGAAGAGACGCAGGAGGGTCGGGTAGGTCCGGTCGTTGTGGACGATGAAACCGGAGTCGACCGCGATGGTGCGATCGCCGAGGTCGACGTCATGGGTGTGCGCGTGGCCGCCGAGACGGTCGTCGGCCTCGTAGAGCGTCACCCGTGCCGAGCGGCTCAGCACATGGGCGGCGACGAGGCCCGAGACCCCGCTGCCGACGACGGCGACGTCGCGCTGAGGTGGTTGCGCCGTCACAGACGACCCAGGGCCTGCGCGAGGGTCTGCTCGGTCTTGTCGGCCAGCCGCTTGAAGAGCAGCCCCATGACCGGCGCGGCGAGGCGGAGCAGGCCGGAGGAGGTGAGCTCGGCGTCGTACGTCACCGAGCTGCCCTCGCCGTGCTCGTCGATCCGGATCCGGTCGTGCAGGCTCGTCTTGCCGTTACGCCCGATGAGCTCGACCTTGGGGTAGGTGACGTCCTGGACGGTGTACATGACCTCGACCTCGCGGCCGCCGAACTCGGAGGTGTTGCGGTAGACCGAGCCCGGCCCGCCGTCGCCGGAGACCAGCTCGCACGAGACGGTGCCGTGGTCCCACTCGGTGGCGTTGGTGAAGTCGGCGAGGTACTCGTGCACCCGGCGCGGGTCTGCGTCGGTCGTCACGATGCGCTGGATGCGGGCCATGATGATGCCTCTCTGTCGGTGATAGGTGAAGCGTCCGTGGTGCGTACGGCGTTCGTCAAAGGTTTGTTCAAGGTCAGCCGCGGCGCGCCTTCTCGTAGCGGTCCAGAGCGACCTTGCGCTCCTCGGCGAGGTCGACGATCCGGCGCGGGTACCCCTTCGCGTACCCGTCCTCGTGCTCCCACGGGGTGTGCACCGCCTTGCCCGGCAGGTGCTCCAGCTCGGGGACCCAGCGCCGCACGTACTCCCCGTCGGGGTCGAAGCGCTGCCCCTGCGTCACCGGGTTGAAGATCCGGAAGTACGGGGCGGCGTCGGTGCCGGTCCCGGCCACCCACTGCCAGCCGTGGCTGTTCGAGGCGACGTCGCCGTCGAGCAGGTGGTCGAGGAAGTGCTCCGCGCCAAGCGGCCACCACACGTGGAGGTGCTTGGTGAGGAAGCTCGCGGTGATCATCCGCAGCCGGTTGTGCATCCACCCCTGCGCGAGCAGCTGACGCATCCCGGCATCGACGAAGGGGTAGCCGGTCTCGCCGCGCTTCCACGCCTCGATCGCGTCCTCGGGCTCGTCGTAGGGCATGTCGAGCGGGTTGAGGTCGCGCCAGACGGTGTGCGGGTTGAGGTGGAGCACCTCGGCGTAGAAGTCGCGCCACGCCAGCTCGGTGCGGTACGTGTGCGCGCCGGTGCTGCGCTTGTCCTTGATGTCCTCGAGCAGCTGACGCGGGTGGAGCACGCCGAGGTGCAGGTCCAGCGACATCCGCGAGGTGCCCTCGACCGCGGGCCGGTCGCGGTCGGTGTCGTAGTCGTGCAGCGCCTCGTCGCGGAAGCGGGTCCACCGCGCCCAGGCCGCCTCCTCCCCGGCATCCGGGAGGTCGATCGGGCACTCTGCGACCGCCTGCTGCAGCATCTCGGTGACCTCGGCGGGGGTCTCCCCCTTCGCCCAGTTCACCTCGGGCGCCCCGACGGGGGCGTCCCAGCCGTGCTCGCGCCAGGCCTTGCTGTACGGGGTGAAGACCTTGAAGGGGGTTCCCCCCTTCGTCGTCACCGACCCCGGCGCCACCGCGTAGGCGGTGCCCGTGGCGACGCCCTCGACGCCCGCCTCCCGCAGCGCCTCGACGACCGCCCGGTCGCGGCGCAGGGCGAAGGGGGTGAGGTCGCGGGTGACGTGGACCGACCCGGCGCCGGCGTCGGCCGCCAACTGCGGGACGACCTCGGCGGCGGGGGCGTGGTGGACGGCGAGGTGACCGCCCAAGGTGTCGTCCAGGGCGAGGAGGTTCGCGGCGAGCCAGGCGCGACGGGCTGCTCCGGCGCGGGCCCACTGGTCGGGATCGATGACGAAGACGGGGAGCACCTCGTCGTCCTCGGCCGCGCGCACCAGGGCGGGGTTGTCTTCGGTCCGCAGGTCAAGGCGGAACCACATCACCGAGGTGCTCATAGGCGTCCAACCTATGTCGTCGAGATGGCTGACAAGCGCCCTGCGAGGTGGGCATGCTTAGCGGATGAGCACTCCTCCTCCGCCGCCCCCCGGTGACCAGCCTCCCCACGACGACCAGACGCCCTCTGGTGCAGGCCCCTACGGAAGTCAGCCGTACCCGAGCCAGCCGGCGTCGCCCGGTCAGCAGCCCTACCCAGGCCAGCCGCCCTACCCCGGGCCGTCGCACGCGCCGAGCAGCTACGGGTCGATGCCCGCGCCAGGGGCCGGCTACGGGCCGGCGGTCGGACAGCTCGACGCGGTCGAGGCGCTGAAGTACGGCTGGGCCGCCTTCACCAAGAACCTCGGGCCATACCTCGTTGTCACGCTGGCCTCGCTCGCGCTCCTCGCGGCGATCAGCGTCGGAGGGATGCTGCTTGACGGGGGTTTCAACGCTGCGGTGGAGACCGCCGACCCGGACAACCCCTTCGCCGGCGCCTTCAGCCCCTGGTCGACGGTGGCCAACATCGTGACCACCGTCATCGGCAGCGTCATCTCGGTCGGGATGCTGCGGATGTCCTTCGACGTCCTCGACGGGCGCAAGGCCGAGCTGGGTCGGCTCTTTCAGGGGTACCCGGTCGGGGCCGCGATCCTCGTCTCGATCATCGTGGGTGTGCTGACGTCGGTCGGCATGATGCTGTGCATCCTGCCCGGCATCGTCGCCGCCGTCGCCCTCGTCTTCGCCACCTCGCACGCTGTCGACCACGGCCGGGGCATCGGGGAGTCCCTCACGGGCAGCCTGAACCTCGTCAAGGACAACCTCGGGCCGGTGATCATCTGGCTGCTCCTTGCCCTCGTGGCGGCGATCATCGGCGTCTGCTGCACCCTCGGCCTCGGGTTGCTCGTCGTCGGCCCGGTGATCTCGATCTCGACCGCCTACGCCTACCGGGTGCTCACCGGCGGGCAGGTCCGCACCCCCGCCTGATCCACCCCGCCCCCTTCGCCCCTCCCGCATTCCTCCCCGCCGTCGAGGCGCGGCTGCCGGAGGTCTCATCCCAGGGTCGTAGGGGGTGGATCGGGCAGATCAACCCTTGGATGGATGTGCGCCCAGGGGCGCCCGGAGCATGATTGTCCTCAGCACCACACGAACGGGTGGGCCCGGCGGGAAACAGGGGCCGGCCGGGCCCCCTTCGTGTGGTGCTTCTACGTGCCGGGCGACTCAGACCCCTTCGCCCTGAGCCACCGCGCCACCCTCGGGCGTCTCGGCGCCCTCGGCCCCTGCCCGCAGGTCGGTGTGCTCGCGGTGCTGCTCGCGCTGCGGGGTCGGCACGCCGTCGGTCGGGGCGCTCGGTACATCGACCTCCGCCTGCGCGACATCCTCGCGGGCGAAGGCGCCCTCCGCGGCGGTCTCGACGATCGGCTCACCCGGCCGGGGTGCGGCGTCGGGCTGGTCGGCTGGGTCCTGCTCCTCCGGCGGCGGCGCGAACTCGTCGGGCGCGCTCGCCCGACGGTCAACCCCGGGATAGCGGCGCAGGTCGAGGGTGCACGGGTAGTCGGTGACCGCCGGCGACAGGTCTGCAGAGAGAGTCGGCAGCGCGTTGAGGGCGACCGGCCCGGGCGTGTGCCCGCCGGCGACGAACCGGGCTCCACGCCGCGACTCGGCCGCGGCAGCGTTGACCGGGAAGCTGTCGTAGGCCACCCCGCCCGGGTGGGTCACGTGGTAGGTGAAGCCACCGAGCGAGCGGCCCGTCCATCGGTCGATGAGGTCGAAGACGAGCGGGGCGTGCACCCCGATCGTCGGGTGCAGCGCCGACGGCGGCGCCCACGCGCGGTAGCGCACCCCGCCGACGAAGGCTCCGCCCGACCCGGACGCCCCGACCGGGCCGCCCCAGCCGTGCTCGGCGACCGGCATCATCGGCACGGGCACGCCGTTGCACGTCACGAGGTGGCGCCCCTCGACCAGGCCGGTCGCGCGGACCTGGACCTTCTCGACCGAGGAGTCGACGTACCGGGCGGTGCCCTGCTGGGTGACCTCCTCGCCGAGGACGTGCCACGGCTCGATCGCGGTGCGCAGCTCCAGGCCCATCCCGTCGATCTCGACGTCGCCGAGCCGGGGGAAGCGGAACTCCAGGAACGGGTCGAACCACGCCGGGTCGATCCGCGGCGCCCCCACCCGCGAGAGGTAGCGGTTGAGGTCCTCGATGACGTCGCGCAGGTCGGTCGCGACGAAGGCGGGCAGGAGGAAGCGGTCGTGCAGCCGGGTCCCCCAGTGCACGAGCGGCCCGCTGTACGGCTCGTCCCAGAAGCGCGCGACCAGGGTGCGCACGAGCAGCGCCTGGAGCAGCGCCATCCGCGGGTGCGGCGGCATCTCGAAGCCGCGCATCTCCAGCAGCCCGAGCCGGCCGCGCTCCGAGCCCGGCGCGAAGAGCTTGTCGATGCAGAACTCGGCGCGGTGGGTGTTGCCGGTGATGTCGGTGAGCAGGTGCCGCAGCAGCCGGTCGACCAGCCACGGGCGGGTGCCCTTCTTGGCGAAGAACTCCTCGTCCAGCGGGTCGGTGATGTCCTCCTCGTCGTGCTCCATCGCGAGGACGTGGTCCATCTGGGCGAAGGCGATCTCGAGCTCGTAGAGCGACTCGGCACGCCCCTCGTCGACCCGCGGCGCCTGGCTCGTCGGGCCGATGAACCGCCCCGAGAAGAGGTACGACAGCGACGGGTGGTGCTGCCAGTACGTCACGAGCGAGCGCAGCAGGTCCGGGCGGCGCAGCAGCGGCGAGTCCACCGGCGTGGGGCCGCCGAGGGTGAGGTGGTTGCCGCCCCCGGTGCCGGTGTGTGACCCGTCAAGGTCGAACTTCTCGGTCGCGAGGTGGATCTGACGGGCGTGCTCGTAGAGGGTCTCGGTCTGCTCGACGAGCTCGCCCCAGCTCGTCGTCGGCGTGACGTTGACCTCGATGACGCCCGGGTCGGGGGTGACCGACATCGATCGCACCCGCTCGTCACTGGGCAGGTCGTAGCCCTCGAGGACGACGGGCAGGCCGAGCTCACGGGCGGAGCCTTCGATCGCGGTGACGAGCTCGACCGCCCGCTCGAGCTCCTCGAGCGGCGGGAGGAAGACGAAGAGGTGCCCCTCACGCTCCTCGATCGCCATCGCGGTGCGCGGCGCCTCGTCGACGTCGAGCTCGACCGCGGGGGTGGCCGCGGTGGGCGAGTCGGCGGGCGGCTCACCGGCGGGCAGCAGGCCCCGGGGCGCGAAGGGGGAGCGCTCGGGCACCTCCGCACCACCGGTCCACGAGACCGAGCCGAGCGGCAGGCGCAGGCCCGCCGGGGAGTCCCCGCCGGTGAGCATGAGCGAGCCGCGCCGGGTCTGCCAGCGCGTGGTGCCCCAGCCCTCGCCGTCGGGGGCGACGAAGATCGGCAGCACCCAGGCGGCGGGGGTCGCGAGCTGCTCATCCAGCGCCGACACCGTGGCGGCCCGGCTGCCCTCGTCGGCGAGCTCGGGGGAGTCGGGGTCGAGGTCGCCCTCGGTCGGCCCGTCGCCGAGCGGCTGGCGGGCCTCGGCGGCCAGGGCCGCGAGCGGGTCCTCGTAGGCGGCGACGAGCCGCTCCGGCGCGATGCCCATCCGGGTCGCGATGCCGACCGCGAGGTCGCGGGCGGCGGCAGCCGCCTCGGCGGACCCGGGCGGGACCACCCCTTCGCCCCAGGGGGTGTCGAGCAGGGCGGCGTCCTGCCACAAGGGCTGGCCATCGACCCGCTCGAGGAGGGTGATCGCCCACCGCGGCAGCGGCTCGCCGGGGTACCACTTGCCCTGCCCGTGCTGGCGCAGCATCCCCGGCCGGGTCAGCCGGCGGGCGAGCTGCATCGCGAGCTCGCGCTTCTCCTCCCCGTCGGGGGCGGTGTGCCACTGCGGGTCGTCGGTGCCGCCGGCCGCGACGAAGGTGGGCTCGCCACCCATCGTCAGGCGCACGTCCCCCTTCGCCAGGAGGTCGTCGACCGCCGTCCCGAGCTCGGTGATCGCCTGCCACTGGTCGTCGGTGTACGGCTTGGTGACCCGAGGGTCCTCGGCCATCCGGGTGACGGTGTTGGAGAAGGAGAACTCGACCTCGGTCGGCGCGGTCGCGCCGGCGATCGGGGCGGAGCTCGAGGGGTGCGGGGTGCAGGAGAGCGGGATGTGGCCCTCGCCGGCGAAGAGGCCGGAGGTGGCGTCCATGCCGATCCATCCGGCGCCGGGGACGAAGACCTCGGCCCAGGCGTGCAGGTCGGTGAAGTCCTCGGCGGGCCCGTTGAGCGAGTCGTCGCCCACGGCGGAGAGGTCGGCGGTCAGCTGGACGAGGTACCCGGAGACGAAGCGCGCGGCCAGCCCGACGTGGCGCAGCGCGGCGACGAGCAGCCAGGCGGAGTCGCGGCACGACCCGATGCCGCGGTCGAGGGTCTCATGGGGGGTCTGCACCCCCGGCTCCATCCGCACCGAGTAGTCGACCCGGGCGCGGATCGCCTGGTTGAGCGCGACGAGGAAGTCGACGACCGGCCGGCCCTGCCCGATCTGGTCGAGGGTGTCCTCGATCCAGGCGGTGGTACTCGCGTCCAGACCCGCCCCCTCGTCACCGTCGTCGACCGGGCGCAGGTACGGCTCGAGGTCGTGGCGCAGCAGCGGCGGATAGGCGAAGGGGACGGCGGATGCGTAGTCCTCGACGAAGAAGTCGAAGGGGTTGATCGCGGTGAGGTCGGCCTGCAGGTCGACGGTGATGTCGAGCTCGGCGACCGGCTCGGGGAAGACGATGCGCGCCAGCCAGTTGCCGAAGGGGTCCTGCTGCCAGTTGAGGAAGTGCTCGGCCGGCTCCACGCGAAGGGAGTAGCTGGCGATGGGCGTGCGCGAGTGCGGCGCCGGCCGCAGCCGCACCGTGTGCGGGTAGACCCGGATCGGCTCGGGGAAGCGGTAGGTCGTGCGGTGCTCGAGGGCTACGCGGATCGTCACCCGGCCACCATAGGTGCGCCCCGGCTGGTCGGTGGTCGCAGCGACAGGGGCGAAGGGGGGAGACCGTCGCCATGACAGCGCAGGGATAGCCAGGCTATTTGTGCGGGGCGGGCCGGGTCTCCCTTCGGCTACCAGTTGCTACTCGCGGGTACGACGACACAAGTCCGCGAGCCACCCGGGCGGGCCCCCGAGATCTCGGGTCTTCGCGCCGCGGGGGCCTCACTCGTGTCGTCCGACCCGCGAGTCACCGGCTGGGACACCCCGACGGGCCGGCCGCATCGCCCTTCGCCCGGGGCGGGCCCGAACCCGCTCAGTGCGGGTGAAGCGGATCGTCACCCGGCCCCCGGGTAGGTGCGCCCCGGCTGGGCGGTGGTCGCAGCGACAGGGCGAAGGGGGAGACTGTCGCCATGACAGCGCAGGGACCACCGCAGGGGCCACCGCAGGGACAGCCGGGCTACCCGCCGCCGCCTCCGCCGCCGGGCGGCTATCCCCCTTCGCCTGCGCCCGGATACGGCTATCCCCCTTCGCCTGCGCCCGGATACGGCTATCCCCCTTCGCCTGCGCCCGGATACGGCTACCCCCCGCCCCCGCAGCCCGGTTCCGGCTACCCCCCTTTGTCGCAGCCCGGGTACGGGTACCCGGCGCCGAAGCCGCCGGTCCTCGCGGCGGGGGAGGAGTACCACCTCGCACTCACCGGGCCGGGACAGGCGTGGTGGCGTCCGCTGCTCTCCTTCGGGGTCGTGCTGGTGGGCGGCTTCGCGCTGGTCATGGCCGGCAGCGTCGCCCTGCTCGTCGCCCTGCTCGTGCAGAACGGCGGCAACCTCGACGAGGTGATGACCGGGCCGGAGAACTTCGACATGTCCGACCCCTGGATCTTCACGATCCAGAACCTCATGCTCGCCTCCTTCATCCCGCTCGCGGGACTGACGACGTGGCTGGTGCACCAGGTGCGCCCCGGCTTCGTCTCCTCGGTGATCGGACGCTTCCGGTGGGGCTGGACCGCGTGGTGCCTTGCGCTGCTCGTGCCGCTGTGGGGCGGGTACGTCGCGGTCGCCAGCCTGCTCCTGTCGAGCAGCGCGGCCAGCGGAGGCGCCGGTGACGGGGCGAACCGGCCCGAGCACTGGATCCTCCTGCTCGTCCTCATGCTGCTCACCACCCCGCTGCAGGCAGCCGGCGAGGAGTACCTCTTCCGCGGCTGGATCATGCAGCAGATGGGTGCGCTCTTCCGGCACCGGTGGGTGGCGCTGGGGATCTCGATCGTGCTGTCCTCGGTGCTCTTCGCGCTGGCGCACATGTCGCTCGACCCGTGGGTGCTGCTCGACCTCGCCGGGATGGCGACGGCGATGGTGCTCATCACCTGGCGCACCGGTGGGCTCGAGGCCGCGGTCGTGCTGCACGCGGTGAACAACCTCGTCGCGATCGGTTACGCGATCCTCTTCGGCGACCTCGCGGGCAGCTTCATCGAGCCGGAGACGACGAGCACCTGGGAGGCGACGCTCGTGTCCTGGGTGGCCGTGGCCGTCGCGACGGCGGCGCTGTGGTGGCTGGCCCGGTGGCGTGGCGTGGACCGGCGGGTGGTGCCGCGCGGGTCGGAGGTGCGGTGAGCGGACCGCGCGCGGTCGGTATCGACGTCGGGGGAACCCGGATCAAGGCCGTGCTGATGACCGGCTCTGGTGATGTGCTCGAAGCGACCGTCCGCCCGACCCCCGCCCGACCCGGCCCCGAGCTGGGCACGATCGCGGGCGAGCTGAGGGCCGAGCTGGAGGCAGCGACGGGGCACAGCGCGGATGCCCTAGCGGTCGTGGTGCCGGGGCTCTTCGAGGACCGGGCCGGCATCGCGCGCTGGTCGGCCAACCTGGGCTGGCGAGACCTCGCCCTGACCGAGCTGCTCGCCGGGTCGCTGGACATCCCGGTCGCCTCGGGTCATGACGTGCGCGCCGGCCTGCTCGCCGAGCATCGGTTCGGGGCGGCCCGTGAGGTCGACGACGTGCTCTTCCTCCCGCTAGGGACCGGGATCGCCTCGGCTCACATGACCGGGGGCGTGGTGACCGCGGGGTCGCCATGGACCGGTGAGGTCGGCCATGTGGTGATCCGTCCTGATGGGCGGGAGTGCGGGTGCGGCGCCCGCGGCTGCCTGGAGGCCGAGGCCAGCGCCGCGGCGCTAGGTCGGATCTGGAGCGAGGTGGAGGGCGAGCCACGCGACGCCGAGGACCTGGCCGTTGCGGTCCGGGCCGGCGACGACCGAGCGAAGGGGGTGTGGTCCGAGGCGGTCGATGCTCTCGCCCTCGTCCTGTCCCCGGCGGTCGCGGCGGCCGGTACCCGACTGGTCCTGCTCGGCGGTGGGCTGGCGCTGGCGGGCGACCTGCTCGCCGACCCGCTGCATCGGGCGCTGTCTGCCCGGCTGCCTGGCCGGTCCGAGCTCTCGGTGAGGGTGGCCGAGCTCGGTGACCGCGCGGGTGCCCTTGGTGCCGCCTGCCTGGCCCTGGACCTGCTCACGGAGGTGGAGTCATGATCGTCGCGCTCACGCCCAACCCCGCCGTGGACGTGACGGCCCGGCTGGGACAGGTACGGGTCGGCGAGACCCACCGGCTGAGCGACCTGACCACTCGGGCGGGCGGCAAGGGGGTCAACACCGCCGCCGTAGCCACGGCCATGGGCAGGGACGCGATCGCGGTGCTGCACGTCGGCAGCGAGTCCCGCGCCACGGTCGAGCATGACCTCGGCCGTCGGGGCATCCGGGCCACCCTGATCGACTCCCTGGTGCCGACCCGTCGCTCCCTGGCCGTGGTCGACGACGACGGCGAGGCGACGGTCTTCAACGAGGAGGGCGCCGACCCGGGGGCCGACGTGTGGGACGAGGTGGTGGCCGCCGCGTCGCGCAGCTGCAGCAGAGCCCAGGACGTGCTTGTCGTCTCCGGCTCGCTGCCCCCGGGCGCGCCGCCGGGCATCGTCAATCGGCTCGCCCGCGCCGGCGCCGGCACGGTCGTGCTCGACACCCGGGGAGAGGACCTCATCGCCGCGCTGGGTGAGTCGGGCGCGGCCCTGCCCCGTCTGGTGGCCAAGCCCAACCTGGCCGAGGCGCGCGAGACCCTCAGCGCGGCGGGCGTCGCGGCCGGCAGCCAGGACGCGCTGTGGTGCGCGTGCTCGCTGCTCGACCTGGGCGCCTGGTGCGCGGTGGTCTCCGACGGTCCCCGAGGACTGGTCCTGGCCACCCGCGACGAAGGGGGATCCCCCTTCGCCCTGTCTGCTCGCCTCCGCGAGCCGGTGACCGGCAACCCCACCGGCGCCGGCGACGCGCTGACGGCGGCGCTGGCCGCGCACCTGGGCCAGGCAGGCACGTCCCCGGAACCGCAGCTTTGGGAGGAGGCGGCGCGGGTCGGTGTGGCCTGGTCCGCTGCCGCGGTTATCCAGCCGGTCGCCGGAGAGGTCGACCCGGCCGATGTCGAGCATCTCCTGCCCGCGGTCGTGGTCGAGACGGGCTGAGTCAGCCCGCCAGGAGGCGTAGGAGCCGCTCCGCCTCGCCGGCCACCGCGTCCCGGCCCGCGCCGAGGTATTTCCGGGTGTCGACCGTGGGGGCCGCTTCCAGCCGGTCGGTCATCGCCTGGGTGAAGACCTGGTTGAGGTGGGTGGCGATGTTGATCTTCGTCATGCCGGCTCGCACCGCGGCGACCAGGCCCGCGTCCGGCACGCCGGAGGAGCCGTGCAGGACCAGCGGCACCGGTACCGCCTCGGCCAGCTCGGCGATGAGCGCCTCGTCGAGGGACGCGGTGCGCTCGGTCATCGCGTGCGAGCTGCCCACGGCCACGGCTAGGGCGTCCACCCCGGTGTCGGCGACGAACGCGGCCGCATCGACGGGGTTGGTGCGGGCACCCGGGGCATGCACGCCGTCCTTGCCGCCGATCTCGCCGAGCTCGGCCTCGAGGCTGGCGCTGGCGGCGCGGCACCACCGCGACACCTCAGCGGTGGTGGCTCGGTTCTCCTCGTCGGGCAGTCGGGAGCCGTCGTACATCACCGAGGTCAGGCCGAGGTCGAGCGCCTCCCTGACCAGGTCCGTGGACTCGGCGTGGTCGAGGTGGACCACGACCGGGGCCGGGCAGTCCTCGGCGATCGCCAGCGTCGCCTGGGCCAGGGGGCGCAGAGCGCCGTGGTAGCGCACGCAGTTCTCGCTGATCTGCATCACGACAGGGAGACCAGCGGCCTGCGCTGCCGTCGCGTACGCCTCGGCGTGCTCGATCTGGATGACGTTGAAGGCGGCGACGGCCCGGCCTTCTTGTCGGGCGGGTGCCAGGACCGAGGCGAGGTCCGTGAGGCTCATGAGTCCAGGACGATCGAGCGGGTGAGGTTGCGCGGCTGGTCTGGGTCGATGCCCATGCTCTGCGCCCGTGCGAGGCACAGTCGGTGCACCCGCACCAGCTCGGCGAGCGGGTCGACGGTGGGTCGATGCTCGAGGTGGGCGCCGGTCTCGCGCACCTGGTCGCCTAGCCCCTTGGGCAGCTCGCCGATCATCCACGTCGCCCGTCCGGGAGCGGCGATGCTGATCGGGCCGTGCCGATATTCCATCGCCGGGTAGGACTCCGCCCAGAACTGCGCAGACTCGCGCAGCTTGAGCGCCGCCTCGTGCGCCAGGCCCACGGTCCAGCCGCGCCCGAGGAAGGTCAGCTGCTCGGCCTGCAGGAGCGGTCCCATCGCGTCCTCGCCCTCCGAGAGGACCGCGCGGGCGTCGGTGATGGCCGAGGCCAGGTCGTCGCCGAGGCTGGCGCGCAGGAGAGCCAGGGTCGAGGTGGCGAAGCGGGTTTGCACGACCGACTCCTCGTCGACCTGTTCCATCGACACGGTGTGCTGAGACTGCTCGAAGACGGGAGTTCCGGGGGTGGCGACGAAGCTGACGTGAGGCGTGCCCCGCCGGCTCAGCTCCTCGATCACCTCGATCACCTCCGACGTCGTGCCCGACCGGGTGATGACGACGACCCGGTCGTAGCCGCGGTCCAGGTGGTGCTCGCTCGCGGTAAAGGCGTCGGTGACCCCGTGCCCGAGCTCCTCACGCCGGGCCGCGTACGCCTGCCCCATGAACCAGGAGGTGCCGCACCCGATCGTGGCCACCCGCTCGCCGCGCCGGGGCAAGAGCTCGGCGACCTCGTCCGCGCGCTGGATCTCGCGGGCCCAGTCCTCGGGCTGGCCGGCCACCTCACGGGCCAGATGAGAGTGGTGTTGGGTCACATGCGCCTCCGAAGTTGATGATTGGCTCTGCGTGAAATCGAGGCTATCTGAGCATGTACGTGCATGTCCACGCATGTCCATGGGCGGTACGGTGACGCCATGACCGGTGCCGCGCAGGAGCCTGGGGCTCGAACCCACCGCTGGTCTGCCATGCTCGACATGCTGGCGGCCACCGGTCGACTCGGCGTCACCGAGGCGGCCGAGCGGCTGGGGGTGAGTGAGGCGACGATCCGCCGCGACTTCGGGGAGTTGGCGCGTCGTCGGCTGGTAACCCGCCAGCACGGCGGCATCGTCGCGGCGTCCGTGGCCTACGAGCTGCCTTACCGCTATCGAGCCAGCCAGGACGACGAGGACCTCGCGCGGATCGCGGAGCGGGTCGCGGACCTGGTCGAGCCCGGGCAGGTGATCGGTCTGAACGGTGGGACGACGACCACCGCGTGTGCCCGGGCGGTGACCGCCCGGGAGGGGCTGCTCGAGGAGCTGACCATCGTCACCAACGCGCTCAACATCGCCGCCGAGGTGGTGCTGCGGCCGGGCGTTCGCTGCGTCAGTCTTGGGGGAGTGGCGCGTCCGGAGTCGTTCGAGGTGACCGGCCCCCTCGCCATGCAGGCGCTCGGCCAGCTGTGGTTGGACACCGCGGTCGTCGGGGTGACCGGGCTGAGCGCGCTCGAGGGCGCGACGTGTGATCTCGAGGACGAGGCGGCGTTGATCCGACTCATGATCGACCGTGCCAAGCAGGTCGTCGTCGCGACCAACGCCGCGAAGCTCGGTCGGCGCCGATTCGCCTCGATCTGCGCCGCGCACCAGGTCACCCATCTCGTGACGACCGAGCCCGAGGGCGATGCTGCGCAGGCGGCTCGGGGCGAGCTCGATGAGCTGTCCGCTCTGGGAGTCAGCGTCCACGTCGTCTGATCGAATGTGCGCGTTTTGTGACCTTTCCGTGCAGGGATGCCCTTGCGCTCTGACTGTGGCAGTCATAGGTTGAGAGTCACAGCGCGACCGGCGAGCTGGGCGAGACGCTCACTGCTGACCCAGGTCATCTGGTCCGTCGGCCGCCCTCGACAAGGAGAGTCATGACGAAGAAGTCATTGGTCCTGGCGGCCCTGACCGCAAGCTCCCTCGGCCTTGCCGCGTGCGGTGGGGGCACCGGCGCCGGTAACGCTGACGGGGGTGACGGCGGCGACGGCGAGCAGGCCACGTCGATCAAGCTCGTCGCCGCGGAGTACAGCAAGGACAACACCAAGGCCTTCTGGGACGAGTTCGCCAAGAAGTACAAGGAGGAGTCCGGGTACGACCTCGAGGTTCAGATCATCAGCTGGGACAACATCGACCAGCAGTCCTCGACGATGATCCAGAACAACCAGGCTCCCGACATCCTCAACCTCAATGCCTATGCCTCGTACGCCAAGGACGGGCTGCTCTGGAGCGCCGAGGACGTGATTCCTCAGGAGTCCCAGGAGGACATCCTGGACACCTTCGTCAAGTACGGCACGTACGACGGCAAGTTCTACGGTTTCCCCGACCTGGCCAGCGCCCGGGCTCTCTTCTACAACACCGAGCTGTTCGAGAAGGCCGGCATCAACGAGCCGCCGAAGACCTGGGACGAGCTGCGTGATGCGGCGCAGAAGATCACCGACCTGGGCGACGGCAACATCGGCTACGCGCTGCCGCTGGGGCCCGAGGAGTCCCAGGGCGAGTTCTCCATGTGGCTGTTCAACAACGGCGGCATGTGGAAGGACGGCGACAGCTGGACGATCAACTCCGCGGAGAACGTCGAGACCCTCGAGTTCCTGAAGAAGCTGGACGAGGACGGCCTGACCCAGAACAACCCGGGGCGCACCAACCGCGCCGACGCCTTCGATCTCTTCAAGTCCGGCAAGGTCGGCATGGTCGTGGGCTTCAGCCCCCTGGCCGCCCAGCTGGACGAGGACGGCACGGTCGACTACGAGCCCGCGCCCTTCCCGACGAACAACGGCGGCGAGTCGCAGACCTTCGGTGTCACCGACTACCTCATGGCGTTCAAGAAGGACGGTAACCAGGACGCGGTGAAGAAGTTCTACGAGCTCTACTACCAGCCCGACCAGGTCAACACCTTCATCGAGAAGGAGGGCTTCCTCCCGGTGACCGAGTCCGGGGTGGAGCGCTTCTCCGACAACGAGGACCTCAAGGTCTACCTCGAGACCCTGCCCAACGCGCAGCTGACCCCGACCGACGACCCCACGTGGGACAAGGTCAAGCTCGCCGTGCAGCAGAACCTCGGTGCAGCCATGGACGGCGACCCCAAGGACGTCCTGGACAAGCTGCAGCAGACCGCCGAGCAGCAGTGACCCCGCGGGGACGGCGCCGTCGCCGCCAGACCGGCCAGATCAGCTCGGGCGCAGCCTGGCTCTGGCTGGCACCGGCGACGGCGCTGATCCTCGGCGTCGTTCTCTTCCCGGCGATCCAGCTCTTCCGAGCCAGCCGCGGGGAGTACTCGATCACCGGGCTGCGCACCGGCGACGCCGGGTGGAGCAACTACACGGCGGTGCTGAACCACCCCTCACTGGAGGTGGTGGTGAGGAACACCGTGATCTGGGTGGTGGTCGTCGTCGCGGCGACCATCCTCATCTCGCTCGGTCTGGCCCAGCTGCTGATCAAGCAGTTCCCAGGCCGGCGGATCGTGCGGTGGGCGGTCATCGTGCCGTGGGCGGCGTCGTTGATCATCACCAGCCAGCTCTTCGTGCTGCTCTACGACTACAACTACGGGATCATCAACCACCTGCTGAAGAAGGTCGGGCTCATCGAGACCTCGATCGACTTCCTCGGCGACGACCGGCTGACCCTGGCCTCGATGATCGTCGTCGGCATCTTCGTCTCGCTCCCGTTCACCACCTTCGTCTTCATCGCCGGGCTCAACGCCATCCCGGGTGACGTGATGGAGGCTGCGCGGGTCGACGGAGCCAGCGCGTGGAAGCGCTACCGGCACGTGACCTTGCCGCTGCTGCGTCCCGCGCTCATGGTCGCCAGCGTGCTCAACGTCATCTACGTCTTCAACAGCTTCCCGATCGTGTACACCCTCAACGACCGCAACCCGGGCTACGCGCACGACACGACGATCACCTTCATGTACAAGCTCGCCTTCGAGAGCCAAGAGAAGGACGTGGGCATGTCTGCGGCGGCGGGAATCGGCAACGTCCTGCTCATCCTCGTGGTGATCGCGGTCTACATGAAGGTCGTCAACTGGCAGGAGCAGACCCGATGAGCGCCGCCCCCACGAGCACGCGACGGGTCGGGACCACCCTCCTCGGCGTCCTCGTCGCCCTGGTCTTCCTCGCCCCCTATCTCGTGATGGTGCTCGACTCGCTGCGCACGAGCACCGACGTCAAGACCACCCCGCCGTCGATCCTGCCGCGCCAGTGGCAGTGGGACACCTATGCCACCGTGATCGGGGACGGCCGCTTCGTCAACTGGCTGCAGACCTCCCTGCTCGTCGCCTTCGGCTCGACCGCGCTGGTCATCGTCGTGGCGATCCCCGCGGCCTACATGACTGCCCGGTACCGGTTCCGCGGGCGGATGGCCTTCCTCGTCGTCGTGCTCATCACCCAGATGTTCAGCCCCACTGCGCTCGTGGTCGGCCTGTACCGCCAGTTCTTCGAGCTGAACATGGTCAACACCTATGGCGCGCTGATCCTCACCAACGCCGGCTTCAACCTCGCCTTCGCCGTCTGGATCCTCCACGGCTTCTTCTCCTCGATCCCCGTCGAGGTCGAGGAGGCCGCGTTGCTCGACGGCGCGAGTCGCTTCCAGATCCTGCGCAAGGTGATGCTGCCGCTCACTCGTCCGGGCCTGGTGACCGCGACGATCTTCACCTTCATCGCCGCGTGGAACGAGTACATCGTGGCCCTCACCCTCATGCTCGACGACGCCAAGAAGCCGCTTACCGTGGGCTTCCGCTCATACGTCACCGGCTACGAGCAGCACTGGGACCAGCTCTTCGCGGCGTCGGTGATCGCGGTCGTCCCTGTCGTCATCCTTTTCGCCATCATCGAGAAGCACCTCGTCGGCGGATTGACCGCAGGGAGCGTGAAATGACCCTGCTCGACATCCACTGCCACGGCGCGGTGGGCTCGGAGTTCGGAGGCGACGGCGAAGGGAGTCGGCAGGCGGCGACTTACCACCGCGACGAGGGCGTCGCGCGGGTCGTCGCGAGCCTGGTCTCGGGACCTCACGAGCAGATGGTGCAGGCGGTTGCGGTGCTTGCCCCTCTCGTCGCGGACGGCACCCTCGCCGGCGTCCACAGCGAGGGGCCCTTCCTCGCCGATGCACGCCGCGGCGCGCACGACCCGGCCGCCCTGCGCGACCCGGACGTCGCCCTCGTCGAGGCGATGGCGGCTGCGGCCGACGAAGGGGGCGCGCCCGGCGCCCTGAAGCACCTCACCTTCGCCCCGGAGCGGCCCGGTCGGGCCGGCCTGCTCCGCTCGCTCGCGGAGTACGACATCCTCCCGGCGGTCGGTCACACCGACGCCGAGCCGGTCGAGATCGAGCGGGCTCTCGGTGAGGCGGCCGAGACGAGCGGGCGGGCGCCGCTGGTCACCCACCTCTTCAACGGGATGCGTCCCTTCCACCACCGGGACGGGGGAGCGGTGGCGCCGGCGCTGGCCGCTGCCGGGCGCGGTGAGGCCTTCGTCGAGCTCATCGCCGACGGGGTGCACGTCGCCCCCGAGGTGGTGCGGATGGTCTTCGAGACCGTCGGCCCGGAGCGGGTCGTGCTCGTCAGCGACGCGATGTCGGCGACCGGGCTTGGCGACGGGCAGTACCGGCTCGGTTCGCTGTCGGTCACGGTCGAGGGCGGGGTGGCCCGGCTCTCCGACGCTGGCTCGATCGCCGGGAGCACCTCGACCCTGGCCGACTGCGTGCGGTGGGCGGTCGAGGTCGCCGGGGTCGACGAGGGCGACGCGTACCGGTCGGCGTCGGACACCCCGGCGCGGGCGTTGCGGCTCTAGCGCGCCGGTCTGCTCAGCCGGCGTCGGGCCGCTCACCAGCTCGACTTCGTGACCCTCGGCAGCTCGCCCCGGTGGGCCATTCCCAAGGAGCAGATGTCCCATGGCCGTCCCCAAGCGCAAGACCTCTCGGAGCAACACCCGGCACCGCCGGTCCACCTGGCGCGCGACGCCGGTCGACCTCCTCCCGGTGACCGTCGACGGAGTCCGGTACCGGGTGCCGCGGCGTCTCGTCCGAGCCATCGAGCGGGGATACGTCGACCCCACCCCCTACGCCGCGCCCGTCCCGCGCTGACCCCGCGCCGGGCGTGAGCGGGCCCGACGTCGAGCACGGCTGAGTCGGGCGAAGGGGGGCCACGAGGCGGCGTCGGTCGCTACGGTTGCGCGTATGCCCGGCGCCGCCTTCTTCGACCTCGACCGCACCCTGCTGCGCCGCGCCTCGGGGCCGATCCTCGCCGCTGCGATGCGCGACACCGGCGTGGTGACCAGACGGCTGCCCTTCGAGCGGACGATCTTCGGCTTCTTCGACGTCTTCGGGGAGTCGCTCGGGTCGATCGCGCTGGCGCGGCAGGCCAGCCTCGTGGCGAAGGGGGTGCCCGCGGACGCCTTCGACGAGGCCGCCGAGGCGGCGGCCGAGGCGCTCGAGGAGCTGGTCGGCCCCTTCGCCCGGATGCTCATCGACCAGCACCGTGACGCGGGTCGGCCGGTCGTCCTGGCCACCACGACGCCCGAGCATCTCGTCCGTCCCTTCGCCGAGCGGATGGGCCTGGACGACGTCGTCGCGACCCGTTACGAGGTCGACGGGCGAGGGCGGTTCACCGGGCGGCTCGACGGCCCGTTCGTGTGGTCGCTGGGCAAGCTCGACGCGGTGCGGGAGTGGGCCGAGGAGCACGAGACCGACCTCGCCGACAGCTTCGCCTACTCCGACTCGATATACGACCTGCCGCTGCTGCGGGCGGTCGGCAACCCCGGCGCGGTCAACCCCGACCCGCGGCTCTTCGCCGCCGCGCTCGCGCTGCGCTGGCCGATCCTGTCCTTCGACACCTCGCCGGGAGTGCTCACGCTGCCGATGATCGGGCTCGAGGTCCAGCAGGTCGGCATGCTGCTGGCCCGACCCGAGGTCTTCCCATACGCCCGCTTCGAGATCAACGGCGTGGAGCACATCCCCGCCGAGGGTGGCGCGATCGTCGTCGGCAACCACCGCAGCTACTTCGACCTGCCGACGATGCTTCTCGCGCTGTCGCGCTCCGGGCGGACCGGCCGTTTCCTCGGCAAGCGCGAGATCTTCGACGCCCCGGTCATCGGGCCCGTGATGCGGGCCGCCGGGGGGATCAGGGTGGACCGTGATCGGCACGACGCGCACTCGGTCGACCCGCTCGTCCCCGCTGCCCGCGCGATCGCCGGCGGTGAGCTGGTCGGGATGATGCCGCAGGGCACCATCCCGCGCGGGCCCGACTTCTTCTCTGCGACGCTGCGAGGTCGACCGGGCGCCGCGCGGCTGGCCGCCCTCACCGGGGCGCCGGTCATCCCCTTCGCCCTCTCCGGCACCGACGAGGTCTGGCCGCGCTCCGCTCCGGCTCCCAACGTGCTCTCCCTGCTCAAGCCCCCGACGGTGACGGTGACCTTCGGGCCGCCGGTCGAGCTGAAGTACCGCAGCGAGGCCAGGGACACCGACCGCATCATGTCCGCCATCCGCGAGCTGCTGCCGGCGGAGCTGCAGGACCCTCCGCGGCCCACGCTCGCCGAGCTCGCCCGGACCTACCCCGACGGCGTCGTGCCCGAGGAGGACATCTCCTTCGCCGTCGACGGAGACGGGGGCCAGTAGCCCCCTTCGTCCTCTGACGCCGGGCTTCACCCGAGAAGCGGCATTTTCACCCGAGGTTGGTAGTCGGGTGAAGGTGCAACACGTCCCTCAACCCGATAACTAGCGGCTGCGGACGATGAGGGACTGGCGGTCCACGGTGATGACGAGGCGGTCCGCCGTGCCGAGCACGTCGCCGTCGACCTGCACGGCGTGCTCGTCGTCGGTCTCGACCTCGAAGCGCTCGCCGGTGGTCCGGATCAGCTCGCGCGCGTCCCGGGTCGAGCGGCTGAGGACCCGGCCCGCGATCGAGCCCCAGCCGATGATCGTGCGGGGGTTGACGACGACGCAGTCGAGCTGGCCGTCGTCGATCTCCGCCCGGGGCATGAGCTGGATGCCGCCGGTGAGCGTGCCGCAGTTGCCGAAGACGATGGTGCGCGCCGCGACCTGGTCCTGGGCCTGACCGTCGACGGAGTACCGCACGGCGAAGCGCTTGACGAAGAGCTTGCGAATCCCCGTCATGAAGTACGCGGGCCACCCGGCGCGGTCCTTGAGCTCCTCGCTCGTCGCCTCCATGATCTCGGCGTCGAAACCCATGCCGGCCATGACGAGGAAGAGGTGACGGTCCACCCGCGGCCCCTCGACGGGTGGGTCGGCCTGGCCCTCGTCCTCGACCCGCTCCTCCTCGCGCGGCGGCATCTCCAGCCAGGCGACGTCGATCGGCCGGTTGCGCCCGGTGCAGGCGACCTCCATCGCTGCCGTGATGTCGGCGAAGGGGATGTCGAGGTTGCGCGCCAGCAGGTTGCCGGTGCCGCGCGGCAGCAGGCCGAGCGGCGTGCGCGTCCCGGCGAGCGCGACCGCCACTGCCCGCACGGTGCCGTCGCCGCCGAGCGGGCAGACGAGGTCGACACCGGCCTCGAGCGCCTGCCGGGTCTGGCCGGTCCCGGGGTCCTCCGCGGTCGTCTCGATGACGAGCGGCGCGTCCCAGCCGAGCCGCTCGCACACCGCGGCCAGCTCGTCGCGAGCCACGGCCACGTCGGGCACCTTCGTCGGGTTGACGATGATCGCGGCCCGCTGCCGGCGGGCCGGCTCACCCCCGTTCGCCGACCGCCGGAAGGCACTGCGCGGCGGCCGCACCCGGCGCCCCCGCCCACCGCGTGGACCCGGGTCGGTCACGACGAGGGCCAGCACCACCGCGAGCAGCAGCAGGCACAGCAGCACCGCGAGCAGGAGGAGGAGCCAGGAGCCAGACACGTGCGGGACGCTACCCCAGCGCCGCGCACCTAGGATCGCGGTCATGCCCGCCGACGCCGTCTACCTCGTCGCCGGTATCGCGCTCCTCGTAGCGGTGGTCCTACCGGTCGCCGTCGACCGGGTATCGGTGTCCGTGCCCATGGTCCTCGTGCTCGTCGGCGTTCTCGTCGGCTTCCTGCCGATGCCCGAGGGCACCAACCTCGACCCGGTCGACATCCGCCCCACGATCGAGCACGTCGCCGAGCTGACCGTGCTCATCGCCCTCATGGGGGTCGGTCTGGCCCTGGACCGCCCACTCAGCCTGCGTCGCCTCGGCACCTGGCGGCGGTGGAGCGCCACCTGGCGGCTGCTGCTCATCGCGATGCCGCTGACCATCGCCGGGGTCTACCTCGTCGGTGCGGTGGCGCTTGGAGTGGCTCCGGCCGCGGCGCTGCTGCTCGGGGCCGCGCTCGCACCGACCGACCCGGTCCTCGCGAGCGACGTCCAGGTCGAGGGCCCGACTGCTGACTCCGCCCCCGGCGAGGAGGACGAGCCGGCAGGACCCGATGACCCCGACGACTTCGACGAGGGCGACGAGGTGCGATTCGCCCTTACCTCCGAGGCGGGTCTGAACGACGGGCTGGCCTTCCCCTTCGTCTACGCCGCGGTCTTCCTCGCCTCGAAGGGGGACCCGGCGCAGTGGGCGCTGCGCTGGGTCGCGTGGGAGCTGGTGGGCAAGGTGGCCATCGGTGTCGTCGCCGGGGTGGTCGTCGGCTGGGTGCTCGGGCGGCTCGCCTTCCAGTCCCGCGCACAGTCGCTGCGGATGGCCGAGAACGGCGAGCCCCTGCTGGCCCTGGCCGCCATCCTCTCCGCGTATGGAGCGGCCGAGCTGGCCGGTGGCTACGGCTTCCTCGCGGTCTTCGCGTGTGCGATGACCATGCGATCGCTGGAGCGGGGCAGCGTCTACCACCAGCACATGCACGCGATCGTCGAGCGCCTCGAGCGGATCCTCGTCCTCCTCGTCCTGCTGATGATCGGCATTCAGCTCACCCGCGGCCTGCTCGACCACCTCGACTGGCGCGGCGTCGTCCTCGGGCTGGCGCTGATCTTCGTCATCCGGCCACTGGCCGCGGCGATCGCGCTGCGGGTCGGCATCGGCCACCACGACGAGTGCGGCGACCTTGACTGGCGCGAGCGCGGCGTCGTCGCCTTCTTCGGCGTGCGCGGCGTCGGCTCGATCTACTACCTGGCCTACGCGCTCGGGCAGGCCAGCTTCCCCGAGCAGCGGTGGCTGTGGTCGACGGTCGCCTTCACCATCGTCGTCTCGGTCGTCGTCCACGGCGTCGCCGCCCGCCGGAGCATGGCCTGGATCGAGCAGCACCGCGCGTCGATATCCTCGGCCACGTGATCGACATCAAGCTCCTCCGCGACCAGCCCGACGTCGTGCGCGCCAGCCAGCGCGCCCGGGGGGAGGACGAGTCGCTCGTCGACGCCGCCCTCGCCGCCGACGAGCGGCGCCGGTCCGCGATCGCCGACTTCGAGTCGGTCCGGGCCGAGCAGAAGGCCTCCGGCAAGGACCTCGGCCCGCTCATGGGCCGGATCAAGGCGGGGGAGAAGGCCGGCGAGGACGTATCGGGTCTTCGGGCGCAGGCCGAGGAGCTCAAGGCGAAGGGGGGTCAGCTGGCCTCTCGGGTCAAGGAGCTCGACGCGGTGCAGAGCGCCGCGCAGGGCGATCTCGATGCCCTGCTCCGCCAGATCGGCAATGTCATCGAGCCGGGCGTGCCCACCGGCGGCGAGGACGACTTCGCGCTGCTGGAGACCGTGGGGGCGCCGCGTGACTTCGCGGCCGAAGGCTTCGAGCCCAAGGACCACCTCGAGCTCGGCGAGTCGCTGCGGGCGATCGACATGGAGCGCGGGACGAAGGTCGCCGGCAGCCGCTTCTACTTCCTCACCGGGGTCGGCGCCCAGCTCGAGCTGGCGCTGCTCACGATGGCCGCGGCCCAGGCAACCCAGGCCGGCTTCACCCTGATGATCCCGCCGACTCTGGCCAGCCGGGAGACGATGGCCGGGGCGGGCTTTATCGACGCCCACGAGGAGGAGGTCTATCGCCTCGAGGCCGACGACCTCTTCCTCACCGGCACCTCCGAGGTCGCGCTGGCCGGCTACCACTCCGGTGAGGTGATCGACCTCTCGGGTGGCCCCCTTCGCTACGCCGGGTGGTCCACCTGCTACCGCCGGGAGGCCGGCAGCTACGGCAAGGACACCCGCGGCATCATCCGGGTCCACCAGTTCAACAAGCTCGAGATGTTCGTCTACTGCGACCCGGCCGACGCGGCCGCCGAGCACCAGCGGCTGCTCGCGTGGGAGCGGGAGATGCTGGCCAAGGTCGAGCTGCCGTACCGGATCATCGACACCGCCGCCGGCGACCTCGGCGGTCCGGCCGCACGCAAGTACGACTGCGAGGCGTGGGTGCCGACCCAGGGGCGCTACCGCGAGCTGACCTCGACGTCGAACTGCACCACCTACCAGGCGCGGCGGCTCGGCACCCGCTTCAAGGACGCCGACGGCAAGACCCAGGTCGCCGCGACCCTCAACGGCACACTCGCCACGACCCGGTGGCTCGTCGCGATCCTGGAGAACCACCAGCAGGCCGATGGCTCGGTCCGGGTCCCGGAGGCGCTGCAGCCCTATCTCGGGCTCGAGGTGCTCACGCCACAGGCCTGAGGGGGGCCACCCCCTTCGCCTCGGTTCGAAGACGCTCCGTCACCTCGAG
The DNA here is from genome assembly GCF_007828725.1 of Marihabitans asiaticum. GTDB lineage: Bacteria > Actinomycetota > Actinomycetes > Actinomycetales > Dermatophilaceae > Marihabitans > Marihabitans asiaticum. Next base: position 480,872 of record NZ_VIUW01000001.1, read on the forward strand.
GTGACGCTCTCTCTTCGAACCAGCAGGCGGGGTCGGGTCAGAGCTCGACGCGGTCGTCCGGGTCGTGGCTGCGCCTCATCGAGCGACGAATCATCCAGACGAGCACGCCGAGCACGGCGAGGATGATGAGGGCGTAGACCACCTTGCTGATCGGGTCCATGTACTGCTCGACGAGGTGGTAGCGGTCGCCGAGCTGGTAGCCGAGCCAGACGAAGAGGGCGTTCCACAGCAGCGACCCGGCGGTCGTATAGGTGAGGAAGGCCGTGAGCGGCATCCGGTCGATGCCAGCCGGGATCGAGATGAGGCTGCGGATCCCGGGGACGAAGCGGCCGAAGAACACCGCCTTGGGTCCGTGCTTGGTGAACCACACGTCGGTCTTGTCGATGTCGGCGACGTCGACGAGCGGCATCCGCTGCGCGATGGCACGGAGCCGGTCCATGCCCAGCGCTGCGCCGATGCCGTAGAGCAGCAGGGCGCCGGTGACCGAGCCGAGCGTGGCCCACAGCACCGCCTCGACGACGGTATAGCGGCCCCCGGCAGCGGTGAACCCGGCCAGCGGCAGCACGACCTCGCTCGGCACCGGCGGGAAGATGTTCTCGAGGAAGATCGCCAGCGCGATCCCGGGGCCGCCGACCGACTCCATGACGGAGACGACCCAGTCGATGATCTGCTGCATGCCGCCCTTCCCGCGGTCGGGCGCCGTGCCTGCGCCATGGTCGGGTCCAGGCTAGTTGGCGGTGGCTGAGCGCCTGCTGAGGCCAGTCGGCGAAGGGGTACGGCTAGGTTGTCCCCCGATGACTGGTGAGCGCGAGGTCGGGGTCGGGCCGTGGCAGGGCGAGTGGCCGACCGACGAGCGCTACGACCCCGAGCTGCTGCGCGACGGCGACCGGCGCAACGTCGAGGACCGCTACCGCTACTGGCGGCACGAGGCGATCGTCGCCGACCTGCAGGGCCGTCGGCACTCCTTCCACGTCGCGATCGAGAACTGGGAGCACGACTTCAACATCGGATCGGTCGTGCGCACCGCCAACGCGATGGGCGCCGCCGCCTTCCACATCGTCGGGCGCCGGCGGTGGAACCGCCGGGGCGCCATGGTCACCGACCGCTACCAGGTCGAGCACCACCACCGGGACCCGGCCGCCCTGCGGGAGTGGGCGGCAACCGCAGGCGAAGGGGGGACCCCCCTTCGCCTCGTCGGCATCGACAACGTGCCCGGATCGGTCCCGCTCGAGACCTACGACCTGCCCCGGGAGTGCGTCCTCGTCCTCGGCCAGGAGGGGCCGGGGATCACCGAGGAGATGCTGACGGTGTGCGACGACGTGCTGGCGATCGGCCAGTACGGCTCGACCCGGTCGATGAACGCCGGCGCCGCCGCCGCGATCGCGATGCACGCCTGGGTCCGCCGGCACGTCCACGACCAGAGCGTCTGACCCAGGCTGGGAGGATCGGGGGATGAGCAGCGCAGCCGGGCCGTCGAGGCGCAGCCAGGTCACCCCCTTCGCCGTCATGGAGGTGCTCGCCGAGGTCGCGCGGCTGCGCGCCGCCGGCCGTGACGTCATCTCGCTGTGCGCCGGCGAGCCCGGCGGCGGTGCGCCTGCAGCGGTGTCCGAGGCGGCGGCGCGGGTGCACGCCGAACGCCTCCCGCTCGGCTACACCCCCGCGCTGGGCATCACCGAGCTGCGTACCGCGATCGCCGAGCACTACCGCGACTGGTACGGGCTGGAGCTGGCGCCCGAGCGGGTCGCGGTGACCACGGGCAGCTCCGGGGCGTTCGTCCTGAGCTTCCTCGCGGCATTCGACCACGGCGACCGGGTGGCCCTGGCCCGACCCGGCTACCCCGCCTACCGCAACATCCTGGCCAGCCTCGGCTGCGAGGTGCTCGACCTGGACTGCGGGCCCGCCGAGCGCTACCAGCCGAGCGTCGACCAGCTCGCCGAGGCGCATGCGCGGACCCCGATCGACGGGCTCGTCCTCGCCTCCCCGGCCAACCCGACCGGCACGATGGTCACCCACTCCGAGCTGACCGCGATCGCCGACTGGTGCCGCGCCGAGGGCGTGCGTCTGATCAGCGACGAGATCTACCACGGCGTGACCTACCCGCAGCCCGGCGCCGCTGACCCGCGGGGGGTGTGCGCCGCCGCCGTCGACGACACCGCGGTGGTCGTCAGCTCGTTCAGCAAGTACTGGGGGATGACCGGCTGGCGGCTCGGCTGGGCCGTGCTGCCGGAGGACCTGGTGCGGCCGGTCGACGCGCTCGCGGGCAACGTCGCGCTGTGCCCGCCCGCTCCGGCCCAGCTTGCAGCGCTCGCCGCCTTCAGCGACGCCGCGCTGCAGGAGTGCGAAGGGGGTGTGGCCGAGTTCGCCCGCACCCGCGACCTCGTCCTGGCGCAGGCGCCACGGCTGGGGTGGGGGTCGGCCGCGCCGGCCGACGGCGCCTTCTACTACTACGCCGAGCTCGGTCAGGACCAGCTGCGCCGGTGGGGCGACGCGCCCTCCTACGCGGCGGCGCTCCTCGACGCGACCGGCGTCGCGCTCACCCCGGGCGACGACTTCGATGCGCGCGCCGGCAGCCGGCACGTGCGTCTTTCCTTCGCCGCCGGGCACGACGCGGTCGCGGAGGCTCTCGAGCGGATCATCACCTGGCAGGCTGATGCCTCATGAACGACGAGGTGCTCCAGCTCCCCGCGGTGACCTGGGAGGGAGCCACGGTGGCCGCGGCCGTGCTCGTCGGCGCGCTCGTGCTCGCCTGGGTGGTCCGGCACGCGCTCGCCGCGCTGCTGCGGTGGCGGGGCCGGGGGGTGAGCTCGTCGCGGGTCTTCGGCAAGGTCGCCGGGTGGGCGATCATCGTGCTCGGCGTGGCCGCCGCCCTCACGGTGCTCTTCCCCAGCGTGAAGCCGGTCAACATCCTCGGCGGCGTCGGCGTCATCTCGATCGCCGCTGGTATCGCCTTCCAGACCGTCCTGGGCAACATGTTCGCCGGGATGCTGCTGCTCGCCCGTGACCGCTTCCGGGTCGGCGACCAGATCGCGTGCGGCGACTACCGCGGCACCGTCGTGCAGATGGGCCTGTCCTCGACCTCGATCCGAAGCTTCGACGGGCGGCTCGTCCTCATTCCCAACGGCACGCTGCACTCGGAGGTCGTCACCGTCCAGACCGGATTCGAGTACGTGCGCTCCACCGTCGAGGTCGACCTGGAGGACACCACCGACCTGGACCTGGCCCGCGAGGTGGCGCTCGCGGCGATGGACGACCTACCCGCGGTGCTCGTCGAGCCCGCGCCGGAGGCCCTCCTCACCCAGATCGGCAACGGCACCGTGCGTCTGGAGCTGCGCTTCTGGTCCGGCTCGACCCAGCTCGACACCCGCGAGGCCCAGCACGCGGTGATCCGCGAGGTGCTCCACGACTTCGATGCCGCCGGGGTCGTCACCGGCTCGGACGCCTACGTCATCGAGGCCGGCCCGCGGCTGCAGCGGATCCTCAAGGACCAGAGTGTCGCGATCGCAGAGCACGAGTGAGCACGCAGGAGCGGCACCGCCTTGAGGCAGTGCCGCGCCTATGACGGGGTCAGGTCAGTGACGGCGGGTAGTCCTCCGGCGACCCGCCACCAGGGCCCCCGCGGCCCCCAGTAGCCCGAGGCCGGCGGCCAGGGTACCCGTCGCCTGCTGGTCGGACCCAGGATCGATGCGGTCGGTCTCGACCACCGGGCCGGTCGGCTCGCTCGTGGTGCTGGTGGGCTCGCTCGTGGTGCTGGTGGGCTCGCTCGTGGTGCTGGTGGGCTCGCTCGTGGTGCTGGTGGGCTCGCTCGTGGTGCTGGTGGGCTCGCTCGTGGTGCTGGTGGGCTCGCTCGTGGTGCTGGTGGGCTCGCTCGTGGTGCTGGTGGTCGAGCTTGTGGGCTCGGTCGTCGAGGGTGAGGTGCTCGTCGTGGCCGTCGGCCCGTCGTCCGGGTTGCACTCGCCGGAGGAGTCCTCAGGGATGAACGGGTCTTCTCTGAAGAGGTCGCGCGCGCCCTCCGCCTCACCGACAGTGATGCCGACGCCTTCGGCGCCGAGCTGGTAGAGGCCGGAGAAGCCGAGCACGACCGAGATGTTCACAGTCTCTCCGACCGGCACCTGCGCGGTGTACATCGCCTCGATCTCGCCGTCGTCCCAGAGGCTGAAGTAGACCGAGTCGAGACCGCCGCCGTCATCAGTGGTCCCGGTCAGCGTGGCGTCGATGGTCACCTCCACGCGCTCACAGTCCTCCGTGGTGATCTGCACACCTCGGACGCTCGTGTCATCACCGATGTCTGCGGCGGACGCGGTCGTGGTGGTCATCGCGGCCATGGCGAGGGCGATAGCACTTGCCCCCGCGATCCTGCCCGTTCGTGCTCTCATGTTCCCTGATGTTCCCCTCATGAGGCCGCGGTTGCGGTGTATCCCGCAGCGGCTGTGGCGATCGCCGGTACCTGCTGTGTTTGGCGTACTGGCGATGCTAGTGACTTGTGCGGCGTCTGACCAGAGTTCTGACGGATGTGATGTCCAAGGGACCGGCAGGGCCGCCGGGGTGTCTGGGCCCCCTGCGGTGCAGGTGGGCGACGTGGAAAGATCGTCGGTGAGACACGGCCCCGTACCCGCTGACAAGGAGAGAGTCGCAATGCCCATCGCAACCCCCGAGGTCTACCGGGACATGCTCGATCGTGCGAAGGCCGAGTCCTTCGCCTACCCGGCGATCAACGTCACCTCCAGCCAGACCCTCAACGCCGCGATCCGCGGCTTCGCCGAGGCCGGATCGGACGGCATCGTCCAGGTCTCCACCGGCGGCGCGGAGTACCTCTCCGGCCCGACGATCAAGGACATGGTCACCGGCTCGCTCGCCCTCGCGGCGTACGCGCAGGAGGTGGCGAAGAACTACGACGTCAACATCGCGCTGCACACCGACCACTGCCCCAAGGACAAGCTCGACGGCTTCGTGCGTCCGCTGCTCAAGGCCAGCCAGGAGCACAAGGACAAGCACGGCACGCCGATCTTCCAGTCGCACATGTGGGACGGCTCGGCCGTGCCGCTGGAGGAGAACCTGCAGATCGCGCAGGAGCTGCTCGAGCTCGCCGCTGCCGCGGACATCATCCTCGAGGTCGAGATCGGGGTCGTCGGCGGCGAGGAGGACGGCGTCGCCAACGAGATCAACGACAAGCTCTACACCACCCCCGGTGATGCGCTGGCCACGGTCGAGGCGCTCGGCCTGGGCGAGAAGGGGCGTTACATGACGGCCCTGACCTTCGGCAACGTCCACGGCGTCTACAAGCCCGGCAACGTCAAGCTCCGTCCCGAGATCCTCAAGCAGTGCCAGGACGCCATCGTGGAGAAGTACGGCAGCGACAAGGGTGAGCACCCGCTCGACCTCGTCTTCCACGGTGGCTCCGGCTCGACCGAGCAGGAGATCTCCGACGCCGTCGACTACGGCGTGGTGAAGATGAACGTCGACACCGACACCCAGTACGCCTTCACCCGCCCGGTCGCCGGGTGGATGCTGCAGAACTACGAGGGCGTGCTCAAGGTCGACGGCGAGGTCGGCAACAAGAAGCAGTACGACCCGCGCAGCTGGGGCAAGGAGGCCGAGGCGGGCATGGCCGCCCGCGTCGCCCAGGCCTGCGAGAACCTGCGCAGCGCCGGCACCTCGGTCACGGGCTGAGCATGGACAACCTCCTGGGGATCCCCGAGACCTACCTGCCCGAGGACCCGGCGGCGGCCCAGCTGGGCGAAGGGGTGCCCGCGGCCGACGTGGCCGCGGCGCATCCGACGTCGTCGCTGGCCTGGGCGGTGCTGGCCGAGGAGGCGCTCGACGAGGGCCTGCGGGTGGACGGCTACGCCTTCGCCCGGACCGGGTACCACCGGGCGCTGGACTCCCTGCGCCGCAGCGGATGGAAGGGTCAGGGGCCGGTGCCGTGGAGCCACGAGCCCAATCGCGGGTTCCTCCGTGCCCTGGCCGCGCTGGCCCGGGCGGCCGAGGCGATCGGTGAGAGCGACGAGGAGGAGCGCTGCCGCACCTTCCTCGCCGACAGCTCACCCGAGGCGGCCGCGGAGCTGCTGCGCTGACCGGACGCACCGGCAGATGCACGGGGACAGCGAAGGGCCCGGCTCGTGGCGAGCCGGGCCCTTGCTGATCCGCGCCACAGCGGCGGGCGAATCGGGAGGCGCTGCCGATGTCCCCTGTCACATCGGCAACGCCTCCCCTGTGGCAACCATTGTGCATCAGGACACACTCAAACTGACGTCACTAAGAGGCCACCGGCACTAAGATGCCACAATGGCCGACGAATCCTCCGCTGCCGGGGCGGACCCGATCCACCGCCTACAGCTGCTCATCGCCACCGACGTCGAGCGGCTGGCCCGCCGCCGCGCCGAGCTGGCCGACATGGGCGACCTGCTCATCTCCCTTCGCGCCCAGCTCGGCGACCTGACCCAGCTGGGGTCCCCCCTGGGCGTGGAGATGCTTGAGCAGGAGCTGGCCGCGCCGGTGGTCGACCGGCTCGCCGGGAGGGTGGAGCGGATCGACAACGTCCTGCTCGACGCCGTCGTCGGGGCCGGGGCCGAGGAGGAGCACCGTAGCCACGAGCTCGAGCGCGCGGCGCAGGGGCAGCGGCAGCGCACGATCTACGGCGAGCACCTCTTCGCGGTGCCGGAGGTCGTCGGGAGGATCGACGGGCTCGCCGCGGCCGGCCAGCAGCAGCGCGTATCGACCGAGCTCGAGCACGAGTTCGCCATCTTCGGCGAGGAGGCGGTGGTGACGCCGTCGGTGTGGGGGGACCCGGGGTCCTCGTACCTCGTGGTGCGCCATCCGGTGCTCATCGCGGCCTTCACCGCGTGGTTCGAGCTGACGTGGCAGGTGTGTGCTCCGCGAGCCGACAGCGCCCCGCTCGACGAACGCCTCGTCACCCTCCTGGCCCGCGGGTACAAGGACGAGGCCATCGCCCGCCAGCTCGGCGTCTCGCTGCGCACGGTCCGGCGCCGCGTCGCGTCCCTCATGGACCACTACGGCGTGGGCACCCGCTTCCAGCTGGGGGCCGAGCTGGTCCGCGAGGGCGTCCTCTAACTCCACCCCTTCGCAGATCCCCGGGGAGCCTCAGACGAACGGTCGACCTCTGCCCGCGCCGCTCATCCCCCCTTCGCCCGGACTTGACCCGAGAAGGTGCACCTTCACCCGAGGTCGGTAGTCGGGTGAAGGTGCAACAACTCCCTCAACCCGATAATCGGCGGGGCGAGGCAGGGTCCGGAGCGGGCAGGGACCGGTCAGTCAGTCGAGCAGCGCGTGCCGCTCGATGATCTGCTCGCGCCCGGGGCCGACCCCGATCGCCGAGACCCGTGCGCCGATGAGCTCCTCGACCCGCAGGACGTAGGCCTGGGCGTTGGCCGGCAGCTCCTCGAAGGTGCGGCAGTCGGAGATGTCCTCCCACCACCCGTCGAGCTCCTCGTAGACCGGGGTCGCGTGGTGGAAGTCGCTCTGGCTCGGCGGCATCTGCTCGTGCCGCACGCCGTCGATGTCGTAGGCCACGCACACCGGAACCTTCTTCAGCCCGGTGAGCACGTCGAGCTTGGTGATGACGAAGTCGGTGACGCCGTTGATCCGGGTCGCGTACCGACCGACGACGGTGTCGACCCAGCCGCAGCGCCGCGGCCGGCCGGTCGTCGTGCCGTACTCCTGCCCGGTCTTGCGCAGGAACTCGCCGTCGTCGTCGAAGAGCTCGGTCGGGAAGGGGCCCTCACCGACGCGGGTCGAGTACGCCTTGAGGATCGCGATGACCCGCGTGACCCGGGTCGGGGGGATGCCCGAGCCGGTGCAGGCGCCGCCGGCGGTTGCGGAGGAGGAGGTGACGAAGGGGTAGGTGCCGTGGTCGATGTCGAGCAGGGTGGCCTGCCCGGCCTCGAGGAGGACGTTCTTGCCGGCGTCGAGGGCCTGCTCCAGCTCCAGCGAGGTGTCGGCGACCATCGGCGCGAGCCGCTCGGCGTAGGAGAGCAGCTCCTCGACCACCCGGTCGGCCTCGACGGCACGGGTGTTGTAGACCTTCGCCAGCACCTGGTTCTTCAGCCCGAGCGCGGCCTCGACCTTCTGCCGGAGGATGGACTGGTCGAAGATGTCCTGGACCCGGATCCCGACCCGGTTCATCTTGTCGGCGTAGGTCGGACCGATGCCCCGCCCGGTCGTGCCGATCTTGCGCTTGCCGAGGAACCGCTCGGTGACCTTGTCGAGGGTCCGGTTGTAGGGGGCGATGACGTGCGCGTTGCTCGAGACCCGCAGCTTGGAGACGTCGACCCCCCGGGCGATGAGCCCGTCGAGCTCGGCGAAGAGCACCTCGAGGTCGATGACGACGCCGTTGCCGATGACCGGGGTGCAGTTGGGGGAGAGGATCCCCGAGGGCAGCAGGTGCAGGGCGTACTTCTCGCCGTCGATGACGACCGTGTGCCCGGCGTTGTTGCCGCCGTTGAACTTCACGACGTAGTCGACGTCGCGCCCCATGAGGTCGGTGGCCTTGCCCTTGCCCTCGTCTCCCCACTGGGCTCCGACCAGCACGATCGCCGGCATGTGACTCTCCTCATCGCCCGCGCGGGGCTGGTCTGTGGTCGGCAGGACGCTTCACTGTACCGGCGCCGCGACAAACCCCGTTGCGCCGGCGCGGGGAGCGGAGCAGGCTTGCTCGGACCGGCAGCGGTCGCGACGACTGCGCCCCGACCCGAAGGAGTGGCGCATGACCAAGCACGAGAGCGCCCCCGAGGACGTCAAGGAGAAGTTCCGCCAGGCGCTGGAGCGCAAGCAGCCCCATGGCGGGACGGACGTCTCTGCCGACCGCGGCCACGGCAAGGTCGAGTCGGCTCACGGCCCGGAGACCTCCGGCGCTCAGCAGATGTTCCGCCGCAAGTCCGGCTGAGGGGCGGCCCGGGCGAAGGGGGTCGGCCGGCCGACCCCCTTCGTCTCGCGTTTGTCTCCTGCCGAGCTGTCACAAAACCCAGCCGGCTGGGTTTCGTGGAACGAGCTGGCCTTCGAGACCCAGCCGGCTCCACAAGACCCAGCTGGCTGGGTTTTGTGGACGGGTGCCGGAGGCGAAGGGGGAGGGTCAGGTGGGTCGGAGGACGGTCATCCGGTGTGCGGCGCGGGTGAGCGCGACGTAGAGGACCCGGGCGCCGCCGGGAGACTCCTCGATGATCGCGTCCGGGTCGACGACGACGGTGGCGTCCCACTCCAGCCCCTTGGTCGACATCGGGTCCAGGACGCTCACCCGGCCGGACTCATGATTGAAGAGCCCGGCGACCCGCTCGAGATGGCGCATCGGGGAGATCACGGCGATCGCACCGTCGACCTCGTCGAGGAGTCGTTCGACGGCGTCGGCAGCGGTCTGGTCGACCGGCGGCACGGAGGTGTCCAGCGCGTCGCCGAAGCGCAGCTCGACCGGCTCGACCCCCGTCTCCCGGACCGCGCTGGGGATGTCGGCGTCGGGCACGACCGGCAGGATGACATCGCGGGCGTAGTCGAAGATCTCGCGCGCGTTACGGTAGTTGGTGTCCATGTGGAAGTGCGCCGGCTCGGCCGTCCCGTAGGCGTCGAGACGGGCCTGCCGGGCCTCGTCGGCGTCGGGCCAGGACGACTGGGCGGCGTCCCCGACCACGGTCCACGAGGCGCGCCGGCCCCGGCGGCCCACCATCCGCCACTGCATGGGCGAGAGGTCCTGGGCCTCGTCGACGAGCACGTGCGCGAAGCCGGCCGGCCGGCCGATCTGGCCATGCAGCAGCCGCTCCCGGGCCTCGGTGGGCGTGACGTGGTGGGCCTCGCGGGAGGGCTGGACCGACGAGCCCATCGCCTGCAGCTCCTTCTGCGCTGCCCGGTCGTCGAGCTCGTCGATCTCGAAGAAGCTGCGCTCCTCGTCCTGTGCCTCCTCGACCAGCCCGAGCCGGACCGACAGCTCGTCGATCACCGCGACGTCGGCGACCGACCACGTGCCGAGCTCGAGGGCCTCACGCATCGAGTGGGCCAGCGCGGCGGCGTCGCCCTGCGACAGGATGCCGTGGGTGATCCGGTAGGCCCGCTCGGTGTCGGTGAGCCACAGCAGGGCGGTCCGCGGGTCGACCTGCGGCCACCACTCCTCCATGAACGAGTCGACCGCCAGGGACTCGTCGAAGGCGTCGAGGAACTCGCCGCGGTCACCCTCGCGGACCTGCGCCCACGCCGCGTCGGCGAGCAGCTCGCGCGCCGCGGAGGTCGCCTGGTTGCGGGTGCGTTCCCGCAGCGCCTGGCGCCGGGCCCGCCGCAACGCCTTGTCGTCGAGCCGCACCGCGTACCCGGCGACGAAGGTGCGCAGCTCGGTGGGCGCGTCCGGCACCGGCTCCTTCGCGAGCCGCGAGACCACCTGCCGCATCCGCGAGGAGCCCTTGATCTCGGCCACCTCGGGGGAGTCCAACCGCGCGGTGTCGATGGCGTCCACCATGTCGCCGAGCGCCCGCAGCGACACCGAGTCCTCGCCGAGCGAGGGCAGCACCCGCTCGATGTAAGCGGTGTAGGCCGCCGACGGGCCGACGACGAGGATCCCGCCGGACTCGTAGCGTCGCCGGTCGTTGTAGAGCAGGTAGGCGGCGCGGTGCAGGGCGACGACGGTCTTGCCGGTGCCGGGTCCGCCGGTGATCTCGGTCACGCCTCGGTCGGAGGCGCGGATCGCCTCGTCCTGGTGGGCCTGGATCGTCGCGACGATGTCGCGCATGCGGGTGCCTCGCGCCCGGGTGAGCGCCGCGAGCAGGGCACCGTCGCCGATGACGGTGAGGTCCTCCGGCGCCTCGGGCACCATGAGGTCGTCCTCGACACCGAGGACGGTCTCGGCCCGGCAGCGCAGGACCCGCCGGCGGATCACGCCGTGGTTGGCCACGGGGGTGGCCTGGTAGAAGGGCGACGCGGCCGGAGCGCGCCAGTCGATGACGAGCGGCTCGTAGTCGTCGTCGCGCACCCCGAGGCGGCCGACGTAGCGCACCTCGCGGTCGGCGGGGTCCATCTGCTCGCCGTGGTCGAGGTCGAGCCGGCCGAAGACAAGCCCCTCGTACTGGTGCTGCAGGCTCGCGAGTCGACGTGCGGCCTGGTAGACGAGAGCGTCGCGCTCGAAGAGCCCGGACATCTCCTCGTCACGGACGTCGCCGGTGCGGTCGGTCCGGCCCCGCGACATCCCGTCGTTGGCGACCAGGCCCGCCCGGTCGCCGGCCTTGGCCAGCTCGGCGTGCACCCGGTCGAGGTGCGCCTGCTCCGCCGCGATCTCGGCGGCGACGTGCGGGGGCACGTCGGTGCTCGAGGGGCGAAGGGGGGTGTCCGTCACGTCGATCATGCTCCGGTCGCGCTGCTGGTCGGTCCGCGCCGCCATGGGGGCAACCACGGCAGTCTACGGCTCCTGCGGGGCCGCGCCGCACCGCCTCAGCGGCAGGTGCCGGAGGTCTGCTCTTGCGAGAGCCGCCGCAGTTGGTTAAATTCTTGTCTACCGGCCTTCGGGTCGGGGCCAACCGCGGTACACCCCCTGCTTCCGCGGTCGGCGAGGGGGCGCAGCTCGTAGCCACGTTCACCCCCTGCACGTGGCTCGCTGCGCCCCCTTCTTCTACCCCCCGGGGCGGTCTTCTCGCCGGCCTCACACCACCGGCGGGCGCGCCGTCCCCCCTTCGCCTCGTCGTCGCCTCGTAGTCTCGGGGCCGTGAAGGTTCTCGTCATCGGTTCAGGTGCCCGCGAGCACGCCGTCGTCCGCTCACTCGTCGCCGACCCGGCGGTCGACGCGGTGATCTGCGCGCCGGGCAACCCGGGGATCGACCTCGTCGCCCTCTGCGTTCCGGTCGACCCGACCGATCCCGACGCCGTCGTCGCCCTCGCCCGTGAGCACCAGGTCGACCTCGTCGTCGTCGGCCCGGAGGCGCCGCTCGTCGCGGGGGTTGGTGACGCCCTTCGCGCTGCCGACATCCCGTGCTTCGGTCCGGACCGGGCGGCCGCGCACCTCGAGGGCAGCAAGGCGTTCGCGAAGGAGGTCATGGCGGCCGCCGAGGTCCCCACCGGAATGGCGCACGTCGCGACCACCGAGGCCCAGCTGGCCGAGGCGCTCGACGCCTTCGGTCCCCCCTTCGTCGTCAAGGACGACGGCCTCGCCGCCGGCAAGGGGGTCGTCGTCACCGACGACCGCGAGGAGGCGCTCGCGCACGGTCGGGAGTGCCTGGCCAAGGGCGCGAAGGGGGGCGAGGGCCGGGTCGTCGTCGAGGAGTTCCTCGACGGCCCGGAGGCCTCGCTCTTCTGCCTGTGCGACGGCACGAGCGTCGTGCCGCTGGAGCTCGCGCAGGACTTCAAGCGCGTCTTCGACGGCGACGAAGGGCCCAACACCGGTGGCATGGGCGCGTACTCGCCGCTGCCGTGGGCGCCCGACGGGCTCGTCTCGCACGTGGTGGAGCGGATCGCGCAGCCGGTGGTCGAGGAGATGGCGCGGCGGGGCACCCCCTTCGTCGGGGTGCTCTACGTCGGGCTGGCGCTCACCTCTCGCGGGCCGAGGGTGATCGAGTTCAACGCCCGCTTCGGAGACCCCGAGACCCAGTCGGTCCTGGCCCGGCTGAGCACGCCCCTCGGCGGGCTGCTGCTCGCGGCCGCGCAGGGGCGGCTCGACGAGGCCGAGCCGCTGCAGTGGCGCGACGAGGCCGCGGTCACCGTCGTCGTCGCGGCGGGCGGCTACCCCCAGTCGCTGCGCACCGGCGATGTGATCGAGGGCATCGACCGGGTCGGGGTCGGCGCGGACGATGCCCAGGCGTACGTCCTGCACGCCGGCACCGCGGCCGGTGGGGACGGGCAGGTCGTCAGCTCCGGCGGGCGGGTGCTCTCCGTCATCGCCCTCGGGGACGACCTGGCGGCGGCCCGCGCGGCCGCCTATGCCGCGGTCGAGCAGATCGAGCTCGAGGGCTCCCACCACCGCACCGACATCGCCCTGCGCGCCAGCCGGGACGAGATCCGCCTCTGACGCAGCTCCCCGGGGAACCTCAGACGAACGGTCCCCCCTTCGCACCTTCGTCGCACTTCGGAGACGCCGGGACGTCGCAGCTCCCCGGGGAACCTCAGACGAACGGTCCCCCCTTCGCACCTTCGTCGCACTTCGGAGACGCCGGGACGTCGCAGCTCCCCGGGGAACCTCAGACGAACGGTCACCTCCTTCGCACCTCGTACCCCGCGCCGCCGCGCTCGGTGGTTCGATAGGGGCATGGCCAAGAAGACTGCGAACGGCACGCCTCGGGTGGACAAGAAGGCCTACGAGGCCGAGCTGGAGAGGCTGCAGGAGCAGCTCGTCGCGATGCAGGAGTGGGTCAGGGCGACCGGGGCTCGGGTCGTCGTCGTCTGCGAAGGGCGCGACGCCGCCGGCAAGGGGTCGGCGATCAAGCGGATCACCCAGTACCTCAGCCCCCGGGTCGCGCGCGTCGTCGCCCTCCCCGCGCCCTCGGACCGGCAGAAGACCCAGTGGTACTTCCAGCGCTACGTCGAGCAGCTGCCCGCCGGCGGCGAGATCGTCATCTTCGACCGGTCCTGGTACAACCGGGCCGGCGTCGAGCGGGTCATGGGCTTCTGCACCGACGAGGAGTACGAGCGCTTCCTGGTCCAGGCGCCGATCTTCGAGCAGATGCTCATCGACGACGGGATCATCCTGCTCAAGTACTGGTTCTCGGTCTCCGACGTCGAGCAGGAGGCGCGGTTCCGCTCCCGGCACAGCGACCCGATGCGCCAGTGGAAGCTCTCGCCGATGGACCTGGAGTCGATCACCCGGTGGGAGGAGTACTCCGAGGCCAAGGACCAGATGTTCGCCGCGACCGACCGCTCGCAGACGCCGTGGCACGTGGTCGAGTCCGAGGACAAGCGAGCCTCGCGGATCAACGTCATCGCCCACCTGCTCGACTCCGTGCCGTGGGAGCGGGTCGAGCCGGACGTCCCGGACATCCCGGAGCGGCCCGCGCCGGTGGGCTACACCCGCCCGCCGCGCACCTCGCAGACCTACGTGCCGGACCGGGCCGCCGAGCTCATTCCGGCGACGGGCTCGAAGGGGTCGTCGGGCTCCCGTTCGACCGGCAAGCGGTCAACCCGCACGAAGTCGGCGAAGGGATGACCGCCCCCTTCGCACCCCCGGCCCTGCCCGGCTACGAGCACCTCTACTCCGGCAAGGTCCGCGATCTCTACGCCCCGCTCGACGAGGCGGGCGCCCAGCGCACCGACCGCCTGCTCCTCGTCGCGAGCGACCGGATCAGCGCCTACGACCACGTGCTCGACCCGCCCATCCCGGACAAGGGCGCGGTGCTGACCCAGCTCTCGCTGTGGTGGTTCGACCAGCTGGCCGACCTCGCGCCGCACCATGTCGTCTCCACCGACGTGCCCGAGGCGGTCGCCGGGCGAGCCGTCCTCGTCGAGCGCCTCGACATGCTCCCGGTCGAGTGCGTGGCCCGCGGGTACCTCACGGGCGGTGGGCTTGCGGAGTACCGGGCGAAGGGGGAGGTCAGCGGAGTCCCGCTGCCCGCCGGGTTGGTCGATGGCTCGCGCCTGGAAGAGCCGGTCTTCACCCCGTCGACCAAGGCGCCGATGGGGGAGCACGACGAGCCGATCAGCTACGACGGCGTCGTGGCCGAGATCGGGCCGGCGCTGGCCGAGCAGGTCCGTGACCTCACCGTGCGAATCCTGCTGCGCGGCAACGAGATCGCCGCCGAGCGGGGCATCCTCCTCGCGGACACCAAGGTGGAGTTCGGGCTGCGTGGTCTGGACCTGGCGAAGGGGGAGGACGCCGGCGAGGCAATCCGCTCCCGCGGCGCGTCCTGCGAGGTCGTCCTCGCCGACGAGGTGCTCACCCCTGACAGCTCGCGCTTCTGGCCGGCCGAGGAGTGGGAGCCGGGTCGCCCGCAGCCGAGCTTCGACAAGCAGTTCGTCCGCGACTGGCTCACCTCGCCGGAGTCCGGCTGGTCCAAGGACTCCGGGGTGGCGCCCCCTTCGCTGCCTGCCGAGGTCGTCCAGGCCACCCGGGCGAGGTACGTCGAGGCCTACGAGCGGCTCACCGGCACCCCCTTCGCCTGACTCGCCCCCTGCCCCGCACCTCGACGCCCCCCACACAAAACCCAGCCGGCTGGGTCTTGATGACCTGGCTGGGTTTCGAGACCCAGCCAGGTCCACGAAACCCAGCCGGCTGGGGTTTGTGGAGCGAGGGGGAGTCGGCGTCAGGGCCCGGGAAGCTCACGCGCCGGGAGCATGAAGAGGTGGATGTCCCACGGTCGCGCCCCCTGCGGGTGGTCGGACCGGTTGCGGCCGGCGTACTCGTCGTAGATCTCGCGGAGGCGCTCGCGCAGCTCGCGCGCCTCGGCGTCGGTGAGCCAACGCCGGCCGCGGCTCGCCGTGCCGACCTCGTCCTCGCCGGCGGCAATCGCGCGCGCCTGTCGAGTGAGTCCCTCCTGCAGATCGGCGACGAGGCCGAGCAGGTACTCCTCGCTGAGCTCCGGTCCTGCCGCGCGGTGGCCCTCCGGGACGACCGAGATGCTCTCGGCGGCTGCCCGCCAGGGCCGTTCCCGAGCGTCTCCCGCGGCCTCGCTGCGCACGACGATGCCGGCCTTCTCCAGCGCCCGGAGGTGGTAGCTCGTGGCCGAAGGGGTGAGCCCGACGATCCCCGCCGCCTCGGTCGCGGTGAGCACTTCGCCGGAGAACAGTTCGGTGATGAGGCGTTGGCGAGCCGGGTGCGCGAGCGCTCGCAGCGTGCGTAGGTCGCTGATCCGCAGCTCGGTACGTCGTCGTGCCATGACCTTGATTCTAGGTGGCGCGATACATCGTGAAGCAGTACCTTCACATATATGAAGGGACTGCTTCATGATATCGGCGCAGTCCTCGGCGTCCGCCGGGCGAGGTGGGTACTCCTCGCCCTCGCCGCCTCGGTCGTGGGGGACGGTGCAGCCCGCGTCGGACTGCTGCTTCGGGTGCACGAGCAGGGCGGGGGCTCGCCCACCCTCGCCGTCCTGCTCGTCCTCTTCGCGCTCCCTCTCGTCTTCCTCGCCGGAGTCGCCGGCCGGCTCGCCGAGCTGTCCGACGTCCGGCCCGTCGTGCTCGCCGCGGCCGCCACCCAGCTGCTCGCGGCCCTTGCGCTCGCCTGGCACGAGAACCTGGTGTGGACCGGAGGCGCGGTGCTCGTGCTCCAGTGCGGCTTCGCACTAGCCAACCCTGCGTGGGTGGTCGCCCTGCCTCGTCTGGTGCCCGAGAAGCGCGTCGGAACCCTGGTCTCCCTTCATCACGGTGTGCTCGCCATCGCGGCCCCTGCCGGGGCCGCCGCCGGCGGACTCCTCATGGAGTACGCCGGTGGCTGGTCCCCCTTCGCCCTCGACGCGCTCAGCTGCATCCCGCTGATCCTCGCCGGGCTCCTCCTCACCGGCGAAGGGGGTGAGCAGCCCGGGGGCGCGGCCGGGAGGGGGGTGCTGCGCACGCTCCTTCCGCTCGACGGAGTCGCTGCGCTGCGCGCGCAGCCGGTCCTTGCGACGTTGACCTTCGCCGTGCTGCCCTTCGTCGTCGTGCTCGAGTCGGTCAACGCGGTCGAGGTCTTCCTCGTACGGGACGTGCTCGGAGGGAGCGCCGCCGCCTTCGGTTTGTCCGAGGGCGTAGCCGGAGCGGCCGCCGTGGTCGGCGCGCTGTGGGCGGGCGCGGCTAGGGTCCTGCACGCCCGGGTGACCGGGATCCTCGTGGCACTCGGCGGTGTCGCGGCTGCGCAGCTCGCGCAGGGCCTCGCGCCCACGATGGCCGTCTACGTCACCCTCGCGGCGAGCGTCGGCCTGCTCATGGGGCGGCTCAACGCGCTCATCATGACGCTGATGGTCACCGCGACCGACCCGGCGACGCGAGGGCGGGTGGTCGCCTTCGTCGGTGGGGCCGCGCGCTCGTGCACGGTCCTGGCGATGGCTCTCGGGGGAGTGCTCGGGACGTTCCTCGGGCCGCGCGCCAGCTTCATCGTCGTCGGGGTGGTCGGGCTGGGTATCTGCGGGTGGGCGACGCGCGCCGTTCGCCTCGAGTTGGCCCGGTAGTCACTCGCGAGGGCCCTGTGACGGCGTCGCGGGTCGATACCGTCTGGTGCCATGAGTGCGCCCGATGGCGAAGGGCGGGGCCGGCGCGAGCGCGTCCCCTCCGAGTTCGACGACGCCTTCCGGGCGAAGGGGGAGAGCCGCCGCGTCGAGCGGCCAGCCTCCTCGCGGTGGACCCAAGACGCGCCGAGCACAGGCTTCTGGGACCCGCGCGGGCCGACGCCCGAGGCGCGACGGGACGCGCACGAGCGTGATCTGCGTTTGGTCGGTGGCGGTGGTGGGTGGGCCCGGGGTCTCCTCCTCGTCCTGCTGGCCGCGCAGCTCACCTTCGCGTTCATGCGCACCGGTGTTGCCTCCCCGGCACCCTGGGGTATCGCCTGGCTGCTCGGGAACGCGGTGCTCGCCTCGTCGCTTCTCCGGCGCCATCGCCGAGAGATCCTCGGTGGCGACCCGGAGCAACCCCTCGAGCAGTGGCTAGAGCGAAGTCGACGGCGGATGCGCGCGGTGCTCGGCCCGTGGCTCACCGTGCTCAACGCCCTCTCCGTCGTCGCGGCGGGGGTCGCCGCGACCTGGGTGGACCGCGGCTTCGTCTGGGTGGCGGTGGCCGCCGCTGCCCTGGTCTCGACAGCGGCATGGTGGTGCCGAACCGGCGCGGTATCAGAGTGATACCATCTCCTCATGGCTCTCACCCTGCGTACCGACAGCGAGCTCGAGAAGGCACTGGATGCCCTGGTCGAGGCCGAAGGGGTGTCCCGCCAGGAGGTCATCCGGCGGGCCGTCATCGACCGGGCCGAGCGGGGCACGAGGCGTCATGATCTCGACGTCGTCCTCGACGCCGAGCTGCCGCGCTACGCCGAGGCGCTCGAGCGGCTCGGGCAGTGATCGACCTCGACCTCGACGATCTCCTGCACATCGCGCACCGGGTGCTTCCTGAGGTGCAGGTACGGGATGCCGGTCTTCTTGCGTCGGCGGCGGCTCGCCCGGCGACGACAGTCTTCGGGGCCGACGCCTACGCCAGCCTGCACCTGCGGGTCGCTGCGCTGGCCCAGTCGATCGCACGCAACCATGCCCTCGTCGATGGCAACAAGCGTCTCACCCTCGCTGCGATCATCGCCGCCTACGGCCTCAACGGTCGCCGGCTCACCTTGACCAACGACGAGGCGTACGACCTGATCATCGCGATCTCGACCGGCGCCCTCGACGAGGTCGCCGACATCGCCGCCGCACTCGAGGCGGGGAGCGAGAGCCGGGGCTGACTCGGTCGAAGGGTGCATTGTCGTCGAAGCCATGCTCG
Organism: Marihabitans asiaticum; assembly: GCF_007828725.1. GTDB lineage: Bacteria > Actinomycetota > Actinomycetes > Actinomycetales > Dermatophilaceae > Marihabitans > Marihabitans asiaticum. The sequence continues at coordinate 499,208 of NZ_VIUW01000001.1, forward strand.
ACCGAAGATCCGTGACCCTGCGAGCTGCTGGTCCGCGACGGGCCCGACGGCGGCGGGGATCTGGCCGGGCGCGGGTACCCTCGAGCATCGAGGCCACCAGCATCCAGTGAAGGTGTAACAGCACATGAGTCCCATCCGCAGGGCGTTCAGGTCGACCACCTCCCCGCTGCGGCAGCACCTCAAGAAGGTCCTGAGGCCTGCAGCTACCCGGGCGATGCCCACCATTGCCCGCATGGCCGGTGCCAGCGAGAAGACGACGCCAGCGGCCGACGCCAAGGCCTTTGCTGACGCCTACAGGGCCCTTGAGCGCGAGTTCCCCGAGGCGTGCTCGCCTGGCAATGGCACGGGGTCAACTCCGCCGACCAAGGCAGCCGTCCAGCAGAAGGTCAAGGCTGCGCGAACTGCGAGGTCCCGGACGGTGAACTCCGATCAACTGGCTCGCGGCACTGCTCTGGACGACGCCGTCCTGACCGAGGTGCGGACACTGATCAAGAATGGTGAGAAGGACAAGGCGCTCGCCCTTGGGCACGCGCTCCGAGGCAGGCCCGCGACGCGGAGCACCGGTTGTGCGGTCCTGGGTATCGCCCTGCTGAACAGTTCCGGCCCCGCCAGCGCCTGGACGGTCTTCAGCGAGATCGCCGGCACGGACGACGCCGACCTGGTCGCGAATGACCTCTACGCAGCGGCGTTCGGCGCCCTGGGTGACGACGCATCTGAGGTCCTGGACGCCGACCTTGCGTCAGGTCGTTTCCACAGTTGGAGTGGCGTGACGCTGCTCCGCGTTGCGCAGAAGGCTCTGGCTCGCGGGTTGAGCGATCAGGCCGAGGTCCTCATCCGGACGGCCCAGGGGCGGCCCGAGGCCTCGATGACCGAGAACGTCCGCAAGGAGCTCGCACGTCTGGCTAGCTGGCTCCCAGGAGGGTCGAAGAGGGCAGAGATCCCGCAGGTCGCGGGGGCGATCCCCTTCGGCGTGATCGGGTACGACCAGCCAGACATCGCGTCCCGCAATATCGGTGACTACATCCAGACCGTGGCGTCGATGGGACATCTGGTACGCCAACAGAACTTCACCTTCACCGGTGACCCGGATCTCGTCGAGCTGGCCGAGGAGCTGCGTGGGTCGACGAAGACCGAACGCCTCGTCGACGGCGAGTCCGTCTCTCTCAATCTCTTCCAGCTCAACCGGGACGGCAGCCCCTTGCAGGCGGTACCAGAGGGCACGTGGGCGCTGACGTTCGGCTGGTTCATGCATCACATGTTTGGCCAGGGTTTCGCGTTCCCGTTCCACGACAACGTGCGACCGATCATCCTGTCCTTCCACGTCCGCTTCCCGGCCATGCTGACACCTGAGGCTCTCGACTACCTGCGCCGGTACTCCCCGGTGGGGTGCCGGGACTGGCAGACCGTCGCCCTGCTGCGGTCCGTTGGTGTCCCCGCATTCTTCTCCGGCTGCCTCACCACGACGGTCGACACGGTGTTCCGACGAGACGGCGAGGACACTCGAGATGCCACTGTGTATGTCGACTCGCCGCAGACGGGGCCCGGGACGTCACGGATGCAGGAGCAGATGAGTGTCCGGAGCCTAACCTTCGTCGAGAACCTCCGGCTCGCGCGCGACTGGGTGCGCGACTACCACCTAAAGTACGACAAGGTCGTCACGTCGCGGCTGCACTGTTTCCTGCCAGCGCGCTCGGTTGGGTCGCAGGTCACCTTCCTACCGAAGAACAGGTCCAACAACCGCTTCGGCGGTCTCATTGACACCAGCGACGCGGATTTCGAGCGGATCCGCCAGGGCATCCTCGACAAGGCCTCGCGCATCCTCCAGGTCATCGCATCGGGCGCCGACGAGGATGACGTGTATGCGAGATGGCGTGAGATCTGCGCTCCGGCTATGGCCGAAGCCGACGAGTTCCTCGCAGCAAGGGAGCTGCCGGTCCTCACGGCCGAGGCGGTGACGGCTCTCGTGCCGGCGCAGGGCAGCGGTGAGCACGGAGGCTCGGACCCTGCCGCTGTCCACGTCGTGGTCGACGTTCGTCGCGGCGAGGCGAAGCACCTCCCCCGGCTTATCCGGTCGATCGATGCGCACACCTCGGCCCCGGTGGAGATCTTGGCGGTCGGAGCGACGACTACCGAGGGTGAGCGGCAGAGCCTTCGCTCCGACGATCTGCCGCTGCCTGTGCGCTGGATCACGGTCGACGAGGTTGCCGTCCGAAGCCTGGGCGACGTCACGCCGAACCGTCAGCACGAGCTGAGCCTTGCACTCGCGGCGCCTGCACTGCCGCACGCACGGCATGCGGTCTTCCTTCCCGCCTCGGCCCTGGTGCGGGACGATCTCACCAGGTTGGCGACCGTCCTGCCAGAGGAGGGGGCACTGGTCACGGCGACCGCCGAGCGCCATCGGGGCCGGGAAAGCGGCCTGGAACTTATCCGGCGCATCTCTGGTCGGCAGGGGGACGACAACGCCAGGGCTCTCGACTTCCTCATCGCGGCACACCGACGGCACCCGGGCGAGTTCTCGACCTTCGACACCAACGTGATGGTCATCGATCTGGAGGCGGCCCGACGTGCGAACCTCGCGGGGCATCTCCTACCTCTTATCCTCAAGTACGGGATGAGCTTCGGTGAGGCCATGAACATCTACGCCGGTCCTCACCGCACAGAGCTCGATGGCGTTTGGAACCACGCCCCCGGTTACGAGGTGCGGAGCGATCCGGGGGTCGTGAATTGGCGGGACACCTCCAAGCCGTGGTCTGCCTGGGTTACCCCCTTCGCCGAGGAGTGGGCGAACTACTGACGCGCAGCCAGCTGCCCTCGCCTGTCGACCGCGAGGAACTGTCTCGGGCAGTCCAACTAGACTCCGCTGCGGAAGAACCCCTTCGCTCCAGGAGACCCCCGTGGGACGCATCGTCGTCGACGTCATGCTCAAGCCCGAGATCCTCGACCCCCAAGGGCAGGCCGTCCGGGGCGCTCTCCCGCGGCTGGGCTTCGAGGACTTCACCGACGTCCGGCAGGGCAAGCGCTTCGTCCTCTCCGTCGACGGCCCGGTCACCGACGACCACCTCGCCCAGGCCCGTGAGGCCGCGCAGACCCTGCTGTCCAACCCCGTCATCGAAGACGTCGTCGACGTCCACGAGCTGACCCACGACGAGCCCGAGCAGGCGCCGATCACCGGGGCGACGGGGAGCAGCGGAGGCGCCGCGTGAGGATCGGTGTCGTCACCTTCCCCGGCTCCCTCGACGACCACGACGCCCGCCGCGCCGTCGACCTCTGCGGAGGGGAGTCGGTAGCCCTCTGGCACCGCGACGCCGACCTCAGGGGCGTCGACGCCGTCGTCATCCCCGGCGGCTTCTCGTACGGCGACTATCTGCGCGCCGGGGCCATCTCCCGCTTCGCCCCGGTCATGACCGAGGTGATCCGCGCCGCGGCCGGTGGCATGCCGGTGCTCGGCATCTGCAACGGCTTCCAGATCCTCTGCGAGTCCCACCTCCTGCCCGGCGCGATGATCCAGAACGACCACCGCACCTTTATCTGCCGCGACCAGCGCCTCCGCGTCGAGAGCACCGCCACCGCGTGGACCAGCCAGTTCGAGCAGGGCGAGGAGATCACCATCGTGCTGAAGAACCAGGACGGCCAGTTCGTCGCCGACGAGCCCACCCTCGACCGGCTCGAAGGCGAGGGCCGCGTCGCCTTCCGCTACCTGGGCGAGAACCCCAACGGCAGCTACCGCGACATCGCCGGCATCACCGACGAGCGCGGCACCGTCGTCGGCCTCATGCCGCACCCGGAGCACTGCGTCGAGACCGGCTTCGGCCCAAGCCTGGACGGGCGCCGCTTCTTCACCTCGGTCATCGAGCGTGTGGTGTCAGCATGAGCGCCCTCGACACCGTCACCCACGCCGAGCAGACGCCCGAGACCGACCAGCCCTGGGCCGACCTCGGGCTCAAGGCGGACGAGTACGAGCGGATCCGCGAGATCCTCGGCCGCCGCCCGACGAGCGCCGAGCTCGCGATGTACTCGGTGATGTGGTCCGAGCACTGCTCCTACAAGTCCTCCAAGGTCCACCTGCGCCGCTTCGGCGAGCTGCCCGACGAGACCCCGCTGGGCAAGACCCTCGCCGGTATCGGGGAGAACGCCGGAGTCATCGACATCGGGCAGGGCTGGGCGGTGACCTTCAAGGTCGAGTCGCACAACCACCCTTCGTACGTCGAGCCGTACCAGGGTGCCGCGACCGGCGTCGGCGGCATCGTGCGCGACATCATGGCGATGGGCGCCCGCCCGATCGCGGTGATGGACCCCCTTCGCTTCGGTGCCATCGACCACCCCGACACGGCCCGCGTCCTGCCCGGCGTCGTCAAGGGCATCGGGGGCTACGGCAACTGCCTCGGCCTGCCCAACATCGGCGGCGAGATCGTCTTCGACGACTGCTACCAGGGCAACCCGCTCGTCAACGCCCTCTGCGTGGGCACGCTGCGCCACGAGGACCTGCACCTCGCCAAGGCCTCCGGGGTCGGCAACAAGGTCATCCTCTTCGGCGCCAAGACCGGCGGCGACGGCATCGGCGGGGTGTCCGTGCTCGCCTCGGAGACCTTCGACGAAGGGGGCCCGACGAAGCGGCCGGCCGTCCAGGTGGGCGACCCCTTCGCCGAGAAGGTGCTCATCGAGTGCTGCCTCGAGCTCTACGCCGCCGGCGTCGTCGACGGCATCCAGGACCTCGGCGGGGCGGGCCTGTCCTGCGCCACCTCCGAGCTGGCGTCCGCCGGCGAAGGGGGGATGCAGGTCGAGCTGGACCGGGTCCCCCTTCGCGACTCCACCCTCCGGGCCGAGGAGATCCTCATGTCCGAGAGCCAGGAGCGGATGATGGCGGTCGTCGCGCCCGGTCAGGTCGAGGACTTCATGACGATCACCGACAGGTGGGACGTCGAGGCGACCGTCCTCGGAGAGGTCACCGACTCCGGGCGCCTCGTCATCACCTGGCACGGGGAGACGATCGTCGACGTGCCGCCGCGCTCGGTCGCGCACGACGGACCGGTCTACGAGCGCCCCTTCGCCCGCCCGGACTGGTTGGACGCGCTCCAGGCCGACACGACCGACTCCCTCACCCGGCCCGAGCCGACGCAGATGGGTCAGGTGCTCCTCGACCTGCTCGCCAGCCCCAACCTCTGCGACAGGTCGTGGGTCACCGACCAGTACGACCGCTACGTGCTCGGCAACACCGCGGCCGCGATGCCCGCCGACGCCGGCATGGTTCGGGTTGACGAGGAGACCGGCCTCGGGGTTGCGGTCTCGACCGACTGCAACGGCCGATTCGGGCGCCTCGACCCGTACGCCGGTGCGCAGCTGGCGCTGGCCGAGAGCTACCGCAACGTCGCGACGTCCGGTGCGTTGCCGCTCGCGGTCACCGACTGCCTCAACTTCGGCTCGCCGGAGGATCCGGCGGTGATGTGGCAGTTCGAGCGCGCCGTCGCCGGGCTGGTCGACGGCTGCCGCGACCTCGGCATCCCCGTCACCGGTGGCAACGTCTCCTTCTACAACCAGACCGGAGAGACGGCGATCCACCCGACCCCGGTCGTCGGCGTCCTCGGCGTGATCGACGACGTGGCGAAGGGGGTGTCCGCCGGCTTCGCCGCCGCCGGGCAACCGGTGCTCGTCCTCGGCGAGACCCGGGACGAGCTCGACGGGGGAGAGTGGGCGCACGCGCTGCACGGTCACCTCGGCGGCGTTCCGCCGCGGGTCGACCTGGCTGCGGAGAAGGCGCTCGCCGAGGTCTTCGTCGCGGCGGTCCGCGCCGGTGTGCTCACCAGCGCGCACGACCTCTCCGACGGCGGTCTCGCGATCGCCCTCGCCGAGTCGGTGCTGCGGCACGGCGTCGGCGCCTCGGTCGACCTCGCGCCGCTGCTGCAGCGCGACGGGATCGACGCCGTCACCGCGCTGCTCTCGGAGTCGACCGCGCGTGCCGTGGTCACCGTGCGCGACGAGGACGCCCTGGCCACCCTCGCCGGGCTCGCGCAGGAGCACGGGGTGCCGATGGCGCGGGTCGGGGTCACCGGCGGTGAGCGCCTGCGCGTGACCGACGTGCTCGACCTGCCCGTCGAGCAGCTCCGTGAGGCGCACGCCGGGACGTTGCGGCGTCACTTCGCCTGACCCGGGTCGCCCCTTTCGCCCGGGGCGCTCCTTTCGCCCGGACGCACCCCCGACGCGAGAAGCCCCCCGGCCGGGATCGGCCGGGGGGCTTCGTCGTGAGGTCCAGTCGTCAGCGGATGTGCTCGATGGGGCCCCAGCTCTGACCGAGCTCACGGATGACGGAGATCGTGCTGCGGACTGCGCGGGAGATAGCGGTCATGGTGGAACCACCTTTCTTCGGGTCGATGTCTGACAGGTACCAGCATGGTGCTTGCAAACGCTTAGCACAAATGGACGTTTCTTAACGATACGTGTAAGGATCACTGCATGTTCACTGCACCTCGAATCCCGCGCTACCACGCAGTAGTGGCTGTGATCACGACCAGTACTGCGTGGTAGCGGGTGTTCACACCGGAGCATCTCGTCTCGCTCAAGGCCGTCGTCGAGGAGGGGACCCTCCTTGCGGCGGCGGACCGGCTCGGCCTCACCCCGTCCGCGGTGAGTCAGCAGCTGGCCCGGCTGCAGCGCGAGGTCGGCCAGCCGGTCCTCGTGCGCCAGGGCCGCGGCTTGCGCCCCACCGACGCGGCCGCGGTCCTCGTCGGGATGGCCGAGGAGATCGAGCGGCTCGACGAGTCGACGCGCGCCGAGCTGGAGCGGCTCGACCAGGACGTCGCCGGTCCGCTGACCTGGGCGTCCTTCCCGACCGGCCTCGTCGGCCTCCTGGCCCCGGCGACCCGCCTGCTCGCCGAGCGGCACGCCGACCTGTCCCTGACCTTCCACGAGCTCGACCCTGACCTCTCCCTCGAGCCGCTGCGGCGGGGCGAGATCGACGTCGCCCTCGTGCACGACTGGACCGACCGCCACCTCGCCCTGCCCGACGGGGTGGTCAGCGAGGTGCTCGGCACCGACGAGGTCGAGCTCGTCGCCCGCGCGGACCACGACCTGGTCATCGGGGCGAAGGGGGTGGAGCCGGAGAGCCTGGACGGGCGGACCTGGATCGACGACACCCCGGGCGTCTTCAGCGACTGGCTGATCACGGCGCTGCGCGAGCGGGGCTACGGCTACCGGATCGCGGCCCACGTCGACCACTACCCCGGCAAGCTGGCGCTCGTCGCCGCCGGGGTCGGCGTCGCCCTCGTCCCGAAGCTTGGCCGGCCCGAGCTGCCCCCCGAGGTCGTGGCCCTCCCCCTTCGCCGCTCGCCGACCCGACGCATCATCATGGTGCACCGTGAGGCCAGCCACCGCCGCCCGGCGATCGAGGCTGCCCTCGCAGCGGTCCGGGAGGTCTGGGCCGAGCTCGAGGCGAAGGGGTGAACGATGGTGGCACCAGGACGAGGCACGGGAGCGGGATGGCTCGTCGTCCTCGACTGCGACGGGGTGCTCGTCGACAGCGAACGGCTGAACCTGCGCACCTGGCAGAGCATGCTTGCCGAGCTGGGTCAGGAGTGGAGCGACGAGGACGTGATCGCCACCTTCATCGGCAAGGCCTACGCCGACAACCGTCCCCGCATCGCCGAGCTCGCCGGCGGCGAGATCGACCCCGAGCAGGAGCGACTCTGGCGCGGCCGGTTCCGCGAGAGCCACGAGCACCTCGAGGTCATCGACGGCGCGCGTGAGGCGATCGAGCAGCTCGTCGGTCACGGCTATGCCGTGTGCGTCGCGTCGGGCTCGATCCGCCGGGCCCTGGAGTACAAGCTCGAGCGCACCGGTCTGGCTGACCTGCTGCCCCCGGAGGCGCGATTCAGCTCCGAGCAGGTCGAGCGCGGCAAGCCCGCACCCGACGTCTTCCTGCTCGCGGCCGAGCAGATGGGCGTCGACCCCGCGCGCTGCGTCGTCGTCGAGGACAGCCTCTCCGGGGTGCAGGCGGGGCGCGCCGCGGGCATGCAGGTCATCGGCTACGAGACCGACATGACCCTGCACGACTGGTTTGCCGACGCGACCGCGGTGATCCACACCATGGCCGACCTGCCCCGTGCGGTGCAGGACCTCACCGCCTGAGAGTCACGCCCTACGCTTGCCAGATGGCGCGCTGGGCAGGGGTCACGGGGGCGGCGCTGCTGACGCTGACCGCGTGCGGTATGTCGGGAGCCGAGCGGCCGGGCGAGGACTCGGCCGACCGCAGGGCCGCCACGACATCGGTGGAGCGCTTCGGACCGCAGGCCTGGGGCCTGGGTGAGCCGATCGCCCGCGCCCGCAAGGACGTGTGCCAGGAAGGCCAGCGGAACTGGAAGGTCACCGAGGCGCGGTACGCCTGCACGGTGGGGTACTCGTGGGTCCTGGACGGAGCCAGCGGTCCGGACGAGGTCTCCGCAGTCCTGAGCACGCTGCACCAGACGGCGCGCGATCTTGGCTGCAAGGCCAGGCCCAAGAGCGACCTGACCCGGGCCCAGCGGTACTGGCGTGAGGAGATCCAGACCGAGCCGGCCTCCCTGCCTTCAGGCCGCTACGAGTGCGAAGGGGTAACCCTTGAGCTCAGTCCTCTCGGTCCCGAAGACCCCTACGTCGAGCCGATCAGCCTCGTCGGGTCGCTCACCGGAGGGGACGTGGCGACGCGGGTGCTCGACGAGTTCCCCGACGACCTGGAGAGGCGGGTCGAGAGCAGCGCCCAGGTCATGCTGGTGCAGGTGAGCGCGACGGCCACGTACGACGTGCAGGACTGACCGCCGGATCCCTTGGACCCTCGGTGGGTCAGCGCACCCGCCAGGAGCCGCCTTCGGGCGCCTGAGGGGTCTGCACGCCGTCAGCATCGCCGATCGGTCTTGCCCCGGCGCCGCGCCGGGCCAGCTCGCCCGGTCCGAGCACACCCGAGGGGAAGGGCCACCGGCGCACCTGGCGGTCGACCTCCGCGACGTCGAGAGCACCGCGGGTGCCGACAAGCACGCCGTTGCCGAAGCGGCGCCCCTTGAGCACGTCGCGCATCGCGACGAAGGCGACCTCACCCCCTTCGCCCAGGGCCTCTCGCACCCCCGCGGCCACGCGCGCCACGAACCGCAGCCCCGGCTCGTCCGGGCAGTTCATGAGCAGCACCCCACCCGGGGCGAGGACCCGGGCGACCTCTGCGAAGAACTCGACGGTCGCGAGGTCGTCCGGCACGCGGCCCCCGGCGAAGGCGTCGACGACCACGACGTCGGCGCTGCCGTCGGCCAGGGCCGACACCCCTTCGCGTCCGGGCTGTGGCCGCACCCGGATCCGGTGGCCGCGCGGCAGCGGCAGCTCGCGACGGACCAGGTCGGTGAGCCGCTCGTCGGGCTCGAGCACGATCTGCGGCGAGCCCGGCCGCGTCGCCTCGACCCAGCGCGGGAGGGTCAGGCCCGCGCCGCCGACGTGGGTGGCGCGCAGCCGAGGATGCCGGCCTCGGGGGAGCAGCGCGTCGATCGCCGCCGCGAAGTGCTGGACGTACTCGAAGACCAGCCCCTCCGGGTCATCAACGTCGACGTAGGACTGCGGCTGGCCGTCGACGACGACGGTGACGCCGCCGTGCTCGTCGCTCACCAGCTCGATCTCGCTCACCCACTCAGCCTAGAGAGCGAAGGGGGGCCGCCCACCGTCGCGGTGGACGGCCCCTCCTGCGGCTGGCTCGGGTTAGTCGACGAGGTCGGTCTCGACGATCGGGCCGGTCGGGGTCTCACCCTGGTCGTCGTCCTCGCCGGCCGCGGCGGTGACCTCGACCGGGAAGGCGACCTCGGCGGCCTGCGGTCACTGTGCCCCAGGTCGGCGTCTCACGGGTGTTCGTCGGGCGACGAATCGGTGAACGGTGCCCGGGTGGCGGGTGTGGCGGGCTGAGAGGATCGACCCGTGGCGAGACGGCTGAGTGCAGACGACGGGCGAGCGGCGGTGGAGGCCGTCCTGGCCGGCGAGCGGGATCGGACGAGCACCGCCACCGCGGTTCGCTGGACCTTGCAGCTGCTCGCCGACCGGGCACCGGGCCGGTCCGTCGAGGTGCGGGTTCCCCCCTTCGGCGCCGTCCAGTGCATCGAGGGGACCGTTCACACCCGGGGCACCCCGCCGGCGGTGGTCGAGACCGACCCGCAGACCTGGGTGCGGCTGGCCGCCGGCCAGCTCGCGTGGTCGGACGCGGTCGGCGAAGGGGGGTTGCGTGTCAGCGGTCGTCGGGCCGACCTCTCCGCCCACCTTCCGCTCTACGCCCCTCCCGGCTAGGGGTGGATCTGCGCCAGCGCCGAGTCGATGACCTCCATGAGGGCCACGCTCTCGTCGAGCGGCATGAGCGGGGACTCGGTCTCGCCGGCGTGGACGCGAAGGGCGACCTCGCAGGCCTCGTGCCGCAGGCCGCGGTGCTTCTCGGCGGGATCACCGGGCAGCTCGTCGAGCACGGTGTCGTCGGAGTCGAGCAGGCGCACCGTCGTCGGGGTGTAGAAGTCGGCGTCGAGCTCGAGCCGGGCCTCGGTGCCGATGACCGTCGCGGTCGTCGGCGTGCGCGCCGACATGTCGCATGACAGCGCACCGACCGCTCCCGACGGCCCCCGCACCGACATCGCGGCGCGAGCATCCACCCCTTCGTCGGTCAAGGCGCCCGTCGCCGCCACCGCCTCGATCTCGCCGAGGACCATCGCCGCGAAGGAGAGCGGGTAGATCCCGAGGTCGAGCAGCGCGCCGCCGGCCAGTGCCGGGTCCGACAGCCGCCGTGGACCGCCCGGCCACAGCCGCTGCCCGTGGTCGGCGAGCACGGTGACCACCTCGCCGAGCAGGCCCGCCGCGAGCGCCTGACGGATGACGTCGTAGTGGGGCAGGAAGCGGCTCCACATCGCCTCCATGCCAAAGACCCCGGCCTCCCGGATCGCCGCGACGAGCTCGCGGGCCTGGGCGGCGTCGGCGGTGAAGGCCTTCTCGACGAGCACGTGCTTGCCGGCCCGCACCGCCATCCGGGCATGCTCGAGGTGCTCGCTGTGCGGTGTCGCGACATAGACCGCGTCGACCCGCTCGTCGGTGACCAGCTCTTCGTAGCTGCCGTGCGCACGGACCGGTCCGTGGTCCCGGGCATGTGCGCCGCAGTGCTCGGCGACGAAGGCCTGCGCCCGGCCCAGGTCGCGCGACCCGACCGCGACGACCTGCTGCTCGGTGCTGCCGAGCTCGCTGCGCTCCAGCGCATGGACCATCTGCCCGGCGATCCACCCGGCACCGAGCACCCCCCAACGCAGCCCGGGCACCTGCGCCGGGTCCGGGCGGGTGGACGCGGGCAGCGTCAGCTGCGAGACGTCGGTGCTGGGACGGTCGGTCGAGGTCATCGTCACCCTCTGCGGTCAGCGGCGGTCGGGGGGCGGGTCCGGTGCGCCCGCTCCGTGAGTCTTCTCGACGCTACCCCCGGGTGAGACGATGGTGGGGTGAGCGACCCCCAGACCCGGCAGACCCCCCTTCGCCGTCGCCGCGCACCGCGCCCCTGGCGGTGGATCGCGACCGGCGCCATCCTCGGCTTCGCGCTCCTCGGCGGCTGGGCGCTCTTCACCCCGAACAAGGACACCGCGACCGGCGCGGCCTACACCGCCACGACGACTGTCGGCTTCATGGGCATCTTCGGTGCCTTCCTCGGGGCGCTCGTCGCGGCCTTCGTCCTCGCCCTGGTGGTGGGGCGGAACCGCGACTGACGCCCGCCCCCCCTTCGCCCCGCCCCTCGGGTAGAGGTAGGTCTGGGGTCTCCCCCCGGGCGCGTATACCTCGAGCCAGCGGGGCGAAGGGGGACGGGGGACCTGGACCGCTGTGGGAGGATGAGCCCCGTGCCACGCGGAGACGGACAGCTCTCGCACGAGCTCGACCCCACGGACAAGGCCCCCCAGGACGCCTGCGGTGTCTTCGGGGTGTGGGCGCCGGGCGAGGAGGTCGCCAAGCTGACCTACTACGGGCTCTACGCGATCCAGCACCGCGGCCAGGAGTCGGCCGGCATCGCCACCTCCGACGGCGACAGCATCCTCGTCTACAAGGACATGGGCCTGGTCAGCCAGGTCTTCGACGAGCGGGCGCTGAGCGTGCTGCGCGGCCACCTCGCCGTCGGCCACTGCCGCTACTCGACCACCGGCGGCTCGACCTGGGAGAACGCCCAGCCGACCCTCGGCGGCCACGACGACGGCACGGTGGCGCTCGCGCACAACGGCAACCTCATCAACTCCGCCGAGCTGCGCGACCTCGTGCAGGAGCGGCTGGAGGCGAAGGGGGAGAGCCAGCCGGACGGGACGTGGCGCTCGGCCCAGCCCAAGGGTGAGCTGCGCTACGGCAACACCACCGACACCGCCCTGGTCACCGCGCTCCTCGCCGACAACCCCGACACCTCGCTCGAGGCCGCCGCGCTGGAGGTGCTGCCGCGCTGCCGCGGCGCCTTCTGCTTCGTCTTCATGGACGAGCGCACCCTCTACGCCGCCCGCGACCCGCAGGGTCTGCGCCCGCTCGTTCTCGGCCGCCTCGAGCGCGGCTGGGTGGTCGCCTCGGAGACCGCGGCGCTCGACATCGTCGGCGCGTCCTTCGTCCGCGAGGTCGAGCCCGGCGAGCTGATCGCCATCGACGAGGAGGGCGTGCGCAGTCACCGCTTCGCCGAGGCCGCGCCGAAGGGCTGCGTCTTCGAGTACGTCTACCTCGCCCGGCCGGACACCTCGATCAACGGGCGCGTCGTCCACGAGGCGCGGGTCGAGATGGGACGCGCGCTCGCCCGCGAGCACCCGGTCGAGGCCGACCTCGTCATCCCCACCCCGGAGTCGGGCACGCCGGCGGCGATCGGCTACGCCCAGGAGTCGGGCATCCCCTACGGCCAGGGCTTGGTGAAGAACGCCTACGTCGGGCGGACCTTCATCCAGCCGAGCCAGACGATCCGCCAGCTCGGCATCCGGCTCAAGCTCAACCCGCTCAAGGAGGTCATCAAGGGCAAGCGCCTCGTCGTCGTCGACGACTCGATCGTGCGCGGCAACACCCAGCGTGCCCTGGTGCGGATGCTCCGCGAGGCGGGCGCGGCGGAGGTGCACGTGCGGATCTCGAGCCCGCCGGTGCGCTGGCCCTGCTTCTTCGGCATCGACTTCGCCACCCGGGCCGAGCTCATCGCGACCGGCGCCGGCCCGGCCGAGATCTGCTCGGTGATCGGCGCCGACAGCCTGGGCTACATCAGCGAGGACGGGATGATCGAGGCGAGCGGCCAGCCGCGCGAGCAGCTCTGCCACGCCTGCTTCTCGGGGGAGTACCCGATCGAGCTGCCCGCCGAGGACCGCCTCGGCAAGGGCGTGCTCGAGCTGCAGCTCGGCATCGACGACGACGCCGACGTCACCGAGGTGGGCACCCTCGACGTCGAGCGGGTCGCGGCCACGGCGAGCGCCGGTGGCGCCGACGCCGTGCACCGTCCGTGACCGCGCCTGCGGGCGGTGACGGGGCACGGTCTACCCTGTCCGGCGTGAGCGAGCCCTTCACCTACGCAGCCTCCGGGGTCGACGTCGAGGCCGGTGACCGGGCCGTGGAGCTGATGAAGGAGTCGGTGCGCCGGGCGCAGCGGCCAGAGGTGCTCGGCGGGCTCGGCGGATTCGCCGGGATGTTCGACGCCTCCGCGCTGGTGGGGATGCGCTCCCCGGTCCTTGCGACGAGTACCGACGGGGTCGGCACCAAGGTCGCGGTCGCCCAGGCGATGGACGTGCACGACACGATCGGGCAGGACCTCGTCGCGATGGTCGTCGACGACATCGTCGTGTGCGGCGCGGAGCCGCTCTTCATGACCGACTACATCGCGACCGGGTCGGTGGTGCCCGAGCGGGTGGCGGCGATCGTCAGCGGCATCGCGAAGGGGTGCGAGCTGGCCCGGGTCGCCCTCGTCGGCGGCGAGACCGCCGAGCACCCGGGCCTGCTGGAGCCCGACGAGTACGACGTGGCGGGTGCCGCGACGGGAGTTGTCGAGCGCGACGAGGTGATCGGGGCGCACGCGGTGCTCCCCGGCGACGTCGTCATCGGCGTCGGGTCCTCCGGCCTGCACTCCAACGGCTACTCCCTCGTGCGCGGTGTGCTCGACCGTGCCGGCTGGGGGTACGAGCGGGATGTCCCAGAGCTGGGCCGCACGCTCGGGGAGGAGCTGCTCGAGCCGACCCGCATCTACACCCTCGACCTGCTCGACCTCATCCGCTCCGACGTCGACGTGCACGGCCTGAGCCACGTGACCGGCGGCGGGCTGGCCGCCAACCTCGCCCGCGTGCTCCCGGCGGGCACGGTGGCCCGGGTGGACCGCTCGACGTGGAGCCCTGCGCCGATCTTCGGGATCGTCGCCGAGCTGGGCCGAGTGCCGCGCCCCGACCTGGAGCGCACGCTGAACATGGGGGTCGGCTTCGTCGTCGTCGTGCCGGCCGCACAGGCCGATGCGGCGGTCGCGCACCTGACGGGTCGGGGTCTGTTGGCGTGGGTGCTGGGGGAGGTCGAGGTGAGGGAGTCCGCGCGGCTCGACCCGGGCGTCGAGGTGGTCCAGGGGGCGAAGGGGGTCGACGGCGGGGGAGTGCAGGTCGTCGGGGAGCATCGGTGACCATCCGAGTGGTCGTCGCCGACCCCGACCCGTGCTCGCGTCGCGGCTGGATCGCGCTGCTCGAGGCGGAGAAGGGCATCGAGCCGATCGGGGTCGGCGATGTGGGCGACGTGCTGGAGCGGTCGGGCGAGGCGTCGTGCGCGATGCTCGTGCGAGACCCCGCGACCGACCTGCCCCACGAGCTGATCGGCACGCTGAAGACTGACTTCTCGGTGCCGACCCTCGTCGTGATCTGCGAGTCGGACCCGTCGCATGCGGCCGAGGCGCTCGACGCCGGAGCGGCCGGTGTGCTCGTCGCCGACGCCACCCCGACGCAGGTCGTCGACGCCGTCCGCGCCGCTTGCGCCGGCCGGAGCGTCGAGGGAGACACCGGGCTCATCCCGGTGACCGGGCCGTTGGTGGCGACCAGGGCGCACGAGGCGAGTCCCCTGACCGAGCGCGAGCTGCAGATCCTCGCGCTCGCCGACGAAGGACTGACCAACCCGCAGATCGCAGGGCGGACCTACCTCAGCCTCTCGGCGGTGAAGTCGCACCTCACCCACGCCTTCGGGCGGCTCGGGGTGCGTCACCGCGCGGCGGCGATCGCCGAGGCTCGGCGTCGAGGGCTGCTGCCCTGACCTGTCCGGACGAGCGACCGACCCGCTCTGCGCCGGCCGGGGGATCAGATCACCGGTCTCCAGGGGCCCAGCGGTCGTCGTCCTCGTCCTCGTCCCAGCGGGAGTCCTCGGCGGGCCCGTGCTGCTGGCCCGACTGCTGGTGGAGTTCCTGCTCAAGCGCGCGCAGGTCGGTGTCGGGCGAGTAGTACTTCAGCTCGCGGGCAACCTTGGTCTGCTTGGCTTTCGCTCGGCCGCGCCCCATGGCGAGACCCCCTCGTTACGTTAGTGCGGGACGGCAGGCAGCGCGTGAGGTGCTCACGTGCTGGTGCGGTCCCGGATCCTGGTATCTGTCGTGGGCCCCACGGTACATGGTCAACGGCCGGTACGCCCCATCCGGTCTGCCGTCCGAGACCGCTCACACAGCGGGTCGAGAGACGAGCTCGCCGAGCTCGGCGCGCACGGTGGGCGGCAGTGCTGAGACGAGGCCGCAGACGACGATCTCGGAGGGCTGGAGACTGCGCAGGCTCTCGATGACGACCCGGGGCAGCGTGGCGTCGGTGACGACCACCGGGGTACCGGTGACCGCGGAGACCGTCGTGGCGGTGAGGAGCTCCACGACGTTGGGGGCGCTGACGATGACCCGCCCCCCCGGCGCGACGTCCCCCCACAGCCCGGCCGCCAGCGCCATGGGCCCAGGGTCGGTGAGATACGACAGCTCTGCCCCGGTCGATTGCTGGAGCGCCTCGACGACGCTTGCCGGCCACTCCTCGGGGTGCCCGGCCAGCGCGAGTCGCTCAGGTGCCAGTCGTGAGAGTGTCTCGAGGAGCCGAGCATCGACGCGAGACCCGCCGATGGCGACATGGGCCCTCTCCTGCCGCGCCGCGACGAGGGAGAGCACTGTCTCCCGCGGGGCATTTGCAGCGCGAGTGACATAGATGACTGAGGTGTCCGCTGGCGGGAAGGCCTCGAGGAGGTCGGCGGCGGTCCCGCCGAGGTCACGGCTCTCAAGGTGCTCACCTGTCGTGGAGACGACCTGGCCGATCTGGTGGTCGAGGTCCGACGGGGCCTCACGCTCACCGGAGACGACGACCACACGGCGGGGGGCGAGCCGGTCGAGCTCGGCGAGAGACGATGGGGGGAGCCCGTTGGCGTTCATCCAGAGGATCGGCCAGCCTGCTCGGGCCGCGATCGGGGTGACCATCCTCGCCGTCGCTACCGCGTTGACGCTCACGACGAAGCAACCCTCGACGCCGGGTTCCCAGGTCTCGCGTCCGGCGGATCGGGCAATCTGGATGCGGTTCTCGCCAGACCACCGGCGCGTCCCAGGAACCTCAGACTCGGCGACGGGCACCTTCTTCGCCGGCTTTGGTTTCTTCGGGAGGGTCGCCTCGTAGGCCTGCATGACCTCTTCGGTAGGTCCGTCCATGATGAGGCGACCCCGGTTCATCCACAGCACCCGGTCGCAGATCTGCCGGACGGTGGAGTTGGAGTGCGAGACGAGGAAGACGGTGCCCGCCGCCCGCCGGATCTCGGCGATCCGCTTGGCGCTGCGCTGGCGGAAGGCGGCGTCGCCGGTGGCCAGGGCCTCGTCGATCATCAGTACATCCGGGGTGGCGGCGGTCGAGATCGCGAAGCGGAGCCTGGCGCCCATCCCCGAGGAGTAGGTGCTCATCGGCAGGTAGACCGCATCGCCGATCCCGGAGAACTCGACGATGTCGTCGAACTTCGCGTCGATCTCGGCCTTGCTCAGCCCGAGGGCCTGACCCCCGACGTAGATGTTCCGCTTGCCGCTCAGCTTGTTGATGAGCACGGCGTTGACCCCGAGCAGGGCGGGCTCGCCGGAGACCCACAGCCGCCCCTTCGACGGCGGGATCAGGCCGGCGACGGCCCGTAGCAGGGTCGACTTGCCCGAGCCGTTGTGCCCGACGACCCCGATGGACTCACCGTGCCGGGCGACGAAGCTCACGCCCTTGACCGCGTGGACCTCGCGGATCCGCTCGGTCCCCTCCTTGCGCAGGAGACGGCGAAGGGGGCCGGCGCCCTCCTTGTCCTCGGGCGTCCCTCGGCGGTCACCGCCGAGGACCTTGTAGGTGATGCTCAGGTCGTGCACGACGACCGTCGGGGTGCGCTCGCTCTGCTCAGCCAAGGCCGTACCTCGCCTCTGCGCGCCAGAAGATGATCAGGCCCAGCCCACCGACGCCTAGCGCCCAGGCGGTCATCACCAGCCAGTCGGTGAGCGCCAGCGGGGTGCCCTCGAGCAGCGCCTGCCGCCCCGTGGTGAGCATGAGGGCGAAGGGTTGCTTGGTGAGGACCTCCTGGATGATGACCGGTGCTCCCTGCACGTAGTGCGCGATGGGGAAGAACACCCCGGAGATGTAGCGCAGCAGCCGGACGATGACCGGCACGAGGTTGGCCAGGTCGGGGGAGGCGTTGACCAGCCGCGCGGTGATGAAGGTGAAGCCGAGCAGGGTGACCCCCTGCAGCGCTACCGCGACGGGGAAGAGCAGCCACTTCAGCTGCGGGCTCTCACCGGTCGCGATCATGAGGACCAGGAGCAGGGCGAAGCCGGGGATCGAGGCGAGTAGCTCGGTGAGCGTCACCGACATGGGCAGGATCGCCCGGGGGAAGTGCAGGGTCCTCACCATGCTCATCCGGCCGAGGATGGCGCGCGCCCCGCGGGTGACCGCCGCCGAGGTGAAGGTGAACATCACGACGCCGATGCTGAGGAAGGCGACGAAGTTCTCGACCCCGCCGCGGGTGCGTAGCAGGAGGCCGAAGATGAGGTAGTAGCTGCCGATGAGCAGGGCCGGGTTGAGCACCGCCCAGAGCTGGCCGAGCCGGTTGGTCTCGTTCTCGGCCCGTGACTCGGCCGAGGCGAGGGTCCACAGGAAGGAGCGTCGCTCCCAGAGGTCGCGGAGGTAGCGGCCCAGCGGGGGGCGCTCGCTCAGGGCCCGTAGGCCGTGCCGGGCTGCCAGGGCCTGCGCGTCCTCGGCGCTCGTCGCGACGTCAGCCACACTCGTCCCTTCTCGGTCGACTCCCGCGGACGCCACAGGGGGCGGGCGGGTCCAGGCCGCTCGCGACCCGCGGTGATCATACCGACCGGGTAGCCGGCGGCCTCGCGCCTAGACTGGCGCGCCGGGAGACGGGCGGACAGGAGAAGCGCATGGCGGGCCTGGGACGGGCGGTCGGGCTGCTGGCTCGCGCCCGCCGCGTGCCGCGGGCGCAGTGGGTGGCCCACTGGCGGTCCCGACCGGTGCGGCGCGACGTCGTCTTCTACCAGTCCGGCTTCGGGGCGGGCCTGACCGGCCACCCGAACGCCATCTTCGAGCGGCTCCTCGCCGAGCCCGACCAGGCCCACCTGCACCACGTGTGGGTGGTCGCCGACGCCGAGCGGCGCCGCCGCGCCCGCGAGCACCTGCTCTCGCGTGGGGTTAGCGCGCAGCAGGTGAGCGTGATCGGGTACCGCACGCCGTCCTACTTCCGCCACCTGGCAACCGCGGGTTACCTCGTCGCCGATGCCACCTTCCCCGCGGAGATGGGCAAGCGGCCCGGGCAGGTCTACCTCAACACCTGGCACGGCACGCCGCTGAAGTCGATGGGCTACGACACCCCGGGCGGCGCGCTGGAGTCGGCGAACGTGCTGCGCACCTTCCTCGCGGCCGACTACCTCCTCTCCTCCGGTCCGTACATGACCGACACGATGTACCGCCGCGCCTACCGGCTGGAGGGTCTGGCGCCGGGGTCGGTGCTCGAGGTCGGCTCACCGCGCACCGATGTGCAGACCGCAGCGGACGAGGCGGAGCGCGAGCGGGTGCGTACCCGGCTGCGCGGGCTCGGGGTGAGGATCGAGGCTGGCCGGCCGGTGCTGCTTCTCGCACCGACCTGGCGGGGTGAGCGCTTCGCCGACCCGCGCCTCGGTGCCGACCTGGCACCCCTTGTCGCGACGCTCCGTGAGCGCCTGCCGGGCTGGCAGGTCCTGCTCAAGCCGCACCCAGCGGTGGCCGAGCGGGCCGGCGCCGATCCCACCTTCGCCGGTGCCGTCGTCCCCGCCGAGGTGCCGGCCAACGAGGTCCTCACGATCGCCGACCACCTCGTCACCGACTACTCGAGCATCCTCTTCGACGCCCTCGCCGACCCGCACCTCGATCTGACCTTCTGGGTGCCGGACCAGGACGACTACGAGAGCTCGCGCCCCCTCTACCTGCCAGTGGAGGAGCTGCCGGGCCGGGTCTGCCGAACCGTCGAGGAGGTGGTTGACGACGTGGCCGAAGGGGGGATCGCCGGCCCGCAGCGGACCGACTTCGCCGCGCGCTACGCCCCCTTCGACGACGGTGACGCGACGGCCCGGGTGGTCGACGTGGTCTGGCGCGGGCGGTCTCCCGAGGTCGGTCGGGTGGTGCCGCTGGCACCGGCGGAGGGCGAAGGGGGCAAGCCGCGCCTGATGATCCATGCGGGGTCGTTGCAGCGCAACGGGGTGACCTCGGCTCTCATCGCGCTGCTCGGCGGGCTGGACCTCGACCGGCTCGACGTGACGGTGACCTGGGGTCCGGCAAGGGCCGCGGACCCGGCGGGCTTCGTCGCCGCGATCGACCCGCGGGTGCGCCTGCTGCCGCGTGTCGGCGGGATCAACGGGCACCGCCCGGTGGTGTGGTCGCGGCATCTGCTGGAGCGGCTCGGGCCGGACAGTCGCCGGGTGCCGATGGCGGCGCTGGTGGCCTTGCTCCGGGAGGAGTGGGTGCGGTGCTACGCCACGACCCGCTTCGACCACGTCATCGACTTCGGCGGGTACTCCCCGTACTGGGCGCTGCTCATGTCGCGCGGGGTGGCGCCCGGGCCGGTGCGCACCCACGCGATCTGGCTGCACAACGACCTGGCCGCGGAGGTCGCGAGCGCCGCACGGCACGGCGGGCGGCGGGCCCGGCACCTCCGGCAGGTCTTCGGGCTGTACCGCCGCTTCGACCGGCTCGTCTCGGTATCGGAGCCGCTCTCCCGGGTCAACGAGCGGTCCTTCGCCGCGATCTGCGGGGAGGCGTCCTTCCGCTACGCCCGCAACCTCGTCGATGCCGAGCGGGTGCGGCGGCTGGCCGGTGAGCCGCTCGAGCAGCTTGGGCTGTCGCAGGAGGTGCTGTCTGCGCTGCAGGACCCCGCGCGGCCGACCATCGTCACCGCCGGTCGGCTGACCCGGGAGAAGCACCAGGCGAGGCTCATCCGTGCGGCCGCACGGACCAAGGCGACGGGTCGCCCCTTCGCCGTGGTCGTCATGGGCGACGGTCCGCTGGCGTCCGACCTGGCCGACCTCGTCGAGCAGCTCGGGCTGACCGGCGCCGTGCACCTGACCGGGCACCTGAGCAACCCCTTCCCTGTGGTCGCGGCGGCGGACTGCTTCGCCCTGACCAGCGAGCACGAAGGGCTGCCGATGGTCATCCTCGAGGCGCTCGCCCTGGGCACCCCCGTGCTCACCACCGCCTTCTCCTCCGTCGAGGGCGTCGTCCCTCCGGGCTGCGGGGTCGTCGTCGGCAACGACGACGAGGAGGTGGCCCGTGCGATGATTGAGCTGGTCTCGAGCCGGCCCGCCTTCGGCACCTTCGACGTGGCGGCGTACAACGACACGGCGCTGCGGGAGTTCGCAGAGGCGATCGGCCTGGACGAGACCGACCGACCCGGTCCACCACCCTCAGGACGCCCGTGACCCAGCCTGCCCCCCGTACCAACCACCCCTCCATCGAGGAGCTGCGCGCGGTCGCCCAGCCGCCGTCGGTCGTCGGCCGGCGCAACTCGGAGCACTGGGCTGGGACCCTGTACCTGCGACGGATGTCGCTGTACTTCACCCGGATGATCCTGCCCACCGGCATCTCCGCGAACGGCGTGACCTGGCTGATGATCGTCGTCGGGGCGATCGGGGCCGCCGTCCTCATGATCCCGACCTGGTGGGCGGTGCTGGCCTGCGCGGTGCTCATGCAGGTGCAGATCCTCATCGACTGCTCCGACGGCGAGGTCGCCCGCTGGCGCGGCACGTCCTCCCCGATGGGGGTGTACCTGGACCGGGTGGGCCACTACGTCACCGAGGCCGCGCTGCCGATCGCGCTCGGGGTCCACGTCGACGGCGGGCTCGGCTCGGTCGGCGGCTGGACCACCCTCGGCGCGCTCACCGGCTGCCTCGTGCTGCTGAAGAAGTCGTTCGGGGACCTCGTCTTCGTTGCCCGCCTCTACGCGGGGCTGCCGAAGCCGCAGGAGAGCGCCGAGGTCGCCGCCTCGCGCTCTTCCGGTCTGCGCTCGGCGCGCAGCGCCCTGCGCTTCTTCCCCTTCTTCCGCGCCTTCGTGGCGATCGAGTACTCGCTCCTCACCCTCGCGGCCGCGACCCTCGACGTCGTCCTCGACGCAGCCGGCGTCACCGACGCCGGGGCGGTCCTGCGCGGGTGGGCCCTGCTCTCGTTGCCGCTCGCGCTCGCCACCGCCGGCGGGTTCCTGCTGATGATCGTGACGTCTCGACGCTTCGAGTAGATCGTGGGCACCATGCGATGCGCTTGAATGGTTATCTCGGTACGGCCGACGCGACCATGCAGCTCTCGATGAGAGGGAGACAGTGAAGGCACAGGTAGTTCTGGACGCGCTCCACCTTCTGCCCGATGGGCAGATCGAGGTCGAGCTGCGGTTCGTCGCGGCCGCCGATTCGCCGCGACTCACCGACCCGGGCGTGCGCCTGGTCCCGCGTGGGTCATCCGACGAGATGCTGGTCGATGCGCGCATCCTGCGCTCATCGCCGGGAGAATGGGCCGTCGGCTGCACGATTCCGCCTGATGCTCTGGCTGTACTCGAGAGGGGACCTGACCTGGTCGACGTCTACGCTGTGGCATCTCTCGGTGGAGAACTCCTGAGTCGTCGTCTTCGGTGGGCGGGTAGCGGGGAAAGATGGCTGCCCCAGCCCACGCCGTCGCGCAAGCTCTCATGGGCGAGGGTCTCCTCGTGAGAATGCGCAGGCCTCGCGTGCGCCCACGCCGCGCGGACCGCGGTCAGTCGGCCGAGCGGATCTTCATGGTGACCTGGGGAATCGCCGACGACTTCGGAGGCATGACGACGGTGTGCCTTCAGCGTGCTCGCATGTTCAGCGAGCACGCTGATGTCGTGACGCCGGTGCTCACCTTCGAGCCGATCGGCGGGTACCGAAGGACCATGGAGTCGTTGCGGAACTCTGGACACGGTTTCGACCAACTCGAGATCTGGAACGTGTACCACTACTACCGCTCCGCTGACCTCACCCCGCTCCTGGGCGCCGACGAAGTGCTAGAAGCTGCGCCGGAGGTGCCCGAGGAGTGCTCTGTAAGCGAGATCGTCGATGACGACGGCTTGCTTTTCTGCCGAGTCACCAAACTTCCGCAGTCGGACACGGTGATCCTGCGTGAGTACGTGCGACCGGACGGGTCGACGTACCTCGTCGACCAGTCTCCGGTCGACGAGGATGGTCGCAAACTCCGCCGTACCCTGACGATGCTCACCAAGGACGGCCGCATTGCGGGGCGATGGGCCGGGGCCACAAGCCTTTACCACGAATGGCTGCGCACCCTGGCCTCGGGGGGGCCGACGGCCTTGATCATCGACAGCATCTTCACTGCTCGGCTGCTGACGTCATTCGAGGAGCCCAACATCGTCAAGCTGGCGGTTCTGCACAATAGCCACGCCGTCCCTGGCCAGGATCCGCTCTCGGGCTCGCTTTCTCCACGCCAGCGACCCGTATCAGCCAACACCTCTGCTTGGGATGCCGTGGTCTTCCTCACCGATGGGCAACGGGACGACTTCGTGCGCGCCTTCGGTGGCTCCGACAACATGTACGCCATCTCGAACGCGCGCCAGAGAGTTAGTCCCGAACCGGCTTTCGACGGTCGCAGTCGCACCAACGGTGCGATGGCATGCTCGCTCTCCGAGCGGAAGAACGTCGAGGCGGCGATCCGGATCATCCATCGAGCATCGGCGACGGTGCCAGACGTGCACTTGGATGTCTACGGTGGAGGCCCGGAGGAGCAGCGGCTCCGAGACCTCATCGACGAGCTCGGTGCCCATGACCATGTCACCCTTCGTGGTCCAACTCCCCAGGCTTCTCGTGCGTTCGAGTCCGCAGCCTTCTCTCTTCTCACCAGCAGGAAAGAGGGGCAGCCGCTGGTCCTGATGGAGAGTCTGGGCCGTGGATGCCCCCCCGTCGCGTTCGACATCAGGTATGGCCCGAGCTCGCTCATCACGGACGGAGAGAACGGTTTCCTCGTTCAGGAGGGGGACCATGCAGCCGCAGCCGAGAGGATCGTCCAGATCTGCACGGACGAGGCGCTGGCGCGACGCCTCGGGCAGGCTGCGTGGCAAGGGAGCAACGCGTTCGCGGAGCGAGCGGTCCTTGATCGGTGGCTGGCTGCGATCGCGGAGTGCTTCACACGCAAGAACGCTCGCCTGGTCGTCAGGGACCTGACGTTCGACATCACGAGGACAACTTTGTGGGGGTCCGGAGCGGTCGAGGTACTCGGAGATATCACGTGGACTCAGTCATGCGGGCCACCCGCTGTGGAGCTGATCGAGCCATATCTCGCAGTGCGTCGGCGCGCTGTCGGACCGCCGACCTTCCTCCCTGTGAAGGTGCGCGAGCGTCGGCCCGGCCGCCTGTCGGTCGTCATCGCGTTTGCACCCGATGACTGCGCCCCCACGAGTGGGCCGACGGGCAAGTTCCTGGACCTCTCGGTCGGTGTCCGCGCGAACAACCTGCGTCAAGAGATCCGGGTGAGCTTCGGCGCTGGTCGGGAACCCTGGCTGCCGTACTCGACCGCGCACGGATCGGTGAGTATCCAACGTCGACTTCGTGCACCTGCCTGACGACCCGACATCGCTGAGGAAGGTGGGACTAGTCAGACACGACATCGGAGCAAACGGTCGTGCGATTATCATCGGCTATGGGCGCGACGCGGGATGCTGTCGGCGCCAGAGTCGATCACATCGAGGCGTGGCCCGGCTTTCACCCCCTGGAGGACCCGATCTCAACAAGTTCTGAGAGCGCCCGGCCCGCCGACCCCCCACGATCTTCAGAAACCCCGTCTTCTCGGGGGTTTCGGCGCGACATTCAGGGTTTGCGGGCCGTGGCGGTCTCGCTGGTGGTGGTGTTCCACATCTGGCCACAGGTGTTGGCGGGCGGGTATGTGGGGGTCGATGTCTTCTTCGTGATCTCGGGGTTCTTGATCACGTCGCATCTATTGTCGCGGCCGCCGAAGGGGGTCGGTGATCTGGGCGTGTTCTGGGCGCGGCGGGTGCATCGGCTGCTCCCCGCTGCGTTGACGGTGCTGGCGGTGACGGTCGTGGCGACCCGGCTGTTGGCGCCGAGTACGCAGTGGGCGGGGACGGCGAAGGAGATCATCGCGTCGGCGTTCTACGTGCAGAACTGGGTGCTGGCGTCGTCCTCGGTGGACTATCTGGCCGAGGGGGAGGCGCCTAGCCCGGTCCAACATTACTGGTCGCTCTCGATCGAGGAGCAGTTCTACCTGATCTGGCCGATTCTGATCTTGGCTGTCTTTGTCGTCGCTGGGCGGTGTCGCTGGCGTGCGGCAAGTGTCGCGCGGGTGGTCATCGGTGGGATGGTCGCTCTCTCGTTGGGGGTCTCGGTCTGGCAGACGACGGTCTCGCCGGCGAGTGCGTACTTCATCACTCCGACCCGGATGTGGGAGCTGGCGGTCGGTGGTCTGGTTGCGACGGTGGGGAGCATGTCGGGCTCGCCGCGTCTGAGGGCCTTGGCGGTGCCGGTGGCGTGGGTGGGTCTGGGGGCGGTGGTCATCGCCGGGGTGACCTACTCCGGTGATACGCCGTTCCCTGGATACACCGCGTTGCTACCGGTCCTGGGTACGGCGGCGGTGATCTGGGCCGGGACGCAGTCCGCGGCATCGCCGACCGGGGTGCTGCAGGCCCGGCCGGTGCAGTGGCTCGGTGATGTGTCGTACTCGGTGTACCTGTGGCACTGGCCGCTGGTGGTGCTGCTGCCGTATGCCAGCGGTGGCAGTCTGGGGGTCCTGGATCAGGTGGTGATCGTCGTGACCACCCTGGTCCTGGCAGGGTTGACCAAGACCTACGTCGAGGACCGCTACCGTCATCCGCGGCCTGGGGCGCGTCTGCGCCGCAGCTACGCAGCCGCGGCGGCCGGGATGGCAGTCATCGCCGCTGTGGGGACCGTGCAGATCGCCGAGTCCACCTACCGCACGGATCAGGCGGAAGGTGAGCTGGCGAGCGCGCTGGGGAGTGCGGATCCCTGCCTCGGCGCCGGTGCGCTGCGTGAGGGACAGGGCCAATGCACGATCGATCCGGGCGCGACGCTTGTCCCCTCTGTCGACCTGGCAGCCGAAGACAAGTCGGATGCTTACGCCGACGGCTGCTGGACCAATCAGCCGTTCACCGATCGCGCCACGTGCACCTACGGAGACGGCCCCACCCGGATCGCCCTCGTCGGAAATTCCCACGCCGGGCACTGGCTACCCGCGCTGCAGATCATCGCCGAGAAGAACGACTGGGCCATCACCACGTTTCTCGTGTCGCGGTGTGCGGTGACTGATGCCCGGCAGCGGTTCGACACCGAGCAGATGACCCAGAACTGCTACGACTACGGGCAGTGGGTCCAGGAGCAGACCTCTGGGGACACCTTCGACCTCGTCATCACCTCGGAACGACAGTCCGTGCCGGTGCTCGGGACCACCATGGCGACCACCGGCCCGAAGGCCGTCACCGGGTACACCAGCTATCTGCGCGACTGGGCCGCCGGAGGCACGAAGATCCTCGCGATCAAGGACCCGACCTTCCCCGGCATCGACGTCCCCGAATGCCTCGCCGAGAACCCGGGCGACCACAGTCGATGTTCGGCTCCGCGCTCGGAGTGGATCATCGACGATCCGCTGATGGCAGCCGTCGAGATGGTGGACCTGCCGACAGTCACCTCGGTGAGCTTCGACGACTTCGTTTGCGGGCCGACCACCTGCGACGGGGCGATCGGTGGCGTCGTCGCCTACTTCGACAGCTCCCACCTCACGGCCACCTATGTGGCGACGATGGCGCCATTCATGGAGCAGCCGATCCTCGCGGCTCTCGAGGGCTGACCTCCCCTTCGCCTCCCCCCAGGACGGCATCGACGACACGAGCGGCAGCGTGGCCATCGTCGTGGGGCGCGTAGGTCGCGAGGAACTCCTCGATGGTCGGGTCAGCCGACGAGCTTCTGGCCAGCGCCGTGGACAGAGCGGCGACCAGCTCGTCGTCGGTCTGGGTGACCGGCCCGGGCACGGCTGCCTCGTAGTCCAGGTAGAAGCCGCGTAGGTCGTCTCGATATGAGTCGAGGTCGTAGGCGTGGAAGATCATCGGTCGGCGGAGCAGCGCGTAGTCGAAGAACACCGAGGAGTAGTCCGTGACGAGGACGTCGCTCACGAGGTAGAGCTCCTGGATGTCTGGGTAGCGCGAGGCGTCGACGACCCGACCAGCCAGGTGCTCGGGGATCTGCAGCCGGTTTGCGATGAGGACATGCATCCTCAGCAGGAGGACGACGTCGTCAGGGAGGGCTGCGACGACCCTCTCGAGGTCGAACGGAAGGTCGAAGGAGAACCCGCGTCCGCCCTTCGCGTCATCGCGGAAGGTCGGTGCGTAGAGGACTGCTCGGGTGCCCTCGGCCAGCTGAAGGCGCTGGCGCACGGTCTCCCGTGTCGCCTCGCTGTGCGGGGCGACCAGGATGTCGTTGCGCGGATAGCCCAGCTCAAGAACCTCGCCCTCGTAGCGGAACGCGGACCGGAAGGCCCGCGTCGCGTACGGGCTCGGCGACAGCAGCGCCGTCCACTGTGAGATCGCCTGATCGACCCGCTCCACGTAGCCCTCGTCACGGCCGACGACCTCGTCGAGGTCGTGAAGCATCCGCTTGAGCGGCGTGCCGTGCCAGGTCTGGAGGTAGACGCCGTCCCGTCGGCGGCGCACGTAGTGCGGGAAGTTCTGGTTGGTGACCCAGTACCGGGAGCGCCCGAGATGCCAGAAGTAGGCAGGAGAGAGTCGCTTGACGACGACGAGCTCGGGGTCCCAGACCGGGACGGCCCTCTCGTAGACCCAGACCTTCGTCCTCGGGTCGCCGCGGCGGACGAGCTCCTCGTAGATCGCGCGCGGGCTGTCGCTGTACTGCTTCCCGATGCCGCTCTCGAAGAGGACCGCGTCGCGGGCTGGGAGCAGCCGGGCTAGGGCAAGGAGTCGGCGCATCGCGGGGAAGTACCAGCGATGACGTCGCGCTCTGCGGATCAGGAGCGCTCCGAGCTCGCTGCCGGTCACGAGCTCACGTATGGAGCGCTCACGTCGCGCGCTCGTGATCGCGGCGACGACCCTCTCGTTGTTGCCGAGGTCGCGGTGGGTGAGGAAGCGCTGCGCCCGGGTGCGGTAGCGCGGTTCGATCGTCGCGCCGCGCTCCAGGGTTCGCTCGAGCTCGTCAAGGGCGGCGTCGAGGTCGTGCGAGATGGGGCCTGGCAGCTCGGTGGCGAGATCGAGGTGGCTGCCCCAGCGCCCGAGGAAGGGGCGTACGTCGAACTGGAAGTAGATGACCGGCTTGTCGAGGAAGGAGAAGTCGAAGCCAGGGCTGGAGTAGTCGGTGACGAGCACCGCGCTCTCCTTGAGCAGATGCTGCACGTCGACCTCACCCTGCTGGACGACCCGCACTCCCGCAACGTCGAAGTAATCCCTGAACTGCTGCATGTTGGGATGCAGGCAGAGCACGACATGCGCATCGTGGTCGCGCAGCATCTCCGCGAGCCGCGGGCTGGTCAGGAATGCCAGCCACTGCTGGAAGTAGTCGGTCTCGGTGAAGGTGTCGGGGTCCTGCAGCCAGTCCCGCCAGGTGGGCAGGACGAGGATCTGACCCGGCACGGCTGGCGTCTTCCCGTCGAGCAGGGTGTCGAAGCGGGAGAGGCCGGTGACCGCGACCTCATCGGGGCGGTAGCCGAAGTCCTGGACGATGTACTCCGCCTCCCGCTCGGAGGAGACGAGGAAGAGGTCGGTGTGGAAGGACGACACCCGTTTGCCGTAGTTCAGCGCCATCCACTTGGTCCCCATGACCCCGTGCTGGAGGAAGATCGCCGGCGCCTTCATCCGTCGTGCGAATCGGCGGGACCGGGTGGGGTAGAGGAAGTCGGGATGGTGGGTGCTGGCGAGCCGGTCGGCGCGGAAGATGACGTCGATGTGCTCGGGCGAGCGGCGGTCCAGCACGTGGTCGAGCCCGGCGAGGTTGGCGCGCTCTGGGGAGTCGTGGTCGATGACGTAGTAGGCGTCGATCTCGGGGTGGTGCTCGCGAAGGTGCCGGAAGAGGTGCAGCCCGTTGTCCTGGGCCTTCGACGGTCGCTCACCGATCAGCCACACCGGCTTGCCGCCAGGGCGACGGGGCAAAGTCAGTGCCGGCCGTTGCAGCCGGGCGTGCAGTGCGCGGTAGGCCTCGGTGCCGAAGAGCTCGAGGTGGAGCGAGGGGTACTTCGCCTTGAAGGTGTAGTAGGGCGTGACTGCGAGCGTGCGTCCGCCGACGCTTGCCGCCCCGTCGTTCGTGGCAAGACGCACGAGGTAGGGGGTGCGACCGACCCGACCCGTGACGGCTGCCCCGTCGACTGTTGTGGCCTCGATGCGCAGGTCAGCGATGGTGTCGGCGGTGAGCCGGCCCTCGAGGTCCTGCCGGAAGTCGTGGCGCGCACGCCAGGTGTACGCCCGCGATCCGTTCGCACGCAGCGAGCCGAGCGGGTCGAGGGCGACAGTTGCCGGACTCGACGAGCGGTATCCACCGGTGCGTCCGACGAGGGTGAGCCGGACCTGATCGAGCTCCGCGCCCGAGGAGACGATCGTGCCGCTCACCTCGAGATGACCCTCGACGATCCGCAGGCGAGTGACATCGACCCGCATGCTCTGGCGCACGTCGGTATCGATCGCGAGGGAGAGGTGGCCGTTGCGGTTGACGTACGGCGTGACATCGTGCCCCATCGGGGTGTGGACAGGGGCGAAGGTCGGAGGAGGGGTGCGCCGGAACCGGCCCAGCGGCACCCGGTACTCCAGCGTGCCCTCTCCCTCGACGATCTCGGTGGCGAAGCGTGGGGCGCGCTCCCGGTCCTCGCGGACCGAGGTCCACACGCTGGTGCGGGCGCCCGTCTCCGCGGCAGGTGTGGCCTCGGGGTCCGCCGTGGTCGGAGCGTCCACCGTGGGCTCCTCGGCCCGCGCAAGGTCCAGCCGGTCCACGACATGCAGGTCGACGACCGCATGGTGGAACAGCACGGCATCCCCGGCCACGACGTGCTCGGTGGTCTCCCAGGTGCCGGCCGGCTGCCACTCGTCGGCGACGAGCAGCCACAGCGTCTCCAGGTGCAGACCTGGGCCGGTCCATGCGCCCACGGTGATCTTGCTCCCCTCCTGCACCATGTCGAGCCGGAGCCGGGAGTAGGGGCCGACCTCCGGCGGCTGGGCAGCGCGCCGGTCACGACGGGCGCGCAGTGCGCGCTGGGCGAGGAGCGGGAGGGAAGGCATGCGTCATCCGTCCGTGTCGGGAGAGGGGTCCGGGATCTCGAAGGGGGAGGGGCACGGCAGCAACGCTTCCAACACCCCGCGTAGGCGCTTGGCCGCGACCTCGGGGTCGGTGTCGGTGGTCTCGTTGAGGCAGAAGGAGTCGAGGTCGGCGCGGACGAGCATGCGCTCGATCCGGGCGTCGACGCCCGGATCGCCGATGTCGATGAACTCGTAGGTAGTGTCGGAGGGGACGGCCCTGCCGGTCGCATCCGCCCACCATGCCTGGAGCTGGGAGGCCAGAGAGATGTCGGTGGGCGAACGGAACCGGGCCCGGCTCGTGCGGCGAACCGCGTCGGGGCAGGCCGCCTCGATGTCTTCGAGCACATCACGCCGCTGAGGGTGCGGCGTGTGCCGCGGGCGCGTCGTCGGCCTCCTGCCGAGATGCTCGTCGAGCAGTGCGCGGCCGTTCTTCATGGCCTGGACGACCGGCAGGTCGTCGGCGCGAGCCGGGCCGTCGTCGACCGGGACGTGCGATGGGAACCACCGCACGAGCCCGCTCCCGGTGAAGAAGTGCTCCGGTCGTAGCGGTCGGGCGAGGAAGACGTCGTCGTTGAGATAGAGGTAGTGCTGGGCGAGACCGGGGACTCGGTGCAGGTTGGCCTCGATCGCGTGCGAGCTGAAGGTCGGCAGGTCAGCGGTGTCGGCGAAGATCTCGTCGTGCCGGACGACCCGGACCTTCGGGTGGTCGGTGTCGAGCCACCCCGGCACCTGGCCGTTGGTGACGATGTGGATGGTGCGCACCCAGCTCGCATAGGCGGCGATCGAGCGAAGGGAGTAGCGCAGCTCGTCGCGGTTCGTCCAGCGCGCCGTGGACCAGGCGCTGGCGTGCCCGGCTGAGGTGTCGGTGCCCGCGCGGGCCGCGGCGTAGTCCTCCTGCCAGGCAGGGTCGGCGGAGTCCACCCAGGTGTAGACGACGTCGATCGGGAAGTCGACCTGCTCGAGCGGTGTGCCGGTGGGCGGGTCGAGCGAGGCTGCGAGGGTGCCCGGGGGGATGGAGCGGACGAAGGGGTTTGGCCGGGGCGCGACCAGGGTGCCGGTGGGTCGCTCGGGGCCGTCGGGGGACGCCTGCGTTGCGGCCAGCTCGGTCCAGACTTCTACGTCCACGCCGAGCGAGCGGGTCGGGAGCATGCGGCCCGCGGGAGAGACCTGTGGTGACCAGACCCGCACGACCGAGCCGGCGCGTAGCGCGGGGAGCGAGCGAGCCGGGCGCGACGGTCCGAGCCGGCCGCTGGCATGGAGCCCGGTGTGGAGGTGAAGGTCGGGGTCGATGTCGTTGAGCGCGACCAGGATGGACTGAGTCGCTTCGGCGTCGGAGGATGAGACGACCACACGGTGCGGTTCCGCGCCGAGGGCGGGCAGCACCCGATGCTCGATACCGGCGCGGGTCAGTGCCTCGACCGTGACATCCCGGCAGCGATCTCGTAGGGCCCACGCGTCGAAGGTGTCGACAAGGACAGCCGTGAGCAAGGAGCGCCCTCGGCGCACGGAGACGGTCCCCCCGGGGGCCAGCCCTTGGATGTCGATCGGCCTGGTGCCGTCGCGCAGCGCCCGCGCGTGCAGCCGGGCGCGGGCACTCAGGACGCTGAGCACAGGTCGAGGCCGCGCGCCGGGCGCGGCGGAACGGTGCTGGTCGTCATGAGAGCCGATCCTGTCAGATGACCGGCGGCTGCCCGAGCCGCGCCAGCCGGAGCACGGTGCGCCACAGCATCGGCCGACGACCGCCAGGGTCGGTCGTCAGTCCCTCATGAAGTCCGCGCAGCCACAGTCTCAGCTCCTGCGGTCGTTGCCAGGTGCGCAGCACCATGAGGGCGGTCCTGGCGCGGCTGATCCGCGCGTCCGGGACCCCACGGGCGACGGGTGCCCAGCTTCGCCGTCGTCGTCGTGGGCGACGGGCCGCTGGTCGCCGAGCTGGCCGAGCTGGTCGATCGGCTCGGGCTGAGCGGGGCGGTGCACCTCACCGGTCGCCTGGACACCCCTTTCCGGTGCTCACGACGGCATTCTCGTCGGTCGAGGGCGTGGTCCCTCCCGGGTGCGGGCTCGTCGTCGAGCAGGACGACGATGCCGTCGCCCGTGCGATGATGCAGGTCATCTCGGACCGGCCTCGATTCGGCACCTTCGACGTCGCCGCGTACAACGCGGCGGCTCTGGCCGAGCTCGCCGAGGCGACCGACCTCGCCGGCGTGTCGGGGCGGTGCTGAGGGGCCTCGGGGTGCTCGAGCCCGGAACGGTCCTTTCGTGGTGGCTCGCGGCCGCGCTGCCGCTGGCGCTGGCCACCGCCTGCGGCTTCTTGGCGATGATCGTGACCTCGAGCCGGTTCGAGTAGTTCGGTGCGGCGAGGTCGCGCAGGCGGCGCGCTGGTGGTATCGAGGGTTCCTGAGCACCGGCATAATTGCCCGTCGACCGTGGCCAGGGCGCCTCTAGCGAGGTGTCGTGATGGAGGAGGTTGTGCCGCATGCGCGTATCGGACGCAGTGAAGTCGCTCAAGCGAGCCCGCCGAGTCGGCTCCCAAGAGTGGCGAGCTCACTGGCGCGAGCGTCCGGTCGAGCGCGACACCGTCTTCTACGAGTCGTTCGCGGGCAACGGGATGCTCTGCAACCCCGAGGCCATCTTCCGCGAACTCCTGGACGATCCGGACTTCGCTCACCTCGAGCACGTCTGGTGCCTGTCGCCGGCGATGTGGGAGTCGGGGGTGCGCCGCGAGTTCGACGGCCACCCGCGGGTGCGTTTCGTGCGGTACAAGTCGCCCCAGTACTTCCGCGCCCTGGCGACGTCGCGGTACCTCTTCAACAACGCCACCTTCCCGCCGGAGTTCGCCAAGCGGGACGAGCAGGTGTACGTCAACACCTGGCACGGAACCCCGTTCAAGCAGATGGGGTACGACGAGCCCGGCGGCGGCCCCGGGGCACGCAACGTCATCCGGAACTTCCTCTCCGCCGACTATCTGCTCGCCGCGAATGATTTCATGGCCGAGCAGATGTACGAGGACGCCTACCGGCTGACCAACATCGCGACCGGGCAGATCGTCACCGAGGGCTCGCCCAGGGTCGACCGGCAGTTCCTCGACGAGTCGGCTCGTGCTCGGGTCCGCCGTCGCCTTGAGCGGGCCGGTGTTGCGCTGCAGGCGGACCAGAAGGTGATCCTCTACGCCCCCACCTGGCGGGGGGAGTCCTTCCAGAAGCCGTCGAACGACGTCGTGCTGCTCGCTCAACGCGTCAGGGAGCTCAAGCGGCAACTGCCCGAGGGACACCAGGTGCTCCTGCGGGTGCACCAGCAGGTCTACACCTTCGCGCTGCAGCACCCGGAGCTGGCCGACATCCTCATCCCCGACGAGATACCCAGCAACGAGGTGCTCGGTATCACCGACGTCCTGGTGACGGACTACTCGAGCATCTTCTTCGACTTCCTCGCGACGGGCCGCCCGGTGGTGTTCTTCACCCCGGATCTGCGCTCTTACGACGACTACCGCGGCTTGTACCTCGACCCGGGTGAGCTGCCCGGTCCGGTCGTCGGCACCGTCGGCGAGCTCGCGCGAGTCCTGGTGGCAGAGGGATCGGGTGAAGGGGACGACCCCCGTGTCACCCACCGGGACGCCTACGCCTCTGCCCGTGAGCGCTTCGCATCCCGAGAGGACGGCGGAGCCACGCAGCGGGTCATCGACGTGGTCCTGCGCGGCAGGCGAGACGATCGTGACGTCCGCGATGTCCGCTCGGACGGGCGCACCCGCCTGCTGCTCTACCTCGGTGGGATGCGGCCCAACGGGATCACGACCTCCGCGCTGAGCCTGCTCAACAACATCGATCACGACCGTTTCGACGTCTCGGTGCTCTACCAGTACTCCAGCTCCGCGGAGGTCCGCGCGACGGAGGCGAAGGTCCACCCGCGGGTACGGGTCCTGCCGCGCA
The DNA here is from genome assembly GCF_007828725.1 of Marihabitans asiaticum. GTDB lineage: Bacteria > Actinomycetota > Actinomycetes > Actinomycetales > Dermatophilaceae > Marihabitans > Marihabitans asiaticum. Next base: position 532,879 of record NZ_VIUW01000001.1, read on the forward strand.
TCGGAGGGATGCTCTGGTCGTTGCGCGCGGGGAAGGAGCGGGGGCAGGCGCTGCACGGAGGGGAACGGTCCGGCGAGGAGACCCCGGAGCGGGTCCGTCACCAGTTCGCTCACGAGTGGCGGCGCTGCTTCGGTCTAGCCGAGTTCGACCACATCGTCGACTTCAGCGGCTACGCCGCGTTCTGGGCACTGCTGCTGCAGGCGGGGCCGGCCTCGAGCCACTCGATCTGGCTGCACAACGACCTCAAGGCCGATCAGATGCGCGAGGTCGACGGCCACCGCCCGCACGAGGCGAACCTGGGTTCGGTCTTCCGGACGTACCGCGACTTCGACCACCTGGTGTCCGTCTCAGAAGTGCTCATGGAGATCAACCGGGAGAACCTGGCGGACATGGCGCCCCCGGAGCGTCACACCTTCGCGCGGAACACGATCGACGCGGGCTACATCACGCGGAACGCCCCCGGGGACCACTCGACGGTCGCGCCCGTGACCGATGACGCGGACGTCTCGGTCCCGGCGCGGGACCTGCCAGCAGCGGTGCGCGCCCTCGGTGACCTGCACGGCGCGCAGGCACTGGAAGGCGAAGTCGAGCGGTATCGCACGATCAGCGAGGTGATCCCTCCCGCCCCCGGGGTCCGCACCTTCGTGACCGTGGGAAGGCTATCGCCGGAGAAGAACCACGAGCGGCTTGTCCGAGCCTTCGACCTGGTCCACCAGGTGGATCCCGCGACGCGACTGGTGATCATCGGGGGAGGCCCGCTCGAGGCCCGGCTGCGCGACGTCGTGCTCGACCTGGGTCTGGGTGACGCGGTCACGGTCGCCGGCCAGCGCAGCAACCCGCACGTGGTGCTCGCCAAGGCCGACACCTTCGTCCTGTCCAGCGACTACGAGGGCCAGCCCATGGTGATCCTCGAGGCGCGTGTCCTAGGGCTGCCGGTCGTCTCGACGAGGTTCGCCTCGGCCGCCGGGGCGCTGCCTGATGGGGTCGGGCTCGTGGTCGACCGCGACGAGGCCGCCCTCGCCGACGGGATGCTAGCTGCGCTGCGGGGAGAGGTGCCGAACCCTGCGTTCGACGCGGCGGAGTACAACCTCGAGGCGACGCAGGACTTCTACCGCGTTCTCAGCCCCGGGAGCGCGGCAGCCACGAGCTGAGGCGTGAACGCACCTTGGTCGCCGTGTCCCTGCCGATGGCCGCGCGACGTGCCGCCGGGGCTGGGGCAGGTGCGGTGTAGCCGAACCTCTCGTAGTCCTCGCGGTAGAAGTCGGACACGAGCCGTTCCAGCCCGTCGGTGACCTCCACGTCCTTGCTGGCGTACCTCGTGGCGGAGGTTCCCTCACGCACCCGTGGAAGGGTAGGCGCCAGCCCGAGGTCCCAGCGCTCGTTCAGGGTCGTGGCCATCTGCTCCAGACCGTCCTCGAACCGGAAGACCGAGACACCGTCGACCAGGAAGTCGACCTGTGGGCGGATGTGGTTGTCGAACATGAACGGGTGCCGCGGGTAGGCGGCGAAGGCCTTCTCCGCCCACTGCTCCACGGACGCTCCGTCGATCTCGAAGTCCTGGTCCCGGTGACGCCACAGATACTCGGAGCGCAATCGCGCCATCGGGTCCCGCACGACGGTGAAGATGCCGTCGAACTTGTGGATCTTGAAGATGGCCTCGAGCTGGTCACGATGCATGTGCTGCGGCGTGCAGCGGCGCACCGTGTTCCACGACGTGGCACTCACCCTGCCGTCCTGGTACTCCATGTCCATGCCCGCATCGGTGAAGGCCCGCTCGATGCTGGAGCCACCCGTCTTGGGGATATGGATGTACAAGAACTTGCGTTCGCCTTGTCGGAAGACAGGCACCGTGATCCCTCGCTCGGCTCTATGCGCGTCCCAGGGGTAGGCGCGCAGTGCCTCCGGACTATACCGAGGAGCCTCAGATGATCGGAGGCTGGCCGAGACGGGCCAGGCGCAGCACGGTTCGCCACCGCATCGGCCGGCGGCCACCGGGGTCGGTGGTCAGCCCTTCGCGCAACCCGTTCAGCCAGAGGCGCAGGTCGGCAGGACGCCGCCACGTGCGCAGGATCATCAGCACGGTCCAGGCGCAGACGTAGACCACTGCGACGGGCCACGGCAGGTTGCGGCGGGCGACCCACACGCGGTTGCGGGCGTTGAGCCGGAAGAAGACGTCATGCCGATCGGGTGACGTCGCTGGGTGGTAGATGTGCAGCGACGGGTCGTAGACCAGCTCCCAGCCCCGGTCCCGCATCCGCCAGGCCAGCTCCACCCCTTCGTTGCCGAAGAAGAACGAGCCCGGGAACCCGCCCGCGTCCTGGTAGGCCGCGCGACGGATCAGCACCACTCCTTCGCAGACCGCAAAGGCGGGACCGCCGACAGCCGGGTCGCCGACCCGCGCCCGGGGCACCCAGCGCCGCTCGGTCACCCCGCTCGGGTCCGAGACCCGGGCGTGGATCAGGCCGAGGCCGGGCTCGGCGCGGAATCGGGCGACCGCGCGCTCCAGTGCGTCGGCATCGCGCAGCCAGGCGTCGTTGTCGAGGAAGAGGATGAACTCGCCCGAGCCACGGGCGGCGGCGATGTTGCGACCCTCGGGCGGGCCGACGTTCTCCCGGACGTACATGGTCTGCACGTCCGCGTCGAAGCCCTCCGGCTGCCAGCCGTTGCCGAGCAGGATGAGCGTGGTCTGGACCCCGGTCTGGACCCTGGCCGACTCGAGAGCCCGGCGCGTCTCTGCCTGGCGGTCGCCCTGGCTGAGCACGACGACGTCGACCGTTGGGGTCGCGTCCTGCTCCGGCATCGGCCTCTCCTTGGTCTGGCTGAACCTGACCCTACGACGAAGAGAAGGTGAACGCCGCACGGACTGTTGGTGAACGCCCAGCGCGCGGAGACCTAGACTCGGGTGCGTCAATCCCCCACCTGACGCGCGAGGTTGCATCTCCTAATGGGTAAGACCGTCATCACCTACGGAACGTTCGACCTCTTCCACATCGGGCACCTGAACATCATCAAGCGGCTGCGTGAGCACGGCGACCGGCTCATCGTCGGGGTGTCCACCGACGAGTTCAACGCGATCAAGGGCAAGAAGCCGATCGTCCCCTTCGAGCAGCGCATGGAGATCGTCGAGAGCATCAAGTACGTCGACCTGGCCATCCCCGAGGACCGGTGGAGCCAGAAGCCTGAGGACATCGAGACCTACGACGTCGACATTCTCGGCATGGGCGCGGACTGGCAGGGCAAGTTCGACGACCTCTCCGACCAGGTCGAGCTGGTCTACCTGCCGCGTACCGACGGGATCTCGACCACGGAGATGAAGCGGATCCTCAGCGAGTTCGACGCCCGGCACGTCGAGGAGCTCAAGCGCACCATCGACACCATCGGGCAGATCGTCAAGGAGCTGAGCTAGCGGAATCCGCCTGGTCGCTAGGCCCGAGCCGGCGCGGTCGCGCGCAAGGCGAAGGGGGAGAAGGTGGCCAGGGGCGGGGTCGAACCGCCGACCTTCCGATTTTCAGTCGGACGCTCGTACCAACTGAGCTACCTGGCCGAGTCACGTCTGCTGACGTGACGAGCGACCCTGACGGGACTCGAACCCGCGACCTCCGCCGTGACAGGGCGGCGCGCTAACCAACTGCGCTACAGGGCCTTGTGGTGCAAGGCTTCTTGCGTATCCCCAACGGGATTCGAACCCGTGCTACCGCCGTGAAAGGGCGGGGTCCTAGGCCGCTAGACGATGGGGACCTGATCTCCGACCAGATCCTCGCCACGCAGCAGGCAGCGCCCGGATCCGTCGAGGACGAGCAGGACTATACGGGAGTGACGAGCCGCCGACCAAACCGGCTTCGATCGTCGGCTCGCTCACCCCCTTCGCCGCTCCTCGGACCACTCGAGGAGGCGCTCCGCCGACCAGGTCGTGATGACCCGGTCGGCCTCGATCCCGAGGCGGTGAGCGCGCTCGCAGCCGTACGCCTTCATCTCGAGCTGGCCGGGGGCGTGCGCGTCGGAGTCGATGGCGAAGAGGCACCCGAGGTCACGCGCCAGCTCGATCAGCTCGTCCGGCGGGTCGCACCGCTCGGGCCGGGAGTTGATCTCCACCGCGACGCCGTTCTCCGCGCAGGCGGTGAAGACCGCCTCGGCGTCGAACTCGCTCTGGGGTCGGGTGCCGCGCCCGCCGGTGACGAGCCGGCCGGTGCAGTGCCCGAGCACGTCCACCCTCGGGTTGGTCACCGCGCCGATCATCCTGGCTGTCATCGCGCCCTTGGGCATCTTCAGCTTGCTGTGCACGCTCGCGGTGACGATGTCGAGCTGGCCGAGCATCTCCTCGCTCTGGTCGAGCCCGCCGTCGTCGAGGATGTCGACCTCGATGCCCTTGAGCAGGCGGAACTGTCCACCCAGCGAGGCGTTGATCGCCTCGACGAGGCGCAGCTGCTTGGCCAGGCGCTCGGCCGACAGCCCGTTGGCGATGCGCAGGCGGGGGGAGTGGTCGGTGAGCACCTGCCACTCCTGGCCGAGCTCGACGGCGGTGAGCACCATCTCCTGCACCGGCGAGCCGCCGTCGGACCAGTCGGAGTGGGTGTGGCAGTCGCCGATGACCGCCTCGATGAGGGCCGCTGTGCCCTCTCCTGCCTCGACCAGCGGGCCGCCGTGCTCCTCCTGTTGACGGGCGAGGTAGTCGGGCAGCTCGCCGGCGACGGCCTGCTCGATGACCCCGGCCGTCGAGGACCCGATCCCGGCGAGCTCGCGCAGCGTGCCCGCCTGGACGCGCGCCGCGACCTCCTCCTCGCCGAGCTCGGCGACCACCGCCGCCGCCCCGCGGAAGGCCTCGACCCGACGGCTGTGCTGCCGCCCCCGCTCGAGGAGGAAGGCGGTACGCCGCAACGCCTCGGCCGGGCTCACCACTTCGCCCAACGGCTCTAGCGAGTGCATGCCCCACCCCCAAACCCGCCTGCTACCACGCAGTACTGGTTGTGATCACAGCCACTACTGCGTGGTAGCGGGCGCGCTAGCGAGGTCACCATGACGTGTGCAGCGGGCGGCCCTCGGCGTAGCCCGCGGTCGACTGCAGCCCGACGACCGCCCGCTCGCGGAACTCCTCGAGCGTCGCGGCCCCCGCGTAGGTGCACGAGCTGCGCACCCCGGCGATGATCTGGTCGATGACGTCCTCGACGCTCGGCCGAGCCGGGTCGACGTACATCCGGGCCGTCGAGATCCCCTCCTCGAAGAGGCCCTTGCGGGCCCGCTCGAAGGGGGAGTCCTCGGCCGTCCGTCCCCGGACGGCGCGGGCGGAGGCCATGCCGAAGGACTCCTTGTACTGGCGCCCGTCGGCGTCGACGTAGAGGTCACCGGGGGACTCCAGGGTGCCGGCGAACCAGGACCCGATCATCACGTTGCTCGCACCCGCGGCGAGCGCCAGCGCGACGTCCCGCGGGTGGCGCACCCCGCCGTCGGCCCAGACGTGCTTGCCGAGCGCTCGCGCGGTGTCGGCGCACTCCAGGACGGCGGAGAGCTGGGGTCGCCCGACGGCGGTCATCATCCGGGTGGTGCACATCGCGCCGGGGCCGACCCCGACCTTGACGATGTCGGCGCCGGCTTCGATCAGCTCCCTCGTGCCGTCGGCGGTGACGACGTTGCCCGCAACGATCGGGACCGACGGGTCGAGGCCGCGCACCGCAGCCAGCGCGTCGAGCATCTTCTGCTGGTGCCCGTGCGCGGTGTCGATGACGAGGACGTCCACCCCCGCCTCGAGCAGGGCCGCGGCCTTGCCGGTGACGTCGCCGTTGATGCCGACCGCGGCCCCGATGCGCAGCCGCCCGCCGGCGTCGACCGCAGGTCGGTACATCGAGGACCGGACGGCCCCCTTGCGGGTCTGGACCCCCACGAGCCGACCGTCGCCGTCGACGACCGGGGCGAGGTGACGGCGGGCCTCGTGCAGCGCGTCGTACGCGACCGCCGGGTCGTGCTCGTCGGCCAGCGTCGTCGGCTGGGTGAACATCACGTCGCGGACCTGGGTGAAGCGGTCCACCCCGTCGAGATCACGCTCGGTGACGATGCCCACCGGCCGACCGTCCTCGACGACGACCCCGGCGCCGTGCGCCCGCTTGTGGATGAGCACGAGTGCCTCGCCGGCCGTCGTGGTCGGGTGCAGCTCGATCGCGGTGTCGTGCACGAGGTGGCGGCCCTTGACCCACCGGATCACCTCGGTGACGACGTCGACGGGGATGTCCTGCGGGATGATCGTCAGCGCGCCCCGCCGCGCTGTCGTCTCGGCCATGCGCCGGCCGGCGATCGCGGTCATGTTGGCCACGACGAGCGGGATCGTCGTGCCGGTCCCGTCGGTGCTCGCGAGGTCGACGCCGTGGCGGGAGGCCACGTCGCTGCGCCGGGGCACCATGAAGACGTCGTCGTAGGTCAGGTCGTGCTGAGGCATCAGGCCGTTGAGGAACTCCACCTGGCGAAGTCTGGCACCCCCAGGTGGAGGTCACCCCGGGAAGCCTCGGGCCAGCGATGCGGTTGGATCATCATCGTGAGCTTCCTCATCGAGACCCCGGCCGACCAGGCCCGCCGCGACGGGCTGCGCCGCATGCGCATCGTCGCGACCTCGGCTCTGCTCGTCGCCGCGGTCGTCTACCTGCTCACCCTGCGGCTCCCGCACGACGGTGTCTGGGGCTTCGTCAACACCGCCTCCGAGGCCGCGATGGTCGGCGCGCTCGCGGACTGGTTCGCCGTGACCGCCCTCTTCAAGCACCCGCTCGGGCTGCCGATCCCGCACACCGCGCTGGTCAAGCGGCGCAAGGACGAGCTCGGGCGGAGCCTGCAGGAGTTCGTCGCCTCGAACTTCCTCACCGAGGAGATCGCGCGCGAGCGGCTCGCCTCGGCCCAGGTCGGGCTGCGGCTCGGCCGCTGGCTGGAGCGGCCCGAGAGCCGGGAGCGGGTCATGCGCGAGTCGGTGACGGCGCTGCGGGCGGGGCTGAACCGGATGCAGGACTCCGACGTCGAGGACTTCCTCACCGACCTGTTGCTGCCGCGGCTGGCTCGCGAGCCGATCAGCCCGATCGCCGGGTCGTTGCTGGAGAAGGTCGTCGAGGAGCGCACCCACGACGGGCTCGTCGACCTCGGGCTGGACCAGGTGCTGCTGTGGCTGCGCGACAACCCCGAGATCTTCGCCGAGGTGATGGTCGACAAGGCGCCGTGGTGGACACCGAACTGGGTCGACGATCGCGTCATCGCCTGGGCCTACGAGCAGGCCGTGACCTGGCTGCGCGAGATGCGTGCCGACACCAGTCACCCGGCGCGCACCGCGGTCGATGACCTGCTGCGCCGGCTCGCGCACGACCTGCAGCACGATGAGGAGGTGCAGGCCTCCGCCGAGCGGATCAAGGAGCGCCTGCTCGCCCACCCGCAGGTTTCGCGCAGCGCGGTGGCGGTCTGGCAGTCGATCCGCTCCGCCCTGCTGTCCGCGATGGATGACCGGGACAGCTATTTCTGGCGAAGGGGGGACGAGCTGCTCTCACACGTCGGCGAGCACCTCGTGAACGACCCGCGCTGGCGCGACCGGCTCGAGACCCACCTCGGGGAGGGCGTCGCCTTCGCCGTGAACACCTACGGCGACGAGCTGGCCGAGGTGATCTCGGTGACCGTGGAGCGCTGGGACGCCGACGAGGCCAGCAAGCGGATCGAGCTCTACGTCGGGCGCGACCTGCAGTTCATCCGGATCAACGGCACCGTCATCGGCGCTCTCGCCGGGCTCGTCATCCACACCGTGAGCGTCCTGCTCACCTAGCGTCCCGTCGGGACTCTCCCGTCGAGGCTCCTTCGTCGCACCTCAGGGAGCGCGGGCGTGGCCGGCTAGACGACCGGGGGGCGGCCCAGCCGGGTCATCCGGGCGATGGTGCGCCAGTGCAGCGGCCGACGCTCCGGGCGATCCGCGGACGCCTCGCGGTAGCCGGCGATCACCTCACGAACCGGCTCCTGGCGGGCGGCCGGGACAAGGGTCCAGGTGAGCAGGTAACCGGCGAGCAGAGGCGTCGGCAGCGACCGCCATGCCATCCAGAAGCGGTTGCGCGCCTGCAGCCGCACGCAGTCGGCGTGACGCGTCGGAGCGGTCCGCGGGTGGTAGGCGGTGAGGTCCGCCGAGTACCAGATGGACCAGCCGCGGTCCATGAGCCGCCAGGCGAGGTCAGACTCCTCCATCGCGTAGAAGAACCTCGGGTCGAAGCCCTGCACATCGGTGAAGGCCTCGGAGCGCACCGCGCAGCAGGCCCCGATGAAGTGGGTGACGTCCCCGGCCCGCTCGGCCGAGCCACCGCCGACCCGGGGGACGTGACGGCGCTGGGTCTGGCCCTCATGGTCGACGATCCGCACCGCCATCGCCCCGACACGGGGATCGGCGTCAAAGCGTGCCGCGATCGTGGCCAGGTGGTCGCTGCCCTGCAGCTCGGCGTCGTCGTCGAGGAAGAGCACGATCTCGGCGTCGCAGGCCGCCGCCCCGATGTTGCGCCCGGCGGGGATGCCGACGTTCTCCGGCAGCACGATGAGCTGGTCCGAGGGGTCGGGCACCGGCGGCTCGGCGCCGTTGACGACGAGCACCAGCCGGTAGTCCACCCCGACCTGCGCCCGGACCGAGGCCAGGGCGCGGTCTAGCTCGGCAGGGCGGGTGCACTGGGTCAGCACGACCACCGACACCCGGGGGCGCGACGGTACGGGCAGGGGCGCGTCGGCGGGCGTGGCGTCGGTGATGGGGATGTCCATGATCATCCGGTCAGCTCCACTGCTCGAGGGATGAGGGCGCCGCAGCGGGCGGCCTCGCGTGCCTGGTGGCCGGCGGCGCTCCAGTCCCCGGCGCGGGCCCGGCGCAGCGCGGTGGACCCGGCGAAGTAGACCGAGTACGCCAGGGCGCGCCGCACGGTCGCGGCGCGGCGCTCGGCGGGCACGTGCGCGCAGACCGTGCCGATCGCCTCGACCCGCTCCCGCACGTTGGCCCCGGTGCGCACCAGCTCGGAGGTGTGCGAGCCGTCGTGGCGGCGGTAGCGGGCGAGGACCTCGTCGACGAAGACGATCGGGCCGTGAGCGGCGAGACGGGTCCACATCTCCCAGTCCGCGGCGTGCGGCAGGTCGAGCCGGTAGCCGCCGACCTCCTCGTAGGCGCGGCGTCGCACGACGATGCCGGGGGTCCGCACCCGGTTGGAGACGGCGAAGGTGGGGAGGGCGTCGGCCCATACGCCGGTTCCCTCTCGGTAGGACCGGGTCGTGTAGAGCGTCGTGCCGCCGGCGTCGATGTCCTGGGCGCGACAGACTGCGGCGACCGCCGCGGGGTCTTCCATCGCCTCTTCCATCGCCCGGTAGAAGCCCGGGAGCACCTCGTCGTCCCCGTGGAGGAGGTGCACCAGATCCCCCTTCGCCTCGGTCACGCACCGGTTGAAGGTCGCGATCGCGCCGAGATTGCGCTCGCCCCGCACCAGGCGGACCCGACCCTCGCCGAGCGCGTCGACGACCCGCTCGGGGTGGTCGTTCGAGGCGTCGTCGACGACGACGATCTCGGCGTCGTCCCGGTCGCCCAGCTGGTCGAGCACCTCGGGCAGCGCCCGCGCGAGGAAGTCGGCACAGTTGTACGCAGGGATGACCACCGACCACCGGGGTCGGTCGGCCGCCCCCGCCGGTGGGATCGTCGGGACCTGCGCCATGAGGCCAACGTCCTCGAAGACGGCCAACTCCTGGTGAACTGAGATGGTGGGTCAGGTGTAGTTCTCGCGACGCCTTGGTGCGACGCCCGATCTGCTGCGGTAGACCGCGAGGATGCTGCGTACGGTGCCCACGTGCTCAGATCAGATCGTGCCGACGTCACCCCCTTCGCGCTGCCCGTGCACCCCCGGGCCGACCTGCGGGCGGAGGTGGCCCGGTGAGGTTCGGCATCGCCGGCGCCGGCTTCTCCGGAGCGGTCATCGGACGCGAGCTGGCCGAGGCCGGCCACGACGTCGTGATCTTCGAGACCCGCGACCACATCGCCGGCAACTGTCACACCGAGCGTGACCCGCAGACCGGGGTGATGATCCACCGCTACGGGCCGCACATCTTCCACACCGACGACGAGCGGGTCTGGGAGTACGTGAACCGCTTCGGCGTGATGATGCCGTACAACCACCGGGTGCGGACCACCGTCGGCGGGCAGACCTACCTGTTGCCGGTCAACCTGCTGACGATCAACCAGATCTTCGGCACCGCGATGCGACCGGACGAGGCCCGCGCCTTCATCGCCGAGCAGGCCGACTCCTCGATCGAGGACCCGCAGAACTTCGAGGAGCAGGCGCTGAAGTTCATGGGCCGCACCCTCTACGACGCCTTCTTCCACGGCTACACCCGCAAGCAGTGGGGTCTGCCGCCGACCGAGATCCCCGCGTCGGTGCTCAAGCGGCTCCCCCTTCGCTTCAGCTACGAGGACTCCTACTTCAACCACCCGCACCAGGCGATCCCGCGGGACGGCTACACCGAGATCGTCGCGGGCATCATCGACCACCCGCGGATCGAGGTGCGGCTCTCGACGCCCTACACCGAGGCCGACCGGGGCGACTTCGACCACTCCATCTGGACCGGCCAGCTGGATGCGTGGTTCGGGCACGAGCTCGGCCACCTGCGGTACCGGACGTTGGACTTCGAGGAGATCCGGGCGAAGGGGGACTACCTCGGCTGCTCGGTGATGAACTTCGGCGACGTCGACGTGCCGTACACCCGGATCGCTGAGCACAAGCACTTCGCGCCGTGGGAGGAGCACGAGGACACCGTCTGCTTCCGCGAGTACAGCCGGTTGGCCGAGGACGGCGACATCCCGTACTACCCGATCCGGATGACGAACGACAAGACCGTGCTCACCCGGTACGCCGACGCCGCTCGGCGCGAGACGGGCGTGACCTTCGTCGGCCGGCTCGGCACCTACCGCTACCTCGACATGGACGTCACGATCGGCGAGGCGCTCACCGCCGCCGACGGGATCCTGGAGGCGATCCGCGAAGGGCGCGACATCCCTTCGCTCTTCGTCGACGCCTGACCGGGGGTCAGGCGGGGCGGTCGCCGTCGCGGCCGCCCTCGAAGGACGCGAGGCGCCGCTCCACGGAGTCGAGCTGCTGCTCCATCCGCGCGAGCCGCTTCTCGATGACGACGAGGCCGAACATCACGTCCCGGCCTCCGGCGTCGCTGCGGCGGCTGCGGATGCGGTTGGCGTAGCTCGCGACCTGCCCGCCCGCGATCGCGTTGCGCGCGTAACGCCTGGTGAGGGACGCGGTGTGGCGCACGCCGGAGTGGCGTAGGTGGAAGGCCGCGGTGACGAGGGGGTTGTCGGACCCGGGACGGGTCGAGAGGCACCGTGCGAAGCTGCCGAACTCGCGCTTCGCGACCGCCTTGGCGAGCCGGTGCGTCGCCGCGCCCTTGTTGTTCTCCTGGAGCGCCCGCGCGATGGTCTGCTCGGAGTACTCGCCGAAGATCGGGACGAGGATGTCGAAGAGCCGCCGCCGCAGCTCCGGCGGGGTGCGGCGGGAGATCCACTCCATCTGCGAGATGACCCAACCCAGCAGTGGGATCTGGTACAGGTCGAGGAGCCCCCGCGAGGCCAGCCAGGTGTGGATCGTGTCGTGGTGGTGGAAGATGTGGAAGAGCCGCTCGTCCGCCGTCGCCATCGTCTGCCCGGCGCGCGCCACCCGGTGGTAGCACAGCACCTCCGGCACGACGGCGATCGAGTCCGCCGAGACCAGCGCGAACCAGTGGAACGGGTTGTCCTCGAAGAAGCCGTCGCTCACGGGAAAGCGGATCGACTCACGCTCGAGCAGCTCGCGCCGGTAGAGCTTGCGCCACGGCACGGCGATGAAGCGCAGGAAGGTGTGTGTCGTGGGCACGTCGAGGACGTAGTGAGGATCGCTCAGCTGCGCCCACCGGTGGGCGTCGGCCGGCGCGCGGCGCTCGCCGGTGCCGTCGACCTCTTCCTGGTACTCGCACATCGCCAGGTCGGCGCCATGGGTGAGCGCGGCGGAGTGCAGCTTCTCGAACATCGTCGGCTCGACGTAGTCGTCACCGTCGACGAACCCCACCCAGGTGCCCGTCGCCCGGTCCAGGCCGGCGTTCGCCGCCGTGGCCACCCCGCCCGGGCTGTTCTCCTCGAGGAGGACGGGGACGAACCGGGGGTCGCCCGCGCAGAAGTCGGCGATCTTCTGCGGCGTCGAGTCCGAGGACCCGTCGTCGACGACGAGCACCTCGATGTCGCTCAGGGTCTGCGCCGCGACGCTCGCCAGCGACTGCTCCACGTAGTCCTCGATGTTGTACGTGGTGACGATGATGCTGACCTCGGCCATGTCGGTGCTCCTTCTGCTCAGGCCTGCGTGCGGCGCACGATGCGGTTGGCGAGTCCCGGGTTCTGCTTGAACCGGATGCGGTGGAAGTCGCCCAGGTCGATACGGAAGAGGTGCTCCTGGACCCGGTAGCTGAACTTGTCGCGCACCTCGGGCGTGATCCGCCCGGACGCCCACTCGATGACGCGCAGCGCCAGGTCCCAGTAATGGTTGGCGTACCGGCGCCGCTTCTCGGGGCGGGCACAGAGCTCGGTGTAGGTCTCGTCCAGCGCGTCGAGCAGGTTCAGCCGCGCGCGGCTCTCCCGGTTGGTGAGGTTCTTGCCGCCCTCCTGGACGACGTGCGTGCACAGCGGCTGGTCGAGCAGGAGCACGGTCTCCGCGTCGACCAGGGTGAGCCAGTGGCCCAGGATGTCGTTGTGCACCTGGGTCGAGCCGAAGCGCAGCCCGGTCCGCCGATAGTGCTCGGTACGCACGACCTTGTTCCACGGGTAGTTGGTGAAGCCGAGCAGCCGCGGCACCTCGTCCAGCCGAGCGAGACGGCGCGGCCCCGCGACGTACTTCTCCCACACCGCGATGTCGTAAGAGTTCATCCCTTCGCCGACCGTCCCGGGGCGCCGGTAGCGGTACGGCATCATCGCGACGCTCGCTCCGGTGTCGTCGAGCGCTCCCAGTGTCGCGGTGAGGCTCTCGGGATGGATCTCGTCGTCGGCGTCGAAGAACAGGCTGTACCGCCCGCCCGCCTTCGCGAAGCCGTGGTTCCTCGCCTGGCCGGCGCCGTGGTTGAGGGTGAGCGGCAGGAGGACGACCCGCGGGTCGTCGAGCTCGCGGACCCGCTCGACGGAGTCGTCGGTGGAGGCATCGTCGACGACGACGACCTCGATGCCAGCGGAGTCGATCGCGAGAAAGGACTCGATGACGGGCACGACGGTCCCGCTCGCGTTGTGCATGGGGATGATGACGGACAGGTCCGGCTGGCTCATCTGCTTCGGTCGACGCTTCCTGATCGTGTGTGCCGCGGGCTGGGCGCGGTCAGGATAGCCACAGCGACGGCGCACAGATCCAGGTCTACGGGCCTGTCGGCGGGCCGGCGCCAGGGGTTAATCAAGCGGCCACCGAAAGGTCATCTGCGGTCCACCCGCTGGTCGCTGAACGGGCGCCTGCCGGTTCCTTCCGCGGGTTACCGTCGACCCCCCCATCGTCGATCCACGGGACCCCCTTGACATGCCCCTGCCCAACCTGCTCGTCGTCGGTAGCCAGAAGAGCGGCACCAGCTGGCTGCACCACTGCCTCGCGCGCTCGCGTCACATCTACGCGTCGAAGGTCAAGGAGCTGAACTTCTTCAACCAGCCGAACTTCGACGCGCCCGAGAAGGTGGCCGCCTTCCGGGCGCACTTCCCCGAGGAGGACCTGCCGGGGGTGCGCTACTACCTGGAGAGCACGCCGCACTACTTCCGGGCGACCTCGCCCACGGCGCAGAACATCCGGTCGATGCTCGGCGCGCCCGCGATGCTGGCCGTCTTCCGGCACCCGGTGGACCGGTACGAGTCGGCGTACATCCACCACATGATGCAGGGACGCTTCGCCTACACACCGGTCATCGACGACCTCAGCGACGAGTACTCCATGCTCACCTTCGGGCGCTATGCCGAGGCCCTGGAGCGGTGGTGGGAGGTCCATCCCCAGCTCAAGCCGATGATCTACGACGACCTGGCCGCCGACCCCTTGGCCTTCGTCACCGAGATCATGGAGCACCTCGGGCTCGACTCCGACCTCGGCGTCGACGACGTCACCTTCCGCGCCAACGACAAGACGAAGAAGACCTCGAAGCTGCGACTCGGGGAGGAGTGGCAGCAGATGCCGGTGCTGAGCCCGCAGCTGCGCAGCCGGCTGCACGAGGAGTACGACCCGCACACCCGCCGCCTCGAAGAGATGCTGGGCCGGGACCTGCGCGCCTGGCGGTCCTGAGCGGATTCCGGCGAAGGGGGGGAGGAGCCTCCCCCTGATCTACGCTGGGGCCCGCCAGGGCCTCTAGCTCAACTGGCAGAGCTGCGGACTTTTAATCCGTAGGTTGTGGGTTCGAGCCCCACGGGGCCCACCCCGCCCACAAGGCTCGAACCATTGCCAACGGAAACGTTGGTCGAGGTTCGGGCTTGTGTGCGTCTGCGGCCCAGGTCAGAGCGTTGGCGTTGACCTGCGGATCGAGCAGAGCCTCGAAGGGCCGGTTGTGCTCGACACGCAGTTCGTTGTCTCGTCGATTAAGACCTCCGTGAAGAAGGCCTGATTGCACAGTCGCCGGTTCGTGTCGTCGCACCTGCGGTACATGTCGGCGCAGTTGGCCAGCAGTCCGAGCGCATCGTCGAGGTGGGCGCGGGCGTCGGAGTAGTCACCGAAGTGGGCGTTGATGCGGCGAGTCACCTGGTCGAGTTCGACGACGATCCGGTCTTGCTCACGCTTGAGCACCTACGGCGGGATCGCATCGGCGTAGTGCGCCAGCATGAGACCGTCGTGCTCGCCTTCGAGCCGGTCGCGGGGCAGGCTCTGGAGTTCGGTGCGGGCCTTTCCTTCCCAGAACCCGCCGGACTCGACCGCTCCAGCACTGAGGCCAGTAGCGGCAGCGAGGCCGTTGGCGCGGATCATCGCGGTCCGCGGATCGTCACAACCGCGAACGGGTGACCAGCGCAGCCAAGATGGGTACCTTCAGCCAGGTGTTGGGGGTCGAACACGGCGAACGACCCGCCCCTTCGGCGTCGGGCGCGGAGCGTGGCGGTGAGGTTGTCGGGCTTCGTGCCGACCGCGCCGGAGCGTCGAGGATCGCGTTGATGGCGACGTGCAGGCCCTTGCCGGAGCGGGGCGGTCCGATCAGCAGGATCGAGTCCTCAACCGATGCCCAGACCTTCGTTCCACGACTCGCCCCCAGCAGGTAGCCGATATCCTGCGGCGCTGGCGACGCCAAGGAAGGCCCGCAGCGAGGCCGCGCGGTGAAGCAGTGCCTTCGCGGATGCCGCGGTCTTGACCTCATGGCTGGTCGCGATCCCCGCCAGTCGGTGCGGGTCGGTCTCTGTCTTCCGCGTGTGTCGGCGCAGCACGATCCACACCCAGACGATCCCGGCGCCAGGCCGCCGAGCAGTGCCGTGCTGACGAGCCCGTAGACGGCCGGGTTTAGCCCGTCGGCACCGAGCGCGGTCGCCGGGTCGCCGGGGTTGAACAGCACGGCGAGCCCCGCCGCTACGCCCGCTTCGGGCTGCGTTGTGCCGGTGAGGAACGCGGCGACGCTGCCAGCGGCACGGAGGACGAGAGCGATCCCGAACATCCCGACCAGGCCAATGAGGGCCGCGTTGGTGAGTTCGTCGCCCATCCCCCCGGCCCGCCGCTGGTTCATATCAGCCGCCGCACCGCGAGCGTGCCCGAGATACGCCCGAACAGGATCACCTCGAGGGTGCCATCGGGCAGGTCGTCGAGGTCGAGCATCGCCCGCGCCTCGCAGGTCCCGGTTGCATCGGTGTGGGACCACTGGCGCTGGGATCGTGCATGAAGTCTGCTCCGGTGACGGTCGTCCCCGGCATCCGTGCCTCATCGAGAACTGATGCCGAGCTGGTCACCGGTCAGGTGCACGACTCCGCCACGCACCGGCCGTCCGAACCGAGTCGCCCGAGCAAGACCGCCGACGCTGCCGCCTCCGTCCTTCGGTCCGATCGGCGTTCGAGGTCACAGGCGTCTTGCAGATCGAGGCAATGTCGCCACTGAGGCGGCGCGCTGGTCGTAGGCTGACACCCAACGACGAACGGGCCTTGAGGAGCGAGAGTGGGCAGAGGCGGGTTGTACTCAGGTTTTGAGGCGTACCGCGTCCTCACGGCGGAAGACATCAAGAGAGCGCTCCAGCACGGCGTCGTTGCCCTTGACACCAATGTGTTGCTGAATCTTTACCGGTACAACGAGAAGACTGTCGATGACTTGCTGCGCGTGGCCGAGGCTGCCGAAGAGCGCCTCTTCGTACCGCACCAGGTGGTCCGGGAGTTCTGGCGTAATCGCCAGTCGGTCATCGCGAGCCTAGGCAGCGCGTCCAGGGACGCCCAGGCAGCGCTGGCGAAGAACTCGACCTCAACGAAGGACGCGATAATCCGTTGGGCCAAGAGTGTTGCCCTTCCTAGCGAGGAAAGGGTCAACCTGACCGAGGAAGTGGACGACTTCTACGAGGGTTTGCGGGAGCGCGTCGGTGAGGAGCCCATCAGAGTCTCTGCTCACGCGCCCACGTCTGAGGATAGGTTGTTGGCGCGACTGGAAAAGTTGCTGGAGGACTCGGTTGGCCCCGCGCTCTCGGAAGTGGATTGGAAGACGGCGGTCGAGGAGGGTGAACGACGGGTAGAGAACTCGATCCCTCCTGGCTATATGGATGTCGAGAAGCTCGAGTCTGACCTCCCGGAAGGGGCATCGGGAGACTATCTCGTCTGGCATCAATTGCTTCTTGAGGGCGGTGGGCGTGGGGCTGACTTGGTGCTTGTGACCGCGGACACGAAAGAAGATTGGTGGAACCGGGCAGATCGAGGGTCGATCATTGGTGCCCGCCACGAGCTGATTGACGAGTACCTCCAAGCGACGGGGCGCCGGTTCTTTCTTCTCGAACCAGCGGACCTGATCAAGCACTCTTCGGTGCTGGGCGTTGGAACCAGCCCTGAATCCGTCCAGGACATCGAACGTGTGCGTGACGAATCACCAGAGCATGTCCCGTGGAGCGCTGACGCGGCGAGAGCAGTTCTGAAGGAACTCGATTCTCAGGGTCATACACAAGCTGACGTTATTAGAGAAGCGATTGCGAATGGCGGCAGAATCCCGCGTGCGCGCGTCTACGAACTGGATAATCGTGACGAGAGCCAGATGCTGCGTGGATTCACGCGCCCCGTCAAGCGCGTCACGGCTGAACTTCAAGCAAAGGGGGATGTGCCATACGGCGTTGCCGCTTTGCTCGACGCCGTATATGAGACCGGCGTGAAGTCGTCTCACTTTGCGGTACCCCATGAGGTCGTGGAATTGCTCGGACCGGAGCCCACCTAATAGCTCCTCGAAGCGAGTCGCGTACCTGCGTGGTGTGACGGTCTCGATGCGAGTAATGAGCGCGGGGGATGGCTACAAGTACCTGCTGCGCACTGCCGCGGCCGTGGATGGCGACCGTGAGTTGTCCACGCCTTTGACGAGGTATCGTGCGAAGGTGGGAACACCACCGGGCCAATGGCTCGGGTCTGGCATCGCCTCACTCGGCAAGGGTCGGCTCGCGGTGGGTGATCGGGTGTCAGAGGCTCAGCTCCAGCTCTTGATGGGGATAGGGCGTGATCCAATCAGCGGCGACCCGCTCGGGCAGGCGTTCCCGGCCTTCAAGTAGGTGCCGGTGCGGATCGAGGCTCGGATCGCTGACCTTGACCCCGAACTAAGTCCGGGCGCGAAGGGGCGAGGCGGTCGCGGCAGTTGGGGCCGAGGAGACTGAGCGCTGCAGACGGCGGGCGGTGGCCGGGTTCGACTTCACCTTCTCGGTCCCGAAGTCCGCCTCGGCGTTGTGGGCGGTCGCCGACGCCGGCACGCAGGCGCTCATCGGGCAGGTGCATCATGCGGCGGTTGCGGAGGTGGTTGCGTTTATGGAGCGCTAGGTTTCAGCCACCCGCAGCGGTGCAACCGCCGGTGACGGGGCTGTTGCGCAGGTGGACGTGACCGGGTTGGCGGCGACGGCGTTCGATCACTTCGACTCGCGCGCCGGCGACCCCCACCTGCACACACATGTCGTCATCAGCAACAAGGTGCAGACCGTGCTGGACGGGAAGTGGCGGAGGCTGGATGGGCGACCGATGCATGCCGCGGTGGTCGCGCTGTCGGAGTCGCACGAGCGGTGTTCGCCGACCACATGGCACGCATCTTCGGCGTCGAATGGGAAGCGCGCGACATCGGCCGCAACCATAGATCACCACGAAGCCTGACGGTGAGGGGCTGATGCTCGGTAAGGACCAGGACGACGCTCTGATGAAGATAGCCGAATCCGGCCGGCTGCTCGATGTGCTCGTCGGGCCCGGCTGGCGCCGGGAAGACCACCGCCATGAACGCGCTTCGCCGGGCGTGGGAGAAGGAACACGGCGAGAGCTCAGTGGTCGGGCGTGCACCGCCAGCGATGGCCGCGCGGATCCTCGCCGAAGACCTGCGCATCGCGACGGAGAACACGGCGAGGTAGTGGCAGAACCACCTCATCCACGGCGAAGACTTCCGGGTATGTCAGCTCGTCATCATCGATGAAGCCTCCCTCGCCGGCACCCTCTCTCTGGATCGCATCACCCACTTGGCCGGACGAGCCGGGGCCAAGGTGCTACTCGTGGGCGACTTCGCCCAGCTCCAATCCGTGGACGCCGGCGGCGTCTTCGGACTCCTCGTGGGCGACCGAGACGACGCGCCCGGGCACGCCCGCACCGTCGCCGCCTACCGCGACCGATATGGCATCACCGAGGACACGTCTCTCGGCCCGGTGCCGGAGAACACGGCACGGAAGGTCGACCGCGCCAGAGCCGAGATCGCGCTCCGCTAGCTCGCCGACCAGCCCGAACAGCGCCAGTAACACCGACTACCTGCCCCGGCAGGGGCCGAGCCTGTGAGACGCACGGCTGGCGGGAGCAACCGCGAGGTGCTCCTCGCCGACGACCGCTCTATGCCTGCTGCGCCGTGGTTGCCGAGCACCTTTCGTCAGCCGGTTCGGGTTCTCCTGCGTGAACGTGCGACCCCGGCCACCCGTCAGCCGTTGGAGTTGGTGTCGAGCATCATCCGCGGCGCCAGGAACGGCCAGGCTGCTTGTCCGGCATCGTGGAAGGTCGGGCGAGGCGATGCTCGGCAGCGTCGGCAAACCAGCCGATCCAACGGTCGAGAAACTCGGTGGGGTCCGCACGGTCCAACTCTTCGACAGGCCACGCGAGCTGCATCGTGCCGATGACGTTCTGGAACGCAACCTGTCCTTGTGCGGGCGAGCACGAGAATGGTTCGACCGATGGATGGCCGCTGCCGAACGGTGAGTCCATGAACGCTGTTTCGTACCAGGCGAAGCGGCCCTGCTTGTGGGCGTCGCAGAACCACAGCGAGTGACTTCGGCCTTCCCAACCCATTCGGTTCCGTCCTCCCAAGTTGACTGCGACGTTCGCGAACGCGATGACGCTGAACGGGCCTTGCCAAGCGGGTGATGGTTGGGGCTGACTGACACCGAGTTTGGCACCGGAAAGTTCTGCCATGAACCGCATCTTTCCGTGGCCCCGACCGACCTCGATCCGTGCCGTGGGAGCGTTGTCTTCGATGGCCTGCAACAGTGGCTGCGAGAACGATTCGAATGATTGCTCGGCCGCCGCGAACATCTGAGCGCGCCGTTCGGATTCTTCGCGGCGCGCCACGTCATGCGCATGGCTCTGCGCTTGGCGCTGCACTTCCGAGTGGCTCACCTGCGCAAGCCGGGTTAGTCCCGGACGGGAAGGTTCCTCGGCAGCGATAGCCAGCCGGGCAAGGACGTTGGCGGCGTTGGGTCGTGCTTGAGGCGCTTTGTAGAGGCATTCTTCGATGAGTGTCCGAAGCCGAGCGGTCCCTGTAGTGAGTGAAGGAGGGCTGCCCGTGAGGTGTTGCTCTCTGTAACTGGCAGCATCCGGCCCGTCGAACGGGAGTGTGCCGGACAGCAACCGGAAGGCGATGACGCCGAAGGCATAGATGTCCGTTGCGCTCGTCGCGCGCTCACTTCGCCACTGCTCGGGGGCCCCGTAAGGGGGCGTGAGGCTGAACTTGCGCGTGTCGTCTGCGGTAGTCGCCTCGGCATATCTGGCGATGCCGAAGTCCGCGACACACCATGTGCCGTCAAGGAGCAATACGTTCTGTGGCTTCAAGTCCCGATGGACAACAGCACCGTCGATGTCAGAGAGAGCCGTGGCGATGTCGCTGAGGATGGACACGACTTCGGAGAGATCCAACGGGGCGTGAGCCTCTTCCAGGTGCCGCGCCAGTGACTTCTCGGCTCGAGGCATCACCAGAACCCAGGAGTTCTCGTGTTCGCCCCGGTCGATCACGGGCACGACGTTCCGGAACTCCGCAGCATGAAGCGAGTCGCCGATGAGGAGTTCACGCTCGGCGCCCGGTGCCTTGGGGACAAACTTGGCCACCGCTGGGGAGCCGTCGCCTGCCTGGACCTCGTACACCGTCCCGAAACCGCCTTCGCCGTCGGCCAGAGGCTCACCCCTCGTCCACGCGCCGCGCTCCAACTCGATCTTCATGATCCGAGCGTACGGCTGACGCTGTCCGTCTCGTGTCGACCCGCTGCCGTGGTGTAGCCGCCGCATTGTCACCCGACGGTTTCAGAGTGAGGGAGTATCGCGCCCGATGTCGCGGCGTTCGGGGTCTCGGGGGAACGCTGGGCCGAGGGGTGACCGCCGTGGACTCTCGTGGAGAGCTCTTTGCATGTGGAGCATGTTGGTGATCTGCCCGGTATTGGTGACGATCCGTGCCCGAGCGTCACCGATGAGCTGGTGTGGGCCGATGCTGGCGGCGCTGGTCAACGGGCCAGGGACCGCACCGACGTCGCGACCCAAGTCGTATGCCTGGCGGGCGGTGCGCAGCGCGCAGGAGCGTGCCCCGGCCTCGATCACGATGGTCGTATTCGACAGAGCGGCCAGAAGCCGACCACGCGCGAGAAACCGGTGCCGGGTCGGCGTCGAACCCTGTGGCGTCTCGCTCACGAGCAGCCCTACGCCGGCGATCTGATCGAGCAGCTCGCGATGTCCGACAGGGTAGGGCCGGTCGACGCCCCGGCGAGGACGGCGATCGTGTCCCCACCGGCGGCAAGGGCGGCGCGGTGTGCGGCGCCCTCTATCCCGTATGCGCCGCCGGCCACGACCACCCGCCCGTCGCGTGCCAGGTCGGCGGCAAACTTGACGGCGACATGCTCGCCGTAGGAGTCGCCGCTCGTGAGCCGGTGATCGTCAGCCTCTCCGACAGCGGGCCTGACAGGAACGACGCGGCTCCAATCCTCTACTACACGAACGGCTCTCGTTCGTCCAGTCTGTCAGGGCGGTGGGCCAGTCCCGGTCGCCGGGGATCATCACGCCGATCCTGGCCGTCTCCGCGTGGCCTGACCCCGAACCGCAACACCACCTGCATGTGCGGCAGCCGTACGTCGATGGATGCTGAACCGCTCGCCCAACTCCGCGAGTGTTGTGCCCGCCTCGTACAGGGCCACCGGCTCCTTCACGTGCGCCGGGCTCAGAAAGGTTCGAGTCATCCCAACCACCCGCACCATCGGCCCTGACGAGTCCACCATGGCCGGCTCCAACGGCCTCCGATCCCGTCGATAGACCTCTCGCGACCTGAGAGAAGCCACCGTTCTCAAGGCCGGGCAGGGTTCTCGAACTCTCTACGGAGGCCCACTCTCTCGAGGCGCCTGCGAGCGCTCCAGCTGGTAGAGCTCGGGTCTACTGGGGGTGCTGACCGCCGAGCTCGAGCGCGAGGACGCCGGCGATGACCAGGCCGAGCCCGCCCACCTGCACCCAGGTCAGCCCTTCGCCGAGCAGGACCACGCCGATCACGGCGACGAGCGCGACCCCCGCCGCCGCCCACATCCCGTAGGCCACCCCGAGCGGGATCCCGCGGTCGAGGGAGAGGCTGAGCAGGTAGAAGGCGGCCGAGTACCCCGCGACGACGATGAGCGACGGGCCGAGGCGGGTGAACCCCTCGGAGAACTTCAGCGCGGTCGTGGCAGCGACCTCGCACAGCACGGCGACGGCCAGGACGAGGTAGGGCATGGGCCGATTGTCGCAGCGCTGCACTCACTCCTCTGCCCGGCGATGAGTTCCTCGTTATCCTGCAGGGGTGTCCCTCGCCGCGAACGCCAGCCCCGAGTCCGTCGTGCGGTACTCCGCCGCCGACGGCATCGCCCACATCGAGCTGAACCGGCCCGAGGCCGGCAACGCCCTCGACCTGCAGACCACCCATGCGCTGCGCGACGCCTTCCAGCGCGCCCTTCGCGCCCACGACGTCGACATCGTCAAGCTCACCTCGACCGGGGAGAGCTTCTGCGTCGGGACCGACACCGCCGCCGCACAGGCCTCGGAGGACCCGACGACGCACGTCTTCGAGGTCGCGGCCGCGCTCGACGAGCTCTTCGGGATCATCCACGGCTCGTCCAAGCCGGTGCTCGCCGCCGTCCAGGGTCTGGCCGCCGGGTCCGGCCTCGGTCTGGCGCTCGCGGCCGACATGGTGCTGTCCTCCCCGTCGGCCACCTTCCGCGTGGCAGCGCAGGACTCCCTCGGCGCCCCCGACCCGGGTGTCGCCTGGCTGCTGCCGAGGGCGATCGGCCAGCCGCGCGCGCTGAGCTTCGCCCTTCGGCGCCGGGTCGTGGATGCCGAGACCGCGGCCGGGTGGGGGATGACCGAGGTCGAGTCCGGCGACCTCGGGCGCGCCCTGCACGAGCTGGCCCAGTCGCTGACCGGTGAGCACCTGTGGGCCAACGGTGAGACCCGCCGGCTGCTGCGCACCTCCTGGGACACCTCCCGCACCGACCTCTCCCAGTCCGAGGCGGCCACCATGGTCCGCGCGATGCTTCGCCCGCGGAGCCAGGCCTGAGCACCAGCGGACCGCGACCTCCGCGGCGCCCGGTGCACATGAGCCCGGACGCCATGGAGAGCCACGCCGGCGCCAGCCCGGGCCCCGACGAGCTCGCCGCCGCTGCCGACGCCGCCGCCGAGCTGCTCGTGCAAGCCGGCCGCTCCGAGGACCCGGCGGTCGCCGATCGCTTCGTCGGCCTCGTCGAGGAGGTCGGGCTGGAGACCCTCGCCGAGCTCTGGTCGCACCGCCCCGCGCGCAGCCTGCCCGGTGCCCTGTGGCGCCTCTATCTCGTGCGCGAGTGGGTGCAGCGTCAGCCCGAGGTCGCCAGCCGGGAGTACGCGAGCGGCAGCGCGATCGCCCCGGTGTCGCACGTCATCGCCGGGGTCGAGGAACCCCCCGGCCCCCGCGAGGTCCAGACCCTCCTCGACGCGGTCCTCGCCGGGCTCTATCAGCGCGACCTCGACAGCGCCCTGGATCGGTGCGCGGCCTTCTGCGCCGTGACGGCCACCGGCCGCGCCCAGGACGACCGGGCGAGTGCCGCGTCGGCGGCGGACCTCATGACCACGGCCGAGGACCTGGCCGCCGCGGCCTCCCTGTGGCGCGCCGGCGAGCTGGACTGACCCCCTTCGCCCGTCCCTACCCCTTCGCCCTGCCCGCCCCCGAGATCCGCAGATCCCTAGGTTCCTGTCAGGTGCCCAGGAACTTTCCCGGGCACCTGACAGGAACCTAGGGATCTGCGATGCCGTCGCCCAGCCACCTCGGGTGCGAAGGGAGGAGAGCGAAGGGGTGGGGCATGCCGGGAATGCGATCGGGGCTGAGGGGCGTTAGCCTCGGTCGTGCGCCGGGTCGCGGTAGCCCCGGGTCCCAAATTCAGCCGCTACGAGCGGCCCTGTGCCGAGAGGCGCTCCCGGCCCGGCGCACTCTCCGGACCTCGCTCATCCGAACGCGACCCGAACGCGGGGTTACAGGTCGGGAACATCGTGGGCCTACCCTGATCCCGACACCGCCCTCGACCCGGAGATCGACGACCGTGCACATCCGCCCGTTCAAGCACGACCAGGCGTTCGTCGACCTTCTCGGCGAGCTCGCCAGTCATGCCGTGAGCGCCTCGGACGAGCTGAGCCTCATGCTCGGCGACCCCGACGGTTCCTCCGCGCCGGGCCTGGCCCGGCTGCGCGACATCGAGGCCGACGCCGACTGCGTGAGCCACCGGATCGTGCGCAAGGCGCGCGAAAGCTTCGTCACCCCCTTCGACCACGGAGACCTCATCGCGCTCACCGGGGCGCTGGACCGGTGCGTCGACGAGCTGGAGAACCTCGGCTTCACCATCGACCTGCACGGCTTCACCACGTCGTGCCCGGGCATGGTCGACATGCTGGAAATCATCGCTCGGATGGCCCAGCTGACCGTCGAGGTCATGCCCAGGCTGCGGTCCATGCGGGGCGTCGAGGAGTACTGCATCGAGATCAACCGGCTCGAGAACGACGCCGACCAGCGGTACCGGCGGATGCTGGCCGGGCTCTTCGCCGAGTGCGCGAGCGACCCGGTCGGGCTGATCCGGCGCAAGGACCTCCTCGAGCGGCTTGAGTCCGCCGCGAACTCCTTCGAGCTCGTCTCGCACCAGATCGAGCTGATCGCCGTCAAGGAGTCCTGACCGTGGACTGGCTGCCGGTCCTGGTGATCGTGCTGCTCGCGATGGCGTTCACGTACACCAACGGGTTCCACGACGCGGCGAACGCGATCGCCACCTCCGTCTCGACCAGGGCGCTCACCCCACGCGCCGCGGTGACGATGGCCGCGTTGGCCAACCTCGTCGGCGCCTTCTTCGGCGCCAGGGTCGCGGAGACGATCGGCGCAGGGCTGGTCGATCCGCCGTCCGGCTCGACCGGCCTCGTGCTCGCCGCCGTCGCGCTCGTCGCGGCGACCATCTGGAACCTCCTCACGTGGTGGCTCGGGATGCCGGTCTCGTCCACCCATGCCCTCATCGGGGCGCTCGGCGGCGCGGTCGTCGTCGGCGGTGGCGCGATCCACTGGGAGCAGATGACCACCCGCGTCCTCCTGCCGATGATCGCCAGCCCGGCGCTCGGGCTGGCGCTGGCCTACCTGGGCACCTCGATCCTCCTGCGGCGGGCGTCGGCCGTCCCCGCGCACCGGGCGCGGCGCGGCTTCAGGGCTGCGCAGACCGGGTCGGCGGCGCTGGTCGCGTTCGGCCACGGGATGCAGGATGCGGCCAAGGCCGCGGGCGTCGTCGTGCTCGCCCTGGTCGTCTCGGGGCATCACGACGGAGCCGACGCGAGGATCCCCTTCTGGCTGCTCGTCCTGAGCGCCGTGGTGATCAGCGCCGGAACCCTCGCCGGAGGGTGGCGGATCGTGCGGACCCTCGGCGCGCGGATCAGCCCGCTCGGGCCGGCCGAAGGCTTCGTCGCCGAGGCGACCGCAGCCCTCATCCTCTACACGGCGACTGCGCTGCACGCTCCGATCTCGACCACGCATGCGATCACGGCATCGATCACCGGCGCCGGGCTGACCGGGGGAGCCAGGGCCGTGCGCTGGCGGGTGGTGCGCTCGATCGTCCTGGCGTGGGTGCTGACCTTCCCCGGGGCGGCGGCGTTGGCCGCGGTCGGCGCGCTGCTGGTCTCGCTGGCCTGACGGCGCGGTCCGCGCCCCCAGTTCGCCAGATCTGCCCTCAGGGCACAAGTGGCGGGCGTGTCGCGCGACACGCCCGCCATCTGTGACCTCAGGGCACAAGTGGCGAAGGGGGTGGGCCAGGCGCCACCCGCAGGCGAAGGGGGGCGAGGAGCTGTGGTCTGTGGTCGCCGGTCAGCCGAAGCGACCGGAGATGTAGTCCTCGGTGGCCTTCTCGCTCGGGTTGTTGAAGATCTTCGAGGTCTCGTCGTACTCAACGAGCTTGCCTGGCTTGCCGGTGCCCTCGATGTTGAAGAAGCCGGTCTTGTCCGAGACCCGGGCGGCCTGCTGCATGTTGTGGGTCACGATGACGATCGTGTAGTCGTTCTTCAGCTCGGCCATGAGGTCCTCGACCGCCAGGGTCGAGATGGGGTCGAGCGCCGAGCACGGCTCGTCCATGAGCACGACCTCCGGCTTGACCGCGATGGTCCGGGCGATGCAGAGGCGCTGCTGCTGGCCGCCGGAGAGACCCGAGCCGGGCTTGTCGAGCCGGTCCTTGACCTCGTTCCACAAGTTGGCGCCCTTAAGGCTGGACTCGACGAGCTCCTCGGCCTCGGACTTCTTGATCCGCTTGTTGTTCAGCTTCACCCCGGCGAGGACGTTCTCCTTGATCGACATGGTGGGGAACGGGTTGGGCTTCTGGAAGACCATGCCGACCTTGCGCCGCACGAGCACCGGGTCGACCCCTCGGCCGTACATGTCCTGCCCGTCCAGCTCGACGCTGCCCTTGACCTTGGCACCGGGGATCACCTCGTGCATCCGGTTCAGCGCCCGCAGGAAGGTCGACTTGCCACACCCTGACGGGCCGATCAGCGCGGTGATCGACCGGGGCGCGATGGTGGTGCTGACGTCCTGGACGGCGAGGAAGTCGCCGTAGTAGATGTTGAGGTCCTTGACGTCGATCTGCTTGGACACGTCGGTTCTTCCTTTGCGAGGTCGGTGGTCAGCGACCGGTCTTGGGGGCGAAGTACTTGGAGATGAGACGGGCGATGACGTTCAGCGCCATGACGATGAGCATGAGCGTCAGCGCGGCTGCCCACATCCTCGCGAAGTACGGCTCGCGGGGGATGCCCGGGGTCGCGTAGCTGTAGTACGCGTAGACCGGCAGGGTCTGCATGCGCCCGTCGAAGGGGTTGAGGTTCGTCGAGTCCGTCGTGCCCACCGTCACCAGGAGCGGCGCGGTCTCGCCGATGACGCGGGCGATGGCCAGGGTGACCCCGGTCGCGATGCCGGCGATGGCGGTCGGGAGGACGACCTTGCTGATCGTGAGCCACTTCGGCACCCCGAGGGCGTAGCTCGCCTCGCGCAGCTCGTTGGGGACCAGGCGGAGCATCTCCTCGGTGGACTTCACGACGACCGGGATCATCAGCACGGTCAGCGCGACGGCGCCGATGATGCCCATCCGGGTGCCCGGTCCGAGGAAGAGGGTGAAGAGGGCGACCGCGAAGAGACCGGCGACGATCGAGGGGATGCCGGTCATGACGTCGACGAAGAAGGTCAGCGCCCGGGAGATCGCGTTCTTGTTGCCGTACTCGACGAGGTAGATCGCGGCGAAGATGCCGATCGGCACCGAGATCAAGGTGGTGACGCCGGTGATCACCAGCGTGCCCATGATCGCGTGGTAGGCGCCGCCACCCTCACCGAGGACGCCACGCATCGAGTAGGTGAAGAACTGCGCGTCGAAGCGCTCGGCGCCCTTGGTCACGACCGTCACGACGAGCGAGATCAGCGGGATGAGGGAGAGCAAGAACATCGTCGTGACGACGCCGGTGACGACCCGGTCGACCGCGTGCCGCTGGGACTCCACGGTGCGCGAGATGAGGTAGATCGCCACGACGTAGATCAGCGCGCCGACGATGACGGTGAAGGGGATGTTGACCTTCCACAGGAAGGCCACGAGGAGGCCGCCGACGGCCAAGGACGCGGCGGCCACGGCCCAGCGCACCCACTCGGGCAGCGTGCCCTGGCCTCGGCCGCTGGCCTCCAACGACGGCTCGTCGGTGTCGTTGGTGGTGTCCTGGTCGTGCTCGGTGATGGTCATCAGTTGGCTCCGGAGAACTCGGACCGCCGCGAGACGATCCATCGGGCGAACATATTCACGACGAGCGTGAGGAAGAAGAGGACAAGCCCGCTCGCGACGAGGGTGTTGACGTCGATCCCGCTGGACTCGGGGAAGTTCAGGGCGATGTCGGCCGCGATGGTGCCGGGGTTGCCCGAGGTGTTGAGCACGCTGGTGTAGCGCACCGAGGGGGAGAGGATGATCGCGACGGCCATCGTCTCGCCGAGCGCCCGGCCCAGGCCGAGCATCGCGCCGGAGATGATCCCGGACTTGCCGAAGGGGAAGACGGCCTGCTTGATCATCTCCCAGCGGGTGGCGCCCAGGGCCAGCGAGGCCTCCTCGTGCAGGCGAGGGGTCTGCAGGAAGACCTCACGGTTCACCGCGGTCATGATCGGCAGGATCATGATGCCCAGCACCAGGCCGGTGACGAGCATCGACCTCGGGCTGGACGTCCCGCCGAAGAAGGGGAGCCAGCCGAGGTAGTCGACGAGGCCGCCCTGCACCGGGATCATCCCGGGCCCGAGGACCGTGATGCCCCAGAGGCCGAAGATGACCGACGGGACGGCGGCGAGCAGGTCGACGAGGTAGCCCAGCGCCGACGCGAGCCGGCGCGGTGCGTAGTGGCTGATGAAGAGCGCGATGCCGATGGACAACGGCAGTGCGGTGAGCAGCGCGATGAGGGCGGCCATGACGGTGCCGACGAGCAGCGGCGCGATGTAGTGGACGAGTCCCTTGCCGCCGCGCACGTCCGCCGGGTCCGCGACGAGCGCCGGCCACGCCTGCCAGAGCAGGAAGGCGGCCACGAGGAACAGCGCGGTGAGGATGACCAGACCGGCGGAGGTGGAGAGCCCGCGGAAGATCTGGTCGCCGAAACGTCGACCGCCCGTGGTCAGCTCTGCAGCGGCCGGTTCCCGGGTCTGGGTCGAGGTGCTCACAGGGGTTCTCCTAGGTCAGATGCCGTCAGATGCCGAAGGGAGGTGGCACACGCTGGTGGCGGGGGGCGTCCGGGTCGACCGGCCTGTCCTCACCGCCACCAGCGTGCCTCAGCTCTCGAGCGAGAGCGCTTACTTCGCGGAGATCGCGTCGATGGCCTTCCCGGCCTTGCCGCGCAGGTCCTCGCTGATCGGGGCGGAGCCGGCCTGCTCGGCGGCGGCCTGCTGGCCGTCCTCGCTCGTGATGTAGGTCAGCCACGCCTTGACGATGTCGGCGGTCTCCTGGTCGTCGTACTGGGTGCACGCCAGCTCGTAGGAGGCCAGGACGACCGGGTAGGTGCCCGACTCGGCGGTGTCGCGCTTGAGGTCGGTGGCGAAGTCGTACTCGCCACGGTCGGCGACCTGCTCGGAGGCGTCGATGATCTTCGCGGCGGCATCGGCCGTCGGGCCGACGTACTCCTCGCCGACCTTGACGTTGACCGACTTCAGCTCACCGATCTGCGAGGCGTCGGCGTAGCCGATCGCGCCGTCGGCCCCGCCGATCGCGTCGACGACACCGGTCGTGCCCTTGGCGGCGGTGCCGCCGCTGACCGGCCAGTCGCCGCTGACCTCGTGCGGCCAGGCGCCTTCGGCCGCGGCGGAGAGGTACTCGACGAAGTTCTCGGTGGTGCCGGACTCGTCCGAGCGGTTGACGACGGTGATGTCGGTCGAGGGGAGCTCGGCGTCGGGGTTGTCGGCCTTGATCGCCTCGTCGTCCCACTTCTTGATCTTCTGGTCGAAGATCTTGGCCATGGTCTCGGCCGAGAGGTTGAGCTCCTCGACGCCCTCGACGTTGTAGGCGATGGCGATGGGGGAGATGTAGGCGGGGATCTCGATGAGGTTGCCCTCGCCGCCGCACTGCTCCTGGGCCTCGGTCAGCTCCTCGTCGGCGAGGTAGGCGTCCGAGCCGGCCCACGGGGCCGCGCCGGAGGTGAACTGCTCACGGCCACCGCCGGAGCCGACCGGGTCGTAGTTCACCGTGGCGTCGGGGTTGGACTCCTGGAACCCGACCTTCCACGCGTCGACCGCGGCGGCCTGCGAGGAGGCGCCCGCGCCGTTCAGGGTGCCGGAGACGCCGCTGTCGGAGCCGCCCTCACCCTCGGAACCGGAGCCGGAACCGCCGGAGGACTCGTTGCTCGCCCCGCACGCAGCGAGGGAGAAGGACAGGAGAAGAGCCGCGGGGATGGACGTGCGACGTGCGAGTGAACGCTTCACTGAAGATGAACCTCTCTGAAAGGGCCACGGGGTTCTGCGCGCAGCGGTGCGCCCAGTGCTTACACGGGGACGCTAGGAGCGGTAGTTGACGCGACGGGTGGCGACGGGTGAACGAGGTGTGAACGCGTGCTGCACAGTTGCTGGACACCCGGGGGCTCCCGCGCACACAGGGGGTCAGCAGACGGTAATGACGGCAGACGAGGAGCGAGCGAAGGGGGTTGGGCTCACGCCCGGTCGTCCGGGTGGTGCCGCTCGACCGAGACCACCCGGGCGGGCTCGCCGGTACCGACGACATGGCAGATGAGCACCTCGCCCTTGGCCATGCCGGCCTCGAGCACCGAGGCGAGGAGCGAGGTCGCGAGCTCGCCCTGCGGCTCGGCCGGCCCGACGAGACCGTGCAGCGTGGCGACGAGGTCGGGCAGCACCGGTCCGTGCGAGCAGAGGGCGGCTGGCGCCCCCCGCTCGAGCAGCCGGCGAAGGTGGTGCGTCGCCTTGCCGGGGTCGGCCTCGTACCCCTCCTCCGACAGGCCGGGCTTGAGCCGGAGGCGACCGCCGGTGCTCGTGGCGTACGGGGCGATCGTGTCCGCCGCCCGCGTCGAAGGAGAGCTGACGAGCCGCTTCAGGCCGTACGCGGCGAGGAGGGGGACGAGCTCGTCGGCCTGGCGCCGGCCGCGCGCGTCGAGCGGCCGCAGCGCGTCTTCCCCGGACCAGTCGTCGCGTGGCTGGGCCTTGGCATGACGGACCAGCGCCAGCGGCCAGGTGGTCAGCGCACCCTCGCCGTCCGCCTCGACGAGGGCGTCGAGCTGGTCGACGTCGTGGGAGTAGCTCAGCCGGCGACGGGCGTCGGCGACGTCGAGCCAGACCACCTCGTCGATCTCGTGCTCCAGCGCTCCGTCTCCGCCGACGACCTCGGCGGCCCAGTAGCGCACGTCCTTGACGGCCTTGATGCCCTGCTTGTCCTGCAGGTGGTAGGTCGAGGTGGGCAGCGGTCGCCCGAGCCGGACGACCAGACCGGTCTCCTCGGCGGTCTCCCGGGCCGCCGCGACGGGGAAGGTCTCACCCGGGTCGAGCTTGCCCTTGGGCCAGGACCAGTCGTCGTACTTGGGACGGTGGACGACGGCAACCTGCAGCTGCCCGCGTCGCCGGCGCCAGGGCAGCGTCCCCGCGGCGAGGACGACGGAGGTCATCGGCGCTCCCGGCGGCGCCGTGAGTGCATCTCGATGAGGTGCTCCTGGATGCCGGGCAGCGGGGCACCGTCCCGAAGGTGGTGCCGGGTCCACCGCCCGTCACCGGAGAGGCTCCAGTGCGCGAAGTCTCCCGACATCCCCTTCGCCAGGAGGTCGAAGAGCTGCTCCACGTGCGCCGGGGCGGTGATCTGCACCAGGGCCTCCACCCGGCGGTCGAGGTTGCGGTGCATGAGGTCGGCGCTGCCGAACCACGCCTGGCGCTCGTCACCGGAGCCGAAGAGGAAGACCCGGCTGTGCTCGAGGAAGCGGCCGAGGACCGAGTGGACCCGGATGTTCTCGCTCAGCCCGTCGATGCCGGGCCGGATGGCGCAGATCCCGCGCACCCACACGTCGACCCGGATCCCGGCCTGGCTGGCTCGGTAGAGGGCGTCGATGATCTCCTCGTCGACGATCGAGTTGACCTTGATGCCGACGTAGCCGTCGCCGTGACGGCGCTGTCGCTCGATCTGAGCCTCGATCCGCTCCACCAGGCCTCGGCGAAGGGAGCGGGGTGCGACGAGCAGCCGCTTGAACCGGCTACGCGGTGCCAGGCCGGAGAGCTGGTTGAAGAGCCGGGTCAGGTCCTGCCCGACCGCCGGGTCGGCGGTGAGCAGACCGAGGTCCTCGTAGAGCCGGGCCGTCTTGGGGTTGTAGTTGCCGGTGCCGACATGGCAGTACCGGCGCACCCCGTCCTCCTCCTGACGGACGACGAGGGAGAGCTTGCAGTGGGTCTTCAGCCCGACGATGCCGTAGACGACATGCACCCCGGCCTGCTCGAGCTTGCGGGCCCACTCGATGTTGTTCTGCTCGTCGAAGCGGGCCTTGATCTCGACGACCGCGAGCACCTGCTTGCCGGCGGCGGCGGCGTCGATGAGGGCGTCGACGATCGGGGAGTCGCCGCTCGTGCGGTAGAGGGTCTGCTTGATCGCGAGCACCCGCGGGTCGGCCGCCGCCTGCTCGATGAAGGCCTGGACCGAGGTGGAGAAGGAGTCGTAGGGGTGCTGCAGCAGCACGTCCTGCTTCGCGATCTTGGCGAGGATGTCGCGAGGCTTGGAGGACTCGGTGGGGGCGAGGTCGGCGTTGGTCCGGGCGACGAAGCTCTCGAAGTGCAGGTCGGAGCGGTCGAGGTCGGCGATGGTGTTCAGCCCGCGCAGGTCGAGCGGGCCGGTCAGCCGGTACACCTCCGACTCGTGGACGTCGAGCTCACGCACGAGCAGCTCGAGCACGTGGTCGTCCATCCCCTCCTCGACCTCGAGGCGGACCGGCGGGCCGAAGCGGCGCCGGGTCAGCTCGCGCTCCAGGGCGGTGAGGAGGTTCTCCGCGTCGTCCTCCTCGACCTCGAGGTCCTCGTTGCGGGTGACCCGGAAGACGTGGTGCTCGTGGACCTCCATGCCGGGGAAGAGCTGGTCGAGGTGGGCGGCGATGACGTCCTCGAGCGGGACGAAGCGCGCCTCGAAGAGCTCCGCGGTCACCGAGGCCTCGGGCCGGCGCACCCGGACGAAGCGGGGCAGCGACGGCGGCACCTTGACCCGGGCGAAGTGCTCCTTGCCGGTCTTGGGGTTGATCAGGATGACCGCGAGGTTCAGCGAGAGCCCGGAGATGTACGGGAAGGGGTGGGCGGGGTCGACCGCGAGCGGGGTGAGCACGGGGTAGATCTGCTCGCCGAAGATCTCCGAGATCCGCTCGTGCTCGGCGTCCTCGATCTCGTGCCAGCCGACGAGGGTGATGCCCTCCTGCGCGAGCGCCGGCCGCACGACGTCCTCGAAGGCGCTCGCCTGCCGCTGGGCGAGGTCGTGGCTGACGATCGAGATCTGCTCGAGCACCTCCCGCGGCTCCAGCCCGGACGCGCTGCGCACCGCGATGCCGGTGGCGATCCGCCGTTTGAGCCCGGCGACGCGCACCATGAAGAACTCGTCGAGGTTGCTCGTGAAGATCGCGAGGTAGCGGGCCCGCTCGAGCAGCGGGACGTGCTCGTCCATCGCCAGCTGCAGCACCCGCTCGTTGAACTGCAACCAGCTGATCTCGCGGTCGAGGAAGCGGTCGGCCGGCAGCCGCTGGTCGTCGCCGTCGTCGTCGCCGACGACCCGGACGAAGCGGCCGTTGGAGGCCCGCGGGCGCAGCCCGGGGTTGCTGCTCGGGGAGGCGGTGACGCTCGAGACCTCGGTGTCGGGGTGCTCGGTCGCCGTGCTCGTCACCTTGGCCATGGCCTCATTGTGGCAGCGCGCCGTGGGGGCGGGCGTACATGGCGTGGACGGCGAAGGGGGTGAGACCGGCCCGCTCGTACGTCGCCAGCGCCGGCGTGTTGTCGCCCTCGACGTAGAGCTCGACGGTCTGCAGCCCCCGGTCGCGCAGGTGCTGCAGGCCGACCGCGGTCGCAAGGCCACCCAGCCCGCGCCCCTGGTGCTTGGGGTGGACACCGACGACGTAGACCTCACCCACTGGGGGGTCGGCCACCTTCGTCCAGTGGAAGGCCGCGATCCCCCCTTCGCCGTCCTCGACGAGGAAGATTCCGGCGGGATCGAACCACGGCTGCTGCGCCCGCTCCTCGAAGCCGGCCCGGTCCAGCCGCCCCTGCTCGGGGTGGTCGGCGAAGGCGGCAGCGTTGACCTCGAGCAGCGCCTCCTCGTCGGTGCCGCGGACGAAGGTCCGCACCCGGTACCCCGGCGGCGGCTCGGGCGCGTCCGGGACCCCGGCGAGCTCGCGGCGCAGGACCCGCAGCTCCCGGACCTGCTCCAGGCCGAGGTCGGCCGCGAGCCCCTGGGCGGCGGGCAGGTCGCCGTGGGCCCAGAAGCGGGCGTTCGGCTCGGCCGCGAGGACCGACTCGGCGAGAGTCCGGCCGACGCCCGAGCGGCGGGAGCCGGGAGCGACGACGACCTCGGCGGTCCCGTCCTCGGTGAGGCCGGCATACCCGGCGAAGGGGGGTCGCTCGCCCGCGAGCAGGTGGCGGCCGGGCCGCCGCAGACCGAGGACGAGCTCCTCGCCGAGGGGGGCCACGCCGTCGTGCTCGGCCGCGTCGTCCGCGAGGGCCTGGACCGCGTCGGCGCTCTCGTGGTCCAGCGCCTGGTGCCAGCGCGGCTCGTTCCGGTCGGTTCGCGGGGAGGTCATGCGTCCACCCTGCCGGGCTCGTCGACATCGGCGGGTGTCGGCTCGGCGTCGGGGACGAAGCGGTAGCCGACCCCGCGGACGGTGCCGATGAGGACCTCGTAGTCGGCGCCGAGCTTGGCCCGCAGCCGGCGGACGTGGACGTCGACCGTGCGGGTGCCGCCGAAGTAGTCGTACCCCCAGACCTCCTGGAGCAGCTGGGCGCGGGTGAAGACCCGGCCGGGGTGGGCGACGAGGTACTTCAGCAGCTCGAACTCCTTGAAGGTGAGGTCGAGTGGCTGGCCGTCGAGCCGCGCCGCGTAGCTCGCCTCGTCGATGCTCACGCTGCCGGCGGTGATCTCGTCCTCGGGCGCCTCGTCCCGGTACCTGCCCACGGCGAGCCGGATCCGGGCCTCGACCTCTGCGGGGCCGGCGCTGTCGACGACGACGTCGTCGGCCTGCCACTCGGCGGTGACGGCGGTCAGGCCGCCCTCGGTGAGGATGACGATGACGGGAGCGGGGGCGCCGGTGGCCTGGATGACCCGGCTGAGCGCCCGGGCCTGGATCAGCTCGCGCCGGGCGTCGAGCAGCACGACGTCGACCTCTGGGGCGTCGAGCAGCGCGGACGCCTCCGCGGGGAGGGTCCGGACGTGATGACCGAGCAACGCCAGCGCCGGGAGCACCTCGGCGCTCGGCGCCAGGTCGTCGGTCAGCAGCAGCAACCTGGCCATCGGAGCAGATCCTACGGAGAACCCTTGGGTAAGGTCAGCGCGTGTCATCCGCTGAGCAGCTCCCGCAGACCCGGGCCGAGCGTCGGCGGGCGCAGCAGGGCCGACGGGGCCCCGACGAGACACCGGCTCGCCCCGCGCTCGAGGCAGCTCCCGCCCGCCCCCGGCCGGTCGTCGCTGCGGCGACGATGGTCCTTGGTCTCGCCGTCGCGGTCGCGAGCACCGCGACCGAGCACTCGCTGCTCATCGGCGTGGTCGCCCTGTGCGCGGTGCTCGTCGCGGTGGGCCTGCCCCGGCTCGTCGGGCTGGTCGGCGCCCGGGCGAGCTCGGTCGTCCTCCTGCTCACCACCGCCGGCCTCGTCGCCGCGCGGATGTTCAAGGAGGGTGAGCCGCTGCTGGAGCTGGTGCCGTTCGCCGCGGCCGGAGGCTTCGTCATGGCGTGCCTGACCCCGCTGGTCAGCGCAGCGGCGCGCCGGCAGCTCACCTGGTGGCTCAGCGCCACCAGTCTCGGGGTGCTGCTCCTCGTGAGCGGCTTCGTCCTCACGGGGGTCTCCGACGCGCGCCGTCCGGTCATCGTGGCCGCCGTCGCCATCGCCGTGTCGGCGGTGGTCGAGGTGATCATGACCCGGGGCCGAGCTCGGTCCTGGCTGCTGCCGGTCACCATGGTCGTCGGCGGCATCGCCGGTCTGGTGGTCGAGCTGGCGGTCCGCGACGAGATGCTCGTCTGGGCCGTGCTCGTCGGCGTCCTCGCCGCCGGGATCGCCCTCGCCCTGCGTCAGGTGCTGGCCCAGCTGCCGCGGATCGACGAGCCGGTCGGCTCGATCGCCACCGGCGCCGCGTCCCTGCTCGTCGTCGGTCCGGTGGTGCTCACCCTCGCCCGGGTCTTCCTCGGCTGACCGGGCCGGTCGGCGAGGAGCCGTAGGCTGGCGCCATGTTCACTCTCGACGCCACGCTGCACCCCGACATCGCGCCGCTCGCCTGGCTCGTGGGCCGGTGGGAGGGCGCTGGCGTCGTCGGGTACCCGGGCATGGAGTCGCGCAACTTCGGCCAGGAGGTCGTCTGCTCCCACGACGGTCGGCCCTTCCTGCGGTGGGAGTCGCGCACCTGGCTGCTCGACGCCGACGGCAACCAGGTCGAGCAGTTCGCCACCGAGCTGGGCTTCTGGCGTCCCGGCGGTGAGGGCGAGGTCGAGCTGCTCCTCACCCACCCCAGCGGCCACGTCGAGCTCTACTTCGGCGCCGTCGACACCGCGAAGATCCAGATGAGCACCGACGGCATCATCCGCAGCCCGCAGGCGGTCGACTACAGCGCCGCCACCCGGCTGTACGGGCTGGTGCAGAGCAACCTCATGTGGGTCATGGACATGGCCGCGCACGGCGAGCCGATGCAGAGCTACATGTCCGCCGAGCTCAAGCGCGTCGAGGGCTGAGGTCGAGGGCTGAGCCTGGGGCGTCTCACCGCGCCGGCCCTCCCCGCACCTGCCAAGGCAGGTGCCCGGTTAGTCGGTACGAGCCTTGGTAGGTGCGGGGCTTGTGGGTGCGAGCCACGGTAGGTGCGGGGCGTCAGCTGGAGGACTGGACGTAACCGGCCATGTCGTCGGCCTTGAGCGCATCGCTCAGGGCGGCCATGCCCTGCTCGTCCAGGACGTCGATCGACTCGCCACCCTCGGTCGTGCCGTAGCCGGCGAAGGGTGCGGTGACGAAGTGGATGTCCTCGCCCCGCACGCCGCGCAGCGCCAACGCCTGGTTGCGCATATCACCGGTGGTGAGGGTGTCGTCGACGACGGCGTTCGAGGTGCCGGCCTCGACGAAGCTGGCGAACTTCACCGGGTTGAGCAGCACACCGGGCGAGAGCGCCTTGGTCATGATCGCCTTCATCCAGGCCTGCTGGCGCTGACCGCGGGAGATGTCCCCTTCGCTGAGCTGGTAGCGCTCCCGGACGAAGCCGAGCGCCTGCTCGCCGTCGAGGTCGTTCCACCCCTGCTGGATCTCGACCCCGCCGTTACCGCTGGACGAGCTGGCCTCGTCGGCCCAGACCCGGACGCCGCCGACGGCGTCGGTCATCTGCTTGAAGCCCTCGAAGTCAGTCTTGGCCACGTGGTCGACCTTGACCCCGAGCAGGTCCTGCAGGGTCTGGACGAGCAGGGGCGCGCCACCGTAGGCGTACGACGCGTTGATCTTGCCCTTGCCCCGGCCCGGGATCTCGACGTAGAGGTCGCGGGGGAAGTGGATGAGGTAGACGGCGCTGCTGTCCTTCGGGATGTGCACGAGCTGGATGACGTCCGCGCGGGAGGCCGTCTCTCCGGGTCGCGCATCGGACCCGATGACGAGGTAGTTCGTCCCACCGTCGGTGACGAGCCGGTCGCCCCGGGTGCTCTGCTCCTCGTCGCCGCCCTCGCCACCGGGCAGCAGCGCCTCGCGCTTGACGTCGTCGACCTTGCTGTTGAGGAAGC
Source organism: Marihabitans asiaticum (assembly GCF_007828725.1). GTDB lineage: Bacteria > Actinomycetota > Actinomycetes > Actinomycetales > Dermatophilaceae > Marihabitans > Marihabitans asiaticum. The sequence continues at coordinate 570,215 of NZ_VIUW01000001.1, forward strand.
CGAGGTAGCCGCCGACCCCCGCCACGGCGAGGACGACGATGCACAGCAGGGCGACGAGGGCTCGTCGTAGGCCGCGTCGGCGGGGACGGGCAGCACCGCGTCGCCCGGGGTTGCGGTCGTCGCGCGCGTCGTCGCCGTCGAAGAGGTCGTCCTCCAGCACGGGGGTGAGTCTAGGCGGGTCGGCCGGACCGCCGCAGGAGGCCGTACATTGGCGGTCATGGTGCACATCGACCGGCTCACCGCGGCCGTCCGTGCCCGCGGCCTGCGGATGACCGATCCGCGACGGCGGGTGCTCGCCGCGCTCGCCGGCTCCCAGCACCAGACCCCGGAGCAGATCCTCCAGGTGGTGACCGACGACGGTGGCAGCGAGCTGCCCCCTTCGACGATCTATCGCACGCTGCAGGCGCTCGAGGAGGCTGGTGTCGTCGCCCACACCCACCTCGACCACGGGCCGCCGACCTACCAGCTTGCCGGCCCGCACCGGCACCTCCACCTCGTGTGCCGCTCCTGCAAGACGGTCTCCGAGCTGCCCTCCGAGCATGCGGCCGCGCTCGTTGGGACGATCCGCTCCGAGACCGGCTTCCGCGCCGACCCGACCCACATGGCAATTCACGGCCGGTGCGCGCGATGCGCCGGCGAGGAGGACCGATGAGCGAGCTCGTCCATCAGCCCGGAGCAGTCCCCGGTGAGGGGCGGGACGCCGCGGTGGCCGTCCACTACGGCGACCCCCTGCGGGAGCAGCGGCTGCTGCGCGAGGGCCTGGCCGCGGTCGACCTCGGCCACCGCGGGGTCGTCACGGTGGCCGGCTCGGACCGGCTGACCTGGCTGCACTCCCTGACCACCCAGCAGCTGAGCGACCTGGCTCCGCGGACCTCCGCGGAGTCCCTGGTGCTCAGCCCCAAGGGGCACGTCGAGCACGACCTGCACCTCGTCGACGACGGCGAGCGGGTGTGGATCACCTGCGAGCCCGGTACCGCCGGCGACCTCGTCGGCTGGCTGGACTCGATGCGCTTCATGCTCGACGTCCAGGTCGAGGACCGTAGCGCGGACTACGCGGTGGTCGGCGAGAGCGGTGACCGCGAGAGCGTCGACGGCGAGCCGCTGGCCTGGCTCGACCCGTGGCCCGGTCCGGTGGGTGACACCTTCGCCTACGGGCCGGACACCTCCGAGCACCCGGGGGCGGCATGGTCCTGCCGCGAGCTGATCGTGCCGAAGGGGGATGTGCCCGCCGCCGTGGGAGACCGCCAGCTCGCGGGACTGTGGGCCTGGGAGGCGCTGCGGGTCGCGGCCTGGCGGCCGCGGCTCGGGGCCGAGACCGACCACCGCACCATCCCCCACGAGGTCGACTGGCTGCGCAGCGCCGTGCACCTGCACAAGGGCTGCTACCGCGGTCAGGAGACGGTGGCTCGGGTGAAGAACCTCGGCCGACCGCCGCGGCGCCTCGTCTTCTTGCACCTCGACGGGTCGGGGCACATCGTGCCGACCGCGGGGGAGCCGGTGCGATGGGGCGAGAAGCAGGTCGGGGCACTCACCTCGGTCGCCCGTCATCACGAGGACGGGCCGGTCGCGCTCGCGCTCGTGAAGCGCAACACCCCCGTCGACGTCGACCTCACCGCGGGCGACGAGGCCCCGGTCGCCGCGGCGCAGACGGTCATCGTCGCCCCCTGACCCCGCACCCCCACCGCCACCCCCGCCCCCACCCCCTCCCAGCGGGTTGAGGTATTCACGCCCGGCTGGACGCCGCAGTTGTACCTCTACCCGGTGTGACCCGCCCACCCCCTCCCAGCGGGTCGAGGTACAAGCGCCCGGCTGGACGCCGCAGTTGTACCTCTACCGGGCATACCTCGACCCGGTGTGACGCACCTCATGCACGCTCCAGTTTGCATCTGCTAACTGGAGTTAGCACAATAGAGGCATGGCCAAGAACCCGCTCGGAGACCTGGGGAACAACCTCGGGGAGTACCTCCGCGACCAACGGGTCAGCGCCTCCTTGTCGGTCCGGCAGCTGAGCGAGCGGGCGGGGATCTCCAACCCCTACCTCTCCCAGATCGAGCGGGGGCTCAAGCGCCCCAGCGCTGAGATCCTGCAGCAGATCGCCAAGGGCCTCTCGATCAGCGCCGAGACCCTGTACGTGCAGGCCGGGCTGATCGACCCCGATGACGATGCGCCGTCACGGCCGACGGCGCGCGAGGCGATCGCCGCCGACCTCCGGCTCACCGGACGTCAGCGACAGACCCTCATCGACATCTACGACTCCTTCGTCGGCTCGTCCCCCGGGGTGAGCGCCGGCGAGGAGCCGGCAGACCTCCCTTCGCCCGCCCCCTCGGCGGCGCGGGAGACCGGCGCCGGCGCGAGATCCGCGAAGAAGACCTCCGCGAAGAAGACCACCCCGAAGCGGCCCGGGACGAAGAAGTCCACCGCACCGAAGAAGACGGCGAAGCGGTCGACGACGACCGCCCGCGCCGCCAAGAACACCCGCTGAAGCACCAGAAGGAGAAGCAGCATGAGCGTCACCACCAGCATCAAGAAGGTCGTCACCGGCTACCCCTACGCCGTCGTCGGCACGACCGACCTCGCCGTCGAGCGCGTCCGCGAGACCCGCGCCCAGCTCGACGCCCTGCGCGCCGAGTACGCCCCGGCCAAGGTCCAGGCTCGCCTGGCCAAGGCCCCCGAGGTCGCCACCAAGGAGTACGACGACCTCGTGGTCCGCGGCGAGAAGCTCGTGGAGCGGATCCGCACCCAGCAGTCCACCCAGGACTTCCTCGGTCAGGCCAAGGCCACCCTCGCCCTCGGCAAGGGCGTCGTCACCTCGGCCCGCAAGACCGTCGACGAGGTCGAGCGCGCCGCGAAGGCGACCGTCACCGTCGGCCGCAAGGAGGCCGTCAAGGCCGCCGAGGCCGTCGCCGACTCGGTGGACGTCGACGTCGACGTCGACACCGAGAAGGCGAGCACCGCGGTGAAGTCCGCCGCGAAGAACACCCGCAGCTCGGCCAAGCGGACCTCGACCACCGCGAAGAAGGGCACCGCCCGGACCCGCACCCAGGCGAAGTCCACCGGTACCTCGGCCCGCAAGACCGCCGCCAAGGGCGCGAAGTCCACGGCCAAGGCTGCCGAGAAGGTCGGCGACTGAGCTCACCGGTCGGCGGTTATCGTCGGTCGGGTGAGTGACTCTCGCCGCACCCCCGACGACACCTCCGCCCTCGACGAGGCCCCCGTGCTGGTCCATGTGACCCGCGGGGGCCTCGTCGAGTCCGCCCACCACGGCCGGATCGCCGCGCTGGCCGCCGACGGCGCCCCCGCCCTCACCCGCGGCGACGTCGAGGCGCCGGTCTACCCGCGCTCGACGCTCAAGCCAGTCCAGGCCCTCGCCATGGTGCGCCACGGCCTCGACCTCGCCCCCCATCACCTCGCGACGGTCTGCGCCAGCCACTCGGGGGAGCCGCGCCACCTCAAGGCCGTCACCGAGATCCTCGCCGGAGCCCGCCTGAGCGTCGACGACCTGCGCACCACCCCTTCGCTCCCGCTCGGTGAGCTGCCCCAGGCCCACTGGCTCGTCGAGGGGCGCCGCCCCGAGCCGATCGGCCACGACTGCTCCGGCAAGCACGCGGGCATGCTCGCGACCTGCGTCGTCAACGGCTGGTCGACCGAGGACTACCTCGACCCCGAGCACCCGCTGCAGCAGGCGATCCTCGCCGAGGTCACCTCGCTCGTCGGCCCGGTCGGCCCGATCAGCGTCGACGGGTGCGGCGCGCCCCTGCCCGCGGTCCCGCTGGTCGGCATGGCGCGCGCCTTCGCCGCGATCGCCTCCGCCGCCGCAGGCACGCCCGAGCGTCGGGTCGCCGACGCGATGCGCACCCACCCCGAGCACGTCGGCGGCGAAGGGCGTGAGGTCACCGACCTCATGCGGCGCACCCCGGGTCTCATCGCCAAGGACGGGGCGGAGGCGACCTTCGTCGCGGCAGCCGACGACGGGCGCGCGGTCGCCGTCAAGATCAGCGACGGTGCCCCCTTCGCCCGGGCCCGGACGGCGGTCCTGGCCACCGGCCTGCTCCGGCTCGGGGTCCACTCCGAGGGCACCCGCGAGCACGCGACCTCCCCCGTGCTCGGCCATGGCCGGCCGGTGGGCGAGGTCGCGGTCGTCGGGTTCTAGAGGGGGTCGACGTGCGCACGGTGCTGCAGCGGGTGAGTCGGGCCGAGGTGCGGGTCGAGGGTGAGGTGGTGGGGTCGATCGGCCCCGGCCTCGTCGCGCTCGTCGGCGTCGCCCACGGCGACGGCTCGGCCGAGGTCGAGACCACCGCGGCCAAGATCGCGGGGCTGCGTCTCTTCGAACCCGAGGGCGAAGGGGGTGAGCGCTCGGTCCTCGAGGTGGGCGGCGAGGTGCTCGTCGTGAGCCAGTTCACCCTGCACGCGGACGTGCGCAAGGGTCGGCGCCCGTCGTGGAACGCCGCCGCACCCGGCCCGGTCGCCGAGCCGGTGGTCGACGCGGTCGCGAAGCGGCTGCGCGAGCTGGGGGTCGCCGTGGCGACGGGACGTTTCGGTGCGCACATGGAGGTCGAGCTCGTCGGCGACGGCCCCGTCACCATCGTCCTCGACGTCCCCACCGTAGGCTCGAGCGCATGAGCGTCGTCGGTCAGATCCAGGACTGGGCGATCTTCGCCCTCAGCTGCATCGTGCTCGGGGTGGCGGTCTACGCCCTGATCCATGCAGCCACCCAGCGGCCGGACGCCTTCGTGGCGGCCGGCAAGCTGACCAAGACCAAGTGGCTGGCGATCCTCGGTGTCGCGCTGCTGCTCGCGGTCGCCAGCTTCGGCGGGCTGCTGCTCGGGATGATCCTCGCGGTCGTCGCTGCCGGGGTGTACCTGGCTGATGTGAAGCCGGCGATCGAGACGGTGCTCGGCCGGGCGCGGGACAACCGCTGGAGGTGACGGACCTGCGCGTCGTGGGTCATCCTGTGCCCTCACAGCCGTACGAGAAGTCGCAGGACGAGGGGGAGCGATGAGCCAGATCGACGATCCGCGTGGGGCGATGTTTGTCTCGGAGCGCCCGTGGGGCGCCTTCGAGCAGTTCACCCTCAACGAGCAGACCACGGTGAAGATCATCACCGTCGCGCCCGGGCAGCGCCTGTCGCTGCAGACGCACGAGCACCGCGCCGAGTTCTGGCAGGTGCTCGACGTGCCGCTGGACATCACCGTCGACGACCAGACCTGGTCGGCCCAGCCCGGGGAGCAGATCTGGGTGCCGCAGGGAGCAAAGCACCGGATGGGCAACTCCGGGCAGGTCCCGGGCCGGATCCTCGAGATCGGCTACGGCACCTTCGACGAGGACGACATCGTCCGGCTCGAGGACGACTACCAGCGCTGAGCAACCCAGCACCTACGGCTGCGACGTCGGCGCGACCGCGGACCAGCGCACGGTCAGCTCGCCGAGCCGCCAGCGGCGGGCGTCGCCGATGACCGGCCACGACCGGGCGAGGTGGGCGAAGGCCTCAACCGCATGCGCTCGCGCGCCGTACGTGGCGTACGGGGCGCTGCGCGCCCAGGCGGCGTCGAGATCGCCGAGCAGGGCGTGGACCGGCTCGCCCGGGACGTTGCGGTGGATCAGCGCCTTGGGCAGCCGCTCGGCCACCACCGACGGCATCCGGGTATCAAGATCAAGGTCGTTCAGCCGCCAGGACAGGGTGAGCGTGAGCGGACCGGATCGGTCCAGCGTCACCCAGGCGCCGAGGCGGCCGAGCTCGTCGCAGGTGCCGTCGACGACGATCCCGGCCGGATCGAGCCCCTGCCGCAGCCGCTCCCAGGCCGGCGGCACCTCCCCTTCGTCGTACTGCCGCAGCACGTTGAAGGCGCGGATCACCCGCGCCGGGGGCACCGGCAGCTCGAAGCCGCCGAGGACGAAGGACAGGCCCGGCCGGGACAGGGGTTGGGCCGCCGCCACCCGCTCTGGGTCGATCTCCACGCCGACGACCTGGGTATTAGCCCGTACCGCGGCCACGCGCTCCGCCCACTCGCGGGTCGTGACGCCCGCGCTCCCGTAACCGAGGTCGACGAGGACCGGCGGTGGCCCGCCGCGGAGCCGGGCGGCGTGGGTCGAGATCAACCACCGATCGGCGCGGCGCAGGCGGTTGGGGTTCGTCGTGCCGCGCGTGACTGCTCCGACGGGGCGCTGGCTCGGCACCGCACCAGGCTAGGCGGAGACTTAGGGTTGCAGGGTGTCGGTCCGCGAGCGCAGGGTGAGCTGGAGCATGATCGCGCTCCTGACCTCCCTGACCGGAGCGGCCGGGATCGCGCTCGCCTCGTGGCTGCCGGGGCTGCTGGGTGCCGACAGTGGGGTCGAGCAGATCACCCCGGGCCTGCTCAAGGTCAGCAGCGACGCGGTCGGGGTGGTCACGCTCGGCGACGGCCGGTCGGTGTCGCTGGACAGCTCGGGACTGACCGTGGCCGACGGCTCGCAGATCCTCTTCCGGACGGTGCGCAGCGGCTCGGTGATGTCGGCACTGGTGGGCAGCGTCGTCGAGGACGACCCGTACCGCGAGCGGGTGGACGAGGTCCGCTCGAACCTCACGATCACCGACGTCGAGGTCGAGCCGGGCCTGGCGCGCTACGTCGGCACCGTCGCCTCGTCCGAGGGTGAGCTGCCGGCGACGATCACCGTGAGGGTCGATGGACCTGAGGTCTCGGTGACCGCGGCGGCGAAGGGGGCCGATGCCGTCGTCGTCCACGGGTACCAGGAGCCGGGCAGCACGGGTACGGGCGCGGCGCTGCCGCAGGACTCGTTGCTGCGCAGGGCCTGGTGGCTGGAGCGGGACGTGTCGGCCGAGGAGGTGGTGATGCGCTCGTCCTTCACCAGCGGGTTGGCGGTGGGGCCCGAGGGCGTGGCCCGGGCGGTAGACCTCAGGCGGCGCGGGCATACCGATCTGCACGCCTGGTCCGAGGAGATCGTGGTGACCGCGATCCCGGAGGAGGAGCCCATCGCGGGTGGAGACGGTGATGGCTGATCAGATCGACCGGGTCGCGATGCTCAGCGTCCACACCTCCCCGTTGGAGCAGCCCGGGACCGGCGACGCCGGGGGGCTCAACGTCTATGTCGTCGAGACGGCCAAGGAGCTGGCCCGGCGAGGTGTGGCGGTCGACATCTTCACCCGGCGCACCTCGGCAGGAGAGGACGACGTCGTCGAGCTCGCGCCGGGTGTATCCGTCCATCACGTCGTCGCCGGCCCGTACGAGGGCCTGCTCAAGGAAGACCTCCCGGGCCAGCTGTGCGCCTTCGCTGCCGGTCTCATGCGTGAGCTGGCCGGTCGGGCCGAGGGGCACTACGACGTCGTGCACTCCCACTACTGGCTCTCCGGGCAGGTCGGGTGGCTGGTCGCCGAGCGCTGGGGCGTGCCGCTCGTGCACACCATGCACACGATGGCCCGGGTCAAGAACGCCCAGCGCGCCGACGGGGACCGACCCGAGCCGCCGGGCCGCGAGATTGGGGAGACCCAGGTCGTCGAGGTCGCCGACCGGCTCGTCGCCAACACCGAGCAGGAGGCGCGCGAGCTGATCGAGCTCTACGACGCCGACCCGGGGCAGGTGAGCGTGGTCCCCCCTGGCGTCGACCTGGAGACCTTCACCCCCGGCGACCAGGCGCAGTCGCGGCGCGCGCTCGGGATCGCCGAGAACGCGGTCCTCCTTCTCTTCGTCGGGCGGATCCAGCCGCTCAAGGCGCCCGACGTGCTGCTTCGAGCGGCTGCGCAGATGGTCCAGGAGCGCCCCGACCTGCGCGAGCGCCTCGTCGTCGCCGTGCTCGGAGGCGCGTCGGGCAGCGGGATGGCCGAGCCGCACAGCCTGGACGATCTCGCCGACGAGCTGGGGATCAGCGACGCGGTGCGCTTCGCCCCGCCGGTCGACCGACCGGCGCTGGCGCAGTGGTTCCGCGCGGCCTCGCTGGTCGCCGTGCCGAGCCACAACGAGTCCTTCGGGCTCGTCGCCGTCGAGGCGGCGGCCAGCGGCGCCGTCGTCGTCGCCGCGCGGCGCGGCGGTCTGCCCACCGCGGTCGGCGACGGAGGGGTGCTCGTCGACAGCCACGACCCGCAGGAGTGGGCGCGGCAGATGCTCGACCTGCTCGACTCCCCGGCGACCATGGCCGACCTGCGCGAGAAGGCGCTCGCGCACTCGGCGACGATGGGATGGTCGGCCACCACCGACCGGTTGCTCGAGGTCTACACCTCGGCGGTCGAGCAGGCCGAGGCCCGCGGATGACCACAGGTGAGGAGAGGCGATGAACGAGGACACGACCCGGGTGCTCCAGCTCGCGGAGCGCTATCTGGAAGAGGCCGAGCTGGAGTGGGAGTCCGGCGCCCGCGACGGCGAGCTCGTCGTCACCCTCCCCGGAGAGAAGAAGCTCAAGACGGTGGCCTCGCTCGTCGTGGGCGAGCGCGACCTCTCGGTGTCGGCCTTCGTCATCCGCAACCCGGACGAGGGCCACGCGAAGGTCTACCGCTACCTCCTGCAGCGCAACCTGCGGATGCCGCTGCTCGGGTACGCCGTCGACGCCTCCGGTGACGTCTACGTCAAGGGGCAGGTCCCCCTTCGCGGTGTCGATGACGACCTCCTCGACACTGTCCTCGGGGTGGTGCTCGAGGCCGCCGACCAGCCGTTCAACGAGCTGCTCGTGCTCGGGTTCCTCACCTCGATGCGCAAGGAGTGGGACTGGCGGGTCAAGAACGGCGAGTCGCTGCGCAACCTCGAGGCGTTCCGCTCGATCCTGGAGCGCCCCGGTGACCCGTCAGCCGCGGACGCCTCGTGACTAGGCTGGCGCCATGTCCACTCTGATCCTGCTGCGTCATGGCCGTTCCGACTGGAACGAGAAGAACCTCTTCACCGGGTGGGTCGACGTCGACCTCATCGACGCCGGCCGCGAGGAGGCCGTCCGCGGGGGCGAGCTCCTGGCCGAGTCGGGACACCTGCCCGATGTCGTGCACACCTCGCTGCTGCGCCGGGCGATCACCACGGCCAACATCGCCCTCGACGTGTGCGACCGGCACTGGATCCCGGTGCGGCGGGACTGGCGGCTCAACGAGCGCCACTACGGCGCGCTCCAGGGGCTGGACAAGGCCGCCACCCGCGAGCTGTACGGCGAGGAGCAGTTCATGACCTGGCGCCGCGGCTTCGACACCCCGCCGCCCCCGATCGAGCTCGACAGCGAGTACGCCCAGACCGACGACCCGCGGTACGACGGGATCGAGATCCCCCGCACCGAGTGCCTCAAGGACGTCATCGAGCGGCTCATGCCGTACTGGGAGGGTCCGATCCGCGAGGACCTCGACGCCGGGCGCACCGTGCTCGTCACCGCCCACGGCAACAGCCTGCGGGCCCTGGTCAAGCACCTCGACCAGATCAGCGACGACGACATCGCCGACCTCAACATCCCGACGGGCATGCCCCTCGTCTACGACCTCGGGGAGGACTACCTGCCGACCCGACCGGCGGAGTACCTCGACCCCGCCGTCGCCGAGGCCGAGGCGGCCAAGGTGGCCAGCCAGGGCCGCTGACTCCCTTCGATAACGCGAAGGGGGACGACGGGCGAGGAGTCAGTCGTCGCGGTCCTGGAACTCCTCGCCGGTGACGAGGTAGCGCACCCGGCGAGCGACCGAGACGCCGTGGTCGCCGAACCGCTCGTAGTAGCGGCCCAGCAGGGCCATGTCGACGGCCGACTCGGTCCCGTGCTCCCAGTGACCGTCGACGAGCTGCTCGTAGAGCCGGCGGTGCAGCTCGTCGAGCTCGTCGTCGATCCGCTCGAGGTCCTCGACGACATCGAGGTCCTGCGTGCGCAGGCAGGTACCGACCTGGTCGACGATCCGCAGGCAGATCTGGTTCATCTCCCGCACGATCGGTTGGATCGGCTCGGGCACCGCGATGTCGGGGAAGCGAAGGCGGGTCAGCTTGGCGACGTGACGCGCGAGGTCCCCCATCCGCTCGAGGTCGGCCGACATGCGCATGGAGGTGACGATGGTGCGCAGGTCGGTCGCGACCGGGGACTGCCGGGCCAGCAGGTCGACCGCGTGGGCGTCGAGGATGGTGCGCAGGTCATCGATGCCGCGGTCCTCGTCGATGACCTGCTCGGCGAGCTTGACGTCGCCGCGCAGCAACGCTTCGGTGCCGCGCTGGATCGCGACCCGGACGCTGCTGCTCATGCCGACGAGGTCGTCGGTGATCTGCTGGAGCTCGTCGTGGAAGACTTCGCGCATCGGTCGGTGTGCTCCTTGGTCGGGAGGCGGGAGGGGTCGGGTCGACTGCGTCGCGATCGACGTCGTGCATGCTGGCGCACCGATATGAACGGGTGTCGGCGCGCAGATGAACATCAGGCCGGGCCGCTGCCGCTGACCGCGGCAGCGCCTCAGAGTATGACCAGCCAACGCGTACTCTCGGTGACGTGGACCCGACGATCGCGGCAATTCTCGGTGGAGTCGCCGGGCTTGTCATCGCCGCGCTCGCCTGGTGGGCACTGACCTCCAGCGATCGGGAACGCTCCGAGCCCGCGCCGACGGCGCCCTCGCTGCCGGCGGGCGTCGGGGATGTCCTGGCGGTCCTGCGCTCGAGCGGGATCGTCGTCGACGGCGAGGACCGGGTGGTCAACAACTCGCCGGCCGCGGTCGCCCACGGGCTGGTCCGCAACCGTCGGCTCGCCCACCCCGCCCTCGCCGAGCTGACCGAGGCGGCACGCGCCGACGGCGTGATCCGAGAGGTCGAGCTCGAGCTGCACCGCCCGGGTGACTCGCAGGGGGCGCCGGGCACCTTCGTCCATGCCCGGGTCGCCCCGCTCGGTGACCGACACGTGCTCCTGCTCGTCGAGGACATGACTCAGGCCCGCCGGGTCGAGGCGGTCCGACGCGACTTCGTGGCCAATGTCTCGCACGAGCTGAAGACCCCGGTGGGGGGTCTCGGCCTCCTCGCCGAGGCCGTTCTCGACGCCCGTGACGACCCCGAGGCCGTGACCCGGTTCGCGACCCGGATGCAGGTCGAGTCCCAGCGGCTGTCGAGCCTGGTCAAGGAGATCGTCGACCTCTCCCGACTGCAGGGGGCGGAGGTACTCAGTACTGCCCAGCGGGTCGATATCGAGAGGGTGGTCGACGAGGCGCTCGACCACCTTCGCGTCACTGCCAACGCGAGGCGGATCAGCCTGGCCGACAAGTGCGCCGACGAGCTGTACGTGCTCGGCGACCACGCGCTGCTCGTCACCGCGATCAGGAACCTCGTGGGCAACGCCATCGCCTACTCCGACGAGGGGACCCGCGTCGGTGTCGGCGCGCGGCTCGTCGGGGAGATGGTCGAGATCACCGTCACCGACCAGGGTCCGGGCATTCCCGAGCACGAGCAGGAGCGCATCTTCGAGCGCTTCTACCGCATCGACGCGGCCCGCTCGCGCGCCACCGGGGGGACGGGCCTGGGCCTGGCGATCGTCAAGCACGTCTGCGCCAATCACGGAGGGGACATCTCCGTGTGGAGCGAGCCGGGCGAGGGATCGACCTTCACCGTCCGGCTGCCCGCCGCACCTGAGACGATCGCGGCCCACCGTGAGCAGGACCAGTCCGGAGAGCACGAGAGGGAGCACGCCCGATGACCCGCATCCTGGTGGTGGAGGACGAGATCTCGTTCTCCGACCCGCTGTCCTACCTCCTGAGCAAGGAGGGCTACGACGTCGAGGTGGCCGACAACGGCCCCGACGCCCTCACCGCCTTCGACAGCGAGGGTGCCGACCTCGTCCTGCTCGACCTCATGCTCCCCGGGCTGTCGGGGGTCGACGTGTGCCGGGCGCTGCGGCAGCGCTCGAACGTGCCGGTGATCATGCTGACCGCCAAGGACGGCGAGATCGACAAGGTCGTGGGTCTCGAGATCGGGGCCGACGACTACGTGACGAAGCCCTACAGCTCCCGCGAGCTGCTCGCCAGGATCAAGGCGGTGCTGCGACGCAACAGCGAGCCCGAGGAGCTGCTCCCCTCAAGCATCGAGGGCGGGCCGGTCCGGATGGACGTCGAGCGCCACGTCGTCTCGATCAACGGCGAGCAGACCTCGCTCCCGCTCAAGGAGTTCGAGCTGCTCGAGATGCTCCTGCGCAACTGCGGCCGGGTCCTGACCCGCGTGCAGCTGATCGACAGGGTGTGGGGGAGCGACTACGTCGGGGACACCAAGACCCTCGACGTGCACATCAAGCGACTCCGGGCCAAGATCGAGCCGGACCCGGCCGCCCCCCGCCACATCGTCACGGTGCGAGGGCTGGGCTACAAGTTCGAGGACTGACGTCCGCTGCCGGGCGCCGGCGGGTGCCGGTCGTGAGTGCCCGCGGACGCTCAGGAGCGCCCGTCAGTGCTCCTCGTCGTGCGACTCGGACTCGGTGGGCGTCGGAGTCCAGCCCTCGGGCGCGTACTCCTCGTAGTAGCCGGTCGGGTCGAGGACCGGGACGTTGGCCGGGGTGCTGTCCGACCCGTCCACGGCGACCGACATCGGGAGGACATCGCCCGGGCCCTGCTCCAGAGCGTCGAGGGTGATGGGGTCGCCGTCCTCGGACAGCACCACGAGCGAGCGGGCGGGGATGCTCGCCTCGACCTCCTTGCCACCGGCCGCGGCCATGGTGACGGTGGCGTCCTCGCTCGAGGAGTTCTCCACCACCCCGGTCACCGTGGCTGCCTTGCCGGCGCCCGCGCTGACCAGCGCGAGGTTGCGGACCTGGACCGGGCCGAGGTCGACGGGCACCCCGTCGGAGGGCTCCATGGTGTTCATGGTCTCGACGGGTGAGGTCGCGCTGCAGGCGGAGGCGGCGCCGACGGAGACGGCAGCGGCGAGCGCGGCGGTGACCTTGCGGGCGCGGAGTGATGACGGCTTCACGCGGGACAGCCTACCGGCGCGAGGCGTGGCGGATGAGGTGGTCGCCCGACCTCGGTGATCGCCCGTGCCTCACCGGGACGTGACACCACCGGGACGTGACACCGTCAGCCCTCGCCGCCCCTGCCCGAGGTGACTCGCGGGTACGACGACACAGGTCCCGCCCCGAGCCCTGCCGCCCCGGCCTCGACGGCGAGATCACCGACGCAGCGGACGCACTTATGTCGTCCGGCCCGCGACGACCCGGTGACAACAAAAGGACGTCACCCCCTTCGCCCGGCTCGGTCAGGCTGGGCGCGAAGGGGGCAGCGCGCCTTCGCGGCCCGGGAGTCAAGCGACACGCCGTGGTATTCTGATGGCCGCGAAAGGGGTTTCCTTCATATGAGCTTTCAGGTCGGCGAGACGGTCGTGTACCCGCACCACGGGGCGGCCCTCATCGAAGAAGTCAAGACGCGCACCATCAAGGGCGAGGAGAAGCAGTACCTGAGGTTGAAGGTCGCCCAGGGCGACCTGACCATCGAGGTCCCGGCGGAGAACTGCGATCTCGTCGGCGTCCGCGATGTCGTCGACAAGGAGGGCCTCGACCGGGTCTTCGAGGTGCTCCGTATGGCGCACGTCGAGGAGCCGACGAACTGGTCCCGCCGCTACAAGGCCAACCTCGAGAAGCTTGCCTCCGGCGACGTCATCAAGGTCGCCGAGGTGGTCCGTGACCTGTGGCGCCGCGAAAAGGACCGCGGCCTGTCCGCCGGTGAGAAGCGGATGCTCGCCAAGGCCCGGCAGATCCTCGTCTCCGAGCTCGCGCTGGCGGAGAAGACCGACGAGGACAAGGCCGAGGTCATCCTCGACGAGGTCCTCGCTTCTTGACCGACGCTCGCACCGACGACGCCCACGCCGAATCCGGCGTGGGCGTCGTCGTCGTGGCGGCCGGCTCAGGCACCCGGCTGGGCGCCGACGTCCCCAAGGCGTTTGTCGAGATCGACGGCGTCACGCTCCTCGAGACAGCCCTGGACGGGGTGCTCGCGTCGGGCGTGGTCGACGAGATCGTCGTCGTCGCTCCTGCGGGGTGGGAGGCCCGGGCCCAGGAGTGCGTGGACCTCGCGGCCTCCTGCCCGTGCGCCCACCGCACGGCGGTCGTCACCGGTGGCGCGGAGCGCACCGACTCGGTCGCCGCCGGCCTGGCGGCGCTATCCGGCGATCTCGACGTGATCCTCGTGCACGACGCGGCCCGCTGCCTCGCCCCGCCGGAGCTCTTCGGCCGGGTGGTCGCCGCCGTGCGCGGCGGTGCGGCGGGCGCCGTGCCCGGACTGGCGGTCGTCGACACCATCAAGATCGTCGACGCGCGGGGGGTCGTCACCGGGACGCCGGCCCGCGCCGACCTGCGCGCGGTGCAGACGCCGCAGGGCTTCTCGGCGCCCGTGCTTCGGGCGGCGCACGCCGCGGGGATCCAGGCCACCGACGATGCCGCGCTCGTCGAGGCGCTGGGCCACGAGGTCGTGGTCGTCGAGGGCCACCCCTTGGCCGCCAAGATCACCACCCCCGAGGACCTGCATCGGGCGCGAGCTCTCAGCGCGGCCCGAGCGGACTGAGCGAGGCGCCCGGCGGAGCGCCCTCGTGCTGCGTCCGGGCGAAGGGGAGTCGTCCCCATGGCGCATGGCGGTCATCGGTCGTACCGTGCGCCAGGGGAGAGAGGTGCGATGACGCTTACGCACGGTGCCGATACCGAGGCGCTTCGGCGCTCGGCCGTCACCCTGGACCGTCTCGCGCAGCGGGGAACGACGGCCGGCAACGACGTCGCTCGGGCTGGCGCGCGGTTGCGTGACGCCTGGCAGGGGCCGGACGCCGCTGACTTCGCCGCGCGCTCTCGGGCCGCGAGGCGGGACATCGAGATCGCCGTCGACGCCATCCGGATCGCTGCCAGAGACCTGCGCGGGCAGGCCGAGGCGCAGGAGAAGGCCAGTACGGGCAGCACGGCAGGGGCATTCGTCGGTGGCGGGTTCGGTGGTCCGGCATCGCAGCGCTCGGGTGCCACCTCCGGCGGTGCGGCGTCGCCCCGGCCGCTCGACCAGCTGACCCCTCCCGCGTCCGGATCCGCTCCGGTCGACAACGCGACCTGGTGGGCGGGCCTCATGCCAGCAGAGCGCGCATCGGTCCTGGCCGCCCACCCGGAGTGGTTGGGCAACCGGGACGGGATCCCCTTCGACGTCCGCGACCAGGCGAACCGGGCCTACCTGCCGGTGCTGCGCGCCGATCTCGAGGCGCAGCGGGCAGCCCTGACCCAGGGGGGCGACGACGCCGTCGCGAACTGGGTGGGGGTCGGCGACCAGTACCGGTGGCTGCAAGAGCGCTGGGACGGCGCTGAGACCTGGCTCAGCGGTGACCCGCTCATCCGCAGCGAGCTCGATGACAAGATCGCCTCGCTCGACGCCGTCGAGCGCACCGCGGCGCTGCCAGACCGTCAGCTCGTCGAGCTCGACGCATCCCGGGACCGGATGGAGGCAGCCATCTCGGTCGGGAACATGCAGACGGCCGACCATGTCGCCGTCTTCACACCCGGGCTCACCTCGACGGTCCAGGGCAGCCTCGAAGGATATGACGGCGCCATGGCCTCCCTTCGAACCAAGGCGATGGAGGACCTTCGAGCCGCAGGACGTGGGGACGAGAGCATCGCCACCGTCACCTGGATCGGTTATCAGGCGCCCCAGCTCGACGGCAGCGTGGTCTTCGGTGAAGACCGCTCGGTCACGAGCAACGCCATGGCACGCGAGGGAGGCGTGCAGCTCGCGGCCTTCGACGACGGAATCGTGGCCGCACGTCCAGGTGACGACCCCCACCTGACGAACCTCGGGCACTCCTACGGCTCGACGACGACGAGTTCCGGCTTGCAACGCACAGAGTCCGTCGACGACGCCGTCCTCTTCGGCTCGCCCGGTCCGGACAGCGGCTGGCGTGACTGGTTCCTCGGCTCGACACCGGACCATCGGCTCGACCAGCAGCATATCTACGTCCTGGAGAACGACAGGGACGTCGTGGCCGACCTCGAGTACTTCGGGCGGGACCCCTCACGCGATCCACACGGCTATACCCACCTGAGCACGCAGGACTCGGACTACGGTCACCGCACGATTGGCCACAGCTCCTACCTGGAGGAGCGGTCGACGTCCCAGCACAACATGTCCCAGGTCGTCATCGGAGGTACGAGGATGGTCCAGAGGTGAGGCGGGCGGCGCTGGTGATGATGCTGTGCCTGATTGCCGCGTGCGGGCAGACGACGGACGGGAAGGACGGAGCCATGGAGCCGAAGCAGGAGCTGGAGTCGCGACCGCGCGCCGCGGAGCTCCACGAGCGATACCTCGCAGCCATGAACGACCTCCAGACCCAGCTGAGCTCGCAGGTGCCGGGGGTGTCGTTCGACCAGGACCCGGCCCCGGAGACCGAGGCAGGCTGCCAGGCACCCTTCGACGGGCTGGGCGGCGTGTCACGCAGTTATCTCGGCGGGGCGAGCACCGACGACTTCGACCACTCTCGGTGGCCGCAGGTCGAGCAGGTCGCGGAGGCGGTGATGAGGCAGCACGGGTTCACGGCCGACAAGGTCGTCATCGCGGACGACGCGGACTACCACAAGGTCTCGTGGTTCGACGAGTACGGCAGCGACTTCAGCGTCAGCGCCGAGGTCCGGGTCGCGTCGTCGATCGTCGGTGCGTGCGCCCTCCCATGACCCATCCGGGAGACTGACGGCATGACGCAGCTGCCACAGGTCGGGATCGGGGTCGACGTCCACGCCTTCGCCGCGGAGGACAGCGGCCGCGCGCTGTGGGTCGGGGGGATCGCCTGGCCGGACCAGGTGGGGCTCGAGGGGCACTCCGACGCCGACGTGGCCTGCCACGCCGCGTGCGACGCGCTCTTCTCGGCGGCCAACATCGGGGACCTCGGCGCCCACTTCGGCACCGCCCGCCCCGAGCTCTCCGGTGCGAGCGGGGTGACCCTGCTCGCCGAGGCTGCCCGGCTCGTCCGAGCCGCAGGCTTCGAGATCGGCAACGTCGCGGTCCAGGTCGTCGGGAACCGGCCGAAGATCGGGACTCGCCGCGACGAGGCCCAGGCGGCGATGAGCCAGGCCTGCGGCGCCCCGGTATCGCTCGCCGGCACCACCACCGACGGTCTCGGCCTCACCGGGCGCGGTGAGGGGTGCGCGGCGATCGCGACCGCCCTCGTCGTTGCGACCGACCCGGCCCGGGCCGCAGACTGAGCGCCATGGGCGAAGCACCGCGCGAGCTGACCATCCGGATAGGGCGCGAGGAGCTGCAGATCCGCCGCGGCTACGAGACCCTCTCGATCATCAACGACTTCTGCGCGGGTCTGCTCTTCCTCGTCGGCAGCATCCTCTTCTTCTGGTCCGAGACGACCACCCTGGCCGTCTGGCTCTTCGTCATCGGATCGGTGCTCTTCTGCCTGCGCCCCGCCATCCGCCTCGCCCGGCGGATCCATCTCGGCCGGATCGGCGCGCAGGCGCCGGAGACCGCGCGGGACTTCTAGCCGGCCCCCAGCAGCCCGGCCCACGCCGCGACGACCGGCCGCCACGCGGACTCGACCTCCGGCTCGCGGCGCTCGACCTCGCCCAGGACCGAGGGCAGCTCCTCGACGGCGCAGCCGGTCAGTCCCCCTTCGCCCGCATCGGTCGCCGCCCAGCGCTCCACCTGCTCCCGCCCCGCCTCGGGGTGGCCCTGGATCCCCCAGACCGTCGGGGCGAAGCGGGCCATGAGCAGGTCACCGCGGTCGTTGACCGCGAGCGCCGTGCTGCCGTCGGGGAGCGCGAGGACGGCGTCGTCGTTCCACTGCGGCACCCAGGCGGAGTGCGGCAGCGCAGCGGCGACCGGGTCCGTCGCCGCCTCCTCGCAACGCGTCACCGTGCGGGCGCCGACCGTCTGACCCACGGGGTTGCGCCCGGTGCGACCGCCCAGCGCGAGTGCCGCCAGCTGATGCCCGAGGCAGATGCCCAGCACCGGATGCCGCTCTCGGGCCGCACGGGTGATGAGCGCGCGCACCGCAGGCAGCCACCGCGCCCGCTCGTCCTCGTCCGCACCCATCGACCCGCCGAGCACGACGAGGCCGTCGCACTCCCCGAGGTCCTCCGGGACCACGTCGCCGAGGTACGGCCGCACGATCGCCAGCTCTACCCCTTCGCCCTCGAGCCAGCGCCCGACCGCTGCCGGCGGGCAGCTCTCCTGGTGCTCCACGACAAGGACACGCGTCATAAGCGGATGCTAACGAGCCCACCCCGCACTTGCCGACCAGCGCCCCCTTCGCGCAAGGATGGGGGCACGCACGCGATCAGGTGAAGGAGCCAGGCATGCCGCAGACAGTCCAAGGAGTCATCGCGAGGTCGGAGGGGGCCGACGTCGAGATCGTCGACATCGTCGTGCCCGATCCCGGCCCGGGGGAGGCCATCGTCGCGGTGCAGAGCTGCGGGGTGTGCCACACCGACCTGCACTACCGCGAAGGGGGGATCACCGACGACTTCCCCTTCCTCCTCGGCCATGAGGCGGCCGGCCGGGTCGAGTCCGTCGGCGAAGGGGTGAGCGAGGTCGCCCCGGGCGACTTCGTCGTCCTCAACTGGCGAGCCGTGTGCGGGGAGTGCCGCGCTTGCGCGAAGGGGGAGCCGCAGTACTGCTTCGACACCCACAACGCCGAGCAGAAGATGCGGATCGCCGACAGCGGCGAGGAGCTGACCCCGGCGCTGGGCATCGGCGCCTTCGCCGAGAAGACGCTCGTCGCGGCGGGGCAGTGCACCAAGGTCGACGAGTCCGCGGACGCGGCGGCGGTCGGGCTGCTCGGGTGCGGGGTGATGGCCGGCTACGGTGCCGCGGTCAACACCGGCGGGGTCACCCGGGGTGACTCGGTCGCGGTGATCGGGTGCGGCGGTGTCGGCGACGCGGCGATCGCGGGCGCGCACCTCGCGGGGGCGACGACGATCATCGCGGTCGACCTCGACCCGCGCAAGCTCGAGACCGCGAAGGGCTTCGGCGCGACCCACACGATCAACGGTGGGGAGGAGGACGTCGTCGAGCGGATCCGGGAGCTGACCGGAGGCTTCGGCGCCGACGTGGTGATCGATGCGGTCGGGCTGCCCGAGTCCTACGAGCAAGCCTTCTACGCCCGCGACCTCGCCGGGACCCTCGTGCTCGTCGGGGTGCCGACGCCGGAGAAGACGGTGACCCTGCCAATGATCGACATCTTCGGGCGCGGCGGCGCGCTGAAGTCCAGCTGGTACGGCGACTGCCTGCCAAGCCGGGACTTCCCGATGCTCGTCGACCTCTATCAGCAGGGCCGCTTCGACCTCGACGCCTTCATCACCGAGCGGATCGGTCTCGGTGACGTCGAGTCCGCCTTCGACAAGATGCACTCCGGTGACGTGCTGCGCTCGGTGGTGATCCTCTGATGGCCGACGAGCAGCTGCCGACCAGCCCGGGCGGGGTCCGGGTCGAGCGCGTCATGACCTCGGGGACCTTCGAGCTCGACGGTGGCTCGTGGGAGGTCGACAACAACGTGTGGCTCGTCGGTGACGACGAGGTCTGCGTCGTGCTCGACGCCGGGCACGAGGTCGAGCCGATCCGGGAAGCGGTGGGGGAGCGTACTCTCGAGGCGATTGTCTGCACCCACGCGCACAACGACCACGTCAACGCCGCCGCCGAGCTCGCCGACGCGCTCGGCGCCCCGATCGTCGTGCACCCGCACGAGCGGGAGCTGTGGGAGATGACCTATCCCGACCGGGTCCCCGACGAGGACCTCACTGAGGGACAGGTGATCACCGTCGGTGACGTCGAGCTGCACGTGCTCCACACCCCTGGGCACGCACCGGGCGCGTGCTGCCTGCATGCGCCGGCGCTCGGGGTGCTCTTCTCCGGCGACACCCTCTTCCAGGGCGGGCCGGGGGCGACCGGGCGCTCGTTCTCCGACTTCGACACGATCATCGAGTCGATCAAGGACAAGCTCTTCGCTCTGCCCGATGAGACGGTCGTGCTCACCGGCCATGGCGAGCGCACGACCATCGGTGACGAGCGCCCGCACCTGCAGGAGTGGATCGACCGGGGGGAGTGAGCTCGCCGCTCCCGGGCTGGTTCGAAGAAGGATCGTCACCTCGAGGTGACGATCCTTCTTCGACTGGGCGAAGGGGGTGAGGCGAGATGCCACGTAGGCTTGACCGGGTGACGCTGCGCCTCTACGACACCGCCACCCGTGAGCTCAGGGATTTCGAGCCGCTGACCCCCGGACGGGTCGGCATGTACATCTGCGGCCTGACCACCCAGGGCGCACCGCACATCGGGCACCTGCGCTTCGCCGTTGCCTTCGACGTGCTGCGCCGCTGGCTGGTCCGCGGGCACGGCCTCGAGGTCACCCTGGTCCGCAACGTCACCGACATCGACGACAAGATCCTGCGCCGGGCGGCCGACACCGGCGAGCCGTGGTGGGCCCTGAGCTACCGCAACGAGCGGCTGACCTCGCAGGCCCTGGACACCTTGGGCGTCCTCCCGGCCACCTACGAGCCCCGGGCGACGGGACACATCCCGGAGATGGTCGAGCTGATCGAGCTGCTCGTCGACGCCGGGCATGCCTACCCGGCGCAGGACGGCAGCGGCGACGTCTACTTCGACGTGCGCAGCTGGTCGCGCTACGGCGAGCTGTCCAACCAGGACCTCGACGACATGGTCGCCGCCGACGACGCCGACCCGAGGGGCAAGCGCGACCCGCGCGACTTCGCGCTGTGGAAGGGGGCGAAGGGAGAGGAGCCGGCCACCGCGAGCTGGCCCACCCCCTTCGGTCGCGGTCGCCCGGGATGGCATCTCGAGTGCTCCGCGATGGCCCGCAAGTACCTCGGCGACACCTTCGACATCCACGGCGGGGGGATCGACCTGCGCTTCCCTCACCACGAGAACGAGCAGGCCCAGTCCCGCGCCGCCGGGCTCGACTTCGCCCGGCTGTGGATGCACAACGGCTGGGTGACGGTCCAGGGCGAGAAGATGGGCAAGAGCCTGGGCAACGCGCTCGAGGTCTCGGTGCTGACCCAGGAGCACTCGCCCCTGACGATCCGCTACTTCCTCACCGCCGCCCACTACCGCTCGACGATCGAGTATCACCCGGGGTCGCTGGACGAGGCGGAGTCCGCGGTGGAGCGGATCGAGGGCTTCCTGCGCCGGGCGCTGCCGGGGGTGAGCGTCCTCGATGGTGACGTCGAGGTCGAGATCCCCCACGACTTCGCCGAGGCGATGAACGACGACCTCAGCGTGGCCAGCGCCCTGGCCGCCGTGCACGATCTCGTGCGCGCGGGCAACATCGCCCTCGACGAGGGGGACGACGAGGAGGCGGCGGACATCGCCCACCGGGTCGTCGCGATGACCGACGTCCTCGGGATCAACCCGCTGGCGTCCGCGTGGACCGGTGGACCATCGGGCGATGACGCCCAGCTGCATGCAGCGCTCGACGCCCTCGTCCGCCTGCAGATCGAGACCCGCGAGCAGGCCCGTGCGGCACGCGACTTCGAGACCGCCGACAGGATCCGCGACGCGTTGACCGAGGCCGGGATCAGCGTCGCCGACACCGCCGGCGGTGCCCGGTGGACACTTACCGGGAAGGACAGCTGATGGCGGGCAGCAGCAGGCGTCAGGGCGCGGTGCGCCGCAGCGGCACGAAGAAGGGCATGGTCGTCGGGTCAGGCGGCCAGCGCCGTAAGGGGCTCGAGGGCAAGGGCCCGACGCCCAAGGCGTCCGACCGCCCCAACCACAAGGCGTACAAGCAGAAGCGTCCCGCCGGGCGCAAGGCCTCCGGCCGGCCGGCGCCTCGTCGCAAGACCGGTGGGACCGAGGTTGTGGCCGGGCGCAACCCCGTGGTCGAGGCGCTGCGAGCCGGCATCCCCGTCTCGACGATGTACGTGGCCGGTCGGATCGAGAGCGACGACCGCGTGCGTGAGGCACTGACGATCGCGGCGAACCGGGGACTGGCGGTGCTCGAGACCCCCCGCACCGAGCTCGACCGGATCACCGACGGTGCGGCCCACCAGGGCCTGGCGATCCAGGTGCCGCCCTACGACTACGCCCACCCCAACGACCTCGTCGACACGGGTCAGGACGGACCGGCCCTCGTCGTCGCGCTGGACGGAATCACCGACCCGCGCAACCTCGGGGCGATCATCCGATCCGTCGCGGCGTTTGGCGGCAGCGGTGTCGTCGTGCCGAGCCGGCGGTCGGTCGGCATGACCGCGTCCGCGTGGAAGACCTCCGCCGGTGCCGCGGCGCGGGTCCGGGTCGCCCAGGCGGGGAACCTCACGAGGGCCCTCGAGGACTACCGCAAGCAGGGCCTCTTCGTTGTCGGGCTCGACATGGACGGCGATGTCGAGCTGCCCGGCCTCGAGCTGGCGACCGAGCCGCTCGTCGTCGTCGTTGGCAGCGAGGGCAAGGGCCTCTCCCGGCTGGTCCGGGAGACCTGCGACCAGGTGGTCTCGATCCCGATGGCGAGCGGCACCGAGTCGCTCAACGCCGGCATCGCCGCGGGTGTGGCCCTCTACGAGGTGGCCCGCCGCAGGGAGCACGCCTGACCGGCGGCGCGCCGGTGGGGGATCTGCGAAGGGGTGGGAAGCGGTTGGTCTGAGGTTCCCCGGGGATCTGCGAAGGGGGTGGGGAGCCGTTGGTCTGAGGTTCCCCGGGGATCTGCGAAGGAGGGGTCGGATCAGGAGGACCGCTCCTCGTCGATGACCGAGCGTTCCTCCGGCTTGCCCGGCAGGACGTGCCGCAGGTAGTCGTCGAGCGCCTCGCGGATGTCGATGTCGTGGCCCAGCCGCTCGGCCATGAACCACCGGTGCTCGAGCACCTCGTGGAAGATCTCCGCCGACTCGAGCCGGCCACGCAGCTCGGCGGGGACGGCGCGGACCGTCGGCTCGTAGATCCGGTTCAGCCAGTCGTGGGCGACGATCTCCTCGTCCTCGCCCTGGCGCTCGGTCGCGGCGGTGTAGCTGTCGAGGTCGTTGAGCAGCCGGCGGGCCTGGTTCTCCTCGACGTCCAGGCCGGTGAGTCGCAGTAGACGTCGGCTGTGGTGGCCGGCGTCGACGACCTTGGGCTGGATGCGGATGCGCGTGCCGTCGAGGTCGGTGGCGATGGCCAGCTCGTCGACGTCGAAGCCCTGGGCGTTGAGCCGACGGATGCGCTGATCGACCCGCCAGGTCTCGCCGCTGTCGAACCACTCGTCCTCGGTGAGCTCGTGCCACAGCGTCTCGTAGCGGGTGACGATGTCCTGCGCCATGACCACGGGGTCCAGGCCCTCGGGCAGGACCCCGCTGGCCTCGAGATCCATGAACTCCCCGGCGATGTTGACCTGGGCGATGTCGATGTCGTGGGCGCGCTGACCATCGGTGAGCTGCTCGTGCAGCTCACCGGTCTCGGCGTCGACGAGGTAGGCGGCGAAGGCTCCCGCGTCGCGGCGGAAGAGGGTGTTGGACAACGAGACGTCGCCCCACCAGTAGCCCACGAGGTGCAGCCGGACGAGGAGCACGGCCAGGGCGTCGAGGAGCCGGACCGCGGTGTCCTCGCGCAGGTGCTGGCTGAACACCACCCGGTAGGGCAGCGAGAACTGCAGGTGCCGGGTGATGAGGCAGGCATCGAGCGGCTCGCCGGCGGCATCGGTCCGTCCGGTGACCACACCCAGCGGCTCGACGCAGGGCTGGTCGAGCCGCCCGAGCTGACGCAGCATCTGGAACTCACGCCGCGCGATGTCGGCCTTGATCTCCTTGATCGCGATGACGCTGCCGGACAGCCGGGCGAACCGCACGACGTGCCGGGAGATCCCGCGAGGGAGGGCCGCAAGGAGGTCTTGCGGCCATTCTTCGAGCGGGATGCTCCACGGCAGGTCGAGCAGCGCGGGGTCCGGCCGGGCCGCCGAGATCTCCAGCGGCATGCCCGCCTCCGTCAGTGGCCGATGCGGTGGCCGGACTCGGCGTTGAAGACGTGCAGGTGGCCTTCCTGGGGCTTGATGTAGATCGTCTCGCCCTTGCGCGGGGGCCGGCGGCCGTCGACGCGGGCGATGAAGGGCTTGACGCCATCGTCGTCCTCGCCGCTGTCGACCTGGGCCGCGTCCTCGGCCGAGCCGTAGATGTAGGCGTCGGCGCCCAGCTCCTCGACGACGTCGACGACGATCGCCATGCCGTCACCCTCGGAGGTCAGCTCGACGTCCTCGGGACGGATGCCGACGATGACCCGGCTCCCGGCCTCGGCGAGCGCGTCGCGCTCGACCTGCAGGGTGGTCGTGCCGAAGTCGACACCGCCGTCGACGACCGGGGTCGAGACGAGGTTCATCGCCGGGGACCCGATGAAGCCGGCGACGAAGACGTTGTCCGGGTGGTCGTACATCCGGCGCGGGCTGTCGCACTGCTGAAGGATGCCGTCCTTGAGCAGCGCCACCCGGTCGCCCATCGTCATGGCCTCGACCTGGTCGTGGGTGACGTAGACGGTGGTGACCCCGAGGCGCCGCTGCAGCGAGGCGATCTGGGTCCGGGTCTGGACGCGGAGCTTGGCGTCGAGGTTCGACAGCGGCTCGTCCATGAGGAAGACCTGCGGCGAGCGGACGATCGCGCGGCCCATGGCGACACGCTGACGCTGACCACCGGAGAGCGCCTTCGGCTTGCGGTCGAGGAACTGGGTGAGGTCGAGGATCTTCGCGGCCTCCTCGACCCGCTCGCGGATCTGGGCCTTGTCCTCGCCGGCGATCTTCAGCGCGAAGCCCATGTTCTCCGCGACCGACATGTGCGGGTAGAGGGCGTAGTTCTGGAAGACCATGGCGACGTCACGGTCCTTGGGGGAAAGGTCGGTGACGTCCCGGTCACCGATCCAGATCTTGCCGTCATTGACCTCTTCGAGGCCTGCGAGCATGCGCAGCGAGGTGGACTTGCCACACCCCGAGGGACCGACCAGGACGAGGAACTCGCCGTCCTCGATGTCGATGTTGAGCTGGTCCACGCTCGGGCTGTCGTTGCCCGGGTAGACCCGCGTCGCGTTGTCGAACTTGACTGTTGCCATGGCGCCTTTGCCTTTCCTTCACCGGCAGGAACGTGCCGGACGATCCGTTGTAAAGGGATGTAACGGTGAGGTGATCCTAGACCGATGGCGACGAGATGCGCGAGAGGGTGTCGAAGCTCGCGGCTGGCAGCGGGGCGGCCGGCGCAGCAGCGGGGCGAAGGGGGGTCAGCGCGCCTCGCGCAGTCGCCTCACCTTGGCGATGACGGCCGGAACGTCCTCGACCCGCTCGACCCGGTGGCGGGCTGCGGTGCTCCCCGGCCCGACCTTGATCGTCACGTCGGCGGGGCCGGCGACCTCGAAGACGTGCTCGTCGGTGACGTCGTCGCCGAGGTAGACGAAGGCGTCGGCGCCGAGCTCGTCGGTGAGGGCGCGTAGCGCGCTGCCCTTGTCGGCGGTGACGACCGCGAGCTCGTGCACGTCCTTGCCCCGCAGGAGGCGCACGCCGTCGATCTGCTCTACCTCCTCGGCGATGCCGGCGACGACCTCGGCATCTGCCGGGCTCACCCCACGGGAGTGCAGCACCACCGCGGCGGGCTTGTCCTCGACGCGGGCCGATACACCCCGGTCGCGCAACGCGGCGGTGACCTCGGACCGGACGCGCGCGAGCAGCGCGGACGTCTCGTCGGTGAGGCGCGTCTGGGCGACCCGGCTGGACTCCGCGCCGTGGCTGCCGATGCGGACCAACCCGTCCTCGGGGCCGTCAGTCAGGGCCGTCAGGGTGCTCAGGTCACGGCCGGAGACGAGCACGGCGGTGGTCGAGGGCAGGGCGTCCAGGGCGCGCAGGTCCTCCAGCGTGCCGGGCTGGGGCCGGGCGTCGAGCGGGTCGTCGACGAAGGGGGCGAGGACCCCGTCGAAGTCGCTCGCCACGACGAGCGAGCCGACGGCGCACACGCGGACGAGGTCCTCGCCGAGCGCGGCGGGGTCGCTCACGCCGGCTTCTCCGGCGAGGCCTCGAGGTTGGCGAGGAAGTGGTTGGCCCACCGGGTGACGTCGTTGTGCGTCACCCGCTTGCGCAGGGCCGACATCATCCGGCGCTTGGTCCTCTCGTCGCCGGTGATCGCGCGCATGATGGTCTGCTTGAGCCCCTCGATGTCGTGCGGGTTGCAGATGAAGGCCTGGCTCAGCTCGTGGTAGGCGCCGGTGAACTCGCTGAGGACGAGGGCGCCGCCGAGGTCGTGCCGGCAGGCCACGTACTCCTTGGCAACGAGGTTCATCCCGTCGCGAAGGGGGGTGACGAGCATGACGTCGGCGGCCAGGTACAGAGCGGCCATCTCCGCGCGGTCGTAGCTCTGGTGGAGGTAGTGGACGGCGGTCGCCCCGACGGTGGAGTAGGTGCCGTTGATCCGGCCCACGGTGGTCTCGATCTGGGTGCGCAGCCGCTTGTAGGCGTCGACCCGCTCACGGCTCGGGGTCGCGACCTGCACGAGGGTGACGTCCGGGCAGGACAGGGCGCCGTCCTCGAACAGCTCCTCGTAGGCCTTGAGCCGGTGCCGGATCCCCTTGGTGTAGTCGAGCCGGTCCACGCCCAGGAGCAGGGTCTTGGGGTCGCCGAGCGAGGCTCGGATCTCCTGGGCACGCTGCTGGACCGACTCGCTGCGAGCCAGCTCGGTCAGGCTGGCGACGTCGATGCTGATCGGCACGGCGCTGGCCCGCACCGTCCGCGTGGGTTGCCCGTCCTCGGCGGGGAGGGTGACCCGGTCCCCCTTCGTCGTCGCCCCGAGGTAGGACCGGCAGGCCCGCACGAAGTTCTGCGCGTCGGCGGTGCGCTGGAAGCCGAGGTAGTCGGCACCGAGCAGGCCGCGCAGCAGCGGGGCGCGCCACGGCAGCTGGGCGAAGAGCTCGACCGGCGGGAAGGGGATGTGGTTGAACCAGCCGATCCGCACGTCGGGGCGGCGTTCACGGACCAGCTCGGGGACGAGCTGCAGCTGGTAGTCGTGCACCCAGACCGTCGCCCCCTTCGCGGCGACCTCGCAGACCGCCTCGGCGAACCGCTCGTTCACCCGACGGTAGGCGTGCCACCACGTGCGGCGGAAGCGCGCCGGGACGATGACGTCGTGGTAGATCGGCCACAGCGTGTCGTTGCTGAAGCCCTCGTAGTAGTGCTCGATCTCCTCGGCCGAGACCGGCACGGGGTGCAGCCACATTCCCTCGGACTCGAAGGGGGCGGGAGCCTCGCCGGGCGTCCCGGCCCAGCCCACCCAGGCGCCGTCGCGTCCGCGCATCACCGAGTCCATGGCGGTGACCAGGCCGCCCGGGGAGCGCCGCCACTCGACCTCGCCGTCCTCCCGCTCGACCGCGTCGACGGGCAGCCGGTTGGCCGCTACCACGAAGTCGAAGGTCGTCTGCTTGTCCACCGACGTGCACCCCTTCGTCCGGATTCGCGTGGGCGAGCCGCCCACGACCTCACCCTAGTGACCCCTTCCCCTCGAGGGTGGGCGCGGCTACCGTCGGTCCATGAAGATCACTGACGTCATCCGGGACAAGGGCGGCGAGGTCGTGACGATCGCACCCGACCGCTCCGTCGCCGAGCTGCTAGCCCTGCTCGCCGACCACAAGATCGGCGCCGTCGTCGTCTCCGCCGACGGCTCGGCGGTCGACGGCATCGTCAGCGAGCGCGATGTCGTGCGGCGCCTGCACGCCGACGGTGCCGGCATCATCGACCGCCCGGTGAGCGACATCATGACCGCCGAGGTGCGCACCTGCGATCCCGGCGACGACCTCGGGAGCCTCGAGGCGACGATGACCGAGCACCGGATCCGGCACGTCCCGGTCGTGCGCGACGGGCAGCTCCAGGCCATCGTCTCGATCGGTGACGTGGTCAAGCGGCGGATCAGCGCGCTCTCCGCCGAGCGCGACCAGCTTGAGGCCTACATCAGCCAGTGACTCGCCTGGCCGCACCCGGTCCGTGGCGCTCGGTCCCACGGCCGGGCTCCGGGCCTCACGGCTGACGCACAGGGCACGCCCAGGCAACGCTCCTCACCGGCACAGGGCGCGACCCCTACCCTTGGGGCCATGACCACCGAGCTGCTGGGGAGCCACCCCGACGAGCCGGTGGACGGCGACCCCCGGGACGACGGGGGAGAGGACGTCGCGGTCTCGGACTTCACCCGGATCGGTCCCTACCGGGTGGTCCAGCAGCTGGGCGAAGGGGGGATGGGTGTCGTCCACCTCGCCCTGGACACCAAGGGTCGCGCCGTCGCGCTGAAGGCGCTGCGCCCCCACGTCGCCCACGACGCCGACGCCCGGGAGCGCCTCGCCCGCGAGGTGGCCACCCTCGGGAGGGTCCGCTCGGAGCGCGTCGCCCCCGTCTTCGACGCCGACCTGGACGCCGAGCAGCCCTACATCGTCACCCGCTATGTGCCAGGACCCTCGCTCGACGCCCACGTCAAGGAGCACGGCCCCCTCGACCCCGACTCCCTCCTGCGGCTCGCCCGTGGCCTCGCCGAGGCGCTTCGCGCGATCCATGAGAGCGGCATCGTCCACCGAGACCTCAAGCCGGGCAACGTCCTGCTTGTCGACGGCGACCCGGTGCTCATCGACTTCGGCATCGCCCACGACGCCGACTCGTCCCGGATGACGATGACCGGCATGGTCATGGGCACCCCGGGGTACCTCTCCCCGGAGATCATCGAGGGGGCTGAGGTGCACGCCGCCACCGACTGGTGGGGCTGGGCGGCAACGCTGGTCTTCGCGGCGAGCGGACGCCCTCCCTTCGGTCGCGGCGGAATGGAGGCGGTGCTGGCCCGGGTCTGCCGCGGCGACGTGGACCTCACCGGGGTCGACCACCGGCTCGCGCCGCTGCTCTACGCCGCGCTGAACCCGGACGAGAGCCGGCGTCCCGGGGCCGACGAGGTGCTGCGCGCGCTGGAGCAGTACGCCCGCGGTGAGGACGTCACCTCCGCGCTGCCCGCCAGGGCCCGGCCCATGCCGGGGTCGTCGGCGACGACCGTGCTGCCGCAGCGCGGCACGACGGTCCTCCCGCACGCCGAGCCGAGCGGGTCCCCTTCGCCCGTCCGGCACCAGCCCGCGCCGCCGGCGTACGCGGCCCAGGGTCCGCCCGCCCGTCACCCGGAGGCCTACCGGCCGCCGCCCCAGCAACCCCGGCCCGGGCCGCCGCAGCAGTGGCCCGGCATGGGCCAGGACGACCGCGAGAGCGACCCACGCATCCGGCTGCCGCTGCGATCGGGGGTGCTCGCCGCGCTGGTCGTCGCGCTCGCCGGGGGCTTCGCCATCGCCCCGCTGCTGACCCTCGCCGTCGTGCTCCTCGGCGCCGTCGTGGCCCGCACGATCGACGGATCGATGACCTCCACGGTGATGCGGCGGTACGCCCACGGACGACGCCGCAGCGACTCCGCCGTGGCGGCAGCGAAGTCTCCGCTGCACCTGCTCGGGGCGATCTGGACGACCCTGTGGGCGAGCATCCTGCCGGCGCTCGTCGGCGTCAGCGCGCTGCTCGTCGGCGGCGCGGTGCTGGCCCGCGTCGCGACCCGACCGACGAGCTTCGACCACCCGGCTCTCCTCGCCGGCGCCGGGGCGCTGGCCTGCCTCACCGCCTGGTGGGGCCCCGGTGGTCCGTCACTGCGGCGCGGGACGCGCAGCATCGTGCGCACCGTGACCGGGCCGCAGCCCGTGCGGGTGGCCGTGATCATCGGGCTCGTCGTCGTCGGCCTTGCCCTCGGGTGGGCCGCCTGGCAGATCGGCGCCCCCCAGACCTGGTGGCCGCTCGTGGACTCCCCGCTCCCGAGCTCAACCACCCTCCCCACCCTGTAGAGCCTCCTGACGACACGAGACGCTGGATGACCGAGAACGACGCGCGGCCGACCCCTTCGCCCTCCGACGCGGCGACCCAGATCCCCCTCTCCCCGCCCCCCGCCGTCGGAGAACGCACTCCGCGGCGACCGGCGCCCCCGCGGCGACGACCTACGCTGCGCGGCGAGGCTCCGACCGAGTCGATGCCGATGCTCGGGTCGCTGCGCGGCAGCCCCTACCGCGACCCCCGGGTCACCCGTGCCGTGGCCGAGGAGCACGCCGTCACCGAGGTCATCGACCTCTGCCTGCGGATCGCCGAGGTCATGCTGCGCAGCGGTGCCGCCGCCCCGACCGTCGAGGCCGCGGTCAACGCGATTGCCCTGACCGGCGGTATCCAGCACCTTGACGTCGACCTGACGATGCAGTCGCTGCACATCCAGGCGCGGACCCCGTCGGGCAGCAACGTCACCCGGCTGCGGGTGGTGCACGGGCCGCAGATGGACTTCGCCCGACTCGCGGCGATCCACTCGCTCGTCGACGACATCGTCTCCGGCGAGGTCGAGGTCGACCAGGCTCGGGCCCGGGTCCGGGAGATCCGGCGGGCCCCGCGAACCTGGGCCCGGTGGATGGTCGTCCTCGGTGAGGGAATGCTCGCTGCCGGTGTTGCGATGGCGCTGGGAGCCGGAGCACTCGGCGTGCTCGTCGCGCTGCTCACCGCCGTCGTCGTCGAGCGCACCCTCCGGCTCGTCTCCCGCTTCTACCTGCCGGACTTCTACACCGGCGCGATCGGCGGGGCGGTGGCGACCTTCGTCGCCTTCGGCGCGTATCTCGTCGGACGGGTGGAGTGGATGCCGATGTCGCCGTCCGACTTCGCCTTCGTCGTCGCCGGAGGCATCGTCGCGCTGCTCCCCGCGCGGTCGATCAAGCTGGCGATGGAGGACATCATCGGCGGGTACTCGGTGACCGGGACGGCGCGCCTGGTCGCGGTGCTCATGCACTCCTTCGGGCTCATCGTCGGCGTAGCCGGAGGGCTGGGGATCTCGATGCAGCTCGTGCGGGCGCTGGGGATCGTCCTCGAGCCCCCCCAGGTGGACCAGCTCGCCTGGGCAAGCGCCAACCCGCCGACGGTCGTCCTCGGGTCGGCGGTCCTCGGCCTCGGGGGCGCGGTGACCTTGCACTGCAGTCGACAGATGCTCCTGCCGGCGACCGTGCTCACCGTGCTCACCGTCGTCGTCGCGGCCGCGATGACGCAGAGCGGCGTCGGGCGGATCACCGCGACCGGCCTGGCCGCGGTCGTCATGGGCTTCGCCGCCCGGGTCCTCGCGCTGCGTGCCGACTGGCCGCCGATCACCTTGTCCCTCCCGGCCAGCTTCGGGCTCATGCCCGGGTTGTCGATCTTCATCGGCCTCTATCACCTGACCGTGCCCGACGGCTCGACCTACCAGGCCTCCAGCGGCAGCGGGTGGGAGAGCGTCATGACCGCGCTGGGCGTGCTCATGGCGCTCGCCACGGGCACCACGCTGGGGGAGCTCATCGCGGCGCCCCTCGACAGCCCGGTTAACAGGCGGAGGCGGATGCTCGTCGGGAGGCAGGGCCACACGAACCATGCGGCGGAGGACCCAACCCCGGACATGTAGGGCCTGGCCGCGGCGACCCCGGCGTCGGTGCCGGACCGAATTGTCTCGTTACCATTCCTTGACCTTTGCGGTCACGGATCGGTAACGTGCCGGGCGTCGCGGTCGTCGATCCTCCGCCCGCGTCCCCCTGACTGCCGGAAGGACCTCCCTGATGTTCTACGCCCCCAAGCACGCCCAGCCCACGAAACGCTCCACCGCTCGACGCCGCCTCGCCGGTGTCGCCGTGGCCGGGGCCACCGCAGCCGTCGGCTCGGTCGCCACGGCTGGCAACGCCTCCGCCGAGACCGTCTGGGACCGGGTCGCCGCCTGCGAGTCCGGTGGCAACTGGTCGATCAACACCGGCAACGGCTTCTACGGCGGTCTGCAGTTCACCGCCTCGACCTGGCGCGCCTTCGGCGGCGGTCAGTACGCGCCGCTGGCCCACCAGGCGAGCAAGAGCCAGCAGATCGCGGTCGCGAAGAAGACCCTGCAGGGACAGGGCCCCGGCGCCTGGCCGGTCTGCTCCGTGCGCGCCGGCCTGACCACCGCTAACGGCCTCGCCGCCGGTGGCGGCAGCGCGGCTCCCGCCCAGCAGGCTCCGGCGCAGCAGCAGCCCCCGGCGCAGCGCAGCAGCCAGCGCTCGTCCGCACCCGCGCAGTCCAGCGGCTCCAGCTCGAGCGCCGGGTCGCTCGCCGTCGACGGGATCCGCGGCCCGCGCACCAACGCCGCCCTCGAGCGCTGGGTCGGTGGGTCGGTGAACAGCCACTTCGACACCGCCGACAAGAAGGCGCTCCAGGCCAAGCTCGGCGTGGCCCAGGATGGGATCGTCGGCCCGATCACCACCAGCGCGCTGCAGCGCCTCGTCGGTGCCGACGTCGACGGCATCTGGGGCCCGCAGACCACCCGGATGACTCAGAGCTACCTCAACCGCGTCCTCGGCTGAGCCAGCCCAGGATCACCGGCGAAGGGGTCGAGCAGCTGCTCGGCCCCCTTCGCCGTGCTTCTGGGTCGGGT
Source organism: Marihabitans asiaticum (assembly GCF_007828725.1). Taxonomy (GTDB): domain Bacteria; phylum Actinomycetota; class Actinomycetes; order Actinomycetales; family Dermatophilaceae; genus Marihabitans; species Marihabitans asiaticum. The sequence continues at coordinate 602,507 of NZ_VIUW01000001.1, forward strand.
GAGTTACAGGTCTGTACTTATGGGGCAGATGTTGTTTGTGTGACCTGAGGGGTTCTAGCGTCGTCGCGACAGCGCGAGGCGCCACCCCTGCCCTCGCGACGCTGACGCGAAAGGCCCCTCCTGATGTTCGCCACGACAGACTTCCCTGCGCCCAAGACCGCCCGGGTGCGTCGAGCCCGCACCAGCGTCGCCGCACTCGCCGCAGCGGGTGCTCTCACCGGAGCGGTCGGCCTGGCCACCAGCGCCGGCGCGTCCAGCACGGTGTGGGACCGGGTCGCGGCCTGCGAGTCCGGTGGCAACTGGTCGATCAACACCGGCAACGGCTTCTACGGGGGGCTGCAGTTCCACCCGCAGACCTGGACCGGCTTCGGCGGCGGTCGCTATGCGCCCTTCGCCCACCAGGCCACCAAGGCGCAGCAGATCGAGATCGCGCAGAAGGTGCTGCGCGTGCAGGGTCCGAACGCCTGGCCGGTCTGCTCCCGCCGTGCCGGCCTGACCACCGCGAACGGTCTCGCCGTCGACCCGGGCTCGACCTCCGGGACCGCCTCGCGGGACAGTGACCGGGGCGGGGTGACCTCGACCGGCGGCGCGCTCGTCGTCGACGGGATCATCGGGCCCAAGACCAACGCCGGCATCGAGACCTGGGTGGGTGGCTCGGTCAACGGCTACCTGGACGGCTCCGACAAGGCCAAGATGCAGGGCAAGCTCGGTGTCGCCCAGGACGGGATCGTCGGGCCGATCACGACCTCCGCGCTGCAGCGCAAGACCGGTGCCGACGTCGACGGCATCTGGGGGCCGCAGACCACCTCGCGGCTGCAGAGCTGGCTGAACAAGTACGTCCTGCGCTGACGCCACCGCCCTCGCCCTGTCGAGACCGCCCTCCGGAGCGCGCAGACAGATACCCCTTCTCCGCCGAGCAGCACCGATCTGGCATATCGACATTCCTGAGGTGCATACCTATATGCCCGATCGGTGCTCCCCACCCAACACGGGGTAGTCCTCCACGCACGCCCCCAGCGTCGGCCGTCGGTCGACCTGGAGCTGGAGAAGGGACTCGAACCCTCAACCACCTGTTTGCCCTCGGGCTCTTGCTGACGGTTCTGGCCGCTCACGCTCTGGCCCGACTTTTCGGGCATCTTGGGCGCTTTTCGATGGTGGCATTCACGAGTGTTGGTGATCGCCTGTGCGCTCACGCGATGACCTCAGCGATGACCAAAGAGAGCCACCGATCCCATAGCGGAGCAGAGTCGGTCGTAGGGGTGCCGGGTCAAGCGGTCACGTTGGGAGAACTCTTGTGCGCAGGTGCGGCACCTTCCTTGACCACGGTGCTCGGTTGCCGCTTGATGCGGTGGCCTGGAGGCCGGATCGTGTAGCGACGGGTCGGCGGCTCGGATGGTGAGGGCGTCTCGGTACTGGACCGGGGCGCTCTTGCTGTGTGCCGTCCGGGACCAGGTTCGCCCGCCGAGCCCGGAACGGCCGGAGGCCGCATGCCCGGCACGGCGGGCGGGCCGCAGGCCCGCACGGCTGCGCGCCGGAGGCGCGCCTTGAGTCAGTAGGGAAAGTCCTCACGGGCTTGGGTAGCGATAGGTTGGGGCTCATGGGAGAGGTTGAGGCAGACGATGCGCTAGAACGCGTGATGGAGCGAACGCTCTCTGAGGAGGAGTTCGCCGACTTGACTGATGAGGTGGCGACGCCTGCCCAGGTCACCTTTCAGACAACTGACTACCCCGTGGACGGTTTGGTGAAGCGACTGGAATCTCGGGCAATGCTTGTTCCGCAGTTCGCTCTTGTTAGCCCAGATGTTCATACCGCTGGTTTCCAGAGGGGCTTCGTTTGGACCAAGGCGCAAATGGACAGGTTTATCGAGTCCGCGATGATCGCATCCAGCAGGTGCGCATCCTCGAGGTCACGCGCGGACGGGCCGCGGGTGCGCCACTCGTAGTACCCAGAGGTCGAGACCCTCAGCACCCGGTACGTCACCGCGACGGGAAACCCCTCGCCGGCGAGCTCGTGGACGAGCCGGAACCCTATTTTGGGAGGACGTTCTCCCGGGCGAAGAACGCCGAGGCCCGCTTGAGGGTCTCGATCTCCATCGCCTGCACCCGGTTTTCCCGGCGCAACCTCACCAGCTCGGCCCGCTCATCCCGCGATAAGCCCTCCTTGTGGCCCTCCTCGACATCGGCCTGGTGCATCCACCGACGCAGACGGGTCTCGCTGATCGACAGGTCCTTGGCGATCTGCGCGATCGGCTTCTCACGCAGCCTGGCCAACTCCACAGCACGCTGCCGGAACTCCGGCGACCTCGGTGCAGGCATCTGGACTCCTTCCCAAGGGGATCATCCCCTCAAGCTCGGTGTCCGGAAACCCCAGGACAGGTCAGCGTGGGGTGTCCTTGGGCCGGGCGTGGTAGGCACATGGTCCCCGAAACGAGCGCCCGGCCGAGGCCGGGCGCTGCCCCCGCTTACTCGCGCGTCCTGAGATCGGATCGCTGCCCGACCACCACGAGGACGCACCCAAGAAAACCAAGGAGCAGCCCTGGGAGAAAGAGAAATCCTACGGACAGGATGGCCATCGCGATGAAGGCCAGCTCGAGTGCTAGGAACAGCCATGCCCACAACGAGTGGCGGGCCACTGCAACGGCAACTGCTCCCGCGAGGACGGGTATAGGCAAGAGAAACGAGGCCACATGCAAATCATCTCCAGAGCCCAAGGCCACGGTGACGATCAAGGCAGCGATGGAGGCCAGGAGCCCTGCCCATGCTGCTATGGCAGCAGGTCGCGCCACCGTCAGTACGTTCCCGCCAGATAACGGTGCGTAAGCAGACTTGTGCACCCTCCCGACTTCTGGTTATTCCACAGATACGAGGAGGATCCGTTTGCCTTGCCTACCACTTCGGTGTTGTTGTACTTGTTGTACGTATCGATGGTCGCGCAGAACTTTCCGTTCCGGAAGTTTCGGTAGGCGCTCGACTTACTGTATGCGCAGTAGAGGGGATGCGACCACGAGTCGCCAATCCGCGTCCAACCGCTTGGCTTGAACCAGTTATCTGCGGCTGTTGGCGAATGACTGGTCACGCAGGAACCATTGTAGTTCCATGACGTAGTGACCTTGGTCCACGTCACATCGATGCCCGGAGGGTCCTCAAACCAAGACGTCGTCTGTGCGCGACGCGAAGCGGCGGGAGCCATTCCCGTGTCGGCTGACCCGGAGTCCGGCGCTTCTGTGGGCGAGCTCTCGAGCTGCGGCGCTCCAACCTCACGATAGTGCTCATCTTCGATGGCACGTGCTGTAGCGGCTGTAACCCTTCGCTCTGCGACCTTGCGCTGACATGACTTGGCGTTGTAGGCGATTTCGACGCCTTCAATCAGCCCCTCGTCCCCGCTCATTTCCATTGAGGAGGAGAAGGAGCACTTACCATCTCTGTCGAGTTCGCCGTCCTCAGAGCGCACGGTGAATTCGGATGGAAGTTCCCGGTCGTAGTACGTCCATGAGCCGTCTTGTCTCACGTCGAACCCACTAGGAACCATCTTCTGGGTCGAGGGTTGGCTAGCGGCGATTGCGGTATTGCTAAGTAGGGCTGTGCAGGTAATGGCTACCCCTGCCCCCACCATACGAATGAAATTCATGACCTAGCCCCTGTCAAATGAAATTACACTGCCCCCCCCCGGCGGCGTCGGGTGCTCATGAGGTTAGACCTGTGTGGGGTGCGGCGTCTATACCGGTGCATGAGAACCTCGGCCTGGTTGTCCCCACGAGGTGCCGTCCTTTGGTGGCTCTTCCTATCTGAGGTGGGGGTGGTTGAGTCCGCCGCCGATGAGAAGCATGCGTAGCCGGTAGTGTTCGCGGTTGCGGAAGCCGCGGGCGATGCGGCGGTGGAGCTCGATGAGGCCGTTGATCGCCTCGGTGCCGCCGTTGTTGGCGCGGCCGGTGTCGAAGTAGGCCAGGAACGCCTCGCGCCTCTGCTTCAGGGTCTTCCCGAGTCGCTTGATCTCGGGGATCGGACAGGTCGGCAACGACCGGATGAGGTCCTCCGCGATACGCCGCCCCTCGAGCGGGCTCGTGGCCTTGTAGGCAGACCGGAGCTTCTGCGCGCACAGCCACGCCACGAGGACCTCGTCGTGGCGTTCGTCGACCGCGATCGCCCGGTCCAGCCGGGCGCGTTGCCGGTCGGTGAGCTTCTCGGCACCGCAACGCAGGATCGTGCGGATCCCGTAGAGCGGGTCGTGTTTGCGGCCACGGTGGCCGTGGATCTCTTGTTGGACCCGGCGGCGGACCTCGTCGACGGCTTGGGTGCCGAGCTTGACGACATGGAACGCGTCGAGCACGGCGGTCGCGTCTTCGAGCTGGTCGTCGATGGCGTTCTTGTAGCCGTGGAACGGGTCCAGGGTCGCGACCTCGACACCGTTCTTGAAGCCTTCGCCACGCTCGTCGAGCCAGTCACTGTAGGCCTTCCCAGACCGGCCGGGGACCAGGTCGAGCAGCCGCGCTCTTGGCTTGCCGGACTCGGGATCCGGAGTCAGATCGACCATCCCGGTCAGCTGCTTGGGGCCACGGCCGCCGTCTTCGATGGGGAACTCGCTGACGTGGTGCCACACGTGCTCGTCCACGCCGAGGCGCTTGACGCCGGCGAACCGGGTCTCGTCGTCGGCCATCTCCTGCAGCAGCGGCTCGATCGAGGTCCACACCGTGTTCCAGGTCGTCCCCAGCTGCCGGGCGATCCCGGAGATGCTCGCGTGTTCGCGACGGATCTGGTTGACCGCCCACCAACACGCCCGCGTGGTCAACAACGCCCGCGGCGCCGCGACCTCGGGGTCCTGCTCGGTGAACACCTTGGTCGGGCATGACGGCTCCTCGCAACGCCAGGTCCGCTTGCGCCACACCAACTTCCGTGCCGGGTGGGTACAGGTGTGGGCGCTGGATCCCAAGGGCGGCATGGAGCTCGGCCTCGGTCGTGGCTGCTTCGCCCGGTTCGAGGGCGGTGACCCCGAGGCCATGTGTGCGCTGCTAGAGGAAGCAGTGAGGGTGAAGGACCGGCGTGCTCGCCACCTCGCGGCGACAGGTCAGCGGGTCCACCGTCCCTCGCCGTTGGACCCGCACTTGGTGATCGTCGTGGACGAGTTGGCGACCCTGACGGCGTTTGCTGAGCGGGCTGTGACGCGCCGGATCGACCAGTCTCTGGGGCTGCTCCTGACTCAGGGTCGTGCGGTGGGCATCTCGGTGGTCTCTGCGGTGCAGGACCCCGGTAAGGACGTGGTGACCTGGCGGGACCTCTTCCCGACCCGGATCGCTCTTCGGCTCGATAACCCGATCCAGGTCGACATGGTGCTGGGTGATGGAGCCCGCGACATGGGCGCTCGTGCCGATGAGGTCTCCGAGCTGACGCCGGGCGTTGGTTTCGTCCGCGTTGAGGGAACCAGAGCGATCCGGCGCGTCCGCGCTTCGTACCTCACGGATGAGGACGTGCAGCGCCTGGCGTCGGGCATCCCTGCGATGACACCGCTCGGTGGGTCGGACGTTCCTGGAGAGGACGAGGGGGCGGCGGCATGACTCGCGCCAAGACCGGCACCAGCGACGGCCAGGCGGTGATGCAGCGGCTGTACGGCGTCCCTGTCGAGGGGGTCCGTTGCTCGTCGCCGTTGCGGTCGCGGTTGATGACGTGGGCGTGGCGGCTGAGGGGTCGATGCACGGGTGCCCCGGCGTTCGGTCGGTGGTGGTTCGCGCCCGAGGGCAGCAAGGCCAACGCCCGAGCGCGTCGCTTGTGCGCCTCCTGCCCGGTCCGCCAGCTCTGTCTGGCCTCGGCGCTGCTGCACGGGGAGGAGTTCGGTATCTGGGGAGGTCTTGGTCCTCGTGAACGGCTACCGCTGGTTCGTCGTCTGCGGGACGGTGCTCGGCTGGACGACCTCCTCGAGGATTGGTCGGCAGGGGCCGCGTGATGACCCGGCCCGGATCCGCCTTCGCGGGGTATGACGAGAACGCGCCGCTGGATGCGCCCGTGCTCGCCGACCCCGCCCAGGTGGTCGGGCTGCTCGACCGTTTCCGCGACGGGTCGATGAGCGACTTCACCGACACCCTCGCTGCCGTGCACAACTGCGCCCGCCCGATCCGGCTCGCCGGCTCCTCGCAGACGGTCGATGTTGCGACGGGCGAGGTGCTCGACTCGTTCAGCTCCGAGTCCCTGCCGCTCGGTGTGCTCCACCGCCCGTGCGGCAACCGTCGCGCCCACATCTGCCCGGCGTGCTCGCGCACCTACGCCCGCGACACCTTCGCGCTGATCCATGCCGGGGTCGCCGGAGGCAAGAGCGTGCCCGAGGTTGTTGCGGACAACCCGCTGCTCTTCGTCACGCTCACCGCCCCTTCGTTCGGGCACGTCCACGGCCACCGCAAGGGCCGGGCCTGCCGACCGCGACGGGCCGACGACCGCACCCGGTGCCTGCATGGTCGCCCGCTGTGGTGCTCCCTTCGCCACGGCGAGGACGACCCGGCCAACGGCGCGCCCCTGTGCCCGGACTGCCACGACACGACCTCGGCAGCGATGTGGCAGTGGCACGCCCCCGAGCTGTGGCGACGCTTCACCATCGCCCTGCGCAGGCTCCTGGCGCACCGGCTCACGATCCCCGAGTCGCGTCTCGGTGAGGTCGCGTCGATCCAGTACGCGAAGGTGGCCGAGTATCAATCCCGGGGGCTGATCCACTTCCACGCGCTGATCCGCCTTGACGGTCCCGCCCGTGACGGCATCGGCTCTCCCGCCCCAGCCGGTCTCGACGGGCATGCCCTGGCAGACCTGGTGACTCAGGCCGTGCCGACCGTGACGGTCACTGCCGAGCCGGTCGATGCGTCCGACGAGAGCCGGGTGCTCGCCTTCGGCTCACAGGTCGATGCTCGGGTGGTCCGGGACGGGTTCCGAACCGACGACCCGGACGGGCCGCTGACTCCTGGGCAGGTCGCTGGCTACCTCGCCAAGTACGCCACCAAGGACGCCTCTGGTCTGCACGGTGAAGGACAGCGCCGCCCTCACATCACCGCCCTTCGCCGGACCTGTCACGACCTGGCCGAGCGAGCCGCCCGCCACCATGACCCCGCGCACGACTACCAGCGGATGGGGAAGTGGGTGCGCTGTCTGGGCTTCCGTGGCCACTTCGGCACGAAGTCACGGCGCTACTCGGTGACCCTCGGTGCCCTGCGTCGCGCCCGTGCTCGCTGGCAGGCACTGCACGCCGACGCGGTCCGCACGGGGCAGCCCCTGGACACCCGCGACCTCGAAGCCCGCCTGCTGGCCGACGATGCCGAGGAGACCACCCAGGTCATCGGCTCCTGGTCCTACGTCGGCACCGGGTGGCGCGACAACGCCGAAGAAGCCCTCGCGATCGCGGCTGCGACCCGTGCCCGTGAGTACGACCAGTGGAAGGCCGAGCAGCACCGCACCACACCGTGACCGCGTGCAAGGTCGGGCGCTTCCTGCGCTATCGAGAGAGCGTCGTCATCGCCTGGCTCGATGACCAGACCGCTGCCTGAGTCATGGGTTTCGAGCGGTTGGAGCCGGGGGAGTGGGGCGACTTCCACTTCATCCGTGTCGCACGGGCGAAGGGGGTGCGTTACCGGTGCCGTGCCCGGTTCTGTGGATTCGACGGTCGCGTCCGGCTGGTCGAGAGGCAGGGACGGACGAAGAAGGCGGCACGGGAGTCCTTGGAGTCAGCCTTGGCGGATCTTGCCTCGGAGGAGCAAGGCACGCTCTCGCGCTCGGACACCTTTGATGACGCCGTGCGGGCGTGGCTGGACGACCTCGAAGCTCTCGTGCGCCTCGACGAACGCTCACCCTCGACGGTCGCGACGTACCGCCACGCCTGGCAGAAGCACGTCTCGCCCGCGATTGGTGGACTGCGGCTCTCGCAGGTCAGCGTGCCGGTCGTGGATCGCCTGCTGCTGCGGCTGCACGGTGAGGTGGGTCCGGCGACGGCTCGCACCTCGCGGGCGATCATCTCTGGGGCGATGGGGCGTGCCGTGCGTGAGGGTGCGGTGCCTCTGAACCCGGCTCGTGACGTGCGGCGTCTGTCCTCGCGGCCCAAGCGGCAGCCTCGGGCGATGACCGAGGAGGAACGCGCCGCATGGTTCGTGGCCCTGGCCGCTGACGAGGAGGCGGTCAGTCGGGACTTGCCCGAGCTGACGTCGTTCATGCTGGCCACCGGGTTGCGGATCGGGGAGGCCCTGGCGGTGATCTGGTCCGAGATCGACCTCGATACCGGCACGGTCAACGTGACCTCGACCCTCATCCGGGTGACCGGGCAGGGGCTGATCCGCAAGCGCACGAAGTCGGAGGCGGGGCAACGTCCGCTCATCCTGCCGTCGTGGTGCGTGAGCATGCTCCGTCGTCGTGAGGCGTTGGGCGTCGGCCCGGATGAGCCGGTGTTCGGCTCGGAGCGGGGAACCTTCCGCGACCCGCGCAACGTCTCCCGCTGGTTGGCCGAGGCCAGGACGAAGGCCGGCTTTGACTGGGTGACCTCGCACGTGTGGCGCAAGACGACGGCGAGCATCCTCGACGGGCACGGGATCAGCGCCCGGATCATCGCGGATCAGCTCGGCCACTCGCGGGTGTCCATGACCCAGGACGTGTACCTCGGTCGGCGCTCGGTGGACCCTCGTGTGGTGACCGCGTTGGAGCTGGTAGCACCGCCGCTCCTGGGTTCACGCGATGACCTCAGCGATGACTAAGCGGGTTCCGAGGGGGCGGCCGGGGATGAGAAGCCCTGAAAATGGAGCTGGAGAAGGGACTCGAACCCTCAACCACCTGTTTACAAGACAGGTGCGCTACCGATTGCGCCACTCCAGCGGGCGCACCGAGAAGCACGCGGTGCGCATCGACGATCCTACGAGACTGAGGGCGGACCCTCGCCCCGCTCCTACGGGGTCGGTGTCTGGTCCGCCGGGTCGAGGACGGTCCGCATCCGGTCGCGCTGGAAGCCGTGGTCGATGCCCCACAGAACCGCCTGGGTCCGCGAGCTGACGCCCATCGTGCGATAGGCCGCTCGGGTGTAGGACTTCACCGAGTTGATGCTGAGGTAGGTCCGACGGGCGATCTCCTGGTTGCTCAAGCCCTCCGTGATGAGGGCGACCACCTCGGACTGGCGGGCGGTGAGGCCCTCGGCCTTGCCGGGCCACCCACCCTCGTGCTGCCCCTCGTCCTCGGCCTCCCCCTGGGTTCGCAGGTCGAAGAGCTCCTCGCCGGCGTGCACCCGCTCCAGGGCGGCGACGAGCTCTGCCGCCCCGAGGGACTTCGGCAGCACCGCGCAGACGCCGAGGCGCCGCGCTGAGTCGACCACGGCGTCGTCCACCACCCAGGTGTAGAGCACGGTGCGCTCGACGCTGGGGTCACGGACGATCCACTCGCACTGGTCGTCGAGGACCGAGGGCATGGAGTAGGAGTCGTAGAGCGCGATGTCCACCGTGGAGCGCACCGGTAGCGCGGAGTCGAGCTCGACCACCGCGAGCCGCTCCGCGTACGGCTCGAGCATCGCCGCGAGGCCACGGACCACGAGCTCGTGGTCGTTGACGACGGCGACACGCACGGCAGCGGGTTCGGTGCTCAGGGTCCTGGGCATAGGGGCAACCTACTGCGTGCTCCCGAAACGCCAGGTGAGCAAGCTAAGGGGGTACACCCCAAGGTGGGTGCTCTTCTCTGGCACAAGCCCGAGCCCTCCGTGCAATGGTGGCCGTAGGGCGCGTACCCCGTCCGCCCTTGACGACCCGGAAGGGAAGCTGCATGTCCCCCTCGAAGAAGACGTCCGATGCCCGCCAGGCTGGTCCCGCCAGCGAGCGTGGGCAGGGTGGCGAGCTGCACCAGCGTGCCGGTGACGGCGAGGTGCTGACCACCGCCCACGGCGTGCCGGTCCAGGACGACCAGAACTCGCTGCGCGCGGGTGAGCGCGGCCCGACGCTGATGAGCGACATGGCGTTCCGCGAGAAGATCTTCCACTTCGACCACGAGCGCATCCCCGAGCGCGTGGTCCACGCGCGCGGCTACGGTGCGCACGGGGTCTTCGAGTCCTCCGGCGACCACAGCGACATCACGCGTGCCTCTCTCTTCGCCGAGAAGGGGAAGAAGACCGACGTCTTCGTCCGCTTCTCCACCGTCGCCGGCAACATGGGGTCCTTCGATCTCGCCCGCGACGTCCGTGGCTTCGCGACGAAGTTCTACACCGACGAGGGCAACTGGGACCTCGTCGGCAACAACATCCCGGTCTTCTTCATCCAGGACGCCGTGAAGTTCCCCGACCTGGTCCACGCGGTGAAGGAGGAGCAGGACCGCGGCTTCCCTCAGGCGCAGAGCGCGCACGACACGTTCTGGGACTTCGCCGGTCTCATGCCGGAGTCCACCCACATGACCCTCTGGCAGATGTCGGACCGGGCGATCCCGCGCTCCTTCCGGATGATGGAGGGCTTCGGGGTGCACACCTTCCGTTTCCTCACCGCCGACGGGACGAGCTCGTTCGTGAAGTTCCACTGGAAGCCCAAGCTCGGCCTGCAGTCCGTGGTGTGGAACGAGGCGCTGAAGATCAACGGCGCCGACCCCGACTTCCACCGACGCGACCTGTACGACGCCATCGAGTCCGGCGACCACCCGCAGTGGGAGCTCGGGGTGCAGGTCTTCGACGACGCCTTCGCCGACGAGTTCGACTTCGACGTCCTCGACGCGACGAAGATCATCCCCGAGGAGCTGGTCCCGGTCCGCGTGCTCGGCACGATGACCCTCAACCGCACGGTCGACAACGTCTTCAGCGAGACCGAGCAGGTCGCGTTCATGACCCAGAACGTCCCGCCGGGCATCGACTTCAGCAACGACCCGCTGCTCCAGGGCCGCAACTTCTCCTACCTCGACACCCAGCTCAAGCGGCTCGGCAGCACGAACTTCACCCAGCTGGAGATCAACGCCCCCCGCTGCCCGGTCGCCCACTTCCAGCGCGACGGGCACATGCAGACCGCCCACCAGCGCGGCCGCGCGAACTACGAGCCCAACTCCTTCACCGGTGAGGACCGCGGGCCCCGGGAGGCCGGGGCCGCCGGCCACGTCCCCTTCGCCGAGGAGGTGAGCGGGACGACGAGGCGGATCCGAGCCGAGTCCTTCGCCGACCACTACAGCCAGGCCCGGCAGTTCTGGGTGAGTCAGACCCCGGTCGAGCAGGACCACATCGTCGCGGCCTACGTCTTCGAGCTGGGCAAGTGCGAGATCCCGGCGATCCGCACCCAGGTCATGGCGAACCTGCGCAACGTCGACGAGCAGCTCGCCTCCCGGGTCGCCGACGGCCTCGGGATGGAGCTGCCTGCACCCAGCGAGGCCGCCGTGCAGCCCGTCGACCTCGACCCCTCACCGGCGGTGAGCATCCTCGGCAACGCCAAGGAGACCTTCGAAGGTCGCAAGCTGGGCATCCTCGTCGGCCGCGGCGCGGACGCCGCGCAGGTCGACCGGCTCCGCAAGGCCGTGGAGAAGGCCGGCGGCATGACCCAGGTCGTCGCCGTCGCCGTCGGCGGCGAGAGCCTCTCCGACGGATCGACCCTCGAGGCCGACCACGCGGTCGCCGGTGGACCCTCCGTGCTCTTCGACGCGGTGGCGATCCTCGCCGGCGAGGAGGGCGGGCAGCAGCTCGCGGACGAGCCCGCCGCCCGGGACTTCCTCACCGACGCCTTCAACCACTTCAAGGTCGTCGGCCTGCACGGCGCCGACGCCCTCCTTGCCGCGACCGGCCTGGACGGCAAGACCGACGAGGCGATCCTCGTCCTCGGCTCCGCCGAGGACGTCACGAGCTTCGTCGCCCGGTGCGCGGGACCGCGCCACTGGGACCGCGACATCACCGCCTGAGAGAGAGAGACACACCATGAGAGCACTCACCTGGCATGGCAAGCGCGACGTCCGCGTCGAAGAGGTCCCCGACCCCCGGATCGAGGAGCCCACCGACGCGGTGATCAAGGTGACCTCGACCGCGATCTGCGGCTCCGACCTCCACCTCTACGAGCCGCTCGGCCCGTTCCTGTCGCCTGGCGACATCCTCGGTCACGAGACGATGGGTGTCGTCGAGGAGGTCGGGTCGGAGGTCACCCACATCAAGCCGGGCGACCGGGTCGTCGTCCCGTTCAACATCTCCTGCGGCCGCTGCTGGATGTGCGAGCGCGGCTACACCGCCCAGTGCGAGACGACCCAGGTCCGCTCGCAGGACAAGGGGGCCGCGCTCTTCGGGTACACCGAGCTCTACGGCTCGGTCCCGGGCGGGCAGGCGGAGTACCTGCGCGTGCCGCAGGCCCACTTCGGCCCGGTCCCGGTGCCCGAGGGGGCTCCGGACGAGCGCTGGCTCTACCTCTCCGACATCCTGCCCACCGCCTGGCAGGGAGTGGCATGGGCCGAGGTCGCCGAGGGTGACAGCCTGGCGGTCTTCGGGCTCGGTCCGGTCGGTCTGCTGGCCACCCGGATCGCCCACCAGCGAGGGATCCGGGTCATCGGTGTCGACCGGGTGCCCGAGCGCCTCGCGGCGGCTCAGGCGCACGGCGTCGAGGTGCTCGACATGCGCGAGGTGGACGACGTGCCCTCGGCGATCTTCGACCTCACCGACGGTCGGGGCGCCGACGGGACCCTGGACGCGGTCGGCATGGAGGCCCACGGCAGCCCGGTCTTCGAGACCGCGATCAAGGGGGTCGGGCTCATCCCCGACGCCGTGGCCAAGCCGATGATGAAGACCGCCGGGATCGACCGGCTCGCCGCGCTCAAGGGCGCCATCCGGGCGGTCCGCCGCGGTGGCACCGTCTCGGTCAGCGGTGTCTACGGAGGCATGGCCGACCCGATGCCGATGATGGAGATGTTCGACAAGGGCATCGCCCTGCGGATGGGTCAGTGCCACGTGCGTCACTGGGTCAACGACATCGTCCCGGTGCTGCAGGAGAGCGCCGACGTGCTCGGCCTGGAGTCGCTGGCCACGCACCACCTCCCGCTGGAGGACGCGCCGCGCGGCTACGAGATGTTCCAGAAGAAGCAGGATGGGTGCGTCAAGGTCGTGCTCCAGCCGTGACCACGTCACCTGTCGGGGTCGCCCTCGTCGCCGGGGCGTCGCGCGGGCTCGGTCTCCTCGTGAGCACCGAGCTGGCCCGCCGCGGCTACCGCGTGCACGGGTGCGGCCGCGACGGGGAGTCCCTGGACCGGGCGGCGGCGATCGTCGCCGCCCGGTCCGGCCGGACCGGCGAAGGGGGCGCGTCCCCCTTCGTCCCCGCCGTCTGCGACGTCCGGGACGCCGACGCCGTCCAGGACTGGGTGGAGGCGGTGATCCGGGACGAAGGGGGGATCGACGTCGCCATCCACGTCGCCGGGATCATCCAGGTGGCGCCGTTGGAGTCGGTGACCCTCGGGCACGTCCGGGAGGCAGTCGACACCATGCTTATGGGGCCGGTCCACCTGAGCCTCGCCGTGCTCCCCTCGATGCGTGAGCGGCGGACCGGGCACATCGGCATCGTCAGCTCGATCGGTGGGGCGGTGAGCGTGCCTCGGCTGCTGCCGTACTCGGTGGCCAAGTTCGGCGCCGTCGGCCTCGCAGAGGGTCTCGCCGCCGAGCTCCAGGGGACGGGGGTCACCGCGACGGCCGTGCTGCCCGGGCTGATGCGCACCGGCGGTCACCTCGCCGCCGAGTTCGCCGGCGACGCGCCGGCCGACTACGCGTGGTTCGCTCCCGGCGCGTCGCTGCCGGTCGTCTCGATCGACGCCGAGCGGGCCGCGTCCCGGATCGTCGACGGGGTGCTGGCCGGCAAGCCGCAGGTCGAGCTGACCCCGCTGGCGATCATCGGTCGCAGGGTGCACGGGCTCGCCCCAGGACTGACCACCCGCGTGCTGGGGCTGGTTGCCCGGGCGCTCCCGGACGGCCCCGGACGCGGTCCGGGCATGTCGGACGCCACCCCTGGCGTGACGGGTGCTACGGCCCGCGGGCGACTCGGCTCGCGGGTGGTGAACGGACTCTCGACGCTCGGCGACCGGGCCGCGCGCCGGAACAACGAACCGGGGGCATGAGGTGGAGCTCGACCGTCAGCTCTCCGAGCGAGCCCGCACCATCGGCGCCGAACTGGCGGCAGGGGGCGACCTCGGCCCGGCGCTGAGGATCGCCCGGGAGCTCTCGCCGGTGGCCGTCGACCTCGGGGACGACAGCCAGCGATACCTCTCGACCCTCGCCTCGCTCGCGCACGGCGACCTGACCGTCGCGCGGGTCGTCGAGCCGCACCTCGACGCCCAGGCGATCCTCGCCCAGGCCGAGACCGACCTCTCGCCGTTGCCGGGGGAGGAGGGTGTGTGGGGGGTCTATGCCGCGCACGCTCCAGGCCACCACCTCGCGGGGACGGCCGAGGCCGACGGGATCTGGACCCTCACCGGGCGCAAGCCATGGTGCTCGCTGGCGCGGGAGCTGAGCCACGCCGTGATCACCGCCCACACCGGGCCATCCACGACCCGCGCCTTCGCGCTCTCCCTGGACCACCCCGGGGTCAGTTACCCCGACGATAAGTGGGTCTCCCGGGGGCTGAGCCGGGTCCGCTCGACGAGCCTCGAGCTCGACGGCGTGCCGGCCGTCCCTGTCGGCGGGGACGGGTGGTACCTCTCCCGCCCTGGCTTCGCGTGGGGTGGCATCGGTGTCGCCGCCGCCTGGTGGGGCGCCGCCGCGGCTCTGCGTGACACCCTCCATTCCGCGGCCGGCCGCAGAGAGCCTGACCAGATCGCCCTGTCGCACCTCGGCCACGCCGACGTGCTGGTCCACGCCGCCGGCACCGCGCTGGACGACGCGGCCCAACGCATCGACGCCGGGGAGGGCACCGGGCAGGAGGGTGCCGTCCTCGCGGCACGCGTCCGGGCGGCGTGTGCCGACGTCGCCGAGAGGCTGCTCACCGTGGTCGGCCACGCCCTCGGCCCCGGACCGCTCACCGGTGACGAGGAGCACGCCCGCCGGGCCGCCGACCTCACGGTCTACGTCCGTCAGCACCACGCGGAGCGTGACCTGGCACGTCTCGGCTCGATGATCCGGGAAGAGTCGCTACCCGACGAGGCTGGCGGGTGAGCGCCCCTCGCGCCTTCGACCCCCACGACCCCGGCACGAGCGAGCAGACCTGGCTGCTCGACCAGCGATGGGACGAGGTGCCGGCCCGCCGCCCCGACGAGCTGCTCACCGGTGTGGGGCACGTCGTCGTCCTCGCCGCCCATCCCGACGACGAGAGCCTCGGCCTCGGTGGGACTATCGCGGCAGCGGCCGCCCGGGGTGTTCGGGTCACCGTGCTCGTCGCCTCCGACGGCGAGGGCTCGCACCCCCACTCCGACGTCGACCCGCAGGCCATCGCTGCCCGCCGCCGTGAGGAGGTCGAGCAGGCAGTCCGCCGGCTCGGCGGTGGCCACCCGATCACCCTGAGACGGCTCGGGCTGCCGGACAGCCGGCTGCCCGACCACGTGCCCGCACTGGTCGCCGCGCTCGAGGAGGCTGTCGGGCCGGCCGAAGGCCTCGGCCCCGCAGCAGGGTCGTCGACCTCGATCACGGAGGCGAGACGAACGCTCGTGCTGACCCAGTGGGCGCAGGACGGTCACCACGACCACGCCGCGGTCGCCAAGGCGGCCATGAGCCTGCTGGGCCGAGCCGACCTCGACGTCGCTCACGCGCCGGTGTGGTTCTGGCACTGGGGTACGCCCGACGAGCTGCCCTGGGAGCGCCTCGAGCTGGTCGACCTCGGCCCGGAGGAGCTCGCGGCGAAGACGCACGCGGTCGCGGCCCACCGCAGCCAGGTCCTCCCCCTCGGTCCGAACGAAGGCGGCCAGGCGCTGCTCGGGACGCACGTCCTGGCCCGCTTCGAGCGGGTCGTCGAGACCCTCGTGCGCCAGGAGCCGGTCGGTGCGGCCGGCTCCCGGCCCGGCGCCGGCCAGGCGTCCGGGGCGGCCGACGACGACGCGACCGCAGCCCCCTTCGACGCGATGTACGAGACCGGCGACGACCCCTGGGGCTTCCAGAGCTGGTACGAGCTGCGTAAGCGCGCACTCACGCTCGCCGCGCTGGCGCGCCCCCGTTACCGCTCGGTGGTCGACGTGGGCTGCGCCAGTGGTGAGCTGACCGCCAGCCTCGCGGACCGGGCCGACGAGGTCGTCGCCGTCGACGTCAGCGCGCGCGCCCTCGAGGTGGCGAGCCGCCGTGCGGTCCCCGAGCACTCGCGGATCTCCTGGGTGCAGGGCCGTTGCCCCGAGGTCCTGGGCCGGCTGCCGGGGGCAGGGGAGCACGACCTCGCGGTGCTCTCCGAGATCGGTTACTTCCTCACCGGGTCCGAGCTGCTCGCGACGCTGCGGGCCGTCCGGCGGTTGGTGGTGGACGGGGGTGAGATCGCGCTCGTGCACTGGCGGCACCCCACCCGCGAGATCCCCCTGGACGGTCCGCTCGTCCACGCGCAGGCCCGCGCGGTCCTCGGTGAGCCGCGGGTGGTCTACCGGGACGCGGACCTGCTGCTCGAGATCTACGGCGGTGAGGTGCGATGACCCAGCAGGTGGTGGCGACCCCGTCTCTGTCGACGCTGCGGGCACCCCGGGCGCTCGACGCGATCACCCGGGTGGGGGTGGTCGTCCCCGCCCGCGACGAGGAGGAGCGCATCGCCGCCTGCCTCGACGCCATCGCGCGCGCCGGTGCGCGGCTGCACCGCTCCCGACCCGACATCGTGGTCGACGTGGTGGTCGTCCTGGACCGGTGCGTCGACGGGACCGAGGCGGTCGTCCGGTCGGCGGGGCTGGTGCCGCTGACTGCGGAGGGTGGCGTCGGGACCGCCCGGGCCGCTGGTGCGCAGCACGCGATCGCCCGGGCACGGGCCGCCGGCGTCGGTGACCGGGCGCTCTGGCTGGCCTCGACCGATGCGGACAGCGAGGTGCCGGAGCACTGGCTCCAGGTGCACGTCGAGCTGGCTGAGAGCGGCCTCGACGCCGTCTTCGGCACGGTCGAGCCGTCCGGCGCCAGCCCAGCGGTGCTCGCCGAGTGGCGTCGGCGCCACTGCCTCGCCGAGGGCCACCCCTACGTCCACGGAGCCAACCTCGGGGTCCGTGCGGCGACCTACCGGGCCGCAGGTGGTTACCCGCCGCTGGCTCGTGACGAGGACGTCACCCTCGTCGCGAGCATCAAGTCGACCTCGCCGAGATGGGTGGCGACCGACCGCTGTCGGGTCGCCTCGTCCGGACGGCTGGAGGCCCGCTGCGTGGGGGGCTTCGCCGACTACCTCGGAGCTCTCGTGCGCGAGGTCGGCTGATGCGCGTCGCGGTGCTGGCGACATCCCGGCACCGTCTCCGCCAGCCGTGGACCGGCGGGCAGGAGGCGGTCACCGGTCTGCTCTGCTCGGGGTTGCGCAGGCGTGGGCACGAGGTGGTGCTGCACGCGCGGGCCGGCAGCGACGCCAGCCTCGCCGACGAGCTCGTGCCCTATCCCGACCTCCCGCCGCTCTCGGCTGTGAGTGCGCTCGACCCGCACCTGCCTGAGCCGGAGTTCCTCCGCGACCATGCGGCCTTCACCCACGCGGTGGCCTCCGTGCTGCGGGACGGCCGGATCGACCTCGTGCACAACCAGAGCCTGCACCACCTGCCGCTGTCGATGAGCGCCGTGCTCCCGCCGGTCGTCACGACGCTGCACACGCCGCCCTTCCCGTGGATGGAGATGGGGGTGGCCCTCGCGGACGAGCGGGTGCGCTACGTCTGCGTCAGCGAGGCCAGCGCACGGGACTGGACCTGCCTGCCCGCGCCGCCGACGATCATCCCCAACGGGGTACCGGGCCACGGCCCGGTGGGCCGCGGTGGCCCCGACCTCGTGTGGGTCGGCCGGATCACGCCGGAGAAGGGGGTTGACCTGGCCATCGCGGCCGCACGGGCAGCGGGGCGACGCCTCGTGCTCGCCGGGCCGGTGGGCGAGGAGGTCTACTACCAGCAGAGGGTGCGTCCCCTGCTCGGAGCCGACGTCGAGCATGCCGGCCACCTCGACTCGGCCGGGCTGGTCGAGCTCGTCGGGCGGAGCGCGGTCTGCCTGGTCACCCCACGCTGGGAGGAACCCTTCGGGATGGTCGCGGCCGAGGCGATGGTGCGCGGCACCCCCGTGGCCGGGATCGCTCGCGGGGGGTTGACCGAGGTCGTGCGACCCGAAGGGGGAGTGCTCGTCCCCGACGGTGACGAGGACGAGCTCGTCCGTCGCCTCGCAGACGCGATCGGGCCCGCAGAGCAGCGCGACCGGGACGAGGTCGCCCGGTGGGCCCGCTCGAGTTGGGCGGTCGAGACGATGGTTGAGCGCTACGAGCGGCTCTTCGAAGAGGTCCTGTCCGCGGAGGGCGCGCGTGCGGAGGGTCCCCCGTGAAGGTCGGCGTCTACGTCCACCACGACGGCGGCGGCCATCACGCCCGGGCCCGTGTCCTGCGCGCCGCCCTGGAGGAGCGCGGGGCCGAGGTGACCCTGCTCGGCTCAGGGCCCGGGGTCGACGTCACCCTCGACCGGGACGACGACGGTCCGGCCGCGGACTCACCGGTCGACGCCGACGGGGGCGGGCGGCTGCACTGGGTGCCTCTGGGGCACGACGGGTTGCGTCGCCGAGCCGCGGCGGTGTCGGGGTGGCTCGCGCAGTCCCGACCCGACGTGGTCGTCGTCGACGTCTCGGTCGAGATCACCGCCCTGGTCCGGCTGCACGGCGTGCCGGTGGTCGTCGTCGCCCAGCCGGGCCTTCGCGAGGACCCGGCCCACCACCTCGCCTACGACCTCGCTGCGGCGATCGTCGCCCCGTGGCCCGAGCTGCCCCTGGACCCCGCTCCGCACCTCGCCCGCTGGCCCGGCAAGGTCGAGCGGGTCGGTGGCCTCAGTGCCCTCGAGCGGCACGGGTCGTCGCCAGCCCGGACCGACGACGGGCTCCTGCTGGCCGGTCGAGAGGGCTGGGCACAGCCGGACCTCACCCGCCGGGTCGTCGCCGCGGTCCCGGACCGACACTGGGAGCTCGCCGGCGGCGAGCACTGGGTCGACGACGTCGCCGGGCTGATGGCCGCTGCGGGCATCGTCGTCAGCCACGCCGGCCAGGGTGCCGTGGCCGACCTCGCTGCGACCGGTTCGGCCGCGGTGGTCCTCGCCCAGCCCCGCCCCTTCGCCGAGCAGGAGCACATGGTCGCCGCGCTCGAGGCTCTCGGGTGCTGCGCGACCGTGGGGCGTGCCGCTGCCGAGCAGCCCGACACCCTCGACTGGCTCGGGCTGGTCGAGAACGCGCTCGCCCGAGCCCGTCGCTGGCCGTCCTGGCGCACCGAGGGCGCGGCGGACCGCGCCGCCGAGGTCGTCCTCGCGGCGGGAGAAGGCCGCCATGCCTGACGAGAGCGCGGTGACGGTCGTGACGATCGCGCACGGCCGCCACGATCACCTCGTCCGGCAGCGGGAGGTGCTGCGCGAGGTCGCAGCGGGGGTTCCCCACGTCGTCGTGGCGATGGAGGACCCCGAGATCGGTCGCCTCCTCGAGGGCGACCCGGACGTCGTCCTGCGGGAGGTCCCCGCAGACGCGCTTGGTCTTCCGCTCGCGGCGGCCCGTAACCTCGGCGTCGCCACCGCGATCGACGAGGGGGCCGAGCTCGTCGTGCTGCTCGACGTCGACTGTCTGCCAGGTCCTGATCTCCTTCGCCGGTACGCCGAGGCGGCCCGCGCCGCGCCTGGAGACATGCTCTGCGGCCCGGTGACCTATCTCGCCGCAGGCGTCAGGCCCACCCGCGCGGCCGAGCTGACCGCCCTCACCTCACCCCACCCGGCCCGACCGGCACCGCCCGACGACCAGGTCGTGCGGACCGCGGATCACGACCTCTTCTGGTCCTTGTCCTTCGCCGTCACCCCGGCGACCTGGGCCCGGGTCGGAGGCTTCTGCGAGGAGTACGTCGGCTACGGCGGCGAGGACACCGACCTCGCCTGGAGCGCACGCGACCGGGGGGTCGGTCTGTGCTGGGTCGGCGGTGCCCACGCCTACCACCAGTGGCACCCCGTCTCGGCGCCCCCGGTCGAGCATCTTCAGGACATCGTCCGCAACGCGCGCATCGCGCACCGGCGCTGGGGACGCTGGCCGATGAGCGGCTGGCTGACCGCCTTCGCCGAGCGCGGACTCATCCGGTGGGAAGGGAACGATGTGAAGGTGCTGAGGGACCCCCCTTCGCCCGACTAGGCTCCTGAGGGTGAGCGACATCACCCAGCAGCGCACCCTGTCCACGCAGATCCCCGGCCCGAGATCCGCCGAGCTGCAGCAACGCAAGCTCGCGACCGTGTCCGACGGGGTCGGCACCGGGCTGCCGGTCTACGTTGAGCGCGCCGAGGGCGGCATCCTGCGCGACGTCGACGGCAACCAGCTCATCGACCTCGCCTCCGGCATCGCCGTGACGACTGTCGGCAACCGCAACCCCCGCGTCATGGAGGCCGTGCGCCGTCAGGTCGAGGACTTCACCCACACCTGCTTCATGGTCACCCCCTACGAGGAGTACCTGCAGGTCTGCGAGGCGCTCGCCGAGCTCACCCCGGGTGATCACGCCAAGAAGTCGGCGCTCTTCAACTCCGGTGCCGAGGCGGTGGAGAACGCGGTGAAGATCGCCCGGCACGCCACCGGCCGGACGGCGGTCGTCGCCTTCGAGCACGGCTACCACGGCCGGACCAACCTCACCATGGCACTCACCGCGAAGAACATGCCGTACAAGGACGGCTTCGGCCCCTTCGCCCCCGAGGTCTACCGCGCGCCGATGGCCTACCCCTACCGCTGGCCGACCGGCCCGAAGCAGTGCGCCGACGAGGCCTTCGAGGCCTTCACCTCGACGGTGCACGCGCAGGTCGGTGAGCACAACACAGCGGCGGTGATCATCGAGCCGATCCAGGGCGAAGGGGGTTTCATCGTGCCGCCGGAGGGGTGGCTGCGCCGGGTGTCGGAGTGGTGCACCGAGCACGGGATCCTGCTCATCGCCGACGAGGTGCAGTCCGGCTTCTGCCGCACCGGTGACTGGTTCGCCTGCGAGCACGAAGGGGTGGTGCCCGACCTCATGACGACGGCCAAGGGCATCGCCGGCGGGATGCCGCTGGCCGCGGTCACCGGTCGGGCCGAGCTCATGGACGCCGTGCACGGTGGCGGCCTCGGCGGCACCTACGGCGGCAACCCCGTCGCCTGCGCGGCCGCGCTGGCCAGCATCGAGTCGATGCGAGAAGACGACCTGTGCGCCCGCGCGAAGGAGATCGAGGCGATCCTGACCGCCCGTCTGCAGACGCTGGCCGACAAGACTGGCGTCATCGGGGACATCCGCGGACGAGGCGCGATGGTCGCCGCCGAGCTGGTCAGCGACCTCGACCTGAAGACCCCCGCCGCCGAGCTGACCGCCGCGGTCAACAAGGCCTGCCACGCCCGCGGGGTGGTCACCCTGACCTGCGGCACGTACGGCAACGTCTTCCGCTTCCTGCCCCCGCTGACGATCAGCGACGAGCTGCTCGGCGAGGCGATGGACGTGCTCGACGAGGCCTTCGCGGAGGCGCTCGGCTGACCCGCGCCGACGGCGACGAAGGGGGAGCGGCGACGCTCCCCCTTCGCCGTGCCCCGATTAGGTCTACGAACCCCCGTAGTACTACGGTAAGCCGCGCAGGGACATCCAGGCGGAACGAGCCACAGGGAGTCACAGAATGACCGCCACAACACGCACCACGGATCGCGTCAACGACGGCCGACGCGGAGTCATCTTCCAGGAAGAGGTCGTCACCTCTCCCATCGCGCGGTACCTCCTCGCGGCACTGCGGATCGTCCTCGGCTGGACCTTCCTCTGGCCCTTCATCGACAAGCTGTTCGGGCTCGGCTACGCGACCGAGGCCGGCCGCGGCTGGCTGGACGGCGGCTCGCCTACGACCGGCTTCCTCACCAAGAACCCGGTCGTCGTCGAGGGACCGCTGGGCGGCTTCTTCGCCAACTTCGCCGGGGGATTCTGGGACTGGCTCTTCATGTTCGCCCTGGCGGGCATCGGCATCGCCTTCCTCTTCGGCGGCGGTCTGAAGATCGCGGCCTGGGGCGGCGCCCTGCTCATGGCCCTCATGTACCTCGCCGAGCTGCCCATCGGCCGCCCGGACATGGGCTTCACCAACCCGATCACCGACAGCCACTGGATCGAGGGCATCGCGCTCCTCGCGCTGGCCTACACCTACTCCGGTGACACCCTCGGCCTCGGCAAGTGGTGGGGCAAGATCGTCGGCAACGGCATCCTGCGCTGACCACCTGATCAGCCTCCACGGAGCGGCTCGCCCTACGATGGGCGGGCCGCTTCGTCGTGCCGGGCCGGCGCGACGACGGACGAAGGGGTGAGATGCGCGAGGAGACCACGCGGTGGCTGACCGCGCGCACCTGGACGCACGCAGACTGGACCGTGCCCGAGCTGCTGCGGGCCAAGTCCGAGCTCGGCTCGCGGATCAGCGTCGTCATCCCTGCTCGGGACGAGGAGGCGACCGTCGGCGATGTGGTCGCGGGGATCCGTCGCGAGCTCATCGACGCGGCAGATGCCGACCACGGTGCGGCGCTGGTCGACGAGCTCGTCGTCATCGACTCGCACTCGCGCGACCAGACCGCCGAGGTGGCTCGCGCAGCGGGGGCGCAGGTGCACGCCGTCGGCGCGATCCGCCCGGACCTGGGCGAGCACCCGGGCAAGGGCGAGGCGCTGTGGAAGTCGCTCTTCGTCACCACGGGCGACCTCCTCGTCTTCGTCGACGCCGACCTGCGGCTCTGGGGTCCCCACTTCGTCACCGGGCTGCTCGGTCCGCTCCTCGCGGAGAGCTCGGTGCAGCTGGTCAAGGGCTTCTACGACCGGGTGCTCGACCACGGTGACGGGGAGCCCAGCGTCGAAGGGGGGAGGGTCACCGAGCTCGTGGCGAGACCGGTGCTCGACCTGTGGTGGCCGGAGCTCGCCGGGGTCATCCAGCCGTTGGCGGGGGAGTGGGCTGCCCGGCGTCCGCTGATGGAGTCGATCGAGGTGCCGACCGGCTACGGGGTTGAGATCGCCGCCCTCATCGACACCCACGCCGCGCACGGTCTTGAGGCGATCGGCCAGGTCGACCTCGGGGCGCGGGCGCACGAGCACCAGAAGGACCACGACCTCGCCGTCATGGCCGCCGAGCTGCTCGCGGTCGCCCGGTCGCGCTGCGACGAGGATCCCGGCGTGCGCGGCGGGGCACTCCACCAGTTCACCCGAGAGACCGGATGGCGCGAGCGGCCGGTGCCGCTGGTCCAACGGCCGCCGGCCGGCCCCCTTCGCCGTGCCCTCCCCACCTCCGAGGAGGCGCGATGACCCTGCGACTCGGGCGCAGGTCCTTCGCCGACACGGACCTGCTCGTCATGGCCATCGTCAACCGGACGCCGGACTCGTTCTACGACAAGGGGGCGACGTTCGGCGACGACGCCGCGATGGCCCGGGTCGACGCCGTCGTCGAGCAGGGCGCGGACCTCGTCGACATCGGTGGGGTCAAGGCGGCTCCCGGCGGTGAGGTGAGTGTCACTGAGGAGATCGGGCGGGTCGTCCCCTTCGTCGCGGCGGTGCGCCAGCGCCATCCCGACCTCGTCATCAGCGTCGACACCTGGCGAGCGGAGGTGGCCCGCGAGGCCCTCGCCGCGGGCGCCGACGTGCTCAACGACGCGTGGGGCGGCGCCGACCCCGAGCTGGTCGACGTCGCCGCCGAGCACGACGCCGCCCTGGTCTGCACGCACACCGGGGGCGCCGCGGTGCGCACCCGCCCGTTCCGCACCGGCTACGAGAGCGACGTCGTCGGGCAGGTCGTCGCGGGCGTCGTGCGCTACGCCGAGCGTGCCCTCGATGCCGGGGTCGCCCAGGAGTCGATCCTCATCGACCCGGCGCACGACTTCGGCAAGAACACCCACCACACCCTGGAGATCACCCGGCGCCTCGACGAGCACGTCGCCACCGGGTGGCCGGTGCTCGTGTCGCTGTCGAACAAGGACTTTGTCGGGGAGACGCTCGACCGGCCCGTCGACGAGCGGGTGGTGGGGACGCTCGCGACGACGGCGGTCTCGGCATGGCTCGGCGCGCGGGTCTACCGGGTGCACGAGGTCGCCGAGACCCGGCAGGTGCTCGACATGGTCGCCACCATGCGCGGCGACCGCCCGCCCACCCGGACGATCCGGGGCCTGGCATGACGCTCGTCGCCGCCGCCATCGTCCCCGCCGCACCGGCCCTCCTTCCCCGGATGGGTGGCGCCGCCGACCCGCTCCGCCCTCTTCGCCAGGTCTCGCGCGAGGCCGTGGCCGACGCCGTCGCGAGCGCTCCCGGGGCAGGGGTGGTCGTGGTGAGCGGATGGGGCCACAGCGACAGCGGAGGCGCCGCTCGTCGCCCCGTGCGCCGGGACTGGCCGCTCGACGCGCCGTCAGGGGCGGAGCGGTTCACCACCGGGCAGGTGCCGCCAGGTGCGCTGCCGACCGGTCTGGAGATCGGGCGCCAGCTGCTCGCTGACGGCACCGAGGCGCGTCTGGTCTCGGTGGCCGACGACGCCGCTCCGCACGAGTGCCTGGCCCTCGGTGCCGACCTCGTCGCCGATGGGCCGACGGTGCTCGTCGTCGTCGCCGACGGCAGCGCGAAGCGCACGGTCAAGGCCCCCGGTCACCTGGACGAGCGGGCCGAGGGCTTCGACGCCGGGCTGTCACGGGCGCTCGCGGCGGCAGACGCCGATGCACTGGCCGCGCTCGACCCGGTCCTGGCCGACGAGCTCTGGTGCCGCGGCCGCGCCGCCCTGCAGGTCCTCGCCGGGGCGGCAGGCGGGTCCCCCTTCGCTCCCTCGGTCGACCACGACGAGGCGCCGTACGGGGTCGGCTACCTCGTCGCCACCTGGACCCCGCCCCCCAGATCGCGACCTACCACGCAGTAGTGGTCGTGATCACGACCACTACTGCGTGGTAGGTCGCGACCCGAGAGGCCCGGGAGCGGGCGAAGGGGTCAGCGCGGCGGCATGCGCAGGGCGCCGTCGAGGCGGATGACCTCGCCGTTGATCATCCCGTTGTCGACGATGTGCCCGACGAGCTTGGCGTACTCCGCGGGCTGGCCCAGCCGCGAGGGGTGCGGCACCTGCACCTCGAGGGCCTTGGTCGCCTCCTCGGGCAGGCCGGTCAGCATCGGGGTGGCGAAGGTGCCCGGAGCGATCGTCGCGACCCGGATCCCCTTGTCGGCCAGGTCGCGGGCCGCGGAGAGGGTCAGCCCGACGACGCCACCCTTGGACGCCGCGTAGGCCGCCTGCCCGACCTGCCCGTCGTAGGCGGCGATGGAGGCGGTCATGACGACCACCCCGCGGTCGTCGTCGACCGGCTCGTTGTCGGCCATCGCGGCGGCGGTCAGGCGCAGCACGTTGAAGCTGCCGACGAGGTTGACGTCGATCACCTGCTGGAAGGTCTCCAGCGGCAGCGGGCCCTTGCGGCCCACCACGCGGCCCGGCGTACCGATGCCGGCGCAGGTGACGACGACCCGGAGCTCGCCGAGCTCACCGGCGGCGTCGACCGCGGCCTGCACCTGCGTCTCGTCCCGCACGTCGGTCGGGACGAACCGCGCGCGATCGCCCAGCTCGGCGGCGAGCTGCTCCCCGGGGCTGGAGGGCAGGTCCGCGATCACCACCGCGGCCCCGAGCACGTGCAGCTGGCGTGCGGTCGCCTCCCCGAGGCCGGAGGCCCCACCGGTGACGAGCGCGACGGTCGAGTCGGTGATCTTCATGTCAGCCGAGCATAGTGACACGACAGTTATCGCTAAGGCGTGCCCCGGGCCGCTGGCCGTTGTTTACTCAAAGGCATGAACACCGCGCTCGAGGAGTTCCGGCCCTCCGCCGCCGACGAGGCCGCCGCTGCTCCGAGCACGCTCGTCGCGGCCGCCGAGGTGCCGCGGGTGGTCCTGGCCGTCGATGCCTACGTCCTGGCCTCCCCGCTGCTGCGACTGGCACCCCGCGGTGACGGGCACCCGGTGCTCGTCCTGCCGGGGCTGCTGGCGGGGGACTGGTCGACGCTGGCGCTGCGCCGGTTCCTGCGCCGTCAGGGCTTCCACCCCTACAAGTGGCACCTGGGGCGCAACGTCGGGCCGACTGCGGCGGTGCGTGCCGAGCTGCCGGCGGCGATCGAGCGGATCAGCCGCCGCAACCGCTCCACGGTCTCGGTGATCGGCTGGAGCCTCGGCGGCATCTACGCCCGGGACCTGGCCCACCAGCACCCCGAGCACATCCGTCAGGTGATCACCCTGGCCAGCCCCTACCGCCTGCGCACCCCTGGCCAGTCGCGGGCCCACAACGCCTACCACCGCTACTCGCACCTGCACGCCGTCGAGGGGGACCCCGCCCAGGTCACCGGGATGAGCCCGCACCCCCTCAGCGTGCCGTCGACCTCGATCTACTCACGGATGGACGGGATCGTCGCCTGGCAGCACTGCATCGAGCCCGAGAGCGAGCAGTCCGAGAACCTCCGGGTGCGCTCGAGCCATCTCGGCATCGGCTTCGACCCGCACGTGCTCTACGCCATCGCCGACCGGCTGGCGCAGCCCGAGGGGGAGTGGTCCCCCTTCGCCCCGCCGAAGGCGCTCGCTCCGCTCTTCCCCGCACCCGACAACCCCCACCAGGAGGTCCTCGATGAGTGACGCCGCAGCACAGCCCGACCAGCAGCAGGAGGTCGGCCGGCAGGGCATGGGGCTCGCCGAGCCCTGGGGCGGGGTCAGCCGCACCGTCGACCTGGACGGGAATGTCCACTACGTCGAGTGGGAGGGGCCGAAGGGGGCGCCCGCGGTCGTCCTCGTGCACGGCCTGGGTGGCAGCCACCTGAACTGGGTCCTCCTCGGCGAGCGGCTATCCCGGCGCTACCGGGTGCTGGCCCCGGACCTGGTGGGTTTCGGCCTGACCCGCGCGGTCGACGAGAGGTCGGCCTCGGTGCGGCACAACGCCAAGCTGGTCCGTCGCTTCCTCGACGAGGTCGTCGGTGACGACGTCATCCTCGTGGGTAACTCCATGGGCGGGCTCATCTCCTCGATGGTGGCCAGCCGGTCCGGCGACGGCATCCGGGGTGTGGTGCTCATCGCCCCGGCGCTGGCCGCACCGAAGAGCCGGCCCGGTGACGCGGCCAAGAGCCTGCTCACGCTGGTCAGCTCGCCCGTGCGCCGGTCGGTGCGCCAGCGCCTGGGGCGCTCGGTCACCGTGGCCGGCGAGGTGGAGTTCACGCTGCGGCTGTGCGTCGCCCGCTGGGAGCTCATGGACCGCGACGTGCTCGAGGCCCACGTCGACCTCGCCCACGCCCAGCTGTCCTTCCGGGAGAAACCCCGCGCCTTCCGGGAGGCCGGGCAGACGATGATCTCCGCGCTCGCCCGGCACAGCGTCACCGCCGCCCGGCTGGCCGGCATCGACGTGCCGGTGCTGCTGATCCAAGGCACCCACGACCGGCTGGTGCCCGTCTCGGCCGCGCGCTGGGCGGCCAGGCTCAACGAGGACTGGACCTACCTCGAGATGCCCGGCGTCGGTCACGTGCCGATGATCGAGGTCCCCGACGAGACGATGGACGCGATCACCGACTGGGCGGCCGTCGAGCTCGAGGACCAGTCCGGCTGACCACACCTGCGGCCGCACCACCCCTGCGGCCTCGTACGCGAAGGACGTGAGACATGGACATCTCCTCTCCCGGCCCCATCCAGCTGCCCGGGCTGGACAGCGCCTTCCTCGGGCTGGAGGCCGACCGGCAGTCCGGCCACGTGGCCAGCCTGGTCATCCTCGACACGACGGACATGGACGTCCCCTTCGACCTCGCGCACTACCGGGCGCTGGTGGCCGAGCGACTCCCGCGGATGGGCCACTTCCGCAAGCGGCTCAAGCACGTCCCCTTCGGCCTGGACCGCCCCTACTGGGTCGACGACGTCCACTTCGACCTCGACTACCACGTCCGGGAGCTGGGGCTGCCGCGCCCCGGGACGATGGAGGTGCTGCTCGACTCGGTCGCCCGCGTGCACGAGCGCCCGCTGGACATGAGCCGCCCCCTGTGGGAGGCCTACATCATCAGCGGTCTCCCCGACGGGCGGGTGGCGATCTACACCAAGGTGCACCACGCCGTCATCGACGGCGCGACGGGGGTCGAGCTGCTCACCGCCATGGTCGACCTCGAGCCCGGGATCATGCCCGGTGAGCCGACGCCGTTCGAGCCGCGCCGCGAGCCCTCCGCAGCCAGGCTGCTGGGCAGGGCAGCCCTCGACCTCACCTCACGCCCCGCTGACATGGTGCGCCTCGGACGCTCGGCGCTGGCCTACCTGCCAGCTCTCGCCTTCCAGGCCGCGCCGAAGATCACCCGGGCGCTCGACCCGGGCGACGAGCTCGACAGCGCGGCCACCCCCCTTCGCGCCCCTGCGACCCCCTTCAACGACAAGATCAGCGCCCAGCGCAAGATCGCCCTGACCCGACTGCCGCTGGACGACCTGCGCACGATCAAGAACGCTGCCGGGGTCTCGATCAACGACGTCGTCATCGCGCTGACCGCCGCCGCCGTACGGGACTGGCTCGAGCGGCAGGGCTGCGCGGTGAACGAGCCGCTGGTCTCGATGGTGCCGGTGGCGCTCGCGGCGGACCGCTCCAGCGGGGCGGGCAACTCGGTGACCGCGATGTTCACGCCCCTGCCGATCCACCTCGACGACCCGCTCGACCGGCTGCAGTCCGCGCACGCGACGAGCTCGGCCGCCAAGAGCCACGGCGTCGCGATCCCCAAGGAGCTCTACGAGGGCGGGATCCAGCTCACGCCGCCCATGCTGCTGCGGCGCGGGATGCGCGCGGTCTTCGACCTCGGGCTCATGCGGCGCTTCCGCAGCTTCAACCTTGTGCTCTCCAACATCCCCGGCCCGGACATCACCGTCTACCTGGGCGGGGCCAGGCTGGAGACGGTCTACCCGCTCTCGATCATCGTCGACGGCGTCGGGCTCAACATCACGCTGCAGGGCTTCGGCAAGCACCTGGGCGTCGGCATCGTCGCCTGCCGCCGTGCGATGCCCGACGTGCAGAGCCTCGCCGACCGGATGCTCGAGGAGGTCGAGGTGCTGCTCAGCGCCGTCGGTGAGAGCGCGGGCGGAGCAGGTCGCGGCTGATCACAAGTCGCTGGATCTGGTTGGTGCCCTCGAAGATCTGGGTGATCTTGGCCTCGCGGAAGTAGCGCTCGGCGGGGAAGTCCGCGGTGTAGCCGGCGCCACCGAGGACCTGGACGGCGTCGGTGGTCACGCGCATCGCCGCGTCGGTCGCGACGAGCTTGGCGACCGCGGCCTGGCGGGAGAAGGCCCGGCCGGCGTCCTTCAGGCGGGCCGCGTGCAGGTACGTGGCGCGGGCCGAGGTCACGGCGGCCTCGAGGTCGGCCAGCATGAAGGCCAGGCCCTGGTTCTCGCCGATCGTTCGGCCGAACTGCTCACGCTCGGTGGCGTAGCCCGCGGCCAGGTCCAGCGCCGCCTGGGCCAGCCCGGTGGCGGCGGCGGCGATGCCGAGACGACCCGAGTCCAGCGCCGCCATGGCGATGCTCATGCCCTGGCCGACCTCGCCGATCCGGCGGTCGTCGCTGACCGGCACGTCCTCGAAGAACACCTCGCGCACCGTGTCGCCGTGCAGGCCCATCTTCTTCTCCGGCGGCGCGAAGTCCAGGCCCTCGGCGTCCGCGGGCACGACGAAGCAGCTCACCCCCTTCGCCCCGTCGTCGCTGGTGCGGGCGAAGGTGGTGTAGAAGTCGGCGTGGCCGGCATGGCTGATCCACGCCTTGCGGCCCTTGAGCCGCCAGCCATCGCCGTCGCAGGTGGCCCGGGTGGCCATGGCCGCGACGTCCGAGCCGGCCTGCGGCTCGGAGAGGCAGTACGCGCCCAGCTGGTCGCCGGAGAGCATGCCCGGCAGCAGCGTCGCCTGCTGCTCGGGGCTGGCGAAGGTGGCCACGGGGAAGCAGGTCAGCGAGTGCACCGAGGTGCCGACCGCGACCGACATCCATGCCGAGGCGATCTCCTCGATCACCTGGAGGTAGACCTCGTAGGGCTGGCCCCCACCCCCGTGCTCCTCGGGGAAGGGCAGCGAGAGCAGGCCGGCCTGACCCAGCTCGGCGAAGACCTCGCGGGGGAAGACTTCGCCGCCCTCGGCCTGGCGTTCGACCTCGTCGACCTTCGGGCGCAGGGAGCGGTCGCAGATCGTGCGGGTCAGCTCGATGAGATCCTCACCGATCTCTGTGGGCATCAGCCGGGTTGCGGGCATGAACGGCACTCTAACGAGCGCGGGCTGTGGTGGCATGGGCCATGTGCATCGCCGATCAGCCCTGACCTCGTGCCTCGCAGCCGTGGCGCTCGCCCTGTCCGCGTGCAGCGGGGGCGTCGACGCCCCGAGCGGGACATCGGATGCTCAGACCGGTTCGACCGGTGCGTCCTCGGCGACGTCGTCCTCGCAGAGGCAGGCCTCGACGGTGACGGGAGCACCGAAGGGTCTCGCGGACGTGGTCGGCGACCGGTACGGCGGGGCCGCGGTCACCGGCAAGGCCGAGACGGGGCGTTGGCGCGGTGCCAAGGTCGCCGTGGTGACCGGGACCGGGGAGCAGGACGGCGACGTGACGCTCGCGGTGCGGGCGAAGGGGGAGGACTGGCGGGTCGTCGGCGGCTGGTGGCCCAGCCTCGGGAAGGCGAAGGGGGCGCAGAGCCTGGGCGGGCGCACCCACGTCCTCGTCGTCGGGTCGGACGCCCGGCCGGGTGAGCCGGCGGACCGCTCTCGCGCCGACGCGATCCAGCTGCTGGGAGTGGACGGCGAGGGCGGAGCGGGACTGATGGGCTTCGCCCGCGACCTGTGGGTGCCGATCCCCGGTCACGGCCAGGGCAAGCTCAACGCGGCCCTGGTGTACGGGGGGCCCGACGCCCAGGTCGCGGCGGTCGAGCAGGTGAGCGGGATCGAGCCTGCCGGCTATGTCGTCACCGGGTTCAGCGGGTTTACCAAGATCGTCGACGAGCTCGGCGGGCTGTCCTTCGACGCTCCGCGAGCCCTGGACAGCCACCTCCCGGGTGGTCAGATCCCGGAGGGGGAGAGCACCCTGAGCGGGAAGGAGGCGCTCTCCTGGGCGCGCGAGCGCAAGACCCTGCCCGGGGGTGACTTCGACCGGTCGCGCAACCAGGGGCTGCTCATCGCGGCGGCCGCGCTGCAGGCCCGGATGGCAGGTCCGCAGGTGATCCCGGAGGCGATGACGGTCATCGACAAGCACGCGACCTCGAACCTCTCGGCCGAGGAGATGCTGCTCTTCAGCGCGGCCTTCTTCAAGGTGTCACCGACCAAGGTGGGGCACACCGTGGCCAAGGGGCCGGTCGGCACGGCCGGCGGCGGTCAGTCGGTGGTCTTCCTCGGCGACGAGGCGAAGGCGTCCCTACGCGACTTCGCCGACGGGCGCCTCGGCGGCTGAGCCGCACCTGCCACGGCGAATACCCAGATCCCTCGCCCCTGCCAAGGCAGGTACCCAGGTCCGGCCAGATCCTCGCACCTGCCTTGGCAGGTGCGTTCGTCACGCGTGGGCGAAGGGGAGCTCGCCGGGGGCCAGCGGGGAGAGCTCGGGCCGCTTCGCGGTGATCGAGTCACCCGAGGACCGTCCGGTCATCCGCCGGTGCACCCACGGACCGGCATGCGTGCGAGCCCACCGGGCGTGCGTGCCGAGACGCTCGACCCGCGGCCGCAGGGGTTCCGGCTCGAGCGGGGTGGTCCAGTCGGTCCGGTCGGTGTCCAGTCCGAGGGCGTCGAGCGCGGCCAGCGCCACCCGGCGGTGCCCCTCCGGCGAGAGGTGGATCCGGTCCTCGGACCACATCCGCCAGTCCTGCAGCGAGCGCATCGACCAGAGGTTGAGCACGTGCGCGCCGTGGCGCTGGGCGATGGAGAAGAGGTTGGCGGTGTGCACCGCGTGGCGCGGGCGAAGGGAGGCGAGCAGCCCCGCCTTGGCCGGGTCGGTCGGGGTGGCGAGGAGCACGTCGGCGCCGGTGGCGCGGGCGCGCTCGACGGCGCCCTCGATCCGGTCGGCGAGAGCCTCGAGGTCGACATTGGGGCGCAGGATGTCGTTGCCGCCCCCGACGATCGAGACGAGGTCGGCGCCCATCGGCAGCGCCTCGTCGAGCTGGCGGCCGACGACGTCGTCGAGCTTGCGCCCGCGCACCGCCAGGTTCGCGTAGCGGAAGGGGGCCTGACCCCCTTCGCTCTCCAGCCGGCGCGCCAACGCGTCGGCGAGCCGGTCGGCCCAGCCCAGGTACCGGTCCGCCTGCCGCGGGTCCGGCTCGGACATCCCTTCGCTGAAGGAGTCGCCCACGGCGACGTACGAGGTCCACAGGCGGGGCGGCGCGTGACTCATGGCAGCCTCCAGTCGATCGGGTCGGCGCCCTGCTCGGTGAGCAGGGCGTTGGCGCGGGAGAAGGGGCGGCTGCCGAAGAAGCCGCCGCTCGCGGAGAGGGGAGAGGGGTGCGCGGACTCGATCCGCGGCACGTCGCGCAGGGTGGGTGCGAGCGAGCGGGCCTTGGCGCCCCAGAGGATCGCGACGAGCGGACCGCCGCGCTCGGCGAGCACCTCGATGGCCCGGTCGGTGACCTCCTCCCAGCCCTTGCCCGCGTGGCTGCCGGGGCTGCCGGGGCGCACGGTGAGGCTGCGGTTGAGCAGCATGACGCCCTGCTCGGCCCAGCGGGTGAGGTCGCCGGTGCTGGGCATCGGGGCGCCGGTGTCGGTGGTCAGCTCGCGGAAGATGTTGGTCAGCGACTTCGGCAGCGGGCGGACGTCGCCGGCGACGGCGAAGGAGAGCCCGATCGGGTGCCCCGGGGTGGGGTAGGGGTCCTGGCCGACGACGAGGACGCGGACGTCCTCCAGCGGGATGGTGAAGGCGCGCAGGATGTGCTCGCCGGCTGGCAGGTAGCCGCGCCCTGCCGCGACCTCGGCGCGGAGGAACTCGCCCATGCGCGTGATGGTCGGAGTGACCGGCTCGAGCGCCTCTGCCCACGAGGGGTGGATCAGCTCGGTCAGGGGTCGGGCAGCCACCCCGGCACGCTACCGAAGTGCTGCATGCAGCATTTCGTCGGCGGTGCAGCACATGTCTGTGCTGCACCGACAAGGACGTGGTGGTCGGTCGGGCCTGTCCGCGTGGTCGACCGGTCTCAGGCGGTGACGCCGGTCGCTGGCCGTGGCGCACCGGCGATCTCGTGCAGCCGGTCCTTGACCGCGTGCTCGACGAGGGCGCCGAGGAACTCAGGGTGCTGGTGCGTCTCGCCGGACTCGTGGGCCAGGCGCTCGTGCTCGGTCTGGACCATCGCCTCGATCCGCTCGCAGGCCAGCTCGGGGTAGCGGCGGCACAGGTCACTGGCGATGTTGGTCATGACGTGCTCGACGGTGATCGGCTGGAGCATGCGCCCTCCTCGGTTCTGAGTGAACAGAAGGTTAACACCGCATGGCCGCTCGGGGTCGGAGTTGCGTGCGGCGAGCCCGGTGCCTGTCGCCCAGCTGGGGTGCGAAGGGGGTGACCGTTCGTCTGAGGCTCCCCGGGGATCTGCGAAGGCGTGGGGTCGGGGAAGCTCGGTCAGGAGATCTCCTGGTCGAGCGGGCTGGGGTGGGGGTAGCGGTCGCGCAGGGCGAGCGATACGTAGACGAGGCCGACGAGCACGGGCACCTCGATGAGCGGGCCGACGACACCGGCGAGCGCCTGGCCGGAGGTGACGCCGAAGGTGGCGACCGCGACGGCGATGGCGAGCTCGAAGTTGTTGCCGGCGGCGGTGAAGGCGAGCGTGGTCGTGCGCTCGTAGGTCATGCCGATCGCCTTGCCCAGCAGGTAACCCCCGCCCCACATCAGCGCGAAGTAGACCAGCAGCGGGAGCGCGATGCGCGCGACGTCGAGCGGCTTGCTCGTGATCGCCTCACCCTGGAGCGCGAAGAGCAGGACGATCGTGAAGAGCAGCCCGAGCAGGGCGAAGGGGGAGATCCGCGGTAGGAAGGTGCCCTCGTACCAAGGGCGACCCTTCACCCCTTCGCCGATCCGCCGGGAGAGGTACCCGGCCAGCAGGGGGATGCCGAGGAAGATCAGGACCGACTTGGCGATGTCCCCGAAGGAGACGTCCAGGGCGGTCTGCTCCAGGCCCAGCCAGCCGGGCAGCACGGAGAGGTAGAACCAGCCGAGGGCGGCGAAGGCGATGATCTGGAAGATCGAGTTCAGCGCGACGAGCACCGCGGCCGCCTCGCGGTCCCCGCACGCCAGGTCGTTCCAGATGATCACCATGGCGATGCAGCGGGCCAGGCCGACGATGATCAGGCCGGTGCGATACTCGGGCAGGTCGGGCAGGAAGACCCAGGCGAGGGCGAACATCACCGCCGGGCCGACCACCCAGTTCAGCACCAGCGAGGAGACCATCATCGGCTTGTCGGTGGTGACCGTGCCGAGCCGGTCGTAGCGCACCTTGGCCAGCGGGGGGTACATCATGACGAGCAGCCCGAGCGCGATCGGCAGCGAGATGCCGTCCAGCTGCACCGCCTCGAGCGCCTCGGCCAGCCCCGGCACCAGGCGACCGAGAGCGATCCCGAGCACCATGGCCAGCCCGATCCACAGCGGCAGGAACCGGTCGAGGGTGGACAGCCTGCCGACGACGGGAGGGTGGTCGGTCGCGGCAGTGGTGGTCATCGGCTCTCCGAGGTGCAGCAGGGCGAAGGGGTGGTCAGCACCGGCAGCGACGCGCTCGCTGGGCGCGCGTCGGTCGGGTCGTCGTCCTTGACGACGTAGAACTCCCAGGGGGTGCCGGCGGGGTCGTGCACCCAGACCTTGTCCTGGAGGGCGTAGCAGCAGGTGGTGTCGTCCTCGTCGAAGGAGGCCAGGCCGGCGGCGCCGATGCGCTCGCGGGCCGCGCTCACCCCTTCGCCGTCCTCGACCTCGACGCCGAGGTGGTTCAGCGCCCCGGCCGCCCCGTGGCCGCGGGTGGCCTCGTCGGTCTCGATGAGCACGAGCTTCAGCGGCGGCTCGACGACGGCGAAGTTGGCGTAGCCGGGTCGGCGCTTGTGCGGCTCGACGCCGAAGACGGCGGAGTAGAAGGCGATCGAGGCCTCGAGGTCGGTGACGTTGAGGGCGAGCTGGACTCGACTCATGCGGGCTCCTCGTCGGGGGTGGTCAGTCACCTGCATTGATACTCGTCAATATAGATGTGTGTCAATATGGACCTCATGGCGACGACCCTCCCGCTCCTCGACACCGCCGTGGCCAAGTGCTGCGCGGAGCCGGGGAGCGCGCCGCTGGACCGCGACGAGGCCGACGCCGTGGCCCGGCTGCTCAAGGCGGTCGCCGACCCGGTCCGCCTGCAGATCATCAGCATCGTGCGCTGCTCCGAGGGGGGCGAGGTGTGCGCCTGCGACCTCCCTTCGCCCCTCGGCTTGGCCCAGCCGACCGTCTCCCACCACCTCAAGGTCCTGGTCGACGCCGGGCTCCTCGAGCGCGAGCGCCGCGGGCAGTGGGCGTGGTTCAGCCTCGTCCCGGAGCGGCTCGAGCTGGCCCGGCGCGCGCTCGGCACCTGAGGCCTCTGCCCTCCCTTCGCGCGAGCTCACGGTGGGAGGTCGGCGCGGGCCGGCCCTAGAGTGCCGACCATGCACGGCATGAGCGACGCCTCGATCCACCGCCTCGGCCAGTCCGTCCTGGGCTACGCCGAGGGCAGGCTCAAGCTGCACCCGGTCCCGCTGGACTACACCCTCACCCCCGAGCAGCTGCTCGACCGGGCCGGTCAGACGATCACCGCCGAGGGGCTCGGCGGCCAGCGGGCGATGAGCCTCTTCGAGGAGGTCCTCGCCCCGGCCTGCCTGTCGGTCGACCACCCGCGCTACCTCTCCTTCATCCCGTGCGCGCCGAGCGACGCGGCGACGATGTTCGACCTCGTCGTCTCGGCGTCCTCGATGTACGCCGGGTCCTGGCTGGAGGGCTCCGGCGCGGTCTTCGCCGAGAACCAGGCGCTGCGCTGGATCGCCGACCTCGCCGGGCTGCCCGAGTCCGCCGGGGGAGTCTTCGTACCCGGCGGGACGATCGGCAACCTCTCCGCGCTCGTCGCGGCCAGGCACAGTGCGCGCGAGCGTGCGACCGTGGCGGC
This sequence comes from Marihabitans asiaticum, assembly GCF_007828725.1. Taxonomy (GTDB): domain Bacteria; phylum Actinomycetota; class Actinomycetes; order Actinomycetales; family Dermatophilaceae; genus Marihabitans; species Marihabitans asiaticum. Next base: position 638,610 of record NZ_VIUW01000001.1, read on the forward strand.
GGCGAAGGGGGAGCGCCCGCACCGGCCGTGGCGGGTTGCGGCGACCGAAGGGGCGCACAGCTCGATCAAGAGCGCCTGCGACGTCATGGACGCCGAGCTCGTCACCGTGCCGCCGAGCGAGGAGCTGCGCCTGACCGGCTCGGCGCTGCGGGAGGTCATCGAGCGGGAGGGGCCGGAGACCTTCTTCGCCGTGGTCGCCACCTGCGGGACGACGAACTTCGGGGTGATCGACGAGCTGGCCGAGGTCGCTGATGTGTGCGCCGAGCACGGTATCTGGTTCCACGTCGACGGCGCGTACGGCGGCGCCGCCCTCGCCGCCCCGAGCGTGCGGGAGCGCTTCGCAGGGGTCGAGCGGGCCGACTCCTTCATCGTCGACCCGCACAAGTGGCTCTTCGCCCCCTTCGACTGCTGCGCGCTGCTCTACCGGGACCCGGCACGAGCGCGGGCGGCGCACACCCAGAAGGCGAGCTACCTCGACGTGCTCACCGACACCCCGGACTGGAACCCGACCGACTACTCCGTCGGGCTGACCCGGCGGGCCCGCGGGCTGCCGCTCTGGTTCAGCCTCGCGACGCACGGCACCGACGCCTACGCGACCGCGATCGAGCGCACCCTGGAGGTCGCTGCCTACGCCGAACGGCGGGTGCGCGAGAGCGAGCACCTCGAGCTCGTCGCCCATCGCGACCTGTCGGTGGTCGTCTTCCGTCGCCTCGGGTGGGAGGCGGGCGACTATCAGGCGTGGTCGGACCGCCTGCTCGCCGACGAGGTCGCCTTCGTCGTGCCCACCTCGCACGCCGGCGAGACCCTCGCCCGCTTCGCGATCGTCAACCCGCAGACGACGGAGGAGGACATCGACGAGATCCTCGCGACGATGGCCTGAGCGTGGGGCCGGAGAGGCCTGAGTGACGCGCGTGGCGCGCTGTCCAGCCGCCACGCCGGTCTAATGACACCGCTGTCATTCGATCGCTATAGTGGCGGGCACGCCGACCTGGCAGCCACCAACCGGAAGAGGCCCCGTGAGCTCCGCAGCGCACCAGCAGACTCAGGCGACCGACGCCCCGCTCTCCGATCGCGACCGCGAGATCCTTGCCTTCGAGCGGCAGTGGTGGACCTACCAGGGCGCCAAGGAGCAGATGATCAAGGAGCTCTTCGACATGAGCTCCACCCGCTACTACCAGGTGCTCAACGGCCTCATCAACAACCCGGCCGCGCTCGCCGAGGACCCGATGCTCGTCAAGCGCCTGCGCCGGATGCGCCAGGCCCGCCAGCGCAGCCGCAGCGCGCGCCGACTCGGTTTCGAGCGCTGAGGAGACCCGAGGACGAAGGGGGGATCCCGCCGCTGCGGCGAGGGTCCCCCTTCGCCGTGGACCGGTGGCACGGGCGTTTGCACTCTGCCCTCACGAGTGCCAATAATGGCGTTAGCACTCTCGACCCGAGAGTGATAACAACCCGACCGGTCCGGTGAGGGTCGGCGCCGTGGCATCGACGTGAGGTGCCCGGCCTGACTCGTCCGTCGCGGGCACCGCCCGGTCAGCCACCAACAATCGTGTGGAGGACCACCCGAATGGCTAAGCTCATCGCCTTCGACGAGGAGGCCCGCCGCGGTCTCGAGCGCGGCATGAACACCCTCGCCGACGCAGTCAAGGTCACCCTCGGCCCCAAGGGCCGCAACGTCGTCCTGGAGAAGAAGTGGGGCGCCCCCACCATCACCAACGACGGTGTCTCGATCGCCAAGGAGATCGAACTCGACGACCCCTACGAGAAGATCGGCGCAGAGCTGGTCAAGGAGGTCGCCAAGAAGACCGACGACGTCGCCGGTGACGGCACGACGACGGCCACCGTCCTCGCCCAGGCACTCGTGCGCGAGGGCCTGCGCAACGTCGCCGCCGGCGCCAACCCGATGGCGCTCAAGCGCGGCATCGAGAAGGCCACCTCCGCGGTCGCCGACCAGCTGCTCTCGATGGCCAAGGAGATCGAGACCAAGGAGCAGATCGCCGCCACCGCCTCGATCTCGGCCGCCGACAAGGAGATCGGCGCCAAGATCGCCGAGGCCATGGACAAGGTCGGCAAGGAAGGCGTCATCACCGTCGAGGAGAGCCAGACCTTCGGCCTCGAGCTCGAGCTCACCGAGGGCATGCGCTTCGACAAGGGCTACATCTCCGGCTACTTCGTCACCGACACCGAGCGCATGGAGACCGTGCTCGAGGACCCCTACGTCCTCATCGCCAACTCCAAGATCGGCTCGATCAAGGACCTGCTGCCCCTCCTGGAGAAGGTCATGCAGTCCGGCAAGCCGCTGCTCATCATCGCCGAGGACGTCGAGGGCGAGGCCCTGTCCACCCTCGTGGTCAACAAGATCCGCGGCACCTTCAAGTCCGTCGCGGTCAAGGCCCCCGGCTTCGGTGACCGCCGCAAGGCCATGCTCGCCGACATCGCCATCCTCACCGGTGGCCAGGTCATCTCCGAGGAGGTGGGCCTCAAGCTCGAGTCCGCCGACCTCGACCTGCTCGGCCGCGCCCGCAAGGTCGTCGTCACCAAGGACGAGACGACGATCGTCGAGGGTGCCGGTGACGCCGACCAGATCGCCGGCCGCGTCTCCCAGATCAAGGCCGAGATCGAGAACAGCGACTCCGACTACGACCGCGAGAAGCTCCAGGAGCGCCTCGCCAAGCTCGCCGGCGGCGTCGCCGTCATCAAGGCGGGCGCGGCGACCGAGGTCGAGCTCAAGGAGCGCAAGCACCGCATCGAGGACGCCGTGCGCAACGCCAAGGCCGCCGTCGAGGAGGGCATCGTCGCCGGTGGTGGCGTCGCCCTGCTCCAGGCGACCAAGGCCGCCTTCGAGGGCCTTCAGCTCGAGGGTGACGAGGCGACCGGCGCGAACATCCTGCGCGTCGCCGCCGAGGCTCCGCTGAAGCAGATCGCGGTCAACGCCGGCCTCGAGGGCGGCGTCGTCGCGGAGAAGGTCGCCGGCCTCACCCCCGGCGAGGGCCTCAACGCGGCCACCGGCCAGTACGTCGACATGATCGCCGAGGGCATCATCGACCCGGCCAAGGTGACCCGCAGCGCCCTGCAGAACGCCGCCTCCATCGCGGCGCTCTTCCTCACCACCGAGGCCGTCGTCGCGGACAAGCCCGAGAAGGCTGCCCCGGCGATGCCCGGTGGCGACGAGATGGGCGGCATGGGCTTCTGACCCGAGCTCGCGCCACCCACTGACGAAGGGGGTGGTCCTCCCAACCGGGAGGGCCACCCCCTTCGCCTGTCTCGGCCACCTGTCACCTCTCGCAGGGGGGCTACCCCCACCCGCGCTCGGCGGAGAACCCGGTTCAGCTTCACGCTCGGGCCGCCCTAGATTGGTCACCGACCCACCTAGACCACCCGCCACCAGGGGAGCTCATGAGCACTCGCGTCGCCGCACGCACCACCGATCTACGCAAGACCTACGGCAAGGGCGATACCACCGTCGCCGCCCTCGACGGGATCGACCTCGAGATCGGCGGAGGTGAGTTCACCGCGATCATGGGCCCGTCCGGCTCCGGCAAGTCCACCCTCATGCACTGCCTCGCCGGGCTGGACTCGATCACCTCTGGGCGGGTCGAGATCGGTGATGTCGACATCACCCGGCTCAAGGAGAAGGACCTCACCAAGCTGCGCCGGGACCGGATCGGCTTCGTCTTCCAGGCCTTCAACCTCGTGCCGACCCTCAGCGCCGAGGAGAACATCACCCTGCCGCTGGCGATCGCCGGGCGCGAGCCGGACCAGGAGTGGTTCGACCTCGTGATCGACACCGTGGGCCTGCGCAACCGGCTTGGTCACCGACCCAGCGAGCTCTCCGGTGGGCAGCAGCAGCGCGTCGCCTGCGCCCGGGCGCTGGTGAGCAAGCCCGACATCATCTTCGCCGACGAGCCCACCGGCAACCTCGACTCCACCAGCTCGGCGGACGTCCTGGCATTCCTGCGGCGCAGCGTCGACGAGTTCGACCAGACCATCGTCATGGTCACCCACGACCCGATCGCGGCCAGCCACACCGACCGCGTGCTCATCCTGCGTGACGGGCAGATCGTCGACGAGCTGTGGCACCCCTCGCGAGAGGCCATCATCGAGGCGATGATGAGCCCGACCGAGCAGGTGCGGTGATGCTGCGCTCGACCCTGAAGTCGCTCGCGGCTCGCAAGCTGCGGCTCGTGATGTCGGCGATGGCGATCGTGCTCGGCGTCGGCTTCGTCACTGGGTCGCTGATCTTCACCGACACCCTGGGCCGCACCTTCGACGGCATCGTCGAGGGCACCGTGGGTGATGTCGTCGTCCGGGCCGAGGGAGCCGACTTCGACTCCAGCGCCGTGATCCCCGCCGAGGATCTGGCCCCCCTCGAAGACCTCGACGGGGTCGAGCGGGTCGACGGCAACGTCGACGCGATGGGTGTCTTCGTCGTCGGCGAGAACGGCAACGTCGTCGGCGGGCAGGGGGCGCCGGCGATGGCCTTCAACCACACCGATGCGCCGAACCAGCTGGGCAAGGAGGTCGTCGAGTACGACCAGGGGCGCGCCCCGACCGGCGAGGACGAGGTGGCCGTCGACTCCCTGACCGCCGAGCGCGCCGGGCTCGCCCTCGGCGACACCGTGCAGATGGTGACGGCAGGCGAGTATCCGCAGCTCGAGGCCGAGCTGGTCGGCACCTTCGAGTTCGGCGAAGGGGGGATGGCCGGCGCCTCGATCACCCTCTTCGACACCGCGACCGCGCAGAAGTACTTCCTCGGCGGCGAGGACGCCTACACCTCCGCCTGGCTCACCACGCAGGACGGCGCCGAGCAGGAGGTCGCCGACTCGGCGGCAGGGCTCGTGCCCGACGGCTTCGAGGCCCGGACGGGCAAGGCGATCGCCGACGAGACGGCCGATCAGATCGAGGAGGGGCTGAGCTTCATCACGACCTTCCTCCTCGTCTTCGCCGGGGTGGCCCTCTTCGTCGGGTCCTTCCTCATCATCAACACCTTCTCGATCCTCGTCGCCCAGCGCGGCCGCGAGCTGGCGATGCTGCGCGCCATCGGCGCGAGCCGTCGCCAGGTGACGATGTCGGTGCTCGTCGAGGCCCTCGTCGTCGGCATCGTCGGCAGCACCCTCGGGCTGGCGCTCGGGGTGCTGCTCGCGATGGCCATCCAGGCGCTCTTCGGCACCCTCGGCCTGGATCTCAGCGGGACCGGCCTGGTCTTCACCCCCCGCACCGTCATCGCCGCCTACGCCGTCGGGGTTCTCGTGACCCTGCTCGCGGCGTACATCCCCGCTCGGCGGGCGGGTCAGGTCGCCCCGGTCGAGGCCATGCGGGAGAGCTCCGGCACGAGCGGCGGTCACCCGATCCGTCGCGCGCTCGAGGTGGCGCTGCTGGTCGTCGGTGTCGCGGTCTTCCTCGCCGGGCTCTTCGTGGTCGAGGACAACCAGGTGTGGTGGTTCGGCGCGGGTCTCGTGCTCACCCTCCTGGGTACCGCCTTCCTCTCCCCGATCGTGGGGCTGCCCGTGATCCGCGGGCTGGGGTGGCTCTACCGGAAGGTCTTCGGCAGCGTCGGGCGGATGGCCGAGGAGAACGCCGTGCGCGCCCCGGGGCGCACCGCTGCCACCGCATCGGCGCTGATGATCGGGATGACCCTCGTCGCGCTCATGGGGGTGCTCTCCTCGAGCGCGTCCGCGAGCATCGACAAGCAGATCGAGGACACCTTCACCGCCGACTACATCTACTCCAACGCGATCGGTCAGCCGTTCTCGCCCAAGGTCGCCGAGCGAGCGGCCGACGTCGACGGCGTCCGCGCCGTCTCGCCGGTCCGCTTCGCGTCGGTCGAGCTCGACGGGGAGCGTCAGTTCGTCCAGGCCGTGGACCCGCAGACCTTCGGCGAGGTCGAGGACATCGAGATCACCGAGGGGGAGAACACCCTCGACCCGAGCAGCGTCCTCGTCGGCAGCAGTCAGCAGGAGGGCCGCTCGATCGGCGACACGCTGACCGTCACCAGCGGAGGGCAGAGCACGGACCTGACGATCACCGGCTTCTACGACGAGATCGCGGCCACCCAGAACGACCAGCTCCTCGTGAGCATCGACGCGCTGGAGTCCCTGGGCGCGCAGGCGGCGGACAACTGGGTCTTCGTCTTCCTCGACGAGGGCGCGGACCAGGAGGCGGTCAAGGCCGACCTCGAGTCCGTCATCGAGGGTCAGCCGCTCGTGACGCTGAAGGACCAGCAGTCCTACTCCGACGAGCAGCGCGCGAGCATCAACCAGCTGCTCTACCTCATCTATGCCCTGCTCGGCCTGGCGATCGTCATCGCGATCCTCGGGATCGTCAACACCCTTGGGCTGTCGGTGATGGAGCGCACCCGGGAGATCGGGCTGCTGCGCGCGGTCGGACTCTCCCGCAGCCAGCTGCGTCGGATGATCCGGCTGGAGTCGATCACCATCGCCCTCCTCGGAGCGGTCCTCGGGATCGGCCTCGGCGTCGTCGGAGGGGTGGCGATCCAGCGGGCGCTCGAGGAGGACGGCATCACGGTGCTCTCGATCCCGTGGCTGCAGCTGCTCGTCTTCCTCGTACTGGCCGCGGTGATCGGGGTGCTGGCCGCGCTCTGGCCGGCCTTCCGGGCCAGCCGGATGGACGTGCTGCAGGCGATCAGCACCGAGTAGGGCGGGGCGTGGACCGGACCGGGCGAAGGGGTGAGCAGCTCACCCCTTCGCCCGGTCCCGTCCCGGCCTACCGGCCGCCCATCATCGCCCGAGACGCCGCCTCGGCCTCGTCGTAGGTCTGGCTCGCGGCGCGCAGCGCCTGCGCGATCTCGTCGAGGCTGGTCTTGACCACCTGCTGGGTGGACCGCCAGTCGGCGGCCAGCTGCTGAAAGCTGGCCGCAGCCGACCCGCTCCACTCGGACTGCAGCGCGGTGAGCCGGCCCATCATCGCCGAGACCGAGGACTCGATGTCGGCGGAGATGCCCATCACGTCCGACGAGCTCGTCGCCAGGGCGTCGGTGCTCACGGAGAAGTTGGTCCCCATGGTTGTGCTCCTCTCGAAGGTGCGGACCGCATGTGTCGGCCCGTCATCTCCAAGACGCTAGGGAATCTGGCCTACTCGGCCGTGGAGTTATCCACAGGGGTGCGTGAGCGCTCCAGCGCCTGGGCGTACCAGACCCCCATCCCGAGCAGCACGATCCCCGCGACGATGAAGCTGAGCACCCGCGGCAGACCGTCGAGCGCGGCGAGGTCGTAGAAGAGCAGCTTGGCCACGACGAGCGCCGCGAGGGCCAGGCCGACCCGCACCGCGGTGCCGGCGTTCTCACCCCGGCCCAGACCGCGCACGAGCAGGGCCGCTGCCATGACCATCCAGAGCACGCTGGCGAGCATGTGCCCGACGACGAAGCCGTCGGCGGGGTGGGTGCCTGGCGCGGCACGGGCCGTGAGCGACCCGGCGAGGACGAGGGTGAGCGGGGCGAGCAGGGCGGCGGCCGCCAGGCCGGTCGCGGCGAGCGCGCGCTGACCCGGCGCGATCCGCCGCGCGGCGACCCCTAGCAGCGCGAGCAGCACGACGAGCGCGGCGGCCTCGGCGAGGTGCTGCCATCTCGTGCTCGGCGCCTCGCTCTCCAGCCACGCGAGCGGGATCAGCCGCGGGCTCGTCGTCAGCGCGACCACGGCGGTGATCACCGCCGCCACGGTCAGCGACCGGTCACGGATCACCGCGCTGGCCGCGACCCACGAGATCGCGACGACGACGATCGCCAGCGGCACATAAGGCCCCTCGACGAGCCGGGCGGCCGCCGCGATGCTCGTCACTGCGGCGACGAAGAGGCAGACGCCGCGCAGCTGCCACGGCAGGTCGACGCCGCGTACCGGGGTGAGCGCCGCTGCCGCGACGTGTGCGATGACGACGAGCACGAGGACCCCGAGGCCCACCCAGCGGGTCTCCGCCAACCCGGCGACGAGCGCGGGCAGTGTCGCGACGAGGACGAGGAGGTTGGGGGAGAGTGGTCCACCACGGCGCAGGCCCACTGCGGCGGTGCCGAGCACGAAGAGCGCCAGCACCACGGCCATGACCGTGCCGCGGTGTCCATCGCCCTGGACGCCGACGGCGATCATCGCGTAGAGGGTGGTCGGGAGCACCCGGGCGACGTCGAGGGCCACCCAGTGTCGGCCGATCTGCGCCGGGTAGGCCGCGATCGTCAGCGCGAGGAGGAAGCTGCCGACGAGGAGCGCCTCACCCGGGGCGATCACCGGCGCGAGGACGGCGACCCCGAGCACGATGAGCACGGCGAGCAGCTGACTGCCCCAGGCGCGTGCGAGCACCAGACCCACCGCGGCGACGAGACCCGCGACGAGCACACCGACGGCGGGCGGGAGCCACTCGTAGATCCGGGTCACCGCGAGGATGTCGAGGTAGGCAGCGGCGAATCCGGTGCCCACCAGCCCGAGTGCGCCTGCGCTTCCCCGCTGCCGCTGCTTCACGAGCAGCCCGGCACCGACGAGGGCGGCGGCGAGCACCGCTCCGGTGACGACCCGGGCGAGGGGGCCGAAGTAGCCGGCCTGGATCGCGAGGGCGAGCAGCAGGGCGATACCGATGAGGGTGACGCTGGCTCCGACCACCGCGAGCACCTTGGCGACGAGCCCGTCGCGCTGCCACCAGGGGTCGGCCGGGGTCGTGGGCCGGCCGGGTGGGGGGAGCGGTGTGCGTGGGGGCGGGGACGCGGGCGAAGGGTGGTGGCCTCCGGCCGCCCCCACCGGTGCCATCGGATGGGGCGGGGACGAGGGGGGAGGGGTCGGTCCCGGGTGCGCAAGGGGCGGTGGCGGGACAGGAGCCGTCGGGTGAGTTCCCGGGACGGGGGCCTGCGGGGATGCCTGGCGCGAGGCGGCGCGGGCCTCGTAGGTGTCGAGAGCTGTCCGCACCCGCGCGAGATGGTTGCCGACCTGGTACATGCGAGTCATCGCCTCGGCGAACTCGGCCTCCACGGTCCGCAGCTCGGCGCGCAGACTCTCCAGCTCGGGCTGCTGCGGGGGACTCATGCCCCCAGTGTGCCGCCACAACACACCGGGGGCATGAATCTGGCTACTCGTGCCCTGGACCGGACGCCACACCCGGGTCCAAGAGGTAGCACCCCTCACGAAGACCGGGCCGGGACGCCGAACCGGGGAGGAGACGGGATTCGTCCTGACCCTGCTGGCCTTCGTGAGTCCTATCAAACCGAAGGGATCTTGGACCGACCTTCGGCCTGGCTGTCAGTTCGCTGAGTCGCGCCGGCTGAGGGTGACCTCGACCCGGTGCTCCTTGCCGCTCCGGATGACGGTCAGCTCGGTGCTCGAGCCGACCGCGCGCTCGCGGACGTGCCCGACGAGGGAGGTCGAGGACGTGACCGGTGCGCCCCCGACGGCGATGACGAGGTCGCCGGACCTCAGGCCGGCGTCGTCGGCGGGCGATCCCGGGGTCACCTCGCCCACCTCGGCACCGGCCCGCGTCGCGGAACCAACCGTGGCGCTGGCGTCCCGGGTGGAGACTCCGAGGAAGGCGTGCTCGGCGCTGCCGTTCTCGATGAGCTGCTCGGCGATCATCGTCGCCTGCTGCACCGGGATGGCGAAGCCGATGCCGATCGACCCGGAGTTGGCGCTCGTCGTCGCGATCGAGGAGTTGATCCCGATGAGGCGCCCGGAAGCGTCGACCAGCGCCCCTCCGCTGTTGCCGGGGTTGATCGGCGCCGAGGTCTGGATCGCGTTGGTCACGACGGTCGCGCTCGAGGCGCTGCCCTGACCCGGGGCGAAGGGGTCCTCGTCCTGCGACTCGCCCTCGGTCGCCACCGGACGGTCCAGCGCGCTGACGATGCCGGTCGTCACGGTTCCGGCGAGCCCGAGCGGGTTGCCGATCGCCATGACCGGGTCACCCACCGTGAGGTCCTCGCTGGACCCGATGCTCACCGGCTTCAGGTCCTTCGGCGGGTCGGTGATCGTGATGACGGCGAGGTCGGTCGAGGGGTCGGTGCCCGCGACGGTCGCGGTGTAGGTGTTGCCGTCGGCCAGGGTCACCTGGAGCTGGGCATCCCTGCCCGCGCCGGAGACGACGTGGTTGTTGGTCAGGACGTGGCCTTGGTCGTCGATGACGACACCGGAGCCCTGCCCCTGACCCTCGGCGCCCTTCACCGCGATGGCGACGACGCTCGGCGAGACCGCCGAGGACACCGCCTCCCAGTCCGGTGAGGTCTTCTGCGCGTCGGTGACGGGCACGACGCTGCTGTCGGCGCCCAGGCCGCTCGACTCCGCGCTCGTCGTCGCCGAGGGCCGGTCGAGGGCGGTCGTCGCGGCGTAGGTCCCGCCGCTGGCGAGGGTCGCGGCGAGCACGGCGACCGCGCTCAGCTCGCCGACCCGGCGCAGCCCGGCGCCTCGCCGACGCGCCGGGGGCTCGGGCGCCGCGGGAGAGGTCATCGGCTCGTAGGTGAAGCCGGGCACCCCACCCGCGGCCGGCGGGACGCTGGCGGTGTCGTGGCGGGGAAGGGGGCTGGTGCGCTCGTCCATGAGGATCTCCTGCGTGCGGTGGGTGGTCTCGCTGTGCACCACCTATGACACGCCCCGGTGCTATGCCTGCCCTGCAGCCGGGCTGTGAGGAGTCTGTGCGATCGCGACGGGGTCAGGCCGCCGGCAGGTCGACGCGGAAGGTCGCCCCGCCGCCCGGGGTCGGCCGCACCGTGACGTCGCCACCGTGCTGGTCGACGATGGCGGCGACGATGGCCAGACCCAGCCCGCTTCCCCCCTTCGCCCTCGAGCGCGCCTTGTCGGCCCGGTAGAAGCGCTCGAAGACCCGCGCCGCGGTCTCCTCGTCCATGCCGGCGCCATGGTCACGCACCTCGACGACGGCTCTCGAGGGCTCCCCGCCGACCGCGACCTCGATCGGGACGCCCGGCCCGGCGTGCATCAGCGCGTTGGTCAGGAGGTTGCCGAGCACCTGCCGCAGCCGGCCCTCGTCGCCGTGCACGAGCACCGGCTCGAGCTGCCCGTTCAGCCCGGTGAGGGAGATCTGGCGCTCGGGGTCGCGGGCGCGGGCGTCGTGCACCGCCTCCGCGGCGAGCACGAGCAGGTCGACCTGGGTGCGCTCCAGCGGCCGCGGGTCGTCCAGCCGGGCCAGGGTGAGCAGGTCGTCGACAAGGCCGCTCATCCGACCCGCCTCGCCCTCGATGCGCTGCATGGAGGTGTCGAGCGCTTCCTGGCTGGGCAGGCCCCCCTGCCGGTAGAGCTCGGCGTAGCCGCGCACGGTCGCCAGCGGGGTACGCAGCTCGTGGCTCGCGTCGGCGACGAACCGGCGCATCCGGGCCTCGGACGCCTCTTGGGCCGCGAAGGAGTTCTCGATCCGGCCGAGCATGACGTTGAGCGAGTGCGAGAGCGAGGCCACCTCGTCGTCGCTGGTCCGCACCGGCACCCGGCGGGTGAGATCGCCGCCGGCAATCGCGGCGGCGGTGTCCTCGATCTTGCGCAGCGGTCGGAAGGCGCGACGGATCGCGAGCCAGCCGAGTGCGGCGCAGGCCATCGTCACGATGATCCCGATGAGGACGGTGATCGAGAGCAGCCGGGCCACGGCGTGCTGCTGGGAGCGAAGGGGGACCCCCACGGCGAAGGTCGTGCCCTTGCCGTCGTTGACGCTCCCGGCGATGAACCGCCAGGTCGTCGACCCACTCTTGGAGCTGACCGAGAAGGGCTGGCTCTGGGTCACCCGCGGGTCCTCGGCGGAGAGATAGGGCAGGTCGGGGTCGCTGATCTCGCCGGCGGGCCGGATCGCCCAACCCTGGGACGGGTCGGTCGGCATCGAGGCGAAGTAGTAGGAGTTCGGCAGGGTGGAGTCGGCGCTGCGGTAGGTCAGCAGCTTCTGGGCGACCGGCTCGGCGACGTTGACCAGCTGGGTGTCGGTGCTCTCGAGCAGGTCGCGGCGCATGAGGTAGCTCGTCGTGATGCTCGTGAGGGTGAGCGCGACGAGCAGGAGGGTGAGCAGGATCGCAAGGAGCCGGTAGCTCAGCGGCATCGACTCCAGGAACCGGACCACCGCGTTGCTGGAGTCGGGTTCGGTGCTGCTGCGCCCGGCGGGCATCACGCCTCCGGCGGCATCCGCAGCATGTAGCCGAACCCGCGCTTGGTGTGGATGAGGGGCGGGAGTCCGTCGGTGTCGACCTTGCGCCGCAGGTAGGAGATGTAGGACTCGACGATGCCCATCTCGCCGCGGAAGTCGTAGTCCCAGACGTGGTCGAGGATCTGGCTCTTCGACAGCACGCGGTTGGGGTTGAGCATGAGGTAGCGCAGCAGCTTGAACTCGGTCGGGGAGACCTCGATGACCTTGCCCGCGCGGCGGACCTCGTGGGCGTCCTCGTCGAGCTCGAGGTCGGCGAAGCGCAGGATCGCCTCAGCGTCGCCCTCCTCCATCGTCCGACGCAGGATGACCCGGATCCGGGCGACGACCTCTTCGAGCGAGAAGGGCTTGGTGACGTAGTCGTCGCCGCCGACGGTCAGTCCCTTGATCTTGTCGTCGAGGGAGTCGCGGGCGGTGAGGAAGAGCACCGGCATCTCCTGGCCGCGTCCGCGCAGCCGGTCGACCACCTCGAAGCCGTCGAAGTCGGGCAGCATGACGTCGAGGACGACGAGGTCGGGCAGGAAGGTCGCGGCCGTGTCCAGCGCCGCGCGCCCGTCGCCGGCGACCTCGACCTCGAAGCCGTTGAACTTCAGCGAGGTGGCGAGCAGCTCGCGGATGTTCGGCTCGTCCTCGACGACGAGCAGCCGGGCCCCGTCGGTGCCCTGGTCGGATGCTGAGGTCAGGCTCATGCCTGCCAGTCTGCGGCCGGCCCCTGGGAGTCTGCTGGGCACTCCCTGTAAGCGCCAATTATCGGGTTGAGGGGGTTGTTGCACCTTCACCCGAGGTCGGTAGTCGGGTGAAGGTGCATGTAGTCCCTTAACCCGATAATCGGGAGGGGTCAGGGGAGGTCCTCGGCGTCGACGATCCGGTAGGCGTAGCCCTGCTCGGCGAGGAAGCGCTGCCGGTGGGCGGCCATCTCGGCGTCGACGGTGTCGCGGGCGACGATGGTGTAGAAGTGCGCGGTGCGGCCGTCCCCCTTCGGCCGGAGCACCCGCCCGAGTCGCTGCGCCTCCTCCTGGCGTGAGCCGAAGGTGCCGCTGATCTGGATCGCGACCGACGCCTCGGGCAGGTCGACCGAGAAGTTGGCCACCTTCGAGACGACAAGGAGGTTGGTGCGCCCTTCGCGGAAGTCGGCGAAGAGCTGCTGACGCTGCTTGACCGGCGTCTGTCCGGTGATGAGGTCGCAGCCGAGCCGCTCGACCACCTCGTCGAGCTGATCGAGGTACTGGCCGATGACCAGCGTCGGCGCACCGTCGGGCTCGGTGGCACGGTGCTCGGCGACGAGACGCTCGACGACGTCGAGCTTCGCCGGGGTGGTCGAGGCGAGCCGGTAGCGGTCCTCGGGCTCGGCGGTGGCGTAGGCCATCCGCATCGCCTCCGGCAGCGACACCCGCACCTCGACGCAGTCCGCGGGGGCGATGTACCCCTGGGTCTCGATGTCCTTCCACGGGGCGTCGAAACGCTTCGGCCCGATGAGGCTGAAGACATCCCCTTCGCGCCCGTCCTCACGGACCAGGGTGGCGGTCAGGCCGAGCCGACGCCGCGCCTGCAGGTCCGCCGTCATCCGGAAGATCGGGGCGGGCAGCAGGTGCACCTCGTCGTACACGACGAGCCCCCAGTCCCGGGCGTCGAGCAGCTCGAGGTGGGGGTAGACGCCCTTCCTCTTGAGGGTGAGCACCTGGTAGGTCGCGATGGTGACCGGCCGGATCTCTTTGCGCGCACCGGAGTACTCACCGATCTCGTCCTCGGTCAGGGAGGTGCGGGCGAGCAGCTCGTCCTTCCACTGCCGCGCCGCGACGGTGTTCGTCACGAGGATCAGCGTCGTCGCCCTGGCCCGGGCCATCGCGGCCGCGCCGACGAGGGTCTTGCCCGCCCCGCACGGCAGGACGACGACTCCGGAGCCGCCGTCCCAGAAGCCGTCGACCGCCTGCTCCTGGTAGGGGCGCAGCGACCAGTCGCCGGTGTCGAGCTCGATCGGGTGGGCCTCGCCGTCGACGTAGCCCGCTTCGTCCTCGGCGGGCCAGCCAACCTTGAGCAGCTCCTGCTTAAGCGTCCCCCGCTCGGAAGGGTGCACGAGCACGGTGTCCTCGTCGACCCGGTCACCGATGAGGGGCGCGATCTTCTTGTGCCGCAGCACCTCGGCGAGCACGGCCCGGTCGGTGGTCACGAGGACGAGCCGGCCGTCGTCGTCCTTGCGAAGGGAGAGCCGCCCGTAGCGGTCCATCGTCTCGGCGACGTCGACGAGGAGGGCCTGGGGGACGGGGTAGCGGGAGTGCTCGACGAGGGCGTGCACCACCTGCTCAGCGTCGTGGCCCGCTGCGCGGGCGTTCCACAGGCCGAGGGGGGTGACCCGGTAGGTGTGGATGTGCTCGGGGGAGCGTTCGAGCTCGGCGAAGGGGGCGATCGCCCGCCGCGCGGCGGCGGCACCGGGGTGGTCGACCTCGAGCAGGACGGTCTTGTCGGACTGGACGATCAGGGCGCCGTCGGGCATGGGGGTGCAGCGGTTCCGGTCTCAGAGATGGTCAGGGGAGTGCACGAGCTCAGAGGGTGAAGGAGTAGGTCTCGTAGCCACCGTCGTAGCTCGAGCCGCTCTCCTGCTGGCCCACCCAGATGAAGAAGACGATCGCCGCGATGATCGCCAGCACGGTGAGCACCGCGAAGACGATCCAGCCGATCTTGGTCATCTTCGCGGCGCCAGCGGGGTCGGTGCCCTGCTTGACGATCCCGAGGATGCCGAAGATCAGCGGCGCGATACCGATCAGGGTGCAGTAGCAGGACACGGTCGCCAGGCCGGACAGCACGGTGAGGATGATCGCCGAGACGTTGGCGTCCGAGCTGCCCGCCGGGCGTGGCTGCGCGTAGGGGTTGGTCGCGGGGTACTGGCCGCCCGGCTGCTGGTAGCCGCTCGCAGCGGGGTAGGGCTGCTGGCCGTAACCGGACTGGTCGTACCCCTGCTGGCCGTAGCCGGGCTGGTCGTACCCGGGCTGCTGTCCGTACGGCGGCTGGCCGCCGACGCCGTGGGGGTTGTACGTGCCCTGGCTGTAGTCGTAGGGCTGGGCCTGGGTCGGGGGCTGCTGCCACTGCTGCGTGGGATCGGTGCTGCCGTGCCCCTCGCTCGGGTCCGGCTGCTCACCCTTCGGCTGGTCCTGGTCCTCGCTCATGCCCTGCGTCCTCCTGTCGGTGCCGGAGGTCCCTGCCCTCCCGCAGGCAGGCTACGGGACGGCTCCCCTTAGCTCCGACTCGACCATCGCCAGGGTCTGGGCATCGAAGGCGACGAGGGTGACGTCGGTGACCTCGGTGGCGGTCGCCGCGATGGTCTCGACCGCGCAGGCGACGGCATCCCCCTTCGGCCACCCGTAGATCCCGGCGCTGATCAGCGGGAAGGCGAGCGTCCGCGCGCCCAGCTCGTCGGCGACCGCGAGGCTGCGCCGGTAGCACGACTCCAGCAGAGAGCGGTCGCGCTGGCCGGCGGCGTAGTTGGGGCCGACGGTGTGGATCACCCACCGTGCCGGCAGCTCGCCGGCCGTGGTCCAGCCGGCGTCGCCGGTGGCCAGCCCGTCGGGGAAGCGCTCGACGCAGTCCCGCAGCACGGCCGGTCCGCCGGCCCGGTGGATCGCCCCGTCGACGCC
The DNA here is from genome assembly GCF_007828725.1 of Marihabitans asiaticum. GTDB lineage: Bacteria > Actinomycetota > Actinomycetes > Actinomycetales > Dermatophilaceae > Marihabitans > Marihabitans asiaticum. The sequence continues at coordinate 654,347 of NZ_VIUW01000001.1, forward strand.
TCCGCCGCCGCGCATTGCACTGTTCGCGGCGTTGACCACCGCGTCGACCTCGGCCTCGGTGATGTCTCCCTGGACCGCGTGGATCGTCGGCATGGCCCCATCGTCGCACCCGGTGCGAGGATGAGGGGATGACGACGGGCCTGCCGCAGCCGATCACGAGCTCCGCCCTCGAAGGGGTGGGCGAGGTGACGATCTACGAGGTCGGACCGCGCGACGGGCTGCAGAACGAGAAGGCGGTCGTCCCGACCGAGGTCAAGGCCGAGTTCGTGCGCCGACTTGTTGCCGCCGGCCTACGCACGGTCGAGACGACCTCCTTCGTCAGCCCGCGGTGGGTGCCCCAGCTCGCCGACGCCGGTGAGCTGCTGACAGATCTCGGTGACCTGGGGCGGGGCCGGACCCGACCCGTTCTCGTGCCCAACGAGAAGGGGCTGGACCGGGCGCTCGAGCACGGCGTGGGTGCGGTCGCGATCTTCGGGTCGGCCACCGAGAGCTTCGCCCAGCGCAATCTCGGGCGCTCGCTCGCCGAGTCGGTGCAGATGTTCGCGCCCGTGGTCAGGCGCTCGCTGGATGCGGACCTGTGGGTGCGCGCCTACGTCTCGATGTGCTTCGGCGACCCGTGGGAGGGACCGGTGCCGGTCACCCAGGTCGCCGACGCGTGCGAGTCGCTGATGGACCTGGGGTGCCACCAGCTCTCGCTCGGCGACACGATCGGCACCGGCACGGCGGGGCACGTCGAGGCGCTGCTCAGCGAGCTGGACCGCCGCGGGATCGGGGTCGAGCGGATCGGCGTGCACTTCCACGACACCTACGGGCAGGCGCTGGCCAACACGCTCACCGCCCTGCGGGCCGGGGTGCGCGTCGTGGACGCCTCGACCGGCGGTCTCGGCGGATGTCCCTACGCGAAGTCGGCGACCGGCAACCTCGCGACCGAGGATCTCCTGTGGGCGCTGCGCGGGCTCGGCATCGAGACCGGCGTCGACCTCGAGGCGCTCGTCGAGACCAGTGTCTGGATGGCCGATCAGCTCGGGCGGCCGGCGCCCAGCCGGGTGGTCCGCGCCCTCTCCGGCACCTCCTGACTCACCCCCTTCGCACCTGCCAAGGCAGGGGTGAGGTGCCGACCGTTCGTCTGAGGTTCCCCGGGGATCTGCGAAGGGGTGGGGCGACCGTTCGTCTGAGGTTCCCCGGGGATCTGCGAAGGCGGAGTCAGGGAGAGGGGGTGGTGGGGGCGACCCCGGTGATCCGGTGGATGCCGAAGGTGCGGGGTGAGTCCTCGACCGTGCCCCGGACCCGACCGCCCTCGACCGCGTCGGGGACCAGCCGCAGGGTGCGCACCTCTCCGATCGAGTCGGCGACGCCGACCCAGACCGGGACCCGGTCGGCGGCGGCTTCGCGCAGCAGGGCCGCCACGCCCGCGGGGTCCATCGGCGGGATCGCCGGAGCGCCCGCCGCGTCCGAGGTCGTGGCCGATGCCACCCGGCGGGCGAGCCGCTCCTCGCCCCGGCGCATCGCCGACACCACGGCCCCGGTGTCCGCCGCGACCTGGTCCGCAGGAGCCGGCACCCGGGGCGGCGCCACCCGCCGGGCCGACGACGGGGCGCTGATCACCCCACCGGAGCTCTCCCGCACCGGCGCCGCACCCACCTCACGCAGCGACTCGACGAGGGTGCCCGCCGCCACGGGCGAGACGAGCACGGTAGGAGCGATCCGGCGCAGCTGCAGGTGGGAGAGCTCGCGGTTGGCCAGCAGCTGGCCGAGATGTGCCTCGTCGTCGCTGCGCAGGTAGCTGCCCACCCCGCCCGCCCGCAGCTGGCCGTGCCGGCGGGCGACGTCGCGCACGAGATAGTCCAGGGCCTGCGGCAGCGGAGTCGGGCTGGCGGCGGCGAGCTGGTCGAGCAGCTGCTCGCCGTCCATGCCCGCGTCGAGCGCCCCGCGCACGGAGTCCTGGGTGAAGCGATAGGTCGAGGCGCCGCCGCGGGACTCCAGCACGGCGCTGTGCCGGAGCAGCTCGGCCAGGTGCGGGCTGGGCGGACCGGGGACGACCGCGGTGAGATCGGCCTGGACCAGCGCGTGCTCGACCGGCGCGGGCAGCCGCTCGGCGAGCGCATCCCGGGCCCCCGCCGGATCACCGTCGACGAGCCGGCGCGCGGCCTCGGTGAGCACCCCGTCGACGAGGACGCCGAGACGGGCGGCCTCGCCCAGCACCGAGGAGACCACCCGCTCGGCGTCGCGGGGCATCCGCCGGGGCCGTCGGGTCCCCAGCAGCCGGGTGGCCGCGGCATCGTCGACCGGCTCGGTGGCCTCGGCGAGACCGGCGAGCAGGTCGGCGCGCAGACCGCGGATCGGGGGCCACACGAGGTCCTCGGAGAGGGCGCGGGCGGCCGCGGGGTCCTCGAGCGGCGGCGCAGAGGTGCGAAGGGAGGTCAGCCACGGCCTCACGAGGTCGACCCACCGCTGCGCGGTGGGGGCCTCGCGCCAGGTGTCGACGAGGGTGGTCAGGCGCCAGGTCGGATCGCCCGCGGTGTCCTCGGCAAGGAGGCGAGCCCCGAGGGCGACGTCGAGGAGGAAGCGCAGGTCCAGCGGCTCCAGCGAGGTCTCCCGGGCCAGGGCGCGCAGGTCGGCCACCGCGAGGCCTCCGCTGCGCAGCACCCTGGGCCGGGCGCTCTCGAGGTGCTCGAGCACCTCGTCGACGAGGGCCACGACGTCCAGGACCACCGCGGCACCGGCGGCCTCGGGGTCGTGCGCTACCCCGGAGCGGTGGAGGGTCGACGACCCGGGGCTCGCCCCCTTCGCCGTCGGCTCTTCCCGCCGGCGCAGCGACCCACCGCGCAGCGCGACCACGACCTCCCGCGGCAGGACGACCCGCAGCCGGGCCCCGTCGGCAGGGTCGGGGCTGACCGCGGCGAGACCCGCATCCGCGAGCCAGCGCGCGGCCTCGCCGGACTGCTCCTGCGCGGCGACGGTCGCGACCGGCCCGGCGTCAGCGAGCCGCTCGAGCACCCGCGCCGCCGCGGACGGCGCCTCGGCGTGCTGCGCGCGGATCTCCGCGTCGGTGAGGTGGTCCAGCTCGAGCTCGGTCGCCGGCGGGCCGAGACCGCCGGGGTACGGCCCGAGCGCCTCAAGGACCGCCCGGGTGGGCCGCAACCCGTCCGGCGAACGCCACAGCAGGGCCGCGTCGCGCAGCTCGAGCAGGTGAGCTGACACCCCTTCGCCGGTCAGCCCGGTGAGCTCGACCAGACCCGCAGCAACCGGCTCGTCCACCCCGTCGAGCGCGGCGCGCTCGGCCCCCTCGAGAGCGGCGCAGCCGACGAGGACGTCGAGGCGCTCCTCGGCGAGATGGTCCACGGCCCGGGTGGTGCTCGCCAGGGTCGCTGCGCGGGCGCAGAGGGCGGTCACGTCCGACGGTGCGGGACGGGCGAGGTCGGGGCGCAGGACGAGCAGGCGCCGCAGCTCCTCGTCGCTGCGCGCGCGGAGGTCGTCGGCCAGCGATCGCACCACGTCACGCTACCCGGGCCTCCATCTCGACGTGCTGCCAGCAGCAGTTCGGTGAGCGAGCCGCAGCTCGAGATGCTGCTTGCTCACGAAGATGCAGCCGGCAGCATTTTGATGTGGGGAGGCCGCGGATCAGGCGACGACGGGGGGACAGGCGGGCGAAGGGGGAGGGCTAGGTTTGCGGCCATGGTTCACCCGAGCGGCGAGCAGTGGCAGATCGAGCACGGCGAGTGGGCGGCGGTGCTCGTCCAGGGCGGCGGCGGGCTACGCGCCCTGCGTCTCGGCGACCACGACGTCGTCGCTGGCTACCCGAGCGAGGAGATGGCCTCGGCGGGGAGAGGGCAGCTGCTGCTCCCGTGGCCCAACCGGCTGCGCGACGGGCGCTACGAGATCGACGGAGTCCAGCACGAGCTGCCGATCACCGAGCCGGAGACCGGCACCGCCAGCCACGGGCTCGCCCGGTGGGAGGGGTGGCGGCTGCGCGAGCGTCACGACGACGCGGTCGTGCTCGCCCACACGCTGCTGCCGCGGCCGGGCTACCCCTTCCACGTCGAGGTGAGCGTGGCGTGGGTCCTCGACGAGCGCGGCCTGACCTGCACCACCCAGGCGACCAACGTCGGCGGGGAGGTGGCCCCGTGGGGGTACGGCGCGCACCCCTATCTCACCCTGGGGGAGACGCGGGCCGACGACGCCCGGCTGACGGTGCCGGCCGAGCAGGTCATGGAGGTCGACGAGCGCAAGCTGCCGACCTCCCTTCGCCCGGTGAGGGGCACCCCCTTCGACCTGCGCGACGGCGCCCGCCTCGGCGAGCGCTCGCTGGACCACGCCTACACCGACCTGACCCGCGGCGAGGACCGGTGCTGGGAGGTGCGCCTGGAGACCGAGGTGATGACCAGCTCGGTGTGGGGCGGGCCTGGGCTGGACTGGGTGCAGATCTTCACCGGGCGGGCGAGGGGCGAAGGGGGAGTGCCGGGCATCGCGGTCGAGCCGCTGTCGTGCCCGGCGGACGCCTTCGCGACCGGGACCTCGCTCGTGCTGCTCGAGCCGGACCAGACGTGGACCGCGCAGTGGGGGATCGAGGCACGCCGGGTCTGATCCGGACTCAGGGCGAGGGGTTGCTCTCGGGGACGCCGTTGATCGCCGGGGGGACGATGCGCTCGATCTTGAGCACCATCGCCGCGCAGCCCAGGAGTCCGACGACCATCACCGCGACGAAGAGCCAGCCCTGGTCCTTGCCGAGGATCTGGCCGGCGAGCACCGGGCCGACCACGGCCCCGAGCATGAAGGCGGTCGAGTTCGCCGCGTTCATCCGGCCGCGCAGGTGGTCCGGCGCCGCATCGTTGACCATCGCGGGGATCGAGGGCTGGAGCAGGGTCTCGCCCAGGCCGAACACCGCACCCCAGGAGACGGCGAGGACGGCGGCGGCGAGCGATCCCGGCAGCAGCCCGGACAGGCCGAGGAGGCCGTAGGCGAGCATCCAGATCGCGAGCATCGCGAGCATCACCCGGGTCCGCCGGTGGCCCTCGATGCGCTGCAGCACGGTGAACTGCAGCGCGACGATGACGACGGTGTTGGCGGCGAAGAGGGCGCCGACCGCCTCGGTGCTCACCTGCGAGATGCTCCGGGCGAAGGCGGGGATGCCCGCCTCCATCTGGCCGTAGCCGACGATCGAGCTGAGCGCGGTCACGCCGAGGATCCAGCCGAAGCCGGGGCGCCGCAGCACCGTGCGGTAGGAGGGCCGGTCATCGTCCGCGCCGGGAAGAGCGCGGCCGTGCACGTGCCGCAGCGGCCCGAGCAGCCAGATCACGGGGATGAGGACGAGGACGGCGTCGAGGAGGAAGAGCAGGACGAAGGTCATCGGCCGGTCGACATCGACGACGACGCCGGCGAGAAGGCCGCCGACACCGATGCCGAGGTTGAGCAGGGCGAAGTTGACCCCGAAGTAGCGCTGCCGCAGCGGCCCCGCGACGATCGCCGAGATGAGGCTGTTCGACGCCGACCAGCCGGTGCCGTGCGCCAGACCGAGGAAGAGGACCATGAGCACGGCGATCGTGAGGTTGGTGGTCGCCGCGAGCAGAACGGTGCCGATGCTCGCGAGGATGCTGCCGGACATCACGACCAGGCGGGCGCCAACCTTGTCGACGAAGGTGCCCGCGATCGGGCCGTACACGGCCGCCACGACCGCTGTCGCGCCGAGCAGCGCACCGGCGACCTCGAGGCTGAAGCCACGCACCTCGCCCAGGTAGATCACGGTGAAGGGCAGGGTCATCCCGCGTCCGAGGTGCTGCAGCGCGACGGTCGAGAGGAGGAAGCGGCCCTCCCGCGGCAACGCCCGCCAGAACCCCCGCACACCCGGCTCGATGCTGCCGGCGGGGACGTCCACCGGCAGGAGGGATGTGGCGGGTGTGGTCATGGCGTCACACTGTGCCCGACCTGGCAGGACTCGGCATCTCGAGAGCAGGACGGCTAGCCTAGGACCACAGACGCGCGGCGGGCTCGGCCCCCGCGCGCCCCCGGAACGTTGATGACATCCGCGGCGCGAGCGCGCCGCGACGACCGATCAAGAGGTGCACCGTGCCGACTGGCAAGGTCAAGTGGTACGACCAGGAGAAGGGCTTCGGCTTCATCTCCGGCGACGACGGCGAGGACGTCTTCCTCCACGCGAACGCGCTGCCCCAGGGCACCGAGACCCTCAAGGGCGGCACGCGGGTCGAGTTCGGCATCGTCGAGGGGCGGCGCGGCAGCCAGGCGCTGTCGGTCCAGGTGCTCGACCCCGCTCCGAGCGTGACGGCCAACCGCCGCGAGCGGGACCGCAAGGAGCCCGAGGACATGGTCGTCATCGTCGAGGACCTCATCAAGCTCCTCGACGACATCTCCGGCGGCCTGCGCCGCGGCCGCTACCCCGACCGCGGGCACGGCAAGAAGATCGCGACCGTGCTGCGTCGCGTCGCGGACGACCTGGACGCCTGATGGCGGCCAAGTCGGTCCGGACGGACACGGTCCTGCGCACCGCGACCGAGGTCGGTCGTGAGGCGGTGCTCGAGATCGCCGACGCGGGCACGGTCGGCGAGCACGAGGGCTTCGTCATGGAGGGCGAGCGGCTCGGGACGCACTACTACACCTGCACCGCGCCCGGGTACCGCGGCTGGCGGTGGGCGGCGACCCTGTCCCGGGCGCCGCGGGCCAAGACCCCCACGATCTGCGAGACCCACCTGCTGCCGGGCGAGGACGCTCTCCTCCCGCCGGAGTGGGTTCCCTGGTCCGAGCGACTCGCCCCCGGCGACGTCGGCCCCGGCGATGTCACCCCGAAGGTCGACGACGACCCCAACCTCGTCGCCGGCTTCGAGGCCACCGGCGAGGAAGAGGTCGACACCCTCGCGCAGTGGGAGCTGGGCCTGGGCCGGCCCCGGGTCCTCTCGGGCGAAGGGAGGGAAGCCGCCGCTCAGCGGTGGTACGACGGCGAGCACGGGCCGGACTCCCCGCACGCGAAGAAGGCCAAGGAGCACTGCGTCACCTGCGGTTACTTCGTGCCCCTGGCCGGTGCGCTGCGCTCCACCTTCGGGGTGTGCGCCAACGAGTGGTCCCCGAGCGACGGCACCGTGGTGAGCCTGGACCACGGGTGCGGTGCGCACTCCGAGGTCGACATCACCCACCCCGACCCGGAGCAGCTGCCCGACCCGATCCTCGACGAGCTGACCTACGACGAGCTCTGAGCCGACCCCCTTCGCCGCTCAGGTGGCATCGGCGGCGTTGCCCCGACCACGACGCAGGTAGGCGTAGCCGAGGCACCCGAGCGCGGCACCGCTGACGCACGCCCACGGCCACCAGTCGCGGTCCCCCGAGCGCAGGGCCGGGACGAGCAGCACGACGACGAGCGCGACCAGCCACGCACCGATCCCGACGAGGACGAGACGGTCGGTGCGTAGCTGCACCGGAGCCGGTACGGGAGCCGGCCGGCTCCCCCCTTCGCCCCTCTCCTCGTCCACCTCGGCGGTGCCACGGTCCTGGGTCACGAAGGTCAGGGTAGGCCCACTAACCTGCCGCCATGTCCTCCACCCCTGACGCCACCGCAGCCGGCTCGAAGACGCCCGCCGGACTCGACGGGTACTTCAAGATCACCGAGCGCGGCTCGACCCTGGGCCGGGAGGTCCGCGGTGGGCTCGCCACCTTCTTCACCATGGCCTACATCGTCGTGCTCAACCCGCTGATCATCGGGACGCAGGCCGACGCAACCGGCGGCTTCCTCGGCGGCGGCGACGTCGAGCAGGCCAAGACCCTCGTCGCCGCCGGCACGGCCCTCGTCGCCGGGCTGCTGACGATCCTCATGGGCGCGGTCGCCAACTACCCGCTGGCGCTCGCCGCGGGGCTTGGGCTCAACGCCTTCGTCGCCTTCGGCATCGCCAAGCTGCCCGGGATGACCTGGGCCGACGCGATGGGCCTGGTGGTCCTCGAGGGCATCATCATCCTGCTCCTCGTGCTCACCGGCTTCCGCAAGGCCGTGCTGCACGCGGTCCCGGCTCAGCTCAAGGTCGCGATCAGCGTCGGCATCGGTCTCTTCATCGCCGTCATCGGGCTGGTCGACGCCGGCTTCGTGCGCAAGGCGGCCGGCGGGCCGCTCGGCGAGCTCGGCGTCGGCGGCTTCCTCGCCGGGTGGCCGCTGCTCGTCTTCGTCGTCGGACTCTTCGTGATCTTCGCGCTGTACCTGCGCGGGGTGAAGGGCGCGATCCTCTACGGCATCATCGGCACGACCGTGCTCGCGATCATCGTCGAGGCGCTCGCCGACATCGGCCCGCGCATCGTCGGCACCGACGGCACGGTGGAGAACCCGACCGGCTGGGGTCTGAACGTGCCCGCCCTGCCCGACCAGGTCGTCTCGATGCCCGACTTCGGGCTGCTCGGCCAGTTCAGCCTGCTCGGGTCCTTCGGCAAGATCGGCATCGTCTCGGCGTCGCTGCTCGTCTTCACCCTCATGCTCGCCGACTTCTTCGACACGATGGGCACGATGGTCGCCGTCGGCGCCGAGGGTGGCCTGCTCGACGAGGAGGGCAACCCGCCGAACAGCCAGCGGATCCTCGTCGTCGACTCGATCGGCGCGATCGCCGGCGGCGCGGGCAGCGTCTCCTCGAACACCTCCTACATCGAGTCCGCGTCCGGCGTCGGCGAAGGGGCGCGCACCGGCCTCGCGGCGATCGTCACCGGCGTGCTCTTCCTCCTGGCGACCTTCCTCAGCCCGCTCGTGGCGATGGTCCCCTACGAGGCGGCGACCCCGGCGCTGGTCCTCGTCGGCTTCCTCATGATGCAGCAGGTCACCCAGATCAGCTGGGACGACCTGGAGATCGCGATCCCCGCCTTCCTCACGATCATCCTCATGCCCTTCACCTACTCGATCACCGCGGGCATCGGCGCCGGCTTCGTCACCTACGTCTTCCTCAAGATCGTGCGCGGCCGGGCCGGGTCGGTGCACCCGCTCATGTGGCTGACCTCCGGGCTCTTCGTCCTCTACTTCGCGATCGACCCGATCAAGGACGTCCTCGGGGTGAGCTGACCCCCCTTCGCCGTCCTGGGCGTCCCCACAAAACCCAGCCGGCTGGGTTTCGCTGACCTGGCTGGGTCTCGAGGCCCAGCCAGGTCCACAAGACCCAGCTGGCTGGGTCTTGTAGGCAGGGAATAGTTAGCAAGAGTAATGAGTTGTGCTAACTGTCCCGACCATGACAGCGAAGGGGGATGAGCCAGTGCCCACGGCCCAGGACCAGTCCGTGCGCGCCCTGTCGGAGGATCTCCGGCTGGCGTGCATGCGGATCAGCCGCCGGGTCCGCTTCGAGAGCGACCACGAGGTGGCGCCGCACCAGTTCTCCGTGCTCGCCCGCCTCGAGGCCGGGCCGCTGACGCCGCGAGCGCTCGCCGAGATCGAGAAGGTCTCCGCGCCGAGCATGACCCGCACCCTGACCTGCCTCGTCGACGACGGGCTGCTCGACCGCTCGGACCACCCGGACGACGGGCGCCAGGTGCTCATCTCGCTCACCGACGCCGGCCGGGAGACGCTGCGGCGCACCCGGGCCCGCCGGGACGCCTGGATGGTTTCCCGCGTCGCCGAGCTGAGCGAGACCGACCGGGCCACGCTCACCGCGGCAACCCAGATCCTCGACCGGATCGCGGCGAGGTGACTGCCCAGCCGTGAGCCCCACCTTCGCCTCTCTCTCGATCCGCAACTACCGCGTCTGGGCGCTCGGCGCGCTGATCTCCAACGTCGGCACCTGGATGGGTCGGGTCTCCCAGGACTGGGTCGTCCTCACCGAGCTGACCGACCACTCCGCCAGCGCCCTCGGCATCGTCACCGGCCTGCAGTTCCTGCCCGTCCTGCTCCTCGCGCCGTGGAGCGGCGCCGTGACCGACCAGCTGCCCAAGCGGACGCTGCTCATGGTCACCCAGACCGTGCTGCTGCTCTCGGCCCTCATCGGCGGCGTCCTCGTGCTGACCGGCACCGCGCAGCTGTGGCACTTCTACGCCCTCGCGCTGCTCACCGGTGTCGCCACCGCCTTCGACAACCCGGCGCGGCAGACCTTCGTCGGCGAGATGGTGCCGAGCACCCGGCTGCCCAACGCCGTCGCGCTGAACAGCGCCTCCTTCAACCTCGGCCGCCTCGTCGGCCCTGCTGTCGCCGGTGTCTCGATCGCGGCCGTCGGGTCGGGCCCGACGATGCTGGCCAACGCCGCCACCTTCGCCGCGGTGCTGCTCTCCCTGGCCGCCCTGCGCGCCGCCGATCTCACCCCGGCGCCGCGGGCCGCCCGCCGCGGCTCGATCTCCGAGGGGCTGCGCTACGTGCGCGGACGTCCCGACCTGCAGCTCGTCATGCTCCTGATCTTCGTGCTCGGCACCTTCGGGATGAACTTCCAGATCACCATCGCGCTCATGGCCACGCAGGTCTTCGACAAGGGGTCTCAGGAGTACGGCCTGCTCGGCTCGGTCATGGCGATCGGCTCGCTCGCCGCGGCCCTGCTCGCCGCCCGGCGCTCCGAGCCGCGGCTGCGGGTGCTCCTGCTCGCCCTGCTCGGCTTCACCGTGGCTGCCGGCGCCGCGGCGCTCGCACCCGGCTACCTCGCCTTCGCCGTCGCGCTCGCGGCGTGCGGGCTCACCGCGCTCACCGCGATGACCACGGCCAACGCGATGGTGCAGATGCGCACCGATCCCGCGATGCGCGGCCGGGTCATGGCCCTGTACATGGCGATCTTCTTCGGCGGCACCCCGATCGGCGCGCCGGTCGTCGGGTGGATCGGCGACGTCCTCGGGCCGCGCTGGACCATCGGGGTCGGAGCGATCGCCATCGCGCTCACCCTCGCGGCGGTGTCGGTCTGGCTCGCCCATCGTGAGAACGTGTCGGTGAGCTATGAGTCGGCGCGCCGTCCGCGGATCGTCGTGACCAGCACCCCGGTGCGCCGACCCACCCACACGATGCCGGAGGCCGCCCGATGAGCCCACGAGTTCGCCGCGTGACGACGATCGTCGTCCTCTTCTCCCTCGTCTTCGCCGTCGCCGCGGGGTTCTTCCTGTAGGAGGTCGGCCGACCGCGCAGCACTTTGTTGGCCGTGCAGCAGATGCATCTGCTGCACGGCCGCGGAAGTGCTGCATGCAGCACTTTGGTCAGCGGTGGTCGAGCAGGTGGTCCAGGCAGGCGAGGAGGGCCCGGACGTCGTCGGGCTCGATCGCGGGGAAGGTCGCGATCCGCAGCTGGTTGCGGCCGAGCTTGCGGTAGGGCTCGACGTCGACCACGCCGTGCTCGCGCAGCGTCGCCGCCATCGCCGCCGCGTCGACGTCGTCGGCGAAGTCGACCGTCGTCACCACCTGGCTGCGGTGCTCGACCTCACGGACGAAGGGGGTGGCCTCCGCCCGATCCTCGGCCCAGTCGTAGACCAGGCCGGAGGACTCCCGGGTCCGGGCGTCGGCCCAGGCCAGCCCACCGTTGTCGAGGATCCAGCGGACCTGCTCGTCGAGCATCACCAGGGTCGCGAGCGCCGGGGTGTTGTAGGTCTGGTCCTGGCGGGACTGCTCGATCGCGGTGACGAGGTCGAGGCTCGCCGGGATCCACGTGCCCGAGTCCTTGAGGTCGACGGCGCGCTCGATCGCGGTCGGGCTCATCAGCGCCAGCCACAGCCCCCCGTCGGAGGCGAAGCACTTCTGCGGCGCGAAGTAGTACACGTCGGTCTCGGCGAGGTCGACCGCGACGCCACCGGCCGCCGAGGTGGCGTCCACGACGACGAGCGAGCCGGGATCCCCCTTCGGCCGGCGCACCGGAGCCATCGCGCCGGTCGAGGTCTCGTTGTGCGGCCACGCGTAGAGGTCGACCCCCTCCTCGGGCTCGGGGAGGGCGACCGACCCGGGTGCCGCCTCGCGCACGCTCGGGTCTTGAACGAAGGGGGCGGAGCGGGTCACCTCGGCGAACTTGGCGGAGAACTCACCGAAGACGCAGTGCTGGGCCTTCTGCTCCAGCAGGCCGAAGGTCGCCACGTCCCAGAAGGCCGTCGACCCGCCGTTGCCGAGCACCACCTCGTAGCCGTCCGGGGCGTCGAAGAGGTCGAGCAGCCCGCGCCGCACCGACCCGACGAGGGAGCGCACCGGCTGCTGCCGGTGCGACGTCCCGAGCAGAGGCGTCCTCCCGTCACCGACCTCGGCCAGCCGAGCGAGCGCGGCGACCTGCTCCGGGCGCACCTTGCTCGGGCCGGCGCCGAATCGGCCGTCGGTCGGGAGCAGGTGGGCCGGTAGCGCGCTCACGAGCCCTCCCGACCGGTCGCAGCCGACCCCGCGGGCGCGGTGCCGGGGATCGTCTCCCGGGTGACGACGATCCAGGTCGCGGCGGCCTGCGCGAGCACCTCGCCGCCGTCCAGCAGCGCCGTGCCGCAGTGCCGCTTGCGCCCCTCCCGGCCCTCGTCCCACGCCATGACGACGAGCTCGCGCTCCCGCGGCACGTCGGCGAGGACCTGCGCGGTGAAGGTGCCGAGCAGCAGGGTGTCCTCGCCGAAGCCGACGGCGAAGGCCCCGGGGCAGTCCAGCGCGGCGAGCACCGGCGGCAGCCCCTCGTCCGGAAGCGTCACCGTCGCGGCGTGCACCGACGTGCTGGGGACCGATCCGGCGTAGATGTGCAGGCCATCCGCCGCATCCGGGCCGCACACGTAGCACCCGGGGTAGGGGTGGCTGGTGATGTCACAGTCGGCGGCGGCCTGGCGCGCGGTCGCGAGGTCGACCGGGCTCGGCACGGTCAGCGCGGGCGCCGGAGCTCGCCGCGCCGACCCGATGAGCGTCTCCCCGTCGAGCAGTCGCACGCTGACGTCGGCGTCGCCCGCCTCCCCGTCGACCTCCCACCGCAGCGGGGTCTCGACCGGCGTCGGGGCCGAGAGCCGCACCTGGACCGCGGGCAGGTCGTCGGTCGCCGCGCTCAGCGCGTCGACCCGCTCGGCGAGGAGTCCGCAGACCCAGCCGCCGTTGCCGCAGCCCGGTGGGCCGGACCGTGCAGCGGGGACGACCGAGGACGAAGGGGGGTGATCCGTGGCCATGTCCGCTGAGCCTACTGACGCAGGCGCGCCCGACGGGAGGTGCCAGGCTGAGTCGGTGAGCGCACCCCCCTTCGCCTGGCGGCAGATCGCGTTGCCGGCCTACGGGCCGGTGATCGGCAACGGCACGGCCATCGGCGCGGTGCTGCCGGTCGCCGCGCTGCGGGCGCACGAGCAGCTCGGCGCCTCTCTCGCGGCCGCGGGGCTCGTCGTCGCGCTGATCGGCGTGGGCCAGCTGATCGGTGCGCTGCCCGCCGGGGTGCTCGTCGCCCGAGTGGGTGAGCGGCGTGCCCTCGTACTTGCCGGGGTCGTCGACGTGGTCGCGCTCGCGGTGGCCGGGTTCGTGCCGAGCCTGGTCGTCATGGGCGCCGCGCTGTGCGTCGCGGGTCTGGCGAGCAGCGTGTACTTCCTCGCCCGCCAGGGATTCATGATCGACCTGCTGCCGGCGGACCGGCTCGCTCGTGGGATGTCCCTGCTCGGCGGCGCGCTGCGGCTGGGGATGCTCCTCGGGCCGGCCCTCGGGGGCGTGGCGGTGTCGCTGGTTGGGCTGCAGGGGGCCTTCGTCGTCGCGATCGCCGGGGCGGCGACATCCCTGACCATCGTCGCGCTGACCCCTGACATCACCGCCTCCCGTGACCGGGCGATGGGCGCCGCAGCGGCGGGCGAGCAGGGGCTGGGCAGCCTCGTGCGGGTGCTGCGGCGCCACGCGCGGACCCTGCTCACCGTCGGCGGGGCCGTGGTGATCATGTCCGCGCTGCGGCAGGCGCGCGTGGTGATCCTGCCCCTCTGGGCCGCCCATCTCGGGCTCGGCGGTGTGGAGAGCTCGACCGCCTTCGCCGTGGCCGGCGCGCTCGAGCTGCTCCTCGTCTACCCGGCGGGATGGGTGATGGACCAGGTGGGGCGCGCGGCGGTGGCGACCCCGATGACCGTCCTGCTCGCGGTCACCATCGCGGCGCTGCCGCTGGCGGACGGCTTCGGCGGCCTCGTGGCCGTCGCGAGCGCCATGGCGGTGGCGAACGGGCTCGGCGCGGGGATCGTCATGACGCTCGGCGCGGACAACGCCCCCGACGCCGGTCGCTCGGAGTTCCTCGGTGGGTGGCGCTTCTGCGGCGAGGTCGGGCACGCCGGCGGCTCGCTGGCCGTGGCCGTGCTCACCGCGCTGGTCAGCCTCACGACGACGGCGCTCGCGATCGGCGTGGTGGGGCTGCTCGGCGCGGGGTGGGTGGGGTGGTGGACCCTCCGCAGCGATCGAGCAGCGGCTAAGGGTGGCCTAAGTGGGCGCGACGTTGCACAATCATCTTCGTGAAGGACCTCGTCGATACCACTGAGATGTACCTCCGGACGATCTTCGAGCTCAGGGAGGAGGGCATCACCCCGATGCGTGCCCGGATCGCGGAGCGGCTGGACCACTCGGGTCCGACGGTGTCGCAGACCGTTGCCCGGATGGAGCGCGACGGGCTGGTGACGGTGGGGGAGGACCGGCGCCTCGCGCTGACCGACGAGGGCAGCCGCTACGCCACGAGGGTCATGCGCAAGCACCGTCTCGCCGAGCTGCTGCTCACCGAGGTGATCGGCCTGGAGTGGGAGTTCGTCCACGAGGAGGCCTGCCGCTGGGAGCACGTCATGAGCGACCAGGTCGAGCGCAAGATCGTGGCGCTGCTCGGCGAGCACCGCGAGTCCCCCTACGGCAACCCGATCCCCGGTCTGGACGAGCTCCTCGGCGAGGAGGGCCCGGACGACTTCCGCGAGGGGCTGGCCAGCCTGACCGAGGTCGCCGTGAACGCGATCGAGGGCCCGCACGTCGTGCGCCGACTCGGTGAGCCGGTCCAGGGCGACGAGGGAGCCCTCGCCCTGCTGACCGCCGCCGAGATCCGCCCGAATGAGCGGGTCGACGTCTTCGACGACGCCGACCGGATCGTCATCGTCCGCGAGGGCCAGCCCAGGAGCGAAGGGGTGTCCCTGCCGCTCGACGTCGCCAGCCACGTCTTCGTCGGCCGGCCCTGAGTCTCACCCGAAGCGCTCATCGGCGCGCGCCGATTCGGGGTGGGTGTACCCCCTTCGCTCCTCCCAGTCGCCAGATTTGCCCTCTTGGCAGAAATGGCGGGCGTGTCGCGCGACACGCCCGCCATTTCTGCCCGAACGGCACGAGTGGCGAAGGGGGCCTAGGCGGGCGCCGGGACTGGGGACGAAGGGGGCAGGGCTGGGCGGGCGCGCTATCCCGGCTCGCCGTGACCAGAATGTGACATTCGGTTCGGCGGTGTGTACGGTCGGGCACGTCCACCACGACACGGTGGGCCGCCAACCACGGATCGCCGAGTCCTGCTGCCGTGGTCGGTGCCCCTGGCATCACATGCAGCAGGAACGGGGGACCCACTCGCGGAGCGCAAGCTCCTAGGGGTCAAGTCCTCCAGGTCGCCCGCGGGCGGCCGAGGGCCGGGTGAACCTCCACCCGAACCCGACAGCTCACCTCGTAGGCGCGCAGAGGACATGACGTGACCGAACGTGCACACGGCCGCCACCGCGCGGCAGGCCGCTACAACCCGGCGACCGAGCTGGCGACCCTCGTCTCCGAGGCGTCCACGCCCCTCCTGAAGGGCTCCGCCGTCCTCGCCGCGACGGGTGGGCTCGTCGCCGCCGTCGCGGTGCCCGCCGTCGCGGCCGACACCGAGGCCGTCGCGGAGTCCCGTCCCGCAGCGGCCGCGCCGGCGGCAGCGGCCCCGGCAGTCGCCGCGCCCGAGACGGTCACCCCGTCGGTCACCGCTCAGGCCTTCGGCGCCCTGACCGTCGAGGCGGTCAAGAAGCCCGAGGGTCCGCCCCGCTGGCTGGTCGAGCAGCGCCAGCGTGAGGCGCAGGAGGCCCGCGAGGCCGAGCAGGCTCAGGCGGCGCAGGAGGCCCGCGAGGCCGAGGAGGCCCGCGCGGCCCGCGACGCCGAGCGCGAGTCCCAGGCCGCGCAGGAGCAGGCCGGGCAGTCGGAGTCCTCCAGCGCCGACGCCACGTCCAGCCAGCCCTCCGCCGGCGGCTCGGGCAGCTCCTCGTCCACCAGCTCGAGCAGCTCCTCCACCAGCGCGAGCGGCTCGTCGTCGAGCGGCTCGGGCAGCTCGTCCACCACGGCCAAGCAGAGCGCGCCGCCGGCAACGTCCGGCGGGGTCATCGGCATCGCCAAGCAGTACACCGGCACCCCGTACGTCTACGGCGGGTCCAGCCCCTCCGGCTTCGACTGCTCGGGCTTCACCCAGTACGTCTTCGGCAAGGCCGGCAAGTCCCTGCCCCGCGTGACGACCGCGCAGCAGGCCGCCACCGTGCCGGTGAGCAACCCCCAGCCGGGCGACCTCGTCTTCTTCGGCTCCCCTGCCTGGCACGTCGGGATCTACGTGGGCAACGGCCAGATGATCGACGCTCCGCGGACGGGCAAGTCGGTCTCGGTCCGCCCGGTCTTCAGCGGCGTGTCCGGCTACGGCCGGGTCCAGTAACCGGCACCCGACCTCCCCCCTTCGCCCGCCCCCGCCGGCAGGAACCACGGTTCCCGCCGGCGGGGGCGTCGCCGTTCTCGAGCGGGTGGGCTCACCCCTTCGCCTGACGGTCGATGAGCTCGCCGGCCATCGTCAGGCCGGCCTCGCGCTCCGGCTGCATGATCCGGGTCGCCCCCAGCCGGCTGAGCGCCTTGGTGTGCTGCGAGGACCCCGACTTGGCCCAGATCTCCTTCACCCCGAGGGAGTTCAGCGAGGTGAGGATGAGCAGGGAGGCCTCGATGTCGGTCATCCCGAGCACGCACAGGGTGTCGGGGGTGATGCCGAGCTGCTCGAGGGTCTCGACGTCGTGCGCCTCGGCGATCGCGAGATGCCGGATGTCGTCGGCGAGCGACTGGACCAGCCGCTCGTCGGTGTCCACGCCGAGCACCCGGACCCCGGCCTGCTCGAGCTCCATGGCGAGCGCGCTGCCGAAGCGGCCGAGCCCCAGCACGGCGACGTCGTACCTAGCCAACGAGAACCCTCTCTTCCGGGACCTCGTAGCGCCGAGGTCGGTTGCGCAGCGCCAGCGCGGCGCCGAGCGTGATCGGACCGAGCCTGCCGAAGAACATCAGCCCGATGACGATGAGCTGACCGCCGACCCCGAGCTCGGGGGTCAGTCCGGTGGACATCCCGACGGTGGCGAAGGCCGAGACCGCCTCGAAGAGGACCGCGTCGAGCTCGGCGTCGGTGGCGATGAGCAGCCCGGCGGTGCCGGTCGCGACCCCGCCGACCGACAGCAGGGCGACGGTCAGCGCCTGCCGGATCGTCGCCGACGGCAGGCGCCGGTGGAAGGCGTGCACCGTCGGCTCGCCGCGCAGCTCGGCCCAGATGACGAAGCCGAGCAGGGCGAAGGTGCCGACCTTGAGCCCGCCGGCCGTGCCGGCGCTCCCGCCGCCGACGAACATCAAGGCGTCGAGGGTCAGCAGGGTCTCGGGGTGCAGGTCGCCGATGGACACGCTGTTGAAGCCGGCAGTGCGCGCGACGACTGACTGGAATGCCGAGGCCATCACCCGACCGCCCGGCGAGAGCGCCCCGAGCGTCTTCGGGTTGGTCCACTCGAAGACGGCGAAGGCGAGCGCCCCGGCCACCCACAAGAAGACCGACACCCAGACGGTCACGAGCATGTGCACCGACCACCGTCCGACCCGGAAGAGGTGACGGCGCAGACCCCACAGCACGGGGAACCCGATGCCGCCGATCATCACCGCAGCCATGAGCGGCAGGTTGATCAGCGGGTCCTGCGCCCACGGCGTGATGCTGTCGGCGCGCAGCCCGAAGCCGGCGTTGTTGAACGCCGACAGGCTGTGGAAGAAGCCGTGGTAGGCCGCCTGACCCACCGGCATGTCGTAGCCGAGCCAGAAGCGCAGGAAGAGGGCGATCGCGACGACACCCTGGACGAGCAGGGTCACCCGGGCGATGCCGCGCAGCACGAAGCGGGCCTCCTCGTGCTCGACCGCGCGGGACTCGGCCTGGCTGAGGATCGAGGTGGCGCCGGTGAGCCGCCGCCCGAGGAGGAGGACGAGCAACGACGCGGCCGACATCACGCCGAAGCCGCCCACCTGGATCAGGGCGAGGATCACCCCTTCGCCGAAGGCCGACCAGTGGGTGGCGGTGTCGACGGTGACCAGACCGGTGACGCAGGTCGCGGACGTCGCCGTGAAGAGCGCGGTGATGAGGTCGGTGCTCTGCCCCTCCTCGTGCGCGATGGGCAGCCGGAGGAGGAGGGTCCCCAGGGTGATGAAGGCGGCGAAGCCGGTGAGCACCGACCGCGCGGGGTTGGCCAGCAGCAGGTCGATCGCTCGGCCCGCAGGAGTGCGTGCTCCTCGATCCACGAGTCGGGACTCTAGACCTGCTCTGCGCCGCCGCCGCAACTCGCCGGGCAGGATGTGGCCGTGATCTCTCGCCGCGCCGCCCTGACCGGTGGCGGCGGGCTGCTCGCGCTCGGCGTGGCCGGCGCGGGAGGCGCCTACCGGGACGGTCGGGCTCGGGCCGACGAGCTGTCCTTCGGGGTGACCGTGGCGACGACGGTCGGCGAAGGGGGGTGGCGCGCCTCCCGGCGGGGCGTCGAGGAGACCGACCGTGGCCTGCTCGTCGAGGGGCGGCGGACGCTGGACGGGCGGGGTGCCGAGGCGGCGGTGGCGGCGCAGGACGAGCTGCTGGCGGGTATCCCGTACGCGCTGCTCGACCCGACCGGTGAGCACCGCGAGCTGCTCACGGGGGCGGCGCTGGACCTGTGGGTGCTGTCGTGGCGGCTGCCGGTGGCCGTCGCGGGCTGGGAGGGGCGGTGGCGCTACGCCTGGCCGCGTGACACCGCGCACGTCGCGGTGGCGTTCGCCGAGCTGGGCGACGTCGGTACGGCGGTCCGCCAGCTGGCGGCGCTGGCCCGGCTGGTCGGGGAGGACCGGGTAGAGGCGCGGTACCTGCCCGAAGGGGGAGTGCCGGACGGGCGTCATCCGCAGGACGACGGGATCGGCTGGGTGCTCTGGGCGTGCGGGCGGCTGCACGGCACGTGGGTCGGCGGGCCGTACCGGGACGTCGTGGCGGATCTGGTGCGGCGGTGCGCCCGGATGGGACTGGACCGCCTGGGCGCCGACGGCCTGCCGCGGGTCAGCCCGGACTACTGGGAGGTGGCGACCTCACGCCTGACCTTGGGGACGGTGGCGCCGATCCTGGCCGGGCTCGAGGCCGCGGTCCCGGTGCTCGCCCGCCTGGGTGGCGAAGGGGACGTGGGGCTGGCTCGGCGGTGCGCCCGGGCGGCGGAGCGGCTGGAGGAGCGCGCGGCGGCGGTCTTCGGGGCCGCCGGGTGGCCGCGGGAGCGGGGGCGGACCCAGCGCGACACGGCGATCGCCTTCATGCTGCCGCCGTATCGCTCGGCGGGGGATGCCGAGGGGTCGCTCCGGGCGGCGCTGGACGGCGCCGCAGGGCGGATGCGACGGGCGAACGGCGGCTACGCGCCGGGTGTGGGGTGGCGCGTCGACGGGGTGGCCTGGACGCCGGAGACCGCGGTGCTTGCGGGCGCCTGGGCGGGCGATCCGGCGACCCGCGAGCGGGCGCAGGAGACGCTGCGCTGGCTCGACGAGCACCGGACGGTGGCCGGGTCCCTGCCCGAGAAGGTGCTCGCCGACGGCTCTCCCGCTGGCCCCGCACCGTTGGCCTGGACCGCGGCGTCGGTGGTCCTCGCCCTTCGTGCCCTGAGCGAAGGGGTATGAGCGGGCCCGCGGATGCGTCCGGGCGCGAGAGGATGTGGTCGTGACCTCCCTCGTGCGCGCGACTGGCCCGGCGCCGGCCGATGAGGTGTGGCGTCGGTACACGACGCCTGACACCTGGTCATCGTGGGCGCCCCAGATTCGGGGTGTGCGGTGCGATGACCCGGTCATCCGACCGGGGACGAAGGGGGAGGTGCTGGCCTCCCCGGTCGGTCGGATCCCCTTCGTCATCACCGATGTCGACGAGTCGGCACGCCGATGGTCCTGGCGGGTCGGCCCAGGACCTGGGGTACCGCTAGACCACGGTGTCGACGAGGTGGGCGAGGGCGTCACGGCGTGGGTGGTCGTGCACGCTCCGGCCGTGCTAGTGATCGGGTACCGGCCGCTGGCCTGGTGGGCCCTGCACCGGTTGGTGAGCTGACGGCACTGGGGGCTACCTGCTGAGTGCCCCGCATCAACAGTCAATGGGCTGATGTTCCCACGCGCGCTAGCTAGGGGGCCCATCCATCCTGCTTCGCAAGCTCGCAGGATCGGCTGTGCCCCCGGCAGGATTCGAACCTGCGACACCTTCTTTAGGAGAGTCGCGAGGGTCCGGTCTGGTCGGTTAGGAACCGTGCCAACCGCGTGAACTCGGGGTTGTCGCCTTCGGTCGTGGCGGCCGCGGCGTCTGTCGTACGTCCAAAATCCGGCCTTCGCCGGGGCGACTCGATCACCAAGTTCCGTCGTGGAAGCCCACGAAGCGCTCGAAGGGCTGCAACCATGCGGGGGTGAAACTCCTTGGCCGCTTGGACGGTCTTCTTGGCCTGCTCATTGGAGTCGTTGCGGGCATCGTGATCGGTTGGGGTATGGGGAGCTGGACTGCTTGTGCTCCCGGACCCGGATGCGAGGTCCGTGTCAACGCCATTGGCTCCTTAGGAACGTGGGTCGGCGGGCTGGGTACCGTAGGGGCGCTCATCTACGGAGTACGAACGTTCAGGGATGACGCCGCGGAACGAAAGCGTGCCATCACCCTGGATTCTCGCCGTAGTGCCGTCAGGTACAAGCCCATGGTCCCGATTAAGTCCAGAGGCACCTACACCAAGGTGAACATCGAGGTGACCAACCAAGGCGCCGTCGACATGACGGACGTCTCCCTCGTTCTCGACCGTGGCACCGATGCCGAGAAGGTGCTCATGAGCGCGAACCAAGTACACACCGGAAGGGTGTTCGGCGTAACGGAGTCAGTCGAGGAGCTCGGTCTTCAAGAGCTCCCTACGGAGCCTCAGCAGGCGGCAAACAAGGTCGTCAAAGCTGAGCTAGCCCCTCGTGTGTCCCTGGTTTTCTCGGTCGGCGGCGAGAGGTTCGTCCGCGTGGGAAGCGACGTTCAGTCGATCTGAGGAGCTCCACCCGGAGGGTCGACAGAAGCGGAACCCCATTCGACGGCATGGAGCTAACCATCAGCGGTCGCTGACGACGTGGGGCAGGCCATCGCACGATGGTGGCGGAGTGCCGGCCGGGGCGCCTCCGGGTGTGTCGTGGTCCTGTCAGATGTGCTCGGCCAGCCACTGGTCGATGCGCCTGCTTCGGCGGTCGACGAAGTCGAGCTGTGCCTCGCGGTAGTCGACGTACTCCTGTGTGGTCTGGGGAGACCCGTGGCGCTGGAAGTCGTTGTTGGGAAGGAAGTACCTGACCCTGGCGTAGTCGTCGCTGACGAGGTCCTGTAGGTGGAAGAAGTCGATGAACTCGTCGAAGCCTTGGAACATGGCGAAGAAGTCCCCGTAGGCGGTGAGGACATCCGTGAGCGGCGACTCGCCGCTGCAGTCGTAGTGGCGTCGGATGCACTCCAAGGTGAGATCGATCCGATCGGCGATCGCGGAGCGAGTGCCACGCGCTTGGTTGATCGTGGGCCTATCGGACGCTCGCACGGGCCAGATCATCGTCTGGGCGATCGTGTAGGGCTGCCCGAGGTACCTGCTTCGCTGCTCGTCGGTGAGGCCGCTGACGGCCTGGACCAAGGGCGCGGGTCGCAGCCAGCTGCCGTAGGAGTGGGTAATGGCATCGCTGCCGAACCAGAGCCTCGTTTCGCCGTCCTGGTGGATCAGGTAGCCCTCGTTCCTCCGAGATGGAAGAGTGAGGCGGATGGCTCGCCCAGATCGCAGGGGCTTTGACCACAGCAACTGATGAAACCGCCGCAAGGAGTCGCTGCGGTGGTCCGGGTCCTTCCCCTTGGGGGTATCAGCGAAGAAGTCGTGCTCAACGTCGAGCCAGGGAGCCGCATCCACTCATCCAGTGTCGACCAAGTCCAGGCTGGAGACCAAAGAGAGCCACCGAACTCATAGCGGAGCAGAGTCGGTCTGAGGGTCGCCGGGTCAAGCGGCCACGCTGGGAGAAGCGTCGTGAGCAGGTGCGGGAGCACCTTCCTGGGCCACGGTGCTCGGTTGCCGCTTGAGGCGGTGGCCCGGAGGCCGGATCGTGTAGCGATGGGTCGGTGGCTCGGATGGTGAAGGCGTCTCGGTACTGGACCGGGGCGCTCTTGCTGTGTGCTGTGCGGGGCCAGGTACGCCCGCCGAGCCCGGAACGGGCGGGGCCGCATGCCCGCGCGCCGGAGGCGCGCCTTGATCTGTAAGAGGTGAACTCGGCAGAACCGTTACCGCAACAACCCGCAGAGCAGCCGGTAGGGAGGCCAGCGCCTCAATCGCCGCTCGATGTCGGCGCCGACTTGCACAGTGACCCCATCAACGTTTCGCGGTCGAGAAGGACGCTGCATGTCTGCACTGGGTGGGGGCGAAGGGACCTGGTCTTCCCGTCGCCTGAGGACACTTACATGCGCAGTCGCAACTGGCGGCGTCGGTCAGGGTTCGACTCGGCTCGCGCCTCGCTCGGCCTGGACGAGGTGACACCGCACGACCTGCGGCGGACCTTCGGGAGCCTGGCTCGGATGGCGGGTGCTGACCTGCGATTCATCCAGAAGGCCATGGGCCACGGTTCGATCACCACGACGGCTCGCTCGGAGTTACGCGCACCTCTATGACGACGAGCTCGACGCTGTCGCGAGGGCTCTAGACGGGCTCGGCGGAGGGTCTTCTGAGGCGTGACCCGGCCATAACCCGGCCACAGCCGGCCCTAGCGAGTGCTTCCCAGATCCGAGAAACCCGGAATCAAGCAGTGCCCCCGTCGGCGCTCTCACTCCGTTCGAGCACCTGTTACTTCTGCCGGGGGCCCATCCATCCTGCTTCGCAAGCTCGCAGGATCGGCTGTGCCCCCGGCAGGATTCGAACCTGCGACACCTTCTTTAGGAGAGAAGTGCTCTTCCCCTGAGCTACGAGGGCGTGGCCGCTACCCGGGCGGCCCCGGACAGAGTACTTGGCCTAGCCTGCCGCCGTGACCGGCCACCCTGCGCAGACGAGGACCATCCTCACGTTGGTCACGTCACAGACGATGGGAGCGCTGGGGCAGGGGGCGGGGGTCACCGTCGGTGCGATTCTCGCCGCCGATCTCTCCGGCTCCGAGGCGCTCGCGGGCTTCGGCGGCACCGCGCAGGTGCTCGGTAGCGCCATCTTCGCGGTGATCATCGCCGGGATCATGGCCGAGCGTGGCCGCCGCCCCGGCCTGCGCACCGGCTACCTCCTCGCCACCCTCGGCGGGCTCGGGATGATCGCCGCCGCCGTCTTCGGCAACTTCCCGCTCCTGATCCTCGCCAGCCTGCTCCTCGGCGCCGGCACCGCAACCAACAGCCAGGCCCGGTTCGCCGCGACCGACCTCTCTGCCGACGAGCGAAGGGGGAGAGACCTCTCCCTCGTCGTCTGGGCCACCACCGTTGGGGCCGTGGCCGGCCCCAATCTCACCGGACCGGGCGCAGACATCGCCGACGTCCTCCGCCTGCCGCCGCTGGCCGGCCCCT
This sequence comes from Marihabitans asiaticum, assembly GCF_007828725.1. Taxonomy (GTDB): domain Bacteria; phylum Actinomycetota; class Actinomycetes; order Actinomycetales; family Dermatophilaceae; genus Marihabitans; species Marihabitans asiaticum. The sequence continues at coordinate 677,973 of NZ_VIUW01000001.1, forward strand.
TCGTCCTGGCCATCGCGGGCTTCCTCCTCGCCGCGGCCGTGCTGCAGATCTTCCTGCGCCCCGACCCGCTGCTCGTCGCCCGCGCCCAGCACGTCGACCACGACGAGCCGGGTCGCACCCGCGGAGGGGTCCGGCAGGGGCTGCGCACGATCCGGGCTCACCCCTTCGCCGTCACCGGTCTGGCGGTCATGGCCCTCGGCCACGCGACGATGGTCGCCCTGATGATCATGACCCCGCTGCACATGCGCCACGGCCACGCCGAGCTGCATGTCATCGGCCTGACGATCAGCCTGCACATCGCCGGGATGTACGCGCTCTCCCCGGTCACCGGGTGGGCGGTGGACCGGCTCGGCGCCCGCGCCGTCGCAGTCACCGGCTCGTGCATCCTCCTCGTCGCGGCGATCTCGGCCGGGATCAGCCCCGACGGCAGCTCGCTGCCGCTCACCGCAGGTCTGGTCCTCCTCGGTCTGGGATGGAGCTGCACCCTCGTCTCCGGGTCGACCCTGCTGACCCAGGTCATCCCCCTTCGCGACCGGCCCGCAGCCCAGGGCGTCGCCGACCTCGTGATGGGGCTGACCGCCGCAGCCGGTGGCGCGCTGGCGGGTGTCGTCTTCGACCGGCTCGGCTACGCCGTCCTCGCGGTGGCCGTCGGCCTGCTTGCGGCCCTGGTCGGGGTCGTCGCGCTGCGCCACCGCGAAGGACCGCGCCCGGCGGGCTAACCTCGGGCGTGTGAGTCTGCCGCCCCTGCGTCCGTCCCCCTCGGCAGGGACGAGTGACGTCTGGCGCGAGGAGCTCATGGAGCTCGGGGGGCCCAACACCCTCATCTGGCCCCGCCGCGACACCAGCGAGGTCGTCCCCCTCACCCACGCCCACCCTGGGGGCATCGCGATGCTCCTCGCCGGGCGCGCCGTGCGGATCAGCGACCTCGTCCGCGAGAGCGACGCCCGGCTGCGCGCCCAGCGGGCGGCGACGCGGCTGCGCGAGCGAGCCTGCGAGATCGCCGAGGAGCACGGCCTGACCACGTCGTTCCTCGCTATGGGAACGGCGACCTGGCACACCCACGACCCCGAGCGATCGCCCGCCGCGCCGGTGCTGCTGCGACGGGTCGACCTGCGCCCGACGGACGTCGATGCAGACCTGCGCCTGGACTTCCACGCCGACGTCGAGATCAACCCCGCCCTGCTGACCGTGCTGGGACCCCGCGCAGGTGGCGCGGACAAGGTGGCCCGCCTGGTCGACCTCGGTCGCGGCCCGGGCAACGGCTTCAACCCTGACCCCGTGTACGCCGCCCTGCGGGAGAGGTGCACCGAGGTTCCCGGCTTCGAGGTCAGCCCGTCGCTGGACCTCGCCCTCTACCCGTACGGCAAGGCCGAGTCGATCGCCGACCTCGAGGCGATGGAGCAGCGGATCGCGGGACATCGGGCGCTGCGGGTGCTCCGGGGTGAGACCCCGTCGCAGGGGATCGTCGGCGGTCGACAGCCGGACGAAGGGGTGGACCGCTCGGTCCTCGACCTACCGGCCGAGCAGCAGGCGGTGCTGGACCGCATCTGCGGAGGAGAGGACCTCTACGTCGAGTCCCCGCCGGGCATCGACGCGGCCCGCCTCGTCGCCGCGGTGATCGCCGGGGCCGCGGCGGACGGCCGTCGGGTGCTGCTGCTCGCCGAGAAGTCCGCCGCGCTGCACGCCGCCGCGCGCTACCTCGAGCGGGTCGGCCTCAGCGACCTCGTGCTGCACGTCGACGACCCTGCCGGCGCCGTCGACCCGACCCAGATCACCGGTCGGTGGCAGGTCCCCGCCCAGGGAGACGAGACCGACGCCGTGCAGACTCGGCGCCGCGCCGCCCGCGCCGCCGAGATCCTCGACCGCCACGCCCACGCGACCAACCTGCCGCGCGAGCCCTGGGGGGTCAGCGTCGCCGAGGCGCGCGACGCCGTCGTGGCTCTCGCGGCGGCTGACCCGCCGCCACACTGCCGTGTCCGGCTGGCCCAAGATGTCCTGCGCCGCACCGACCTGGACGCGATCGAGCGCTCGGCCCCCCACGCCGCTCGGCTGGCCCACGAGTTCGCGTGGGACCGGCGGGGGTCGGTCTCACCCTGGTGGCGTGCCCGCCTGACACCGGCGAAGGGGGTGAGCTGGGCCGAGGAGACCATCGACGGGCTGCTGGAGCGCGACCTCGCGGCCCTGGACGCGACGATGATCGAGGTCTTCCGCGACATCACCGAGCCCGTGGCGCAGGCACCGGCCGATCACGGCCGATTCCTCTCGGCGGTGGAGCGGGTGCGAGACACCCTGGACATCTTCCGGCCCGAGCTCTTCGACGCTCCGGTCGAGCCGCTCATCGACGCGACCTCGCCCACCACCGACCTCGGGGTGATCGAGCGGCGGCGCTTGAGCCGGCAGGCGCGCAAGCTGCTCCGTCCGGGGCGCCCGCCTGCCGACCTGCACGCCGCACTGGTCGAGGCGCGGGAGCAGCGCGCATCCTGGGCCCGCATCGTCGGTGGCGGAGGCCGGCCGCGCATCCCGGTGGCGATCAACGACGCCCACGACGCGTACGAGCGGGTGCACGACGCACTGGCCTCGCTCGACGAGGTGCTGCCGTCGCAGCAACGGCCCCTGGCGGAGCTGCCCTACGACGAGCTGCGGGACCGCCTCCGCGAGCTGCGGCGTGATCGTGCGGGCGCTCTCGCCTGTGCCGAGACCCAGGACGACCTCGATGCCCTCGACGAGACGGGTCTGGGCGACGTGGTCGACGACCTCGCCCGTCGCCGGGTGCCCGAGGCCGCCGTGGCTGACGAGCTGCGCTACGTCTGGTGGATGTCCGTGCTGCAGCAGGTCGCCAGCGACGACACGCACTACGGCTCGGTGACGAGCGCCGACCTCGACGCGGCCCTTGAGGAGTTCGTCGAGGCCGACCGCGGGACGGTCGCCGCCAACGCCCGGGACGTGCACCGAGCCGCCCGGGCGACCTTCCGTGAGCAGGGCCGGGGCAGCCGCCGGGTCGCGCACGCGGTCGCGGCGGCCGCGGAGGGTCGACGGGCGGCGCCGCGATGGCGCGACGGTCTGCACACCTGGCAGGACCTGCTGCGCGCGAGCGCCCCGTGCTGGGCGATGAGCCCGCTGGCCGTGGGGCTGGTCCTCCCCGCCGACGAGCGCTTCGACCTCGTCGTCGTCGACGACGCGAGCCGGACCACCCTGGCCCGCGTCGCGGCTGCGGTCGCCCGGGCCGACCAGCTGGTCGTCGTCGGTGACACCACGCAGCAGGGACCGCGCGGCTACAGCACAGACCCGGCGATCACCGCGCCGCCGCTGGACTACGCGGGGCTCGCTGACCCCGCTGAGACCCTTCTTCCAGTGGTCCGGCTTCGGGTGAGCGGCGACCCGAGGCCCTGGCTGCCGAGTGCCGTGGACCGCGGCCTGGTGCACACGCCCGCGCCGGACGAGGACCCGACTCCTCGGTTGCGTCAGCTGAGCAACGACGCGGGCAGCGAGGTGGGGGTCGTCGCGGCTCTCGTCGCCGAGCGGGCGGTCACCGGGTGCGAATCTCTGGGCGTGGTCACCTTCGACGAAGGGCGGGCCGCGGAGATCCGCGCGGCCGTGCGCGAGATCGTCCGGCAGCGTCCGGACGTGGCGCGCGCGATCGACGGGCTGGACGAACCGCTGCTGATCAAGCCCGTCGACCGGTGGCAGCGCGAGCAACGAGACCGGGTCGTCGTGAGCGTCGGACCGGTGAGCGTCGAGGGCGCCGCCGGCGCCCCGTCCACCGGGTCCTCACGCGCTCTGGCGGCGGCCGGGGGCGGACGGCTCGTCGTGACCGCACTGACCCGGGGCCGCAGGCAGGTTGACTGGGTGACCCCCGTGACCGTCCGCGACCTGCGCGCAGCCCCGCGTGACAGCGGCACGGCCGCGTTGCGTCAGGTGCTGGCCGAGCTGGACGATCTCGAGCGCGATCCCAGCCGGGGTGATCCCAGCGAAGAGGGCGCCGACCCGCAATCGGGGGCGCTCCAGGCCGGGTACCTGCCTTGGCAGGTGCGGTCTGGGGCGGATGGGGGCGCGGGGGCGCTCGTCGACGGCTTCGTGCAGCGACTCCAGCTCGCGGGACTCCGGGCGGTGGCCGGGGTCGGGCACGGCGTGCACCGGGTCGACATCGCGGTCGGCGATCCCGACCGCAGCGGGTACCAGCTGGCCATCAGCCTCGACGGGCCCGAGTCCGCCACCCGCGCCGGCGCTCGGCAGCGTGACCGGATCCTCCCTCAGGAGCTGACCGCTCTCGGCTGGCGACACCTACGGCTCTGGGCGATCGACATCTTCGCCGACCCCGCCCGCCAGGAGGCCAAGGTGCTCCGCGCCCTGCAGGAGGCCTGCCGTCCGAACGACCACGCAGACCTGTGATGAGCGACGACTCCGACGCAGGGGATGAGGCCCGGCCGCGCCGCGGGCGGCGGAGGGCGCAGCACCCTGGCACCTCGGAAGCGGCGCGGGCAGCGAGCGCGCAGCCGGACGGTGCTCCCCGCCGACGGCGCGGTCGAGACAGCGACGGGTCGACGGCGGCAGACGCCCGAGAGCAGTGGCTGCTCGACGAGCGGCCGCCGCACTGGCATTAGCACGCGCCGGGAGACGACGCGCGTCCAGGGACGACGAAGGGGCGGAAGCGATCGCTTCCGCCCCTTCGGGCGCTCCGAGGTGGGCCGCAGGCGGCCCGTGCACCTCGAGGGGTCGTGGGTCAGCCGCGACCGGCGCGCAGGGAGTCGCGGATCTCGCGGAGGAGCTCGACGGACTCGTCGGTGGTCTCCTCCTCCTCGGCGACGAAGCGCTCGCGCATCGCCTGGTAGGGCTTGACGACGGCGAAGTAGACGACGGCCGCCATGATGAGGAAGGCGACGAGCGCGGTGAGGAACGGGCCGACGGACTGGAACCCGAAGATCTCCATCTCGTCGAAGTTGAACTCCGCACCACCGGTCAGCTTGCCGATGGCCTCGATGAGCACGTTGGTGAAGGCGGTGACGAGGGAGGCGAACGCGGTGGCGATGATCAGGCCGACGGCGATCTCGACGAGATTGCCGCGCATGAGGAAGTCTCTGAAGCCCTTCATGGGGGTGATGTCCTTAAGTGAGAGCGGTGGCGGCGTCGGTTCGTACGCCGACATAGAAGGATGAGGTGGCGCCGTGCCCAGTGCAACTCGGCGTCCAGGCTGACGTCCTCGCCGACCGGCTCGCGGGGCTCTCACCTGGCCTTTCCTGCGCTGATGTGACACGTATCACGCCGCATCGGACGGGACGTGATGCGCGATGAGGACGAGACCGACGGCCCGGTCCGCGTCGAGTGCCCCGATCACAGCAGCGGCATCCTCGGGACGCAGCGACAGCACGGCGGTCGGCTCGGTGAGGCTGCCCTGGTCCTCCGATGCGGGAAGCGCGGCAACCTGACCGCCGGTGGCCACCGCGGTCGAGGAGCCCGGCACGAAGACGTCGACCCGGTCGCCGACCGACACACCGGGCGAGGAGAGGGCCAGGGGAACGCTCACCAACCGGCGTGAAGGCCCCGCTACCGCGCGGTCCCGCCCCAGCACCCGTGCCCCCGTGAAGACCTCCCCTGCGGCGACGTCCACGGTGCTCATCAGCCCGACCACCTGGTCGAGGGCGGTCAGCGCCGCGTCCGGAAGCTCGGCTGCCGGGCGCTCCTCAAGCCGGACCGCACCCTGCGTGACGGGCTCGCCCGCACCCGTCGGCGCGGTCGCCACGACGACCCGCCGGGTCGGACCGGGCCCGACCTCGCCCAGCACGGTGCTCAGGGCCAAGGCAACGCACGCCAGGGCCAGCAGTCGCCGCGCCACGGTCCTGCGCCAGGCCGGACGGCGGCCGGGCCCGAAGAGCGAGGGGAGGTGCTCGGCGAGGATCGCGGTCATGCTCGGGACGCTAGGTCGACCCGCCGACCTCTGCGCCAAGGGTCGCGATCCCTGTGGACAGTCGTGGGGGACGGCGCTGCCCTGTGCACACCGAGGGAGGCGGTCCTGCGTCCGAGGGCTGGTACCGGCGGGGGAGGGGCCCCGCGTTCCCCGAGTCGGACGCCGCCGAGGTGCGACGCTGGTGGCCATGGACGTGGTGCTACAGGCTGTTCAGGACGTGCTGACCCCGCTGGGCGGCTGGTCCATGGCTCTTGTCGTCAAGATCGTCGCGGCGACGCTACTCATGCTGGCGTACATCGTCGTGCTGGCGCGCACGTTCGGCACCCGCACCTTCTCGTCCTTCACGTCCTACGACTTCCTCACGAACGTGGCCGCGGGCTCGCTCGTCGCGAGCGCCGTCCTGGGTCCCAGCATCGCGCCGGCGGCGATCGCGCTCCTTGTCCTCGTGATCGCGCAGATGGTCATCTCGGCCGCGGGCGCTCGCTCCCGCACGGTGCAGGACCTCGTCGACAATGACCCGGTCGTCCTCGTCGCCGACGGCCGGATCCTGCACGACCGGCTGCGGCGCGAGAGGGTCTCCCCGGTGATCCTCGAGCAGCAGCTCCGTCAGGCCGGCGTCACCGGAGTCGAGGAGGTGCGGTACGCGGTGCTCGAGTCCGGAGGCACGATCAGCGTGATCACGTCGTGACGCCGGCGCTCCCGGAGGACCCCGTCCCGGAGGAGGTCGACCCCGAGGCGGTGCCCGATCCGGTCGTGCTGCCCGTCGACGCGCTGGAGGACGCGCCGGAGTCCTTGCCCGATCCCGACCCCGAGCCGGCATCGGCAGAGGAGCTCGAACCGCCGGACGAGGTCGACGACGAGCCGGAGCCGGTCGTCGACCGGGAGTCGGTCTTGTAGAAGCCGCCGCCCTTGAACACCACGCCGACCGCGCCGAACTTCTTGCGCAGCGCGCCGCCGCACTCCGGGCACTGCGTCAGGGAGTCCTCGGAGAAAGACTGGACGGCGTCGAACTCGTGACCGCACTCCGTGCAGCCGTAGGCATAGGTAGGCACGGCGGAATCATACGGACCGAGCTCACCGCGCGTCGGACCCGCTGGGCTCTGGGATCCACCCCGCCAGGCGGCCGTGCCGGCTCACGGCTCGCACCCGCCGCTCGACCTCGCTACGCAACCCGCGGCTGCTCACGACGAGGAGCTGATCACCCACCCGGATCGGCGTCGTCGGCGACGGGACGAAGGAGCCGTCGTCCCGCACGATCAGGGCGACGTTCGCCCCCTTCGGCAGTCTCAGCTCGAAGACCTGCACGCCGTGCAGCCGAGACCCCTCCTCGACCGCGACCTCCACGAGGTCGGCGTCGATCGACTCCAGCGGCTCGGACTCGACGGTGAGGTCCTGGGTGTGTCCGGACTCGGTGACCCCCAGGTGGCGTGCCACCCAGGGCAGCGACGGAGCCTGGATGAGGGTGAAGAGGACGACGAGCACGAAGACGAGGTCGAAGATCCAGCTCACCCCGTCGACACCCACCGTCACCGGGACGGTGGCGAGGACGACCGGCACCGCGCCGCGCAGACCGGCCCACGATAAGAAGACCTGGTCACGCCACCCAACCCGGAACGGCGTGAGCGAGACGATCACCGAGACCGGGCGGGCCAGGAGGAGCAGTACCAGGCCGAGCACGAGGGCCGGGGTGAGCTGGTCGACGAAGCCGCTGGGCGAGGCGAGCAGGCCGAGCATGACGAAGAGGCCGATCTGGGCCAACCACCCCACCGACTCGGCGAAGCCGAGCATCGCCGAGCGGTGCGGGAGCGACATGTTGCCCATGACGAGCGCGGCGACGTAGCAGGCGATGAAGCCCGAGGTGCCCACCACCGTGGCCGCGCCGAAGGCGAGGACCGAGACCGACACCACGCCGATGGCGAAGAGCCCGGAGGTCGCCGCCGCAGTGCGACGCAGCAGCCCCCCGCCGACGTAGCCGACGGCCGCGCCGATGACCGTTCCGACGCTGAGCTGGACCACGGCGAGGATGCCGATCATCCACCACGGCTGGGCTTCCGCCGGGTTGGCCAGGCTGGTCGTGATCGCGACGACAAGCATGACGACCGGGGCGTCGTTGAACCCCGACTCGGCCTCGAGCATCCCCGAGATGCGCCGCGGCAGCGGCACGGTGCGCAGCACCGAGAAGACGGCCGCCGCGTCGGTTGAGCTGACGATGGCCCCGACGAGCAGCGAGACCTGCCAGCTCCAACCCAGGAGCCAGTGCGCGGCTGCGGCGGTGACGAAGACCGACACCACGACGCCGACGGTCGACAGGGTGACCGCCGGGGCGACGGCGTTGCGGATCGAGCTCCAGCGCGTGGTCAGGCCGCCCTCGGCGAGGATGAGGATCAGCGCCGAGTAGCCAAGGACCTGCCCGATCTCGGCGGAGCTGAAGTTGATCCCCAGGCCCCCCTCGCCGAGCACCAGACCGACCGCGAGGTAGGCCAGCAGCGTGGGGAGGCCGGACCGGGCGGTGAGTCGGACCGCGACGATGCAGACGACGAGGACCGCGGCCGAGACGAGGAGAACCGGGCCGAGGGAGTCAGCGTCGACGAGCGCGTCGGCGGCACTCCAGCCCACGGTCCCACCTCCCGTCCTCGACCGTGGATAGTCTCGCAGGGTGCCTTCCTCTTCGACGATTCGCCGCGTAGTCATCGGCATCACGGCGGCGGTCGTCGTGCTCGCCCTCGCCCTCGGTGCGCTCGCCTGGACCCAGGTCCGCCGCACGATGCCCGACACCGACGGCACGCTGCAGGTCGAGGGACTCAGCGCCCCGGTGACCGTCCTCCGCGACGAGCGCGGCGTCCCCGACATCTACGCGGACACGCTCGATGACCTCATGATCGCCCAGGGCTACGTCCACGCCCAGGACCGCTTCTTCGAGATGGACCTGCGCCGCCGGATCACCGCCGGCCGGCTCAGCGAGATGGTCGGCGAGGCCGGTGTCGAGACCGACAAGGTGATCCGCACCATGGGGTGGCGGCGGGTCGCCGAGGCCGAGCTGCCGATGCTCGAGCCGAGCACCCGCCGGGCGCTGCAGGCCTACTCCGACGGGGTGAACGCCTGGATCGAGGCGCAGGACGGGATCGGCGACATGGCCCTGGAGTACACGGTGCTCGCCCAGCAGAACCCGGACTACCGGGTGGAGGAGTGGGGCCCGGTCGACTCCCTCGCGTGGCTCAAGGCGATGGCCTGGGACCTGCGCGGCAACTACACCCAGGAGCTCACCCGGGCCCGGATGCGCGGCAAGGTCAGCGACTCGATGATGCGCGACTTCTTCCCCGAGTACGACGCGAGCCAGCGCGAGCCGATCCTCTCGGCCGATGAGTGGACCCCGAAGCGCGACCGGGGGTCCTCCGACCCGGCCCCGATCGAGCAGGCGAAGGGGGAGTCCGCTGCCTCCGCGGAGGCGGCGTCCCTCCCTTCGCCCGGCGTCCGGGACGAGGCGACGCAGGACGCCCTGGCTGCCGCTGGCCAGGCCCTCGACGCCGTGCCCGAGCTGCTCGGTCACGGAGAGGGGATCGGCTCCAACTCGTGGGTGGTCTCGGGGGATCGCTCCTCCACCGGCAAGCCGCTGCTGGCCAACGACCCGCACCTTGGCATCTCGATCCCCGGCATCTGGTACCAGGTGGGACTGCACTGCCGCGAGGTGAGCGAGGAGTGCCCGCTGGAGGTGAGCGGCTACTCCTTCGCCGGGCTCCCCGGTGTCGTCATCGGGCACAACGCGAAGATCGCCTGGGGATTCACCAACCTCGCCCCGGACGTCACCGACTTCTACCTCGAGGACGTCGACGACGAGGAGCAGACCTACCGCCGTGACCGCGAGGACGTCGAGCTCACGCTGCGGGAGGAGACGATCGCGGTCGCCGGGGGTGAGGACGTGACGATGACCGTGCGCTCCACGGTGCACGGGCCGATCGTCTCCGACGTCGTGAGCGGCGTGGCCGAGGCGGGCGAGGATCCCGAAGGGGTGGAGGGCGACAGCAGCTACGCGGTATCGCTGGCCTGGACCGCGCTCACGCCCGCCACCACGGCCGACGCGATCTTCGCGCTGAACCGGGCGGGTGACTTCGAGGAGTTCCAGGATGCGGCCCGCGACTTCGCCGTCCCGAGCCAGAACCTCGTGTACGCCGACGTCGAGGGCAACATCGGCTACCAGGCGCCGGGAGCGGTCCCGATCCGCAGCTACGGGGTCGACGGGCCACCCGGTCTCTCCCCGGGCCAGCTGCCCGTCCCCGGCTGGGACAGCCGCTTCGACTGGGAGGGCTTCGTCCCCTTCGAGGAGCTCCCGCACGTGTACAACCCCGAGGACGGGCTGATCGTCACCGCCAACCAGATGGTGACCCGGCAGGTCCGCCCCTTCCTTACCGAGGACTGGGACTACGGCTACCGGGCGCAGCGCATCCTCGACCTCCTCGCGAGCGAGCCGACCATCACACCGGACAAGATGGCGCGGATCCAGGGGGACACGCGGCACGAGTTCGCGCCGGTTCTCGTCGAGCACCTCATGCGCATCGAGCTGGACGACCCCTTCGTCGAGGACGCCCGCGACCTGCTGCGCGAGTGGGACTACACCCAGCCGGTCGACGGCCAGGCCGGGGCCGCCGCGGCGTACTACAACGCCGTGTGGTCCCAGCTGGTCCGGCTGACCTTCAACGACGACCTGCCGAGCGACCTGCAGGCCTCGGGCAGCTCGACACAGTGGGAGGCGGTCACCCGGCTGCTGGAGAACCCGCGCTCGGGGTGGTGGGACAACCGGGGCACCGCAGGGGTCATCGAGGGCCGAGACGAGGTGCTGCGTCAGGCGCTGGTCGACGCCCGCCTCGACCTCACCCAGCGGCTCGGCAAGGACCCGTCCGGCTGGCGCTGGGGCGACCTGCACCAGGCGAACCTCACGCACCAGGTGCTCGGCGGCGAGAGCGTCCCCGCACCGGTCCGGGCCATCTTCAACCGCGGCGGCTACGCCCTGCCCGGCGGTAGCTCGATCGTCAACGCCAACGCCTGGGACGCCTCTGCGGGATTCGACGTCACCGCTGCGCCGTCGATGCGGATGGTGGTCGACCTCGATGACCTTGACGCCTCGCGCTGGGTCAACCAGACCGGTGCGAGCGGGCGGCCCTTCGACGACCACTACACCGACCAGGTCCAGGCGTGGGCGACCGCCCAGACCTACCCGTGGCGATTCACCGAGGGCGCTGTGCGCGAGGCGGCCGAGGACGAGCTGACCCTCGAGCCGGCCGCGGCCGAGGACGGTGGCTAGCCGACCTCGACCGGGCCGTCGGCGGTGAGCACCAGGCGCACCGGCTGGTCGTGCGGCTCTCGGGGGAGGGGATCGGTGGTCAGCTCTCCCGGGTGGAGCAGCACGGCGAAGGGAGTGCCGGCCCGGAGGCGGGGCAGCACGCGGTCGTAGCAGCCGCCGCCCTGACCCATGCGGGTGCCGTGGCGGTCCACGGCCAGGCCGGGGACGAGCGCGAGGTCGGCGCGCTGAGGTGCGCCGACGCCGAGCGGGGTCCGGCCCTCGTCGGCGAGGTCGAACCAGTCGAGGTCGAGGGTGTCGAGGGTGATCGGCGCGAGCACCTGCCAGCCCTGGTCGACCAGGGCACGGTTGGTGGCGGTCGTCGGCGGCTCGTGAGGGAGCGAGAGATAGGACAGGGCCACACCACGCCGCTTGGCCGGCCGGACCGTCTCGGCGACGGTGAGGATGTGCCCGCGCAGGGCCGCGTCGTCGAAGCCCAGGTCGCGCGCCGCGCTGATCTCGCGACGCTGCCCGCGCAGACGGGTGCGCAGCTCGCGCTTGGCGGCCCGGGGATCCTCCACGAGCCTCATCGTAGGCTGGCGTTCATGACAGCACAGGGGCTGGAGCAGGCACTGGCGAAGATGCAGGACAAGGGAGTCGACCCGCGCGCGCGGGCCGTCTTCGAGTCCTACTGGAGGCAGCTGGCCGAGGGCGCCGCCGGCCTGATCCCGGAGGACTCGATCGAGCCGATGGGTGAGGTGCCCGAGCTGACCGAGATCGATGTCACCGACGAGGAGCGGGCGGCTGCGCTCGGCCAGGTGGCGATCGTCAAGCTCAACGGCGGGCTGGGCACGAGCATGGGGATGTCTGGGCCCAAGACCGCGCTCGTGGCGATGGAGGGGCTGACCTTCATCGACATCATCGCCCGCCAGGTGCTCGGTCTGGGCGAGCGATTCGGCGTGCGCCCGCCGCTGGTGCTGATGAACTCCTTCCGTACTCGCGAGCCGTCGCTGGAGGCGTTGCGGGCCTACCCCGAGCTGGCCGAGCAGTCCCTGCCGCTGGACTTCGTCCAGTCGATGGAGCCCAAGCTGCGCGCCGACGACCTCACCCCGGTCGAGCACCCGGCGGACCCCAGCCTGGAGTGGTGCCCGCCCGGCCACGGCGATGTCTACGTCTCCCTGGCCGCCAGCGGGATCCTCGGCCAGATGCAGGAGCACGGGATCCGCTACGTCTTCATCTCCAACGCCGACAACCTCGGCGCCAGCTGCGACCCGGACATCGCGGCGTGGCTGCTGCGCGAGGACCTGCCCTACGCCGCCGAGGTCACCGAGCGCACCGCCAACGACCGCAAGGGCGGGCATCTCGCGGTGCGCAAGAGCGACGGGCGGCTGGTCCTGCGCGACTCCGCGATGGTCCCCGAGGGCGAGGACCACTACTTCCAGGACACCGAGCGCCACCAGTGGTTCCATACGAACAACCTCTGGGTCAGCGTCGACCACCTCGCCGCGATGCTCGGCGAGCAGGAGGGCGGGCTCGGCCTGCCGATCGTCGTCAACCGCAAGACCGTCGACCCCACCGACAAGAGCTCGACCAAGGTGATCCAGATCGAGTCGGCGATGGGCGCGGCGATCGAGCGGTTCGACGGCAGCCAGGCCATCCGCGTGCCGCGCAGCCGCTTCCGCCCGGTGAAGACGACCAACGAGCTGCTCCTGCTGCGCAGCGACCTCTTCGGTCTCGACGGGGACTCCCTGGTCCAGGCTGCCTCGGACCGGCCCGACCCGGTGATCTCGCTGGACGACCACTACAAACTCATCGCGGACTTCGACGCGCGGTTCCCGCACGGCTCGCCGTCGCTGCGCGAGTGCACCTCCTTGACCGTCGAGGGTGACATCACCTTCGGTGCCGACGTCTCCTGCGCCGGTGAGGTGACGGTCTCCGCCGCCCAGCCGGCGGAGGTGCCCGACCGGACGCGTCTCGAGGGTGACGTGCAGCTGTCGTGAGCGTGCTGCGCCGCATCCTCGGGGGGCGGGCCGACAGGGCCAGCTGGCCGGTCGAGCTGCGCGGCCGCACCCCGGGCGGTGAGCAGGTGCTGCTGCGCGAGCTGCGCGCCGGCGACGAGCGGGAGTTCGTGCAGGCCCGCTCGCGCAACGCATCCTGGCTGCGGCCGTGGGATGCGACCCCGCCGGTGCCGGGGGCGAGCGAGGACTTCGGGAGCTATCAGGCGCGGATGGACTCGGACGCGCGAAGGGGGGCCGCCCTCCCCTTCGTCGTCGTCGTGGACGACCGCCTGGTCGGTCAGCTGACGGTGAGCAGCATCATCCTCGGGTCGTTCCGGTCGTGCACGCTCGGGTACTGGGTCGTCGAGGAGGTAGCCGGCCGGGGGATCGCGCCGACGGCGGTGGCGCTCGCCGGCGACCATGTGCTGGGTGCGCTCGGGCTGCACCGGGTCGAGATCAACATCCGGCCGGAGAACACCGCCTCGCTGGCGGTCGTACGCAAGCTGGGCCTGCGTGACGAGGGCCTGCGTGCGCGGTACCTGCACATCGACGGCGACTGGCGCGACCACCGCTCGTTTGCCGTGCTGGCCGAGGACCTCGGCGAAGGGGGTCTGATGGGTCGCTTGCACGCCGCACCACCGGGATGAGGGCCCGCGTGCGAGACGGCCGCCGCGACACACCGTGCTGCCTCACCAGTCACAGGAGTTCCCCTTCATAGTCTGGCGTCGTGCAGTCGAGCAGCCTGATCTTCGTCGTCGTCGTGGCGATCTGGGCTGCATATCTTGTGCAGTACTGGGTCAGGCGCCGCGATCACCTCGCGACGATCCGCTCGGTCGACCGGTTCTCGGCCGCGATGCGTGTCCTCGACGCCCACCGGTTGAGCCAGACCGAGCAGCCGGCCCGGTCCTACGTCGTCTCTCCCGCGCGCGCTGCTCGGCCGGAGGTCGTCGTCAAGCGCGGCGCGCCGGAGGCGCGGCAGCGTGATTCGGTCGGCCGCCTCGACCGGACCGCCTCCTTCGCCACCCGACCGACACCGGCTTCGTCCCGGCCGGGCGCCGTGGCAGCCGTCGTCGACGCGCCGCGCAAGGTGCGGGGCCTGGCCCTGCTGACCCATCTCGTGCTGCTCCCGCTCACCCTCCTGCTCGCCGCCGTCGGCCCGCTGCCGTGGCTCGTCCCGGGTCTTCTCCTCGTCGGCCTCGTCGCGTCCTTCGGGTGGCTGCGCCAGGACGTGCGGGCCGAGCAGGCGCGACGCAGCGCTCAGCGTGGCCACGCACGTCGGGCCGCGAGCGCCCGCCCCAGCTCTGTCGGCCACGCCGAAGGCGTCGACCGCGTCCACCCCGCCGAGGACCGCGCAGCCGTGCGGGCCGCGGTGGCCCGGCCGGCGCCGCAGCACCGCGACGTCGCCGCCGAGGCGGACGAGGTGGCTACGGACTCCCCCTTCGACGTCGAGGACCGTGCCGGCGAGCAGGTTCCCCCTTCGCCGTCGGCCGACGACCACCCGACCGGGCACGACCCGGCCGAGGACGGCACGTGGGAGCCGGTGCCGGTCCCGCGGCCCACGTACACGATGAAGGCGAAGGCGCCCGCGCGCCCCGTCACCGAGGAGCCGGTGGCCGCCGCTGCGAGCGGCGACGCTCCCCAGGCGCTGCCGGCCATCGACGACGACGTGGACGACGTCGTCGCCCCCCGCGCGATCACGGGCTGACCCGCTTCCTTCGCAGCCGCCGCGTCCGAGCGCGCGGTCAGGACGACCGGTAGGGCGACTCCCCGGGCTTGATCTCCGAGGACTCCTCGCTCTCGGCGACCTCCTGCTCTACCTCGGCGTGCTCCTCCGGCGTGAGTAGCGCCTCGGGCGAGCTGACCTCCGGCGGATCGGGGTCGAGCAGGTGGTGGGAGACGGCGTTGAGCACGGCGACGAGGGGGACGGCCACGAGCGCCCCGAAGATCCCGGCGACGATGACGCCTGCGGCGATCGCGAGGATCACCGCGAGTGGGTGCACCCGGACCGCGCGACCCAGCAGGAGTGGCTGCAGCACGTTGGACTCGACCTGCTGCACGAGGACGACGACGCCGAACATGAGCAGAGCGGTCACCGGGCCCTGAGCGACGAGCGCGAGGATCACGGCGATGAAGCCGGAGACGAAGGCACCGATGACCGGGACGAACGCGCCGAGGAAGACGAGCAGGGCGATGCCCGACGCGAACGGGACCCCGAGGAGCATGGCGCCCAGGCTGATCCCGATGGCGTCGGCTCCCGCGACGAGGATGGTCGCCCGGGTGAAGGCCTTGAGCTGGCCCCAGGCGATCTGGCCGCTGGACATGATCTTGGTCCGTGCCGTGCGGGGGAAGAGTCGCACGATCCAGCTCCAGATCGCCGGGCCGTCGTAGAGGAAGAAGAAGAGGGTGAAGAGGGCGATGACCGCCCCGGTGAGGACCGTCCCGACGGTGAAGCCGGCCTGCGCCGCGTACTGACCCAGCTCGCCGCTCTGCCCCACCCGGTCGCGTGCCTGCTCGATGTACTGGCTCAGCTGGCCGTCGGAGAGGCCGAAGGTGTCACGGAGCCAGGTGCGGATGCTGCCGATGCCCTCGCTGACCTGGCTCGACATGTCGTCGAACTGGTGGGTGAACTGGTTCACGACGAAGCTGACCAGGACCGAGATGACCGCCAGGGTCCCGATGACGGTCAGCCCGGAGGCCAGCCCGCGCGGCATGATCGCGTTGAGCCGGCGGAAGATCGGGTGCAGCAGGGCGGCGAGCAGCACGGCGACGATGACGGGGAAGACGACCTGCGCCATGATGCTCATCAGCTTGAGCAGGGCCAGGATGCCGACGCCGATGACCAAGGTGCGCCAGGTCCACTCGCTCGCGGCGCGCACCATCGGCGGCACGAAGTGACGGTCCTCGCGGTTCTCGGCCGAGGGGCGCGACTCGACGACGATCGGCCGAGGCACGGTGCTCGCCTGGCCCTCCCGAACCGCCGCGACGACGTCGGCCACGGACGGCAGCCGGCGACGCCGAGGAGTGGGGTCCGGGGAGCCGGAGGTGTCGGGCTGGTGATCCTCTGGCATCGGTGTCCTCGCAGGTCGGGCGCGTGTTCTCGGCAACGGCGAAGGGGGCGTGCCGCGCCCGACGCTTCGGTGAGCCTAGTCGTTTGGCCCGGGTGGATCGCTCGGTGTTATCGTGGCCGCTGCACCTGGGGCTGTGGCGCAGTTGGTAGCGCGTCTCGTTCGCAATGAGAAGGTCAGGGGTTCGAATCCCCTCAGCTCCACCATGTGACCCGACATCTCACGGACCCTCGAGCCACCGGGCTTGAGGGTCTTGTCATGTCACCAGCGAGTGAGCGCAACACGCCGCTACGCGCACGGGGTAGCGGCGTGTCGCGCTCACTCGCGACGGCGGGGGCAGGCGGGATATCGGAGAGGTTTGATCCCTGCTCAAGGCGTGCGGGAGTCCGTCACCAGGCCCATGAAGGCACCCAGCGCGCGCAGCTCGCCGGGGCTGCGGGGGGCGGCCTCGACCAGCCGTGGCGACATCACGACGTAGGCGGCGTGCTGGCCGCGAGAGATCGCGACGTTGAGCCGGTTGCGGCTGAGCAGGAATCGCAGGCCGCGGCTCACGTCGTGCACCGTCGAGGCGCACATCGAGACGATCACCACCGGCGCCTGCTGACCCTGGAGCTTGTCGACGGTGCCGACGACGGTCTCGTTAAGCCCCGCGGCGTCGAGGGCCGCGCGCACCGTGCGCACCTGATGGTTGTAGGCGGTGACGACGAGCACGTCAGCGGGGCGAAGGGGGCGAGCGCCGCCGCCCTCGTCGGCTCCGGGGTCGGTCCAGGTGCGGCCCTGGAGCGAGGTGATGAGGTCACGGATCGCCTCCGCCTCCTCCGGGGAGGACGTACGCCGGTCGGCATGGTCCACGGGCACGACGTGCAGCCCGGGGGCGACGCCCTCCAGCGAGCGCGCGCCGGTCACGCCGGCCTTGCTGCCCAGCTGGTCGTCGTACGCGAGGCGTGAGATCGGTGCCGTGAGGTCGGGGTGCATCCGCCACGTGTCGGGCAGGAAGTACCCGAGGTCCTCCGGCATCGTCGAGGCGCCATCGATCAGCCACCCCAGGGCGGAGGCGTCGACCGGCTCGGAGTGGGTGCCCTGGCTGACCTGCGGCAGCTGCTGCGGGTCGCCGAGGAGCAGTAGCAGCCGGCCGGCGGTCGAGACCGCCACGGTCGGCGCCACCGCGAACTGGCCAGCCTCGTCGACGACGACGAGATCGCACTGCCCGGGCTCGATCCGCTCCGGGTGGGTGAGATCCCACGCCGTCCCCCCGATGACGTACCCCCGCCCGGCCTCGTCGTGCTCGGCGGCGAAGCCGGCGTGCCCGTAGCCCTCGAGCACGGTCCAGGCGGGCTGATCCCCCTTCGCGTCCCGCTTGCCGACCTGCCCCGCGGGGACGCCCGCCTCGACCACGGCGTCGAGGAAGTTCTCGACCGCCGCGTGGCTCTGCGAAGTCACGGCCACCCGCCACCGGTGGGTCAGGACCAGCTCGGCGACGACGCGGGAGCCGACATAGGTCTTGCCCGTGCCCGGCGGCCCCTGCACCGCGAGGTAGGAGTGGTCGAGGGCCAGCAGGGCGTCGCGCACGTCCGCGACGCTGTCACCGGTGCGCGGCAGATGGGTGCGCCCGGTGAGGCGCGGCGGGACCCGCCGGAGCAGGTCGAGCGCGGGCGTGGCCGGCGCTGCGGCAGCGCCCTCGGCGTCGAGGGCCTCGAAGGCGACCCGCTCGAGCGCCTCGACGATCTTGCCGGCCGGCGGGGGAGCGCTGGGGCCGAGACCGATCGGGAGGCAGTGGTAATCCTCGCCCCCGTTCGGCAGCTTCTCCGCGACGACGATGGTGCTCACCTCCACCCCGTGCTCGTCGACGGTGGAGGAGAGGTCCTGGATCGTCACCTCGCGAGCGCCGTGCGGGAGCTTGTCCTTGGCCAGGCACGGCGGCACCGGGTCGCCGTAGACGGCGACGAGCGACCCACCGACCCGGCTGGCGAGCCCAGGGTTGAGCTCACCACGAAGCTCGAGGAGGCGCACTGGGTTGCTGCGCGGGGTGGGCCGCTGCCACGGCTGCAGCACGCGGGCGGACTCGGTGACGAAGACATCGCCGGAGCGCACCCACTGCTCCGCCGGGCTCTCGAGCCGGTCGAAGTGACCCCACCAGTGCGGCTTGGCCTCGCGGCGGTGGTACTGCACCGCGGCGCCGAGCATCGCCAGGGCCTGCTGCTCGGCGGTGCGCTGCTCTCGGGGGAGGTCGCCGAGACGCTCGCGGACGGCGACCTCGACCGGGTGCTCGTCCTCGACCTGCTCGTCCGGGTCCGGCGCCGCGCGCCCGGGTGTGGGCGCGATGCCGTACTCATCGGCTCGCGCCAGCAGCCAGTCCCGCAGCCGGAGCGTCGAGAGGCAGTCGTACTCGTTGTACTGCCGGATGTCCTCGAGCCGCTCGGCCGCCAACGCCCCGTCGCCGTCGAGCCCGGCCTGGACGTAGCGGTGGTACTCCACGATCGAGTCCCCGCCGCCGGTCACCCCGTCGGCGTCGCGCAGCTCATCGCCCATGTAGAGGGGTTCGAGCTTCTTGATCGAGTACGACCCGGTCCCGACCCGGACCCCCGCCTTGACCACGGGGTAGAGGTCGACGAACACGCCGTCGACGAGCAGCGCGTCGACCACTTGCTGCCCGACACCATGGCGGGCGGCGAGGCGGAGCAGGGCGGCCCGCTCGTAGTCGGCGTAGTGGTAGACGTGCAGGTCCGGCCAACGGCGCCGCCGCTCCTGCAGCCAGCCGAGGAAGTCCATCAGCGCCCGGCCCTCGTCGGCCCGGCTGTGCGCCCAGAAGGCCCGGTAGGTCTGGGCTCCGCCGTCGTGGGTGAGGCAGCCGAAGAGGTACTCCAGCCCCCACACCCGTGACCCCGGCTCGTGCCACATCGGGTCGCCCTCGAAGTCGAAGAACACATCGCCCTCGCTCGGCGGCGGCAGGATCGCCAGGGCGCCGGGGGTGTGCACCTCCACGGGCAGCGACGCCTCGCCGGACGTGCCGTGGGACGCTGTCTCGCGGGCGCGCAGCTGGAGTCGTGCCTGCGCCCGGAGCCGCTGCAGGCGGTCGGGGCGCAGCCCGGGGACTCGGGCGTCCTCGGGCAGGTCGGCCAGCCCGGTGATCGTCTCGACCCCGACCGCGGTGAGCCGGGCGCGCTGGTCGGCATGCACCCCGGCCACGAGCAGCACGTCGTCGCGCGCCTCGAGGTGGCGCTGGCAGTGCGGGCAGCTCAGGCACGCGTCCAGGCGGGGGTCACCCCAGCCGACGGGATCGTGCTCGGCCAGCTGGTCGGTGACCAGGCTGGTCAGTCGCGCCCGCCGGGCGCGGACCACCGGCAGCAGGTCGGCCAGCGCGGTGTCGCTCACCTCGTCGTCACCGAGGATCAGGCGGGCGAAGGGGGCGAGCCGCACCGCCCCCTTCGCCCCCCCGTCGAGGGCCGCCCGTGCCCGCTGGAGGATGTCGGCGTAGGCGCCGATCTGCAGCAGGGCGGTGACCGACTCGGACTGGGCGAGCTTGGCGTCGCAGACGATCCATGCGCCGTCGTCGCCGCGCACGAGGAAGTCGGCGAATCCCACGAGCGGGGTCGCGGTGCCTGGCAGCCCACCGTCGTAGACGCACGCCTGGTGGATGACCGCCACCTGGGGGTCGGCCATGAGGGCGAGGGTCTGGTGCATCGCCTCGCGGTAGCCCTGCGGGGTCGGAGCGGGTCTGACCGGGCTGCGCACCCCGCCCGGGTAGGCGGTGGCCAGGGCTAGCAGCACGCGCTGCTCGTGGGCGGTCCCGAGGTCAGCCGCCCGCGCCGCCACCTCGTCGACCTCGAGCGGGGAAGCGGGGGAGCGGCCGGTCGCGACGTCGAGCTCGGCGAGCAGGGCGTGCTCGCACTCGCCGGCCGCCCGGAGGTCGCTCGCGGAGAGGACGACCTGGCCGGGGGCGCCGCCGTCGGGGAAGAGCATGGACCGAAGGCTACGGCCGGGGGCCGACAGCGCGTCCGGGTCGGGCGACCCTGCAGCAGTTTGGTGTCGGTGCCGCACCTGCATCTGCTGCACCGACACCGAAGTGCTGCATGCAGCAGTTTGGAGGGGCCGGGGTCAGACCCAGCTGGGGAACCACATCCGCCACTGCCAGTGCTCGTAGGGGATCACCTGGGCGGTCCAGATCGGCCAGAAGAAGGCGAAGTTGGCCAGCACCACCAGCGCGTATCCGCCGATCAGCGCATACCCCACTTGTCTGCGCAGCGCGCTCGACCTGGCCGGGGGCATCGCCAGGGCGAGCAGGTAGACCACCGCGAGGATCACCCACGGCTGGAAGGAGATCGTGTAGAAGGTGAAGATCGTCCGGTGCTGCAGGGCGAACCACGGCAGCCACCCCCCGACGAAGCCGGCGAGGATCGCCCCCGCTCGCCAGTCGCGGCGCATCGCCCACGCCACGAGCAGCACGAAGAGCGCCGCGGTCGCCGCCCACCAGATCGAGACCGACCCGAGGCTGGTGATCGCCTTCGAGCACTTCTCGACCTCGCAGCCGACGGCGCTCGCGTCCTTGCCCTCGTAGAAGAAGGACGTCGGCCGGGACTGGATCATCCACGACCACGGGTTGGACTCGTAGGTGTGCGGCGAGGTCAGGCCGTTGTGGAAGGTCAGCGCCTCGTGGTGGTAGTGCAGCAGGGAGCGCAGCGACTCGGGCAACCACGTCACCCCTTCGCCGGGGTGCTCGCTCGCCCAGTGCCGGGCGTACCCGCGGTCGCTGGCGAACCACCCGGCGAAGCTCGCGAGGTAGGTCGCGAGGATCACCGGCGTCATCGTCACGAAGGCCCACGCCCCGTCCCGCCACAGACCCGTGACCAGCCAGTGCCGCACCCCGACCGCGCGCCGCGCCCCGACGTCCCACAGCACGCTCATCAGCCCGAACGCGGCGAAGAAGTACAGCCCCGACCACTTCGTGCCGCAGGCCAGCCCGAGCATGAGCGCGCCGACGAGCCGCCAGGGCCGCCACCAGATCATCGGGCCGTATCGCAGCCGAGCCAGCCGGTCCGGGCCCCTCGCCGGCAGGGACCCCACCGCGGCCGCTAGCCGTCGCCGGTAGTCGTCCCGGTCGACCAGCAGCGCGCCGAAGGCCGCGAGCGCGAAGAACATGAGGATGATGTCGAGCAGCGCCGTGCGGCTGTGCACGAAGTGGTGCCCCTCGAACGCGGTGAGAAACGCCGCCGCCGTCCCGAGGAAGCTGCTCGCGAAGAGCCGCCGCGCGATCCGCCCGATCATGAGGATCGAGAGGGTGCCGAGCAGCGCGACCGCGAAGCGCCATCCCCACGAGCTCGTCGGCCCGAAGAGCCACTCCCCGGCCGCGATCACCCACTTGCCAACCGGTGGGTGGACGACCATGTCGCCCTCGGCGGTCTTGAAGACGTCCAGCGTGCCGGCGGTGAAGAGCGGGTCGACCTCCTCGCCGTCGCCGGTCCAGCGCATCTCGACGCCGTAGCGCAGCATCGAGACGCCCTGCTTGACGTAGTAGGTCTCGTCGAAGACGAGCTGGTGGGGCCGGTCCAGCCGCCAAAAGCGCAGGACACCCCCGATGACCGCGAAGAGGAGCGGACCGAGCCAGCCGAGCAGCCGCTCGCGGCGAGAGTCGAAGGTGGGAAGTCGGCCGAGGAGCCGCACGCGCAGCTCCTCGACGCGACCCATGGCCCGCATCGTAGGCGAGACTGCCCCCATGCCTCTGATCCTCGCCGCCACCCCGATCGGTGACCCGCGTGATGCCGCGCCCCGGCTCGCCGAGGAGCTGACGGCGGCCGATGTCGTCGCGGCCGAGGACACCCGACGCCTGCGCCGGCTGTGCGCGGCCCTCGGGGTGAGCGTGCCCAGCCGAGTGGTGAGCTACCACGAGCACAACGAGGCCTCGCGCACCGCTGATCTCGTCGACGCGGTGGCGAAGGGGGAGCGGGTCCTCCTCGTGACCGACGCGGGCATGCCTTCGGTCTCGGACCCGGGGTACCGGGTGGTCCAGGCGTGCGCGGCGGCGGACCTGCCGGTGACCTGCGTGCCCGGCCCGAGCGCGGTGCTCATGGCGCTCGCGGTCTCGGGTCTGCCGGTGGACCGCTTCTGCTTCGAGGGCTTCCTGCCGCGCAAGGAGGGGGAGCGGGCCCGGGCGTTGCGCGAGCTGGCGGGCGAGCGGCGCACGATGGTCTTCTTCGAGGCACCGCACCGGCTCGCGGCGACGTTGACCGCGATGGCGGGCGCCTTCGGCGGCGAGCGGCCGGCCGCGGTGTGCCGGGAGCTGACCAAGACCTACGAGGAGGTCCGCCGCGGCGGCCTGGCCGGGCTTGCGGACTGGGCTGCCGAGGGGGCGAAGGGGGAGATTACCGTCGTCGTCGCCGGCGCACCGGCAGCGGAGGTCGCGGTGTCGCTGGAGGACGGGGCCGGGCAGGTGGCTCGGCTCGTCGAGGGCGGGATGCGCCGCAAGGAGGCCGCCGCCCACGTCGCCGAGCAGACCGGGCTGAGCAAGAAGGCGCTCTACGACTCCACGCTGGGGTGACCCCTTCGCTCGGCCGACTCGCCCCCTTCGCCGCTCCACAAAACCCAGCCAGCTGGGTCTTGTGGACCTGGCTGGGCCTCGAGAGCCAGCCAGGTCCACGAAACCCAGCCAGCTGGGTTTCGTGAGGGGAAGGGGCAGCGGGAATGCGTCCCGGCGCACCGCGTTCCCAGGCTCGCCTGAGACAATCCAGGCCATGAGCCAGTCGCCGCAGCCCAAGGACGCGCTCGACCCCGTCGACGAGCGCGAGCTGGACGGTCAGGAGGACTCCCCCTTCGGCCCCGAGGTCGCCCCCGACTCCGGCACGGACGTGCCCGGCCCGGTCGAGACCTCCGAGTCGGCGAAGGGCGCGGCCCGCGAGGCCGCCGAGGGCGCCCGCGAGGGTCACCGCCCCTCCACCGGCGGCAGCGAGCGGACCGTCGTGCACCTGCTGCGCCACGGCGAGGTCGACAACCCCGAGAAGATCCTCTACGGCCGCCTGCCCGGCTACCACCTCTCCGAGCTGGGGCACGAGATGGCGCGGGTCGTCGCCGATCACCTCGCCGAGCGCGACATCACCCTTGTCGTGCACTCCCCGCTGGTGCGCACCGCCGAGACCGCCGCCCCGACGATCGAGCGGCACGGCATCGAGCGCGCGATCATCGACCCTCGCGTGATCGAGGCGGGCAACAAGTTCGAGGGGCGACGCTTCCGCAAGCGGCTGCTGCTCGACCCGCGGCGCTGGTGGTGGGTGCGTGACCCCACCAAGCCCACCTGGGGCGAGTCCTACCGCGCCATCGCCAAGCGGATGACCGAGGCCATCGAGAACGCCCGCGACCACGCCCGCGGCCACGAGGCGGTCATCGTCAGCCACCAGCTGCCGATCTGGACGATCCGCAGCGCGCTCGAGGGCCGCAGCCTGTGGCACGACCCGCGCCGCCGCCAGTGCAACCTCGCCTCGCTGACCACCCTGGTCTACCGCGGCGACGAGCTCGAGGCCGTCGAGTACTCCGAGCCCGCCGCCCACCTCTACCCGCAGGCGCAGAAGACCACCGGGGCATGACCACCCCCTTCGCCCGCCGCGTCACCGCAGTCCTCTCCGGCGCAGCCCTGCTCGCCGGGGCGTCCGCCTGCTCCTCCGACCCGAACTCCGTCGCCGAGCAGGCCAAGCAGGGCTCCGAGAAGGGATACGTCGCCGGCGACGGCTCGATCGTCACCACCCCGCCCGAGGAGCGCAAGGAGCCGATCACCCTCACCGGGCCGACCCTCGACGGCGAGGAGCTGAGCCTGCAGGACCTGCGCGGCGAGGTCGTCGTGGTCAACCTCTGGGCGTCGTGGTGCGGGCCGTGCGAGCGGGAGGCGCCGCACCTCGTCGCCGTCCACGAGAAGTACCAGGAGCAGGGCGCCCCGGTGCGCTTCGTCGGGATCGACTACCGGGAGCCGTCGATCGAGACCGGCAAGGCGCAGGCCGCTGCCTGGGGCTTCGTCTGGCCATCGATCTTCGACAAGTCCGGCTCCACCGCGATCGACATGCAGGGGGTGCTGGCGACCCAGCCCTCGACCGCCGTCCTCGATCGCGAAGGGAGGGTCGCGGCCGTCGTCCAGGGGGTCATCAGCGAGTCGACCCTGACCGGCCTGGTCGACGATGTGCTCGCCGAGTCGCCGGCGCAGTCCTCGGATGAGTCGTCTGCGGAGGAGAGTGCGGGGTGAACCCCGCCGACACGATCGAAGGGGGAGCCCTTCCGCTCGCCGCGCTGCTCGCGGCGCTGGCGGGCCTGGTCTCCTTCGCCTCGCCGTGCGTGCTGCCGCTCGTGCCCGGGTACCTCGGGTACGTCACCGGGCTGTCCGAGACGAGCCTGGAGCGACGCTCGCCGCGCCGGATGATGCTCGGGGCGCTGCTCTTCGTCGCCGGCTTCACCGTCGTCTTCGTCCTCGCGACGATGTTCGTCGCCTCCGCCGGGCGGGCCCTGGTCGAGCATCGTGAGCTGCTCAGCCGGGTCGGCGGGGCGCTCGTCATCGCCATGGCGCTGGTCTTCCTCGGCGCGGGTGGCCGGCGCACCCAGCGCACCGTGCGGCTACCGGTGCGCCCGGCGACGGGGCTGGCCGGTGCACCGGTGCTCGGCGCGGTCTTCGGGCTCGGCTGGGCTCCCTGCGTCGGCCCCACCCTCGCCGCGGTCCTCGCCCTCTCGCTGACCGGTGACGCCGGCACCACCCGCGCCGTCGTCCTCGCGATCGCCTACTGCATCGGGCTGGGCCTGCCCTTCGTCCTCATCGCGGGGGCCTACGAGCGGTGGGGCGCGGTCTCGGGGTGGCTGCGGCGCCACCAGCGCGGCATCCAGCTCGCCGGCGGGGTGCTGCTGCTCCTCATCGGGGTGCTCCTCGTGACCGGCTGGTGGGCCGAGATCACGGTGTGGCTGCAGAACCGGTGGATCAGCGGCTTCGAGGTGGTGCTGTGAGCACCCGCGCGACCCGCCGGGACGGCGTCACCCAACCCCGGCTCGGACCGGTCGGCTGGGCGCGCTGGGCGTGGCGGCAGCTCACGAGCATGCGCACCGCGCTCTTCCTGCTCCTGCTCCTCGCGATCGGCGCCGTTCCCGGGTCGATGTTCCCCCAGCGCTCCCTGGACCCTGCCCGGACGACGGACTGGATCGAGCGCCACCCCGACGCCGGGCCGGTCCTGGACCGCCTGTACGCCTTCGACGTGTACTCCTCGCCGTGGTTCTCGGCGATCTACCTGCTCCTCTTCACCTCGCTCGTCGGGTGCATCGTCCCGCGCACGATCACCCTTGCCCGCCAGCTGCGGGCACGGCCTCCTCGTGCCCCTCGGCGGCTGCAGCGGCTCGAGGCTCACGACGCCTTCGTCGTCGCCGACGAGGACCTGCCCGCTGTGCTCGACGATGCCGCGAGTACGTTGCGCCGCAAGCGGTTCCGCATCGCCCGCCACGACGAGACGACGATCTCCGCCGAGTCCGGGTACCTGAAGGAGGTCGGCAACCTCCTCTTCCACGGCTCGCTCGTCACCCTCATCGTCGGGATGGCCATCGGGCACCTCTACGGCTGGCGGGCCGACATCGTCGTGCCCGAGGGCGAGTCCTTCGTCTCCACGGTGACCCGCTACGACACCTGGGCTCCCGGCCCGCTCGTCGACGGGGAGGACCTCACCCCCTTCGCCCTGACCGTGGAGAAGATGACCGCCAGCTTCGAGGAGGACCAGGCCGGCCAGATCGGCATGCCGCGCGCCTTCTCCGCCGAGGTGCGCTACGCCGACCGGCTCGGCGGGGCGACCCAGCCCGCGCACGTCGCCGTCAACGAGCCGCTCGAGCTCGACGACGCGACCGTCTTCCTCCTCGGCAACGGTTACGCCCCGGTCGTCACCGTCAAGGACCGGGACGGCCAGGTGATCTACTCCGGCGCCACCGCCTTCCTCGCCCAGGACGGCAGCTACCGCTCGACCGGTGCGATCAAGGTCGGCGCCGCCCAGCCCAAGCAGCTCGGCCTCGTCGGGCTCTTCCTGCCGACCGCGGTCATCGACGACACCCAGGGCCCGATCTCGGTCTTCCCCGACCTGCGCAACCCGGCGCTGGCGATGAGCGTCTACGAGGGTGAGCTCTACCCGAAGGGGTCGGCCCAGTCGGTCTTCTCGATCGACACCGACACGATGGAGCCGGTCGCCCCGGACGACGGCAGCGAGGACATCGCCCGGATCTGGCTGCAGCCAGGGGAGACCAAGGACCTGCCCGGCGGGCGGGGCACGGTCACCTTCGACCGAGTGGACCGCTTCGCCGGCTTCGCCGTGCGCGACGACCCCGGCAAGGAGCTCGTCCTCGGCTCCTCCGTGGTAGCGCTGCTCGGCCTCATCGCGTCCCTGGTCATCCGGGGACGCCGGGTCTTCGTCCGGGTCGTGCCCGCCGGTGACGGCCGGTCGGTCGTCCACCTCGGCGGGATGGCGAAGGGGGAGGACGACCGCCTCAGCCGGGTGGTCACCGACCTCGCGGACGAGTTGTCGCAGCGCTCGGCGCCCGCCGAGCGCTGAGGTGCGAGAATCGAGAGCGTGATGAACGAGACCCTGGCGATCTACGCCAACTACGCCCTCTACTCCGCTGTCGGTGTGCTGACGCTGGCGATGATCGCCTATGCCGTCTATCTCGCCGGAGCGGTCCCTGCGGCGGAGCGTGATGCGGAGGCCGCGGTCGAGGCGGATGACGCCGCCCGCTCCGCGCGCGCCCGCGCCCGGGCCGAGCAGGTCGCCGCCCTCGCCGGTGCCCCGGCCTCCGCAGATCCCCGGGGAGCCTCAGACGAACGGTCGCCCTCCACCGACCCCCCCACTGCCGCAGATCCCCGGGGAACCTCAGACGAACGGTCGGGCGCAGACCCCGAGCGGGCACGCGTCGGTGCCGGGATCGGCGGCGCGCTGTCCTGGCTGGGCACGGGACTGCTGCTGCTCTCGCTCGTGCTGCGGGGCCTGTCGGTCGAGCGGGCGC
Organism: Marihabitans asiaticum; assembly: GCF_007828725.1. Classification (GTDB taxonomy): domain Bacteria; phylum Actinomycetota; class Actinomycetes; order Actinomycetales; family Dermatophilaceae; genus Marihabitans; species Marihabitans asiaticum. Next base: position 705,198 of record NZ_VIUW01000001.1, read on the forward strand.
CGCTGGGCAACCTCTTCGAGTTCTCGGTCGCGGGCGGGTTCTTCGCGATGCTCGCGTACTGCCTCGTGCCGCTGCGCCGGGGCATGCACTGGCTCGGTCTCTTCGTCCTCGCGCCGGTGACCCTGCTCCTCTGGCTCGCGGGGACGATCTGGTACACCGAGGCGGCCGAGCTCGTGCCGAGCCTCGACTCGTACTGGCTCGTCATCCACGTCTCGATCGCCACCCTCGCGACCGGGCTGTCCATCGTCGGTGCGGTGCTCGCGGCGCTCTTCCTCATCCGTGACCGGGCGAGCAAGCGCTCGTTCTGGGCCAAGCTGCCCGCGGCGCCGAAGCTCGAGCGGCTCTCCTACGGGATGAACGTCGTTGCCTTCCCGATGTGGACCTTCACCCTCATCGCCGGCGCGATCTGGGCCCGTCAGGCGTGGAGCTCGTACTGGAACTGGGACCCCAAGGAGGTGTGGACCTTCGTCATCTGGGTGGTCTACGCCGCCTACCTGCACGCCCGGGTGACCAAGAACGCCGACCGGCGCACCGTCGCCTGGATCGCGCTGGCCGGCTTCGCGTGCATCGTCATCAACTACACGATCGTCAACTTCTACTTCGTCGGCCAGCACAGCTACGCAGGAGTGGGCTGATGCTGCGCTACACGATCCTGCGCATCCTCGTCTTCTTCGGCTGTCTCTCCGCGCTCTGGCTGGTAGGTCTGCGCGACGAGGCGCAGCGACCCTGGTTGGTCGTCGGCGCGTTCCTGCTCTCGATGGTCGTCTCGTTCTTCGTGCTGCGGCCCTTCCGCGACGATGCGGTGCGTCGGATCGAGGAGCGGCAGCGGGCCCGTCTGGAGGCCCGTCACCAGGAGCCAAAGACGACGGTGGAGTCCGACGAGAGCGTCGACGACGAGCACTTCCGCTGAGCGGCCTCAGCCGGGGGTGACCCGCAAGACCTTGTCGTCGGAGCCGTTGCTCGTCGTGACGTACAGCGCACCGTCGGGGCCGAGCCGGGCGGCGCGCAGCCGGCCGTGCTCCTCCAGCGCAGCCGGGACCTGCACCTGGGTCACCGTCTCGCCCTCGAGAGCGAAGAGCATGAGCTTCTCGCCCTTGAGCGCGGTGACGGCGAGCATCCCCTCCCGCTCACCCCACTGCTCGCCCTCGAGGAAGGCCGCTCCCGCGATCGCCTCGGTCGGGTCGCCGGAGCTCCACGCCGCCTCGACCGCGTCCGGGAAGCGCTCGGTGTCGGTCATCGGTACCGACTCGTCGTAGCTGCTCACCTCACCGCCCTGGCTGGGGTCCCACCCGTAGTTGCCGCCGGGCTCGATGAGGTTGACCTCGTCGTCCACGCTCGGCCCGTGCTCGGAGGTCCAGACCTGCGGGTCGTCCTCGGTGCCGGGTCGCTGCGCGACCCCCTGAACGTTGCGGTGCCCGAAGGAGTAGACGCGCCGCTGGTCGGGGTCGGAGCTGTCGGCGAAGGGGTTACCGCTCGCCCCATCGCCGGTGTCGGGGTCGATCCGCAGCACCTTGCCGCCGAGGCTCGAGAGGTCCTGGGGCACGCCGGGGTCAGCGGTGTCGCCGGTGCCGACGAAGAGGGTCCCGTCGCTGGCCAGGGTCGGTCGGCACCCGGAGTGCCGGCCGGTGGAGGTTGGCAGCCCGGTGAGCACGTCTCGGTCTCGGGTGGCCCGCCGGTTCGCCGGGTCGAGGGTGAGCTGGACGAGCCGGATGTCGACCGGCTCGCCGTCCTCGGCGTGGTTGAAGCAGACCACCACCTGCGCCTGGGCCCAGCCGCTCTCGCCCTGGCCGAGGACCGCGAGGCCGAGCAGACCCCCTTCGCCCTGGGCGTAGACATCGTCCAGCCCGGCGCGAAGCTCGACCGGCTGGGTCCCGGTGTCCAGGCTGGGCAGGTGCCGCAGGCGCCCGGCCCGCTCGGTGACGACGGCCGAGCCGTCGCCGAGGAACCCGATGTCCCAGGGGTGCTCCAGTCCGCTCGCGACGACCTCGACCTGGAGGTCGTCGACCCGCTCGGTCGGGATGGCGTCGGGGGAGGAGCCGCTCTGCTGGCTGGACCCGCCGGCCTGCTCGTCGCTGCTGGGAGAGGCCCCTGGGGTTGCCCCACCTCCTGAGCACCCACCGAGACCGACCACGGCGGCGGCGAGCAGGGCGAGGGGACGTGAGCTCATCCCCCTAGCGTGCCCTCAGCCGCGGGCTAACGGGAAGAAGAGGAGCAGGCTCCACGCGAGCAAGCCCATGCCGGTGGTCGCCAGCGCGGGGATGAGCGCGCGTCCGGTGGCGCCGCCGACGACGGCCTTGATGCCCGGGGCGAGGATGACCAGACCGATGAGCGAGATCGGCGCCCAGTGGTGCCAGATCGCCATGAGCAGGGTGCACAGCACGGCCACGCCGACGAGCCCGAGGTACAGCGTGCGGGTGCCCCGGTCGCCGAGCCGGACGGCGAGGGTGTGCTTGCCGCTCTGGCGGTCGGTCGGGATGTCGCGCAGGTTGTTGGCGACGAGGATCGCCGAGGTGAGCGCCCCGCACGCGATGGCCCCGAGCAGACCGACGAGCGTGGTCTCGCCGGCCTGGGTGAGCTGGGTGCCGAGCACGGCCATGAGACCGAAGAAGACGAAGACGTAGACCTCGCCCAGGCCCCGGTAGCCGTACGGGTTGTCACCGCCGGTGTAACGCCACGCCGCGAGGATCGCCAGCGCGCCGAGCGGCACGAGGATCCACGTCTGGGCCAGCGCGACGAGGGCCAGACCGGCGAGGGCGCCGACCCCGAACCACCCGAAGGCCATCAGCTTGACGTTCTCCGGGTCGGCCAGGCGCTGCCCGACGAGGCGCACCGGCCCGACTCGCTCCTCGTCGGTGCCGCGGACCCCGTCGCTGTAGTCGTTGGCGTAGTTGACCCCGATCTGCAGGCTCACCGCGACGACGAGCGCGATCACCGCGAGGGCGAGATCACTCTTGTCGATCGCGGCGGCTGCTGCGGTGCCGACCACGACGGGGGCGACGGCGGCGGGGAGGGTGCGGGGCCGGGACCCGGCGATCCACTGGGCGAGTGTGGCCATGAGGGCGCGTTAGAACTTCCTGGGCGAAGGGAGGGTGTCGCCCAATTCTACGAACTTCGCCCACCCCGTGCCGCCGGACGCTCGCGTCCGTCCTGGTGAGGCGCACGAGAGGGGTACCCCCTCTCCGCGACATAGTACGGATCGGTCATATGCCCATGCATCCCGTGCATGGGCATATGACCGATCCGTAGTTTTCGTCCGCGAAGGGGTATGTCCTCGCGGCGACACCGCGGTCGGGTCCGAGGCGGTGTGCGCAGACGTGAGGTGGCGCGAGGGTGTGCGCAGACGCGAGGTGGTCGAGGCGCGCGACGTCGTGGGACGGTCGTGGGTCAGCCCAGCACCTGAGCGGCGGCTCGGCGGTCGGGCTTGCCCGGTCCGAGCGTCGGCAGCTTCGAGGTGACCCGCACCACCTGGGGGAGCGCGTGCGCAGGCAGGTGGGCCCGGAGCATCTCGCGGATCTGCGCGACCCCGCCCTCGGGTACCGAGCCGACCGGCGGACCACCCGGCGAGGTCGTGACGAGGAGGGCCACCCCTTCGCCCCAGCGCTCGTGCGGCACCCCGACCGCGATCGCGCCGGTGATCGCCGGCACGTGCGCCAGGGCGGCTTCCTCGACCAGGCGCGGGGCGACCTTGAGCCCCCCCGAGTTGATGAGGTCGTCGGCCCGCCCGGTGACGCTGACCTTGCCGCGCTCGTCGACGCTGCCGACGTCGTCGGTGCGGAACCAGCGGGCCCCGGCGTCGGTCACGAAGTACTCCGCGGTCAACTCAGGCTCTCCCAGGTAGCCGTACGCGACGCACGGCCCGCCGAGCTCGAGGGTGCCCCGGTCGGACACCCGGACGTCGAGCCCCGACAGTGCCCGGCCGTCGTAGACGCATCCGCCGCAGGTCTCGCTCATCCCGTAGGTGAGGACGATGCGCACCCCGGCGTCGCGGGCCCGCTGGGCCACCGGCGGCGGGGTGGCGGCGCCCCCGACGAGGACGGCATCGAGGCGGCTGAGCGCCTCCAAGCCCATGGGATCCTCGACCATCTGGCCCAGCTGGGCGGGGACGAGGGAGGCGTAACGGCGCTCGCCGTCCATCGCGGCGACGGCCTGGACCAGCGCGAAGGGGGTCAGGCTCGGGTCGGTCACGACCGGCCGGGTCCCCGCGTGGATCGACCGGAGCAGGACCTGCAGCCCGGCGACGTGGTGCGGTGGCAGGGCGAGGAGCCACTGCCCCGGCCCGCCGAGCCGGTCGTGGGTGGCGGCGGCGCTCGCGGCGAGGGCCTGGGCACCGAGCATCGCGAGCTTGGGAGTGCCGGTCGACCCCGAGGTCCCGACGACGACGGCGAGGTCGGACGGCAGCTCTCCGTCGTGCCGTGGCAGCGGCTGCGGGGTGACGCTCGGGTCGTGCGGGCGGACCGGGCCCTGCCCGGCCAGCGCCCGCTCCAGCCGAGGGAGCACCTCAAGGCCAGCGGGCCCTGCGGACATGGGCAGGTCGGTGATCAGCGGCTCGGGCATCGCGGCCTATCCTTGCGTACCGCGCGTTCTAGCCGGTCAGACCGAGCGCCAGGACGACGGCCACGGTCGCGACGATCTCGATGATCCCTACGGCCTTGGGCGAGAGCCGGTAGCGGGGGAAGAGCATCGAGCGCAGGAGGAGCAGGACGTAGACCGCGGTTGCGGCGGGGTGGTCGGACACGCGGTCGACGACGTCGGGGATCATCGCGACGACCAGGAGAGCGAGCACGTGCCATCCGAGCGAGGCGAGCGCCCACCCCTTCGCCCCCCGCTCCCGGATCATCGTCTTGACGTAGAAGACGGTGCCCGCGAGGTAGCCGCCGAGGGCCGCGGTGGCCCACCACACCGTCGCGGTCTGGTCGCCCCAGCCGCCGGTGACGTCGTAGGCGACGGGGGTGAGCAGGGTCGCGCCGGCGGTCGTCGCGAGCCCGGACCAGATGCTGCGCTCGTCGCGGGTGGCCGACGCATAGAGCCCGATCGCGAGCGGCAGGGCGAAGAGCGGCGCCCAGGCGAGCAGGTGCGGCGCGGCCGCGAGCACGCCCAGCCCGAGCAGCGCGGCCAGGGGCAGGTAGGCGCGAAGGGGTGGCAGGTAGCGGGCCTTGCGGCGGGACTTCAGCCACAGGCCGGTGGCGAAGAACGCGAGGTAGCCGCTGACGACGAAGGCGAGGAGCAGCAGATGGCGCCAGTCGAGGCGGCTGGCGAGGAGTGCGCCGAGGACGACCGGGGCGATCAGCATCGCCCACGCGCCGTGCTGGTTCGGGACCCAGCCCGGCGGTCGCCGGCGGCGACCAGACCGACGAGGCGAGCTCGTCCCCCTTCGCTCGACCGAAGCGACCCGCTCAGCCAACCCAGCCTGCTCCCTCCGCGATGAGGAGCGCGCCGAAGAGGAAGAACAGGACGGCGGCTCCGATCTTCACCGTACGCTCGGGCAGCGCGCGGCCGAGCACCGCCCCGACGGCGATGGCGAGGGCGTCGGCGGCCACCATGCCCAGGGTCGACCCGATCCACGTGCCGAACCACCCCTCCCGGGTGGCCAGGGTGATCGTCGCGAGCATCGTCTTGTCGCCGAGCTCGGCGAGGAAGAAGGCGCCACCGACGGCGAGCAGTGCGCTCCCGGTGGCCTTGCGGGCCTTGCCGGCCTCCTCCTCGGTCAGCTCGTCGCCGCGCAGCGTCCACAGCCCGAAGGCGACGAAGGCGATACCGGCGGCGACCGCGATCCAGGACTGGTAGTCGGCGAAGGCGGTGCCGATCGCCGCCCCGATCGCGACCGAGGCGAGGTGGACGATGAGGGTCGCGGCGGTGATCGCGAGGATGACGTCGCGGGCGCGGTAGCGGGTCGCGAAGGTCATCGCCATGAGCTGGGACTTGTCGCCCAGCTCGGCGAGGAAGATCACCGCGGTGGAGAGGAGGAAGGCATCCACGTGAGTCCTGGTCCGTCTTGGGTGTTCGGTCGGGCGTGGTCAGGTGGTTCGAAGAAGGAGCGTCACGTCGAGCGGTCGGTTCTTCTTCGAATCGGGGAACGCAAGGCCGGTGCCCCCTCCTAGAAGTACCAGGGGAAGGGCGACCAGTCCGGCTCGCGCTTCTCGAGGAACTGGTCGCGCCCCTCGACGGCCTCGTCGGTCATGTACGCCAGCCGGGTCGCCTCGCCGGCGAAGACCTGCTGACCCATCAGCCCGTCGTCGGCGAGGTTGAAGGCGAACTTGAGCATCCGGATCGCCTGCGGGCTCTTGCCCATGATCTCCCGGGCGACGGCGAGGGCCTCGCGCTCGAGGTCGGCGTGGTCGATGACCATGTTGACCGCGCCCATCTGGTGCATCTGCTCGGCGGTGTAGGCCCGGCCGAGGAAGAAGATCTCGCGCGCCGCCTTCTGCCCGACCATGCGGGCGAGGTAGGCCGAGCCGTACCCGGCGTCGAAGCTGCCGACGTCGGCGTCGGTCTGCTTGAAGCGGGCGTGCTCGCGGCTGGCGAGAGTCATGTCGCAGACGACGTGCAGGCTGTGCCCGCCACCGGCCGCCCATCCGTTCACGACCGCGATGACGACCTTGGGCATCGTGCGGATCAGCCGCTGCACCTCGAGGATGTGAAGGCGCCCCCCTTCGGCCTTGACCCGCCGCTCGTCGACACCGGCGGCGGTCTCGTCGCCGCCCTCGCCGGAGTACTGGTACCCGGACCGGCCGCGGATCCTCTGGTCGCCGCCGGTGCAGAAGGACCAGCCCTGCGTCGTCGCGCTGCTGCCCTCCCGCGGTGAGGGGCCGTTGCCGGTGAGCAGGACGACGCCGACATCGGGGGTGCGGCGGGCATGGTCGAGGGTGCGGTACAGCTCGTCGACGGTGTGCGGGCGAAAGGCGTTGAGCACCTCGGGCCGGTCGAAGGCGATCCGCACCACCCCGGACGACGGTCCGTCGCCGCTCGCCCGGTGGTAGGTGATGTCGGTCAGGTCATCGAAACCGGGCACCTCCTCCCAAGCGCTCGGGTCGAAGGTCTCGCTCAGGCCGGTCAGTGCACTCACGAGCGACCAGCGTAGTTGCCTGTCCACACCCCTTCGGCCCTCGGCAACGTCGTCCACAGGCGGGCGAAGGGGGGAGCGCCCTCGACCGCGAGCCGGTCGAGTGGTCCGCACGAGCCCTGCGACGACGGAGGAGAAGGACATGGGTGAGCGATGGCTGCGGGCGGTCGAGGCGTACGACGGGGGAGAGGAGGACTGCTCCTGCGAGGACTGCATCGCCTCGATCATCGACGGGTTCCCAGCACCCCACCTCGGCCACGACGGGTGGGAGCCGGGTCCCGGCGGTGGGGCTCCGGGGGACCTCACCGAGATCGTGCTCATCGACGGCCACCTCGTCGACGTGCGGCGGCGTGCCGTTCAGGGGAGCGGGTACGAGTGCGCGGCCTACGAGCTGGAGGGACGCGGGCTGCTTCGCGGGCCCCGGGTCGTCGAGCGCCCTGTGCCAGTCCGGGAGGAGCCGCACGAGGCGATGCTCGACTGGCTCGGCCGGGTCGTCGGGGGAGCCGACGGGCTCGCCTCGCTCGACACGACACCCCTGCCGGCGGACGAGGAGCTCGACCTCGGGGTTGTCCCTGGGCATCTGCGCGAGCGGGTGCAGATCATCGACGAGCACGTCCAGGCCGCCTACGGCCACCTCCTCCTCGGTCCCGAGCTACTGACCGCCAGCCGGCGGCTGCTCGTGCGGGCCGCGGGGGCGAAGGTCCTCGACGCGTGGCGTGAGGTGGAGGACTCCTGGGTCGCCGCCGCGGTGCTGCACTGCGTGATCAAGGCCAACGCGCTCGCGGGCACCGGGCGCGGCTTCGCCGTCAAGACCCTGCTCGAGGGAGTGGCTGATCGCGCCGTGCCGACGGACAGGTCGGGGCGTTTGGCGGAGCTGGTCGGTGGGCCGCAGTGGCCGCACGGACGGACTCCGGCGGAGGCGCCGAGCGTGTACGTGCTCGGGGATGCCTCGTTGCTGCTGTCGTCCTTCCGGCGCAGCCTCGTCGTCTACCGCGACCTGGCGGGTCGCCTGGAGACCGACGCCGCGAAGGGGTGACGCCCGCTAGGCCTGACCGGCCCTCCGTTCGGCTTCCCGTGCGATGTCGGCCAGGTCGGTGCGCATCGCCTTGGTCTCGGTCGCGCTGATCTCGAGCATGCGCCGTACCTACTCTGGTCGGATGCACCGGATCTTCACCACCAGCGTCGCCTCGGTCTACCCGCACTATGTGACAAAGGTGGAGAAGAAGGGGCGCACCCAGGGCGAGGTCGACGAGGTGATCCGGTGGCTCACGGGATTCGACCAGGCCGAGCTCGAGCAGCATCTTGCCGAGGAGACCACCTTCGCCGACTTCTTCGCCGCCGCGACCCTCAACCCCGCCGCGAGCGAGATCACCGGGTCGGTATGCGGCGTGAAGGTCCAGGAGGTGCAGGACCCGCTGATGCGCCAGATCCGGTATCTGGACAAGCTCGTCGACGAGCTTTCCAAGGGCCGCCCGATGGAGAAGGTCTTGCGGGGCTGATCATCGGCGCGGGCGCGAAGCCCTGGGCAGGTACGAGCTCCTGGGGCAAGGTTTGGTTGGTCCCGGCAGGCCGGCGGGAAGCGAGCGGTGTAGTGAGATCATCCGATATCAGGAGGTCTTCCGATGGCTGATGTGCTCGTCCGAGATATACCCGACGCCGTTCTGGCTGGCGTCGACGCCAATGCTGCACGTCTAGGCCTGTCCCGGGCTGAGTACATCCGTCGCCGACTCGCCGCCGATGCCGCGACCGTCGCAAGCCCAGTCACGCCCTCGGACCTGCGCCTGTTCGCCGACCGGTTCGCGGATCTGGTCGATCCCGAGGTAATGGGCAACGCGTGGCGGTGAGCGAGTGGCTCATCGACAAGTCCGCGCTCGTGCGGATAGTGAGAGTCCAGACGCTGAAGAGTGGGCGAATCGCATCCAGCAAGGCCTGATCCGGATCACCGCGATGACCCGACTTGAGATCGGGTACTCCGCCCGCGGCGGTGCCGCCGCCCACGGCGCCTTCACTGCTCCCCCGCTCTCGTCCATGCCGGTCGAGTACCTGACCCCAGCGATCGAGGACCGATCGCTTGAGGTCCAGCTCCTTCTTGCCGGACGCGGCCAGCATCGCGCGCCCTCTGTTCCCGACCTCGTCCTCGCAGCCACTGCTGAACTCGCCGGGCTCACCGTGCTCCACCTGGACAAGGACTTCGACCTCATCGCCGAGACCACCGGCCAGCCCATCGAACGTCTCCACCTCTGAGTTTCGCTCACACCCCGCAGACGGAGAGCCGAGTAGCGTCAGCGCCGAGTAGTTTCATGACCATGGCTCTGCGCTGGTACACGACCGTGGTCGACGCCCACGACATCGCGACGCTCGGCCGGTGGTGGGCGCAGACACTCGATTGGCAGATCGCCTACGAGGACGAGCACGAGGTGTGCGTCGTGCCGGACGTGGCCGCGGACGACGAGGTGATCGATGACCTCGGCACCTGGCTGAGCGCGCGGACCGGGCTCGTCTTCGTCCCCGTCCCCGAGGGGAAGGCGGTCAAGAACAGGCTGCACATCGACCTTGCCCCCCACCGCAGTCAGGACCGGGACGCCGAGATCGCCGCCCTGGTCGAGCGCGGCGCCACCTACGTCGATGTCGGCCAGCACGCCGACGAGGTCACCTGGACCGTCCTGGCCGACCCCGAGGGCAACGAGTTCTGCGTGCTCTCCAGCCGCGACCGGTGACCATCCCATGACCTCGCTCGAGCAGCTCCAGAAGAGCCTGCGGGTTGTCTCGATCCCCCTGCGGGTCCGCTTCCGCGGCCTGGACCGGCGGGAGGTCGCCCTGGTCAAGGGAGCGAAGGGGTGGGCCGAGTTCTCCCCCTTCGTCGAGTACGAGCCGCCCGAGGCGAGCCGATGGCTCGCCGCCGCCCTGGAGGCCGCCGACACCGGATGGCCGGCGCCGCTGCGCGACGAGATCCCGTGCAACGCAACGGTTCCCGCCGTCACCGCGGAGGCAGTCCCGGCCGTCATCGCCCGCTTCGACGGGTGCCGCACCGCCAAGGTCAAGGTCGCTGAGAGGGGCCAGTCCCTCACCGACGACCTCGCCCGGGTCGCCGCCGTCCGCGACGTCCTCGGGCCGGACGGCCAGGTCCGACTGGACGCCAACGGCGGGTGGTCGGTCGACCAGGCGGTCGACGCGATCAGCCGGCTCGCCCCCTTCGCCCTGGAGTACGTCGAGCAGCCCTGCGCAACCGCCACCGAGCTGCGCGAGGTGCGGATGGCGCTGGCCCGCAACGGGATCGACGTACGGATCGCCGCGGACGAGTCGATCCGCAAGGCCGAGGACCCGCTCCGCGTCGCCCGGCTCGAGGCCGCCGATGTCGTCGTCGTCAAGGTCGCGCCCCTCGGCGGGGTGCGCTCGGCGCTGCGGGTGGTGCAGGACTGCGGACTGCCCGCCGTCGTCTCCTCCGCCCTGGACAGCAGCGTGGGGATCCGGGCCGGGGTGGCGCTGGCGGCGGCGCTGCCGGAGCTGCCCTTCGCCTGCGGGCTGGGCACCGTCAACCTGCTCGACGGTGACGTGACGCACGAGCCGCTGGTGCCGCGAGCGGGGTCGCTGCCGGTACGTGAGGTGGTGGTCGACGAGGCACGCCTGGACGAGCTCGCCGCACCGCCGGAGCGGGTGCAGTGGTGGCGCGAGCGCCTGGGCGCGGCGTGGGCGCTGCTCTGAGGGCACGATTCACAGCCCGTTCCGGGTGCGCCCGCCCGTCCACAGCCGAGGTGGGCGGCCTCGCGGCAAGGCCTGCGTGCGGCTTCGATCGCAGGCATGCTCGATCTGGACGTCACCCGGATGCTCGACCTCGACGACGACGGGGTGCCGGCTGACCTGGCCGCGCGGCTGGAGGCGCTGAGCCGGCGGGTGGCCGCGATCGCGGCCGTGGTCGCCGAGTGCGCCGAGCTGGAGTGGCAGGCGCACGCGGCGCAGCTGTACGAGGACCAGGTGCACGAGCGGTGCGCCCGGCTGCGCCGGGTCGCAGCGGACCTGGACGATTCAGCCGCCCAGGTGCGCGCGCTCGGGGCGGCGGCCGCCGGGCGGGCGCGGGGGATCCGGGCGGCGGCGCTTGCGGCGCTGGAGCTGGCCAGGTGAGCGGGCTCGAGGTCAGCGGCGGCGCCGGGGGAGTAGCCGTCGGGCTGGACACGCTCGAGGTCGCAGCTGGCCGGCTGCGTGACCTCTCCGACGAGCTGAGCGACGTCGCCGGCGACATCGCGGCCGTCGCGGCCCACCCGTTCTTCGCGGTGGCCGGTGTCCTCGCTCCCGCCGCCTCGTGGGGCTGCGAGCGCGACCTGGCCTCCGCCGCAGGTCCGTGGGGAGCGGCCGGTGAGTCCCTTGCGCTGCGCGGCCTCGCCGAGGCGGTGACGGCCTGCGTCCTCAGCTACCGCGCGGGCGAGGCCGCCGCGGAGCGCGCCGTGGACGAGGCCGACCAGGCGGTCGGGACCGCCGTCGGGGCCGCCCTCGCGCCCCTCGTGCTGCCGGTCGCCGGGCTCACCGCCGCCGGCTGGGTCGTGGCGAAGGGGGTTCAGCGCCTCGACGCCCGGTGGCTGCGACCCCACCTTCGCGCCTCCCTCGGTCTCACCCGGGACGTCCAGGCCGAGGCGGGACCGCTTGCGGACCGGTTGGTCTACGAGCAGCCGTGGGTCCTCGAGCACCTCGTCGGCGGCGCCGAGGGGCTGCTCACCGGGCTGGGCGAGGGCCAGCCCCTCGTCGGTCTGGGCCTGGCCGTCGCCGCCCGCAGGGCTGGTGTGCCCTACCCGTCCGCGAGTCACGAGGACGCCGCCGCGACCATCACGGCGCTGGGCGGTGGGCTCGTCCTCGACGAGTCCGGCTTCGCGGTCCGGACCACGGCGACCGCGGTCGACCCGGCGGCCGAGGGGTGGCGACGGCCGGCGGGGCTGGCCGACCTCGTGGCCAACGACTCGCCCACCTCCGGCGGCGACCAGGTGCGGGTCACCGGGCTGCCGACCGCGGACGGCGGCTATGCCTGGGTCGTGGACATCCCCGGCACCCAGACCTTCGACGTCAAGCCGGGCGCGGAGCCCTTCGACATGACGAGCAACATGGCCCTCGTCGCGGGTGGCTCGACGCTGACGATGGCGGCGGTCAGCTCGGCCCTCGCCGACTCCAAGGCGCGGGTCGGCAGGAGCGCGAAGGGGGTGAACGACCCGGTGCTGCTGTCCGGTCACAGCCAGGGCGGGCTGACGGCGGCCCGGCTGGCCGCCGACCCGGCCTTCCGCCGGCGGCACCGGGGGGTGTCCCACGTCGTGACCTCTGGCGCACCGATCGGCGGGGTGACCATGCCGAAGGGGGTCTCGGTCCTCTCCTTGGAGCACCGCCAGGACCTCGTGCCGATGCTCGACGGGGAGCGCAACCCCGACTCGGGGGAGTGGGTCACCGTGCGACGCGACCTGGACGACGCGGCCGAGCGCCGACGCTCCACCGCCGCCCACGAGAACCTCCGGTACGTCGAGACCGCTGCCCTGCTCGACCGGCAGCTCGCGGACGAGCCCTCGTTGCGGGAGTGGCGCGCCGGAGCCCTCGACTTCCTCGGCGCGCCGGGCGGTGCTGGCGCGCCGGTGGTCGTCGACTACGACGTGGAGCGGGTGCCTCGAGAGTGAGCGACGTGCGACGATCTCAGGCGTGCAGACGAGCCCCGACCCCGCGACGCCGTCGGTCGTCGCAGCGCTCGCGCTGCTCGACGAGCTGGTCCGCCTCGGGGTGCGCCATGTCGTCCTCGCGCCCGGCTCGCGCTCCGCCCCGCTCGCCTACGCCGCGCAGCACCTCGAGCGCACCGGTGCGCTGACCCTGCACGTCCGGGTCGACGAGCGTGCAGCCGCCTTCACCGCCCTCGGGCTGGCCAAGGTCAGCCGGGTGCCGGCGGCGGTCGTCACGACGAGCGGCACCGCCGTCGCGAACCTCCACCCCGCCGTCCTCGAGGCCGACCACGGGCAGGTGCCCCTGCTGCTCCTCACCGCGGACCGCCCGCCGGAGCTGCGCGGCGTCGGCGCCAACCAGGCCACCGACCAGGTGGGCATCTTCGGCCCGGCCCGGACCCGGCTTTTCGTCGACCTCGAGACCCCTGCCGGCGATCGGCTCGCCCAGCAGTGCGCGGCCCTGCGCACCACGGCCGCGCGTGCCGTGTCCGCGGCGACCGGCGGCGAAGGGGGAGAGCCGGTCGGCGCGGTCCTCGCCCACCCCGACCTCGCCCACCCCGGCCCGGTCCATCTCAATTTGCCCTACCGCGACCCGCTCGTCCCGGGCGGGGAGGGGGTCGCGCTCCCCGAGTCGTGCCGCGGGCGCGACGACGGCGGCCCGTGGGTGCGAGACCTACGCCGAGGGCACCGCGACCCGCGCCAAGAGAACCGCGACCCGCGCCAAGCGCACCATGACCTGTCGCTGGCGTCCGAGCGTCAGCCCGGCACGAGACTGCCCGACGGGCCGGGGACGCTCGCCGTCATCGGCGACCTGCCGACCGCCGGTCACCGGCGCGCGGCCTTCGCCTGGGCCAGCGCCCACGGGGTGCCGGTGCTCGCCGAGCCCGGTTCCCCGCCCCCACCAGAGCACGCCGACGTCCTCCTCCCGCACGGCACGCTCGCCCTGCACGCGGAGGCGTGGCGCGCGCGGCACCCCGTGCGCTCCCTCGTCGTCATCGGCCGTCCGACGCTCGGGCGGCAGGTGGCCGCCCTGCAGCGCGCCGCCGAAGAGGTCCACCTCGTGAGCGAGACCCACTCCTGGGCGGACCCGACGCACGAGCAGGCAAGCATCCACCCCTTCGCCTCCCTGCGGACCGACCCCGCAGATGCGGCCCGTCGGGGGCCCGAGGACTCCTGGCTGCGGGACTGGCGCGAGCTCGGGCGGGCCCTGGCCTCGGCGGCCGGCCCGCTCCTGCAGGCCGAGCGGCTCGAGAGCGGGATGCAGGTCCTCGCCGCCGTCGACCGCGCCGCACCGCCGCGGGCCCGGGTCTTCCTCGGCAGCAGCAGCGCCGCCCGTGACCACCACCTCGGGCTCGCCCGACCGCGCGCCGACGTCGACGTCGTCGCCAGCCGCGGGCTCGCCGGCATCGACGGGTGCCTCTCCACCGCCGCCGGGCTCGCCCTGGCCGACCCCGAGGCCAGCACGATCGCGGTCGTGGGCGACCTGACCTTCCTCCACGACGCCACCGCTCTCATGCTCGGCCCGGACGAACCGGTGCCAGACCTGACCGTCGTCGTCCTCGACGACCGCGGCGGCGGCATCTTCAGCACCCTGGAGCACGGCGCGCCGGAGCGCTCCGCCGACTTCGAGCGGGTCTTCGCCACCCCCACCCGCAGCGACCTCTGCGCCGTGGCGCAGGCGCACGGGTGGCCGGCGCGCACCGTGACGACCGGCGCGGACCTCGCGGCCGCGCTGGGCGAACCCGCCCGAGGCATCCGGGTCCTCCGCGTGCCGCTCGACCTGGGCCGACGACGCGGCGACCTCGACTCCCTTCGCCTGGCCGCCGCCGGGATCGACTAGCCGGCAACGGCCCGGTCACGATCCGCGGGTTCGATGAACGGGCGGCGAAGCGCGTGCTCATAATGTCCGCACACGACTCACGTGTGCACCACCGTCGGGGCATGCTCGCTCCGACCAGCGGAAGGAACGACATGCGTACATCCACGACACGCTCCGCCGCGCTCCTGGCCGTCGCCGCCCTCGGGCTGAGCGCGTGCGCCACCGGGGGCGACTCGGGGGGCTCCGGGGACGCCGGCGCCGGCGATGCCAGCAGCTCGGAGACCAACAGCGCCGAGGCCTACGAGCCCAAGGAGGGTGGGGCCGGCGGTGAGGTCGGTGTCTTCACCTGGTGGGCCGACGGGTCGGAGAAGAAGGGGCTGGACGCGCTCACCGCGGAGTTCGAGAAGCAGTACCCGAACGACTCCTTCGTCAACCTCGCCGTCGCTGGCGGTGCCGGGTCCAACGCCAAGGCCAAGCTCGCCTCGGACCTGGAGAACGACAACCCGCCCGGGTCCTTCCAGGGGCACGCCGGCGCCGAGCTGACCGACTACATCGCCGCCGACCAGATCGAGCCGGTCAACGACGTCATGGCTGCCCTCGGCGGCTCCGACGTCTTCCCCCAGGACCTGCTCGACCGGCTCACCGTCGAGGGCGACATCTACTCGATCCCGAGCAACATCCACCGCGCCAACGTCGTCTGGGCCAACCCGAAGGTGCTCAAGGAGGCCGGCATCAACGAGCCGCCGGCCGACATGGAGGCCTGGCTCGCCGACATGGAGAAGGTCAAGGAGTCGGGGGTGAAGACGCCGCTGCACATCGGCGGCACGTGGACCCAGGTCCAGCTCTTCGAGACCGTCCTCCTCTCCGACCTCGGCCCGGAGAGCTACAACGGGCTCTTCGACGGCTCGACGAAGTGGGACTCCGAGGGCGTCAAGACCGCCGTCAGCCACTACAAGGAGCTGCTCGGCTACGCCAACACCGCCTCCGACGGTGACGACTGGCCGCCGAGCATCGACGCGGTCTACAAGGGCGACGCTGCGTACAACGTCATGGGCGACTGGGCGGTCGCGCAGTTCACCGAGAACGACGCCACCGAGGGCGAGGACTACACCTACTTCCCCGTCCCCGGCACCGACGGCGTCTTCGACTTCCTCGCCGACTCCTTCACCCTGCCGAAGGGCGCCGACAACCCCGACGGCTCCAAGGACTGGCTCATGACCGTCGGCTCCGCCGAGGGCCAGCTGGCCTTCAACAAGGCGAAGGGGTCGATCCCGGCCCGGACCGACGTCGCAGCCGATGAGTTCCCGGAGTACCAGCAGAGCGCGATGGAGGACTTCCAGTCCGACACCATCGTCAGCTCGATCGCCCACGGCGCTGCGGTGCCGCTGGCATGGCTGACCGACGTCTCCTCCGCCGTGGCGAAGTTCTACTCCGCCCAGGACGAGGAGGCCATGGTCTCCGACCTCACCTCCGCCGCGGAGAAGCACGGGCAGTGACGCCTACCGGGTGAGCCGGCCGGACCCCGACGCCCATCGGGGTCCGGCCCGCGTCACCCCTGAGGGCACCCCCTTCGCCCCTCACCCCCTTCGCGACACCTCCCGACACCCCCTTCGCCACCCCAGGAGTGCATGCGATGCAACGGCCGAAGAACTGGCTGCCCGGCCTGCTCATGGTGCTGCCGTCGATCATCCTCGTCGGCATCTTCGTCTACTACCTCATCGCGCAGAACATCTGGACCTCGCTCAACGTCGCGACCCGGCGGGTCGTCGTCGGCGGGAAGTTCGAGGAGCGCTCGATCCACGAGGGCGGGTACCGCAACTACACCGAGCTGCTCGGGTCGGCCGACTACCAGCACGCGCTGTGGAACCTGCTCGTCCTCACCGTCGTCTTCGTCGTCGGCACGATGATCATGGGGCTGCTCTGGTCGATCCTGCTCGAGAAGGGCGTGCGCGGCGAAGGGGTCTTCCGCTCGATCTACCTCTTCCCGATGGCGGTGAGCTTCATCGCCGCCGGCGTGGTCTGGCGCTGGCTGCTCAGCCCGGCGAAGGGGGAGGGCGCAGCCATCGGGCTGAACCAGCTCTTCGTCAAGCTCGGCCTGGACGGCCTGCAGTCGAGCTGGTGGTCCGCCGACAGCCGGTGGAACATGGCGGCCATGGCGCTGCCCGCGATCTGGCAGCTCTCCG
Organism: Marihabitans asiaticum; assembly: GCF_007828725.1. Taxonomy (GTDB): domain Bacteria; phylum Actinomycetota; class Actinomycetes; order Actinomycetales; family Dermatophilaceae; genus Marihabitans; species Marihabitans asiaticum. Next base: position 721,941 of record NZ_VIUW01000001.1, read on the forward strand.
GGTACATCATGGCGCTCTTCCTCGCCGGCTTCCGCGGGATCGGGGAGGACCAGCGAGAGGCCGCCCGCATCGACGGTGCGAGCGAGTGGCAGGTCTACCGCCACGTCCTCTTCCCCCAGCTCTCGCCGATCGCGCTCTCCGCGCTGATCATCGTCGGACACATGTCGATGAAGATGTTCGACCTGATCTACGCGATCGCCGGCCCGAACTCGTACACGGCGTCGGTGCCGGCCACCCTCATGTGGACCCAGCTCTTCGCCCAGCGTGACCCGGTGGCGGCGGCCGTCAACGCGACGATCATCCTCGTGATCGTCGCCGTCGTCGTCGTCCCTTACCTCTGGTACACCAACCGGACCGAGCGGGAGCGTGGCTGATGGCTGCTGACACCTCGACCATCGAGCACCACGGCGCGCCGGGCACCCGCAGCGCGGGCTGGGCCAAGGTGCTCCGGGTGGCACTGCTCGTGCTCTTCGCCGCGCTCGTCCTCATGCCGATGTACGTCCTCGTCGTCACCAGCCTGAAGTCGACGGTCACCCCGAGCGGGGCGTGGAGCCTGCCCACCGACCTCTCCTTCGACGGGTGGGTCAGCGCCTTCGAGCGGCTGGCTCCGGCGCTGGTGCGCACCGTCGTCATGGCCGTGGTCTCCGCGGTCCTCGCGACGATCCTCGGGGCGATGAACGGCTTCGTCTTCGCCCGCTGGCAGTTCCCCGGCGCGCAGACGGTCTTCACCCTCTTCCTCTTCGGCATGTTCATCCCGTACCAGGCGGTGATGATCCCGCTGCAGTCGATGATGATCGACGTCCAGTCGGTCTTCCCGTGGTTCGAGGGGATCGTCGTGCTCATCGCGGTGCACACGATCTTCGGCATCCCGATCTGCACGCTGATCTTCCGCAACTACTACGCGACCGCCGTGCCGAAGGAGATCCTCGAGGCCGCGACGGTCGACGGCGCGGGGATGTGGCGGATCTTCCGCTCGGTCGTCATCCCCGTCTCGGCGCCGGCCGCGGTCGTCACCCTCATCTGGCAGTTCACCAGCGCGTGGAACGACTTCCTCTTCGCGCTCTTCCTCACCAACCGCAACAACGGCCCGGTGACCTACGCGCTCAACGAGCTCGCCGGCGGGCAGAACCCGGACTACGCCCAGATCATGGCGGGCGTGCTCATCGCCTCGCTGCCGACGCTGCTCGTCTACATCGTCCTGGGCAAGTACTTCATCGGCGGGCTGATGTCCGGCTCGGTCAAGTAACCGCGACCGGCGAAGGGGGAGAGGTCAGCCGCGCGGGGAGAGAGCCTCACGCATGGGCAGGAACTTCGCGTCGGACTCGGCGACCTCGCTGGCGGTGTCCGAGCCGGCGACGATGCCGCACCCGGCGTAGAGACGCAGCGACCGGGGCGAGGTGAAGACACCGCAGCGCAGCGCGATCCCCCACTCGCCGTCACCCCCGGCGTCCATCCACCCGACCGGGCCGGCGTAGCGACCGCGGTCCATCTGCTCGAGCTCGGCGATGACCTCACCGGCGACCGCGGTGGGGGTGCCGCACACCGCGGCCGAGGGGTGCAGGGAGGCGGCGAGGGTGAGCGAGGTCGAGGTGTCGTCGACGACGCCGGCGACGTCGGTCGCGAGGTGCATCACGTTGTTCAGGTGGAGGACGAAGGGCGCCTCGGGCACGTTCATCGAGCTCGTGTGCTCGGCGAGGGCGTCGGCGACCGAGCGCACCGCGTACTCGTGCTCCTCGAGGTCCTTGCTGCTCCGGGCGAGCGAGCCGGCGAGGGCCAGGTCATGGCTGTCGTCGCCGGTGCGCCGGATCGTCCCGGCGAGCACCCGCGAGGTCACCAGCCCCCGCTCGAGCCGCACGAGCATCTCCGGCGTGGCACCGACGATCCCCGCGACGGCGAAGACCCACGTCGTGTCGTAGTCCTCGGCGAGCCGGCGCAGGATCCACCGGGGGTCGATGTCGACGTCGGAGTCGACGTCGAGGCTGCGCGCGAGGACCACCTTGTCGAGCTCGTCGTCGGCGATGCGGTGCAGCGCCTGGTCGACCGCCCCGGCCCACGACCCGGCGGAGAGCTCGCCGTCGCTGAACCGGACGGCCTGCGGGGCGGCCGGCTCCGGCTGCGGTCCGAGGCGCTCGTCGGTCCCCGATGCCGGGGGGTCGTCGGCGGCGGCGATGGTCGTCACCCAGGCGTGCCGGCCCCTCCGGCCGACGACGACCTCAGGCACGACGAGGCGCGACGGGATGTCGGAGTCCGCGGCGAACGCCATGGACCCGAAGCACACGAGGCCGCTGCCCGGCTGGTCCACCGCGTCCTCGACCTCGGCGGCGTCGGCGGTCTCGCGCCACCATCGCTCGGCCGCCTCGAAGCGGTCCTCGCCGCTGGTCTCGTAGGAGGCAGCGACTCCCCAGCCGATCACCCCTTCGCCCTTGCGGACCCAGGACAGCACCTCGTCGTGCGCGCTGACCGGCAGCAGGGCCAGGAGGTCGCTCGCGTCGCTGAGCGGGATCGAGCGGCTTCGTGCGTGCAAGGGCACGGCCGCGTCCGCGTGCGAAGGGGTCGGGTCCAGGGTCGTCATCGCCGGGCAAGCCTACGCCCGGGTACTCCCGCCGGCCCCCGGCCTCGCCCGGCACACGAAACCCAGCTGGCTGGGTCTTGATGAGCCAGCTGGGTTTCGAGACCCAGCCAGTTCCACGAAACCCAGCCGGCTGGGTTTCGTGGAGCCGGGACTGGGGGCGAAGGGGGAGGGCGAAGGGGGTGGGAGGATGTCGGCCATGACCCGCGCCTCGCTCGAGAAGGACCCCCGTGACGTCGCCGCGATGTTCGACGATGTCGCTGCGCGCTACGACCTGACCAACGACGTGCTCTCCCTCGGGCAGGACCGGCTCTGGCGCAAGGCGGTGCTCGAGGCGGTCGGAGCCCGGACGGGGGAGCGGGTCCTCGACATCGCCGCCGGGACCGCGACCTCGAGCGAGCCCTTCGCCCAGGGCGGGGTCGACGTCGTGCCCGCCGACTTCTCCCTCGGCATGCTTCGCGAGGGCAAGCGCCGCAGCCCCCAGCTGGGCCTCACCGCCGCCGACGCCATGCGCCTGCCCTTCGCCGACGAGAGCTTCGATGCGGTGACGATGTCCTTCGGCCTGCGCAACGTCGCCGACCGGCACGTCGCGCTGGAGGAGTTCCGCCGGGTCACCCGGCCGGGCGGGCGGCTCGTCGTCTGCGAGTTCAGCGACCCGGTCGTCCCGGTGTTCCGCACGATCTACAAGCGCTACCTCATGGCGGCGCTCCCCGCGATCGCCCGCCGGATCAGCTCCAACCCGGAGTCCTATGTCTACCTCGCCGAGTCGATCCAGGCCTGGCCCGACCAGCGTCAGCTGGCGAGCGACCTCGTCGCGGCCGGCTGGGGCGAGGTGGAGTGGACCAACCTCAGCGGCGGGGTGGTGGCGCTGCACCGCGGCGTCGCTGCCTGATCCTCCCGTCGAGGCTGCTCGCTGCGCTCGTCCGCCGAAGGGGGCGTCGAGGGACCGCGTCGGGTTAGGCGATCCTCACTGATCCCACCGTCGCGGCATGGGTAACCTGTCGTAGTTCGTGAATCCGTTCACAAGCACCCCAAGGACGAGCGTGACCCACCCCGCCACCGAGGCAGAGACCACCGGCGCGACCGCCGGCGAGGTCGTGCATGCCGATGTCGTGGTCGTCGGCGCCGGGCCGGGCGGCAGCGCCACCGCCGCGTGGCTCGCGCAGGCCGGCCGAGACGTCGTGCTGCTGGAGAAGTCCGCCTTCCCCCGCGACAAGATCTGCGGTGACGGGCTGACCCCGCGCGCGGTGCGCCAGCTGATGCACCTCGGCCTGCCGACCGACGAGACCGACGGCTGGGCGCACAACCAGGGCCTGCGGATCATCGGCGGCGGCATGCGGCTGCAGCTCGACTGGCCCGACGTCGACTCCTTCCCCTCCTTCGGCATGGTCCGGGCCCGCGGCGACCTCGACGAGCGGCTGGCCCGGCACGCGCAGAGCTGCGGCGCGCGGCTGCTGGAGCGGCACAACGTCACCGAGCCGGTGCGCGACGAGACCGGCCGGGTCGTCGGCGTCGTCGCCAAGGTGATGAACGACCAGGGTCGGGCCACCGGCGAGCGGGTGACCTTCCGTGCCCCGGTCGTCGTCGCCTCCGACGGCGTCAGCTCGCGCCTCGCCGTGGCCATGGGCCGGGAGAAGCGCGAGGACCGCCCGATGGGCGTCGCGGTGCGTGCCTACTACGAGACCCCGCGGCATGACGACCCGTACATGGAGTCCCACCTCGAGCTGTGGACGAAGGGGGAGGACGGCCGCGACATCCTCATGCCGGGCTACGGCTGGCTCTTCGGCGTCGGCGACGGCCGGAGCAACATCGGCCTGGGCATCCTCAACACCTCCGACGCCTTCGGCAGGACCGACTACAAGGACGTCATGCGCCGCTGGGTGGCCTCGATGCCCCAGGAGTGGGGGATCTCCGAGGCGACGATCACCGGGCCGATCAAGTCTGCGGCCCTGCCGATGGCCTTCAACCGTCAGCCGCTCTACGCCGACGGCCTGCTCCTCGTCGGCGACTCCGGCGGGATGGTCAACCCCTTCAACGGCGAGGGCATCGACTACGCCCTCGAGGCGGGCAACGTCGCCGCCGAGGTCATCGACGAGGCCCTCCGGGCGTCGAGCCTCGCGGCCCGTGAGGCAGTGCTGCAGCGCTACGCCCTGCGGATGAAGCAGATGCACGGCGGCTACTTCCGGCTCGGCGCCGAGTTCGCCAAGCTCATCGGCAACCCCGACGTCATGCGCCTGGCCACGAAGTACGGCCTGCCCCGGACGACGCTCATGCGGTTCCTGCTCAAGCTCATGGCCAACTTGCCGCAGGAGCGTGGCGGCGGGTTCGACGACCGGCTGATCAATGCCATGACTCGCCTGGCCCCGAGCGCATGATCTCGGGCATGGCACCTAGGATTGATGACGTGCGTCACAGCACGACGCGAACGGAAAGTGAGGTCAGCGCGCGATGAACCCGTACATCCCGCTCGGCATCCTCCTGGCCCTCGGCTTCGGCTTCGCCCTGCTGTCGGTCGGTACCAGCCTCGTCGTCGGCCCGGCGCGTGCCAACGTCGCCAAGGCCCAGGCCTACGAGTGCGGCATCCAGCCCACCCCCCAGGCGCCCGAGGGCGGGCGCTTCCCCGTGAAGTACTACCTCACGGCCATGCTCTTCGTGATCTTCGACATCGAGGCGCTCTTCCTCTACCCCTTCGCCGTCGCCTTCGACCAACTCGGCCTCTTCACCCTGATGGCCGTCGTCCTCTTCCTCCTCAACTCGTTCTTCGTCGCGGACGCCTACGTGTGGCGCCGGGGCGGCTTCGAGTGGGACTGATCAGCACCAGGAGAAAAGTCACATGGGACTCGAGGAGAAGCTGCCCGCAGGCATCGCGCTGACGACGCTGGAGAATGTCGTCGGCTACATGCGCAAGGCCTCCATCTGGCCGGCGACCTTCGGACTGGCCTGCTGCGCCATCGAGATGATGGCGGTCGGCACGCCGTACTACGACCTCGCCCGCTTCGGCATGGAGCGCTTCGCGGCGACCCCGCGCCAGGCCGACCTGATGATCGTCGCCGGACGCGTCAGCCAGAAGATGGCGCCGGTCGTGCGGCAGGTCTACGACCAGATGGCCAACCCCAAGTGGGTCATCTCGATGGGTGTGTGCGCCAGCTCGGGCGGGATGTTCAACAACTACGCCATCGTCCAGGGCGTCGACCACATCATCCCCGTCGACATCTACCTGCCGGGCTGCCCGCCGCGCCCCGAGATGCTGCTCAACGCGATCATCGAGCTGCACGAGCAGATCCAGTCCAGCAAGCTCGGGGTCAACCGCGAGGCCGCCGCACGCGCCGCCGAGCAGGCCGCGCTGCGGGCGACGCCCACCGAGCAGATGGCGCCCACCCACGACCACGAGTCCCTCGTCGGAAGGAACCTCCTGGCATGAGTGAGGAGAAGAAGGACCGGCCGACCGCCGAGGTCGCCAAGGCCGACGAGCAGGGCGTCCACCGGGTCGGTGAGGGCCTGGGCGGCACCGCGAACAAGGGCTTCCCCTCGACCGAGAGCCTCACCGGGACCAACCGCCCGGTCGAGTACACCAACACCCGCCCGCAGGCGCCGGAGGGCGAGAGCACCTCGGTCCCCGAGGGGCACGAGCCGGTCGTCGTCGGCGAGCGGCGTGGCATGTTCGGCGCGAGCAGCGGCGCCGACACCTCCGGCTACGGCGGGCTGCGCAGCCCGATCCTCTTCCCCGGCGCCTCCCAGCGGCCGTACGGCGGCTACTTCGACGCCGTCGTCGACGCCCTCGAGGAGACCACCGGCGCGGGGACGCTCCGGACCGTCGTCGTCGACCGCGGCGAGCTCACCCTGCACGTCGCCCCCGAGCACCTGCTGACCGTCATGCAGGCCCTGCGCGACGAGCCGGCGCTGCGCTTCGAGATGTGCATGTCGGTCTCCGGGGTGCACTACCCCGACCTGGAGGGCTCCGAGCTGCACGCCGTCTTCCAGCTGCTCTCGATCACCCACCACGGCCGGCGCGTCCGGGTCGAGTGCGGGGTCCCGGACGAGCACCCGCACATGCCCAGCGTCGTCGGGATCTACCCGGCCGCCGACTGGCACGAGCGGGAGACCTGGGACATGTTCGGGATCGTCTTCGACGGGCACCCGGCCCTGACCCGGATCCTCATGCCGGACGACTGGCCCGGCCACCCCCAGCGCAAGGACTACCCGCTCGGCGGTGTCCCCGTCGAGTACAAGGGCGGCACCATCCCGCCGCCCGACCAGCGGAGGTCGTACACCTGATGTCCACGTCCACGAGCTTCTCTGCCACCCCCCCGATGGACGAGGCCGCCGAGGGCCACGTCATCGACGTCTCCGGCGGCGACTGGGACGAGCAGATCGGCGACCTCGGGATGCACCCCGAGGAGCGGATCGTCGTCAACATGGGTCCGCAGCACCCGTCCACGCACGGCGTGCTCCGCCTCATCCTCGAGCTCGACGGCGAGACCGTCACCGAGACCCGCGCGGGCATCGGCTACCTGCACACGGGCATCGAGAAGAACATGGAGTTCCGCACCTGGACCCAGGGCGTGACCTTCTGCACCCGGATGGACTACCTCACGCCGATGTTCCAGGAGGCGGCGTACTGCCTCTCCGTGGAGCGCCTGCTCGGCATCGAGGACGAGATCCCCGAGCGGGCCAACGCGATCCGCGTGCTCATGATGGAGCTGACCCGCGTCTCCTCCCACCTCATCTGCCTCGGCACCGGCGGCATGGAGCTCGGCGCGACGACGGTCATGACGATCGGCTTCCGCGAGCGCGAGCGGCTGCTCTCGATCATCGAGAACATCACCGGCCTGCGGATGAACAACGCCTACATCCGCCCCGGCGGCGTCGCGCAGGACCTCTCGAGCAACTCGATCGAGATGATCCGCGAGTACGTGCCCGTCGTGCGCAAGGGCATCGGTGAGCTCGAGCAGCTCCTCCTGGAGAACCCCATCCTCAAGGGCCGCCTGAAGAACGTCGGCTACCTCTCGCTCACCGGGTGCACCGCGCTCGGCATCACCGGGCCGATCCTGCGCTCGACCGGCCTGCCGCACGACCTGCGCAAGCTCGCCCCCTACTGCGGCTACGAGAAGTACGACTTCGAGGTCGTCACCCGCACCGGCGCGGACGCCTACGACCGCCTGGCGATCCGGCTCGAGGAGATGCGCGAGAGCCTGAAGATCATCGAGCAGGTGACCGACGAGCTCGAGGCCAACCCCGGCCCGGTCATGGTCGCCGACAAGAAGATCGCCTGGCCGGCCCAGCTGGCCCTCGGCGGTGACGGCCTCGGCAACAGCCTCGAGCACATCCGCAACATCATGGGCACCTCGATGGAGGCGCTGATCCACCACTTCAAGATCGTCACCGAGGGCTTCCGGGTGCCGCCCGGCCAGGCCTATGTGGCGGTCGAGTCCCCGAAGGGGGAGCTGGGGTGCCACACGGTGAGCGAAGGGGGGACCCGGCCTTACCGGGCCCACTTCCGTGACCCGAGCTTCAACAACCTGCAGGCCGCATCGGCGATGTGCGAGGGCGGCAACCTCGCCGACGTCGTCGTCGCGGTCGCGAGTATCGACCCCGTGATGGGAGGCGTCGACCGATGAGTGGTGGCTTCGGAGAGGTGACCGTCTCGGGTCACCTGCACGTCAGCAGCGAGAGCAAGGAGCCCTACGACGACGAGGTCCTCGAGACCCTGTCGGCGGAGGCCGAGCAGGTCATCGCCCGGTACCCGCAGAAGCGCTCGGCGCTGCTGCCGCTGCTGCACCTCGTGCAGTCCGTGGACGGGTACGTCACCGGCCGCGGCATCGAGTTCTGCGCCGGCGTGCTCGACCTCACCACCGCGGAGGTCTCCGGCGTCGCGACCTTCTACACCCAGTACAAGCGCCACCCCAACGGCGAGTACACGGTCGGGGTCTGCACCAACACCCTCTGCGCGATCATGGGCGGTGACCAGATCTTCGACACCGTCTCCGAGCACCTCGGCATCGGCCACGACGAGACGACCGAGGACGGGATGATCACCCTCGAGCGGGTCGAGTGCAACGCCGCGTGCGACTACGCCCCGGTCGTCATGGCCAACTGGGAGTTCTTCGACCACCAGACGCCCGAGTCCACCACCGCGCTCGTCGACGACCTGCGGGCCGGCAAGGAGGTCACCCCCTCCCGGGGCCCCTCGCGGGTGTGCTCCTTCAAGCAGGTCTCGCGGGTGCTCGCCGGGTTCTCCGACGGCCTCGCCGACGAGGGACCCGGTGCGGGTGCGGCCTCGCTGCGCGGGGTCGAGGTGGCCAAGCGCGAAGGGTGGCAGGCTCCCCCTTCGCACTCCGGCTCCCAGGCCACCGAGGAGGAGCCCTCCGCGGCCGGTGCCTCCGTGTCCGGCCAGGCAGCCGGCCGGCACGACTCGGTCAACGCCCCGACCAACGAGCCGGACGAGACGCCGACCGGCGAGGACGCGCAGGCGGCCGAGGCGACCAAGCTCGCCGACGACGACAACAAGGACGAGAACACCCCGGGAGAGGGTGAGTGACATGGCCACCCAGCTGACACCGATCCTCACGAAGTTCTGGGACCACCCCCAGTCCTGGACGCTGGCGACCTACGAGGACAACGAGGGCTACCAGGCGCTGAAGCAGGCGCTGACGATGGAGCCCGCCGACCTCGTGCAGATGGCCAAGGACTCAGGCCTGCGCGGCCGCGGTGGGGCTGGCTTCCCCACCGGCATGAAGTGGGGCTTCCTGCCCCCCGACGACGGCGGGCCGCGCTACCTCGTGGTCAACGCCGACGAGTCCGAGCCGGGCACGTGCAAGGACATCCCGCTGATGATGGCCGCCCCGCACTTCCTCATCGAAGGGGTGGCGATCACCTCCTTCGCGATCGGGTGCAACCACGCCTTCATCTACGTCCGGGGTGAGGTCGTGCACGTCTACCGCCGGCTGCTGCGGGCGGTGGAGGAGGCCTACGCGGCCGGCTACCTCGGCAAGGACATCCAGGGCACCGGCTACGACCTCGACGTCACCGTGCACGCCGGCGCCGGGGCCTACATCTGCGGCGAGGAGACGGCGCTGCTGGACTCCCTCGAGGGCCGCCGCGGCCAGCCTCGGCTCAAGCCCCCCTTCCCGGCCGTCGCCGGGCTCTACGCGCGGCCGACCGTCGTCAACAACGTCGAGTCGATCGCCTCGATCCCGCCGATCCTGCTGCACGGCTCGGACTGGTTCGCCGACATGGGCACCGAGAAGTCGCAGGGCTTCGGCATCTTCAGCCTCTCCGGTCACGTGAAGTACCCGGGCCAGTACGAGGCACCGCTGGGCATCACCCTGCGCGAGCTGATCGACATGGCCGGCGGTATGCGCGACCCGAGCAAGAAGCTGAAGTTCTGGACCCCGGGCGGGTCCTCCACCCCGATCTTCACCGACCGTCACCTCGACGTCCCGCTCGACTTCGAGTCCGTGGCCGCCGAGGGCTCGATGCTCGGCACGCGCGCGCTGCAGATCTTCGACGAGACGGTCTCGGTGGTCCGCGCGGTCTCGCGGTGGATCGACTTCTACAAGCACGAGTCCTGCGGCAAGTGCACCCCGTGCCGCGAGGGCACGTGGTGGCTGGCCCAGGTGCTCGAGCGGCTCGAGCACGGCAAGGGCACGCCGGAGGACATCGACAAGCTCGTCGACATCTGCGACAACATCCTCGGCCGCAGCTTCTGCGCCCTCGGTGACGGCGCGACGAGCCCGGTGACCTCGGCGGTGAAGTACTTCCGGGAGGAGTTCGAGGTCGGGTGCCACACCCCGTGGTGGGAGGCCTTCCCGCCGGAGGCCTCGACCCTCTTCAACCAGCGATCCGTGAAGGTGAACGCATGACCGTCACGAGCGACAAGAGCTCGGGCGAGGCGCCCGAGGTCGAGATGGTCGCGCTGACCATCGACGGCCTCGAGGTCTCGGTCCCCAAGGACACCCTCGTCATCCGCGCCGCCGAGCAGCTGGGCATCCAGATCCCACGCTTCTGCGACCACCCCGGCCTGGACCCGGTCGGCGCCTGCCGGCAGTGCCTCGTCGAGGTCGCGATGCCCGACCGCGAGGGCAACGTCAAGCCGATGCCCAAGCCGCAGGCCTCGTGCACGATGACCGTGGCCCCCGGCATGGAGGTCAAGACCCAGCTCACCTCCGCCGTCGCCGACAAGGCGCAGCAGGGCGTCATGGAGCTGCTGCTCGTCAATCACCCCCTGGACTGCCCGGTCTGCGACAAGGGCGGGGAGTGCCCGCTGCAGAACCAGGCGATGAGCAACGGGCGGGCGAGCTCGCGCTTCGAGGACGTCAAGCGCACCTACCCCAAGCCGATCAACATCTCCAGCCAGGTGCTGCTCGACCGCGAGCGCTGCATCCTCTGCGCCCGGTGCACCCGCTTCTCCGACCAGGTCGCCGGTGACCCCTTCATCGCGCTCGTCGAGCGAGGCGCGCTGCAGCAGGTCGGCATCTACGAGGAGCAGCCCTTCGAGAGCTACTTCTCCGGCAACACGGTGCAGATCTGCCCGGTCGGCGCGCTGACCGGCGCGGCCTACCGCTTCCGCTCCCGCCCCTTCGACCTCGTCTCCACCGCGAGCGTGTGCGAGCACTGCGCCAGCGGCTGCTCCCTTCGCGTGGACCACCGCCGGGGCAAGGTCATGCGGCGCATGGCCCTGGCCACCCCGGAGGTCAACGAGGAGTGGAACTGCGACAAGGGTCGCTGGGCCTTCACCTACCCCATGCTCGACGACCGCTTCGAGCTGCCGATGGTGCGCCGCGACGGCGAGCTCGTCCCGGTCTCCTGGCAGGAGGCCCTGGCGGTCGCCGCCGACGGGCTGCGCGCCACCCGCTCCGCCGTGCTCGTCGGAGGCCGCGTCGGACGCGAGGACGCCTACGCCTACGGCAAGCTCGCCCGCCTCGCGCTGGGCACCAATGACGTCGACTTCCGGGCCCGCCCGCACTCGGCCGAGGAGGAGCGCTACCTCGCCGAGCACGTCGTCGGCTCCACCCCCGAGACCGGCGGCGTGACCTACGCCGACCTCGACACCGCCACGACCGTCGTCCTCGTCGGCTTCGAGCCCGAGGAGGAGTCGCCGATCGTCTTCCTGCGGCTGCGCAAGGCCTACCGCAAGGCCGCGACCAAGGTCTTCTCGATCGCGCCGCTGGAGACCCGCGGGCTGGACAAGCTCGGCGGGACGCTCCTGCCGAGCGCTCCCGGCACCGAGACCGAGGTGCTGCAGGCCCTCGCCGGTGACGGCACGAGCGAGCACATGGGCAGCGACGCCTTCGCCGCCGCCCGGACCGCGCTGCGCGACCCGGGTGCGATCGTCCTCGTCGGCGAGCGCCTGGCCACCGTGCCCGGCGCCCTCGCCGCCGCCGCCGACCTCGCCCGTAGCGCCTCCGGCCGCGTCGCCTGGGTGCCCCGCCGCGCCGGTGAGCGTGGTGCGCTCGACGCCGGCACGCTGCCGAGCCTGCTGCCGGGCGGCCGCCTCGTCGCCGACCAGGCCGACCGCTCCGAGATCGCCGAGCTGTGGCAGGCCGAGACCGAGCTGCCGACCACCCCTGGCCGCGACACCGCCGCCATCCTCGAGTCCGCGTCGATCGGCGAGATCGGCGGGCTCGTCGTCGGCGGTGTCGACGTCGACGACATCGGCCACGCCGACGGCCACGAGGCGCTGCGCCGCGCCTTCGTCGTCTCCCTCGACCTGCGCGAGAGCACGGTCACCCCCTTCGCGGACGTCGTCCTGCCGGTCGCCCCGCACGACGAGAGCGAAGGGAGCTTCCTGGACTGGGAGGGCCGCCCCCGCCCGTACCGGGCGGCCCTGGACACCACCGCGATGGCCGACCACCGGGTGCTCTCCATGCTCGCCGACGAGCTGGGGGTCTTCCTCGGCACCCGGTCGCTGCGTGAGGTGCGCGCCGAGATGGACGCTCTCGCCCCCCGCGCCCCCCAGGGCGGCCGCACCGACGACGCAGGGGACCCCCCTTCGCCGGTGTCGGTCCCAAGTCCCGGCCCGGGCGAGATGGTCCTCGCGACCTGGCGAACCCTCCTGGACCGCGGGACGATGCAGGACGGCGAGCCCTTCCTCGCCGGCACCGCCAAGGCCCCGCGGGCGGTGATGTCACCGGTCAGCGCCGAGACCCTCTCGATCGTGCCCGGGGACCTCGTCACCGTCTCCGGCGGAGGAGTCCGGGTCACCGTGCCCGTCCACATCCAGCCGATGGTCGACCACGTCGTGTGGCTGCCGACCAACTCCGAGAGCTGTGACCTGCGTGCCCTGGCCGGCCAGGCCGGAGCCGTCGTCACCGTGACCAAGGGTGGTGCCGCATGACCGACCTCGTCGTCCTCGCCGCCGAGGTGAACCCCTCGATCCCGCGGGCGGACTTCAGCGACACCCCGGTGTGGCTCTCGCTGGTCAAGGCGCTGATGATCTTCGTCTACCTGCTGCTCTCCGTGCTGCTGGTGATCTGGTTCGAGCGCCGAATCATCGGCCGGATGCAGCAGCGCCCCGGGCCCAACCGCAACGGCCCCTTCGGGCTGCTGCAGACCCTCGCCGACGGCATGAAGTCGATGCTCAAGGAGGACGTGCGGCCCAAGGCCGCCGACGCCTTCATCTTCACCATCGCCCCGCTGATCTTCGCGACGATGGCCTTCGTCGGCTTCGCGATCATCCCCTTCGGCGGGGACGTGATGATGTTCGGGCACCGCACCCCGCTGCAGCTGACCGACCTGCCGGTCGCCGCGCTGCTCGTGCTCGCCGTCGCCGGTGTCGCCGCCTACGGGATCGTCCTCGCCGGCTGGTCCTCGGGCTCGACCTACCCGCTGCTCGGTGGTCTGCGCGCCACCGCCCAGCTCATCTCCTACGAGATCGCGATGGGTCTGGCGATCGTCGCCGTCTTCCTCTACGCCGGGTCGATGAGCACGAGCCAGATCGTCCACGCGCAGCAGGACATGTGGTTCATCATCCCGGCGTGCGTCAGCTTCGTCGTCTACGTCATCACGATGGTCGGCGAGACCAACCGGCTGCCGGTCGACCTCGCCGAGGGTGAGGGTGAGATCGTCGGTGGCTACTTCACCGAGTACTCCGGCATGCGCTTCGCGATGTTCTTCCTCGGCGAGTACATCAACATGTTCACCGTCTCCGCGCTCGCCACGACCCTCTTCCTCGGGGGCCCCGCGGCACCTCCTGGCATCGCCGCGATCGGCGACGGGATGTTCAACGGCGGCTGGTGGGGCGTCCTGTGGGTCACCCTCAAGCTGTGGATGTTCATGTTCTTCTTCGTCTGGCTCCGCGGGTCGCTCCCGCGAACCCGGTACGACCAGTTCATGAAGTTCGGCTGGAAGTTCCTCATCCCGGTCACCCTCGTGTGGGTCATCGCCGTGGCCTTCATGCGCGCGGCCCGGCCCGAGGTCGGCTTCTTCGGCAGCGGGGTGGTCAGCCTGGGCGGCCTGGAGATCTCCATCGCCTCGCTCATCGTCATTGGCTTCATCGCCGCGATCGTCCTCGGAGGCACCTGGCTCTGGGAGACCAGGACCGAGCAGCAGACCAAGGCCGCCGAGGCCGCCGCCGCGATCCCGGGCGAGGTCGACCCCTTCGCCGGCGGCCACCCCGTGCCGCCGCTGCCCGGCCAGCGGCTCGTCGAGAGCCCGCGCGGCCGCGGGGGAGCGACCGCGCTCGCCGAGGCACCGGCGCGCCGGGACGGCACTGACAGCACCCACGACAGCACCACGAGCAGCGACAAGGAGCAGCACCGTGGCTGACGAGAGCAAGGGCGGGTTCTTCTCGGACCTCTTCGCCCCGGTCGCCGGGTTCGGCGTCACCTTCTCGACGATGTTCCGGAAGGTGGCCACCCAGGAGTACCCCGAGGTCAAGTGGCCCACGCAGCCGCGCTTCCACGGGCGCCACCAGCTCAACCGGCACCCCGACGGGCTGGAGAAGTGCGTCGGCTGCGAGCTGTGCGCCTGGGCCTGCCCGGCGGACGCGATCATGGTCGAGGGCGAGAGCAACGACGACGAGGCGGGCCTGCGCTTCAGCCCCGGCGAGCGGTACGGGCGGATCTACCAGATCAACTACCTGCGGTGCATCTTCTGCGGGCTGTGCATCGAGGCCTGCCCGACCCGGGCGCTGACCATGACCAACGAGTACGAGCTGGCCGACAACAACCGCGCCGACCTCATCTTCACCAAGGAGCAGCTGCTCGCGCCGGTGCAGCAGGGGATGCTCCCCGCGCCCCACCCGATGGTCGAGGGCATGGAGGAGCGCGACTACTACCAGGGCAAGGTCACCCAGGCCACGCCCGAGCAGCAGGCGTGGGTCGAGCACCACCACGCCGATCACGCCGACGGCCCGGCGAGGAACGAGGACGACGTGGAGGCGCGGTCATGACCAGCACGGGCGAAGGGGTGACCTTCTGGGCCGTGGCGATCGTCGCCGTCGGCGCGTCGCTCGCTCTGCTCTTCGCACGCAAGGCAGTGCACGCCGCGATCGGCATGGTCGTGACGATGATCTGCCTCGGCGTGCTCTACATGATCTCGCTCGAGGCGCCCTTCCTTGGGGTGGTGCACATCTTCGTCTACACCGGCGCGGTGATGATGCTTTTCCTCTTCGTCGTCATGCTCGTCGGCGTCGACCACTCCGACAGCCTCGTCGAGACGCTCACCGGGCACCGGTTCGCCACCGCGGTCCTCTCCCTCGGCCTGATCGTGCTGCTCTTCTCGATGGTCGGGCGGATCAGCTACGACGGCGAGCCGAGCCTGGCTGGCCCCAGCCAGGACCCGGGCAACGTCGTCGCGATGGCGCACTACGCCTTCGGCCCCTACATCTGGGTCTTCGAGGTCACCGCAGCGCTGCTCATCACCGCCGCGCTCGGCGCGATGGTGCTGGCCCACCGCGAGCGGCTCACCCCCAAGCCGACCCAACGCATGCTCAGCGAGCGCCGGTTCCGCGAGGGCAAGAACGTCGCCGGGCTCCCGGTGCCCGGCGTCTACGCACGCCACAACGCGGTCGACACCCCGGCGCTGCTGCCCGACGGCAGCATCTCCGAGCTGTCGATCAACCGCACGCTCGCCGCGCGTGACCAGGTCACGGTGCCCACCCGCTACGTCGAGCTGTCCGGACGCACCGAGAGCTCGATCGAGGAGGGCAACCAGCGATGAGCTACCTCAACTACATCCTGCTCGCCTCGGTGCTCTTCACCGTCGGCGGAGCGACCGTGCTACTGCGGCGCAACGCGCTCGTGGTCTTCATGGGGGTCGAGCTCATGCTCAACGCCGCCAACCTCGTCTTCGTCACCTTCGCCCGGATGCACGGGAGCTTCGAAGGTCAGGCGATCGCCCTCTTCGTCATGGTCGTCGCAGCCGCCGAGGTCGTCGTCGGCCTCGGCATCATCATGGCGATCTTCCGTGCCCGCCGGTCGGCCTCGGTCGACGACGCCAACCTGCTGAAGCTGTAAGGAGCCGGACAAGGTGCACAACCAGCTGATGGTCTCCCTGGTCGGCGAAGGGGGAGCCGCTGCGGCCAGCGCAGCCTCGGGCCTGACGGCCTGGGGCTGGCTGCTCGTCGCGCTGCCCCTCGCCGGCGCCGCGCTGCTCCTCCTGGGGGGCCGGGCGACGAACTCCTTCGGGCCGCTCCTCGCGACCGGCCTGTCCTGGGCCTCTTTCGCGCTCGGCGCCGCGATCCTCGTCGCGATGCTGGGCCAGGACCCGGCCGAGCGGGCCGCCCACCTCGACCTCTACGAGTGGATTCCCGCCGGAGGCTTCGAGCTCTCCGCCGGGATGCTCATCGACCCGCTGTCGATCAGCTTCGTGCTGCTCGTGACCTTCGTCGGGTCGCTGATCCACGTCTACTCCCTGGGGTACATGGAGCACGACCCGGACAAGCGGCGCTTCTTCGCCTACCTCAACCTCTTCGTCGCGGCGATGCTGCTGCTCGTCCTCGCCGACTCCTACCTCCTGCTCTTCGTCGGCTGGGAGGGCGTCGGTCTCGCGTCGTACCTGCTCATCGGCTTCTGGAACCACAAGCCGGCCTACGCGACCGCGGCCAACAAGGCCTTCGTCGTCAACCGCGTCGGTGACATCGGGATGGCGCTGGCGATCGCGCTGATCTTCGCCACCTTCGGTGCGGTCGACTTCGCCACGGTCAACGCCGGGGTGCCTGACGCCTCGACCGCGGCGCTCACCGCGATCGGCCTGCTGCTGCTCCTCGGGGCGTGCGGCAAGTCCGCGCAGTTCCCGCTGCAGAGCTGGCTCGGCGACGCCATGGCCGGCCCGACGCCGGTCTCGGCCCTGATCCACGCCGCGACGATGGTCACCGCGGGTGTCTACCTCATCGTGCGCAGCCACGCGATCTTCGACGCTTCGCCCGACGCGCGGCTCGTCGTCGCGATCGTCGGCGCGATCACGCTCGTCTACGGAGCGGTCGTCGGCTGCGCCAAGGACGACATCAAGAAGGCCCTCGCAGCCTCGACGATGAGCCAGATCGGCTACATGATGCTCGCCGCCGGCCTCGGGCCGGTCGGCTACGCCTTCGCGATCTTCCACCTCATCACCCACGGCTTCTTCAAGGCCGGGATGTTCCTCGGCGCCGGGTCGGTCATGCACGGCATGAACGACCAGGTCGACATGCGCCGCTTCGGCGCGCTGTCCGGGGCGATGAAGATCACCTGGATCACCTTCGGGCTGGGCTGGCTCGCGATCCTCGGCGTTCCCCCCTTCGCCGGCTTCTGGTCCAAGGACAAGATCATCGAGGCCGCCTTCATCGGCGAGGGCTGGCAGCCGTGGGTGTTCGGGCTTACCGCCCTCCTCGGCGCCGGAGTCACCGCGTTCTACATGTCCCGTCTGTTCCTCATGACCTTCCACGGCAAGGCGCGCTGGACCGACGACGTGCACCCGCACGAGTCCCCAGCGACGATGACGGTGCCGATGATCATCCTCGCGGTCGGCTCCGCCGCCCTCGGTCTGGTCATGGTGCTCCTGGACTTCCCGGCCTGGCTCGAGCCGGTGCTCGGCCACCACGAGCACGAGCACCCGGTGCTGCCGATCCCGGTGATCATGGGCGCGACGCTGGTCGTCGTCGCGATCGGCCTCGCCCTGGCCTGGTTCCGGTACGTCAAGGAGAGCGTCCCGACGACCGCGCCGAAGGGGTCCCTGCTCACCCGCGCGGCCCGCGAGGACCTCTACCAGGACCAGATCAACTCCGGGTTCTTCCAGTGGCCCGGCATCCTGCTGACCAGAAGCCTCAACTACGCCGACAAGGCGGGCGTCGACGGTGCCTTGAGCGGCCTGGCCGCAGGTATCGGCGGGTCCTCCTCGGCCCTGCGCAAGGTGCAGAACGGCTTCGCGCGTAGCTATGCCCTGACGATGCTCGCCGGCGTCGTCGTCTTCCTCGGTGCTCTGTGGGTGATCAACTGATGTCGGACTTCCCTTGGCTCACCCTGCTGATCGTCGTCCCGCTCGTCGGGTCGCTGGTCACGGCCTTCCTCCCCGGGGGACTGGCCAAGCGGGTCGCCCTCGGCGTCTCGCTGCTGACGCTGGCCATCGGCGTGGCCGCCGCCACGCAGTTCCAGACCGGCTCCGGTGAGCAGTTCCAGCTCGCCGAGCAGCACTCCTGGATCCCCTCGCTCGGCGTCTCCTACGCCCTCGGGGTCGACGGCATCTCGCTGGCCCTGATCCTCATGGCGCTCGTCCTCGCGCCGATCTGCCTCCTCGCCGCCTGGCACGACCTGGACCGGCGGCAAACGGCGAGTCTGGCGGCCAGCGCGGAGGACGAGACGGTCTCGACCCGCAGCGAGAGCACCTACTTCGCGCTGCTGCTCTCGCTCCTGCCGTTCATGGTCGGGGTCTTCGCCGCGACCGACGTCTTCCTCTTCTACGTCTTCTTCGAGGCGATGCTCATCCCGGTGTACTTCCTCATCGGGCTCTACGGCGGTGAGCGCCGCCAGTACGCCGCGGTGAAGTTCCTCCTGTACTCCCTCGCGGGCGGGCTGATCATGCTCGTCGCCGTCATCGGTCTCTACATCGCCGGCCCCGGCGGCTCCGACGGCTTCCTCGTCGAGCGCCTCACCGGCCTGGAGATCGGCGGCAGCACCGAGAAGTGGCTCTTCCTCGGCTTCTTCATCGCCTTCGCGATCAAGGCGCCGATGTGGCCCGTGCACACCTGGCTGCCCGACGCGGCCGCCGAGTCCCGGCCGGCCGTGGCGACCCTGCTCGTCGGCGTGCTCGACAAGGTCGGGACCTACGGCATGATCCGCTTCTGCCTCCAGCTCTTCCCCGAGGCCAGCCAGTGGGCCACCCCGGTGGTCATCGCGCTCGCGCTGGTGTCGATCCTCTATGGCGCGGTGCTTGCCATCGGCCAGGTCGACATGATGCGGCTCATCGCCTTCACCTCGATCAGCCACTTCGGCTTCATCGTGCTGGGCATCTTCGCCTTCACCTCCACGGCCCATGCCGGGTCGAACCTCTACATGATCAACCACGGCTTCAGCACCGCCGCGCTCTTCCTCGTCGCCGGGATGCTCGTCGCGCGTCGCGGCAGCACGCGGATCGACGCCTACGGCGGCTGGCAGCGGGTCACCCCGGTGCTCGCGGGCGTCTTCCTCGTCGCGGGTCTGTCCGCGCTCGCGCTGCCTGGCCTGAGCTCCTTCGTCTCGGAGTTCCTCGTGATCACCGGCACCTTCCAGCGCTACCCGTGGGCGGGTGCGATCGCTGCCCTCGGCCTGGTGCTCGCCGCGCTCTACGTGCTCCTCCTGTACAAGCGGGTCATGACCGGCCCGACGCCGGAGATCGTCGAGGGGGAGCCGACCCTGCTCCGCGGGGACGAGTCGGCGCAGCGGGAGCAGGACCTGCCGTACATCCGTGAGGACCTCGACGAAGGGGTGCGTGCCGGCCGGATCGGCCTCGTCGCCGACCTCAGCTGGCGGGAGAAGGCGGTCGTCGCCCCGCTCATCGCGAGCTTCCTCATCCTCGGCTTCTACCCCGCGCCGGTGCTCGACGTGCTGAACCCGGCGGTCGAGCGGACGCTGGACCTCGTCGGGGTGAGCGATCCCGACCATGCCGTCCCCGCGTCCTCGGCCGAGTCCGCCGACGCCTCGACCAACGGGAGTGACCACTGATGACTGCCCTGCTCACCCTGCCCGCAGCGGGCGAGTTCGAGATGGCGGACATCAACTATGTCGCCATCGCGCCGATGATCGTCGTCTTCGCGGCGGCGGTACTGGGCGTCCTCGTCGAGGCCTTCGCGCCGCGTCGCCTCCGGTACCCGATCCAGGTCGGGCTGGCGGTCCTCGCCCTGGTCATCGCCTTCGCGGCCCTGGTCCTCCCCGATGCCGACTCGGTGACGGGGACGACGGTCGCCGGCACGCTGGCCGTGGACGGCCCGAGCCGCTTCCTCAGCGGGGTGCTGCTGGCCCTCGGGCTGGTCGGTCTGCTCGTGATGGCCGAGCGGTTCGGCGGCGAGGGGCCGGACGCCTTCACGCCGATGGGGGCCGCGACTCCCGGCTCGGCGATCGAGAGTGCCGCGGCCCGGGCCGGCCTGGCCACGACCGAGGTCTTCCCGCTCGCGCTCTTCAGCCTCGGCGGCATGATGATGTTCACCTCCGCGAACGACCTGCTCTCGATGTTCGTCGCGCTCGAGGTGCTCTCGCTGCCGCTCTACATCCTCACCGGGCTGGCGCGTCGGCGTCGCCTCCTCTCGCAGGAGGCCGCCCTGAAGTACTTCCTTCTCGGGGCGTTCAGCTCGGCGTTCTTCCTCTTCGGCGCAGGCCTGATCTACGGCTACGCCGGGTCGATCCGCATCCCCGCGATCGGTGAGGCCGCGGCCGCGTCGAGCGGTGACCTCGAGCCGCTGCTCCTGCCCGGCGTCGCGATGCTGCTCGTCGGCCTGCTCTTCAAGGTCGGGGCGGTGCCCTTCCACTCCTGGACCCCTGACGTCTACCAGGGCGCGCCGTCCCCGGTCACCGGCTTCATGGCCGCCTGCACCAAGATCGCGGCCTTCGGGGCGCTGCTGCGGCTGGTCTACGTGGGCCTGGAGAGCACGCGGTGGGAGTGGCGCCCGGGCGTGGTCGTCATCGCCGCGCTGACGATGATCGTCGGGGCCGTGCTCTCGGTGACCCAGACCGACATCAAGCGACTGCTCGCCTACAGCTCGGTGGCGCACGCCGGCTTCATCCTCGTCGGCCTGCTCGCCTTCGACATCACCGCGGTGGGCGGGGTGATGTTCTACCTCGTGGCCTACGGCGCCTCGACCATCGCCGCCTTCGCGCTGGTCAACATGGTCCGCGAGAACGGCGCGGAGGCCACCCACCTCTCCCAGTGGGCCGGTCTGGGACGACGGCACCCGTGGGTGGCGGCCGCGATGACGCTGCTGCTCCTCGCCTTCGCCGGTATCCCGCTCACCTCCGGCTTCACGGCGAAGGTCGCCGCCTTCATGCCCGCGGTCGCGCACGGTGGGCTCTCCGGGGTCCTCCTCGTGGTCATCGGTGTGCTTGCCAGCGCCGTGACCGCCTTCGTGTACGTCAAGGTCATCGTGCTCATGTACTTCACCGCTCCGTCCGGTGACGTGGGCCTGGCCCAGCCGGCGCTGCTCTCCGTCGTCGCGATCGCCGTCGGGGTCGTCCTCACCGTGCTGCTCGGTGTCGTCCCCGGCCCGCTGCTCGACCTCGCCGCGCAGTCGAGCACCTTCGTGCGGTGACCGCTGTGACGAGTGCGACGCCCGGTGTCGTCGCGGTCCCGGGGGCGAGCGAGGAGCTCGTCGAGCGGCTCAGCGACGGGCTCGAGCGGGTCGAGCGGCTGATCGTCGAGCGCACCCGGCACGAGGACGACTTCATCAGCGAGGCCAACCTCCACCTGGCGCAGGCCGGCGGCAAGAGGTTCCGGCCTGTCCTGACGATGCTCGCTGCGGAGCTCGGCGACGGCATCACCGACGAGGTCGTCGCCGCTGCGGCCGGGGTGGAGCTGACCCACCTGGCGAGCCTGTACCACGACGACGTCATGGACGAGGCCGACCTGCGCCGTGGCGCGCCGAGCGCCAACGCCAAGTACGACAACTCCACCGCGATCCTCGTGGGGGACCTGCTCTTCGGCAGCGCCTCGGACGTCATCGCCGATCTCGGTCCGCAGGCGGTCAAGATCCAGGCGCAGACCTTCATCCGGCTGTGCGCCGGTCAGATCCGCGACGACCGTCCCTGCCCGGACGGGCAGGACCCGCGCGAGTACTACCGCAGCGTCCTCGCCGACAAGACCGGCGTGCTCGTCGCGACCGCGGCCCGCTACGGCGCGATGTTCGGCGGGTGCAGCCCCGAGGTGGTCGATATGGCGACCGAGTACGGCGAGCGTCTTGGGGTGGCCTTCCAGCTCGCCGACGACCTCATCGACATCGCCTCTCGCTCGGGTGACTCCGGCAAGACCCCGGGGACCGACCTGCGGGAGGGCAAGCGCACGCTGCCGGTGCTCAACGCCCTGGCCTCCGAGGACCCGGCCGACGACGAGCTCAAGGCGTTGCTGGTCTCCGACCTCGACGACCCCGAGCGGCTGGAGCGGGTGCTCGAGCTGCTCCGCCCTCACCCGGCGATGACCGCGGCGCGCGAGGAGATGCTCGCCGTGGGCCGGCGTGCCGCCGAGGTGCTCGACCCGCTGCCGGAGAGCGACGCTAAGGCTGCGCTGCTCGCCCTCGTCGCCAGCGTCGTCGACCGGGCAGGCTGACCGCTCTCTCCCCTTTCCCCGCACCTGCCAAGGCAGGTGCGGGTGAGGTTGGTATCTGCCAAGGCAGGTGCGGGTGAGTTGGGTACTTGCCTTGGCAGGTGCGAAGGGGGGGAGTCAGGCGGAGGGTTGCGGCGCGCGGCGGGAGCGGCGGGAGCGGCGTGCTGCGGCGAGCGAGTCGGCTGAGAGCACGACGAGCGCGACCCAGACGATCGCGAAGCCGACCCAGCGGGTGGAGGGCACGACCTCGTGCAGCAGGAAGACGCCGACGAGCAGCTGGGCGACCGGGGTGATGAACTGGATCAGGCCGATCGTCACGAGGGGAATGCGCCGCGCCGCGGCGGCGAAGAGGAGCAGCGGGACCGCCGTGGCGACGCCCGAGAGCACGAGGAGCATCGGGTGCCAGGGTGCTCCTGCGGTGAAGGTGCCCTCGCCGTTCGCGGTGAGCCACAGGAGGATGCCGGTCGCGAGGGGGATGAGCGCGATGGTCTCCGCGCTGAGCGACTGCAGGGCGGGAAGCGAGGCACCGAGCCGTTTCTTCGTCAGCCCGTAGGTGGCGAACGAGAAGGCGAGGATGATCGAGAGCCACGGGATCTGCCCCGACGAGACGGCAAGATAGCCGAAGGCGGCTGCCCCGATGGCCACGGCCGCCCACTGCAGCGGGCGCAGACGCTCGCGGAGGATGAGCACCCCCATGCCGACCGTGACGATCGGGTTGAGGAAGTAGCCCAGCGCCGCCTCGTGGGTCCGCCCGGTGCTCACCGCGTAGACGTAGAAGCCCCAGTTGATCGCAATGACGTAGGCGGCGATCGCCACACCGAGAGCCAGCCGGGGTCGGCTGCGCAGCAGCGACAGCAGCCCGAGCAGCTCACGGCGCAGCAGGAGGATCGCGGCACACAGGACGAGCGTCCACACGATCCGGTGCGCGAGGATCTCCCACGCGCCCGACGGCTCGAGCGCGGTGAAGTAGAGCGGAAAGAGCCCCCAGATGCCGTACGCGCCCCACCCGGCGAGCAGGCCACGCCGATGCTCTGCTGCCGCGGCGTCGCTCTGAGGTGCACTCACCGGGCGAGCATAGAGGAGCGCCGCAGAGCGATCAGGCCTGCTCGGCGACGACGACGAAGTTGGCCTTGCGGTGCCCGTCCTCGCGGAACCCGAGCTCGTCGTCACAGGTGACGAGGACCACCCGCCGAGCCTGGGAGTTCTGCCCCCAGACGTCGGCGTCGTGCTGCAGGTCGGTCTTGTCGACGATCTCGGCGCGGCTGATCTCGAAGCGGAGCTGCTCACCGCCGGGGTAAGTGATGACGATGCCGTCGCCCAGCTCGACGTCCTCCAGCGCGGCGAAGGCGTCGGGTCCGCCGCCGGAGGTCACGTGACCGGCGATGACCGACGTCCCGGTGGCTCCCGGGACCACCCGGTCATACCCCGTGAACCAGATGACCTGGTGCGCCTTGGGGTTGACCTTGCCGTCACGCAGCCCCTGCGCCTCGAGGTCGTGCTCGAGCCCGATCGCCGGGATGCTGACCGAGCTGGCCCCCGATCCGGAGTCGGCCGCGGCCTTGCCCGCGGCCACCTGCTCGGCGCTCAGGCTCAGCTCGGACGAGGGAGTGACCTCGACCTCAGGATCCTTCGTCTCCCCGTCGGGGCTGCCCTCCGTGGAGGTGGAGGACGACCGGGGGGAGCTGGTCGAGGACGAGTCATCGTCCGTGCCCGACGAGGCCTTCGAGGACGACGTGCTGGAGGTGCTCGCGCTGCTCGACGCGCTCGAGCTGGTCGAGGTGCCGGCAGCGGGGGACCCGTCCTCGCCGCCGCGCAGCAGCGCGACGGCGATCACGGCCGCGGCGACCAGGGCCAGCGCCACGAGGATCGCGACGAGGACCCCGGGTCGCCGGGAGGTGTCGGGCTGCTCGCTCATGGCAGCAGCCTCTCACCTGCACGTCGGGCCTCGGTTACGGCAGGTCGGTCTCGACGATCGGTCCGCGGGGGCCGCCGGGTCGCGACGGTGTGGGCTCAGGCGTCGTGGGCGCCGGGGTGCTCGGCGACGGCGACGGGGTCGACGGAGACGGGCTGGGCGACGTGGGCGTCGGGGTGGGCTGCGACGGGCTCGGCTCCGGTGCGGCCGACGCCTCGGGCCAGATCATGATCACCGACGGTCGCGGCTGGGTGTTGCCCTGGTAGGGGAAGGTGGAGAGCACGTTGGTCGTGCTCGCCCCGTCCTCCTCGACGGGGTGCTGCACGGCCGCGAAGACGACCTTGTCGTCCCACTCGATGAGCGGCCCGCAGCACTCGGAGAAGGCGGGGACGGAGAGGAACTGCTGCAGGTGCCCGGCGTGCTCGCCCTCGAGCGGGAAGAGGTACATGCCGTCGCAGTGGCCGAGGGAGTTGCCGTCGGTCGCGATCCACAGGTTGCCGTCGCCGTCGAAGGTGACGTTGTCCGGGCAGGAGATGGGGCTGACCTCGGACTTGTCGTATCCGAGGAAGTAGGTCTCCTGGTCGTTCGGGTCACCGCAGACGAGCACGAGCCGCCACGCGAAGGTCGTCGCGGTGTGGTCGCCGCCGGCCTCGGTGATCTCCAGCACTTGGCCGTGCTTGTTCTCGGCGCGCGGGTTGGGGCCGTCGGTCTGGGCGGGGGCCCGCTTGCTGTTGTTGGTCAGCGCGGCGTAGATCCGCCCGTTGACGAGGTTGGGCTCGACGTCTTCGGGGCGGTCCATCTTCGTCGCGCCGACCTGGTCGGCGGCGAGCCGGGTGTAGACGAGGACCTCCTCCAGGCTCATCCCTTCGACGGCCGACCGCCCACCGACCGTGAGCGGCACCCAGGTCCCGGTGCCGTCGTGCACCCCGTCGGCCCCGTCGCCGGAGAACTTCGCGACGTAGAGGTCGCCCTCGTGCAGCAGCTGCGTGTTGTGGTCGCGGTCGCCCTCGACGTACTTCTTCTTGCTGACGAACTTGTACATGTAGTCGAAGCGCTCGTCATCACCCATGTACGCCACGACATGGCCGTTGTCGGCGACGATGACGTTGGCGCCCTCGTGCTTCATCCGACCCATCGCGGTGAGCTTCTTCGGCGGGGCGCTGGGGTTGAAGGGGTCGAGCTCGACGACCCAGCCGAAGCGGTTGGCCTCGTTCGGTTCCTGCGTGAGGTCGAAGCGGGAGTCGAGCCGGTCCCAGTTGTGCTGCGCCGGGTAGCCGCTGGCCAGTCCGTACCGGGCCGCGGCGCGACCGGCGAGGTCGTCGCTCGG
Source organism: Marihabitans asiaticum (assembly GCF_007828725.1). Classification (GTDB taxonomy): domain Bacteria; phylum Actinomycetota; class Actinomycetes; order Actinomycetales; family Dermatophilaceae; genus Marihabitans; species Marihabitans asiaticum. The sequence goes on from NZ_VIUW01000001.1 coordinate 747,447, forward strand.
CGCGTCGGGCTGGGCGAAGTAGTAGTTGAAGTTCTCCTCGCCGGAGAGCACGGTGCCCCACGGGGTCGTGCCGCCGGCGCAGTTGCCGAAGGTGCCACGGGCGGTGTGAGCCTTGCGGTCCGCGGACGTCTTGAGCAGGTCCGACCCGCGAGCCGGGCCGACGATGTCGAAGGCGGTCTCGACCGTGACCCGGCGGTTCAGCGGGGCGGCCTTGGTGTAGGTCCAGCGGCTCGTGGCGTCCTTGCGGGTCATCTCCACGACGGACATGCCGTGGGCCATCATCGTGATCCGCACCTGGTCGTCGGTCAGCGCGGTGGCGTCGGTGTACCCGGAGAAGATCAGCTCGTTGTTGGTGTACTCGTTGTTGACCACGAGCACGGCCTCGGTCGTGCTGTCGCCCTTGGGGATGACGCCGACGTAGTCGCAGTTGTAGCCGAACTGGCCCTCCTGCGCCGCGGAGGTCTGGTTCTCGAAGTCGAAGGCGGGTGCGCCGGGCATGATCGGGTCGCCCCAGCGGATGATCGGCGCCCAGCGGAAGCCGTCGGGGACGACGACCTCGTCGGTGCCGGCCGGGACCGGTGAGATCGGGGTGAAGCCGAAGGGGGCGGTGAGCGCGGTGGGGTCGGCGGCCAGTCGCGCTGCCGCGCTCTGCGTCGCCGACACCGCACCGAAGCCGGCGACCGCCGCGGTGAGCGATCCCGCCTTGAGCACGGAGCGGCGCGAGGCGGCGACGACGTCGCCGAAGTACTCGTTGTCGCTCTGGTTGGGGACCGGCTTGCTGCAGGCGTCGCCGCACTTCCAGATGCAGGTCATCGCCGACCGGCCGCCGTCGCGGTGGCCGGGAAGCAGCGGGAGCAGGGTACGGCTGGGGCTGGCGGGCATGACGGGCCTTTCGTCGGTGGCGGTGCGTCGGGGCGAAGGGGGTGGACCGGGCTGGCGTCCTGGTGGCGGGTCGGGTCGACGCGAGGACGGTACGGCCGGCTCGGCCAACGGGCGATGACGCCCAGGTGGCCCTCGGGCGAATCTCTGCCCAGCGGATCGTCAAGGCATCATGGGATGACCCGACGAAGGAGTCCTTCCCGTGCCCGAGCAGCCGAGCCCCCCCCTTCGCGTCGACCAGGACGGCCACGTCCGGACGTGGACCATCGACCTCCCCGAGCAGCGCAACCCGATCACCGGGCAGGAGGTGATCGCCGCCCTCGAGGATGCGGTCGAGCAGGCGAATGCCGACGCCCAGGACGGCTCCCTGCGAGCGGTCATCCTCACCGGTGCGGGCTCGGCGTTCTCCGCCGGCGGCGACGTCAAGGCGATGCGTGACAAGCAGCCTCCCTTCGGTGGGCCGGTCTCCGGGAGCCGCGAGGGCTACCGCCGCGGGGTGCAGCGGATCCCGGCCGCGATGGCCCGCCTCGACGTGCCGGTCATCGCGGCGGTCAACGGGCCGGCGGTCGGCGCGGGGTGCGACCTGGCGCTCATGTGCGACCTGCGGGTGGCCTCGACGACGGCGTTCTTCGCCGAGTCCTTCGTCCAGCTCGGCATCATCCCTGGCGACGGCGGCGCCTGGCTGCTGACCAGGCTCGTCGGCCCGGCACGGGCGGCGGAGATGGCGCTGACCGGTGACCGGGTGGACGCGGCCACGGCACGGGAGTGGGGGCTGGTCAACGCGGTCGCCGAGCCTGAGGAGCTGCTCGGTGCCGCCCGCGCCCTCGCCGACCGGGTCGCGAAGAACCCGCCCTACGCGGTGCGGATGGCCAAGGCGCTGCTGCGGGACGCGCCCGAGGTCCCCCTTCGCGCGAGTCTCGAGACGGCCGCGGCGATGCAGGCGGTCGCGCACACCACGACCGACCACGAGGAGGCGGTGGCTGCCCTGCTGGAGAAGCGCTCCGGCCGCTACTCCGGCAGCTGATCGAAGACGGCCTGGCCCTGCGCCAGCTCGACGCTGACCTCGTCGCCGTAGCCGAGGCCGGGGACGAAGGGCGCGAGCAGCTCGACCACGCTGCGCGGCTGATGGTTCATGCCGGGTTTGGTCTCCGGGTGGGGGTGGTAGACGAGCGCGTCGACGTCTCGACCGCCGGCGGTCAGACGGCACTGCACGAAGGAGAAGGTCTCGGCCGGGTGCACGTCGGTCCAGGCGATGTCGGTGGCGGTCCAGCGCGGGTCGAGGACGCGCAGCGCGAAGGGGGAGACGTCGACGTTCATCGTCGCCGGGTGGTACGCGGAGAGGTCGATGCCCTGCCGGGCCAAGTGGGGAGTCTGCAGCGCGATGGTGCCGGCGGCGAAGGGGGAGTCCGGCGCCCGCCCGGAGGCGACGCCGTGGCCTGGGACGACCACGCCGCGCGCCTGGAGGCTGGGCGCCGCTCCTGCCGGGTGGTCCGACCTCATCTCAGGAATGCTGCCACGTGCGCGCGGTCGTTAGGGTTCTCCTGATGCCGACCGACCTGCCCCTCCCCACCGTCGGCGCCGGGGCCGACCCGGCGCCGCGGACGGTGCGCCTGGGCGGGCGGCGCTACGACGTACACGTCCACGACCTCGGTCTGGCCTGCTGCGCGATGGAGTTCGTCGCCGCGGCGCAGGGGGAGGGCCTGGACCGACTCGGGGTGCTCGAGACGAGCGAGGGGCCCGAGCGGGCCGACGTGCTCGTCGTCTCGGGCACGATCACCGACGCGATGGCGCCGGGTGTGCAGGAGGTCTACGACCGGATGCCGGGGCCGCGCTACGTCCTCTCCTTCGGGGCGTGCTCGAACAGCGGTGGCCCGTACTGGGACAGCTACTGCGTGACCAAGGGCGTCGACCAGCTCGTCCCGGTCGACGTCTACGTGCCGGGCTGCCCGCCCCGGCCCGAGGCGCTGCTGCACGGGCTCGCCCGGCTGCACCGGCAGATCGCGGCCGAGCATGCCTGAGGAGCGGGTGACGGTCCCCCGGGAGCGCTGGGTCGAGCAGGCCCGGTCGGCGCGTGCGGACGGGTACGCGTTCTTCGACTGGCTGAGCGCCGTCGACGAGACTGACGCCGCCACCGACCCCGGGATGGAGGTCGTCGCCCGCCTCGTCGACCCGCGACCGACGCCCGAGCGTGACCGGCGCTCGATGCTGCTGCGTACCCGGGTGCCCGAGGGCGAGCCGCTGGCGAGCCTGACCGGTCTCTTCGCGGGGGCGGCGTGGTGCGAGCGGGAGACCTTCGAGATGTTCGGGGTGCTCTTCGACGGCTTCGACGACGGCACCGGCCAGGGGCTGCGGCCGCTGCTCCTGCCCGAGGGCTTCGAGGGCAACCCGCTGCGCAAGTCCTTCGTCCTGGCCTCTCGGGCCACCAAGCCGTGGCCCGGGGGCAAGGAGCCCGGTGAGGGGCGCTCCGGCGCGGGCTCGCCGTCACGGCGGCGGGTGCAGGCACCGGGGGTTCCCGGACCCGACTGGGGTCGGGAGCACGGCCAGGAGGACGGCCGTGAGTGAGTGCGGCTGCGGTGCGGGCGAGCGGCCCGCGTCGCCCGAGGCGAGCGACCTGCTCGAGCCGGTCACCCTCCCTTCGCGCTCGCGAGGGGTCATCGCGCTCGTCGAGGCGAACTGCACCTCGTGCATGCTCTGCGCCCGGGAGTGCCCCGACTGGTGCATCTACATCGAGAGTCACACCGAGGAGGTGCCGGCCCCCGAGGGGAGCAGCGCCCGCCCCCGGCGGCGCAACGTGCTGGACCGCTTCGCCATCGACTGGTCGCTGTGCATGTACTGCGGCATCTGCGTCGAGGTCTGCCCCTTCGACGCGCTGCTGTGGAGCCCCCAGTTCCAGTACCCGGCCGGTGATCTCGACGAGCTGACCCACGAGATGGACGTGCTCGGCGGCTGGCTGTCCGAGGCCCCCGCACCCCCGCCGCTCGACCCCGGCTCCGAGCCAGCCGCCGAGGCCGCGCAGCCCGCGGCGACCGATCGGCGCGGTCCCGCGGCCCGGGGCCGCCGTGGCGGGCTGACTCCACGCCGCCGCGCGACCCGCGATCCCTCGGACTCTCCGGAGCAGGCATGACGAAGGGGTGCCCCGGACCGACGATCGGTCCGGGGCACCCCTTCGCCCCTCAGGGTCAGGCGGCGTCGACGCCCACGGGGACGTCCGGCGCCGATGGCTGAGGGCGCTGGTCAGCGGACGATGCGCAGGGTGAGCGGCGGGTTCCAGGCCTCGCCGTTGCTCGCCTTGACCGCGCCGACGATGTGGAGCACTGCGGCGATGGCGATCGCCAGACCGAAGGTGACGAAGCCGATGAGGACGAGCATGAGCGGCAGGCTGACGAGCATGACGATACCCATCGTGATCTGCACGTTGAGGCTGTTCGCCGCGTGGTTCGCGACGAAGGCGCCGCGGTCCTTGTACATGAGGTAGACCACGAGCGAGGCGACGAAGCCGAGGAAGCCGGCGCTGAGCACCATCGCCGCGAGCGGGATGATATGCGAGAGCATCCCGAGGTTGCGCTCTTCCTTCGGGCCGAGCTGCTGGGCCTGGAAGCCCTGCTGCTGCGGGTACTGCCCCTGCTGCGGGTACTGGTCGTGCTGCGGGTACTGGTCGTGCTGCGGGTTCTGGTACGGGTTCGGCGTGCTCACGCGGCTCCCCTTCGTCTTGTCGATGTGTCCTTCCTTGACAACGATGCCGCAGCTGTGGCCCTTCCCGCCAGGGTGCTGCCCCGTCGGGTGCACGGGGGAGAACCCCCGTCCGTGCTCGCGGCCGGGTTCTTGCCGCCCGCAACCTGGGAAGGTCATCCAGCCTGGTGGTGTTGTATGCACCAAGACGAGGCAGCACCGGCCCTCGCCGGCAGAAGGGGAATCAGACCATGCACAAGCACTACAACGGGCTGAAGACCGCGGCGCTCTTCGGTGGCATCTGGGCTCTGCTGCTCGGCATGGGCGCGCTCATCGGCAACGGCCGCTTCATCTGGCTCTTCGCCCTCTTCGGCGTCGGCACCTCGATCTACACCTACTGGAACTCCGACAAGCTGGCGATCAAGGCGATGCGCGCCCGGGAGGTCAGCCCGCAGGAGGCCCCGGTGATGCACCGGATCGTCACCGAGCTCTCGCAGAAGGCCGGCAAGCCGATGCCTCGGCTCTACATCTCCCCGACGGCCGCTCCCAACGCCTTCGCGACCGGCCGCAACCCCGACAACGCCGCCGTGTGCTGCACCGAGGGGATCCTGCACCTGCTCGACGAGCGCGAGCTGCGCGGGGTCCTCGGGCACGAGCTGATGCACGTCTACAACCGCGACATCCTCACCGGCTCGGTGGCCGGTGCCCTGGCCGGCATCATCTCCACGGTCGCCCAGTTCGCCCTCTTCTTCGGCGGTGACCGGGAGCGTGGGGGCAACCCGATCGCGATGCTCGCGATGGCCCTGCTCGCCCCCTTCGCCGCGATGGTCATCCAGATGGCGATCAGCCGCACCCGGGAGTACGACGCCGACGAGGACGGCGCGCAGCTCACCGGGGACCCGCTGGCCCTGGCCTCCGCGCTGCGCAAGCTCGAGCAGGGCACGGCGCAGGCGCCGCTGGCGCCCACCCCGCAGCTGCAGTCGCAGGCGCACATGATGATCGCCAACCCGTTCCGCCCGCGCGACGTCTCCAAGCTCTTCTCCACCCACCCGCCGATGACGGAGCGCGTCGCCCGCCTCGAGGCGATGGCCTACGGCCACCGGCTCGGCTGAGCCGACCAGCACGAAGGGAGGGCACCCCGCCGGGTGGTTTGATGGCGGGGTGCCTTCCCTCACCCTCGCCGAAGCCCGTGCCCGCGCCGACCTGCTGACCGTCTCCGCGATGGAGGTCGACCTCGACCTCGACCAGGGCGCCGAGCACTTCGGGTCGGTGACCCGGATCCACCTGTCGGCAGCGACCGACGGCGAGACCTTCCTCGACATCGACCCGGTCACCCTGCACGCGATCCGCCTCGACGGCCGTGACCTCGACACCGGGATGCTCGCGGACAAGCGCTACCCGCTCGATCTCGTCGCCGGTGAGCACGTGATCGAGGTCGAGGCGACGATGGCCTACAGCCACGACGGCGAGGGGCTGCACCGGGCCACCGACCCGGCCGACGGCAACGACTACGTCTACGGGCACACCTTCCTCGACGCCGCGCCCAGCGTCTTCGCCTGCGTCGACCAGCCCGACCTCAAGGCCCCGTACCGGGTCACGGTCACGGCGCCGAGCGACTGGGTCGTCATCGGCAACGGAGCAGCCGAGGGCGGCGAAGGGGCAGTGTGGCGGCTTCGTGAGACCAAGCCGCTGGCGACCTACTTCGTCACCGTGTGCGCCGGCCCGTACGCGCAGGTCCGTGACGAGCACGACGGCATCTCCCTCGGCCTCTACGGTCGAGCGTCGCTGCGCGCCGAGCTCGAGGCGCACGCGCCCGAGATGCTGGAGGTGACCAAGGCCAGCTTCGACTACTTCCACTCGATCTTCGGCGTGCGCTACCCCTTCGACGACTACGACCAGGTCTTCGCCCCCGAGTTCAACGCCGGCGCGATGGAGAACCCCGGCTGCGTCGTGCTGCGCGACAGCTATCTCTTCCGCGGAGCGGTGAGCCGCAGCGAGCGGCTCACCCGGGCCAACACGATCAGCCACGAGATGGCGCACATGTGGTTCGGCGACCTCGTCACGCTGCGCTGGTGGGACGACCTGTGGCTCAACGAGTCCTTCGCCGAGTACATGGCCCACCGCTGCCTCGTCGCCGCCACCGACTTCACCGACGCCTGGGTGGACTCGACGATGGCGCGCAAGTCCTGGGGCTACGCCGCCGAGCGCTCGCCGTCGACCCACCCGGTGGCCGGGTCCTCGGCGCCCGACGCGCGCTCGGCGCTGGCCAACTTCGACGGGATCTCTTACGCCAAGGGTGCGGCCGTCATCCGCCAGCTCATCGAGTACCTCGGGGACGAGGCCTTCCTCGCCGGCATCCGCGACTTCCTCACCCGGCACTCCTTCGGCAACGCCTCGCTCGCGGACTTCCTCGCCGCGATGGAGCGGGCCGCCGGGACCGACCTCGACTCGTGGTCGACCGCGTGGCTCGAGACCGCCGGGGTGGACGCCCTCTCGGTCGAGCGAGAGAGCGCGACCCTGACCCGCGCGGTCCCCGAGGATCACCCGGCCGACCGGCCCCACCAGCTGGACGTCGCGACCTACTCCGGAGGCCGCGAGACCTCGCGCACCGCGCTGACGCTCAGCGAGGACACCGCGACCCTGCACGGCATCGACCTCGACGCCCCCCTCGTCCTGCCCAACGCCGGTGACCTCACCTGGGCCACCTCGCTCCTCGACGAGCGCAGCCTCGGCGCGCTGCTTACGGAGCTGCCCTCCCTGGAGGACGAGCAGGCCCGCGCGGTGATCTGGGTCGGCCTGCGCGACCAGCTCGCCCTCGGCCTGGTCGACCCCCGCCTGCTCGTCGACCTCGGCGAGCGCGCCCTGCCGGGCGAGCGCAACGACTCGATCCTCGCCAGCGCCGGGATGCACCTCACCGGCAAGGTGATCCGCAACTACCTGCCCGAGGACGAGCAGGCCGCGGCCCGGTCCCGGATGGCCGACCTCGGCGAGCGGATCCTCGCCGAGGCCAGCGCGGCAGATCCCGGCGGCAGCCGGGAGCTGCACGCCGCCCGCCTGGTCGCCCGGACCACGACCGATGTCGAGGGCCGCCTGCGGCCCTGGGCGAAGGGGGAGGATCTCCCCCCTTCGCTCGTCGGCGACGACGACTTCCGGTGGATCGTCCTGGGCCAGCTGGCCCGCCAGGGGGCGCTGCGCGCCGAGGAGATCGAGCAGGCGCGGCGCGCCGACCGGACGATGACCGGCAACCTCGGCGCGCTCACCGCCACCGCGGCCATCCCCACCGCCGACGCCAAGGCCGCCGCCTGGGCGGACCTGACGACCAACCGCGAGCGCAGCAACTACGAGCTCGTCGCCATCGCCGCCGGCTTCTGGGGCCCGGAGGACCGCGACCTGGTCCGCCCCTACATCGAGCGGTACTTCACCGACATCCCGGCGATGGCCGGGCATCTCGGCGACAGCGCGCTCGGACGGGTGGCGTCGATGGCCTACCCCTCGCGCTTCGCCACCCCCGAGACGCTCGAGCTCAGCCGAGCCTGCCTGGCGCGAGACGATCTGGACATGGCCGTCCGCCGCGCGGTCGTCGACGCCCAGGCCGAGCTGGAGCAGGTGGTCGCGAGCCGCGCCCGCTACGGCGCCTGACCGCCGGGGCTCGCGAGCGATCTCACACAACCGACGCCGGCAGCGTCCTAGAGGCATGATCGAGTCCATGACCCGCCGTCCGTCCGGCGTGAGCACCGCCCGGCACGCCCTCATCGCGACCGACCTCGGCGAGCTCACCGTCGTCGTCGCCGACGACGACGGTGAGGACGAGGCGCTCGTCGGGCTGTACTTCCCCGGTCACTGGACCCTGCCCGACCCGGTCAGCTTCGGCCCTCGGGAGGACACCCTGCCGCTCGCCGAGGCGACCCGCCGCCAGCTGCAGGAGTACCTCGCAGGCAAGCGCCGGGACTTCGATCTGCCGGTGCGGCTGCGCGGAGGGGAACTCGCGCAGCGGGTGTGGGCGGTGCTGCAGGAGGTGGGGTACGGCGAGCGGACCACCTACGGCGAGATCGCCCGGCAGCTGGGCGCCGCCGCCCAGCCCGTCGGCCGCGCGGTCGGGGCCAACCCGGTCTCGATCATCGTCCCGTGCCACCGGGTCGTCGGCAGCGACGGCAGCCTCACCGGCTACGCCGGCGGCCTGGAGCGCAAGCGCGCCCTGCTCGACCTCGAGGAGCCGCCCGCCGCCGACCGAGGGGCGCTCTTCTAGACCATGGCCGACACCCCCTTCGAGTCCGTCGTCACCGAGCACGGCCGCCATGTGCTCACGCTGTGCATGGCGATGCTCGGCAGCGACGAGGCCGAGGACGCGTGGAGCGAGACCTTCCTCGCGGCGCTGCGCGCCTGGCCCGACCTGCCTGATGACCTCGACCCGCGGGCGTGGCTCACCGTCGTCGCCCGCCGCAAGTGCCTGGACCTGCTCCGCGCTCGCGCCCGCCGGGCCGTGCCCACCGACCGGCAGCCCGAGGTCGGCGTGCCCGGACCCGAACCCGGGGACGAAGGGGTGTGGGCGCACGTCGCGGTCCTGCCGACCAAGCAACGCCAGGTCGTGACCTACCGATACCTCGGCGGTCTGAGCTATGCGCAGATCGCCACCCTGACCGGCGGTACCGAGGCAGCCGCGCGCCGCGCCGCCGCCGACGGGCTGAAGACCCTGCGAGCCAAGGAGATCCGATGAGCGAAGGGATGGCCGCCGACCTCCCGCAGATCGACGACGAGCGGATGGCGCGGCTGCACGGACGACTCGTCGAGCGGGCCGCCCGCAGCGCCGACCTCGACGTCGCCTACCGGGTGATCGACAGCCCCCTCGGCCGCCTCGTGCTCGCGGCGACCCCGCGCGGGCTGGTGCGGGTCGGCTTCGCCGACGTCGAGGGCGAGGAGCGCGTGCTCGCCGAGGTCGCCCGTGAGGTCAGCCCGAAGGTGCTGCGCAGCCCCGGCCGGCTGGACAAGGCAGCCCAGCAGGTCGAGGAGTACCTCGCGGGGCGACGCTCCGGCTTCGAGATCGCCCTCGACCTCAGCCTGCTCGGTGGGTTCCGCGGCGAGGTCGTGACCGCCCTGCCCCGGATCCCCTACGGCAGCACCGCCTCGTACGGCGAGCTGGCCGCGATCGTCGAGCGGCCCCGGGCGGTCCGCGCGGTCGGGACGGCGTGCGCGACCAACCCGCTGCCGCTGCTCCTGCCGTGCCACCGGGTCGTGCGTGCGGACGGCTCTCCCGGGCGCTACCGCGGAGGCGACTCGGCGAAGGTGGCGCTGCTGGAGATGGAGTCCCGCGGCGGGTCAGCCGCCGACCGGTAGTTCGCAGATCCCCGGGGAACCTCAGACGAACGGCTCCCCGCCCCCTTCGCAGATCCCCGGGGAACCTCAGACGAACGGTCGCACCACGACGGATCGGCCGCCACGGCGGCGCGTCGTACGGCAGACTGCCCTCTCGGAGCCAGCCACGCACCGCCCACGACGGCGAGAGGGACCCCCCTTCGCCCGCCACCGAAGGGAACCGATGAGCACGCCTGCGCCCGAGACGACCCGCCCCGAGGCGATGACCCGGCCCGAACGGCTCGGGCGACTGCCCTACACCCGCAAGCACACCCGGCTGCTGCTCGGCGCTGGCGGCGGGTGGGCGCTGGACGCGATGGACGTCGGTCTCATCTCCTTCGTGCTCGTCGTCCTCGCCGAGCAGTGGAGCCTCACCACGGCCGAGCGGTCCTGGGTGGTGACGATCGGCTTCATCGGCATGGCGATCGGCGCAACCCTCGGCGGGCGGCTGTCCGACCGGTTCGGGCGGCGCACGGTCTTCGCCGCGACCCTGGTGATCTACGGGCTGGCGACGGGTGCGTCCGCGCTCGCCGGAGGCCTCGCGCTCTTCCTCGTGCTCCGCTTCCTCGTCGGGCTCGGTCTCGGCGCCGAGCTGCCCGTCGCATCGACCCTGGTGAGCGAGCTGTCACCGACGCGGATCCGCGGGCGGATGGTCGTCGCGCTCGAGTCGTTCTGGGCGCTGGGGTGGATCCTCGCCGCGCTCGTCGGCTTCTTCATCGTGCCGAACGGCGAGAACGGGTGGCGCTGGGGGCTCGCGCTCGGCCTCGTCCCCGCCCTCTACGCGGTGGTCGTCCGGCTCGGTCTGCCCGAGTCGGTGCACTACCTCGAGCGCGCCGGACGCGACGACGAGGCCGAGCAGGTGGTGCGCGACTTCGAGACCGAAGCTGGGGTCGAGGCGGCGCCGACCCGCGACATCGAGGAGGCGCCGGCCGCGTCGCCGGCGCAGCTGTGGTCGAGCGCGTACCGGCTGCGCACCCTCGGCATCTGGGCGGTGTGGTTCTGCGTCAACTTCGCCTACTACGGCGCCTTCATCTGGCTGCCGTCGCTGCTTGTGGCCCAGGGCTTCGACATCACGAAGTCCTTCCAGTACACCCTCATCATCACCCTCGCGCAGCTGCCCGGCTACGCGCTGTCGGCCTACCTCATCGAGCGGATCGGGCGACGGGTGACCCTTGGCCTCTTCCTCCTCGGGTCGGCGGTCTCGGCCGGGTTGTTCGGCCTCGCCGACTCCGAGACCGCGATCATCGCCGCCGGCTGCTCCCTGTCCTTCTTCAACCTCGGGGCCTGGGGCGCGCTCTACGCGATCACTCCGGAGATCTACCCCACGCTCATGCGTGGCACCGGCGCGGGCGCGGCCGCCGGCTTCGGTCGGATCGCCTCGATCCTTGCGCCGCTCTCGGTGCCCTTCCTCCTTGAGCGCGGCAGCGGCGAGGTGCTCGTCTTCTCGATCTTCGCGGCGGCCTTCGTCCTGGCTGCGGTCGCGGCCTTCGCGTTGCTGCCCGAGCGGCGCGGCGAGGAGCTCGAGGCCTGACCGCGAAACTGCGGCATGCAGCATTTCGTTGTCGGTGCAGCACATGCAGGTGCTGCACCGACGTCAAGGTGCTGCATGCAGCAGTTTCGGGCGAAGGGGGCCAGAGTCAGCGGCCGAAGACCGGCCGCCGCTTCTGCGTGAAGGCCAGAGCCGCCTCGGCGTGGTCGGCGGAGATGCCGCACTCCTTGTGCCGGGCGACCTCGCCGGCCATGTAGTCCGTCAGCGTGCTCAGCTCGGCCGCCCGCACGTTGGCCTTGGCGTGACGCTGAGCCAGAGCCGGCCCGTCGGCGAGCTCGCGCGCCAGCCGCGTCGTCTCTGCCGCCAGGGCGTCGGGCTCGACGACCCGGTTGACCAGTCCCAGCTCCAGGCTGGTCTGGGCGTCCAGACGCGGGGAGAGAAGCATCAGCTCGGTCGCGCGGGCCGACCCGACGAGCCGCTGCAGCAGCCACGGCACGCCGAAGTCACCCGAGAGCCCGACCTTCGCGAAGGCCGTCGTGAGTACCGCCTGCGTCGAGGCAACCCGCAGGTCGGCCGCGAGCGCCAGGCCGAGGCCGGCGCCGGCCGCTGCCCCCGGCAGAGCCGCGACGACCGGGGTGCTGGACTGCCACATCGCGGCGACCGTGGCCTCCTGCCGGGCCAGCTGCTCGGCCACGGCTTGCGGGTCGACCTCGGTGGCTCCACCCCCTTCGCCCCCCGACTCGGCGAAGGCCTGGACGTCCCCGCCGGCGCAGAACGCGCGCCCGGCCCCGGTGAGGACGATGCATCGGACCTCGGGGTCCTCCTCGGCTCGGGCCAGCTCGGCGCCGAGGCTCTCGAGCATCTCGGCGGAGAGGGCGTTGAGCCGGTCCGGTCGGTTGAGGGTGAGGGTGCAGACACCGTCTGCGGTCTCGGTCAGCAGGTGGGGTTCGGCGCTCATGTCAGCTCCTGGTGAGTTGGGTGTCGGTGAACGAGGGACGGTGAATGGGCGAGACGTAGCTGGAGTGCCGCGGCCAGGGCGGGGACCGCCGCGAGGGCGAGGAGCGCGACCACGGGGCTGGCCATGGCGCCGATGCCACCGATCGTGGCCGCGCCGACGCTGCCGCCGCCGAGGAAGACGATGGTCTGCAGACCCATCGCCGAGCCGCGACGGTGCGGCGGTACCGAGTCGCCGACGACCTGGGACATCGCCGGCTGCCCCAGGCCGAAGGCGAAGGTGAGGACGAGGACCGCCCCGACGAGCACGGCCGGGTGACGCAGGGTGATCCCCGCGGCCCCGACGCCGAGCGCGAGGACGGTCAGCGTGTTGGACAGGGCCTGGGTGAGCATCGGCCCGAGCCGGTCGAGCACCGGGGTGGTCAGGCGCGGGGAGAGGATCGCGAGCACGCCGCCGGGCAGGAGCAGCAGACCGATCTGCACACCGGTCCAGCCGACCTGACCGAGGATCGCGGGGATGCCGATGAGCAGCGCGAACCACCCGGCCGGGACCCCGATCGCGGTGAGCAGGCTCGCCCGCGCGGGCGGGGAGGTGAAGAGCTGCAGCGGCATGAGCCCGTCGGGGGTACGGCGGACGTGCCGGACGGCGAAGGGGAGGGAGCCGGCGGCGACGAGCGCGCCGGCGGCGGCCGTCGTGAGCCCGAGGGTGCCGGCCTGGAGGGCGAGGATGACCCCGGTGGCGAGCGCCACGACGAGCGCGGTGCCGACTGCGTCGAGCCGGATCGAGGTGTCGCCGGCGTCGGGGAGGGCTGGCGCGGCCAGGGCGACGAGGGGGAGCGCGACGATCGCGAGCGCGATGACCGGCTGCCAGCCGGCCAGGTCCACGAGGGTCGCGCCGATCACGGGACCCACGGCGTTGACCGCGGCGAAGACCCCGGTGTAGGTCGCCAGGGCCGCCCGCTGCGCCCGCCCCTCGTAGGAGAGGAGGAGGGCGGTCAGGGTGAGCGCGGGGATCGCGGCGGCGCCCATGCCCTGGAGGACGCGAAGGGCGACCAGGGTCGCCAGGTCGTCGGCGAGGGTGGCGCCGAGGGCAGCGAGGGCCATGCCGGTGATGCCGATCATCATCGGGCGCCGGATGCCGTACCGGTCGCCGAGCCAGCCGAAGACGGCGCTGGAGACCGCGAGGGAGAGGGCGTAGCAGCTCACGACGAGCGTGGCGCTCGTCGTCGGGACGCGCAGATCTGACCCGATCGCGGGGACGGCGACCGCGACCGCCGCGCTGCCCATCCCGCTGATCCCGAAGAGCACGGCGAGGACGATCGCGAGCCCGGGCCCACGCGCGGCGGCGCGGCTGGCAGGTCCGGGCACGGATCGCTCTCCTCGCAGGTGGTGGCGCAGGTGGTGGCCGCGACGGTCGACGCGGTGCTCGCAGCATGGCCTGAATCTGAGTTCAAGTCTAGGGTGGGGGAGTCCACGACGAGGAGAGGTGAACCATGAGCGGATCGGCCCGGCAGGCGAAGGGCGTCACGGCCGTGCTCGTCGACTACGGCGGCGTGCTTACCACCTCGCTGCACGACGCCTTCGAGGAGCTCAGCGCAGGACTGGGGCTGGATGCCACGGCGGTGGGCGAAGCCTTCGCGCGGGATACCTCGCTGCAGCAAGCCCTCACCGCCCACGAGAAGGGCGAGCTGGGTGACGCCGGCTTCGAGGAGGCGCTGGGCCGGGCGCTGAGCGGGGTCGCCGGACGGGCCATCGCCCCGGAGGGACTGCTCCGCCGGATCGGGGAGACCCTCAGGCTGGAGGAGTCGATGGTGGCTCTGGTCCACCGGCTACGGCGCGAGGAGGTCCCGGTCGCGCTCGTGTCGAACTCCCTCGGCGAGGACTGCTACCGGCTGATCGACCGCGACGCCCTCTTCGATGTCAGCGTGATCTCCGCCGAGGTGGGGGTGCGCAAGCCCTCCCGCAGGATCTACCAGATCGCCTGCGAGCGGCTCGGGGTCGATCCGGCGCAGTGCGTCCTCGTGGATGACCTGCAGCAGAACCTCGACGGCGCGGCCCGCCTTGGGATCACCGGGGTGCTGCACCGTCGCCCCGCGGAGACCGTCGCCGCCCTGGAGTCCCTGCTCGAGCTCTCCCCGGGTGCCGGCACACCGGACGGGGACCGGGGGTGAGCACCCAGGAGCAGGCGAAGGGGGCGCCCCCAGATCTCGTCGACCCCACGATGATCGGGGTGCAGCCGCGCACGACGCGGGGGCAGCGCACCCGCGACAACCTCATCCACGCGGCGCGCACCGTCTTCGAGCGCGACGGCTACCTCGACTCGCGCCTGGTCGACATCGCCGCCGAGGCGGGATGCTCGGTCGGCAGCATCTACACCTGGTTCGAGGGCAAGGACGAGATCTTCGCCGCGGTGCTCCACGAGGCGCAGAACGACATGCTCAACCCCGGCACCGGCCGGATCGCGGCGCAGGACGACCCGGTCGCGATCATCGCCGCGAGCAACCAGGCGTACTTCGAGGCCTATGCCCGCAACGCGCGGCTGAACCGGCTGCTCATCCAGGTCGCCGAGATCGACCCGCGCTTCCGCGCGATGCGGCGGGCCCGGGCCGAGGCGTTCTTCACCCGGAACGCTCGCGCGATCACCGACCTGCAGCGCCGCGGTCTGGCCGACCCCGAGGTCGACCCGCAGCTGGCCTCGATGGCGCTCTCGGGCATGGTCTCGAACGTCGCCGCCGACGCCTACTCACTCGCCGAGGACTACCCGACCGAGCAGGTCGTACGCACGGTGACCCGACTCTGGACCAACGCGCTCGGCCTCACCGCGCCCTGAGGCGCCGCTTCACCCCCTTCGCCCTCCCTTCGCACCTACCAAGGCAGGTACCGGGCTAGGTGGGTACCTGCCTGGCAGGTGCGAAGGGAGGGGGAGGAGAGGGATGGGCGAAGGGGGAGTGCTCAGCGGGCGATGTTGACCCCGCCGTCGACGACGAGGGTGTCGCCGACGACGTAATCCCCGGCGCGGGAGGCGAGGAAGACCGCGGCCCCGGCCATGTCCTCGTCGGTCCCGATCCGGCCGAGCGGGACATGCCGGCTGACCTCGTCGGCCTGGTCCCTGGCGGCCTGGTTCATCTCCGAGGCGAAGGCGCCCGGGGCGATCGCGCTCACGCCGACCCCGAGCGGTGCGAAGTGGGTGGCCATCCGCCGGGTGAGGTGGACCATCCCGGCCTTGCTCGCGGCGTAGGAGTAGGTCTCGAGCGGGTTGACCGAGAGCCCGTCGATGGAGGCGATGTTGATCACCTTGGACAGCTCGCCGGTGCGCTCGTGGGCGGCCAGCAGCAGTGGCTTGCACGCCTGGGTGAGGAAGAAGGGGGACTTGACGTTGAGGTCCATCACCTTGTCCCAGCCCTTTTCGGGGAAGGTGTCGAAGTCCTCGCCCCAGGCCGCCCCGGCGTTGTTGACGAGGATCCCCAGGTCCTCCTCGTGCTCGCGGTAGGCGGCGACGAGGCCCTGCACCCCTTCGGTCGTGGACACGTCCGCGGGCAGCGACACGCACGGTCCGAGCTCGCTGAGCTCGGCGGCGACGGCGTCGCAGACGTCGGCCTTGCGCGAGGAGATGTAGACCCGTGCACCCTGCGCGAGCAGGCCGGTCGCGATCATCTTGCCGATCCCGCGTGAGCCCCCGGTGACCAGCGCGGAGCGTCCGGTGAGCGAGAAGAGCGAGGTCATGTCCATGGAGCTAAGTCCTTTCGTCTGTCAGTGGCGCCGGGGTGCCGGGCGGGCAGGGCCACTCGTCGGTCTCGAACCTAGCCATAGTCGAATCCGGGTTCAAGTATCAGTTGAAACCGGATTCATGTCAGGGCTAGGGTGCCGGTCAGCAGCCATCCATCTTCCGCAGGAGGGTCATCGATGACCTGGACGTCCACGCAGGTGCAGCTCGCCCGTCGACCCGAGGGGGTGCCGAGCGACGATGTCTGGGACATCACGAGCACCGAGGTGGCCGAGCCCGCCGACGGCGAGGTCGTGGTCCAGGTGCGCTACCTCTCCCTCGACCCCGCGATGCGCGGCTGGCTCAACGACGTCCGCTCCTACATCCCCCCGGTCCAGATCGGCGAGGTGATGCGCGCCGGAGGCACCGGCACCGTCGTCGCCTCGGCCCACCCCGATCACGCCGTCGGTGACGTGGTGACCGGGACGGTCGGCGCTCGCGAGTACGCGACCCTGCCCGGCGAAGAGCTCACCACGCTCGACCTCGACCTCGCCGACGAGCCGACCTGGCTCGGCGCGCTCGGCATGCCCGGCATGACCGCCTACTTCGGCCTGACCGAGGTCGGCGCCCTCCAGGACGGCGAGACCGTCCTGGTCTCCGCCGCCGCGGGTGCCGTGGGCAGCGTCGTCGCCCAGATCGCGAAGGCGCGCGGCTGCCGGGTGATCGGCGTCGCCGGCGGCCCGGACAAGGTCGCCTGGCTGCGTGAGCTCGGCTGCGACGAGGCCATCGACTACCGGGAGGGCGACCTCACCCGCCAGGTGCGCAAGGCCGCGCCCGACGGGGTCGACATCTACTTCGACAACGTCGGCGGGCCGCTGCTCGACGCCGCCCTGGCCAACCTGCGCCGCGGCGCCCGCGTCGTCCTGTGCGGCGCGATCTCCGGGTACAACGCGCAGAGCCTGCCCGACGGGCCCAAGCGCTACATGTCGCTACTCGTCTTCCGCGCCCGGATGGAGGGGTTCGTCGTCTTCGACTACGAGGACCGCTACCCCGAGGCGATCGCCGCGATCGGCTCGATGATCCGCGACGGCAGCCTCGTCGCCCGTGAGACCGTCCTCGACGGGGGAGTGCGCGCCTTCCCGGAGGCCCTGCGCGGGCTCTTCGACGGCGTCAACACCGGCAAGCTCGTCCTCGCCCTCTGATCGCGACCACCTCGAGGAGCACCCGATGCGCGCAGCACAGATCACCACCCTGGACGGCCCGACCGCCGTCGAGGTCACCGAGGTCCCCGAGCCGGACGGGTCCGGCGGCGGGGTCGTCATCGACGTCGCCGCAGCCGGGGTGGCCTTCCCCGAGCTGCTCCAGACCCGGGGCCTGTACCAGGTCAAGCCCGACCTCCCCTTCGTCCCAGGCGCCGAGGTCGCCGGCACGGTCGTGACCGCCCCCGAGGGCAGCGGCCTCGTGCCGGGCGCCCGCGTCGCGGCGCTCACCATGCTCGGTGGGCTGGCCGAGCGGGCCGTCGCCGACCCGAGCGTGACCTTCGAGCTGCCCGACGAGGTCGGCTTCGAGCAGGGCGCGTCCTTCCTCTTCAACTACTGCACCGCCTACTTCGCCCTCGTCGAGCGCGGCCGCCTCGCGACGGGCGAGAGCGTCCTCGTGCACGGCGCGGCCGGCGGGGTCGGAACCGCGGCGATCCAGGTGGCCAAGGCCTTCGGCGCCGGCCGGGTGGTCGCCGTGGTCTCCACCGAGGCGAAGGGGGAGGTAGCCCGCCAGGCGGGCGCGGACGAGGTGGTCCTCGCGGACGGCTTCAAGGACGCCGTCGGGCGCAGCATCGACGTCGTCGTCGACCCGGTGGGCGGCGACCGCTTCACCGACTCGCTGCGCACCCTGCGGGACGAGGGGCGCCTCCTCGTCATCGGCTTCACCGCCGGGTCCATCCCCGAGGTCAAGGTCAACCGGCTGCTGCTCAACAACATCGCCGTCGTCGGTGTGGGCTGGGGCGCCTTCGCGATGCCGCGGCCGGGGCACATCGCCACCGAGTGGGAGGCGATGCTCCCGCACCTGCGCTCGGGCGCGCTCGCGCCGATCGTCGGCGCGACCTACCCGCTCGAGCAGGCCGCCGAGGCGATCGCCTCCCTCGAGACCCGCTCGGTCACCGGCAAGGTGCTGGTGACGCCATGACCGCCGAGACAGACCGGAGTGACCAGATGAGCGCAGCCGAAGTGCCGTCGGACCCCTTCGCCGGACGGGTGGCGATCGTCACCGGTGCCGCCGGTGGGATCGGTGCCGCCCTGGCCGCCGAGCTGCTCCGGCGAGGGGCACGGGTCGTGGTCTCCGACGTCGATGCGCAGCGGCTCGAGGAGCAGGCCACCGAGCTCGCGCGTGACCACGAGGACCGCGTCGCCGCGATCTCCGGCGACGCCGCCAGCGAGGACGGCATCGCCGCGATGATCACCGTGGCGCGCGAGTCCTTCGGGCCGGTCGACCTCTACTTCGCCAACGCCGGCATGGGGGAGTCCCTCGGGCTGGACGCACCCGAAGAGCTGTGGTCGACCGCGATCGACCTCAACCTCATGGCGCACGTGCGCGCGGCCCGTGCGCTGGTACCCGAGTGGGTCGAGCGGGGCGAGGGCTACTTCGTCAGCACCGCCTCCGCGGCGGGCCTGCTCACCCAGATCGGCTCGGCGACGTACACCGCGACCAAGCACGCGGCGGTCGCCTTCTCCGAGTGGCTCGCGGTCACCTACGGCGCGCAGGGGGTCGGCGTGAGCTGCCTGTGCCCGCAGGGCGTCGACACCCGCCTGCTGCGCGAAGGGATGAACGCGGCCGGTGGCGGTGCGGTCGCCACCGCGGCGGTCGCCTCGGCCGGTGAGATCCTCGAGCCGTCCGTCGTCGCCCGGGTCACCCTCGACGCCGTAGCCGAGCGCCGCTTCCTCGTCCTCCCGCACCCGGCCGTCGCGGACTACCAGCGCCGCAAGGTCGACGACATCGACCGGTGGATCCGCGGCATGCAGCGCTTCGCCGCCTCCCTCGGCACCTGAGTTCACCCCCCTTCGACCCTCCCGCCAGCCACACCCACCAGCAAGGAGCACCCAGCAGATGCGACAGGCAGTCATCGTCTCCACCGCCCGCACCCCGATCGGCAAGGCCTACCGGGGCGCCTTCAACAACACCCAGGCACAGGAGCTCGTCGGGCACGCCGTCAAGCACGCCGTCGAGCGCTCCGGGGTCGACCCCGAGCGGGTCGAGGACGTCGTCGTCGGCGCGGCCCTGCAGCAGGGCTCGACCGCCTCGAACATCGGGCGGCAGGCGGCGCTGCGCGCGGGACTGCCGGTGAGCGTGTCCGGGATGTCGGTCGACCGCCAGTGCGCCAGTGGTCTCATGGCGGTCGCCGCGGCGACCCACGAGGTCGTCTTCGACGGCATGGACGTCGTCGTCGGCGGTGGCGTTGAGTCGATCTCGCTCGTGCAGAACGAGCACATGAACACCTACCGGGCGATGGACCCGTGGCTGGTCGAGCACGTCCCGGCGACCTACATGTCGATGCTCGAGACCGCCGAGGTCGTCGCGCAGCGCTACGGCGTGAGCCGCCAGGCCCAGGACGAGTACGCCCTCTCCTCGCAGCAGCGCACCGCTGCCGCCCAGGAGGCCGGCGCCTTCGACGACGAGATCGTCCCGCTGCCCTCGGTGGCGCTGGTCAAGGACAAGGAGACCGGCGAGGTCAGCGAGCGCGAGGTGACCCTCACCCAGGACGAGGGCAACCGCCCGAGCACCACCCTGGAGAGCCTCTCCGGGCTGCCGGCTGTCCTGAGCGGCAAGGTCGAGCACGAGGCGTCGATCACCGCGGGCAACGCCTCGCAGCTCTCCGACGGCGCCTCGGCGCTCGTCGTCATGGAGGCCGAGGAGGCTCAGCGTCTCGGGCTGACCCCGCTCGGCGCCTTCCGCGGGATGGCGGTCGCCGGGACGGAGCCGGACGAGATGGGCATCGGGCCGGTCTTCGCGGTGCCGAAGCTGCTCGAGCGGCACGGTCTCAGCGTCGACGACATCGACCTCTGGGAGCTCAACGAGGCCTTCGCCGTGCAGGCGCTGTACTGCCGCGACCGCCTGGGCATCGACCCGGAGAAGTTCAACGTCGACGGCGGCGCGATCTCGGTCGGGCACCCCTACGGCATGAGTGGTGCGCGGATGGCCGGGCACATCCTGCTCTCGGGCAAGAAGCGCGGCGCCAAGCTCGGCGTCGTGACCATGTGCGTCGGCGGCGGCATGGGCGCGGCCGGCCTCTTCGAGATCTTCTGATCCTCCCCCTTCGACACCGACGAACCCCACGAGACGAGAAGAGAAGACGATGCTGGGACTGAGTGAGCGTGGCGCCGAGTACCGGGAGAAGGTGCTCGCCTTCATGGACGAGCACGTCTACCCGGCCGAGTCGGTCTACCACGAGCAGATGGCGGCGGCCGACAGCCCGAACCACCACCCGCAGATCCTCGAGGACCTCAAGGCCGAGGCCAAGGAGCGGGGGCTGTGGAACCTCTTCCACCCCTACCCGGAGTGGGGTCCGGGGCTGAGCAACCTCGACTACGCCTACCTGGCCGAGATCATGGGGCGCAGCATCGAGCTGGCGCCCGAGTCGATGAACTGCAACGCCCCGGACACCGGCAACATGGAGGTGCTCACCCTCTTCGGCAGCGAGGAGCACCAGGAGAAGTGGCTGCGGCCCCTGCTGGCGGGGGAGATCCGCTCGGCCTTCGCCATGACCGAGCCGGCCGTGGCCAGCTCGGACGCGACGAACATCGAGACCTCGATGGTCCGTGACGGCGACGAGTACGTCATCAACGGCCGCAAGTGGTGGACGTCGAACGCCCTGCACCAGAACTGCAAGGTGCTCATCGTCATGGGCAAGACCGACCCGCAGGCAGACAAGCACCGTCAGCAGTCGATGATGGTCGTGCCCCTGGACACCCCCGGGATCGAGATCGTCCGCGGCCTGCCGGTCTTCGGCTACCAGGACCGGGAGGGGCA
Organism: Marihabitans asiaticum; assembly: GCF_007828725.1. GTDB lineage: Bacteria > Actinomycetota > Actinomycetes > Actinomycetales > Dermatophilaceae > Marihabitans > Marihabitans asiaticum. Next base: position 768,509 of record NZ_VIUW01000001.1, read on the forward strand.
CGCCGAGGTCACCTTCACCGATGTGCGGGTCCCCGCCGACGCCGTGCTCTCCGGCGAGGGCGACGGCTTCATGATCAGCCAGGCGCGGCTCGGGCCGGGTCGGATCCACCACTGCATGCGCTCCATCGGCATGGCCGAGCGGGCGCTGGACCTCATGATCGATCGCGCCCAGAGCCGCGAGACCTTCGGTGCGCCGATCGCCTCCCGCTCCAACGTCCAGGACTGGATCGCCGAGTCGCGCATGGAGCTGGAGATGGCGCGCCTGCTCACGCTCAAGGCCGCGCACATGATGGACACCGTCGGCAACAAGGAGGCCCGCACCGAGATCGCGGCGATCAAGGTGGTCGCCCCGAACGTCGCGCTCAAGGTCGTCGACCGCGCGATCCAGGTGCACGGCGGGGGCGGCGTGAGCGATGACTTCCCGCTCGCCCGGATGTACGCCGGCCTGCGCACCCTGCGGTTGGCCGACGGCCCGGACGAGGTGCACAAGATGATCATCGCCCGTCAGGAGATCAAGCGTCGCGCTGCCCAGACGAGGGCGAAGGGATGAGCCCGGCGGCCGTGGAGGGTCTCGACGTCCCGGCGATGACCGCCTGGCTCGAGGGCCTGGGCATCGGCGCGGATGGTCCGATCAGCTTCGAGCGGATCGGGCTGGGTCAGTCCAACCTCACCTTCCTCGCCACGGACGCCGGTGGCCAGCGGTGGGTGTTGCGGCGCCCACCGCTGGGCAAGACCCTCGCCTCGGCCCACGACGTCGCCCGGGAGCACCGGATCCTCTCCGCGCTCCAGGGCACCGACGTGCCGACCCCGGCGGTCTACGGTCTGTGCGAGGACGCGGCCGTCAGCGACGTGCCGGTCATGGTGGTCGAGCACGTCGACGGCATCGTCCTCGACGGACGGGCCGACGCCGAAGCGCTCAGCCAGCAGCAGCGCCACGCCGCCGGCCTGGCGCTCGTGGAGACCCTGGCCAAGATCCACGCGGTCGACCTCGAGCGCACCGGCCTGGCCGACCTCGCCAGCCACAAGCCGTACGGCGCGCGACAGCTCCGGCGGTGGAAGGGCCAGTGGGACCAGTCCAAGATGCGCGAGCTCCCCGAGATCGAGGACCTCACCGACCGGCTCGTCGCGGCCGACCCGGGCTCGAGCGAGATCACCCTCGTCCACGGCGACGGTCACCTGCGCAACCTCATCCTCGACCCGGACAGCGGCGGGGCCCGGGCGATGCTCGACTGGGAGCTGTGCACCCTCGGCGACCCGATCGCCGACATCGGCACCCTGCTCGCCTACTGGCCGGGGCCGGATGACCCCCAGGGCGCCGTCTTCTCGGTGACGACCGTGCCCGGCTTCGCCGGCGCCGACGAGCTCGTCGCGCACTATGCGGAGCAGACCGGCAGGGACGTCTCGGCGGTGCCCTTCTGGCACGCGCTCGGGGTGTGGAAGCTGGCGATCATCCTCGAAGGGGTGCGCCGTCGCCAGAGCGACGACGAGCGCAACCTCTCCGAGACGGGTCACCACTTGCCCGAAGCCGTCGACGCCCTCGTCGCGCACGCCCACGCGATCCTCGACCGCGGCTGACGAGCCCATCCGCAGCGCTCGCAACGACGCCCGCCATTCTTGCCCTCGGGGCAATAGTGGCGGGCGTGTCGCGGTTTTGCCCCGCGATTCGTGACACGAGGGCAGAAGTGTCGCGGGGGCTGGGGCTGGACGAGGGCTACTCGAGCCGCGAGACGAACTCGACGACTCTCTCGTGGAGCAGCTCGGCCTCGTCCGGCTGGTACTCGTCGGGCATTTGCTCGTCGTTGAAGAGGTGGCCGTCGCCGGGGTAGACGAAGATCTCGACCTCGGCGCCGGCCTGAGCGGCGTCCGCGACGACCTCGTCGCGCTCCTCTGCCTCTGACCACGGGTCACCCTCGGTGACATGGATCTGGCCGGGCACCCCCTTCGGCCACGGCAGGTCGAGGTGACGCATCGGCACCCCGCCCCCGATCATCACCACACCCCGGGCGTCCTGCGGACGCTTCGCCGCGACGTACTGAGCCATGCCGGCGCCGTTGGAGAAGCCGACCGCGACGAATCTCCCCGGCACGTCGGTCGCGTGCCCCAGCGCGCCGTGCATGAGGGCGGCCATCCCCACCCGGTCGACGTGCGCCATCGCCTCGTCGTAGGAGTCGTAGGTGCGCCCCTCGTACTGGTCGACGACCGTGACATCGTGCCCGGCCTGGGTCAGCGCGTCCTCGAGCGCGACGATCCCGGCGCGTACGCCGAGTGCGGAGTGGAAGAGCAGGATCTGTGCCATGACGAGACGTTAGCGCCTCCGCGCCCCCACCGTCCTGTGCTCTGGCTCAGCGGTAGTTGGTGAACTGCAGCGCGACGTCGAGGTCCTTGCTCTTGAGCAGACGCTGGACCTCCTGGAGGTCGTCGCGGGACTTGCTCGTGACCCGCAGCTCGTCGCCCTGGATCTGGGCCTTGACCCCCTTCGGCCCCTCGTCGCGGATGATCTTGGAGATCTTCTTCGCGTTGTCCTGGTCGATGCCCTCCTTGAGCGGGCCGCCGAGGACGTACTCCTTGCCGGAGGGCTTGGGCTCCTTCTCGCCGAAGTCGATGTTCTTCAGCGACACGCCGCGCTTGACCAGCTTGGTCTCGAAGACGTCGAGCGCCGCGAGCACCCGCTCGGCGGTGTTGGCCTTGAGCACGACCGACTCCCCGGACCACTCGATCGAAGCGCCCACGCCCTTGAAGTCGTAGCGCTGCGAGATCTCCTTGGCCGCCTGGTTCAGGGCGTTGTCGACCTCCTGCTTGTCGACCTTGCTCACGATGTCGAAGCTGCTGTCGGCCATGGCTGGTGCTCCTGGTGATCGGGGACGAAGGGGGTGAGCCGCCTGATTTCATCGGGCGCGCCCGGCCTTGCTATCCTCACATGCGCACACGGCAGGTTGTCCGAGCGGCCAATGGAAACGGACTGTAAATCCGTCGGGTTATCCCTACCCAGGTTCGAATCCTGGACCTGCCACCGAAGGGCACGAGGGCCTCGACCGCATCAGGTCGAGGCCCTCGGCGTGCCAAGGGGTTGTCGGTGGGACCTGCCACGATGAGCTCATGAGCGACGTCGTGACCGGAGAGGACGGGCTGACCCGTCCTGCCTGGGCGAGCGTCGACCCGCTGCTGCGCGAGTACTACGACCGCGAGTGGGGAGTGCCGGTCCGTGACGAGCGCGGGGTCTTCGAGCGGCTCAGCCTGGAGGCCTTCCAGTCCGGGCTGTCCTGGGCGACGATCCTGCGCAAGCGCCCGGCCTTCCGTGAGGCGTTCGACGGGTTCGACCCGGAGGTGGTCGCGGGGTACGGGGAGCGCGACGTGGCCCGCCTCATGGGCGATGCCCGGATCGTGCGCAACCGGCGCAAGGTCGAGGCGACGATCAGCAACGCCGGGGCGACGCTCTCCCTTCGCGCTGACGGGGGTCTGGCCGACCTCGTCTGGTCGTTCCAGCCCGATCGCACGCCCCTGCCACGGACCGCGGCCGAGGTGCCGACGGTCTCGCCCGAGTCGACCGCCCTGGCTCGCGAGCTGAAGCGACGTGGCTTCGTCTTCGTCGGGCCGACGACGATGCACGCGCTGATGGAGGCGATCGGCATCGTCGACACCCATCTGCTCGGGAGCCACCGGCGTGGCTGCTCCGGGTTGTGGCGGCAGGATGGGACCCGTGCCTGACTCATCCGCACCCGCCCCCGGGTACCCGGTCACCGTCACGGTGCCCACCCGGTGGAACGACAACGACATCTATGGCCACGTCAACAACGCCGTCCACTACGCGATCATGGACACCGCGATCAACGACTGGCTCATGCAGCACGGTTTCGACCCCACCGGCGACGTCGTCGACCTCGTCCCGGAGACGCGCTGCCGGTACCTGGCCGAGATCAGCTACCCCGACCCCTTCGTCCTCGGTCTGCGGGTCGGCCGGCTAGGCCGGACCTCGGTGACCTGGGAGGTCCTCATGCGCCGCGGCAGCGACGGCGAGACGGTGGCGAAGGGGGAGTTCGTGCACGTCTTCGTCGACCGGGTCTCCCGCCGCCCGGTTCCCGTCCCGGAGCTGCTGCGGTCGGCGATGGAGCCGCTCGTCGCGGCCGAGGAAGGCTGAGCGAAGCGCTGAGTTCATCGCTACCTGGCTCCCGGCCAGACGCATCCCGCTCGATCTGACGCTACGGCTCTGCCCCGCATTCTGGGGCAGAGCCGTAGCGCGCGGAGGCGGTCATGTCTCGTCGTGCTACCGGTGATCGGTCGCCAGCGAGCCCCGATTTTCGCCCGAGCCGGGCGGGCGTGTAATCTCTCCCAGGCGCCTCGCACCGGTGAGGCACGCCCCCTTAGCTCAGTCGGCAGAGCGTTTCCATGGTAAGGAAAAGGTCGTCGGTTCGATTCCGACAGGGGGCTCAGGTCCGGCCAGGCGATCAGCCTGTGCCGAGCCCCACGGCGGGGTAGCTCAGCTGGTTAGAGCGCACGACTCATAATCGTGAGGTCGCGGGATCGAGTCCCGCTCCCGCTACGAGCACCACCTCCGGGGCGGTGAGCCGCGATCGGATTTCGCCGCCCCACGGGGGGTGCCCTATCCTGTTGTGCCGACGCTGCAGCCGTGATCCCGCGCCCGTGGAGCCGGCAGCACACCCCGACCAATGACCGCCATCCTTTCGAGAGCAGGTTCGACCCGTGGCAACCAAGAGCGCTGATGTCCGTCCGAAGATCACGATGGCGTGCACCGAGTGCAAGGAGCGCAACTACATCACCAAGAAGAACCGTCGTAACAACCCTGACCGGTTGGAGATGGCGAAGTTCTGCCCGCGCTGCCGCAAGCACACCACGCACCGCGAGACCCGCTGACCCACCAGTCGGCACCGACGGCGCCGCCGCGACCATCACGGTCACGGCGGCGCCGTCGTCTGCGTGGGCGTCCCATAGGCTGGCGCCCATGGCCGTCAACGAGTCCTTCGTCGGACGCACCTACCCGCCGACCGAGCCCTTCCACGTCGGACGGGAGGCGGTGCGCGACTTCGCCGCTGCGGTGGGCGCCGGCTCGCCGCTGCACCGCGACCTGGCCGCCGCGCAGGACGCGGGGTACCGCGACCTCGTGGCCCCGCCGACCTTCGCGATCATCCCCGCTCAGCGCTCGGACGCCCAGTTCGTCGCGGACCCCGATGCCGGCGTCGACTACTCGCGGGTCGTGCACGGTGAGCAACGCTTCGTCCACCACCGCCCGATCGTCGCCGGCGACGAGCTGCGCGGCGTGCTCACCATCGACTCGGTGCGATCCGGTGGAGGGCACACCATGGTGACGATGCGCACCGACCTCCTCGACCCCGACGATCAGCCGGTCGCGACATCGCACTCGACCATCGTCATCCGCGGTGAGGAGCAGGCATGAGGGTCAAGAGCCACACCGAGGTCACCGTCGGGGAGGAGCTGACAGCCCGGACCCTCCACGTCGACCGCGCCACCCTCGTCCACTATGCGGGGGCGTCCGGCGACCGCAACGTCATCCACTGGGACGAGCAGACCGCCCGCGCCGTCGGACTCCCCGACGTCATCGCGCACGGCATGTGGACCATGGGTGCGGCCATCGAGGCCGTCACCGACTGGGTCGGTGACCCGGCGAGGGTCCTGGAGTACCGCACCCGCTTCACCCGGCCGGTCGTCGTCCCCCACGACGGCGGCGCCGACGTCGAGGTCACCGCGGTCGTCACCTCGGTCGACCCCGACACCCGCCAGTCCGTCGTCGAGCTGACCGCCAGCTCCGCCGGGCAGAAGGTCCTGGGTCGGTGCACCGCCCGGGTCCAGCTCGACTGATGCGCAGCGAGGAGGGCGCGGCGATTGCGCCGCTGACCACCATGCGTGTCGGCGGCCCGGCCGACGCGATGGTGACGGCCACCTCGGCCGATGAGATCGCCGCTGCCGTCGCCGAGGTCGACACCGCCGGCCACGACCTGCTCGTCCTGTCGGGCGGCTCGAACCTCGTCGTCAGCGACGACGGATTCCCCGGCGTCGTGCTGCGCATCGCCAGCCGAGGCGTCACCGTCACCGCCGAGCGCGGTGACACGGTCGAGGTCACCGTCGCCGCAGGAGAGCCGTGGGACGAGCTCGTCGCCCTGGCGGTAGAGCGCGGCTGGTCCGGCATCGAGGCACTGAGCGGCATCCCGGGTCTGACCGGCGCCACGCCCGTGCAGAACGTCGGCGCCTACGGCCAGGAGGTCGCCCAGACCATCTCCTCGGTGCGAGTCTTCGACCGGGCGAAGGGGGAGATCGTCACCTTCCGCGGCGAGGACTGCGACTTCACCTACCGCCACTCGCGGTTCAAGGGGACGAGTCGCTATGTCGTCCTCGAGGTGACGTTCACCCTTGTCGTCGCCGACGAGTCGGCTCCGGTGGCCTACGCCGACCTCGCGCGCCAGCTCGGGGTAGAGCTCGGTGAGCGCGTCCCACTGGCCGCCGCCCGCGAGGCGGTCCTGGCCCAGCGCCGCGCGCGCGGAATGGTCCTGGACGAGCGTGACCACGACACGTGGAGCTGCGGCTCGTTCTTCACCAACCCGATCCTCAGCCCGGCGGAGTACGACACCGTGGTCGAGCGGGTAGGGGAGCGGCTCGGGCCGGACGCCCCGGTCCCGCCTCGGTTCGACGGTCCGCAAGGGTCGGTCAAGACCAGTGCCGCGTGGCTGATCGACCGAGCCGGCTTCGGCAAGGGGTACGGCATGCCCGGTCCTGCCGCGCTGTCGACCAAGCACACCCTCGCGGTCACCAACCGAGGCTCGGCGACCTCCGAGGACATCGCCGCCCTCGCCCGCGAGGTCCGCGACGGGGTGCGCGCCGCCTTCGGAGTGACCCTGGTCAACGAGCCGGTCTTCGTCGGCCACGAGCTCTGAGAGCAGGCGGGCCGGCGGGCCGCACGGACGCTCCTGGGGTCAGGGCAGCGAGGGGGAGTCCAGCCAGTCGTCGATACCCGCCAGCATCTCTGCCCGGGTGTGCGTCGGAGCCCGGCTGATCCGCACCGACGCACGGGCCAGGTCGGCAAGCTCCGCGTCAGAGAACCCGAGCTCGCGAGCGATCTCGTACTGGGCAAGAAGCCGCGTGCCGAAGAGCAGCGGGTCGTCGGCACCCAGCGCGACCCGGGCGCCGGCGTCGACGAGGCGGCGAAGGGGGACCGCGGACTCCTCCGGGTAGACCCCGAGGGAGACGTTGGAGCCGGGACAGACCTCGAGGCCGATCCCCTCCTCGACGACCCGCTGGAGCACTCGGGGGTCCTCGACCGCGCGTACCCCGTGACCGAGCCGGTCCGGGTGGAGCGCATCCAGCGTCTCCGTCACGGCGTCGGCGCCGAGGAGCTCACCGCCGTGGGGGACGAGCGCAAGACCGGCCCGCTCGGCGATCTGGAACGCCTTCGCGAAGTCGCTCGTCACCCCCCTTCGCTCGTCGTTGGACAGACCGAAGCCCACGACGGTCCCCGGACCGTCCCCCGCGTGCTGGGCGGCGAGCCGAGCCAGCGTGCGCGCCTCCAGGGGGTGGCGGACGCGGCTGGCCGCGACGACGACCGCCACCTGGGCCGCGCCGGTGCGCCTCGCGGTCGACGAGACCGACCGGGCCTCGTCGAGCACGATCTCCAGGGCCGGGGTGATCCCCCCGACGAAGGGGGCGTAGGAGGTCGGGTCGACCTGGATCTCCAGCCAGCGGGAGCCCTCCGCACCGTCGTCCTGCGCCGCCTCGCGGACGATCCGGCGCATGTCGTCCTCGCCGCGAACGCAGTGGCGCGCGGCGTCGTAGAGACGCTGGAAGCGGAACCAGCCGCGCTCGTCCACCCCCGAGAGCTGGGGCGGGTAGTGCTCGACGCCGAGCGCGTGCGGCAGCCGCATGCCGTGCGCGGAGGCCATCTCACGGACGGTCGACACCCGCATCGACCCGGTGAAGTGCAGGTGCAGGTGCGCCTTCGGCAGGCGCGAGAGGTCGCGGCTCAGCGCTCTTCCTCGCCGCGCTCGTCCTCGTCGCGCTCGCCGATCACGTGCATCGACGCCTCCTCGGCGGAGGCCGCACCGCCGTCGACGCCGACGTCGCGACCCCAGGCCTCGTCCTCGGTGTCGTTGCCGTCGCCCTGGTCCGGCGCGACGAGCCGCCCGGCGCGCTCGTCGCCGACCTCGCCGTCGCCGAGCCAGTCGTCGTCGGCGTCGATCGCGTCGGGGTCGTCCCCGCCGATCCGCTCCCGGTCCATCCCCGACTCGTTGTCCGGTGCACCGTAGGCCGAGGCGGGGTCTGCCTCCTCCTGGGCGATCCGGTCCTCGATGCTGTCGTGATGGTCAGGCTCGACCCGGCCCCACCCCTCGTCGCCGCGAGGGCGGTCGTCCGCGGTGTAGCCGGTGTCCAGCACGTCGCTGCCCAGCTCCCCGTCGAGGGTGTCTTCTGGCTGCAGCTGCCCGGGGTCGACGATCCCGCGGGACAGGTTGGCGTCTCCTCGTTCGCTCATCTCGTTGCCCTTTCCTCGGTGAGCTTCTCGGCGGTTGCGAGGAGGACGCACGTCGCGACGACGTCCATCGCCTCGCGCACCTCCTCCAGCGGCGGCATGGTCGGCGCCAGCCGGATGTTCTCGTCCCTCGGGTCCTCGCCGTAGGGGAAGGACGCGCCGGCCGGGGTCAGCGCGAGCCCGACCTCCTTGGCCAGGGCGACGACCCGGCTGGCCGTCCCCGGCACGATGTCGAGGTTGACGAAGTAGCCGCCCTCGGGTGTGTTCCACGTCGCGATCTCCTGCCCGCCCAGCCGGCGCGAGAGCACCTCGTCGACGGCCGCGAACTTCGGCGCGATGATCTCGGCGTGGGCGCGCATGTGCGCGCGGACCCCGTCGGCGTCGCCGAAGAACTCCGCGTGCCGCAGGTGGTTGACCTTGTCCGGCCCGATCGACCCCTTGCCGAGGTGGGCGAGGTACCAGGCGACCTGCTCCTGGGAGGAGGCGAGGAAGGCCACGCCGGCCCCGGCGTAGGTGATCTTGCTCGTCGAGGCGAAGAGGATCGCGCGGTGCGGGTTGCCGGCCGCGCTGGCCAGGCTGAGCACGTCGGCGGTCTTGGTCTGGGTCTCGGCGAGGTGGTGCAGCGCGTAGGCGTTGTCCCAGAAGATCTTGAAGTCCGGCGCCGCCGTCACCATCGCGGTCAGCTCGGCCGCGACCTCCTGGCTCGTGGTGCGCCCTGTCGGGTTCGCATAGGTCGGGACGAGCCACATGCCCTTGACGCTCGGGTCGTCCGCGACGAGGGCTCGGACCGCATCGACGTCCGGGCCGTGCTCGGTCATCGGGACGGTGACCATGTCGATCCCGAGCTCCTCGAGCAGGGCGAAGTGGCGGTCGTAACCGGGCACCGGGCACACGAAGGTGACCCGCTCCTCGTCCTTCCACGGCCGGGGCGAGTCGACCCCGCCGAAGAGCAACAGGTCGACCAGGCAGTCGCGCATCATCGTCAGCGAGGAGTTGTTGCCGGCGATGAGCTGGGCGAGGTCGACACCGAGCAGCTCGGCGAAGATCTCCCGCAGCTCCGGCAGGCCCTGGAGGCCGCCGTAGTTGCGCACGTCGGTCCCCGAGCGATCGCGGGTGCTGGTCGGCAGAGTGAGCAGCGCATCGGAGAGGTCGAGCTGGGCGGTGCTCGGCTTGCCGCGGGTCACATCGAGCGAGAGCCCGCGGACCGCCACTTCCTCGTAGGCCGCTCGCTGGTCGGCCAGCAGCCCCGCAAGGGCCTCGTCGGTCAGGTCGGCCAGGGGGGCGTGGGTGTGGTGCTCGCTCACCCGGTCAGTCTTGCACCCGCGGCCGGGTTCGCACGCCCGGCCGGACCTGGCGTATGGTGGTTCCTCGGTTGACTTCGACCAGACCCTCCGGCGTGCCCGCGCACGGCGACGGGCGAAGGGAGGTCAGCCACGGGCGTCGGCCCAACCCGGCGCCCGTAGGGCAGTGGCTCAATTGGTAGAGCACCGGTCTCCAAAACCGGCGGTTGGGGGTTCGAGTCCCTCCTGCCCTGCGGTGACGCGACATCCGTTGTCGCGGCGCACGTGATGCACGACCGGACGAGATGCATGACTGGACGACGAGAGAAGAGGGCGACGTGACCGAGCTCGGCACCCAGCCGCCGAGGGCTCGCCGGCAGCAGCCTCAGGGCGGCAACCCGGTCTCCCGGTTCTTCGGGTCGATCGGACTGTTCATCACGCAGGTGCTCGACGAGCTTCGCAAGGTGGTGCGGCCGACCCGATCGGAGCTGCTGAACTACACCGCGGTGGTCATCGTGTTCGTCACGGTGATGATGCTCATCGTGGCCGGGCTCGACTTCGTCTTCACCAGGCTCGTCCTCTGGGTGTTCGGCGGCTGAGGCCGTCGGTCCCGATCCGTTAGTCAGTCCGCGGCGCCGGCCGGTGCCGCTTGTCAATCAGGTGAGGTAGTTACAGGTCATGTCCGACCAGCCGACCAGCCCCTTCGCCGACGAGGAGCAGACCCCGGCGCAGGCCGAGGCCGCCGAGAGCGGTGTGGCCACCCCTGACCTGCCGACGGCCGAGGAGGCCGACGCCGAGCGTGCGCTCGCCGAGGGCGAGGACACCTCAGAGGCCGCCGAGAGCAGCGAGGGCACCGAGAGCGCCGCTGATGTCGAGGCTGGCGACGAGCCCGCTCAGGCCAGCGGTGACGCCGAGCCCGCCTCCGAGCAGGTGAGCGAGGACGAGGACGGCGACCTGCTGCCCGAGCAGCAGGAGGACCCGGTCCAGGCGTTCAAGGACGACCTCGCGAGCAAGTACGGCGACTGGTACGTCATCCACAGCTACGCCGGCTACGAGAACAGGGTGAAGCACAACCTCGAGACCCGCATCGCGAACCTCAACATGGAGGACTACATCTTCGAGGTGGCCGTCACGATCGACGAGGTCACCGAGATCAAGAGCGGTCAGAAGAAGACCCGCAAGCAGCCGCGGATGCCCGGTTACGTTCTCGTCCGGATGGACCTCACCGACGAGTCGTGGGGCGCCGTGCGACACACCCCGGGTGTCACCGGCTTCGTCGGCAGCGCGCACGACCCGGTCCCGCTGACGCTCGACGAGGTCTACACCATGCTCAAGCCCGCGGACCTGGAGAAGCAGGCTGCTGCCGCGCCTGCTGCGGCCGCGTCCGGCTCTGCCGGCGCTGCGCCGAGCACGGTCGTCGACGTGGAGTTCGAGGTCGGCGAGTCCGTCACGGTCACCGAGGGCCCCTTCGAGACCATGCCCGCGACGATCTCCGAGGTCCACCCGGACACCCAGAAGCTCAAGGTGTTCGTCTCCATCTTCGGCCGGGAGACCCCGGTCGAGCTGTCCTACAGCCAGGTCGCGAAGATCTGAGGTTAGGGCGGCAGCCCGAAGCCTCGGGCGCTGCACATGCAACCGGGTCATCGCCCATGGCGTCGGCCCACGACACACGAAGGAGCTGGCACTCACATGCCTCCCAAGAAGAAGGTCTCTGGCTTCATCAAGCTGCAGATCCAGGCCGGTCAGGCCACCCCCGCCCCGCCCGTCGGTCCCGCGCTCGGTCAGCACGGGGTCAACATCATGGAGTTCGTCAAGGCGTACAACGACGCCACGGCGGACCAGCGCGGCAACGTCGTCCCGGTCGAGATCACGGTCTACGAAGACCGGTCCTTCACCTTCATCACGAAGACCCCGCCGGCTGCGGAGCTGATCAAGAAGGCCGCCGGCGTCCAGAAGGGGTCCGGTGAGCCGCACAAGACCAAGGTCGCCTCGCTGAGCAAGGACCAGGTCCGCGAGATCGCCGAGACCAAGATGCCCGACCTCAACGCCAACGACATCGATGCCGCGATGAAGATCATCGCCGGCACCGCTCGTCAGATGGGCATCACCACCGACCTCTGAGGTCGGCGCGTCGGTTGAGGCGCTAGGGCCGCCCGCGGCCCGAGCCTCGAAGCCACCACCCCGTGGGAGGGCCAGCGCTGGCCCGCACCACGACTTCACCACCAGATCAGGAGAAGCACATGAAGCGCAGCAAGACCTACCAGGCCTCGGCCGAGAAGATCGACCGCGACAGCCTCTACGCGCCGCTCGAGGCGGTGCGCCTGGCCAAGGAGAGCGCCAAGGCCAAGTACGACGAGACCGTCGAGGTCGTCTTCCGTCTCGGCATCGACCCGCGCAAGGCCGACCAGATGGTCCGCGGCACGGTGAACCTGCCGCACGGCACCGGCAAGACCGCGCGAGTCCTCGTCTTCGCCGGCGGCGACAAGGCCGAGGCGGCCAAGGAGGCCGGTGCGGACTACGTCGGCACCGACGACATGCTCGAGAAGGTCCAGGGCGGCTGGATGGACTTCGACGCCGTCGTCGCCACCCCGGACCTCATGGGCAAGGTCGGCCGCCTGGGCAAGGTCCTCGGGCCGCGCGGCCTCATGCCGAACCCCAAGACCGGCACGGTCACGATGGACACCGCCAAGGCGGTCTCGGACATCAAGGGCGGCAAGATCGAGTTCCGCAACGACAAGCACGCCAACCTCCACTTCATCATCGGCAAGGCGTCCTTCGACGAGAAGGCGCTGGTGGAGAACTACGCGGCCGCGCTCGAGGAGATCAACCGGCTCAAGCCGTCCGCGAGCAAGGGCCGCTACATCACCAAGGCCGTCATGAGCACCACCATGGGCCCGGGCATCCCGCTGGACTTCACCCGGACCAAGGACCTCATGGAGGAGTCCGCCCCGGTCGCCGTCGACGAGGTCGCCGAGGCCTGAGCCCAGGCGTGTCCGAAGCACTCGAGGGCATTGCCCTTAAGTGCGACGAAGGTCCCGAAGGGGGATCGGTCCGCGGACCGATCCCCCTTCGCCTGTCCCGACCCACTAGCCTCGGGAGCGACAGCCGCGCCATCTCCAGGGGGTCCCGCATGAAGCGCACCATCGTCTCGCTCGTCGCCGTCGGCGCACTCGCTCTCACCGGGTGCAGTTCCGAGGGCAGCGCATCGACTGCAGCCGGGTCCTCCAGCGCTGCGGGCGAGTCGGCGCAGTCCGTCGCGACGATCGGCGACAGCCTGTCGGCGAAGGAGCTGGGAGAGCGCACCGCAGCGGCGATGAAGAAGGCCGGCACCGTCACGATGAGATCAACCGGAGAAGGCAGCGACCTCCAGGGCGAGATGTCCACCACCGACGGGCTGGCCTACGAGCTGAGCGGGACGAGCGGTGGCGAGTCGCTGGAGATGATCTACGCCGACGACGTGCTCTACCTCGGCGGCGACAGCTTCACGGAGATGACGGGCGGCAAGAGGTTCATCAAGATCGACCCGGAGGGGGAGGACATGATGAGCCAGATGATGGCGCCGCTGCTGGGGATCCTCGAGCGGGCCGCCAACCCGGCCGAGTTCCTCAGCACCCTCGACGACGTCGACGCGACCGTCGTCGAGGTCGAGGGTGACCAGACCACCTACGAGACCACGCTGACCGCGGACCAGCTCCGGAAGGCGACCGAGGCGATGGTCGGCGCCGAGCTGCCGACCGAGGCAGCAGCCGAGGTCCAGGCCGCCACCATCCGCCAGACCGTCGACGCACAGTGGCGGATCACCAAGGTCGTCACCGCGGGCAACTCCGACTCGACCATCACGTACTCGGACCACGGCGCCCCCGTGGATGTCTCGCCCCCTGCCGACTCCGAGATCGGGACCATCGACCTCGACACGCTCACGAACGAGAGCGCCACCCCCTGACCCGTGAGGCGTCCCCCTTCGCGCCCGGATTTGGCCGAAGGGGGAGCCGCGCACTACCCTTGACCCGACCGATGACCGCCGGTTGCCGGCCCACCGAGAGGTGAGCCGGACGAAGGCCCCCGAGAGGGCGACCAGCGCAGGACACACTGAGCGAGCAGCTCGCCTCGCGGCGAGCACGATGCGAGCCCCGTGCGCCCTGCGCCGGGGCTCTTTCTCTTGGGCCGTCGGGCTCGAGCAGCCAGCAGGCGGTCCCCACGCACGAGAAGGAGGCCCGCATGGCGACAGCTGAGAAGAACGCCGCCATCGCCGAGATGACGGAGAAGTTCCGCACCTCGAACGCGGCCGTTCTCACGGAGTACCGCGGCCTGTCCGTGGCCCAGCTCGCCGAGCTGCGCAGCACCCTCCGTGACAACGCCACCTACTCCGTGGTGAAGAACACGCTGACCGAGCGGGCGGCCAAGGAGGCGGGCGTCGAGTCCGCGTTCGAGGGCCAGCTCGTCGGACCGAACGCGATCGCCTTCGTCGAGGGTGACCCGGTCGAGGCCGCGAAGGCTCTGCGCAACTTCGCCAAGGACAACCCGCTCCTGGTGATCAAGGGCGGCATCTACGAGGGCAGCCCCCTCAGTGCCGACGAGATCGACCAGCTTGCCAAGCTCGAGTCCCGCGAGGTGCTGCTCGGCAAGCTGGCTGGTGCCATGAAGGCCCAGCTCACCCAGGCTGCCTACCTCTTCAACGCGCCGCTCGCGCAGACCGCTCGGGTCGTCGACGCGCTGCGCGCCAAGGTCGAGGAGCAGGGCCCGGTCGCGACCGACGCCCCGGCCTCCGAGACCGCCGAAGAGGCCCCCGCCGAGGACGCCCCCGCAGCCGACGAGGCTGCGTCGTCCGAGGCCACCGAGACCGTCGCCGAGGGTGGCGACGAGAGCTGAGGGGCCACCCCTTCGCTCCACATCACAACAACGCCACTCACGGCTAGTACGTATCAAGAAAGGACGCCCATCATGGCGAAGCTCAGCACCGACGAGCTCCTTGAGGCCTTCAAGGAGATGACCCTGATCGAGCTCTCCGAGTTCGTGAAGCAGTTCGAGGAGACCTTCGAGGTCACCGCCGCGGCCCCGGTTGCCGTCGCGGGCGCCGCCCCGGCCGCCGGTGACGGCGAGGCCGGTGGCGCTGCCGAGGAGCAGGACGAGTTCGACGTCGTCCTCACCGCGGCCGGCGACAAGAAGATCCAGGTCATCAAGGAGGTCCGCGCGCTGACCTCCCTCGGCCTGAAGGAGGCCAAGGACCTCGTCGACGGCGCTCCGAAGCCGATCCTCGAGAAGGTCGACAAGGACGCCGCGAACAAGGCCAAGGAGGCCCTCGAGGGCGCCGGCGCCACCGTCGAGCTCAAGTGATCTGCGCCCTCGGCTGAGGGCATCTGATCCGCTGCGAAGGGCGGGTCGCACCGATCAGGTGCGGCCCGCCCTTCGTCGTCCCCGCACCCCAGATCCGAATCTCCCTAGGTTCCTGTCAGATGCCCGGGAAATTTCCTCGGCGGCTTGTCAAACGCCTAGGG
This sequence comes from Marihabitans asiaticum, assembly GCF_007828725.1. Lineage (GTDB taxonomy): Bacteria > Actinomycetota > Actinomycetes > Actinomycetales > Dermatophilaceae > Marihabitans > Marihabitans asiaticum. The sequence goes on from NZ_VIUW01000001.1 coordinate 783,772, forward strand.
GAATTCGGATCTGGCGAAGGGGGAGGGCAGGGCGAAGGGGGAGGGGCTGGTGTGGTCAGAGGAGCGGGCGGTAGGGGGAGATGAGGCCTTCGGAGACGCGCAGGACGAGCGGGCGCTCGATCCACTCCTCGAGCGTCAGCTCGGTGCAGTTCTGGGCGTCGGCGGCGAAGATCTCCTCCATCTGCGCGGCGACGCCGGAGTCGAGGATCTCGATGTTGATCTCGTAGTTGCCGGCCAGGCTGAGCCGGTCGAGGTTCGCCGTGCCGACCGTGCTCCATCGCCCGTCGATCGTCGCGGTCTTGGCGTGCACCATCGCGTTCTCGTAGCGCAGGATCCGCACCCCTCCCCGCAACAGGCGCTCGAAGCGGGCCCGGCTGGCCCAGTCGGCGACGATGTGGTTGCTGAAGTGGGGCACGATGATCCGTACGTCCACGCCGCGTCTGGTGGCGTCGGTCAGGGCCCGCTCGAGCACCGAGTCCGGCAGCAGGTAGGCCACGGTGAGGTAGACGTTCTTCTCGGCCCGGTCGATCGCCTCGAGGTACATGTTGCGGATCGGGTAGACCATGTCGACCGGGGTGTTGCGGTGCACCCGCATGTTCTGGCTCCAGGTCCGGGCCATGGGGGTGTGCACCCGCGGGACGGAGTTGCCGGGTGCGACGTTCCAGTAGTCGATGAAGGCGTTGCTCAGCTCGACGACCATCTCGCCGCTCACCCGGGCATGGGTGTCGCGCCACCGGTCGGCGTACAGCGCGCCGATGTTGTAGCCGCCGAGATAGGCCGCGTCGTGGTCCACGACGAGCAGCTTGCGGTGGTCACGCCCGAGGTTGCGGGGGAGGACGTACGGAAAGTGTCCGATGAGCGGGTGCCGCTTGACGTGGATCCCGTCCGGCAGGTCGAAGAAGGAGCGCGGGACGACAAGGTTGGCGAACTCGTCGAACGCGACGAAGACCTCGACCCCCCGCTCGTGGGCCCGGACAAGGGCGTCCTTGAAGGCGCGCCCGACCTCGTCGTTCTTCCAGATGAAGGACTCGAAGAAGATGTGCGACCGCGCGGCCTCGATGTCGGCGAGCATGTCCTCGTAGAGCGACTCGCCCGAGGTATAGATCCGCAGCCTCCCGCCGTCGACGTCGATGACCCGTGACTCCGCCCGAGGCAGCCGCCGGCCCGGTCGGTCGCGCTTGCGGAGCGTGTCGAAGGCGAGGAGCCCGGCCACGGTGAGCGCCTGAGCCGCGAGCGTCGTGGTCAGGCCTGTTCGGAGGAGGCTTCGGGCATAACGGTCGGGCATGCCCGCACTTTAGGCCTGCCTGCTTGACGAAGGGGGTGCGCGTGGTTCATCCTCGTCGCGTCGACACACCCACGTGCCGAAGGACGCGCCCGGCTTGCGGCCGGGACCACGTGGCGACCACCGTCAGGTCGGGGACTTGACCGGGTTGGACAGGCGTGCCCCTCAGCCCCTATGCTGAACCCTTGCGCTCCCCTTGCCCTCTGTCGTCGTGCCTGCGCTCAGCGTCACCGCCCAGCGGTTGTCGCCCGGTGCTGCGGCGCGACGGTGCAGATCGGTGATGGACAGCGCCACCCGACCATCACGGCCCGTGGAAGGAACATCCTTGGCTGCCTCGCGCACCGCATCCCCGATGTCCACCGCAAGGACGGCCAGCGGCCGTCTCTCGTTCGCGAAGATTCGCGAGCCCCTGGAGGTCCCCGACCTCCTCGCCCTCCAGACGGAGAGCTTCGACTGGCTCCTCGGCAACCAGCGCTGGCAGGAGCGGGTCGCCGCTGCCAAGGCCAGCGGTCGCAAGGACCTGCCGGCCAAGTCCGGCCTGGACGACATCTTCGAGGAGATCTCCCCCATCGAGGACTTCTCCGGCTCGATGTCGCTGTCCTTCTCCGAGGGCCGCTTCGAAGAGCCCAAGTACTCGGTCGATGACTGCAAGGAGCGCGACCAGACCTACTCCGCGCCCCTCTTCGTCACCGCGGAGTTCATGAACGCCGAGACCGGCGAGATCAAGAGCCAGACCGTCTTCATGGGCGAGTTCCCGCTCATGACCGACCGCGGCACCTTCATCATCAACGGCACCGAGCGGGTCGTCGTCAGCCAGCTCGTCCGCAGCCCCGGCGTGTACTTCGAGCGCACCCCGGACAAGACCTCCGACAAGGACGTCTACTCGGCCAAGGTCATCCCCAGCCGGGGCGCCTGGCTGGAGTTCGAGATCGACAAGCGCGACATGGTCGGCGTGCGCGTCGACCGCAAGCGCAAGCAGCCGGTGACCACCCTGCTCAAGGCGCTCGGGATGACCGAGGCCGAGATCCGCGCCGAGTTCGAGGGCTACGAGTCGATCGAGCTCACCCTCGAGAAGGACCACCTCGAGGACCAGGACCAGGCGCTGCTCGACCTCTACCGCAAGCTGCGGCCGGGCGAGCCGCCGACCCGTGAGGCGGCGCAGAACCTCCTCGACAACCTCTACTTCAACCCCAAGCGGTACGACCTGGCCAAGGTCGGCCGGTACAAGATGAACCGCAAGCTCGGGGTCGAGGTCGGGCTGGACGCGTCGGTGCTCTCCCTCGAGGACATCGTCGCCACCCTGAAGTACCTCGTCGCGCTGCACGCCGGCGAGGACACGATGCAGGGCAGCCGCGACGGCGAGACCGTGGAGCTGCCGGTCGAGACCGACGACATCGACCACTTCGGCAACCGCCGGGTGCGCTCGGTCGGCGAGCTGATCCAGAACCAGGTCCGCACCGGCCTCTCCCGCATGGAGCGGGTCGTGCGCGAGCGGATGACCACCCAGGACGTCGAGGCGATCACGCCGCAGACCCTGATCAACATCCGGCCGGTCGTCGCCTCCATCAAGGAGTTCTTCGGCACCAGCCAGCTCTCGCAGTTCATGGACCAGAACAACCCGCTGTCGGGTCTGACGCACAAGCGTCGCCTCTCGGCGCTGGGGCCGGGCGGCATCAGCCGCGACCGCGCCCAGATGGAGGTCCGTGACGTCCACCCGTCGCACTACGGCCGGATGTGCCCGATCGAGACCCCTGAGGGCCCGAACATCGGCCTCATCGGCTCGCTCGCGAGCTACGGGCGGATCAACTCCTTCGGCTTCATCGAGACGCCCTACCGCAAGGTCGAGGACGGCAAGGTGACCGAGACGATCGACTACCTGTCCGCCGACGAGGAGGACAAGTACATCGTCGCCCAGGCCAACGCCGAGCTCAGCGACGACCAGCGCTTCGTGAACGAGCGGGTGCTGGCGCGGACCAAGGGCGGCGAGGTCGACCAGGTGCCGGCCGAGGACGTCGACTACATGGACGTCTCGCCGCGCCAGATGGTCTCCGCGGCGACCGCGATGATCCCCTTCCTCGAGCACGACGATGCCAACCGTGCGCTCATGGGCGCCAACATGCAGCGTCAGGCGGTCCCGCTGGTGCGGGCCGAGGCGCCGTACGTCGGCACCGGCATGGAGCACCGTGCCGCGCTGGACTCCGGCGACGTCGTCCGGGCCGAGAAGGCCGGTGTCGTCACCGAGGTCTCTGCCGACCTGGTGACCGTGGCCCAGGACGACGGCGGCAGCCGCTCGTACCGGATCATGAAGTTCAACCGGTCCAACCAGGGCAACTCCTACAACCAGCGCGTCATGGTCGCCGAGGGCGAGCACGTCGAGGCCGGCCAGCTGCTCGCTGACGGCCCGGCGACCGACGGCGGCGAGATGGCCCTCGGGCGCAACCTGCTCGTGGCCTTCATGCCGTGGGAGGGCTACAACTACGAGGACGCGATCATCCTCAGCCAGCGTCTGGTGCAGGACGACGTCCTCTCCTCGATCCACATCGAGGAGCACGAGGTCGACGCCCGCGACACCAAGCTCGGGCCGGAGGAGATCACCCGGGACATCCCGAACGTCTCCGAGGAGGTCCTCGCCGACCTCGACGAGCGCGGCATCATCCGGATCGGCGCGGAGGTGCGCGACGGCGACCTCCTCGTCGGCAAGGTCACCCCGAAGGGGGAGACCGAGCTCACCCCGGAGGAGCGGCTGCTCCGGGCGATCTTCGGTGAGAAGGCGCGTGAGGTCCGCGACACCTCGATGAAGGTCCCGCACGGCGAGACCGGCACGGTCATCGGCGTCAAGGTCTTCGACAAGGATGAGGGCGACGAGCTGCCCCCGGGCGTGAACCAGCTGGTGCGCGTCTACGTCGCGAACAAGCGCAAGATCACCGACGGTGACAAGCTCGCCGGCCGCCACGGCAACAAGGGCGTGATCTCGAAGATCCTCCCGGTCGAGGACATGCCTTTCCTCGAGGACGGCACCCCCGTCGACGTCGTGCTCAACCCGCTCGGCGTGCCGGGCCGGATGAACATCGGGCAGATCCTCGAGCTGCACCTCGGCTGGGCCGCCAGCCGCGGCTGGGAGATCGCGGGCAACCCGGAGTGGGCCCAGATGATCCCCGAGGACGCGCGCTCGGCCGAGCCGGACACCCGTGTCGCGAGCCCCGTCTTCGACGGTGCCAGCGAGGAGGAGATCCGCGGTCTGCTCGACTCGACCCGCCCCACCCGGGACGGTCAGCGGCTCATCGACAGCTCGGGCAAGACCCAGCTCTTCGACGGCCGCTCGGGCGAGCCGTACCCGGACCCGGTCTCGGTCGGCTACATGTACATCCTCAAGCTGCACCACCTCGTGGACGACAAGATCCACGCCCGCAGCACGGGGCCGTACTCGATGATCACCCAGCAGCCGCTCGGTGGTAAGGCACAGTTCGGTGGCCAGCGCTTCGGCGAGATGGAGGTGTGGGCCCTCGAGGCCTACGGCGCCTCCTACGCGCTGCAGGAGCTGCTGACGATCAAGTCCGACGACGTCACGGGCCGCGTCAAGGTCTACGAGGCGGTCGTCAAGGGCGAGAACATCCCCGAGCCGGGCATCCCCGAGTCCTTCAAGGTGCTCATCAAGGAGATGCAGTCCCTCTGCCTCAACGTGGAGGTCCTCAACACCGAGGGCGGCACCATCGAGATGCGAGACAACGAGGACGACGTCTTCCGGGCCGCTGAAGAGCTCGGCATCGACCTCTCCCGGCGCGAGCCCTCCTCGGTCGAGGAGGTCTGACCCGGCCGCGACGAAGGGGTGAGCTGCTCACCCCTTCGTCGCCGGGCGGCAGGCCCCACCCGACCCACCTGACCTTTTGAGATTCACCTCGATCAACGAGAGAAGGAAGCACGTGCTCGACGTCAACTTCTTCGACGAGCTGCGCATCGGCCTCGCGACCGGCAAGGACATCCGTAACTGGAGCCACGGCGAGGTCAAGAAGCCGGAGACCATCAACTACCGCACCCTCAAGCCGGAGAAGGAGGGGCTGTTCTGCGAGCGCATCTTCGGCCCCACCCGCGACTGGGAGTGCTCCTGCGGGAAGTACAAGCGGGTCCGCTTCAAGGGCATCATCTGCGAGCGCTGCGGCGTCGAGGTGACCCGGGCGGGCGTGCGCCGCGAGCGGATGGGCCACATCGAGCTCGCCGCCCCCGTCACCCACATCTGGTACTTCAAGGGTGTCCCGAGCCGCCTCGGGTACCTCATGGACCTCGCCCCGAAGGACCTCGAGAAGGTCATCTACTTCGCGGCGTACATGATCACCAGCGTCGACGAGGACCAGCGTCACGCCGACCTGCCCTCGCTCGAGGCCGAGATCGAGACCGAGCGCAAGGCCATGGAGAACAAGCGTGACTCCGACGTCGAGGCGCGCGCCAAGAAGCTCGAGAGCGACATCGCCGAGCTCGAGGCCGAGGGCGCGAAGTCCGACGCCAAGCGCAAGGTCAAGGACTCCGCCGAGCGCGAGATGAACCAGATCCGCAAGCGTGCGGACGCCCAGGTCGAGCGGCTGAACCAGGTCTGGGACCGCTTCAAGAACCTCAAGGTCCAGGACCTCGAGGGTGACGAGGCGCTCTACCGCGAGATGCGGGACCGCTTCGGCATGTACTTCGAGGGCGGCATGGGCGCCGCGGCGATCCAGAAGCGCCTCGAGACCTTCGACCTCGAGGCCGAGGCCGCCTCGCTGCGCGAGACCATCGCGACCGGCAAGGGGCAGAAGAAGACGCGCGCCCTGAAGCGGCTCAAGGTCGTCACCGCCTTCCTCACGACCGAGAACGAGCCGGCCGGGATGGTGCTCGACGCCGTCCCGGTGATCCCGCCGGACCTGCGTCCGATGGTCCAGCTCGACGGTGGCCGCTTCGCCACCTCGGACCTGAACGACCTTTACCGCCGCGTGATCAACCGCAACAACCGGCTCAAGCGACTGCTCGACCTCGGCGCGCCCGAGATCATCGTCAACAACGAGAAGCGGATGCTGCAGGAGGCGGTCGACAACCTCTTTGACAACGGCCGTCGTGGTCGTGCGGTGACCGGCCCGGGCAACCGTCCGCTGAAGTCGCTCTCCGACATGCTCAAGGGCAAGCAGGGCCGCTTCCGTCAGAACCTCCTCGGCAAGCGCGTCGACTACTCGGGCCGTTCGGTCATCGTCGTCGGCCCGCAGCTGAAGCTGCACCAGTGCGGTCTGCCCAAGGCGATGGCGCTCGAGCTCTTCAAGCCCTTCGTCATGAAGCGGCTCGTCGACCTCGACCACGCCCAGAACATCAAGTCGGCCAAGCGGATGGTCGAGCGTCAGCGCCCGGTCGTGTGGGACGTCCTCGAAGAGGTCATCACCGAGCACCCGGTGCTGCTCAACCGCGCGCCCACGCTGCACCGTCTGGGCATCCAGGCCTTCGAGCCGCAGCTCGTCGAGGGCAAGGCCATCCAGATCCACCCGCTCGTCTGCACCGCCTTCAACGCGGACTTCGACGGTGACCAGATGGCCGTGCACCTGCCGCTCTCGGCGGAGGCCCAGGCCGAGGCCCGCATCCTCATGCTGTCCTCGAACAACATCCTCAAGCCGGCCGACGGCCGGCCCGTGACCATGCCCACCCAGGACATGATCATCGGCCTGTTCCACCTCACCTCGGAGCTGGCGCACGACGGCGAGGTCGACGACGAGGGCAACCCCCGGCTGCGCTCCTTCGCCTCGACCGCCGAGGCGCAGATGGCCTTCGACGCCGGTGAGATCAAGATCGGCACGCCGGTCAAGATCCGGCTGCACGACGTGCGGCCGCCGGAGGGCACCGAGCTGCCCGAGGGCGTCGAGCCGGACGAGAGCGGCGTGCTCGCTCAGTGGACCGCGACGACCACGCTCGGCCGGGCGATCTTCAGCAAGTGCCTGCCGGGTGACTACGCCTTCGTCAACGAGCCGGTCGACAAGAAGCGGCTCTCGACGATCGTCAACGACCTCGCCGAGCGCTACACCAAGGTGCAGGTCGCGGCCTCGCTCGACGCGCTCAAGGAGGCCGGCTACTACTGGGCCTCCCGCTCGGGCACGACCGTCGCGGTGAGCGACGTCGTCACCCCCGACAACAAGGCGGAGATCCTCGCCGAGTACGAGGCGAAGGCGACGAAGGTCCAGACCCAGTACGAGCGTGGTCTGATCACCGACGACGAGCGGCGCCAGGAGCTCATCGAGATCTGGACCCAGGCGACGAACAAGGTCGCCGACGACATGCAGGAGAACTTCCCCAAGGACAACCCGATCTACCGCATGGTCAGCTCGGGTGCCCGAGGCAACTGGTTCCAGCTGCGTCAGATCGCCGGCATGCGTGGCCTCATGGCCAACCCGAAGGGCGAGATCATCCCCCGTCCGATCCGGACCAACTTCCGCGAGGGCCTCTCCGTGGTCGAGTTCTTCATCTCGACCCACGGTGCCCGCAAGGGACTGGCCGACACCGCGCTGCGGACGGCGGACTCGGGGTACCTCACCCGTCGTCTCGTCGACGTCAGCCAGGACGTCATCATCCGCGAGGACGACTGCGGCACCGAGCGTGGCCTGACCATGCCGATCGCCCAGCACGACGAGGTCACCGGGACCCGGCGCCTGCACGACGACGTCGAGTTCACCGCCTACGCCCGATGCGTCGCGGCGGACGTGGAGTCCGGTGGCGAGGTGCTCGCGGAGGCGGGCTCCGACCTCGGTGACGTGGTCATCGGCCGGCTCTACGAGGCGGGCATCGACGAGGTCAAGGTGCGCTCGGTGCTCACCTGCGAGTCCAGCGTCGGGACCTGCTCGAAGTGCTACGGCCGCTCGCTGGCGACCGGCCAGCTCGTCGACATCGGCGAGGCCGTCGGCATCATCGCGGCCCAGTCGATCGGTGAGCCCGGCACCCAGCTGACGATGCGGACCTTCCACACCGGTGGTGTGGCCGGTGACGACATCACCCAGGGTCTGCCGCGTGTCGTCGAGCTCTTCGAGGCGCGCACCCCCAAGGGCGTCGCCCCGATCGCCGAGGCGAGCGGCCGGGTCACGGTCGAGGACACCGACAAGGCCCGCCGGATCCTCCTGGCGGCCGACAACGGTGACGAGCACGCCTACCCGGTGAGCAAGCGCGCGCGCCTGCTCGTCGAGGACGGGCAGAGCGTCGAGGTCGGCACCCAGCTGGTCCAGGGCGCGATCGACCCGAAGCAGGTGCTGCGCATCCTCGGGCCGCGGCAGGCGCAGAAGCACCTCGTCGACGAGGTGCAGAAGGTCTACCGCCAGCAGGGTGTGTCGATCCACGACAAGCACATCGAGGTCATCGTCCGCCAGATGCTGCGGCGGATCACCGTGCTCGAGTCCGGTGACACCGGGCTCCTGCCGGGCATGCTCGCCGAGCGCTCCCGCTTCGAGGACGCCAACCGGCGGGCTGTGTCCGAGGGTGGCCGCCCGGCCTCGGGTCGCCCCGAGCTCATGGGCATCACGAAGGCTTCGCTCGCGACCGACTCGTGGCTCTCCGCCGCCTCCTTCCAGGAGACGACCCGCGTCCTCACCGAGGCCGCGATGGAGGCCAAGAGCGACCCGCTGCTCGGCCTGAAGGAGAACGTCATCCTCGGCAAGCTCATCCCGGCCGGGACCGGGCTGCTGCGCTACCGCAACATCGCGGTGGAGCCGACCGAGGAGGCCCGCGCGGCGATGTACACGCTGCCGAGCTACGACGAGTACGCCTACCCGGTCTTCGGCCCGGGCAGCGGCGAGGCGGTGCGCCTCGACGACGCGGAGCTGGGGCTGGACCGCCTCTGACCTGCGCGCTCGAGCCCGCCGAAGGGGGGACTGGTCACCATCGGGTGACCGGTCCCCCCTTCGCCCTGCCACCCACGTATCGGGTTCAGGGAGAAGGTGCGCCTTCACCCGACTACCGACCCCGGGTGAAGGTGCACCTTCTCGGGTGAGGCGCGACGGGCCACCGCGAGATGGTGCTGGTGTGACGGATGTGGCGACGACAGCCGACGATCCCCGGAAAATCAAGGGAAACACGCCGGGGAGCTGGGTCGCATCCCTCGCCGAATCGTGGTGGAGTGGCCCTTGTTCGAGCCCCCTACAGAAATGGGAGATCCCCCATGAACAAGTCCGAGCTCGCCAGCGCCGTCGCCGAGAAGGCGGGCGTCTCGCAGTCCAACGCCGCCGAGGTCATCACCGCCCTCCAGGAGGTCCTCTCCGACGCGGTCGGCAAGGGCGAGAAGGTCACCGTCCCCGGCTTCTTCAGCCTTGAGCGCGTCGAGCGCGCCGAGCGCAAGGGCCGCAACCCGCAGACCGGTGCGGAGATGACCATCCCCGGCGGCTACGCCGCCAAGCTCTCCGCCGGCTCCGCCCTCAAGGCGGCCGCGAAGGGGTAGTGAGTCCCGCTTGATTGACGAAGGGGGTGAGGCCGCCGGCCTCACCCCCTTCGTCGTGCCCTGGCGCGGTGTGCCGCTACCGGCGCCGGCGCTGGGGGTTGGTCGTGCGACCCCCACCGCTGTGGCCTGGGAACGGGGTGCCGTTGATGGCCTCGCCGCGCAGCAGCCGGCGGTCGTACTCGGCCTCGCCGCCCATCGACGCTGACCGTCGGGCCAGGACGACCAGCAGGGCGAGCAGGACGAGGAGGAAGGGCACGAGGATGATCCAGAAGTCCATGCCTCGGTCTACCGCTCGGGGTGACAGGATGAGCCAGGTGAGTCACCGGGAGGAGCGCGCGATGACCGCGCGCGCGACGGTCGGCCGATGGCTGCTTGCCGGTGTGCTCGCCGTCGGCGCGGTCGCGCTGCTGGTCAAGCCCGGCGGCGCGTCGAAGGTCCTCGGGCTCGCCATGGCCGCGGTGGCGGTGACGATGCTCGTGCGCAAGGACCGCACGAGCGCGACGGTCCTCGCGGTGGTCCTGCTCGGGGCGGCGGTGGCCTTCCTCGCCCTCTTCCTCACCGGCAACGCGCAGATGATCGTGGACTGGTACCACCGATGAGCGCGCCCGACCTGCGCGATGCTCTCGTCCTTCGCCCGCAGACCCGCGCCGACGACGCGGCGGTCGCGGCGCTCGTCGACTCGGCCTTCGCCACTGACGCAGGGGGAGCCGGGACGGTCGAGCGGCGTCTGCTCGGCGAGCTGCGCGCCGACGGCGACCTCGTGCCCGAGCTCACCCTGGTGGCCGAGGTCGACGGCGCCGTCGTCGGTCAGGTCGCCTGCTCCACCGGTGACCTCGCCGGCCGTCCGTCCATCGGGCTCGGTCCGATCTGCGTGCGACCCGACCTGCAGGGGCGGGGGATCGGCGCGGCCCTGATGTCGGCCGTCATCGCGACCGCCGAGCGACGGGGGGACCCGGTCATCGTCCTGCTCGGAGACCCCGACTACTACGGCTTCTTCGGGTTCGTCCCGGCGGTCGACCTCGGGATCGGCTCGCCGGGCCCGTGGCCCGACCGCTTCTTCCAGGCCAAGGCGCTGCGCGCCTGGCGACCAGAGCTGGCCGGACCCTTCCGGTACGCGCCGGCCTTCGAGCGCCTGAAGGACTGAGCGAAGGGGGGCCTCCGGCCGCGATTTGTGGCCCGCGCCGCCGCGCCGGTATCGTTGACCCTCGTGTGCTGACCCGCCGGGAGGTGGTCGACGCGCACGCGGTGTCTCGAACCACCCGGTTCGAGCAGCTACCTCTCTCGCCGGGCGCCTCGTGCCCTGCCCCCCGACGGTGACGTCGGAGCGCAGATCGGGGAGTGCAGGGGAGAGCGCCGTCGCCGACACGCCCGACATCGGGGGTCGGTGAGGGTCACCCCAAGGAGCGTGACCGGCCCAGGTCGGCGCGCAGAAGATCATCGACGTACGGAGTTTTCAGGTTGCCTACCATCAACCAGCTGGTGCGCAAGGGCCGGCAGGACAAGACCACCAAGGTCGCCACTCCTGCCCTCAAGGGCTCTCCGCAGCGCCGTGGCGTGTGCACCCGCGTGTACACCACCACCCCCAAGAAGCCGAACTCTGCCCTGCGCAAGGTCGCCCGTGTGCGCCTCACGTCGGGCATCGAGGTCACCGCCTACATCCCGGGCGTCGGCCACAACCTCCAGGAGCACTCGATCGTGCTCGTGCGTGGTGGCCGGGTGAAGGACCTCCCCGGTGTCCGCTACAAGATCGTCCGCGGCTCGCTCGACACCCAGGGCGTCAAGGGTCGTCAGCAGGCCCGCAGCCGGTACGGCGCCAAGAAGGAGAAGAAGTAATGCCTCGCAAGGGTCCTGCTCCGAAGCGCCCTCTGGTCGTCGACCCCGTCTACCAGAGCCCGCTCGTCACCCAGCTCGTCAACAAGATCCTCATGGACGGCAAGAAGTCGATCGCCGAGTCCATCGTCTACGGCGCCCTCGAGGGCTGCCGCGAGAAGACCGGCACCGACCCGGTCCAGACGCTGCGGCGCGCGCTCGACAACGTCAAGCCGAGCCTCGAGGTCAAGTCCCGCCGCGTCGGTGGCGCGACCTACCAGGTCCCGATCGAGGTCAAGCCCGGCCGCGCCACGACGCTGTCGCTGCGCTGGCTCGTCGGCTACGCCCGCCAGCGTCGTGAGAAGACGATGACCGAGCGGCTGATGAACGAGATCCTCGACGCGAGCAACGGCCTCGGCGCTGCGGTGAAGCGTCGCGAGGACACCCACAAGATGGCCGAGTCCAACAAGGCCTTCGCCCACTACCGCTGGTAAGACCCCAGAGCGGGGCGAAGGGGGAGGCAGCCTCCCCCTTCGCCCCGGCACCGGGCCGCACGGCGGCCCCCAAGACGAACCCGCAACGAGCGAGAGAGACACACGTGGCACAGGACGTCCTGACGGACCTCACGAAGGTCCGCAACATCGGCATCATGGCGCACATCGACGCCGGCAAGACGACGACGACTGAGCGCATCCTCTTCTACACCGGTGTCAACCACAAGATCGGTGAGACCCACGACGGTGCGTCGACCACCGACTGGATGGAGCAGGAGAAGGAGCGCGGCATCACGATCACGTCGGCCGCGGTCACCTCGTTCTGGGAGGGCACCCAGGTCAACATCATCGACACCCCCGGCCACGTCGACTTCACCGTCGAGGTGGAGCGCAGCCTGCGCGTGCTCGACGGCGCGGTCGCGGTCTTCGACGGCAAGGAGGGTGTCGAGCCCCAGTCCGAGACGGTGTGGCGCCAGGCGGACAAGTACGAGGTCCCGCGCATCGCCTTCGTCAACAAGATGGACAAGCTGGGCGCCGACTTCTACTTCACCGTGCAGACGATCAAGGACCGCCTCGGCGCCGAGCCGCTCGTGATGCAGCTGCCGATCGGCGCGGAGAACGACTTCGTCGGCGTGGTCGACCTGCTCTACATGCGCGCGCTCGTGTGGCCCGGCGACGCCAAGGGTGACGTCACCATGGGCGCCGAGTACGAGACCCGCGAGATCCCCGAGGACCTCCAGGCCAAGGCCGAGGAGTACCGCCAGCACCTCGTCGAGCGGGTCGCGGAGTCCGACGACGACCTCATGGAGAAGTACCTCGGCGGCGAGGAGCTGACCGTCGACGAGCTCAAGGCGGGCATCCGCAAGCTCACCGTCAACTCCGAGCTGTACCCGGTCTTCTGCGGGTCCGCCTTCAAGAACCGCGGCGTGCAGCCGATCCTCGACGCCGTCAAGGACTACCTGCCGAGCCCGGTCGACGTGCCCCCGATGCACGGCCACGCCCTCGGCGACGAGTCGGTCGAGGTGCTGCGCAAGCCGGCCAAGGACGAGCCGTTCGCGGCGCTGGCGTTCAAGGTCGCCTCGCACCCCTTCTTCGGCACGCTGACCTTCATCCGCGTGTACTCCGGGCACATCTCCGCCGGCACCCAGGTCCTGAACTCCACCAAGGAGAAGAAGGAGCGCATCGGCAAGCTGTTCCAGATGCACGCCAACAAGGAGAACCCGGTCGGGGACGCGATGGCGGGCCACATCTACGCCGCCATCGGCCTGAAGAGCACGACGACCGGTGACACCCTCTGCTCCCTCGAGGAGCCGGTGGTGCTGGAGTCGATGAGCTTCCCCGAGCCGGTCATCCAGGTGGCCATCGAGCCCAAGACCAAGGGCGACCAGGAGAAGCTCGGCACCGCGATCCAGAAGCTCGCCGAGGAGGACCCGACCTTCCAGGTGTCCCTGGACGAGGAGACCGGTCAGACGATCATCGCCGGCATGGGCGAGCTGCACCTCGACATCCTCGTGGACCGGATGAAGCGCGAGTTCAAGGTCGAGGCCAACGTCGGCAAGCCCCAGGTCGCCTACCGCGAGACCATCCGCCGCTCGGTGGAGAAGTACGACTACACCCACAAGAAGCAGACCGGTGGGTCGGGTCAGTTCGCGAAGGTCCAGCTCAACTTCGAGCCGCTGGAGACCACCGACGGCGAGATGTACGAGTTCGAGAACAAGGTCACCGGTGGCCGCATCCCGAAGGAGTACATCCCCAGCGTCGACGCGGGCATCCAGGACGCCATGCAGTACGGCGTGCTCGCCGGCTACCCGATGGTCGGGGTCAAGGCCACGCTGCTGGACGGCGCCTACCACGACGTCGACTCCTCGGAGATGGCGTTCAAGATCGCCGGCTCGATGGCCTTCAAGGAGGCCATCCGCAAGGCCGACCCGGTCCTGCTCGAGCCAATGATGGCCGTCGAGGTGCGCACCCCGGAGGACTACATGGGTGACGTCATCGGCGACATCAACGCCCGCCGTGGTCAGGTCCAGGGCATGGAGGACATCAGCGGCGCCAAGATGGTCCGCGGGCTCGTCCCCCTGTCCGAGATGTTCGGCTACGTCGGTGACCTCCGCTCCAAGACCCAGGGTCGGGCGAGCTTCTCGATGGAGTTCGACTCCTACGCCGAGGTCCCCAAGGCGGTGTCCGAGGAGATCATCAAGAAGACCCGCGGCGAGTGACGGGTAGCATTACCCGAATCCGACGCGTTCCACGCAACACCCCCATGAACGACGCCATGTCCAGGCAGGATCACGGCGTAACCAAGAAGAAGTCCTGAGGAGGACAAGCAAGTGGCGAAGGCAAAGTTCGAGCGGTCCAAGCCGCACGTCAACATCGGCACCATCGGTCACATCGACCACGGCAAGACGACGCTGACGGCCGCGATCTCCAAGGTGCTGCACGACAAGTACCCGGAGCTGAACGAGGCGTCCCCGTTCGACTCGATCGACAAGGCGCCCGAGGAGAAGCAGCGCGGTATCACCATCTCCATCGCGCACATCGAGTACCAGACCGAGAAGCGTCACTACGCGCACGTCGACTGCCCCGGTCACGCCGACTACGTGAAGAACATGATCACCGGCGCGGCCCAGATGGACGGCGCGATCCTCGTGGTCGCCGCCACCGACGGCCCGATGCCGCAGACGAAGGAGCACGTCCTCCTGGCCCGCCAGGTCGGCGTCCCCTACATCATCGTCGCGCTGAACAAGTCGGACATGGTCGACGACGAGGAGATCATGGAGCTCGTCGAGATGGAGGTCCGCGAGCTGCTGTCCTCCTACGAGTTCCCCGGCGACGACGTCCCGGTCGTGCGCGTCTCCGCGCTCAAGGCCCTCGAGGGCGACGAGAAGTGGAGCAACTCCATCCTCGAGCTCATGGACGCGGTCGACGAGAGCATCCCCGAGCCCGAGCGTGACGTCGACAAGCCGTTCCTCATGCCGGTCGAGGACGTCTTCACCATCACCGGTCGTGGCACCGTCGTCACCGGCCGTATCGAGCGTGGCGTCCTCAACGTCAACGACGACATCGAGATCGTCGGCATCCGCGAGGGCAAGACGACCACGACGGTCACCGGCATCGAGATGTTCCGCAAGCTGCTCGACGAGGGCCGCGCGGGCGAGAACGTCGGTCTGCTGCTTCGCGGCACCAAGCGTGAGGACGTCGAGCGCGGGCAGGTCATCTGCAAGCCGGGCTCGATCACCCCGCACACCGAGTTCGAGGGTCAGGTCTACATCCTGTCCAAGGACGAGGGTGGCCGGCACACGCCGTTCTACGACTCCTACCGTCCGCAGTTCTACTTCCGGACCACGGACGTCACCGGTGTCGTGAGCCTGCCCGAGGGCACCGAGATGGTCATGCCCGGCGACAACACCGACATGAAGGTCGAGCTCATCCAGCCGATCGCCATGGAGGAGGGCCTGAAGTTCGCCATCCGTGAGGGTGGCCGGACCGTCGGCGCCGGCCGGGTCACCAAGATCCTCAAGTGATCCACCGCTGACTCAAGGTCAGCACCTCGCGAAGGGGGCCGATCCACTACGGGTGGGTCGGCCCCCTTCGTCATGCCGAAGGGGGAGTGTCGCCGCTGGTCAAAGGCCCATGGGGGAGCGAAGGAGGCATAGGCTGGGGCCTAGATCAGCGCCTGGAGCACCAGGTGACCAACCCGAGCCACAAGGGGAGACATGGCCAGCGAAAGCTCCGCCTCGACCAAGGCGTCAACGGCGCCGCATCCCGAAGACGACCGTAAGCCGGGCACTCCGACCGAGCTCGACGGACGGACGTGGAAGTACGTGCTCGGCAAGGCAGTCTCGGAGTTCTCCAGGGACCAGTGCACGCTCCTCGCCGCCGCCCTGACCTACTACGGCGTCCTCTCGCTCTTCCCGGCCCTGCTCGCGGTGGTCTCCCTCCTCGGTGTCTTCGGCCAGGGGGAGAGCACGACCAACGCGATCCTCGACCTGATCAACCGCTTCGGCTCCGGCAGTGCTGCCGACCAGCTCGAGGGCCCGATCTCGAACATGGTCAACGCCAGCGGTGCCGGGATCGGTCTTGTCGTCGGTCTGCTGGGTGCGCTCTGGTCGGCGTCGGGTTACGTCACCGCGTTCGGCAAGGCGATGAACACGATCTACGAGGTCGACGAGGGCCGCCCGATCTGGAAGCTGCGCCCGCAGATGCTCCTCGTCACCGCCGGCCTGGTCGTGCTCGCCGTCCTCCTGGCGCTCGGCCTCGTCGTGTCCGGTGGGGTGGCCGACGCGATCGGCAGCGTGATCGGCCTCGGCGACACCGCGGTGATGGTCTGGGGGATCGCCAAGTGGCCGGTCATGCTCCTGCTCGTTGTGGTGATGGTCGCCTCGCTCTACTACTTCACCCCCAACGTGCGCCATCCCGCGTTCCGCTGGGTCACCCCGGGCGCCGCCGTCGCGATCCTCGTGGCGATCCTCGCGACCGTCGCGTTCGGCTTCTACGTGGCGAACTTCAGCTCCTACAACGCCACCTACGGCTCGCTGGCCGGCGTGATCATCTTCCTGCTGTGGCTGTGGATCATCAACACGGTCCTCCTGCTCGGGGCCGAGGTCGACGCCGAGATCGAGCGGGGCCGCCAGCTCCAGGCCGGGATCGAGGCGGAGGAGGAGATCCAGCTCCCGCCGCGGGACACCGCGGCCTCGGAGAAGGCGGAGGAGAAGGAAGAAGAGTCCGTCGCCAAGGGGCGCAAGATCCGGATGAGCGCGCGGCACTCGGGCCGCAACGGCAGGGACGACTGACCCCGTCGGGGGCGGCGTAAGCCCCCGTGCGCTCGGGCGCGCGGGCCGCTCAGGTGACCGCACTCCAGAGCCGGTTCCGCCCGGATTTGTCCGGCCGGGACCGGCTCTGGCACACTAGATGGGTTGCTTGATGTGCGACAGCCGCTCACGGCCGTCGCCACCCCGGGACAAGTAAATCGAACCGCCATCGACGGCGGGGCGACCTGACCGGGAGGATCAAGCTCCGGCTCGACCGGACCGCCGACTCGGACGTCATGCCCGCATGGGCTGACGTGCGCTGCGGAGCGGGTGCGACACACCCGACCGCGTGGGTCGGAGGTCCGGCAGGGCCGGCCAGAACAGACCACTGCACGACGGCGAGAAAGAGACAGGCTCAGATGGCCGGACAGAAGATCCGCATCCGACTGAAGTCGTATGACCACGAGGTCATCGACAGCTCGGCGCGCAAGATCGTCGACACGGTGACCCGTGCCGGCGCGACGGTTGTTGGCCCGGTGCCGCTGCCCACGGAGAAGAACGTGTTCTGCGTGATCCGGTCGCCGCACAAGTACAAGGACAGCCGCGAGCACTTCGAGATGCGTACGCACAAGCGACTCATCGACATCATCGACCCGACGCCCAAGGCCGTCGACTCGCTCATGCGGCTCGACCTGCCTGCGGACGTCAACATCGAGATCAAGCTCTGATCGCAGGGAAGACCATGACTACTGTTATCGACAAGACCGTCAAGGGCATCCTCGGCGAGAAGCTCGGTATGACCCAGGTCTGGGACGACGAGAACCGTCTCGTCCCCGTGACCGTCATCCAGGCTGGGCCGTGCGTCGTCACGCAGGTCCGTACCACCGAGACCGACGGCTACGAGGCGGTCCAGATCGCCTTCGGCGCCATCGACCCGCGCAAGGTCAACAAGCCCGAGGGTGGCCACTTCGAGAAGGCCGGGGTCACCCCCCGTCGCTACACCATCGAGCTGCGGACCTCCGATGCCTCCGAGTACTCGCTCGGCCAGGAGCTCACCGCCGAGGTGTTCGCGGGCGGCGACCTCATCGACGTCACCGCGACCACCAAGGGCAAGGGCTTCGCCGGTGTCATGAAGCGGCACGGCTTCCACGGCGTGGGCGCCAGCCACGGTGCGCACCGTAACCACCGCAAGCCGGGCTCGATCGGTGGCTGCGCCACCCCGGGCAAGGTCTTCAAGGGCATGCGGATGGCCGGTCGCATGGGTGGGGTGCGCCAGACCACGCAGAACCTGACCATCCACTCGGTCGACGCCGAGAAGGGCCTGCTGCTCGTCAAGGGCGCCGTCCCCGGCCCCCGCGGCAGCGTCGTCCTCGTCCGCAACGCGGTGAAGGGAGCCTGACGTGCCGACGATCGACATCCTCAGCCCGGCCGGCGAGAAGTCCGGCACGGTGGAGCTGCCCGCCGAGGTCTTCGACGTGCAGACCAACGTCCCGCTGATCCACCAGGTCGTCGTGGCCCAGCTCGCCGCGGCGCGCCAGGGGACCCACGCGACGAAGACTCGCGGTGAGGTTCGCGGTGGCGGGCGCAAGCCGTACCGCCAGAAGGGCACCGGCCGTGCCCGTCAGGGCTCGACCCGCGCCCCTCAGTTCGCCGGCGGTGGCACCGTCCACGGCCCGCAGCCGCGTGACTACACCCAGCGCACCCCGAAGAAGATGAAGGCGGCCGCCCTGCGCGGTGCCCTGTCCGACCGTGCTCGCCACGGACGGATCCACGTCCTCTCCGCGCTCGTCGAGGGTGAGGTTCCGTCGACCAGGTCGGTCGCCGGTGTCCTCTCCTCGCTCTCCGAGCGCCGGAACCTCCTCGTGGTCCTCGACCGTGGTGACGAGGTCGCGATCAAGAGCGTGCGCAACCTGCCGGACGTCCACGTCCTGTGGAGCGACCAGCTCAACACCTACGACGTGCTCTGCGCCGACGACGTGGTCTTCACCCAGGCGGCGCTCGAGGCCTTCCTCGCCGGCCCGTCGAAGCAGACCGAGGAGGACTCCCAGTGAGCATCACCGCCAAGGACCCCCGCGACATCCTCATCCGTCCGGTCGTCTCGGAGAAGTCGTACGCGCTGCTCGACGAGGGCAAGTACACCTTCGTCGTCGACCCGCGGGCGAACAAGACCGAGATCAAGATCGCGATCGAGCAGATCTTCGACGTCAAGGTCGAGTCGGTCCACACGATGAACCGCCCGGGCAAGACTCGCCGGACCCGCTTCGGGATGGGCAAGCGCAAGGACACCAAGCGCGCGATCGTCACCCTCCGTGAGGGCGCGATCGACATCTTCGGCGGCCAGGGCTGACCGGGGAAGACAAGGAACGTAACTGACTATGGCTATCCGCAAGTACAAGCCGACCACGCCCGGTCGCCGCGGCTCCTCGGTCGCCGACTTCGTCGAGGTGACCCGCTCCACGCCGCAGAAGTCGCTCGTCCGCCCGCTGACCAAGAGTGGTGGCCGCAACGCCAGCGGCCGCATCACGACCCGCCACATCGGCGGCGGTCACAAGCGCGCGTACCGGGTCATCGACTTCCGTCGCCACGACAAGGACGGCGTGCCGGCCAAGGTCGCGCACATCGAGTACGACCCCAACCGCACCGCGCGCATCGCGCTGCTGCACTACGCCGACGGCGAGAAGCGCTACATCCTCGCGCCGAACCGCCTGAAGCAGGGTGACCCGATCGAGAACGGCCCCTCGGCCGACATCAAGCCGGGCAACAACCTGCCGCTGCGCAACATCCCCACCGGTACGACCATCCACGCGGTGGAGCTGCGTCCGGGCGGGGGCGCCAAGCTGGCCCGCGCCGCCGGCGCGAGCATCCAGCTGCTCGGCAAGGAAGGCACGCTCGCCTCCCTTCGCATGCCCTCGGGTGAGATCCGCCGCGTCGACGTGCGCTGCCGCGCCACCGTCGGCGAGGTCGGCAACGCCGAGCAGAGCAACATCAACTGGGGCAAGGCCGGCCGGATGCGGTGGAAGGGCAAGCGCCCGACCGTCCGTGGTGTCGTGATGAACCCCGTGGACCACCCGCACGGTGGTGGCGAGGGCCGCACCTCCGGTGGCCGTCACCCCGTCTCGCCGTGGGGCACGCCCGAGGGCCGCACCCGGCGCCCCGGCAAGGCGAGCGACAAGATGATCGTCCGCCGTCGTCGTACCGGCAAGAAGCGCTGATAGGAGCCTGGAGATGCCTCGTAGTCTGAAGAAGGGCCCCTTCATCGACGACCACCTGCAGAAGAAGGTGGACGCTCAGAACGAAGCGGGCACGAAGAACGTCATCAAGACCTGGTCGCGTCGTTCGGTCGTCAGCCCGGACATGCTCGGCCACACCTTCGCCGTGCACGACGGCCGCAAGCACGTCCCGGTGTTCGTCACCGAGGCGATGGTCGGGCACAAGCTCGGCGAGTTCGCCCCGACCCGCACCTTCCGCGGTCACGTGAAGGACGACAAGAAGGGACGTCGTCGCTGATGGCTACCACCGAGACCACCCAGACCCAGCCCCTGGAGGCCCGCGCCGTCGCGCGGTTCGTCCGGGTCACGCCGATGAAGGCGCGCCGGGTCGTCGACCTCATCCGTGGCAAGGACACCCAGACCGCCATCGCCACGCTGCAGTTCGCCCCTCAGGGCGCGGCCGAGCCGACGCTGAAGGTGCTGCAGTCCGCGATCGCGAACCTGCGCGTCAAGGCCGACGAGGCCGGGGAGGCGTTCGACGAGCGCAACCTCGTGATCTCCTCCGCCTTCGTCGACGAGGGTCCGACGATGAAGCGTTTCCGCCCGCGGGCCCAGGGCCGCGCCGGCCGGATCAACAAGCGCACGAGCCACATCACCGTCCTCGTCACGAGCAAGCCTGAGAAGGCCGCGAAGGGAGGGACCCGCTGATGGGTCAGAAGATCAACCCGCACGGCTTCCGTCTGGGCATCACCAACGACCACAAGAGCCGCTGGTTCGCCGACTCCAGCAAGGAGGGGCAGCGCTACCGCGACTACGTCAAGGAAGACGTCGCGATCCGCAAGCTGCTCTCCACCGGCATGGAGCGCGCCGGCATCGCTCGCGTCGAGATCGAGCGCACCCGTGACCGCGTCCGGGTGGACATCCACACGGCGCGTCCGGGCATCGTCATCGGTCGCCGCGGCGCCGAGGCCGACCGCCTGCGTGGTGAGCTGGAGAAGCTCACCGGCAAGCAGGTGCAGCTGAACATCCTCGAGGTGAAGAACCCCGAGATCGAGGCTCAGCTCGTCGCCCAGGGCATCGCCGAGCAGCTGGCCGCCCGCGTCACCTTCCGTCGCGCCATGCGCAAGGGCATCCAGTCCGCGCAGCGCGCCGGCGCGAAGGGGATCCGGATCCAGTGCTCCGGTCGGCTCGGTGGCGCCGAGATGTCGCGCAGCGAGTTCTACCGCGAGGGTCGGGTGCCGCTGCACACGCTCCGCGCGAACATCGACTACGGCTTCTACGAGGCCCGCACGACCTTCGGCCGCATCGGGGTCAAGGTCTGGATCTACAAGGGCGACATGACGGAGAAGGAGTTCGCCGCCCAGCAGGCGTCCGCCGCTCCGCGTGGCCGCGGCCCCCGTCGCGACCGCGACGACCGTCCGGCCCGCGCCCGCCGCAACCAGCAGACCGAGGGCGGCGCTCCTGCCAGCCAGGAGGCGGCTGCCTCGGCCCCGACGACCAGCGAGGGAGAGAACAGCTGATGCTGATTCCTCGTCGAGTGAAGCACCGCAAGCAGCACCACCCGGACCGCACCGGCATGGCCAAGGGCGGCACGACGATCGCCTTCGGCGACTACGGCATCCAGGCTCTCGAGCCGGCCTACGTCACCAACCGGCAGATCGAGTCGGCCCGTATCGCCATGACCCGCTACATGAAGCGTGGCGGCAAGGTGTGGATCAACATCTACCCGGACCGACCGCTGACGAAGAAGCCCGCCGAGACCCGCATGGGGTCCGGCAAGGGCTCGCCGGAGTGGTGGGTCGCCAACGTCAAGCCCGGCCGCATCATGTTCGAGATCTCCGGTGTCAACGAGGAGGTCGCCCGCGAGGCGATGCGTCTGGCCATGCACAAGCTGCCGATGAAGTGCCGCTTCGTCGCGCGTGAAGGTGGTGACATCTGATGGCAGTCGGTTCCAAGGACCTGACTCCCGCCGAGCTGCGTCAGCTGGCCGACGACCGTCTGGTCGACGAGCTGCGCAAGGCCAAGGAGGAGCTGTTCAACCTCCGGTTCCAGTCGGCCACCGGCCAGCTGGAGTCCCACGGCCGCCTTCGGGCCGTCCGCAAGGACATCGCCCGGATCTACACCGAGATGCGTGAGCGTGAGCTCGGCATCGGTCAGGCCCCGGCGGGTGAGAGCAAGTGAGCGAGAACGTGAAGGAAGAGACCGTGAGCGAGACCGCCCAGAGCTCGGAGCGGAACTACCGCAAGACCCGCCGTGGCTACGTCGTCAGCGACAAGATGGACAAGACCGTCGTCGTCGAGGTCGAGGACCGCGTCAAGCACGCCCTGTACGGCAAGGTCATGCGCAAGAGCCACAAGGTCAAGGCCCACGACGAGGGCAACGTCGCCGGTATCGGTGACCACGTCCTCATCATGGAGACCCGTCCGCTGTCGGCCACCAAGCGCTGGCGCCTCGTCGAGATTCTGGAGAAGGCCAAGTGATCCAGCAAGAGTCCCGGCTCCGGGTTGCCGACAACACCGGCGCCAAGGAGATCCTGTGCATCCGCGTGCTCGGCGGCTCCGGCCGCCGCTACGCCGGCATCGGTGACACGATCGTCGCCACGGTCAAGGACGCGATCCCCGGCGGCAACGTCAAGAAGGGCGACATCGTCAAGGCCGTCATCGTGCGCACCAGCAAGGAGCGCCGCCGCGTCGACGGGTCCTACATCCGCTTCGACGAGAACGCCGCGGTCATCCTCAAGGCCGACGGGGACCCGCGCGGTACCCGCATCTTCGGCCCGGTCGGCCGCGAGCTGCGCGACAAGAAGTTTATGAAGATCGTCTCGCTCGCCCCGGAGGTGCTCTAGAGCCATGGCGAAGATGAAGATCAAGAAGGGTGACCTCGTGCAGGTCCTGTCCGGCAAGGACAAGACCAAGCAGGGCAAGGTCATCGCCGTGCACACCGAGACCCAGCGTGTCACCGTCGAGGGCGTCAACCGCGTCACCCGCCACACCAAGGCGGGCATGGGCGGTCAGGCCGGCGGCCTGGTCGTCCAGGAGGCGCCGATCCACGTGAGCAACGTGGCGATCGTCGACCCCGAGGACAACAAGCCGACCCGGATCAAGACCCGCGTCGAGACGGTCGAGCGCGACGGTCGCAGCAAGACGAGCCGGACCCGCGTCGCGGGCCGCTCGGGCAAGGACCTCTGAGATGACTGAGACCATCGAGACCCCCGAGACCGCGTCGGCCGAGCGGACCACGCCGCGGCTGAAGCAGCGCTACGCCGACGAGATCAAGTCCGGCCTGCAGGAGCAGTTCGGCTACGAGAACGTCATGCAGGTGCCCGGCCTGGTGAAGGTCATCGTCAACATGGGCGTCGGCGACGCGGCGAAGGACAGCAAGCTGATCGAGGGCGCGATCCGCGACCTCACGGCGATCACCGGCCAGAAGCCGCAGGTCACCAAGGCCCGCAAGTCCATCGCGCAGTTCAAGCTGCGCGAGGGCATGCCGATCGGCGCGCACGTCACCCTCCGCGGTGACCGGATGTGGGAGTTCCTCGACCGGCTCGTGTCGGTCGCGCTCCCGCGCATCCGCGACTTCCGCGGTCTCTCGCCCAAGCAGTTCGACGGCCGCGGCAACTACACCTTCGGTCTGACCGAGCAGTCGATGTTCCACGAGATCGACCAGGACAAGATCGACCGGGTGCGCGGCATGGACATCACCGTGGTCACCACGGCGACGAACAACGACGAGGGCCGCGCTCTGCTCAAGGCGCTCGGCTTCCCGTTCAAGGAGAACTGACATGGCCAAGACCGCTCTGATCAACCAGGCCAACAAGAAGCCGAAGTTCAAGGTGCGCGCCTACACGCGCTGCCAGCGCTGCGGCCGGCCGCACTCGGTCTACCGCAAGTTCGGCCTGTGCCGGATCTGCCTGCGCGAGATGGCGCACCGCGGCGAGCTGCCCGGGGTCACCAAGTCCAGCTGGTGAGCCCAGCGGGATCCAGCGGCCACCGGCCGGCCTGGTCCCGCCCCCCCGGCGAAGGGGGGAGACCCCCCTTCGCCAGTGCCGTCCCGGCACGACCTATGAACCGTCTCTACATCGAAGGTCGCCACAGGAATCCCCTGGGGTGAAACCGCGGTGAGGAAGGGCCAGGAAGCCCATGACCATGACCGACCCGATTGCGGACATGCTGACCCGCGTCCGGAACGCCAACTCGGCGCACCACGACGAGGTCTCCATGCCGTTCTCGAAGCTGAAGTCGCACATCGCAGAGATCCTCCAGGCGGAGGGTTACATCGCGGGGTGGACCGTGCAGGACGCGACCGTTGGCCAGACGCTGACGATCAACCTCAAGTACGGGCCCAACCGTGAGCGCTCCATCGCTGGGGTGCGCCGGGTGTCCAAGCCCGGTCTGCGGGTGTACGCCAAGTCGACCAACCTGCCGAAGGTCCTCGGTGGCCTGGGCGTCGCGATCATCTCGACGTCCTCTGGTCTCCTGACCGACAAGCAGGCCGCGAGCAAGGGTGTGGGCGGGGAAGTCCTCGCCTACGTCTGGTAAGGGAGAGCATCATGTCGCGAATCGGACGACTCCCGGTCACCATCCCCAGCGGTGTCGACGTGTCCATCGACGGGGCGAAGGTCACCGTCAAGGGCCCCAAGGGCGAGCTGAGCCACGTCGTGGCCGAGCCGATCACGGTCGAGCAGGGCGAGGACGGCATCGCCGTCAGCCGCCCCGACGACGAGCGTGAGTCCCGGAGCCTGCACGGCCTGACCCGCTCGCTGATCAACAACATGGTGGTCGGCGTGACCGAGGGCTACGAGAAGAAGCTCGAGATCCACGGCACCGGCTACCGGGTGCAGAACAAGGGCGGCGCCCTGGAGTTCGCGCTCGGCTACAGCCACCCGATCACCATCGACCCGCCCGAGGGGATCACCTTCGCGGTCGAGAACCCCACCCGGTTCTCGGTCCAGGGCATCGACAAGCAGCTCGTCGGCGAGACCGCTGCCAACATCCGCAAGCTGCGCCGCCCCGACCCGTACAAGGGCAAGGGTGTGCGCTACGAGAACGAGCGCATCCGTCGCAAGGTCGGAAAGGCTGGTAAGTAAGCCATGGCTATGACTGTCAAGCGCGCCAAGGGCAAGGTCGCCGCGCGCGGCCGCCGGCACGTGCGCCTCCGCAAGAAGGTCACCGGCACAGCCGCCCGTCCGCGCCTGGTCGTGACCCGCTCCAGCCGCCACGTCTTCGTCCAGGTCGTCGACGACACCGTGGGCAAGACCGTCGCCTCGGCCTCCACGATGGAGACCGACGTCCGGTCGTT
The DNA here is from genome assembly GCF_007828725.1 of Marihabitans asiaticum. Taxonomy (GTDB): domain Bacteria; phylum Actinomycetota; class Actinomycetes; order Actinomycetales; family Dermatophilaceae; genus Marihabitans; species Marihabitans asiaticum. The sequence continues at coordinate 809,037 of NZ_VIUW01000001.1, forward strand.
GACCGGCGGCAAGACCGAGCAGGCCAAGAAGGTCGGTGAGCTCGTCGCCGAGCGGGCCAAGGCGGCCGGCGTCGAGTCCGTGGTCTTCGACCGCGGCGGCAACAAGTACCACGGCCGGGTCGCGGCGATCGCCGACGGCGCCCGCGAGGGAGGCCTGGCGCTGTGAAGTCGCACAAGCAGAACGTCGAGAAGAGGAACATCTGATGCCCGGACCCCAGCGTCGAGGCGCCGGTGCCGCAGGCACCAACCAGCGCTCCAACGACAACCGCAACGACAACCGGAACGACAACCGCGGCCGCGGCGGCCGTGGCGGTCGCGACGGTGGCCGGGACAACCGCGCCGCCGACAACCAGTACCTCGAGCGCGTGGTGACCATCAACCGCGTGGCGAAGGTCGTCAAGGGTGGACGGCGCTTCAGCTTCACCGCCCTCGTCGTCGTCGGCGACGGTGACGGCACCGTGGGCGTCGGCTACGGCAAGGCCAAGGAGGTGCCCGCGGCGATCGCCAAGGGTGTCGAGGAGGCCAAGAAGGCGTTCTTCAAGGTCCCCCGGATCCAGGGCACCATCCCGCACCCCGTCCAGGGTGAGGCTGCCGCAGGCGTCGTCCTGCTCCGCCCGGCCTCGCCGGGTACCGGTGTCATCGCCGGTGGCCCGGTCCGTGCGGTCCTCGAGTGCGCCGGCATCCACGACGTGCTGAGCAAGTCGCTCGGCTCGGACAACGCGATCAACATCGTCCACGCGACGGTCGCGGCCCTGCAGGGTCTTGAGCGTCCGGAGGCCGTCGCCGCCCGGCGCGGTCTGCCGCTGGACGAGGTCGCTCCCGCCGCGATGCTGCGCGCGCAGGCTGCCGGACGCGAGGAGGCCCGTGCGGCCGCCGAGTCCGCGAAGGCAGGTGCGTGATGGCGCGACTGAAGGTGACCCAGACCCGTTCCGAGATCGGTGGCAAGCAGAACCAGCGCGACACCCTGCGCACCCTCGGTCTCAAGCGAATCGGCGACATCGTCGTCAAGGAGGACCGCCCGGAGATCCGGGGCATGGTCCGCACGGTCTCCCACCTGGTGACCGTCGAGGAGGTTGAGTGATCATGGCTGAGGCCAAGAAGAGCAGCGCGGGCGCGGCCGCCGGGAGCCCCGACGGCGCGACCCACGCGCTGAAGGTCCACCACCTGCGTCCCGCCCCGGGTGCCAAGACCGCCAAGACCCGTGTGGGTCGTGGTGAGGGCTCCAAGGGCAAGACCGCGGGCCGTGGCACCAAGGGCACCAAGGCCCGCTACCAGGTGCCCGAGCGGTTCGAGGGCGGCCAGACGCCGCTGCACATGCGGCTGCCGAAGCTGCGTGGCTTCAAGAACCCGTTCAAGACCGAGTACCAGGTCGTCAACCTGGACAAGATCGCCACCCTCTTCCCCGAGGGCGGCGACATCACCGCGGCCGACCTGGTCGCCAAGGGTGCGGTCCGCAAGGGCGCCCCGGTCAAGGTGCTCGGCACCGGCGAGATCAGCGTCAAGGTCAACCTGACCGTCGACGCCTGCTCCGCCAGCGCCAAGGAGAAGATCGAGGCCGCCGGCGGTTCGGTGACCGCGGCCTGAGGCACCCGATCTCGAGCGGCACACGAAGGGGTCTGACGGACGACTCGTCCGTCAGACCCCTTCGCCGTCTCAAGGCTCCGCCGTTGCACCTCGTTCGCCCGGCACAGCCGTGCCGGGTATCGTTCGCGTAGTTTCGCCCGCCCGTCGTGGCTGGCCCGCCCTGCTGGCGCCGACCTGCCACGAGCTATGGAGGATCACTTGCTCTCCGCCTTCACCCGCGCGTTCAAGACGCCGGACCTGCGTCGCAAGCTGCTCTTCACCCTGAGCATCGTCGTCCTCTTCCGGCTCGGGTCCTTCGTCCCGACGCCGAACGTCGACTACAACGCCGTCCAGACCTGCATCGCCGGCGCCCGCGACGACGCAGGCAGCTTCCTCGGGATGGCCAACCTCTTCAGCGGCGGCGCGCTGCTGCAGCTCTCGATCTTCGCGCTGGGGATCATGCCGTACATCACGGCGAGCATCATCGTCCAGCTGCTGACGGTGGTGATCCCTCGCTTCGAGGCGCTGAAGAAGGAGGGTCAGCAGGGTCAGGCGAAGATGACGCAGTACACGAGGTACCTCACCATCGCCCTGGCCGTTCTGCAGTCGGCGACCTTCATCACCTTCGCCCGCAACCCCAGCCAGCTCTTCGGCAACGCCAGCTGCACCAACATCCTCTACCGGGAGTCATTGCCGAGCATCCTCATCATGGTGCTCACCATGACCGCGGGCACCGGGCTGATCATGTGGCTCGGCGAGCTGATCACCGACAAGGGCGTCGGCAACGGCATGTCGATGCTCATCTTCACCTCGATCCTCGCGACCTTCCCCGGCGCGCTGTGGGGGATCCAGCAGCGCGAGGGCCGCTGGGACATCTTCTTCCTCGTCATCCTCATCGGCCTGCTCATCATCACCGCGGTCGTCTTCGTCGAGCAGAGCCAGCGGCGCATCCCGGTGCAGTACGCCAAGCGCATGGTCGGGCGCCAGATGTACGGAGGCACCTCGACGTACATCCCGATCAAGGTCAACATGGCCAACGTCATCCCGGTGATCTTCGCCAGCTCGATGCTCTCGCTGCCGATGATGGTGGCCCAGTTCCGCCAGGACCCCGCCGGCAACAACTCCGGGTGGGTCAACTGGCTGGTGACCAACTTCAACCCCGGCAACCCGACCTGGGTCTACGTCGTCGTCTTCACCGCGATGATCCTCTTCTTCACCTTCTTCTACGTCTCGATCACGTTCAACCCGACCGAGGTCGCGGACAACATGAAGAAGTACGGCGGGTTCATCCCCGGCATCCGAGCAGGTCGGCCGACCGCCGAGTACCTGAACTACGTCCTCTCGCGGATCACCGTCGCAGGTGCGATCTACCTCGCGCTGGTCTCGCTCATCCCGATCATCGCGCTGGTGCTTATCGGCGCCACCCAGAGCTTCCCCTTCGGCGGCACCTCGATCCTCATCATGGTCGGTGTGGGCCTGGAGACGGTGAAGCAGATCGAGTCCCAGCTCCAGCAACGTCACTACGAAGGGTTCCTACGCTGATGCGCCTCATCATCTTCGGCCCCCCCGGGGCAGGCAAGGGCACGCAGGCCGGCCGGATTGCCGAGCACTACGGCATCCCCGCGATCTCGACCGGCGACATCTTCCGTGCCAACATCAAGGGCCAGACCGAGCTGGGCAAGCAGGTCCAGGAGATCACCTCCAGCGGCGGCTACGTCCCGGACGAGATCACCAACGCGATCGTCGACGACCGCCTCATCGAGGACGACTGCGAGCCCGGCTTCCTCCTCGACGGCTACCCGCGCACGCCGGGGCAGGTCGATGCCCTCGACGCGATGCTCGCCGCTCGTGGTGAGTCCGTCGACCAGGTCGTGCTGCTGACCGTCGACACCGACGAGCTCGTCGACCGGCTGCTCAAGCGGGCCGCGACCGACGGCCGGGCCGACGACACCGAAGAGGTGATCCGCGAGCGGCTCGCCATCTACGAGCGCGAGACCGAGCCCCTGGCCGCGGTCTTCCGGGAGCGTGGCCTGCTCGTCGAGGTCGACGGCATGGGCGAGGTCGACGAGGTCAGCGAGCGCATCTTCGCGGCGCTGTCGCGCTGATGTCCTGGCTGGGCCGGGAGCGGGTGGCGGCCAAGACCGCCGAGCAGATCCGCGCGATGCGGGTGGCCGGGCTGCTCGTGGGGCGCACCCTGGAGATGCTGCGCGGTGAGGTGCGCGAAGGGGTGAGCACGGGTGACCTCGACGCCCTCGCCGAGAGCTTCATCCGGGACCACGGCGGGATCCCCAACTTCCAGCTCGTGCCGGGCTACTCCCACACCCTCTGCACATCGGTCAACGAGGAGATCGTCCACGGCATCCCGGGCGATCGGGTGCTGCGGGCCGGGGACCTGCTGAGCATCGACTGCGGTGCCGAGGTGCAGGGCTGGAACGGCGACTCCGCCATGACGGTCGTCGTCGGGGGCGACGAGGCGGCCCGGCCGGAGGACCTCGAGCTGAGCGCGGCCACCTACGACTCGCTGTGGGCCGGCATCGCCGCGCTGCACGCGGGCGGGCGGATCAGCGACGTCGGCGCGGCGGTCGAGGACAGCATCCGCGGCGCGGAGCGGCGCAGCGGACGGCGCTTCGGCATCGTCACCGACTACGTCGGGCACGGCATCGGCGAGGAGATGCACATGGCGCCGAACGTGCCCAACTTCCGCCACGGAGGCAAGAGCCCCGCCACCCCGGTCGGTACGACGATCGCCATCGAGCCCATGGTCACCCTGGGGGAGCAAGACAACCACGTGCTCGCCGACGAGTGGACGATCGTCACCGACGACGGCCAGCGGTCTGCCCACTGGGAGCACTCGGTCGCGCTGACCGAGGCCGGGCTCTGGGTGCTCACCGCCCTTGACGGTGGGGAGGCCGAGCTGGCGCGCGTGGGTGCCCCCTTCGGGCCGCTCGCAGACTGAGGCCGCGCGCTCGGCGCGCGGAGCACACCTCGGACACCGGGCCCGCTCGTGGCACCGCTCCGGGCGCTAGGGTGAAACGAGCAGATGCCCATCCCGCCCGCACCGGTGCTGGCTGACCTGGAGGAGCAACCTGACGTGACCGTCAGTCCCGAAGACGCTGTCATGAAGCTCGCCGACGGCTTCGAGGAGGCGTCCTTCGAGCAGTGGCGCGAGCTCGCGGCCGGGGTGCTGAACAAGCGCCGGCCCGAGGGCCACCAGCTCAGCGGGGCCGAGGCAGAGGCGCGGCTGAGCACCGAGCTGCCGGGCGAGATCACCGTGCGCCCTCTGTACCGTCCCGGCGATCCGGCTCCGAGCCTCGGCCTGCCCGGGACGATGCCCTTCACCCGGGGCAACGGACCCCGACCCCGGCTGCAGCCGTGGGACGTGCGCCAGCTCGTCGAGAGTCCCGACGCCGCTGCTGCCCGGCGCGCCGTGCTGACCGATCTCGACCAGGGCGCGACCTCGACCTGGGTCCAGGTGGGCGATGGCTATGTCGAGCCCACCGAGCTGTCGAGCGTGCTCGAGGGCGTGATGCTCGACCTCGCGCCCGTCGCGGTGTCGTCGCTCGGCGACCAGCGTGAGGCCGCGGAGGCGCTGCTCGCCGTCCTCGAGCGAGCCGACCAGCTCGCCCAGGGCAGCAACCTCGGTCTCGACCCGATCGGCCAGGCCGCCGCCACGGGCGACCCGGCCGACCTGGCCGGGCTCACCCCCTTCGTCCGTCGGGGTCTCGCGCTCGACGGCGTGCGCGCTCTCGTCTGCGACGCGCGGGTCTACCACGACGCGGGAGCCACCGACGTCGAGGAGATCGCGCTCGCCGCCGCGACCGGCGTCGCCTACGCCCGGGCGCTCGAGGCCGACGGGGTGGACGTCGCCGACGCCTTCGCCCAGGTCGAGATGCGGGTCGCGGCCACGGTCGACCAGTTCGCGACGATCGCCAAGCTGCGCGCGCTGCGCCGGGTCTGGGCCAGGGTCGGGGAGCTCGCCGGGGTGCCGGAGCCCGCTCGTGGCGCACGGGTGCACGCCGTGACCTCGGCCCGGATGCTCACCGCGACCGACCCGTGGGTCAACGTCCTGCGCGGCACGATCGCCTGCTTCGCCGCTGCGGCCGGGGGAGCGGAGAGCATCACCGTCCTGCCGTACGACACCCCGCTCGGTCTGCCCGACTCCTTCAGCCGGCGGCTGGCTCGCAACACCCATCACCTCCTCGCGCTGGAGTCCCACGTCGCCGTCGTCGCCGACCCCGCCGGTGGCTCCTGGTACGTCGAGGAGCTGACCGACGAGATGGCCCGCCGGGCCTGGACCCGGCTCGGCGAGATCGACTCCGCCGGTGGGGTGGCGGCGCTGCTCGCCGACGGCACCCTCGCCCGCCATCTCGAGGCGTCCTGGCGAGAGCGGCTCCGCGGCCTGTCCGACCGGAGCATCCCGTTGACCGGTACCTCGACCTTCCCGCTCGCCGGCGAGACCCTGCTGACCCGGCAGCCGCGGCCAGGACGAGCCGAAGAGCCCGGCGGGCTGCCCGTCCACCGCGACGGCGAGGTCTTCGAGGCATTGCGTGCGCGGTCCGCCGCGGCGCAGGAGCCGCCCACCGTGCTGCTCGTCAGCCCCGGCGCGCGACGCGACTTCGGCGCGCGGCAGATGTGGGCGAGCAACCTCCTCGGGGTCGCCGGCATCTCGGTGAGCACCGCCGAGGAGGTCGATCCGGCCGGTGCGGGTGCGGCGCTGCGCGAGTCCGGCACGACGGTCGCCATGATCGCCACCTCGGCCGCGGTCAACGCCGAGGTGGGCGCCGATGTCGTCGCCGCACTGCGCGAGGCCGGAGCCCACCTCGTCGTCCTGGCCGGGCGGGCCGAGGAGCTCGGCGAGGGGTCCCCGGCCGACCTGGCCGTGAGCGAAGGGGTGGACGTCGTCGACGTGCTCTCGCGCCTCCTCGACCGGCTGGGGTGTCCGTCCCGTCCAGGCTCGCAGGCCTCCGCCTCAGGGAGCGAGGCATCGGCCTCGGGGGAGAGCACCACCGACGAAGGAGCCGCCCGATGAGCAGTGCGATCCCCGACCTCTCGACGGCGGACCTGGGTGCCGGCCGCCCGGCTGAGGACGCCGCGCAGCGCTGGGCGGAGCTGCTGGCGAACGAGCCCGGCGCGGCCGACGGGTGGCAGACCCCCGAGCACATCACCGTCCCCCCGGTGTACGGCGAGGACGACATCGCCGACCTCGACTTCCTCGAGACCGTCCCGGGCGCCGCGCCCTTCCTGCGCGGCCCGTACCCGACGATGTACGTCAACCAGCCGTGGACGATCCGGCAGTACGCCGGCTTCTCCACCGCCGAGGAGTCCAACGCCTTCTACCGTCGCAACCTCGCCGCCGGGCAGAAGGGGCTCTCCGTCGCCTTCGACCTGGCCACCCACCGCGGCTACGACAGCGATCACCCGCGCGTGCAGGGCGACGTCGGCATGGCCGGGGTGGCGATCGACTCGATCTACGACATGCGCACCCTCTTCGACGGCATCCCGCTTGACCAGATGTCGGTGTCGATGACGATGAACGGCGCGGTGCTCCCGATCCTCGCGCTCTACGTCGTGGCGGCCGAGGAGCAGGGGGTGAGCCCGGAGCAGCTGAGCGGCACCATCCAGAACGACATCCTCAAGGAGTTCATGGTCCGCAACACCTACATCTACCCGCCGGGCCCGTCGATGCGGATCATCTCCGACATCTTCGCCTTCACCTCGGCGAAGATGCCACGCTTCAACTCCATCTCGATCTCTGGCTACCACATGCAGGAGGCCGGGGCGACCCAGGACCTCGAGCTGGCCTACACCCTGGCGGACGGCATCGAGTACATCCGGGCCGGTCGCGAGGCCGGGCTCGACGTCGACGCCTTCGCCCCCCGGCTCTCCTTCTTCTGGGCGATCGGGATGAACTTCGCGATGGAGGTCGCCAAGATGCGCGCGGCGCGGCTGCTGTGGGCGCGGCTGGTGCGCGACACCTTCGAGCCGAAGAACCCCAAGTCGCTCTCGCTGCGCACCCACAGCCAGACCTCCGGCTGGAGCCTGACCGCTCAGGACGTCTACAACAACATCGTGCGCACCTGCGTCGAGGCGATGGCCAGCACCCAGGGGCACACCCAGAGCCTGCACACCAACGCCCTCGACGAGGCGATCGCCCTCCCCACCGACTTCTCCGCCCGCATCGCCCGCAACACCCAGCTCGTGCTGCAGCAGGAGTCCGGCACCTGCCGGGTCATCGACCCGTGGGGCGGCAGCGCCTACATCGAGCGGCTGACCCACGACCTGGCCAAGCGGGCGTGGCAGCACATCGAGGAGGTCGAGCAGGCCGGCGGGATGGCCCGTGCCATCGAGGAGGGCATCCCCAAGATGCGGATCGAGGAGGCGGCCGCACGCACCCAGGCCCGGATCGACTCCGGCACCCAGCCGCTCATCGGCATCAACCTCTACCCGGTCGAGGACACCGCCGCCGACGACGCGGTCGAGATCCTCAAGGTGGACAACGCCGCCGTGCGGGCCAGCCAGAGCGCCAAGCTCGAGCGGCTCCGGAGCGAGCGTGACGACGAGGCGTGCCAGGCGGCCCTCGCGGCGCTGCGCGACGGGGCGCGCTCGGCAGAGGTGTCGATGGAGTCCAACCTCCTCGCGCTGTGCATCGACGCGGCCCGGGCCAAGGCCACGGTCGGCGAGATGTCGGCGGCGATGGAGGAGGTCTTCGGCCGGTTCACCGCGCAGATCCGTACCATCTCGGGTGTGTACCGGGACGAGGCGAAGGGGGACGACTCGGTCGCCGAGGCGCTGGCGGCCGTCGAGGACTTCGCCGAGCACGAGGGGCGCCGCCCCCGCATCCTCGTCGCGAAGATGGGGCAGGACGGGCACGACCGGGGTCAGAAGGTCATCGCCACGGCCTTCGCCGACCTCGGCTTCGACGTCGACGTCGGGCCGCTCTTCCAGACGCCCACCGAGGTGGCCCGGCAGGCCGTCGAAGCCGATGTGCACGTCGTCGGCGTGAGCTCGCTCGCGGCCGGCCACCTCACCCTCGTCCCGGCTCTGCGTCACGAGCTGGACTCGCTCGGCCGCGAGGACCTCATGATCGTCGTCGGCGGCGTCATCCCCAGCCAGGATTTCGAGGATCTTCGGGCCGCCGGCGCCGACGACATCTACCCGCCCGGCACCGTCATCGCCCAGGCGGCGATCCGGCTGGTCCACGCCCTGCGCGAGCGCTCCACGGCCGATGGCTGACCCGGTCGGTGATCTCGCCGCCGGAGTACGGGCGGGTTCGCGTGCCCAGGTGGCCCGGGCGATCACCCTCGTCGAGTCCACCCGCGCGGATCATCGCGACCGGGCCCGGGCGCTGCTCACCGAGCTGGCCCCGCACACCGGCGGGAGCACGAGGGTGGGGATCTCCGGCATCCCCGGTGCCGGCAAGTCGACCTTCATCGACGCGCTCGGCGTACGCCTCATCGAGCGCGGTCACCGGGTCGCCGTCGTCGCGGTCGACCCCTCCTCCTCCCGCACCGGTGGCTCCATCCTCGGCGATCGCACCCGGATGGCGAGGCTGACCGCGAGCGACGACGCCTTCGTCCGGCCGTCGCCGACCGGGACCCACCTCGGCGGGGTGGCCCGCGCGACCCGCGAGTCGATGCTCGTGCTCGAGGCCGCCGGCTTCGACGTCGTCATCGTCGAGACCGTGGGGGTCGGCCAGTCCGAGGTCGCGGTGTCGGAGATGGTCGACACCTTCCTCCTCCTGGCGCTCGCGCGCGGGGGAGACCAGCTGCAGGGGATCAAGCGGGGGATCCTTGAGATCGCCGACGTCATCGCGGTGAACAAGGCCGACGGGCCGCACGAGACCGATGCGTGGGTCGCGGCCCGCGAGCTGACCGCGGCGATGCGCCTCATCAGCTCCGACCCGCAGGCCCGCAGGCCGCCGGTGCTCACCTGCAGCGCTCAGGAGCAGACCGGGCTCGACGAGGTCTGGCAGGCGGTGCTTGACCACCGCCGTCATCTTCAGGAGCAGGGGTCGCTGGAGAGCCGGCGGCGCGAGCAGCAGCTGTCCTGGATGTGGGCGCTGGTCGACGCCGAGCTGCACGACGCGGTGCGCCGGGACGAGACGGTCCGCACCGAGCTGCCGGCCCTGGTGGACTCGGTCAGCGACGGCCGGGTGAGCGCGGTCGAGGCGGCCCAGCGCATCCTCGCCGCGTTCTCCCGAGGCTGAGCGCCCGCGCCTGCTCTACCGGTTCTCGCGCCGGGGTCGCCGGCTGCCGTGACGCAGCAGCAGAACGCCGAGCCCGGCCACCGCGCCGAGCGCGAGCGACAGCGGACCCGGGATGGAGCGAGCACCGACGTCGGCCACACCGTCGGTGTGGACCACGGCCGGTCGTTCCGGTGCCGGCTGCGGCCCGGACGTGCTGTCGTCGGGGCGCTCGCCCGGGGCGGGGGAAGAGCCCTCGCAGGCGGCCACCTCGACGTCGCCGGACCCGAGCCAGGTCAGCTCGAGCGCGTCGATCTCGCGACCCATCTCGGTCAGGTCAGCCAGGTCCTGCTCGCTCAGCTCATAGCTGGCCATCGCCCGCAGCTCGGCGCCCTCCTCCTCGACGAGCTCGTCGAGAGCCTCCTCGTGCGCTGCGCCGTCGAGGAGGCCGGTGTCGCCCTGAAGCGCGGTGTGGTCGAGGAGAGCGGTGTCGACCGCGTCCCACCCGAAGCCGCCCGCGGGGGCCTGGGTGCTCGCGCTCTCGCCGGACCCGACGACCATCTCGTGCTCGACCTCGGGGTCGGCCAGGGTCGAAGAGGATGACGCTCGCCTCGGGGTTGCCCGCCGGGTTGGTCACGGTGAGGCTCTCGCAGGCCTCGCTCGTCACCTGCACCGGCGCGTGCGGGAGGCGCACGGGGTGAGGCCGAGCGTGACCTCCTGGGAGGGCGAGACGTCGGGGTCGAGCGCGTAGCCCTCGTCGGCCCGGGCGGTGACCTGGACGGTGATGTGGTCGGGGACCTCGGCCTCTTCGGGGAGGTCCTCCAGCGCGACGACGGCGAAGAATGCGCCCGGGACGGGCACCCCTTCGGGCAGCACGATGGCCTCTCCCTCGGAGGTGACGGTGTAGTGGGCGCCGTCGGTCTCGGGCAGGACGACCGAGTCCGACCCGACCCCGCAGGAGTCGCTGACGGTCGCCGCCGCTGGGCGGACGGTCAGCGGGCGGCGCTCGCGGCCATAGCCGGCGCGCCGAGGGCGAGGCCGGCGGTGAGGATGGTGAGGAGTGCAGGGCGGGTGGCGGGCACGTGCGGCTCCAGGTGCGCGAAGGGGGTGACGCCGAACCGCGAGGTCGTGGTCCGATCGGACCGTAGAGCAGGCCTGCCAGGGCTGCACCGCAGATCCGGACGAACCGACGATCACGGTCTGGTCACGCCCGCTCACGAGGAGAGGGCGGTGCACCGAGACCCGGTGCACCGCCCCCTTCGCCCGTCGGCCGCGGTCAGTCCCGCGCGGTGTCGACCGCCTCCTCGGAGTGGTCCGCCTCGGGGTCGTAGCCGATCTCTCCGCGAGCGCTGGCTTCCTTGCCGGCAGCGATCGCGTCGGCCGGGATGCCCTTGATCTCGGTGGCGAAGTGGAGGTCCTCCTTGCGCAGGGCGACGACGAAGGCGATGCCCGCGATGAACATCAAGGTGAACATCGGCAACCCGACGACGGTGATCACCTGCTGCAGCGCCTCGAGACCCTTGTCGCCGGCGAGCACGATGAGCAGCGCGGCGAGGGCACCCTCGCTGACGCCCCAGAAGACCCGCTGGCGCAGCGGGCCGGCCTCGCCGTCGCCGGTGCACAGCATGTCGACCACGAGCGAGGCCGAGTCCGAGCTGGTGGCGAAGAAGATCGCGACGATGAGCACGGCCAGCCCCTGGATCAGCTGGGTCGCGGGGTAGTTCTCGAAGAACTCGAACATCGCCAGCGGCACCGACTCGGCGACCGCGGTGGACAGCTCGCCACCGGACCCGCCGATGCCGTCGATCTGCATCGCCGACCAGCCGAAGACGACGAACCACACGAGGGTGAACAGGCTCGGCGCGAAGAGCACTCCGAGGACGAACTCGCGCACCGTGCGACCCTTGGAGATCCGGGCGAGGAAGATGCCCATGAAGGGCGCCCAGCTCACCGTCCACGCCCAGTAGAAGACGGTCCAGCCGCCCTGCCAGCCCCAGCCATCCTCCTTCTGGACGTTCGCGAGCGCGTCGTTCCACAGGGCCAGCTCGGGCAGGGCGGTGATGTAGTTGCCGAGGGTCTCGAAGATCTCACGGAGGAGGAAGAGGGACATCCCGCCGGTGAGGAAGACGAAGATCATCAGCGCGATCGCCATCCCGATGTTGATGTTCGAGAGCAGCTTGATCCCGCTGTCCAGGCCGGCGACGATCGAGCTCACCGCGACCGCGGTGAGGACGACGATGATGAGGACCTTCAGCGTCGTGCCGTTCTCCCACCCGAAGAGCGCGTTCAGCCCGGCACCGATCTGGGAGGTGCCCAGGCCCACCGAGACGGCGACGCCGAAGAGGGTGCCGAGGATCGCGAGGATGTCGATGCCGCGCCCGATCGGCCCATAGATCCGTTCCTTGAGCAGGGGGTAGAACACCGAGCTGACCCGCACCGGCAGCTCGTAGCGGTGGATGAAGTAGGCGAAGGCGAGGCCGGGCAGGCAGAAGATCGCCCAGGTGTGCAGGCTGAGGTGGTAGAGCGCGAAGTTCATCGCGTCAGTGGCCGCCTCGGCCGAGTACGGTTCGACGCCGGCGCGCGGCGGGGTGGCGAAGTGCGACATCGGCTCGGCGACGCCCCAGAACATGAGGATCGTGCCGATACCTCCGGCGAAGAGCATCGCGAACCACGACGGGAAGCTGTACTGCGGCGGCTCGTCGCGCCGCCCGAGCGTCACCTCGCCGTACGGCCCGAAGGCGACGAAGAGCAGCATGAGCAGCCACGCGGTGACCCCGAAGATGAAGTACCACCCGAGGTTGGTGACGATCCAGGTCCGCCCCGTGCCGAACATCGAGTTCAGCTGGGTGGGGAAGAGGAGCAGCAGCGCGAGGATGGCGACCATGAGGCCGGCGGAGACGAAGAAGATCGTCGGCTGGGTGCGCAGTCCCAGCCGTCTGGCGAGGGCGTCCATGGCGAAGGGTGGTCCTTTCCTCGTGGCGACGTGGTCCCCGGTGCGGGTTCCGGCGTGCGTCCCACCGTCGCCGGGCAGGGCAGCGGACGCAACGATCTGGCGGGATATCGCCAGATCGTGACCGACCTGTGCTCTGCCGACACGATTTCGCCGTGGGGGAGGGCGTCGCCTAGACTGGAGCGTCGCTTCCGTGTGCCGTCCCCCTGCCCGCAGGTGGGTATCGCATCGCGGAGGCACTCCCGGGCGTCCTCATCCTGAGGGTGCCCATCACACGGATTGAGAGGATATGGCCAAGAAGGACGGTGTCATCGAGGTCGAGGGCACGATCGTCGAAGCACTCCCGAACGCGATGTTCCGGGTGGAGCTGACGAACGGTCACGTGGTCCTTGCCCACATCTCGGGCAAGATGCGTCAGCACTACATCCGGATCCTCCCCGAGGACAAGGTTGTCGTCGAGCTGAGCCCGTACGACCTGACCCGCGGCCGTATCGTCTTCCGCTACCGCTGACGGGCTCCTCGCCCGCCAGGCTGCACGACCCGGTGCGTCAATCGGCGCCACCGGGAGGAGAGCGATCAAGGACGAGTTGGCAGTGAAGGTTCAGCCGAGCGTCAAGAAGATCTGCGACAAGTGCAAGGTGATCCGCCGCAACGGCCGGGTCATGGTGATCTGCGACAACCTGCGCCACAAGCAGCGCCAGGGCTGATCGCCGCACCGGGCCCGCACGGGTCCCGCACGCATCGCCAGGTCTGAGACCAGCACAACACCATACGACGCAGCACCCGACCCCGAAGCGTCTCGCTCCGGACGTCACCCCCGGCCCGGAGGCCGGGGACCGAGGGCCCCGCGACCTGGCGGGGGACCACCCGCGGACCGGTGCTGTACCAGACCTCCGGAAGCACAGACAAGGAACACCACAAGATGGCACGTCTTGTTGGAGTGGACCTCCCGCGCGAGAAGCGCGTCGAGGTCGCACTGACCTACATCTTCGGCGTCGGTCGCACGACCGCGCAGAAGGCTCTCGCCGCCACCGGCATCGACCCGAGCACCCGCGTGAAGGACCTGGTCGACGACCAGCTCGTCGCGCTCCGGGACTGGCTCGAGGCGAACTGCCAGCTCGAGGGTGACCTCCGCCGTGAGGTCGCCGCGGACATCCGCCGCAAGGTCGAGATCGGCACCTACGAGGGCCTCCGTCACCGTCGTGGCCTGCCCGTGCGCGGGCAGCGCACCAAGACCAACGCTCGGACCCGCAAGGGCCCGAAGCGCACCGTTGCCGGCAAGAAGAAGGTTGGTAAGTAATGCCTCCCAAGACCCGCTCCGGCGCCAAGGTTCGCCGCAAGGTCAAGAAGAACGTCTCCGTGGGCCAGGCCCATATCAAGAGCACGTTCAACAACACGATCATCTCCATCACCGACCCCACCGGCGCCGTCATCTCCTGGGCCTCCGCCGGCCAGGTCGGCTTCAAGGGCTCGCGCAAGTCGACGCCCTACGCCGCGCAGATGGCCGCCGAGGCCGCCGCTCGCCGTGCCATGGAGCACGGCATGCGCAAGGTCGACGTCTTCGTCAAGGGCCCCGGTTCCGGTCGTGAGACCGCGATCCGCTCCCTGACCGCCGCCGGCCTCGAGGTCGGCGCGATCAGCGACGTCACGCCCAGCCCGCACAACGGGGTCCGTCCGCCCAAGCGCCGCCGCGTCTGAGCACGGGAACCAAGGAGATATAGACCATGGCTCGTTACACCGGCCCCATCACCAAGAAGTCCCGTCGCCTCAAGACCGACCTCGTCGGCGGTGACAAGAACTTCGAGCTCCGTCCCTTCCCGCCCGGCCAGCACGGCCGGCGCCGGATCCAGGAGAAGGAGTACCTCACCCAGCTGCAGGAGAAGCAGAAGGCTCGCTTCACCTACGGCGTCATGGAGAAGCAGTTCGTCCGGTACTACAAGGAGGCGGCCAACCGCCCCGGCAAGACCGGTTCGAACCTGCTGACCATCCTCGAGTCCCGCCTGGACAACGTCGTCTACCGCGCCGGCCTGGCCCGGACCCGTCGGCACGCGCGCCAGCTCGTGACCCACGGCCACTTCGAGGTCAACGGCCGTCGCACCGACGTCCCCAGCCAGCGGGTCGAGCAGTACGACATCATCACGGTCCGCAAGCAGTCGGTGGAGTCCTTCCCCTTCCAGCTGGCCCGTGAGACCTTCGGCGAGCGTCCGGTCCCGGCGTGGCTGCACGTCGTCCCGGGCAGCCTGAAGATCCTCGTGCACCAGCTGCCGACCCGTGAGCAGATCGACATCCCGCTCACCGAGCAGCTGATCGTCGAGCTCTACTCGAAGAACTGATCCCTGGACTCCAGGGGTCGCTGCTCCCCCTTCGTCCCTGAGGCGAAGGGGGAGCGACCCCCGGCCGTCGTCGCGGACAGAGGCGCGACGGCCCTGGACGGCCCTGCGGGCCGTCCGCATCACGTGGCGTCATATAGCGGTCGCCCGTGGGAAGGAAAACACCGTGCTCATCGCACAGCGCCCAGTCCTCAGCGAGGAGGTCGTCGCCGACAACCGCTCGCGGTTCGTCATCGAGCCCCTCGAGCCCGGCTTCGGCTACACCCTCGGCAACTCCCTTCGCCGCACCCTGCTCAGCTCCATCCCGGGTGCCTCCCTCACCTCCATCCGGATCGACGGCGTGCTCCACGAGTTCTCCACCGTCCCGGGGGTCAAGGAGGACGTCACCGAGATCATCCTCAACCTCAAGGGTCTCGTCGTCTCCAGCGAGAACGACGAGCCGGTCGTGATGTACCTGCGCAAGTCCGGCGCCGGCGCGGTCACCGCCGCCGACATCAACCCGCCGGCCGGTGTCGAGGTGCACAACCCCGACCTGCACATCGCGACGCTCAACGACAAGGGCACCCTCGAGATGGAGCTCGTCGTCGAGCGCGGCCGGGGCTACGTCTCGGCCCAGCTGAACAAGTCCTTCGAGCAGGAGATCGGGCGCATCCCGGTCGACTCGATCTACTCCCCGGTGCTGGCCGTCACCTACAAGGTCGAGGCCACCCGAGTCGAGCAGCGCACCGACTTCGACAAGCTCGTCGTCGACGTCGAGACCAAGAACTCGATGACCCCGGCCGACGCGATGGCCTCTGCCGGCAAGACCCTCGTCGAGCTCTTCGGTCTGGCCCGCGAGCTCAACGTCGAGGCCGAGGGCATCGACATGGGTCCCTCGCCGACCGACGCGGCGATGGCCGCCGACATGGCCCTGCCGATCGAGGACCTCGACCTCACGGTGCGCTCCTACAACTGCCTCAAGCGCGAGGGCATCCACTCCGTGGGTGAGCTCGTGGGGCGCAGCGAGGCCGACCTGCTCGACATCCGCAACTTCGGCGCGAAGTCGATCGACGAGGTCAAGGACAAGCTGCACGCCATGGGGATGGCGCTCAAGGACAGCCCTCCCGGGTTCGACCCCAGCCAGATCGCCGACCGCTACGACGACGAGGACGAGGACGACCAGTCCTTCGCCGAGGACGAGCAGTTCTGACCCACTGACGACCTCCACCGGTGAGGTCAGCGAATTAGGAGAATGACATGCCTACCCCCACCAAGGGACCCCGTCTGGGAGGCGGCCCGGCGCACGAGCGGCTCATGCTGGGCAACCTCGCCCAGAGCCTCTTCGAGCACGACCAGATCACGACGACCCAGGCCAAGGCCAAGCGGCTCCGTCCGCTGGCCGAGCGGCTGATCACCTTCGCCAAGCGCGGCGACCTGCAGTCGCGCCGCAAGGTCATGGCCGTCGTGAAGGACAAGGGCGTCGTGCACCGCCTCTTCACCGAGATCGCCCCGGACGTGGCCGACCGTCAGGGCGGCTACACCCGGATCACCAAGATCGCGCCGCGCAAGGGCGACAACGCGCCGATGTGCGTCATCGAGCTCGTCCGCGAGCCGGTCGACGCCAAGCCCAAGCGCGCCGTCGTCAAGGAGGCCGAGGCGTCCACCGCCGCTGCGGCCCCCGCCGCCGAGGCCCCCGCGGAGCCGGAGGCCACCGAGCAGTCCGAGGCCACCGCGTCGACCGAGGCGCCCGCCGAGACCGCCGTGGAGCTGCCCCAGGGCGCGGTCGCCGCGACCGAGGACGGCTCGGCCCCCGAGGGCTACGACGTCAAGGGCAACGCCGACTCGGGCAAGTACCACGTGCCCGGCTCGCAGTGGTACGACGCCACCGAGGCCGAGTTCTGGTTTGCTTCCGCGGAGGACGCCCAGGCGGCCGGATTCGAGCCCGCTGGCGGCGAGTCCGCGCAGTAGGTCGACGCGAGCTGACGCGAGTCACGCCATCGACGAAGGGGTGGTCCTCCCGAGAGGGAGGGCCACCCCTTCGCCGTGCGGTCTCGCCGAGGGCTACCGCTGGGGGCTGGTGGGGGCCCGGTCGATCGGGTGGATCGCCACCGTGACGGCGACTCGGCGGGCCCCGGGGGTGCCGGCCCCGATCCGGCGGTAGCGGGCCATGACCTCGCCGAGCTCGGCGCGCATCGCGTCGAGCTGCTCCTCGTCGACGAGCACGGCGAAGTCGTGCAGGCCGGCCTCCTCCTGCCACACCAGCGGCCACTCGTGGGAGGCGTCGATCCAGGCGTGGGCCCGGGCCGCGAGGTGCTCGACGTGGTCGTGGGCGAGCCACAGGTCGTCCGCGGCCGTCTCGGGGTCGTCCGGCGCGGGGGTCGTGCGCACGACGAGGTCGTCGCCCACCTCGTCCTCGTCGGGGAGGGCCCAGACCCGGGTCTTCGCGTTGCCGAGACCGGTGTCCTCGACCAGGCCCGAGCGCTCGAGGACGCGCAGGTGGTAGCTCGTGGCGCCGGTGTTGCTCGAGAGCTCGCGGGCCAGCTCCGCGGAGGTCGCGCCGCCGTGCAGCCGCAGGTGCGCGACGATCCGGGAGCGAAGGGGGTGAGCGAGCAGCCGCCAGGACTGGTCGGCCTCCGCGGTCGGATGCTCCATGGATTGCACAATAGTTGTGCAATGTCCCCTTGCCAAGCCCCAGCGCTATCGTGCCGACCCGCTGCAACCCGCTCGGGAGTAGGGCCGTAGGCCCGTTCCGCGGATTTCGAGGAGGCTGACCCCCCTTCGTAAACTAGACGGGTACCTGATCCGTTCGACACAAAGGCAGCACCTGTGCGTACTCACTCCACCAAGGCGGGAGAGGTCACCCGCGCCTGGCACGTCATCGACGCGACCGACGTCGTGCTCGGCCGTCTGGCCAGCCAGGCCGCGATCCTCCTGCGCGGCAAGCACAAGACGACCTTCGCCCCGCACATCGACACCGGCGACTTCGTCATCATCGTCAACGCCGACAAGGTCGCGCTGACCTCCACCAAGGCCGAGCGCAAGTTCGCCCACCGTCACTCGGGCTTCCCGGGCGGTCTGAAGTCGGTCAGCTACACCGAGCTGCTCGAGAAGAGCCCGGAGAAGGCCGTCGAGAAGGCGATCCGCGGCATGCTCCCCAGGACCTCGCTCGGCCGTGCGCAGATGAGCAAGCTCAAGGTCTACTCCGGCTCGGAGCACCCCCACTCGGCGCAGCAGCCGACCCCCTACACGATCTCCCAGGTCGCGCAGTAAGCGCGCGGAAGAAGGACTGACACCGTGGCTGACACCACCGAGAACATCGAGCTGTCCGACGACGTCGAGATGACGTCCTACACCTCCGAGTCCACTGGCCCGGTCGCCGAGGGCGCCGAGCCCGCCGCTCGCCCGTCCGCGTCGGCACCGGGTGCCGGCACCGGCCGGCGCAAGCAGGCCGTCGCCCGGGTGCGCATCGTCCCCGGCACCGGCGAGTGGAAGATCAACGGGCGCACGCTCGAGGAGTACTTCCCGAACAAGGTCCACCAGCAGATCGTCAACGAGCCGCTCACCGTGCTCGAGCTCGACGGCGCCTACGACGTGCTCGTCCGCGTCCACGGCGGTGGCCCCTCCGGCCAGGCCGGCGCCGTGCGCCTCGGCGTGGCCCGCAGCCTCAACGGCGTCGACCCCGAGCTGAACCGCCCGGCGCTGAAGAAGGCCGGCTACCTCACCCGTGACGCTCGCGCCATCGAGCGCAAGAAGGCGGGTCTGAAGAAGGCGCGCAAGGCTCCGCAGTACTCCAAGCGCTGATCCCCGCTGGCGCGGGTCTCACCGCTTGGCTCCTCAAGCGCTGATCCGAAGCTGGCGCGGGTCTCACCGCTTGGCTCCTCAAGCGCTGATCCCCGCTGGCGCGGGTCTCACCGCTTGGCTCCTCAAGCGCTGATCCGAAGCTGGCGCGGGTTTCACCGCGTCCTGGGCGAAGGGCGGTCCACCCACCGGGTGGACCGCCCTTCGTCGTCCCGTGGCAGCAGCGCCCGACGGAGGCGCCGGTAGGCTCCGGCCCATGTCCGAGCAGAGCCGGTGCGATGAGGTCCGGCTCCGGGTCGACCTCGCCTACGACGGCACCGACTTCTCCGGCTGGGCAGCACAGCCGGGGCGGCGCACGGTCGAGGGCGAGCTGTCCTCCGCACTGCAGACCGTGCTGCGCCACGACGTCCGCCTCGTCGTTGCCGGACGGACCGACGCGGGCGTGCACGCCCGCGCCCAGGTCTGCCACCTCGACCTACCGCGCGCGACGTGGGAGCAGCTGACCGACCGTGCCGGGCGCGCCCCCGCCGAGGTGCTCGCCAGTCGCCTGCGCGGCGTCGTGCCGCCGGACATCGCGGTGCACCGTGTCGCCGAGGCGCCCCCAGGCTTCGACGCGCGCTTCTCCGCGACACAGCGCCGGTACCGCTACCTCATCTGCGACGACGAGGCGAGCCGGGACCCCCTTCGCCGTCGCGCCGTCGTCCAGCTGCGCCACCCCCTCGACGCCGACCGCATGGACGAGGCGGCCGGCGCACTGGTCGGGCTGCACGACTTCGCCGCGTTCTGCAAGCGCCGAGAGGGAGCCACCACCGTCCGCACGCTGCTGCGCTACTCCTGGCGCCGCGACGAGGAGGGACTGCTCGAGGCGAGCGTCGTCGCCGACGCCTTCTGCCACTCCATGGTCCGTGCCCTCGTCGGCGCCGTCGTCCCCGTGGGCCAGGGACGGGAAGGTCCGGGATGGCCGGCCGAGGTGCTCCGAGCCGGCCGACGCGACCCCCGGGTCAAGGTCATGCCGGCACACGGGCTGAGCCTGGAGCAGGTCGACTACCCGAGCGAGGACGCGCTGGCCGATCGCGCCGCCGAGGCGCGCAACCGCCGCGAGCTGCCCTGAGGCCACCCGTTCACCGGGACGGCACCGCTCACGGACCGCCGGGCAGCGGTGAGCCGGCGCGCAGCTCCTCGATCAACGACCTCGCCACCGCCTGCAGGTCGCCGTCGGCCCGCTCCGCGACGGCCAGCTGGCGCTGATAGCTCGCCCCGGATCGGATGATCGTCTCGACGTCGGCGAGCTCCTCGGCGCACCCGAGCCGCCGAGCCAGGGGCTCGAGCCGGTCGAGGATGTCGACGAGGTCGTCGGTCACGAGACGCTCGCGGTTCTTGTCGTCGCAGATGACGATCGCGTCCATGCCGTAGCGCGCGGCACGCCACTTGTTCTCCTGGACGTGCCACGGCGGCAGCGTGCGCACCGTGCCGCCGTCGGTGAGGCGGTTGTCGAGCCAGACGATGAGGCACTGGGTCAGCGCGGTGATCGCCGCGACCTCGCGCACGGTCGGCAGGCCGTCGCACACCCGGACCTCGAGCGTGCCGAGGTGCCCGGCCGGGCGCAGGTCCCAGCGGATCTCCTTGAGGTCGTCGATCACCCCGGTGGTGAGCAGGTCGTCGACGTAGCGCTCGTACTCGGCCCAGGTGTCGAACTGGAAGGGCAACCCGGCGGTCGGCAGCTGCTGGAACATCTGCGACCGGTTGCTCGCGAAGCCGGTCTCCTCGCCGGCCCAGAAGGGCGAGGACGCCGAGAGCGCCTGCAGGTGCGGGGCGTAGGGGAGCATGCCGTTCAGCAGCGGGAGCACCCGGTCGACCGAGGTCACCCCGACGTGGGTGTGCACCCCGTAGATGAGCATCCGCCGGCCCCACCAGCGGGTGCGGTCGATGAGGGTTGCGTAGCGCTCGCCGCGGCTGACCTCCTGGTCCTGGGGGCGGGCGAAGGGGTGGGTGCCCGCGCACATGAGGTCGATCCCGAGGGGGTCGGTCACCTCGCGCAGGGCGGCGATGCCCGCCTCGAGGTCGGCCGTCGCCTCGGCCACGGTGGAGCACACGTCGGTGACGATCTCGACGGTGTTGCTCAGCAGCTCGCGGTGGAAGCAGATCGAGCGCGGCAGGTCGGCCTCGCTGAGGGCGTCGACGACGTCACCGGCCCTGGGGACGAGGTCCAGGCTCTCGTGGTCGACGAGGGCCAGCTCCCACTCCACGCCGAGGCTCGGCCCGGTGGAGGGGGTGAAGTCGATCATGGCGAGCGCCTTGTCGTCGCAGGGACACCGATGTGCGTCATCTTGAGTGCTCAGCCTAGGTCGCGGGTATCGTGCAGCAGTCGCTGGGCCTGGCCTGTGATCGCACCTGATCGCGGTCGGGCCGCCTCCACCGAGGTCACCTGCACGGAAGGCTCACCTGGCTCATGTCCCGGATCTTCGGCACCGATGGGGTGCGCGGTCTCGCCAACGGCGAGGTCATCACCGCCGACTTCGCGCTCGGCCTCTCCCAGGCGGCGGCGCACGTCCTGCGGCGGCGTGACCTGGAGCACGGTCGGCGTCCGCGTGCGGTGGTCGGTCGCGACCCTCGGGCCTCGGGGGAGTTCCTCTCCGCCGCGGTCCTCGCCGGACTGGCCTCGGAGGGGGTCGACGTGCTCGACGCGGGCGTGCTGCCGACCCCGGCCATCGCCTTCCTCACCGCCGATGCCGACGCCGACTTCGGCGTCATGCTGTCGGCCTCGCACAACGCGATGCCGGACAACGGCATCAAGTTCTTCGCCCGCGGGGGACACAAGCTGCCCGACGCCGTCGAGGACCAGATCGAGAAGCGGATGAAGGAGGCCCCGTCACGTCCGACGGGCGCCGACGTCGGCCGGATCTCGGTGATGGCCGACGGGGGAGCGCGGTACGTGCGCCACCTCCTCGGCGCGATCCCCGGGACGCTCGACGGCCTCACGGTCGTCATCGACGCGGCGCACGGCGCGGCGAGCGAGATCTCTCCCGAGGCGTTTCGCCTCGCCGGTGCCACGGTCCACGTCATCGGGGCCAGCCCGGACGGGCTGAACATCAACGAGGGCTACGGCTCGACCCACATCGAGCAGCTGCAGGCGGCGGTGCTCGAGCACGGCGCCGACCTCGGCATCGCCCATGATGGAGACGCCGACCGATGCCTCGCGGTCGACGCCCACGGTGCCCTCGTCGATGGCGACCAGATCATGGCTGTCCTCGCCCTGGCCATGAAGGAGCGCGGCGCCCTGGCCCAGGACACCCTGGTCGCCACGGTCATGAGCAACCTCGGTCTGCTCAACGCGATGAAGGAGTCCGGTGTCGCGGTCAAGCAGACGGCTGTCGGCGACCGGTATGTCCTGGAGGAGATGCGTCGTGGCTCGTACTCCCTCGGTGGCGAGCAGTCCGGGCACGTCATCCTCCTCGATCACGGTACGACCGGTGACGGCCTCCTCACCGGCCTGATGCTCGCCGCGGAGGTCGCACGGACCGGGCGCTCGCTGACCGACCTGGCCGGCGTGATGACCCGCCTGCCGCAGGTGCTCGTCAACGTCGCCGGCGTCGCCAAGGACAAGGTCGATGACGACGATGAGGTCCGCGCGGCTGTCGCCGAGCACCAGCGCTCGCTCGGCGAGACCGGCCGGATCCTGCTGCGCAAGTCCGGTACCGAGCCCCTCGTCCGGGTCATGGTCGAGGCGCCGACCCAGGAGCAGGCGCAGTCCGTCGCCGACGCGCTCGCCGAGGTCGTCCGGGAGCGGCTGAGCCTGTAGCTCCCCCTTCGCTCGAACCGGGCTGATCCCCCCTTCGCCCGAGCCGTCCGGTCCCGACAGGCCGAACGGTCAGTGTTCGATCGAGCCGACCACGTCGACGACCCGCGCCTCGCCCTCGGCGAGGTCGTACTCGGCGCCGACGATCGCCAGCCGCCCACCCTGGACCGCCTCCGCGATGCTTGTCGACCGCTCGCGCATCAGCTGGCAGGTGGCCCGCACGTGCTCCCGCTCGATCTCCTTGACGTCGTCGCGGCCGGCGCGGCGCGCGCTGATCACGCTCGGGGTGATCCGCTCGACGATGTCGCGGAGGAAGCCCGGCGGCATGCTCCCGGTGTCGCTCGCGTCGATGGCGGCCTTGACCGCCCCGCAGGAGTCGTGCCCGAGGACGACGATGAGAGGGCACCCCAGCACCCCCACGCCGAACTCCAGCGAGCCGAGGACGCTCGGGTCCATGACGTGCCCGGCGGTGCGCACGACGAAGAGGTCGCCCAGCCCCTGGTCGAAGATGATCTCGGCGGCCACCCGGGAGTCGGCGCAGCCGAAGAAGATCGCGAACGGCCGCTGCTTGCTCGTCAGCTTCTGCCGGTCGTGGATGTCCTGGTGCGGGTGGTGGCGCTCGTCGGCCATGAAGCGGGCATTGCCCGCTGCGAGCTCGGCCCAGGCCTGCGCCGGGGTGCTCGGGCGGATGCCGGGGCGGTGGTGCGGGATGGTCGGATCTGGCATCGGTCGGTCCTTGCTGCCGGTCCCACGAGGGGGCGTCGGGAGGGTGTACCCGTCAGCCTAGGGCGGGCAGGATGGTCACCCATGGAGCGCTACCCCGTCACCGACCCCGCCGTCCTGGCCGCCCGGCTCCCGAGCGACTTCCGTCTCGGGGTGGCCACGGCCGCCTACCAGGTCGAAGGGGGAGTGAGCGAAGGGGGTAGGGGCCCCTCGATCTGGGACACCTTCAGCCACACCCCGGGCCGGGTCTGGAACGCCGACACCGGCGACACCGCCTGCGACCACTACCACCGGTGGGAGTCCGACCTCGATCTCATGGCCGAGCTGGGCGTGGACAGCTACCGGCTCTCGATCGCCTGGCCGCGGATCCAGCCGGGCGGGTCGGGCCCGGTCAACCGGGCCGGGGTGGACTTCTACCGGCGGTTGCTCACCGGGCTGCGTGAGCGTGACATCGAGCCGGTGGTGACGCTGTATCACTGGGACCTGCCGCAGGAGCTCGAGGACGCCGGCGGGTGGCCCGCACGCGAGACCGCCTACCGCTTCGCCGAGTACGCGGGGATCGCGGCGCGTGAGCTCGGCGATCTCGTCGGAAGCTGGCTGACCCTCAACGAGCCGTGGGTGGTGGCCTTCCTCGGGTACGCCGCGGGGGTCCACGCCCCGGGTCGGACCGAGCCGGCAGCCGCGCTCGCCGCGGCGCACCATCTCAACCTGGCCCACGGGCTCGGCGCCGACGCGATCCGCGGGGAGCTCGGCGAGGCGGCGCGGGTGGCGGTCACGCTCAACCATCACGCGGTGCGCGCCCACGACCCGGAGCGCGCCGAAGACGTCGAGGCCGCCCGCCGGGTCGACGCCGTGGGCAACCGGATCTGGACCGGCCCGATGCTGCGCGGGTTCTACGACGAGGACCTGCTCGAGGACACCGCCGAGATCACCGACTGGTCCTTCGTCCGCGACGGCGATACCCAGGCGGCCCAGGTGCCGATCGAGTCGCTCGGGATCAACTACTACACACCGACGATCGTGCGCGGGATCGCCCCCGGGGAGGCGCCGAGCAGCAGCGGCGGGCACGGCGAAGGGGTGGCCTCACCCTGGGTGGGCGTGTCCGGCGTCGACTTCGTCGAGCCCGAGGGCGAGCGGACCGAGATGGGGTGGTTGGTCGAGCCGTCGGCGCTGACCGGGATGCTCCGGCGGCTGGGGGAGGAGAACCCCGGGCTGCCGCTGGTGATCACCGAGAACGGTGCGGCATACGCCGACGAGGTGGTCGAGGGTGAGGGTGACGAGGGCCGCTCCCGCCACGTGCCCGACCGTGACCGGACGAGCTACCTCTCCGGCCACCTGGGCGCGGTGGCCGACGCGATCGACGCCGGCGTCGACGTGCGGGCCTACTTCGCGTGGTCGCTGCTGGACAACTTCGAGTGGGCCTTCGGCTACCAGCGCCGCTTCGGCATCGTGGCTGTCGACTTCGAGACCCAGGAGCGGATCGTCAAGGACTCCGCGCTGTGGTTCCGCGAGGTCCTGGCTGCTCATCAGGTGAGACGTCACCGGTCGCCCTGACCGACCAGTCAGGGCAGGCCGCGGTCGTCTTGCCTGGTAAATCGGACGAGGCGGGGGTGGTTACCGGATCGTTACGCCTCATCGTTGGGCAGGTCGTGGCGCAGATCACGTGCGCGTTGTTCACTTAGCGCAGTACGGGTACCGGGGGTCCTGCCTCCTCACCCTTCCTGGGCCGTCGCCCCTGTCGACCCAGGCCTGGCGTCGTCGACCGTCGGCGACGCTCGTGATCGGAGCAAGGTGATCAATGATGACGTCCACTCCCTTCCGCCGCTCGAAGGCGACGATCGGCATGGCTGCCGTCGCCCTGGTCGGGCTCAGCGCCTGCGGTGGTTCCTCCAGCGACGGTGACGGTGGCAGCGGCGACTCGGCCGGCGGCGACATCGACTGCTCGGTGTACGAGGAGTTCGGTGACCTCGATGGCAAGGAGGTTTCGATCTACACCTCGATCGTCGCCCCCGAGGACACCCCGCACAAGGAGTCGTACAAGCCGTTCGAGGACTGCACCGGGGTCAAGGTGACCTACGAGGGGTCCAAGGAGTTCGAGGCCCAGCTGCAGGTCCGGGTCAAGGGCGGAACCGCTCCCGACCTCGCGATCATCCCGCAGCCGGGTCTGCTCAAGACCATGGTCGAGACCGGCAAGGTCAAGGGGGCGCCGGAGCAGGTCGAGGCCAACGTCGACGAGTTCTTCGGCGAGGACTGGAAGACCTACGGCAGCGTCGACGACACCTTCTACGCCGCTCCGCTGGGCGCGAACGTGAAGTCCTTCGTCTGGTACAGCCCGGCGGCCTTCGAGGAGAAGGGGTACGAGGTTCCCCAGACCTGGTCGGAGATGATGGACCTCTCCAAGAAGATCGCTGAGGACACCTCCGGCGAGGAGGGCGTCAAGCCCTGGTGTGCCGGCATCGGCTCCGGTGACGCGACCGGGTGGCCGGCCACCGACTGGATGGAGGACGTCATGCTCCGCACCGCGGGGCCGGACGCCTACGACCAGTGGGTCGAGCACGAGATCAAGTTCAACGACCAGCAGGTCGTCGACGCCCTCGGCGAGGTCGGCAAGATCCTCAAGGACCCGGCCATGGTCAACGGTGGCCTTGGTGACGTGAGGACGATCGCGACCACCGAGTTCCAGCAGGCCGGCCTGCCGATCATGGACGGCATGTGCTACATGCACCGCCAGGCGTCGTTCTACGCGGCCAACTGGGTCGAGGCAGGCGCCGAGGTCGGCGAGGACGGCGACGTCTGGGCGTTCTACCTGCCGGCTCAGGAGGCTGAGGGTGACAAGCCGGTCCTCGGTGGTGGCGAGTTCGTCGCCGCCTTCGACGACCGTCCCGAGGTCCAGGCCTTCCAGACCTACCTCTCCTCTGACGTCTGGGCCAACGAGAAGGCCAAGGTCACCGAGGGCGGCTGGGTCAGCGCCAACACCGGCCTGGACGTTGAGAACCTCAAGTCCCCGGTCGACCAGCTCGCCGCAGAGACCCTTCAGGACGAGAACGCCGTCTTCCGCTTCGACGGCTCGGACATGATGCCGGGCGTCGTGGGCGCCGGGTCGTTCTGGAAGGAGATGACGAACTGGATCGCCACCGACAAGGACGACAAGGCGGTCCTGGACGCCATCGAGAAGAGCTGGCCGTCGAACTGACGACCCGCATCTGACGGCGTAGGGGCGGGTCGGGGAGATCCCCGGCCCGCCCCGACATCAGAGGGAGGAAATCGCCATGAGCACCCCAGAGAAGCTCGGCCTCATGCTCTTCGCGATCGCGATCTTCGCGGTCGTCTTCATCGGCATCCTGCTGCTCGCCGCCCGCTTCAGCGGTCGGACCGGTGAGCGCATCCAGGCGGCCAGCTTCGTGCTGCCGACCTTGCTCTTCATCCTCGTCGGCCTGATCTACCCGGCCCTGCTGACCATCCGCGACTCCTTCAAGGAGGACGCGGGCGGCGGCTTCGGTCTGGCGAACTACGTGGACATCTTCACCCAGGAGCAGAACCTCATCGTCCTGAGGAACACCGCGCTGTGGGTGATCCTCGTGCCGGTGCTCGCGACCGGGATCGGGTTGCTCTACGCGCTCGTCGTCGACCGCACCCCGTGGGAGAAGGTCGCCAAGGCGCTGGTCTTCCTCCCGATGGCGATCTCGATGGTCGGCGCGTCGATCATCTGGAAGTTCGTCTACGAGTACAAGCCGAGCTTCCGGGACCAGATCGGCGTTCTCAACGCGGTGCTGAAGACCGTGGGGATCGAGCCCAAGCAGTTCTTGCTCGACGTGCCGATGAACACCTTCTACCTCATCATCGTCATGGTCTGGATCCAGGCCGGGTTCGCGATGACGATCCTCTCGGCGGCGATCAAGGCGATCCCGGACGACATCATCGAGGCCAGCCAGCTCGACGGGGTCAACCCGGTGCAGCGCTTCCGGTACGTGACGATGCCGGCGATCCGGCCGGCCGTCGTCGTCGTCCTCACGACGATCGGTATCGGCACCCTGAAGGTCTTCGACATCGTGCGCACGATGACCGGCGGTCAGTACGAGACCTCGATCATCGCCAACGAGTTCTACGACGCCTTCTTCCGGTACAACCGACCAGGCCTGGCGGCCGCCTTCGCGGTGCTGCTCTTCCTGCTGGTCATCCCGATCGTGACGTACAACGTCATCCAGATGCGGAAGGACGCCTGATGGGTACCATCCCCAACCCCGTCGACGGCGAGGACATCCACGAGGAGGTCCGCGAGGAGACCCGGGTCGGCGACAAGACGTCGGCCACGGGCACCGGCAAGACGCCGGGTAAGAAGCGCCGGACGGCCTCGGGCTCGGCCTCGCAGGCCAAGAACTTCCTCTCCAGCCCGGGCGCCTCGCTCGTCGCGATCGTCATCGCCGCGCTGTGGACCCTGCCGACCATCGGTCTGCTCGTCACCTCCTTCCGGGAGCAGCGCGACATCAACAACACCGGCTGGTGGACCTCCTTCACGAACCCGGGCAGCTACACGCTGGAGAACTACCAGGCGGCGCTGAGGCCGGGCGACTCGGCGAGCATGGTCGACTACTTCGTCAACAGCATCGTCATCGTCCTCCCGGCGGTGCTGTTGCCGTTGCTGCTCGCCTCGCTGGCCGCGTACGCCTTCGCGTGGATCGACTTCCCTGGCCGCAACTGGCTCTTCGTCGCGGTCTTCGCGCTGCAGATCGTCCCGCTCCAGGTCGCGCTCGTGCCGCTCCTGCGGCTCTACACCGACGCCGGCGTCGAGGGCACGTACTGGACCGTGTGGATCTCGCACACGATCTTCGCGCTGCCGCTGGCGGTCTTCCTCATCCACAACTTCATGAAGGAGATCCCGGCCTCGCTCATGGAGGCGGCCCGGGTCGACGGTGCGGGGCACGTGCGCATCTTCTTCCAGCTGCTCATGCCGCTCATCGGCCCGGCGCTGGCGTCCTTCGGGATCTTCCAGTTCCTCTGGGTGTGGAACGACCTGCTCGTCTCCCTGGTCTTCCTCGGCGGCACGCCGGACGTCGCGCCGATCACGGTGCGGATCGCCGAGCTCTCGGGGTCGCGCGGGTCGGCCTGGCACGTGCTCTCCGCGGGCGCCTTCATCTCGATGATCGTGCCGGTGGCGGTCTTCCTCGGCCTGCAGCGGTACTTCGTCCGCGGCCTGCTGGCCGGTGGGCTGAAGGGCTGAGGCTCACGGTCAGCGGGAGCTGGCACAGGCGAGGGGGTGGCCGGCCGGCCACCCCTTCGTCATGCCACCGGGGGTATGGGTATCGCGACGTCATTGCTACCGTTTGTAGTAGTCGACCGATCGTCGACGGACCTACTCGCTGAAGGTGGTTCGGATGGCAAGAACTCGCACGGAGCATGACCTGCTGGGGCCGTTGGAGGTGCCGCACGACGCCTACTACGGCGTGCACACGGTGCGAGCGGTGCAGAACTTCCCGATCAGCGGGACCACCATCAGCGACGTGCCGCAGATGGTCCTCGGCATGGTGCGGGTCAAGAAGGCGGCGGCGCTGGCGAACGCCCAGCTCGGCGCCCTCCCGCAGGAGATCGCGGACGCGATCGTCGGGGCGTGCGACGAGGTGCTCGACGACGGTCGGTGCCTCGACCAGTTCCCGGTCGACGTCTTCCAGGGCGGTGCCGGGACCTCGGTCAACATGAACACCAACGAGGTGCTGGCCAACCTCGCTCTCGAGCGGCTCGGCTACGAGCGCGGCCGGTACGACGTTGTCAACCCGAACGACCACGTCAACCGCAGCCAGTCGACGAATGACGCCTACCCGTGCGGCTTCCGGCTAGCGCTGGACTCGATGATCGGTGAGCTCGCGCAGGCGCTCACTCACCTGGAGCGCTCGTTCGCCGCGAAGGGGCAGGAGTTCTCCGACGTGCTGAAGATGGGGAGGACCCAGCTGCAGGACGCGGTGCCGATGACGCTCGGGCAGGAGTTCACCGCCTTCGGCGTCACTCTTGCCGAGGAACAGCGTCACCTCGACTCCGCCAGGGACCTCCTGCTCGAGCTCAACCTCGGGGCGACTGCCATTGGCACCGGCCTGAACACTCCACCCGGGTACTCCGCGCTCGCGGTCTCGCTGCTCGCGCAGGTGGCGGGCCGTCCGTGCGTGCCGGCGCCGAACCTCATCGAGGCCACGAGCGATACCGGCGCCTACGTCATGGCGCACGCCGCCCTGAAGCGGCTGGCGGTGAAGCTGTCGAAGATCTGCAACGACCTGCGGCTGCTCTCCTCCGGTCCGCGCGCCGGGCTGAACGAGATCAACCTCCCCGAGCGGCAGGCCGGGTCCTCGATCATGCCGGCGAAGGTCAACCCGGTGATCCCCGAGGTGGTCAACCAGGTGTGCTTCAAGGTCATCGGCAACGACACCTGCATCGGGATGGCCGCCGAGGGCGGTCAGCTCCAGCTCAACGTCATGGAGCCGGTCATCGGTCAGGCACTCTTCGAGTCCATCACCCTGCTCACGAATGCCTGCACGGTGCTCGCGCAGACCTGCGTGGATGGGATCACCGCGAACCGTGATGTCTGCCTCGGCTACGTCACGAACTCGATCGGTGTGGTCACCTATCTCAACGACGTCATCGGTCACGAGGCCGGCGACGAGATCGGTCGCGAGGCCGCCCGGAGCGGGCGTGGGGTGCGCGAGATCGTCCTCGAGAGAGGCCTGATGAGCGAGGCCGAGCTCGACTCGATCCTCTCCTTGGACAACCTCATGAAGCCCCTCACGCTCGACGACGTCGACGACCCGAAGGCGGCGCGATGATCTGGGTACAGCTCCTCGTCGTCCTTGCCGCGATCTTCATCGGGGCCCGGCTCGGCAGCATCGCCATCGGCTTCGCCGGCGGGCTCGGTGTGCTCGTCCTTGCCCTGCTCGGCGTCACCCCCGGCGACATGCCGCTGGATGTCATCTCGATCATCATGGCGGTCATCTGCGCCATCGCCGCCATGCAGGTGGCCGGCGGGATGGATTACCTCGTCGGTCTGGCAGAGCGGGTGCTGCGGCGCAACCCCAAGCACCTGACCTTCCTCGCACCACTCATCACCTACCTCATGACCTTCATGGCCGGGACCGGGCACACCGCCTTCTCCACCATGCCGGTCATCACCGAGGTGGCCAAGGAGAACAACATCCGCCCCAGCCGGCCGCTGTCGGTGGCCGTGGTGGCATCGCAGATCGCGATCACCGCCAGCCCGATCTCGGCGGCGGTCGTCTTCTTCTCCTCCGTCCTCGAGCCGAAGGGCGTCGGCTACCTCGAGCTGCTCGCCGTGGCGGTCCCGTCGACCTTCGTCGCGTGCATGCTCACGGCGCTGGTGATGCTGGCGATCGACCGGGCCAACCCCCACAGCGCCCTCGAGCATGACCCGGTCTACCGGGAGCGGCTCGAGCGCGGTGTCATCGCCCAGCGTGGCGCTGCTCGTGAGATCAAGCCGGCGGCGAAGCGCTCCGTGCTGATCTTCCTCCTCGGGCTGGTGGCGGTGATGGCCTACGCCACCGCGATCAGCGACAAGGTGGGCCTGATCAGCGAGCCGGTGATGAGCCGGGACCAGGCGATCATCGCCTTCATGCTCGGCATCGCGGCCGCGATCGTCCTGGCCTGCGCGGTCCACCCCAGCGACATCCTCTCAGCGTCGACCTTCAAGTCGGGGATGAGCGCGAGCATCTGCGTGCTCGGCGTAGCCTGGCTCGGCACGACCTTCGTCGCGGCGCACCAGGCCGAGATCGAAGACTTCGCTGGTGGGTTGCTGCGCGACCAGCCGTGGCTGCTGGCCGTCGTGCTCTTCTTCGCCGCGGCGCTGCTCTACTCGCAGGCCGCGACGACCAAGGCGCTCATGCCGACCGCGCTCGCCCTCGGGGTGGCGCCGGTCGCAGCGGTCGCGGCCTTCCCGGCGGTCTCGGCGCTGTTCGTCCTGCCCACCTACCCGACGCTGCTCGCGGCGGTGGAGATGGATGACACCGGCAGCACCCGGATCGGGCGGTTCGTCTTCAACCACCCCTTCCTGCTGCCCGGCGTGCTCGCCATCAGCTTCTCCGTGGCGATCGGCTTCCTCATCGGGGGTGTCCTGCTGTAGACCCGGGTGGGAGAGGTGGCGGCCGGGCCGGGAGGGCCCGGCCGCCACCGCTGTCTGCTAGGGCTCTCTCGCAGGTCGCCGAGGGATGGCCGGCCGTCACTGCCGTCCCGCCTCAGATCCGCATGTCCCTAGGTTCCTGTCAGGCGCCCAGGGAATTTCCCGGGCGGCTGACAGGAACCTAGGGAAGTTCGAATCGGGTGGGAGCGTAGGCGCCGGCGTGGCCGACGGTGATCCCGCTCGTGGCCAGTCCACGCTCCACGGCGGAGCGGAGCTGGTCGTCGCCGGGGGTCACCGTCCGTGCGACATCGCCGAGCGCCCCCGCGTCGAGCAGGCCGGAGAGCAGGCCGGCCATGAAGGAGTCGCCCGCCCCGACCGTGTCGACCACCTCGCGGGCCTGCGTAGGAGCCTGACCGCAGGCGCCGTCCCGGGAGGCCCAGCTCACCCCCTTCGCCCCCATCGTCACGACGGTCACCGGGCAGCCGAGGTCGTCCCGCCACCGGCGGAGCACCTCCTCGGGCGGGACGCCCGGGTAGAGCAGGTCCAGGTCCTCGTCGCTGGCCTTGACCACCGTGCTCAGGGCGACGACCTCCTCGACCCGGGCGACGAGCTCGCCCGGGTCGCCGACGACCGCGGGCCGGATGTTGGGGTCGTAGCTGATCGTGCCGGTCTGGGCGAGGACGCGAAGGGAGGTCAGCACGTCCTCGTCGCCGGGTCCGAGGACGGTTGCGAGCGACCCGGTGTGGACGTGAGCGCCGGTCGAGCCGGTGAGCGAGCTGAGGTCCGGCCGCCAGTCGATGTCGAAGACATAGGAGGCCGACCCGTCCTGCGCGATCGTCGCCTCAGCCGTCGAGGTCGAGCTCGCGCGGATGCTGCCCTCGCTGAGCTCGACCCCGTGCTGGCGCAGGTGCTCGGTGACCCGTGCCCCCCGCTCGTCGTCGCCGAGGCAGGTGACGAGCTCGACCCGGTGATCGAGCCGGGCGAGGCCCATGGCGACGTTGGCCGGGCTGCCGCCGACATGCTCCTCGACGTCGCCGCCGAGGTCGCGGCGGTTGACGACGTCGACCAGCGCCTCGCCGATGACGACGATCCCGGGCTGATCGGCCGCGTGCGTCATGGGTCAGTCCGACTGGCCACGCGCCGGACCCAGCGCGTCGTACTGCTCGAGCTTGGTCAGGCGGTGCTGGCCCTCGACGGTACGGATCGTGCCGGACCGGCTGCGCATCACCAGCGAGTGGGTGGTGGCGCCGCCGGAGCGGTAACGCACGCCCTTGAGCAGCGAGCCGTCGGTGATTCCGGTCGCGACGAAGTAGCAGTTGTCGGTGGCGACGAGGTCGTCGGTGGTGAGCACGGCGTCGAGGTCGTGGCCGGCGTCCAGCGCGCGCTGGCGCTCCTCGTCGTCCGTGGGCCACAGCTTGCCCTGGATCACCCCGCCGAGGGACTTGATCGCGCACGCGGTGATGATGCCCTCGGGCGTGCCGCCGACCCCGAGCAGCAGGTCGATGCCGGTCTCGGGGCGGGCCGCCATGATCGCGCCGGCGACGTCGCCGTCGGAGATGAAGCGGATCCGCGCCCCCGCTGCCCTGACCTGCTCGGCGAGCTCCTCGTGCCGGGGCCGGTCGAGCATGACCACGGTGACGTCCTCTGCCTCCTCGCCCTTGGCCTTGGCGACGCGGCGGATGTTCTCCTTCACCGGGAGGCGGATGTCGACGACGTCGGCGACCTCGGGGCCGGCGACGAGCTTGTCCATGTAGAAGACGGCGCTCGGGTCGTACATCGAGCCACGGTCGGCGACGGCGAGGACCGAGACGGCGTTGGTCATCCCCTTCGCGGTGAGGGTGGTGCCGTCGATCGGGTCGACGGCGACGTCGCACTCCGGCCCTTCGCCGTTGCCGACCTCCTCGCCGTTGTAGAGCATCGGTGCGTCGTCCTTCTCGCCCTCACCGATGACGACGACTCCGCGCATCTGCACCGACGCGATCATCGCGCGCATCGCCTCGACCGCCGCGCCGTCCGCCTGGTTCTTGTCGCCCCGCCCGACCCAGCGTCCGCCGGCCATCGCGGCCGCCTCGGTCACCCGGACGAGCTCGAGGGCGAGGTTGCGGTCGGGCGTGCGGTGCGGGCTCATCGGCGGTCCTTCGACTCTGAGGGAGGGGCGTCGCCTCGACCCTATCGAGGCCGGATGCTGAGGGGGTGCACGGGCCGGGTGCGAAGGGGGGAGCCCAGCCACTGGTCGAGGCGGCCAGGCGAAGGTGGGAGAATCGCGCCCATGAGCTCAGCTGCCAGCCACTACGCGAAGGGCACCGTCGCGAACGTCGTCCGGTCCCTGCTCGTCGTGGCGGGCATGGCGGCCGTCATCTTCCTCATGGTTGCCCGGACCAGCTCGGTCTCCGGTGACCAGGCCGACATCGAGGCAGCGGCGCGGCAGCACGCGACCCAGTCGGGTCACCCCTTCGAGTACGCCACCGACCTGCCCGAAGGGTGGACCTCGGACTCCCAGCGGTACGTCCGCTCCAAGGACGACCTCATGATGTGGAGCGCGACGTGGAAGACCCCGGACGGGGAGTATGTCGCCCTGCAGCAGGTCGCCGACGCCACCGACACATGGGTCAACACCCAGACCAACAACGGCAAGCGGGTCGGCACCGTGTCGACCGGCGACGGGCGAGAGTGGCTTCAGCGTGAGCGTGAGGGCAAGGTGCAGCGCAGCCTGGTCAACCGCGGCGAAGGGGAGGGCGAGCTGACGACGATCGTCACCGGGACGGGGACCTTCGACCAGCTGCTCGAGCTCGCCAACCACCTCGAGGCTGCTACCGGCTAGCCGTAGGCGGTCACGACCTAGTGCGCCTGGTGCTCCCCGGCCTGTGCCGAGGCATCGGCATCGGTCCCGGCATCGAGGCTGGCCTCGGCCTGGTCCAGCCAGCCCGAGCAGTGCGCGGCGAGGTCCTCGCCGCGCTGCCACAGCCGCATCGACTCCTCGAGCCCGGTCTTGCCGGACTCCAGCGTCGCGACCAGTGCGATGAGCTCGTCGCGCGCCTGCTCGTAGCTCAGCTCGCCCACCGGCGTCGGCGCCTCGGGGGTGCTGGAGGTGTCCTGCGGTGCCTCGCGCTCAGCCATGGCAGACACCCTACGAGCCCCCGCCGACGACGCGGGTGGCAAAGTCGCCGTCGGCGACCCGGACCCGGAGAACCTGGTCGCCCTCGACGTCCTCCCAGGAGGTGACGACCACCCCTTCGCCGTCGGAGACGATCGCGTAGCCCCGCTCCAGGGTCGACTGCGGCGAGAGGACCCGGGCCTGGGCGCGAAGGTGCTCGATCCGATCGCGGTCCCGGTGGAGCGCGTGCTCGACCCGGGTGCGGGAGCGGCCGCGCAGCGCGGCGAGGACCTCGCGCTGGGTGCGGATCAGGGCGGTGCGGTCGGCGAGCACCGGGCGGCTGGTCAGGGTGACCAGCGCACGACGCTCCCTGTCGACCATCGCGCGCCCGTGGGCCCGGACCCGGTCCCGGGCGACGATCACCCCTTCGCGCTCCGCGGCGTGGTCGGGGCAGATGAGGCTGGCCGCGTGGGTCGGGGTCGATGCCCGCACGTCGGCGACGAGGTCGAGCAGCGGGGAGTCCACGTCGTGCCCGATCGCACTGACGACCGGGGTCCGTGCCTCGCTCACCGCGCGGATCATCGCCTCGTTGCTGAAGGCGAGCAGCTCCTCGACGGCGCCGCCGCCGCGAGCGATGACGATGACGTCGACGCCCTCGTCGGCGTCGAGCTCGCGCAGCGCCGCGACGACCTCGGTGACCGCGGAGCTGCCCTGGACCGCGACTGCGCGGATGTCGAAGTGCAGGCCCGGCCAGCGGCGGCGTGCGTTCTCCACCACGTCCTTCTCCGCGGCACTGGCCCGCCCGCAGATCAGGCCCACCCGGCGGGGGAGGAAGGGGAGGCGCTGCTTGCGCTCGGCGTCGAAGAGTCCCTCGGCGCGCAGGTTCTGCTTCAGGTACTCGATCCGGGCGAGCAGCTCGCCGATGCCGACCGGGCGGATCTGGCGCACGTCCATGCTCAGCGAGCCGCGCTGGGTCCAGTACTGCGGCTTGGCCTGCACGACGACCCGGGCGCCCTGGGCGATCGGCGCGGGCATCGCGTCCAGCGCCGTGACCCGGATGGCGCAGGACAGCGACATGTCGACGTCCGGGTCGCGCAGGGTGAGGAAGGCGGTCTTCGCCCCGGGCCGGCGGTTGAGCTGGACCACCTGCCCCTCGACCCAGGTCACCGACATCCGCTCGACGTAGTCCTGGATCTTCAGCGAGAGCACCCGGACCGGCCAGGGCTGCTCGGCGGTGGTGTCGGCCGCCTTATCGGGCAGGGTGCTCATGGTCACAGAGCCTAGGCACAGGCGGCGACAGCGCCCAGGTCGGCGGATGCTCGACCGAGGCACACCTCGGTGTCCGTGCAGCAGGTGCAGGTGCTGCACGGACACCGAAGTGCTGCATGCAGCAGTTTGGTGGCGGGGGGCTCGGGGGTCAGGGAGTGTCCAGTGCTCTGGCCTACGCTGGTGGGCATGTCTGAGAGCAAGCGTGTCCTGCTCGCCGCCCCGCGCGGCTACTGCGCCGGGGTGGACCGGGCGGTCGTCGCCGTGGAGAAGGCGCTCGAGCTCTACGGCCCGCCGGTCTACGTCCGCAAGGAGATCGTGCACAACAAGCACGTCGTGACCACCCTGGAGAAGCGCGGGGCGATCTTCGTCGACGAGACCCAGGAGGTCCCCGAGGGGGCCACCGTGGTCTTCTCCGCGCACGGCGTGGCGCCGGTCGTGCACGAGGAGGCCAAGCAGCTGTCGCTGAAGACCATCGACGCGACCTGCCCGCTGGTGACCAAGGTCCACCGGGAGGCGGTCCGCTTCGCCAAGGACGACTACGACATCCTGCTCATCGGTCACGAGGGCCACGAGGAGGTCATCGGCACCTCCGGCGAGGCGCCCGAGCACATCACCCTCGTCGACGGCCCGGACGACGTCGCCAACGTCGAGGTCCGCGACCCCGACAAGGTGGTCTGGCTCAGCCAGACCACCCTCAGCGTCGACGAGACGATGGAGACGGTGCGCCGACTGCGCGAGAAGTTCCCCGCGCTGCAGGACCCGCCGAGCGACGACATCTGCTACGCCACGCAGAACCGCCAGCTCGCGGTCAAGCAGATGGCCGCCGACTGCGACCTCATGATCGTCGTCGGCTCGCGCAACTCCAGCAACTCGGTGCGCCTGGTCGAGGTGGCCCTCGAGCACGGCACGAAGGACGGGCACCTCGTCGACTACGCCGACGAGATCGACCCGACCTGGCTCGACGGCGTGCGCACCGTCGGGGTGACCTCCGGCGCCTCCGTGCCCGAGATCCTCGTCCGCGGGGTGCTGGACTACCTCGCGAGCCAGGGATTCGACGACGTCACCGCGATCACCGCGGCGGAGGAGAGCCTGCTCTTCGCGCTGCCGATGGAGCTGCGCAAGGACCTCAAGGCCGCCGGGATGAGCGACAAGATGAAGCACGACGCCAGCTCGCTCGAGGACGCCGGCCAGCTCCACTGACCGCGCGAGCCGGAGCGCTCCCGGCCAGCTGCACTGCGGCGCGGCCGATGGTCGCGCTCCGGCCCGGCGACCTCAGCCCAGGGCCGCGCGGCGCTCGCGGGCGATGACGCTCGCGCCGTACCCGAGGTCGATCACGAGGATGATCGTCCACAGGCGCGCCGCACCGTAGAACTGGTCGTGCGCGGCCGAGGTGCCGACGAGCAGGCCGGCGAGGACGAGCAGGACCGCGCCGACGACCCAGGCGATCGCATGGCGTCGCATCCCGTCGGTCTCGTGGCGGGCGCGTGCTGGACCGTGCTCGGGCTTCGGTGCCGGGGGCGGCCCACCGGCGTACCGATGGGCGAAGCGGACGTCGGCCCACCGCATCATCGAGTGGCCGAAGCCGACCGAGACCCCGATGTAGATCGCGGCCAGGGTGTGGGCGAAGGAGGGGTCGGCGCCGCTGCGTAGGTCGAGGACCGCGGCGCAGAGGGTCACGAGGTCGACCAGGGGCGCGGCGACGAGCAGGGCGGCCCCGAGACGAGGGCGGCGCAACGGGTAGCGGGCGACGAGCCCGGCGAGCAGGACCAGCCAGAAGCCGAGCTCCGAGCCGACGATGATCGCGTAGAGCATGGCGCACCCCTTCACCGTTAACAACACGACTGTGCTAAAACAATCTAGCACAACTGTGTCACCATGCGGTCATGCCGAAGATCGTCGACCACGACCAGCGCCGCGCCGACATCGCTACCGCCTTCGCCACCGTCGCCCGCCGGGACGGGGTGGCGGCGGCCTCGGTCCGCACGGTTGCCGCCGAGGCGGGACTGTCGCCGGGGGCGCTGCGGCACTACTTCGACAGCCAGGCGGGGCTGGTGCTCTTCGTCGCCGAGAGGCTGATCGGCACCGCGGAGCGGCGGACGCGGGCCGCCATCGCAGCGGCCGAGGGTCCGGAGGGTCGCCTTCAGGCGCTCGAGCAGCTGCTGCCTCTGGACGATGCGCGCCGCGCGGAGTTCGACGTGTGGCACGCGGTCGTCGTCGGCGCGCGTGGCGATGCACGCCTCGCCGCGCTCAACGAGACGAGCTGGCAGGGCATCGACCGGGTCTGCCGCTGGGTGCTCACCGAGACCGGGGTCGACGCGCCCCGCCTGGATGCCGAGACAGCCCGCCTGCACGTCCTCACCGACGGCCTCGCGCTGCACCTCTCGCTCAACCCGGACCGGATGACGCCGGCGTTGGCGCGCGCGGTCCTGCGCGATCACGTGGCGGCGCTCGCCGGGTCGTGACCTCCCTTCGGATCAGGTCTGCCTGCCGCCCACCTGACGGGTGAGCGCACCTGCGGCACGGCGAAGGGGGGTGAGCAGCGCCGCGGTGTCGGTCACCGCCTCGTCCGGGTAGGTCAGGGCGATCGCGGCCAGCGGCTGGTCGGCCCGGTCGCGCACCGCGACGGCGACCGAGCTGAGCCCCGGGGTGACCGTCCCGGCCTCGACGGCGTGGCCGCGGCGCCGGATCGCGACGAGCTCGCGGCGCAGCGCGGACGGGGTCGCGGGCGAGTCGCCGCCGCGCACGACGGAGCTGACGCCGGGGAAGAGGGCGGTGACCTGCCGGCCCGGCAGCGCGGCGAGCAGAGCCAGGCCGCTGGCCGTCGTCGGGGCGGGCAGGCGCACACCGACGTCGGAGACGAGCAGCGGACGGCCGGGCGCCCGCTCCTCGATGACGTAGAGGACGTCCCGCCCATGCAGCACCGCGAGATGGGCGTTGTGGGTGGTCTCGTCGACGAGTCGCTGGATCACCGGCCGGGCGAGGCGTTGCAGCGGGTCCTGACGCTGGTAGCCGCTGGCCAGCTCGAAGGCCGCGACCCCAAGCCCCCACCGGCGGTCCTCGGCATAGTGGATGACATAGCTCTGCTCGGCCAGCGCCGCGAGCAGGTGGTAGGTCGTGCTTCGAGGCAGGTCCAGCGCGCGGGCGATGGCCGAGGCGGGGAGCGGCTCGACCCGCCCGGCGAGGTGAGACAGCAGGCGAAGGGCGTGACTCGCCGCGGGTGCGTTGCTCACCTGGGCGATCCTAGTCGGCTGTCTCGGATCCGAGACAGGATCGACGACCCGGGGCTGGCGACGTGGCCCGGTCAGCGCTGAGATGGTCTGCATGAGCGAGGCGAGGACGCAGAGCACCGGCGCGACAACCGACCGTGGTGACGCGGCGGGGCGAGCCCCGATGGGCGCGCCAGAGGCGACGATCACCCTCGGCGAGCAGCCGCTGACCGTCGAGGACGTCGTGGCCGTGGCTCGGCACGGAGCGCGTGTCGAGATCGCCGACTTGGCGTGGGAGCGGGTTCGTCAGGCCCGAGAGGTGATCGACTCGCTCGCCGAGGACACCGTCGCCCACTACGGGGTGTCCACCGGCTTCGGCGCCCTGGCCACGACCCACATCCCGCACGAGAAGCGCGCCCGGCTGCAGCGCTCGCTGGTCCGTAGCCATGCCGCCGGCACCGGCCCGGAGGTCGAGGACGAGGTGGTCCGCGCGCTGATGCTGCTGCGAGTCAAGACCCTCGCCTCCGGACGCACCGGCATCCGCGAGGAGACCCTGCGCCTCTACCTGGCCCTGCTCAACGAGGGCATCTCCCCGGTGGTCCACGAGTTCGGCTCGCTCGGCTGCTCCGGTGACCTTGCCCCGCTCGCTCACTGCGCGCTCGCGCTCATCGGCGAAGGTCGGGTGCGGGTGCGCGGCGGTGATCCGGTCGAGAGCCGAGAGGCGCTGGAGGGCGCCGGCCTGACTCCGGTCGAGCTGCACGAGAAGGAGGGCCTGGCACTGGTCAACGGCACCGACGGCATGCTCGGCATGCTCTGCCTGGCGATCCACGACCTGCGCGGCCTGCTCGCGGTAGCCGATGTCGCCTGCGGGATGAGCGTCGAGGGCCTGCTCGGCACCGACGACGTCTTCGCGGCTGACCTGCAGGAGCTGCGCCCGCACCCGGGCCAGGCCGCGTCCGCGGCCAACCTGCGCGCCGTGCTCGCCGACAGCCCGATCCGCGACAGCCACCGCGACCCCACCGCCTGCACCCGGGTGCAGGACGCGTACTCCCTTCGCTGCGCACCGCAGGTGCACGGCGGTGCCCGGGACACGCTCGAGCACGCCGCGCTCGTCGCCGGCCGCGAGCTGCAGGCCGCGGTGGACAACCCGGTCGTCACCCTCGACGGGCGGGTGGAGTCCAACGGCAACTTCCACGGCGCCCCGGTGGCGTACGTCCTGGACTTCCTCGCGATCGTCGCCGCCGACGTCGCGAGCATGAGCGAGCGGCGCACCGACCGCTTCCTCGACCCGGCGCGCAACCACGGGCTCCCGCCCTTCCTCGCCGATGACCCCGGTACCGACTCCGGGCTGATGATCGCCCAGTACACCGCCGCCGGGATGGTCAGCGAGCTGAAGCGCCTCGCCAGCCCCGCCAGCGTCGACTCGATCCCCAGCAGCGCGATGCAGGAGGACCACGTCTCGATGGGGTGGGCGTCGGCCCGCGCCCTGCGCCGGTCCGTGGACATCCTCGCCCGGGTGCTGACCATCGAGCTGCTCACCGCGGCGCGGGGGATCGCGCTGCGCGCCCCCCTTCGTCCCGCCCCCGCGACCGGTGCGGCCATCGATGCCCTGGCTGCGGTCACCCGGGTCGAGCCCGGAGAGGACCGGATCCTCGCGCACGACATCGAGCCGGCCTACCAGGCGGTGCTCGACGGGAGCGTGCGTGCCGCCGTCGAGCAGGTCGTCGGTGGGCTGCGGTGAGTGGCGCACGATCACCCCACGCAGCTGAGCACGATCCGACCGAGACCGAAGGAGTGAGCATGGACGGAGCACGGGAGGTGCGCGCGCCGCGCGGCACCGAGATCACCGCGAAGAGCTGGCAGACCGAGGCGCCGCTGCGGATGCTGCAGAACAACCTCGACCCCGAGGTCGCCGAGCGGCCCGACGACCTCGTCGTCTACGGCGGCACCGGTCGTGCGGCGCGGTCCTGGGCCGCCTTCGACGCGATCGTGCGCGTCCTGACCGACCTCGAGGACGACGAGACGCTGCTCGTGCAGTCCGGCAAGCCGGTCGGCGTGCTGCGCACCCACGAGTGGGCGCCGCGCGTGCTCATCGCCAACTCCAACCTCGTCGGGGACTGGGCGACCTGGGAGCACTTCCGTGAGCTCGAGGCGGAGGAGCTGATGATGTACGGCCAGATGACGGCCGGGTCGTGGATCTACATCGCCACCCAGGGCATCCTCCAGGGCACCTACGAGACCTTCGCCGCGGTCGCGCGCAAGCTGCACGGTCAGGGTCGCCTCGACGAGCCGACCCTGCACGGCACCCTGACGATCACCGGCGGCTGCGGCGGCATGGGCGGGGCCCAGCCGCTCGCGGTCACCCTCAACGGCGGCGCCGTGCTCGTCGTCGACGTCGACCAGACGCGTCTGGAGCGGCGACGCGCCAAGCGGTACCTCGACGAGGTGAGCACCGACCTCGACGACGCCCTGCGCCAGCTGCAGGTGGCCAAGGATGAGCGTCGCCCGCTCTCGGTCGGGCTCGTCGGCAACGCCGCGACCGTCTTCCCCGAGATCCTGCGCCGCCACCGGGCCGGCGAGATCACCGTCGACGTCGTGACCGACCAGACCAGCGCCCACGACCCCCTCAGCTATCTGCCCGCCGAGTACCAGCTCGGGGAGTGGGAGCAGGAGGCGAAGGGGGACCCCGCCGGCTTCACGAAGAAGGCGCGCGAGTCGATGGCCGCCCAGGTCCAGGCGATGGTCGAGTTGGCGGACGAGGGGGCTGAGGTCTTCGACTACGGCAACAGCATCCGCGACGAGGCCCGCAAGGCCGGGTACGCCCGGGCCTTCGAGTTCCCCGGCTTCGTCCCCGCGTACATCCGTCCGCTCTTCTGCGAGGGGCTGGGCCCCTTCCGCTGGGTGGCGCTCTCCGGCGATCCGGAGGACATCGCCGTCACCGACGCCGCGCTCAAGGAGCTCTTCCCCGAGGACGAGCACCTGCACCGCTGGCTCGACGCTGCCGGCGAGCTCGTCGAGTTCGAGGGGCTGCCGGCGCGGATCTGCTGGCTCGGCTACGGCGAGCGGCACCGGGCGGGGATGCTCTTCAACGACCTCGTCCGGGACGGCAAGGTCAAGGCGCCGATCGTCATCGGTCGCGACCACCTCGACTCCGGCTCGGTCGCCTCCCCGTACCGGGAGACCGAGGGCATGCTCGACGGGACCGACGCGGTCGCTGACTGGCCGCTGCTCAACGCGCTCACCGCGACCAGCTCGGGCGCGACCTGGGTCTCGATCCACCACGGCGGCGGGGTCGGCATCGGCCGCTCGATCCACGCCGGGCAGGTCGGGGTCGCCGACGGCACCGACCTCGCCCGGCAGAAGCTTCAGCGGCTGCTGACCAACGACCCCGCCATGGGGGTGCTGCGTCACGTCGACGCCGGGTACTCCCGGGCGGTCGAGGTCGCCGAGGAGCGCGGCGTGCGGGTGCCGATGGACCCGACCATCCGGGACGCGAAGG
The DNA here is from genome assembly GCF_007828725.1 of Marihabitans asiaticum. Lineage (GTDB taxonomy): Bacteria > Actinomycetota > Actinomycetes > Actinomycetales > Dermatophilaceae > Marihabitans > Marihabitans asiaticum. Next base: position 851,536 of record NZ_VIUW01000001.1, read on the forward strand.
GGGAGGCGTGAGCTCCCCCTTCGCCTGGACCGGTCGGGATGACGGGCCGGGGCCGGAGCACCGCCGGGTCCACCACGTCGTCCGCCCCGACGGCGCAGGCCCCGGCGACGAGCCGGTCGATGTCGCGCTGCTTGGCTTCGCCAGCGACGAGGGGGTGCAGCGCAACAAGGGTCGGGTCGGGGCCGCCGAGGGGCCGGCCGCCCTGCGCTCGGCGGTGGCCTCGCTCGCGGTGCACGAGGAGCTGGCGGTCCGTGACCACGGGGACGTAGCCGTCACTGGCGGCGACCTCGAAGGGGGTCAGGCTCGACTCGGCGAGGCGATCGCCGCCGCCCGTGACGGTGCACCCCTGACCGTCGTCCTCGGCGGCGGGCACGAGACCGCCTACGGCAGCTACTGCGGGCTGGCGGCCGATGGCCATCGACCGCGGCTGGGCATCCTCAACCTCGACGCCCACTTCGACCTGCGCCAGGCCGACGAGGCGACCTCGGGCACCCCCTTCGCCCAGATCGCGCGCGACCGGGCGCGGGCCGGTGCCCAGATGCACTACGCCGTGCTCGGGATCAGCCGGGCGAGCAACACGACCGCGCTCTTCGAGACCGCGGAGCGGGTCGGCGCGCGCTGGTTGCTCGACGACGACTGCCAGGAGGTCGCGCCCGCGCGGGCCTTCGTCGAGGAGTTCCTCGCCGGGGTCGACGAGGTGTACCTGAGCATCGACCTCGACGTGCTGCCCGCCGCGGTCGCGCCCGGGGTGAGCGCCCCGGCCGCGCTCGGGGTCCCGGTCTCGGTGATCCAGGCGGTCTGCGACGCGGTCGCCGACTCCGGCACGCTGGTCCATCTCGACGTCACCGAGCTCAACCCGCGCCTGGATCTCGACTCGCGCACGGCGCGGGTCGCTGCCCGGCTGGTCCACCGGCTGATGACTCGGGCGGTCGCGGCGAGGAGGGCCTCGTGAGCGCCAGCACGCTCGTCACCGGCATCGGGGAGCTGGTCACGGGTGACGGCAGCGGCGAGGCGGGCCTGGGGGTGCGCCACGACGACGCCGCGCTGGTGCTCGAGGAGCGCGAAGGGGTCCCGACCGTCGCCTGGGTCGGCCCGGCAGCCGCCGCACCGCCGGCCGACGCGCGGGTCGACGTCGAGGGTCGGGCGGTGGTTCCCGGTTTCGTCGACAGCCACAGCCATCTCGTCTTCGACGGCGACCGGTCCGGGGAGTTCGCCGCCCGGATGACCGGGACCCCCTACGACGGGGGCGGGATCGCGACGACGATGGACGCGACCCGCGCGGCGAGCGACGCACGCCTGCGCGACCTCGTCGTCGGCCGGGTCGCCGAGATGCGGGCCCAGGGCACGACGACCGTCGAGATCAAGTCCGGCTACGGGCTCGATGTCGAGCAGGAGGTGCGCGCGGTGCGTCTCGCCGCGGAGGTCACCGACGAGGTGACCTTCCTCGGGGCGCACGTCGTGCCCCCGTCGATGCGCGACGACCGCGAGGCCTATCTCGATCTCGTCACGGGGGAGATGCTCACGGCGTGCGCGCCGTACGCGCGATGGGTCGACGTCTTCTGCGAGCCGCACTCTCCGCACGCCTTCACCGAGGAGGAGTCGCGTCGGGTGCTGCTGGCCGGCCGCGAGGCGGGTCTGGAGCTGAGGGTGCACGGCAATCAGCTGGGTCACGGCCCGGGCGTCCAGCTCGCCGTCGAGCTCGGCGCGGCGAGCGTGGACCACTGCACCTATCTCTGCGACGCCGACGTCGAGGCGCTCGCTGGTGCGTCGGCGACGACGGTCGCGACGCTGCTGCCAGGCGTGGAGTTCTCCACCCGCTCGCCGTACCCGGATGCGGGCACCCTGCTGGACGCGGGGGTCTCGATCGCGCTGGCCACGGACTGCAACCCCGGGACGTGCGCCACGAGCTCGATGCCCTTCGTCATCGCGCTCGCCGTGCGCGAGATGGGGCTCTCCCCGGCGCAGGCGCTCGCGGCCGCGACGGTCGGCGGGGCGAAGGCGTTGCGCCGCACGGACGTCGGCACCCTGACCGTGGGCTCACGTGCCGACCTCACCGTCATCGACGCACCGTCCTACACCCACCTTGCCTATCGCCCGGGGGTGCCGCTGGCGCGGGCGCTGAACCTGTCGTCGGGCTGAGGGCGCTGATCGAGGTCGAGCTCGGGGCGCCCGTGCGGACCCGCGGCCAGGTCGAGCTCCTCGACCAGCTCGGGTGCGCTGAGCGCCCGCGGCGCGGTCTCGACCGGCTCGAGCTCGGCGATGGCGTCGGTCGAGAGGCCGATGTCGGTCATCCGCCGCGCCGAGACGAAGACGCGTGACTCCAGCGTGCCCACCAGGGCGTTGTAGGCCTCCACGCTGCGGGCGAGGCTCTTGCCCATCGCGCTCGTCCGGTCGCCGAGGGTGCCGAGCCGCTGGTAGAGCTCGCGGCCGACGTCGAGCAGCTCCTGGGCGCTGCGGGTCAGGGCGTCCTGCTGCCAGGTGTAGGCGATGGTCCGCAGCAGGGCGAGCAGCGTCGCCGGGGAGGTGAGCACGACTCGCTCCCTCATCGCCTCCTCGTGCAGGGAGGGGTCCGCAGAGAGGGCGGCGGCCAGGGTCGCGTCGGTGGGAACGAAGCACACGACCATCTCCGGCGAGGGCTCGAAGGCGGTCCAGTACTCCTTGGCCGCCAGCGTCCGGACGTGGGAGCGCAACGCCTTGGCGTGCCGGCTCAGCGCCGCCGCGCGCTGCTCGTCACTGACGTCCTCGCCGTGCGCGGCGAGCCAGTCGCTCATCGGTGCCTTGGCGTCGATGACGAGCTGTTTCTCCCCGGGCAACCGGACGACGACGTCCGGGTTCACCCCTTCGCCCGCGGTGTTGGTACCCCGCGCCTGCTCCTCGAAGTCGCAGCGCGGCAGCATGCCGGAGACCTCGAGCACCCGGCGCAGCTGGGTCTCACCCCACTGGCCGCGCACCGAGGACACCCGCAGCGACCCCGCGAGCGACTGGGTCTCCCGGCCCACCGTCGCGGTGCTCTCCTCGAGCCGGACCAGCGCATCACGCACCCCGGCGAACTGGTCGACCCGGTCTCGCTCCAGCGTCTGCACCTGCGTGCTCACCCGGGCCAGCGCGTCCTGCACCGGACGCAAGGCCGCGGCCGTCTGCGCGTCGTCGGCGACGGTCGCCTCGAGGTCGACCACCCGGGCGCGCAGCACGTCGCGCTCGGAGGTCGCCGCCGCGAGCTCCTCACGGGCCGAGGCAGCGCCAAGCACCGCCTCGGTACGAGCCGAGAGGACGCTCCCACGGGCGTAGCCCCACGCCAGGGCGGCCCCGAGCGCTGCACCGATCACCAGCCCGACGAGCAAGGTCGTGATGTCCATGGGTCCACCCAACCAGCGAGCACCGACAACGCTGGATACCGTGGCCGCATGGCGCGGGACGAGACGGAGCACGAGGTCAAGGACGAGGTCCAGGGTGCCCAGGGGGAGAAGGGTCCCGATCTCGGCTCGGAGCAGGGGCGGCTGGCCTTCATCCGGGTGCTGAACTCGCGGCTGCCGAAGAAGCGCCTCATCGCTCAGGGGCTGCTGCGCAACGAGCACGGCGAGGTGCTGCTCTGCCAGCTGGTCTACAAGAAGGACTGGGACCTGCCCGGTGGCGTCGTCGACCCGGGGGAGTCCCCGGCGCACTGCGTGGCCCGCGAGGTCCGCGAGGAGCTCGGCCTGAGTCTCGGGGTCGGTGGCATGCTCGCGGTGAACTGGCTGCCGCCCTACCGGGGGTGGGACGACGCGCTGCTCGTCCTCTTCGACCTCGGTAGCGTCGAGGCATCGATCCTCGAGGAGGCGGTGCTGCAGCGGCGCGAGATCAAGGCCGTCCACTGGGTCGACCCGGCGCAGGCGAGCGAGCGCGTCGCGCCCTACACCGCCGCCATGCTCGCTCAGGCCGTCGCGGCGCAGACCACCCTCTACCTGGAGAACTCGGCGGAGCCGACATGACCGAGCCGGATCCGGCGGAGCGGGTCGACCGGCTCATCGAGCGGCGTCAGGCGAGGCGAAGCGCCTCCTCAGGCTTCGCGCTGTGGGACTTCTGGGGCCGTGAGGTGGTCAAGGACGCGGTGTTGCTCCTGCTGGCGATACCGGTCCTTGTTGGTCTGGTCGCCGCTCCCTTCGCCATCGGGTCGCCTCGCTGGTGGGTGCCGTGGGTCTTCGTCGCGGTCGGCGTCGCGCTCTTCGTCGGGGTGCGCGGGCCGCTGCGGACCTGGGTGGCGAAGGGGGAGTAGGCCCGGTCCAGCGGGCCTGTGGAGATCTCGAGATGCGGCCCGCTCAGATCTGGCTACCGTTGGTGGCGCCTGGCGGGTGCCGGGCGGGCGCAGGCTGATGGAGGGACATGCTGATGGCGAGGCGAGTGATGTGTGCGGTTGCCCTGGTAGGGGCGGTCGTCCTTGCTGGCTGCGGCGGCGAGGCGGACGGTGAGGAGACCTCGAGCACGAGCACCGTGAAGCCGACGGTGGTCAAGCCGGATCCTTCGGCGTCCTCTTCTGGCACATCAGGCCCTGAGGGCTCATCAGGGTCGGCGTCTGGATCGAGCTCCCCGGCGCTGCCGGACGAGCCGCCCGCGGAGGCGGAGCCAGATACGAAGGAAGGGGCGCAGGCCTTCGCGGTCTGGTACTGGCAGCAGATGGGGGAGGCTGAGGTGACCGGGTCCGGCCGTCTATACCGGCGCTACTCGGCCCACACCTGCGAGGTCTGTCGGGACTCTGCGGATCGCTCAGACGCTCAGTACGAGGGCCAGTACCGCGCACGTTCCAATCCCTTTGACGTACGGGGCGTTGAGACGGTCAAGGACCAGGGGGAGTTTCTGTCCAAGGTCGCAGTCGCGTACGAGGATTACGCGGTGGTCAACCCCTCCGGCGACGAACAGACCGTCGAGGGTGACGAGTTTCACTCGATCGTCACGATCCGACGAGAGCGCGACGACTGGGTTGTCGTTGATTGGTTGATCACGGAATGAGCATCGTCAGGAACGTTGGGCGGGTTGGGGCCTGGGCGCTGCTATTGCTCCTTCCTTTCTACGCGGGGACGACTGCCGCGGCGGCACCGGATGGCAAGATCAAAGGCAACCAGGCGGAAGCTGCTGCGGGTCAAGGACATGACGACCGGGGCGGTGGCGGAGGGCCTGCGGGTCGCGCAGGTAGTGAGCCAGGAGGCTCGGCTGCAGCAGCGAGCCAGGAGGGCGGAGGGGCCCAGTCAGACCCCAAGCCCGCAGTTCGCTGGGAGAGTTCAGCGATCCCATGCACGACCTCGGCCGCGCACCCGTTGTGCGGGGCGGTCCGATTCGAGTGCACGACCCAGGGCAACGGCGAGAGGCCGGTCGTGACGCAGTGGCGCCCCGAGGGATCTCAGGAGTGGGTAAGCAGCACGACGAGCTGCACGGGCGACTCGCCCGCGCCACCGAGCGCGCCGGCGGGCATCGAGGTGGTCCAGGTCCCGCCGGTGCCGAGCATGCAGCAGATCCAGGAGGCGTTCGTCAGCCTGCCGTTCTGCCTGCCAAAGCCGTCGATGCAGCCTGTCGGTGGGCGCACCCTGGTCAACCTGCCGACCTTCTACGAGGCGACCTGGCCTGACGACGGCGACTGCCTGGCGCCGGGGGAGACCAGCGAGGCGATGCAGCTGCTGTCCTGGAGCATCGAGTTCCGGGCCGCGGAGCGGAGCTATTGGTACGACTTCGGTGACGGCGAGAACTCGGGGTGGACGAAGAGCGCCGGGGGCATCTACCCGGACGGGGACATCCGCCACACCTACTCGGACGTCGGGAAGGTGCGGGTGCACATCGATGCGACTTTGACCGGTTCGTACCGGGTCGACGGCGGCGAGTGGCAGGACATCGACACCGTCGCCGACCTGCAGGACGAGCCAGAGGTGCCCTACGAGGTCGTCGAGGCCAAGAACCGTCTTGTGAGCTGACCACGACCCGGGTGGCGGGTCCCCCCTTCGCCCGCTACTAGACTCCTGGTCCCGTGGCACTCACCATCGGAATCGTCGGTCTCCCCAACGTCGGCAAGTCGACGATGTTCAACGCGCTGACCAAGAACAACGTCCTGGCCGCGAACTACCCCTTCGCGACCATCGAGCCCAACGTCGGCGTCGTCCCCCTGCCGGACGAGCGGCTCGGCACGCTTGCCGAGATCTTCCGCAGCGAGCGGATCCTGCCTGCGACGGTGTCCTTCGTCGACATCGCGGGCATCGTGCGCGGCGCGAGCGAAGGCGAGGGTCTGGGCAACAAGTTCCTCGCCAACATCCGGGAGGCCGACGCGATCTGCCAGGTCGTGCGCGCCTTCGTCGACGACGACGTCACCCACGTCGACGGGCGGGTCGACCCACGCTCGGACATGGAGACGATCAACACCGAGCTTGTCCTCGCCGACCTGCAGACCCTCGAGAGCGCCTTGCCGCGGCTGGACAAGGAGGTCAAGGGCAAGAAGACCGACCCCGCCGTCCTCGAGACCGCCAAGGCGGCGCAGACGGTGCTCGAAGGGGGAGACACCCTCTTCGCGAAGGGGGAGTCGGCCGGCGTCGACATGGAGATCGCCCGCCAGCTCGGGTTGCTCACGACCAAGCCCTTCCTCTACGTCTTCAACGTCGACGAGGACCAGCTGGACGACGACGCGCTGCACGCCGAGCTGCAGGCCCTGGTCGAGCCGGCCGAGGCGATCGTGCTCAACGCCAAGCTCGAGTCCGAGGTCGCCGAGCTCGACGACGAGGACGCCCGCGAGCTGCTCGAAGGAGTGGGCATCACCGAGCCCGGCCTGGACCAGCTGGCGCGCAAGGGCTTCAACACCCTCGGGCTGCAGACCTACCTCACCGCTGGACCGAAGGAGGCGCGCGCCTGGACGATCCACAAGGGTGACACCGCGCCGAAGGCCGCCGGGGTGATCCACACCGACTTCGAGCGCGGCTTCATCAAGGCCGAGGTGGTCTCCTTCGACGACCTCGTCGCCGCCGGGTCGATGGCTGACGCGAAGGCTGCCGGCAAGGTCCGGATGGAAGGCAAGGACTACGTCATGGCTGATGGTGACGTGGTGGAGTTCAGGTTTAACGTCTAGCGTTATTGACGCAGTACGTTATGTCTGCCACCCTCGAAGGGTGATCAGATCGTTCGGTGACCGTGACACCGAACGGGTCTGGTTGCGTGAGTCGGCACCCAAGGTGGACCCGCGGATCCACCGGGCGGCCAACCGGATGCTGCACAAGCTGGACGCAGCGACGACGCTCAACGCACTCAGGGTGCCGCCCGGCAACCGCTTGGAATCGCTCAAGGGCGACCGGGCGGGCCAGCACAGCATCAGAATCCACGACCAGTGGCGCATCTGCTTCGTCTGGACCGATGCGGGACTCGAGAACGTGATCATCGAGGACTATCGCTGAGGTGCACCATGACTGAGAAGCTCTACCCCCCGATCCACCCTGGGGAGATCCTGCAGGAGGACTTCCTGGACTGGTTTGGCATCACCCAGCACAAGCTCGCGGTGTCTGTCGGCGTACCGCCTCGTCGGATCAACGAGATCGTGCATGGCAAGCGGGCCGTCACCGCCGACACGGCCCTGCGCCTGGGGAGGTACTTCGGCGTTGACGCGCTGTTCTGGCTCAATCTCCAGTCCCGGTATGAGATCGAACTGGCCGAGGGTCGCGCGGCCGACCAGATCGCGGCCATCCAGCCTCTCGCCGCGGCGTCGTGAGTCTCGTCGGAGGCGCGCTGGAGGTCGGAATCGGCGGCGAGAGGGAGGTGCTGTTGGGCTTTCTCTCTGAGCACCGACGCCTCCTTCGCGAGATCGTGCTCGATCTCTCCGATGAAGAAGCCCGCCGCTCTCTGGTCCCCTCCCTGACGACTCCGATGGGTCTGCTGAAGCACGCTATCTTCGTTGACACGGCCTGGTTCGTCTGCCGCTTCGGGGGTGCCACGCGCTCCGAGGCCGGCATTCCGGAAACCGTGGACGAAAGCTTCACCCTGGAGGGTGCAGACTCGCTGGAATCCTTGGCCGCACGCCACGAGGCCACCGTTGCCGCGGCTGACCAAGTCATCGATCGGCTGGGCCTGGACGCCACGTGCGTGCATCCCGCGATGGGTGAGCTGTCGCTGCGCTGGGTGCTGACTCATTGCATCCGGGAGTTGGCCCAGCACGCTGGGCACGCGGAGATCCTTGTGGAGCAGATCAAGGCCGCGAGATCGTTGACGCTCACCTGAGTGCCACGCCGCAGGTAGCCGTATGTGCCGGAACGCCGGTGAAGTTTCGAAATAACGTGTGACCTGCTGGTTCGAAGAGAGAACGACCGCTCGAGCGGTCGCTCCCTCTTCGAACCGGTCCCTTACCTCCAGGTGATCGCGGCCAGCTCGGTGAGCGCGAGCAGGACGATCGATGCGCTCAGCGCGAGCGGGGCGGCACCGTCGCGTCGGGGCCCCCGCCGCCCCCGCCGTCGGCCGCCTGGCGGCCTCGCATCGTTGTCGGGACTGCCCGGCAGCCCCGCCAGGTACCGGCGACGGCCCAGGGCGGCTGCCATGAAGGCGAGGACCATCGTGGCCGCCATGAGCACCGCGGCCCACCAACCCAGCGGCCCCAGGGTGTGCCGGGCGACGATCGCGGCGCCGGCCGCGCTGGCGAGCCCCGTGCGCTGCCAGGCCAGGGCCGTGCGCTCCGGCTGCGCGCCCGGCGGCGTGAGCCTTCCCTCGGTAGTCACCGCGCCATCACTGCACGCCGATGATCACGATGGCCAGCAGCGCGAGCACGGTCAGCGCTCCAGCGAAGAGGGTCGCCGTCACGCCGAACGCGGGCAGCGGCGCTCCGAGCCGCATCGCCCGCTCGGACCCCGCCCACCGCAGGAACGCCAGCACCGCGCTCCCGGCACCGAGGAGCAGCAGCAGGGTCGCCAGCGCAGCGGTCATCTCGACGCTGAGCGAGAGGTCGACGACATCGACCGCGATCCCCGCCGCGATCAGGGCGAGACCCGTGCGCAGCCAGGCGAGGAAGGTCCGCTCGTTCGCCAGGCTGAACCGGTAGTCCGGCTCCTCACCCTCTCCGTAGACCCGGGCCGGCCAGCGCTGTCGTCCGCTCACGGCGCCACCGTACCGACCCGTCTCCTGCTTGACTGGGCCCATGAGCACCGAGAGCAAGGTCGTCCGGTCCACGCGCGAGATCGACGCCCCCGCCGAGCAAGTCTTCGAGCTCATCGCCGACCCGAGCCAGCATCCGCGCTGGGACGGCAACGACAACGTCTCCGAGCTCGTCCGCGGCGCCCGGGTGCGTGAGGTCGGTGAGGTCTTCGCGATGCGGACGACGAAGGACAAGGTGCGCGACAACCGGGTCGTCGACTTCGAGGAGGGTCGCCGGATCGCCTGGCGTCCGGGGAGCGAAGGGGGAGCCCCGGCCGGCCACGAGTGGCGCTGGGAGGTCGAGCCGCTGACCGAGAAGACGTGCCGGGTCACCCACATCTACGACTGGCGCGAGCTGACCGACGAGAGCCGGTTCGAGCGTGCCCGTGCCACGACCGAGTCAAATCTGCGCGCCAGCATCGACAGTCTTGCGGAGGTCGCTCAGCGCTGAGGCGCTCGGCGGGGAAGTGTGCCGTCACCGCCCCGCAACACTGGTCACCGCGCCGCTCGCTTGCGCGGCCGCAGCCGGGCGTTCGGCAGCGCTGGCGCGGGCAGCGGTGCAGGCTGGTCGGGAGGGAAGCGCCCGAACCTGAGCCGCGGGGAGTCCCCGGGCTCGCGCGCGGAGTCGGCTGATCCCCCTTCGCCCTCATCGGCGCCGATCTCGGCCTGCCACTGACGGCGGTACTCCACGATCTCGTCGTGCGTGCGGCCGATGAAGTTCCACCACATGACGATGTCCTCCTCGAAGGGAGGGCCACCCAGCAGCAGGGCGCGGGCCGGCGATTCGGCGGTCGTCAGGGTGAGGGTGTCGTAACCTGGCGGGAGGTAGGCCAGGTGGGCGGGCGCCACCGGCTGATCGCCGGCGATGGTGAGCGGACCGGCGTCGACGAGCAGCCCGTGCTCGAAGTCAGGGTCGACGGCGAAGGTCGCGGTCGCGCCAGGCTCTAGCTGCAGCTCAACCCCGAGCAACGGCGTGGCCGTCGGGACCGGAGAGGTGCTGCCGGCGAAGGAGCCGAGGAAGACCCGCGCTTCCCACCCGTCGCCGGTCACCGCGTCGGGGCGGTGGTGGTCGAACCGCGGCGGGTCGTCGCGACGGCTGTCCGGCAGGGCGGTCCACAGCTGCACCCCGTGCAGGCTCGTGGTGCCCGCGGTCGAGTACTCGGAATGGCTGATTCCGTGCCCGGCCGTCATGAGGTTCAGCTCGCCCGGCCGGACCATCGCGTGGGTGCCGGCCGAGTCGCGGTGCTCGATCTCGCCCGTGAAGAGCCAGCTGACCGTCTGCAGCCCGGTGTGCGGGTGGCGGGGCACCTCCATGCCCCCGGTGCGGCCGACGTCGTCAGGCCCGTAGTGGTCCACGAAGCACCACGCGCCGATGAGGCTGCGGCTGCGCTGCGGGAGGGTGCGCCGGACGGTCATCGCGCGGGGCCCGCCGAGCGGCACCTCGCGGGGGGAGAGGAGCTCGAACCCCTCGCACGGTACGTCGGTGCCCGAGTCGTACTCGTCGGGATCGGCCTCGGTGTTGCTCATGCGCCTCGAGAGTACTCAGCGGCCGCGCCGGCGGCGACCGCTTGCGCTCCCCCGGTGACGAGGCGGTCGGTCCCTCTGCGCGATCACCGGAGACGATCAGAAGGGCGGAGCGTCATCCTCAAGGGTGGACCCGACGCCTGCCCCCACCGGTGGGGGAGAAGGGGGCAGAGCGGCGGTGGCGTGGTCGGCACCCGCGGTGTGGTCGGCACCCGCGGTGGGGTCGTCCGTAGTGGGGTCGTCCGTAGTGGGGTCGCCCTTGGTGTGGTCGGCGTCTGCGCTGCGGTCGTTGACTTCGGTGCTGCCGTCGGAGGCGGCGGCCGTGGGGTAGACAGTCTCGGGCTCGACGGTCTCGGGGGCCCAGGCCTGGGGCCAGGTGATGGCAGCGGTCCCGGTGGGCGATGTCCAGGTCGCGGTGCCGTCCGGGTCGAGGCGGTAGCCCCACCGCGGGTGCTGCTTGAGCTGGTGGTGGCGCCGGCAGAGCGGGGCGAGGTTGGTCGCGCTCGTCGGGCCCTGCGGCCACGCGGTCGCGTGGTCCAGGTCGCAGGAGACCGCAGGGCGGGTGCAGCCGAACATTCGACACGTCCCGTCACGGGTCGTGACCAGCCGACGCAGCCCGGGCCGAGGGACGTACCCGGGCTGGGCAGTGCTGTCGGCCGCGACGAGGTGTCCGGTGTCGGGGTCGAGCAGGACCCGGGCCAGGTCGTGGTCCTCACCGGCGCGGATCGCGGTGACCGTCTCGGCGGGTATCCACCCGACGCCCGGCACCTCGACCGGGCCGAACCGTGCCACTGCCCGCCCCTCGCCTCCGGCGCGTCCTTCGCCCCCGTCAGCGGGGGCAAGGAGTGACCGCCCGCCGGCTTCCGGCTCGCCCCAATCGGCGGGGGCAAGTGACCGCCCGTCGGCTCCCGGCTCGCCCCCACCAGCGGGGGCAAGGAATGACCGCCCGTCAGCCCTCGGCTCGCCCCCACCAGCGGGGGCAAGGAGTGACCGCCCCCCGGCTCCCGGCTCGCCCCCACCGGCGGGGGCGGGGCCCGTGAGGACGGGGACGGTGAGGTCGAGCCGGGTGTGCACGCTCACCCCTCGCAGAGCGAGGTCGGTCAGCGCCTGCGCTCGCGCCGACCCCAACCTCAGTCCCGGCCGGTCCCGCACCGCCGTGCGAGCCAGCTCCTCGACCGCGGCGTAGACCACGACCGCGGCCTCGGTCGGGAGCACCGCGGTGAGCATGCTCGTCCCGACTGGCCCGGGATCGAGGTGGACGTCGGTCGCCTCGGACCGGTTGCGCCGTGCCCGTCGCTCCAGCGCGGCCTCGTCCACCACGGTGAGCACCCGACGGCACGAGCGCGCCAGCTCTCGGGGCTCCAGCGCGACCAGGCGGATCTCCTCGCTGCCGCGCTTGCGGCCGAGCACGTGAGCCACCACCGCCTCAACCGCCTCAGCCGACGCCTCCTCGGTCTCGGAGGCGACGAGCTGCACGCTCCGCTCGCCGACCAGCCCCGCGCTCAGCGGCACGGCCAGGTCGGACAGGTCCGTCGCCAGCCGCGCCGCGAGCCGGCACCGCCGCTCCGCCACGGTCAGCGAGCACCCAAGCAGCAACGCCACCTCGTCCGCGCAGAAGGGGGCAATCTCTCCCTTCGCCAGCCGTGTCTCCCCCGGGAGTACCGGATCGACGCCCCGCCGAGCCAGCTCCGCGATGACCGCCAGCTGCGCGGCATCGGCTGCCCGACGCGCCCGCTCCACCCCGGCCAGCATCTCGCCGAGCGACTCGGTCTCGGCCTGCCCACCGAGGGCCTCCGCGGTCACCCCGCACGCGGCGAAGCCCACCCGTGCCTGATCTACGAACATCGTCACATCGTCGAACATGTGTTCGATCATAGAACTGAGGTGTGACAACGGACCGGCGCCGTCGACCCGCTCAGCCGACGACCCGCTCAGCCGAGCGACCAGCCCCCGTCGAGGGTGAGCACGTTGCCGACGACGTACGACGCCTGCGGGGAGGCGAGCCACCACAGCGCCTCGGCGGCTTCCCGTGGTGAGCCAAGCCGAGCCGCCGGTACCCCGGAGCGCACCGACGCCTGGAAGTCCGGGTCGGCGCACATATCGGTCTGCGTCGAGTGCGTCGGCAGGGGGCCTCGGCCCGGGGGTGCCGGCCGCGAGCCAGCTAGCGCGAGGAGCGCGCCAGTCTAGTCTCCTACGAGCGTCCGCCACTGCTCGTCGTGCCCGGTGGGGTCGGTGAGCAGGTGCAGGTCGAGCTCGCGGCTCGCCCGGGTGAAGATCGCCTCACCGCGTCGGCTCGTGCCGTGCCCGTCCAGCCGCGGCGAGAGCGTCGCGAGACCGAAGCGCCCCGGGATCGCGCCCATGATCAGCCCCGACACCCCGCTCTTGGCGGGGATGCCGACCTGGGACATCCAGTCCCCGGCCGAGTCGTACATGCCGCACGTCGTCATCACGCTGAGCACGTGCCGGGTCGTGGCCAGGCAGAGCACCTGCTCACCGGTGATCGGCTGCCGACCGCCGGTGGCCAGCGTCGCCGCCATGACGGCCAGGTCGCGTGGCGTGACCAGCACCGAGCACTGCCGGGTGTAGCCAGTCACGACGTCCTCCGGGGAGTCCTCCATAACCCCTTCGGCGCGCAGCAGGTGGGCCAGGGCGAGGTTGCGGTGCGCCTGGGCGAGCTCGTCGTCGGCCGCCTCGGTGTCGATCGAGAGCTCCCGCCCGGCCAGGCGAGACAGGCCGTCGAGGATGATCCGCTCGCGCTCCTGCCAGTCCACCGCGACCCCGCCGATGAGCCCGTGCACGACCATCGCCCCGGCGTTGATCATCGGGTTGCGCGGGCGCTTGGTCTCCGGCTCGACCGAGAGCACGTCGAAGGCCTCGCCGGAGGGCTCGACGTCAACCCTGGCCAGCACCTCCTCGACGCCGTGCTCCTCGATCGCGAGGGCGTAGACGAAGGCCTTGGCGACCGACTGGACCGTCAGCTCGTGATCGACGTTGCCGGCGGCGAAGAGCGAGCCCTCGGTGGTGCACAGGCACGCGGCGAGCAGGTCCGGGTCGGCCTCGGCGAGCGCCTGGGGCACCTGGTGGACGGTCCCTCGCTCGTCGTCGCGAACTGCGTCGAGGGTCTCGGCCAGGTAGTCGCTCATGCTCTGCGTCACCGTGCGATGGTATTCGACGAGTGGTTCTTGTCGGGTGCAGTTCACCGGCCGGACCGGCCGCCGTCCCCAATAGTTAGTCCGCGCTCCTACCGTCGCGGCCATGGTGTGGTTGCGCGCATCGGTTGCGCTCGTCATCGCGGTCCTGCTCACGGGATGCGCGGCCGCCCCGGTCGTCGTTGCCGGAGTGGCGGCGAAGGGAGGCCCGAGCGGCCTACTCAGGGGGCGGTGAGGAGGCCCTCACGCTGACCCGGGCGGACGAGGCGGTGCCGACGATGGGGCAGGTCCGGGAGTCGGCCATGTGCGCGACGGACGAAGCGTCCCGCCTGGTCGCCTTCGTCCTCGACCGCGAGGTCCTCATCGCCCCGACCTTCACCCGGGAGTGCGGCGCCGACGCGAGCTACTCCACCGACGAGCTCACCGGCCAGCGCATCGTCGACCCCGCCTCCGGTGCCGGCGCCGACCTCATCGCTCTCTCGCTGCAGTCCGGGGCGCTGCCGACGGCGATGGAGGTCCGGCCGCGCAGGGACGCCCTCGCGCAGTGAGGCTCTCGCGCAGTGACGCCCTCGCGTGGTGATGCCCTCGCGCGTCAGCGCGAGCCCATCACCTCGGCGATGTAGTCGACGTCCTTGTCGCCCCGCCCGGAGAGGTTGACGACGATCACCTGCTCGGGCGACATCTCCGGCGCGATCTTCATCGCGTGGGCGAGGGCGTGCGAGCTCTCCAGCGCCGGGATGATCCCCTCGGTGCGGCAGAGCAGCGAGAACGCTTCGAGCGTCTCCTCGTCGGTGACCGAGACGTACTCGGCGCGACCGACATCCCTGAGCCAGGCGTGCTGCGGACCGACGCCGGGGTAGTCCAGGCCGGAGGCGATCGAGTGGACCGGCGAGGGCTCGCCGTCCTCCTCCTGGAGGACCACGGTGGACATCCCGTGCAGGGTGCCGTCGACCCCCTTCGTCATGGTCGCCGCATGCCGGTCGCCGGACAGGCCCTCGCCGGCCGGCTCGACCCCGATCACCCGCACCTGCTCGTCCTCGAGGAAGCCGGAGAAGAGGCCCATCGCGTTAGACCCGCCGCCGACGCAGGCCATGACGACATCGGGCAGGCGCCCCTCCTTCGCCATGATCTGCTCGCGGGCCTCGGCGCCGACGACGGACTGGAAGTCGCGCACCATCGAGGGGTAGGGGTGCGGGCCGACGACCGAGCCGATGCCGAAGAAGACGTCCTCGTAGTCGGCCGCGTAGGTGGCGAAGGCGGAGTCGACCGCGTCCTTGAGGCAGCGTCCACCGGTCTCGACGGCGACGACCTTCGCGCCGAGCATCTCCATGCGCACGACGTTCATGTGCTGCTTCTCGACGTCGATGCCGCCCATGTGGATCTCGCACTCCAGCCCGAGGAGCGCCGCCGCGGTCGCCAGCGCCACCCCGTGCTGACCCGCGCCGGTCTCGGCGATGAGCCGGGTCTTGCCCATCCGCTTCGCGAGCAGCCCCTCGCCGAGGCAGTGGTTGATCTTGTGCGAGCCGGTGTGGTTGAGGTCCTCGCGCTTGAGGTAGACCTTCGCCCCGCCGAGCCGCTCGGAGAAGCGCCGCGCCAGGTACAGGGGAGAGGGGCGCCCGACGTACTCGCGCAGCAGCTCGCGGTACTCGTCCATGAAGGCGGGGTCGGCCATCGCCTCCCGGTACGCGGTCGCGACCTCGGCGATCGGCGCCTCGAGGTGCGGCGGGAGGAAGGCGCCGCCGTACCGGCCGAAGCTGCCGTTCTCGTCGGCGTGGGTGAAGCGGGGCATGGTGGCCTCCTCGTGGCGAGGGCGTCGGGACGACGCGAAGGGGGAGCGAAGGGGGTCTGCTGGCCGGGACGGTAGCCGGTGGGGGCGACATCGCGGTATCCCCGTGCCACGTGGTGGACGCCCCCGCACGCCCGGTTGGTGAGAGGATGAGGTATGGCACGCGAGGCAGAGCACAACACCCCTGATGGCGCCGTCGTCGTCGCTGTCGACGGCACGAGCAAGGACCGGGCGGTGCTGGCCTGGGCGGCGCGATCGGCGCAGCGGCGCAAGACCGCGCTGCACGTCGTGAGCGTCGCGGAGGTCGGCGTCTCCGCGTTCGGCGGACCGGAGTCGGCGGCGTCCGGCATCGTCGTCGACCAGCTGCTCGAGGCGGCGGAGTCGTCGGTGACGACGGCCTGCGAGCACATCAAGGAGATCGCCCCCGACGTCGAGGTGAGCACGTCGACGACGACCGGCAGCGCCTCGCGGGTGCTCGTCGACGCCGCTGAGCGGGCCGCGCTCGTCGTGCTCGGCGCCACCCGCTCCTCCCGGCTCGAGCGGGTCGTCCTCGGCAGCGTCTCCGGTGCGGTCATCCAGCACGCCGCCGCGCCGGTGGTCCTCGTGCCCGAGAGCGCCGGCCCGGAGCCGCGCCGCGTGATCGTGGGAGTCGACGGCAGCCAGCAGTCTCGAGCCGCCGCCGCTGCCGCACTCGACGTCGCCAAGCACGCGGCGGTGCCAGTCACCGCCGTCATCGCCTGGCACATCGAGGTGGTCGACGGGGTCGTCGTGACCGAGCCCGGCAGCCCGCAGTGGGAGAAGGTCGAGCGCCGCTACCGCGAGATCGCCCAGGGCGTGATGGACCAGGCGCTCGCCGACGTGCGCTCCGGCGCCACCGTCTCGCCGGCGATCGAGCAGCGCACCGACCGCGACATCGAGGTGACCGTCGAGGTCCGCAAGGGCAAGCCGGCGGCCGCGTTGGTCCAGGGCGCGACCGACGATGACCTGGTCGTCGTCGGAACCCGCGGCCGGGGAGGCTTCCGCGGCCTGCTCCTCGGGTCGGTCACCCAGACCGTGCTCGAGGTCAGCCCGGGCCCGGTGCTCGTCACGAGGGGCTGACCCCCTTCGAGGCGCCTTCGTCGCACCTCAGGGGGCGTGGGTGCGTCGCACCCTGGCAGGGTTGACCCCGTGACCGACGACCTGCCGCAGAACCTCCGTGACCTGGCCGACGCGAAGGGCGTCTCGAGCGAGTACTGGGACTGGAAGGGCAACCACACCGTCATCCCGCCCGACGCCCTGCGGGAGGTGCTCACGGCCCTCGGCGAGGACGTCTCGACCGAGCAGGCCACGACGGCCAGCCTGACCCGGCTGCGCGAGGAGCCCTGGCGGCGCACCCTCCCGCCGACGGTCGTGGCGCGCACCGCCTTCCCGTACCGGCTGCACGTGCACGTCGCCGACGGGGCGTCGCTGACCGTGCACGTCGACCTCGAGGACGGGGGCCGGGTCGACCTCGAGCAGCTCGAGCATCTCGTGCCCCCGGTCGAGGTCGACGGGGTGCTCGTCGGCGAGGCCGCCTTCGAGATCCCCGCCGGCCTGCCACTGGGCTACCACGAGCTCGTCGCCGAGGTGGGCGGCGACAGCCCGCTGCCCAGGCCCGACTCCCGGCTCTCGCGGCTCATCGCGGTCCCGCACCAGCTCGATCTGCCCGCCGGTGTCGCCGAGGGCGATGCCCACGGCCTGATGACCCAGCTCTACCAGGTGCGCTCGCGGGACACCTGGGGGATCGGCGACCTCGGGGTGCTCCGGGAGCTGGCCCGCTGGGCCGCCGACGAGCACGACCACGACTTCGTCCTGGTCAACCCGCTGCACGCCGCGGAGCCGAGCGGGGTCCTCGAGCCCTCGCCGTACCTGCCGGCCTCACGACGCTTCGTCAACCCGCTGTACATCGACATGGGCACCCTGCCGAGCGTCGAGCTGCTGAGCGAGAGCGCACGGGCCGAGATCGACGCGCTCGCCGGCCAGGCCGCCCCGCTCAACGACTCCGCGGTGCTCGACCGTGACGAGGCCTGGCGGCTCAAGCGCTCCGCGCTGCGCGCGGCCTACCGCGAGCTGGGTCCGGCCCAGGCCGACCGGGTCGGCCGGTGGATGGAGAGCGAAGGGGTGGGCCTGCTCCGCTTCGCGACGTGGTGCGCCATCTGCGACGTCCACGGGCCCCGGTGGGACGAGGACTGGCCGGTCTCCCTTCGCGATCCGGAAGGGCCCGCGGTGGCCGACTTCCGCGCGGAGCACGCGGGAGAGGTGTCCTTCTACTGCTGGCTCCAGTGGGTGCTGCAGGTCCAGCTGGGAGAGGTGCAGCGAGAGGCGCTCGAAGGGGGGATGTGCCTCGGTGTGGTCCACGACCTGGCGGTCGGGATCCACCCCCGCGGCGCCGACGCCTGGGCCCTCGGCGACGCCCTCGCCCAGGGCGTGACGGTCGGGGCGCCGCCGGACCAGTTCAACCAGCGCGGGCAGAACTGGAGCCAGCCGCCGTGGCGACCCGATCGCCTGGCCGAGCTGGGCTACGAGCCGTACGCGGAGATGATCCGCTCGGTCCTGCGCGACTCCGGCGGCATCCGCGTCGACCACGTCATCGGGCTCTTCCGCCTCTGGTGGATCCCGCAGGGAGGCGAGCCCTCCGACGGCGCCTACGTGCGCTACGACCACGAGGCGATGATCGGGATCCTCGCGCTCGAGGCGCAGCGCGCCGGGGCGCTCGTCATCGGCGAGGACCTCGGCGTCGTCGAGCCCTGGGTCCGGGAGTACCTGCTCGAGCGGTCCGTCCTGGGTACCAGCGTGATGTGGTTCGAGTGGACCGACGACGGGCGGCTGCTGCCCCCTTCGCACTACCGCCGGCTGTGCCTCGCGACGGTGACCACGCACGACCTCCCGCCCACGGCGGGCTACCTCGAGCTGGCGCACGTCGACCTGCGCGAGCGGCTCGGCCTGCTCACCCGGCCGCTCGCCGAGGAGCGGGCCGAGGAGCAGGCGACGATCGAGGCGGTGCGCGCGGAGCTGGTCGCCGCCGGGTACCTCCGCGAGGACGAGGTGGGGGATGTCCCGGCGACGACCGAGGCGATGCACCGCTGGCTGGCGGACACCGCTTCGCTGCTCAAGGGGGTCGCGCTGACCGACCTCGTCGGCGACGTCCGCGCGATCAACCAGCCGGGCACCGACGAGGAGTACCCGAACTGGCGGCTCCCCCTCGCCGACGGCTCGGGGACCCCGGTCTCGCTCGAGGACCTGCGCGGGTCGTGACCGAACGGTGACCTGCGGGCCGCGCAAGTCACGGTTGGGTCTCATGACGTCGTGCCCTCTGGCGCAAGGGGGTTCTCATCTACTGAGATAGCGACAGCAGCCGATCGGCTGCGGCATCAGCCGGGCAGCGGTCCGGATCCCCTCCGCCGACACGGGCGGACAGACGTAGGAGGACATCCATGCGAGTGAAGTCTCGCGCGATGACCGTCGCCAGCATCTCCGCAGTCGCGCTTCTCGCGACCGCGTGCGGCAGCGACGGTGGCGACAGCGGCAGTGACAGCGGCAGCGGCGAGGGCCAGTCCGGTGGCGAGATCATCATGGGCGGCTGCAACCCCGAGAACCCGCTGATCGCCGGCAACACGGCCGAGACCTGTGGTGGCGACGTCCTCGACATCCTCACCGCGAAGCTCGTGAAGTACGACTCGGAGACGGCGGAGCCGTCCAACGACATCGCCGAGTCGATCGAGACCGAGGACAACCAGAACTTCACCGTCAAGCTCAAGAAGGGCTACAAGTTCCACGACGGCACCGAGGTCAAGGCGAAGAACTTCGTCGACGCGTGGAACTACACCGCCCACGGCCCGAACGGTCAGCAGGGCGCGTACTTCTTCGAGCCGATCGAGGGCTACGACGAGGTCTCCGCCGAGGACTCCGAGACCGAGGAGATGTCCGGCCTGAAGGTCGAGGACGACTACACCTTCACCATCAAGACCACCGACAAGGTCTCCAACCTGCCGCTGCGTCTGGGCTACACCGCCTTCGCGCCGCAGCCGGACTCCTTCTTCGAGGACCCCGAGGGCTTCGGCAAGAACCCGGTGGCCGCCGGTCCGTACAAGTTCGTCTCCTGGGACGAGAACAAGGCGATCGTCACCGAGAAGTTCGAGGACTACTCCGGTGAGTTCGGTGGCAACGCCGACAAGATCACCTTCCAGATCTTCCAGGACCAGGACGCCGAGTACACCGCGCTGCTCGCCGGCCAGGTCGACATCATCCGGGCGATCCCGGCCTCGGCGCTGGTCAACGACCAGTTCAAGACCGACCTGCCCGACCGCAACCTGGAGAAGCCGAACTCCACCCTCCAGATGCTCGGCCTGAACTACAACGTCGACCCCAAGCTGGAGGACGTCAAGGTCCGCCAGGCGATCTCCATGGCCATCGACCGGCCGACGATCATCAAGGAGATCTTCAACGGCGCCTTCACCCCCGCCACCGGCTGGGTCTCCCCGGTCGTCGAGGGCTACAAGGAGGGTGCGTGCGGTGAGTACTGCACCTACGACCCGGAGAAGGCCAAGCAGCTGCTCGAGGAGGGCGGCGGCTACGACGGCAAGCTCGAGCTGCACTACAACGGTGACGGCGGGCACAAGGAGTGGACCGAGGCGGTCTGCAACTCGATCAAGAACGCGATCGACATCGACTGCGTCGCCACCCCGAGCGTCGACTTCAAGACCTTCCTCACCAAGCTCGGCAACGAGGAGCTGAAGGGCCTGTTCCGCATGGGCTGGGTCATGGACTACCCGTCCATCGAGAACTACCTCGCCCCGATCTACGGCAAGAACGCCGGGTCGAACTACTACGGCTACGACAGCGAGGAGTTCGCCAAGAAGATGGACGAGGCCGCCGCGGCCGAATCCCCGGAGGAGGCGAACACCCTCTACCAGGAGGCCGAGGGCCTCATCGCCGAGGAGTTCACCACCATCCCCACCTGGTACGGCAAGACGATGATCGGCTGGTCGGAGAAGGTCGACAACGTCACCGCCACGCCGTTCGGCGTGCCGGACCTGCGCGCCGTCACGATCAAGTGACGAGCTAGGTGACACACCGGTGATGGCCGGCTGCCGAGTGCGGTGGCCGGCCATCACTGTGCCGCGCACACCCTGTAGCGCGCATCACACCAGATTGGGATAGCCTCGACCGCGCTCCGCACGCCGTGCGCCAGCGCTCGAACTCGATGAGGAGGTGAACGTGGGCAAGTACATCGTCCGACGACTGCTGCAGATGATCCCGGTGGTCCTCGGCTCCACGTTCTTGATCTACGCGATGGTCTTCGCCATGCCGGGCGACCCCACCGCCGGCAAGTGCGGTGAGCGGGCCTGCCCACCGGCCTACGTCAAGGAGTTCCGGGAGAAGTACAACCTGGACGACCCGCTGCCGGTCCAGTACGGCAAGTACATGGGCAACGTGCTCCAGGGTGACCTCGGCGAGAACCAGTACGGGATCCCCGTCGCCGAGGACCTCAGGGACCGCTTCGGCGTCACCGGCAAGCTCGCGTCGATGGCCCTGGTCTTCCAGTCGGTGGTCGGCATCCTGGCCGGCATCCTCGCGGGGCTGCGAAAAGGCGGGTTCATCGACAACCTCGTCATTGTCAGCACCCTCTTCGTCATCTCCATCCCGATCTTCGTCAGCGGCTTCGTGCTGCAGTACTTCTTCGGGCTGGAGCTCGGCTGGTTCCCGGTCCTCGTCGGGGCGGACGCAACCTTCTACCGGCTGCTCTTGCCCGCGATGGTGCTGGGGTCGCTCTCGTTGGCCTACATCGCCCGTCTCATGCGGACCAACATCGCGGAGAACCTCGGCTCGGACTACGTGCGCACCGCCAAGGCCAAGGGGCTCTCGAACAGGCGGATCATCGGCATCCACACCCTGCGCAACTCCCTCATCCCGGTCATCACCTTCCTCGGGTACGACTTCGGCGCACTCCTGGGCGGCTCGATCGTCACCGAGGGGATCTTCAACATCCTCGGGGTGGGTGGCTACGTCTTCACCAGCATCGGCAACCGTGACGGCATCGCCGTCGTCGGGGCCGTGACCGTGCTGGTGCTCGTCTATCTCATCGTGAACCTCATCGTCGACCTGCTGTACGGCGTCCTGGACCCGAGGATCAGCCATGACTGAGCGCAATCAGACCCCGCACGACGCGAACCCCGACGAGCGCCTCGAGCACGACGACGCGCCACTGCACGACAACAAGCCGGGCGAAGGTGGCGAGCTGCCCACCGAGAGCCACGAGAAGCAGACCCCGACGTCCTCGTCGGCGGCGATCGCCGCCGACGACACGGGCACCGCGCGCAGCCTCACCGCCGACGCGTGGCGCAGCCTGCGGAAGAACCCGCTCTTCTGGATCTCGTCGGTCCTGATCGTCGGGCTGCTCGCGATCGCCATCTTCCCTGGTCTCTTCACCGACCAGAACCCCGACTACGGGGACCTGGGCCGCGCCCGGATCGACCCGAACAGCACGCACTGGTTCGGTACCGACCGCCAGGGCTACGACGTCTACACCCGGACGATCTACGGAGCCCGGGCCTCGATCCTCGTCGGCGTCCTGGGGGCGACGGGGACGTTGCTCCTCGGCTCCTTCCTCGGGCTCGTCGCGGGTTACCTCGGCGGCTGGGTCGACACCCTCATCTCACGCATCGGTGACATCTTCTTCGCCATCCCGCTGCTCATGGCCGGCATCATCCTTCTCTCGGCCACCCGCAGCATGGACACGCTGCTCGGCGTCCCGTTGCAGGGATACTTCGGCACGATCTTCCAGCTCGTGCTCGTGCTGGTCCTGTTCGGCTGGCCCGCAATCATGCGCCTCATGCGCAGCTCGGTCATCCAGGTCAAGCCGAACGACTACGTCCAGGCCGCGCGGGCACTGGGGGCGTCCCCCCTTCGCATCATCCGGCGGCACGTCATGCCCAACGCCCTCGCCCCGGCGATCGTCGTCACGACGATCAACCTCGGCGTCTACATCTCGGTGGAGGCGACCCTGTCCTTCCTCGGGATCGGGCTGGTCCCGCCGGCTATTTCGTGGGGCGTGATGATCAACGACTCGCTCGTGTTCCTCCGCTCGGGCACGACGCTGCACGCCCTCTTCTTCCCCGCCCTCTTCCTCAGCATCTGCGTCCTCGCGTTCATCATGCTCGGCGATGCCGTGCGCGACGCGTTCGACCCCAAGAGCCGAGACAGGTGATTCCATGTTCGGACGAGACAAGCACACTGCAGAGCAGGACGACACCCACCGCGACGACACCACTCGTGACACCACCGGGCACGATGACGCCAACCGCGAGGAGCCGGCGACCGTGGTCAAGGGAGACCCGATCGCCAAGCCGGACGTGCCGCCGTGGGAGCGCCAGGGCGAGCAGCTGCTCGAGGTCCGGGACCTCTTCGTGGAGTTCCACACCAGCGAAGGGCTGGCGAAGGCGATCAACGGGGTGAACCTCACCCTGGCCGAGGGGGAAACCCTCGCGATCCTCGGCGAGTCGGGCTCGGGCAAGTCGGTGACGGCCCAGGCCGTCATGGGCATCCTGGACATGCCGCCGGCGAAGATTCCCTCGGGTGAGATCTTCTACCGCGGCAAGGACCTGCTCACCATGCCCGAGGACGAGCGGCGCAAGCTGCGTGGCCCGGAGATCTCCATGGTCTTCCAGGACGCGCTCAGCTCGCTCAACCCGGTCTTCCCGGTCGGCTGGCAGATCGCGGAGATGTTCCGTAAGCACCGGGACATGAACCGCTCCGACTCCTACGACCAGGCCATCCGGCTCATGGAGCGGGTCAACATCCCCGGGGCGAAGGAGCGGGTCAAGGCCTACCCGCACCAGTTCTCCGGCGGTATGCGCCAGCGGATCATGATCGCCATGGCCATCGCGCTGGACCCGAAGGTGCTCATCGCCGACGAGCCGACGACCGCGCTCGACGTGACGGTCCAGGCCCAGATCATGGCCCTGCTCAAGGAGCTGCAGGAAGAGCACGACATGGGCCTGATCCTCATCACCCACGACCTCGGCGTCGTCGCCGACGTGGCGGACCGGATCAGCGTGATGTACGCCGGGCGGATCGTCGAGCGGGCCTACGTCGACGACATCTACGCGGCCCCCGCGCACCCGTACACCAAGGGTCTGCTCGAGTCGATCCCGCGCCTGGACCAGAAGGGGCAGGACCTCTCCGCCATCGGTGGGCTGCCGCCGAGCCTGACCCGCATCCCGCCGGGTTGCGCCTTCAACCCGCGGTGCGTCATGGCTCAGGACGTCTGCCGCGAGGAGAGCCCGCCGCTGCGCGACATCCGGCCCCGCCGCCAGTCCGCCTGCCACTTCGCAGAGGAGCTCCTCGATGACTGATCTCGAGACCACCGAACGCGCGACGAGCGATCGCGGCACGAACAACCGCGACATCGTTCTCAAGGCCCGCGACCTGCGCAAGTATTACCCGATCAAGGGTGGGGTGCTCCAGCGCCAGGTCGGTGAGGTCAAGGCCGTCGACGGCGTCTCCTTCGACCTCTACAAGGGCGAGACCCTCGGTATCGTCGGCGAGTCCGGCTGCGGCAAGTCGACATTGGGCCGGGTGCTCATGCGTCTGGAGGAGCCGACCGACGGCACCGTCGAGTTCGACGGAGTGCAGATGTACGAGCAGTCCGGCTCGGCGATGCGCAAGATGCGTCGCGACATCCAGATCGTCTTCCAGGACCCGTACACCTCGCTCAACCCGCGCCGCACCGTCGGTGAGATCGTCGGGGAACCCTTCAACATCCACCCGGACGTGGTGCCGAAGAAGGGTCGACGCAAGGCGGTCCAGGAGCTGCTCGAGCTCGTCGGGCTCAACCCCGAGCACATCAACCGGTACCCGCACCAGTTCTCCGGTGGTCAGCGCCAGCGCATCGGGATCGCCCGCGGGATCGCGCTCAACCCGAAGGTGCTTATCTGCGACGAGCCGGTCTCTGCGCTCGACGTGTCGGTGCAGGCGCAGGTCGTCAACCTCATGGAGAAGCTCCAGCGCGAGCTTGGCCTGGCCTACATCTTCATCGCCCACGACCTCTCGGTCGTGCGGCACATCTCCGACCGCGTCGGGGTGATGTACCTCGGTCGGCTTGTCGAGATCGGTGACGAGGACGAGATCTACAGCCGCCCGACGCATCCGTACACCCAGGCGCTGCTCTCCGCCGTGCCCGTGCCGGACCCGACCCTGCGCGGCAAGCGCGACCAGATCACCCTCAGCGGCGACGTCCCGTCCCCCGCGAACCCGCCGGACGGCTGCCACTTCCACACCCGCTGCTGGAAGGTCCAAGACGTCTGCCGCACCGACACCCCGGAGCTGGAGGTGCACCAGGACGGCGACGGCGGGCACCTGTCTCGCTGCCACTTCGCCGAGGTCCGCCAGGTGATCGAGACCCAGGACGTCAGTGGTCGCGGCAAAGACTCGCTCTTCGCCGGTCAGGGTGAGCGGGACAACAGCGACGCGGTCGCCGCCGGTGCCGCCGGCGACGGGGACGTGCAGTCGGGCCCGGACACCAGAGCCCCCTCCGGCGGCTGACCCCCCCTCGCCTGACCCCCTTCGCCTGAACCCGTTCGCCTGAACCGCCTGCTACCACGCAGTAGTGGTCGTGATCACGACCACTACTGCGTGGTAGCCCGCGTCGGGGAGCGGTGGCTCGGGGGGCGAAGGGGGAGCAGGCCTCCTGGTCAGGTGAAGGGGATGTCGTCGGCGACCTCGTCGCCCTCGGCCTCCCGCAGCTCCTTGGGCTTGTCCTCGGTCTGCGTCTCGACGTCGTGCGGCTGGATCTCCCCGCTGGCGATCTGCTCGGCGTAGTGGCAGGCCACCTTGTGGCTGCCGGTGGTGCCGTCGATCTCGACCAGCCGCAGCTGCGGGCGCTCGTCGTCGCAGCGGCTCTCCTGGCGCCAGGGGCAGCGGGTGTGGAAGCGGCACCCCGACGGAGGGTTGGCGGGGGAGGGCAGGTCGCCGGAGAGGAGGATCTGCTCGCGCGTGTCCTCGACGTCGGGGTCGGGTACCGGTACGGCAGAGAGCAGCGCACGGGTGTAGGGGTGCAGCGGGTTGGCATACAGGTCTGCGGCGTCGGACTCCTCGACGATGCCGCCGAGGTACATCACGCCGACCCGGTCGGAGATGTGGCGCACCACCGCCAGGTCGTGCGCGATGACCAGGTAGGTCAGGCCGTACTCCTCCTGCAGGTCTGCCAGCAGGTTGATCACCTGCGCCTGCACCGACACGTCGAGGGCGGAGACCGGCTCGTCCGCGACGATGAGCTCGGGGTCGACCGAGAGCGCGCGAGCGATGCCGATGCGTTGCCGCTGACCGCCGGAGAACTCGTGCGGGTATTTCTTCAGGGCCGCCGCCGGCAGCCCCACGTCGCTGAGCAGCTGCTTCAGGCGGGGCATGGCCGCCTCGGCGTCCCCCACGATGCCGTGCGCCTTCATCCCCTCCACCAGCAGCGACTCCACGCTCTGCCGGGGGTCCAGGCTGCCCATGGGATCCTGGAAGACCATCTGCAGGTCCCGGCGGCGCTTGCGCAGGTCCTCGCCCCCCAAGTCGGTCAGGCTCTGCCCGTCGAAGGTGACGGTCCCCTCGGTGGACTCCTCGAGGTGCAGGATCGCCCGGCCCAGCGTGGACTTGCCGCAGCCGGACTCGCCGACCAGCCCGTAGGTCTCTCCCCGGCGGATCTGCAGGTCGACGCCGTCCACGGCGTAGACGTGACCGACGACCTTGTCGAAGATGATGCCGCGCTTGATCGGGAAGTGGACCTTGAGGTCCTGGACGTCGACGAGGACCTCGCCCTTGTCCCCCCTAGTGCGGTCTCCCTTCGCCCGGTCGCTCGCGGGCTCAGTCGCAGCCGTGCTCATCGGCGGTCCTCCTCAGACTCGGCGGGCGAGGCCTGCCCGCCCAGCGGGTTGAAGCAGCGCAACACCCGGTCGCCGCTCGCCACCGCGGCCGGGGTTTCCTCCCGGCACCGCTCGATCGCGTTGGAGCACCGCGGCGCGAAGGCGCACGAGGAGGTCCACGGCAGGTTGTCGGCCACCGAGCCGGGCACCGGGTTGAGCCGCTCGGCGGCGTCGCCCTCGAGCGAGGGGACCGAGGACAGCAGCCCGCCGGTGTACGGGTGGTGCGGGTCGTGGAAGAGCGGGTGCCGGTCGCCGCGCTCGACGAGGCGGCCGCCGTAGAGCACGTTGACCTCGTCGCAGAGGCCGGCGACGACGCCGAGGTCGTGGGTGATCATGATGAGCGCGGTGTCCATCTCCTCGACCAGCTCGCGCAGCAGGGCCAGGATCTGCGCCTGGATCGTCACGTCGAGAGCAGTCGTCGGCTCGTCGGCGATGAGCATGCGGGGCTCGCAGGCCAACGCCATGGCGATGAGCGCGCGCTGGCGCATGCCGCCGGAGAGCTGGTGCGGGTACTCGGTGAGCCGACGGTCCGGGTCGGGGATGCCGACCTTGTGCAGCATCTCGCGGGCGACCGGCTTGGCCGACTTGCGGGACATGCCCTTGTGCCGCTCCAGGACCTCGGTGACCTGCCGCCCGATCGGCACCACGGGGTTCAGGGAGGACAGGGGGTCCTGGAAGATCATGCCGATGTCGCTGCCCCGGAGGTCACGCATCTGCTTGTTCGACAGCGTGAGCAGGTCGCGGCCGTCGAGCTCGACGCTGCCGGTCACGGTGTTGCCACGGTCGGGGAGGAGCCCCATGATCGCCAGCGAGGTGACCGACTTGCCGCAGCCGGACTCGCCGACCAGGCCGACGGTCTGCCCGGGGCGCACGTCGAAGCTCAGGCCGTCGACGGCGACGAAGGGGTCCTCGCCCTGCCGCTTGAAGGTCACCGTGAGGTCGCGGACGGACAGCAGCGGCTCGGCACCGCGCGGGTCGCGGCGTGCCGTCTCGGGTGTCGTGGTCGTCATGCCGGTCACCTCCTGCTCTTTGGGTCCAGCGCCTCGCGCAGCGACTCGCCCATGAGTGTGAAGCCGAGGGCGACGATGATGATGCAGATCGCGGGGTAGAACGCCAGGTGCGGGTGGTCGTAGATGTAGGTCTGGGCGCGGCCGAGCATCTGCCCCCACTCGGGGTTGCGGTCGTCGGGGTTGCCCAGCCCGAGGAAGGACAGGGCGGCCGCGTCGATGATGGCGGTGGCCAGCACGAGCGTGGCCTGGACGATGACCGGCCCGAGGCTGTTGGGCAGCATGTGCCGCAGCACGATGGCTGACTTCTTCACGCCGAGCGCCCGGGCGGCGAGCACGTGGTCCTTGCTGCGCTGGGCGAGCATCGAGCCGCGCAGCAGACGGGCGAAGATGGGTATCTGGACGATGGCGATGGCGATGATCAGCGTCCACTGGCTGGGGCGGCTGGCGACCGCGGAGATGGAGAAGGCGAGCAGCAGGCTCGGGATGGAGAGCATCACGTCGACGATCCGCATGATGACCGAGTCGACCCAGCCGCTGAAGGCGCCGGCCAGGGTGCCGAGCACGAGCCCTCCGGCGAGCCCGAAGAGGGTCGCGCAGACCCCGACGATCAACGTCTGGCGACTGCCGACGAGCAGCCGGGAGAGCAGGTCGCGGCCCTTGTCGTCGGCGCCGAGGGGAAAGCCGGGCTCGGGTCCGGGGATCGGGTTGGACTGCGGGCTGACCTTGTCGTAGAGCAGCCACTCGCCCGGGTCGTGCGGGGCCAGCCAGGACGAGACGATCGCCAGGACGACGAAGGCGATGGTGATCGCCAGCCCGACGAGGAAGACCGGGCTGCGGCGCAGGCGCCGCCACGCGGAGGCGATGAGGCTCACCCCGGCGGTGTCGTCGATCGCGCCGGCCTCGTCGACCGGCCCGGACGCTCCGGCGGTGGCGGCAAGCTCGTCGATGCGCTCCTTCTTGCGGGAGCCGAGCCCGCGAGGCCCCTTGGTGCCGGGGTCGCGCGCGTCACGGTGGGTCGGGGTCATCGCGTCCTCACTCGGGGGTCGACCACGGCGTAGAGGATGTCCACCACGAGGTTGACCAGGACGTACACCCCGGCGGCGGCCAGGATGATCACCTGGAGCACGGGGTAGTCGCGCTTGGTGAATCCCTCGGAGAGGGCGTTGCCGATGCCGGGGAAGTTGAAGACGGTCTCGGTGAGGATCGCGCCGCCGAGCAGGAGCCCGGTCTGCAGACCGATGGCGGTGATCACCGGCAGCAGGGCGTTGCGCATGATGTGCCGGCCACGGATCACTCGGGAGGTCAACCCCTTCGACCGGGCGGTGCGCACGAAGTCCTCGTCGAGGACGTCGAGGACGCTCGCCCGAGTGATCCGGAAGATCATGGCGAAGGGGATGGAGGCCAGGGCGATCGCGGGGAGGACGAGGTGCTTGAGCGCGTCCAGGGAGGCGTCCCACTCGCGGGTCAGGAGGCCGTCGAGGACGAAGAAGCCGGTGACCCGGGTGGCGTTGCCGACCTCCTGACGGCCCGACACGGGCATCCAGCCGAGCTCGATCGCGAACCAGTACTTGAGCAGGAAGGCGAGGAAGAAGACGGGGACCGCGACCCCGACGAGCGAGCCGACGATGGCGACGTTGTCGAGGATGCCGCCACGACGGCGGGCCGCGAGGTAGCCCAGCGGGAGGGCGAGGAGCACCGCGACGAGCAGGGCGCTGATGCTCAGCTCGATCGTCGCGGGGAACCGCTCGAGGAGGAGGTCCAGTGCCGGCGTCCCCGGCTGAACGCCGTTGGACACGCCGAAGTCACCCTGCACCGCCCGCTTGAGGAAGCTCCAGTACTGCACGGGGATGGGCTGGTCCAGGCCCAGCTCCTTGGTCAGCGCCTCCCGGGACTCGGGGGTGGCGCGCTCGCCGAGCATCGCCGACACCGTCCCGCCGGGCAGGGACTTCAGCCAGGCGAAGAGGAGCACCGAGAGCGCGAAGATCACAAGCACCAGCTGCAGCAGCCGGCGGACGATGAATCTGAGCACGGACGTCTCCTGAGGCAGTTCTCCGGCGCGGGGCCGTCTCGCCGGCGCGGACGAGACGGCCCCAGCCGTCAGGTGAGAGCTCGACCGACGGGTCGGCTCACTTGCCGCCGACGGTGACCGTGGAGAACTCCTCGGCCGTCAGCGGGCTGGCCACGAGACCTTCGACGTCCTCGTTGACCACGATGGCCGGCGGGCTGTGCGAGATCGGCAGCCCGGGGATGTACTCCTCGGCGATCTTCTTGTTCAGCTCCTCGTACATCGCGGTGCGCTCGGCCTCGTCGACCGTCTGGTCGGCCTCCTTGATCTCCTGGCTCAGCTGCTCACCGAAGTCGGTGGCCGAGGTCTGGAAGTCGTTGCTCTCGAGGTTGCCGAAGAACGTGCCGATGAAGTTGTCGGCCGAGTCGTAGTCGCCGGTCCACCCGAGCAGCCACGCGTCGAACTGGCCGTTGTCGACCCCGTCGAGGTAGCCGCCGTTCCACGGCTTGGTGACCGCCTTGACCGTGATCCCGACCTCCTCGAGGTTGTTCGTCAGCGCCTCGTGGATCTTCTGCGGGTTCGGCATGTATGGCCGGGTGACCTCGCTGGGGTAGGCGAAGGTCAGCTCGAGGTCCTCGGCGCCAGCCTCCTTGAGCAGGCTCTTGGCCTTCTCGACGTCGCGCTCGGTCGGCTGCAGCTCGGAGTTGTAGCCCTGGACGGTGTCGGGCATGAACTGCGAGGCCGCCACCGCGCCCTCCGGCAGCTGCGCCTTGACCATGCCCTCACGGTCGAGGGCCAGTCCGATCGCCTCACGGACCTTCTTGTCCTGGAGCTTCTCGTTCCTCTCCGGGTTCAGCCCCATGTAGAGGATGTTGAAGGCGGGGCGGACCTCAACCTGGTTGCCCCCGTCCTCCAGGCCCTTCCAGTCCACCGGGTTCGGCAGGTCGTAGCCGTTGATGCTGTCGGCCTCGAGCTCCTGGCGGCGGGTGGACTCGTCCGGAATGATCTTGAAGACGATCTCGGCGTTCTTCGCCTTCTCGCCCCAGTAGTCGTCGTTGCGCTTGAGGGTGACCGTCTTGTTCGCCGTGTCGTACTTCTCGAAGGTGTACGGGCCGGTGCCGACGGGGTTCTGCGCGTTCTCCGGGTAGGAGAAGCCCTCACCCTGCTTGGTGACCTCGTTGGCGTTGCCCTCCTCGAGGGCCTTCGGCGACTGCATCGCGAAGGAGGAGAGGGAGAGCAGCGCCGGGAACTTCGAGGTCGGGCGGGCGATGGTGAGGTCGACCGTCATGTCGTCGGTGGCCTCGCAGCTGCGGTAGAGAGAGTCCTCGCCGAAGCCCTCCATCGAGTACGCCCAGTACTCCGCGGGACCGGCCTGGGCGGTCTCGTTCTGGTCGGCCATCCGCTCGAAGTTGGCGCAGATCGCCTCGGCGTTCATCTCCTCGCCGTCGGAGAAGGTCACCCCGTCGCGCAGGGTGAAGGTCCACTTCGTGCCGTCCTCGTTCGGCTCCCACTCGGTCGCCAGGCCGGGACCGATCTCGGCGCTGCCCGGCTTGACCTCGACGAGGCCCTCGAAGATCTGCCGGGTGATCCGGAAGGTCTCGCCGTCGCTGGCGTAGAACGGGTCGAAGACCTCGGGCGCTCCCGCCGCACCGAAGGTGAAGGTGCCGTCGCCCCCTTCGCCGCCGGATCCGCCACCGGACCCGTCGTCGCTCCGCTCGCTCTCCGCGCAGGCGCCCAGGGTCAGGGCGAAGGCGGTGAGCAGGACCGCTGAAGTGCTCTTCCGCACCGTCATGTCTACCTCGCTTCGTGGTGATCCCCGTCACGTCGTCGTGACTGACCAGCGAACCTATCCGGATCTGGCCCCCGCCGCACCGCCAGACGGCCCGTCTTTACCGAAGGGAGACCTCCCGCGCGATTCTGCGGATCGGCACCGGACCAGCGACAATCTGCCCCATGCCCATGACTACCCGCCCCGACGTGCGCAACGTCGCCATCGTCGCCCACGTCGACCACGGCAAGACCACGCTCGTGGACAAGATGCTGTGGCAGGCCGGGACCTTCACCGAGCACGAGAAGGAGGGGGCGACCGACCGGGTCATGGACTCCGGCGACCTGGAGCGGGAGAAGGGCATCACGATCCTCGCCAAGAACACCGCGATCCACTATGCGGGGCCCTCCGCGGCCGAGCACGACGCCCCCGAGGGCGTGACGATCAACATCATCGACACCCCCGGGCACGCCGACTTCGGCGGTGAGGTCGAGCGGGGCCTGTCGATGGTCGACGGCGTGGTGCTGCTCGTCGACGCCTCCGAGGGGCCGCTGCCGCAGACCCGCTTCGTGCTGCGCAAGGCGCTCGCGGCGAAGATGCCGGTCATCCTGTGCATCAACAAGGTCGACCGGCCCGACTCGCGCATCTCCGAGGTCGTCGACGAGGTCTACGAGCTCTTCATGGACCTCGACGCGGACGAGTCCCAGATCGAGTTCCCCATCGTCTACGCCTCGGCCAAGGCGGGCGTGGCCAGCCTCACCGCGCCCGAGGGTGGCGAGGTCGCGGGGGAGGACCTCGAGCCGCTCTTCGCGACGATCCTCGAGACCATCCCGGCACCGACCTACGACGACGAGGCGCCGCTGCAGGCGCACGTCACCAACCTCGACTCGAGCAACTTCCTCGGCCGGCTCGCCCTGCTGAGGGTGCACAACGGGCAGCTGACGAAGGGGGCGCAGGTCGCCTGGTGCCGGCACGACGGCAGCCAGGAGAAGGTGCGGATCACCGAGCTGCTCATCACCCGAGGGCTCGAGCGCCAGCCGCTGGAGGGTACTCCCGCTCGTCCCGGCGACATCATCGCCATCGCCGGCATCCCCGAGATCATGATCGGCGACACCATCGCCGACGCCGACAACCCGATCCCGCTCCCGGTCATCACCGTCGACGAGCCGGCGATCTCGATGACCATCGGCACCAACACCTCACCCCTGGTCGGCCGTGGCCCGACCCGGGGCACCAAGGTCACCGCCCGGCTGGTCAAGGACCGGCTGGACCGCGAGCTGATCGGCAACGTCTCCCTTCGCGTCCTGCCGACCGAGCGCCCCGACGCGTGGGAGGTCCAGGGCCGCGGCGAGCTGGCGCTGGCGATCCTCGTCGAGCAGATGCGCCGCGAGGGCTTCGAGCTGACCGTCGGCAAGCCGCAGGTGGTGACCAAGGAGATCGACGGGAAGCTGCACGAGCCGGTCGAGCGGCTGACCATCGACACCCCCGAGGAGCACCTCGGCGCGATCACTCAGATCCTCGCCGCCCGTAAGGGGCGGATGGAGCAGATGACCAACCACGGCACGGGGTGGATCCGGATGGAGTTCCTCGTGCCCAGCCGCGGGCTGATCGGCTTCCGCACCGAGTTCCTCACCGAGACCCGCGGCACCGGCATCGCCCACCACGTCTTCGAGGGCTACGAGCCGTGGGCGGGCACGATCACCACCCGCATCTCCGGCAGCCTCGTCGCCGACCGCTCCGGCCCGGTCACTGCCTACGCGATGGTCAACCTCCAGGAGCGCGGCGTCCTCTTCGTCGAGCCCGGCACCGAGGTGTACGAGGGGATGATCGTCGGGGAGAACTCCCGCGCCGACGACATGGACGTCAACATCACCAAGGAGAAGAAGCTGACCAACGTCCGCGCCTCTTCCGCGGACAACTTCGAGAAGGTCGTCCCGCCGCGCAAGCTCTCGCTGGAGCAGTCCCTGGAGTTCTGCCGCGAGGACGAGTGCGTCGAGGTCACCCCCGACTCGGTCCGGATCCGCAAGGTCGAGCTCGACCAGGTGCTGCGCGCCCGGGCCGCGCGCTCCCGCAGCTGACCCCGCCCCCTTCGCACCTGCCAAGGTTCGTCCCCACGGGGTGTGCACCTGCCAAGGCTCGTGCCGACTGGGTGCGCACCTGCCAAGGCTGGTGCCTGGGTTCGGCGTGGCGGCTGACCGGCGACGAGCGGGGACCAGGCATCCTGGTAGGCGATGAGCCACGTCCGAGCACTCCTCACGGCCCTCGCCGCAGCAGCGGTGGCGGCGGCGTCGGCCGGCTGCGAGGTCGGCGGTGACACCGACCCCACCGCAGAAGCCGGCGACCCGGCTGGCTCCAGCACGACCGCCCTGAGCGGCCCGCAGCGCCAGCTGACCGTCCTCGCCCAGGGGCCGGTGCTCACCTGGGACCCCCAGCGGATGACCTCCCGGCAGCAGGCGCTCTTCGCCGGTCGGACCTACCTGCGCACGCTGACCACGTACCGGCCGGCGACCGACCTGGCCGGCCAGAAGGAGCTCGTGGGCGACCTGGCGACGGACACGGGGAAGCCGAACAAGGACGCGACGAGCTGGACCTTCACCCTGCGCGAAGGGGTGACCTGGCAGGACGGGTCGGCGGTCACCTGCGAGGACGTCCGGTACGGCGTGGCCCGGTCCCTCGCCACCGAGACCGCGTCCACCGGGTACGCCCTGACCTACCTCGACATCCCCAAGAAGCCCGACGGCTCCTCGGAGTACCCCGGCCCCTACGGCAAGGCCGGCCAGAGCGAGAAGGCCACCAAGCTCATCGAGGACGCCGTGCGGTGCGACGGACGGAAGGTGACCTTCCGCCTCTCCGAGCCGGTCCCCACCTTCGCCGCCGTCGTCTCCACCACGGAGCTCGCGCCGTACAAGGAAGCGCAGGACGAGCGCGACGACGGGGTGTACTCGGTGTTCTCCAACGGCCCCTACCAGCTCGAAGGGCAGTGGGTGCCCTCGCAGGGTGGCACCTGGGTGCCCAACCCGAGGTGGGACGCCGAGAGCGACGAGGTCCGGGACCCGGGGCCGGAGCGGATCGACCACCGCGAAGGGGTCTCGGCGGTCGACGCGGTCCGGCTGATGGCCGAGGGGGAGGGCGGCTCACGGGCCGCCCTGCTCGACCCGCTGCCCGCCGGGCTGCTCGACCCGGTGCGCGAGTCCCCAGCGCGGCTGCAGACCGTGGCGGCCGACGGCCAGCTCGTCGACTACCTCGCCCCCAACATGAGGAGCGAGGTGATGAAGGAGCAGGAGGTGCGCGTCGCCCTCGCGCTGGCGACCGACCGGCAGGCCTACGTCGAGGCGCTCGGCGGCGAGGCCGTGAGCACCCCCGCCTGGTCCCTGATCGGCGCCTCGCTCCCGTCGGCCCACGAGGCGGTGCTCGACCGGGGGCCCTCCGGCGACCCCGACGCCGCGGCGGAGCGGCTGAAGAAGGCGAAGAAGACCTCGCCCACGGTGCGGGTCGCCTACCGGCCCGGTGAGCGCGCCGACGCGGCGATGAAGGCGCTCGAGGCGGGCTGGGAACGAGTCGGCTTCGAGATCGAGCTCAAGCCCGTCGGCGACGACTACTTCGCGACGATCTCCGGCGCGGACGCTGCCGAGGACTACGACGTCTTCTGGTCCAGCTGGGGCCCGGACTACCCCAGCGCCGCCACCGTCCTGCCGCTGCTCTTCGACGACCGGATCAACATCTCCGACGCCGGCTCCGGACGCGACTACGGCTACGTCGCGAGCAAGAACCTCAACCGAGACATGGACGCCGCTGCCGCCGAACGAGACGAGGACAAGCGCATGACCCGCTGGCAAGAGGTCGACCAAGGGCTCCTGGAGACCGGGCGCTACATCCCGCTCGCCCAGCAGCGCAACACCTTCGTCGCCGGCTCCGAGGTGACCGGGCTCGCGGCCAACGCCGTCTTCGGCGGGGCGCTCGAGACCGGCCTGGTCGGGGTGTCCCGGTGAGTAGGTTGCTCTTCGTGCACGCCCACCCGGACGACGAGACCCTCGCGACCGGCGTGGCGATCGCCCACCACGTCGAGCGGGGCGACGAGGTGCACGTGCTCACCTGCACCCTCGGCGACGAGGGCGAGATCATCCCGCCCGAGCTCGTGCATCACGGCGCCGACCGCGAGGACACCCTGGCGGGGGTGCGCCGCGAGGAGCTGCGCCGGGCGATGGCGGCGATCGGTGCGCAGCATCGGGTCCTCGGCGAAGGGGGCACCCCGGGCGAAGGGGGATCCCTCAGCGACGCGAGGGCCGCGGACGAAGGGAGTCCGGCCGGCGACGCCGAAGCGGAGCGCGACGGGGGGCCGGGCCGCGCGGGCGCGACGGCTGCCGGGACGGCGGTCTACCGCGACTCCGGGATGGCCGGGACGCCGAGCGCCGCTCACCCACGCGCGTTCGTGCAGGCCGACCTCGACGAGGCCGCTGCCCTCGTCCGCGCCGTCATCGTCGAGCTCGCCCCCGACGTCGTCGTGACCTACGACGAGCACGGGGGCTACCGCCACCCCGACCACATCCAGACCCACCGCGTCGTCCGGGCCGCGCTGCGCGGCCTGCCGCCGCAGAGCCGGCCACCGATGATGGCCGCGCTCACCCCTTCGTCCTGGGCGAGGGAGGACCGGCAGTGGCTGGCCGAGCGCGGGCCCGCCGACCCCTCCTGGTCCCTCCCCGAGGGCGACTTCCCCCCTTCGGTCGTCGCCGACGCGCTCGTCACGCACGCGGTGACCGATCCGGCCGCGGTACCCCGGCAGGTCGCGGCGCTGCGCGAGCACGCCACCCAGGTCACCGTGGTGGGCGCCCAGTACGCGCTGTCGAACGACATCGCCGCGCGCCTGTCCGGCCGCGAGGGCTACGCCGAGGTTGACGTCGAGACCGGCCGCCTCGTCCCTGGCGCGGCCGCCGGCGGTGGGCGGTTGCCGCTCGTCGGGGGCGCGTCATGAGCGAGGAGCTGAGGGCGAGCGGTGACCTGCGCCAGGCGATGAGCCGCCTCGCGACCGGGGTCACGGTCGTCACCGCGACCGTCGACGGGCACGACCACGCGATGACGGCCAACTCCTTCACCTCGGTCTCGCTGGACCCGCCGCTGGTGCTGCTGTGCGTGCAGCAGGAGACCGGCTTTCACGACGCCTTGACCCGTGCCGGGCAGTGGGGGGTGTCGATCCTGCGCGAGGAGGATCGGCCGACCGCGGCGTGGCTGTCGACCTTCGGCCGGCCGCTGCAGGGCCAGCTGGACCGGGTCGCGCACCACCGCGGAGAGACCGGGGTCGTCCTGCTCGATGCGGCCCTGGCGACTCTGGAGTGCCACACTGTGCAGCAGCATGTGGCTGGCGACCACGTCATCGTCGTCGCCGAGGTGCTCCGGGCTCGCCACGCCGACCGCGGCCAACCGCTGGTCTACTACCGGAGCCGGTACACGAGCACGAGGTGAATGACGCATGACCGACCACTCGTTCCAGGACGAGTACGACGGGTCCTCCGCCGAGGGCAGGGGGCGCCGGCGCGGGGTGCTCGCCGCCCTCTTCGTGCTCCTCGTCCTCGTCGGTCTGTACGTCGCCGCCGCCGTCTACTTCGGTGACCGGGCCGCCTCGGGGACGACGGTCGGTGGGGTCAACGTCGCGGGCATGACCGGTGACGAGGCGCGCGCAGCGCTCGAGAGGGGTGTGTCCGACCAGGCCAGCGACGAGGTGGCCGTCACGCTCGGAGACCAGAGCCAGAGCATCGCCCCGGCCGACGCCGGGCTCGCGATCGACTACGACGCCTCGCTGGAGGGCCTGACCGGCTTCAGCCTCAACCCGATGGACCTCTACGACCACGTGCGGGGCGGGACCGCGCACGACCTGGTCACCGACGTCGACCGCGACGCGCTCGCGGCGGCCGTCGACGAGGTCGGCTCGACGCTCGACACCAAGCCCAAGAACGGGTCGGTCAGCCTGGAGGGGGCGAAGGTCAAGACCACCAAGTCCGTGCCCGGGCGGGAGGTCGACCGCGAGGCGCTCGTCGACGCCATCGACGCCGGATGGCCGGACACCGGGACGTACCAGGCGACCGCCAAGACCCTCGAGCCCGCCCTCACCCAGGCCGACATCGACAGCTTCGTCGGGGAGCTGAAGCCCCTCGTGAGTGGTCCGGTGGTCGTGCGCACCACCGACGAGCTGGCCAAGGACGACAAGACGGTGAGCTTCGAGGTGCCGGTCGACGCGCTCGCCTCTGCCATCTCGGTCAAGGTCGAGGACGCCGAGCTCACCCGGGACATCGACACCGAGAAGGTCACCGCTGCGGTTCTCGACGCCGGTGACAGCTCGGGCGCCCTGCGCGCCGCGAAGGACGCCACCGTGCAGGTCCGCGGTGTCTCCGACTTCTCGGTGACGCCCAGCAAGAACGGGCTCGGGCTGAAGAAGGACTCGATCGCCGAGCCGGTCCTCGAGGCGATGTCCAAGACCGGTGACAAGCGAGTGGCGACGGTGGACTCGGAGTCGACCAAGCCCAAGCTGACCACGGCGCAGGCGAAGAAGACCCTGCCCACGGAGCAGATCTCGACCTTCACGACGTACATGTCGACCGGCGGGACCCGCGTCGACAACATCAAGCTCGCCGCGCGGAACCTCGACGGCGCCTACGTGCCGCCGGGCGGGACCTTCAGCCTCAACCAGCACCTCGGGCCCCGGACCGCGGCGAAGGGGTACAAGGAGGCCGGGGTGATCTACGCCGGCCGGCTGCGCGAGGATTACGGCGGCGGTATCTCCCAGCTCTCGACGACGCTGTTCAACGCGGTGTTCTTCTCCGGGGCGCGGATCGAGGAGTTCCACCCGCACTCGTTCTACATCTCGCGCTACCCCGAGGGACGCGAGGCGACGATCTCCTACCCCGGGGTCGACAACCGGTTCACCAACGACACCGGCGCCGGCATCCTCATCAAGGCCAGCGCGAGCGACTCCCAGGTGACCGTCTCGTTCTACGGCCGCAAGAAGTACGACGTCGACGCGCAGAAGAGCGAGCGACGCAACGTCACCCAGCCCAAGACCATCCGCGATTCCGGCGAGGAATGCGTGCCGCAGACCCCGACCCCGGGCTTCGACGTGACGGTCACCCGGATCATGCGACCGGTCGGCGGTGGCGAGGCGGTGACGTCGAGCTTCGTCACGAAGTACATCCCCCAGGACGACGTCACCTGCACCGGCTAAAGATCCGAATTTCCCTAGGTTTCTGTCAGCCGCCCGGGAAATTTCCTAGGCGGCTGGGCAAACGCCTAGGGAGATTCGGATCTGCGGAGGGGGAGGGACCCGGCCGGGCTCTGCCCGAGGCCGGGTTGCCTATCCTCCATCCTGTGCGAACAGCCGTCCTCTCGTCATCGCCGGTCCTGGTGCGG
The DNA here is from genome assembly GCF_007828725.1 of Marihabitans asiaticum. Classification (GTDB taxonomy): domain Bacteria; phylum Actinomycetota; class Actinomycetes; order Actinomycetales; family Dermatophilaceae; genus Marihabitans; species Marihabitans asiaticum. Next base: position 890,215 of record NZ_VIUW01000001.1, read on the forward strand.
TGGCTCGCGCTCGACGAGGTGGACCGGGGCTGGCACGGCTACCTCGACGAAGGGGAGCGCGACCGCTACGAGGCCAAGAGCAGCGAGGCGGATCGGACCCGGTTCCTCGGCGCGGCGGCGCTCATGCGACAGGTCGCGGCTGAGCTCGCCGGCTGTCCGGTGGCCGAGGTCGGCCTGCACAGGTCCTGCCCGGACTGCGGCGAGCCGCACGGTCGCCCGGTGCCGACGGGGGGCGCGACCGGGTGGCACGTCAGCGCCTCCCACTCCGGTCCGCACGTCCTCGTCGGGGGAGCCGGCCGACCCGTCGGGGTGGACGTCGAAGTGGTCCGGGCGGACCTCCCTTCGGCCCGGTTGCTCGGTCGGGTTCTCGCGCCCGGGGAGGCGCAGCCGGCCGACTCCGAAGGATTCGCTCATCTGTGGGCGGCCAAGGAGGCCTACCTCAAAGCCATCGGGACCGGGCTGGCGTTGTCGATGTCCCGGGTGCTTATCGAGGAAGGCGAGGTCGGGCTGACCGACGGCTCGCGACCGGCTGGCCGGGTGACCCGGCTCGACGCGCCGGCCGGCTGCGTCGGGTGGCTCTGCGAGCTCTGAGAGACGCCGAGGGTCCTGACAAGCCGCCCGGGAACATTCCTCGGCGGCTGGCAGGAACCTAGGGAAATTCGGATCCTGCGGGGGCGGGGGCGGGGGTGGGTGACGGGGGTGTGGGGGGTCGGAGGGCGAGATAGGCGTAGTGGTGGTGGAGGTCCATGCCGGCCCGCTCGTACAGCGCCACCGCGGCGGTGTTGGCGCGCTCGACCTGGAGGTAGGCCAGCGTGACGCCTCGATCCTGGGCGATCCGCCCGGCCGCCGCCGTCAGGGCGGCGCCGACCCCCCTTCGCCTCTGGTCCGGCCGGACGTGCACCCCGAAGACCCCCGCCCAGCCGTCGTCGAAGGCGACCCGGGCGGCGCCCACCGGGGCGCCGTCGCCGTCCCGGGCGAGGAGGAAGGCCTGGTCTCGCGGCGCCGTGAGCACCACCTGCGCGACCTCACCGCCGCCGCGCACCCGCGGACCCGCCGCGGCCAGCCACTCCTCGGTCAGGTCCGCAGCGCTCTCGACCCGGGCCGCGCCCGCCGGGAGCGAGCCCAGATCAGCGCTCCGGCCGGTCATCACGAGCACTGGAGGGCTCACGAACCAGCCCTGGGCGATGAGGAGCGCGCCGAGCGGGTCATCGACCCACCGAGCGTGCTCGGGTAGGGGCAGCATGACGTGCGCCACGAGCTCCCGCTCGCGGTACCACGCCACGACCTCGCGCACCGCGTCGTCGTCGGGCATGCCGGGGTCGCCCACGGGCAGCACCGAGTTGGCCCGACCGGTCCAGCCTCCGCCGGCCCGCAGCAGCCAACCACCGCCCGGCCTGCCCAGCCAGGCCGTCTCCAGCCCGGGGTTGCCCTTGGTCATCACGAGGTGCAGGTCCTCGATCGAGATCGCCCGGTGCGGGGCGCCGCGTCGCGTCGGGCGAGGCGGGATCACCCGGGCGGCGACGACGTCCGCGAGCGCGAGCCGCACCTCCCCACCGCGGGTGCGCACGACCACCGCGTCGGACTCGACCGCGACGACCTCGCCGACGGTGTCCGTCAGCGACGGGCCGCGAGGAGAACCATCCGGCCGGGGGGTCGAGGCGGGCTGGCCCCCCTTCGCCCCCTGCGTCGGACCCAGCCGGGTCCGGATCGCCATCCGCCGCCCTAAGGGATACCTCACCGTCGGATCGGACACCCGGCCCATACTATGGAGGCCATGACGTACGTGATCGCGCAGCCCTGTGTGGACCTGAAGGACAAGGCCTGCATCGAGGAATGCCCGGTCGACTGCATCTACGAGGGCAAGCGCTCCTTGTACATCCACCCCGACGAGTGCGTGGACTGCGGCGCCTGCGAGCCGGTCTGCCCGGTCGAGGCGATCTACTACGAGGACGACACCCCCGAGGAGTGGGCCGACTACTACAAGGCCAACGTCGAGTTCTTCGACGACCTCGGCAGCCCCGGCGGTGCGGCCAAGATGGGCATGATCGACAAGGACCACCCGGTCATCGCGGCGCTGCCGCCGCAGGAGCACGACGAGTAGTCGGCCCCTCGGCACCTCTGGCCTCGATGCTCACCCTCCCCGACTTCCCCTGGGACTCGCTCGCCCCTGCCAAGGAGCGGGCGAGGGCCTTCGCCACCACCGACGGTGACCCGCGCGGGTCCGGGATCGTCGACCTCTCCGTCGGCACGCCCGTCGACCCGACGCCGGACCCGATCCGCCAGGCGCTCACCGCCGCCGCCGACGCACCGGGGTACCCGCAGACCTACGGGACGCCCGAGCTGCGCGAGGCGGTCTCGGCCTGGTTCGCGCGGCGCCGCGGGGCGCCGGGGGTGGACCCCGACGGCGTGCTGCCGACGGTCGGCTCCAAGGAGCTCGTCGCCTGGCTGCCCACCCTCCTCGGCGTGGCGAAGGGGGAGAGCGTCGCCTTCCCCCGCGTCGCCTACCCGACGTACGACGTCGGGGCCCGGTTGGCCGGGGCCACCCCGGTGGCGGCGGACGCCACGACCGCGTTCGGGCCGGTCACCGCGGCCTCCGCGCCCCGGCTGCTGTGGCTGAACACCCCGAGCAACCCCACGGGTCAGGTCCTCGGGGTCGAGCACCTGCGCAAGGTCGTGCGGTGGGCCCGCGAGCGCGGCGTCGTCGTCGCCTCCGACGAGTGCTACGCCGAGCTGGACTGGCGCCGCGAGGGCGATCGTGGGGAGAGCTACGCGGAGCTGCCGACGACCCCGTCGATCCTCGACCCGCGGGTGTGCGAGGGCTCGCACGAGGGGCTGCTCGCGGTCTACTCGCTGAGCAAGCAGTCCAACCTCGCCGGCTATCGCGCCGCCTTCGTCGCCGGGGACCCGGCGCTCGTGCGGCAGGTGCTCCAGATCCGCAAGCACGCCGGGATGATCGTCCCCGCGCCGGTCCAGGCCGCGATGACCGTCGCGCTGCGCGACGACGCCCACGTCGCCGAGCAGAAGGAGCGCTACCGCTCCCGACGGGCCATGCTGCGGCCCGCGGTCGAGGACTTCGGGTTGACCGTCGAGCACTCCGAGGCCGGTCTCTACCTCTGGGCCACCGCGGGGGAGCCGGCCGAGCGCACCGTCGAGCGGCTCGCCGAGCGCGGGATCCTCGTGGCACCCGGGTCGTTCTACGGGGCTGCCGGCGCGCAGTACGTGCGGATCGCGCTCACCGCGAGCGATGCCCAGATCGAGCGCGCGGGGGAGCGGCTCACTTCCTGAGGAGGCGGCTGATCCCCCCTTCGCGCGGCCGGAGTGTGTCCCACCCCACGGCCCTGGCTCTTCCCCAGGCTCCCGGCTGAGGTAGTTTCGGTCTCGGAGACCCCGCGGGTCCGGCCCGCCACCCGAAGGGCACGCGATCGCGAGTCACGACTCGAGCAGAAGGGCAGAACCCCATGACTGACCACGCCACCTTCTCCGCCGACGGCAAGGACCTCACCTTCCCGGTGGTCGAGGCCGCAGAGGGCAACGACGGCTACGACATCTCGAGCCTGCTCAAGGAGACGGGCAACGTCACCCTCGACGTGGGCTTCGTCAACACCGCCTCGTGCGAGTCCGACATCACCTACATCGACGGCGACCAGGGCATCCTGCGCTACCGCGGCTACCCGATCGAGCAGCTCGCCGAGAAGTCCAGCTTCGTCGAGGTCTGCTACCTCCTCATCTACGGCGAGCTGCCGTCGGAGAACGAGCTCGAGGAGTTCGAGGCCAAGATCCGTCGGCACACGATGCTGCACGAGGACCTCAAGGCCTTCTTCAACGGCTTCCCGCGCGACGCGCACCCGATGCCGGTGCTCTCCTCGGCCGTCTCGGCGCTCGGCACCTTCTACCAGGACCTCGACCCCTTCGACCCCGAGCAGGTCGAGAACTCCACGATCCGGCTCCTGGCCAAGCTGCCGACGATCGCGGCCTACGCGCACAAGAAGAGCCTGGGGCAGCCCTTCCTCTACCCGGACAACTCGCTCACGCTGACCGAGAACTTCCTCCGGATGACCTTCGGCTTCCCCGCCGAGCCCTACGAGCTCGACCCGGAGATCGTCAAGGCGCTCGACCAGCTCTTCATCCTGCACGCCGACCACGAGCAGAACTGCTCGACCTCGACGGTGCGGCTCGTCGGCTCCTCTCAGGCGACGCTCTACAACTCGATCTCCGCCGGCATCCACGCACTGTCCGGCCCGCTCCACGGCGGCGCCAACCAGGCCGTGCTGGAGATGCTGACCAAGATCAAGAACGCCGAGTACGACACCGACACCTTCATGAAGAAGGTCAAGGACAAGGAGGACGGCGTCAAGCTCATGGGCTTCGGCCACCGGGTGTACAAGAGCTACGACCCGCGCGCGGCGATCGTCAAGGAGACCGCGCATACCGTGCTGGAGAAGATGGGCTCCGACGAGCTCATGGAGATCGCCATGAAGCTCGAGGAGATCGCGCTGGCCGACGACTACTTCGTCGAGCGCAAGCTCTACCCGAACGTCGACTTCTACACCGGCCTGATCTACACCGCGATGGGCTTCCAGCCCAAGATGTTCACCGTCCTCTTCGCCATCGGCCGGCTCCCCGGCTGGATCGCGCAGTGGCGCGAGATGATCAACGACCCGAAGACCAAGATCGGCCGTCCCCGCCAGATCTACACCGGGTACACCGAGCGCGACTACGTCGCCCTCGACCAGCGCTGACCCGCTGACCGAGCGAAGGGGGTGACCCCGCCTGGATGGGCGGGGTCACCCCCTTCGTCGTGCGCGATGCGCCAGATCTGCCCTGAGGGCAGAAGTAGCGGACGGGTCGCGCGACTCGCCCGCTACTTCTGACCAGATGGCACAAGTGGCAAGGACTACTCGGCCAGGGTGATGACGACCTGCCCCTCGGGTGCGGTGGTGTCGGCGGCCTGCCACTCCTTGGGGTTGTCGTCGCGCCGCCAGATCCGGTCGTCGACGGTGACCGAGGTGATGCCGTGGGCCTTGGCCTGCGCGACCGCCCAGGCTCCGGTTCCCCATGCGCGGCGGCGATCGCCGGCGGACACGGTGACCGTCTGGCCCTGGGCGCTGGCCTGGTGCCCGGTGTCCTGGGCGACGGCCGCGACGACCGCCTCGGGGTCTCCGGCTTGCTCCGGGCGGTCCAGGCTGCACGCCATCCCGGCGGGGGAGTGGCCGCTCACCACCGAGGCGATGGTCCGCCCTTCGCCCTGGTGGTCGTCGTAGGCCTCCGGGTAGGCGCTGCGCTGGACCTCCTGGGCGATCTCGGTGATCCGCATGTCCTGCCAGCCGTCGACCTTGACCAGCGCGTCGTAGAAGGCGTCGGTCGAGTAGTGCGGGTCGAGGATCTGCTCCTCGGTGCCCCACCCCTGGCTCGGCCGCTGCTGGAAGAGCCCGACGCTGTCACGGTCGCCGTAGGTGATGTTGCGCAGCTTGGACTCCTGGATCGCGGTCGCGACCGCGATCGATCCTGCCCGCGCGGCCAGACCGCGCCGTTCGGCGAGCTGGACGATGAGGGCCGCGTTGTGCATCTGCTCGGGGTCGAAGCTCACCGTCTCGCCGGACGCGGTCGCCCGGCAGGTCTCGCTCCACGGGGTGAGCACCTTGTCCCGCGCCCACCAGCCGGCGCCGGCGAGCAGGCCGAGCGCGGTGAGCCCGGCGACCACCCCGGGCATCCGGCTGCGCGAATCCTCCCGCCGCGGGGCGCGCTCGTCGGCGAGCGCCGGACGGCGTCGGCCGCCGCGCTGGGGGTGCTCGGTCATGGGGGCGTGGTTCTTAGCTCTCGGTGATCGGCGATCGGGGGGCGAGGGCGGGCGTCAGTTCGCGTGGAGCGCGTCGTTGAGGGTGACCCCGTGGCCGGTGCGGTCCTTCGCCTCGACCGCGCCGGTCACCGAGTTGCGCAGGAAGAGCAGGCCCGAGCTGCCGGAGAGCTCGCGGGCCTTGACCACCGACCCGTCAGGGAGGGTGACCTTCGTGCCGGCGGTGAGGTAGAGGCCGGCCTCGACGACGCAGTCGTCGCCGAGGGCGATCCCGACCCCGGCCTCGGCGCCGACGAGGCAGCGCTCGCCGACCGACACCCGCTCGGTGCCGCCACCGGAGAGGGTGCCCATCGTCGAGGCCCCACCGCCGATGTCCGAGCCGTCGCCGACGACGACCCCCTGGCTGATCCTCCCTTCGACCATCGAGGTGCCGAGGGTCCCCGCGTTGTAGTTGACGAAGCCCTCGTGCATCACCGTCGTGCCCTCGGCAAGGTGGGCGCCGAGCCGGACGCGATCGGCGTCACCGATCCGCACGCCGGTCGGGGTGACGTAGTCGACGAGGCGGGGGAACTTGTCGATGGAGTGCACCGTGACGTGGCCGACGCGAGCGCGCAGCCGGGCGCGCGTCGCCTCGAAGCCGTCGACCGCGCACGGGCCGACGCTGGTCCACACGACGTTGCTCAGCGTGCCGAAGAGGCCGTCGAGGTTGATCGAGTTGGGGGTGACGAGGCGGTGGGAGAGGAGGTGCAGGCGCAGGTAGGCGTCGCGCGCGTCGGCGGGCGGCGCGTCGAGGTCGATCGCGGTCGTGACGACCTCGATGGTGACGGCGCGCGCCTCGTCCCGGCCCGCGAGAGCGGTGAGCTCCTCGGGGACCTGGTCCACCTCCGGCGCAGCCCCCAGCGCGGGACTCGGGTACCAGGTGTCGAGGGTGGTCCCGTCGTCGGTGGTCGTGGCGATCCCGTGGCCCCAGGCCTCTCGTGTCGTCATGACGCCAGAGTCTACGAACCCCCCTTCGAAACTGCTGCATGCAGCACTTTTTTGTCGGTGCAGCACATACACCTGCTGCACGGGCGAGGAAGTGCTGCCCGTTCGGTGCGCTCACCAGGACTGCGCCGAGGCACCTGTGGATATCTTCGCGGCCGTGATCGCCAGACTCGGGATCCTGCTCTCATGAGCCGACATGTAGACCCCGAACGTGACCTCACAGCGCTGCGCGCGCTCGCCGTTGACCGCATCGTGTCCACCAAGCAAGCCGGTCGCGCCGGGCTGTCCAGCTTCGACCTCCTCGAGCTGGCCCGTGAGACGCACCTGCATCACCTCATGCGTGGCATGTGGGCGACGGAGCGGCCGGCTGACGACAAGGACGAGCACCTCCTGAGGACGCTCGCGGTCCTGCGGCGGCACGTGAAGCGCTCTGCCGCGACCGCGCACTCGGCGCTGGTCCTCCATGGCCTGCCGACCCTCGAGTGCGACCTCGCTCGGGTGCACGTCCAGCGAGAGAGCAGCACGACGACCCGACGGGGCAAGGACTACACGGCTCACCTGCGCGAGGGTGAAATCACGACGATGACCCGTCCGCCGCTGATCGTCGCGGAGGCTCCCGTCGTTGACATCGAGACCGCCATCGTCTTGACGGGGTTGCTCTCCGGCCCGCGGTCGGCGGCCGTGGCCGCCGATGCGGCCGCCCGCGCTGGTCTGACGACGCCCGATCGCCTTCAGACCGTGGCCGGCCAGCGCTACCGCGGGTCGAAGGGGATCGGTGCCGTGCGTCGTGCGCTGGCCGACGTCGACGGGCGAAGGGAGTCCCCGGGCGAGACGCTCACCGCGCAGGTCTGCCACGGGCTGGGCTACGACCTCGAACCGCAGGTGTGGATCGGGCCGTACCGGGTGGACTTCCTCATCAAGGGGAGCCGGGTGGTCCTCGAGTTCGACGGGGCGATGAAGTACCGCACGCCCGAGGACGTCGTGGCGGAGAAGAGGCGCGAGGACGAGCTCCGCGCGAGGGGCTACATCGTGGTGCGGCTGATGTGGAGCGACGTGTACAACCCGAAGAAGGTCAAGGCGAAGCTGGAGCGGGCGATGGCTGCGTCCGTCGCCTGACCTGGCCCGACCGGCGACCAGTTTGTTGGCCGTGCAGCACATGCACCTGCTGCACGGGCACCGAAGTGCTGCGTGCAGCAGTTTGTAGGGTGCGGGTATGGCTGAGCTGGACCTCTCGAGCGATGTCGTCGCCCTCACCGCCGCGCTGTGCGACATCGAGTCGGTGAGCCGGGACGAAGGGGGGATCGCCGACGCCGTCGAGGCTGCCCTGCGGGCCCTGCCGCACCTCGACGTCACCCGCTTCGGCCACACCGTGGTCGCCCGCACCGATCTCGGCCGCGAAGAGCGGGTGGTCCTCGCCGGCCACCTCGACACCGTCCCGCTGACCGACCCGCCCAACCTGCCGACGCGGCGCGAGATGGTCGACGGTGAGGAGGTGCTCTACGGCCGTGGCACCGTCGACATGAAGGGCGGCGTCGCGGTGCAGCTGCGGATCGCCCACGAGGTCCGCGAGCCCGCCCGTGATCTCACCTTCGTCTTCTACGAGGCCGAGGAGATCGAGGAGCGCTACAACGGGCTGAAGCACCTCGCCGCCGACCACCCCGAGCTCCTCGCCGCCGACCTGGCGGTCCTCCTCGAGCCGACCAACGCCGAGGTCGAGGGGGGCTGCAAGGGGACGATGCGGGTCGAGGTGAGTACCAAGGGCATCGCTGCCCACTCCGCCCGCCCGTGGAACGGGCACAACGCGATCCACGACATGCACGACATCCTGCGCCGCCTCGCCGACTACGAGGAGCGGGCCGTCGAGGTCGACGGGCTGACCTACCACGAGGCGCTCCAGGCGGTGGGCATCGAGGGCGGTATCGCCGGCAACGTCATCCCCGACCGGTGCACCGTACGGATCAACTACCGCTTCGCTCCCGACCGGTCCGGCGAGGAGGCGCTCGCCCACCTGCACTCGGTCTTCCCCGAGCACGAGCTGCGGGTCACCGATCTCGCCGAGGGTGCTCGACCCGGGCTGGATCGCCCGGCCGCGCAGACCTTCGTCGAGGCGCTCGCGGTTCCGGTCGGCCCGAAGGAGGGGTGGACCGATGTGGCCCGCTTCGCGGCCCTGGGTATCCCGGCGGTCAACTTCGGGCCCGGCGACCCCAACCTCGCCCACCACGACGAGGAACGCTGCCCGGTCGCCCAGCTCGTCGCGGCGGAGGCGGCCATGCTGCGCTGGCTCGCGTAGGGTCGAGCTCGTGACCGAGTCGTACCTGCGCGATGGCCGCACCCCCGACACCGACCGACCGCAGGGGCGCGCCTACCACAAGGGCCCGGTCGTCATGCGCGGCAGCCAGGTCCCGTCCTCGACCACCGACCAGCGCCTGCTCGACAGCCAGGCCTCGCCGGACTGGTTGCACACCGATCCGTGGCGGGTGCTGCGGATCCAGGCCGAGTTCGTCGAAGGCTTCGGCGCGCTCGCCGAGCTCGGCCCGGCGATCAGCGTCTTCGGCAGCGCGCGGACCCGACCCGGCACGCGCGAGCACGAGATGGGCGTCGAGGTCGGTCACCGACTGGCGCGCGCCGGATTCGCGGTGATCACCGGAGGGGGCCCCGGCTCGATGGCGGCGGCCAACGAGGGCGCGCAGGCCGGCGGTGGCGTCTCCGTCGGGCTGGGGATCGAGCTGCCCTTCGAGGCCGGGTTGAACGAGCACGTCGACCTCGGGGTCAACTTCCGCTACTTCTTCGCGCGCAAGACGATGTTCATCAAGTACGCCGACGGCTTCATCGTCCTGCCCGGCGGCTTCGGCACCCTCGACGAGCTGTTCGAGGCGATCACCCTGGTCCAGACCCAGAAGGTCACCTCCTTCCCCATCGTCCTCCTCGGCTCGCACTACTGGGGCGGACTCATCGCCTGGCTGCGGGACACGGCGGTCCCCGCGGGCACGATCAGCGCCGCCGACCTCGACCTGCTCCACCTCACCGACGACCCGGCCGAGGCGGTCGACATCGTCGCCAGCGGCGACCAGACCGCGCCGCACACCCCCTGGACGGAGCAGGACTGATGATCTGGGTGCTCCTCATCGCGATCGCGGTCGTCGTTGCGGCCGGTACCGTCGCGCTCGCGACCGGGCGGCTCGCGGTCGACCCCGTGCCCCCGCCGGCATCCACGACGCCGCAGGTGGGTCTGGGCGAGGTCTTCCGGGCGGGCGACGTCGACGAGGTCCGCTTCGACACCGCGCTGCGCGGCTACCGGATGGACCAGGTCGACGACGTCCTCGACCAGCTACGCGGGCGGATCGCCGAGCTGGAGGGCGAAGGGGGAGGCGCGCCTCCCCCTTCGCCTGCGGCTCTCTCGTCGCCGGACGCCTTCGCGACACCGGATACGGAGCGCGCCCGGTGAGCGCGGTGACGGTCCGGCGGCGCGTCGCGGCGCCCCCGGAGGAGGTCTGGGAGCGGGTAACCGAAGTCCGGCGTCACGGTGACCACGTGCCGCTGACGGCGATCACCCAGGACGAGGACCTGCGCCTGGGTTCGATCTTCGTGGCGAGGACTGCGGTAGGCCCCCTGGGCTTCGACGACCCGATGGTCGTCAGCGGCTGGGAGCCGCCGCCGAGCACCCCGGCGCGCATGCGAATGGTCAAGACCGGCGCGCTCCTCGCCGGGTGGGCCAGCATCGAGGTCGTGCCGGTCGCCGGCGGCGCCGAGGTGGCGTGGACCGAGGAGATCGTGCCGACCCCGTCGGGGCTGCGGCCGCTGGCCCGCCTGGTCGACCCGATCGCCCGGCGCGCGACGGCCGCCCTGCTGGCGCGCGTCCTCGACGGGGTCCTCACCGGCCTTCCGCCCGTGGACGGCCGGGCTTGAAGCTCCTGGGCCGGGAGGGTCGCGAGCGCGTCACCGCAGCGGCCCTGCAGCACCCCTCCCGCGCCCTGCTCGGCGTCTACGCCCTGAGCCGAGTCGTCGCACTCCTGGGCATCTGGGTCGCGGCGCGCTACTACCAGGAGCCGGCCGGTGTCGGTCACCTCGAGCCGACGGTGCGCGACATGTTCCAGCTGTGGGACGCGCAGTGGTATGAGCGGATCGTCACCGAGGGCTACCCCGTCCCGCTGCCGGCCGACCCGCGCACCGGGGAGATCACCTACAGCCAGTGGGCCTTCTTCCCGGTCTTCCCGGCGCTCGTGCGCCTCGTCATGGTCACCGGGCTGGGCTTCACCACGGCCGCCGTGCTGGTCAACCTCGTCGCCGGCGCGGCGGCGGTGCTGCTCATCCACCGCGTCCTGCGCTTCCCCGGGCACGCGGCAAGCCAGCCGGCCCGGGACCGCCTGGCGCTCGTCGCGGCCGGGCTCTGGTGCCTCTACCCGGCGACGGGGGTGATGCTGCTGGCGTACACCGAGGCCCTCGCCGCGTGCCTCGTCGCCGGGGCGTTGCTGCTGCTCATGCGCCGGCACTACCTGTGGTTCGCGCTCGTCGCGGTCGTCCTCGGATACACCCGCGCCGTCGCCCCCGCCCTCGGGCTGGCCGTCCTCGTTCACCTCCTCCTGCGATGGCGCGAGGACCGGGCGGCCGGGGTGCGGCCGCTCGGCGGCGACCGGGTCGGGGTCGGGGTGATGCTGGCGGCGACGGCCTTCTCGGCGGTCGCCTGGCCGCTGACGGTCGGGTACTTCTCGGGTCTGCCGGATGCGTTCTTCCAGGTCCAGGCGGCGTGGGGGCAGCGCCCGGCGCAGGGCCCGTTCGTCCTGTGGTTCAGCTGGGCGTGGGAGGAGAAGGGCCTGGCCGGCGTCGTCGTGATGGTCGCGCTCGTCGCGACCTATCTCGCCCTGGTCATCGGGCGGCACGGGTCCTGGATGCCGCTCGAGGTCCGGATGTGGGCCCTGGCCTACCCCTTGTACCTCTTCGCCGTGGTCCGTCCGATCACGAGCATGTGGCGCTTCCTGCTCCTCGACTTCCCGATCGCGGCGCTCGTCACCTCGGTGGCGATGCGCACCTCCACCGGCGGCGACGTGGTGCGGCACTGGCGCCTTCGGGTCGCGATCGTCGCGGTGCTCCTCGTCGGCGGCGTCATCGCCTGGTCGTGCGGGCTGCTGCCGTACGTGCCCTGGCACGTCACGCCGCCGTGACCGGTGCGGACGGTCGGATTAGGTCGACCTCGCGCCAGGGGAGATAATGAGGCGTTGACCGATGCGGTGCTCAACGCACCGTGGACCATCGTCCGGACGCTCGGGCGGTGAGCAGAAGGGATTGCATCAATGGCGGCAATGAAGCCTCGTACCGGCGACGGACCTCTTGAGGTGACCAAGGAAGGGCGCGGCATCGTCCTGCGGATGCCCCTCGAGGGTGGCGGCCGCCTGGTCGTCGAGATGACCCCCGACGAGGTCAAGGCCCTCGGTCAGGCCATCGACGACTGCGACGGCCTGAAGTAGCACTTCACTGATCGACGGGCCCCCGGCGTGCACGACGTCGGGGGCCCGTCGCCGTTCCCGCCGGCCCCGATCGTGCGACCCGGGCCGGCCGGTTGGCCGCCCTCGTGCGACGGCTATCGTCGGGCCCATGCCTGCTGATGCCCTGCTGAGCCCGACGACCACCGACCTGACGTGCATCCCCTCGGTGCCGGCGTCCGCGAGCCAGGTCGCGGGGGAGCTGGTGCTCGTCCTCGGCCCCGGCGAGGGTGAGGCAGCCGGGGTCGACCCAGCCGCCTGGCGCTCGGCCCAGCAGCGCCTGGGTGAGGTCTCGGACGTGCCGGTCGTCGTGGAGCAGACCTCGGACGCGAAGGGGGGACGCCGGGTCACCGCGGTCCCCGCCGCGTCGACCCGGGACGAGGCGCGCGCCCTTGGTGGGGCGGTCGGGCGGTTCGGTCTCACCCTGGATGGGCGGGCCGAGGTCGTCGTGGCGCATCCGCTGCTCGCCGATGCCGGGCTGATCGAAGCCTTCGTCGAAGGGGTGGTGCTGGGCGGCTTCCGACCGGTGCACGTCTCGATGCCTGCGGGTACCGAGTCGGGGCAGCGGTCGGCGGCCACCGTGGCCGAGCCGGGAGCACTCCCCGCTCGCCGGACGATGCTCGTGACCGGGGAGGGCGAGGGTGTGGTCGAGCGGGCGGTCACCGTGGCCCGTGCCTCGCTCGTCGCACGCAACCTGGCCAACACCCCCGCCAACATCGCAACCCCCCAGTGGATGGCCGAACGCGCCCGCGCCGTCGCCGACCGGCGCGGCCTGCGCGTCGCCGTCCGCGACGAGGTGGCCCTCGCCGACGAAGGCTTCGGGGGGCTGCTGGCCGTCGGGGGCGGGTCGGCCAACCCGCCCCGGCTCGTCGAGCTGGGCTACGAGCCCGCCGACGGTGCGGCGGCGCATGTCGTGCTCGTCGGCAAGGGCATCACCTTCGACACCGGCGGGATCAGCGTCAAGCCGGCCGAGGCGATGGCGATGATGAAGACCGACATGAGCGGCTCGGCGGTCGTGCTGGCGGTCATCGACGCGATCGCGGCGATGGGCCTGCCGGTCAAGGTCACCGCTCTCCTCCCGCTGGCCGAGAACGCCTTCGGCGAGTCCAGCTATCGACCGGGCGACGTCGTCACCCCCTTCGGCGGTCGCCGCACGGTCGAGATCAGCAACACCGACGCCGAGGGCCGGGTGGTCATGGCCGATGCCCTCGCCTACGCCGACGACCACCTCGACCCCGACGTCGTGATCGACGTCGCCACCCTGACCGGGGCCGCACGCGTCGCCCTGGCCCGCAGCATGGCCGCGCTCTTCGCCACCGACGACGAGCTGGCCGGCGGTCTGCGTGCGGCCGGCGCGAGCAGCGGCGAGCCGCTCTGGCGGTTCCCCCTGCACCAGCCCTACCGGACCTTCCTCGAGTCCTCGGTCGCCGACCTCGACAACGCCCCTGGAAAGGCCGGCACGATCACCGCGGCGCTCTTCCTGGCCGAGTTCGTGGGAGACCGCCGGTGGGCCCATCTGGACATCGCCGGGCCGGGACGCTCGGATGATGACACCGGGCTGCTCAGCGAGGGCGCGACGGGCTACGGTGCTCGCGCCCTGATCACCTGGCTGGAAGGCATGGATCGATGAACGCTGGCTACGGGCTCGCCGTGCGGTGGTCCCTCGTTGACGCCGCGCCGGACGTCGCTGCCGAGCTGCGCGAGTACGTCGTGGGCACGTCGATGGCGACCTTCATGTTCCTCGACGGGCTGGCCTTCAAGACCTGGCGCATGCGCGAGGGGGAGTGGTTCGAGGGCACCTATGTCTTCGGTGACGAGCAGGCCCGCGACGACTTCCAGGAGCAGTTCACCGGTCAGGCGCAGACGGCACCGGGCAGCCAGATCGTGGGCTCGGCGCCCGAGGTGATCGAGACCTTCGAGGTCGTCGCCGTGGCCGAGGGGCCGGCGCAGTTCCGCCGCGGAGCGGGCCCGCTCAGCGCTTGACCGCGGCGAGCAGCCCGTCGCCGACCGGCAGCAGCGCCGGGACGAGCCGCTCGTCGTCGCGCAGCGCCTTGCCGAGGTCACGCAGCACCGTGGTGGTCTCGTCGCGCTGAGCCGGGTCGGCGACGCGGTCGTGCCACAGCATGTTGTCCAGGGCCATGACCCCACCGGACCGCAGCAGGCGGATCGCGTGCTCGACGTACTCCGGGTAGGCCGCCTTGTCGGCGTCGACGTGCACCATGTCGTACGCCCCGTCGGTCATCCGGGGCAGGACCTGGCTCGCCGCTCCGACGATGACCCGCGTCCGCTGGGTCGGCACGCCGGCGGCGGCGAAGGTCTCGCGGGCGACGTGCGCGTTCTCCGGCTCGAGCTCGATCGTCGTCAGGACGCCGTCCTGGGGCATCCCGTCGAGCAGCCAGAGCCCCGAGGTCCCCGCACCGGACCCGATCTCGACGACGTGCCGGGCCTGAGAGGCGGCCGCGAGCAGCCGCAGCGCGGCCCCCACCCCGGTGCCGACGGGGGAGGCGCCGAGCGACTCACCGGACCGGCGGGCGCTCTCGGCCGGCCCGGACTCGGGGACGAATTCCTCGGCGTAGATATAGCTGGTCAGCCGCGATGCGCTCATGGCGCGTGAGCCTAGCCTGGAGTGCGCTCGGGCTCTGTTCGGTGGCTGACGGTGCCACCAGGCACAATCGGGGCATGAGCGATCGCAGCGGGGACCAGCACGGGTCCGAAGGGGGCGTCCCGGGGGACACCCAGCCGCTCGCCTCGCCGCGCCAGGAGGAGGGGTTCTGGCCCCGGCAGGAGCCGGCCCCCGAGCGTCCCGGCTCCGCCGAGCCCGGTCAGCCCGTTCACCCCGGCCAGCCCAGCCAGCCCGGCCAGCCCGTTCACCCCGGCCAGCCCGGCAACCCCGGCCAGCCCGTTCACCCCGGACCTCCCGGCAACCCCGGCAACCCCGGCCAGCCCGTTCACCCCGGACCTCCCGTCCACCCCGGGGCGCAGGGTGCCCAACCGACGCAGGCGATGCCGGTGGCCCCCGCTGCCCCGAGCAGGCGCCGGCGGCGCACCGTCTCGCTTCTTGGCGCGGCGACGGTGGTGGTGCTCACCGCGCTGCTCGCCGGGATCGGCGGAGGGCTACTCGGGGGGTTGGTCGCCGACCGTGCACCCGGCGTGGGCCCGGTGACCCTGGACGCTCCGGCGATCGAGCGGGAGGCCGGGTCGGTGGCCGACATCGCCTCGAACGCGGTCCCGAGCGTCGTGACGATCCGGGTCGGGTCCGGCCAGCGCAGCGGCACCGGCTCGGGGTGGGTCTACGACACCAGCGGCCACATCGTGACGAACAACCACGTCGCGGCAGCGGGCGGAGCCAGCTCGTCGTTGACCATCGAGCTGGCCGACGGGTCCCGGCGCGAGGCCGAGCTCGTCGGTCGCGACGAGAGCTACGACCTCGCGGTGCTCAAGGTCGATCCAGCCGACCTGACCCCCATCCCCGTCGGGGACTCCGCCGACGTGCTCGTCGGTGACAGCGTGGTCGCGGTGGGGTCCCCGCTCGGCCTGGGCAGCACGGTGACCGCCGGCATCGTCAGCGCGCTGGAGCGTCCGGTGACCGCCGGTGAGAGCGGAGCCGAGTCCTACATCAGTGCCATCCAGACCGACGCGGCGATCAACCCGGGTAATTCCGGGGGGCCGCTGCTCAACGTCCGGGGCGAGGTGGTCGGGGTCAACTCCGCCATCGCGCAGGTCCCCAGCGGCATCGACAGCGCGAGCGGCTCGATCGGGCTGGGCTTCGCGATCCCGAGCGACCAGGTCCGGCGAACCGTCGACCAGCTCATCTCGACCGGCGAGGCCGTGCACCCCGTCATCGGCGTGCTGCTGGACACCCAGTACTCCGGCGACGGCGCGAAGGTTCGCGAGTCCGCCGCGGGCGGTCAGGACCCGGTCGTCCCCGACGGCCCGGCCGACCAGGCCGGGGTGCGTCCCGGCGACGTCATCGTCGAGATGGACGGGCAGCGGATCTCGAGCAACGACCAGCTCATCGTGCGCATCCGCTCCAAGGCGGTCGGCGACGAGGTCGAGCTCACCGTCGACCGGGGCGGCAAGGAAACCCAGCTGACGATGACCCTCGAAGCGGCGAAGGAGAACTAAGCGTGCCGACCACCGGCTGGGAGTTCATCATCCTCGTCGTCCTGGCCTACTTCCTCCTCGGCCCGGACCGGCTCCCGGACTACGCGGCGAAGCTCGCGCGGTTCGTCGTCCAGCTGCGCCGGCTCGCCGACGACGCCAAGGGCCAGCTCAAGGAGCAGATGGGACCGGACTACGAGGACGTCAACTGGCGGCAGTACGACCCGCGGCAGTACGACCCGCGCAAGATCGTGCGGCAGGCGCTGCTCGAGCCGCTGGACGACACCACGGCGTCCTCGAGGAGCGCTGACTCCCGGGCCGTGTCCACCTCATCGCCGGCGACACCCACGACCGTCGCGCACGGGACGCAGCCGGTGGAGGCCGAAGGCGCGGCACCGTCCTCCAGCGCGGGAGCCGGGCGCCGCAGCGGCCCCGCCCCCTTCGACGACGAAGCGACCTGACGGATCCGGGACCAGGTAAACCCGCCACCTGATCGAGTCGGACCTGACCGACTCCTGGGCTAGCGACCCGTGGGGCTCAGCCCCAGCGACCGGCCGGCGAGGCCGCGGGAACGGGTCGCCAACCCCTTCGCGATGCCCCGGATCGCCACCGCAGCCGGGCTGTCCGGGTGGCCCAGGACGACCGGGGTCCCGGTGTCGGCGCCCTCGCGCAGGGTGACGTCGATAGGGACCTGCCCCAGCAGCGGGACCTCGGCGCCGATGGTCCGGGTGAGGCTCTCGGAGACGGTCTTCCCGCCGCCGGCGCCGAAGAGCTCCTGGCGGGTCCCGTCGGGCAGCTCGAGCCAGGACATGTTCTCGATGACGCCGACGATGCGCTGGTGGGTCTGCGCGGCGATCGACCCCGCTCGCTCGGCGACCTCGGCCGCTGCCATCTGCGGGGTCGTGACCACGAGCAGCTCGCTGGTGGGGATCAGCTGGGCCACCGAGATCGCGATGTCTCCGGTGCCGGGCGGCAGGTCGAGCAGCAGCACGTCGAGGTCGCCCCAGAAGACGTCGGCGAGGAACTGCTGCAGCGCTCGGTGCAGCATCGGGCCGCGCCAGACCACCGGCTGGTTGCCGGGGACGAACATCCCGATCGAGATCACCTTCACCTCGTGCGCCACCGGCGGGAGGATCATCTCGTCGACCTGCGTGGGCTGGCGGGTGACGCCGAGCATGCGCGGGATGGAGAAGCCGTAGATGTCGGCGTCGACGACGCCGACCTTGAGCCCCTGGTCGGCGAGCGAGGCCGCGAGGTTGGCGGTGATCGAGGACTTGCCGACCCCGCCCTTGCCCGAGGCGACGGCGTAGACGCGGGTCAGCGACCCCGGCTGGGCGAAGGGGACCTCGCGCTCGGCCTGACCGCCGCGCAGGTGGTTGCGCAGCTCGGCCCGCTGCTCGTCGGTCATCACGCCGAGGGTGACCGTGGCCGCGGTGACGCCGTCGATCGAGCGCAGCGCCTTCTCGGTGTCGGTGGTGAGCGTCTCCTTCATCGGGCAGCCGGAGACGGTGAGCAGGATCGTCGCGGTGGCGTGGCCGGATGCGTCGACCCCCGCGTCCTCCACCATGCCGAGCTCGGTGATCGGCTTGCGGATCTCGGGGTCCTGGACGGTGCTGAGCGCCTCGCGGAGCATCTCGTCGGTGATCGTGGGGTGGGTCGAGGGCATGGTCTCGATGCTAGGCGCTAGGCCGGTCGTCTCCATCATCGCCCGCCTCGGAGCCGGACTCGCGCAGCCGGACCTCCAGGCCCTTCTCCTCCATCTCCTCCAGCAACGACCGCAGCTCGCTGCGGACGAAGTCGCGGGTCGCCGCGTCGCGCAGGGCGATCCGCAGCGCCGCGACCTCCCGGGTGAGGTACTCGGTGTCCGCGAGCGCCCGCTCGGCCTGGACCCGGTCCTGCTCGAGGGCCACCCGGTCGCGGTCGTCCTGACGGTTCTGCGCGAGGAGGATCAGCGGCGCGGCGTAGCTGGCCTGCAGCGAGAGGATGAGGGTGAGCAGGGTGTAGTTCAGCGCCCGCGGGTCGAACTGCGCGCTCTCGGGCATGAAGGTGTTCCACGCCAGCCACACCGCGACGAAGACGCTCATCCAGATGAGGAAGGTCGGCGTGCCCATGAAGCGGGCGAACTTCTCCGAGAGCACCCCGAAGCTCTCGCTGCTCAGCGCCGACGGCTTGCGCATCGCCCAGCGGCGCTGCAGCTCCCGCGGCTGGTCGACGCGGGTGGGGTCGACCCGGCCGGAGCCGGAGCGGCGCCGGCGCACCCTGTCCTGACGGTTCTTCTCGCGCTCACTCATCGATGACCTCGTGCCGATCGTCGCGCCAGTCGTCGGGGAGGATGTGGTCGAGGACGTCGTCGACGGTCACCGCGCCGACGAGGTGGCCGTTCTCGTCGACGACCGGGACCGAGATGAGGTTGTAGGTCGCCAGGGTGCGGGTGATCCGGCCGAGCGGGGCGTCGGGGAGAAGGGGGTCGACCCCGGTGTCGAGGAAGAGCCCGACCGAGGAGTGCGGCGGCTCGCGCAGCAACCGCTGGAAGTGGATCATCCCGAGGTACTTCCCGGTCGGTGTCTCGTGCGGGGGACGGCAGACGTAGGCGGTGGAGGCCAGCCCGGCCGCGATCTCCTGGCGGCGGATGATCGCCAGCGCCTCGGCGACCGAGTCGTCCGGGCCGAGGACGACTGGCTCGGTGGTCATCAGGCCACCGGCGGTGTTCTCGTCGTAGGTGAGCAGGCGCCGCAGCGGCTCGGCGTCGTCGGGCTGCATCAGCTGGAGCAGGGTCTCGGCCCGCTCGGGCGTGAGCGCGGAGAGCAGGTCGGCGGCGTCGTCGGGGTCCATCGCCTCGAGGACCGCGGCGGCGCGGGACTCCTTGAGCGAGGAGAGGATCTCGGACTGCTCGTGCTCGTCGAGCTCCTGGAGGACGTCGGCGAGCCGCTCGTCGTCGAGGGCGTCGACGACCTCGCTGCGTCGCTTCGCCGGCAGATCGGTGACCACCTCGGCGAGGTCGGCCGGCTTGGAGTCCTCGAACTGCTCGAGGAACTTCACCGCTGCCTGGTCGGCGTCGGTGGCGTGCAGCCCGGTGACGTCCTCGACGGGGACGGTGAAGGTCTCGCCGCGTCGCCGGGTGAGCAGGCCGCGTGTGCTCTTGCGGCCGGAGCGGACGAAGACCCGCCGGACGAGCCAGTCGCGGGTGGGCGTCTGCTCGACCCCGATGTCCTCGACCGTGGCCTCCACCGGGCCGTCGTCGCCGCGCACCGTCACCTGCCGCTCGAGCAGCTCGGCGAGCACGAGGGTCTCGTTGGCGCGCTGCTCGAAGCGGCGCATGTTGACCAGCCCGGTGGTGATGACCTGGCCGCCCTCGACCGAGGTGACCCGGGTCATCGGCACGAAGACGCGGCGCGCGCCGGGGACCTCGATTACCATCCCGATGGCGCGGGGTCGGCGGCCGCTGCCGAAGGTCACGACGACGTCCCGGACCCGGCCCACCTGGTCGCCGAGCGGGTCGAAGACCCTCAGGCCCGCGAGACGGGCGACGTAGAAGCGGGCGGCAGCACTCACGCCGGTCAGGGTAGTGGGCGCACCACCTCGGCGACGAGCGTCGTCGGTGGCGGGCGGTCGGGTGACTCCACCGGTCGGCCCGCCGGGCGGATCAGCCAGATGCGGGACTCGGCGCGCCAGCGCGAGACGATGTCAGGTCCGCCGCCGATGCGCTCGGCGCGCAGGAGGGCGGTGGCAGCGGTCCACGGGTCGCCGGCGTCACTCCCTTCGCCCGGCGGCTGCGTCACCGACGACGAAGGGGGGACCAGCTCGGCCGCAGTGGCCGGCAGGACGAGGAGGCGACGGCCGTCTCCCTTCGACCGCAGGATGACGTGCAGCGGGGCGGGCGGGGCCGCCAGGTCACCGAGCTCGGGCTCCGGGCCGCCCGCGACCACGAGGAGCGAGCCGGAGGGGCCCGCCGGGCTGCCGGCGGGCACCGGGGCGAACCACGTCGCCCGGTCGCGATCGGTGCGGAGCCAGACGATGTCGCTGCGGTGCAGCGCTGCCTCGAGCACCGCGCCGAGGTCCGTGCGTCGGGTGCTCACCGCGACAGCGTAGAGGCGGGCGCTGCTACGTTCGACGCCGTGAGCGACCCGGAGCAGCCCCGTCGGTCCGTCCTCTACCTGCCCGCGAGCAACCCGCGGGCGCTGGAGAAGGCGAAGACCCTTCCCGTCGATACGCTCGTCCTCGATCTCGAGGACGCAGTGGCGCCGGAGGACAAGGCCGCCGCCCGCGCGGCGGCGTGCGCGGCCGTGGGGTCGGGGGAGTACGGCCACCGCGAGCTCACCGTGCGGGTCAACGCGGTCGGTACCCCCTGGCACGAGGAGGACCTGGCGGCGGTCGCCGCGGTGGGGCCGGACGCGGTGGTCGTGCCCAAGGTCGAGTCGGCGGAGCAGGTGCGCGAGGTGCTCGACGCGCTGGCTGCGGCCGGCGCACCGGAGACCACCACGGTCTGGCCGATGATCGAGACCGCGCGAGCGGTCGTGCACGCCACTGACATCGCTGCTGGGTCCGACCGGGTCGCGGCGCTCGTGCTCGGGACCAACGACCTGCTGGCGCAGCTGCGCGCGCAGCCGGTCGCCGACCGCTCCCCGCTGCTGGTGGCGATGTCGATGGTGGTCCTCGCGGCCCGCGCGGTCGGGGCGGTCGCGCTCGACGGGGTGTACAACGCGGTCCGCGACGAGGAGGGGCTGCGCCGCGAGTGCGAGCAGGCCCGGGACCTTGGTTTCGACGGCAAGACCCTCATCCATCCGACCCAGGTCGGCCCGTGCAACGAGGTCTTCGCCCCGGGCGAGACCGAGGTGGAGGCGGCGAAGGGGGTCGTGGCCGCCTGGGAGGGCCGCGACGGCGGGGGAGTTGCGGTGCACGAGGGTCAGATGATCGAGGAGCTCCACGTCGCCCAGGCCCGCCGGGTGCTGGCCGTCGAGCGGGCGATCCGCGAGCGCCGCTGATACCGGTTCGGCAACGGTCGGCCGGGTTTGGGGCGTGAGTATTCCCTCACTCCGAGGGTCGGCGTAGCCTGCCGTGTATCCGAGGTCCACCGGGGAAGCGCCGTCGCCGCGGCGCCGGTCCGAGGACACCGGCCGCGGCGCGGGGAGCGCTCGGACCGATGAGCAGTGGGAGAGATGATGACGAGATACCAGCCACGCCACACCGCTGATGTACGCGACACCGGGCGCCGCCTGCTCGTCCGGGGCGGAGCCGCCGCGACCGTCATGGGAGCGGCGACCCTCGGGCTGCCCGGCGCCGCGCAGGCAGCCCTGCCGATGCTGCGCTACGGCTCTCGTGGCTCGGCGGTGGTCACGCTGCAGAAGAAGCTGCGCACGCTCGGCTACTCGGTCTCGACCGACGGCATCTTCGGCCCCAACGTGCTGCGCAACGTCAAGGCCTTCCAGCGGAGGGCGAAGCTGGGAGTCGACGGCATCGTCGGACCGAACACCTGGGCTGCGCTGGACCGGGCCACGTCCGGTGGCTCTGAGCCGGATCCCCAGCCCGAGCCGAGCGACCCCAAGCCCGAGCCGAGCGACCCCAAGCCCGAGCCGAAGCCCACCGGGTCGCGCCCGATGCTGCGGCCCGGGTCGCGCGGGAGCCACGTGACCTACCTGCAGCGGCAGCTGTCGAGCCACGGCTTCTGGGTCGGGAGCATCGACGGCAGCTACGGTCACCTCACCTCGCAGGCCGTCATGTGCCTGCAGAAGACCTACGGCCTCGGTCGGGACGGGGTCTGCGGACCCAACACCTGGTCGGCAGTGGGGCGGATCAGCCGCCCTCGAGCGGCGTACTACAGCGGCAACGGGATCGAGATCGACCTGCGCCGTCAGGTGCTGCGCGTCGTCGAGGGCGGTCGGGTGAAGTGGGCCTTCAACACCAGCACCGGCACGTCCCGGACGCCGACGCCCCGAGGCACCTACCGCAACTTCCGGCGGGTGAACAAGATGGACTACTCGCCCCTGGGCAAGCTGTGGCGACCCGTCTACTTCTACCGCGGTTACGCCATCCACGGCTCGACCTCGATTCCCGGCTACCCCGCCTCGCACGGGTGCGCTCGGGTGAGCAACGCCGCGATGGACTACATCTGGGCCAGGAACCTCGCCCCGATCGGGCGGTCCGTCCGCGTCTACTGACGACGTGAGGTCTGCCGACGAGCCTCGCGGGTGCAGTGGATCACAGGTCTGTCACGACCGGCGAGTGCTCCGCACCTGGCCTGGGTCCGTGAGGTCTCGTGGGCCCGCACGACCACCCCAGCGCATCAGCAGGAGAGCCGCATGACCGTCCACCCCAGAGGCCGTTTCGGCGTCGCCACCGTGGCCGGCCTGGCCACCATCACCATGGCGGTGTCCGCCTGTGGCACGGGGCAGAGCGACGACGGCCAGGCGTCGGACGCGACGAGTCGGCCGGCGCAGACCGCGTCGACGTCGAGCCCGACCTCGGCCGCCTCCTCGACCTCCTCATCGCGCCGCTCCACGTCGGACTCGCCGTCGACCTCGGACTCAGGGTCTGCCTCGGCGACGTCGAGCACCTCGACGCCCCGCTCGACGTCGACATCCGCGACCGCGAGCTCGTCCACCTCGACCCCGTCAACGTCGAGCTCGCCCACGCCGAGTCGCTCCACCTCGAAGTCGTCGACCTCCAGCACAACCACGGCGACGGCGTCGCCGAGCCCGAGCTCTACCCCTTCGCCCTCGTCCTCCAGCCCCGCCCCGACCACGCTCCGGCCGGGAGACTCGGGAGAGCAGGTCACCGCGCTGCAGCGCAGGCTGGCCGGTCTCGGCTACTGGCTGGGCACCGCAGACGGGAACTACGGCGGGCTGACCGTGCAGGCGGTCCTCGCCTTCCAGAAGGCCAACGGGCTGGGCCGCGACGGGCTCGTCGGGCCCGCCACCCGCGCCGCGCTGGAGTCGGCCGGCCGTCCCACCGCCCGCGGTGGTGGGCCCGCGGACCGCGTCGAGATCGACCTGCAGCGCCAGCTCCTCCTCGTCGTGCGCGGCGGCGCGGTCCAGGTGGCGCTCAACACGAGCACCGGCAGCGGCGAGCTGTACGAGACCGAGGACGGCGAGCAGGTCCGGGCGACCACGCCGACGGGCAGCTTCAGCGTCTTCCGTGGGGTGGACAAGATGGATGAGTCCGACCTCGGCAAGCTCTGGCGGCCGCGCTACTTCTACCGCGGGTGGGCAGTTCACGGCGCCACCAGCGTCCCCGCGTACCCGGCCTCGCACGGGTGCGCGCGGGTGAGCAACCCCGCGATGGACATGATCTGGGCCAAGGACCTCATGCCGGTCGGCAGTGCCGTGGTCGTGTTGTGACCGAGCGCTCGGGTCTGTGCCTCTGGTCTGGGATGATGTCCTCATGAGTCAGCCGGCAGGTCGCCCGATCCGTGAGCAGGTGCTGCGCCTGGAGTTCCCCCAGTCGCTCGGCACCTACGACAGCTACGAGCAGGCGCAGAAGGCGGTCGACTACCTCTCCGACCACGAGTTCCCGGTCGAGAACGTCATGCTCGTCGGGACCGACCTCAAGCAGATCGAGCGGGTCACCGGGCGGCTCACGACCGGGCGGGTCCTGCTCGGCGGACTGCTGTCCGGTGTCTGGATCGGGATGTTCGTCGGTCTCGTCTTCGCGATGTTCGAGGGGGGCGAGGACATCGTCATGCGGATGATCTCGACCGTCCTCGTCGGCGCGCTCTTCGGGCTCGTCTGGGCGTGGCTCGGCTACCGGGCGACCGGGGGGCACCGCGACTTCACCTCGATCAGCCAGGTCGTCGCCACCCGCTACGAGCTGCTCGTCGAGCACCGCAACGCCCAACAGGCCCGCGAGTTCCTGGCCGAGCACGACCCGATGCGCGCCGCGGAGGAGCGGGCCCGTCAGATCCGTGCCGACGCCGACCGCGCGGCGGCCGCGCAGGCGGCCCGAGCCGGGACCGACCCCGCCGCCCCTCCCACCCCGTAGACCCACCCCTTCGCAGATCCCCGGGGAGCCTCAGACGAGCGGTCGCCCTTCGGCGGATCCCGCCCTGTGCAGATCCCCGGGGAGCCTCAGACGAGCGGTCGCCCTCCGGCGGATCCCGCCCTGCGCAGATCCCCGGGGAGCCTCAGACGAGTGGTCGCCCTCCGGCGGGCCCCGCCCTGTGCAGATCCCCGGGGAGCCTCAGACGAGCGGTCGGCCTCCGGTGGGCCCCGCCCTGTGCAGATCCCCGCGGAGCCTCAGACGAGCGGTCGGCCTCCGGTGGGCCCCGCCCTGTGCAGATCCCCGGGGAGCTGCGAAGGGGGTGAGGTGACGGCCGCGAGGAGGGCCCGGTGCGCCGTCGGATCCCCGGTCAGCTCCGAGTGCAACGAGATCCCGATGACGGCGCCTTGGCGCACGCCCACGACCGCCTCGCGTCGGCCACCGTCCGACGTGGCGACGGTCATCGTCGCGGCGACCTTGACCCCTTCGCCCCAGGCGGTCACCTCTGGCGCCCGGATCGCCGCAGCGCGCAGCGATCCCGGCCGGCCGTCCCCGGCACCGGACCAGGTGGCGACCGTCTCGACCGAGTCGACCTGACGCCCGAAGGCGTTGCGCCGCACCGCGATGTCGAGGATGCCGAGGCTGCGCTGACCGGGTGCCGGGTTATCGATCCGGCGCGCGAGGAGGACCAACCCGGCACAGGTGCCAAGGGTGGGCAGGCCGCCGCCGATGGCTTCCGTCAGCGGCTCGCGCAGACCGACGACGTCGAGCAGCCGGTCGAGCACCGAGGACTCACCCCCAGGAATGACCAGTGCGTCGAGACCGTCCAGCTCGGCCGGTCGCCGGACCGGTACCGCCTGCGCGCCGAGCGCGGCGAGCATTCGCTCATGCTCGGCCACCCCACCCTGGAGCGCCAGGACCCCGACCGAGGGGGAGCTCACCAGCCCCGCTCGGCGAGCCGGTGCGGTGCGGGCAGGTCGGCGACACTGATCCCGACCATCGCCTCACCCAGCCCTCGGGAGGCCTCGGTGATCGCCGCGACGTCGTCATAGAAGGTGGTCGCCCGCACGATCGCCTCGGCTCGGGCCGCGGGGTTGCCCGACAGGAAGATCCCGGAGCCGACGAACACGCCCTCGGCGCCCATCTGCCGCAGCATCGCCGCGTCGGCCGGCGTCGCCACCCCGCCGGCGGTGAACATCACGACCGGCAGCGTGCCGGTCCGGGCGACCTCGGCGACGAGCTCGAAGGGGGCGGCTAGCTCCTTCGCCCGGGTGTAGAGGGCCTCCGGTGCGCTGACGTGCAGGGCCTGCAGCTCGGCGATCTCGGTGCGAATCGTGCGGATGTGCTTGACGGCCTCGGAGACGTCGCCGGTCCCGGCCTCACCCTTGCTGCGGATCATCGCGGCGCCCTCGGCGATGCGGCGCAGGGCCTCGCCGAGGTTCGTCGCCCCGCACACGAAGGGGACGTCGAAGGCGTGCTTGTCGATGTGGTGCACGTAGTCAGCGGGGGAGAGGACCTCGGACTCGTCGATGTAGTCGACGCCGAGATGCTGGAGCACCTGTGCCTCGACCGGGTGGCCGATGCGCGCCTTGGCCATGACCGGGATGGAGACGGAGTCCACGATCTCGGCGATGAGGTCGGGGTCGCTCATCCGGGCGACGCCACCCTGCGCGCGGATGTCGGCGGGGACGCGCTCGAGCGCCATGACCGCAACGGCGCCGGCGTCCTCTGCGATCCGGGCCTGCTCGGCGGTGACGACGTCCATGATCACGCCGCCCTTGAGCATCTCGGCAAGTCCGCGCTTGACGAGGCGGGTACCGGTGGTCGGGCTGGTGGGCTCGGACGGGGAGTCGGTCACCGAAGGGGCGGAGTCGAGGCGTTGGGGGGTCTGAGTGCTCATGCGGTCAATCTCATCCCGTAAGTGGTCCGGTGTGAAGGTCCAGAACATGCCAACGCAGGTGGACCACTTCGGATAGCGTGCGGGAGTGCGCCATCCCCGTCCCGCCGACCTGCCGCTCACGATCGACCGGTCCGCTCCCCGCTCGCTCGTCGTGCAGATCGCCGACGGGCTGCGTGAGGTTGTCCGGGCCGGGGTGCTCCAGGCGGGCGACCCGCTCCCTTCGACGCGGGCGCTCGCGACCAGGCTCGGGGTAGCCAGGGGGACCGTGGTCGCCGCGTATGACCAGCTGCACGGCGAGGGGTGGCTGGTCGCGGACGAAGGTGCCACCCGGGTCGACCCAGGAGTGCACCTCGACCACCCAGGGCGAGCGCCATCCCCGTCGAGAGGTGTTGCAGCGCAGACGGTTCCGCCATCCGCAGCCGATGTGATCGACCTACGACCCGGTCAGCCGGACGTGACCGACGTCGTGGACGGCGCATGGCGAGCGGCCTGGCGGTCGGCGGTGGGTCAGGCCGGCGCGCGGCACGACCCGTCGGGGTCGTTGGCCCTGCGTTCGGCGCTCGCCGAGCACGTGCGGATCGCGCGCGGAGTAGTCGTCGGGGAGGGCGAGATCCTCGTCACTGCCGGGGTGCGCGAGGGGTTGCAGCTCGTCCTCACCGCGCTCGTCCTCGGCCAGGATGCGAGGGACAGGCAACTCCGGGTGGCCGTCGAGGATCCGGGCTATCCGGCGCTGCGCCGGGTCATCGCGGCGCTCGGCCACGAGGTCGTCCCGGTCCCGGTGGACGAGGCCGGTCTGCGCGTCGACCACCTGGACAGCGATCTCGACGCGGTCCTTGTGACCCCGGGGCACCAGTACCCGCTCGGCGGTGCGATGCCGGTCGGTCGGCGCCTCGAGCTCATCGCCTGGGCCAGGGACCATGGCGCGGTCGTGCTCGAGGACGACTACGACGGGGAGCTGCGCTTCACCGGAGAACCGGTCCCCGCGCTCGCCGCCCTGGACCGGGGAGACGAAGGGGTAGTCGTCACCCTCGGGTCGTTCGCGAAGGTTCTCGCGCCGGGCATCGGTCTCGGTCATGTCATCGTGCCGATGCCGTTGCGGCAGAGGGTGATCACGCTCCGCCACGACGTCGGATGCCCGGTGCCCGCAACGGTGCAGGACGCGCTCGAGTACTACCTCGACGCCGGCGCGCTGCGTCGGCATACCGCGAGGATGCGGCGACGCTACCGGGACCGGCGCGATGTGGCGCTTCGGCTTCTCTCCGGCCTGGAGGGGGTCCGGGTGCGCCCCATGGACGGCGGACTGCATGCCGTCGTCGAGCTCGAAGGGGTCGACGCCGCAGCCGAACGCGCAGTGGTCGCCGAGGCACGGGCTCGCGGAGTCCTCGTGGCCGGCATGGCCGACTACTGGTCTGATCTAAGGCCCCGGCACCCGGCCGGCGGGCTC
The DNA here is from genome assembly GCF_007828725.1 of Marihabitans asiaticum. Taxonomy (GTDB): domain Bacteria; phylum Actinomycetota; class Actinomycetes; order Actinomycetales; family Dermatophilaceae; genus Marihabitans; species Marihabitans asiaticum. Next base: position 917,886 of record NZ_VIUW01000001.1, read on the forward strand.
CCCAGGCACGGTCTCGTGGTCGGGCTCGGCCCCCCTTCGCTCGAGGAGGGCCTGACCCGGCTACGCGAGGTGATCGCCCCCGCCTGAGCGCCCGCTACCACGCAGTACTGGTCTTGATCACGACCAGTACTGCGTGGTAGGAGGCGAAGTCGGGGGGTCCAGCCGGGCGGGTCAGCGGGACTGGACCTCGCGGATCCACTCCTCGACCTCGTCGGCGGTGTGCGGCCAGTCGGCGTTGAGGTTGCGGCAGCCGTCGTCGGTGACGATGACGTCGTCCTCGATCCGCACCCCGATCCCACGGAACCGCTCCGGCGCCTTGAGATCGTCAGCCTTGAAGTACAGGCCTGGCTCGACCGTGAGCACCATTCCCGGCTCGAGCACCGCCTCCATGTACTCGCTGCGGGTGGCCTGGGCGCAGTCGTGCACGTCGAGACCGAGGTGGTGGCTCGTGCCGTGCACCATCCAGCGCCGGTGGTACTGGCCGTGCTCGGTGTCGAGGGTGTCCTCGACCGAGACGCCCTCGGGCAGCAGACCCCAGCCGTGCAGCTTCTCGGCGATGACCCGGATCGCGGCGGCGTGCACATCAGAGAACTTCGCGCCCGGGCGGACGGCGGCGATCCCGGCCGCCTGGGCCTCGCAGACCGCGTCGTAGATCTCGCGCTGGGCGTCGCTGAAGGTCCCGTTGATCGGCAAGGTACGGGTGACGTCGGCGGTGAAGAGGGTGTCCAGCTCCACCCCGGCGTCGAGCAGGAGCAGCTCGTCGGAGCCGATGTCGCCGGTGTTCTTGATCCAGTGCAAGGTGTTGGCATGGTCGCCGGCGGCGCAGATCGAGTCGTAGCCGACGCCGTTGCCCTGGTGGCGTGCGTGCAGGCCGAAGATGCCCTCGACCCAGCGCTCCCCGCGTCCCCGCTCGACCACGGTCGGCAGCTCGGCGATGACCGCCTCGAAGCCGACCCGCGTCGCCTCGACGGCCTGGCGCATCTGGTCGAGCTCCCAGTCGTCCTTGACCATGCGCATCGTCGAGAGGTGCGCGCCGAGGACGAGGTCCTCCTCCTCGAGGGTCTCGGCGGCCGCGCCGTTGTCCGTGCGCAGCCGGTCGACCCGAGCGGTCAGCTCGGACTCGGCGTCGCGGACCAGCCGCACCCGGGTGCTCCCGGCGTCCTTGCCGACGGCGTCGTCGAAGCCGTCGATGTGGCGGCCGGTCAGGCCGAGCTCGGACTCTATGTCCTCGATGGTGGGCCGCGCGCCGACCCAGAACTCGCCGTAGCGGGCGTCGCCGAAGAACTCGTCGGTGTCCCGGCCGGCCAACGGACGGAAGTAGAGGATGGACTCGTGCCCACCCCCTTCGCGGGGCTCCATGACGAGCACCGCGTCCGGCTCCCGGTCCGCCCCGAGCCCGGTGAGATAGGCGAAGGCGGTGTGCGGCCGGAAGACGTAGTCGGTGTCGTTGGAGCGGACCTTCAGACCCCCGGCCGGGATGACGAGACGCTCGCCGGGGTAGGCCTGAGACAGCGTCTCGCGTCGGACCGCGGCGCGGCGAGCGGCCTCGGTGAGTTGCGGCACCGTGCTCCTGCGCGGCGCCCAGTCCTCGGCGACGAAGGTGCGGAACTCCTCCGTGGTCGGGCGGGCTCGGTTCTCGGGCTTGGTCTGCTTCTCGCTCACCTCGCCATGGTGTCACTTTGGAGATGGCACCATCGACGGCATGGGTGATCACCAGCGTCTGGTCCGCCTCGACCGTCACGAAGGGGGAGTGATCGAGTGGGTACTCGACCGGCCGGAGGCGATGAATGCCGTCTCGACCGAGATGGCTGAGGCCCTGGTCGCCGCGGGCGAGGAGCTCGCCGCCGACAGGTCGGTGCGGGCGGTGGTCGTGACCTCTTCGAGCGAGAAGGCCTTCTGCGTCGGCGCCGACCTCAAGGAGCGCAACGGCCTGACCGACGACCAGCTGCGCGAGCAGCGCCCCGGCAACCGGCGCGCCTACCGCGCCCTGCTCGAGCTGCCGGTGCCGACCATCGCGGTCGTCGACGGGTACGCGCTCGGTGGGGGGTGCGAGCTCGCGCTCGCCTGCGACCTCATCGTCGCCGGTCGCCGCGCCACGTTGGCGCTGCCCGAGGTCGGGGTCGGCGTGATCCCCGGCGGCGGGGGCACGCAGCTGATGACCCGCCGCATCGGCTGGTCCCGCGCCGCGGACCTGATCTTCACCGGTCGACGCGTCGACGCCGACGAGGCCTACCGGCTCGGGCTCGTGGACCGCGTCGAGGATGACCCGCGGACCGCAGCGATGGAGCTGGCCGGTCAGATCGCGGCGAACTCGCCGATCGGTGTCCGCAACGCCAAGGCCGCGATGCGCGCGGGGCTCGACGTCTCCCTCGACGAGGGCCTCGACATCGAGGACGAGCGCTGGCACGACACCGCTTTCAGCGCCGACCGAGCCGAAGGGGTGCGCGCCTTCGCCGAGAAGCGTCGCCCGCGGTGGCCGGGTCTTCGCTGATCTCGCTCTCACCTGGATCGGTTCGAAGAAGGAGCGTCACCTCGAGGTGACGTTGCTTCTTCGAACCGCCAGCGGCGCCGCGGAAGGTTGAGACGCCGCGCCGGCATCCCTCGCCCTGCCCGCACAATGAGGACCCCATCGCGACCCAAGGAGCCTGCTGTCGTGACCGACGCCACCCGACGCACCCGCGTCGTCCTCTCGCTCGCCTGCGCGGACCGGCCGGGACTCGTCGCGGCCGTGTCCACCTTCGTCGCCGGGCGCGGGGGCAACATCGTCGAGAGTCAGCAGTACGGCGACACCCTGACCGGCGACTTCTTCATGCGGGTCGCCTTCGATGACGAAGGGGGAGTCGGCCTGGCGTCCCTGCGCGAAGGCTTCGCCGCGGTGGCGGGTGAGCACGGGATGTCGTGGCAGCTGCACGACGCGAGCCGGCCGCTGCGCACCCTCGTGATGGTCAGCCGCTTCGGGCACTGCCTGAACGACCTGCTCTTCCGCCGGGCGTCCGGCTCGCTCAACGTCGAGATCCCCGCGATCGTCTCCAACCACCGCGACCTCGAGGGTCTGGCCGGGCAGTACGACATCCCCTTCCACCACGTGCCGGTCACGTCGCAGAGCAAGCCCGAGGCCGAGGCACGCCTCCTCGAGCTTGTCGACGAGCACGACGTCGAGCTCGTCGTCCTCGCCCGGTACATGCAGATCCTCAGCGACTCCCTCGCCCGGCGGATGGCGGGGCAGGTGATCAACATCCACCACTCGTTCCTGCCGTCGTTCAAGGGCGCCAAGCCCTACCACCAGGCGCATGCCCGCGGGGTCAAGCTCATCGGGGCGACCGCGCACTTCGTCACCCCCGACCTGGACGAGGGGCCGATCATCGAGCAGGACGTGGCGCGGGTGGACCACCGGCTCGCCCCGGACGACCTCGTCACCGTCGGCCGCGACGTCGAGGCCCGGGTGCTGGCCCGCGCGGTCGGGTGGCATGCCGAGGGCCGGGTCCTGCTGCACGGGGACCGCACCGTCGTCTTCAGCTGACGCCCTGGGCCCACCACACCTCGTTGATTGGAGGTAGGAACGCCCGACTGGGCGCCCCAGATCTACCTCGAATCACGTTGGGGGGCGGGGGCGCGGGGGCGGCGGGGCGGGGGCGCGGCGTCCGGCCGTAGGCTCGGCGACGTGATCGACCTGCACACCCACAGCACCGTCAGCGACGGGACCGACCCGCCCGCGGAGGTGGTGCGCCAGGCTGCGCGGGCCGGTGTGGGCACGGTGGCGCTGACCGACCACGACACGACCGCCGGCTGGCCCAAGGCCGTGCAGGCGGCACGCGAGGAGGGCATCGCCCTGGTGCGCGGCGCAGAGCTGTCCACCGTGCACGAGGGACGCAGCGTGCACCTGCTCGCCTATCTCTTCGACCCCGAGCACGAGGGCCTGAGCAGCGAGATGGCCCTCGTCGTCGACGACCGGCTGCCGCGGCTGCGCCGGATGACCGAGCTCATGGCCGAGGACGGCATCGACATCACCTGGCAGGACGTCGCGGCCCGGCTGGGTCCGGGGGTGACCCCGGGACGCCCGCACCTCGCCGACGCACTCGTGGCGAAGGGGGTGGTGCCGGACCGGTCGGCGGCCTTCGCCGACTGGTTGCGCAACGACAGTCGCTACTACGTGCGCCACCACGCGCTGAGGACGACCGACGCCATCGACCTGGTGGGGGCCGCCGGCGGGGTGCCGGTGGTGGCTCACCCCTTCGCCCTGCGCCGCAGCCGCGGACTGACCCCGCCGCTGGTCCGCGACCTCGCCGAGCGAGGGCTGGCGGGCATCGAGGTCGATCATCGCGACCACGACGACGACGCCCGAGCGACGGCGCGGGCCCTGGCCGCCGAGCTCGACCTCATCGCGACCGGCAGCAGCGACTTCCACGGTGACGGCAAGCCCAACCGGCTCGGCGAGCACACCACTGCGCCGGAGTCGCTCGCCCGGATCGAGGAGCTCGCGACGAGCGATGTCGCCGTGGTGCGCTAGATCCGTGCCCGACCTGTGACAATGTGACCGACCGGTCGCCCCGGGCGGCCGCCACAGACAGACCTCACCGCCAGGAGTCAGCCGTGCCCCGCAAGAAGAAGGCCGCGATCATCGCCGTCGCCAACCAGAAGGGTGGCGTCGCCAAGACCACGACCGTCGCGTCCCTGGCCGCCGCCTTCGCCGAGCACGGCAAGCAGGTGCTGCTCATCGACCTCGACCCCCAGGCCAGCCTCACCTTCAGCCTCGGCATCGACCCCGACGTCGTCGAGCTGTCCACCAACGAGGTCGTCCTCGGCCAGGCCGAGATGGCCGACGCTCTCGTCGAGGCCTCCGAGGGCATCGACCTGCTGCCTGCCTCGATCGACCTCGCCGGCGCCGAGGCTCAGCTGCTCACCCGGCCCGGCCGCGAGTTCATCCTCCAGTCGGTGATCGACGAGGTCCGCGACGACTACGACGTCGTCCTGCTGGACTGCAGCCCCAGTCTCGGGGTGCTCACCCTCGCCGCGCTCACGGCCGCGACCGGTCTGATCATCCCGATGCAGGCCGAGATGCTCAGCCACCGCGGGGTCGGTCAGCTGCTCGACACCGTCCGTGACGTGCGCCGCCTGCTCAACAAGAAGCTCAAGGTCATCGGCATCCTGCCGACGATGTACGACGGCCGCTCCAACCACTCCCGTGAGGTGCTCGGCGACCTCGGCGAGCGCTACGGGCTGCCCGTCCTGACTCCGCCGATCCCGCGGACAGTGCGCTTCGCCGAGGCCCCGGCTATCGGCCGGTCGGTGCTTGACACCGCCGGATCGAGCAAGGGCGCCCAGGCCTATCGCGAGGTCGCCGAGGGTTTGCTGCCCCAGCTCTGAGACCGCGGCCGGTGGCGGGGGGGAATCCGTGCCCGCCCGGAGCAACCAAGCTGTCGGAGCTGCGTGCCACGATGGGCGGATGACCACAGCCACCCCTGACCAGACCCGCAGCGGGTCCCCCTTCGAGACCAAGGCCCTCGCCACACCCTCCGCAGGCGCCCCCTTCGAGGCGGTCCGCCTGACCCGTCGCGCGCTGCGCGACGACGACGTGAGGATCGCGATCGCCTGGGCGGGCATCTGCCACTCCGACATCCACACCGTCCGCGACGAGTGGGGGCCGGCGACCTACCCAATGACCCCCGGCCACGAGATCGTCGGGACGGTCGAGGCCGTCGGCGACGCCGTGACCCGCTACCAGGTCGGTGACCGGGTCGGGGTGGGCTGCCTCGTCGACGCCTGCCACGAGTGCGAGCAGTGCAAGAACGGGCAGGAGCAGTTCTGCGAGAAGCCGGCCGTCGGCACCTACAACGCACCCGGCTACGACGGCGAGATCACCCAGGGCGGCTACGCCCAGCACATCGTCGTCAGCGAGCAGATGGTCCTGCGCATCCCCGACTCGATGGAGATGGATGGCGCCGCCCCGCTGCTGTGCGCCGGCATCACGACCTACTCCCCGCTCAAGCGGTGGGGCGCCGGTCCTGGCCGCAAGGTCGCGGTGGTTGGAGTCGGTGGGCTCGGGCACGTGGCCGTCAAGATCGCGGCCGCGATGGGCGCCGAGGTCACGACGATCAGCCGGACCGACGCCAAGGCCGACGAGGCCCGCGAGCTCGGCGCCGCCGCCCACATCGCCAGCGGCGACGAGGACGCGATGAAGGCGGCGCGAAGCTCCTTCGACCTCATCGTCAACACGGTCAGCGCCGATCTCGACATGTCGGCGTACATCGCCCTGCTCCGGCCCTTCGGTGCGCTGGTCAACGTCGGGCTGCCGCCGAGCGACCTCGTCGTCGCCCCTGCGTCGCTGATCATCGGCGACAAGGTCATCGCCGGCTCCAACATCGGCGGCATCCCGCTGACCCAGGAGATGCTCGACTTCTGCGCCGAGCACGGCATCACGGCGACGATCGAGCGGATCGACGCGAGCGACACCTCAGCCGTCGACGAGGCCTACGACCGGATCGTCGCCGGCGACGTGCGCTTCCGCGCCGTCATCGACACCTCGACGATCAGTCCGGCCTGACAACGGCCGACCCCTTCCTCCCCTTGAGGGGTGAAGGGGTCGGCGCCGAGTACGAAGGGGGGAGCGGCCGGCTCAGTCCTGGGCGGTCGCCTGACCGGTCTGGCCACCCCGGGTGCGGCGTCGGTTGCGGCGTCGCCGCGGCTTCTCGCCGCCACCCTGGCCACTCTCGCCGTCGCGACGGGGCGCGGAGCCCCCTTCGCCCCGCTGGCCGCCACCCCGGCCGCCGCGACCACCCTGGTCACCGCGCCCGTCGCGGCCACGGCCCCCACCGGAACCGCCCCGACCCCCGGCGGACCGACCGGTCTCGCCGAGGTCCTCGAGCTTCTCGGCGGCCAGGCCCTCACGGGTGCGCTGGCTCTTGGGCAGGCGCCCCTTGGCGCCCTCGGGGATCTCCAGGTCCTCGTAGAGGTGCGGCGAGGCCGAGTAGGTCTCGACCGGCTCGGGGATGCCGAGGTCGAGGGCGCGGTTGATCATCGACCACTTCGACATGTCGTCCCAGTCGACGAGGGTCACCGCGATGCCGGTGTTGCCCGCGCGCCCGGTGCGGCCGATCCGGTGCACGTAGGTCTTCTCGTCGTCGGGGCACTGGTAGTTGATGACGTGGGTGACGTCGTTGACGTCGATGCCGCGCGCGGCGACGTCGGTGGCGACGAGGACGTCGACCTTGCCGTTGCGGAAGGCGCGCAGGGCCTGCTCTCGCGCCCCCTGGCCGAGGTCGCCGTGGATGGCGGCGGCCGCGAAGCCTCGGTCGCTCAGCTCGTCGGCCACCTTGGCCGCGGTCCGCTTGGTCCGGCTGAAGATGATCGTCAGGCCTCGATCCTTGGCCTGGAGCACACGGGAGAGCAGCTCGACCTTGTCCATGGCGTGCGCGCGGTAGGTGAACTGCTCGATCGCCTTGACGGTGTGGCTGTCCTTCTCACCGTCGTCGCTCATCGCGCGGATGTGGGTGGGCTGGTTCATGTAGCGCCGGGCCAGGGCGACGATGGCGCCGGGCATCGTCGCCGAGAAGAGCATCGTGTGCCGCCCGTCGGGCGTCATCGCCATGAGCTTCTCGACGTCGGGGAGGAAGCCGAGGTCGAGCATCTCGTCGGCCTCGTCGAGGACCACCGTGCGGGCGTTGGTGAGGTCGAGGTGGCCCTGCTGGGCGAGGTCGATCAGCCGCCCCGGGGTGCCGACGACGACGTGGACGCCGCGCTGCAGGGCCTCGATCTGCGGCTCGTACGCGCGGCCGCCGTAGACGGTGAGCACCCGGACGCCGCGCCGCTTGCCGGCCCGCTCGAGGTCGGTCGCGACCTGCACCGCCAGCTCGCGGGTGGGGGCGACGGCCAGCGCCTGCGGGCGGCGGTCGTCGGTGTCGACGTCGACGTGGCTGAGGATCGGGACGCCGAAGCCGAGGGTCTTGCCCGTGCCGGTCTTGGCCTGGCCGATGATGTCGTGCCCGCCGAGCGCGACCGGGAGGGTCATCGCCTGGATGGGGAAGGGGTGGACGATGCCGGCGTCGGCGAGGCTGGCGACGATGTCGGGGTGGACGTCGAAGTCGGCGAAGGTGGGCTGCTCGGCGGGAGCCTGCGCTGCCGGTGCCTGCGCTGCCGGTGCCTCCGCTGCGGGGGCCTCCGCGCTGGCGTCGGCAGGGGTGTCGAATGTGGGCTCGGTGGAGTCGGTCATGCACATCTCTCGATCGGCGGCGGCGCCGGTGTGGCGCGCCGGGTGGGTCGGGCCGATCGGAGGTCTGCGTGGGCGACTGAGCTGTCGCACCGGAGGCCGCTGCCAGGACAGAGGGCAGGACCGGGCACAAGTCGTGATGCCGACCGGGCACCGTCGTTCGTCGCCCATGCTACGCCCTGCCGTCGGGGGGCTAGCGCGGCTACGCTGCGACCATGAGCGAGGAGCCGTCGACCAAGCCTGGGTCCACTCTCGGGGACCGGGAGCGCGAAGGGGTGATCGAGCTCCTCGGGGTGATCGCCTACGGGGCGATCTCGGGCTTCACCCGCCTGGCGGCGGACAGCGAGCTGTCCAAGGACCTCGGGCTGAAGACCGCGCTCGCGGGGATGGCGGTCGACGAGTTCGCCAAACACGAGCTGCTCGTGACCCACATCCGCGAGCTGGGCGGCGACCCGATGGAGGCGATGACCCCCTTCGTCCCCGCCTTCGACTCCTTCCACGCCCGCACCGCTCCACGGGGGCTGCTCGAGGGGCTGGTCAAGGCCTACATCGGTGACGGGATCGCCAACGACTTCTTCCGCGAGATCTCCGCCTTCGTCGACGACGAGTCGCGCGCGATCATCGCCCAGGCCGCCGGCGACGGCCGCCGCACCGAGGTGATCGTCGACGCGGTCCGCCGCCAGATCAGGGCCGACCGCCACCTCGCGGGACCGCTGGCGCTGTGGGGTCGCCGGCTCGTCGGGGAGGCGCTCTCGCAGGGCCAGCTCGTGGCCGGCGAGCGGGACGCCCTCGCCGAGCTGATCCTCGGGACCAGCCACTCCCGACCCGGCGCGGGACTGGAGGAGATGGGCGCGATCATGCAGCGGCTCACCGATGCCCACCAGCAGCGGATGGCGCGCCTGGGGCTGTCCGCCTGACGACCGCCAAACGACGAAGGGCCCCTGGAGATCCAGGGGCCCTTCGCGTGCGTCGGTCGCTCAGACCTGCTTGCGACCGGTGATCGCGCCGTAGGCGACGATGAGGCCGGCCGCCACGGCGACGCCGATGATGAGGGCGATCCAGTCGATGCCCGAGGTCCCCTCGTTGCCCGAGATGGCGGTGTACAGCCAGGAGCCGATGAGGGCGCCGAGAATGCCCAGGATGACGGTCACGAGCACCGAGATGTTCTGCTTGCCCGGCAGCACCAGACGAGCGAGGGCCCCGATGATCGCCCCGAGGATGACGGTCACGATGATGGTCCACAGCATGGTGGCGGTTCCTTTCAGGTTCCCGGCTTTGGCCGGGGCTTGGTGACCGGCCTCCCCGGTCATCGGAGTGAAGCGTAGGGCAGGACAGGGGTATTCCCGGGGACGTCGCGGGCGATTCGGGTGCTCGGTCCCGACCCTGGATGGCTCGCCCACCTGCGAAGACGCACCCGGGAGCACCCTCCGACGTGCTCGGGCCGCCCCGAGGCGCAGGGGTTTGGGAGAGGAGTTGAGCTCTGCCCCAGATATCTGGGGCAGAGCTCAAGCGGGCGACGAGGGGGCGGGCCGACGGCGAGCGGCAGCCGACCCAGGGGGTGTCAGGCGCCGAAGCCGACGCGGCCTCGGGAGGGCTCGCCCAGGTCGACGTAGCCCAGCGCGGCGGCGGGCACGACGACCCGGCGCCCCTTGTCGTCGCGCAGGTCGAGCGCGTTGCCGGCCAGGGCCGCCTCGATGGCGCCCTGGATCTCCTGGTCGGTCCCGGTCGCGTCGATGACGATCTCGCGGGCGACGTTCTGGACTCCGATCTTGACCTCCACGGTCGATCCTCTCTGCTGTAGGGGTGGTTCGGGTGCGGTGCTGATGGTTGGCCGGTGCCGACTTAGGTCAGCTGGGCTCGCGGTCGGCCGCGCGCCGGGTGGCCTCGGTGGGGAAGGCGCCGATCCCGCGCCAGGCGAGGTGCCCGGCGGCGCGGGCGGCGTCGGACTGGGGGATGTCCTGGGCATGAGCGAGCCACGCGCGGGCGGAGACCTGCGACATGCCGGCCAAGGAGTAGCCGAGGAGGTCGGCGAACTGCTGGGGCAGGCCGGTGTCCTTCGCGACCCGCTGGCTGATCGCATCGGCGATCTGCGCCTCAAGACTGTCGATGCGGTGCCGGACCCGAGGCTCGTTGGTGAGGTCGGACTCGAAGATCAGCCGGAATGCCTCGCCCTCTCCGCTGACGAACTCGAAGAACGCCGCCAGGGTGGCGTAGACGCGCTCCTTGTGGTCGTCGGTGCTGTCCAGGGCGTCGAGGACGAGCTGCTCGAGCCGGTCGCACTGGCTCTCGAGGAGCGCGAGGTAGAGCTCGAGCTTGCCCGGGAAGTGCTGGTAGAGCACCGGTTTGGACACCCCGGCGTGCTCGGCGATGTCCTCCATGGCGGCGGAGTGGTAGCCCTGCCGGACGAAGATCTCTTGCGCGGCCTGCAGCAGCTGCGCGCGTCGCTCGGCGCGAGGGAGGCGCTGGACGCGAGCGCCGTGACCGGCGGTCATGGTTCCTCCAGGGTCAGTCGGGGCGATCCGCACATCCTAGGGGCTGGCGTTGTCAGCCCTCGGTGATGGGATGTGGTCATGGCCAAGGACGACGAGCTGCCGCAGGTCCGGTTGGACCGTGGTGGGTCCAGCCGGACCCGCGGTGGGAGGAGCGAAGGGGGCGACGAAGGGCGTGGCGAAGGGGGGCAGCCGGCCGCTGCGCGGCTGCCGTCCCGCAGCGAGCTCGACGAGAGCCAGCGGGCCGCGGTGGAGGCTCGCGAGGAGGTGCTCGTCGTGCTCGGGGGGCCGGGCAGCGGCAAGTCCGTCGTCGCGGTGCACGCCGCGCTGGACCGCGTGGCCTCGGGAGAGTGCCGCCCCGACGAGGTCGTCGTGGTCGGGGCCACCAGGCAGCTGGCGGCCACCCTGCGCGACCAGGTCACTGCAGGTCTGCGAGGGGCCGCCTCGGCGCCGTTGGCGCGGACCGTGCAGAGCCTCGGCTTCGCGATCCTGCGCGCGCAGGCCGCTCTCGAGGGCCAGCCGACGCCGCGGTTGATGTCGGGTGCCCAGCAGGACCTCGTCCTGGCAGACCTCCTCGCGGGCCATGCCGAGTCGGGCACCGGTCCGGTCTGGCCGGAGCATCTGCGCGAGGCGCTCGCGACCCGGGCCTTCCGCGGCGAGCTGCGGGACCTGCTGATGCGAGCGGTCGAGCACTCGCTGACCCCCGACCGGCTCGCGGCCCTGGGCGAGGAGCACGAGCGCCCCGAGTGGGGTGCGGCGGCTCGGGTCTTCGAGGAGTACGAGCAGGTCGGTGCCCTGGCCACCCCGGGGATGTTCGACCCCGCGTGGGTGCTCACCGCGGCATCGGACCTGCTCGAGTCCGACGACGAGGCGAGGAGGCGCACCCTGGAGCAGGTCGGCTGCCTCGTCGTCGACGACGCCCAGGAGCTCACCGCTCCGGCGGCCCGGCTGCTGCGCATCCTCGCCGGTGCCGGGGTGCCGCTCGTCCTGGTCGGCGACCCCGACGCGGCGGTTCAGACCTTCCGGGGCGCCGACCCGGCGGTGTTCGTCGACGACGACTGGGGCGGCCGGTCCGTCGGGCGGGTCGTGCTCGGCCGGGGCTACCGGCTGCCGTCGTCCGTGGCAGCGGCCAATGCGCGCGTGGTCGCGCGGATCGGTGCGCTCGGCGGGGGCGCTGCGCGGGGCTGCCCCCCGCGCGGTGAGGGCGCAGCGGTCGAGGTGGCCGTGCTGAGATCCGATGCCCAGGAGGCCGCCTACGTCGCCCACGAGCTGCGCTCGGCCCACCTGCTCGACGGCGTGGCCTGGTCGGACATGGCGGTCGTCGTGCGGGGCGCGGCCCGCCAGGCGACCCTGCGCCGGGTGCTCGCCGCGCGGGGCGTGCCGCTCGTCGCCGCCGCCACCGAGCTGCCGTTGCGGGAGCAGAGCGCGGTGGCCCCGCTGCTCGCGGTGCTGACGCTCGCGTTGGACCTCCAGCGCGGTCGCCGCGATGTGCCCGACGTTGAGGAGGTCCTCGACCTGCTCGGCTCTCCCTATGTACGCGCCGACCCGGTCGCCGTGCGCCGGCTGAGGCGGCGCCTGCGATCCGTGGAGCTCGCCTCGGAAGGCGCACGGAGCAGCGACGAGCTGCTGCGTGACCTGGTGGTCGCCCCGGAGGAGATCGCCCTGCTCGCCGTCGAGGACCCCAGCGGCGACACCGACCCCCTGCTGCGGCTGGCGCGGATCATCGCCGCAGCGCGAGAAGCGGCGCCGGTGCAGGGTGAGCGTTGGGCGCCCGGCGTCACGGCCGAAGGGGTGCTCTGGGCCGCCTGGGAGGCGGCCGGCGTGGCTCAGCAGTGGCGGGCGAGGGCACTGGCCGGGGGAGCGGCCGGGGCGCGCGCGGACGAGGCGCTCGACGCCGTCGTCGCCCTGTTCTCCGCAGCGGCCGCGCACGAGGACACCGTCCGTCGCGGGGGACCGGAGATGTTCCTCGAGGCCGTCGCGCAGCAAGAGGTCGCCGCTGACTCCCTCGCCGCCCGCAGTCCCAGCACCGGCGCGGTCTCGCTCGTCACCCCGGCCGGTTGCGCCGGGCGGCAGTGGCGCCGGGTGGTCGTGGCGGGTGTGCAGGAGGGGGTCTGGCCCGATCTGCGCCTGCGCGGGTCAATGCTCGGGTCGGAGGACCTCGTCGAGATCATGACCGGCAGAGGTGCCGGCGAGGCAGCCGCGGCACGGGTCGGTGGTCGCGGCACCGGGCCGCTCGAGGCGGCCAGGGTCCAGGTGCGCCACGACGAGACCCGCCTGCTCCACGTCGCGCTCACCCGGGCGAGCGAGGCCGTCCTCGTCACCGCCGTGCGCTCCGAGGACGAGCACCCCTCGCCCTTCCTCGAGGTGATCGATCCGTTGCCCGACGACGGGGAGGGCCGGACCGCGGTCGAGGCACCGCTGCCGATGGATCTCGTGGGTGTCGTGGCTCGGCTGCGCCAGGAGCTCGGCCGGCCCGAGGGCACCGAGGACACCACGCAGGTCGCGCTCGACCGTCTCGCGGCACTGCGTGCCGCCGGGGTCCGTGGTGCCGACCCGAGGGACTGGTGGGCCCTGCGCGGTCTCACCGACGACCGGCCGCTGCGATCACCCGACGAGCAGGTCCCGCTCAGCCCGTCCCAGGTCGAGGCGTTCGAGGAGTGCGGGCTGGCCTGGCTGCTCACGAGCTCGGGCGGGCGCGGCGTCGGTCACGTCTCCCAGAGCCTGGGCACCCTGCTGCACGCGATCGCCGAGGACCTGCCCGACGCCGACCACGAGACGATCGCCGCCGAGATCGAGGCCCGGTGGCCGCAGCTGGGTCAGCACCCGGGGTGGGTCGGCGAGCAGAACAAGCAGCGTGCTCACCGGATGGGTCGCTGGTTGGCCGACTATTACCTCACCGCCCGGCGCGAAGGGTGGCGGCTGGCCGGCGTCGAGGTCCCCTTCCGGGCCGACGTGGGCCGGGCCACGATCTCCGGTCGGGTCGACCGGGTCGAGCACGACACTGAGGGCGCGCTGCGCGTCATCGACTACAAGACCGGTGGGTCGACACCGGGTCCCAAGGAGATGCCCGCCCACCGTCAGCTCGGGGTCTACCAGCTGGCGGTGCAGGAGGGTGCCTTCGCCGAGCTCGGCGCGACCTCGGCCGGTGCCGCGCTGGTCAACCTCGGCAAGGCGGCGAACAGGAGCAGCCACGTTCGGGTGCAGGCCCCGCTGGCGGGCAGCGAGAACCCTGAGTGGGTGCGCGAGGTCGTGGGCGAGGTCGTCGACGGCATGGCCGCCGCGCACGTCCCCGCCCGCCCGGAGGAGCGCCGCTGCGCGATCTGCCCGGTGCGCTCCTCCTGCCCGGCGCACGAGGAAGGCCGGATGCTGCGATGACCCCACCACCTGGCGCCGGGCCGCTTGGCCCGGCGGAGCAGCCCACCCTCTTCGGGGGGCCGGGCGGTTCCCCCTTCGCCGAGCGGGAGGGAACCGACCGGATGGACGACGCTCCTGCGCCGACGCTGTCCGCGGCCGAGCTCAGCCGTGCGTTGGGTCAGGAGCACCCGCCGACCGCGGAGCAGGCGGCGATCATCGAGGCGCCGCTGCGGCCCCAGCTCGTCGTCGCCGGAGCCGGGTCGGGGAAGACCGAGACGATGACCGCGCGGGTCGTCTGGCTCGTCGCCAACGGCCTCGTCCAGCCCGAGGAGGTGCTCGGCCTGACCTTCACCCGCAAGGCGGCCGGGGAGCTCGCCGACCGGGTCGGGGCGCGCCTCGCGACCCTGGAGCGCACCGGGCTGTGGCAGGCGCAGCGCACCGACGTCAGCGGCGCCCTTACCCTGCCCGGCGCCCCGACGATCACGACCTACCACGCCTACGCGGGGTCCCTCGTGCGCGAGCACGCGCCGCTGCTCGGGCGTGAGCGCGACGCGCGGCTGCTCACCGAGGCCGCCGCCTGGCAGCTCGCCCACGAGGCGGTCCTCGGCTACGACGGCCCGATGGATCAGGTCGAGTGGGTGGAGTCGACCGTCACGAGCATGGTCGTCGACCTCGCCGGGGAGCTGGCCGAGCACCTCCGCGAGCCCGAGGAGGCGATCGCCCACCTGGACGCCCTCGTCGAGCGGTGGGAGCGGGCCGAGGCGAGCAGCACCCGCCTGAAGGCGATGACCGACCAGCGCGAGGCCCTGCGACGGCGCGCCCTCGTGCTGCCCGTCGTGCGCCGCTACCTCGAGCTCAAGCACGAGCGCGGGGTGCTCGACTTCGCCGACCAGATGGCGCTGGCCGCGCGGCTGGCCGGCTCCGCGCCGCAAGTCGGTACGGGCGAGCGAGACCGATTCCGGGTCGTGCTGCTCGACGAGTTCCAGGACACCTCGGAGGCCCAGCTGGTGCTCATGACCGGCCTCTTCGCCCCGGACGGTTCGGAGCCGAGCCCGGTGACCGCCGTCGGAGACCCGCACCAGTCGATCTACGCCTGGCGGGGGGCGAGCGCGACGACCCTGGCGACCTTCCCCGAGCGCTTCGGAGATGCTCCGGTCCTCCACCTGTCCCGCAGCTGGCGCAACGACACCGCGGTGCTCGACGCGGCCAACGAGGTCGCGCGGCCGCTGCGCGAGGCGAGCGCCGTCCCGGTCCGGCCGCTTCAGGCCCGCCCGGGTGCGCAGCGCGGCCAGGTGTGGGCCGCGCGGGTCGCCGACGCGCGGGCCGAGGCCCAGCTCGTCGCAGAGTGGGTCGAGCAGCGGCGCGGCGACGGCCGGTTCAGCGCGGCGGTCCTGTGCCGCAAGCGCAGCCAGTTCGCCGTCATCGCTGAGGCGCTCGCCGAGCGCGGCGTCCCGCACGAGGTCGTCGGCCTCGGCGGTCTGCTCGTGACGAGCGAGGTCGCCGACGTCGTCGCGCTGCTCGCGGTGGTGCAGGACCCCGCCCGCGGTGACCGGCTGATGCGTCTGCTCACCGGCCCCACCTGCCGGCTCGGAGCGGCCGACGTCGCCGGTCTCGCGGCGTGGGCCCGCGAGCTGGGGCCTCGGGCCGGACGGGCGCCGGGGACCGACCTCGCCCAGGACTCGCGCGAGGAGACGACGATCGTCGACGCCCTCGATCAGCTGCCGGAGCCGGGATGGGTCGGCAGCCGGGGCGAGACGATCAGCGGGCGGGCGCTGGAGCGGTTGCGCGCTCTCGCCTCAGGCATCTCGACGCTGCGTGGTCTGACCGGCCTGCCGCTGCCCGACCTCGTCGCTCACGCCGAGCAGGTCCTCGGGGTCGATGTCGAGGTGCTGGCCCGCCCCGGGTGGAGCCCAGGCGCCGCCCGTGCCCACCTCGACGCCTTCGCCGACGTGGCGGCTCAGTTCGCCGCCGGCGCCGACCGGTCGACACTCGGTGGCTTCCTCGACTGGGTCGAGGCCGCCGTCGCACGAGAGCGCGGCTTGGAGCGGCCGGTGGTCGACCCGACCCCCGACGCGGTGCAGATCCTCACCTGCCACGCGGCGAAGGGGTTGGAGTGGGACGTCGTGGCCGTGCCCGGCCTGGTTGAAGGGTCATTCCCGTCGCACAACGCTCGCTCCCGCCACGACGCTGAGACCGGCGAGTGGACGCTCGGCACCGTCAGGGACAGCGGCTGGTTGCACGCGACCGAGGGAGGCGTGCCCTACCCGCTGCGCGGAGACCGGCACGGTCTGCCCTCGCTCGGTGAGCACGGCGCGACGACCAAGGAGATCGAGGCCGACGTCACCGCCTTCAAGGAGGCGAGCGGTGAGCAGCTCCTCACCGAGGAGCGCCGCCTGGCCTACGTCGCGTTCACCCGGGCGCGGCGGCACCTGCTCCTGACCTCGGCGGTCTGGGCGGCGACCGGCAGCACGCCCAGGCTGGCATCGCGCTTCTTCGACGAGGTGGCCGCGCTGCCCGGCGTGCACCGCATCGCAGATGCGCCGATGCCGCGGGACGACGAGGCCAACCCCTTGCTCGAGCGCTCCCGGACGGTCACCTGGCCGTCGATGCCGCCCGCACCCGAGCGGCCCGCCCTGGGTCGGGCCGCCGCCCGGCTCGCGGATCGTCAGGGGAAGGGCGGGAGCGATGAGAGCGGCGGCGATGACTTCGCCGGCGGTGCGTCGCCCACATCGCTCGCTGGGAGGCACGAGCTCGACGAGACGATCGAGCTGCTCCTTCGGGAGCGGGAGGCCGCCCGGACCCCGACCTCACCCGCGGTGACGCTCCCGGAGCACCTGAGCACCTCGTCCCTGGTCGCGGTGGCCGGTGACGAGGCGTCCTACGCAGCGCAGCTGCGCCGGCCCATGCCGAGCCCTCCAGCGCCGGAGGCGAGGCGGGGCACGGACTTCCACGCGTGGGTCGAGCAGCACTACGGGACCACGGCGATGGTCGACGTCCTCGACCTGCCCGGCCGGGCCGACGCCGAGAGCGACGACGTCGACCTGCCGGCCTTGCAGGAGCGCTTCCTCGCGAGCGAGTGGGCCGAGCGCACGCCGGTCGAGGTCGAGCTGAGCCTGGAGTTCGTGCTCGCCGGCCGGGCCGTCCGCGGCCGGGTCGACGCGGTCTTCGCCGACCCCGACGGTGGGGTGACGATCGTGGACTGGAAGACCGGCCGGCCGCCGCGCGGCTCGTCCGCCGACGGTGCAGCGCTGCAGCTGAGCGTGTACCGGCTCGCCTACGCGCGCTGGAGCGGCCTCGACCCCGCCAGGGTGCGGGCAGCCCTCTTCTACGCCGGCACCGGTGAGACGGTGCGGCCCCGGCTCCTGAGCGAGGAGCAGGTGGCGGCGGTGCTCACCGGCGAGGGGGTGTGACGTCGCCGGGCTGCTCGCCCGCGCCGTCGTCCTCAGCGACATCGTCGGGCTGCTCGCCCGCGGCACCGCCTTCAGCGACATCGTCGGGCTGCTCGCCCGCGGCACCGCCTTCAGCGACATCGTCGGGCTGCTCGCCCGCGGCACCGCCCTCAGCGACATCGTCGGGCTGCTCGCCCGCGGCACCGCCCTCAGCGACCTTGTCGGGCTGCTCGGGCTGCTCCTCGCTGCGGGTCTCGTCGCCGTCAGCGTCCGCAGCATCGTCGTCGGCGCTGACCTCGGCGCCCTCGTCGCGCCGGCTGCCGACCAGGCTGGCGCTGGTGCTGCCGCCGGACGCCGTCTCCGGCGTCGACGGGTCCTCCTCGCCCTCGTCGCCCCCGGCGCCCACGTCGTCGGTCGCGCCAGGTCCTCGGGTCGCCTCGGCTGCGTCGGTCGCCTCGGACGCCGCGGGAGCGTCGCTCGCCTGGGCTACGTCGCTCGCGTCGGTCACCGCGGGTGCGTCGCTCGCCTGGGCTACGTCGGTCGCCTCGGTCACCGCGGGTGCGTCGGGCGCGTCGGCGACCTCGGCATCGAGCCGGCGCAACGCGGCGGCGTGCTCCTCGGCGAGGTCGAGGTCACCGGTGGCGACCGCGCTCATCATCGAGCGCACGAGCGACATCTCGTGGACCAGTCGCGCGCGGCGCACGAGCCCGCGGTCGGGTCGATGCACCCGGGTGTGGGCATAGGCCTCCATGAAGGTGTCGAGGGTCTCCTCGTCGACCGAGCCCACCACGGCAGCAAGGTCGTCGGCGGGGTCGGCGACCTGCGCGTCCTCCCAGCCGACGAACCCCCTGACCGACAGCTGCTGGTCGCCGTCCTCGGTGGCGAGCACGCGCTCACCGCCCAGCCCCCCGATCGTCGGGACGGGCTGGTAGCGCCAGAGCCCGACGTCCTCGAGCTGGCGCTCCCACCGGGTCAGCAGGCCCGTCGGCACCCGCCCGGTGGCGGCCGCCCGGTCCAGGTCGGCCAGCCGCCGGGTGCGATACGCCTCGGGCTCGTAGGACGGCGTGCCCGCCTCCTCGAAGACCGCCGGGTCCAGGTTGTGCACGCTCGCCACGGCCCGGCCGAGGGAGGCGGTCAGTCCCGGCCCCGGGACGAGCCGCTCGAGGTCGAGGAGTCGACCACTGATCTGGGCATGGACAGCCGCTCGTCCCCCTTCGGGCAGGGCCACCCAGCCCCGGACCACGGGGACGCTCAGCTGGAGCCGCCGCGACACCAGGTGGGTCAGCGCCGCCGACTGCTCCAGCTGCGCGGAGGCCGCCGGTGTGCGCGGGCAGCGGATCACCCACCGCCGGTGCTCGGCGTCCTGGACGAAGGCGACGTCGAAGCGCGACGTCGGCTCGGTGCGCACCTGCTCCACGCTCACCGGGTCCAGGTCGGGGACGGCCGCGCTGGCGAGTGCCGCCAGGGCCAGGGGCGAACGCTTCGTCGGAACACTCACGCACTCACCGTAGGACGATCACCGGCGCGAGGCCTGCAGCGCCACGGACCGACTTATCGTGAGGTCCATGGCTGCCCCCTTCGACGAGCTCGTGCTGGCCGGACCTCCGCTGGACCGCGCCGCTGACCTCCGCTTCGAGGCCGGGGTGATCCCGCGCCTGCTCGGCGAGCCGGGCACCCGGGTGCTCGACGTGCACGAGATGCGCGTTCCCACCGTGGGTGGCCCCGAGATCGCCCTCGCCCTGCGTCACCCCGAGGCCTCGGACGAGGAGCGCGACCTCGTCCTCCTCGGACGACTCGGCGGCGGACACGTGCTCGCCGCCCTCCAGCACGGCGAAGGGGGGACCCCCCTTCGCGCGGTTGCCGACCTGCTCCCGCCGGACCAGGCCAGCCTCGCGGCGACCGCGGTCGCCCTGGACAACTGGCATCGCACCCACCCTCGTTGCCCCCGCTGCGGGGGGCCGACCGAGATCGCCCAGGCCGGCTGGGTCCGGCGCTGCCCGGCAGACGAGAGCTGGCACCACCCGCGGACCGACCCGGCGGTGATCATGGCGGTCACCGACCCGGACGACCGGCTCCTGCTGGCCCGGAACGCCGGATGGCCTACGGGGCGGATGTCGGTGCTGGCGGGGTTCGTCGAGCCGGGGGAGACCCTTGCCGCGGCGGTCGCCCGCGAGGTCCACGAGGAGGTCGGGCTCGAGGTGAGCGACGTGCGCTACCGGGCCGACCAGCCGTGGCCCTTCCCCGCCTCGCTCATGGTGGGCTTCACCGCTCGCGCGGCCTCGGCCCGGCTCGCGCCGGACGGGGTCGAGATCGTCGAGGCGCGGTGGTTCACCCGGGACGAGCTGGCTGCGGCGTTCGAGACCGGTGAGCTGTACCGGCCGCGGGCGGTCTCGATCTCGGCACGCCTCGTCGAGGAGTGGTATGGCGGCGAGCTGTGCGAGCGATCCGACCCGGCTGCCGTGGGCGGGCGGTGAGCTGTCGGCGGCCTCTGAGAGCATCGCCGACGTGACCGCACCACCGAGCGCCGACGACGTCCTGGACGCCCTCGACCCCGAGCAGCGCGAGGTCGCTGCCACCCCTACCGGCCCGCTGTGCGTCCTCGCCGGCGCCGGCACCGGCAAGACCCGGGCGATCACCCACCGCATCGCCTACGGGGTGCACTCCGGCGCCTACCAGCCGATGCGGGTGCTCGCGGTGACCTTCACCGCCCGAGCGGCCGGCGAGATGCGGGTGCGGCTGCGCGAGCTCGGCGTGGCCGGGGTGCAGGCCCGCACCTTCCACGCGGCGGCGCTGCGGCAGCTGCACTACTTCTGGCCCCACGCGATCGGCGGGGCCGCCCCGGAGATCCTCCCGCACAAGGCGCCCGTCGTCGCCGAGGCCGCGTCCCGCCTTCGCCTGCGCCTGGACCGCACCGAGCTGCGCGACGTGGCGGCCGAGGTCGAGTGGGCCAAGGTGAGCCTGCTCACCCCGGAGAGCTACGCGGCGGCTGCCCGGCGCGAGGGCCGCGAGCCGCCCGGCATGGACGAGAGCGGCATGGCGCGGCTGCTCGAGGTGTACGAGGAGGTCAAGGGCGAGCGAGCGGTCATCGACTTCGAGGACGTGCTGCTCCTCACCGTCGGCATCCTCGAGGAGCGCGACGACATCGCGGCGACGGTGCGCCAGCAGTACCGGCACTTCGTCGTCGACGAGTACCAGGACGTCAACGCGCTGCAGCAGCGCCTGCTCGAGCTGTGGCTCGGCGGGCGGCACGAGGTCTGCGTGGTCGGCGACCCGATGCAGACGATCTACTCCTTCACCGGTGCCAGCCCGCAGCACCTGCTCGGTTTCAGCGCGGCGCACCCGGGCGCGCGCACCGTGCGCCTCGTGCGCAACTACCGCTCGACGCCCGAGGTGGTGCGGCTGGCCAACACCCTCGTCGCCTCGATGCCCAGCGGCTCGACCGCTCGACGCGGGGCGGTCGAGCTCGTCGCGCAGCGCAGCGCCGGGCCCGACCCGACGCTCACCGCGCTCGACGACGACCCGGCCGAGGCGGCCTGGGTGGCAGCCCGGATCCGCAGCCAGCTCGACGCGGGCCGGCCGGCCTCCGACGTGGCGATCCTCCTGCGGACCAACGGGCAGTCCGAGGGCTTCGAGTCCGCGCTCGCCGACGCCGGGGTGCCGTACCTCGTGCGCGGCGGTGAGCGGTTCTTCGCGCGACGCGAGGTGCGCGATGCGATCGTCCTGCTGCGTGGGGCCGCGCGCACCGACGACGAGTCGAAGTCGCTGCCCGACACCGTCGCCGACGTCCTCCAGGGGGTGGGCTACCAGGAGGAGCCGCCGGCCGCGTCCGGGGCGGTGCGGGCCCGGTGGGAGTCGCTGCGGGCCCTGGTCACCCTCGCGGAGCGCCTGGCCGCGACCTCGCCCGGGGTGCGCCTGCCGGAGCTGATCCGCGAGCTCGACGAGCGGGCGGCGGCGCAGCACGCACCGTCGGTCGAGGGGGTCACCCTGGCCTCGCTCCACGCGGCGAAGGGGTTGGAGTGGCCGGTCGTGCACCTCGCTGGGTGCAGCGACGGCCTCATGCCGATCGTCATGGCTGAGGGGCCGGACGAGATCGAGGAGGAGCGGCGCCTCCTCTATGTCGGGATGACCCGGGCCCGCGACGAGCTGCACCTGTCGTGGGCCCGGGCCCGGACCCCGGGCGCGCGGCCCACCCGCCGGGTCAGCCGATTCCTCGACCCGCTCGCGGTGGTTCTCGGTGAGGGGGCGCGCTCGACGCCGAAGGCGGGCGGGGCGCGCGGTGGAGCGGGGGGTGGCGGTGCGCGCCGCGGACCGCGCTCGGCGCGGGTGCGGCACTGCAAGGGGTGCGGCACCGAGCTGACCACGGCGCCCCAGCGCGCCGCCGGCCGCTGCCCCGCCTGCCCGCCGACCTACGACGAGAAGCTCTACGAGCGGCTCGTGACCTGGCGCCGCGAGCTCTCCGCGGAGCAGTCCGTCCCCGCCTTCGTCGTCTTCACCGACGCCACCCTCGAGGCGATCGCCGACGCCGAGCCCAAGGACGTGGCCGCGCTGCGCGCGATCAGCGGGGTGGGTGCACGCAAGCTCGAGCTCTACGGCGAGGACGTGCTCGCCATCGTCGCCGGCGACGAACCCGCCGCCCGCGGCTGACCCCCCTTCGCCGTCTCCCTTCGTCCTCGCCCGGCCTCGCCCCCTTCGCCCGCCAGTTATCGGGTTGAGGGAGTTGTTGCAGCTTCACCCGACTACCGAAGTCGGGCGAAGCTGCAACAACTCGGGTCGAGCTTGATGACGAAAGCCCCTCGAAAAAAGAAGTCGCGCGCCGCACGACGTCTGCTCTAGTGTCCAACGCGTCAGTCGGGAGCGCCTGGGCGCGACCGAGAGAGCAGATCACGAGAGGAGGGCAGCCCACGATGAAGAACCAGATCGTCACCACCGTCGTGCACGGCGCTGCCCTCGTCCGCGGGGGAGTCGCCGCCGCACGTCTGCGTGGCGCAGCCGCTCTGCGTGCAGCCGATGCCTTCGGCGCAGCTGCCGCCTTCGGTGGGACCGACGCCACCGGTGGCGCTGCTGGCACCTTCGGCTTCCCGGACGCCGCGCGACCTCGAGATCTGCGACCCGTCAGGCTCACCTAGCCCACGACGGTTCGACCTCCTCGAGGCCGCGGCATCCACACCGGATACCGCGGCCTTTCTCTGTTTTCACCCGACCCCGCCCAGGAGGACCCGACATGACGATCATCGAGACCCGCCACCCACCCCAGCCGTTGCCCGCGATCGAGGTCGACGCGCCGGCCGAGGCGCCCTGCCTCGTTGCGGAGCCCGAGCTGTGGTTCGCCGAGACCCCCGCCGGGGTCGAGCACGCCAAGTCGCTGTGCGCGAGCTGCCCGGTCCGCCAGAGCTGCCTCGACGGGGCACTGGAGCGAGGCGAGCCCTGGGGCGTGTGGGGTGGCGAGCTCTTCGACGGTGGCCGGGTGATCCCGCGCAAGCGGCCCCGCGGCCGTCCCCGTAAGCATCCGATCTCGGCCTGACCCGCCCTTGAGGAGGTGAAGCACCCATGCGACAGATCACCCGTACCACCGCGGCGCGACTACGTCGGAGCCGGACGACCCGGCGTGAGCGCCAGGCCGCGCGAGGTCATCAGCCCGGTCTCCCGCGCCGGGCCGAGTCGCCCAGCCAGTCCATGCCGACCCTGCTCGGTCTGCGGTGACCGCGCCGTACCCGGATCTGCCAAGGCAGGTGCCCCAGGTGGGGTACCTGCCTTGGCAGGTGCGAAGGGGTCGGGCACGAGCCTTGGCAGGTGCGAAGGGGGAGGGGCGAGGTCGGGTGGCTCAGAGGGGCGGCGGGGCGAAGCCGGGGAGGTGACGCTCGAAGATCTCGCGGGCGCCGACCCTCGCCTCGAGCTGGCTCAGGACGGCGGTGTTGCCGAGGAAGACCCGATGGATGAGGACGTACTCCGGCGGCAGGTTGAACTTCGCGCCGGTGAGGAACTCCTCGGTGCGGGGGTCGGTCAGCGGCGCCGAGACCTCGCGGAGCCACTCGCGCGTGAAGTGGTGGGAGGCCTTGCCCAGCGGCTCGACGAAGGGGCGCAGGTAGCGCAGCATCCGGTCCGGGTCGACGCTGACGCCCTGCCGGATGAACCCCTCGGCGCGCAGGCCGTCCACGAGCGCCTCGGCCTCGCCTCGCAGCGCGAGGCTGACCAGGGGTCCGATGCGCGGGGGGAATCCGTCGGGCAGCCGGTTGACGGCACCGAAGTCGAGCACCCCGAGCCGGCCGTCGGGGGTGAGTCGGAAGTTGCCCGGGTGCGGGTCGGCCTGGAGCATCCCGCACCGCGCCGGTGAGCTCGCCGCCATCTCGAGGTAGAGCGCGCCGACCGCGTCGCGCACCTCCTGGCTGCCCTCCCGGATGACCTGGCTGAGCGGGGAGCCGTCGAGCCACTCGGAGACGAGCACGTGCTCGGTCTGGGCGACGACGTCAGGTACCGCGACGTCGGGGTCGCCCCGGTACGCGCGGGCGAAGACGCGCTGGTTCTCGGCCTCGAGGGCGTAGTCGAGCTCCTCGTCGGCGCGCTCGAGCAGCTCATCGGTCACGGACTTGATGTCGAGCCCGCTGACGAAGCTGCCCATGACCCGCGCGAGGCGGGCAAGCTGCTGGAGGTCGCTGCGCAGCGCAGAGTCGGCGCCGGGGTACTGCACCTTGACCGCGACCGTGCGCCCGTCGCTCCACGTCCCCCGGTGGACCTGCCCGATCGAGGCCGCCGCGACCGGGCGTTCGCTCAGGTCGCGGACCATCGTGCGCTCCCACCCCGACCCGAGCTGGCGGTCGAGGATGTCGGTCACCGTGGAGTAGCTCATCGGGGGCGCCGCGTCCTGGAGCTGGACGAGCATCTCGCGGTACGGCTGGACGAGGTCCTCGGGCATGGCGGCCTCGAGGACGCTGAGCGTCTGGCCCACCTTCATCGCGCCGCCCTTGAGCGAGCCGAGCACGGTGAAGAGCTGCTCTGCGGTGCGACGGCGTAGGTCCTCGTTGACGCTCTCGGCGGACTCGCCGCGCGCACGACGGCTCAGACCGATCGCGCTTCGGCTGGCGGCGCCGAGCGGCAGCGAGGCCAGCCGGGCGGTGCGCCGGGCAGCGTTGCGGGGAATCTCACTCATCCCGCCCATTGTCGCCCGGGAGCCTGAGCATCCGCCGGAGGGCTCGCCGCCTGGTCGACGCCGCATCGCGGGCAGCCCGGCTGGCGCGGCCATCGGCGCCGCTCCAGGCACGGTCCGGGGGCGAAGGCGTCGAGCGACCAGCCGGAGGGGTCGGGGCCAGACGTCAGGGTGTCGATGACCACGCCGGCCGCGATGCCGACGACGAGGCTGCGCAGGGTCACCTCCGCCTCCACCGGCACGACCGGACCCACCTGCGGACGGGAGATCTGGGCTCGGATCCAGCTCCACCCGGGGTCGAGGGTGACCCGGGTCAGCTCGAGGCACTGCAGGCAGGGCCCGGCTCCAGGGACGACGAGCGGACCCACGCTGGCGTGGGTGCGGCCGCACCAGACGGGCAGGTGCGCGGTCCCCGCCGCGCGCCAGGTCTCACCCGCTCCGGCTGGGACGGGGACGGGGCAGACGAGGACCGCGAGCTCCGCGGCCGCAGGCTCGTCATCGCTCAGCCCGTCGATCAGCCGTCGCACCGGGTGCACGCCCGCCTCGCGCAGGGTCTCGGCGAGGTGCGCGGGCACGCTGCCGGCCCCGACCACCGCCACGGCCTTGCGCAGGTCGGGGACGACGCCGTCGCGGTCCACGAGCCCGTGCTCGGCGAAGCTGGCGATGAGGCTCTCCGCGCGCTCGGCGGTGATGCCGTGCGCCGCAGCGGCCGTGATCACCTGGCCCTCTTCGCGTGAGCCGTCGAGCGTCGACAGCCACCGGCACTCCGCGGCGGTGACTCCTCGGGTGACGAGGGCGCTGCGCGGGTCGAGGCCCAGCTGGATCGCGCCGTCCGGTCGGGCCAGCGGCTGGATCGGACGGGTGAGTCGGGGGCGGCGGGTCATGGGGTCCTCGCATCGGGGTCATCGGGGTCGTCGGGCGTCGTTGGGGTGTGGTGTCATCGAGCAGACTCGCACTGTCGGGCCGCCTCGCCGCGCGGGTTGTCCACAGGGGCGCCGGGACGTTGTCGGTGCCGGGCCCTACGGTCTGGACATGGACTACTTCGCCGACGTCGAGATCCGCCGCAGCGCCCGCCGCCGCAAGACCGTCTCCGCGCGGGTCGAGGGGGACACCTTGGTCGTCATGCTGCCGACCGGGTTGAGCGCCTCGGCGGAGCAGCGCTACGTCCGTGACATGGCCGAGCGGCTCGCTGCCCGGCGGGAGCGGCGCCGGCCCACCGACGTCGACCTGCACGAGCGGGCGATGGCCCTCTCGCGCCGCTACCTCGATGGTGCCGCGGTGCCGTCGAGCGTGCGCTGGGTGACGAACCAGAACTCGCGGTGGGGGTCGTGCACCCCGTCGTCGAAGGCGATCCGGCTGAGTCACCGCTTGCAGGAGATGCCCGACTACGTCCTGGACTACGTGCTCACCCACGAGCTGGTGCACCTGCTCGTGCCAGGGCACGGGCGTGACTTCTACGCGCTCATGGACCGATACCCGCAGCGGGAGCGGGCGCGGGGGTACCTCGAGGGCTTCTCCGGCCGGTCGGGGGAGTCCTGGGACGAGCCGGAGATCGACGAAGGGGGTGGAGCCGCCGCCCCGGAGTCGGCGGCTGGGTAGGGGCGGGTTGGAGAGACGATCAGGCGCCGGGTGATCGGCGAAGGGGGGTGAGCGCGGCTACGGCAGCGCGGGCGCCAGTCCGGGACGACTACCGGCGTGATGCGACGCGGCTACGGCAGTGCGGGCGGCGTCAACGCGGCGACGGCAGCGCGGGCGGCGCGCACCGACGGGGTGAGCTCCTCGGCGGTGCCCTCGGGCAGCGCGTCCGCTGGCCACCACGCGAGGTCCAGCGACTCGCTCGAGACTCTCGGCTGGCTCCCGGGGCGGGCGACGGCGGCGTAGCGGATGTCGAGGTGCGCCGAGCACCGCCCGAAGGCACCGGGCAGCTCGTGCCGGTCAAGGAGGACCGGCTCGGGGTGCACGGTCAGGTCTCGCGCGCACAGCCCGGACTCCTCGACCGCCTCGCGCAGGGCAGCGCCGGCGATGCTGGGGTCACCCGGCTCGATGTGCCCGCCGAGCTGGAACCACCGCCGCGCCTTCGCGTGCAGCGTGAGCAGCACCTGCTCCCCCTCCGCATCGAGCACGACGCACCCGACGGTGAAGTGCTCCGGCGGACCGTCCCGGTGCACCGCGTCCGGGTGCCGGACAAGGTGGCCGAGGAAGGACTCCCGCAGCGCCTCCTGCTCGCGGTCGGGCGCCGACCACGTGCGCAGCACGTTCTCGAGGTCGTCGGCGAGCCGAGAGCCGCCCGCTGCCCCGACCGTGACGTCGCCGACCTCGCCGACCTCGCCGACCTCGCCGACGGTCGCGTCGTCCGACGCCCCGACCGCGACGTCGCCGGCCTCCCCGGGACCGGACCTCACGCGTCGTCGGACGTGCCGGGGTCCTCGCGCTTGCGCGCCTCCTCGTCGAGCAGGGCCGCGAGCTCGGCGTCGAGGTCGTCCCCGGCCGGGGCACCTGTCGGCGAGGACCCTTCGGAGCCGGACGCGCCCGTCTGCTCCGGGTCACCGGCGTCGGGACCCGACCCGGTCGAGGAGGCGGGCTGACCCCCCTTCGCGCCGGTGGTCCGCTCGACATAGCCGAGCGGGTCGTCCAGGTCCGCCGAGGTCGGGGCGACGTCGGGGTGGCCCCAGGCGGCGTCGCGCGCCGAGGCGCCGCCGGCGTCCTCGAGCGCGGCGAAGAGGTTCGCGGCGTCGCGCAGCCGGCGCGGACGCAGCTCGAGCCCGACGAGCCCGGCGAAGGTCTTCTCGGCCGGGCCGCCGCTCGCGCGCCGGCGCCGCACCGTCTCGGCGAGGGCGTCGGTCTTGGGCAGGTGAGGGCCGGCGGCGCGTGCAGTGACGACGTCGACCCAGCCCTCGATAAGCGCCAGCCAGGTCTCGAGCCGGGTCAGGGCCGCCTGCTGCGCCGCGGAGGGCGAGGGACGGAAGAGCGAGCCGGCCAGCGCCTCCTGCATCGCGGCGACGTCGCCCGGCTCGAGCTGGGTAACCGCGCGGTCAACCGCAGAGGTGTCGATCGCGATGCCACGGGCGTACTCCTCGACCGCCGCGAGGATCTGCGGGCCGAGCCACGGCACGTCGACGAAGAGACGCATCCGCGCGCTCTCCCGGACGGCCAGGTGCAGCCACACCTCGTCGATGTCGACGTCGAGCCCGTCGGCGAGCTCGGCGATGTTGGCCGGCAGCAGCACGACGTGATCGTTCAGCAAGGGGATGCCGACCTCGGTGCCGGTGACCGTGTCCTCGGCGAGGGCACCGACGGCGCTGCCGGTCTGCGCGGTGACCAGGGCCGAGCCGAGCCGGTCGATCATCGGGGCGAGCTGCCCGGCGAGGGCGAGCGGGTTGGTGCCCTCGGGCACGCCGAGCGCGGTGAGGTCCGGCGCGTCCGGCCCGCTCAGCTGAGCGGTCATCGAGTCCCGGATCGCCCCGGACACCCCGTCGGCGACCGGCTCGACGAGCCGGGCCCACAGCGGCATCGTCTCCTCGACCCACTCCGCCCGGGTCATCGCGATGCCGGTCAGGCCGGGAGCCTCGAGGTCGGTGACCTCGTCGAGCCACATGCCCGCGACGCGGGTCGCCTGCTCGGCGAGGTTGGTCTCGCGGGCCCCGATCGTCCGGTCGCCCTCGGCGACCACCTCGCGGGCGGTCGTCGTCGCCTGGGTCAGGTCTACCCCCTTCGCCGTCGCGCCGGGGCTGAACATCGCCCGCATCTGGCCGGCCATGGCTCGCAGCTGGGCCGGGTCGGCGTCGGCGATACCCATCGCGGAGAGCTGACGGGCCACCTCCGGCGGGATGGGCGCGCCACCGGTCATCTCCTGGAAGATCGCCGCGATCTCCTCGGGCAGCTCCTCCCGCCCGTCGTCCTGGCCGCTGGTCGGCTCGCTCATCTGCGCTCCTTAGGATGTGTCGTCACCAACAGACCCAACCACGGTCGGGGCCGATAGGTTCCCACGGCCGGGGGAGCATCATGAGGGAGCCCATGACCGACAGGAGACGCGCCGACGCGCTGGCGTGGTCGATCATGTGGATCTCGCTGGTCATCCTCACCATCTCGCTCCTCATGGCCAACATCAAGGTGCCGTACGCGGTGGAGTCTCCCGGACCGGTCCGCGACACCCTCGCCTCGATCGGCGAGGGCGAGGACGCGGCGAAGATCATCACCGTCGACGAGAAGACCTACCCGACGACCGGTCACCTGTACTTCACGACGGTCAGCGTGCAGGGCAGCCCCGACGAGCACATCACCCTCTGGGAGTGGCTGCTCGGCACGCTCGACAGCGAGTCCGACGTCGTGCCCGAGGAGCAGGTCTTCGGCACCGGCTACACCGAGAAGCAGGTCAAGGAGCTCAACGCCGCCCAGATGCAGGGCTCGCAGAAGAACGCCGTCGCGGCCGCGCTGCGCAGCATGGGCAAGGACGTGCCGCAGGACAACGTCGTCGCCTCGATCGCCGAGGACTACCCGGCGGCGAAGGTCCTCGAGCTGAAGGATGAGATCCGCAAGGTCGACGGCGAGCCGGTCACGACCGTCGCCGACGTCATCGCCGCGATCTCGGATCGCACACCGGGCGAGGGCGTCGAGCTGACGATCGAGCGAGACGGCCGCGAGCAGGACGTGCAGGTCGGGACCAAGGACCTCGGCGGCGGCCGTGCCGGGATCGGGGTGGGCATCGACGCGCTCTACGACTTCCCGATCGAGGTCGAGATCGACGCCGGCAACGTCGGTGGCCCGAGCGCGGGGATGATGTTCGCCCTGGCGATCTACGACGTCCTCACCCCCGGGGCGCTCACCTCGGGGACCTCGATCGCCGGCACGGGGACGATCGACGACGCCGGCGCCGTGGGCCCGATCGGCGGCATCGAGCAGAAGATGATCGGCGCGCAGGAGGGGGGCGCTGCCTACTTCCTCGCGCCGCGGGCCAACTGCTCGGAGGTGAGCGGGAACGTCCCCTCGGGCCTGACCGTGCTCGAGGTCGCGACCCTCGACGATGCGGTGGGTGCCGTCGAGGCAGCGGCGAAGGGGGATGTCTCGGCTGTGCCGTCCTGCGGCACCCGGTGAGGGGGGCGCCCCGGGGCACGGGTGACCCGGGACCCTTCGCCCCTCTCGGCGCGGCTGGCCTGCGGCCCGCCGCCGGCCCGATCTCCCGTCTCTCTTCGCCCGCCGACCGGCCCGGGTCTCCCTTCGTCCGCCGTTGCTACCCGCGGGTACGACGACACAAGTCCGCGTAGCCACCCTGGTGACCCCCTGAGATCTCGAGGTCGCCGCGCCGAGGGGATCACTCGTGTCGTCCGACCCGCGAGTCACCGGTTGGGCACACGGAAAGCCGGCCCGAGCTCCCGTCGTGCGCCGACCGGCCCGGGTCTGCGGTGGCCCCGGGGTTCCCCCCTTCGCTCAGTCCTCGAGGGTGGTGCGCAACGCGTGGACGAGGCCGGGGGCGATGTCCTCACCCATCGCGACCTGGTCGTCGTGGTCGTTGGCCCGCTGACGCAGCAGGCAGATCGAGCGGCCGTCGCGGTGCACGGCCGCGAGGAGGCGCACGTCCTGGCGGTCCGGGTGGGCCGCGAGGTGCTCGGCTGCCTGCTCCGGGTCGCTCGGCAGGTCGTGCTCCGCACTCGGCGGGACGACCACGCGCTCGATGGCGATCGCGGCCCCGTGCACCGTCTCGGGCCAGCTGAGCCGCCCGAGCAGGGTCTCGATCGAGCTGGTCCGGGCAAATCCCTCCTGCTCGATCGCGGTGAGCGCGCCCGGGACGAGGTCGGTCACCGACATCGACTCGCGCAGCTGCGGCTCGGCGGCGAGCAGCGCCTCGGTCTCGACGAGCGCGAAGACCCGTGGTGCCTGGTCCCAGCCCGCGGTCCCCACGTGCCGCTCGGTCTCCAGGGCGCAGCGGGCCAGGGGCTCGGTGACCGGCATGGAGTCGGGACGCGACCGGGGCTCGGGGCGAAGGGGGTCGCGCGGGTCGCGGGGATCTACGGGGTCGGAAGGAGACGATTCGGGCACGGGGGCCATGCTGCCCCACCCGTTGTCAGGGACGGTAGGTAGGTTGTCCCCGCCGCGGTGTTTCCCCCGTGTGCGCCGACCCTGTCAGAGGACCGTGAAGAGAGAGCGATGAGCTCGAGCGACCTGCCCCCCGAGGACGGAGCGGGCGTCCCCAGCGAGGAGGACTCCGCCGCCGCGGAGGCCCGGCGCGCCGGGTCGCGGGCGCTGCGCTGGTTCATCGGCCTCGGGCTCGTCGTGCTGGCGGTCATCGTCGCGGCCGCGATCTGGACCGAGCTGCTGTGGTTCGAGGCGCTCGGCTTCAGCGCCTCGTGGTGGCGCCGGCTCGCGGCCGAGGCCCTCCTCTTCGTCGTCGGGGGGCTGCTCATCGCCGTCCCGCTGGCGGTGAGCCTGGTCATCCCGTACCGGCAGCGCGCGATGAGCTGGCCCGGGACGCCGGGGGAGCGGGCGCTGGCGCAGTACCGCGAGGTGCTCGACCCCTTCCGCCGGCTCGTGACGATCGGGCTGCCGCTCGTCATGGGGCTCATGGGCGGGTTGGCGGCTGCGGGTCAGTGGCAGCAGTACAAGCTCTGGCGGCACGGCAGCGAGGTCGGGGTCGACGACCCGCACTTCTCGATGGATGTCGGCTACTACCTCTTCGACATGCCCTGGTACTCCTTCGTCGTCGGCTACCTCACCGTCGTCGCGACGGTGTGCCTCATCGCCGCCGCCTTCGCGCACTACGTCTACGGCGGGCTGCGTCCGCCCGGGCGGGGCGGGTCGAGCCTGGCGACGTTCGTCCACCTCGGGGTGCTCGGCGCGGTCCTGGCCCTGCTGCGTGGGGTCTCCTACCTGCTCGACGCGCACGCGCTGACCACGCACGAGTCGGCGGTGCTCACCGGGGTCGGCTACACCGACGCCAACGCGGTGGTCCCGGCGAAGTACATCCTCGCCGTGGCTGCGGTGATGTGCGCGGGCTTCTTCCTCGCCGCGATCCGGCTGCGCCGCTGGCGCCTGCCGGTCATCGGGGTGGCCACCCTCGTCGGCCTGTCCGTGCTCGTCGGCAACATCTACCCGGCCCTGGTCGAGACCTACAAGGTGGCGCCGTCGCGCTCGTCGCTGGAGCAGCCGTACCTGCAGGACAACATCGACTTCACCCGAGCCGCCTACGACGTCGACGACGTCCAGGTCGAGGAGTACGACGCGGTCTCGAGCGCCTCCGCCGGGCAGCTGCGCGAGGACGCCGGGACGATCCCGGGCATCCGCCTGCTCGACCCCAACGTCGTCAGCCCCACCTTCCAGCAGCTCCAGGCCCAGCAGCCGTACTACACCTTCCCCGACGACCTCGACGTCGACCGGTACACCGTCGACGGCGAGAGCGTCGACACCGTGGTCGCGGCCCGCGAGGTCGACCTGACCAAGGTTCCCGCAGACCGGCGGGACTGGGTCAACGACCACACCGTCTACACCCACGGCTACGGGCTCGTCGCGGCTCGCGGGGCGCAGGTCTCGGGCAGCGGCAGCCCGGCGTGGTTCGACATCGCCGAGGCGAAGGGGGAGTACGAGCCTCGGATCTACTTCGGCGAGCAGATGAAGCACTTCTCCATCGTCGGCGGTGAGCCCGGCGCGCCCCCGCGCGAGGTCGACCGGCCGACTGGTGGCACCGAGAGCCGCTCGACCTACACCGGTGAGGGTGGGGTCGACATCGGTTCCCCCCTTCGCCAGGTCGCCTACGCGATCACCCATCGCGACCTCAAGCTGGTCCTCTCCGACGCCGTCGGCTCGAACTCGCGCCTGCTCGAGCACCGCACCCCGCTCGAGCGGGTGCAGCGGGTCGCCCCGTGGCTCACCCTCGACAAGGACCCGTACCCGACCGTGGTCGACGGTCGGATCCAGTGGGTGGTCGATGGCTACACGACCTCTCAGACCTACCCGTACAGCAGCCGGTTCAGCGTCTCGGGGGTGCAGGAGGGCACGGTCACCTCGATCGAGACCCAGCGCCAGCTGGCGCTCACCGGCGACCGGGTGAACTACATGCGCAACTCGATCAAGGCGACCGTCGACGCCTACGACGGGTCGGTGCGCCTCTACCGCTGGGACGACGAGGACCCGATCGTGCAGGCCTGGTCGGAGGCCTTCCCCGACCTCATCCGGCCCACCTCGGAGATCAGCGCCGAGCTGATGTCGCACCTGCGCTACCCGGAGGACCTCTTCCGGATGCAGCGCGCGGTGCTCGCCGACTACCACGTGACCAACGCCAGCGACTTCCGCGCCGGCCAGGACCGCTGGCGCGTCCCGAACGACCCGACGGTGCTGCGTGACCAGAAGGTCGCCCAGCCGCCCTACTACCTCACCATGGCGATGCCCGACCAGGACCAGCCGGCGTGGTCGCTGACCTCGACGTACATCCCGAAGGGCGACCGCGACGTCATGGCCGGGTACCTGGCCGTGGAGTCCGAGGCGGGGGGCGAGAAGGGCAACCCCGCCGACGGCTACGGGACGCTGCGGATGCTCGCGGTGCCACGCTCGACGACGGTGCCCGGCCCGCCGCAGGTGCAGAACGAGATCGCGAGCAGCTCGGTCAAGGGCGTCGACACCGACCAGACGCTGAGCGACTTCCTCAACAACAGCTCGCGAGGCAACAGCCAGGTCGACTTCGGCAACCTCATGACCCTGCCGGTCGGTGAGGGCTTCCTGCACGTCGAGCCGGTCTACCTCTCCTCGACCTCGGAGAATGCCTACCCCTCGATGCGGATGGTCATCGTCAGCTTCGGCGACCGGTACGCGTGGGCGCGCTCGCTCGAGGACGCGCTCGACGAGCTCTTCGGGGGTGACTCGGGGGCGAGCGGCGAAGGGGGTGAGCCGGCGCCGCAGGAGCCGCCGGCCGAGGAGCCGGACGGTGAGCAGGGTGGCGACGAGGCTCCGGCGTCAGGGTCCGAGCAGGCGCTACGCGAGGCGATCGCCGACATGGGCGAGGCCTACAAGCGCGGCCAGGACGCGCTCAAGGCCGGCGACCTCGAGGCCTACGGCAAGGCGCAGAAGGACCTGCGCGCGGCGCTCGAGCGGGCCGCCGCGAACCAGCCCGGTGGTGGCTCGGTCGACCTCGGCGAGTGAGTGGGGCGACTCGGTGGGCTGATTTGAGGTAGCACCGGGTCATCACCTCGGGCGTGTCTACATCGAACCAGCGCGATTTTGTCGTCACGCGGCGTTCACGTAGAGTTGCACTCGCAACGACGCGGGGTGGAGCAGTTCGGTAGCTCGCCGGGCTCATAACCCGGAGGTCGCAGGTTCAAATCCTGCCCCCGCTACCACCGCGATGCTAGCGCGCACCAACATCAGGGCGGACCTTTCGAGGTTCGCCCTGATGGCGTTTCCGGGGGCTGTGCCGTGAGCCGACGGCAGCCACGCTCGTCCCGGACCCGAACGTCGTGCTTTACCCCCTTCGCCGGTCGCCGCTCTCGAGGTGCAGGATCGCCCGAGCGGGTCCACCATGGAGATCTCGTCGTCACCAAGGGAGCTGACATGGCCGAGATCACCCGCCGCACCGTCCTTACCGCCGGCGGAGCCGGCGCCGCCGTCGCACTCACCGCGCCACCCGGCCACGCCGAGCCCGCCCACCGCAGACCACCCGGCCGCGGGCGGGGTCCGCGCGCGGTGCCCGAGCCGCTCAAGGTGCCCGAGGCGATCGGCGCCGGGGGAGCGGTCTCTTGCGTCGACCCCTACGCCGCTGATGTCGGGATGCGGATCCTTCGCTCCGGCGGCAACGCCGTCGACGCCGCCGTCGCGATGGCCGCCACGCTCGGCGTGACCGAGCCCTTCTCGTGCGGCCTCGGTGGGGGCGGCTTCTTCGTCTACCACCATGCACGGTCGGGTCGGACATGGACGATCAACGGCCGAGAGACCGCACCGGCGAGCTTCACCTCCACCTCGCTGACCGACGGCGCAGGCAACGCCCTCCCCTTCGCTAAGACGGTGAGCTCAGGGCTCTCCGTGGGAGTGCCCGGCACGCCGCTCACCTGGCAGGTCGCGCTCGACCGGTTCGGCACCCGGCGGCTGCGCTGGCTGCTGCGCCCGGCCGAGCAGCTGGCCCGGCGAGGTTTCGTCGTCGACGCCTACTACCGCCGTCACACCGAGTCCAACGCCGAGCGGTTCCGGCTCTTCCCCGAGACCGCGCGGGTCTTCCTGCCCGGCGGCAAGGCCCCCGAGGTCGGGGACACGATGCGTAACCCGGACCTGGCCGACACCTACGACCTCATCGGTCGGCGCGGTGTCGGCGAGCTCTACCGGGGCCAGGTTGCCCGGGCGATCGTCGACGAGGTCCGAGACCCGTCCACCGCGCCGGGTGTGAGCGTCTACCCCGGTCAGCTGACGGCGGCCGACCTGGCCGCCTACACCGCACCGGTCCTCGAGCCGACCCGGGCCAGCCACCGTGGTCTCGATG
>NZ_VIUW01000002.1 GCF_007828725.1 Marihabitans asiaticum
ACAAGGGGCGGGCCACCCATGGCAGCCCGCCCCGTGACCGGTGCGTCCGGAGGTCGTCCCGCCTGATCCTCAGTAGCGGTAGTGCTCCGGCTTGTACGGGCCCGCGACATCGACGCCGAGGTACTCGGCCTGGGCCTTGGTCAGCTCGGTCAGCTCGACGCCGAGAGCGTCCAGGTGCAGTCGGGCGACCTTCTCGTCGAGGTGCTTGGGCAGGGTGTAGACGGCGTTCTCGTAGTCACCGGTCTTGGTGAAGAGCTCGATCTGGGCGATCGTCTGGTTGGCGAAGGAGTTGCTCATGACGAAGCTCGGGTGGCCGGTCGCGTTGCCGAGGTTCATCAGCCGCCCCTCGGACAGGACGATGATCGAGCGGCCGTTCGGGAAGGTCCACTCGTGCACCTGCGGCTTGATCTCGGTCTTGATCACGCCCTCCGTGCGGGCGAGACCGGCCATGTCGAGCTCGTTGTCGAAGTGACCGATGTTGGCCACGATCGCCTTGTCCTTCATCCGCGCCATGTGCTCGGCGGTGATGACGTCGAAGCACCCGGTGGTCGTGACGAAGATGTCGCCCTCGTCGACCACGGACTCCAGCCGCGCCACCTGGTAGCCCTCCATCGCCGCCTGCAGCGCGCAGATCGGGTCGACCTCGGTGACGACCACGCGGGCACCCTGGCCGCGCAGCGACTCGGCGCAACCCTTGCCGACGTCGCCGTAGCCACAGACCACGGCCACCTTGCCGCCGATGAGGACGTCGGTGGCCCGGTTGAGCCCATCGACCAGGCTGTGCCGGCAGCCGTACTTGTTGTCGAACTTGGACTTGGTCACCGAGTCGTTGACGTTGATCGCGGGGAAGATCAGCTCACCGGCCTCGGCGAGCTGGTAGAGGCGGTGCACCCCGGTGGTGGTCTCCTCGGTGACCCCCTTGATCCGCTCGCTGATCGTGGTCCACTTCTGCGGGTCGGCCTCCATCCTCCGGCGCACGAGCGCCTTGAAGACACCGAACTCCTCGGAGTCGTCCTCGCTGTCCGGCGGGACCTGGCCGGCCTGCTCCCACTCGCGCCCCTTGAGCACGAGCATCGTCGCATCGCCGCCGTCGTCGAGGATCATGTTCGGACCCTGCTCGCCGTCCTCGGCGGGCCAGGTGAGGATCTGCTCCGTGCAGTCCCAGTACTCCTGCAGGCTCTCGCCCTTCCAGGCGAAGACCGGGACCCCCTTGGGGTCCTCCTCGGTGCCGGAGCCGACCACGACGGCCGCGGCGGCCTCGTCCTGGGTGGAGAAGATGTTGCAGCTCGCCCAGCGCACCTGCGCGCCGAGGGCGACGAGGGTCTCGATGAGGACCGCGGTCTGCACGGTCATGTGCAGCGAGCCGGCGATCTTCGCGCCGGCGAGCGGCTGGCTCTCCCCGAACTCCTCACGCAGGCTCATCAGGCCCGGCATCTCGTGCTCGGCGAGACGGATCTGGTGCCGGCCGGTGGCGGCCAGGCTGAGGTCGGCGACCTTGAAGTCGAAAGACAAGGGTGGTTCTCCTGAGTCGGTTCGGTGGGCCCGGCGCGCCCCGTCTGGGTCTCCTCGGTCATCACCGGCACCGGCCGCGGACCAGTCTAGAGGAGGGTCAGGTCGGTCAGTGCGAGCTCGCACCCTCGGCCCTGGCCTCGGCGCTCACCCCGTGCTTGTCCTTGCCGAAGGGGAGGACGTGCCAGATCGCGACGAGGACGGCGCCCCAGGCGAGGCCAAGGAGGAAGGAGAAGAAGGTGTTGGTCAGCCAGCCCAGCACCCCGCCGAGCGCACCGGTGGCCCCGGCGACCTGCTCCTCGAGGTGGTGCACCCACTCGTAGGGCTGCGGCAGCCAATGGGTCTCCTCGAGGCCGACGAGGATGATGTGCCCACCGACCCAGAGCATCGCGACGGTGCCGATGACGCCGATGGCGGCGAGCACCTTCGGCATCGCCTTGACCATCCCCTGACCGAGCGTCTCGGTCAACTCTTTCTGGGCGAGGTGCAGCCCGACGTCGTCCATCTTCACGATGAGCGCGACCACCCCGTAGACGGCCAGGGTGATGAGCACCGCGACCACGGCGAGGATGACCGCGCGCGAGACGAAACCCTCGTCGGCGACCTCCTTGAGCGCGATGATCATGATCTCGGCCGAGAGGATGAAGTCGGTGCGGATCGCGTTGGAGGTCACCTCGTCCTCCTGGGCCGATGCATCCCCCTTCGACGCGACCGGCTCGGCGTGCCCCTCGTCGTGCCCGGAGATCTTGCCCCAGATCTTCTCCGCACCCTCGAAGCACAGGTAGGAGCCGCCGAGCATGAGGATGGGGCTGATCAGCCCGGGCACGAACTGGCTGAGCAGCAGCGCCGCGGGCAGGATGAAGATCAGCTTGTTGCGGATGCTCCCGATCGCGATCTTCTTGATCATCGGCAGCTCGCGGCTGGGGTCGACCCCCTCGAGGTACTGCGGGGTGACCGCGGTGTCGTCGACGACGACGCCTGCCGACTTCGCGCTCGCACGTCCGGCAGCGGCGGCGACGTCGTCGACGCTCGCGGCCGCGAGGCGGGCCATCGCGGCGATGTCGTCGAGAAGCGCGAAGAGACCGCCGCTCACGAGCGGACCCTCACAGCAGAGGCGAAGAGGTCAGCAGGCACGGGTGCAGGTTACCGGCAGACGGCCGGCCCTGCGGTCAGCCCGGGGTGCCCGTGCTCTCGGTGACCGTCTC
Organism: Marihabitans asiaticum; assembly: GCF_007828725.1. Classification (GTDB taxonomy): domain Bacteria; phylum Actinomycetota; class Actinomycetes; order Actinomycetales; family Dermatophilaceae; genus Marihabitans; species Marihabitans asiaticum. The sequence continues at coordinate 2,715 of NZ_VIUW01000002.1, forward strand.
GGCGACCCTCATGTGCTCCAGCAGACCGAGGAGCGCGTTCTCCACCACCTCGGTCAGCGCGGGGTGGATCCAGTACTGGCCGCGGGCGACGTCGACCAGCGGCGTGCCCAGAGCCATCGCCTGGATGAGCGGCTGGATGAGCACCGAGGCCTCCGGGCCAATGAGGTGGGCACCGAGCAGGCTCGAGGTGGAGCGGTCGCCGACGAGGACGCACCGACTGGAGGTGTCCTCCATCGCCCAACCGTAGGCCGTCGAGCCGTACTCCTGGACGTGGGTGCACACGTCGTGACCGGCAGCCCTGGCCTGCTCGCTCGTCAGGCCCACGCTCGCGATCTGCGGGTGGCTGAAGACCGCTGCCGGCACGGCGTCGTGATCGAACGGGAGCAGGTCCTCCGGGTGCGCGAGGTTGTGGGCGACCACTCGGGCCTCGTGGTTGGCGACATGCTTGAGCATGTACGGCGAGCTCACGTCGCCCAGCGCCCAGACCCCCTCGGCGCTCGTCCGCCCGAACTCGTCGACGACGACGCTCCCGTCGTCGCCGACCTCGATCCCGGCCCGGTCGCAGTCCAGGCCGGGCGTGCTCGGCGCGCGGCCGGTGGCGACGAGGACCTCGTCGGCCCGCACCTGCGAGCCGTCGCTCAGCATGGCCGTGATCCCCCCTTCGTCCTGGCGAAGGGAGGTGACCTCGGCCCGGGTCCGAAGGTCCCACTGGCGGGCCGCGGCCTCGGTGAAGAGCTCGCTGACCAGCCCTTCGTTGCTCGTGAGCATCCGGGAGTCACGGACGACGACCGTGACCTCGCTGCCCAGCCCGGCGAAGACGTGAGACATCTCTGCGGCGATGAAGCCGCCGCCGACGACGAGCAGCCGGGCGGGCAGGTCCGGCAGGCGCATGATCGTGTCGGAGGTGTGGAAGCGCACCCCGGACTCGGCGATGACGGGCGGGATGACCGCGTGGGCACCGGCGGCGACGACGATGGTGTCGGCGGTGACCTCCACCTGCTCCCCGTCGACGTCGACGACCAGCGTCCGGGGGCCGGTGAACCGGGCGTGCCCGCGGTAGAGGGTGGTCTCCTCCCCCTCGCGCCGGTAGCGCTCGCCGTCAGCCGCGATCGGGTCGATCCGCCCGAAGATCCGGTCGCGGATCGCCGGCCAGTCGGCCCCCTCGAAGCGGGTGTCGATGCCGAGGCGGGCGTTGCTCCGGGCCTCGACGGCTCGGTCGGCGGGCAGGACGAACATCTTCGTCGGGATGCACCCGACGTTCAGGCAGGTCCCGCCGAAGTGCGGTCCGCCCTCGATGACGGCGATGTCCCGGTCGGCGAGCTCCTCGGTGACGAGGGAGTTGCCGGAGCCGGACCCGATGATGACGATGTCGTGATGAGGCACGGGCGCCGGTGCTCCTAACGGGTCGGGCGGGCTTCGTCGACGAGGAGCACGGGGATGCCGTCGTCGACGCGATAGGCCAGGGCACACTGCTCGCTCGTGCAGACCAGCTCCGGGCCGGCGGGGCCCTCATCGTCGCGCAGGGTCGCCCGGCACGCCGGGCAGCGGAGGATCTCCCGCAGCCACGGCTCGATCGCTGTGCTCATCTTTGTCTCTCCTTCGTCACGGGCGAAGGGGTGAGAGCTCACCCCTTCGTCGGCCGGGCCACCCGGTCCCTCAGCCGCGCACCTGCGCGAGGACGGCGTCACGGACCTGTTCCATCGTCTCAGCATCGGCCGCCTCGACGTTGAGCCGCAGCAGCGGCTCGGTGTTGCTCGGCCGGAGGTTGAACCACCACATCGGTCCGGCGTCCGGGCGGTGGGTGATCGTCATGCCGTCCAGCTCGTCGACGACCGCGTCCGGGTACCGGCCGGTGGCCCACTCCCGGACGCGGGCGGTCACGCCGGCGGCGTCGTCGACGGTCGAGTTGATCTCGCCGCTCGCGGCGTACCGGTCGTAGGGCGCCATGACCTGCGACAGGGGCGCCTCGCCCTCCCCCAGCGCGGCGAGCACATGCATGGCTGCCAGCATGCCGGTGTCGGCGAACCAGAAGTCGCGGAAGTAGTAGTGCGCGGAGTGCTCACCGCCGAAGACGGCGTCGCTCTCGCTCATGACCGCCTTGACGAAGGAGTGACCGACACGGGTCCGCACCGGGGTGGCACCGGCCTCGGCCACGATCTCGGGCACCGCGGCGGAGGTGATCGCGTTGTGCACGATCCGCACCTGCGCCGGCTCCCGCCCACGCTCGACCTCGCGGGCGATCTCACGGGTGGCGATCATTGCGGTGATTGCGCTGGCGCTGACCGGCTCGCCGCGCTCGTCGACGACGAAGCACCGGTCGGCGTCGCCGTCGAAGGCGATGCCGATGTCGGCTCCGGTCTCCCGCACGCGGGCCTGGAGGTCGACGAGGTTCTTCGGGTCGAGCGGGTTCGCCTCGTGGTTGGGGAAGGTGCCGTCGAGCTCGAAGTACATCTCGTCGATCTCGAGCGGCAGCGGCTCCAGCCCACCCGCGGCGCCCAGTACTGCGGGCACGGTCAGTCCGGCCATGCCGTTCGCGGCGTCGACGACGACCCGCAGGGGCCGGCTCGCCCTGAGGTCGACCAGCTCGCGCATGAAACGCGCGTACTCGCCCGTGAGGTCCCGGTCGCTGACCGAGCCGGGCTCACCCCCTTCGCCTGCGCCGCCCCGCTCGAGGTGAGCCTCGGCGATCTCTCTGATCCGACTCAGACCCGAGTCCTGACCGACCGGACGCGCACCGGCCCGGCAGAACTTGATGCCGTTGTACTGCGCCGGGTTGTGGCTGGCGGTAAACATCGCACCAGGAGCCCCGAGGAGGCCGCTGGCGAAATAGAGACCGTCGGTGCTCGCCAGCCCGATCCGCACGACGTCGACGCCCCGGGAGGTGATCCCCTCGGTCAGGGCCGAGACGAGCTCCGGCGACGAGGGACGCATGTCGTGGCCCACGACGACCGACGGAGCGCCCTCGGCCTCGGCCACCACCTGCGCGAAGGCAGCCCCGAGCGCACGGACGACGTCCGCGTCGAGCTGGTCCGGGACGAGCCCACGGACGTCATAGGCCTTGACGAAGGGAGAGAGGTCGACCTGCACGCGCTCAAGGGTAGTTGCCGGGTCAGCTGGGGTCCCGCAGGACCCGGAGGTGCCCGCGGCGACCCTCCTCGCGCACCCCGCTGGACTCCTCGTCCTCCCGGGAGACCGGCGCCGGTCGGCGGGCGTCGTCGGGGCGGCGACGGACGACCTCGGCGAGCGCCACAAGGTCGTCGTGCGAGCTCGGGGCGGGCGCGCCCCGGTCGAGCCGGACGACCTCCCAGCCGCGCGGGACGGTCAGCCGGTCGGCGTGGTCGTCGCACAGGTCGTAGGCGTGCGGCTCCGCGTAGGTGGCGAGCGGACCGAGGACGACCGTGGAGTCGGAGTAGACGTAGGTCAGAGTCGCCGACGCGCTGTGCGGGCAGGCCGCTCGGGAACACAGACGGGAGACACTCACGGCGGCCAGGTTAGTGGGGGCCGGGCCCAGATGGCGCACCGGCGCGCCGCTCGCCCCGACCCTGCCCGCACTGCGACCCTGGTGCGATGGGCGCGACGCGGGACCGGCACGGTCGGGGGCGGCGTGGCCCGGTCGCCTGGCCGGCCCTCCCGCTGATGCTCACCCGCTCGGAGCAGTTCGACGGCCACGTCGTCGATGCCCTGCGCCGGTACCGCCCCACGCTGGGGCGCCTCTGGGACCACGTCGAGGTAGCCGTCGAGGAAGTACCACCTGGTGATCCCGCACCCTGGGAGGACGGCCCGGCAGTGGCCCGCCTGTTCCCGGCCGAAGGGGGACTCCCGCACCGGATCGTCGTCTACCGGCGACCGGTGGAGTCGCTCGCCGCTCGCCAGGACGACCTCGTCGCCGTGCTGGACCTGCTCATGGCCCAGCACGTCGCGGCGATCCTCGGCGTCGACGTGGAGGACATCGACCCCGAGCTCGGCTAGTCGTCGCTTGTGCGCATCTCAGGGCCGCGGCACGACGTCGACGCTGCGCTCGGTGACCCGGGCGGGGAGCAGCGGCGCGCTCGAGAGGGCGGCCGTATCCCCGTCGGGGATCGCCGTGACCGCGGCGTGGACCGCGGCGTCAGACTCTTGGCGGAGCCAGACCGCCTCGGCACCGTCGAGCGAGATCTCGGTGCTCCGCTCGGCGTCGACGCTCACCTGACGCGTGCTCGCCTCTCCCCCTTCGGCGGTGGTCACCGACACCTCCGCCGCCTCTCCCGGAGCGGTCAGCACCAACCGTCGGCCCGCGGTGTCGAGCTCGGGCAGCGAGGCACCGACCAGGTCTGCGGCGGCCGGTGCGGCCACGGTCCACGCGAGGTCACGACGGTCGTCCTCGACCGGGCCGAGCACCTCCGCCGCAGCAACGACCGGTTCATCGCTCGTCAGCTGCACCGCCCTCACCTCCGGCCCATCGGGCAGCTCGACGCTCCGGAAGCTGCCCGCCGGGATGGTCTCCACCCCGACCGAGCGCGCCGTCTCCGACTCCACCGAGCGCACCGTGACGATGGCGTCTCGACGACCCGGTGCGGCGACGACGAGGCGCGCCTTCTCCCCCTTCGGAACTCCGGCGAGGACGACGCTCGAGCTCGGGTCGGCCGTCGGCGGGACCACCTCGAGCCCGGACGGGCTCAGCCCGTCGACCCACCGGTCGGCCACCCAGGCACCGACCGTCCCCCCGGACGCGCGCACCCGCACCACCTGTGCTTCTGACGAGGTCGAGGTGATGCCGTCGAGCAGCACCGCCTGCCGTCCCGAGGCGGGGACGACGATGTCCTGCCCCGCAGCGGGTTCACTCTGCTCGTCCTCACCCTCGGCCCCGACGACCTCCAGGTCGACCGAGACCGCGTTGTCGCCCGGGTTGACGAGCAGCAGTCGCTCCTGCCGTCCGGCCTGCCCGCCGCCGGCGACCAGCCAGTGCTCGGCTGCCGCGGTGAGGCACGGTGTCGTGGCCAGGCCGGCGACGTCGTCGGAGTCCGCGCTCGAGAGCTGCGCAGCCACCAGCCCCGGCGCCTGCTGACCGGTAGCGGTGACCCGGGCGCCGTCCGGGTGACGGCGATCGTCCTCTGCCCGGCCCGACTCGCCCGTCGTGGTGGACCCGTCCTGCATCGGCGCCAGCACGAGCTCACCCTCATCGGCAGGAGGGCGGATCAGCTCTTCCACGACCGACCGGTCCAGGGCACGCGCCGACGTGCCGACCCGGGTCTTCACGTCCTCGAGCCCATCGACCCCCGCGAGCGGATCACCGGGGCACACCAGCTCTGCCTGCTCCGCCACGGCCACACCGGTGGACACGCCCGGCTGCTGCTCGTCAGCCGGGCGGTGCGCCGCGGTGCCACCCCCGACCACCGCTGCCGTCGCCACGAGGACGGCGGCGCGCCGCCACCTCATCGGGACACCACCGGCTCCGCTCGCCGTTCGGTCGGGAGCGCCAGGTAGAGCGCCAGCAGCAGGACCACCAGCTGGACGAGCTTCCATATCCGGTGCCCGTCGCCGAGGTCGACGCTCACGGACTCGGTCCCCTCGGGCACCGCGTAGGTGGGCATCGAGCTGCGGGTGTCGAGGACCAGCGGCTCACCGTCAGCCTCGACGAGCGCGTGCTCGGTCCAGTCCAGGCTCTCCGCGATGACCAGCTGGCTGTCGGCGGGCACGGCGGGCAGCTCGACGGACGCTGCGTCGCTGTGATCGCCGAGCCCGGCGAGGAAGACCTCACCGTCCTCTCCGACGAGCCGGGCGCGAGAAGGTGTCGAGTCCTGCGCCGCCGTGGGACGGACCGCCCAGGTCACGTTGCCGGCGCTGGCGCCCAGGCGCCGCAACCCCGGCGCCGCGTCAAGGGCAGCCGCGTCCTCGGCCGTGGGCTCCTGGGCGACGACGTAGCCGACCCCCCACGCTCCGAGCGCCTGGTCCACGGGCTGGTCGAGCTCGGGCCCCACGCCGAGCAGCGCCGCGACGATCTGTGCTACCCCTTCGTCCGACGGCGCGGTGGGCAGGTCGCGGACGAGGTCGGACGGCTCGCGACCCACGAGCTGGTAGGAGATCTCGCCGGGACGGCTGTCGAGGACGAGCGAGCGCCCCGACCGCAGGCTCTCGGCGTCCGCGACGGCCACCTGCGGTCGCGGCTCGCGCCAGGTCGTCAGCTCCTCGCCGAAGCTCTGCTGCGCGACGAGGACCACCGACGCCGCGACCCCGACCGCGAGGACCAGCGACGGGACGGTGCGAACCACCGACCAGATCCGCGACCTCGCGGCCGGCCACGCTGAGACGCTCAGCCCGGCGAGGGTGAGCACCCCGAGCGCGAGGACAAGCCCGCCCAGGCCCGGCCACGGGTGCATCGGCATCCCGGCCTCGGGCGCACCGGGAGGGACCTCCCCGAGGCCGACGAAGGGGGACCCGACGGCCATAGCGGTCCCCACGAGGACGGCAAGTCCCGCACCCCACGCCAGCGGGCGCCTCGCCCAGAGCAGACCGAGCACGGCGAGCACCGCGACCGGCAGGTACCAGTAGAGCGGGATCTCGCCCGGTCCACCGGGCGCCGCTGCCGCGAGCCGCCATGCCTGCGGGCTCTCGCCGACCCGCAGGGCACCCCATCCGGTGAGCAGCCGGGCCGGGTCGTCGCGCAGGGTGAGCAGCCAGGGCCCGACGAGGATCGGCGGGAGAAGGAGCAGCGCCGCGCCGCGGAGCCGTCGTGGGGCCGAGCCGAGGAGCAGCAGACCGAGCCCGACGAGCAGCACCGGAACAGCCAGCATCGGCATCAAGGAGGCGAGGACCGCCGCCCAGAGGGCGGTGCGGACGCTGTCGCTGAAGGTGCCCGACGCCCGGCACGCCCGGGCCAGCCCCGCGCCGATGCGCGGCAGCAGGATGAGCGCGACGAGCGGCCCGACCCGGCCCTGGCCCGCCGCCGCGGCCGCGACCGGTGTCGAGACCCACCCCAGGGCGAGCACGAAGCGCACCCATCGCGACCCGGTGACCACGCGTGCGGCGCGGTAGGCGACGACCGCGGCCAGGGGAAGGGCGCACAGGACCACCATGGCCAGCGCTACCCCGGCCGGCGAGTCGAGCCGACCGAGTCCGGGCACGTGCTCGACGAGCCAGGTCAGCCCCGCGAGGATCAGATAGGCCGGGCTGCGCTCGGTGGCGGCGCCGACCCCGCCGCCGTTCCATGCGTCGCGCCACATCGCGAGCAGCGACGTCGACGTCGCCCGCCCCCCGAGCAGCTCGCCACCGACCAGCCCGGCGTCGAAGCGGTGACGTAGCTCGCCGGTGATGTTCCGGCCCGCCCAGGCCGCCATCCCCACGGCAGCGATCACGAGGTAGGGCACGGGGCTGAGCAGGGCCGAGGCTCGGTCGGGCTCGAGCTCGCGTGCTCCCACTGCGCTGCGTGAGTCGTGCCCGCGCAGGTCGTCGAAGGAGCGCTGCCACGCCGCGCCGCGGGTCACGAAGAGGGAGTCCAGGTCCGCGCGGTCGACCAGCGCCGTGCCACCTCGGTGGCGAAGGGAGCGGACCGTGCGCGGGTCCAGCGACCCGCGGACGAGGGCGAGCCGCTCCCGACTCTCCCGGGGGCGCTTGAGCAGCAGCAACGACAGCGCGGCGAGGAGCCCGAGGACCGCCCCGCCGACCGCTCGGAAGGGGTAGGCCCACCAGGGGCCTCGTGCGAGCGCCGTGCGACGCGCCTGGGCGCGGTGAGCGAGCCCGGGGCGGACCTCGTCGGGCGAGGGCGCCACCCCGATCCGAGCCCGAGGGGCGACGACCACTCGGCGGCCCGTCCGCTGGGCACGCCACCCGAGGTCGAGGTCGGCTCCGAGGTCGCCGAGGCGCAGGTCGTGCCCGCCCAGGGCGAGGTAGGAGTCACGGTCCACGAGCAGACCCTCGAGCGGACCGGCGACGGCGTCGACCATGCCGTCGTGCTGCCCTTGGTCACGCTCGCCGAGCTGCGGGGTCGGCACGAGTACGCCGGCCCGGGTCACCTGCAGGCCCTGGCGGACGAGGACGGCGCGGTCCTCGACGTCGACGAGCTTGGGCGTCGCCATCGCCACGCCGCGCCCCATCACCGCCAGCAGCTCGCGCAGCGCCTCGGGCTCGGGCACGCACCGCGAGCTGAGGAACCAGAGGAGGTCGCGCCGACCCGTGTGCTCACGCAGGTCCTCGACCACCGCTTGAAGGCTTCGCCGCGGATCGGCCGAGCCGCTGCCCCGGGAGCTCTGGACGGAGATCCCCGCCGCGACCGCGGGCCGGTAGAGCTCGTCGAGCTCGTCGAGGCCCTGCTCGGAGACGTCGACGACGACGAGGCGCTCGGGCGGCTCGACCTGCGCGGCGAGCGCGGCTACGGCGAGCTCGGTCCCGGGTCGGGTCCGCGCGAGGAGGATCGCGGACACCACCGGCGAGGTCTCGGCCGCACGGCGCGATGGTGAGGACGAAGGGCGCGAGGTCGCCAGGTCCGTCGGGGCGGGGCTCACGAAGAACTGGTCAGACGGCGCGCTTCTTCAGCTTGCGTCGCTCGCGCTCGGACAGACCCCCCCAGATACCGAAGCGCTCGTCGTTCGCGAGGGCGTACTCGAGGCATTCCTGCCGGACCTCGCAGCCCACGCAGACCTTCTTCGCCTCGCGCGTCGACCCGCCCTTCTCCGGGAAGAACGCCTCCGGATCGGTCTGGGCGCACAGCGAGCGCTCCTGCCACGAGAGCTCTTCTTCGTCATCCCCGACCGGGGTGAGCTTGATCAGGTCGTGCATTGACCCTCCTCGATGTCTCGCACTCGACCCGCGCGATCTCTCGCGCCTCTGATGCCTGTTCACCCCGCACGAGGCGGGAGAGACATCACCGGAATTACACGCGTGTGATCCGCGATCCGTCAAGCCGGAAGCGGCGAACGGTCGCCCGCTCGCGCCTGCGAGACTGGCCCGATGCGCCTCACCGTGCTCGCCGCAGGACACCGCTGCGCCCCCTTCGTCACCGCCCTGGTCCACGAGCCCGACGTGCTCGAGCCGACGGTGGTCGTCGGCACGGGCGACGAGCTGACCCATCTGGGGTTGCGGATCTCGCCGACGGCCGACACGGTCATCGACTCCCTCGTGGGACGCGCGGGCCCGCACGGGGCGAGCGTGGACGGAACCCTCGCCCAGCTGGACCTGACGAGCTGGGTCGACCTGCCGGACTCCCGGGTCGGGGTGCACCTCGCCCGCAGCACCTGGCTCGCCCGCTCGGTCCCGCCGAGCGAGGTGCTCGCCCGGCTCGCCCACGGCGCTGGCGTGCCTGCGACGGTGCGGCTGCTCCCCGCGACCGAGAGCCCGGTCGAGACGCACGTGGTCCTCGACAGCGGCGACGGGGACGCCCCCCAGGCCGCGGTGCACCTGAGGGAGTGGCGCGAACGACTCGGCCAGCGACCCGAGCCGGCACGAGTGGTCGTCGCCGGCCTGGACCAGGCCGCGCCCGCGCCGGGGGTGCTGGACAGCATCCGCGGGGCGGACGCGGTCGTGCTGGCCCCCGCCGACCCGTTGCTCGACCTGGGTGCCGTCCTCGGCGTGCCGGGTGTCCGCGATGCGCTGCGCGGGACCGGCGCACCGGTCGTCGTGCTCGGTCCGGAGCTGCTCGGCCCCACGCCCGGGCTCTCCGTGGCGGATCTGCCCGACGGCCCCGCTGGCGCCGCCCGCCTCTACCGGGACATCGCGGACGTCTGGGTCACGAGCGAGGACGCCGACGATCTCCCCCCGTCGCTGCGGTCGGTCCGGGCTACCTCCGCCGATCCGAGGGAGGTGGCCCGAGCGGCCGTGGAGGCCCTCGGGGCGCGACCCTGAGCGCCGACCCCCGCTAGAAGCGCGTCGGCAGGTGCGTCGGGAGCGTGCGCCGCGGACCGCGCCGGGGAACCTGGCCGCCGGCGGCCGTGACGATGCGGCACGCCCGGTGCCGGTGACCGGCGTAGGGCACGAGCAGCCGCGCGAGGTCGTCGTCGTCGCCGATCTCTCCGGTGAGCGCCAGGGTGACGTTCCGGGCGAGGTGGTAGTCGCCGAAGCTCACCGCGTCGGCGTCGCCGAGCGCCCGCTGCGCCACCTCCGCCGCCGTCCACACCCCGACACCAGGCAGTGCCCGTAGCCGTCGGCGGGCGTCGACGGGAGCGAGGTCGGCGCACTCCTCGACCCGCCCGGCGGCCCGCGCCACCGTGACCACGACCCGGCTGCGGGCCGAGTCGACCCCGGCGCGCAGCCACGCCCACGACGGGACGAGAGCCCAGCCGCGGGCGTCGGGTGGGCAGACCAGCCCGAGGCGCTCGCCCGGCCCGGGTGCCGGGCACCCGTAGCGTCGGACCAGCTGCCGGTAGGACGCGAAGGCCTCGCGCCCGGTCACCCGCTGCTCCAGCGCAGCACACACGAGCGCCTGGAGGACCAGGCGTGAGGCGGGGACGCGGTACCCCGACCAGGACGGCCAGGCGCGGGCGACGAGGTCGTGCGAAGGGGTGAACCCGGCTGGGTCGTCCCGCCCACCAAGGAGGTCGGGCAGAGCCTCGAGGAACCACTCGGCGCCAGGCCCCCACGCGCTCGCCTCGACCTGCTGGCGGGAGGCAAGGCGGGCCGTGACCGGGCCTGACGGCGTGGTCCAGGCCAGCCACCATCCGTCGGGTCGGCGAGCAGAGGTCGGGTCGCCGGCGCCGCGGCGGAACGGGCCCAGTACGCGGTCGAGGTCGACCGGGTCGCTCAGGCCGGCCGGCTGGTGCCGACGGGTGAGCTCCACGTCACCTCTTGCGGAAGGTGAGCAGGATGAAGGTGTAGTCGAGGTCGACCCGCTTCCAGTGCACCGGGCGCTCGGGGTGGCGCAGCGCCGCGTCGTCGAGCTCGCCGACGAGATCGAGCTCGTAGCGATCGGCCAGGGTGACGAGCTCGCCGACCTCGGACGGCGAGAAGATGTGCACCGGCGAGCCGTAGATCTGCTTGCCGGTCGTGTCCGGGGGCGACTCGTCGTAGTCGGTCGAGACGACGAGGACCCCCCCGGGGCGCAGGATGCGCGCCGACTCGCGCACGAAGGCTTCGAGCGGGACCCCGTGCTCGATCACCGACATGCAGGTGATGGCGTCGAGGTGGGCGTCTGGCAGGCCGGTGTCAGTGACGTCGCCGTGGCGGAAGACGACACCGTCCCGCGTCACCACTCGACCGAACTCGAGGTTGATGCCGAGCAACGACCCTGGGAGCGAGCCGAGCCCGTAGAGCCGCAGCCAGGGCAGCACCGGCGAGTACCGGGCGCTGCCGGCATCCATGACCTTGGCCGTGCGTGAGCCGTCGTCTGCGAGCGAGAGCACCGCCCCGACCGCACCGAGGGCGTCCCAGTTCTTCGGCAGGTCCCGGTGCAGCGGGAGCCGCAGGCGCTTGGCCTCGGCCACCGCCGCGCGCCACGTCGCAGTGTCCTGCAGGACCGCGGTCGGGGGCACGGCTGTCGGTGCCGGCCGGCCGCCGCCGACGCCCTTGCCCGCCTCGAGCCGGCGCTGGGCCGCGACCCGTCCCCAGAGCACTCGTTCCGCGATCCGTTTCGCCGCGGCCAGCGCGGCGCCGCCGGGAGGAGCGGCCACCTGGGGCTCGCGGCCGGCGGGGTGAGGCGGTGTCCTAGCCATGAGGGTCAACTGTACGTTCTGGCAGCAGGTGATGTGCTCGTGCCCAGAGCCATCCGATCGCGGCCCAGGCGACATCGGCGACGACGGTGTAGAAGCGCGCGACGACGACCACTGCGGTCGCCGCGGCGAACGGCATCGCCGTCGCGAGCAGGACGATCATCACCCCGTCGCGCACGCCGACCCCGGCCGGCATGATGACGGTGAACATGCCGATGCCCGCCGCGAGGAGATACCCGCTCACGCTGATCAGGACCAGGTGGGCCGCGTCGGCGTCGGCGTCGGCCACCGACTGGGCCAGGACCCAGACCGAGGCGCCCCCGGCGAGCCAGGAGAGGGTGAACCACAGCGTCGAGAGACCGATCGCCGGCAGCGTGAGGTCCTGCCCGAGCGGTTCACGGCGCAGCATCCGGAAGAGCAGCCGGATCGCGCGGTTGAGCACTGGTGGCCAGAGCGCGAGGAGCAGCCCCCCGATCACCGCGGCGAGGAACCACCCGGGCAGCTGCGCCTCCCCTCGGGTGACCAGGGCGGGCAGCGCCGGCAGCCCGGCAACCATCCCGCAGAGGGCTGACAGGGCGATGGTGATCAGGCCGACGACGGCGGTCCGCCGCCGGGGAATGCCGAGCTTGTGCGCCATGTCGGCCTGGACCACGACCGACCACACCGACCCGGGGAGGTACTTGCCCAGCTGGCCGACGAAGAACACTCCGGACGCGGGGGCAAGGTGCAGCCTGGATCCGAGGTCGGCCAGGAGGACCCGCCACCCGAGGACCGTGAGGACCGGGGAGATCATCGCGAGCAGCAGCGCCAGGGCGAGGGTCCCCACACCGATCTGGCGGAAGGAGCCGGACACCTCGTCCCAGTTGCGAATCAGCGCCCACGCCACCGCAAGGGTCACGAGGACGAGGAAGGCCATGCGGACCGCGTCCATCAGCCGTTTGCGCGGGGAGCGCTCCGCCGACCTTGACGGCCGAGCGGAGGTCATCGGCGTCGCAACGTCAGTCGGACCACGGCGTAGGCGTCGCTGGACTCCCGGTCGGCGGCCGTCGCATCGGCCGCGTGCCGGATCTGCTCGGTGATGTCTCCGTCCAGGTCACCGACGAGGGCCAGTCCGGCGTTGTCCGACCGGGCGAGCACCGCGCGCAGGTCCGCGGGACTGACGGAGTCCGCGTGGTCGCCACCGACCGCGACGGTCAGCGACAGGACGCCACGTGAGCGCAACGCCCAGGAGGCCTGGGTGACGATCTCGTCGAGGTCGGAGCCGTCGGCACCCCCTGGGTGCAGGGCCACGATGACGTCGAGGCTGGCGGTGTCCAGGTCGACGACGTCGATGCTGGAGCGCGACCCTGCGTGCTCGACCTCGACCGGCGCGTACCCCAGCGTCCGAGCCCAGCGGGCGAAGGGGGATCCCGGGCCGGAGAGGTCGAGGACCGTGGCGGAGCGGCGCCGGTCGCCGTGCACGGCGACCAACGTCTCCAACGCCCCCAGCGCCGCCCAGGCCGCGACCGGATCCGGGCGCCCTGGCAGGTCGAGACGCCGGGCGAGGTCGCGGGCGCGGGTCGCCTGCTCGTCCGCGGCGAGGACATCGGTCGGGCGCACCCAGTCGGGGAAGTCCCTCGGCGTCAGCTCGAGCACCGGGACCCTGCGGCGAACCGAGGCCCGGCCGAGATCCTTCACCGCGCGCGCCGCGCGCCTCCCCAGGCTCGACGGTGAGGTGGTCACCCCTTCGCCGGGCTGGGGGACCGCGACGGCTCCGTGGTCGGCGACCGCCTCGAGGGTGCCGACGTACCGCGCCCAGGGGCCGCTGAGGTCTGGCTCCCGGACACCCGCGCGCAGCCGCTCGACCGCGCCGGGATCGGCCAGCGTGCGCAGGGCCGCCTCGATCGCGTCCTCGTCCCCCGGGGGGACGAGCAGACCGTCGACCCCGTCGCGCACCTGGTCGGCGAAGGTGCCGACACGCGAGGCGAGGACGGGCAGACCGTGCCGGTGCGCCAGGAGGACGTTCTGCGAGGCGGTGGCGCTGCGGTAGGTGAGAGCAAGGACGTCGTGCCGGGCGAGCAGCTCGGCGATCCGCTCGGCCGGGACGTAGCCCGGATGGATCTCGACGCGGTCTCGCAGGCGGGGGTCGGCCGCCAGCTCACGGATCGTCGTGCCGGCGTCACCCCACATCTCCCCGGCGACGGTCAACGACACCTCCGGGACATTGGTCATCGCCCGCATGAGCACGTCGATGCCCTTGTAGCCGCGCACCAGCCCCAGCGCGAGCAGCCGGGCCGGACCCTCATGGCGCTCGCGCCGGACCGGTGCCCCGCCGGGCAGGTGGGCGGGCAGGTCGGTGACGACGACGTGTGCGGCGTCGAGCTCACGGGCCAGACGGGCCTGGTCTGCGGAGTGCACGATGACGGCGTCGACCCGACGGAAGAACGCGCGCATCAGCCGCGAGTCACCGGGATGCGGCTCGTGCGGCAGCACGTTGTGGGCGATGACGACGCTGCGCGGGCCGTGCCCGGTGCTGGACGTGCGCCCCGCCCCCGCGGCGCGCAGGAGGAGCAGGTGCAGAGGCACCACGGGTGGGATCACGTGGACGACGACGATGACGTCGGCCCCCTGCAGCTCACGCCCGGCCCGCACCAGGGTGTCCGGTCGAGCCCAGGAGAGCCGGTGCTCGGTGCCCGGGAAGGGCTCGACGTCGGGGCCTCCACCCGGCACGGACTGCTCCCCCGGGTAGAGCAGGCTCGGGTAGAGATGGGTCCACGAGACGAGCCGCACGTCGTGGCCCGCCGCGGCGAGCTCGTGGGCCAGGGTGGTGGTGTGGCTCGCCACACCACCCTTGTACGGATGCGTCGGGCCGACGACGGCGACCCGCAGGGCCTGCTGACTCATCGCGCCTAGGACGAGTCGCGCGAGCGCACGAGCAGGTCCGCCATCAGCGCCAACGAGCCGATGAGGATCCCGCTGACGATGAGCAAGATGGTGCTGGCCGGGAAGTAGAAGGGGTGGCGCACCATGTCGACGACGAACTTCACCGCACCGATGAGGACCAGCCACAACGCCGGGGGCATGAGGACCCGTAGCGGGTCGAAGTACATCACCATGCGCAGCACCTGGAGGATGTACCGGTACGCGTCGCCGAAGAACTTGAACTTGCTCTTGCCCGCACGCTTGAAGTACTCGGTCTCGACGTACTTGATGTCGTGCTGGTTCATCAGGAAGGCCAGCGTGATCGTCGTGACGCAGGAGAACCCCGGTGGCAGCAGCCGGAGGTACGGGAGCGAGACCGAGCGGCGGAAGGCTCGCAGCCCGGAGTTCAGGTCCGGGATGCGCTGACGGCTCAACCACTCGGCGATCTTGCGGATGACGAACTTGGCGGGCACCCGCGCCCACTTGTGCGTGCCCTGCTCGGTGGTCCGCGCGCCCACGACCTGGTCATAGGAGTCGTCCTCGACGAGCGTGCGCACCAGCTCGGGGATGCGCTCGTTCTCGTAGGTCATGTCGGCGTCGGTCCACACGACGATCTCGCCGCGCGCCTCCTGGGTGCCGATACGCCGCGCCGTCCCCGACCCGCCGTTGCGGCGGAAGGCGAGGATGCGCATCTGCGGGTAGGTCGCAGCGGCGCTGGTCAGCACCGCCAGGGTGTCGTCGGTGGAGGCGTCGTCGATGCACAGCAGCTCGTACTCGAACTCGCTGTCGTCCATCACCGCGCTGATCCGCTCGAGCTCGAGGAGGACGTGCTCCCCCTCGTTGTAGCAGGGGAGCACGATGGTCACCTGTGGGTCGCCCGGTCTGCGGTCGATCGGCTCCCGGACGCCGACGTGCTCCACCGCCGGGTGACGGTGGCGGCGGTCACCGCCCACCGCAGACGTCACCGGGTACTCCTCCCGGGGCGTGACCGATCCCGTCGTCGGCTGCGGCGTCCCGGGTGAACCGGTCGCCTGGTGCGGGGGCTGGGTGGGCTCGCTCATCTCGTGAGTGAGGGTATCCCCCGTGAGCGCGGCCGGCCGCATCCGCTGCGGCCTCAGCGCGCCGGGACCAGACCGGTCCAGACCTGGATCGCCAGCTCGGTGGTGCCATCGGGACGCTCGGTGAGGATGCGCATGTCCTCGGACACCGTGACGTCGACCGCGAGGTCGATGGCCTCCGCGTCGACGACGTCGAGGGAGGACTGCCCCCGGGCGGCGACGAGCAGCACCGACCCACCGTCGGCGCGCACCCGGCCCGCCAGCTCGTCCAGGGCTGCGCGCAGCTTGTCGGGACGCTCCCGCAGCGACCCCTCGACGGCCAGCGCCGGCACCCCGCACATGCCGCGGGTGACCTGAGGCCACTGGTTGAGCGCCCAGTCGTCCACGGCCACCACCAGGGTGGCGTCTCGGCGCTCGATCTCCTCGCAGTACTCGTCGACGGCAGCCAGGCTCCCCACCTCGACCCGCTCCGCCCGGTGGGGCCAGGTCGACTCACCGACCCCGGCGGCGGCGAAGGTGATGACGGCGAGCACCGCCAGGCCCGCCTGGACCCTGCCCGCCGGGGTGCGGGTGCGTTCGCGCCAGAGCCAGGCCGCAGCGGCGACGACGAGCACGAGGACGAGCGGGAGCACGATGAGCAGCCGACGGTCGGCCCACGGGTGGTCCGGGGTGATCCCGGGACGCCACAGCGTCAGCAGGCTCGACCCGGTGGCGACGAGCAACGGCGCGGCCCAGACCGGGATCGCCGTCGCCGCACCGCTCGTCCACACCCGACCCAGGCGGTACGCGAGGACGGCCAGGCCGACGATCGCCACCACCAACGGCACGACGCCGACCCACCAGGACAGCCACTCCACCGAGTGCTCGGCGTAGGTGCGACCTCCGTCGACCGGCAGGCCCTGCTCCGCCTGCATCCGTGCGACGTACATCGCGCCGGGGTCGCGCGGGTCCTGCCGGACCGTCATGAAGAGCGGCCGGGCCGCCAGCACCGCTCCGACCGCGAGGACGGAGACGGCCAGGCCCACCGGCAGGGCCCTGGAGAGTCGATCGGGCAGGCGCCACCCGCCCTGGGCGCGTCGCAGGAGCCACCAGCACAGGAGCGACATGAGCAGGACCAGACCGACGAGCGGGACGAGCGAGCCGGCGATCTCGCCGAGGTAGCGCCAGCTCATCACCCCGGCCACGGCGAAGCCGACAGCGGTGGACGCCCCGGCCGCGACGATGAGCTCCCGCCCCCAGCTACGACCGCGGGCGAGGAGCAGCGCCGCGACCGGTACGAGCAGCATGGTCTCGCGCAGTGCGTCGATGCGCACGATGGTGGTGCCGCCGACGAGCACACCGGCGAGCAGCGCAGTGCGGGCTGCCCGCGATCTCCGCTCGGCGAGCTCCGAGACGGCCACTGCGGCCCTCCGGTGCTCCGACCGCGCGGTCGCGAGAGCCAGGGCGAGGAGGCCCCCGGCCAGGGTGAGACCGGCAAGCGGCTCGGAGTAGGTGCTGCGCGCGGTGTGCAACCAGGGGAAGCACGCGCCGATGAGCACCACGGCCGGCGCCGCCCACCACCGACCGACGGCCGCGGCGACGAGCAGACCGAGGCCGAGCAGCGCCAATCCCCCGACCAGAGCCGGGGCGACCATCGCCGCTCGCGCCCCGCCCAGCCACCAGGGCAGGGAGTACACCAGGGCCGGGCCGGGCATGAACTGAGGCTGCACGGACGGGTCCTCGCTCGACCCGATCTCGTAGAAGGCCGGCGACTCGAGGGTGAGGCCGCCCACCTCCAGCGTCTGCGACCCGCCGACCTCGCTCGGATCGACCGGGACAGGACGCTGGCCGGTCTGGGCCAGCTGGACCGTGGCCTGGAAGTAGCTCGCCGAGTCGCGTCTGGGCAGCACCTGCTCGCTGCTTGTGAGGGCCGTCCAGACGGTGACGGCGAGCACCGCCAGGACGAGCATCGCGGCTGACCCGCGGGTTATCGGCACGTGGGGCAGGCGACGGGTGAGCCGGACCGCCAGGGCGAGGGCCACCAGCGCGAGGACCCACCCGACGACCGGGGTCCAGGCCCCGAGGAGGGCGACCACCGAGCCCGCGAAGCCGACGACGACGAGCCACAGGGCGCCGACGAGCACCGTGCGGGTCAGCACCGCGCCCGACCGCGAGGCACCGCCATCGACGTCGCCCCCATCGCCAGGGGTCACGAGCGGGGAGGTCACGGCGACACGGTATCCGTGCCGGGCCGTCGGACCGTCCGTGGCACCGTGGACCCGTGACGACGACCACTCCCGCCGAGCTCCTCCCTTCGCTCCTCTCGGCCGACCCGGGCCGCCCGAGGATCACCTGCTACGACGACCTGCCCGGACCGACGGCCGGCGAGCGGGTCGAGCTGTCGGCCGCCGTGCTGGACAAGTGGGTCGCGAAGGTCGGCAACGCCCTGCAGGAGGAGTGGGACATCGGCCCCGGCAGCCGGGTCGCGCTGCGGGCCGCCCCCCACTGGCGCTCGGTCTACTGGGCGCTCGGCGTGTGGCGCATCGGGGCCACCCTCCTCGTCGACGGCTCCGCCGATGCCGACGACGTCGACCTCATCGTCACCGACGACCAGCCACCGGCGGACGCCGGCGCCGCCGTGGTCTACCTCACCCGCGCATCGCTGGCTCGTACGGCCGACATCGCCCTTGCCCCGGGTGTGGTCGATGAGGCTGCGGAGCTGTCGGGATACGGCGACCACCTCGACCCGTGGGAGACCCCCGATGACGACCACGAGGCCCTGGTCTCACCGCGCCTGGCGGCCCGCTACCTCGACCTGGTGACGGTCAGCTCCCAGCAGTGGCCAGGGTTGCACCGGGGGGCGCGGCTCGACCTCGCCCCCGCCTCGACCCACGATCTGCTCACCGCCGTCGTCGCGACCTGGTCGGTGTCCGGCTCGGTCGTCGTCCACCTCGGTGAGACCGACCCGCAGGTCCGGTCCGGCCGCGCCCGCAGCGAAGGGGTGGACGCCAGGCTCTAGCGTCCGGTCCCCCTTCGCCGCGGTACCGGGCGTCAGCCCGCGCGCTTGACCTGGTCGCGCTCGAGGGCCTGCCAGGTCAACGACCCGACCACGCCGTTGCGGGACAGGTGGTGACGCTGCTGGAGGGCGCGGACCGCGCTCTGCGTCGCGGGACCGAAGACCCCGTCGGCGGTGATGCCCAGCGACCGCTGCAGCATCCGCACGGCCGGTCCGGTCGAGCCCTCGCGCAGCACCGTGCTCCGGTAGGCAAGCAGCGGGTGAGCGGCGCTCTCGAGCTCGTCCCAGGTGCGCTCGTCGGCGACGCCGGTCACCTTGAGGTCGTGCATCTGCTGGAACCGCTTGACCGCCTGCTCGGTCGCGGAACCGTAGACCCCGTCGACGGCCAGCCCGCCGAGCGCGCGCTGCAGCGCCTTCACCGAGGCTCCGCGAGAACCCTTCGCCAGGACCGTGGACTTCCACCGCGAGAGATCGGTCGTGCTGGACACCGTGGACACGCCCGGCGCCCCCGTGCGGCCGGCCGATCGACTGGCAGCCGTGCTCGAGCCAGCGGACCCGGACAGCGCCTTCCATGTGCTCGGCCCGACGACACCGTCGACCCACAGCTTCTTCTCCTCCTGGAAGGCCCGCACCGCAGCAGCCGTCTTGGACCCGAAGACCCCGTCGACCTCGATCCCCAGCGCCTTCTGCACCGCCCGGACCGCCTCGCTGCGCGCACCCTGCGCCAGCACCGTCGAGGACCACCGCCCCAGATCAGCACCAGACCCCGAGCCGGCGTCCTTGTCCTTCTCGTACTTGTCCTTGTCGCTCGAACCGCTCCCGCTGGAGCCAGCGGACCCGGACAGCGCCTTCCACGTGCTCGGCCCGACGACACCGTCGACCCACAGCTTCTTCTCCTCCTGGAAGGCCCGCACCGCAGCAGCCGTCCCCGACCCGAAGACCCCGTCGACCTCGATCCCCAGCGCCTTCTGCACCGCCCGGACCGCCTCGCTGCGCGCACCCTGCGCCAGCACCGTCGAGGACCACCGCCCCAGATCAGCACCCGACCCCGAGTCGGAGTCCTTGCCCTTGTCGTCCTTGTCCTTGTCGCTCGAACCGCTCCCGCTGGAGCCAGCGGACCCGGACAGCGCCTTCCACGTGCTCGGCCCGACGACACCGTCGACCCACAGCTTCTTCTCCTCCTGGAAGGCCCGCACCGCAGCAGCCGTCCCCGACCCGAAGACCCCGTCGACCTCGATCCCCAGCGCCTTCTGCACCGCCCGGACCGCCTCGCTGCGCGCACCCTGCGCCAGCACCGTCGAGGACCACCGCCCCAGATCAGCACCCGACCCCGAGTCGGAGTCCTTGCCCTTGTCGTCCTTGTCCTTGTCCTTGTCGGCCGTGTCCTTGTCCTTGTCGGCCACGACGGAGCCGTCGAGGGCGCGCCAGGTGTTCGGTCCGACGACACCGTCGATGCCGAGCTTCTTGCTCTTCTGGAAGGCCGAGACCGCCGCCGCGGTCTGCTCGCCGAAGACCCCGTCGACCGTGATCCCCAGCGCCTTTTGCAGCGCCTCGACCGCCGCTCCGGTCGAGCCGAGGCGCAGGGTCTGCGAGAAGTAGTCCGCGAGCACGCCGCTCGGAGCGTCCGGAGTCGTCGTGGAGGTGTCTCGTGAGGGCGCCTTGCCCTGCGCGATGAGCTTGTCCCACATCGCCGCGGTCACCGTCCCACTTGCGGGAAGTCCGTGGCGGGACTGCCAGGCCCGCACCGCCGCCGCCGTCGCCGGACCGAAGACCCCGTCAGCGGACACCCCGACGGCCCGCTGGACGAGCATGACGTCGGTGCCGTGGTCGCCCTGCTGCAGCGTCGTGTAGCTCGTGGGGACGGTGATCGGCCCCGCGCCCGACCCAGGCGACGTGGTCTCCGAGGTCAACGCCTTCCCGGTCCACCAGGACGTCTTCTGCAGGGCACCGTCCCAGCTGAAGCTGAAGTGGATGTGGTCGGTGTGCGGGCTCGCTCCGCTGTACGCCCGCCACCCCTTGTCCATGCTGTACGCGCCCCAGATCTGGCGGTTCCAGATGATGTACATGATGCCGAAGCGGCGCGCCATCGCGCCCGGGCGACCCTGGCTGTCGGGGGCGACGAGCCAGGCCACCACGGAGTTCGCGACCGCGCGCTCCTGCGCATTGTTGATGTCGAGCATCCAGTCCAGCGCGCGGCCCTCGGAGTGCTCGGTGAGGCCCGAGTTGCAGTTCCGGCTGATGCCGTAGTTCGGCTCCGCGTAGTGGCGTGACATGAGCCTCGCGAAGGCCGTCACCCCGGGCTTGGCGGCGGGGTCGCAGACGGTCTGCGGGTGGTACGACGACGCGATGTCGAGCGCGCCGGGCAGGCCGGGGTTGCTCGGCGGGGCCGGGACGTCGACGGCGGAGCCGGCCTGGGCCAGCACGGGCACGGTCACGGCGGGGGCGAGCAGGGCAGAGAAGACCCGAACGGATCGAGACACACCGTCTCCTTATAGGTGGCACGTAGATGCGACGGCCCGGGGGCAGCCGGCGCGCGGCGACGCCTGCAGTCACTTTCGTCACTGCAGGATCACCGTCCTCACAGTTTCCACACGTCACATGAGGCACGCCAGACCCAGCGGACTAATTACGTCCCTGTTGTTCCTTCCAGCGCGCATCCAGGAAGCTGCGGAGCGTCCAGCGGGGGCGGACCAGGGGCTCGGCTCCTCACTCGATGTGTCCCGGCTCACGCTCGCCGTTACGCTGCGCGCATGGACAAGGTCGTCTCCACCGCAGCCGAGGCCGTCGCCGACATCGGTGACGGCGCATCCCTGGCCGTGGGCGGGTTCGGGCTCTGCGGCATCCCGAGCGTGCTCATCGCCGAGCTGAAGCAGTCGGGGGTGAGCGGGCTGCGCTGCGTGAGCAACAACTGCGGGGTCGACGACTGGGGCCTCGGCCAGCTCCTCGGGGGCGGGCAGATCGCGCGGATGCAGTCCTCGTACGTCGGTGAGAACAAGGAGTTCGCCCGCCAGTACCTCTCCGGCGAGCTCGAGGTGGAGCTCACCCCCCAGGGCACCCTGGCCGAGAAGCTCCGCGCGGGCGGCTCCGGCATCGCCGCCTTCTACACCCGGACCGGCGTCGGCACCCAGATCGCCGACGGCGGGCTTCCCTGGCGCTACGACGCCAACGGCGAGGTCGCCCTGGCCTCACCGCCCAAGGAGACCCGGACCTTCGAGGTCACCGAGGTCGGCCCCGACGGCGATGCGGTGAGCGCCGAGCACGAGTTCGTCCTCGAGGAGGCGATCAGCACCGACTTCGCCCTGGTCCGGGCGTGGAAGGGGGACCGGCACGGCAACCTCGTCTTCCGCACCACCTCGCGCAACTTCAACCCGTTGTGCGCGATGGCCGGTCGGGTGACGATCGCCGAGGTCGAGGAGCTCGTCGAGCCCGGCGAGCTCGACCCCGACGAGATCCACCTGCCCGGCATCTACGTCACCCGGGTCGTGGAGCTCACCGACGAGCAGGCCGCGGACAAGCGCGTCGAGAAGCGCACCGTCACCCCGACCGAGACCAAGGAGGCCTGAGATGGCGCTCACCCGTGAGGAGATGGCGGCCCGCGCCGCCGACGAGCTGCAGGACGGCGACTACGTCAACCTCGGGATCGGCCTGCCGACGCTCGTGCCCAACTACGTGCCCGACGACGTCGAGATCGTGCTGCAGTCCGAGAACGGGATCCTCGGGGTGGGCCCGTACCCGAGCGAGGACGCGGTCGACCCCGACCTCATCAACGCTGGCAAGGAGACGGTCACCCTGCGCAGGGGGGCGAGCATCTTCGACTCCGCCACGTCGTTCGCGATGATCCGCGGCAACAAGGTCGACGCCGCGATCCTCGGCGCGATGCAGGTCGCAGCCAACGGCGACATCGCGAACTGGATGATCCCCGGCAAGATGGTCAAGGGCATGGGCGGGGCGATGGACCTCGTCCACGGGGCGCGCAAGGTGATCGTCCTCATGGAGCACGTCGCCAAGGACGGCTCGCACAAGATCGTCCCTGACTGCACCCTGCCGCTGACCGGCAAGGGCGTGGTCCAGCGGATCATCACCGACCTCGCGGTCCTCGACATCCGTGGCGGTCACGACGGCAGCACCGAGGTTCCCGGGGTGGTCGTGCGTGAGCTCTCCCCCGGCGTCACCGAGGACGAGGTGCGCGAGCGGACCGGGGTGCCCGTCACCTTCGAGCTGGGCTGAGGCAACCGGGCGAAGGGGGGTGAGCTCACCCCCCTTCGCTTCGCTCAGGGACGCTCGCCCGCCCGGGCCAGGCTGGCCGGGCTGGTGAGGAAGCCGATCCCCCATGACCAGTGCATCGTCGCGAGCACCACCGGGACCCGCGCGCGCACTCGCGCCGGTTCCCCCGCGGAGATATACCAGCCGCCGGCGACGACCGCGCCGAGGTACCCGAGCGGGACCACCAGCGCCGGGCGCCACCGCACGCCGATCACCGCCGCGGCGGTCGACGCGGCCACCATCGCGGGGGCAGCGAGGTAGCGGGCGTTCGCGGTCCCCGGGTGGCGACGGGCGACGACCCTGCGCCACCGGCCGTAGTTGAGGTACTGGTCGAAGAGCCGGGCCGCCGAGCTGCGCGGGCGGTAGGTGACGACGAGCTCCGGGGTGAACCAGACCCGCCCGCCGGCCCCCCGGAGGCGGTGGTTCATCTCCCAGTCCTGCGCGCGCGCGAAGTGCGGGTCGTAGCCGCCGACGGACTCCAGGGCCGCACGGCGGAAGACGCCGAGGTAGACCGTGTCGACCTCGCCGGCGGCCCCGCCGACGTGGAACCGGGACCCGCCGACACCGAGAGGGCTCTTCATCGCCACGGCGACGGCCCGCTCGAAGGGGGTACGCCCCTGGGCGTCCATGACCCCGCCGACGTTGTCGGCTCCGGTCTCCTGGAGCACCCGCACCGCGGTGCTCAGGTAGTCGCGAGGGATCTCGGCGTGGGCGTCCACCCGCGCCACGACCTCGCCGCGGGTCGCGGCGATCGCCGCGTTGAGGCCGTCGGGGGTGCGGCCGCTCGGATTGTCGACGGTGCGGACCCGGGGGTCGCTGCGCGTCAGCTCGGCGGCGACCTCGTGCGTGCGATCGGCGCTCGGCCCGAGCGCGAGCACCACCTCGAGGGCACCGTCGTAGTCCTGGTCGAGCACCTGGCGGACCGAGTCACGCAGGTGGGCCTCCTCGTCGAGGACCGGCATCACCACGCTGACGTCGGGCAGGTCGGTCGTCGCACTCCTCACGAAGACAAGTATGGGGGTCTGGAGTTTTGCTGCCGGTGACCCTCAGCCGACGCCCTTAGTGTGTCGCCATGCCAGACGACCGACGACGGAGCTCTCGCCGGGACGACGACGACGCCCTGACCTTCGACGTGCGTCGCGGGCGCGGCGAGGAGCGGCCCCGTGGCGCCCGGCCGCGTCCCGACGGGCAACGCAGGCCCTCATCGACGCGCCGACCCGCCCCTGGCCGGTCGGCGGACGAGACCGCTCGCGCCATCCCCACGGGCTCGCGCGCGCGGCCCGAGCAGCCGCGCCGACCGGCCCGCCCCGAGCGGGCCGGAGCGTCCTCCTCCGGAGCTCGCGGCGACGGCGCGCCGCGGACCCGGGCGATGCCGGCGGCCTCGTCTGCGCCACGGCGACGCGCCGAGCCCGCCCCGTCGGGCCGGGCCCGCCCGCCGCGTTCGTCCGGCCCTCCCCGCACCGCCGCGCGACCACCGCGGCGGCGGCGCAACCCCCTTCGCACCCTCGGGATCGCCCTACTCTGCCTCGTGCTGCTCTGGGGCGGCGCGACGATGTGGGCGGTCAGCTCGGCCTGGGGCAAGGTCGAGCGGGTCGACGCCACCCCAGAGGGTGAGCGGGCGCAGAGCGAGGGGCGCAACGTCCTGCTCGTCGGCAGCGACGCCCGCGAGGACATGACCCGCGAGGAGCGCGAACGACTCGGCACCGGCCACGACCTCGGCGGCCAGCGCACCGACTCGATCATCCTGCTGCACACCGGCGGTGACCGGCCGGTGCTCATGTCGATCCCCCGCGACTCCTACGTGGAGATCCCCGGGCACGGGATGAACAAGATCAACGCCGCCTACTCGATCGGGGGTGCGAAGCTGCTCGGCCAGACCGTCGAGCAGAGCACCGGGCTGCGCGTCGACGGGTACATGGAGATCGGCTTCGGCGGCTTCGCCCAGGTCGTCGACGCGGTCGGCGGGGTCGACATCTGCGTCCCGCGCGACATGGACGACCCCAAGGCGCACATCAATCTCAAGAAGGGCTGCCAGACCCTGGACGGCAAGAACGCCCTGGGGTACGTGCGAGCCCGATACTCCGACCCCGAGGGCGACATCGGTCGCGCCAAGCGCCAGCGTCAGTTCCTCGGCGCGCTCATGGGCCAGGTCGCGACGCCGAGCACCGTGGCTCAGCCGTGGCGGATCCACTCGATCGGATCGGACTCCGCCGGAGCCCTGACCGTCGGGGAGGACGACTCGATGCTCGAGACCGCGCGCGCCTTCCTGGCGATGAGGACCGTGGCGAAGGGGGACGGCGACTCGGTCGTCGTGCCGGTGGCCAACGCCAACCTGCCGACGGCCGCGGGCACGGCCGTGGAGTGGGACCAGGCCCGGGCGCAGGCCCTCTTCGAGGACCTGCGGACGAACCGCCCCCTGTCGGTGAAGCCCACGAGCTGACCGCCTGCCGGGCACCCCGTGGCGGGGTGGCCGCACCGCGCCGACTACCGTGCGCTGCATGAGCGAGACCATCAGCAGGATCGGGATCATCGGGTGCGGCCTCATGGGCGCGGGCATCGCCGAGGTGTGCGCGAAGGCCGGCAGCGACGTCATCGTCGTCGAGTCCGACGACGAGCGGGCGAAGGCCGGGCGCGCGCGCCTGGAGAAGTCGCTGACCCGCGCGCAGGAACGCGGCAAGATCGACGACGCCGCCGCCGTGCTGGAGCGGGTCCAGGTCGTCACCGAGATCGCTTCGCTCGCCGACCGGCAGCTCGTCATCGAGGCCATCGTCGAGGACGAGCAGGCCAAGGTCGACCTCTTCGCCCGCCTCGACGAGGTGGTCACCGACCCCGAGGCGATCCTCGCGTCGAACACCAGCTCGATCCCGATCGTCAACATCGCGGGGGCGACGAGCCGGCCGCAGCAGGTGATGGGGGTGCACTTCTTCAACCCGGTCCCGGTGCTCCGGCTGGTCGAGCTCGTCCCGGCTCTCACCACCGCCGACGCCACGCTCGAGCGCGCACGCGAGTACGTCGAGGGGACGCTCGGCAAGGAGGCGATCGTCTGCCAGGACCGCGCCGGCTTCGTCGTCAACAGCCTGCTCATCCCCTTCATCCTCAGCGCCGTGCGGATGTACGAGGGCGGCTTCGCGACCGCCGAGGACATCGACAAGGGCATGGTGCTCGGCGCCGCCCACCCGCAGGGCCCGCTGGCCCTGGCCGACCTCATCGGGCTGGACACCTGCCTCTCGGCGGCGGAGTCGATGTACGCCGAGTACAAGGAGCCCCTGCACGCCCCTCCGGCCCTGCTGCGCCGCATGGTGTCCGCGGGCCACCTCGGCCGCAAGAGCGGCAAAGGCTTCTACGACTACTCCTGACCGGCCCCCTCCTTCGCAGATCCCCGGGGAACCTCAGACGAACGGCCCCACCCCTTCGCAGATCCCCGGGGAACCTCAGACGAACGGCCCCACCCCTTCGCAGATCCCCGGGGAACCTCAGACGAACGGCACAGCCCACGCACGGACCACGGTCCGCGCGTGGGCTGTTGCGTGGAGGCGCACTCCAGCGGGTTGACACCTATACCTCGGGGGGTATCGTGTTCAGCAACAGATACCCCCATAGGTATAAGGAGAAGGCGTGAACGCCCCTGTCATCCGCACGATCGAGACCGCCAGCCTCGGCGACCGCTCGTACCTGGCCCATGACGGTGAGGTCGCGGTCGTCGTCGACCCGCAGCGAGACATCGACCGCGTCCTGCACCTTGCCCGCGACGAAGGGGTGCGCATCACGCACGTCTTCGAGACCCACATCCACAACGACTACGTCACCGGCGGTCTTGCGCTGGCGAAGGAGACCGGCGCCGGCTACTACGTCAACGCCGACGACGAGGTCTCCTTCGAGCGCACCCCGATCCGCGACGGCGAGGTGGTCAAGGTCTCCCCCGGCATGCGGGTGCGGGCGATCCACACTCCCGGGCACACCTTCACCCACCTCTCCTACGCGCTGGAGAGCGTCGACGGCGACGAGATCGACGCTGTGGCCGTCTTCACCGGCGGCTCCCTGCTCTACGGAGCAACCGGACGCCCTGACCTGCTCGGTGCTGAGCACGCCGAGGAGCTGGCCCACCACCAGTTCGCCTCCGCCCACCGGCTCACGCGCGAGCTCCCCGACTCCGCCGACGTCCTTCCCACCCACGGCTTCGGCTCGTTCTGCTCGGCCGGGTCCACCGGCGACACCACCGAGTCCACCATCGGCAAGGAGCAGGAGCACAACCCCGTGCTCACCGACGAGGAGGACGCCTGGGTGCAGTCCGTCCTCGACGGACTGGGCGCCTACCCGGCCTACTACGCGCACATGGGACCGTCGAACAGCGCCGGACCGGACGCGGCCGACCTCACCCCGCCCAAGCTCGCGGACCGAGAGACCATCGCCGCTGCCCTCAAGGCCGGCGAGTGGGTGATCGACCTGCGCACCCGGACCGCCTACGCGGCCGGCCACGTCCAGGGCAGCGTGAACTTCGGCGTGGACGGGCAGATGTCTACCTACCTCGGCTGGATCGTGCCCTGGGGCTCCTCGCTCACCCTGCTCGGCGAGAGTCCGGAGCAGGTCGAGGAGGGCCAGCGCGAGCTCAGCCTGATCGGCTTCGACGAGGTCCGGGCCGCAGCCAGCGGCTCCCCCGCCGACTGGACCGACCAGCCGCTCGGTCGGCTCGAGCGCGCCGTCTTCGGTGACCTGGCCCAGGTGCGTCACCACCGCCCGGTCACCGTGCTCGACGTGCGCCAGAGCGGCGAGTACGAAGGGGGACACATCGAGGGCGCGGTGAACGTCCCGCTCCACGAGATCGTCGCCCGGGCCGATGAGGTGCCCGCCGGAGAGGTCTGGGTGCACTGCGCCGGCGGGTACCGGGCGTCGATCGCCGCCTCGATCCTCGCCGCCCAGGGGCGCTCGGTCGTCGCCGTCGACGACTCCTTCGACGAGGCGAAGGCCGCCGGCCTGTCGATCACCTCGCCCGCCTGACCCGGTGGCGCCCCTGCTCCTCGCGGCAGCCGTCGGGCTGGCTATCGGGCTCACGCTCGGCGCGCTCGGCGGCGGCGGGTCGATCCTCGCCGTCCCGGCCCTGGTCCTGCTGCTCGGCCAGGACGCGACCGCGGCGACCACCACGTCGCTCCTCGTCGTCGGCATCTCCTCCCTCGTGGGCATGGTCCCTCACGCCCGGGCGGGGAGGGTGCGGGTGGCGCAGGCGCTGGTGATCGGCGCACTCGGCACTCTCGGCTCCTTCGTCGGCTCCCGCCTTTCTTCGGCTGTCGACGACGCAGTCCTCATGACCGCCTTCGCGGCGCTCATGGCCGTCGTCGCCGTGCTCATGCTGCGGCGCACGGAGAGCGACGGCCCGGTCCGGGGTCTGGGTCCGATCGTGACGCGACGGCCGTTCACGATCTCCTGGCCCAGGGTCGGCGCGCTGCTCGTCCTCGCGAGCGTGATCGGGCTGCTGACCGGCTTCTTCGGGGTCGGCGGTGGGTTCCTCGTCGTGCCGGCCCTGGTGCTCGTCCTCGGGTTCGACATGCGGGTCGCGGTCGGCACCTCGCTGCTCGTCATCGCCGTGAACTCGGCGACCGCACTGGCCTCACGGGCGGGTGGCACCGGAGTCGAGCTGGACTGGGCCCTGGTGCTCACCTTCACCGGCATGACGGTGCTCGGCACCCTCGCCGGCGGCCGGGTCGCCGATCGCCTGCCCACGCAGCGCCTGAACCAGGCCTTCGCCGGTCTCGTGCTCGTGGTCGCCCTGGTCACCGCAGCGACCAGCGTCCCCGACCTGCTCTAGCCCCCTGAGCCGCCCCTGCCCCTCGACATCTCAGCCCCATCTGCAGCCACCCGGACCTGGCGTCCGACCCCTGACGAAGGAGAAACCTCACCCATGACCATCACGACCACTCCCCGATCCCTCGACGCAGCCGCCCTGCACGAGCTCCTCGACGGAGCGCAGGCGCCGGTCATCGTCGACGTGCGTGCCGCGCCGGAGTTCGAGACCGCGCACATCCCCGGCTCCGTGCACATCCCGCTCGACCTGCTCCAGGCGCATCCTGAGCGGATCGTCGACGCGCTGGCCGACGACGTCGTCCTCGTCTGCCGCTCCGGCAACCGCGCTGCTCAGGCCTCGGACACCCTCGAGCGCAGCCACAGCGGCGCCCGGGTGCTCGACGGCGGCATCCTCGCCTGGGAGATGGCAGGCGGGCCACTCACCCGTGGTCGCCCGGCGTGGGAGCTCGAGCGTCAGGTCCGCCTCGTCGCAGGAGGGATCGTCCTCGCCTCGGTGCTGGCGAGCACGGTCGCCCCGAGGGCCAAGTGGGTGGCCGGCGCCATCGGGACCGGGCTGACCGGCGCCGCACTCACCGACACCTGCGCCATGGGCGCCCTGCTGTCCCGGCTGCCCTACAACCGTCGCGGCGCCCCCGAGGTCGAGGACGTCGTGGAGCGGCTCGCCGGCTGACCGGCGCCTGGGCGCTGGCAGGCGAAGGGGGGTCAGCGCCCGCCGGTTCGACCGGCCAGCAGCTGACGGGCCATGACCACCCGCTGGATCTCGTTGGTGCCCTCGTAGATCTGGGTGATCTTGGCGTCTCGCATCATCCGCTCGACCGGGAAGTCGCGGGTGTATCCCGCACCGCCGAGGAGCTGCACGGCATCGGTCGTGATCTTCATCGCGACATCCGAGGCGAAGCACTTCGCGGCTGCGCCGAAGAACGGCAGGTCCTCGTCCATCCGCTCCGACTTCGCCGAGGCGACGTACACCATCTGCCGGGCCGCCTCGAGCTGCATGGCCATGTCGGCGAGCATGAACTGGATCCCCTGGAACTGCGCGATGGCCTTGCCGAACTGCTGACGCTCCGTGACGTAGGCCACCGCCTGGTCCAGGGCACCCTGCGCGATCCCGACCGCCTGGGCGCCGATCGTGATCCGGGTGTGGTCGAGGGTGCGCAGGGCGATCTTCAGACCCTCGCCCTCGGCGCCGACCATCCGGTCGCCAGGAAGGCGGACGTTGTCGAAGTGCAGCTCACGGGTCGGGCTGCCCTTGATGCCGAGCTTGCGCTCCTTCTCGCCGAAGGTGAAGCCCTCGTCGGACTTCTCGACGACGAAGGCGGAGATGTTGCGTCCGCGCTCACCGTCGGGATCGGTCACGGCGAGCACGGTGTAGAAGTCAGAGACGCCGGCGTTGGTGATCCACGCCTTGCTCCCCTTGAGCACCCAGTCCTCGCCGTCGCGGGTCGCCTTGCAGCGCATGCCGGCGGTGTCCGAGCCGGCCTCGCGCTCGGAGAGCCCGTAGGAGAAGAAGCTGGCACCCGAGGCCAGAGCGGGGAGGTACCGGCCCTTGAGGTCCTCGCTCCCGGCGAGGATCACCGGCATCGACCCGAGCTTGTTCACGGCCGGGATGAGACCCGAGCTGGCGCAGGCGCGGGAGACTTCCTCGATGATGATGCTCACCGCGAGCGCGTCGGCCCCCACGCCGTCGTACTCCTCCGCGACGTGTGCCGCGTGGAAGTCGGCGGCGACGAGCGCGTCGTGCGCCTCCTGCGGGTAGCGGCTCTCCTCGTCGACGGCGGCGGCGAAGGGGACGATCTTGTCCTCCGCCACGGCGCGCACCGCCTCGCGGATCGCCTCGTGGTCCTCAGAGATGCGGAAAAGGTCCTCGGTGGTCACGACTCGCATGCTACGTCCGGGCCGTCGCCACCCCACCCGGCTGGGCGTGTGGCCTTCGCCTCAGCCGCTCCCTGCGGGCCGGACGGCCCGCTCCCGTCGAGCGGCCCTCAGGCCCCCAGGAGTCCGAGAAGCACCTCAGGAGTCGGAGCCGAAGAGGTCGCGGGTGTAGACCTTGTCGGCGACGTCGGCCAGGTCATCGGTCCGGCGGTTGGCCACGATGAGATCGCTGAGCGCCTTGAACTCCTCCCGGTCCCGGATCACCCGTGACCCGAAGAAGGTCTCCTCCTCCAGCTCGGGCTCGAAGACGACGACCTCGACCCCCTTCGCCTTGATCCGCTTCATGATCCCCTGGATCGAGGAGGCGCGGAAGTTGTCCGAGCCGCTCTTCATGATCAACCGGTGGATGCCCACCACCCGCGGCTGGTGGCGCAGGATGTCCTCGGCGACGAAGTCCTTGCGGGTGCGGTTGGAGTCCACGATCGCCTGCATGAGGTTCTGCGGGACGTCCTGGTAGTTCGCCAGCATCTGCTTGGTGTCCTTGGGCAGGCAGTACCCGCCGTAGCCGAAGCTGGGGTTGTTGTAGTGCTTCCCGATCCGCGGGTCCAGACCGACCCCCTCGATGATCTGACGCGTGTTCAGCCCGTGGGTCGCGGCGAAGGTGTCGAGCTCGTTGAAGTACGCGACCCGCATCGCGAGGTAGGTGTTGGCGAAGAGCTTGATCGCCTCGGCCTCGGTGGAGTCGGTCAGCAGGACCGGCACGTCGGACTCCTCGCTGGCCGAGAGCAGCAGGTCGGCGAACTGCTGCGCCCGGTCGCTGATCTCACCGACGACGATGCGGGAAGGGTGGAGGTTGTCGTGCAACGCCTTGCCCTCGCGCAGGAACTCCGGGGAGAACACGATGTTCTCGCTGCCGGTCCGCTCCCGCAGCGACGCGGTGTACCCGACCGGGATGGTCGACTTGATGACCATCGTCGCGTCGGGGTTGATCGCCAGCACGTCGGCGACCACGCTCTCCACGGTCGAGGTGTTGAAGTAGTTGGTCTGCGGGTCGTAGTCGGTCGGGGTGGCGATGATGACGAAGCGGGCATCGCCGTAGGCGTCCTGCTTGTCCAGGGTGAACCGCAGGTCCAGCTCACGCTCGTCGAGGAAGGCCTGGATGTCCACGTCCTGGATCGGGCTGCGCCGCCGCTCGAGCATCGCCACCCGCTCCTCGTCGATGTCGAAGCCGACGACCTCGCACACCTGCGAGAGCAGCACCGCCATCGACAGCCCCACGTACCCGGTCCCGACCACAGCGATCTTGGTAGTCACGCGCCATTGCTATCACAGGCCCAGGGGGCTTGACTGGGGCCATGACCCTGACGCACCAGAACGACGACGACGTCATGCGCATGCTCATCAACGACCCCGGCAGGTGGGTCGTCGTGGGGCTGTCGAACAACAGGGAGCGAGACGCCTTCCACGTGGCCCGCTGGCTCAAGATCGAGATGGGCAAGACGATCATCCCGGTCCACCCCGACGCCGAGGAGGTCGACGGCGACACCGGCTACGCCACGATCGGCGACATCCCGGACGGGACCGACGTCAAGGTCGTCGACTGCTTCGTCGGCAGCGACCAGGTCGGCGCGGTCGTGGACGAGGCGATCGCGCACAAGGACCGGCTCACCATCGACGCGGTCTGGATGCAGCGCGGGGTGATCGACGCCGCGGCCGCCGAGCGCGCGCGGGAGGCCGGGCTGCTCGTCGTCATGGACACCTGCCCCAAGATCGAGTGGCGGCGGCTGCGGGCGGAGGGCTCGCACCGCTGAGCGCAGGCCCCTCCCGCACCTCGGCAGGCGAAGGGGTCAGAGCTGGCGGCGCAGCGCCTCCCCCTTCGCGTGGGCGGTCTGGCGCAGCTCCTCGGCGTGGTCGACGAGCGCCTGCCGCAGGCGACCGGCCTCCTCCCCATCGCCGGCGGCGAGGACCCGCGCGGCCAGCAGCCCGGCGTTGCGCGCGCCGCCGACGGCGACCGTGGCGACCGGGATGCCTGCGGGCATCTGCACGATGGAGAGCAGCGAGTCCAGCCCGTCGAGGTGCTTCAGCGGCACCGGCACGCCGACGACGGGCAGCGGGGTGACCGCGGCGAGCATGCCGGGCAGGTGCGCTGCGCCCCCTGCCCCGGCCACGATGACCCGCAGCCCGCGCTCGGCCGCGGAGCGCCCGTACTCGATCATCTCCGTCGGCATCCGGTGGGCGGAGACCACGTCGGCCTCGTAGGCCACGTCGAGCTCGTCGAGCACCTCGGCGGCCGCGCGCATGACCGGCCAGTCGCTGTCGCTACCCATGACGATCCCGACGACGGGGGTGGTCTCACTCACGGATGGCTCCTTCGATGTAGTCCGCGGCGTGCCGGGCCCGGGCGCGCAGGCCGCCGAGGTCCTCTCCGCTCACGGTGACGTGGCCGATCTTGCGGCCCGGGCGGACCGCCTTGCCGTACAGGTGGACCTTGAGCTCGGGGTCTCGTGCCATGACGTGGCGGTAGCTGCTGTACAGCTCCTCGTCGTCGCCGCCGAGGACGTTGGCCATGACGGTCCACGGCGATCGCGCCGCCGGAGAGCCCAGCGGCAGGTCGAGGACCGCCCGCAGGTGCTGCTCGAACTGGCCGGTCACCGCACCGTCCATGCTCCAGTGCCCCGAGTTGTGCGGGCGCATCGCCAGCTCGTTGACGACCACCTCGCCTGCGGGCAGCTCGAACATCTCGACGGCGAAGACCCCGGTGACGTCGAGCGTGGCGGCGATGGTCAGGGCGACATCGATGGCTCGCTGTGCCAGCGCCTCGGAGAGCCCGGGGGCGGGTGCGAGGACCTCGGTGCAGATCCCGTCTCGCTGCACGGTCTCGACCACCGGCCACACGGTGGCCTGACCGCTCGGGCTGCGCGCCACGAGCACCGCCAGCTCGCGCTCGAAGGTGACCTTCTCCTCGACGAGGAGGGTGCCCCCTTCGCCCGTCACCCGCGTCAACCACTCACCCGCGCCCGCCACGTCGTCGACGACGAGCACGCCCTTGCCGTCGTACCCCCCAGTCGGCGTCTTGAGCACGACCGGCCAGCCATGAGCGTCGGCGAACCGCTCGAGGTCGGCCGAGTCGCGCACCTCGGCCCAGGCCGGGCAGGGCACGGCCGCCGCCGTGAGTCGTCGGCGCATCGCCAGCTTGTCCTGCGCGTGACGAAGGGCATCGGGCCGGGGGTGCAGCACCACGCCGTCCGCCTCGAGCGCCGTGAGGACCTCAGCGGGGACGTGCTCGTGGTCGAAGGTCACGACGTCGCACTCCCGGGCGAAGGCGCGCACCGCATCGACGTCGGTGTGCGACCCGATCACGCTGCTCGGGACCACGAGCGCGGCGCTGTCCCATGGGTCGGCCGCGAGCACGCTGAGGGTGACACCCAGCTCGGTCGCAGGACCCGCGCACATCCGCGCGAGCTGCCCGCCACCGATGATGCCGACGACGGGGAATCCTCCTGGGGCACGACGCGGTGAGGTCACGAGACAGGAGGATATCGGCGCGGGCGACTAGGCTTGCCCGAGTGCCTCCTTCGTCCTCGCCGCCCGAGAGCCCTGAGGGCTCCCATGACGGCCTGCGCGGCCTGGTGGACACGATCTGGCACGAGATCGCGAAGTTCGGCCTGATCGGGCTGCTGGCCTTCGTCATCGACCTCGGCGGGTTCAACCTGCTCTACCACACGGTGCTCGAGGGCAAGCCGACGACGGCGAGGATCCTCAGCGGGGTCGCCGCGACCCTCTTCGCCTGGGTCGGCAACCGGAGCTGGACGTTCGCGCACCGTCGGAGCCGACCGGTCTCTCACGAGGTCACGCTCTTCTTCGTCGTCAACGGGATCGCGCTGGTCATCTCCACGCTGTGCCTCGTCGTCTCGCACTACCTGCTCGGGCTCGACTCGCGCCTGGCCGACAACATCAGCACGATCTTCGGCATCGGCCTGGGCACCCTCTTCCGCTTCTGGGCCTACCGGCGCTGGGTCTTCGCCAACGAGCCGATGGACGTCGACACCTCGCCCTGGTCGGAGGACGAGGGTGACGCGACCGACGAGCGCGAAGCGACCGAAGGCGAGAGCAGCACCCCGGATCAGCGGGTGACCCGCCCCTCCGGCAGGTAGAGCTCGAAGACGGCCGGGCTGGAGCGCACCAGCTCGAGCCGGCCTCCACCCTTCGCCGCGAGATCCCGGGCCAGCGCCAGGCCGACGCCCGTCCCGCGCGAGGTCACCGACCGCTCGAAGATGTGCGGCGCGATCGCCATGGGGATCCCGCGTCCCTCGTCGCAGATCTCGACGACGACGCTCGGGCCGCGGCGTCGGGGGACGACCGAGACTGTCCCGTCGCCGTGGCGCAGCCCGTTCTCCACGAGCGTGCCGACGATCTGCGCCAGGTCCATCGGGCGGGCCCGCACCATCAGGCCACGGTCCCCACCGACCCGGACGCTGCGTTGGGCGGCGGCGAAGGCGGGCTGGTACTCCCGCTGGAGCGAGGCGAGCACCGAGTCCAGCGAGATGACGGGTAGCTCCGGTGCGTCCGAGCTGGTCCTGGACCGCAGCGTGGCGACGACATCGTTGAGCCGCGCGACCTGCTCGATCGCGACGCCTGCCTCGTCCCTGATGCTCTCCACGTCCTCGAGTGCGGCGATCTCCTCCAGCCGCATGAGCAGCGCGGTGAGCGGGGTCCGCAGCTGGTGGGCGACGTCGGAGGCGAGGTCTCGCTCGGTCGCGGCCTGCCGGGTGAGCGCGACGTCGCGCTCGGTCACCGCCTGGGCGAGCCGGTCGATCTCCTCGATGCCCTGGCGCCGCACCGGGCGCCCTCCCGATCCGAGGTCGGCGACCCGCTCGGTGATCTGGGTCAGCTGATCCTCGACTCGATCCGCGAGCCGACCGACCGACCACGCCGCGCCGGCCCCGACGGCCAGGCACGCGAGGACCAGCCACACGAGCGCCCAACGCGCCCACTGCTCGACCGATTGCGGGTCGTCGACAACCGCCGGGTCGGAGGTGACCAGCGCTAGGGCGAGGAGCAGCGGGAGGACGATCAGGACGATCGCGATACCCGCAGGCACCGTGAGGGCGGCGAGCAGACGGGAGCGCATCAGCAGACGTCGAAGCGGAAGCCGACCCCCCGGACGGTGGAGATGTACCGCGGGTTCGAGGCATCGTCACCGAGCTTGCGGCGCAGCACCGAGATGTGCATGTCGAGGGTCTTGGTCGAGCCGAACCACGCGGTGTCCCACACCTCGGCCATGATCCGGTCGCGGGGGACGACGCGTCCGCACTCCCGGACCAGGACCGAGAGCACCTCGAACTCCTTGACCGTGAGGGCCAGCTCCTCCCCCTTGAACCAGGCCCGCCTGGCCTCGGGGTCGATCCGGATGACCGACTCCTCACCCTCGGCGTCGGGGTGGGAGCGACGCAGCAGAGCCCGCACCCGCGCCATGAGCTCGGCAAGGCGGAAGGGCTTGGTCACGTAGTCGTCGGCGCCGGCGTCCAGCCCGACGACGGTGTCGACCTCGTCCCCGCGGGCGGTGAGGATGAGCACCGGGACGCTCGACCCGGTCGCCCTCAGCTGGCGGCAGATCTCCAGCCCGTCGAGCGTCGGCAGCCCCAGGTCGAGCACGACGAGATCGGGCTTGGCAGCCAGCAGCGCGTCCAGCGCCTCCTTGCCGTCGGCGTAGGCCTCGACCTCGTAGCCCTCACGCCGCAGCGCACGCGTCAGCGGCTCGGCGATCGCGGCGTCGTCCTCCGCCAGCAGCACACGGGTCATGAGGGCGCAGTCTACGGACCGGTCCACGTCCTGGCATGCGGATCGGCGCGAAGGGGGGGGTCAGACGTGCGCGGTGACGTCGGTGCGCTGGCGCACGCCCTTGACCCGCAGGAGCCGGCTCGGTGTCACGGTCCCGATCCCGCGCAGCGTGCGCCGGCGGGCCTGCACAGTCGCGAAGCCGCTGACCGGGGCGAGCAGCCGGGCGAGGGCGTCGTCGACGAAGACGGCATCCGGCGGCGCCGCCGCCGTGAGTCGGCTGGCGCGGTTGACGGTGGTACCGAAGACGTCTCCGAGCCGGTTGATCACCGGGCCGTATGCCATGCCGACGCGCGCCTCGGGGAGCAGGTCGTCGTCGGTGATCGCCTCGCACAGATCGAGCGCGATAGCGGCCGCGGGCAGGACGTCAGGGGTGAGGAACATGACCTCGTCGCCGACGGTCTTGACCACCCGGCCGCCGTGCGCGGTGATGATGTCGGTCGCGAGCAGCTCGAAGCGCTGCACCAGTGCCGCAAGGTCCTTCTCGGCAAGCCGCCTGACGACGGCGGTGAAGTTCACGAGATCGGCGAAGCCGACGACCCGGGGCACCCCGATGCCCTGCGCCTCGGGCGCGTCGGTCAGGCTGCGGTTGATCGCCGCGGTGAGCTGACGCCGCCAGACGTAGATCAGCAGCGGCTCGAGGTCGTCGGCCATCGTCGCCAGCCGTCGCGCAGCCTCCTCCGCCACAGGGAGCGAGGCCACCGGGTCGGCGTCGTCACCGTCGAGGTCCTGGGTGCGCAGCTGCCCGGCCGCCGTCATCTCCTCGGCGACCTCCTCGGCGACCAGCTGGGCCTGCCAGACGGCGAGCCGGTCCATCGTGCGGGCCATCGCGCGGGTCATCGCGAGCGCGAAGTCCTCGTCGGCCTGATCGGTACGGACCAGCTCGGAGACCTGCTGGAGCGCGACGAGGTCGGCCTCGGTGAACATCGCGTCCCCCTCGCTCACGAGCGGGAACCCGAGGGCGTGCCAGAAGCGCCGCGCCGAGCGGACCGACACGCCGGCTCCGCGGGAGACCTCGCGGCGGCCCATCGAGGCCGGTCGACCGAGCAGCGCACGCTCGAGGTCGGCCGGGGTGGGGTCCTCCGGGCCGTCGGTCAGCGGCCGGGGGGCGGCGTCATCGGTCATCGTCGAGGGCGGCCCTCCCCAGGAGGCGTGGTCGGCTAGCGGTGACGAACGTGCTGCACGTCACCCGCACTCACCGTAGCCGAGGAGCCGTCCGCCAGGACGACGAGCCGCCCGTCGGGTGCGACGTCCTCGCCGACGCCGTGCAGGACGGACCCATCCGGTCGGTGGACGACCACCTGCCGCCCGATGGTCGCGCAGGCGGCGCGGTAGTCCGAGCGAAGGGAGTCCGAGCCCACCTGCTCGAGGCGGTCACGGACGGCGTCGAGGAGCGAAGGGGCGATCTCGGCCCGGTCCGGTGGGGCCACCGCGTGCTCCTCGGCGAGCAGCCGGAGGGAGGTGGCCGTCTCGACGGGGAGCTGGCCGCGGTCGTGGTCGAGGTTGACCCCGACGCCGACGACCACCTCCGTGGCGCCGGCCGCGGGAGAGGCCGCGGGTCCCCCCTTCGCTCGTCCCGGACGGGCCTCGCAGAGGATCCCGCACACCTTGCGCTCCTCCCCCGCGATGTCCGCCAGCACGTCGTTAGGCCACTTCAGCGACGTGGGAAGGTCCAGGCCGCTCAGGCAGTCCCGGACGCCCAGCCCGACCGCCAACGGCACCCAGCCCAGGTCATCAGGCGGTGTCCCCGGCACGAGCATCGAGCAGGCCAGCCCGAGGCCCTCGCTGTCCGACCAGGACCGGCCCCGCCGGCCCCGTCCCGCGGTCTGGCGACGGGCGAGCACCACCGACCACGGCTCGGCGAGCCGGGTCACCTCGACGTTGGTCGACCCGACCTCGTCGACGACGACGAGGTCGCCCCACACCCGGCCGCCGCGCAAGGCGGCACGCAGCCCCTGGGCAGCGGGTGAGGATGTCATGGGGCAAGGCTAGGGTGGGCGGTATGACGCAGGTCACCCAGGGCAGCAACCCCACGGATCAGCAGGGCATCGGCGGCACCGACGTCCCCGACGACATCGACCTGAGCACCACCGCGGGCAAGCTCGCGGACCTCAAGCGGCGGGTCTCCGAGGTGGCGAACGCCGGCTCGGAAAAGGCGGTCGAGAAACAGCACGCCAAGGGCAAGAAGACGGCCCGGGAGCGGATCGCGATGCTCCTCGACGAGGGCAGCTTCGTCGAGCTGGACAAGTACGCGCGACACCGCTCGACGAACTTCGGGCAGGAGCGCAAGAGGCCCTACGGCGACGGCGTGGTCACCGGTTACGGCACGGTCGACGGCCGGCAGGTGGCGGTCTTCGCCCAGGACTTCACCGTCTTCGGCGGATCGCTCGGTGAGGTCTTCGGCGAGAAGATCACCAAGGTCATGGACTTCGCCATGAAGATCGGGTGCCCGGTCATCGGGCTGAACGACTCCGGTGGCGCGCGGATCCAGGAGGGCGTGGTCGCCCTGGGGCTGTACGCCGAGATCTTCCGGCGCAACGTGCACGCCTCCGGGGTCATCCCGCAGATCTCCCTGGTCATGGGACCGTGCGCCGGCGGCGCGGTGTACTCGCCGGCGCTGACCGACTTCACCGTCATGGTCGACCAGACCTCGCACATGTTCATCACCGGCCCGGACGTGATCAAGACCGTGACCGGCGAGGACGTCGGCTTCGAGGAGCTCGGCGGCGCGCGCACGCACAACTCCCGCTCCGGGGTCGCGCACTACATGGGCAGCGACGAAGACGACGCCATCGAGTACGTCAAGGCGCTGCTGTCCTACCTGCCGAGCAACAACCTCGAGGAGCCCCCCGTCTTCGACGGCGAGGTCAGCGACGACGCGCTCGAGGTGACCGATCTCGACCGTGAGCTCGACGCGATCATCCCCGACTCGGCGAACATGCCCTACGACATGCAGCGGGTCATCCAGGTGGTGCTCGACGACGAGGAGTTCCTCGAGGTCCAGCCGCTTTTCGCGCCGAACATCGTCTGCGGCTTCGGGCGCGTCGAGGGCCACTCGGTCGGCGTCGTCGCGAACAACCCGATGCAGCTGGCCGGGACCCTCGACATCGATGCCTCGGAGAAGGCAGCCCGCTTCGTGCGGACCTGCGACGCCTTCAACATCCCGGTCCTCACCTTCGTCGACGTACCCGGCTTCCTCCCCGGCACCGACCAGGAGTGGGACGGGATCATCCGGCGCGGGGCCAAGCTGCTCTACGCCTACGCGGAGGCCACCGTGCCGCTTGTCACCGTCATCACCCGCAAGGCGTACGGCGGTGCCTACGACGTCATGGGCTCCAAGCACCTCGGCGCCGACATCAACCTCGCCTGGCCGACCGCCCAGATCGCGGTCATGGGTGCCCAGGGCGCGGTGAACATCCTCTA
This sequence comes from Marihabitans asiaticum, assembly GCF_007828725.1. Lineage (GTDB taxonomy): Bacteria > Actinomycetota > Actinomycetes > Actinomycetales > Dermatophilaceae > Marihabitans > Marihabitans asiaticum. The sequence goes on from NZ_VIUW01000002.1 coordinate 42,473, forward strand.
CCGCAAGGAGATCGCGCAGGCGCAGGAGCGCGGCGAGGACGTCGACGCCGCCCGGCAGCGGTTCATCACCGAGTACGAGGAGGCCCTGGCCAACCCCTACGTGGCGGCCGAGCGCGGCTACGTCGACACCGTCATCACCCCGAGCAACACCCGGATGAACGTCTCCCGAGCCCTGCGGGCGCTGCGCTCCAAGCGCGAGGCGCTGCCGCCGAAGAAGCACGGGAACATCCCGCTCTGACATGGCCGAGACACCCGCACCAGAGTCCGACGCCGACGAGCAGGCGGGCGGCGACCAGCCGTCGCCGCCGGTGATCCGCGTGCTCGGCGAGGCCACCCCCGAGCAGGTAGCGGCCCTCGTCGCCGTCCTCTCCGGCGGTGGCGAGGCGTCCGAGGAGGCGGCGGCTCCCCCTTCGCCGTGGTCCGACCCCGCCCGGCGCCTGCGCCCCGCCCACCACCCCTCCCCCGGCGGCTGGCGCACCTCCGGCCTCCCCCGCTGAGCCTTACGCTCGTCAGACCCCTGCCGCCGGTGGCAGGCTTTGCCGCTCATTCGAAGAGGTTGCGTCACGTCGAGGTGACGGATCCTCTTCGAACCGATGGCAGGCTGAGCGCATGCCTGGATCAGTGCGCTCGGTCAACGTCGGCTCCCCGCGCCGGCAGCGGGTCCCGAGGGGCAAAGCGACCGGGATAGCCAAGCAGCCGGTCGAGGTGATCGCCGTCGCCGACCCCGGACCGAAGCGGGTCGAGGACGGCGCCGCGGTCTCGGGGGTGGCTGGCGACTTCGTCGGCAATGGCAAGCACCACGGAGGCAGCGCGCAGGCGGTGTACGCGATGGCGCGCGAGGAGCTGGACTGGTGGAGTGGCGAGCTCGGGCGCGAGCTGCCCGACGGGATGTTCGGCGAGAACCTCACGACCACGGGGCTCGACGTCGACGCGGCCGAGATGGGCGACGTCTGGCGGGTGGGCAGCGCGGTGCTCCGCGTCAGCGGCCCTCGGGTGCCGTGCGCGACCTTCGCGGCGCGGATGGGTGAGCGCGGCTGGGTCAAGCGGGTCGCCGCGCGCGGCCGGCTCGGCGCCTATCTGGCGGTGCAGGAGCCCGGCCAGATCCGCCCGGGGGACGGGATCGTCGTGGAGCGCTCCCACAGCGGTGTCGACGTGCCGAGCGTGCTGCGCGCCTACCTCGGCGACGCCGATGCCGCGCACCGGGTCCTGCGCGCCCGGGTGCTCCACGACGTGGGCCAGGCCGAGCTCGAGTCGATGCACCGACGAGCGGGACGTACTGCGGCGACCGGAGGCGAAGGGGGATAGCGTCGGCCCGGTGAACGAGCAGACCCACGCCCGCCCCAGCACCGAGATCGACCGGATCGCCGAGACCTACCTCGACGAGGAGCTCGCGCTCAGCCCGCTCAGCGCCACCTACCTCGGCCTACCCGGCCGCGAGGACGAGATCGACGACCTCTCCCCCGACGGGCTCGAGGAGATGTCACGGCTGCGCCGCCGGACCCTGGACACCCTCGACGCGGCCGAGCCGGCCGACGAGGTCGACCGCGTGACCCTGGAGGCGATGCGGGAGCGCCTCGGCCTGGCCGAGGAGATGCACGACGCCGGCCTGGACGCGATGGAGCTGAACAACATCGCCTCGCCCATGCAGTCTGTGCGCGACGTGCTCGACCTCATGCCGAGCGACACCGAGGAGCAGTGGGCGACGATCGGGCGCCGGGTCGCCGCGATCCCGGAGGCTCTCGAGGAGTACGTCCAGTCCCTCCGGCACGCCGCCGACCGCGGTCGGATCACCTCACGCCGCCAGTTCCGGGTCTGCGCCGAGCAGGCGCGCGACACGGCGGCCGAGGGCGCCTATCTCGCGGCCCTGCCGGAATCTGCCCGGACCGCGCAGGGGCCGGTGCCTGACTCCCTTCGCCGTGACCTCGAGACGAGCGCGCAGGCCGCCCGCGAGGGCTACCTCGCCCTCGCCGCGGCACTGGACGATCTCGGCGAGCGTGCGCCGGAGCAGCTGGGCTGCGGTCGCGAGCGCTACGCCCTCTACTCCCGGCAGTTCCTCGGCAGCACCGTCGACCTCGAGGAGACCTACGCCTGGGGTCAGGAGGAGCTGGCCCGGATCACCGCGCAGATGGAGCAGACCGCGCAGCAGGTCCGCCCCGGCGCGAGCGTCAAGGAGGCGATCGCCGCGCTCGAGGACGACCCTGCCTACCGCCTCGAGGGCACCGACGCGCTCCAGGCCTGGATGCAGGACAAGGCCGACGAGGCGATCACGGCGCTGGCCGGTGAGCACTTCGACATCCCCGACCCGGTGCGCGCCATCGAGTGCCGGATCGCCCCGACCCAGACCGGCGGCATCTACTACACCGGTCCGAGCGACGACTTCGCCCGGCCGGGCCGGATGTGGTGGTCGGTGCCCAAGGGCGTGACCACCTTCGGCACCTGGCGCGAGCTGACGACGGTCTACCACGAGGGCGTGCCCGGCCATCACCTCCAGGTCGCCCAGACCGTCTACCGTCGCGAGCTGCTCAACCGGTGGCGACGCCTCGCCTCGTGGACCTCCGGGCACGGCGAGGGATGGGCGCTGTACGCCGAGTGGCTCATGGCCGAGCTGGGCTACATGGACGACCCGGGCAACCGGATGGGCCTGCTCGACGGCCAGTCGCTGCGCGCCGCGCGCGTCGTCCTCGACATCGGCGTGCACTGCGGCTTCGAGGCTCCCGCCGAGGTCGGCGGTGGCGACTGGACCTACGAGAAGGCCTGGGCCTTCCTCGATGCCCACGCCAACCAGGGCACCGAGCAGCTGCGCTTCGAGCTCGACCGCTACCTCGGCTGGCCGGGGCAGGCACCGAGCTACAAGATCGGCGAGCGGCTCTGGGTGGAGCTGCGCAACGAGGTGGCGCGCCGCGAGGGCGAAGCCTTCGATCTCAAGGCCTTCCACCGCCGCGCCCTGGACATCGGCGGGGTCGGTCTGGACACGCTGCGCAGCGCTGTCCTGGGTCCATCCTGACCCGCGCGAAGGGGGTGGAGCGGGCCCCGAGCCACGGCAGCGCCTCGCCGGCGCTCGGGATCATGCCGCCGAGGTGCAGCGGGGCGGCGTTGGGACTCCACCGGAGGTTCGCGCCCTGGGCCACCAGTCCCGGGCGAGCTAAGCCGGACACCCTCCGCATGCCGTGGTTGGGTGGTGCCGTGACTCGGCCCCTCGTCCTCGCATCGGCATCACCCGCCCGGCTGCAGCTGCTCCGTCGCAGCGGTGTCGAGCCGGTCGTGCGGCCCAGCTCGGTCGACGAACGACAGGTCGAGCGCCGCGCACGGGAGACCGACCCCGACCTCACCCCCGAGGCGCTGGTCGGCGCGTTGGCACGAGCGAAGGGGGAGGCCGTCGCCTCCTCCCTGGACGGGCGCGAAGCCGCCGACCTCGTCCTCGCCTGCGACTCCGTCCTCGAGGTCGGCGCAGAGGTGGTCGGCAAGCCGGGGTCCGCAGATCTGGCCACCACCCGTTGGCAATCGATGCGTGGCGGGTCGGGGGTGCTGCACACCGGGCACTGGCTGCTCGATGCCGAGACCGGCCGGTCGGTGAGCGAGGCGACGAGCAGCCGGCTGCGCTTCGCCGACGTCAGCGACGACGAGATCGACGCCTATGTCGCGACGGGAGAGCCGCTGCACGTCGCCGGCGGGTTCACCATCGACGGCTTCGGCGCCCCCTTCGTCGAGGTGGTCGAGGGAGACCCCGGGACCGTCATCGGCCTCTGCCTGCCCGCCCTGCGCCGCCTGCTCCTCGCCCTCGACGTCCCGTGGTGGTCGGTCGCCGACCCCTCCTCGCCCACCCCCGGCTGACCTGCCCGCCCCTTCGCAGATCCCCGGGGAACCTCAGACGAACGGTCGCCCCACCCCTTCGCAGATCCCCGGGGAACCTCAGACGAACGGTCGCCGACCCCTCCTCGCCCACCCCCGGCTGACCTGCCCGCCCCTTCGCAGATCCCCGGGGAACCTCAGACGAACGGTCGCCCCACCCCTTCGCAGATCCCCGGGGAACCTCAGACGAACGGTCGCCCCACCCCTTCGCAGATCCCCGGGGAACCTCAGACCGGCGGTATCCCGCGCCGCCGCTCGGAGAATCTGCGGTCCCGCCCCCGCGCGTGGAGCAGGCGACGCCGAACCTCCTCGCGCAGCTGCTCGGGCTCGACCACCTGGTCGATGACGAGGTCGGCCGCCAGCCGCTCGAGGTCGACGTCCTCGAGGTACTCGGCCCGGCGAGCCTCGACGAAGGCGTCCCTGGCTTCCACCCCTTCGCTCGCCTCGATCTCGGCGATCTTGTTGGCGTACACCGCGTTGACGGCGGCCTCCGGGCCCATGACGGCGATCCGCGCCGTCGGCAGCGCGATCGTCGCGTCCGGACCGAAGCCCGGGCCACCCATCGCGTACAGCCCGGCCCCGTACGCCTTGCGAACGACGACGCAGAGCTGGGGGACGGTCGCCGAGGAGACGGCCGAGACCATCTTCGCCCCGTGCCGGATGATCCCGCCCCGCTCGACCTCGGAACCGATCATGAAGCCGGGCACGTCGGCGAGATAGATCAACGGGATGGAGTAGGCGTCGCACAGCCAGATAAAGCGGGCCGCCTTGTCGGCGCTGTCGGTGAAGAGCACCCCGCCCTTGGCCATCGAGTTGTTGGCCACGATGCCGACCGTCTCGCCCTCGATGCGGCCCAGCCCGACGACCAGCTCGGGGGCAAAGAGCGGCTTGACCTCGAAGAAGGAGTCGTCGTCGACCAGCCCCTCGATGACGTCATGGATGTCGAAGGGCTGGCTCTCCCGCTCGGGGACCACGCCAGCGGTGAGCGGCTCGGCCGGCTCCTCGGGGTGGTAGCTCGGCAGCGGCGCGTGCCAGCTCTGCGGCAGGTAGCTGAACCACAACCGGGCCGTCTCGATCGCTTCCTCGTCGTCGGCCACGAGGATGTCGCCCACCCCGGAGACGGTGCAGTGCATCCGAGCCCCGCCCATGTCCTCGAGGCTGACCTTCTCGCCGACGACCATCTCGGCCATCCGTGGGCTGCCGAGGTACATCGAGGCGTTGCCGTCGACCATGATCACGAGGTCGGTGAAGGACGGGATGTACGCGCCGCCGGCCGCGCTCGGACCGAAGAGGCAGCAGATCTGAGGGACCTTGCCGGACAGGGCCACCTGGTTGTGGAAGATCCGCCCTGCTCCGCGCCGGCCGGGGAACATCTCGACCTGGTCGGTGATCCGTGCGCCAGCCGAGTCGACGAACCAGAAGACCGGCAGCTCCTCACGCAGAGCCATCTCGGTGGCCCGCACGATCTTCTCCACCGTGCGAGCGCCCCACGAGCCGGCCTTGACCGTCGGGTCGTTGGCGATGACGATCACCGGCCGCCCGTCGACCAGGCCCCGCCCGGTCACCACACCGTCGGCCGGCAGCCCCTCGGCGAGAGCGTTGGCGTACCGGCCGTCCTCGACGAAGGTCCCTTCGTCGACAAGCAGGTCGATCCGGTCTCGGACGTAGAGCTTGCCCTGGCTCTCGAGCTTGGCCGCGGCCTTGTCGCTCGGTCGGGACGAGGCGGCGAAGGCGGTGTGCAACCTCTCCCGGACGTCGGCGACCTTCGGGTCGCTCGGGTAGCTCACGACGGGAGCCCCAGGTGGCGGGCGATGACCATCCGCTGCACCTCGGAGGTGCCCTCACCGATCTCGAGGATCTTCGCGTCGCGGTAGAAGCGAGCGACCGGGTACTCCTCCATGAAGCCGTTGCCGCCGAAGATCTGGGTGGCGATGCGGGTCGCCGACACGGCCGCCTCCGAGGTGTAGAGCTTGGCGATCGCGGCGGCGTGCTTGACGTCCTTCATGCTGCGACGGCCGCGGTCGTGCTCGTCCTTGAGCCAGGCCGCCTTGTAGGTGAGGACCCGGCTGGTCTCGGCCATCACGGCGAGGTCAGAGACCTGGAACGCCACGCCCTGGTTCGCGCCGATCGGGCGGCCGAAGGCTTCGCGGGTCGAGGCGTAGTCGGTGGCAAGGTCGAGCATCCGGCGGGTCAGCCCGAGCGCCAGCGCGGAGATCGCGATGCGTCCGTCGTCGAGAGTCTTGAGGAACTGGCGGAAGCCGCTGCCCTCTTCGCCGAGGAGGTTGCCGACCGGGACGCGGCAGTCCTCGAAGGTCAGGCCGTGGGTGTCCGAGATGTGCCACCCGAGCTTGTCGTACGGCGGCTCGACCGTGAATCCGTCGGTGCCGCTCGGCACCATGATCGCGCTGATCTGAGGCCGACCGTCCTCCCCTTCGCTCGTCTTGGCGGTCACCGTGACGACCGAGGTGATGTCGGTACCCGAGTTGGTGATGAAGGACTTGGCACCGTTGATGACCCAGTCGTCGCCGTCCCGGACCGCCTTGGTGCGGGTGCCGCCGGCGTCGGATCCGGCTTCTGGCTCGGTCAGGCCGAACCCGGCGAGGGCGCGTCCGGCGACGAGGTCAGGCAGGTAGGTCTGCTTCTGCTCCTCGTCGCCGAAGGACAGGATCGGGTTGATGCCGAGTCCCACCCCGGCAGAGAGGGTGATGCCGATCGACTGGTCGACGTAGCCGAGCTCCTCGATCGCGACGCACAGCGCGGTGAAGTCGGACTGGACCGTGCCGTCCGCGACCTCGGCACTGCCCCCGTACTCCTCGGGTACGACGAGCCCGAAGAGCCCCAGCTCACCCATCCGCCCGACCAGCTCGGTCGGGAAGTGCTTCTCCTTGTCCCACTGCGCGACATGCGGCTCGATCTCGCTCGCGGCGAAGTCACGGACCGCCTTGCGGAAGTCCTCATGGTCCTGGCTCAGCTCGAACATCGTCGTCCTCTCGCTGGCGCGGTGACGCACCCGCGGATCGCGCTGGGGTGGTCCACGCCACATTCGTCGTGGTGAGAGCCAACGTATTGCATGGTCAGCGACCCCTGCGAATACGGCCCCACCTCCCCTTCGCAGATCCCCGGGGAACCTCAGACGAACGGCCCCACGTCCCCCTCCGCAGATCCCCGGGGAACCTCAGACGACCGGTCGTTCACGCGGCCAGGGTTGCCAGTCGAATGCCCTCGCGCACCTTCGCGTCGACGGCGGCCGGATCGAGCTCGCCCCAGTCGATACGCACCACCACCCACCCGGTCGCCAGGATGTCCAGCTCCCTTCGCTCCTGCGCTGCCCGCGCGCCAGGCGTCTTGTACTTGATCTGGCCGTCAAACTCGATGACCACCCGGTGCCCCTCCAGCACGAAGTCCACCCGGTAGCGGCGTCCAGAAGCGCTCCGCACCTGGAACTGCGGCGTCACCAGCCACCCGAGCTGGCGCAGGATGTCGGCCAGCAACGTCTCGCCGGGCGACTCGTGTCGCCGGTCCATGACCCCGACGGCGGCGCGAGCGGCCTCGATCCCCGGGCAGCCGCTGTAGGTGTCGAGGGCGCTACGCAGATCAGCGTCGGACACCAACCGTGCGCGCAACGCGGCGTCGCCGGCGACCACGGCAGAGACCGGGTTGTTGGTCATCGCGGTCGCGACGATGCTGTGCGCGGGATCAGTCACCAGCACGCGTGTCTTCGGATCATCCAGCTCGATCTGCCTCACCGGGACGGCAGCCATCTGGGTCTCCCGCACCGCTGCCCGACTTCGGCCGTGGCCGCCGGACCGCCTGGCCAGCTCGACCAGCGACAGGTCGGCTCGCGCCAGGGGAAGTCCGTGCAGGATCACCGCCGAGTGGCGCGCTGCTGCAAGGGCGCCCGGATGCATGGAGAGGGCGGCGATCGTCCGCAGCAGGTGGAGCTCCTCGGGGGTCGCTCCTACCCGAGTGGTGAACCACCCCCGGTCCAGGCGCACGATCAACCCCCTCGCGATCAGCAGACGCAGGTCATGGTCAGAGATGCCCCACTCCCGCGCCTGCGCCCTGCTGAAGTAGGGGATGTCGCTAAGAGTGGATAGGTCGAGACGTAGTCGTGGCTTCATGGTCGAAGCCTGGCAAGACCGCGGGATCGTCCTTCGGGGTTTTCCACAGGTGGCCGTTCGTCTGAGGTTCCCCGGGGATCTGCGAAGGGGTGGGGTGAGCCGTTCGTCTGAGGTTCCCCGGGGATCTGCGAAGGGGTGGGGTCAGCGGGAGGAGAGGTAGGCGTCGATCTCGGCCGCGGTCGGTGCCGTGGACGGCCCGGGCCGGGTCACGGTGATCGCGCCCGCGGCGTTGGCCCGACGGCACGCCTCCACCCAGCCCGTGCCCTTTGACCGCTCCGCGACGAGAACCCCGGTGTGGGTGTCCCCCGCCCCGTTGGTGTCGACCGCCTTCTCCGGATAGCCCGGGACCACGACCACCGGCTCGCCGGGCTGGGCGACGGCACACCCCTTCGCCCCGTCCCGGACCACGGCCACCGCCCCCTGCGGCAGATGGCGAAGGGAGGCCGCCGCGGCCGCGGCCATCTCGCCTTCACCGGTGAGCGCCTCGGCCTCCTCGGCGTTGCTCGTCCAGACGTCGGTCAGGGCCAGCGCCCGCTCCCGCACGGCACCGTCCAGGTCGGCGAAGACGGCGCCGGGGTCGAGGACGACGACCACGCCGTCCGGCAGCTGCTCGAGCCAGGCGAGCATCGGCTCCTGGGTCTGTCCGACGAGGCTGTACCCGCTGACGCAGACGATGTCACCGCTGCAGGACGCGCTGCGCTGCAACGACTCCACGCTGATCTGCCGCTCGGCCTCCTGCGTCGTGATGAAGGTCCGCTCGGCGCTCGGCTCGAGCAGGACCAGGCACATCCCGGTGTCGACGCCCTCGACCATCGGGCTGGACAGCTCGACCCCATCGCCGGTGAGGACCTCCCGGACGAGGTCTCCGTTCGGCCCTTCGCCGTGCGCCCCTGCGTGCACGCACACCGCCCCCGAGCGGACCGCCGCGAGCAGCGTCGTCACCGCTCCCCCGGCGTAGCGCTCGTGCTCGCCGACCATCACGTTCGCGCCGCGGCGCGGGAGGTGCGGCACCGGCAGGACGACGTCGACGAGGGCCTGTGCGGTATGGATGACACGTCGCGGCATGCCCGGAGCGTACGGGCAGACTGGGGGCCATGCCGTCACGCTTCAGCTCCGTCGAGGCCGCCAGCTCCGCGCTCGAGCAGGCCGGGTACATCGCCTCCGACCCGATCGCCACCACCGTCTATCTCGCGGACGCCCTGGGCAAGCCGTTCCTCGTCGAGGGCCCCGCCGGGGTCGGCAAGACCGAGCTGAGCAAGGCCGTCGCGACCGCGACCGGCGCCGAGCTGATCCGCCTCCAGTGCTACGAAGGGGTCGACGAGGCACGAGCGCTCTACGAGTGGAACCACGCGAAGCAACTGCTGCGGATCACCGCCGCCGGCGCGCACCACGACCCGGGCAGCGGGGCCGACGAGGCCGACTGGGGCCGGGTCAAGGAGGACATCTTCACCGACGAGTTCCTCCTCGACCGGCCGCTGCTCAAGGCCGTGCGGGCCGACCACCCCACCGTCCTGCTCATCGACGAGCTCGACAAGGCCGACGTCGAGATCGAGGGGCTGCTCCTCGAGGTCCTCTCGGATTTCGCCGTCACCGTCCCCGAGCTGGGCACGATCCAGGCCAGGCACACCCCCTTCGTCGTCCTCACCTCCAACGCGACCCGGGAGCTGTCCGAGGCGCTGCGCCGCCGCTGCCTCTACCTACACATCGACTACCCCGAGGCCGCGCTGGAGCAGCGCATCGTCAGCCTCAAGGTCCCTGACCTCGACGCCACGCTCAGCGAGTCGGTCGTCCGCCTCGTCGGCGCGCTGCGCGAGATGCGGCTGCGCAAGTCGCCCTCGGTCGCCGAGACGATCGACTGGGCGCGCACCCTCATCGCCCTCGGCGGGGACCGGCTCGACCCCGAGCTCGTCTCGAGCACGCTCGGCGTGCTGCTCAAGCACCAGGAGGACATCGACACCGCGACGGCGAAGCTGGACCTGACCCGTGGGCTCGCCTGACGACGCCCTGACGCGGCGCCTGGTCGACCTCTCCCGGTCGCTGCGCCAGCACGGCATCGCGGTCGGCCCCTCGGAGTCGGCCGACGCCGCCGCGGCCTGCGCGGCACTCGGGGTGAGCGACCGGGGGCGCCTCCGAGCCGGGATCGCGGCGGCGATGCTGCGCCGCGAAGGGGATCGCGAGATCTTCGACCAGCTCTTCGACATTTACTTCCCGGCCGGCGTCGGTGACCGTCAAACCGTCGGCGAGGTGACCGCCGCGACGGGCGGCGCCGAGGTGCGCGCCGCCGCCGAGCAGCTCCGGGACGATCTGGCCACCGCGCTTGCGACTGCCGACGAGCGCGAGCTGGACCGGCTCGCGGCACGGGCGGTGGCCGAGCTGGGCGCGCTGGCCAACGACTCCACGATGGGCGGCTACTCCGCCAGTCAGACCCTGGACCGGCTGGCGCCGCAGACGGCGATCGCGGCTGCGCTGCAACGGGCGCGCGACGGCGCAGATACCCCTGCCGGGTCCGGCGAAGGGGGTGGCGGCAGCGGGTCCGGAAGCGGCGGCGCCGACGGCACCGGGTCGCCCTGGCGGGCGGAAGAGCTGAGCGACCGCTTCGACCGAGACGAGATCCGCAGCCGAGTGGCAGCCTTCCGGCGAAGGGTGGAGCGAGAGGCGACGCGGAGGAACATCGAGGCGCGCGGCACTGAGCGGATCAGCCGGTACGGGGTGCGAGACCCGTTGGAGCGCAAGGACTTCCTGCTGACGGGCAGGGAGGAGGCCGTCGAGCTGCAGTCGGCCATCCGACCTCTGGCGCGCAAGCTCGCGGCGCGCCTCTCGGCCAAGCAGCGCCGCCACTCCCGGGGCGCGGTGGATGTGCGGCGGACGCTGCGGCGGGCGATGTCCACCGGCGGCGTCCCGATCCGGCCGGCGTACAAGTACCGGCACCGCTCCCGGGCCGACATCGTCCTGCTGTGCGACATGTCGGGGTCGGTGTCCGGCTTCTCCCGCTTCACGATGCTGCTCCTCCAGGCGCTCTCGACCCAGTTCCGCCGGGTGCGCTTCTTCGGCTTCGTCAACATCTGCGACGACATCACCGACCTCGTGGTCGGCGCGGAGATGGGCGAGGACATCCGCACCCGGGTCGCCGAGCAGGCGACGATCGCGCGCTGGCACGGCAGCAGCGACTACGGCAGCGCGCTCGAAGACTTCGTCGACCGGTGGCTCGGCGCGGTCGGTCCCCGCTCAACCGTCCTCGTCCTGGGCGATGCCCGGACCAACGGCAGCGACCCCAAGGTGGCCGCCCTGCGCACGATCACCGAGCACGCCCGGCAGGTGGTGTGGCTCAACCCGGAGCGGTCCAGCGCATGGGACACCGGAGACTCCGTGGCGAGCCGGTACGGCGAGGTCGTCGACATGCACGAGTGTCGCAACGTCGAGCAGCTGCGCCAGTTCGTCTCCCGGTCCCTGCCGGTCTGACCAGCGAGCGTCAGCGGGGGATGTTGCGCAGGTTCGAGCGGGCCATGGCCACCGCCTCGCCGGCTCCACGGTTGAGCACGACCCGGCTCATCGCCGTCGCGAAGCCGAGCACCTGCTCACCGGTGATCTCGGGCGGGATCGACAGCGCCATCGGGTCGGTCCGGACGTCGACGAGTGCGGGCCCTTGGTGCGCCAGCGCGCTCGTGAGGGCCTCCCGGATCCCTCGGGGGTGGTCGACGCGTTCGGTGTGGAAGCCCAGCGCCGCCGCCATGCCGGCATAGTCGACGCCGGGGACGTCGACACCGAAGTCCGGCAGCCCGTCGACAAGCATCTCGAGCTTGACCATCCCGAGCGTGGAGTTGTTGAACACGACGATCGTGATCGGCAGGTCGTAGGCCGCTGCGGTGATCAGCTCACCGAGGAGCATGGACAGGCCTCCGTCTCCGGATACCGAGATCACCTGGCGACCGGGGTGTGAGAGGGAGGCGCCGATGGCCTGCGGGAGCGCGTTGGCCATCGATCCGTGGAGGAAGGAGCCGATCAACCGGCGCCGACCGTTGGGGGTCACGTAGCGCGCGGTCCAGACGTTGCACATGCCGGTGTCAGCGGTGAAGACGGCGTCGTCGGCGGCCACCTCGTCGAGGATCGAGGCGACGTACTCGGGGTGGATCGGCGTGGTGTCCTCGACGTTCTTGGTGTACGCCCCGACCGCCTTGGTCATGAGCTTGTCGTGCCGCTCGAGGGTCTTCTCCAAGAAGGTGCCAGACTTCGCCTCGACCAGCGGCAATACCGCCGCCAGCGTGGGCGCGACATCGGCGTGCACCGGCACCGTGACCTCGGTGCGCCGACCCAGCACCTCCCCGTGCGCGTCGATCTGCACGGTGGTGACGTCGGGGAGGAACTGGTCGTAGGGGAAGTCCGTCCCCAACAAGATCAGCAGGTCCGCGCCCTTCATCCCCTCGGCGGCCGCGCCGTAGCCGAGGAGGCCGGTCATGCCGACGTCGTACGGGTTGTCGTACTGGATGAGGTCCTTGGCGCGCAACGAGTGCCCGACCGGCGCCTTGACCCGCTCCGCCAGGGCAAGCACCTCCTCGCGTGCATCCTCGACTCCGGCGCCGACGAAGATCGCCACCGTCGAGGCCTGGTTGATCGCGGTGGCCACCTGACGGACGACGTCATCCCCCGGGGTGAGGGTGGGGCGATCCACGGCAAGGTAAGGAGGCGTGGGCTGAGTGGCGTCCCCGTCGGCGAGATCGCCGGGAAGGGTCAGCACCGAGACACCCCGTAGCGCCTCGGCGTGCCGGATGGCCGAGCCGACCAGACGCGGCACCTGCTCCGCTGCGGAGGCCATCTCGCAGAACACCGAGCACTCGAGGAACAACCGGTCGGGATGGGTCTCCTGGAAGTAGCCCATCCCGATCTGGGGGGTGGGGATGTGCGAGGCGATCGCCAGCACCGGGGCATGGCTGCGGTTCGCGTCGTACAGCCCGTTGATGAGGTGGAGGTTGCCCGGCCCGCACGAGCCGGCGCACACCGCCAGCTTGCCGGTGAGCTGCGCCTCGGCGGCCGCGGCGAAGGCGGCTGCCTCCTCGTGCCGGACGTGGATCCAGTCGATGCCGCCGTTCGCTGCTCCGCCGGTGCGGCGCACGGCGTCGACCACCGGGTTGAGCGAGTCGCCGACGATCCCGTAGATCCGCGAGACCCCTGCCTCGACCAGCTGAGAGACGATCTGCTCCGCGATGTTCACTGTCTCGCCCTTTCGTAGGAGGCCGACGGTGCCGAGTCTAGGTCCCGGTCCCTTCCGCGTGCGGGGCCAGGAGACCCCCCGGCCCACCGAGCGAAGGAGATCTCCAGGGGATCTCCACACGTCGCTCACGCCGCCTGCAGACCGCCCTCCATAGCCTGCTGGCATGACCACGACCGCCGGCGATCCCCCTTCGCGCTCCGTCCTCGTCGTCGAGGACGACCGGATCATCAACGACGCCCTCGCCGAGAGGTTCCGGGCCTGCGGGTACGCGGTGCACCAGGCGTGGGACGGCCCCGGCGCGGTTACCGCCTTCGCGGAGCACGAACCCGACGTGGTCCTGCTCGACCTCATGCTGCCGGGCTTCGACGGGCTTGAGGTGTGCCGACGGATCCAGGCGCAGCACCCCGTGCCGGTGCTCATGATCACCGCCCGTGACGAGGAGGCCGACATCGTCCTCGGCCTCGGGGTCGGCGCCGACGACTACATCACCAAGCCGTTCCGGATGCGGGAGGTGACCGCCCGGGTCGAGGCGCTGCTGCGACGCGTCGACCGCGCGAACGAGCTCGCGGCCGCCACGCCGCCCACCGGCGCGGCGGTCGAGCACGACGGGCTGCGCCTGGATCCCCGCACCCGCCGATGCACCGTCGACGGGGAGGAGGTCCATCTCACCCCGACCGAGTTCGAGCTGCTCGCCCTGCTCGCCGCAGACCCCGGCACCGTCGTCCGCCGCGGGCGGATCGTGCACGAGCTGTGGGGCTGGGAGGAGTCCCTCGGCAGCCGCACCCTGGACTCGCACGTGAAGTCGTTGCGCGCCAAGGTCGGCGGGCACCGCGTGCGGACGGTCCACGGGGTCGGCTACGCCCTGGCCGACGGCGAAGGGGGTGAGCCTCGGTGAGCGCGCAGGCGCCCCTGTCGAGCGCCTTCGGCTCGATCAAGACCCGGCTGGCCGTGCTCGTCGGGGTCAGCGTCCTGCTCGCTGCGGTCGTCGGCGCGGTCGGAACCAGCGCCGGGGTGCCGCTGTGGCTGGCGGTGCCCGCGACGGTGGCGCTCGCCCTCGTCGTCACGCGGTGGCTCGCCACGGGGATCACCGCTCCCCTGCGCGAGATGACGCGAGCGACCCGGGCGATGAGCGATGGGCGGTACGAGATCGCGCTCGAGACCACCCGCCAGGACGAGGTCGGCGAGCTGGCTCGGTCCTTCACCGCGATGGCCGGGGAGATCCGGGCGGCCGAGGAGCACCGACGCCGGCTAGTGGCGACGGTCGCGCACGAGCTGCGCACCCCGCTGGCCGGGCAGCAGGCGCTGCTGGAGAACCTCGTCGACGGCGTCATCGCCCCCGGCGACGACGCGCTGCAGCGCGCGCTGGCCCAGTCCGAGCGCCTCGGTGCCCTCGTCGGCGACCTGCTCGACCTCTCGCGCTCCGACCAGAGCCGGGTCCCGCTCACGCCGGGCCGGGTCGTGGTCGCCGAGCTGCTGGAGAGCGCGAAGGGGGAAGCCGCGCTGCTCGGACGAGAGGTCTCGATCGAGGTGAGCGTGGAGCCGGTGGACCTGACGGTCATCGCCGACCGGGCTCGGCTGGCGCAGGTCGTCGCCAATCTCCTGGACAACGCCGTGCGGCACAGCCCGGTCGGCGGCATCGTCGAGGTCGCGGCGAGCACCGCCGGCTCCGAGCACTGGCGGCTGACCATCACCGACGAAGGGCCCGGTCTGCCGCCCTCCGACGCCGATCGGCTCACCCGCCGCTTCGGCAGCGGGCCGGACTCATCCGGTGGCACCGGGCTCGGCCTGGCGATCGCCGGGTGGGCGGCGTCGCTGCACGGCGGGTCGATCGACGCACTCCCCGCCCCCGGGGCGGGCGGCGGAGCTCGCCTGCAGGTGACCCTCCCCACCCATCCCGGCCCCGACGGTGCCGTGCTCCACCAACCCGAGGAGATCCCGATGTCCACCACCGAGCTGACCACCCCTTCGCCTGACGACGTAGAACGCGCCAGCGACGAGATCGGTTCCCCACCGCGTCTGAGCCAGCTCTGGCCCGAGCGGGACAGCAGGCCACAGCCGCGGGCGCTGCTCGCCGCCGCCGGGGTCGGCCTGCTCGCGGCCCTGCTCATCCCGGGCCACCCGGCCGGGCTCGGCCTCTTCCTCGTCCTCCTCGCCGGTGGGGTCACGCTGTGGCTCCTCTCCCCCAGGCGCGTTCACCCCTGGTCGCTCCTCAGCGCCGCCCTGGCGGTGCCGCTGGCGCTCAGCCCGATCCTGCGCGCGGACTTCGGCATGGCAGTCCCCGCCGTCCTGGCCGCGGGGGTGCTGGCCGCGGTCGCCTGCACCGGCGCACGCACCCTGACCGGGATGGCCGCCAGCGTCGTCGCGTGGGTGGCGGCCGGCCTGCGCGGGCTGCCGCTGCTGGACCGGACGCTGCGGGCGCTCGGGCGGCGCAGCGGTGCCTGGAGCGTGCTGCGTGCGGCGGCGCTCTCGATGGTGCTCCTCATCGTCTTCGGCGGTCTGCTCGCCTCCTCCGACGCGGTGCTCGGCTCGTGGCTGAGCGCCCTCACCCCGCAGGTCAGCGACGACGTCGTGGTGCGCATCTTCACCCTCGTCTTCTTCGCCGGGGTGACCCTGTGCGGGGCCTACCTGGCGATCAACCCGCCGACGGTGGACGGCCTGGCGCTCTCGAGCCGCACCCGCCGACGCGTCCCCTTCACCGAGTGGCAGGTGCCGATGCTGGTGGTCCTGGCCACCTTCGTCGCCTGGCTCGCAGCTCAGGCCGCCTCGCTCATCGGCGGCCACGACTACGTGCTGCGCACCACCGGGGTCACCTACGCCGAGTCGGCCCGGCAGGGCTTCGGCCAGCTCGTCCTCGTCACGCTCGCGACCATCGCGCTGGTCTCGGCCGTGCGGACCTGGGGCAGCGCGCAGACCGCTGCGCATCGTCGCTGGCGCACCGGGCTGTGCGCGGCCCTGTGCCTCCTCGCGCTGCTCGTCGTCGGGTCCGCACTGCACCGGATGGCCCTCTACCAGGAGGCGTATGGCTGGACGGTGCTGCGGGTCGGGGCCGACCTGCTCGAGCTGAGCTTCGGCGTGGTGCTGCTCGCGCTGCTGGTCTCCCTGGTCACCGGGTCCGGGCGGTGGGTGGGGCGGGTGACGCTGGTCGCCGCCGCCAGCGCCGCGATGGTCTTCTCCGTCGGCAACGTCAGCGCCTTCGTCGCCGAGCGCAACATCGCCCGCTTCGAGGCGACCGGGCAGATCGACTCCGAGTACCTCGCCAGCCTGGGCGCCGACGCCGCCCCCACGGTGGTCGGCAGCAGCCTGCCCGAGCAGGTCAAGCAGTGCGCGCTAGCCCGGGTCGGCGAGCAGAGCACCACGTGGACGGCGTGGAACCTCGGCCGCGAGCGGGCCCGCGCGGTCAGCGCGCCCTACCTGGGTGCACCGGACGCCTGCCCTGCCGGGGAGCGATGGCGCTGAGGTCGTCGGCATCGCACGGCGAAGGGGGGCCGCTCGGCGGCCCCCCTTCGTCACTGTCCCGGCGAGCGCTTGAGCTCAGTCGTCGGTGTCCGGGGCGTCGGCGTCGAACTCTGCCGGGACCGGGCCGATCCGGCCCTGCTCTCCCTTGTCGAGCTTGCCGATCTGCTTCATGCAGCGGTCGTCGAGCTCGACGTTGAGCGAGGCGAAGTTCTCCGAGATCCGGGCAGGAGTGACCGACTTCGGGATGGCGACGACGTTGTTCTGCTGGTGCCAGGCCAGGACCGCCTGCGCCGGGGTGCAGTCGTGCTCGGCGGCGACCTCCTGGAGGGTGACGTCCTCGAGGATCCCGTTGTTCTGACCCAGCGGCGACCACGCCTCGGTGACGATGCCGTGCTTGTCGTGGAAGGCGCGCAGCGAGGACTGCTGGAAGTACGGGTGCAGCTCGACCTGGTTGATCGCCGGCCACTGCCCGGTCATGTCGAACAGCCGCTGGAGGTGCTCCTCGTCGAAGTTGGACACACCGACGGCGCGGATCAGCCCCTCGCCCTGGAGCGCCAGCATCGCGCGGAAGCTCTCGAGGTAGAGCTCGGCGCTGGGGACCGGCCAGTGGATGAGGTAGAGGTCGATGTAGTCGAGCCCGAGCTTCTCCAGCGAGCTGGTGAGAGCGGCGCGGACCGTCTCGAGGTCACCCTGGTCGGAGTTCCACAGCTTGGTGGTGATGAAGAGGTCGCTGCGCGGGTAGGGCGCGGCGGCGAGGGCACGTCCGACCCCCTCCTCGTTGCCGTAGGCCGCGGCAGTGTCGATGTGGCGATACCCGGCGCCGAGCGCGGCGGCCACAGCTTCGTCGACGTCACCGTCGTCGACCTGGAAGACGCCGAAGCCAAGCTTGGGGATCTCGACGATGCCGTCCGGGGCGGTGAGGTTCATGTTCTTCGGTTGCGTCATGCCTCGACGGTACTTCGTCGCGGTGAGGATCGGGGCCTCACGTTGTGAGCCCTGTCACCCGGCCCGATAGTGTCAGGGCATGGCCATCAGCAAAGTCCTCATCGCCAACCGGGGCGAGATCGCCGTCCGGATCGCCCGAGCCTGCAAGGACCACGGCATCGCGTCGGTCGCCGTGTACGCCGAGCCGGACCGCGACGCCCTGCACGTCAAGGTCGCCGACGAGGCCTACGCGCTCGGCGGCACCACGCCCGGGGACTCCTATCTGCTGCAGGACAAGCTGATCGAGGTGGCCAAGGAGTCCGGGGCGGACGCCGTGCATCCCGGCTACGGTTTCCTCGCCGAGAACGGCGACTTCGCGAGCAAGGTCATCGACGCCGGGCTGGTCTGGATCGGCCCGGGCCCCCAGGCCATCGACAGTCTCGGCGACAAGGTCAAGGCCCGCCACATCGCGCTCAAGGCCGACGCCCCGCTGGTGCCCGGCACCAAGGACCCGGTCGACGGACCCGACGAGGTCGTCGCCTTCGCCGAGGAGCACGGGCTGCCCGTCGCGATCAAAGCCGCCTACGGTGGTGGCGGTCGCGGCCTGAAGGTCGCCCGGACCACCGAGGAGATCCCCGAGCTCTACGAGTCCGCGGTCCGTGAGGCGGTCACGGCGTTCGGCCGTGGCGAGTGCTTCGTCGAGCGCTTCCTCGACCACCCCCGGCACGTGGAGACCCAGTGCCTGGCCGACCAGCACGGCAACGTCGTCGTCGTCTCGACCCGAGACTGCTCCTTGCAGCGCCGCAACCAGAAGCTGGTCGAGGAGGCCCCGGCGCCCTTCCTCACCGAGGAGCAGCACACCGAGCTGCTGCGCGCGTCCAAGGCCATCCTCAAGGAGGCCGGCTACGTCGGTGCCGGCACCTGCGAGTTCCTCGTCGGGCCACAGGGCGACATCTCCTTCCTCGAGGTCAACACCCGCCTTCAGGTCGAGCACCCGGTCAGCGAAGAGGTCACCGGCATCGACCTCGTCCGCGAGATGTTCCGGATCGCCGACGGCGAGCGCCTCGACTACGACGACCCCGAGCCGCACGCCCACTCCATCGAGTTTCGGATCAACGGCGAGGACGCCGGCAAGGGCTTCATCCCCGCCCCGGGCACGGTCTCGCGCATGGTCGTCCCCCAGGGGCCAGGCGTGCGCTGGGACGCCGGCATCGTCGAGGGCGACACCGTCGCCGGTGCGTTCGACTCGATGATCGCCAAGCTCGTCGTCACCGGGCGCACCCGTGAGCAGGCACTTGCCCGCTCGCGCCGTGCCCTCGAAGAGCTCGTCGTCGAGGGGATGCCTACCGTCGTCCCCTTCCACCGCAAGGTCGTCTCCGACCCCGCCTTCGCGCCCAGCGACCCGGACGAAGCCTTCGCCGTGCACACCCGCTGGATCGAGACCGAGATGGTCAACGACATCGAGCCCTACGCCGGCGAGATCGCCGAGGGACCCGACGCGGGCGAGCGGCAGCGCATCACCGTCGAGGTCGGTGGTCGGCGCCTGGACGTCGTCCTGCCCGCCGACCTCGCCGTCGGTGGCGGCGGCGGTGGGAAGAAGAAGGCCCCCAAGCGCAGCGGCGCCAAGAGCGGCGGCAGCGCGGTCTCCGGTGACTCCCTCACCGCGCCGATGCAGGGCACGATCGTCAAGGTGGCCGTCGAGGACGGTCAGACCGTGGCCGAGGGCGACCTCGTCGTCGTGCTCGAGGCGATGAAGATGGAGCAGCCGATCACCGCCCACAAGGCGGGGACGATCTCCGGGCTCACCGCGGAGCAGGGCGGCACCGTGACCAACGGCGCGGTGCTCTGCGAGATCACCGACGCCGAGTAGCCCCCATCGCTCCCCTCGGGCGCGACGACCCCCCTTCGCTTCCTGAGGTGCGACGAAGGAGCCTCGACGGGAGACCCCGCAGACCAGCGGGCCGGGTCAGCTGTCGGTGGTGTGCAGCCGGCGGGCGGCCTCGGCGATCGATCCGGACAGCGACGGGTACACCGAGATCGTCGCGGACAGCTGGTCGACGGTCATTCTGTTCTGCACCGCGACGGCGATCGGGTAGATCAGCTCCGAGGCGCGCGGGGCGACGACGACCCCACCGACGACCGTGCCCGACCCTCGTGAGCTGTACAGCTTGACGAACCCCTCGCGGATGCCGAGCATCTTCGCGCGCGGGTTCCGCGCCAACGGCAGATACACCTCGTCGACCGAGCTCTGCCCCTCGATCACCGCCTTGCTCCGGCCGACGGTGGCGATCTCGGGGTCGGTGAAGACGTTCGCGGCGATGGCGCGCAGTCGAAGGGGGGAGACGGCGTCGCCGAGCGCGTGCGCCATCGCGGTCCGGCCCTGCGCCGCCGCGACCGAGGCCAGGGCGAAGACGCCGGTGCAGTCGCCGGCGGCGTAGACCCCGCGCGCCGTGGTCCGCGAGACCTTGTCGACGACGATATGCCCGGAGTCGGACAGCTCGACGCCGGCCTCCTCGAGGCCGATCCCCTGGGTCTGCGGTACGGCTCCGACCGCGATGAGGACGTGGCTGCCGTGCACGGTGCGCCCGTCGGTCAGGGTGACGCTCACCCCTTCGTCGGTTCGCTGCGCCGACTCCATCCGGGACCGGTTGAGCACGGTCATCCCCCTCCGCCGGAAGACGTCCTCGATGACCGCCGCGGCGTCCTGGTCCTCGCCGGGGAGCACGAGGTCGCGCGAGGACACCAGCGTGACCTTTGCCCCGAGGCCGAGCATCCCCTGCGCGAGCTCGGCACCGGTGACACCGGACCCGACGACGATGAGGTGCTCCGGCAGCTCGGGGAGCTCGTAGATCTGCTGCCAGGTGAGGATCCGCTCGCCGTCCGGCTCTGCACCGGGCAGGACCCGAGGCGTCGCCCCGGTGGAGACGAGGACGAAGTCGGCCTCGATCCGCTCGTCGCCGTCGTCGGTGGTGGCGACGACGGCACCCGGCCCGTCGAGCCGGCCGGTGCCCTCGATGATCCGCACGCCGACGTCCCTCAGCTGGGTGGCGATGTCGCCGGACTGAGCCTTGGCGAGGTCGAGGACGCGGGTGTTGACCTCGTCGAGCACCGCCGTCGCGTCGGTGACCTGGTCACCCTCGTGGTCCGCGAGGTGCACGCCGAGATCGGCGGCCGTCTCCCACTCGTGCATGTAGTCGGCCGTGGCGATGAGGGTCTTGCTCGGCACGCAGTCGGTGAGCACCGCAGCGCCACCGATCCCGTCCCGGTCGACGAGCGTGACCTCGGCACCGAGCGAGGAGGCGACGAGCGCCGCCTCGTACCCGCCGGGGCCGCCGCCGAGGATCACCACAGAAGAGGTTCGAGAGATCACCCCACCATGAAACCACCTCCGTGGCCGGCCCCGACCTGCCCGGCCCGTAGCGACCCACGCGGTAGCCTGCAGCGATGCCTGACCACGCCGCTGACGCCCCCACCCCGAGCCTCGACGACCCGGCCACCGACCCCATGGACGTGGCGCGCGCCGCGGCCCGGGTCATCGCCGAGCGCACCGGGAGCGACACCCATGACGTCGCCCTCGTCCTCGGGTCGGGCTGGGGCGAGGCCGGAGACCTCATCGGCGAGACGCTCGCGACGATCGACAACACCGACGTGCCCGGCTTCGCCAGGGCCGCGGTCGCCGGGCACAGCGGCACGATGCGCTCGGTGGCGATCGGCGAGTCCGGGCGGCGGGCGCTGGTCTACGGCACCCGCACTCACTTCTACGAGGGGCGGGGGGTGCGCGCCGTCGTGCACGCGGTGCGCACGGCGGCGGCCGCTGGGTGCTCGACGGTCGTCCTGACCAACGGCTGCGGCGGCCTGCGCCCGGAATGGGCCCCGGGTACCCCGGTGCTCATCAGCGATCACCTCAACCTCACGGCGACCTCGCCGATCGAGGGCGCCCACTTCGTCGACCTCACCGACCTGTACAGCGGGCGGTTGCGCGACATCGCCCGCGCCGTGGACCCGACCCTGGACGAAGGGGTGTACGCCCAGTTCCGTGGGCCGCACTACGAGACCCCCGCCGAGGTGCGCATGGCCGGCGTCCTCGGCGCCGACCTCGTCGGGATGTCGACCACCCTCGAGGCGATCGCCGCCCGCGCGGCCGGGCTGGAGGTGCTCGGGATCTCGCTGGTCACCAACGCCGCCGCCGGCGTGAGCGAAGACCCCCTCTCCCACGACGAGGTCGTCGCTGCGGGCAAGGCGGCCGCCCCGCGCTGCGGGCGCCTGCTGGCCGACATCGTCGGCCGCCTCGGGGCGGACCGCGCGGCATGACGGCGAAGGAGGATCCGGTGGACTACGAGGGACGGCACGGCAGCGGTCGGCCGGGCCGGTCGGCTGAGGCGGGTGAGCACGGTGAGGCGCAGGCCGCGCCGGACGACCTGCTGCGAGCGGCGCGCGAATGGGCCGCAGACGACCCGGACGCCCGGGCGAGCGCCGAGCTGCTCCGGCTCGTGCAGCAGGTCGAGGACGGCGGCGCGGACGCCGCGGACGCCCGCGCCGATCTCGCCGACCGCTTCGCCGGGATGCTCGAGTTCGGCACCGCCGGACTGCGTGGCGCGATCGGCGCCGGCCCCAACCGGATGAACCGGTCGGTCGTCATCCGCACCGCTGCCGCGCTCACCGCGACCATCGCCGCACGCCAGGAGTCGGTCCGCACCACTCCGGACGCCGCTGGTCCCCCCTTCGCCCCCCACGACGTCCCGGTCGTCGTCATCGGCTACGACGGACGGCATCTCTCCGACGTCTTCGCCCGCGACACCGCAGCGGTCGTCACCGCCGCCGGGGGCCGGGCGATGGTCCTCCCCCGGCTGCTGCCGACGCCGGTGCTCGCCTTCGCGACGCCGCACACCGGGTCCGACGCCGGGGTGATGGTCACCGCCAGCCACAACCCGCCGCAGGACAACGGCTACAAGGTCTACCTCGATGACGGCAGCCAGATCGTGCCGCCGATCGACGCCGAGATCGCCGGGCGCATCGCCGCGATCCGGGCGACCTCCGAGATCCCGCTCGCCCGGGACGGGTGGGTGACGCTCGGCGAGGACGTCGTCGACGCCTATCTCGACGCGATCACCGGGCTCGTCGACCCGGGCTCCCCGCGCGACGTCCGGATCGTGCACACCGCCCTGCACGGGGTCGGCACCGACGTCGTCGTCGAGGCACTCCGGCGGTGCGGATTCCCGACGCCCACCCTCGTCGAGCGGCAGGCGCGGCCCGACGCCGACTTCCCCACCGTGGCCTTCCCCAACCCCGAGGAGGACGGCGCGCTCGACCTGGCGCTGGCCGCCGCGCGCGAGGCGGGCGCCGACGTGCTCATCGCCAACGACCCGGACGCCGACCGGTGCGCGGTCGCCGTGCCCGACCCCGCGGTCGAGGGCGGGTGGCGGCTGCTGCGCGGGGACGAGCTGGGGGCGCTGCTGGGCAGCCACCTCATCATGCGTGGGGTGCCCGAGGGCGGCTCCTTCGCCTGCTCGATCGTCAGCTCACGACTGCTGGCCCGCATGTGCGAGGCCGTCGGCATCCGGCACGAGGAGACCCTCACCGGGTTCAAGTGGATCAGCAAGGTGCCCGGGCTGGCCTACGGATACGAGGAGGCGCTGGGCTACTGCGTCGCGCCGCAGTGGGTCAAGGACAAGGACGGCGTGAGCGCGGCGCTGCTCGTCGCCGAGCTCGTCGCGATCCTCAAGGCCGAGGGGCGCTCGCTGCTCGACGTCCTCGACGACCTGCACCGGCAGTACGGCGTGCACGCCACCGATGCCTTCTCGGTCAGGGTCGAGCGGGTCGAGCAGGTGGCCCCGATCATGGCGCGGCTGCGGGCGGAGCCGCCGGCGCAGATCGCCGGGACCGCGGTCGTCACCTTCGACGACCTGGCGAAGGGGGACGGCGGGCTGCCCCCGACCGACGGCCTGCGGTGGGTGCTCGAGGACGGTGCCCGGGTCATCGTGCGACCGTCCGGGACCGAGCCGAAGCTCAAGGTGTACCTCGAGGCGGTGACGTACGCCGAGCCCGGTGACGACGACGGTCTCGCGCAGGCCCGCCGACTCGCCGACGAGCGGCTCACCTCCCTTCGCGAGCACCTCACCGCGCTGACCGCGCTGTGAAGGGAGCTCCGGGCGGCGGACCCTTGGGGCCCGGCCGCGTGGTCGTCCTCGCCGGCCCGTCCGGGTCGGGTAAGTCCCGGCTGGCCGACCGGCTGTCATCCCGGTTCGACTGGCCCGTCGTGCGGCTCGACGACTTCTACCGGCCCCACGATCACCCCGACCTGCCGCGCAGCGAAGCTCTCGGGGGCATCGTCGACTGGGACGACCCGAGGTCATGGGACGGGGAGGCGGCGCTGACGTCGCTGGCCGAGCTCGTGGCGACCGGGACGGCTCGGATGCCGGTGTACGACCTGTCGACGTCGTCGGTGGTCGGTGATCGGGTCCTCTCGCTGCCCCCGGCATCACTGGTCGTGGCGGAGGGGATCTTCGCCGCCGAGGTCGTGCCGGAGCTGCGTGATACCGGCCTGCTGCACTCCGCCTGGTGCGTCCGGCACCACCGCGTGGTGACCTTCGTGCTGCGGCTCGTGCGCGACGTCGCCGAGCACCGCAAGCCCTGGCCGACACTCGTGCGGCGTGGCCTGGTGCTGCTGCGCGAGGAGCCGGCCGTCGTCGCGAGGCAGGTCGCCGCCGGCGCCCGACCGGCCAGTCCCCGAACCGTCGAGCGCCTGCTCGGCGCCGCGTCGCCCCGCGGGCGCTGATCACTTCCGTACCCTGGGGCCATGACGGACTTCTCCCCCGGCACCACGCTCACCGTGCAGGACGTCGCCGACCTGATCGACCACGCCCTCCTCAAGCCCGAGCTGACACCTCAGGAGGTGGCCGAGGCCACCGCCGAGCTCGCCGGGCGCTCGGTCTGGAGCGTCTGCGTGCGCCCGTCGGACGTGGCTCTGGCACGAGACGCGATCGCGGGTGTCCAGGGCTCCCCCACCCGCGTGTGCACCGTCATCGGGTTCCCCCACGGCACGACCTCCACGGCGGCCAAGGTCGCCGAGGCGCGGCAGGCGATCACCGACGGCGCGACCGAGCTCGACATGGTGCTCAACATCGGCCGGCTGCGCGGGGGCGAGCTGCAGGCGGTCACCGACGACATCGCCGCGGTGGTCGCGGTTGGCCACGAGCACGGGTATCTGGTCAAGGTGATCTTCGAGACCGCTCTGCTCGATGAGGCGCAGAAGGTCGACGCCTGCCGGGCCAGCGTTGAGGCAGGCGCTGACTTCACCAAGACCTCGACCGGCTTCGCCGGGGGCGGGGCGACGATCCCCGACGTGCGGCTCATGCGCGAGCACACCCCGTCTGGCATGCAGGTCAAGGCCTCCGGCGGGGTGCGTGATATCCCCACGCTGCTCGCGATGCTCGCCGAGGGAGTGACCCGGATCGGCACCTCGAGCACCGACCGGCTGCTCGACGAGGCGGCCCGCTTCGCCGACGCCGGCGAGCTCGTCGTGCCCGAGCCGGGCCAGGACGCCGCCATCCCCGCCACCACCGCCTACTAGCCCCCACCCCGCAGACCCCCGCACCCCCAGATCCGAATCTCCCTAGGTTCCTGCCAGGCCCCTAGGAAAGTTCCCGGGCGCGGTGATCGGAACCTCGGCGCCTGTGTGCCCCGACTGTTGGCTCACGAGCGCCGCATGGATCTTCGCCGCGACTGCTGTCTCGTCGAAGAGGTCGCGCCAGACGATGCGCACGATGGTGTAACCCAGAGCGCGAAGGGAGTCCTCCCGGATCTTCTCTGCGACGAGGTCCTCGGCCGTCGCGTACTTCGACAGGCCGTCGAACTCGGCGATGAGCCGGCGCTCCCGGTCGAGGAAGTCGACCCGGTAGGTGCCGGTCCTCGTCTCGATCTCGACCTGCGGCTCGAAATTCAGCCCGGTCGCGCGCAACCGCACCCCGGTCAGGGTCTCACCCGGCGACTCGTGGCGCCCGTCGGCGTGCCGCATGATGGCTCTGACCCCCTCGATCCCGGGATACCCCTTCGCCCGATCGATCGCCGCGGCGAGCTGCGTCATATCGCACAGCCCACGACGCAAGGCGGCGTCCGCAGCGACTAGACCGGTCGTCGCGCCGTGCTCCGCACCGGACAGGATGCAGGCATCGGCCACGCTGACCGTCGGCACCGGGCGGGCCCACCCCTCCACCTGAGCCTCGGCACGCAGCGAGCGGCCCGACCGGACGACGACGCCGGTGCGGGTGCGGCCGTGGGAGCGGTCGGACCGCTCGAGGTACACCCGGCGCAGGTCGACCTGATGCACGGGTAGGCCGTGCAGCACCAGGGCCGAGTGATGGGAGGCGACGCAGCGCTCGTCGAGCTGAGCGACTGCGGCCAGGGCCGTGAGGAGGTGTCGGTGCTCGTCGCCGACGATCGCGAGCGCCGTGTACCACCCGTGCAGGAGCCTGGTCAGGATGTCCTTGGCGGTCAGCTGGTGCAGGGTGCGTCCGCTCATCCCGTGGTCGGCGGCCACCGCCGTGCTGAAGATCGGCACGCCGCCAAGGCTGGCAAGGTCGAAAGAAGGCATGGACGAAGCCTGGCCGGATTCCCCCTTCGCCGTCCCGAGTTATCCACAGGGGTGACAGACCCCGACCTTCCAGACAAGCCGCCCGAGAACTTTCCTGGGCGGCTGACAGAAACCTAGGGAGATTCGGATCTGGGGGCGGAGGAGCCGGAGGAGGAGCAGGAGTAGGCGGGTTTGATGACGTCCTCGATGAGGGCGAGCCGCTGGTCGAAGGGGAGGAATGCCGACTTCATCGCGTTGACCGTCACCCACCGCAGGTCATCGAGGTCCCAGCCGGCCTCCTCGACGAGGGCCCACATCTCCTTCGTCATCGTCGTGTCGGACATCAGCCGGTTGTCGGTGTTCAGGGTCACCCGGTAGCGCAGCCGAGCCAGGGCGGTGATCGGGTGCGCGGCGATGCTCGGCGCGGCCCCGGTCTGGACGTTGCTGTGGGGGCACAGCTCGAGGGGCACCCGGGTGTCCCGGACGTATGCCGCGAGGCTGCCCAGGCGCAGCGCCGAGGGGTCGTCAGCAGCGACCTGGTTGGCCCGGGCCGGGTCGTCGGTGACCGTGCCGTCGCCGAGCCCGATGTCGTCGCCGATCCGGACCCCGTGGCCCAGCCGGTCGGCGCCGCACAGCTGCAGCGCCTCCCAGATGCTCGGCAGCCCAAAGGCTTCGCCCGCGTGGATCGTGACGTGGGCGTTGGCCCGCTTCATCATCTCGAAGGCGGCGAGGTGCCGGCTCGGCGGGAACCCCGCCTCGGCGCCGGCGATGTCGAAGCCGGCGACACCCTGGCCGCGGTAGCGCACGGCGAGCTCGGCGATCTCGGTGGACTGCGCCGCATGCCGCATCGCCGTTAGCAGGGCCCGGACGACGATCGGCCGCCCCTCGGCGGCGGCCTGCGCCTCACCGTCGCGGAACCCCGCGTTGACCGCCTCGACCACCTCGTCGAGGGTCAGGCCGCGCTGCAGGTGCTGCTCCGGCGCGTACCTGCTCTCGGCGTAGACCACCCCGTCGGCGGCGAGGTCGAGCACGCACTCCCGCGCCACCCGGTACAGGTGATCCCGGGTCTGCATCACCGCCACCGTGTGCACGAAGGTCTCGAGGTAACGCTCCAGCGACCCCGAGTCGGCGCTGGCGCGGAACCACTCGGCGAGACCGTCGACCGTCCCGTCCCCGGGTAGCTCGTGGCCGATCTGTGCCGCCAGCTCCAGCACCGTCGCCGAGCGCACCCCGCCGTCGAGGTGGTCGTGCAGCAGCACCTTGGGCAGTCCCGCGACCTGCTCCCGCGTGAGCGACGACGTCATGCTCGGCTCCCTTCGCCCGACGCTGCGGCGTCGGCGTCGACCCGGTCCAGCACCACCGAGCCAGCGGGCCGCCCCGACTGCTCCGGCCCGACGGTCCACGCGCCCTCCAGCGCCGCTCGCGCCCGCTCGAAACGTCCCGGCTCGTCGGTGTGCAGGGTGAGCAGCGGCTGCCCGGCCCTGACCGGGTCGCCCGGCTTGGCGTGGATCTCGACCCCGGCACCGGCCTGCACCGGGTCCTCCTTGCGGGCCCGACCGGCTCCGAGCCGCCAGGCGGCGACGCCGACGGCGAGGGCGTCGAGCGAGGTGAGCACACCGTCGGCCTCGACGGTGACGGTCTCGCGCTCGCGCGCGATCGGCAGCTCCGCGTCGGGGTCTCCCCCCTGCGCCGCGATCATCCGCCGCCATACGTCCATCGCCCGGCCGTCGGACAGGGCCGCGCGGACCTCCCCTTCGTCCTGCGGGCGGCCCGCACCGGCAAGCATCTCGACCGCGAGGGCCACGGTGAGGTCGACGACATCGGTCGGCCCGCCGCCGGCGAGGACCTCGAGCGACTCGCGGACCTCGAGAGCGTTCCCGGCCGTCCGGCCGAGCGGGGTCGACATGTCGGTGAGCAGCGCGACGGTGCTCACGCCGGCGTCGGTACCGAGCGAGACCATCGTCTCGGCGAGCTCGCGCGCCTGCTGCTCGGTCTTCATGAAGGCGCCCGACCCGACCTTGACGTCGAGGACGAGCGCGCCGGTCCCCTCGGCGATCTTCTTGCTCATGATCGAGCTGGCGATGAGCGGGATCGCCTCGACCGTGCCGGTGACGTCGCGCAGGGCGTAGAGCTTCTTGTCCGCCGGAGCCAGCCCGGCACCGGCCGCGCAGATCACCGCGCCGACCTCGTCGAGCTGGCGCATCATCGCCTCGCCCGTGAGGTCGGCCCGCCAGCCGGGGATCGCCTCGAGCTTGTCCAGGGTGCCCCCGGTGTGCCCGAGGCCCCGCCCGGAGAGCTGCGGCACGGCGACGCCGAAGGCCGCCACGAGGGGCGCCAGCGGCAGGGTGATCTTGTCGCCGACACCGCCGGTCGAGTGCTTGTCGGCAGTCGGTCGCGCCAGGCTGGCGAAGTCCATCCGCTCCCCCGACGCGATCATCGCCGCGGTCCAGCGGCTGATCTCACGCCGGTCCATCCCGTTGAGCAGGATCGCCATGGCCAGCGCGCTCATCTGCTCGTCGGCGACGACACCTCGGGTGTACGCGTCGACCACCCAGTCGATCTGCTCGTCGCTGAGGCCGGCCCGGTCGCGCTTGGCCCGGATCACGTCGACGACGTCGTGCTGCTCGCTCAAGAGGTCCTCCTGTGCTCGGGTGCAGCGGCTCAGCGCTGCGGGGGGTACTCGCTCTGCAGGTCCTCCGGCCCGAACGCCTGGGGCAGGACCTCCCGCATGGTCAGATCGCCCTCGGGGGTCCGCAGCAGGCAGGCCGCCCCACCATGCTCCCAGAGCAGCTGCCGGCACCGCCCGCACGGCATGAGCGTGCGCCCGGCGCCGTCGACGCACCACACCGCGACGAGGCGTCCACCGCCGCCCTTGACCAGGTCGGAGACCATGCCGCACTCGGCGCACAGGCCGACACCGTAGGAGGCGTTCTCGACGTTGCATCCGGTCACGGTGCGGCCGTCGTCGACCAGGCCGGCGACGCCCACGCGGAAGTGGCTGTACGGCGCGTACGCGGCCCGCATCGCGTCGGTGGCCGCACGGTGCAGGTGGTCCCAGTCGACCGCCGCCGGATCGGTCGGGGTCAGTGCCCCTCACCCTTCCGATACACCTGGCCGATGGACTTCGGTGGCCGCAGCCGTTGGCTGGCGAAGGCGAGGACGAGGAGGGTCGTGAGGTGCGGGGCGAAGGGGGTGATGTCGCCCGGTACGGAGTCGGTCACCACCCAGATCAGAGCCACCGCGATGGCGACGGCGATGGCCACGGCACCCTGGATCGTGCGTCCCCGGCGGATGATCTGCCACAGCCCGAGGGCCAGCAGCAGGAGCGCGATGAGCAGGAGCAGGGCGTGCAGCGCCGCTCCTCCACCGCGCAGCTGCAGGGCGTCCATGAAGCCGAAGAGGCCGGAGCCCATGAGCAGGCCACCGGGTCGCCAGTTGCCGAAGATCATCGCGGCGAGGCCGATGTAACCGCGCCCGTCGACCTGGGACTCGCGGTAGATGTTCGTCGCCACCATCGACAGGAAGCCGCCGCCCAGCCCGGCGAGCGCCCCGGAGATCGTCACCGCGAGGTACTTGTGCAGGTAGACGTTGACCCCGAGGGACTCGGCGGCCGTCGGCGACTCGCCGCAGCTGCGGATCCGCAGGCCGAAGGGAGTGCGCCACAGGACGTAGAAGGTGAGGACGAAGAGCGCCAGCCCGATGACCGTGAGGGCGCTCAGACCGGTGGTGAGGGCCTTGAGCAGGGCGGCCAGCTCGGAGAGGAAGAACCAGCCCTTCTGCTCGATGGTCGACAGTGGGTCGGCGATGCCGGGGATGCCGACCTTCGGCGGCTGGGCCACCGGGGGCGACTGGACGTCGCTGCCGCCGTCGAGGTCGCCGAAGAACCGCGCCGCGAGGAAGCTCGCCGCGCCGACCGCCACGATGTTGATCGCGACACCGCTGACGATGTGGTCGACACCGAAGGTGACGGTCGCGAGAGCGTGGATCAGCCCACCGACGGCGCCGCAGAACGCGGCCATGAGGATGCCTGCCCAGGGGCCACCGATGAGGGCGCCGTAGGCGCCACCCCAGGTACCGAGCACCATCATCCCTTCGAGCCCGATGTTGATCACGCCCGAGCGCTCGGACCACAGCCCGCCGAGGCCGGCGAAGGCGATCGGCATGGCCAGGGCCAGGGCCGCGCTGAGCGTGCCCGAGGAGGCGATGTCGTTGCGGCCGGTGATCAGCCGCACGAGGGAGAGCACGGCGATGGCGGCGAAGATGCCGACGGGCCAGGCCCACAGCGGGAGCCGGCGCGCCGCTGTGGGAGTGGCGTCGACCGAGTGGTCGATCATGGCTTCGGTGCTCATGCCGGCGCTCCTTCCGTCGCCTCGCGAGCTTGGAGCTGGCGGCTCACCTGACTCTGCTCGAGGCGCTTCTCGATCCGCGCGACGACCTCGTAGGCGACGACCACCGCGAGCAGGATCGACCCCTGGATGATGTAGACCAGGGCGGGCGAGACCCCGGCCTGCAGCTGCAGCCCGTCGCTGGACTTCTCCAGCCAGGACCACAGGAGCGCAGCGGCGGCGATGCCGACCGGGTGGTTGCGCCCGAGCAGCGCGACCCCGATGCCGACGAACCCGACCCCCTCCTGGAAGTTCATCCCGTAGGCGTGGTCGAGCCCGAAGAAGGCCGGCATCCCGACAAGTCCGGCAACCGCGCCGGAGGCGACGATCGAGATGAAGATCATCCGCTTGTAGTCGACACCGCTGGCGACCGCGGCGGTCTCCGAGGCGCCTGCGGCGCGCAGGTCGAACCCGAAGCGGGTCTTGTTGATGATGAACCAGTAGGCGACCCCGACGAGGAGCGCCAGGAGGATGAGGGTGTACACCCGGTTGGGCGCGTCGGGGATGAGCGCGATCCCCTCGAGCCGGCTGCCCTCGGGGATCGGCGTCGTCGTCCGCGAGTTGCTGCCCTCGGGCCGCTGACCCCAGGAGCGCAGCCCCCACCCGACAAGACCGGCCGAGATGGTGTTCAGCATGATCGTCGAGATGACCTCGGAGACACCTCGAGTCACCTTGAGCCAGGCGGCGATGCCGGCCCACGCCCCACCGATGAGCATGGCGACGAGCATCGCGAAGATGATGTTGAGCGGCCCGGGGAGCCAGCCGTAGCCGGCGACGAGAGCGGCGCCGAAGGAGGCGATCCGGTACTGGCCGTCGACACCGATGTTGAAGAGCTTCATCTTGAAGCCGATGGCGACCGCGACGGCGGCGATGTAGTAGGTGGTCGCGCTGTTGACGATGTTCACCAGGGTTCGCGGTCGAGGTTCGTCGAGCAGCACCTTCCACACCGTCCCGACGGGGTCGCCGACGGCGGCCAGGACGAGGCTGGTGATGACGAACGCGACGGCGATCGCCAGGACGGGAGCGGCGAGGGTCAGGGCGATCCGGCGAGGGTTGAGGTTCATGCGCTCTCCTTGCCGGCGCCGGTCATCGCGCTGCCGAGCTCCTGGCTCGTGACCTGGTCGGGGTCGAAGGTCCCACTGACCCGACCCCTCAGGATCACCCGGATGCGGTCGGAGAGTCCGATGAGCTCTTCGAGATCGGCGCTGATGAGGAGCACTCCGAGCCCTTCCCGGCGAGCCTGGCGGATCTGGTCCCAGATCGCTGCCTGGGCCCCGACATCGACGCCACGGGTGGGGTGAGCCGCCACGAGGACCTTGGGGTGGTGGCTCATCTCGCGCCCGATGATGAGCTTCTGCTGGTTGCCGCCGGAGAGCGACCCGGCGGTGACGGTGATGCCCGGGGTTCGCACGTCGTACTCCTCGACGATCCGCGCGGTGTCGTCCTTGGCCGCTCGTGCCTGGATCATCCCGTTCTTGACGTTGGGCTCCTGCGTCTGGTGTCCGAGCACGACGTTCTCCCACAACGGTGCGTCCAGCAGGAGGCCGTGTCGGTGTCGGTCCTCGGGAACGTAGCCGACCCCGGCCTCGCGGATCTGGCGAACGTCCCAGTCCGAGATGTCCGTCCCGTCGAGCACGACGGTCCCGCTCGTGGGCTCGCGCATCCCCATGATGACCTCGACCAGCTCGGCCTGCCCGTTGCCCTCGACCCCGGCGATGCCGAGGACCTCTCCCGCACGGATGTCGAGGGTGACGTCGTGCAGCAGGTCACGGGAGCCGCCGGCGGCCGGGGCGAGGCTCAGGCCTCGCGTGGCGAGCACGACCTGGTCGCGCACCGTGGACTCCTCGATCGCCGGGCTGGGCAGCTCGGAGCCGACCATCATCTCGGCGAGCTGGCGGCTGGTGATCGACGACGGGTCCTCGACGGTCTCGACCGTTCGTCCGCGGCGGATGACTGTGATTGCGTCGGCGACGGCCAGCACCTCGTCGAGCTTGTGCGAGATGAAGATGACCGCCAGTCCTTCGGCCTTGAGCTCGCGCAGGTTGTCGAAGAGCTCGTCGACCTCCTGCGGGACGAGGACCGCCGTCGGCTCGTCGAGGATGATCGTCCGCGCCCCGCGGTAGAGCACCTTGAGGATCTCCACCCGCTGCCGGGCACCGACCCCGAGGTCGGCGACCAGGGCGTCGGGGTCGACGCCCAACCCGTACTCGTCGCTGATCCGGTTGATCTCGGTGCGGGCACCGGCGCCGATGCCGTGCAGCTTCTCCGCGCCGAGAACGACGTTCTCCAGGACGGTGAGGTTGTCGGCGAGCATGAAGTGCTGGAAGACCATGCCGATGCCGTGGTCGATGGCATCGCTCGGTGAGCGCAGGTCGACCTTCGCGCCGTCGACCTCGATCCGGCCCTCGTCCGGGCGCTGCACGCCGTAGAGGATCTTCATCAGCGTCGACTTGCCCGCGCCGTTCTCCCCGACGATCGCGTGGACCGTGCCACGACGCACCGAGAAGCCGACGTCCTGGTTGGCGATGACGCCGGGGAACCGCTTGGTGATGCCCTCGAGCCGGACCGCGACGTCACCGGCGCGGGTCGAGCCGTCCGAGCTCTTGGTAGGAGCCTGCGAGCTGATGGTGGGCCTCCTCGTCAGCGAGGGTCGTGCGGTGCCTGGGACGCGGGGTGCGCCCCGGGGACCGGTCGAGCAGGGAAAGAGTAACCGCAGCGTGAGCAGCGGGCCCGCCCGACGTGCGAGAGGCACATGGGGCGGGCCCGCCGGTGACTCAGGTCCGTGAGACCGAGCCGATCACTTCTCGGGGACGGTGATGTCGCCGTCGATGATCTTCTGCTTGTACTCCTCGAGCTTGTCCTTGATGTCGTCGACCTTGCCACCGGTGGTCGCGTAGTCCACGCCGCCGGCCTTGAGGTCGAAGACGATGTTGCCGGACTGCTTCTCCCCGTCGACGGTCGCCTTGATGTTGTCGAAGACCGCGACGTCGACGTTCTTCACCATCGAGGTAAGGATGACGTCCTGGACGTCGGCCTCGGCCGTCTTCGCCTGGTCGGAGTCCACACCGATGGCCATCTTCTTGGCCGCCTTGGCCGCCTTGAAGACACCCGCGCCTGACCCGCCGGCGGCGTGGTAGACGACGTCCGCTCCCTTGTCGAACATGCCCTCGGCAGCCGTCTGCCCCTTGGCCGGGTCGGCGAAGCCGGAGCCATCCTCGGCGAGGTACTTCGTCTGCACCTCGATGTCGGGGTTGACCTCCTTCGCGCCGGCCTCGAAGCCCGCCTCGAACTTGTTGATCAGCGGGACGTCCATGCCGCCGATGAAGCCGACCTTGTTGCTCTTGGACTTCATCGCGGCCGCGGCACCGACGAGGAAGGAGCCCTCGTGCTCGGCGAAGGTCAGCTGGGCGACGTTGTCGCCCGCCGAGGCCTCGGAGGCGTCGTCGATGATGGCGAACTGGACGTCCGGGTTGGCCTTGGCTGCGTTGCCCATGGCGGTCGCGTAGATGAAGCCGACGCCGATGACGTTGGTGCAGCCTGCATCGACCAGCTGGTTGAGGCGGTCCTCACGGGCGGCGTCGTTCTCGCCCTGGCTGGCCTCGACCTCCTCGGCCTCGATCTTCAGCTCGTCCTTGGCACGGTCCAGGCCCTTGGCAGCCGAGTCGTTGAAGGACTGGTCACCGCGACCGCCCACGTCGTACGCGAGGCAGGCCTTGACGTCGGTGCCCTCGCCGCCCTCGCCACCGCCGGAGGTGGCGTCGGTGTCGGAGTCCGAGCCCCCGCACGCTGCGAGGGTGAGGGTGGCCGCTGACGACAATGCAGCGACCTTGAGCAGGGAGTGGCGCACGGCGTTCTCCTTCTTCTTGTGCGAATCGAGGTGGCCCACAGGGGTCGGCCAACACGAGTCATGCTAGGTGGCAGAGCGCAACCTCTTGACCGATCCGCAAGATCCCGCCCGGGTTGTTACCGAGTCGCGACGCGGTCGTGACCCGCGTGGGATCAGTCCTCCACCCGGGTCCACTCGCCCGCCGCCGCGAGGGCAAGGAGTGCGGTGCCGGCTCGGACCGCGGCTTCGTCGACGACGAGATCGCCCTGGTGCAGGTCGTAGGTCGTCCCACCGGGGGTGCGGGTCCCCAGGCGGGCCATGGCGCCGCCGCTCTCGTTGATCAACCAGCCGAAGTCCTCACCACCCAGCGACTGGGGCGTCGACACCGGCCGGAGTCCGGCGGTCATGGCGGCCCGTCCGAGCGCGGCGACGGCCGACGGGTCGTTGTCGACGGGCGGCACTCCCCGGACGTAGTCGACCCGAGCGCGCACGCCGTAGGGCTCGATGACGTCACGGACGACCGCCCGGACGAGCTCCTCCATGCCGTCCCACACGGACGGGTCGAGCATGCGCAACGTGCCCTCCGCCACACCGGTGGACGGGATGACGTTGGCGGCTCCGCCGGCGTGGATCTGCCCCCACACGAGCGCTACCCCGCTTCGTGGGTCGAGGCGGCGGGAGAGGATCGCCGGCACCTCGGTCACGAGCTTGGCCAGGGCGAAGGTGAGGTCCTCGGACAGGTGTGGTCTGGAGGTGTGGCCGCCACGCCCGGCGAGGGTGACCTGCACCCGGTCGGCGGCCGCGGTCAAGGGCCCTTCCTTGAGCCCGACCTCGCCGACGTCGACCCCGGGGTCGCAGTGCACGGCATAGGCCACGTCGACCCCGCGCATCACCCCCAGGTCGACAAGATGCTCTGCCCCGCCGGGCATCGACTCCTCGGCCGGCTGGAAGACCAGACGCACCCCGACCCCCCGCTCGGCCAGCTCGTCCGCCACCGTGCTCAGCGCCAGGCCGGCACCGAGAACCACGGTGGTGTGCACGTCATGGCCGCAGGCGTGGCTGACCCCGTCGGTGGTCGACGCCCAGTCCAGACCGGTGCGTTCCCGGATCGGGAGGGCATCGATGTCCCCCCGGACGGCCACCCTGCGCCGCGGCTTGGCCGCTCCGAGATCGACGACCACCCCGGTGGCTCCCACATCGACCGTCTCCAGGCCGGCGGCCTCCAGGCGTCCGCGCAGGCGCTCGGTCGTCCGGTGCTCGGCGAAGCTCAGCTCGGGGTGCTGGTGCAGGTCGCGGCGGAAGGCGATGAGCTCGGGCACCAGGTCGTCGACGACACGCAGCAGCGTGGGGGCGAGGGGCGCAGTCATGTCAGCAGACGACTCTACTCGCGCCGCGTCGGGTCCCCTCCACGACCCGACCTGCGGCCGAGCCCGCTGACCGCCTCACAGCAGCGCGTCCCGGCCCCGGTCCCCCAGGCGCTGGACGATCTTCTTCACGTCCTGGGCGCGATCCGTGGTCGTCACGAGGATGGCGTCGTGGGTCTCGACGACCACGACGTCCTCGACCCCGACGAGTGCGATGGTGCGGTCCGACGCGGTGAGCACCAGGCCCGTCGAGTCGACCGTCTCGACCTGTCCTGGCCCCACCGTCGTGACCCCGTTCGAGGCGTCCCCCGGGAGCAGCTCGGCGAGCGAGCGGAAGTCGCCGATGTCGTCCCACCCGAAGCTGCCGGGCACGACCGCGACCAGCCCCTCGTCGGCCGCCGGCTCGGCGACCGCGTGGTCGATCGCGATCTTCTCCAGGGTCGGCCAGATCTCGTCGCGGCGGTCCGGCGCGGCCGCCAGTGCCCGCGCGCCGGCCGCCAGCTCGGGGTGCCACCGCTGGAGCAGGTCGAGCAGCACGCGCGCGCGGACCACGAACATCCCGGCGTTCCACCGGAACTCACCGGTCGCGAGATAGGTGGCGGCACGCTCGGCATCCGGCTTCTCCACGAACTGGCGGGCCCGGCAGGCGGTCGCGAAGCCGGGCAACTGGCGACCCGCCTGGATATAGCCGAAGCCGGTCGACGGGTGGGTCGGCTCGATCCCGATGGTCACGAGGTAGTCCTCGCGGGCGACGGCGACCGCCTCGGTCACCGCAGCGCGGAACTCGGCCTCCCCGTCGATGACGTGATCGGCGGCGAAGGAGCCCAGCACAGCGTCCGCGTCCCGTGCCTCGAGGACGGCGGCCGCCCAGGCGATGGCGGCCATGGAGTCACGAGGTGAGGGCTCGGCGAGGACGTGGTCGGAGTCGAGCTCCGGCACCTGGCGAGCGACGGCGTCGACGTGCCGGGCACCGGTCACGACAAGGACGCGTTGGCCTGCCAGGGGGCGAAGGCGGTCGACGGTGGCCTGGATCAGGGTGCGCCCGGACCCGGTGAGGTCATGGAGGAACTTCGGCGACGTGGCCCGCGACACCGGCCACAGCCGGGTCCCCGATCCCCCGGCCGGAACGACCGCCCAGAACCCTTCGATCTCGCTCATGGGGACCGACGGTACCGCCCGATCCGCCCGACCCGGGCGTCGACAAGGTGTCACCGACTGGTCACCCGACACCACCCCCTTCGTCACCGCCGGTCAGCCCGGTGGCTGGAGCGTGGGAGTCGTGCGAGTCGCGATTGCCACCGAGTCGTTCCTGCCCAGCCTCAACGGCGTCACCACGAGCGTCTGCCGAGTCACCGAGGAGCTCGGCGAGCAGGGGCACGAGGCGATGATCATCGCCCCGGGCCCTGCGCCCGCGTCCTACGTCGGCCACCCGGTCCGCTCACTGCCCGGGGTCACCGTGCGCGGCTTCCGGGCAGGGCTGCCGACGCGCGAGCTCAGCCGGGCTCTGCACGACTTCCGCCCGGACGTCGTGCACCTCGCCTCACCCTTCCTCGTCGGGGCATGTGGGGTGCGCGAGGCGCTCTCGCGCGACGTCCCGACGGTCGCGATCTACCAGACCGACATGCCGAGCTACGTCCAGCAGCACGGGCCGGGCGCCGTCGGGCGCGGGGCGGGCGCACTGACCTGGCGGTGGATCCGGCGCCTGCACGAGCGCGCCGACCTCACCCTCGCCCCGTCTCAACCCACCCTCGAGGAGCTGCGCCGGCACGGCGTCCCCCGCACGGGCCTTTGGGGCCGCGGCGTGGATACCCGCCTGTTCTCCCCGTCGTGGCGCGAGGAGGAGGGCACCCTTGCGCTGCGCGAGGCGTTGGCCCCCCGCGGCGAGGTGATCCTCGGGTATGTCGGTCGCCTGGCGCCGGAGAAGGAGCTGCACCGGCTCGTCGAGCTGGCCAGTCTGCCGGGCACCCGGCTGGTGCTCGTAGGAGAGGGACCGAGCCGCAACGAGCTCGGCGCGCTCCTCACCGAGGCCGTGGCGACCAGCGGGCGTCGGCCCAACCTCCCGCCGGCCTTCCTCGGCTCGCGCACGGGGCACGCCCTTGCGCGTGCATACGCCGCCTTCGACGTCTTCGTGCACACCGGCACCAAGGAGACCTTCGGGCAGACCCTGCAGGAGGCCGCCGCCACCGGGATGCCGGTCGTCGCCCCCTGCGCCGGGGGCCCCCTGGATCTGGTGGACCACGGCGTCACAGGGCTGCACTACGACCCGGCGCGTCCGGGGGCGCTCCGGGCCGCCGTCGCCCAGCTTGCCGAGTCGCCGGCGCTGCGGGAGCGGATGGCACGGGCGGGCGCGGAGCGGGTCGCCGGCCGGTCGTGGGCCGCCCTGACCGCCCAGCTCGTCACCCACTACGAAGGGGTGATCGCCGGCCGGGTCGCCTGACGGGCCGGTCGGCGTGGGGTCAGCCGCGCAGCGTGAAGTCCTGGATCGGCCGCCAGACCTCGTCCGCTCCGTGGGCGTAGAGGGAGAACTGCGTGACCTCGAAGCGCGCCTCGAAGGCGCCCAGGCCGTCGAAGGCCCGGTCGAGGGCTGCCTCGTCGATGTGGTGCGCGACGGTGACGTGCGGGTGGTACGGGAACTCAAGGGCCCGCTCGACGGGTCCGGAACGCACTGCGCGCTCGAGCTGCTCGCACCCGGGGATGCCCTGGGCGACCTGGACGAACACCACCGGGCTGACCGGCCGGAAGGTGCCCGACCCGCGCAGGTGCATCGGGAACGCCGCATGCCCGGCACCGACCGCCCGGAGGTACTCGGTGTAGCGAGGGAGAGCGTCGTCCTCGATCTCGGTAGGGGGCAGCAGGGTGACGTGCGGTGGGATCGCCCGGGCGAGCGGGTCACCGACCCGCTCCCGCCAGGTCTGCAGCTCTTCGGCCCACGGGTCCGGGACCGCGACCGCGACGCCGTACACCGCCATGTCTCAGCGGCTCCCCGCCGGGAGCAGCCCGACCGCGTCGAAGACCGCGTCGCGGGTCGCCAAGGCGACCTCACCGGCTCGCTCGGCACCCCGGGCCAGGATGCCGTCGAGCTCTGCGGGGTCGTCCAGCAGCTCGTCGATCCGCTGCCGGAAGGGAGTGACGGTCTCGACCACCAGCTCGGCGACGTCCTTCTTCAGGTCGCCGTAGCCCCGGCCGGAGTACTGCTGCTCCAGCGTCGCGATCGGGGTGTCGCCAAGGACGGAGGCCATGACGAGCAGGTTGGACACCCCAGGCTTGCGCTCCACGTCGTAGCGGATCTCCGCCTCGGTGTCGGTGACGGCGGAGCGCACCTTCTTCGCCAGCCGAGCGGGATCGTCCATGATGTCGAGGAGCCCCTTGGGCGAGCTCGAGCTCTTGCTCATCTTGCTCGTAGGGTCCTGCAGATCCATGATCCGCGCGGACTCCTTGGGGATGTAGCCCTCGGGCACCTCGAAGACCTCGCCGAAGCGGGCGTTGAAGCGCAGCGCGAGGTCACGGGTGATCTCCAGGTGCTGGCGCTGGTCGTCCCCGACCGGCACGTACTGCGGGTTGTAGAGCAGGATGTCGCTGGCCATGAGCACGGGGTAGGTGAAGAGGCCGACGTTGGCGCTCTGGCCCTTGCTGGTCTTGTCCTTGAACTGGGTCATCCGGTTCATCTCGCCGACGGCGGCCTGGCAGCCCAGCACCCAGGCCACCTCGGTGGTCTCGCGGATGTGGCTCTGGCAGAAGACGGCGCTGCGCTCGGGGTCGATCCCCGCAGCGATGAACTGGGCGGCGGTGAGGCGGGTGCGCCGGCGGATGACCTCCGGGTCGGTCGCGACGGTGAGGCTGTGCAGGTCGGCCACGAAGAAGTAGGCGTCGAAGTCGGCCTGCAGGGTGCGCCAGTTGACCAGCGCCC
The DNA here is from genome assembly GCF_007828725.1 of Marihabitans asiaticum. GTDB lineage: Bacteria > Actinomycetota > Actinomycetes > Actinomycetales > Dermatophilaceae > Marihabitans > Marihabitans asiaticum. The sequence continues at coordinate 82,080 of NZ_VIUW01000002.1, forward strand.
CGAGGTAGTTGCCGAGGTGCAGGCTGTCGCTGGTGGGCTGCATGCCGGAGAGGATGCGTGGCTTCGCGGTCGGGGCCATGGGTGTCATTGTCGCAAACGGTCGGCCGCACCCTGACCGGCCTGGTGCGCGGCGTCGGTACGGTGCCGGGATGGACGTCGACGAGATCCGCGAGACTCTTCGGGCCCGCACCGGCGGGACCTGCGAAGGGGTGTGGTCGGCGCCTGGGCGGGTCAACCTCATCGGCGAGCACACCGACTACAACCAGGGGCTGTCCCTGCCCATGGCACTTCCCCACCGCACCCGGGCGGCCGCCGCGCGCCGGGACGACGACCTGGTGGTGATGTCCTCTCGAGGGTTCGGCCGGGTGCTCACGGTCGACCTGGGCAAGGTCGGGCCGGGCCGCCCGAAGGGGTGGGCGGCCTACGTCGCGGGCGTCCTCTGGGCGCTGCGGGAGGAGGGCCACCCGGTCGGTGGGATGGAGCTGGCCGTCGAGTCGCGGGTGCCGGTCGGGGCGGGCCTGTCCAGCTCGGCGGCCCTGGAGTGCGCCGTCGCCGCGGCGGCGAGCGACCTCTTCGGCCTGGGTTTGCTCGAGACGGACGAAGGGAGGGCGGCGCTGGCTGCCGCGTGCGTGCGGGCGGAGAACGAGGTCGCCGGGGCGGCGACCGGGGGGATGGACCAGGCGGTCTCCCTGCGGGCGCGCGCCGATCACCTCCTGCTGCTGGACTTCGCCCGCGGCACGGCCGAGCAGGTCCCTGCCCACCTCGACGGTCACGTCGTGCTCGTCACCGACACCCGTGCCCCGCACGCCCTGGTCGACGGCCAGTACGCCGCCCGCCGGCGTGACTGCGAGCGCGCGGCCGAGGCAGCGGGTGTCGGTAACCTCGCCGAGCTCGAGGTCGACGACCTGCCGCGGCTGCTGCCGCGGCTGGACGAGGTGGCCGCCGCTCGAGCCCGCCACGTCGTGACCGAGAACGCGCGGGTCCACGGCGTGGTTGACGCGCTCGCCAGGGGCGACCTGACCACCGTCGGCAGGCTGCTGGTCGAGGGGCACGAGTCGTTGCGCGACGACTTCGAGGTGACCGTGCCCCAGCTCGACGTCGCCGTAGAGGCGGCCGTCGAGGCCGGGGCGCTGGGAGCCCGGATGACCGGCGGCGGGTTCGGCGGCTCGACGGTCGCCCTGGTGCCAGACCATCTGGCGGCGTCGGTCGAGCGGCGCGTGCGGCAGGCGTTCGCGGCGAAGGGGTGGGAGTCCCCCGTCAGCTATGCGGTGCGGCCCTCCGGGCCGGCCGCACGCGAGGCCTGAGACGCCGAGAGGCGACGCTGCGCCCCCTTCGGCAGGACGAACAACCAGCCGAGACGCAACCGCCGGGCGGCCCACCAGATCGCTACCGGCACGAGCACCCCAGCGGTCGTGCCGAGGACCAGGTGGATGAGCCCGTCGTCGACGCCCAGGCGTACCAGGCCCGCTCGTGCCAGCGAGAGGACGAGGATGTGCGCGAGGTAGATCTCCATGCTGCGGCGTCCCAGCGCCCCCAGCGGCTCAACCCCTCGCGCCCGCGCCAGCAGCGCGCTGCCGGCCAGGACGAGCACCAGCCCGCTGACCGACCCGAGCGCTCCCCACAGGACGGGCACGAGCGAGCGGTCCGGGCTCTTGGCGGTCGGCATCGCGAAGTGCGCGACCACGATCACGAGCGCGTAGACCGCTGCCGACCCGGCCAGGGCGAGCACCAGGGCAGGGGCACGGGACGATGCCGCCAGGCGCGACAGACGGTCGCCCCGGACCAGGCTGCCCGCGACGAAGAACGGGGTGATCGCCAGCCCCTGCAGGACGAAAACGTTGGGCTCCCACCCCCAGACGAGCAGGGCCAGGACGGAGCTGACCACGAGCAACCCCCAGCCCCGACCCGGGGACATCCACGGCCGCACCACGACGACGAGCGCGGTCGCGGCAAGCAACCACGGCAGGAACCACAGCTGTGCCTCCGGCCGCCACAGCCGGAGCAGCTCCGTCGCAGATGCCTGGTTCTCGGAGAACGGGCCGCCCAGGACACGCGCACCGCGCTGCAGCACGGTCCACAGCAGGTAGAGCCACGCGAAGAGCGCTGCTCGAGAGGTCAGGTAGGAGACAGCACCGGACCTCTCGACCCCCCGCTGGACGAAGAGACCGGCGAGGAAGGCAAAGACGACGATGTGCACCAGGTAGAGCGCCGGCATGAGCGGACCGCGTGCCTCGTCCTGCACGGCGTGCTCGTGCCAGACGCCGACGATGGCGTGACTGAGCACGATCAGGACGATGGTGATGCCCTTGGCGACGTCGACGGTCCGGTCGCGGGAGTGGGTCACGTGGTCTCCGTCAGGAGCCGTTGGGCGGCATCGCGGAGCCGCTCGACGAATCGGTCGAGCGAGAAGTTGTCGACGTGGGATCGGATGGCCTGGGGGTCCCAGTCCCGGGTGCAATTGGCCACGACCGTGGCCCGGATAGCTCCGGCTGTGGGCGCCTCGAAGAATGCCCCGGTGACTCCCTCGCGGACCGTGTCGAGGTAGCCGCCGGCACGCAGGGCGAGGGTCGGCTTGCCGAAGGCGCCGGCCTCGAGCGGCGTCAGCCCGAAGTCCTCGTGGCTGGCCGCGACGAGCGCCCGGCAGTGGGCGTAGGCCCACCGCATCTGCGCGTCGGTGAGGTCGGTGACGACCGCGACGTTGTCGGGGGCAGCCGCGCGCAGCTGCTCGAGCATCGGCCCGGCACCGACGACGAGGAGCCGCTCGGGCAGGTCGCGGAAGGCCTCGATGATGCGGTCGACGTTCTTGTACGGCAGCAGCCGGGAGACGACGAGGTGGTGGTCGCGCCAGTCGGCGACCTCCGGCACCGGCTCCTCCGGCCCCGTCGTGTCCACCGCGAAGGGGGGAGCGAGCACCTCGGCGTCGATGCCGTAGGCGTCGTGGATGCGCTCTGCGACGACGTGCGAGTTGGCGAGGTAGGCGTCGCTGCGGGCGGCGGCCCTGCGGTCCCAGCGGCGAAGGGGGGTCCGCAGCGCCAGCAGCGCCAGCCCGGTCGGCGAGCGCCGCGGGTCGCCGCCGAGGTAGCGCTCGCTCTGGTAGAGCCACCGCGCGGGCGCGTGGCAGTAGACGAGGGTCTGGCCGGTCGTGGGGAACCCGTGGGCCCAGCCGCTGCTGCTCGCGATCACGAGGTCGGCGTCGATGCGCAGTGCGCTCGAGGCGAAGGGGAGGAAGGGCAGCGCCGCGCGGTGGTGGCGTCGCAGCGGGCCGACGCGGTTGAGCGGGCTGACCCGGATGTCGACGTCGCGGAACTCGGGGAAGGTGCCCTCGGGGTCGTAGAGCGTCGTGTGGACGGTCGTGTCGGGGAAGGCCTCGAGCATCGCCAGGACGACTCGCTCCGCGCCTCCACGCTGGGTGAGGTAGTCGTGGGCGATCGCCACGCGGGGGCGCGGGTGCGTGCTCGTGCCCAGCAGGCCGGCCACCTCGCGCCACACGCCCACGATGGTGTCGGTGATCGGGCCGATGCCGAGGTCGGTGCGCGCCCGCTTCCAGCCCGAGGCGCCGCGGCGCTCGGCCTCGTCGGGGTCGTCAAGGGCTGAGGTGATGGCGGCGGCCAGGGCGTCGACGTCGCCCGGCGGGACGAGCCAGCCGACGGGCGCCGGGCCACCGGTGACGATCTCGGGCACTCCTCCGGCGTCGGTGCCCACGACGGGCACGCCGCGGGCCATCGCCTCGGCGACGACCTGGCCGTAGGGCTCGGGCACCGGCGACGCGTGCACGGCGACGGTCATGGCATCGAGCTCGGCGACCGGGTCATCGGTGAAGCCGACGAGCTCGACTCGCCCGCCCAAACCAAGCCGCTCGATCTCGCGACGGATCTCCCCTTCGTACTTCTCGTGACCGAACATCGGCGAACCGATGATGCGGAAGGTCACCTCCGGATGACGGCGCACGACCTGCGCGGCGGCGCGGACGAGCTCGAGCTGACCCTTGGTCGGGCTGATGCGCCCGAGGAGCCCGACGACCGGGTCGGCAGGTCGGGGGCGCGGCTCGGGGCGGATCTGCGCCGGCACGAGGCCGGGGTGGGCGACGGTGACCTCGACCCCCGGCAGGGTCGCGCCCGTGGCGCGGGAGTTGGCGACGACCCGCTGCGGGCCCCACGTCGCCACGTGGCGCATGAGGCGCACCAGCGGACCCGGCAGGTAGTCGGGGGCGATGCGGTCGTGCACGTGCCACACCAGCGGCCGGCGGGCCAGGCGGGCCGCTGGCACGCCGAGGACGTCCGCCTTGAGCGTCGTCGTGTGGACGACGTCGACGTCGAGCTCACGCAGCCGTCGGGCCAGACGTCGGACGAAGGGGGCGGCCCCCACCGCGGAGCGCGCCGCCGTGCGCAACCCCGCTGCCTGCTCACGAGTGGTCGTGCCGATGCCCTCGTCGAGGGGCAGCACCTCGACCGCATGCCCGCGCTCGCGCAACCGACCGACCAAGGGGCCGTCGGCGAACAGGATGACTCTCGCGTCGACGTCGTCACGCTCGGCGAGGGTGTCCATGAGGCGCACGAGCGCCAGCTCGACCCCGCCGAGCTGTGCCGTGTGGTCGAGGATCGCCACGCGCACCGGTCGGTCCATCTCTCCCCCAGATCGTTCTCGGCCGTCCCGGGCAGCGTAGACCGGTCCGGGGACAGCAGTGGCAACTGCCTGCACGCACCCGGTGGCAGATCTGCCACGATCCTCCCGTGACCACAGGGGAGAAGGTGGCAGAGCGACCGGGGCGGATCGACTCCGTGGATGGGCTGCGCGCGCTCGCCTTCCTCCCCTTCGCCCGAGACCCCTCCCGCGCCGGAGCCTTCCGGTCGCGGCCCTACCTGTGCCGTCGGCTCCGCCGCATCGTCCTGCCGTACTACGCGGGACTCGTCCTGGCCGTCCTGCTCCCCCAGACCCTCGTCGTGATCGTACGGGCCGTCGGGCTGGAGGCCTCGTGGCAGCCGGTCCCCACGGTCGGGGGCCTCCTGAGCCGACTTCCCCGTGGACTTCCTCGTCGCGGCCACCGCCGTCGGTCGGTTCATGGAGTTCCTCGCCGGGGCGGGCGCGGCCGTGCTGATGTTCCGGTGGCGCGAGCGCCGACCCCGGCACCTGGGGCCGGCGGTGCTCGTGACTGCGCTCGGGGGCTACCTCCTCGCGACGCAGGTCTGGCCGTCGTGGCTCGCGGTGCGCGAGACCGCGCTGGGACTGACCTTCGGCGCCCTCATCGTCGCGGCCGTGACCTTCGCCCCCGTCGAGCGGGTCTTCGCCTGGCGCCCCGTCTCATGGCTCGGCTACCGCGCCTACAGCATGTTCCTCGTCCACCAGCCAGTCGCTTGGTACGTCAGCGAGTTCCTGAACAAAGCGCTAGGCGTGGCCGACGGCCCTGGGAAGCTGACCCTCCTGTGGACTGACCCTCCTGTGGACGATCGGGCTGATCACGGTGATGGCCTTCGGCCAGCTCCTCTTCCTCGCCGTGGAGCAGCCGTGCATCCGGTGGGCGAAGGGAGTACCTCGCCCCGATCGTCGCCGTCATCCGGTCGCCCGCCAGCCCGCGTGACCCGGGGTGTCGGCCACGACCGTGGAATGCTGCACCCGTGGTGGACGTGCACTGGGTCAGCAACGAGACCCCTGACCGCTTCGGGCAGGGGGGACAGCGGCGGCAGTTCTTCCAGATCGAGGCTCTGACGCGAGCGGGTCACGAGGTGCGCGTCGTCACGCTCTCGGGCCCCCAGGACGACACCTCGGTCCGCGACGTCGCCGCCGACGTCCACCGTGTCCCCCGGCTCGAGGCACGGGGGCGCGTCCCCCTTCCGTGGCGTCGGCAGGCGGTGCAACGGCGTCTGGCGCATTGGGGGGATGTCGTCGTGGTCGCCCACGGCGAGAGCTGGGAGCGTTTCGCCTGGGCCCTGCCCGAGGGAGTCCCCACGGTGGTTGACCTGCACAACGTCTTCAGTCGCTGGTCCCGCAGCACGGCCGAGGACGATCGGTGGCGCGACCTCGAGCGGCGCATCCGGGAGTCGGCAGATCTCGTCACCGTGACCTCGGGCCGCGAAGCCGGCGCCGTGCCCGGGGGACCGGCACCCGTGCTCGTGGTCGAGAATGGCATCGACCCGGCGGAGTGGCCGGTGGACCCCCTCCCCGCTGCCACGCCGGTCGTCAAGCTCTTCGGCAACTGGTCGTGGGCGCCCAACACCGCGGGCCTGTCCTGGTTCGCGAGAGAGGTGTGGCCGCACGTCCACGCCGCCACGGGAGCCCGGTGCGAGGTCGCAGGCTCCGGCGTCGATCCCGAGGTGGCCTCGACCCCTGGGCTCGTGGCCCACGGCCGAGTGGACGACCTGCAGGGCTTCCTCTCGGACGCCTGGGCACTCGCGATCCCGCTCCCCGAGTCCGTCGGTTCCCCGGTGAAGTACGCCGAGGCGCTGGCGGTCGGTGCCCCGGTCATCACCACAGAGCAGGGCGCTCCGGGCCATCGCGACCTACCTGTGATCAGTGACGACGTCTCGGTATGGATCAGCACCCTCACCACATGGCTGGATGAGTCGCTCGTGCCGGCGGTCCTCGCCCCGGACGAACGACAAGCCCAGCTCGACGATCTCTCATGGTCCGCAGCGCTCGTCGGACTCGAGCGTTGGGTGACCCATCGCAGATGTGGGCCCGAACCCGGCGACGAAGCAGCGGGACCACCCCGCACCCTCGCGCCATGAGGGTGACGATCGTCTACGGCGTCCCACCCGGGTCACGCAAGTTCGACATGTGGCACGACGGGTTCACCGCCGCTGTCGAGGTCCTGTCCGACCTCCACGACATCGAGTGGATCAACGCCCTGTCCGCCACACCGCAGATGCTGGAGCGTGCGGTCGCCGCGACGGACGTTGTCCTCGTCAAGAGCTCCTTCGGTGGGGCTCCTGATGCATGGTCACGTCCTGTTCTGGCCCATTTTCCGAGCGTCCCAACGTGCCTCATGATCTCCGGCACCGGACCACCTCGGCGTGGGGACTTGGGTCGCTTCGACGTTCTGTTCCACGAGACGGACTGGTACCTCCCATTCGTGGCCCGACACCCCAACGTCATCCATGCGTTCGGCGTCGACACCACCATCATGCGCCCTAGACGTGAGGTCCCGAAGGACATCGACTGGCTGATGGTCGGGCAGCCCGCCTTCTACAAGAGACCCGATGAACTCCTATCGCTGACCGGACGACGTGTCCTGGTCGGGGATCTGCGCGGTGTTCCTGAGCGGACGATCCGTGATCTCGTCAACGGTGGCATCGACGTACTGGACTTCGTGCCATACCACGAGTTGGCCGAGTACTACGCGCGCGCCACGACCGTCGTTGTGGCGTGCACCCTCCACGGGGGAGGGGAACGCTCGGTACTCGAAGCCCGTGCCTGCGGGACAGACGTCCGCGTACCCGAGGACAACCCCAAGCTGCGTGAGTTGCTCGCCGGGCCCATCCACGACCACCAGTACTACGCCCGGCAGCTGGCCATCGGTCTGACCCTCGCGCTGGAACAGCCCATGCCGCTCCGATCCAAACTGGGCTCTCATGCCCATCGAAGAACGGCCGAGTCCCGGTGGGCCTCCCTCGCTCGTCGGGCGCTACGCGGCATGGATCGATGGTCCAGTCGCTGAGGGGCGCGCGGCCCAGTCGGCGCGGTCATTCGCCACGAGGTCTGACCTCGGTGGGCGCTGAGGGCCACTGGTTGCCCTCGGAGCCGAACTCTGAACGGGGCCATCGAGCCTTGACCGCGACGATCGGAGATTGCCGGTATGGCTTCCAGCCAGGGTTCGCCAAGGCCGCACGCATGGCATCCACCAACCCGTCACGAAGTTCGTCGACCCGACGCGGATCGCTCACGGCGGCTCTGTCGACAAAGGCACGTGCGGGTGCGGACGTGGGTACCTGACGCTCCCAGGTGCGTCCAAAGTTCGACTCGTAATCGAGGAACTTGTAGGCGCCACCGTCGCCCCACGGTCGAGGCAGGGTCCACACGGCGGGGACTCCGTGCGCGTCCGCGGTGATGAGCCCATGAAGGGAACTGGTAATCACCACCAAAGACTCAGCAACCCGCGCCGCGACCACACCGGGCCGGCTGCGGACGTCAATCTGCTGCGTCCGCGGGCCGAAGGCCCCGCGCAATCTCCCCCACAGGTCGTCAGTCCGGTGTCGGTAGTGCGGGATGAGCGTCGTGTACCGACGCTCATTCCCCACACACGCACGCGAGCGCAGCAACAGGCCAGGGTCACCGGTGGCGACGGTGGAGGACAGTCCCAGTCGCTCAGCACTCAGCAGGCCACGGACTGCGGCGAACGTGGCGTCTGGGAGTTGGAGTCGGTGGTCGAACATCAAGCCGCCCCCCCACAACGTTCCTCGGTAGTCGGGAGGCAAGTGCTCGATCACACTGCCCACCCCGACGAGAGCGGCGTACCTAGGCTGCACATGCACCGGCGCGACGCCCAAGGACGGGAGAAGGGCGGGAGTTAATTGATCACCGAAGTTGCGCTGCTGGTCCCACCAGTAGGTGGGGACGTAGTAGCCCCGCGGGAGCAGTCCAGGATGACCCGCATAGCGAAGATAGCGGCCTACCACGCGAGCGCGCCGACGAGCCGGGGCGGCGTAGTCCAACTCAGCCACGGGTGATCACCCGGAGCCCCAAGGCGAGGGGCCCGCGCAGTCGCCCCGGCGCCATCGTCGCTACCACCGCAGCGTCGCTGGGTTCCAAACCGGCGCGAGTCACCACGAGCCCTATTGCATACGACGCCAGGCCCGCGAGACCAGCAGCCGGGGCCCCTATCCATGCCGCCCATGGGAGAACGGACCCCACCCCGAAGGCCACGAGCGCGGACAAGGCACCGGCAGCCAAAGGAAGCACGTCGTGTAGGCCCCCCGGAAGGCCTACTGCAGTATCCCTGACCTCACCGATGAACAGCAGGGAGACGCGGGTGAACGAGCCACAGAGGTTCGCGATGACGGCGCCCCACAGCCCGATCAGCGGCAGAAGGGTCACAATGGCCACGACATTGACGACCAGCGACGTGGTGTTGATCCGCAGGAGACGCCCTCCCCCTAAACGGGCCTGAAGGAAGGCGGACAGCGGGCCGCCGACCGTCGCAGCCCCAGCTCCGAGGCCCAGGGCGACGAAGGCCGGCGCGGCCCGCGAGTAGTCCTCTCCATAGATCACGGGGAGGAGGAGGGCGATCGGTGCGATGGCCGTCGCTACCAGCGCCCCGACAGCGGTCGAGCTCGTCCGCACGACCCTGCGCAGGGCGGCGCCGACGGAAGCGGCATCCACCTCCCGCAGCCCCGAGACCGCTGGGATCAGCGGGCCCACCAACGCCATTGCTGGGCTGAAAACGTGGTTGGCCATGCCAAAAGCGGCTGCGAACAGCCCGGCCGCCACCGTCATGTCCCACCAGGTGAGGAAAAGCACCTCAGTCCTGGATATGAGGAGGTTGCCGATGATGGCAGCTGCCCCAGCGGGCAGCGCATAGCGCCAGAACCCCGCGGGCATCCGTCGCGGGAGCTTGGGGCGTATCAGAGCTCGCCGGTAGTGGGGGTCGACGAACCTCAGCGCGAGCGTGACCCCAACAGTCGCCATGATCACCTGCGTCGCCCAGACGGCATCCGCCCGGCCGGCAAGCAGCACCGCCGCTAGGACCGCCGATTGGGTCAGGACGTTGACGACAAGGGCGTTCTGGGCCGCCCGATGAGTCTTGTTCTCGATCGAGAGGCTGAGCGTAGCCCCACCCAAGAAGGACTTGACCCACACGCCCAACAGGATCGCAACAGCGAGGACGAGCGGGTCCAGTTGCACAATTGCCAGAATCATGCAGGTGACCGCCGGGGCGAAGGTCAGGAGTCGAAAGCCCAAGGACTTGCGAAGGAGTTCGGCCACGTCGGCGTGGTCCCCTCGGGCATGCCGCTTGGTGCCGAACTGGACCACACCACCGGCCAGCCCCAGCTCAGCGGCTTGCCCCGCGGTCGTGATCATCAAGGTTAGATAGGCAAGCCGCCCGTACTCGCTGACACCGAGGACTCTCGCCATGACGATGTTGACCCCGAAACCGATGATAATGGCGACGACGGTGTGCACGAGCGTCCACCTGATGCCGTGGACGGCGCGGGACTGGAACTCTTCGCGACTGAGCGACGGCTGGCCCGTCATTCCGGAACTCCTCTCAGTGCGAAGGATCTCCACACTCGTTCCGTGGTGGTGGGCAGGAGCGGGATCGTCTCCTCGAGCGAACGGATCGCTTCCTCGCGTGCATCGCCATCCGGTCCGGCCACGCCCAACTCTATGTCTCGGACACCCGTCCCTTGAGTCAGGTGAATCTCCCGGGTTCGCCCGGGGGTCATGACCGCCTCGTAGTCCCGGAACTTGAAGTCGCCGCCCCAGAGGGCTGGGCGCCTCTGGGCCCACGCAGCAGGAATGCCCAGGCCGTCGGCGATGATCAAGCCGTGCAATGACGTGGAGAGAATCGCGGAGCACTCAGCAATGTGCCCGATGACCGCCCCCGGGCCTCGAGCGACATCCACCACAGTGACCCCCCGCGACGTGCTCACATCGCGCAGCGCTTCGTCCCGGCGGTGGAATCCGTGCGGGACGATGCCGAGCCCCCATCTCGCCCTCCGGCGAGTTGCATGACGTGCCACGAGGATCCCGGGATCGCCCAGCGCCACGTCGTCCGCCACGCCCAGAGCCGCCTTGGTGAGCGGGCCACGCACAGCGAGAACACGGGCCTGGGGCAGATCAACAGGTTCACCCCGCAGAAGCCCGGACCCCCAGATGACACCGTTGAACGTCGCGGGGAGCTGCTCGACGATACTGCCCACCCCGGACATCCGTGCGACCCGAGGTGACGTGTGGACCGCGGCAATCCCGTAGCGGGCGAGGATCCATGGCGTCAGCGCGTCACCGAAGTTGGGATGACCGTCCCACCAGTAGGCCGGCAGGATGCGTGGACTCACCGATCGGGACCGCGCCGTCGCGTCGACGAGCCTCCGGGCTGCTCGAGCGCGCCGGCGGGACGGACTGTCGTAGGGCCAACGACTGTCGACGCGCTCCCGCGCACTCATGCCCCCACACCCGCCGTCGCACCTGCACCGGCGCCTGCATGGATGGTCGCGTAGCGGCCAGCCACCGACCCCCACGAGTAGTGGCGCACGCGCTCGGAGCCTGCAGCAGCAAGGTCAGCAGCGGTGATGGGGGCCTCGAGCAGGCCGCGAATGGCGGAAGCCAAGGCCTCGGGGTCCACCGGGTCGACGACGAGGCCGTCTACACCGTCCCTGATGAACTCCGGCATGCCTCCGTGCACCGACGCCACCAGCGGCGTACCGGCCCGCCAGGCCTCGAGGGCGACGATCCCGAAGGCCTCCCACCGGCTCGGCACGACGACGACGTCTGCGGCGCGCATCGCTCCGGCGACATCGCGGTCGGACAGGCGCCCGAGCAGGTGAACCCGCTCCGACAGCCCGAGCCGGGCCGCCTGGTCCTTCAGGGCTTCACGCTGAGACCCGTCACCACCGATGGCCACCTGTACACGCGGGTCGTCCAGAGCCGCGACCGCATCCAGCAGGAGGTCGAAACCCTTCATCCGCTCGAGGCGGCCCACGGCGAGGACGACCGGCCCGGGCGGCAGTGCCGGAGGATCACCCACCGGCGCATCGAGGTGGACTCCGTTGGGCACCACCACTCCCCCGTGAAGGCCGAACCGCGAGCGCAGGTCCTCGAGCACGAGCTCCGACGGTGCCGTCACCACTCTCGTCCGCGAGATGGCGTGACGCAGGCCGGCACGCAGCAAGGCGGACCGGTCGAAGGCCCCGTAGTCGTCCGCGACGGTCTCGCCGTGGGAGGTCACTACGAGGGGCGTCCGCGTCAGATGGTTTAGGGCGAGCGCATACAGTCCGTTGGGACCGAAGCACTGCACGTGCAGGACGTCCGGGCGGAACTCACGGTGGGCCCGGCGCCACGCGGCCGCCGCCCGGGGCGCCGCGCGGAGCAGGCGCCCCAGCGCCGCGGCGCTCCGCGCCGGCAGGGGCGTGGGGAGGTAGCGCACGCGGACCCCGTCGACGTCCTGCTCACCGAGCCCCTCGCCCCGATCGACGGTCCACACCTCCACGTCCACCCCGGCGCGGGACAGCTCGGTCGCGACCTGGCGCACGTGCTGCTCGACCCCGCCGGTGTGCGGGTGGAAGGACGACGCGACGAGCGCCACCCTGACCCGCCCCTGCGTGCCTGTCATGCAGTCCCTTTCGTCCCCCGCGCGTGCCATCATGTCACCCACCACCGACCGTCGGAAGTGACCATGCCACGCCTCACCATCGCGCGAATCGCCTCCGACACGTTGCTCGGCACCGATGTGTACCAGCACGAGGTAATCAGCCGCGCGTCCGACGCCCTGCCACCCACGGACTGGCAGGTCGACGACACGGTGGTCCGCTCCCTTCGCTCACCTCTGCCGGGGACGCACCGCCTGCCCCTCGGGAAGCTCACCACTGCTCCCGCCGCGGTCCGGCGCCTCGCGGGACGCGCGCTCTACCCCCGCGAGGCAGTGGTCCACCGGATGAGTCTCGAGCTGCCACCGTCTCCGCACGCCGACGTCCTCACCCTGCACGACGTGGTGGCCTGGAAGTTCCCCGACGAGTCGGCACCCGTCCCGGCGGCGACGGAAGAGATCCGGCGCGCGGCCGGCGTCATCTGTGTCTCGGCCTTCAGCGCGGGCGAGGCTGTCGACCTCCTCGGCATCGATCCCCCGCACGTCGTGCACAACGGCGTCGACGGGCGCTTCTTCGACGCGGAGCCCGTTTCCGCGCCCGAGCTCGAACGGCTGGGGATCACTCCCCCCTTCGTCCTGACCACGGGTGGCGCCTCCGAGCGCAAGAACCTCGCTGGTCTGGCCGAGGCGTGGCCGATCGTCCACCGAGCCCGACCGGATCTCTCGCTCGTCCTCACCGGCCCCCCGCACCCGCGGCGGACGGCGCTCTTTAGTGGTCTCCCCGAGGTCGTCCTGGCGGGGCTCGTCGACGCCGAGCTCGTCCCCGGCCTCATCGCCGCGGCGGAGGCCGTCGTCGTGCCCTCGCTCTACGAGGGCTTCGGCTTCCCCGCGCTGGAGGGGATGGCCGTGGGCACACCCGTCGTCGCGGCCGCGACGAGCTCGCTGCCCGAGGTCGTCGGCGACGGCGGCCTCCTCGTCGGGCCGGATGCCCCCTCGCTCGCCGCAGGTGTCCTCGACATCACCTCGGGAGACCCCGAGGTCGAGCGGATGACCGCCCGCGGGCGGGCGCGCGCCGACGGCTTCACCTGGGAACGCAGCCTCGCGGGGCACGCCGCCGTCTGGCGTGCCGTGGCCGACCGGTAGCCCCCTCAGGCCCATGCGTGCTCGGCGAAGTAGCCGATCGTGCGCTCCAGCCCAGTCGCGCAGTTGCGTGGTCGGCGCCCACCCGAGGGTCTCGCGCGCCCGGGTGATGTCCGGCCGGCGACCGGTCGGGTCGTCCTGCGGGAGCGGACGGTGCTCGATCGGTGAGGAGCTGCCGGTCAGCTCAAGGACCTGCTCGGCAAGCTCGATCATCGTGAACTCCACGGGGTTGCCGATGTTGATCGGCCCGGTGACCTCGTGCGGGTGGCCATTAGACCCATGAGCCCGTCGACGAGGTCATCGATGAAGCAGAAGGAGCGGGTCTTGCTGCCGTCGCCGTAGATCGTGAGCGGCTCGCCGGCGAGTGCCTGCACGATGAAGTTGGAGACGACCCGACCGTCGTCGGGCTGCATGCGTGGGCCGTAGGTGTTGAAGATGCGGGCGACCTTGAGGGCGAGGTTGTGCTGGCGGCGGTAGTCGAAGAAGAGCTTCTCGGCGCAGCGCTTGCCCTCGTCGTAACACGAGCGAATGCCGATGGGATTGACGTTGCCCCAGTGGTCCTCGGTCTGCGGGTGCACCTGCGGGTCGCCATAGACCTCGGAGGTCGACGACAGCAAGATCTTGGCCTTGGTCCGCAATTCATCCCTGGCTCATGTGCGCTGCCGAAGCCGCCATCGTCCCGGCCCTGAAAGAGCCGTTCAACTTTGCAGCGCTCGATGGCAAGGACGGGCCTCATGGTCGGGGAACCACCACGAGTTCCCTGAGGTTGCCGTCACGGCGTTTGCTCGTGCCCCCCCATCAGCCAAGGCGGCGCGCGGGGCGTCATCCATGCGATGTCAAAGCACCCACGGTGACGCGCTCACAATGTGCAGGCGCGCTCGCGCCGACAATGTCACATGGGATCGCGGTCTCGCAGGCCATTCCGCGGTCGGGACGACCGCGAGAGCCATGGAGCAAAAAGGCCGTACAGCGCCCCCACCAGCAGCACCGATCCGATGACATCACTTGGCCTATGGGCGTGGCCCACTACGTTACCTACCATCACGAAGAGCACAGCAGGGATAATCAGCCAACCAAGCCACCCTGGATGGCTGTCGAGCACGATCGAGAGTGCAGCGATCAGCGACCCCACCACGACAACGTGGGTGGAGGGGAAGGTGTTGAACGCGTAGCCGTAGCCCTCTCCATGCTGTGGTCGCGTAAGGATGTGGTCGCGCAACACGGGGGACAGCAGCACCGGAAGCACAGCGACCAGCACTGCGATCACGACTGACAGCCACCTCCTCTCCCCAATCGCTCCCACACTCGCGAGGAACACGAGGGTGGCCAACACGATGGGCAGGACACTGCGGGCGAGGAACGGCAACCACGTGGCCGCAGGGCCGACGCCGAGGGCTTGGGCCCACCCCAAGACTTTCGCATCAAGCCACTGACCCGGTCCCCAGCGGACTGCCGTGACATACACAACGAGAAAGGCTGCAGTGCAGACTAAGCTCCACAGCCAAGGTGGGCGCCCCGCCCCGGTGCGGGGCATCAAGCCAGCGTCAGGCATGGCTGAGCTCGAGAGCCGCCCCGATCGCTTCGACGGCTCGAACGATCTGCACGTGCGCAGCCTCGAAGGCCTCCGCCTCTCGCCCGTACGGGTCTGGCACATCGTCGAGGTCGGGGTGGGCGACAGGCGCGCGGTGAAGAGGTGCGAGCTCGGCGATGGCGCGAAGGCGATCCGGGAGCGGAGCGCCGTCTCCCACGACGGCAGCCAACTCGGCTGTTGTGATGCGTGAAACCAGGCGCGCGAACTCGCGCAGGGTGAAGGATCTCCTCAGCGCGGACGGCCACATCTGCGCGGCAGAGCTGCGGTGCTCCCGCGCCAGCCCGAGCACTAGGTCCGCTTCATCAAGGAGCGAGGGAGTCAGTCGACGCGCGGAGAACCCTGCGACGTCCGCGCCCGCCGCACTGAGGAGCTGTGCAGCCTGCGGCTCGATCGCAGCATCGAGCACCGGCTTGGTGCCGGCGCTGCCAACGAGTACCTCGCCCGACGAACGGTGATGCGCAAGGGCTGAGGTCAGGAGTCGTTCCGCAGACGGAGAACGACAGATGTTGCCGGTGCATATGAACAAGACGCGAAAGGTCACCCCCGCTCCCCTTCCCGCCCCAAATTGCTCACGCTCACGCACGACATTGACGACGCCGACTCAATCCTGGTCACCCCCGAGCGGTGGCCTTTTTTCGGGCACGCCGAGTCCCCTTGGCCGCGGCCTCCTCATAGCGGTGGTACCCATACCGGTACTCGCTCCCCTGCTTCGAGGACACGAAGTTGCGGGCAAATCCAGACACGTTGGCACCCACCGTGTGCAACTGCTTCAGCGCGTTGGCTAGATCCTTCTTCTTCGTCCGATCCACTCCAACCACCATCAAGAGCCCACCGGTGAGACGTTCGACGATGACGGCATCAATGACCGGAACCACCGGCGGACTGTCGATGAGCACGAAGTCGTAATCGTCGAGCAGCCGAGCCATGAGTAACTCCATCGGCTTCGATCCGAGCAGCTCACTCGGGTTGGGCGGGATCTGCCCCGCAGGCAGCACGTAAAGATCTGTCGAACCCCAGCGCTGAATCACATCCTGCGGATCCGTTTCACCCAGCAAGATGGTGGTGAGCCCCACTCCGCCCTCCAGGCCCATCGTCTTGGCGACTGATGGGTTTCGCAGGTCCGCGTCGACAAGTAGGGTCCGGGTGCCCGAATCAGCGAGGGCGAGCCCCAGGTTGGCGGCCGTTGTCGTCTTGCCCTCACCGGGCATCGCAGACGTGACCACGAAGGAGTGCTTGCCAGTCGTCACATCAACGAACATCAAGTTGGTGCGCAACCTGCGGATCGCTTCGGCATACCGGCTGTGCGGCTCGGTCTCCACGCTGAGCAAATCCTGGCCGGAGGAGGTCTTCACCATCGGCAGTCCTCCGAGCATCGGATTGTCGGACCACGCCTTGATGTCGGCCTCAGTGCGGACCTTGGTGTCCAGGGCATGGCGCAGCAGCGCCAGCCCGAGACCGAGAGCCAAGCCTACCAAGAGCGCAAGACCCATGTTTCGCACTGGGTCGGGCGAGGTTGGCCTCGAGGGTGGCGTCGCCGGAGCGATCGGAGTCGACACGACCTTTTGTCCCGAAGCAGCCAGCAGCGTTGAGAACTCGCCGGCCACCTTGCCCAGTTGTGGGCCCGTTTCGTTGGCGACCGCGGCTGCTTCCTGGGGGTCAGGCGCTTGCGCAGTGATCCTGAGGATCGAGGTGGCGCCAGTCACCTCGGCAGTCACGTTGACCGGATGGCCCTTCGGCAAGTCCAGTTCTTCGCGGATCGGGTTGAGGACAGCCGGCGTGTCGAGGATCGAGACATAAGTGTCGAGGTCGTCCTCGGTGAGCACGAAGGTACCCGCGTCCTGGCCGCCACCCTCTTGTCCGGAGGTGCTGAGATACACCCGCGCCTGCGCTGTGTACACCGGCGTGGTCAGAGCGGTGACTGTCACCGCGGACAAGACAGCCAGAATCACACACCCCGCGATGATGCGCCACTGCGCTCGCAACACTCCGAAGAACTCGCTGAGATCCACGCTTCACTCCTGATCGCCCCACGGCCACCGACATCAGCCACCCGCCCCGGAGATATCGTTTGACGACTCCCCCACATCACTGTCTGGAGTGTATAGCGTGCGCATCCTGCGAATCTCCCACAGCGCTGTGGTTGACGCATGGCGCGTGCGCGAGCGCGTGGCTCGTCGACACGGCCACCACGTCCGTTCGGTGAGTGCGCTCGTCTGGGACGAAGGGGGCGTCGAGACTCCCCTCGTAGCCCGCCCAGGGGAGGAGGTAGAGGGCGTGCGCACGTGGGGGAAGCACCCGGCACTCTTTCTCTACGACCCGCGCCCACTCTGGCGCCTCTTGCGGCAGGACTGGGATGTCATCGACCTGCACGAGGAGCCCTTCGCCCTGGCCACTGCGGAAGTTCTCGCAATCCGCGCCCTGCAGGGCTTGCATATTCCGTACCTGTTGTATTCGGCCCAGAACATCGACAAACGGTACCCGCCGCCGTTCCGATGGCTTGAGCGGTGGGCCCTGCGTCACGCGCGGGCAGTAAGCGTGTGCAACTCACGGGCCGCTGAGATTGTCACCCGCAAGGGGCTCACCGGCCGTGCCGTTGTTGTCGGGTTGGGGCTGGACACCAGCGCCTTCACCCCCGCGCCTCACACCACGTCGGAGCGGAGCGTCATTCGAGTCGGCTATGTTGGCCGACTGGCGCCTCAAAAAGGTGTCCACGTGCTGCTCAAGGCGCTCGCTCGGGACTCCACCCTTCACCTCGCCCTCGCCGGAGCAGGCCCAGAGGAGGAAGCGCTCCGCGTCCGCGCCGAGCGCGACGGCACCCGCAACCGGGTCGAATTCGTGGGGCCGGTCGACCAGACGCAACTTCCCGACTTCTACCGCAGCCTCGACGTCCTGGCCGTACCGTCCTTGACCACGCCTGGATGGGTCGAGCAATTCGGGCGGGTCGTCATCGAGGCCATGGCGTGCGGCACCCCTGTCGTGGCCAGCGACAGCGGAGCTCTCCCCGAGGTGGTCGGTGGAGCCGGACTGCTTGTTGCACCAGGAGACGCATTAGAGTTGGCTGCGGCACTCAAGCAGGTGGGCACGGATGCTGAACTCGCGGGGAGAATGCGTGCTGCAGGGATTGCGCGTGCACAGGCGTACGACTGGGACGTGATCGGCGGAGAGTACGTGGCGCTGTACGAGAACGTGGCCGGAGTGAGTCCGACGGGTGGCGCCGACGCCATGCCCGACATCATCGTGGTCGCCTTCCACAATGCTGATCTCCTGCGGGAAACGCTCGCTCCAGTCGCTCACCTGTCGGTCACCGTCGTAGACAACTCGTCCGACCCCGACGTGCGAGCACTGTGCGAAGAACTCGGCGTGCGGTACCTCGACCCCGGACGCAACGGTGGCTTTGCCGCGGGCGTCAACCACGGGCTCGCCCACCAATCTCCGACCGGCAGGGACGTTCTCCTGCTCAATCCCGACGCGGTCATCGACGAGTCAGGCATCCGACGCCTCCACTCTGCGCTGCGCGCACGACCAGATCTCGCCAGCGTCGGGCCTGCTCAGGTTGACGGACAAGGCATTCCGAGCCGGGTGGCGTGGCCGCTGCCCTCTCCTGCAGGCGCCGCCATCGAGGCCATCGGGCTGGGCAGCCGACGGCGCAACACCTATGTCATCGGGTCGGTTCTGCTGTTGCGGGCTGAAGCCTTGGCACAAATCGGCGGATTCGACGAGTCGTTCTTCCTCTATGCAGAAGAAGCGGACTGGGCCCGACGTGCGGTCAGACTGGGCTGGCACCACCAACTCGTCAACGACGTCCAAGCCCTCCACATCGGGTCCGCTACGAGTTCGGACCCGATACGCCGCGAGGCGCATTTCCACGCGTCCCAGGAGCGGTACCACCGCAAGCACTTCGGAGCGTTCGGGTGGCAGATCGCGCGAGCTGCGATCATCGCGGGCTCTGCAGCGCGTGCCCTTGTGCTCCGTGGCGAGCGAGCGACTCACGCCCGCGATCGTGCCCTTCACTATCTTCGAGGGCCGATGGCGCGGCAGTTCGCTGCCTCGTCCCCTCCTGCGAGGAGCCCCGAGTGAAAGAGCGTCTCCTGCGTCTGATTGCTGGGCTCGGGCTGACGCTCGGCGCTCTCATCGTCGGCTATGTCGTCCCTGGGCAACCGCTACTCGCGGTAGCGGTCTCGGTGGGGGTTCTCGCGATGGGGCTCTCGGCGATCAATCGTGCGTTCGTCCCGCTGCTGGTGCTGCCCGTGCTCTTCATCGTCGGCCGGGTCAGCTACTCGGGCGTCGACGTTTCGATCTCCGATGTCGGGCTTGCTGTTGCCACCCTGCCTGCGGTCGCCCTGAGCAGAACTCTGTCGCCAGCGATGCGATCCTTGATGTGGCTTATCGCGCTCTACCTCTTCTCGACGCTGTTCACCGTCGCGGCGAACCCGTACCTCGCCAATGTGATCGAGTGGGTCCACTCCGCAGTTCTTCTCGGTGGTGCGCTGTTCGTGGGGTGGTCAGTCGGCCGCGAGGGGTTCGGAGCGAAGGCGCTCAGCGTCATGCTCACGACCGCCAGCGCGATATCGCTTCTCGTCATCATCTCGGGGGTGACCGCAGCGATGAAGGGGTCCTTTGAGCCGGTGTTCCTTGACTGGCCCTTCGGTATGCACAAGAACTTCATCGGCACGACCTTGGGCATCATGGCGGTCGTCGCCTACGTCCACCCGGTATGGATGGGATGGAGCAAGTCCCTCGGGATGGCGGTCTTCGCTTGGCTCACGATCGGAGTTGCCTTTTCCCAGTCTCGACAGGCCATCATCGCGCTGGGGATTGCCCTGATCGTCCTCGTGCTGCGCACCCGCACCC
Source organism: Marihabitans asiaticum (assembly GCF_007828725.1). Classification (GTDB taxonomy): domain Bacteria; phylum Actinomycetota; class Actinomycetes; order Actinomycetales; family Dermatophilaceae; genus Marihabitans; species Marihabitans asiaticum. The sequence continues at coordinate 101,897 of NZ_VIUW01000002.1, forward strand.
AGCAGCGTCGTCCAATGTTGATCGTTTTCGCCGTCATTACCGCCTTCCTGTACGTTCTCAGCGTCGTGAGGGAGCAGGCGAGCAGCAGCAACGAATTCAACTCCTTCTTCCAACGACTCGCTTGGTTCTCCGATTCGATCGAGGTCTGGCAGACCAGCCCCGTCTTCGGTGTGGGGTTGCGCTGGTGGTACACCGACACCTTCGACTACCGCTTCCAACCGCCAAACGCCGAGTTGGAGGTACTCACCTCGGCCGGGATCATTGGTCTAGTCGCTTTCCTCATCCTGATCACCGGAAGCCTCACCATCCTGTGGCGATTGCCCCCGGAGTACGGCACGCTCGCAGCCCTCGTGGTCCTCTCGCGTTTTGTCCAAGCACAGTTCGATCTCTTCTGGACCGCAGTGCAGGTCTCCCTGCCGTTCGTGATCGTCGGCATTTGCCTCGGCGAACTTGCTCGTGTGGACAGTGAGCCGAAACAGCACTCGATCGCGAGTTCTCTCGGGGAGTCCTCCTCCGTCGACGAATCGGCCGTGGTCCAGCGATGAAAGTCATCCAGATAGTCCCGTCCGTCGGTCGTGGCAGCGGAGTTGAGTCTGTTGCCTATCACCTTGAGCAGGAGTGGCAGCAGCTCGGCGTGGAAACCCTGCGGTTCACCATGGCCGATGCGCGGGGCGACTGGCTCCCCGCCGCCGGGAAGGGTGCGGCCGGGAAGATCGCACTGCTCATGCGCGTCGTGTGGTTCTCCACTGTCGGAACCCTCCTCGCGCGGCACATGCTGCGTCAGCACCCGGACGCGGTGTCCGTTTGCCACAATGACGTCATGGCTGGCGACGTCTACGTCAACCACGGGATCATCCACGTCGCCCTGGCCGCCCAGGGGCGCCGCTGGTGGCGCACGATCCGTAACCCCATACACGCCTTCACCGGCGTCCGCGACACCATCCGCTACGCATCCCGTCGCTTCCATCGGGTCGTGATCAATCTCGTCGCGACCGAGGAATCAGATCTGCGCGCGACCTACCCTCGCATGCGAGTCCCGAGCCGCGTCATCGGCAACGGCGTGGACACGGATACCTATCGACCACCGACCGTCAACGAGCGAACTGCCGCGCGCGCGGCGGCAGGCATCCCCGCTGAGGACTTCACCATCCTCTTCGTCGGGCACGAGTTCGAGCGAAAGGGGCTGTCTCAGCTCGTCGAGGCCGTCGCCGCGGGCCCACCGGAGTGGCACCTCGTCGTGGTCGGTGGCGACGACGGTCTCCTCGATCGACTCAGGGCAACAACGGCCGCAGGAAGTCTTGCCGAGCGTCTCCACCTCGTCGGGCCGGTTGCGGACCCGACTTCCTTCCTCCACGCCGCGGACGTGCTCGCCACCCCGAGCAGTTACGAGTCCTACGGCCTCGTGGTTCTTGAAGCGATGGCCTGCGGCCTTCCTGTCGTGGCGACGCCGACCGGTTGTGCCGCCGACCTCGTCCTCGACGGTGCAACGGGCTGGCTCTGCACGCAAGAGCCCTCCTCGATCCGAGCGGCCCTGCAGCGTGTGGCGAACGCCGACCGCCGGCGAATGCGTGAGGCCGCCCGAGCCGTCGCCATGCGCCATTCATGGCGTTCCATCGCCCAGCGATACCTCCAGCTCTTCGAGGAACTGCACGAGGGAGAATCCCAAACCAGCCGCACCCACATTGCACACGTCATCCGCTCCACAGGCTTCGCGGGAGTCGAAAGGCACGTTGCAACGCTCGCGGGTGCGCAAGCCCAACTCGGGCATCGCGTCAGCGTCATCGGTGGTCGGGCCGAGGACATGCGTACCAGCCTGCCCGCCAGGGTTCGATTCCGTCCGGCCGCCACGGTGGCGGGAGCTGCATGGCAACTGGCCCGTTTGGTGATCACGGACCGGCCCAGCGTAGTGCACACGCACATGAGTGCCGCAGAGCTCGCAGCCAGCATGATCCCTTTGCGCGGGGCGCCCATTGTGAGCACGCGACACTTTGCGGCGCGACGCGGCGCACGGGGCCCTCACCGGGCACTGTTGGCCATCGTTGCGAAGCGCATCTGCAGTGAGGTGGCTGTGAGCGAGTACATCGCGCGACACGTGGCTGGTGACACCTGGGTGGTCCACCCAGGTGTCACAACCCGGCCTGAGGGTCGGGCCGCCCACGACCGTGAACGGACCGTGCTCGTCGCCCAGCGGCTCGAGATTGAGAAATCCACCGACACGGCCCTCGAGGCATTCGCGGCCTCCGGGCTCCCCAAGGAGGGTTGGCGCTTGCAGATCGCCGGTGGTGGATCCCAGCGCGGCACTTTGGAGGACTTGGCCGCACGGCTGGAGATCGCGGACGCGACAGACTTCCTCGGTCACCGTACCGATGTAGACCAGCTCATGTCCGACGCCGCAATCTTTCTCGCGCCCTGCGCCGTCGAGGGGTTGGGCATGAGTGTGCTGGAAGCCATGTCCAACGGCCTCCCTGTCGTTGCGGCGGCAGCTGGCGGCCACCTCGAGAGCGTCGGGGGTACCGAGGGCGCTGCACTCTTCCCCCCGGGGGACCCGGCCGCCGCTGGACAACTCCTGCGCGAGCTGGCCTCCGAGGCTGACCGTCGCCACGCCTATGGGCTGGCGTTGCGCCGCCGACAGCGGATGCACTTCTCCCCCACGGCTCAAGCTGAGCAGATGGATGCGGTGTATGCACACGCGCGTGCTGCACACGTGCGCACCGACGGGCCCGACCTCGTCATCGTCTCACTCGAGCCCTGGGACCGCATCTGGCGACGCAACCAGCACCTCATCAGCGGTCTGCTGAGACGCGACCCGTCTCTGACAGTGCTCTTTGTTGAGCCCGCCGTGGATCTCCTTCATGCCCTGCGCTCGGGCAACGCACCCCGTCGTGGCGCTGGCCTGAGACGGGGCCCGCGTGTCGAGGGCGTTGATCCCGGTGCACTGTGGCTGTATCAGCCGACGAAGTCCCTGCCCCGTCTTCTGGACCCTCAGCAAGACCAACGCTGGGCACGCTCTGTTGTGCGTGCCGCGAGCAGGATCGGGATCACCGAACCGACCCTGTGGGTCAACGACCCCCAAGGTGCCGAGCTCCTCGACCTCAGCGAGTGGCCGGCACTCTACGACATCACCGACGACTGGCTCGAAGCCGACCGTGACGCTGCGACCCACGCACGTCTCGTTCGACAGGAACGCACGCTTATGGATCGTGCCCGCCAGGTCGTTGTGTGCTCGAAAGGTCTCCAGCAGAGCAAGGGCACCACCCGACCGGTCGTCCTCGTGCGCAACGCCGTTGATGTCCCGGCCTACCGCGCCCCAGCACCCCGGCCGCAGGACCTGCCCAGCCGCCCGGTGGCGCTGTACCTGGGGACGCTGCACAGCGACCGCCTCGACATCAGCCTCTGCGTCGACACGGCGCGCCGGTTGCCGCCCGGCCGCCTCGTCCTGGTCGGCCCCGATGCCCTGACCTCTGCCCAGCGGCGACGACTCGACGACGCCGGAGTTGCACTGCTGGGACCCAAAGACCATCGCGAGGTCCCTGGATACCTCCAACACGCGGACGTCCTCGTCGTTCCCCACGTCGTCGATGCCTTCACCGACAGCCTCGATCCGATCAAGCTCTACGAGTACAGGGCGGTCGGCCGACCGATCGTCACCACCCCAGTGGCAGGGTTCCGCGAGGTTCGCGGTACTGCCATCACTGTGGTCAATCGGTCGGACTTCGCCAACATGGTCGCGGCAGTGCTTGCGAGCGCTACCCACGACCTGCCAAGCGGTCAAGACGACATCCAGGACGACATCCCGTCGTGGGCTGAGCGGGTTGACGAGATGGCGACAGTGATCGCCAACGTACAGGAGTCTCCGACGAGGCTCGGCACGCTCCGCGACGTCCCGCTCTCAGTACGTCTCGAGATGGCTCACCACGTCGTCCAGCATGTCGCGGAAACACACGGCATCGACATACTCCACATCAAGGGGCTCGCCCTGGACGATTCTTTGCAGTACCCCGGCCGCACCCCAACCGATGTCGACGTCCTCGCGCGACCGGACGACGCTGACGCGTTGGTGGGTGCGCTCCAGGGCGTGGGCTTCGAACTCCTTGGACGCTTCGCGACGAGCTCCCCCTTCGAGCACTCCGCCACCCTTCGGCACGACCAATGGGGCGATGTCGACGTCCACCGACTCTTCCCCGGCATTGGCCCCACTCCGAAGGAGAGCTTTGATCTGCTCTGGGAGCGCCGGAACACGGTCTTGCTCGGGGGTCGGGAGTGCGCAGTCCCACCCTTGGCCGCTCAAGCGCTCATGCTCGTCCTGCACGCGGCCCGCAGCCGGCTCGGAGCGCAACCTCGCAACGATCTGATGCACGTGGTGCATCATCCGGATCCGCACCTACGTCCAGCCCTTCTGGACCTCGCCGACGAGTTGCACGCGGAAGTCGCTATCGCCGCAGCCACGGGGCGCCTCCATGAGCACACCGGCCACCCAGATCACAACCTCTGGCACGCGGTGTCTGTCGGTGACAGTCGACTCGATGAGTGGCGTGCTCGGATCGCCGCCGCGCCCGACCTCAGGACGCGCCTGAGCGTGCTGCTGAGGGCTCCGACGGTCAACACAGACCATCTCGCCATGCTTCTCGGTCGTCGCCCCACGGGCGTCGAGGTTGCAGCAGAGTTCGGCCGCAGGTCCGCCGCTGGGTTCCGCGAACTCACGGCCCGCATCATTCGCAGGGGTCGCTCATGACGCAGTACGTCGTACCGAAGGCAGTCGCCGTCGTCGTGCACGACGACACGGTCTTTGCCGCGCGGGTGCCCAGCGGCCCCATCATGGTGCTCGAGGGTTCTGCCGCCGTGTTGTGGTCCCTCGTAGCGAACACGACCGTGCACGACTTCCCTCGGATCGTCGCCGAGCACTTCGGTGTGGCCGAATCGGCGATCATCGACGACGTCGAGGCATTCCTTGTCTCCCTCGTGTCCCGGGGGCTTCTCACCACAGATTCGCAACCCTTCCTGCGTGGCGAGGATGACACCTCAGCCTGAGGGTATCGGTTGCTGGCGACTGGTGCTCGATTGCTGGCGGCTATGGACCAGTCGGCAAATTTCCGCTACTGTCACGCTCAGCAACTCTTTCCGTACTCGTCCTCGGTCACATTGGGGAGCTCTCGATGAGTGCCACACCACAGGCGCGTCCACACCAGACCCGCCGCAACGTCGTCAAGGGCGCCGCTTGGTCTGTTCCTCTGATGGCAGTCGGCGCGCCTGCCGCACATGCCGGGATCAGCAAGTGCACCGTGACGGGCTCTATCCAAGTAGGCCCCAAGCAATACGTCGACGTGCGAGCCATCTGCTCCAGCCAGTCGCAGACACTCAACCCGACGACGATCCGCGCGAATTACGGGCGCGCCTACCTCCCAACGTACTTGGAGATCTGCAACTGCGAGAACTCGGAGCAGTGGTTCCGGTGGCAGGAGACCGACACTCTGAGCAACTTCCAGATCGAAGTCGATGGGGTGCACAACGACCAGAACGGGCCGGGCCAGGGGTGGCGCCCCAGTTTTCAATTGCCCAAGTACGGCGATGTCGGCGGCTGCAAGCGCTTCAACCTCACCTACCGCACCTCGGCAAGTCGCCCGTACTCCCCCAACCAAAACTCGACGCCCAATAACGCGCAAAGCGTGACCATTCAGTTCGTCCTGCAACGTGGCCCCTCTAGTACCGGGCCCTGGACTCCGGTGACGACCTTGAATGTCACCGGAGGCGCGACGTGGAGAACTGTGGGCGTGGGCTGGTGGAACAGCGACCCCATCAACTTCAATTCGTGCCAACCACAGAACAGCAGTTCAGCAAGGCAGGCCGCGCCGGAGTCCACCAGCGCGTCCGAGCCCACCGCGGAAAGCGCTCCGACGCCTTCCGCCGGCACCGGTGACTGAGACGCCGGCACGCGAAGACGCGCCGCCCCCCTCCGAGCGCCGGCTCGGAGGGGGGCTCGTGCATCTGCACTACCTGGACACGCACGCGCACCTGAGGCTGCGCGCCGACTCCCAGGTCGCTCAGGTCGTCGAAGACTGGTCTCGCTGCCTTGTGGCTGAGGGGGAGCCAAGGCACGCCGATGACGGCATGCTCGTCGTTGACTCGGAGCTCCCGCTCACCCACGAGATGAAGCACCGCCTCGTCGCAAACCTCACTGAGCGAGGCATCGACGATCTGGCCGGCCGGGCGCTCATGCTGCATGCGGCTGGAGTAACGACTGAGAACGGTCGGGTCCTGGCGCTCGTCGCGGAGTCGGGCGCGGGCAAGACAACGGCCGCGCACCACCTGTGCCGTGGCACGTTTGGCTACGTCACTGACGAAACCGTGGCCATAACTCCACAGGGTCGCGTCTTCCCCTTCGCCAAACCCCTCTCCTTGGTCATCGATCCCCAGCACCCTCAGGCCAAAGAGCACCGTAGCCCCGACACTCTTGGGATCAATCACACGCCGAGCACGCCGCTGACACTGGCCGGGATCGTCTTCCTGACCCGACGCCCCGACCATGCGGGCTCTCCGAAAATCGACGACGTCCCACTCCTCGACGCCGTGCTGGAACTCATTGGTCACACGAGTGCGTTCACTCAGCTGGACCGGCCTCTGGAGCAGACCGTCCGGATCATCAGTCGGTGCGGACCAGCGCGACGCCTGACCTACCGGGACATCGAGGACTGCGACGATCTGCTCGAGGAGCTGGTCACGGCGGGCCCTGAGCCGATCGAAGAATGGCTACCGATGGGCATCGCCATGACCAAGAGCGATGACCAGAGTGGTGACCAGGCTCGCGGAGGCTCCCTGGCCGCACACGAGCCTGACGACCTCATCCAGGTGGGCGAGGCAGCACTCGCGCTCGTCGGGCAGGTACCCGTCCTGCTCGGCGCAATCGGACGGACCGTGTGGCAGGCCGCCGTGGGCGGCGCAACACACGACGACCTCCACGCTGCGGTCGTCGCCGAGCACGGCCCTTACGCCACCTCTGAGGCGCTCGTCCAGGACGCCATTCAACGACTCATTTCCGCGGGCCTGCTTCACCTCAATGAGCGACCACCGTGAAGCGAGCCATGGCCGGGCAGCGAAAGGTCAGTACGCCCCGTCCTTGGAGACCACCGCATGGAGGGTGCGCCACAGGATGACTAGGTCCTGCGCCACCGACCAGTTCTCGACGTAGTAGAGGTCGAAGCGCACCGACTCCTCCCACGTGAGGTCGCTACGGCCGTTGATCTGCCACAACCCGGTCATGCCCGGCTTGACGAGCATGCGGCGACCGACGTCGCCCTCGTAGCGGGCGACCTCCGAGGGCAGCGGCGGGCGGGGGCCGACGAGGCTCATCTTGCCGGCGAGCACGTCGAAGAGCTGCGGCAGCTCGTCGATGGACCAGCGGCGGATGAAGCAGCCGATCGGCGTGACCCGCGGGTCGTCCTGGCGCTTGAAGAGGACCCCACGGTCGATCTCGGCGGCGGTGCGCTGCCGCACCTCGTCGAGGCGAGCCTCGGCGTCGACCGTCATCGAGCGGAACTTCGTCATCCGGAAGCTCTCGCCGTCGAGCCCGACGCGCTCCTGCCGGAAGAAGACCGGCCCACCGTCGGACAGCTTGACCAGGGCCGCGACGACGAGCAGCAGCGGTGAGAAGGCGATCGTCAGCAGGAGGGCACCTACCCAGTCGATCGTCGACTTGAGCACGAGCCGGGGCCCGGCGAAGGTCGGGGCCTCGACGTGCAAGAGAGGCAGGCCGGCGACCGGTCGCGTGAGCACGCGCGGGCCGGCGATCTCGGTGAGACCCGGCGAGACGACCAGCTCGATCCCACTGCCCTCGAGCGCCCAGCCGAGCCGGCGAAGACCTCCGGGGCCGAGCGCGTGCGAGTCGGCGCAGGCCACGAGGTCGACGCCCAGCTCGATGGCCACGCGCGCGCCCTCGCGCTCGCTGCCCAGCACCGCGACGTCGGCCACCTCGTCACCCCCGGAGGAGGTGCACACACCGATGACGCGGTACCCGGCCTCGGGCACCGAGGCGAAGCTGTCGACCAGATGGCGCACGGTGGCCACGTCACCCACGACGAGCACGTCGTGGCTCAGGTCGCCGGCGACCCGCCGCCGACCCAGCCAGGTCCGCCACACCCTCCGGGCGGCCCAGAGACCGACGATGCCGGCCGGTAGAGCCAGCAGGATGTAACCGCGGGCGATCTGCACCTGCAGGGCGAAAGCGAGCATGGCGACGAGCGCGAACACCTGCAGGGACGCGGCCGTCACGAGGCGGTACTCGGCGGCGCCGTGACCGAGGATGTGCACGTCGTAGGCACCGTGGAAGCGCAGGGCAAGCCACCACAACGACACGAGCGCGATGCTGAACCACGTGTAGCTGATCGAGAAGTCGTCGGTGCTCGCGGCGACGTCCGTGCGGCCCTCGACACCGAAGCGCACCACCTGGGCCCCGAAGGTGGCCCACATGATGACGAGGAGATCGGTGATCGCGAGCAGCCCCTGCAGGGGCCGTAGGGCCGCGCGGCCGGCTCCGACGTCGGTAACGACACGGGCCAAGCCGACCACCGTCAGCCTCGCCGGTCGGTCAGGGACGCGGTAACCGGACCGTCGGCCAGCCGGATGGCCTCGGCCATCCGTCCCCGGGTGACACTCCCTTCGACAGGTCGACGGCGCAGCTCCTCCAGCCGCGCCGTGGAATCGGTCGCACTCCGGTCGCCAGGCCGACGACCCGCCCGACGTAGTGCGACCATGCCTACCCCGTAGGCCACCACCGGCACGGAAGCCCACCCCAAGAACACGATCGTCTCGATGTGCACGGACTCGCCTCCCCAGTAAAGTGTCGAGGGGCGGTCTGTCCGCCCCGAGCTCGTGGACCCCCCCCCCAGCCCCCACGATCTCGAGAAGGGACATTACCTTTCACTTACCATCCTTGCCATACCTTGACCAAAATTCACGTGTGGTCTCCGTCGCCCGCCGAAGATCGTCCACGACGGCTCGCTCGTCGCACGACCCCGCGTAGCGGCACCGCAGCCAGGGTTGAGATGCGGGGGGCACCACAAACAAACGTCGGCGGAGGCCCTGACCATGAAGGTGATCATCCAGATCCCCTGCCTCGACGAAGAGGCGACCCTGCCCCTGGTCTTCGCGACGATCCCGACGCACATCCCCGGCGTCGACACCATCGAGACCCTCGTCATCGACGACGGCTCCAGTGACCGTACCGCAGACGTCGCCCGCGAGCTCGGTGTCACGCACCTCATCCGGCACAGCCGGCCGCTCGGACTGGCCCGCTCCTTCCGTGACGGTGCCGACTCCGCCCTGCGTCACCGCGCCGACATCCTCGTCAACACCGACGGTGACAACCAGTACCCCCAGGAGCGCATCGGCGACCTCGTCGCGCCGATCATCGCCGGCCGCGCGGACATCGTCGTGGCCGACCGGCAGACCGCCACGATCGCCCACTTCTCCCCCTTCAAGCGGCGCATGCAGTCCTTCGGGTCGGCCGTGGTCAACCGGGCCGCGAGCACCGACCTGCCCGACGCGGCCAGCGGCTTCCGCGCCTACTCCGCCGCCTCCCTCATGCGGCTGAACATCGTCACCGAGTTCTCCTACTGCATGGAGACGATCATCCAGGCCGGCCACAAGCGGCTGGCCATCGAGTCCGTCCCCGTCGTCACCAACGACAAGACCCGTGAATCGCGGCTCTTCACGAGCATCTGGCAGCACATGGCGAAGTCCGCGTCCGCCATCGTCCGGTCCTTCATCATGTTCAAGCCACACAGGGTCTTCGGCGTCTTCGGGACCGCGCTCCTGCTTCTCGGACTCGTCCCCTTCGTCCGATTCCTCATCCTTGCGGCCATGGGCGACTCCGGCGGCCACATCCAGTCCCTGATCTTCGGAACGACGCTGCTCATCGGTGCGCTCTTCTGCTACGCCCTGCTGATCATCGCGGACCTGCAACGCACCAACCGCGTGCTCCTGGAGGAGACCATTGAGCAGCTGCGGCTGCTGCGGTTCGGACCACCCAGCAGTGGCATCGTGGCGGACGAACGTGAGAAACGGTCGTGACTACGGCCGCCGGGCAGATCCTGCCGGCTGTGATCATGGTCGCGGCCGTCGTCGGCCTGGGTGTCCCGTCCGCGGTACGCGCGGGCACTCGGCTGCACCTGCCACTGTCCACCGTGCTGGGTCTCATCCCGCTCCTGGGCCTCGCCACCTTGGGTAGCGCCACGTTGGTCATCGGTCACCTCAACGGTCTGGGCGCGTGGCTACCCGCTGCCGCCCTGCTGGCAGGCCTGGGCTGCGCCTGGTTGGACCGCGAGAACGTCCTGGCCCTGCTGTCCCGCGTGCGTGACGCATGGTCGCCTCAGTGGCGCCAGTCACCCATCGCCATCGGCGCGGTGGCCGTGGCGCTGTCCATCGCGTTCGTCGCCGGGCTGGCTCCACCGGCACGCACCGACGAGGTGGAGTACCACTGGCCAGCCGCACTCCAGTGGGCACAGGTCGGGTCATGGGTTGACAGCGACTTCCGGCACGTCGACGGCTTTCCCCTCATGGAGGTCATCTACACCGTGCCCGCGACGTGGGGCGCCTACGGAGCAGCGCACTGGCTGCACCTCATGTCTCTCGTGGGCCTCGGACTGGTCGTCGCCGGCATCGCAACGTCGATGGGGATTCGGGGATCCGCCGCGGTCGGCACGGCGGCCATGGCCATGCCCGTAGTGTGGGACGGCGCCTGGGTGGCCTACAACGACACGGCGACCGGGGCCTTCGGGTTGGCGGCAGTCGCGGTCGTCCTCGGCGCCCGCCACCCCCTCGACCGGAACGCGATCGCGCTGGCAGCCGTGCTGTGCGCAATAGCGATCAGCATCAAACCCACAGGATTGGGCGCAGTCGGTGTCGTCGCACTGGTCCTCCTCGCACGCGGCCGCAATGAGGGCGTGCGAGCCAGCCGCGTGGCGTGGAGCTGGGTCGTCATGGGCGCCGCCGCAGCCGTGACCTACGCCCTCTGGACACTGCGGCGCTGGATCATCACGGGCTCGCCCACCGACCCCGGCGTCTTCGTCGACAACCCGACGGCCGACATGCTCGCACGCATGCCGACGACGGCCGACAAGCTCATCGCGCCGGTCATGCCCTTCGTGACCGGCCTGATCGGATCGAACGAGCCCTGGGGTGGGCGGACGTCGTTCGTCGTCCAGGTGCTGCTCATCCCCGCGATTGGTTACGTGGCCTGGCGAGGAGGCGCCGTGCTGAGACGGTTCGCCCTCATGGCCGTCCCCGCGTGGATCCACTGGATCGTCATGGGGCTGGCCGGCCTGCGGACACGCTTCCACATCGTCTCGTGGGTCATGCTCGTCGTGGCAGTGCGCATCGCCGTCGAAGATCTCGCCACCCGCAGACCCGGCTGGCGCCTCACGTTGGAACTTCTCTGGGGCCTGTGTGTCCTCGCCGGCGCCCTCGACGTCTCGTTGGAGATGCTCCGTGCGATCCGGGACGACATGATCCGGTGATCAACCGGGGCTGACCCCCCTTCGTCGGACCGCGGGACGCGACCGGCCCGACCCGTGGGAGGATCAGGGGAGACCTACCCCACACCCCACGGAGGGACACACATGACCGCGAAGATCGTCTGGACCGAGATCGACGAGGCGCCGGCACTGGCCAGCTACTCGCTGTACCCGATCGTCCAGGCCTTCACCAACGGCAGCGGCATCGACCTGGTCTCCTCCGACATCTCCCTGGCCGGCCGGATCCTCGCCCAGTTCCCCGACCGGCTCACCGACGAGCAGCGGGTCGAGGACCACCTGAGCAAGCTCGGCGAGCTGACCCAGGACCCGTCGGCCAACATCATCAAGCTGCCCAACATCTCGGCCTCCGTGCCCCAGCTGCGCCGGGCGATCGCCGAGCTGCAGGAGCAGGGCTACGACATCCCCGACTACCCGGCCGAGCCGAGCACCGACGAGGAGCGCGAGGTCAACGCGCGCTACGCCACCGTCCTCGGCTCCGCGGTCAACCCCGTGCTGCGCGAGGGCAACTCCGACCGCCGAGCCCCCGCGTCGGTGAAGAACTTCACCAAGAAGCACCCGCACCGGCTCGGTGAGTGGACCGCCGACAACAAGGCCCGCGTCGTCTCGATGAGCGAGGGCGACTTCTACGCCAACGAGCAGAGCCACGTCATGGCCGGTGACGACACCCTCGCGATCACCCTGCACACCGAGGGTGGCGAGACCGTCCTGAAGGACGATGTCAGTGTGCTCGAGGGCGAGATCGTCGACGCCACCTACATGTCGGTCCAGGCGCTCCAGGACTTCTACGCCGAGCAGATCGAGGCCGCCAAGGACGAAGACCTCCTCCTCTCCCTGCACCTCAAGGCGACGATGATGAAGGTCTCCGACCCGGTGATGTTCGGGCACGCGGTCCGGGTGTGGCTCGGTGAAGTCATGACCAAGCACGAGGACGCCCTTCGCGAGGTCCAGGTCAACCCCAACCAGGGCCTGGCCGCCCTCTACACCTCGATCGAGGACCTCCCCGAGGCCACGGAGCAGGAGATCCGCGCCGACATCGACGCGGTCTTTGAGGAGCGCCCCGCTCTGGCGATGGTCGACTCGAGCAAGGGCATCACCAACCTGCACGTCCCCAGCGACATCATCATCGACGCCTCGATGCCGGTAGTGATCCGCGACTCCGGGCAGATGTGGAACGCCGACGACGCACAGCAGGAGACGTTGGCGATGGTCCCCGACCGCAGCTACGGCCCGATGTACCAGGCCGTCATCGAGGACCACAAGAAGCACGGCGCGCTCGACCCCGCCACGATCGGGTCGGTGCCCAATGTCGGTCTCATGGCGCAGAAGGCCGAGGAGTACGGCAGCCACCCCACCACCTTCGTCATCCCCGAGGCCGGCACCGTCAAGGTGACGAACAGCGCCGGCAAGGTGCTCATGCAGCACACCGTGGCGAAGGGGGACATCTGGCGGATGTCGAGGGTGCGCGACATCCCGATCCAGGACTGGGTCAAGCTGGCCGTGACCCGGGCCAAGGCCACCGGTGCGCCGGCGGTCTTCTTCCTCGACCACCACCGCGCTCACGACCGCTATGTCATCGACAAGGTCAAGCGGTACCTCAAGGACCACGACACCGACGGCGTCGAGATCCACATCGACCCGCCGGTGGAGGCGATCACCTTCTGCCTCGAGCGCATCCGTGCGGGCAAGGACGCGATCTCGGTCACCGGCAACGTGCTGCGCGACTACCTCACCGACCTCTTCCCGATCCTTGAGCTCGGCACGAGCGCGAAGATGCTCTCGATCGTCCCGCTCCTGAAGGGCGGTGGCCTCTTCGAGACCGGGGCCGGGGGCTCCGCCCCCAAGCACGTCCAGCAGTTCGTCAAGGAGAACTACCTGCGCTGGGACTCGCTCGGCGAGTTCTCCGCCCTGGCCGCCTCCCTGGAGCACCTCGCGGAGAAACAGGACAACGACAAGGCCCAGGTTCTCGCCGAGACCCTCGACGCGGCGATCGCGACCTTCCTCGACGAGAACAAGTCTCCTGCCCGCAAGCTCGGCAGCATCGACAACCGCGGCAGCCACTACTACCTCGCCCTCTACTGGGCAGAGGAGCTCGCCGCCCAGGACGACGACGCCGACCTCAAGGAGCGCTTCACCCCCGTCGCGAAGGCGCTGCGAGAGAACGAGGACACGATCACCGAGGAGCTGATCGCCGTCCAGGGCAACCCGGTCGACCTCGGCGGCTACTACCGGCCCGATCCGGAGAAGGCCTCCGCGGCGATGCGGCCGAGCGCGACGCTCAACGAGATCATCGACAGCATGTGACGTGGCGCCGAGTTCCTCGGCACCTTCTGGCTCGTCCTCGGAGGTTGCGGCAGCGCGATCTTCGCCGCCCAGTTCCTCGTCGACGGTGAGGACTCCGGGTTCGGCATCGGCTTCGTCGGTGTCTCGCTTGCCTTCGGCCTGACCGTGCTCACCATGGCCTACGCCGTCGGTCACGTCTCCGGCGCGCACTTCAACCCCGCCGTCACGCTCGGGGCCGCGGCCGCCAAGCGCTTCGAGTGGAAGGACGTCCCGGCCTACATCGCCACCCAGGTCGTCGCCGGTCTTGTCGCAGGAGGGGTCCTCTACGCCATCGCCAGCGGGCAGGACGGCTTCGCGCCGATCGCGATCGGCCTCGGCCTGACGCTGATCCACCTCGTCTCGATCCCGATCAGCAACACCTCGGTCAACCCCGCCCGCTCCACCGCCGTCGCCTTCTTCCAGGAGGGCGCCGCCGGCCAGCTGTGGGCCTTCTGGCTGGCCCCGATCGTTGGGGCCGTCATCGCCGGCCTCACCTACTCGGCGATCACCGGCGAGCACCTCGAGGGCGTCGACATCGAGGGCGAGGAGCGGGTCGCCGACCACTCCTGAGGACGGGCCACCGCCTCAGGCCGCGGGGGCCCACGTCGTGAGGTCGGTGCTCGTCCAGCGCTGCCGCTCTGCGACGAGGACCCCGCCCTCGGCGGTCATCGCGGCGAGGGCTCCGCGAGCGCCCTGAACGCACACCGGCTCACCGAGCGCCTCGTCGTCGGTGGACCCAGAGGCGACCAGCAGGCCGTCGCAGTCCTCGCCCGTGCTCGTCACGAGCAGGCGGCCCCCTTCGGCGGCGACCGAAGTAGCGGCCGAGACCTCCGACACCTCCTCCCAGGGCGCGTCTCCGCTCGTGCCGCGCAGCAGTCGACCGTCGTCGCAGACCGCCCACGCCGCGGCGCCACCGGCCGGTGCGAGGCTCACGACCTCGGACTCCTCGCACACCGTCACCCGACCTCCGCCGGGCACCAGCGCCTCCCCCTTCGGCAGCGGCGCCCAGGTCTGGTCGGCGGCGACCTCCTGCCAGCTCTCACCCCCGTCGCCGGTGGTGAAGACCACGGGCTTGCAGCTCTCGCCCGCTCCGACGACGAACCCGACCGACGGCTCGGTGAAGGGCAGCCGATAGATGGCCGCCGCGTCGATCTGCACCTCGCTCCAGCTGCCGCCGCCGTCAGAGCGCTCGAGGCGTGGCGCCTCGCCGTCGCACTCCCCTCGGGTGGCGCGCCACGCCGTCGAGCCGGTGGCCGCCACGTCCCCCACCGCAGACGTCGGGGTCGGAGGTCGGCGTCTCCTCCTCGGCCGGACCCGAGCGCTCCGCCGCCGAGCCGGACGACGCGGCGCCGGGCTGCGCCGCCGCGCCACCGACGTCCGGTGGGCGCTCGGCGCCGATGAACCCCATTGCCCATGCGACGAGGATGGCGTCGAGGACGAGCAGCGACCTCGCCCGGCCCCGTTCCCCGGCGTCGGGCTAGAGTCGGAGACGACCACCCGTACACCCGACGAAGGGGTAGAAGTCCCAGTGAGCACCACTCCCGTCAAGGTCGCCGTGACCGGCGCCGCCGGTCAGATCGGCTACAGCCTCCTCTTCCGCATCGCCAGCGGCGCGCTCTTCGGCAAGGACACCCCCGTCGAGCTGCGGCTCCTGGAGATCACCCCCGCGCTCAAGGCACTCGAGGGCGTCGTCATGGAGCTCGACGACTGCGCCTTCCCGACCCTCGCCGGTGTCGAGATCGGCGACGACCCGAACGTCGTCTTCGCCGGCGCCAACCATGCGCTGCTCGTCGGCGCCCGTCCGCGCGGCCCGGGCATGGAGCGCGGCGACCTGCTCGAGGCCAACGGCGGCATCTTCGCCCCCCAGGGCAAGGCGCTCAACGAGGTGGCCGCCGACGACATCAAGGTCACCGTCACCGGCAACCCGGCCAACACCAACGCCCTCATCGCGATGAGCAACGCCCCGGACATCCCGCAGGAGCGCTTCTCGGCGCTAACCCGTCTGGACCACAACCGGGCGATCAGCCAGCTCTCGACCAAGCTCGACGTCCCGGTCACCGAGATCCGCAAGATGACGATCTGGGGCAACCACTCGGCCACCCAGTACCCCGACCTCTTCCACGCCGAGGTCGGCGGCAAGAACGCCGCCGAGGCGGTCGGCGACCAGGACTGGCTGGAGAACACCTTCATCCCCACCGTCGCCAAGCGCGGAGCGGCGATCATCGAGGCGCGAGGAGCATCGTCAGCGGCCTCGGCTGCGTCGGCGACCATCGACCACGCCCGGGACTGGACCCTCGGCACGCCGGACGGCGACTGGGTGTCCATGGCCGTGCCGTCGGACGGCTCGTACGACGTGCCCGAGGGGCTGATCAGCTCCTTCCCGGTGACGGTCAAGGACGGGCAGTGGTCGATCGTCCAGGGTCTGGAGATCGACGACTTCTCCCGCGGCAAGATCGAGGCGACCGTGGCCGAGCTCGCGGAGGAGCGCGAGGCGGTCAAGGGTCTCGGGCTCATCTGAGCTCTCGACATCCAAGAGAGCGAAGGGGGGTCCCGCCGGCTGGCGGGACCCCCCTTCGCCGTCGCTCCGGTCTCGGGGCTCAGGTGCGCCGCAGCGCCAGTCCCACGACGAGGATCGAGGTAGCCAGCCCGGCGAGGACGAGGACATCCGCGGTCCGCGCCCGCACGACGAGACCACCCGCGCGCTCCTCCGGCAGCACCAGCCTCAGGGCAGCGGCGACGAAGAGGGTGACCGCGAAAGTGACCACCGCTGCCCGGAGCTGACCGAGCGCGAGCACGACGAGCCCGATCGCGCCGAAGGCCACGACCAGCCACCACGCGGCCAGGCTGGGGGTGGTCGGCGGCCGCTGCTCGGCCTCGATGACCCGGGGGCGGGCGTCGACCCGCACCCTCGGGCGCTGAAGGTGGTCGTCGGCGGCCACGTCGTCCTCAGAGTGCTCGCTCGGCGGCCGCGACGACGTTGCTGAGCAGCATCGCCCGGGTCATCGGTCCGACCCCGCCCGGGTTGGGGCTGACCCATCCCGCGACCTCGGCGACGTCCGGCGCGACGTCGCCGGCGACCGTGGAGCGGCCGTCCTCGGCCACGACCCGGCTGACACCGACGTCGAGGACCGCTGCGCCCGGCTTGATCATGTCTGCGGTGATGATCCCCGGCTTGCCGGCGGCGGCGATGACGATGTCGGCCTGGCGTACCTCGGCCGCGAGGTCGCGGGTGCCGGTGTGGCAGGAGACGGTGGTGGCGTTCTCGGAGCGGCGGGTGAGGATGAGCGAGAGCGGACGCCCCACGGTGATCCCCCGCCCGACGATCGCGACGTGGGCCCCGGCGATGGGCACGTCGTAGCGGCGGAGCAGCTCGACGCAACCGACCGGGGTGCATGGCAGCGGGGCCTCCTTGCCGAGGACGAGCCAGCCGAGGTTGGTGGGGTGCAGCCCGTCGACATCCTTGACCGGGTCGACCGCGGAGAGGATCGCGTGCTCGTCCAGCCCGGTCGGCTGCTGCACGATGAAGCCCGTGCATGCTGGGTCCTCGTTGAGCTCACGAACCACGTCGAGGACCTCCTCGAGGGTCGACCCGGCGGGCAGGTCGCGGCGCAGGCTGGTGATGCCGATCTCGGCGCAGTCCTTGTGCTTGGCGCCGACATACCACTGGCTGCCCGGGTCGTCGCCGACGAGCACCGTGCCGAGCCCGGGGGTGATGCCCCGCTCCTTCAGGGCGGCGACCCGCCCCGCCAGCTCATGCTTGATGTCGGCCAGTGCCGCCTTGCCGTCGAGGATCGTCGCACTCACGCGCTCCATCCTCGCACCACCGGCGATGGCAGATCAGCCGGCCTGGGTCGGCG
Source organism: Marihabitans asiaticum (assembly GCF_007828725.1). Lineage (GTDB taxonomy): Bacteria > Actinomycetota > Actinomycetes > Actinomycetales > Dermatophilaceae > Marihabitans > Marihabitans asiaticum. The sequence goes on from NZ_VIUW01000002.1 coordinate 119,598, forward strand.
CGTACCGTCGGCGACGCTCCCGCCCGCGACGCGGGCGAGCGGCCCACCCCGCCAGGGCGGCGGCGGCGAAGGTGACGAGCACCCCGAGCACCATGACCAGGGTGACCTCATGCCCCGCGGTCGGCCAGAGCGAGTCGATGAGGAGGGCCGACCCGAGCTGTCCGGTGAGCAGGGCGAGGCCGAAGAGCAGCACGCCGACGTGGGCGACCGCCCAGGCGGCGATGGCAATGAAGCCGATCCCGACGAGGCCACCCCACCAGGCCCACCACGGCAGGCCGTCGAAGTCCGTGGGGCGGTACGCCCCCTTCGCGTACTGGGCGAGCGCCAGGAGGACCAGGAAGGTGGTCCCGACGAGGAAGTTCTGCCCGGTCGTGGCAAGGACCTGCTTGCTCTGCACGTTGACCCGGCCGTTGACCCCCTGCTGCAGCGCCACACCGCCGCCAGCCAGCAGCGCCAGGACGATCGGGAGTGGGGAGACCCCGTCGGCACCGAGGGAGCCGCTCACCGTGATCGCGACCCCGCCCACGGCGACCGCCGCGGCCAGCACGCGGACCGGCTGCACCGGGCGCCGTCCACCTGGGCCGATCCCGAAGCGGTCGACCATGAGCGCGTTCCCGGTCTGCCCGGCCACGGTCGCCACGGTGAAGATCGCGACACCGACCAACGGCACCGCGTAGGTCTGGATCGCGACGAAGAGCCCGCCGCCCAGCCCGCCGAGGCACTGCCACCACCGCAGCCGACCGTCACGCAGCGCCGCCGCGATCCGCCCGATCCCCGCCCGGACGCGCGGGATGAGGGCGAGCAGCGCCAGGAGCGCCAGCCCGGAGCCGAAGCTGTAGACGGCCGCCTGGATGGGTGCCTCGATGACGGCCGAGAGCTCACCGTTCATCCGCGCCTGGAGAGTCGTGAGCATGCCCCCGAGGCACGCGAGCCCGAGGGCGAGGGCGTGCTGGCCCCCGCCGTGATCGTCAGTGGGCAAAGTGCCTGGTCCCGGTGAAGTACAGGGTCAGGCCCGCGCTCTGCGCCGCCTCGATCACCTCGGCGTCACGCATCGACCCGCCAGGCGCCACGACGGCGCGCACGCCGGCGTCGATGAGCACCTGCAGCCCGTCGGCGAAGGGGAAGAAGGCATCGGAGGCGGCCACCGCCCCCTTCGCCCGGTCCTCCCCCGCCCGGGTGACCGCAAGGTGGCAGGAGTCGACACGGTTGACCTGACCCATGCCGATGCCGACCGAGGCGCCGTCCTTGGCGAGGAGGATCGCGTTGGACTTCACCGCGCGCACCGCGCGCCAGGCCAGTTGCAGGTCCGCGAGCGTCGCCTCGTCGGCGGCCTCCCCGGAGACCAGCGTCCACCGGGCCGGGTCGTCTCCGTGCCCCTGCGTCGGCTTGTCGTCCTCACCCGGCTCGAGCATCGCGTCGATGCCGTCGCGCTGCTGGACGAGCATCCCCCCGCTGATCGCGCGGATCTCGACCCCGCCGGGTGCGGGCGGGGGGCAGGTGAGCAGGCGGACGTTCTTCTTGGCGGAGAGGATCTCGACGGCCTCGTCCTCGTAGGCCGGCGCGACGACGACCTCGGTGAAGATCTCGGCCACGGTCTGCGCCATCGCGGCGGTGACCGGCTGGTTGGTCGCGATGATCCCGCCGAAGGCGCTCACCGGGTCGCAGGCGTGGGCCTTGCGGTGGGCGTCGGCGACGTCGTCACCGACGGCGATCCCGCACGGGTTGGCGTGCTTGATGATCGCGACCGTCGGCTGGTCGCCCTGGTCGTAGGCGGCCCGGACCGCGGCATCGGCGTCGACGTAGTTGTTGTACGACATCGCCTTGCCATGCAGCTGGGTGGCCTGCGCCAGCCCGGGCGAGCCGCCCCCTTCGATCCGGTAGAGCGCCGCGTCCTGGTGGGGGTTCTCGCCGTAGCGCAGGACCTCGCCGCGGCGCCAGGTCGCGCCCATCCAGGCGGGGAAGCCGCTGCCGCCGCTGGTGTCGGTGACGACCGAGCCCATCCACGAGGCGACCGCGACGTCGTAGCTCGCGGTGTGCACGAAGGCCTCGGCAGCCAGGCGGGCCCGCTGCTCGAGGGTGAAGCCGCCGGCTCGGACCGCGGCCAGGGTCTCGTCGTAGGCCGCCGGGTCGGTGACGATGGCGACGCTCGCGTGGTTCTTCGCCGCCGCGCGCACCATCGTCGGCCCGCCGATGTCGATCTTCTCGATGCAGTCCTCGATCCCGGCGCCGGAGGCCACGGTGTCGGCGAAGGGGTAGAGGTTGACCACGACGAGGTCGAAGGGGGCGACGTCCAGCTCCTCGAGCTGGCTGACGTGGTCCTCGAGCCGGGTGTCGGCGAGGATGCCCGCGTGCACCCGCGGATGGAGGGTCTTGACCCGCCCGTCGAGGGCCTCGGGGAACCCGGTGAGGTCCTCGACCGCGGTGACCGGTAGGCCGAGCCCGTCGATCGCGGCGGCCGAGCCGCCGGTCGAGACCAGCTCCACCCCTTCGCCCGCCAGACCCTGCACCAGGCTCTCCAGGCCGGTCTTGTCGAAGACGGAGATCAGGGCGCGACGGACCGGTCGGCGCTGGGCCGAGGCGGCGCTCTGGTCGCTGCTGGTGGCAGTGCCGGGCTGGGCGGCGTCGGGCTGCTGGGGCACGGGAACTCCTTGCGATCGGTGCAATGCGTGCAAGAGCGCACCCAGGCGGGCGATGCGCTACGGACTCACTCCCCGGTGGTGCCCCACCTGCGCCAGTCGTGTCTGGTCCCAGGCTATCGCGGGTCTCCCACCCCCTTCGCCCCCGTCCCCCAGTTCCGAATCTCCCTAGGTTCCTGTCAGACGCCCGGGAAATTTCCTCGGCGCCTGGTGATGTCCCTAGGGAAATTCGGATCTGGCGAGGGTGGTGACCACGTCGACGAGCATGGTCCGCTCGACGACCTTGATCCGCTCGTGCAGCGAGTCCTCGGTGTCGCCCTCACGCACCTCGACCGCGCGCTGGGCAAGGATCGGGCCGGTGTCGACCCCGGCGTCGACGAAGTGGCAGGTCGCGCCGGTGATCTTGACCCCGTGGGCGAGGGCGTCGCGCACCCCGTGCGCCCCGGGGAAGCTCGGCAGCAGCGCGGGGTGGGTGTTGATCGCCCGCCCACCGAAGCGGTCCAGGAAGGTCGGTCCGAGGACCTTCATGAAGCCGGCGCTCACGACGATGTCCGGGCGATGGGCTGCGGTCGCGGCGGCCAGGGCCGCGTCCCAGTCCGCCCGGTCGGCGTGGTCGCCGACCCGCTCGACGAAGGTGGGGACCCCCCGTCGCTCGGCCCTGGCCAGTCCCTCGATCCCCGGCCGGTCCGCACCGACGGCGACGACCTCGAAGGGGGCGTCCTCGGCGTCAAGGAGCGCCTGGAGGGTGGTCCCGGAGCCGGAGACGAGGACGACGAGCCGCACGGTGCCCGAACCTACCCTGCGGGGTCTCAGCGGCGCAGCCGCCACCAGTCGCGGGCGAGGACGAGCAGCGCACCGGCCCCCAGCTCGAGGACCAGGGCGCCGAGGAGCGGCAGGGCGGGGGCGCCGACGTCGGCGAGCCGGTCACCGCCCAGCGCTCCTCCGCCGACCCAGTCGAGCAGCGTCACCGCGAGCGCCGCGACGAGCACCGCCCACGCCGTGGCCGACACCTTCGAGCGGGTGGAGGCCAGCCGCGAGAGCCGGCTCAGGGTGCGACGCGCCAGCCAGGCCCCGACGAGCACGGGGACGAGCACCGCGAGGCGCGCCGCCCAGGGCAGCGGGCCCGGCTCGGGCGAGGCCGCGAGCGCCGGGATCATCGGCAGCAGCGAGGACTGCGCCTCGGTCCACGTGGTCTGCGCGCCGAGGGATACCGAGTAGCCCGGGCCGGCCATCCAGGACACCGCCCACAGTGCGAGATTCGGCAGAGCGAGCACCTGGGTGGCGGTGAGCAGCAGCCCGCCGAGGACACCCGGCGCGAGCTGGTTGTGGACGTGGATGACGCGGTCGTGGTGGACCGCGACGAGCACGAGCAGGAGCACCGCGCCCGCCGCCAGCAGGACACCGGCCGCCTGCAGCCCCGGCGCGACGCCGCGCCGCAGACCGGCGGGAAGCCGCGCGGCGAGGTCGGCGGTGGGCAGCACCTGACTCAGGGCGAGCGCGAGCAGGGGCACCCCGAGCGCGGGCAGGAGCATCGAGAGCGGCCGCGGGTGCAACGGCCCGAGCACGCTGAGGGCCCACGCGATCACCGCCACCGCGGCGTAGCCACCCAGCCAGGCGGCAGCCGCGCGGACCGGCGGATCGTGTCGCAGGCCGCGCCACCCCCCTTCGCCTGTCCCTCCCTCAACCGGCTCGAGAGCACGCCGCGCGCCCGCGCGGGCGAGCAGGACGAGGGCAGCTGCCCCGAGGAGCGGGGTGAGGGCGAGCGTGCCGCCACCGAGACCCAGGCGCGCACCGCCGAGTGCCAGCCAGATCGAGGAACCCGCCCCCAGGGCGGAGCCGAACGACGCCGTCCCGGTGGTCAGGACGGCACCGAGGACGAGCGCGCTGAGCACCACCCACGACACGGCCGCCACGGCAGCGCCGTGCGCCGCGGCGACGAGCTCGGGGCGTCGTTCGCCGGACTCGGCCGTGGTCGCCGCGCGCAGGAGATCGGTGACGGTCATCGCGCTCATCGTCGCTCCCCCAGGCGGAGGCGGCGAGGTGCAACGCCGATGACCGGAGAAAGAACTCGACCGCTCGCACCGGGTGGACCGAGCAACGCCGACCCGGGAGCAGGGGATGTCGACCGGGTCGGCGCTGCGGGGCCCACGATACGCACCCGGCCCCCACGACGTCTGCCGGATCGGCCAGGTTGGTGACTGATGGGTAGGTCACATGGCGCGGGCCGGTGGCCGCCCGTCCGCGCCCGGGTGCGAGCTCTCGCCCGTCCCCCGGGGGGACGACGAAGGGGGACCCGGCCGGGTCCCCCTTCGCTCGCGTCTCCGGAACGGCCCTCGATCAGGAGGACAGGTCCTTCATGATCTCGCGCATGAAGTCGGCGGTCTCCGAGGGCGTCTTGCCCACCTTGACGCCGGCGGCCTCGAGGGCCTCCTTCTTCGCCGCGGCCGTGCCCGAGCTGCCCGAGACGATCGCCCCGGCGTGGCCCATCGTCTTGCCCTCGGGAGCGGTGAAGCCGGCGACGTAGCCGACGACCGGCTTGGTGACGTTGGCCTTGATGTACTCGGCGGCCCGCTCCTCGGCGTCGCCACCGATCTCGCCGATCATGACGATCGCGTCAGTCTCGGGGTCGTCCTCGAAGGCCTGGAGGCAGTCGATGTGGGTGGTGCCGACGATCGGGTCACCGCCGATGCCGACCGCGGTGGAGAAGCCGAAGTCCCGCAGCTCGTACATCATCTGGTAGGTCAGCGTGCCCGACTTGCTCACCAGGCCGATCCGGCCCGCCTCGGCGATGTCCGCCGGGATGATGCCGGCGTTGGACTTGCCGGGGCTGATCACGCCGGGGCAGTTGGGGCCGACGATCCGGGTGCTCGAGTCCTTGGCGTAGTTGTAGAACTCCGCGGTGTCCTTGACCGCGATGCCCTCGGTGATGACCACCGCCAGCTCGATGCCTGCGTCGACCGCCTCGACGACCGCGCTCTTGGCGAAGGCCGGCGGCACGAAGAGCACCGAGACGTTGGCGCCGGTCTCCTTCATCGCCTCGGCGACCGAGCCGAAGACGGGGATCTGCTGGCCACCCTCGAAGTCGACGGTCTGGCCTGCCTTCTTGGGGTTGACCCCGCCGACGATCGTCGTGCCGGAGGCGAGCATGCGCGTGGTGTGCTTCATGCCCTCGGAGCCGGTCATGCCCTGGACGATGACCTTGCTGTTCTCGTTGAGGAAGATTGCCATCTCTTAGTCGTCCGTCCTTACTTCGCAGCCAGCTCGGCGGCCTTCTTGGCAGCGCCGTCCATGGTCTCTTCGATGCTCACGAGCGGGTGGTCGAGGTCGGCGAGGATCTGGCGCCCCGCCTCGACGTTGTTGCCGTCCAGGCGGACGACGAGCGGCTTGGTCGCCTGGTCGCCCAGGGTCTCCAGCGCGCCCTTGATGCCGTTGGCGACCGCGTCGCAGGCGGTGATGCCGCCGAAGACGTTGACGAAGACGGCCTTGACCTGCTCGTCGCCGAGGATGACGTCGAGCCCGTTGGCCATGACCTCCGCGGAGGCACCGCCACCGATGTCGAGGAAGTTCGCCGGCTTCGCGGTGCCACCGGTGTGCTCCTCGCCGGCGTAGGCGACGACATCGAGGGTGCTCATCACGAGCCCGGCGCCGTTACCGATGATGCCGACGTTGCCGTCGAGCTTGACGTAGTTCAGCCCCAGCTTCTTGGCCTTGGCCTCCAGCGGGTCGGTGGACGCCTCGTCCTCGAAGTCGGCGTGGTCGGGCTGGCGGAAGTCGGCGTTGGCGTCGAGGGTCACCTTGCCGTCGAGGGCGAGGACGTCGCCGTCCTCGGTCATGACGAGCGGGTTGACCTCGACGAGCGTCGCGTCCTCCTCGCTGTAGACCGTCCACAGCGTCTTCAGCACCGGGGCGACCTTCTCGCCGGTGCCGGCGTCGAACCCGGCCTCCTCGACGATCTCGCGGGCCTTGGCGTCGTCGATGCCGACGTTGGGGTCGACCGCGACCCTGGCGAGCGCCTCGGGACGCTCCTCGGCGAGGGTCTCGATGTCGACCCCGCCCTCCTTGGAGCACATCGCGAGGATCGCGCGGTTGGTGCGGTCCAGGAGGATGGAGAAGTAGTACTCCTCGGCGATCTTGGCGCCCTGGGCGATCATCACCTTGTGCACGGTGTGGCCCTTGATGTCCATGCCGAGGATGTCCTGCGCGTACTGCTCCGCCTCGTCGGCGGACTTGGCGACCTTCACTCCCCCGGCCTTGCCGCGCCCGCCGGTCTTGACCTGGGCCTTGACCACGGTGACGCCGCCGCTCTTGGCGCCGATCGTCTCGGCCGCCTGGCGCGCCTCCTGCGGCGTGGTGGCGACTGCGCCGGCCAGGACCGGCACTGCGTGCTTCTCGAACACATCACGTGCTTGGTACTCGAAGAGATCCACGAGGTTGTTCCATCCTCTGCTCTAGTCACGAGACGCGCCCTGGCTCGGCGCGTCCACGGGTGTACCGCGAGCCTAGACGCCGCCGCGATCCAGGTCACACTCCCGCCCCACCCTGAAGCGCTCCGGCGGCAGGCGGGCGGAGTCGTCGGCGGCCGGTCGGCGACGGTGGCGGCGGGACGGGAGTCGACGCAACGCAACGCGAAGGGGGCGTTCCGGCCACGCCGTGACCGATGTCGGGCTACTGTCGAGTCACCATGGGACAGCGCGCGAGCAGCACCGCGCCGTCGGCGAAGGCGCCGACGGCCCGTGATGCCGGCGGTGTCGGCGCCATGCGGCCGATGCTCGCCGAGCGGGCCCGCGCGTTGTCCAGCCCGCACGCGGCCCTCGGATCTCTCGTGGAGACGGTGTGGACCGCGACCCACCTCCTGCTCTACCCGCTCGGCGCCCTCCAGCCGCGGGTGGGGACCACGGACCACGGCTACCGCGTCGAGCACCTGCCGCCCCTGCAGCGCAGCCGGATCGTCGCCGCCGTCGCCGAGAGCGGTACCCCGATCCTCCTGCTGCACGGGATGGTCGACAACCACTCGATCTTCACCCTGCTGCGGCGGGGTCTGCAGCGGCGCGGCTTCACCCGCCTCTACTCGATGAACTACTCGGTGCGCACCTCCGACGTGCGCACCGCAGCCGCCCAGCTCGCCGAGGAGGTCGAGCTGATCTGCGAGGAGACGGGGTACGAGCGGATCCACGTCGTCGCCCACAGCCTCGGTGGGCTCATCGCTCGCTACTACGTCACCCGGCTGGCCGGTGATGAGCGGGTGCACACGGTCGTCACCCTCGGCTCGCCCCATCAGGGCACCCACATCGCGCGGCTCGCGCCCACGCCCATCACCCGGCAGCTTCGCCCCGGGAGCAGGCTGCTCGACGAGCTCGAGCGCCCGTCCCCCGGCTGCGCCACGCGGTTCATCTGCTTCTGGTCCGACACCGACGCTGCGATCCTGCCCGCGAGCAACGCCCGGCTCGAGCACCCCGACCTCACCGCGACCAATGTCGCGCTCACCGGGGTCGGGCACCTGTCGCTGCCGATCCTCCCCTCCGTCGTCCACCAGATCAGCGCGAGCCTGACCCACCTCGACAGCGACGGGGACCCAACCGCATCGGTGACCCAGATCCCGGTGGGCTGACCGGCAGGTCACCGCCGACTCTGACCGGTGCGCCGTCATCACCCAAGCGCGCCACGCCACTCTTGAGCGCGACCACACAGGACGCTGCGGTCGATGGATTGTGCTGCGTCTGTCCAGCCAGATTTTGTATAACGAACGGGTCACGCTAGGGTCTCGGAAGTTTGTCCGCGACCCCCTGCGAGGACTTCTTCGATGTCTGACTACGTCGGGCGGCACCGTCCGCCGACCCGGGCCGAGCGCCGCGCCCTCGAGCCGCGCCGCCGCCTGCCCAAGGCGCTCACCGCCGGTCACGCCCTCCCGACCGCGGCCGCGGCGACCCTCGTGCTCACCGCCGGCGGCGCGACCGCCGCGCAGAGCAACGCCCTGAGTCAGGGCTCGCCGGCCGCCGCAGCGCCCCAGGCCACGGTCAGCCCCGCTCTTGCCGACCCCGCCCTCGACGCGAAGGCCCAGGAGCAGGTCGCCACGACCGTCGCCGGCTACAGCGACCTCGCCCAGCGCCGGCAGCAGGGCAACCACGAGGTGGCCCTGGACCAGGGGCGGGTCCAGGAGCGCGAGCGGGTCGCCCGCGACAAGGAGCGAAAGGCCAAGAAGGCCGCCGCGGAGAAGACCAAGCAGGCGAAGGCGGAGGCCGCGCCGTCGAGCGCCCCGGCCTCCGGCGGCGGCTCTGCCAGCACGACCCAGGCGGCGGCGCCGTCCACCAGCGGCTGGGTCATGCCGCTGGCCAACCCCGTCTACACCTCGGGCTACGGCATGCGCTGGGGCCGGCTGCACGCAGGCAACGACTTCGCCGCGGCCGTCGGCACCCCCCTACGCGCCATGAGCAACGGCACCGTCGTCTACGCGGGTCAGATGAGCGGCTACGGCACGATGGTCGACATCCGCTACGCGGACGGGACCGTCTCGCGCTACGGCCACATGAGCTCGATCTCGGTGTCGGTCGGCCAGTCGGTAGCCGCCGGGCAGCAGGTCGGCCTCTCCGGCAACACCGGACGCTCGACCGGGCCGCACCTGCACCTCGAGATCCACCCCGGTGGTGGCGGCGCGGTCGACCCGAGGTCGTGGCTGGCGGCCAAGGGCCTCGGCTACTGAGCCGGTCTCAGAGCTTCTCCAGGGGCGCGTAGCGCAGCAGCAGGCGCTTGACCCCGGTCTCGCCGCCGAAGTCGACATGGGCGACCGCCTTGTCGTCCTGCCCCTCCACCCGGATCACCGTGCCCAGGCCGAAGGAGTCGTGGGTGACCTTCTCACCCGAGGACAGGGCGATGATCGGCCGGTTCCCCGGCGAGCGCACCCCCGGCTTCGCGGCCAGCCGAGCCACCGCAGGCTCACCGCGGCGGGCGACCGGGGTCGATCCACCGGTGCGCTTCCAGTCCACCAGCTCGGCAGGGATCTCCCCGAGGAAGCGGGACTCGGGGTTGTACGACGGTGAGCCGAAGGCGGAGCGCACGCTCGCCCGGGAGACGTGCAGCCGCTCCCGTGCCCGGGTGATCCCGACATAGGCCAGCCGCCGCTCCTCCTCGAGCTCGCTGGTCTTGCCCAGACTGCGCATGTGCGGGAAGGTCCCGTCCTCCATCCCCGTGAGGAAGACGACGGGGAACTCCAAGCCCTTCGCCGTGTGCAGTGTCATCAGGGTGACCACCCCCTGCTCCTGCCCGGCCCCGTCCCCCTCTGGCTGGTCGGGGATGTCGTCGGCGTCGGCGACGAGGCTGACCTGCTCGAGGAAATCGTCGAGCGCGATCTCCTCGCCGGTCGCGATCCGGGTCGCGTCGAACTCGCGCGCCACCGCGACGAGCTCGGCGAGGTTCTCCAGGCGGGTCTCGTCCTGCGGGTCCTTGCTCTCGCGCAGCTCGCGCAGGTAGCCGGAGTCCTCGAGCGTCGTGGTGAGGAGGTCGCCGATGCCTTCGCCCTCCTCCCGAGCGCGCTGCAGCCCCTCGAGCATCGCGGTGAAGGAACGAATCGCGTTGAGCGACCGGGTGGCCAGCCCGGGCGCATCCTCGGCCCGGCCCAGGGCGGCGACGAAGGGGATCTGCTCGCGGTCCGCGAGCTGGGCCACCGCCGCCTCCGCCCGGTCCCCGATGCCGCGCTTGGGCGTGTTGAGGATCCGCCGGAGGTTGACCGTGTCGGTCGGGTTGGCGATGACCCGCAGGTAGGCCAGGGCGTCCTTGATCTCGCGCCGCTCGTAGAAGCGGGTGCCGCCGACGACCTTGTACGGCAGGCCGACCCGGACGAAGACCTCCTCGATCGCGCGGGACTGCGCGTTGGTCCGGTAGAAGACGGCGACATCGCCGGGGCGCACGCCGTGCTCGTCGGACAGGTCGTCGATCGTCGTCGCGACGAAGCTCGCCTCGTCGTGCTCGTTGTCGGCGACGTACCCGACGATCGGCGCGCCGGAGCCGGACTCGGTCCACAGCCTCTTCGGCCGGCGCGACTCGTTGCGCTCGATAACCGCGTTGGCCGCGCGCAGGATCGTCTCGGTGGAGCGGTAGTTCTGCTCGAGGAGGATGGTTCGGGCGTCGGGGTAGTCGCTCTCGAACTCGGCGATGTTGCGGATCGTCGCCCCGCGGAAGGCGTAGATCGACTGGTCGGCGTCGCCGACGACGACGAGCTCGCTCGGCGCCACCGCGTGCGGGTCGGCGACGGCGTCGTCCCCGTAGCCACCGACGAGGGTGCGGACGAGCATGTACTGGGCGTGGTTGGTGTCCTGGTACTCGTCGACCATGACGTGCCGGAATCGGCGCCGGTAGTGCTCGGCCACATCGGGGAAGGCCTGGAGGATCGACACCGTGGTCATGATGATGTCGTCGAAGTCGAGGGCGTTGGCCTGGCGCAGCCGCCGCTGGTAGGCGCTGTAGACCTGGGCCAGCACCTGCTCCTGGTGACCGCCGCCGGGAGCCTCGTCGTGCTCGCTGCCGACCCTCCGGGCGTAGTCCTCCTCGTCGACGAGCTCGTTCTTGAGGTTGCTGATCTGGTGGGCGAAGGAGCGCGGCGGGTAGCGCTTGGGGTCCAGGTCGAGGTCGCGCATCACCATCGCGATGAGGCGCTGGCTGTCCGCCGCGTCGTAGATGGAGAAGCTGCTCTTCATCCCCACCTTCGTCGCCTCGCGACGCAGGATCCGCACGCACGCCGAGTGGAAGGTCATCACCCACATCGCCCGCGCCCGGGGGCCGACGAGGGACTCCACCCGCTCGCGCATCTCGGCGGCGGCCTTGTTGGTGAAGGTGATCGCCAGGATCTGCCCCGGCTGGGCTCCCCGCGCCCCGAGCAGGTAGGCGATCCGGTGGGTGAGCACCCGGGTCTTGCCCGAGCCGGCACCGGCGACGATGAGCAGCGGGCTCCCCTCGTGCAGCACCGCCTCGCGCTGCTCCGGGTTGAGCCCCGCGAGCAGCTCCTCGGGGTCCGTCGCTGCGGCCGAAGGGGGACGGGAGCCTCCCCCGTCGGCCGGGCCCTCTTGCGTCATCGCCCAGGTCGGGACTCCCGCGGAGTCCACCGCGTTCTTCCAGTCGTCGGGCATGTCGGGGAGGTCGTCGAAGAGGCTGCTCATCTCACCGACCAGCCTACGTCGGCCGGCCGACACCCCCTTCGCCCTAGGCTCGCACCATGTCACCGGCCGAGAGCGAGCACGGCGAGGACGTCCACCTCGAGGTCGGCGGGCGCGAGGTGCGGATCTCCTCCCCCGAGCGCGTGTACTTCCCCGAGACCGGGGCGACCAAGCTCGACCTCGCGCAGTACTACCTCGCCGTCGGTGACGGCATCCTGCGGGCCCTGCGGGAGCGGCCGACGATGCTGCACCGCTTCCCGAAGGGGGTGGCCGGCCCCAAGGTGCACCAGAAGCGGCTGCCGAAGGGAGCGCCGGACTGGGTGGGGACGGTGCGGCTGCACTTCCCGCGCTACGACCTGACCGCCGACGAGCTATGCCCGACCGAGATCGCCGAGATCCTCTGGGCGGTGCAGATGTCCACCGTCGAGCTGCACCCGTGGAACGTGCGCCGCGCCGACGTCGACCGGCCCGACGAGTGGCGCATCGACCTCGACCCGATGCCCGAGGCCGGCCTGGACCGGGTGCGCCAGGTTGCGGCGGTCTGCCACGAGGTGCTCGACGAGCTGGGCATCACCGGCTACCCCAAGACCTCCGGAGGTGACGGGCTGCACGTGTACGTCCGGATTCGTCCCGACCACGAGTTCGCCGACGTGCGAAGGGGGGCGCTCGCCTTCGCACGCGAGGTCGAGCGGCGGGCGCCGGACCTGGCCACTACGGAGTGGTGGCGCAAGGACCGCGACCCGGCCGCGGTCTTCGTCGACTACAACCAGAACGCGCGCGACCACACCATCGCCGCCGCCTACTCGGTGCGCGGGAACCCCCGCGCCACCGTCTCGACGCCGATCACGTGGGACGAGATCGCCGAGGTCGAGCCGCAGGACTGCACCATCGCGACCGTGCCGGCCCGCTTCGCCGAGCTCGGTGACCTGCACGCGAGCATCGACGACGTCGCCCACGACCTCGCCCCCCTGCTGGAGTGGGCCGACCGTGACGACGCGCCTGCTACCACGCAGTAGTGGCTGCGATCACGACCAGTACTGCGTGGTAGCGGGCGAGGTGGGGCGGGTGGCCGGTCGGCAGACATGCAGTGAATCCCCTTCGCCGGCGCGACGGACTCCCTCCACACGGCGACCCATCCGTGCCAGGGTGATCACGTGGACCCAACCCCAGCCCAGCTGTCCGCCGTCAACCTGCGCCTGGCCCTGCTCGGCCTGCCTACGGTGCAGGCGGACGCGGCCCCCGATCTCGACCGCGAGCTCCTCGGCCCGCTGCTGGAGCGCCACCGGGAGGTCAGCCGGCATGTGCAGGACCCGCTGGCGCCCGTCGACCGGCGGATCCAGGACTTCCTCGAGGCCTACCTCGAGGAGATCGACGAGATCCCCCAGCTACCCACCCGTACCCTCGGCCTGGACCAGCCCGGCCTGGCCCGGGTGCTGTCCCTGCCCGCCGACCGCGACGAGTACGTCTCCGACCAGGTCGAGAGCTACCGGGTCGCCAACGGCGTGCTGCACAACCCCCGCAACGACCGTCGCACCACCGCCGGGGTGTTCCACGTCGTCGAGGGTGGCTTGCCGATCCCCGAGGACAAGAAGGCCGTCCCCCGAGAGGCCTTCGCCGGGCTGCTACGCCGCGCCTTCGAGGCGCCGCCGGCGCTGATGCGCCTGCCGATCACCTCGACCCAGGAGGAGCAGGCCGAGTGCTTCGTGTCCCTGCTCCTGCGCCCGCTGGTCGTCGTCGGAGTACCGGGCCAGGTCCAGGAACGCCGGATGGAGACCCGCTTCATCGTCCCCGGCGGGCTCGTGGCAAACCTCGACTTCGTCGAGGGCATCTTCGGCAACGGCGGCGACCCGCTGCTGCCCGACGGTGATGCCGCGACCGACCCCGACGGCTGGACCGGGACCACCGGCCTGGTCGTCCTCGCCCCGCACCTGCTCGAGGTCACCAAGCGCGAGCTCGGGCTGCCCCACCGCGACGACGCCAGCGAGCGACAGCTGCGTGACGGCATGTGCTGGCAGGACCCCGACGAGCGTTACAACGACGGGTCTGCCTTCAAGGTCTGCGCCCGGGACGAGCGCGGGGTCGTCGTCACCGTCATCGCGGACAACTACTTCGGCTACTGCAAGAAGGAGGTCAAGACCCAGATCTCCTACTCCGCCAACCTCTTCGGCCTCGCCGAGGAGGAGCACGCCGGGGGCGCGATGGTCTTCCCGAGCTGGGACGAAGGTCGCGAGTTCGTCAACGCCTACACCGCGCCGAGCGGTGGGTCGACCGCGAGCGTCGCCGACGTCGTGGCCCGCGACCCGCAGCTGTGGTGGGCTGGCGACGGGTGGGCCCGCTCGCTCGAGCACGACCACCTCGTCCTCGTCCCGGCCGGGTCCCGCTACCGCATCGAGGACCGCTCAATCACCTGGGAGGGCGAAGGGGGGAACCCGGGCATCCCCCTTCGGGCCGGCGAGGTCTACCTGGACCCGACGGGTTTCCGGGTCCGCCTGCGCCAGGTGCGCGAGGACCCGGTGCAGTGGACCATCGTCGGCACCTCCGGGACATCCACGGTGTGCCACAAGCCGGCCACCGTCTCCGGCGGCGGCAAGTCCGAGATCTCGAAGTCGATCGCCGACGCCATCAGCCGCGGCTACGCCTACGTCTCGGACATCGACGCCGACCTCGACGCGGCCGCGGACCTCATCGGCCGCGACTACTCCGGGCGGTTCCTCGACCCCACCGAGAGCGACGACCGTCCGCTGCTGAGTCCCGAGCGCAGCGTCGGGTCGGTGATCAAGCTGCTCACCCCCTCGCCCTCCTTCACCGAGGAGCACAACGACCTGGCCCGCTCCGTCCCCGCGCACATCCTCGAGCTGGTCGTCGCGGTCAAGCGGGCCTACCGTCCCGAGTGGGGCGACGACTGGCGCTCACACGTGTCCGTCACCCGGGTCGACGGCCGTCCGGGCCACCGGCTGCGCATCGACGGCGAGCCGGTGCTCACCGACCTGCTGCGCATCGGTTTCGAGACCGACGGCGCGCCCCGCCTCTTCAGCCTACGACCCGACTTCGAGCCGTCGGTGAAGCTGCAGACCGAGGACGACATCACCGCCTCGGTGGTCGTGCCGCGTGGTGAACGCTCGGTCAAGGTGGTGCGCAACTGCGAGGGGTTGCTCTTCCAACGCCCGGACGACGCGGTGGTCCCCGGCTACGACACCCTCGCCGAGTCCGACATAGCCCGCCCGGGCAGCTTCTTGTCCAACTTCGAGCCGCTGCGGCGCAAGGACGTCGCCTCCCTGGTCGAGGACGCGGTTGGTCTGAGCGAGTACACCGCGCCGATGCGCGAGCTGATGCAGCGCTTCGCCGCCGGCGAGAGCGGCGCAGACTACGCCGTCTGCTCGTCCCACCCCCGGATCGTCGATGGTCGCCGGTCGAAGAACCCCCGCTACCTCCAGCTGCGCCCAGACCTCGCCGACCCGCGAAGCACGGCTGACTCGCTCACGGCTGCCCGGTTGGCCTCGGGGATGCCTCTTGACCAGCCGCTACCGATGGTCGTCGACGCCGTCGTCGCCGGACGGCGGAACAACCCGCCCGGTGACGGGGTGCCTGCGCTGTGCGCCTACAGCCCGCTGCACCACCTGCCCCTGCCCGAGCTGCTCATGGAGTACATCTCCTCCATGACCGGCAAGTCCCCGTCGACGACCGGTGCCGGCAGCGAGGGCGCGATGACCAAGGGCCCCTTCAACGCGCTGCCGAAGACCTACGACCTCGACGCGGCCTTCCTCTCCTACGCCCTGTGCGAGCACGACGGCTGGGTGTCCGGCGCCGGGCACGTCGGGCCCCGGGTCGAGGTCGCGCACGACATCAGCCTGCTTGTGCCCGAGGTCTTCGCGCGGATGACACCCGCTGAGCGCGACGCCGAGGCGCTGCTCGAGGCAGGGCACCTCGAGCCGGTGCCGGACCTGACCGCGGCCGGGCGCACCGTGCACGGCAGCCGACTGGGCTACCGGATCACCGAGAGCTTCGCGCGCACCTTCCTCGGCCGGATCTTCATGCACCCGCAGACCGTCTTCACCGCCGAGATGCTGCGCCCCGAGATGCAGGACGAGCAGGTCTTCGCCGACTCGATCGAGGTGATGACCACGACGCACCAGCGGGTGGCCCAGGGGTATCGGGCCGACGGGACGATCGACAGCGCTTGCCCGCCGGTCCGCGCTCTGCTCGAGATCATGGCCGACGGGCGCTCCCGGGAGGGATGGACGCTCTCGGATCCAGAGTTCCGTGACACGTTCACCCGGCAGGCGGTCCTGGGCAGCGAGTGGTACGCGCAGCGTCTGGAGGCCTCTGCCCAGGTGCTCGCCGGTCTCGGGTCGACGGTGACCGCCGAGGAGCTCGTCGGCACGATCGGGCGTACCACGGCCATCCCGGCTCAGCGATGATGGGGCCATGAGCACCGCCGAGCTGTCCACCGGCGTCGTCCACGAGCTGCCCGACGACCTCGCCACCGCCCTGCGCGACCACGACGCCGCCCGCGCCGCGTGGGAGGACATCACGCCGCTGGCGCGCAATGAGTTCATCTGCTGGGTCGAGGACGCCAAGCAGGACCAGACCCGCGCCCGCCGCATCCGGCGCACCGTCGAGGAGCTCGGCGAGGAGGGCAAGCGCCGGCCGTGCTGCTGGCCCGGGTGCAGCCACCGGAAGCGGACCGGCCGGGCCTGACGTCCCCGACGCGCTCGATGACGCTGCTGCCCCACCCGGTGACGGGTCACCCCTTCGCCTCTCCGGTCCCGCCCGGAGAAGGTTGGCCCGACGACCCGGCTACCGCTACCACCCGGGTCGCCCGGACCGCCGCCGGCGTGCGCCGACTCGCCGCGACGGACGACCCGGCCACCCTCGCCGCACGGATCTCGGTGTGCCACGCCTGCCCCCGCCTGGTCGCCTGGCGTGAGGAGGTCGCCGCGACCAAGCGCGCCGCCTACGCCGACCAGCCGTACTGGGGCCGCCCGGTGCCGGCGCTCGGGCCACCAGACGCACCGGTGCTGATCGTCGGGCTCGCCCCCGCCGCCCACGGCGCCAACCGCACGGGCCGCAACTTCACCGGCGACCGGAGCGGAGACTGGCTCTACGCCGCTCTGCACCGCGCCGGCTACGCCAGCCAGCCCGACTCGACCCACGCCGGCGACGGCCTGACGCTGCACGGCGCCCGGATCGTCGCCCCCGTGCGCTGCGCTCCCCCGCAGAACCAGCCAACCACCGAGGAGAAGGCGACCTGCGCGCCGTGGTTCAGCGCCGACCTGGCGATCTCCGAGCCGCACGTCACCGCGATCCTCACCCTCGGCTCGATCGGGTGGGACGCCACGATCGCCGGTGCCCGCGCGGCCGGCTGGCAGATCCCGCGGCCCAAGCCACGCTTCGGCCACGGCGCCCGCGCCACCCTGAACACCGCCACCGGCCGCGAGGTCACCCTCGTCGGCAGCTATCACGTCAGCCAGCAGAACACCTTCACCGGCCGGCTGACCCAGGCCATGCTCGACGACGTCATCGCCTCTCTGGAAGGGTGAGGTCATGGCTGACATCACCGCACTGGTCGCCCGCTCCCACGGCGGGGGCGAGGTCCTCGCCCTGGAGTCCCGGCCCGAGCCCACGCCCGGTCCCGGCGAGCTGGCGGTCGAGGTGGCCGCGGTCGGGGTGAACTTCATCGACGTCTACCAGCGCGAAGGGGTGTACCCCACCGAGCCTCCCTTCGTCCTCGGCAACGAGGGCGCGGGCGTCGTGCGGTCGGTCGGCGAGGGGGTGTCCGGGTACGCCCCCGGCGACCGGGTCGCCTGGGCCTTTACCCTGGGATCCGCCGCCGAGGTGGCGCTGATCCCCGCCGACCAGGCCGTGCGCGTGCCGGACAAGGTCGACCTCGAGACCGCGGCGGCGATCATGCTGCAGGGCCTGACGGCGCACTTCCTGACCCGGTCGACCCACCCGGTCCAGGACGGCACCGTGGCGCTGGTGCACGCTGCCGCCGGCGGTGTTGGCCGCCTGCTCGTGCAGCTCATCACCCACCACGGCGGCCGCGTCATCGCGACGGCCGGCTCGCAGGAGAAGTGCCGGATCGCCACCGACCTCGGCGCCGTCGAGACGATCGATTACACGAACCTGGGCAGCGAGGAGCTGAGCTCCCGGGTCCGTGCCGCGGCGCACCGGCTGGGCCACGACGCCGGCGTCGACGTCGTCTACGACGGGGTGGGCCGGGCCACCTTCGACGCCTCGTTGGCCTCGCTCCGCCCCCGCGGGCTCATGGTCCTCTTCGGGGGTGCGAGCGGGCAGGTCGACCCCTTCGACATCCAGCGCCTCAACTCCGGCGGCTCTCTCTACCTGACCCGCCCCTCGCTCGGGCACCACATCGCCACGACCGAGGAGCTGCACGGCCGCGCCAACGACGTCCTGGGCTGGGTCGCCGACGGCACCCTGACGGTCCACGTCGGTGGGCGGTACCCGTGGTCCGAGGCTGCCGACGCGTACGCGGACCTCGAGGGTCGGCGCACGACGGGCAAGCTCGTGCTCGTGCCCTGACTCCCCCGGCAGCCCGGGTGTCAGGCCACGTTCTCGAGGACGACGGCGAGCCCCTGCCCGACCCCGATGCAGATCGCCGCGACTCCCCACCGGTCGCCGGAGTCGGCGAGCCGCTGGGCCAGCGTGCCCAGGACGCGAGCGCCGGAGGCGCCCAGCGGATGCCCGACGGCGATCGCACCGCCGCACGCGTTGACGATCTCCGGATCGATGCCCCACTCGTCGACGCAGGCGAGGGACTGGACGGCGAAGGCCTCGTTCAGCTCGACGGCGCCCACCTCTGACCACCCGATCCCCGCGCGCCCCAAGGCAGCGTTGGCCGCCTCGACCGGCCCGAGCGCGAAGTCCTGGGGATCGAGGGCGTGCACCCCCCGGCCCGCGATACGCGCCATGGGCGCCAGCTCGAGCTCATCCCCCGCCGACTCGCTGCCGATGATGACCGCCGAGGCACCATCGCTCAGCGGAGACGCGTTGCCCGCCGTGATCGTCCCGTCCGGGCGGAAGGCGGGGGCGAGCCCGGCGAGGGTCGCCGCCGTCGAGCCGGGTCGGATCCCCTCGTCGCGGGTCAGGTCAACCCCGTCGACCCCGACCACGAGCCCGTCGTAGAAGCCCTCCGCCCATGCGGCCTCGGCGCGCTGGTGGGAGCTGGCCGCGAACTCGTCCTGCCGCTCCCGGGAGATCCCACGCGCCTCGGCGAGCATCTCGTTGGCCTCGCCGAGCGAGACGGTCCACTGCTCGGGCATCTGCGGGTTGTCCAGCCGCCACCCCAGCGTGGTCGAGACCGCGGCGACGTCGCCGGCCGGGTAGGCGCGGGAGGGCTTGGGCAGCACCCACGGCGCGCGGGTCATCGACTCGACGCCGCCGGCGAGGACCACCTGGGCGTCACCGGTCTCGACGGCGCGGGAGGCGCCGATCGCCGCGTCGAGCGAGGAGCCGCACAGGCGGTTGACCGTGCTGGCCGGGACCGAGGTCGGCAGCCCGGCGAGCAGCACGGCCATGCGCGCGACGTTGCGGTTGTCCTCGCCGGCCTGGTTGGCGCAGCCCCACAGGACGTCGTCGACCCGTGCCGGGTCGAGAGTCGGCGCCTTGGCGAGCACGCCCCGCAGGGCGGTCGCGGCCAGGTCGTCGGGACGGACACCCGCGAGGGCACCACCGAACCGGGCGAAGGGGGTGCGGGCGGCGGCGTAGACGTAAGAGGCGCTCACCGGGTCGAGGCTAGCGGCGACCGGCTCCGCAGGGCCGAGTCAGGCTCGGCCCGTCGGCACCGGCCCGGTCACCAGAGGAAGGCGATGGCGGCGTTGACGACCGTCAGGCCGGCCGCTGCGTACGCCAGCGCGCTGCCGTCCTGCCCCCGCTTGTACCGGGCGTTGCTGATCTCGGCCAGCGCGACCACCCCGAGCGCGACGAGCAGCTTGACCGCGATCTTGCCGTGGTTGAGGCTCGCGCCGTCCATCTCGAGCACCGCCACGAGGCCGAGCCCGACGAGCAGCTGGACCCGGGCGGCCCAGGCCAGCACCTGCCGCCCGGTGGGCTGCGGGATGACTGCACCGGCGACGATGGCGATCATCGCGATCATGTGCAGGATGTAGAGGACCGTGTGCAGGGCGGACATAGTGCCCCAGGGTACGTGGCGTCACCCGAGGACGATCGGCCAGGCCTGCCTGAGCATCCAGGTCGAGGGCTCCGGCGCTCGCGGCGAGATCGTCACCCACTGCGCCGACCCGGTCGACCCCTTGGACTCGAGCACCCTGGCCGGCGTCGGCTCGGGACAGCTCGCCCGGTAGATCAGCCGCAGCGCGTGGAAGTCCTCGACCTCCCCGCGCGGCGACTCCCCCACCCAGTGGTCGCTCTGCACCATCGCCAGCTCGGCGACCTCGACGTGCTGAGCGGTCTCCTCCTCGACCTCCCGCAGCACGGCCTCGACCGGTGACTCGCCGGCATCGATCCCGCCGCCGGGCAGCATCCAGCGTCCCGCCGCGCTCCGCACCCGCTCGGAGAGCCGGGTGAGCAGCACCTGATCGTCGGCGACGACGACGGCGTACGCCGCCGGGCGCTGCACCCGCCGGGCGGCGCCGGGAGTCTGGTCCTCGACCCTCGGCTCCGTGACGGCGAAGGGGGTGGTGCCGGCCACCCCTTCGCCTGACGACTCGTAGTCCAGGACGAGGTCCGAACCGACCAGCCGGGCGGCGAGCGGCCGCGCGCCCGGGTGACCGAGATGGGCGCACAGCAGCTGCGGGTCGGCGCCATGCGGTAGCGCCTGCGCCGCCACGACCTCGCCCGACCGCACGATCTCGACCCGTACGCTCACGCGCCCGCCCTCCGGTACTCCGCCAGCACCTGCTCGAGGACTCGTGGCCAGGTCTGGGCTGGCGGCACGGCACGGTTGTGGGTGGCAAGCGTGGCCCGGAGCCTGGCGTCGTCGACCAACCGGCGGATGCCGAGCGCCAGGTCGCGGTCGTCGACGCACAGCAGACCGGACACGCCGTCCTCGACGATGTCGGCGACCCCCGAGCCGGCCATCGCGACGACCGGCAGCCCGGCGGCCCGCGCCTCGAGCACGGCGATGCCGAACGCCTCGAGGACGGTCGGGGCGACGAAGCCGTCGGCCTGCGCGTACTCGTCGAGCAGGCGCGAGCGGTCGACCCGACCCAGGAGGCGCACCGACCCGCCGAGGCCGAGCTCGTCGACTCGCCGATGGAGCTGGGCCCGCTGCGGCCCGTCACCGATGATCACCAGCTCTGCGCGCCCGGCCACCCCCGCCTCGGCGAAGGCCTCGACGAGCTCGACCGGCCGCTTGCGCCGCGCCAGCCGCATCGTCGACACCAGCCGCACCCCCTCCCCCTCCCCCTTCGCCCCGACTCCTTCATCGCCGGCTACGGCGCAGTAGTGGTCGTGATCACGACCACTACTGCGTGGTAGGTGGGGGTTACGAGGACGCCACGCATCGAGGTCGATCGCATTGGGCAGCACGGCGACCTCGGTGCCTGGCGGGGCCGCCCGACGCACCTGCGCCGCCGCCATCCGCGACACCGCGGACAGCACCGCACCCCGCTGCACCCAGCGGCGCAGCGCACCGCTGACCCGATACCCGACGCCGGCCCGGTCGAGCACGCAGTGCCAGGTCAGCGCGGTCGGCAGGCCGAGCCCGGTCGCGATCCGCGCCGCGTCCCAGGCGAACGGGCTGACCACGCCCAGGTGCACGTGCACGACGTCGAAGCCACCCGCCTGGAGCCGTCGGCGCACCTCAGGGACGGCGAAGGGGTTGACCGGCAGCCGCAGCAAGGGCTCGGCGAGCCGGTGCACCACGACCTGCCCGAGCCGCTCGACGTCGCCGCGGGACTCCCCCTTCGGCCCCGTGGTTGCGGTGAGGACCTCGACCTGGTGACCTGCGCCGACGAGCTGCCCCGCGAGGTCGGCCACCTGCGACTCGATGCCGCCGACCCGCGGCGGGTAGCAGTCGGACACCAGGGCGATCTTCACGGGTGCCAGGGTGCCACGCCGGTCTAGAGCTGCGGCTGCAGACGCCTGGACTCCAGGCGCAGTACCTGGGCAAGCCTCTCAATGTCCGTGGTGACTCGCTCAGTCGGTCCCATCACCGACATCGCCGCCACCGCCATCCCAGCGATGTTGAGGATCGGCACTGCAACAGTGGCCAGGTCGTCGACGGACTCGCTCACCGACCTGGCGAAGCCGTTGCGTCGCACGAAGGTAAGCTCACGCTCCCAGTCTGCGGACGACCGCACCGTTCGGCTGACGCGGGGGGGAAACCCGGCGACTCGACGGGCCTCGCCAAAGCAGGGGTTGAACGCCGCGATAGCCTTCCCTGAGCTCGTCGTGTGTGCTGGCAATCGTCGACCTAGGTGCTCGACGAGGTGCCCGAGGCCAGGCTGCTCCAGACGCTCGACAAAGACGACGTCGCCACCCTCCGGCACCGAGAGGTTCACAATCAGCCCGGTGGCCGCCTGCACCGCGTACATGAGGGGCAGTGCTGAGTAGCGCAGCTGATGGCGTCCTTGAGCCAGCTGTCCGAGCTCGTAGATATGCATACCCAACCGGTACTGGCTCGATCCCTCGACGTGCTCGGTATAACCCCGGTCTACGAGAACCGAAAGCATGCGATGGGCAGTGCTCTTAGCCACCCCGATCTTCGTGGCGACGTCTGTCACGCCTAACTGCTCGTCAGTGGCGAAGCACTCGAGCACGTCGAGCGCGATGCGCACAGACCGCAGGGCGTCAGTCTGCGGCGCAGAGCGTCGGGGGGTGCTCGCGACGCGCGGCACTCGAGGGCCGACAGCCCTCGATGCCTGTTCGATGGGATCCGAACGGCCTGCTCCGGATTGAGTTCTCATCCTCTAGACCTCGGCCTGACCGCTCGGAGGGGTCATCGTGCACCGACCCCGCCCGAATGCGGGTCTGATCAGGCACCCACCTTCTCGTACGCGGCCTCACGAACCTCGCCGACGGTACCGCCCGCGACCTTGTCCGACATGTCGAGTTCGGCAGGCACGACGTCTGCCTCGGCAAGCGTGTCGGTAAGCGTTGCCCAGACCTCGGCCGTGGTGTCGCCGACCCGGCCGTCCCCGTGGGGCTTCATGACCTCAATGGCCTCGTCGAAGAGAATCTCGGCGGCCTCCCTGTTTTTGCAGGCCGAGGCGACTGCGGAGCAGATAATCTCGAGCGTCGCCTCCGGGTCATTGATCGTGTACTCCTCCGCCTTGATCCAGGCAGCGGCGACCGCGGTCGCCTGGTCCTTACCCCCCTCGGAGTCGAGGAACTCCTGAGTAGTGGTCATGCAGGTGCCCGGGATCTGGGCGTACTTTTCGGGGGTGATGTCGGTGAACTCTATGCCCTCGGACTTGAAGGAGGCGAAGTCGGGGAATGATGAGGCGTATGCCTGGACCTTGCCGCTCTCAATAGCCGAGAGCGATTGCGGCCCCGAGCCGCCTATCGGAAGGGTGGTCACGTCCTCGCTCAGGCCGGCCTCTTCCAGCGCCGCCTTTACGAGGGTGTTCTCGCCACCCCCCGGCTCGGTGATACCGAGGGTCTTTCCCTTGAGTCCGGCGAGGTCGTTCACCCCGCTCTCTGCAACCGCACCGATCCGGTAAACGTTCGTCGCCTGATGGCAGAAAAGCACGCGGACGTCCTCCCGCTTGGAGGCGGCAACGGCGGCATCAGAGGAGCCCATCAGGGCGAAGTTGACGTTGCCAGCAACCAACTGTTGGCTGAGGTAGCCCGAGCCGTCGGCGACTGAGATCTTGACCTCCTCCAGCCCGAACTCCTGGAAATAGCCCTCTTCCTTGGCCACCGTGGCCGGAGCCATGGGCAGACCTTCGGGGAACGGCAGCAGGATCTCGACCTCTGAGGGCGTCGATCCCGATCCTCCTCCGGCGTCTCCGCCGGAGTCGGACCCGCAGGCGGCTAGGGAGACGGCGACAGCGGTTGCTCCGAGCAGGGCGATGGTGCGATTCATAAGACTTCCTTGTCCGTGATTTCCCGCAACAGCAGCGGGTCGGTAGTTGAGCGGATGTGGTTGATGCGGTTGTGCTGAGCGATAGGGCACGTCAGGTATCGCGGAAGGTCTCCCCGAAAGGTCTCAGTGCTGCCAGGTGATGAGGCGACGTTCGAGGAGCTCGATGAGCCCGTAGAGAACCAGGCCGATGACCGCGAGGAAGACCACCACGGCGAATCCACTCGCCACCTCGAGTTGGAAATTGAATTCCTTGACCAGAACACCTAGACCCTCAGCGGCACCGACGAACTCGCCGACAATGGCACCGAGAAGCGCCAGAGTCAGCGCGGTCTTGATGCCAGCGAAGGAGATCGGTGCTGCAGTAGGCAGCGTCAGCTTGAAGAAGGTTTGTGGCGTCGACGCCCCATAGGTCCGGAAAAGCACGCGAGCGTTGTCGTCGACCGAGGCCAGGCCCGCGACGGTGTTGATCACCACGGGGAAGAAGCAGATGACGGCGGCCATGACGACCTTCGAGGTCATCCCAAAGCCGAACCATGTCAGGAAAACTGGCGCGAGCGCCACCCGAGGAGTGTTCTGGAAGGCGACGACGAACGGCCAGATCGCAGTTCGGAAAACCTTGAACGTGCCGGTGAGCGCACCGATGACCAACCCTAGGGAGGACCCGACGGCGAAGCCCAGCAACGTCTCCTGCAGGGTTAGCCAGGTGGCTGCCCAGAAGTACTCGGTCTGCATCATTTCGAAGAGTGCGATGAAGGTGTCGGAGGCGGCGGGCACCGTGATGGGGTTGACCAGGCCGGCCTGCACCGAGATCTCCCACAAGCCGATCGCCGTCGCGAGGACGATCGCAGGAAGCAGAACTTTGGCGGGGGTCGAGTCGAGGAAGGAACGCTTCTGGGGTCGAGGCGCCGGAACGAGGACCTCGTCGGCGCGGGTCTGTGCGCTTGTGTCGATGGTGGTCATGCGATCGAACCGTCCTCACCAACGAGAGCCTCACGGACCTCCTGGGCAATCTCCTGGAACCGCGAGGTGCCGACGAGCCCGGCTGTGCGCGGGCGTGGGAGGTCCACCTTGACGTCCGCCACCACCCGGCCGGGGTGAGCCCCCAGGGCGATGATTCGATCAGACATCATCACGGCCTCTGGGATCGAGTGGGTGACGAGGATCGTCGTCTTGCCCATGTATTCGTGCATATGGGTGAACTCCAGGCCGAGATGCTCGCGCTTGAACTCGTCGAGGGCCGAGAAGGGCTCGTCAAGGAGCATGACCTTCGGGTCGAGCGCGAGTGCCCGGGCGAGCGAGACGCGCTGCTGCATCCCTCCGGAGAGCTCCCAGGGGCTCTTCTCGACGGCGTGATCTAGACCCACCAGCTCGATCAGCTGGTCGACCCGGTCCTCCACGTCCTGTCCCTTGAGGCCTGCGATGTCGAAAGGAAGCTTGACGTTCTCCCGCACCGAGCGCCACGGCATCAGCACGGCCTGCTGCAGCATGAAGCCGACATCGCGGCGACCTTCCTGAGGCTGCTGATCACCAATCGCCACCTCGCCAGCCTCGAAGTCAATGAGACCAGCGAGGATCTTCAGCATGGTGGACTTGCCGCAGCCCGATGGGCCGACCAAGGAGACGAGCTCTCCCGGCTCGATCTCGAGGTTGATGTCCTTCAGAACGGGCTGCTCACCTGCCGAGTAAGTCTTATGCACCCGATGGAGTGTGATGCGCTCCCCGGTGAGGACGGGCTCCCTCACCTCTGCGATGCTCGCCATAGTCTCCTCCGTGCGACGTTGAACGGGCTGTTGAAGTGAAGTTAGGCCCGAGGCGGCTCTGGGCGGTGGCGCTGTTTCTCCCTGGCGAACCTTTGGGGCGCGATGTTCCTTCCGGCGGGACGAAGACTGCCCCGCGGCCCGTCCTCATGGATTCGTGACCGCGGCCACGCAGGGACTATCAGTTCGATGCCAGGTCGGCCCTGTGGGATCGTTACCGCGATGAGCCCGCAGCCCGACCGTGGTCCACGGCGCACTGTCGTCGCCTTCCACGCCCACCCGGACGACGAGGCTCTGCTGACCGCCGGCACGATGGCCACGGTGGCCGCCCAGGGGCACCGGGTCGTCCTCGTCGTCGCGACCGACGGGTCCCTCGGGCTGGCCGGCGAGGACTTCGGGGCGAAGGGGGGCGAGCTCGCCCTGACGAGGTCGGCCGAGGTCGAGGCGAGCGCTCGCGCGCTCGGCGTCGCCCGGGTCGAGAGTCTCGGCTACGCCGACTCCGGGTCCGGACCCGAGCTGAGCCCCGACCCGCCCGGTCGGGTGCGGTTCGCCCGCGCGGATCTCGACGAGGCGGCCGCTCGCCTGGCCGAGATCCTCCTGGCCGAGCGTGCCGACCTCCTGCTCACCTACGACCGCAACGGCGGGTACGGCCACCGCGACCACGTCCGCGTGCACGAGGTCGGTGCCGCCGCAGCCGACCGGGTGCGGGCGGCGAGCGGTCGCCCCCTTCGCGTCCTCGAGGCGACGGTGCCGCGCGACCTCATCTGCCGCGCGCTCGACCTCGTGGCTCGGGTCTACCGCTTCCCTCCGGAGTTCCACCGGTCCTCCTTCGACCGGGCGTTCAGCGCGGGCGGCGAGATCACCCATCGCATCCCGGTGCACCGCCAGATCCGCGCCAAGCGGACCTCGATGCGGGCCCACGCGAGCCAGGCCAGCGGCGGTGACGTGCGCACCCTGGCGATGCTGCTGCGCATCCCCCGGCCGCTCTTCGACCTCGTCTTCGGGTGGGAGTGGTACCGCGAGGCCGGGAGCGCCGGCGGGTCCCGGCTGACCGATGTCTTCGAGGCAGCGCGGTGAGCACCGTGCAGGAGCGGCCGCAGGCCAGACCTCGGATCCGCGCCCGGCGGGTGGTCCAGGCGACGCTCGGGCTTGCGGCGGCCGCGGCGCTGCTGTGGTGGGGGCTACCGCACTTCGCCCAGACGACCTGGGGCGAGGTGTGGGAGGTGCTGCGCGGGGTGCATCCCGCGACGGCGCTGCTGTACCTCGCGATGGTCCTCGCCGGGCTGTACTGCTACACCTTCGTCATGACCGGGGCGATGCCCGGGCTGAGTCACCCGCGCGCGCTGATCCTCAACCTCTGCGGCTCGTCGGTCTCGAACCTGCTGCCCGGCGGCGGCGCGGTGGGCCTGGCGGCGACGTACACCATCGCGAAGTCCTGGGGCTTCGGCGCCGCCCGGGTGACGACGATGGCGGTGGTGACCGGGGTGTGGAACGTCCTCGCCCGGGCCGCCCTGCCGATCATCGCGATCGTCGGGCTGAGCTGGGGGGCGACCGACCTGCCGCCGCGGATGCGGGAGGCGGCCTGGGCGGCGATCATCACCGGCGGCTTGGTCCTCGCCGCCTTCGTGCTCGCCGTCGCGACCGACCGCGGCGCCGCCGTCGCCGGACGAGTCATCGACCGGGGCGTGAGGCTGGTGCGCCGCGGGCACGACGACAAGGTCGAGCGGGCGCTGGTGGACCTGCGGGGCCGGATCGCCGAGACGGTCAGCACCGGGTGGCTGTCGATGACGCTCGGGATGGTCGGCTTCTTCGGGCTCTACTACGTCCTCTTCGTGCTGTGCACGAGCGCGACGGGCACCGAGCTCCCCTTCGGCCAGCTCTTCGCGGCGTACGCCATCGGGCGGCTGCTCACCGCGGTCGGCGTCACCCCCGGTGGGCTGGGCGTGACCGAGACCGGGACCGCCGCCGCGCTCGTCGCATGGGGCGCGGACCCGGCCGCGGCGATGGCTGGGGTGGTGCTCTTCTCGGTCTTCACCCACCTCATGGAGGTGCCGCTGGGCGCGATCGGCTGGCTGGCCTGGTCGCTCACGCCCAAGGTCACCCAGAGGCAGTCCTAGGACCGTCAGGCGAGGAGGCGGCGGACCTGGCGCTGCTGGGCCTGCCGGGCCACCTCGTCGTCGAGCGTCTCGGGGGCGAAGGGGTGACCCGTCGCCTGCTCCGCCGCCCACCCGATGAGGGTGTCGGCGAGCGCCGGGTTGGCCGGGAGGATCGGACCGTGCAGGTAGGAGCCGATGACGTGCCCGCTCCGGGCACCCTCGGTGCCGTCGGTCCCGTTGTTGCCCAGCCCGTGGCGCACCCGGCCGAAGGGGGCCTGCCCGGCCCCGAGCGTCGTCGAGCCGGAGTGGTTCTCGTAGCCGACCACGTCGCCGACGTCGGTCGAGAGCACGACGGGGCCGATCATCCGCTTCTCGTTGCCGTGGGTGGTGACGTCGAGGATCCCCAGCCCGGGCAGGCTCTTGCCCTCGACGGTGACGAAGGCGTTGCCGAAGAGCTGGTACATCCCGCAGATCATGAGCATCGGCGTGCCGGCGGCCGCCAGCTCGCGGAGGCGGTCGCCGATCCGCTCGAGGTCGTCCTCGACGGTGACCTGCCCGGAGTCCTGCCCGCCACCGCCGACGACGAGGTCGACCTGCGCCGGCAGCTCGGCGCCGGGGTGGTGCTGGTGGACGACCGGCACGTAGCCGTGGCGGCGGATCCGCGCGGCCAGACAGCGGGTGTTGCCGAGGTCGCCGTAGATGCTCATCTCGCGCGGGTAGAGGTGCACGAGGTGGATCTCGCCCTTGCCCTCGCCGCCGGGGTCGGCCGGCCGGTCCGAGCCCGCCGGCTCGCCGAGGATCGTCACGTCTCGGGTGCTCATGGCGCCCCCTCCTCCACCTCGGTGCCCATCTCGGGCACGTCGTACCGCTCGGCGAGCATCCGCCGCAGCGCGAGCATCGCGGTGTAGGTGCAGAAGATCCGCTTCGGCTCCTCGGCGTGCTCGGCGAGGAACTGCCCCAGCGCGGCCCCCAGGTCGGTCTCGGTCCCCCCGACGGGCACGTCGTCGTACTGCAGCCGCAACGCCATGTCCCAGCCCCGCACGCCGGAGGTGAGGGCCACCCCCTTCGCCCGCAGCTCGGAGAAGTCGACGTCATAGAGCCACGAGACGTCCCGCCCGTCGGCGTAGTCGTCGTTGATCGCGATCATCGACGCGACCGGGGTCGAGCCGTAGGTGCCGAGGGCCACGGTGAACCCGGCGGGGTTCTTGACCAGCACGAGCTCCAGCGGCTGGCCGTCGGCGTCGATCACCTCACCGCGGCCGAAGGGGGGAGCGACCGTGCGCAGCGCCCGCTCGGCGGCGGCGTCCTCGAAGGCAGCGCCGAGGAGCATCCGGGCGGTCGTCGTCGCGGCCGTCGCGTTGATCATCGCGGCCAGGCCGCGCTGGCGCAGGGTGACCGGGCCGAGCCGCTCGGCATCGTCGGCGGCGCCCCAGCGGATGCCCATCGCGCTCTCGTCCACCGGCTCCAGCAGTCCGTCCTCGGCGCCGGCAGGGGGTGCCTCGAAGTCGTCCTGCTCGCGGGCGTCGTGCTCGGCGAGCTCACCGAGGCGGTCGTGGATCGCGGCGTCCAGCCCGAACCACCGGACCGCCACGCCGTCACGCAGCCCGCCGGCGATCCGGTTGACGTAGGGGTCGTCCCGGTTGAGCACGACCCCGTCGGTGGTCATCCCGGCGAGCTCGGTGAGCAGGCCCGCGGTGTGGTCGATCTCGGCGAAGCGGTCGAGCTGGTCGCGGGCGACGTTGAGCAGCAGGGCGTGGGTGGGCGCGACCGCGCGGGCGAAGTGCAGGGCGTGGGCCTCGTCGAGCTCGAGGACGGCGAGGTCGGCGTGCAGACGACCCCG
The DNA here is from genome assembly GCF_007828725.1 of Marihabitans asiaticum. Taxonomy (GTDB): domain Bacteria; phylum Actinomycetota; class Actinomycetes; order Actinomycetales; family Dermatophilaceae; genus Marihabitans; species Marihabitans asiaticum. The sequence goes on from NZ_VIUW01000002.1 coordinate 149,080, forward strand.
CAGCGGCAGCTCGGCGAGCATCGCGGAGATCACCCCACGGGTGAAGTTCGACCCGGTCGGGTTGGTGAAGACGGTGCGCCCGTGGGCGCGAAGCAGGGCGACGAGCATCTTCGTCGTCGTCGTCTTGCCGTTCGTCCCGCTGACGACGACGACCTGGGGCACGTCGCGCAGGGCGTGAGCGAGGAATCCGGGATCGACCTTCTCCGCGACGAGCCCGGGGAGGGCCGATCCTCCGGTGCCCCCGCCGCGCACACGGGCAGCGGTCCGGGCGGCCTTGCCGGCGATGACGGCGGCGGTCGTTCTCAGCACCGCGTCAGTCTAGGCGGCACGCTCGGCGGTGGTGTCGGCACGCTCCTGCGGCGAGTGCGCGGCGATCGCGTCCATGACGGCATCGGTGACGGCGCGGTGCAGCCGGCTCTTGACGTGCTGCTGCGAGAGCCCCGGCACGTCGACGGGTGGGCTGAAGACCACGGTCACCTTCCGCGGCCGCAGGCCGCGCGCACCGACCGGCTGCACGCGGTCGGTGCCGATGAGGGTGCAGGGGATCACCGGCGCCCCCGTCGCCGCGGCCAGCCGGCCCACGCCCGGCTTGCCCCGGTACAGCCGCCCGTCGCGCGATCGCGTGCCCTCCGGGTAGATCCCGAAGGCCCCGCCGCCGCGCAGGTGTCCCTCGGCGAGCTCGAGGGAGCGGGCCGCGGCCCGCGCGTCGTCCCGGTCGACGGGGATCATCCCGCCGAACTCGCCGAACCAGAGCCGCTTGGCCCACCCCTTCGCCCCGCTCCCGGAGAGGTACTCGGCCTTGCCGAGGAAGCCGACCCTGCGACCGGCCGCGAGCGGGATGACCATCGAGTCGACGAAGCTGAGGTGGTTGCTGGCGATGATCACCGGCCCGGTCTGCGGCACATGCTCGCGCCCGCGCACCTCGAGACGGAGCCAGGCGCGAAGGGGGGGCCCGACGAGGACCCGGCGAAGGAGCCACTCGGCGACACGGGTCCCGGGCGCGCTCACCGGCTCACTCCCACTCGATGGTGCCCGGGGGCTTGCTCGTGACGTCGAGGACGACCCGGTTGACCTCTTCGACCTCGTTGGTGATCCGGGTCGAGATCTCGGCGAGGACGTCGTACGGGACGCGGGTCCAGTCGGCGGTCATCGCGTCCTCGGAGGAGACCGGACGCAGCACGACCGGGTGCCCGTAGGTGCGGCCGTCGCCCTGGACCCCGACCGAGCGCACGTCGGCGAGGAGGACCACCGGGCACTGCCAGATCTCGCCGTCCAGGCCGGCCTCGGTCAGCTCGTGACGGGCGATCGCGTCGGCCCGGCGGAGGATGTCGAGGTTGTGCTCGGTGACCTCACCGATGATCCGGATGCCGAGCCCCGGCCCGGGGAAGGGCTGGCGGTCCACGATCGCGTCGGGCACGCCGAGCTCGCGCCCGACCATGCGCACCTCGTCCTTGAAGAGCGCCCGCAGCGGCTCGACGAGGGTGAACTGGAGGTCCTCGGGCAGGCCGCCGACGTTGTGGTGGCTCTTGATGTTCGCCGCGCCGGTGCCGCCGCCGGACTCGACGACGTCGGGGTAGAGGGTGCCCTGGACGAGGTACTTCACCGGGTGCTCGTCGTCGGCGTCCTGGACGACGTCTCGCGCGGCCTGCTCGAAGGTCCGGATGAACTCCCGGCCGATGATCTTGCGCTTCTCCTCGGGGTCGCTCACCCCGGCGAGCGCGCCGAGGAACTGCTCCTTGGCGTCGACGACGACGAGCCGGACCCCGGTCGCAGCGACGAAGTCCTCCTCGACCTGCTCGGCCTCCCCTTCGCGCAGCAGGCCGTGGTCGACGAAGACGCAGGTCAGCTGGTCACCGACCGCCCGCTGCACCAGCGCTGCGGCGACCGAGGAGTCGACCCCGCCGGAAAGCCCGCAGAGCACCTGGTCCTCGCCGACCGCCTCGCGGATCGCGGCGACCTGGTCCTCGACGACGTTGCCGGCGGTCCAGTCGCCGGGCAGCTCGGCGCCGCGGAGGAGGAAGTTCTCGATGACCCGCTGACCGAAGGTGGAGTGCATGACCTCGGGGTGCCACTGCACGCCGTAGAGGCGGCGCTCGTCGTCCTCGAAGGCGGCGACCGGCGCGCCCGAGGTCGAGGCGCTGACCCGCATGCCTGACGGGGCCTCGGTCACCGAGTCGCCGTGGCTCATCCAGACCGACTGCTCCTCGGGCTGGCCGTTGAAGAGGGTCGAGTCACGGTCGCTGATCTGGGCCCGGGTGCTGCCGTACTCGCGCAGCCCGGTCTTCTCGACGGTCCCGTCCAGCGCGCTGGCCATGGCCTGGAACCCGTAGCACAGCCCGAGCACCGGCACCCCGGCCTCGAGCAGGGCCGGGTCCAGCCGCGGCGCGCCGTCCTCGTAGACCGAGCTCGGCCCGCCCGAGAGCACGAGCGCGGCCGGCTCCTTGGCGAGGATCTCCTCGGTGCTCAGGTCGTGCGGCACGACCTCGCTGTACACGTTCGCCTCGCGGACGCGCCGGGCGATGAGCTGGGCGTACTGGGCCCCGAAGTCCACGACGAGGACCGGGTGCTCCTTCAACGATTCCGTCACGAACAGCAGGCTACCGGCGTGCTCAGCGGGCGAGCGGCTCGACCTCGGCGGCGACCTTGCGCTCCTCGACGAAGGCGAGGAAGGGCACGCAGGCGATGAGCAGGATTGTCGCCATTCGCCCGATCGACCAGCCGACCTTGAAGCCGAGGTTGGCCGTCGCCGCGGCGAAGGCCATGAAGATCAGTCCGTGCACCGGGCTCCACCACGCGAGCGCGTCGTTGTCGAGGGCGTACTTGAGCACCATCTCGACGATGAGGACGAACATCGCCAGACCGGCGATGATCGCGGTGACACGGAATGCCGTGAGCGCGGTCCGGATCTGCTGCGGGTCCGCGGTGGGCGCTGAGCTCATGAGTGTGCTGCTTCCTTCTCTTCCGACTCGTCTTCGGTCACGGCGCGCGACTCCTGCCGCATCATCCGCCACCACATCCAGATCACGAAGGCGGCGATGGCGAACCACTGCGCCGCGTAGCTGGCGTTGCGCCAGTCCAGGCTGGTGTCCGGCAGCGGCGGCGGTACCCGTTCCAGCCCACCGCTTGCCGTGACCGGCTCCCCCGCGTCACCGACGCCACGGGTCTCCTCCATGACGAAACCGAACCCGGTGTAGAGGTCGCCGGGCCACTCGTTGACCAGGGTGCCGAGGTGGATCGAGGAGGCCTCCCCCTTCGGCAGGTCGGGCTGTCCGGGCGACTCGCCCGGCGCGAGAGAGACGACGAGCCGCACCTCCCCCTTCGGCGCCGGCGGCGCCTCGCTCCCCGCCGGCAGCCACCCCCGCACGACCGCGAGGTTGGCTCCGGTCTCGGCGACGACGAGACGCTCGACGAGCCACACCCCCGTCCGCCCGTCGAGGAGGCGGTCGACGACGACGAAGCCGTCACCGGCCGCGTACTCCCCCGCCACCGTGACCCGCTGGCCGGACCCGTCGTCGGGGAAGGACTGGTGCGGCGCGAGCACGTCGGCGATCGGCTGGACCGGGCGGGACTGGATCTCCTGCACCGCCTCGGCGCGAGCCCGGTCGTGGGCGACCGACCACTGCCAGCGGCCGAGGAGGACGGCGCCCACCGCCAGGGCGACGGCGAGCGCGAGCAGCCCCAGCCAGCGGGGGGTGATCACGGTCCGACGCACCCGGCCAGGTTACGGACCCCGCCTGAGAGCAGGATCAGCGAGGGCGAAGGGGTGGTCACACGGCCGTCGGGATGCCCAGGTCGACCAGCCGGGACTGCGGGTGGGTGAACTCCCGGACGGCAGGGCGGGTGGCCGGCACCGCGTCGATGGGGCGGTACGGCTCGCCCTGGACGGGCCGCGGGTCGACCTCCCCGAGGACGGGCCAGAAGGAGAGCGCCCGCTCGGCCTGCGCGGTGATCGTCAGCGACGGGTTCACCCCGAGGTTGGCGCTGATCGCCGACCCGTCGACCACGCTGATACCCGGGTAGCCGTACAGCCGCTGGTAGGGGTCGATCACCCCGCTCGTCGGCGAGTCACCGATCGGGCAGCCGCCGAGGAAGTGCGCAGTGAGCGGGATGTCGAAGGCTTCGCTCCAGGTGCCGCCGGGGTGGAAGGTGACCCCGATCCGCTCGGTGAGGCGGCGGGCGAGGGCCCGGATGCCGTCGTGCCCGGCAGCGATGTACGTCGGGTTGGGCTCGCCGTGCCCCTGCCGGGAGGTGAGTCGGCGCCGGCCGGTCCAGGTGCGGCGAAGGGAGGTCGTCAGCGAGTTGTCGAGGGACTGCATCACGAGCCCGATGACGGTGCTGTCCGCGAAGTGGGTGCCCGGCGGGAACCACGCCCGCAGTGCGGGCAGGTTGCGGGGCAGCGCGGCGAGGAGGGTGAGCCAGCGTGGGGTGGAGCCGGTGCGCGGCGGCGCGAGCAGGGTGGTGAGCAGACCCATCGCGTCCGAGCCCTTGCCGTAGCGACAGTTCTCGATGTGGGTGTCGTGGTCGGGGTGGAAGGAGGAGGTGATCGCGACGCCTCGGGTGAGGTCGTCGTCGCCGGTCGGTGGGGTGCTCGCGAGCGCGCCGAGGAGGGCCTCGGAGTTGGTGCGGGTCAGCTCGCCGAGCCGGTCGCTGATGGCGGGCAGCTCGCCGTCGTCCTTCATCGCGTGCAGCAGGTGCTGGGTGCCCCACGTGCCGGCGGCGACGACGACGTGCGTCGCGGTCGTGACCAGCGCGCTGTCCTCCCCAATCCGGTCGGTCGCCTCATGGCGTACCCGGTAGCGCGGCCGCCCGTCCTCCTCGCTGCCAGGGACGAGACCGAGCCGGGTCACCATGCGCATCGGCTCGATCCGCGCGCCGAGCGTCTCGGCCAGGGCCAGGTAGTTCTTCACGAGGGTGTTCTTCGCGCCGACCCGGCAGCCGACCATGCAGTTGCCGCACTCGGTGCACGTCGTGCGCTCGGGGCCGGCCCCACCGAAGTACGGGTCGGGCACCTGCTCCCCCTGCCCCACCGGCCCGTCGGGGTCGGCGAAGAGGACCCCGACAGGGGTCTTGCGGTAGGTGTGCGCCACCCCCATGTCCTCGGCGGCGTCGCGCATCGCGCGCTCGACCGGGCCGTCGCAGGGGTTGGTCACGACCCCGAGCATCGACTGTGCGGTGTCGTAGTGCGCCTTCAGCTCGCTCTCCCAGTCGGTGATGTGACCCCACTGACGGTCGGCGAAGAAGGGCCGCGGGGGCACGTAGAGGGTGTTGGCGTAGTTGAGCGAGCCGCCGCCGACGCCCGACCCGGCGAGGATCATCACGTCCTTGAGCAGGTGGATCCGCTGCACCCCGTAGCACCCGAGCGAGGGGGCCCAGAGGAAGTTCTTCAGGTCCCAGCTGGTCTGGGCGAAGTCCTCGTCGGCGAAGCGTCGCCCGGCCTCGAGGACGACCACGGTGTAGCCCTTCTCGGCGAGGCGCAGCGCGGCGACCGAGCCGCCGAAGCCGGACCCGATGACGACGACGTCGGCGTCGACCTCGGGTCGGCGAGCGACGCTCACGACACCCCCAGGGTCTTCAACGCCCTCAGCCCGGTCGACATCACCGTCGCGAACCTCTCCTGGGAGAGCCCCATGAAGGGAGCGATCGGCAGGACGTGCTGGGCAGTGACGTTCTGGGCCTCGGTGTACTTCAAGATCCCCTCCGCGCCGTGCCGTCGCCCGACCCCGGAGGCCTTCATCCCACCCATCGGGGCGCCCATCGACGCCCAGGTCGCGGCGTAGGCCTCGTTGATGTTCACCGTGCCGGTCCTGATCCGAGCGGCGACCCTGCGGCCACGGGAGATGTCGCGGGTCCACACCGAGGCGTTCAGCCCGTACTCGGTGTCGTTGGCCAGCTCGACCGCCTCGTCGTCGCCTGCGACCCGGTAGATCGAGACGACGGGCCCGAAGGTCTCCTCGTCCCTGCAGCGCATCTGCGGCGTCACGCCCTCGAGCACGGTCGGTTCGAAGCAGTATGGGCCGACCTCGGGCAGGGGCCGACCGCCGGTCAGGAGGTGCGCCCCCTTCGCCACCGCATCCTGCACGTGCTCGGTGACCCTCTCGAGCTGGTCCGCCGAGACCAGGCTGCCCATGTCGTAGCCGTACTCAAGCGAGGTGCCGACGCGCATCGCCCGGACGGCATCGACGAAGGCGGGGATGAACTCCTCGGCCACGGCCTCGTGGACGAGGACCCGTTCGGTCGAGATGCACAGCTGGCCAGCGGAGCTGAAGCAAGCGCGGACCGCCCCGGGCACGGCCCGGGCCAGGTCGGCGTCGTCGGCGATGTAGACCGAGTTCTTTCCGCCCAGCTCGAGGCTGTAGCCGACAAGGCGGGTCGAGGCGGACTCGGCGACGCGCCGGCCGGTCGCCGTCGACCCGGTGAAGCAGACGTAGTCACCCCGGTCGACGACCGCCTGCCCGGCCTCGCTACCCGGCCCGAGGACGACCTGCAGCGCCCCGTCGGGCAGCCCGGCCTGGCGGAGCAGCTCGACCCCGGCGAGTGCGCTGAGGGCTCCCTGCTGGTCGGGTCGCAGGACGACGGCGTTGCCGGCGAGCAGGGCGGGGATCGCGTCGGTGATCGCGAGGCTGAGCGGGTAGTTCCACGGCGAGACGATGCCGACGACGCCCTTGGGGTGGTGGTCGGTCCGGGCCTGGGAGAGCACCGGCAGCGCGCCGAGGTGGCGCGAGGTGCGCAGGTAGGACTGCGCCTTCTGGGCGTAGTGGCGGGCCGCGATCGCGCAGTCCAGCACCTCCTCGAAGGCGTTCAGCCGGGTCTTGCCGGCCTCGATCTGGACCAGGTCGAGCAGCTCGACCTGGTGGCTGAGCACGAGGTCGTGGAAGCGCAGGAAGATCCGCCTGCGCTCGGCGTGCGAGGTAGCGGCCCACCGACGCTGGGCGGCACGAGCGCTGGCGAAGGCGCGCTCGACGTCGGCCTCGGAGGAGGTCGGCAGGGTCGCGATCGGTGCACCGTTCAGCGGCGAGGTGGCGGTGTGGGTCTGCGCCTTCGGCGAGGCGACGACCTGCGCCGCCAGCCGGCGGGCCCGGCCCGGATCGACCGCGAAGGTCGCGGCGGGGTCGAGCTCGGGGTCGGCGATCGTCTCGGACGTCATCGTCGCAACCTACCGAGCGACGGGGCCGAGGACCAGGGCGAAGGGAGGTCAGCTGGGTTGGTGGGGCGCCACGACGACGTCGATGCGTTGCAGCTCCTTGACGTCGGTGTAGCCCGTCGTCGCCATCGCGCGGCGTAGCGCGCCGAGGAGGTTGGTCGTGCCGGCGCTGTGGCGGCTCGGGCCGAAGAGCACCTCCTCGAGCGAGCCGACCGACCCGACCTCCATCCGCCGTCCGCGGGGCAGCTCGGCGTGGTGCGCCTCGGCCCCCCAGTGGAATCCGCGGCCGGGCGCGTCGGTGGCGCGGGCGAGGGCCGCCCCGAGCATCACCGCGTCCGCACCGACCGCGATGGCCTTGACGATGTCACCGCTCGTGCCGAGACCACCGTCGGCGATGACGTGCACGTACCGGCCGCCGGACTCGTCGAGGTAGTCGCGCCGGGCCGCCGCGACGTCGGCGATCGCCGACGCCATCGGCACGTGGATGCCCAGGGTCTGGCGGGTGGTGTGGGCGGCTCCGCCACCGAAGCCGACGAGCACGCCGGCCGCGCCGGTGCGCATGAGGTGCAGGGCGGCGGTGTAGCTCGCGGCGCCGCCGACGACGACCGGGACGTCGAGCTCGTAGATGAACCGCTTGAGGTTCAGCGGCTCGCTCTGCCCGCTGACGTGCTCGGCCGAGACGGTCGTGCCGCGGATGACGAAGAGGTCGACCCCCGCGTCGACGACGGTCTTCCAGTGTCGCTGGGTGCGTTGCGGGCTGAGCGCGCCCGCCACGGTCACGCCAGCCTCACGGATCTCTCGCAGCCGCTCGCTGATCAGCTCGGGCACGATGTCCTGGGCGTAGATCTCCTGCATCCGCGCGGTGGCCGAGCCCGGGTCGAGCGCGGCGATCTCGGCGAGCAGCGGCTCGGGGTCCTCGTAGCGGGTCCACAGCCCCTCGAGGTCGAGCACCGGCAGGCCGCCGAGCTGGCCGAAGGCGATCGCGCTCGCCGGTGACATGACCGAGTCCATCGGGGCGGCGATGACCGGCATCTCGAAGTGGTAGGCGTCGATCTGCCAGTCCAGCGAGACCTCCTGAGGGTCGCGGGTGCGCCGGGAGGGCGATACCGCGATGTCGTCGAAGGAGTAGGCCCGTCGGCCTCGCTTGCCCCGGCCGATCTCGATCTCGTTCACCGGGCCAGCGTACGTGAGCCGGTTCTTCCTGAGCCGCGCCGAGTCTGACCGACACCGATCCCCAGCCCGAGCCGTCCATCCCCCCGCTCACTCCCCCTTCGCCTCCCGATCCTGCGATCCTGGTCGGTGACGACGCACCGCACCGGTGCACGACCTTTGAGAGGGAGCAGACATGGGCAAGCTCGGCAAGATCACCGTCCTGGCCAGCGCGGCAGAGGCGGCGCGGCAGTGGGCGAAGAACAACCCGGACAAGGCCAAGGGCTACATCGACAAGGCCAGCCGGGTCGTCAACGACCGGACGAAGGGCAAGTACGCCAAGCAGGTCGACGGCGCCTCGGCCAAGGCCAAGGACGCGGTGACGAAGGGGGCTGCCCCCGCCGGCACCGCGAACACCGCCGACACTGCCGGGACACCCGCTCAGACGAGCACCCCGGCGCCCCCGCCGCCGGGCCAGGGCAACGCGGCCGGCTGAGCTGGGCCGAAAAGTCCTCGCCGGCTCAGACTTGCGAGTCGGCGAGGACCCGCAGCCCGTTGCGGTGCGCCAGGGCGTCGATGTCGGCGGCCGACCACCCCTTCGCCCGCAGCGCCGTGAAGAGCCGCGGGTAGGTGCTCACGTCGCCCAGGCCGTCGGGGAGAAGGTCGACGCCGTCGAAGTCGGCTCCGATGCCGACGTGGTCGACGCCGACGACCTCACGCAGGTGCTCGAGGTGGGCGACGACGTCGTCGACGCCCGCCGGCACCGTCGGCCGCTCCTCCTCGCGGTAGCCGCGCAGGCGCCACTGCGCCCAGTCCTCACGCAGGAAGTACGGCACGAAGTTGGCCATCACCACTCCGCCGTTGCCGGGGATCTGCTCGAGCACGTCACCCGGCACGTTGCGGGGGTGGCTGCACAGGTCGAGCGCGTTGGAGTGGCTGAACATCACCGGGCGCGTGCTCACGTCCAGCGCGTCGCGCATCGTCGTGGCGGCGACGTGGGAGAGGTCGACGACCAGGCCGAGCCGGTTCATCTCCTGGACGACCTCGCGTCCGAAGTCGGTGAGGCCGCCGTGGACCGGCTCGTCGGTGGCGGAGTCCGCCCACGGGGTGTTGTCGTTGTGGGTGAGCGTCAGGTACCGCACGCCGCGGCCGGCGAAGTCAGCCAGGTGCTCCAGCGAGCAGTCGATGCTGTGCCCGCCCTCCATCCCCAGGAGTGCCGCATGCCGGCCGTGGGCCCAGGCCGCCTCGACGTCGGCGACGCTGCGGGCGAGCGCCATCTCGTCGTAGCGCGCGCACATCGCCTCGACGAAGTCGATCTGCTCGTGAGTGGCCGCGACGGCCGCCTCGCCTTGGTGCTCGCACGGCACCCACACCGACCACAGCTGGGCGGCCAGGCCGCCCGCGCGCATCCGCGGCAGGTCGGTGTGCAGCCGCGGCTGCGGGCGAGCGATGTCGACGGCGTCGAGGTCGTAGCCGGCGAGCTCGCGGTGGTGCCAGGGCAGGTCGTTGTGCCCGTCGAGGACCCGGACCTGCTCGCCCCAGAACGGCGGCGTCACCGGTTCAGGACCGGGCACGGTCAGGAGTCAACGGAGTAGTTCGGAGCCTCGACGATCGCCTGGAGGCTGTGCGGGTGGCTCTCCTTGAGCGAGGCCGAGGTGATCCGGACGAACTTCCCCTTCGCCTGCAGGTCGGGGACGTCATGGGCCCCGACGTAGAACATCGACTGGCGCAGGCCGCCGACCATCTGGTGGGTCACGGCAGAGACGGCGCCGCGGTAGGTGACCCGGCCCTCGACACCCTCGGGGATGAGCTGGTCGTCGCTGGTGACCTCGGCCTGGAAGTAGCGGTCCTTGGAGTAGGACTTCTTGCCGCGGCTGCTCATCGCGCCGAGGCTGCCCATGCCGCGGTAGGCCTTGTACTGCTTGCCATTGACGAAGATCAGCTCACCCGGACTCTCCTCGGTGCCGGCGAGCAGCGAGCCGACCATGACCGACTCGGCGCCGGCGACGATCGCTTTGGCGATCTCGCCGCTGTGCTGCAGCCCCCCGTCGGCGATGACCGGTACCCCAGCCGGCCGGCACGCCTTGGCGGCGTCGTGCACGGCGGTGATCTGCGGCGCTCCGACGCCGGTGACGATCCGGGTGGTGCAGATCGAGCCGGGACCCACCCCGACCTTGACCGCGTCGCAGCCGGCGTCGACGAAGGCCTGCGCCCCCTCACGGGTGGCGACGTTGCCGCCGATGACCTGGATGTGTGCGGTGGCCGGGTCGCTCTTGAGCCGGGCGACCATCTCGAGCAGCAGCTTGACGTGCCCGTGGGCGGTGTCGGCGACGAGCACGTCGACGCCGGCCTCGATGAGGGTGGTCGCCCGCTCCCACGCGTCACCGAAGTACCCGATCGCGGCACCGACGAGCAGCCGCCCGTCGGCATCCTTGCTCGCGTTGGGGAACTGCTCGCTCTTGACGAAGTCCTTGACCGTGATCAGCCCCGCGAGACGCCCCTCGTCGTCGACGATCGGCAGCCGCTCGCGCTTGTGCTTGCGCAGCAGCAGGGTGGCGTCCTCGTGGGAGATGCCGACGGGTGCGGTGATGAGCGGCATCGGGGTCATGACGTCGCGCACCCGGGTGGTACCCCACTCGGCGACCGGGGTGAAGCGCAGGTCACGGTTGGTGCAGATCCCGATGAGCCGCTCGTCGGCGTCGATGACCGGCAGCCCGGAGACGCGGTACGCCCCGCACCGCTGGTCCAGCTCCTCCAGGGTCGCGTCGGGTCCGATGGTGACCGGGTTGGAGATCATCCCGGTCTGGGTCCGCTTGACGAGGTCGACCTGGTAGGCCTGGTCGGCGATCGAGAGGTTGCGGTGCAGGACCCCGAGCCCACCCTGGCGGGCCATGGCGATGGCCATCCGCGACTCGGTGACGGTGTCCATCGCGGCGGAGATCAGCGGGATCTGCAGGCGCAGCTCGCGGGTCAGCCGGGTCGAGGTGTCGAGCTCGTCGGGGTTGAGCTCGCTGTACCCGGGCAGGAGGAGGACGTCGTCGTAGGTGAGTCCGACCTTGGCGAAGGGGTCACCCTCACCCTGGTCGTCGTGCCGGTCGGGAGCGGGAGCCATTGGCCCATCGTAGGGTCACCCGCCGACTCCTCCCGAACCCCCTCGGGTGGCGTCTTGACCATCTCCAGACCTCCTTTGCCCAATCCTGACCATTCGCCGTCCCTGTCTTGATCGACCCGTCCATACGCTCGGTCTTAGGCCCGCCCGACCGACTGCCCCGGTCGGGCGTCGACGTGAGATGACGAAGGGGGATCCCATGGCCGACATTGCTCACCTGCCCGGTCCGACGGCGCAGCTGTGGGAGTGGCAGTTCCAGGGCGCGTGCCGCGGCTCCGACTCCGAGATGTTCTTCCACCCCGAGGGTGAGCGCGGCGCCGCCCGTCGCACCCGGGTCGCGGCCGCCAAGGCGGTGTGCGCGACCTGCCCGGTGCTGCTCACCTGTCGCGAGCAGTCGCTCGCGACCCGAGAGACGTACGGCGTGTGGGGCGGGCTCTCCGAGGAGGAGCGCGCCGAGCAGCTGGGCTCGGGCGCCGCGCAGCTGGCCGGCTGAGGCGGCCAGCACAGACCAGGCGACGGGGGCCTGCCGATTCAGGGGCGGCGGGCCCCCGTCGTCCTGCCCCCTACGCTGGGGCGATGGACACCGCTCACATCCGCGACGAGACGATCCGGCTCGGGCAGCTGCTCAAGCTCGCCGGGCTGGTCGAGGACGGCGCGACCGCCCGCGAGGTGATCGCTGCTGGTGAGGTCACCGTCGATGGGGCGGTCGAGACCCGGCGCGGCGCCCAGATCCGCCCCGGTCAGGTGGTCGGCCTCGGTGGGGCGTTGGTCGAGGTGGTCCAGGGCGAAGGGGAGATCGACGTCCCCTGGTGAGCCGGCAGGCTCTCAGCCCTCGAGCATCCAGTCCAGGGCCTCGGCGACGTGGATCGCCGTCGTGTCGTGCAGCGGCACCTGACAGTCCTCCTGGTCGAGCAGCAGCCCGAGCTCGGTCCCGGCGAGGACCACCCCTTCGGCCCCTCGGTCGACCATGCCGTCCATCACCCGGCGGAATCGCTTGCGGGAGTCGTCGTTGATGACCCCGTGGACGAGCTCCTCGTAGATCATCGAGTCGACCTCGTCTCGCTCCTCCTCCGTCGGGAGGATCACCTCGAGGCCACGGGCTTGCAGCGGGCCGGTGTAGAAGTCTGCGCTCATCGTCGTGGCCGTCGCGAGCAGGCCGACACGACGCTGGCGCGCCGCCTCGACCCTGCGGGCGGCGGACCCCGCGATGTGGATGAACGGGATGTCGACCGCCCCGGCGATCTGGTCGGCCACGGCGTGCATGGTGTTGGCCGCGAGCAGCAGGCCGTCTGCCCCTCCTCGCTCCAGCGAGTGCGCGGCGGCGACGAGGATCTGGGCCATCCCGTCCCAGTCCCCGGCGTTCTCCCGGTCCGTCACGGGGGCGAAGTCGACGCTGTGCATGAGGACCCGTGCGCTGTGCAGCCCACCCAGGCGCGCCTCGACCCCCTCGTTGAGCAGCCGGTAGTACTCCGCGCTCGCCGACCAGCCCATCCCGCCGATGACCCCAAGAAGCCTCATGCCTGGCAACCCTAGTCCGCCTGGTGTGCACACGCTGCACCGATCCCGAACGCGCTCTAGGCTCGCGTGCCGTGAAGGTGCTGCTGCTCGAGAACGTCCATGAGATCGCCGTCCGGACCCTGGCCGAGGCCGGCTTCGAGGTCGAGACCCGGTCCGGCGCTCTCGACGAGGCCGAGCTGGTCGAGGCGCTCGAGGGGGTCTCCCTGCTCGGCATCCGCAGCAAGACAGAGGTCAGCGCCGCGGTCCTGCGCGCTCGGCCCGAGCTTAAGGCGATCGGCGCCTTCTGCATCGGGACGAACCAGATCGACCTCGACGCGGCGGCGCAAGCCGGCACGGTCGTCTTCAACGCTCCCTTCTCCAACACCCGCTCGGTCGTCGAGCTCGCGATGGCCGAGATCATCGCGATGGCCCGTCACCTGACCGACAAGAACTCCGCGCTGCACGCCGGGGTCTGGGACAAGTCGGCGAAGGGATCGCACGAGGTCCGCGGGCGGACCCTCGGCATCATCGGCTACGGGAACATCGGCAGCCAGCTCTCCGTCATCGCCGAGGCCTTCGGCATGCAGGTCTACTACTACGACCTCGACGACAAGCTGCCCCTCGGCAACGCCCGCCGCTGCGAGACGATCGAGGAGCTGCTCACCACCTGCGAGACGGTGACGCTGCACGTCGACGGACGGGCCGGTAACGCGGGCCACTTCGGGGCGGAGCAGTTCGCGCTGATGCGCCCCCGCACCCTCTTCCTCAACCTCTCCCGCGGCTTCGTCGTCGACCTCGAGGCGCTCCGGGACAGCCTGGCGAGCGGGCATCTCGCCGGCGCGGCAGTGGACGTCTTCCCGGAGGAGCCCAAGGTGGCCGGTGATCCGTTCACCTCCAGCCTGCAGGGTCTGCCGAACGTCATCCTCACCCCGCACGTCGGGGGGTCCACCGAGGAAGCGCAGCAGGACATCGGCCGCTACGTCTCGGGGAAGCTGCGCGAGTATGCGCACACCGGGGCGACGACCATGTCGGTCAACGTGCCCGCCGTCGCGCTCAGCCAGAGCCCGGGTGACACGAGGATCCTGCACCTCCACCGCAACGTCCCTGGGGTCCTCGCCCGGGTCAACACCATCCTCTCCGAGGGTGGGGCCAACATCGACAGCCAGCAGCTCTCGACCCGCGGCGAGCTCGGCTACGCGGTGACCGACCTCGCCGGCGCGCTCCCCCAGGACACCGAGCGTCGGCTGCGCGAGCTCGAGGAGACGGTCGAGGTGCGGGTCATTACCACCTGATCCGCGGTTCTCGCCCCGATCAGCGCCCGCGGGAGACACCTCCGTAGACATGCAAATACCCCCGACCAGGGAGCGTGTGCTCACCCGATCGGGGGTATTCGAAGTGGTGTCCGGCTGCGTCCTACTCTCCCACACTGTCTCCGGTGCAGTACCATCGGCGCTGAAGGGCTTAGCTTCCGGGTTCGGAATGGAGCCGGGCGTTTCCCCTTCGCTGTGACAGCCGTAACTCTGTCGAGATATTCACGTGTTCAACCACTACCCGGTTGGGGTGTGGGTGTTCGTGTCTCGGGAACCGAGCAGTGGACGCGAGCAGTAAGTTCTTACCTGTTGGTGTTTCTTATGGTTTGTTGGTCAAGTTGTCGGCTTATTAGTACCAGTCAGCTGCGTGCATTGCTGCACTTCCACGTCTGGCCTATCAACCCAGTAGTCTGCTGGGAGCCTCTCACACCATGGGTGTGTGGAAACCTCATCTTGAGACGTGCTTCCCGCTTAGATGCTTTCAGCGGTTATCACTCCCGAACGTAGCTAATCAGCGGTGCCCCTGGCGGGACAACTGACACACCAGTGGTTCGTCCAACCCGGTCCTCTCGTACTAGGGTCAGCCTCTCTCAAGTTTCCTACGCGCGCAGAGGATAGGGACCGAACTGTCTCACGACGTTCTAAACCCAGCTCGCGTGCCGCTTTAATGGGCGAACAGCCCAACCCTTGGGAGCAACTCCACCCCCAGGATGCGACGAGCCGACATCGAGGTGCCAAACCATCCCGTCGATATGGACTCTTGGGGAAGATCAGCCTGTTATCCCCGGGGTACCTTTTATCCGTTGAGCGACGGCGCTTCCACAAGCCACCGTCGGGTCACTAGTTCCGACTTTCGTCCCTGCTTGACATGTCTGTCTCGCAGTCAAGCTCCCTTGTACACTTGCACTCGCCACCTGATTGCCAACCAGGCTGAGGGAACCTTTGAGCGCCTCCGTTACATTTTGGGAGGCAACCGCCCCAGTTAAACTACCCACCAGGCACTGTCCCTGATCCGGATCACGGACCGAGGTTAGACAACCAGAACGACCAGAGTGGTATTTCAACGATGACTCCACACCCGCTGGCGCGGGTGTTTCACAGTCTCCCACCTATCCTACACAAGCCGTCCCGATCACCAATACCAAGCTGTAGTGAAGGTCCCGGGGTCTTTCCGTCCTTCTGCGCGTAACGAGCATCTTTACTCGTAGTGCAATTTCGCCGAGCTCGCGGTTGAGACAGTGGAGAAGTCGTTACGCCATTCGTGCAGGTCGGAACTTACCCGACAAGGAATTTCGCTACCTTAGGATGGTTATAGTTACCACCGCCGTTTACTGGGGCTTAAATTCTCCGCTTCGCCACCAAAAGTGGCTAACAGGTCCTCTTAACCTTCCAGCACCGGGCAGGCGTCAGTCCGTATACATCGTCTTGCGACTTCGCACGGACCTGTGTTTTTAGTAAACAGTCGCTTCTCCCTGGTCTCTGCGGCCCTCACCCCTAGTGGGCAAGCCACTTCAGGGTTTGGGCCCCCCTTCTCCCGAAGTTACGGGGGCATTTTGCCGAATTCCTTAACCACGATTCACTCGATCGCCTTAGTATTCTCTACCTATCCACCTGAGTCGGTTTGGGGTACGGGCGGCATGCACCCTCGCTAGAGGATTTTCTCGACAGCATAGGATCACCCTGCTTCCCACAAGTGTGGTCACCATCAGGCCTGAGGATAAATGTCAGGCGGATTTGCCTACCTGACTCCCTGCACCCTTGGACGTGGACTACCATCGCCACGCGGAGGCTACCTTCCTGCGTCTCCCCATCGCTTGGCTACTACGAGATCGGGTCGAGCGTTCCACCCGCAGATGCTGACCCGAAGGCCAGCTGTCGCGGGTTTCAGACTCTTAGCATCACTCGGTTCGCCAGGGGCGGTTGCACGCCGGTTCCGGAATATCAACCGGATGTCCATCGACTACGCCTGTCGGCCTCGCCTTAGGTCCCGACTTACCCAGGGCAGATTAGCTTGACCCTGGAACCCTTGGATATTCGGCGGACGGGTTTCTCACCCGTCTTTCGCTACTCATGCCTGCATTCTCACTCGTGCGGCATCCACGACTGGATCACTCCGCCGCTTCACTCGCCGCACGACGCTCCCCTACCCAACGACACGCCTGGACACCACCCACAAGGAGTCATGTCAAGCAAAGATGTCGATGCCACAGCTTCGGTGGTGTGCTTGAGCCCCGCTACATTGTCGGCGCGGAATCACTTGACCAGTGAGCTATTACGCACTCTTTCAAGGGTGGCTGCTTCTAAGCCAACCTCCTGGTTGTCACGGCAACTCCACATCCTTTCCCACTTAGCACACGCTTAGGGACCTTAGCTGGTGATCTGGGCTGTTTCCCTCTCGACCACGGAGCTTATCCCCCGCGGTCTCACTGCCACGCTTACAACTTACCGGCATTCGGAGTTTGGCTAACGTCAGTAACCTGGTGAGGCCCATCGGCTATCCAGTAGCTCTACCTCCGGTAAGAAACACGTGACGCTGCACCTAAATGCATTTCGGGGAGAACCAGCTATCACGGAGTTTGATTGGCCTTTCACCCCTACCCACAGCTCATCCCCTCAGTTTTCAACCTAAGTGGGTTCGGTCCTCCACGACGTCTTACCGTCGCTTCAACCTGGCCATGGGTAGATCACTCCGCTTCGGGTCTAGACCCAGCGACTAAAACGCCTCATTTAAGACTCGCTTTCGCTACGGCTTCCCCACACGGGTTAACCTCGCCACTGAGCACTAACTCGCAGGCTCATTCTTCAAAAGGCACGCCGTCACAAGACTTAACGCTTGCTCCGACGGATTGTAAGCACACGGTTTCAGGATCTATTTCACTCCCCTCCCGGGGTACTTTTCACCTTTCCCTCACGGTACTTGTCCGCTATCGGTCACCAGGGAATATTTAGGCTTAGCGGGTGGTCCCGCCAGATTCACACGAGATTTCTCGGGCCCCGTGCTACTTGGGATAACTCACGGGAGTGCACAACATTTCGTCTACGGGGGTCGCACCCTCTACGCCCAGCCATTCAAGACTATTCGACTATGCCACGCATTTCTCACTCCCTGACGGATCATCAGCTCCGCCGGCAAGCTCCCACAACCCCGCACCTGCAACGCCTGACAGCTATCACACAGGCACGGTTTAGCCTGATCCGCTTTCGCTCGCCACTACTCACGGAATCGCGGTTGCTTTCTCTTCCTGTGGGTACTGAGATGTTTCACTTCCCCACGTTCCCTCAACCCTGCCTATATATTCAGCAGGGAGTGACTGGACTTAACCTCCAGCCGGGTTTCCCCATTCGGAAATCCTCGGATCACAGTCTGGTTATCGACTCCCCGAGGCTTATCGCAGATTCCTACGTCCTTCTTCGGTTCCTGGTACCAAGGCATCCACCGTGCGCCCTTAAAAACTTGAGCCACAAAAGATACACAAAGATAAGATGCTCGCGTCCACTGTTCAGTTCTCAACACACGACCAGCCACCAACCGAAACCACCAGCACCACACACCACCAACAAAAGAAGCGCGAACTCCTTCTGCAGGCGACGGGTATACCGGCCACGGCCAGCCCCAGCCACAGAGACCACCACACACCACCCCACGGGCGGCGCATGATCCCTCAGGACCCAACAACGTGCCATCTTCTTCTGTGCCGACACCCACCACACCAGACCCCATCAGGCAGCTTTCCCCACCACCAAGCACCCCCACCCTCGAAAAAGAGAGAAGGGGACGCGTGGTGGTCGTACTCACGCCAACAGGGCCCACAGCAGTGAGCGCCTCGCAACCGATGTTCCACCCAGAGCAACCTGCCGCCCCACACACGGGGACGAAACAGGCCACCACCAACCCCACCACGTGGGGCCGGTTGAGTGAGCTCCTTAGAAAGGAGGTGATCCAGCCGCACCTTCCGGTACGGCTACCTTGTTACGACTTAGTCCCAATCACCAGTCCCACCTTCGACGGCTCCCCCCACAAGGGTTGGGCCACCGGCTTCGGGTGTTACCGACTTTCGTGACTTGACGGGCGGTGTGTACAAGGCCCGGGAACGTATTCACCGCAGCGTTGCTGATCTGCGATTACTAGCGACTCCGACTTCATGGGGTCGAGTTGCAGACCCCAATCCGAACTGAGACCGGTTTTTTGGGATTCGCTCCACCTTACAGTTTCGCAGCCCTTTGTACCGGCCATTGTAGCATGCGTGAAGCCCAAGACATAAGGGGCATGATGATTTGACGTCATCCCCACCTTCCTCCGAGTTGACCCCGGCAGTCTCCTATGAGTCCCCACCATCACGTGCTGGCAACATAGAACGAGGGTTGCGCTCGTTGCGGGACTTAACCCAACATCTCACGACACGAGCTGACGACAACCATGCACCACCTGTATACCAGCCACAAAGGGAACACCCATCTCTGAGTGCGTCCGGTATATGTCAAGCCTTGGTAAGGTTCTTCGCGTTGCATCGAATTAATCCGCATGCTCCGCCGCTTGTGCGGGCCCCCGTCAATTCCTTTGAGTTTTAGCCTTGCGGCCGTACTCCCCAGGCGGGGCGCTTAATGCGTTAGCTGCGGCACAGACCTCGTGGAATGAGGCCCACACCTAGCGCCCAACGTTTACGGCATGGACTACCAGGGTATCTAATCCTGTTCGCTCCCCATGCTTTCGCTTCTCAGCGTCAGTAGTGGCCCAGAGACCTGCCTTCGCCATCGGTGTTCCTCCTGATATCTGCGCATTTCACCGCTACACCAGGAATTCCAGTCTCCCCTACCACACTCTAGCCTGCCCGTACCCACTGCACGTCCAAAGTTAAGCCTTGGATTTTCACAGCAGACGCGACAAACCGCCTACAAGCTCTTTACGCCCAATAATTCCGGACAACGCTCGCACCCTACGTATTACCGCGGCTGCTGGCACGTAGTTAGCCGGTGCTTCTTCTGCAGGTACCGTCACCCAAAGGCTTCTTCCCTGCTGAAAGAGGTTTACAACCCGAAGGCCGTCATCCCTCACGCGGCGTCGCTGCATCAGGCTTGCGCCCATTGTGCAATATTCCCCACTGCTGCCTCCCGTAGGAGTCTGGGCCGTGTCTCAGTCCCAGTGTGGCCGGTCGCCCTCTCAGGCCGGCTACCCGTCGTCGCCTTGGTAAGCCACTACCTCACCAACAAGCTGATAGGCCGCGAGTCCATCCCAAACCGAAAAACTTTCCACACCACCCCATGCGAGGCGATGTCATATCCAGTATTAGACGCCGTTTCCAGCGCTTATTCCAGAGTCCGGGGCAGGTTACTCACGTGTTACTCACCCGTTCGCCACTAATCCACCCGTGCAAGCACGGGCTTCATCGTTCGACTTGCATGTGTTAAGCACGCCGCCAGCGTTCGTCCTGAGCCAGGATCAAACTCTCCGTTGATGAACAAAACCCCCACCCCCCACAAAAGCAAGAGGCAAGAGCCAATCCAAAACACCGAAGTGTCAAACATCCCAGCCGAGACGCAACAACTAGCAAAACCTAGTCATCACAATCCCAACCAAAGGAAAAGACCACCACCAACACACACCCACACCACAACGATGCAGGCACACGCCAGTGACAGCCCAAAAAAATTGGCATCGATCACTAAAAAAATGACACGCTGTTGAGTTCTCAAGAATCACACACACACCAACAAGCACAACCCAACCGGGCCACACCATCAGGGCGTCTGATCATCAGTCACTGCCATGCTTGGGTGATGAGTCCGTGACCCGCTCTTGGAGCGACCGGCCTCACACGCTTGGATCTCAGCGACGAGGTGCAACGTTACCAGACTCTTTCGCCTGCTCCAACTCGGTGACCTGTCCGGCTCGTGGCCTTCGTAGCTGCCTCGTCGGCGTTGCGAGTAGAAAGTTAGCAGGGCCTTGGCGCATCGTCCAAATCGGCTGTCCTGCACCGCATCCGGGCGCTTCCAGGCCCGCGGAGCTCACCGTCCGGGAACGCCGAAGGGGGCGCGCCGCACGGTCGCGGCACGCCCCCTTGGACGGGGTGATTCCTCAGCCTCAGTGGTGGTGTCCGTGACCACCAGCGGCGGCCGGCTCCTCCTCCTCGGGCTTCTCCACGACGAGGGTGTCGGTGGTGAGCACCATGGAGGCGATCGACGCGGCGTTGACCAGCGCGGAGCGGGTCACCTTGACCGGGTCGATGACACCGGCGCCGACGAGGTCGCCGTACTCGCCGGTCGCGGCGTTCAGCCCCTCGCCCGGGGCCATCTCCTGGACCTTGGAGACCGCGACATAGCCCTGGATCCCGGCGTTGTCGGCGATCCAGCGCAGCGGCTCGACCGCGGCCTTGCGCACGATGGCGGCTCCGGTCGCCTCGTCCCCCTCGAGGGAGAGGTCGTCCAGCGCGCTCATGGCGTGCACGAGGGCCGTGCCGCCGCCGGCGACGATGCCCTCCTCGATCGCGGCGCGGGTCGCCGAGATCGCGTCCTCGATGCGGTGCTTCTTCTCCTTGAGCTCGACCTCGGTGTGGGCGCCGACCTGGATGACGCAGACGCCACCGGCCAGCTTGGCGAGGCGCTCCTGGAGCTTCTCGCGGTCCCAGTCGGAGTCGGTCCGCTCGATCTCGGCCTTGATCTGGGCCACGCGGCCCTCGACCTCGCTGTGCTCGCCCTGCCCGTCGATGATCGTCGTGCTGTCCTTGGTGACGACGACCCGGCGGGCCTGCCCGAGGTCCTCGAGGCCGACCTGGTCGAGCTTGAGGCCGACCTCCTCGGCGATGACCTGGCCACCGGTGAGGACGGCCATGTCCTGGAGCATCGCCTTGCGGCGGTCGCCGAACCCGGGGGCCTTGACCGCGGCGACGTTGAAGGTGCCGCGCATCTTGTTGACCACGAGGGTCGAGAGGGCCTCGCCCTCGATGTCCTCGGCGATGATGAGCAGCGGCTTGCTCGCCTGGACGACCTTCTCCAGCAGCGGCAGCACGTCGGCGATGGCCGAGATCTTGCCCTGGTGGATGAGCACGTAGGCGTCCTCGAGAACGGCCTCCATGCGCTCGGCGTCGCTGATGAAGTACGGGCTGATGTAGCCCTTGTCGAACTGCATGCCCTCGGTGAAGTCCAGGGCGGTCTCGGCCGTCGAGGACTCCTCGACGGTGATGACCCCGTCCTTGCCGACCTTGTCGAAGGCCTCGGCGATGGTCTCGCCGATCACGGTGTCCTGGGCGGAGAGCGCCGCGACCTGGGCGATCTCGTCCTTGCCCTCGACCTCGCGGGCGTTCTCGAGCAGGCGCTTCGAGACGGCCTCGACGGCCTGGTCGATGCCGCGCTTGAGACCCGACGGCGCCGCGCCGGCCGCGACGTTGCGCAGGCCCTCGCGGACCATGGCCTGGGCGAGCACGGTCGCCGTCGTCGTGCCGTCACCGGCGATGTCGTTGGTCTTGGTCGCGACCTCCTTGGCGAGCTGGGCGCCGAGGTTCTCGTAGGGGTCCTCGAGCTCGATCTCGCGGGCGATGGTCACGCCGTCGTTGGTGATGGTGGGAGCGCCCCACGCCTTGCTGATGACGACGTTGCGGCCCTTGGGGCCGAGCGTCACCTTGACGGCGTTGGCGAGCGCGTCGACGCCGCGCAGCAGGGCGTCGCGGGCGGAGTCGTTGAACTCCAGTTCCTTGGCCATGTCAGTCCTTCTCGCAGTTGGGTGTCACGCGGCGAAAGTGTCACGCGTGAGGTGTCACGGAGTGGGCAGCACGACGCCCCGGGGAGCCCGGGCGGGCTCGCACCCGGGGCGTCGAGCAGTTGCAGCAGATCGGTCAGCCGACGATCGCGAGGACGTCGCGGGCGGAGAGGATGAGGTACTCCTCGCCGCCGTGCTTGACCTCGGTGCCGCCGTACTTGGAGTAGATGACGCGGTCGCCGACGGAGATGTCCATCGGGACGCGCTCGTCGCCGTCCTCGTTGAAGCGGCCGGGGCCGACGGCGACGACCTCGCCCTCCTGCGGCTTCTCCTTGGCGGTGTCCGGGATGACCAGGCCCGAGGCCGTGGTCTGCTCGGCCTCGACCGACTTGACGATGATGCGGTCCTCGAGCGGCTTGAGCGAAACCGACACGTTGGCTCCTTCGTGGGATGTCTCGGTGGAGTGGGTCTTCAGGTGGCCGGTACCGGTCGCCGTCGCGGGGGTCGAACGGTGCCCGTCCTGGCACTCACCGGCGGTGAGTGCCAACACAGAATCTATGCCTCGGTTAGCACTCGGTCAACCTGAGTGCCAGCGGCGGGTGCGCCGCCGCGCGACGGGGCGAAGGGGGTGAGACAGTGGCCGTCGTGGACGTCTCGACGGTGCGGGCTCTGGCGAGCCCGGAAGGGCACGAGCTGCTGAGCAGCCTCCCGCCCTACGACGAGGCCACCGTGCTCCCCCTTCAGGCCGAGCTGCGGGCCCGCGGCCACAGCCCGGACCTCGTGGCGGCCGCGCTGACCCAGCACCGGCTCCGACGCCGGGCCGAGGCTAAGTTCGGCGAGTTCGCCTCCGGGATGCTCTTCACCCCCGACGGCCTGGAGCAGGCAACCCGGATCGAGGTCGCCGCCGCGCACGCCTCCCGTTACGCCGCCGCATCGCTGGCGACGGTGCACGACCTCGGCTGCGGCATCGGCTCGGACGCCATGGCTCTCAGCTCGCTCGGGGTGACCGTCCACGGCGTCGACCAGGACCCCCTCACGGCCGCCGTCGCCGATGCGAACCTGCGCCCCTGGCCGGACAGCCGCGCCCGCCCCGGCCAGGCCGAGCACGTCGAGCTGCCGGCGGACCCCCTTCGCTCCCGGGTCGGGGTCTGGCTCGACCCGGCCCGCCGCACCCCCGGACGCACCGACGCAACCGGGCGGACCCGACGGGTGTTCCGGCTGGACCAGATCTCGCCACGGTGGGAGCTCGTCCTCGACATGGCGACCGCGGTCCCAGCCACCGGGGTCAAGATGGCGCCGTCGCTCCCCCACGACGTGCCGCCGCTGGGCACCGAGGCGCAGTGGACGTCCTACGACGGCACCGTGCTCGAGTGCGCAGTCTGGTGGGGACCCCTCGTACGCACGGCCGGGCGCTCGGCCCTCGTGATGCGCCGCGGCGCTCCGGCGGCCCGGGTGGACCAGGACCAGTCCGAGGAGTCGCCGCCGTCGCTGCGCACCCTCGGCGGGCTGGGTCCGTATCTCTACGAGGTCGACCGCGCGGTCGTCCAGGCCGGGCTCGTCGGCGCCGTCACCGCCGCCACGGGCGGCGCCGAGGTGGAGCCGGGTCTCGGCCTGGTCTCCTCCGACCAGGCCGAGGACCTCCCCTTCGCCCGTCGCTACCGGGTGCTCGAGGCGATGCCGTACGACGTCAAGGCGCTGCGCGCCTGGCTGCGGGAGCGCTCGATCACCGGGCTGACCATCAAGAAGCGCGGGATCCGGGTCGACGACGACCAGCTGCGCCGGCAGCTGAAGATCGGTCGCGGCGCGGGGCGTGGCGACCAGGCGGTGATCGTGCTCACCCGGGTGGCCGGCGAGCAGAGCGTGCTGGTCGTCGAAGCCTTCTCATGAGGGGCCCGGCCCCAGCCCCACGACGCAGGGCGAGGCGTGCGACGCTGGGAGCGAGCAGCTGGCCACCACCGCGCCCGACACATCGAGATCTATCGAGACCTATCGAGATCCGTCGAGATCCACGAGACAGGAGTCGCAGATGACCCAGTACGCCGTGACCAACCCCGCCACCGGTGAGGTGCTCGAGACCTTCCCCACCGCGACCGACGAGCAGATCCAGGCCGCGCTAGACGCTGCCCAGCGCGGCTACGAGGAGTGGCGCGAGGTGCCGCTCGAGCGGCGCCAGGAGATCCTGCGTGAGGTCGCCGCCAGCTACGACCGGCGCAAGGACGAGCTCGCCGCGATCATCGCCACCGAGATGGGCAAGCCGGTCGCCCAGGGCCTCGGCGAGGTCGCGATCTGCAGCTCGATCTACACCTACTACGCCGACAACGCCGCCGACCTGCTCGAGGAGGAGGAGCTCGGCACCGTCGGCGGCAGCTCCACGGCCGTCGTGCGCAAGGAGCCCGTCGGTCCGCTGCTCGGGATCATGCCGTGGAACTACCCCTACTACCAGGTCGCCCGCTTCGCGGCGCCGAACCTCGTCCTCGGCAACACGATCATC
The DNA here is from genome assembly GCF_007828725.1 of Marihabitans asiaticum. Classification (GTDB taxonomy): domain Bacteria; phylum Actinomycetota; class Actinomycetes; order Actinomycetales; family Dermatophilaceae; genus Marihabitans; species Marihabitans asiaticum. Next base: position 173,467 of record NZ_VIUW01000002.1, read on the forward strand.
CTCAAGCACGCGCCGCAGTGCCCGTCTTCCGCCCGGATCATCGCCGAGATCTTCCACGAGGCCGGCGTGCCAGATGGCGCGTACGTCAACGTCTACGCGACGAACGACCAGGCCGCCGACATCATCGCCGACCCTCGGGTGCAGGGCGTCTCACTTACCGGCTCCGAGCGAGCCGGTGCCGCCGTCGCCGAGATCGCCGGGCGCAACCTCAAGAAGGTCGTCCTCGAGCTCGGCGGGTCCGACCCGTTCATCGTCCTCGAGGACGCCGACGTCGCGGCCGCGGTGAAGAACGCCGTGTCCGGGCGGTTCGGCAACGCCGGACAGGCCTGCAACGCTGCCAAGCGGCTCATCGTCCACGACAGCCTCTACGACGACTTCGTCGAGGCGCTGACCACCTCGACCGACGGGCTGAGCGTCGGCGACCCGAGCGCGGAGGGGACCTTCGTCGGGCCGATGTCCTCCGAGCAGGCCGCGGCGGACCTGCAGGAGCAGGTCGACGACGCCGTCGAGCACGGCGCCCGGGTCCTCGTCGGCGGGTCCCGCCGAGAGGGCGACGGCTTCTACTTCGATCCGACGGTGCTCGTCGACGTGCCGCAAAGCGCTCGCGCCTGGTCCGAGGAGCTCTTCGGGCCCGTCGCCGTCGTCTACAAGGTGTCCTCCGACGACGAGGCCGTCGAGCTGGCCAACTCCAGCGCCTACGGTCTCGGGGCGTCGGTGCACTCCGGCGACGTCGACCGAGCTCTCGAGGTGGGCTCGCGCCTCGAGTCCGGCATGCTCGCGATCAACGAGCCGTCCGGGACCAGCGCCGAGACCCCCTTCGGCGGGGTGAAGCGCTCCGGCTTCGGCCGCGAGCTGGGCAAGTACGGCATCGAGGAGTTCTGCAACCACCGTCTGGTCCGCGTTCGGTCCCGGTGAGCGACGACGAGGCGAAGGGGGTCAGCTCGGCAGAGCAGGCGCAGCCGGCGACCCCGCTGGACGGGCTGCGGGTGGCCGACTTCTCGCGGGTCCTCGCCGGGCCGCTGACCACGATGACGCTGGCCGACCTCGGCGCGGACGTCATCAAGATCGAGCGGCCCGGCCTCGGCGACGACACCCGCGCCTGGGGGCCGCCGTGGACCGACCGCTCGTCGTCGTACTTCGACTGCGTCAACCGCTCCAAGCGAAGCATCGCGCTCGACCTCACCGACCCGGTGGACCGCGAGGTGGCGCGACGGATCGCGCTCGACGCGGACGTGCTCGTCGAGAACTTCCTCGACGGCACCCTGGGGCGGTTCGGGCTGGGCTACGACGACCTCGCGGAGGACAACCCCGGCCTGATCTACTGCTCCGTCACCGGCTTCGGCCGCGAGGGTGGGGCGCGCATGCCCGGCTACGACTTCGTCGTGCAGGCGGTCGGCGGGCTGATGAGCATCACCGGCGACGAGTCGTCGGGCCCGACGAAGGCGGGCGTCGCTCTCGTCGACGTGCTCACGAGCAAGGACGCGACGATCGCCATCCTCGCGGCGCTCGCCGAGCGCTCCTGTAGCGGGCGCGGGCAGCGCGTCGAGGTCGCGCTGCTCTCCTCGCTCCTCGCGGCGCTGGTCAACCAGTCCGCAGCTGCGCTGACCACCGGTACCTCCCCCGGTCTCCTGGGCAACCGCCATCCCTCGATCGCGCCGTACGAGACGCTGCGCTGCGCCGACGGCGAGCTCGCCGTCGCGTGCGGCAACGACCGGCAGTTCGCCGCTCTGGCCGCGGCGATCGGTCAGCCCGGCCTCGCCGACGACGAACGCTTCGCGAGCAACCCCGCCCGGGTCGGTCACCGCGACGAGCTCGTCGCAGCGCTCGAGGCACGGCTGGCCACGGGTGGGGTCGAGCACTGGGCGAAGGTACTCGGCGCCGCCGGTGTGCCTGCGGGAGCCGTCGGCGACATCGCCACCGGGATCGAGCTGGCCCGCTCGCTCGGGCTGGACCCGACCTGGCAGGTCGGGCCCGGCGAGCAGATCCGGCACCCCGCCAGCTACTCACGCAGCAGCACCCGCCGGCCGACCCTGCCACCTGACCTGGACGAGCACGGCGACGAGGTCCGCGGCGGCGACCCGTGGTGAGCCACGGTCGGTCGGGCGGCCACCCCGCTCCCGTACCGTGGACGCCGTGACCTCCCCCCTTCGCTCCCTGCCGCTCGGAGCCGTCCTGGCACTCGCCGCCTGCTCCGGCTCGACCCCCGCCGCCGAGACCCCGTCCAGCAGCTCAGCGCCCAGCCCGAGCGCGGCGGAGTCGAGCACCAGCACACAGGCCCAGGGGCCGTCCGAGTGCGTCTCGTCGGTGAGCGAGGCGATGACCCCCGAGCAGCGGGCGGGCCAGCTGCTCATGGTCGCCCTCACCCCGCAGATGGGTCAGGACGGGCTCGATGCCCAGCTCGCAGACGGGCTGGGCAACATGCTCTACCTCGGCGGGTGGGAGGGCCGCTCACGCGTCGCCGAGGCCAGCGCACACCTCCAGGAGGGCGCTCCTACCGTCGACGGCACCACCATCGGCATGCTCATCGCCGCCGACCAGGAGGGCGGCGAGGTCCAGCAGCTCACCGGCGAGGGCTTCTCGACCATCCCCTCCGGGGTGGAGCAGGGCGGGCTGGGCAGCGAGGAGCTCATCGCCTCGGCCCTCACCTGGGGCAATGAGCTGGGGGCCGCCGGCGTCAACGTCAACCTCGCCCCGACGGCCGACACCGTCCCCGAGGAGATCGGCAAGAGCAACGCGCCGATCGGCCAGTACGGCCGTCAGTACGGCTCGACCCCGGCGGCAGCCGGCCAGGGCGCCGCCTCGTTCGCGGCCGGGATGCACGCCGCGGGCGTCATGCCGACCGCGAAGCACTTCCCCGGCATCGGCCGGATCACCGGCAACACCGACGCGACCGCCGAGGGGATCACCGACGAGGAGGCGAGCACCGACGACCCCCACCTCGCCCCCTTCGCCACGGTGATCAAGGCCGCGCCGACCCTGGTGATGGTCGGCTCGGCCCGCTATCCCCAGATCGACGAGGCGAACCAGGCCCCCTTCAGCGAGGCCATCGTCACCGACCTGCTCCGCGAGCAGCTGGGCTTCGACGGCGTGGTGATCACCGACGACGTCGGCGTCGCCAAGGCGGTCGCGGACGTCCCGGTGGCGGAGCGGGCCACGCGGTTCCTCGCGGCCGGGGGCGACATCGTGCTCACCGCAGACGCCACGCAGACCGCCACGATGCAGGGGGCGATCGTCGACCGGGCGAAGGGGGACGAGGAGTTCGCGGGGAAGGTCGAGGACTCGCTCACCAGGGTGCTCACCCTCAAGGAGTCGATGGGCCTGCTGCGCTGCGGCTGACCCCCTCGCGTCGCAGCGAAGAGCCCCGCACGTCGCGACGTGCGGGGCTCTTCTGCGTCCTTGAGGGGAAGTCCTACTTCTTCTCCTCGGTCAGGAGGGTGTCGAAGGCGTCGCCGTTCTCCTCGATCCAGGAGTCGATCGCCTCGGCTTCCTTGCCCTCGTCGAACTCGTTGACGACCTTGTCCTCGAGGGAGCCGTACTGCTCGTCATCGAGCTGGATGCCCTTGATCAGCTCGGCGGCCTCGGGGTACTCCTCGGCGAAGCCCTTGGTGCCGAGGAAGTGCAGGCCCTCGCTGTCGCCGAGCGCACCCTTGGGGTCCTCGAGGTCGCGCATGCCGAACTCGCTGTTGGCCCAGAAGGGGCGCCACAGGGTCACGACGATCTCGTCCTCGTCGCCGGTGGCCTTCTTCAGCTCACCGAGCATCCCGGCGGTCGAGGAGGTGATCAGCTCGAAGTCGCCGTCCAGCCCGTACTGCGGGATGACCTGCTCCTTGGTCGCCTTGGTCAGGCCGGCGCCCGGCTCGATGCCGATGATCTTGCCGTCCAGCTCGTCCTTGAAGTCCGGGAGGTCCTCGATCGAGGTGATCTCGCTGTACTCCGGGACCGCGAAGGTCAGCTTGGCGTTGTCGTAGTAGGTGCCGACGTCCTCGATGTCGTCGCCGTACTCGTCCATGTAGGACTTGTGGGTGACCTCGGGCCAGGCCGAGGGGTACATGTCCACATCGCCCTGCGAGAGCGCGGTGTAGAGCGGGGCGGCCTCGGTGAGGGTCTGCATCTCGACCTCGTAGCCGAGCTTGCCGAGCTGGTCCTCGAGCAGGTAGGCCGTGCTCAGGCCGTCGGTCCAGCTCGGGATGAAGCCCATGGTGATGGTGCCCTTGTCACCGCTGTCACCGGCGCCCTCGCCGGAGCCGGAGTCCGAGCCACCGTCGTCGCTGCCGCAGGCAGCGAGGGTGAGCCCGAGGAGCGCGGCGCTGGCCGCGGCGGTCGTCGTGCGGAATCGTCGAGAGGTCATGTGCTCTCCATCCTTTCGGTGTCGGCACCTATCGGTCGGTGCCCGTCGTGCATCGGGGGTCTTAGGAGCTGGCGAAGCGGTCACGCACCAGCCGGTACAGGGAGTGGGGGTAGCGCCCGGGGTCGCCGAGGGCGCCGGTGAGCCGATCGAGGAAGATCGCGAGGACCACCACGCCGAGACCGGCCTCGACACCCTGCGGGATGTTCAGGCTGGCGATCGAGGCGACAACCTCCTTGCCCAGGCCGTCGGCGCCGACGAACCCGGCGATGACCGCCATCGACAGGGCGAGCATGATCACCTGGTTGACGCCCGCCATGATCGTCGGGGTCGCCAGCGGGATCTGGATGCCGCGGAGGATCTGCCGGGGCGTCGCGCCGAAGGCCTGACCGGCCTCGACCGTCTCGGAGTCGACCTGGCGGATGCCGAGCTCGGTGAAGCGCACACCCGGTGGCAGGGCGAAGATCACCGTGGCGAAGAGCCCGGGCACCACGCCGACGCTGAAGAAGATGATCGCCGGGATGAGGTAGACGAAGGCCGGCATCGTCTGCATGAAGTCCAGCAGCGGCTTGACGACGGCGCTGACCCGGTCGTTACGGGCGGCAGCGATGCCGATCGGGACGGCGATCCCGACCGCGACGATGGTCGCGACGAGCACGAGGGCCAGGGTGAGCATGGCGTTCTCCCACTGGCGCATCGAGGCGATCAGGGCGAAGGAGACCAGCGTGCCCAGGGCCAGCTGCCAGGACCGGACGAACCAGGCGATGAGGGCGAAGATGAGGATCATCACCAGCACCGGCGGGGCGAGCAAGATGTCGACGAGCAGCTGGATGACCCAGCCCATCGCGGCGCTCAGCGCGTCGAAGACGGCCTCGGCGTTGTCGGTGAGCCAGTCCAGCACCTGGCTGGCCCACTCGCCGATCTCGATCCGGGGGAAGCTCTCCTCGTTCATCGGGCCTCCTCGGTCTCGCTCTGAGCTGGTCGGTAGATCTCGTGCGGGTCGGTGTCGCCCCCGCCGTCGGTCGTGGGCGAGTCCTCGGCGGGCGGCTCGACCTCCGGGTTGCCTCCGGCGGCGAGAAGGGTGACGAGCGGCACCGTCCCGAGCACCCGCTCCTGCTCGTCGAGGACGACGACCGGCCCCTGGTTCTGCGAGGCGCTGGTGTACATGTCAGCGAGTAGGGTGTCCGGCGCGGCGACGGCCAGCTGGTCCGGGCCGATGATCGGCAGGCTCTCGGAGCGCTCGCTCACCGCCTGTGCCACCGCGCCCTCCTCGACCATCCCGACGAGTCGGCGGTCCCGGCCCTGGACGACGAGCCAACGCATCTGGCCCTCGCGCATCAGCTTCTGCGCGGCCAGCGGCCCGGAGTCGCGCCCGATCACGGCCGGCGGTGACTCGAGCACGTCCGCGGCGGTGAGCACCCGACTGCGGTCGACGTCCTGGACGAAGGACGCGACGTAGTTGTTGACGGGGTCGTTGAGGATCTCCTGGGCGGTCCCGATCTGCTCGATCCGACCGTCGCGCATCATCGCGATCCGGTCGCCCAGGCGCATCGCCTCGTTGAGGTCGTGGGTGATGAAGAGGATCGTCTTGTCCAGCCGGTTCTGCAGATCGACGAGCTGGTCCTGCATGCCCCGCCGGATGAGCGGGTCGAGGGCGCTGAACGCCTCGTCCATGAGCAGGATGTCGCTGCCCGCCGCGAGGGCCCGTGCCAGGCCGACGCGCTGGCGCATCCCGCCAGACAGCTCGTCGGGCCGGTACCCGCCCCAGCCGCCGAGGTCGACCATCTCGAGGGCCTCCTCGGCCTTGCGGTGCCGGTCCGCCCGGTTCACCCCCTGGACCTCGAGGGCGTACGCGGCGTTCTCCCCCACGGTGCGGTGCGGCAGCAGCGCGAAGTGCTGGAAGACCATGCTGACCTTCTCGCGCCGGACCCGGCGCAGCTCCTCCCCCTTCGCGCGGGTCACGTTGACGTCACCGAGCGTGACGTCTCCGTCGGTCGGGGTGAGCAGGCCGTTGACCATCCGGATCAGGGTCGACTTGCCCGACCCGGACAGGCCCATCACGACGAAGATCTCGCCCGGCTCGATCTCGAAGTCGACGTCGACGACGGCAGCGGTCAGCCCAAGCTCTTCCTTGATCTCGGCTCGGCTGCGCCCCTGCTGCAGGGCGGTGACGCCTCGCTCGGGGCGTCGGCCGAAGACCTTGTAGAGATGACTGACGCTGATCGCGCTCACGGGTCTCCTGGGATGTCTCGGGACGGTGGGCCACCGCGGTCCTGGCCAGCGCGAGGTGACGAACGATCAGGCAGCTGACCCGCAGCACGTCCTCGTGCGCGACGGGTGGCAGATCCCCCCACCACACCATGCGGGCACCGCGACCTTCAAGAATTGGTCAAGATCGTGACCTCGCCGAGACCTCGGTGGGCGGGCTCTGGCGGGCGAAGGGGGTGGGGCCGGCGGTCAGTGCGGGTGGTCGTGGTCCACCGTGACCGGCAGCCCCGACTGGACGTCGGTGACCGGCATGGAGGAGTCGGCCGGCAGGTCGAGAGCGCTCACCGGGCGTGCCTTGAGCATCATCTGGGCGCCAAGGCTGGCGACCATCGCGCCGTTGTCGGTGCACAACCCTGGCCGGGGCACCCGCAGGGCGATCCCGGCCGCCTCGCAGCGCTCCTGGGCCATGGCCCTCAAGCGCGAGTTGGCCGCCACTCCCCCGCCGACCTGGAGCGCCGCGACGTCGTGCTCGGTGCAGGCGAGGACGGCCTTGCGGGTGAGCACGTCGACCACCGCCTCCTGGAAGGACGCGGCGACATCGGCGACCGGCAGGTCACGGCCGTCCCGCTGCTGCTGCTCCACCCACCGCGAGACGGCGGTCTTCAGGCCGCTGAAGGAGAAGTCGAAGCGGTGCCGCTCCATGTCCCGTCCGCTGGTCAGGCCGCGGGGGAAGTCGATGGTGATCTGCCCGACCTGGGCAGCCCGGTCGATGTGCGGCCCACCGGGGAAGGGCAGGCCGAGCACCCGCGCCACCTTGTCGAAGGCTTCGCCCGCGGCGTCGTCGATGCTCGCGCCGAGGCTGCGGATGTCGTGGGTGACGTCGGGGACGAGCAGCAGCGAGGAGTGCCCGCCGGAGACGAGCAGCGCCATGGTCGGCTCGGGCAGCGGGCCGTGCTCGACGATGTCGACGGCGACGTGGCTGGCGAGGTGGTTGACCCCGTAGAGGGGTACGCCGAGCGCGAGGGAGAGCGCCTTGGCCGAGGCGACACCGACCATGAGCGCGCCGGCGAGCCCGGGTCCGGACGTGACCGCGATGCCGTCGAGGTCGGCCAACGCCACCCCCGCCTCGCGACAGGCTCGCTCGATCGTCGGCACCATCGCCTCGAGGTGGGCGCGGCTCGCGACCTCGGGCACCACCCCGCCGAAGCGGGCATGCTCCTCGACCGAGCTGGCGACGGCGTCGACGAGCAGCTCGGTTCCGTGGACGATCCCGACACCGGTCTCGTCGCAGGAGGTCTCGATGCCGAGGACCAGGGGCGTGGACTCGCTCACCCGGCCCCCTCCTCGCCGCTCCCCGACCGGCCCGACGTCCCCTGAGGTGCGAGCACCGCCTGCGACCCGAGCCTCGAAGGGTCCCCCAGATCCAGCCCGAGCACCAGCGCATCGACCCCACCCGGGTAGTACCCGCGTCGTGTCTGCAGCAGCTCGAAGCCTGCCCGTGCATACAGAGCGCGGGCCGCGTCGTTGTCGGCGCGGACCTCGAGCAGCATCCGCTGCGCGCCCGCCGCCGCGCTGCGCCGGACGAGCTCGTCGAGCAGCCGCCGGCCCAGGCCGCACCCTCGAAGCTGCGGCGACACCGCGATCGTCATGACGTCGCTCACCTCGCCGGCGTGATCCATCCCCGCATAGCCGACGACGTCGTGCTCGTCCTCGACGAGGAGGTACTCGCGCCGCGGGCGGGCGGCGAGCTCGCCCCACCACGAGGCCGCGCTCCACGCGTCGTCGGGGTAGATCTCCCGCTCGAGCCGGACCAGGCGCGGGACGTCACGCCAGGACACCGGCCGCCAGCGGAGGGTCGGAGGCGAAGGGGTCATGGCCGGCCCTTCGGCGCCGGAGGGCCACCCTCGCCCCGCAGGGTCGACGCGGGGCGGCCCGGGTCGGCGGCGTCCGGGCGGCGCAGGTAGAGCGGCTCGGTCGGCTGGTCCTCGCCGACGTGGTAGCGGGCGAGGGCGACGCCGCCGAGCGCGGCCGCGGAGACGTCGAGCGGGCCGACGGACTGCGGCAGGTGGTCGGGGTAGAGGTGGGGGCCGCGGCCGAGCGTCGGGAGCCCGCGCCAGTGCTCGGGCAGGTCCTGGGGTCGGCGCACCTCCGGCCCGGCGGTGCGCGCCCAGATGAGGTGGTCCTCGTCCTCGGGTGCCACCCGGTCGTAGACGCTGGTGTAGACCTCCTTGCGGCGAGCGTCGGTGGCGACCAGCACCGTGCCCTCTGCCCCGCCGAAGAACCACTGCTGCGCCATCGCGTCGTGCGAGGGGACGCCGAGCACCGGGATGGACCGGGCATGGGCGAAGGACCGTCCGGTGACGATGCCGACGCGCAGCCCGGTGAAGGGACCCGGTCCGGTGCCGACGGCGACGAGCGTGATGTCCCCAGGAGTGGCATCGGCCTCGCGCAGCGCGCGCTCGATGAGCGGGGCGAGCTGCTCGGTGGTGGCGCGCGGGTCGATCACCGTCTGCTCGGCAAGCAGTCCCCCGTCGAGCCCGAGGACGGCCACGGTGATCGCCGAGGTCGAGGTGTCCAGCGCGAGCAGCATCAGCGAGTCGCCTCCTGGTCGGTCCGTTCCGTGAGCGCCAGCGCCGCGTGCAGCTGAGCCATCCGTGCGCCGGTGAACGACCCGTACCCCACCACGCTCAGCCGACGGGTCTCGTCGGCCGGGTCTGCCTCGAGCGTGATCTCCAGCCGGTCCTCGGCGAGGTCCTCGGCCAGTCCCGCACCCCACTCGACGACGGTCACGCTCTCAGCGAGGTCGGTGTCGAGGTCGAGGTCGTCGAGCTCGGCGCTGCCGCCGAGACGGTAGGCGTCGACGTGCACCAGAGCGGGGCCGCCGACGAGGCTGGGGTGGACGCGGGCGATGACGAAGGTGGGCGAGGTCACCGGACCGCGGACACCCAGTCCTTCACCGATCCCCTGGGTGAGCGTCGTCTTGCCGGCGCCCAGTCCGCCGGTGAGGACGACGAGGTCCCCGGCCGCGAGCAGCCGCCCGATCCGGTGTCCGAGCGCGCGCGTGTCTTCTGCGGTCGCGAGCAGCGGTCTCACGCCTTGGCCTCCTCGTCCACCGCGTCACCGCGTGCCCGGCGCTGGCCCGCTGAGCCCGCAGACCCGGTGGCGGCGACACCCCGCTCGATCAGGGCGAGGACCGCGCTCTCGACGACGTCGGGTCGCTCCATCGGCAGGAGGTGTCCCGCCCGAGGCACGACGACGTGGACGCTGTGCGGGACGAGCTCGACGATCTTGTCGCTGTGCGAGGGCGGGGTGAGCTGGTCTCTGCTGCCGCCGAGGACGAGCACCTCGGTCTGAGCCAACCCGGGCAGGGCGTCCCGCACGTCGAGGTCGTCGAGATGCGGCAGGAGCGCGGCGATGGTCTCCAGCGGGGTGGAGAAGATGACGTCGGAGAAGTAGTCGAGGGTCTCTGGGTCGGCCTTACGACCGAACCCGTAGCGCTGGACCGAGGCACGCTCGGCGTCCCGGCCCACCCGTCGCAGGGCCCCCCACGCACCGCGCCGGCTGCCGATCTGACGCAGCAGACCTGGCCCGAGCCGCACGATGAGCGCGTCGACCACCTTGCCCAGCCCGACGCTCACGACCCCCATCCCCCCGGCGCTGGTCGAGACGAGGGCGACGGCGCGGACGCGGTCGGCGACGAGCTCGGGGTAATGACCGGTGAAGCTCATGATCGTCATCCCACCCATCGAGTGCCCGACGAGCACGAGCGGCCCCTCCGGGACGTGGGCGTCGATGACGCTGCGCAGGTCACGCCCCAGCTGCTCGATCGTGCAGTGCTCGAGCGCGCCGTGGCTCGAGAGCCCGTGGTTGCGCTGGTCGTAGGTGACGACTCGGTACCCGGCGAGCACGAGGGCCCGCCGCAGCGCGGTCCAGGCGGTGAGGTCGAGGGTGAAGCCGTGGCTGAGGACGACGGTCGGTCTGCCCTTGCGGGTCGACCCCTTCGGCTCGTCGATCTCGACGTGAAGCACGGTGCCGTCATCGGCGATGGCCGAGGAGACCTGGTCCGGGCTGTACCCCCAGGGGTGCGTCCCGTCAGGATGTGCGAGGTCCTCGCCGTCGTCGCGCTTGCGGGCCTGGGCGAAGAGCGCCCCGGCACCGGCCGCAGCGCCGGCACCGGCGATCCCGGTGGCGATGGTCGTGCGCCGCGACGGCATCACGCCTCACCCCCGACGTACTCGCGGGGTACCCGGGCCCCGAGCCGGGTGACGATCTCGTAGCTGATCGTCCCGGCCGCCTCGGCCCAGTCCTGGGCGGTGGGCTCACCGTCGACCCCCCTGCCGAAGAGCACCACCTCGTCACCGGCAGCAGCGGTGCTCGATGCCCCGAGATCGAGGACGAGCTGGTCCATGCACACCCTCCCTGCGACGGTGTGCCACGTCCCGTTGACGCTGATCGGGCCGGCGTTGCCGGCGTGCCGGGGCACGCCGTCGGAGTACCCGAGCGGGACCAGGCCGAGGGTCGTGTCGGTCTCGGTGACGTACTCGTGCCCGTAGCTGACGCCCTGCCCGGCGGGCGCGGGTTTGACGTTGACCAGCCGCGCGGTGAGCCGCATCGCCTCGCGCAGCCCGAAGTCCTCCGGGCTGCCGAGGTCGGGCACCGGGGACAGGCCGAAGACCGAGAGGCCGGGGCGGACCATGTCGTAGGCGGCCGAGGGGTTGGTCAGGGTGGCCGCGGAGTTGGCCAGGTGGCGAAGGGGGGGAGCCAGCCCGATCCGGCGGGCCTGCTCGCAGATCTCCTCGAAGGTCTCCTGCTGGGCCCGTACCGTGGGGTGCGCGGGCGCGTCGGCCCAGGCGAAGTGGGACCAGATGCCCTCGACCTCCACCGCTCCCTCTGCCTGGAGAGCCGCGGCACGGCGGAGCACCTGGTCGAGCCCGTCGCCCCAGGAGCCACCCCGCCCGAGCCCGGTGTCGACCTTGAGGTGGACGCGCACGGTCCGCCCGGTCGCCGAGGCGGCGGCGCCGATGGCCTCGATCGCCCACGACGCACCAGCAGAGAGGGTGATGTCTCGCTCGACCGCCTCGGTGAGGTCGTCACCGGGGGCGAAGAGCCAGGTGAGCAACGGGGCGTCGACCCCGGCCCGCCGGAGCGAGACCGCCTCCGCGAGCTGGGCGACGGCGAGGTAGCGAGCACCGCCGGCGAGCGCCGCACGGGCGGAGGGGACGAGCCCGTGACCGTAGGCGTCCGCCTTGATGACGGCCATGACCGACGCGTCGCCGGCCCGCCGGTCGAGCTCGCGGACGTTGTCGCTGATGGCGTCGAGGTCGATGCTCGCCCGGCTCGTCCCGTACCAGGGAGTGACCCCGGGCGAAGGGGGGTCGTGAGGGGGGCTCGTCATGGTGCCTCCATCCTAGGACGGGCGCCTCGCGACATCGCTCATGCCGCTCAGGGGCGGCGCCACTCATGTGGCGTGGTGGTCGTCACGCAGACCAGCCCGGACCGCTCGAGGATCGGCCGGGAGCCCTCGGTGGAGTCGGAGTGGATGTAGCGCACACCCTGGTCGATCGCCGAGGCCGCCCGGGCCGCGGTGAGCGCCCGGTAGACACCACGGCGCCGCCACGCCGGCCTGGTCGCCCCGCCCCAGATCCCCGCGACGCCGCTGTCGGCGACGACCTCGAGCCGACCGGCGCAGATCACCTCGCCACCGGCCTCGGCGACCCACATCTGCATGTCTCCCCGGCCGGAGACGATCCGGCGGACGAGCTCGTCGGCGATCCGCCGGGCGTCCTCCTCCGGCCCGCCGAAGACCGAGTGCGCGCACGCCTCGGCGGCGCGTACGCCCCCTTCGTCCTCGACGCGACGCACCGTGACCCCCTCGGGTGGGAGAGGACCGATCAGACCGGACGCCTCGCCGAGCATCACCGACTCGACCGGCTGCGGTTCCAGCCCGTGGCGACGCAGCGCGTCCTCCAGGCCCGGCGCGTGGTCGTGGCCACGCGTCTTCCACTCGACCACGTGGATGTCCGGGTCGGCCTGCAGCGGAGCCACGACCTCTGCGACGAGGTCGGCGATGCCCGAGGCGTCCAGCCCCCCGAGGTCGCGGTAGCTGATGAAGCCGCGGGACCTGCCGTAGCGACCGACGAGCACCGGCCCGACCTGCGCCACGCTATCGGCGGAGAGCATCTCGCCTTCGCGCAGGTGGGTGTCGTAGACCTCGAGCAGCTCATCGGCGGTCGCCGGGGCGGGAGCGACGGGGTGGGGCGAAGGGGTGTCGGTCACCGGGGCGATGCTGCCAGCAGCCGGGCGACGGCGGGACCGACTTCCTCGGCGACGGCGAGCGCCCGGACCGGGCCGCCGGGGTTGGCGTCGCGGGCGGCTTCGCCGTGGACGAGCGTCCCGAGAGCACCGGCAAGCGATGGTTCGAGGCCGGAGGCCAGCAGGACGCCGACGACACCGGCGAGCACGTCGCCGGTGCCCGCCGTGGCCAGCCAGCTCGGCGCGGTCGACTGCACGAGGACCTGCCCCTCGGGTGGGACGAGCACCGTGCTCGCGCCCTTGAGCAGCACCGTCGCACCGGTCTCACCCGCCAGCTCACGGGCCGCACCCGCCGGGTCCCGCTCGACCTCCTCGCGGGGCACCTCCCGCCCGGTCAGCCGCCCGAGCATCCGCGCGGCCTCTCCCGCGTGGGGGGTCAGGAGGGTAGGGGCCTCCCGGCGGTCCCGGAGCAGGTCCAGCCCGCCGGCGTCGAGCAGGACCGGCAGGTCCGACGCGAGGGCGTCCCGGGCGACGTCGAGCTGCGCCTTGGCCCCCTTCGCCCGGCTCGACGGATCCAGGCCCGGCCCGATCACCCAGGCCTGCACCCGCCCGGGGCCGTGCACGACCTCGGGCACGCTCGACCGCACGAGCGACTCCGGCGTCGGGGTGCCGACGTAGCGAACCATCCCCGCGCCTGCGCTCACCGCGGCGGTCGTCGAGAGCAGCGCGGCACCGGTGTACTGCTCACCGCCGGCGACCACACCCAGCACCCCGCGGCGGTACTTGTCGTCGCCCGGACCCGGCACGGGCCAGAGATCGGGCACGTCGTCGGGGGTGAGCGAGGCCAGGTCGGGCGTGCCGGTCGGCGCCACCCCGATGTCGACGACCGTGAGCAACCCAGCCGCGGCCGCGGTCGGCGGGAGCAGGTGCACCGGCTTGGGCGCGATGAAGGTGACCGTCTCGTCGGCGAAGACCGCGTCGCCGCGCACCTCACCCCCTCCGACCGGCTGGCCGGAGGGGGTGTCGACGGCGATGACGTAGGCGCCGGCGTAGATCGCGTCCACCCAGTGCTCGGCGAAGGGGGGCAGGCCAGGGCGACCGCCGAGGCCGGTGATCCCGTCGAGCACGACCTCGGCACCGGCGATGGCGTCGAGCGCGTCAGGGCTCGTACCGTCGATGACCCGCGCTCCCCGCGCGAGCGCCGCGGCCTCGGCCGCGCGCTGGCCCTCGTTGACGCTCGTGTCGTGGACGACGGCGCTCGCGACGAAGCCCTTCTTGGCCAGCCGGCTGATCGCCCACAGCGCGTCGGCTCCGTTGTTGCCTGGGCCGACGAGCGCGACGACCCTGCTCGCGCCCCGCTCCCACAGCCGGGCCCGCGCGACCTTCGCCACCCCCTTCGCCGCCCGCTGCATCAGCTCGCCGCTCTCGAGGAGGTCGGGCTCGCTGGCCTCGGCGTCCCTGATCTGGTCTGCGCTGTATCCCGCGATCACATCTCGACGGTACCGGCCCCGCCAGGGTGACTACTCGACCGTGACCGACTTGGCCAGGTTGCGCGGCTGGTCCACGTCCAACCCCTTCGCCGTCGAGAGGTGCAGGGCGAAGACCTGGAGCGGGACGACGGTGAGCAGCGGCTGGAGCAGCGGCGAGGTGTGCGGCACCCGGATCACCTCGTCGGCGAAGGGCACGACGTCCTCGTCTCCCTCCTCGGCGATGACCAGGGTGCGGGCACCGCGAGCGCGGATCTCCTGGATGTTCGAGACGACCTTCTTGTGCAGCTCGTGCGGGGTGTCCGGGCCGGGCACGACGACGAAGACCGGCTGGCCCGGCTCGATGAGCGCGATCGGGCCGTGCTTGAGCTCGCCCGCGGCGAAGCCTTCGGCGTGGATGTACGCGAGCTCCTTGAGCTTCAGCGCACCCTCCATCGCGATCGGGTAGCCGACGTGCCGGCCGAGGAAGAGCACCGCGCGCGAGTCGGCCATGAAGCGCGCGATCTCCTCGACCCGGTCCATGGTGCCGAGCAGGCTCTCGAGCTTGTCCGGGACGCCGTGCAGCTCGGCCATGACCTGCTTGGCGTCGTCGGCGTAGGTCTCGCCCCGCAGCTGGGCGAGGTAGAGACCCAGGACGAAGCACGCCGTGATCTGGGCGACGAAGGCCTTGGTCGAGGCGACCGCGATCTCGGGGCCGGCGTGGGTGTAGAGCACGGCGTCGGACTCGCGCGGGATGGTGCTGCCGTGGGTGTTGCAGATCGACAGGGTCCGCGCGCCGAGCTCGCGGGCGTGCTTGACCGCCATGAGGGTGTCCATCGTCTCGCCGGACTGGCTGATCGAGACGACGAGGGTGCGCTCGTCGACGATCGGGTCGCAGTAGCGGAACTCGTGGGCGAGGGAGACCTCGACCGGGATCCGGGTCCAGTGCTCGATCGCGTACTTCGCGGTCATTCCGGCGTAGGAGGCGGTGCCGCAGGCGACGACGTAGATGCGGTCGACCGCGGCCAGCTCCTCCTCGCTGATCCGCATGTCGTCGAGGATGAGCTGCCCATCCTCGTCGGTGCGCCCGAGGAGGGTGTCGCGCACGGCGTGCGGCTGCTCGTGGATCTCCTTCTCCATGAAGGTCTCGTAGCCGCCCTTCTCCGCGGCGGCTGCGTCCCAGGTGACCTCGTAGTCCTTGCCCTGGGCGGGCGTCCCGTCGAAGCCGATGATCGAGTAGCGCTCGGGCGTGATCGTCACGATCTGGTCCTGCTCGAGCTCGACGGCGTGCTTGGTGTGCCCGATGAAGGCGGCGACGTCCGAGCCGAGGAAGTTCTCGCCCTCGCCGAGGCCGACGACGAGCGGGCTGTTGCGGCGAGCGGCGACGACGGTGTCCGGGTCGTCGGCGTGCACGGCGAGGAGGGTGAAGGCCCCCTCGAGCCTGTTGACGACGAGACGCATCGCCTCGGTGAGGTTCCGCGCCTCGGCGAAGGCCTCGGAGAGCAGGTGCGCGGAGACCTCGGTGTCGGTCTCGGAGGTGAAGGAGACCCCCTGCTGGACGAGCTCGTTCTTCAGCGCGTGGAAGTTCTCGATGATCCCGTTGTGGACCACGGCCAGCTTGCCGTCGGCACCGCCGCGGTGCGGGTGCGCGTTGGCGTCGGTCGGGCCGCCGTGGGTCGCCCACCGGGTGTGACCGATCGCGGTCTTGGCCTCGGGGGCGCTCCCGGACCCGAGCGCGCTGACGAGGTTGGCCAGCTTGCCGGCGCGCTTCTCGGTGAAGACCGAGTCGCCGTCGACCAGCGCAACCCCGGCCGAGTCATAGCCCCGATACTCCAGGCGGGAGAGCCCCTCCATCACGACATCAAGCGCCCTCGAGGAGGGCTGCGACCCGACGTATCCGACGATTCCACACATGGCGTAGAGAGTATCCGGCGCCGGCCACCGGTCGGCGCACCTCGGTTGACCTGAGCCGACCGACGCGAAGGGGGAGCCTCTCCCCCCTTCGCGCCCTGGGGCAGGATGTCTGGCGTGTCTGCACCGTCGCCGTACGTCGAGCTCGACCGCTCGGACTGGGCTCGCCTGCGCGAGAACCATCCGCTGAGCCTCGACGCGGAGGACCTGGGGCGGCTGCGCGGTCTGGGTGACCCGATCGACCTCGACGAGGTCGAGGAGGTCTATCTCCCCCTCTCCCGGCTGCTCACCTTCTACGTCGCGGGGACCACCTCGCTGCACCGGGTCACCTCGGAGTTCCTCGGCGAGAACCCGCCCAAGTCCCCCTTCGTCATCGGCGTCGCCGGGTCGGTCGCCGTCGGCAAGTCCACGACCGCGCGCATCCTGCGCGAGCTGATGTGCCGCTGGCCGGACACCCCGCGGGTCGACCTGGTCACCACAGACGGGTTCCTCCTGCCCAACGCGGTGCTGCGCGAGCGGGGGCTGCTCCAGCGCAAGGGGTTCCCCGAGTCCTACGACCGGCGCGGGCTGCTGCGCTTCATGACCGCGGTGAAGTCAGGGCACCCGGAGGTGCACGCCCCGGTCTACTCCCACCACACCTACGACATCGTCCCCGGCGAGCACGTGGCCGTGCGCCAGCCCGACGTGCTCATCGTCGAGGGGCTCAACGTGCTGCAGCCGTCGATGACCCGCGGCGACGGTCGCAGCGGCCTCGCAGTGGCGGACTTCTTCGACTTCTCGGTCTACGTCGACGCCCACCTCGAGGACATCCGACGGTGGTACGTCGAGCGATTCCTCCGGCTGCGCCAGACCTCGTTCGCCGACCCGGACAGCTACTTCCACCGCTACGCGGGGCTCTCCGACGACGAGGCGCGGGAGACGGCCCTGGACATCTGGTCCTCGATCAACGAGCCGAACCTCGTCGACAACGTCCTGCCCACCCGGGGGCGGGCCAGCCTCGTGCTCTCCAAGGACCGCGACCACGAGGTGCGCCGGATCCGGCTGCGCAAGCTGTGAGCCGGTCAGTACCAGTGCGGGTTGTTGCTGTTCCAGAAGCTCAGTGCCGAGCACGGTGAGCCGTAGGACAGCTTGATGTAGTTCAGACCCCAGCGGATCTGGGTCTCGGGGTTGGTCTCCCAGTCCGACCCGGCGCTGGCCATCTTGGACGCGGGCAGCGACTGCGGGATCCCGTAGGCGCCCGAGCTCGGGTTGCGCGCGTCCCAGCGCCAGTCGCTCTCGCCCATCCACAGGGTCTGCAGGCACTGCCACTGGTCGGCGCCGAAGCCGTACTCGCCCATGACCGAGCGGGCCACACCCTGCGGGTCACGCTGGGCGGCGGCCAGGTCCTGCTTCTTCTCCCGCGCCTTCTTCTCGCGGGCCTCCTTGGCCTTGCGCTCCTTGGCCTCGCGCTCCTTGCGCTCCTGCGCCGCCTTCGCGCTGGCCGCCTCGTCCCGCCGCTCCCGCTCACGGCTGGCCGCCCGGCTGGCGGCGGCATCGCGGCGCTGCTCGGAGAGGCGGTCGGTCTCTGCGCTCGCCTCTCGGCTCGTCTCCTCGTCGGCGCCACGCAGGTCGAGCGCGGCGAGGGCATCGCCCGCAGGGACGCCTCGGCCGGTCGCCGTCTGGGCGGCCGTAGCGGGCTCGGTGCTCGTCGTCACCGCCGCTCCGACGGAGGCGATGAGGGCGGCGGCCACACCGGTGCCGACGAGCGGCTTGCGGGCAGCGGAGAGGGTCGCGCGGGCGCGGCCTCGGCGGGCGGCGCCGTGCCGGGGTACGTAGGTCAACTCGGTCTCCTCGTCGCGCCCGCCCGATCGCGAAGGGGTGATGGTCGCCGGGCGCGATGGTCACGGGCATGATGACGCCCACCCTGCCGCGGCAGAGCGGGCGCCGTTACCGAATCGAGATCTTAGCGAAGGGAGACCGGCGCGCCAACTCGCGCTGACCTCACCGACCCGCGCTGCCCCTCACCGACTCGCGCCGGGCCCCCCTTTGCGAGCTCACCCTCACCCCTTCGCCGCTCACCGGAGGTGCTGCCGCCCCTTTCGCCGCTGGCGGGAGGTGCCGCGCTCCCCCCTTCGCCGCTGGCCGAACGACAGAAGTCACTGTCCGGGGGGCGTCCCGCCGCCCGACCCGCCGTCGCCCTCGCGCCGGCGCGGCCACTCGTGTCGTCGTACCCGCGAGTCACGTCCCGGCTAGAGCTCGGCACCCTCGAGCAGATCGGTCACCAGGGCCGCGATCGGGCTGCGCTCGCTGCGGTTGAGCGTGACGTGAGCGAAGAGGGGGTGACCCTTGAGCTTGTCGATCACCGCGGCGACCCCGTCGTGCCGACCCACGCGCAGGTTGTCTCGCTGCGCGACGTCATGGGTGAGGACGATCTTGCTGTTCTGCCCGATCCGCGACATCACCGTGAGCAGGACGTTGCGCTCCAGGCTCTGGGCCTCGTCGACGATGACGAAGGCGTCGTGCAGCGAGCGGCCCCGGATGTGGGTCAGCGGGAGCACCTCGAGCATGTCGCGGTCCATCACCTCGTCGACCACCTCGGAGGAGACCAGCGCACCGAGCGTGTCGTGCACCGCCTGCGCCCACGGGCCCATCTTCTCGTTCTCCGTACCCGGCAGGTAGCCGAGCTCCTGACCGCCCACCGCGTAGAGCGGGCGGAAGACGACGACCTTGCGGTGCTGACGACGCTCCATCACCGCCTCCAGACCGGCGCACAGCGCCAGCGCGCTCTTGCCCGTGCCGGCCCGGCCCCCCAGGCTGACGATGCCGACGTCGGGGTCGAGCAGCAGGTCCAGGGCGATGCGCTGCTCCGCGCTGCGGCCGTGCAGGCCGAAGGCGTCGCGGTCGCCGCGGACGAGGCGGATCTGGTGGTCCGGCGTCACCCGCCCGAGGGCACCACCTCTGGAGGAGATGATCTTGCACCCCGTGTGGCAGGGCAGGTCGCGGGCGGCGTCATGCGTGATCCGCCCGTGCGAGTAGAGCTCGTCGACCTCCTCGGCCGAGAGGTCCAGGTCGGTGACCCCGGTCCACCCGCTGTCGATGCTGGACTGCTCGGCGCGATACTCCTGCGCGTCGAGACCGACCGCCGAGGCCTTGACCCGCATCGGCAGGTCCTTGCTGACGATGGTCACGGGGTTGCCCTCGTCGGCGAGGTGCTTGGCGACGGCGAGGATCCGGGTGTCGTTGTCACCGAGGCGGAAGCCGGCGGGCAGCACGTCCGGGTCGGTGTTGTTCAGCTCCACGCGCAGCGTGCCACCGTCGTCTCCCACCTCGATCGGCGCGTCCAGCCGGCCGGCCTCGACCCGCAGGTCGTCGAGCATCCGCAACGCGCTGCGGGCGAAGTACCCCAGCTCGGGGTGGTGGCGCTTGGCCTCGAGCTCGGTGATGACGACGACCGGCAGGACGACCTCGTTCTCCTTGAAGCGCAGGAGGGCGCGCGGGTCGGAGAGGAGGACGGAGGTGTCGAGCACATAGGTCCGGGTGGCCTCGTGCTGCTCGGGGAGCTGGACCGGATCGGTCGCGAGGCGCTCGGACGGGGCGAGGTGGGTCATCGTGGCCACTGGTGTCTCCTCCGCGCGCCCGCGCCGCCCGGCGCGAACGCGCCGTCAGTATCGGGTGAGGTGCCGGGACCGGGCCGGCGGCTGCCACCGGGGCCGGGACCGGCCCGTCGTGCGAAGCATCAGCTCCATGCCTTGGGCCTCCCGGACGAGTCACGTCGGGTGACCCGTCTGATCAGGACAGTAGGTGCTGACCGACCGTGGCCCACCTCTCACCGCGCGCGTGTCGCGGATACGTTCACCGGCAGCCGGTGCGATGTTCACGTCGGCGCAAGAGTCAGGCGCCGTAGCGCCGCTGCCGCTCCCCGTAGGCCCGAAGCGCCCGCAGCAGGTCGACCTTGCGAAAGTCCGGCCAGTACGCCTCGCAGAAGTAGAACTCGCTGTGCGCGCTCTGCCACATGAGGAAGCCGGAGAGGCGCTGCTCACCGCTCGTGCGGATCACGAGGTCGGGGTCGGGCTGACCAGCGGTGTAGAGGTGGTCGGCGATGCTCTCGGTCGTCACCGACCGGGCCACGTCTTCGAGGCTGGCCCCCTCCTCTGCGGCCCGGCGAAGCAGGGAGCGGACCGCGTCGGCGATCTCCTGGCGCCCTCCGTAGCCGACGGCGACGTTGACGTGCAGCCCCTCGGCGTCGGCGGTCTCCTCGGCGGCGCGGCGCAGCGCGACCGCGGTCTCGACCGGGAGCAGCTCGAGGGCGCCCGTGGGGTGCACCCGCCATCGGCCGGTGCCGGCGATGTCGCTCACCACGCCCTCGATGATCCGCAGCAACGGTTGGAGCTCGTCCTGCGAGCGCCGGAGGTTGTCCGTCGAGAGCAGCCACAGCGTGACCACCTCGACCCCCGCCTCCTCGCACCAACGGAGGAACTTGCCGATGTTGGCCGCACCCGCGCGGTGACCGTCATGCGCCTTCGCCCCTCGCGCCTTGGCGAAGCGTCGGTTGCCGTCGACGATCATCCCGACGTGCCGCGGGACACCGACCTTGGCGACCTCACGGGTCAGGAGCGACTCGTAGGCGGCATACAGCGGGTTGCGCACCGACGTCTCCTCACCTCGCCCAGGGATTGACCGGGTCAAACCTACCGCCGAGCCGGCGCCGCACGCGGCACGCCATGCGGTGCCGGGCCGCGGGCACGAGCTGTGATCTGGGCTTCGCCGCGCTTCTTCGATCCCCTGCGGTCGGCTACCGTCGTGGTCATGGAGGCCGAGGGTCGTCGACGTGGCGGTCGCGCGCGCGCAGTGCGCGAGCGCGCCACCGACGCGCGCGAACGCGCGCACGACGTCGCGAGCGACGTCCAGAACCAGGTCGACGAGCTGGTCGACGCGGTCAAGCCGCACCTCCGCGGGTGGCTGCACCTTGTCATGGCGCCCCTCGCCCTCGTCGGAGGCATGCTCCTCATGAGCACCGCGCCGACGCGCGAAGGGCGGATCGCCGCCTTCGTCTTCACCCTCACCGCCGGTCTGCTCTTCACCACCTCGGCGGTGTACCACCGCGGGCGGTGGGGCGACCGGCTCAGCGCCGTCCTACGACGCTGGGACCACGCGAACATCTTCCTCATCATCGCCGGCAGCTACACCCCCTTCGCCCTCCTCCTCCCACGCGAGCAGGCGATCACCCTGCTGACCATCGTCTGGTCCGGGGCGATCGTCGGGGTGCTCTTCCGCGTGTTCTGGATCGGCGCGCCGCGGTGGCTGTACGTGCCGGTGTATGTCGCCCTCGGGTGGGTCGCCGTCTTCTACATCCGGCCGTTGCTCACCCACGGTGGCTTGCTCATCATGAGCCTCGTCGTCCTCGGCGGGCTCTTCTACTCCATCGGGGCGCTCGTCTACGGCCTCAAGCGGCCCAACCCGTCACCGCGGTGGTTCGGGTTCCACGAGATCTTCCACGCCTTCACCATCCTCGCCTTCGCGACCCACTTCGTCGCGGCGGCGCTGGCGCTCTTCGGGCCGATCGCGCAGGGGAGCTGAGACGCTGCGGCGAGCCTGCTCGACCGTGGCAGCGCGGGTCCGATCCCGCTCGGCCTGCTCAGCGAGCCGGATCCGGCGCAGCCGGGCGAGCATGCTGCGCAGGATGATCCAGAGCATGATCGCCATGAAGAAGAAGGCGACGAAGGCCCAGAAGCCGGGCCCGGTCTCCGAGCTGGGGCCGGTCATCGCCACTCCCCCAGGGTCGACTCGATCCGGTCGTCCCTGAGCAGCTCGGGACTGCTCGTGGCGAGCTCGTCGGCGGTGGCCGGGTCGATGCCGGCGAAGAGGTCGTCCTCGTCGTCGGTCGTGGGGACGTAGGACATCGCCAGCTCGTACTCCTCGGTCGGCCACACCTCGGCCTGCACCTGGTTGGGCACCGCGAAGAAGTGCCCGTTCGGGTCGACCTGGGTGGCGTGCGCCTTCAGCGCGGCGTCCCGCTTGTCGAAGTGCTCGGCGCAGCTGACCCGGGTGGTGATGCGTCGGTCCGGGGTGTCCTTGCGTCGCTCCAACCACTGGGCGAAGGGAGAGTCCAGCCCCCGGTCGGTCAGCGCCCGGTGCATCGTCTCGAGCCGCTCCCGGTGGAAGCCGGCGTTGTAGTAGAGCTTGAGCGGTTGCCACGGCTCGCCTGCGTGCGGGTAGCGCTCCGGGTCGCCGGCGGCCACGAAGGCGGCGACCGAGACCCGGTTGGTCATGATGTGGTCCGGATGGGGGTAGCCGCCGTTCTCGTCGTACGTGGTCACCACGTGCGGGCGGAAGCGGCGGATCTCCCGGACGAGCGCCTCGGCGGCGATGTCGACGTCCTCGAGCGCGAAGCAGCCCGGCGGCAGCGGGGGGCGCGGGTCACCCTCGGGCAGGCCGGAGTCGACGAAACCGAGCCACGTGTGCTCGACGCCGAGGATCGCCTGCGCCGCGGCCATCTCGTCGCGGCGGACCTGGGCGAGATCACGCAGGATGTGCGGGTCGTCCTTGAGCGCGGGGTTGAGCACGTCGCCGCGCTCCCCGCCGGTGCACGAGACGACGAGGACCTCGTGGCCGTCGGCGACGTACTTCGCGGTCGTGGCCGCGCCCTTGCTCGACTCGTCGTCGGGGTGAGCGTGCACGGCCATCAGACGAAGGGGTTCCACAGGCACTTCCTCGGGTGTAGGACGATGGACTCTGATTGTCTCACCCAGGAAGGACAGCCCATGAGCACCGCCGTCGAGGGGCAGGACGGCACCACGCCGCGCGACACGCGCTCGCGCTGGTGGGTCGTCGGGGGCGTGCTAGTGCTCGCCGCGGTCGCGATGACGGTGTGGTTCGGCATCTCCATGACCCGCGGCGCGGTCTCCTCGACCGACATCGGCTTCGAGCTCGAGGAGCGGCAGGTGACGATGGTCTTCGACGTCGATCGCCCGGTCGGCAGCGTGATCACCTGCCATGTCAAGGCGCTGGACGGCCAGTACGCCACCGTCGGCTCGCGTGACGTCGAGATCCCCGCGAGCGAGCAGCGCTCGGACCGGCAGCGGGTGACGGTCCGGACCACGACGCAGGCCGTGACGGCCACGGTGGAACGCTGCCGCGAGCAGTAACCCCGGACTCGCCCGCTACCACGCAGTAGTGGCTGTGATCACGACCAGTACTGCGTGGTAGCGCGCGCCATAGGTGGGTAGAGCGGGCGAAGGGGGAGGCGCGGCCGGAGCAGCCGAGGCTGGGCAGCCGCGCATCTTTCGCGTTATGGTGGGTGAATACCGAGCGCGTTGGTCTGGGCCACTTGGTCCGGGCCTTCTTCATTTGGCCGGGCCGAGCGATGCCCCAGGACGACCGACGCGAGGACCGACAAGACGCGGCAGGATCAACCCCAGCCGCACGTGAGGAGCACCGATGAGCGAGACCGCCACGCAGACCTCGTACCTGACCCAGGAGGCGTACGACCGCCTCACCGCCGAGCTGAAGCAGCTCTCCGGTCCGGGCAGGGTCGAGATCGCCAAGCGCATCGAGGCTGCCCGCGAAGAGGGAGACCTCAAGGAGAACGGTGGTTACCACGCGGCCAAGGAGGAGCAGGGCAAGATGGAGGCCCGGATCCGCCAGCTCACCCAGATCCTCGACACGGCATCGGTCGGCGACGCGCCGCCGGACGACGGCGTCGTCGAGCCCGGCATGGTCGTCACCGTGAAGATGTTCGGCGAGGAGGAGACCTTCCTCCTCGGAAGCCGTGAGATCGCCGGAGACTCCGACCTCGACGTGTACTCCGAGCAGTCCCCCCTCGGCGGCGCCATCAACGGCAAGAAGGCCGGCGACACCGCCACCTACGGGGCTCCGAACGGTAAGGACATCACGGTCGAGATCGTCTCGGCGAAGCCGTACTCCGGCTGAGGTGCGAGAGCCCCCCAGGGGCTCGAGCCTGCCAGCCCGCGCCGGGGGAATCCTCGGGGGCCCCACGGGGTTGACCCGAGCATGTTCGGATTCCGACCGATGCCCTCGATGCCCGACGCCGACTCGGCCCTCCCAGGCCGGGCTGAATCCCCCTTCGCCCTGCCTGAGCGCCACCGCGTCCTCGGTACTCCGCTGGACGGCCCGTGGCCCGACGGCACCGAGGTGATCTACGTGGCGATGGGCTGCTTCTGGGGCGCCGAGCGGATCATGTGGCAGCTGCCTGGCGTGGTGAGCACGGCGGCGGGCTACATGGGTGGGTTTACCCCGCACCCGACGTACGAGGAGACCTGCACCGGCCAGACCGGGCACACCGAGGCGGTGCTCGTCGCCTACGACCCGGCGCAGACCGGGCCGGAGCAGATCCTCAAGGCGTTCTGGGAGAACCACGACCCGACGACCCCGAACCGGCAAGGCAACGACGTCGGCACGCAGTACCGCTCGGCCGTCTACTGGACCACTCCGGAGCAGGAGCGGGCCGTCGAGGCGACCACCGCCGCCTTCCAGGACGAGCTGACCCGGCACGGGCACGGCACGATCACGACCGAGCTCAAGCCGGCGGCGTCGGTGGGCGGCTTCTACTACGCCGAGCCGTACCACCAGCAGTACCTCGACGCGAACCCCGGCGGCTACTGCAACCACGGGCCCAACGGCCTCACCTGCCAGGTCGGCCTGGTGCGTCAGGACGAGGTGCCGGCTCAGACCGACGTCGAGCCCCCGACTGACCTGTATCACCGGTGATACACTCCTAGGCCATGAGCGAGGTGCCGGTGCGCGACCTGCGCAACCGCAGCGCGGCCGTGCTGCAGCGCGTGGCGCGGGGGGAGACGCTGACCGTGACCCGTGATGGAGAGCCGGTCGCCTCCATCACCCCCCTCCGCAGACCACCTGCCCGGGTCGAGGAGCTCGTGGAGCGGCGCGGCTCCCTGCCGCAAGTAGACCCGGTCCGACTGCGCGCCGACCTCGACGACGTTCTCGACTCGACGCTGTGACCGCACATCCGACTCAGACCGGTCTGCTCGACACCTCTACCCTCATCCAGCTGACCCGCCTCGACGCCGCCACCCTTCCCAGCCATCCATCGATCTGCACCATCACCCTGGCCGAGCTGTCGGTCGGACCGCTCGTCGCGGGGGACGAGCCGACCCGCGCCGCCCGGCAGGCTCACCTCCAGCAGGCCGAAGCAGACTTCGACCCCATCCCGTTCGACGCCGCCGCCGCTCGAGCGTTCGGCCACATGGCGGCCTCGCTACGGGGCTCGGGTCGCAAGCCCGCTGCCCGTGCCTACGACGCCCTCATCGCGGCCGTCGCGCTCGCCCACGACCTCCCCCTCTACACCGCGAATCCCAAGGACTTCACGGGCATCGACCGGCTGCAGGTGCGGCCGGTCCTCCCCGCAGACAGCCAGCGCTGAGCCGCTAGCCGACGCTTTCCCACGTCAGGGCCGCCGGTTCAGGTCTACGTCGGGAGTGCGACACCCATCGGACCCCAGGAGCGCGGCATGCCGCACGGCGACATCACCCACATCGACATCCCCGTGAGCGACCTCGAGGCCGCCAAGAGCTTCTACTCCGGCCTCTTCGGCTGGCAGATCTCCGCCCCGCCCGGCTTCGAGGACTACCCGATGTGGCAGGCACCGAACCAGGTCAGCGGTGGCGGCCTGGCGCCGCGCAGTGAGGGATTCACCCAGCCCCGCAGCTACGTCGAGGTCGACTCGATCGAGGAGATCCTGGCGAAGGTCACCGAGTCCGGCGGCTCGGTGATCATGGAGAAGTCACCGATCACCGACACGAGCTGGTGGGCGATCTTCGCCGACCCCGACGGCAACCACGTCGGTCTCTACGAGGGCACCACCGAGGTCGGCTAGCGCCACCTCTGCCACCACCGGCAGCGGGGTGCCGGCGAGCCCTCAGCCGGGTCCGGTGGAAGATGGTCCTCCACCGCCCGCGCTGCGCGCAGGGCCCGCCACTGCTCGACGACCTCCGCCACGTCGACCGTCGGGGCAAGGATCGGCGACGCACGCCCGAAGGTGGGTCGGCGGCGCTCCTCGAGGACCCGGGCGTTGTAGTCGCGCAGGATCTCTCGGACCGACTCCTCGCGGGTCACCTCGACCAACGACTCCGGGTAGCCCGCACGCTCCCGTCGCAGCGCGAGCGCGGGGGGCAGGGCGTCGGCGGCGTCGATGCCCTCAGCAGCCATCTTGCGGCGCACCCACCAGTCCGGATCCGGGTCGTCCAGGCCACGCAATGGCTTGCCGGCACCGGGCAGGTCGTCGAACTCCCCGCGCTCGGCCGCCTCCCGGATCTGCCGCTCGACCCAGGACTCATACCTCGGCTGGCGCCGCTCGGGGCTCACAACGCCGCAGCCACCTCGGTGCCCTGCTTGATCGCCCGCTTCGCGTCGAGCTCGGCGGCGACGTCGGCACCGCCGATCACGGTGACGGTCACCCCCTTCGCCTCCAACGGCTCGACGAGCTCGCGCACCGACTCCTGACCCGCGCACAGGACGACGTGGTCGACCTCGATCACCCGGGACTCCCCGTCGACGGTCACGTGCAGACCCGCGTCGTCGATCCGGTCGTAGGTCGCTCCGGTGACCTGCTCGACCCCCTTCGACTTGAGCGCGGCGCGGTGCACCCAGCCGGTCGTCTTGCCCAGGCCGGCACCGATCTTGCTCGTCTTGCGCTGCACCAGGGTGACCTGACGCGGCGACGGGTCGACCTCACGCTGGACCAGCCCGCCGCGGGTGTCGGCCTCACCGTCGACGCCCCACTCACGCTCCCACAGCTCGAGGTCCAGGGTCGGCGACTCCCCCGTCGTGAGGAACTCGCTGACGTCGACCCCGATCCCGCCGGCACCGATGACCGCCACCCGGCGGCCTACCTCGACCTCGCCCCGGACCACCTGCGGGTAGGTCAGCACGCTTCGGTGGTCGATGCCCTCGATCTGCGGGACCCGTGGCTCGACGCCGGTGGCGAGCACCACCTCGTCGAAGTCGGCCAGCGTCTCGACATCGGCGCGCACCCCGAGGTGGAGCTTGACCCCGCACCGGTCGAGCTGCCCGCGGAAGTAGCGGATCGTCTCGGCGAACTCCTCCTTGCCCGGGATCCGCATCGCCAGCGAGAACTGCCCGCCGATGTCCGCCTCGGCCTCGAAGAGCTCGACCCGGTGGCCCCGCTCGGCCGCCGTGACCGCCGCCGCGAGGCCTGCCGGGCCGGCGCCGACGACCGCGACATGCTTGACCGTGCGGGTGGGGCCGATCGTCAGCTTCGTCTCGTGCACCGCGCGCGGGTTGACCAGGCAGCTGGCGGTCTTGCGGGAGAAGGTGTGGTCCAGGCAGGCCTGGTTGCAGCCGATGCAGGTGTTGATCTCCTCGACCCGTCCCTCCTGGGCCTTGACCACCCAGTCGGCGTCGGCGAGGAAGGGGCGGGCCATCTGGATCAGGTCGGCCTTGCCGTCGCGCAGGATCTCCTCGGCCAGGGCCGGCATGTTGATCCGGTTCGAGGTGACCACCGGCACCGACACGTGCTCGCGCAGCCGCGCCGCCTGGTCGACGAAGGCTCCGCGCGGCACGGAGGTGACGATCGTCGGCACCCGCGCCTCGTGCCAGCCGATGCCGGTGGAGATGATCGTGGCGCCGGCCGCCTCGATCTCCTTCGCCAGCGCGACGACCTCCTCCCAGGTCTGCCCGTCCTCGACGAGGTCGAGGATCGAGAGCCGGTAGAGGATGATGAAGTCCTCCCCGACCGCCGCGCGCGCGGTCCGCACGATCTCGGTGGCGATCCGGCGCCGGTTCTCCGGCGTGCCGCCCCACCCGTCGGTGCGCTTGTTGGTGCGCGGCGCGAGGAACTGGTTGATGAAGTAGCCCTCGGAGCCCATGATCTCGATGCCGTCGTAGCCGGCCTCGCGCGCCAGCTCGGCGCCGCGCCCGTAGGCCCGGATCTGCCGACGCACCCCGCGCTCGGAGAGGGCCCGCGGGACGAAGGGGGTGATCGGGCTCTTGATCTTCGACGGCGCCACCTTGATCGGGCTGTAGGAGTAGCGCCCGGCGTGCAGCAGCTGCAGGGCGATCTTGCCGTCCTCGGCGTGCACCGCCTCGGTGATCTGGCGGTGCTGGCGGGCCTCCCGGCGGGTCGTCATCTTCGAGGCGCCCGGGTAGAAGCTGCCCTCGATGTTCGGCGAGAAGCCGCCGGTGACGATCAGGCCCGCTCCCCCCTTCGCCCGCTCCGCGAAGAACGCTGCCAGCCGGTCGAAGTCGCGCGCCCGGTCCTCCAGACCGGTGTGCATCGACCCCATGATCGTGCGGTTGCGCAGCGTGGTGAAGCCCAGGTCGAGGGGCTCGAGGAGGTGGGGGAAGTCAGTCATGATGCCTTCTGTCGTCCTGCCGAGATGATGATCACGATCATGCCCGACCAGGTAGTGCGCACGGGAGCCGGTCTCGTGCGGCACGATCGGAGCAGACCTACGTCGACCGCGACCTCGAGGAGCACGATGAGCCGCATCCCCCGTCTTGCCGCGCGCACGGCGACGGTGACCGGAGCCGCCGGGCTCACCGCCGGTGCGCTCGCGGGGCTCGGCTACGGCCTGATCCAGGCCGAAGGGCGGATCGCCCGGTGGCTCGTCGGAGATCCCTTCGAGGGGGCGCCGGACGATGACGGCCAGTACGGGGCAGCCCCCGGTACCCCGGTCCAGCTCATGGTCCTCGGGGACTCCACGGCTGCCGGCCTGGGGGCCGAGACCCGCTACCAGACGATCGGGGCGATCCTCTCGACCGGCCTGGCGGCGATCATGGGCCGCCCGGTCCAGCTGACCAACGAGGCGGTCATCGGCGCCGAGTCCAGCGACCTGCCCGCGCAGCTCTCGCGGGCGCTGGCCCGGGTGGACGACGCCGATGTCGCAGTGATCCTCATCGGCGGCAACGACGTGACTCACCGCATCGACCGGTCCACCGCGGTGAAGCACCTCGAGCGCACCGTGCGCTACCTGCGCACCCTCGACATCCCGGTCGTCGTCGCGACCTGCCCGGACCTCGGGACGGTCGAGCCGATCCCCTTCCCCCTCAACGTGCTGCTGCGCCGGTGGAGCCGTGAGCTCGCCGCCGCGCAGACCGTCGCGGTCGTCGAGGCGGGTGGACGCAGCGTGTCGATGGGTGACCTGCTCGGTCCGGAGTTCGAGGCGAGCCCGGCCGAGATGTTCAGCAAGGACCGCTTCCACCCCTCGGCGGCCGGGTATGCCCGGGTGGCCAGCGCCCTGCTGCCGTCGGTCGCGGCGGCGCTGGACGCCTGGCCGGACGGGGCGGTGGCCGATACCGAGCCGGAGGCGGCCCGCGGCGAAGGGGTGGGATCGGTCGCCGACGCCGCCGGGCGCGCCGTGGCCACCCCCGGCACCGAGGTCAGCGGCGCGACCGTCGAGGGACGCAACACCGGCCCGCGGGGCCGCTGGGCGATGCTGCGCCGCCGCAGCGCCGAACCCTCCGCCTGACGACTCAGTCATCGGGTCCAGGGACTTGTATCACCTTCACCCGAGGTTGGTCGTCGGGTAAAGGTGCAAGAACCCCCTCAACCCGATAATTGGGACCAGGAGAGGCGAAGGGAGGTGAGCCGGTTGGCGAGGTCCGGCACCCTCCCTTCGCCTGGGTCGTCGTAGATCTCGAAGACGATCGCCCGCAGCTGGTCGATGACGACCGCGGGGCCGAGGTCGGGAACCGGCTCGCCGACGAGGTCGGCCAGCAGGGCGTGGACCCCCGGACACGCAGCGACCGCGCGATCCAGCGGCAGCTGCTGCCACCGCCGGGTCGCGCGGTCGAGCTCGGTCGCCACGTCCTGCGGGACCGGCGAGGGGCGCACGTCGAGGGTTACTCGCTGCGCAGCCGGGCGAGCAGTCGCAGGATCTCGAGGTAGAGCCACACCACGGTGACCATGAGGCCGAAGGCGAGCTGCCAGGAGTACTTCTCCGGCGCACCGGTGCGGATCGCCATGTCGATCGAGTCGAAGTCGAGCATGAGGTTGACCGCGGCCAGGCCGGTGGCGAAGACCGAGATGCCGATGCCGACGATGCCGGTGCCGCCGAAGCCGAAGGGGCTGCCGTCGAAGAAGACCATGTAGCCGAGGTTGATCAGCGCGAAGACGAAGTACCCGAGGGTCATCATGCCGACGACGGCCCGGAACTTCTGGGTCACCTTGACCAGGCCGCTGCGGTAGAGGAAGAGCATCGCGCCGAAGACGCACACGGTCGCCAGCACCGCCTGGACGACGATGCCCTCGAAGATGCTGCCGGTCTGGCCGCCCGCCGCGCTGTCGAAGATGTTGGAGTACGTCGCGCTGATCGCGCCGACGAACATGCCCTCGAAGACGGTGAAGGCGATGATCAGCGGGACGCTCACCGTCTTCTTGAACATCAGGAAGAGCATGATGCCGAGGGTCCCGACGAGACCGACGCCCCACAGCACCGGGCCGATGGCCGGCGTGAGCAGCCAGCTCGGCACGGCGACGGCGAGAAGCAGCGCGAAGAGCGCTCCCGTCTTCATGAGGACGTCGTCGAGGGTGACGCTGCGACCGCCCCCACCCCCGTCACCGCCGAAGCCGCCGACCGGCCCGCCCTGCTGCGGGAAGCCGGGCTGGGGGTGCCCGTAGCCCGGCTGCGGGGCGGTCTGGCCGTAGCCCTGCGCCTGCCCGTAGCCCTGGGTCTGGGTCTGCTGGAACCCGCCCTGGGGGGTGGACGCGGTGTCACGGAAGCCGACGTAGCCGTTGCGGGCGTCGTCCTCGACACGGCTGAGGATCGGGTTGGTCATCTCGGGCCTCTTTCTTGGGGTCCGGGGTAGGTCGAGCCCATTCTAGGGTTCGCACACGTCAACGCCCCGCCATACCGATGTATGCCGGGGGCCGAGGTCGCCTAGATGCCGTCGAGCGCCTGCTCGAGGTCGGCGATGAGGTCGGCGGCGTCCTCGATCCCCACCGAGAGGCGCACGAGGTCGTCGGGCACCTCGAGCATCGAGCCGGCGGTCGAGGCATGGGTCATCGCGCCCGGGTGCTCGATGAGCGCCTCGATGCCGCCCAGCGACTCGGCCAGGGTGAAGATCTCGGTGCGGGCACACAGCCGCTCCGCTGCGGCCCGGCCACCGGCCATCCGGATCGAGATCATCCCGCCGAAGCGGCGCATCTGGCGCGCCGCGACCTCGTGCCCCGGGTGCTCGGGCAGGCCCGGGTAGATCACGGTGGCCACCTCGGGCCGCCCGGCGAGCAGGTCTACCACGGCCTCGGCGTTGTCGCAGTGCCGCTCCATCCGCACGCCGAGGGTCTTGATCCCGCGCATCACGAGATAGGCGTCGAAGGGCCCGGGCACGCCGCCGGACCCGTTCTGCAAGAAGGCGACGTCGGCGTCGAGCTCCTCGTCGTCGGTGACGAGCAGGCCGCCTACGACGTCGCTGTGCCCGCCGAGGTACTTCGTCGCCGAGTGCAGCACGACGTCGGCGCCCAGGCTGAGCGGCTGCTGCAGGTACGGGCTGGCGAAGGTGTTGTCGACGACCAGCCGCGCCCCTCCCGCGTGGGCGACCTCGGCCACGGCCTCGATGTCACCGATGTTCAGCAGCGGGTTGGTCGGGGTCTCCAGCCACACCAGCCGGGTCTGCGGCCGCATCGCCGCACGGATCGCCTCGGGGTCGTCCACCGGCGCCGGCGTGTGCTCGATCCCCCACTGGGAGAACACCTTGTCGATGAGCCGGAAGGTGCCTCCATAGGCATCGTCGGGGATGACGAGGTGGTCCCCGGGGCGAAGGGAGGCCCGCAGCAGCGCGTCGGTCGCGGCCATGCCGGAGGCGAAGGCGCGGCCGTAGGTCCCCCCTTCGATGGAGGCGGCGTTGCCCTCGAGGGCCTGCCGGGTCGGGTTGCCGGTCCGGGCGTACTCGAAGCCGCCCCGCAGCCCGCCGACGCCGTCCTGGGCGAAGGTGGAGCTGGCGTAGATCGGCACGTTGACCGCGCCGGTCAGGGGGTCCGGCTCGTAGCCGGCGTGGATCGCCCTGGTGGAGAAGCCCTGGCTCGCGCGCGCGTCGGCGGCGTTCTTGCGCTCACCCATGTCTCAGCCCTTCGCTCCGGTGGTCTGGGCACGGTCGAAGACGTGCCCGAGCAGGTCTGCCCGGGTCAGCACGCCGACCGGCTTGCCGCCGTCGACGGCGAGCAGGGCGTCGTGCTCCTCCAGCGCGCTCACCGCGTCGGCCGACGCCTCCCCGACGCCGATCTGCGGCAGCGGGTCGCTCATGTGCTTGCTCACCGGGTCGGCCAGGGAGGCCTGCCCCGAGAAGACCTTCGCGAGCAGGTCCCGCTCCGTGACCGCGCCCGCCACCTCGCCGAGCATCACCGGCGGCTCGGCACCGACGACCGGCATCTGGGAGACGCCGTACTCGCGCAGGATCTCGATGGCGTCGCGGATGGTCTCGCTCGGGTGGGTGTGCACCAGGGTGGGCATCTCTCCCCCCTTCGCCCGGAGGACATCCGCGACGGTGGTCGAGTCGCCGTCGCCGGTGGTGAAGCCGTAGGACGCCATCCAGGTGTCGTCGAAGATCTTGCCGAGGTAGCCCCGGCCTCCGTCGGGGAGGATGACGACGATCTTCGCGTCGGGCTCGCGCTGGGCCACCCGCAGCGCCCCGACGACCGCCATGCCGCAGGAGCCGCCGACGAGCAGGCCCTCCTCGAGCGCGAGCCGACGCGTCATCGCGAAGGCTTCGGCGTCGCTCACCGCGATCACCTCGTCGGGCACGCTCGGGTCATACGCGCCGGGCCACATGTCCTCACCGACGCCCTCGACGAGGTACGGGCGGCCGGTGCCACCGGAGTACACGCTGCCCTCCGGGTCGACTCCGACCACCCTGACCCGACCCTGCGAGACCTCCTTGAGGTAGCGACCGGTCCCGGTGATCGTCCCGCCGGTACCGACGCCGGCGACGAGGTGAGTGATCTCCCCTTCGCTCTGCTCCCAGATCTCCGGGCCGGTGCTCTCGTAGTGGCTGGCCGGGCCGTTCTGGTTCTCGTACTGGTTCGGCTTCCAGCCGCCCGGGGTCTGCGCGGCGATGCGGTCCGAGACCGAGTAGTAGCTGTCCGGGTGGTCCGGCGGGACGGACGTGGGGGTCACGACGACCTCGGCCCCGTAGGCGCGCAGCACGTCGATCTTGTCCTGGCCGACCTTGTCGGGGCAGACGAAGACGCAGCGGTAGCCACGCTGCTGGGCCACCAGGGCCAGTCCCACCCCGGTGTTGCCCGACGTCGGCTCGACGATGGTGCCGCCGGGCTGCAGCTCCCCAGAAGCCTCGGCGGCGTCGATCATCTTCACCGCGATCCGGTCCTTCACCGACCCCCCGGGGTTGAGGTACTCGACCTTGGCGGCGACGAGACCAGCGCCCTCCGGGACGACTCGGCTGAGCCGCACGAGCGGGGTGTCCCCGATGAGCTCGGTGATGTGGTTGGCCATCTGCATAGCGCCCATCGTGGCACGACCTCGGCGGTGCCCCCGACGGGAGTCGAACCCGCACCGTTGGCGAGTTTAAGTCGCCGGCCTCTTCCAGTTGGGCTACGGGGGCCCGACCAGCGTAGGCCTCGACCCACGAAACCCAGCCGGCTGGGTTTCGTGGACCTGGCTGGCCTTCGAGACCCAGCCAGGTCCACAAGACCCAGCCAGCTGGGCGTTGTGGAGCAACAGGGCCGCAACCAGACCTAGGGCGAAGGGGGTCAGGCAGCGACCATGAGGGCCCGGCGGAGCTTTTCCGCCACGACCGCCGGCTGGCGCAGGTCGTCCCACATCAGGCGGACGACCACATACCCCCGGGCTCGGAGGTCGTCCTCCCGCCGCTTCTCCCGGACAAGCGCCGCGCGGTCGTCGTACTTGAGCGCTCCGTCGAATTCGACGATCACATTGGTCCCCTCGATGAGGAAGTCGACCCGGTACGGTCCGATTTCCACCTGAGGACGAAGGGCGAAGCCCAGCTGCTGGCACACCAGGGCTGTCAGGGACTCACCCGGTGACTCACGCCGACTGTCCGCCTGCGCCACGGCCGCGCGTACTGCGGATACTCCGCGGACGCCGCGCGGCAGGGCTTTGGCGGCGACGGCGAGATCAGCCTCGGTGACCAGTCGCCGGCGAAGCGCCGCGTCGGCTGCGACCAGAGCCGTCGATGGGTTACCCGTCACCCCGGACCACACGATGGCGGCGGCGACCCCGACGGTCGACTCGGCAGTGGTGAGCAGGTCGTGCCTCATGACCTGCTCAAGCGGGTGCGAACCGGCCCACACCGAGTAATCCGCCCGCCGTCGAGTCGCGGAGGCGCGGGGACTGTAGAGATGAACCCGGTCGAGCCCTGCCCGCACCACAGGAAGCCCGTGGACCAGGAGGGCAGTGTGCCCGTGCGCACCGATTTCACCGACCTGACGGCGCATGAGCGCTATCGCACGGATGAGGTGCCAGGTCTCGGGGTTCGCCTCGGTGGTGGTCGTCCACGCTCCACGAACCACACGCCGGATGCCCAGCTCGTTGGCGTGCGGACCGAGGTCGAACCTGCTCAGACCTACCTCCTCGGCGTCGCTGGTCATGAGCACGCTGTTGATCGCTCGAGCCGCCAAGGCGTCGCGGAACTCCTCCATGGGACCACTGTGGCGGCTCTCCCCCCTTCGCCCTCCTGGGTTATTCACAGCCCTGGCCGGCCACGAAACCCAGCCAGCTGGGTCTTGTGGAGCCGCGACGCTTTGCGCGGAACGGCCGGGCGAAGGGGGTCAGTCGCCGGCCACGGCGTGGGCGGCGGCGGAGAAGGCGATGCCGTCGAGGATGTCCTTCTCGCTGGTGATGACCGGCAGGTCGGGTCCGTTGACCTCGGCGACCCGGGCAATGGTTTCGTGCCAGATGAGCGCCCCCGCGCCGATGACGTCGACGCGCCCGGGGTGCATGTACGGCAGCGCCGCCCGGGCGTCCCGGTCGGTCACGAGCAGGTCCGCCGCCCAGTGGAGCACGTCGGCGGGGGTCATCCGGGCGAGATGGATCTGGTCGTGGTCGTAGCTGCGCAGCCCGAAGGCGTGGGCGGTCACCGTCGCGACCGAGCCGGCGAGACCGACCACCGCGGAGACCGAGCCCAGCCCGACCCGGGTCTCGGCGTGGTCCAGCGCGGTGGCGATGTCCCAGCGCGCCCCCTCGACCTCCTCGGTGGTCGGCGGGTCCGAGCGCAGGTGCCGTTCGGTGAGCCGGACCGACCCGATGTCGAGCGAGACCCGCTCGGCCACCGCGTCCGTGCCGCGGACCAGCTCGGTGGACCCCCCGCCGATGTCGACGACGAGCACCGGCCCGTCGATGCCCAGCTCACCCAGCCCGCTCGTCGCTCCCGCGAAGGCCAGATCGGCCTCCTCGTCGCCAGAGATCACCTCGGGGGCCACCTCGAGACCGTGCTCGGCGAAGGCCGAGCGCACCCCGTCGAAGAACTCGTCGGCGTTCGACGCGTCACGGCTCGCCGACGTCGCGACGAAGCGGACCGCGCTCACCCCTTCGGCCTGGCAGGTCTGCGCGTACTCGGCGGCCACCCGCAGCGTGCGCTCCAGCGCCTCGGGGTCCAGCCGCCCGGTCTGGTCCACCCCCTGCCCGAGCCGCACCACCTCGGTGCGCCGCACGACGTCGGCCAACGAGCCGACCTCGGCCGCGTCTTCCGGCACGTCTGCGACGAGCAGACGGATCGAGTTGGTCCCGCAGTCGATCGCTCCGACCCTCATCGTTGTCCTTCCTCCGTCGCCTCGCAGCAGCCGTCCTGCCACCACCGCGGCAGCATGGCCAGAGCCTCGTCACCTGGCAGGTTCACCCCCGGGCCCACGGCGAGGGAGTGGGCGACGAGGACGTGCAGGCACTTGACCCGGGTCGGCATCCCCCCGGCGGAGATGCCCTCGATCTCGGGAACCTCGCCCAGCTCGGCCCGCCGCCTCAGGTAGTCCTCGTGCGCCGAGCGGTAGGCGGCCGCCCACTCCTCGTCGGTGGCGAGCCGCTCGCTCATCCGGGCCATCACCCCTTCGCTCTCCAGGGTCGAGATGGCACCGGTGAGCCGCGGGCAGGTGGCGTAGAAGCTCGTCGGGAAGGGCGTCCCTCCGGGCAGGCGGGGCATGGTGCGCACGACGGCGGGGCAGCCGCAGGGACACCGCGCCGCCACCTCGACGGCGGCGCGTGCAGGGCGGCCGAGCTGACGACTGACCCAGGCGACGTCGTCGGGCGTGATCCGGGCCAGGTCGTTGCCGTGCTCGTCGAGCGGGGGCATCAGGGCTGGGCCGGACGGGCGTCGGCGGCCTCGAGCGAGGCACTCAGGCGCTCGTACCACGGCCCGGCGGGCTCACCGGTCGCGGCCCCGGTCTGCGGGTCGATCGCGTCGTCCTCACCGGGATCGGCGTCGATGACCGTGTACGCCTTGTCACCGACCTTGACGAACTTCAGCCGCTCCCGGGCCTGGGCCTCGACGTACTCGTCGGTGGCCCACAGCTCCTTCTCGCGCTTGAGGTCGGCGACCGCCTGCTCCTGGGTGGCGACGTCCTCGCGCAGCGCTGCGATCCGGGAGCGCTGCTCGAGATAGCTCATCGACGCCGGCACGAGCATCATCCCCAGCAGCACGACGACGCAGCACAGCCCGATCCACCGCTGCGGGGTCATCCGCGGCCGGGTGGCGGCCCCCTTCGTCGTGGACGGGCGAAGGGGGCGACCCGACGCACGCGACCGCCCCGCCGTGGCCTTGCGGCCGGGCGGTCGCGAGCCGGGGGCTCGCCGGGTGGCGGGGCGTCGCTGCGTCGGAGGGGTCATCAGCGCGCCGAGAACCTCGGGAAGGCGCCCGCCCCCGCGTAGGTCGCGGCATCGTCGAGCTCCTCCTCGATCCGCAGGAGCTGGTTGTACTTCGCGACGCGCTCGGAGCGGGCCGGCGCGCCGGTCTTGATCTGACCGCAGCTCGTCGCGACGGCCAGGTCGGCGATCGTCACGTCCTCGGTCTCGCCGGAGCGGTGGCTCATCATGCAGCGGAAGCCGTTGGTCTGGGCGAGCGCGACGGCGTCGAGGGTCTCGGTGAGCGAGCCGATCTGGTTGACCTTGACGAGCAGGGCGTTGCCGCACCCCTCGTCGATACCGCGCTGCAGTCGCTGCGGGTTGGTGACGAAGAGGTCGTCGCCGACGAGCTGGACCTGCTCGCCGAGCTGCTCGGTGATCTGCGCCCAGCCCTTCCAGTCGTCCTCGTCGAGCGGGTCCTCGATCGAGACGAGCGGGTAGTCCGCGACGAGCTCGGCGTAGTAGTCGACCATCTGCTTGGCCGACTTCTTCTTGCCCTCGAAGGTGTACTTGCCCTTGTCGCAGAACTCGCTGGCGGCGACGTCGAGGGCCAGGGCGATCTCGGAGCCGGGCTGGTAGCCGGCCTTCTTGATCGCCTCGATG
This sequence comes from Marihabitans asiaticum, assembly GCF_007828725.1. GTDB lineage: Bacteria > Actinomycetota > Actinomycetes > Actinomycetales > Dermatophilaceae > Marihabitans > Marihabitans asiaticum. Next base: position 211,032 of record NZ_VIUW01000002.1, read on the forward strand.
ATGAGGTCGAGCGCCTCGCGGTTGGAGCCGAGGTTGGGCGCGAAGCCGCCCTCGTCGCCGAGGCCGGTGGACAGGCCCTTGTCCTTGAGCACCGCCTTGAGCGAGTGGTAGACCTCGGTGCCCCAGCGCAGCGCCTCCCGGAAGGAGTCGGCGCCGATCGGGGCGATCATGAACTCCTGGATGTCGACGTTGGAGTCGGCGTGGCTGCCGCCGTTGAGGATGTTCATCATCGGCACGGGCAGCAGGTGCGCGTTGGGGCCACCGACGTAGCGGAAGAGGGGCAGACCGGCGGAGTCGGCGGCGGCCTTGGCGACGGCGAGGGAGACGCCGAGGATGGCGTTGGCGCCGATCGTGCCCTTGTTGTCGGTGCCGTCGATGCTCAACATCTCGCCGTCGACGAGGCGCTGATCGCTCGCCTCGAACCCGACGAGCTGCGGCGTAAGGTCGTCCTCGACCGCCCGGACCGCGTCCTGCACGCCCTTGCCGAGGTAGCGCTTCTTGTCGCCGTCGCGGCGCTCTACCGCCTCGAAGGCGCCGGTGGAGGCTCCTGAGGGGACCGCCGCGCGGGCGATCGTGCCGTCGTCGAGCGCGACCTCGACCTCGATCGTGGGGTTGCCGCGCGAGTCCAGGATCTCGCGGGCGCCGATGGCTTCGATGGTGGCCACGTGGTGTCACTCCTGTCGGGTGGACGAAGGGGGAGGCGAAGGTCGATGCCTCCCCTCGAGCCTAGAGCCGAGGCTATCCGGGGTGCAGGCCGGTTCCGCCGACCGACGCGCGGCGGTGGCGAGGACCTGATCGGGTCACCGCCCGGGAGGGAATGGGTACGAGCCTTGGCAGGTGCGAAGGGGGAGGGCACCAGGACCCCGAACCGGGGTAGGCGGATAGGGCCGTCGGAGAACCAGGCCTCCATCTTCCTGATGAAGAGGTCGTACTTCGTGCGCGTGTAGGGAAACCAGCTGGCCTCGATGCTGGCGCTGTCCTTGTCGAGGACGACCGACGTGGCGTTGGTGAAGGACCGAAGACCGGCGACGCCCTTGTACCTCCCCACCCCGGACTGGTCGCTCCCACCGAAGGGCAGGTGCGGGGTCCGCCGCCGAGGTCCGAGTACCTGCCCACTCGCTCACGTGCTGGGTCATGCCTGCCCTCCTGTCCCGAGCACGACCTTACTCGCGGGTAGCGCAGTCCATCGCATCCGGCACCTGGCGGCGCCCACCGCCCGGCCTGCCACTCGTGTCCTACGCTCTCTTGTCGCGCCAGCTGCGAATCCTGAGCCGCGCCTGGTCTCTCATCGCGGCTCCGGGGAGGCGCTGCTTCTTCCGGATCTCCTCGATCTGCCGTTGCAACGAACGCTGCGCGCTTGACGCGTCCTTCTTGCTCTTCTCGAGTTCCCGCTGGAGCCGGTCGCACCTGTCCTCCAACTGTTCGCCCTTGCGGCTCAGCTGAAGAACTGTCTGCGCCATGGCCTTATGATCGCGTCGCCGCTCCTTCACCTCCAGCGTCAAGTTCTGCCGGGTTCGGTTCAAGGCGTCGTGGACGCCGGTGAAGACCGCTAATGCCTCCTGATCTTGAGCCGTCCCCCACCGGTAGGGCTGCGTCGTGATCGGAACGTCCTCGGTCATGACATCTCCGGTGCCGTGGATGCTGGCGACGATGCCGTCCCACCACTGCACCTGGTGACGCCCCGCCGCCTGACCAGCCTCCTTCAGATGTGCGCTGAGCTGGGCGCGATCATCCATCAACTCGTCCACGAGCTTCTGACCGAACACTCCGTTCCAGCCCTCGAAGGGGACTGCGAACGTGCTCATGCCGAAGTGCTCAAGAGCGCCGCGCATCCGGATCATCGAGTAATGGCTGGTCACCAGACCGATGGCGGGAACGCCGACCGCTGGGCCGAAGACGAGCGGGTGGTATCGGGTGGACACTGTGAACTCGGCCGCAGAGGTCACCCGCGCCACCTGCGCTGCCGAGAGGACCGGAAGTTCGTGAACCCGGGAGCTCGTCATGAGATTACTAATGTGCGCGTGACCTTGGCAGTCCTGATCCTGGCGGTCACGGGCACCAAGGGCCCCTGTATGGGGCGCCAGGACGATGTCGACATCACAGCTGGCCACGATGTGGTCCAGAGCCGTGGCGATCGTCCTGTAGTACTCCTGCGGACGCATCAGAGTCGCACCGGGGTGGACTGTGAAACTGCCTATGACGAACCTGGACGGCAAGGAGACATCCACCTCCGGTACCGTCGAATCGGTTTGCGGGATGAGGACCGCGTCGTCGTAGGTGAGCACGACCGCCTCGGGACGCGCAACAAGTGTTCTCATCAGCTGGGCGGATGTGCGTTCACGAACTCCGAAGACCACAGCTCGGTCGGCGATCTCCTTGACAATCTCTCGATCCTGCGTCGACAGGTGTGGCCCGACCGACTGGCTGGAGACGTACAGCGGGACCTCATGGAAGGCCGCGATGCGCGATAGCGCCAGGCGATCGAAAAGGTGGTGCTCACCCGACGAGTTCAGGTTGCCACCCCCAGCGATAACCACGGCGTCGGCGCTACTTACAGCGTCTACTGCCGATCGCATCGACTCTGGGACCTCGCCCTCTCCCCGCAGTCCATTCTCGAGCGCCTTCATCAACCTCAGCTTCTTCGGCCGGGGAACACCCCGCAGGCCCAGCCGTGGCACGGTCGCGGTTGCGTAGTGCTCCGCCGACAGCTGAGGGTCGCCGGAGACGAGGGTGACATCTGCGCCGCGTTGCTTCAGCTGGGTGATCGCCACCTCTGTCATGGCCTCATCTCCGAGGTGGTAGTTCCCGGACTTGCTGACGTCACCGATGACTACGACTCGCACACTGAACTCCTTGATCACTCGTTAGTTGACGACCGCGCGTGACCGCTATTCGCAGCACGCCGCCGATGGGCTCGGTCAGTGCGTTCGTCCGCCTTGATCGCCGCCCACTGCGCCTCGACCTCCTCCGGGGTCGAGGCGCTCGACCCGCTGTAGACGTGCGGGTGCCGGCGGACCAGCTTGGCCACGAGGGTGTCGGCGACGTCGTCGATGGCGAAGGGGGTGTCGGCCTCGGTCCGCCCGTGGGCAGCCGGGTGGCTGCCCTCGGCGGCGACCCGAGCGTTGAAGAGCACCTGGAGCAGCAGGTCTCCCAGCTCTTCCTTGAGGTCCTCGTAGCGATGCGACCCGTCCGCGAGGCCCGCGATCGCCTCGGCGACCTCGCCCGCCTCCTCGACCGCGTACGGGGCGAGGGTCTCGTGGGTCTGCTCGGCGTCCCAGGGGCAGCCGCCGGGGCTGCGCAGGCGGTCCATCACGGCGACCGCGTCGAGGAGGTGGGCGCCGGGCAGGTCCCAGCTGCCGGCGAGGGGGGCGACGGGCAGCAGCGCATCGCGGCAGGCCTGGCTCACCAGGGTCGCATCGCCGTCGCAGAGCCAGACGACGTCGCCCTCGGCGGCGGCCGCGCGAAGGCGCTGGACCACCTCCGCGTCGCTGAGGTCACCGACCTCGACAACCGGGTGACCCGCGGCCTGCACCGCCGCGGCGAGGGGCTCGTCCGCGAGCCGGGCGAGGCGGGTGCGGGCGGTGGCGAGGCGCCGCCAGGCGGTCGCGCTGAGCAGTCCCGCTGCGACCCGCGGGCTGGCGGTGAGGAGGTGGACCTCGCCGGTCACGACCCGGGGGCGTCGTCCTGCTCGACGGGGGCGAGCCAGTCGGGCTGGGAGTCCTGCAACCCCTTCGCCGGGTCGAAGGAGCCGTACCGGGGGTTGACCGAGATGTCGGCGTCGTCGAGCTCCTCCGAGACGCTCGCCAGCTGCTCGGGCGACATCTGCTCGCGCACCGACTGGGCGCGGATGAACTCCACGGCACCGACCGAGCTGTCGATCTCGAGCTGGCCCAGGGCCTGCTGCACCGTCTTCGCCGACGGCACCGAGAGCCCGGCGTCCTGGGCCGTCTCGAGGATCTGCGGGGCGAACATCAGGGTGCCGAGCACGTCGGAGGTGGTCAGGGTGGACTGACCGCCCTGCTTGGCGATGAACTCGTTCGACGCCTTCGTCGCCGACTGCACGTCACCCACGCTCACGGTGAAGTCGTCGACGGTCGCCGCGGGCTCGCGCGGTGAGGTCTGCCCGAGGGACTCGGGGCGATCGCCGCCGGCGCCGGCGCACCCCGCGAGGCCGAGGCCGGTGGCGAGCGCCAAGGAGATGGTGGCGAGACGGTTGCGTCCGGTCACGAGGGTGTCCTTCCGGTAGCAGAGGTGAGGGCCGCTCCCCCAGTGTCCCCCACCTCGTCCAGGATCACCGAACGGATCAGCTCGGCGGCCCAGTCCAGGACCGCCTGGTCGCGAAGGGGGGCCCCGCCGATCCGAGCAGTGGTGGGCTTGGGGACGAGCACGGTCTGGGTGCCTTCCTTGTAAAGCGAGCGCGGGTAGACGCGAGAGAGGCGCAGCTGCTGGGACTCGCGCAGCGTGACCGGGGCGAAGCGCACCTGCTGGCCCTGCGCGACGACCTCGCTCAGCCCGGCGCGCCGCACGACGATGCGCAGGCGAGCGACCGAGACCAGGCCCAGCACTGTCTCGGGGGGCGGCCCGTAGCGGTCGGTGAGCTCGGCGACGACCTCGTCGACGTCGGTGTCGGACGCCGCTGCGGCCAGCTTGGTGTAGGCCTCGAGCCGGAGCCGCTCGCCGGGGATGTAGTCGTGCGGCAGGTGGGCGTCGACCGGCAGCTCGATCTTCACCTCGGCCGGCGCCGAGTCCCCTTCGCCCTTGAAGTCGGCGACGGCGTCGCCGACCATCCGGACGTAGAGGTCGAACCCGACACCCGCGATGTGACCGGACTGCTCGCCGCCGAGGAGGTTGCCCGCGCCGCGGATCTCGAGGTCCTTCATCGCGACCTGCATGCCGGAGCCAAGGTCGGTGTTGGCCGCGATGGTCTGCAGCCGGTCGTGCGCGGTCTCGGTGAGCGGCTTGTCCGGCGGGTAGAGGAAGTACGCGTAGGCCCGCTCTCGACCGCGCCCGACCCGGCCGCGCAGCTGGTGCAGCTGGGAGAGGCCGAGCTTGTCGGCGCGGTCGAGGATGAGGGTGTTGGCGTTGGAGATGTCCAGCCCCGTCTCGACGATGGTGGTGCACACGAGCACGTCGACGCGGCGCTCCCAGAAGTCGAGCACGACCTGCTCGAGGCGGTGCTCGCCCATCTTGCCGTGGGCGGTCTCGATGCGTGCCTCGGGCACGAGCTCGCGCAGGTGCGCGGCGGTCCGCTCGATGGTCGAGACGTTGTTGTGGATGTAGAAGACCTGCCCCTCGCGCATCAGCTCGCGCCGGAGGGCGGCGGCGACCTGCTTGTCCTCGGCCGGCCCGACGAAGGTGAGCACCGGGTGACGCTCCTCCGGCGGGGTCGCGAGCGTGGACATCTCGCGGATGCCGGTGACCGCCATCTCCAGGGTGCGCGGGATCGGGGTGGCCGACATCGCGAGGACGTCGACAGCGGTGCGCATCGCCTTGAGCTGCTCCTTGTGCTCGACACCGAAGCGCTGCTCCTCGTCGATGACGACCAGCCCGAGGTCCTTGAACTTCACCTCCGACCCGAGCAGGCGGTGGGTGCCGATGACGAGGTCGATGCTGCCGTCGGCGAGGCCGGCGACGACCTCCTTGGCCTCCTTCTCGGTCTGGAACCTGCTGAGCGCGCGGACGGTGACCGGGAAGCCGGCGTAGCGCTCGGAGAAGGTGCTGAGGTGCTGCTGGACGAGGAGGGTCGTCGGGACGAGCACGGCGACCTGCTTGCCGTCCTGGATCGCCTTGAAGGCCGCCCGCACCGCGATCTCGGTCTTGCCGTAGCCGACGTCACCGCAGACGAGCCGGTCCATCGGCACCGCTCGCTCCATGTCGGCCTTGACCTCGTCGATGCTGCTCAGCTGGTCGGGGGTCTCGATGTGGGCGAAGGCGTCCTCGAGCTCGCGCTGCCAGGGGGTGTCGGGGGCGAAGGCGTGGCCCTTGGTCGCCATCCGGGCGCTGTAGAGGCGGATCAGCTCGGCGGCGATCTGCTTGACGAACTTGCGCGCCCGCGACTTCGTCTTCGCCCAGTCGCTCCCACCCATCCGGCTCAGGGTCGGGGTCTCTCCGCCGACGTAGCGGGTGACCTGGTCGAGCTGGTCGGTGGGCACGAAGAGCCGGTCGCCGGGCTGGCCTCGCTTGCTCGGGGCGTACTCGAGCACGAGGTACTCACGGGTGGCGCCGGAGACGGTGCGCTGGATCATCTCGACGAAGGCGCCAACGCCATGCTGCTCGTGCACGACGAAGTCGCCAGGGCTGAGCTGGAGCGGGTCGACCTGGTTGCGGCGTCGCGACGGCATCCGCCGCATGTCCCGGGTGGAGCCGACGGTGCTGCTCGTGCCGAGCAGATCGGCCTCGGCGAGGGCGACCAGACGGTCCTCCTCGGCGACGAAGCCGGTGCCGAGGGGGGCGACGACGACCGAGACCGCGTCCGGGGTCAGCTCGCCGGAGTGACGGCTCGGCACGTCGTGGTCGGCGAGCACCTCGCTGACCCGGTCGGCGAGACCGGCGCCGTCGGTCGCGATGAGCACCCGCCACCCGGCCTCGTGCCACTCCTTGACCTGGGCGACGGCCTGCTCGGTGCTGCCGCGGAAGCGCGGCGGCTCGACCGCGGGGACGTGCAGGGCGACGTGGTCGTGGTCCGCGGCGTCGTCGAGCCGGCCCTCCTCGGTGGCGAGGTCCGGGTCCACGGCGAAGGGGGTGAGCGTCCACCAGCCGTGGCCGAGCTCGAGCGCGTGGTCCCGTGCGTGGGCGAGGGTCCAGTGCGAGGCGGTGCCGAGCACCGACTCGAGGTCGACGGGCACCGCGTTGCCGGCAGCGGCATTGGCCCAGCTGGCCTGGAGGAACTCCTCGCTCGTCGAGACGAGGTCGTGCGCCCGCGAGCGCACCCGCTCGGGGTCGACGACCGTGACCCGGCTCCCGTCGGGCAGGACGTCGAGCAGCGACTCCATCCCGTCCACGAGGGCCGGCGCGAGGGACTCCATGCCCTCGACAGCGATGCCCTCGGCGACCTTGTGCAGCATGTCCGAGACCCCGGGCAGCTGCTCGGCCAGCTCGGCGGCGCGGCGGCGCACGGAGTCGGTGAGCAGCACCTCGCGGCAGGGTGGGGCCCAGACGGAGTGGGCCTCGCCGAGGCTGCGCTGGTCGGCGACGGCGAAGTGGCGCACCGACTCGACGGTGTCGCCGAAGAAGTCCACCCGCAGCGGGTGCTCCTCCGTCGGCGGGAAGACGTCGAGGATGCCACCGCGCACGGCGAACTCCCCCCGCCGCTGCACGAGGTCGGTGCGCACGTACGCCGCGGCCGCGAGCGCCTCGGCCACCTCGGTGAGCTCGCGCTCCTCCCCCGCCGAGAGGCTGACCGGAGCCAGGTCACCCAGGCCGGCGACGAGCGGCTGCAGCACGGCGCGCACGGAGGCGACGACGACCCCGATCTCGCCGTGCTCGGGATCGGTCGGGTCGGGATGGGCCAGGCGGCGCAGCACGGCGAGCCGCCGACCGACGGTGTCGCTGCGGGGGCTGAGCCGCTCGTGCGGCAGGGTCTCCCAGCTCGGGAAGGTGACGACCTCGCTCTCCGAGAGGAGGCAGCGCAGGGCGGTGGCGACGTCGTCGGCCTCCCGCGCGGTCGAGGTCACGACAAGGAGGGGGCTCACCCCCTTCGCCGCCGGGTCGGCGGGGCGACGCAGGAGCGAGATCACCGGCGCGCGCAATCCCGGGGGCAGGCTGATGTCCAGCTCGTCCGTCGTCACGAGGTGTTCACCGAGTCGACGGACGACGTCCATCTCGGCGACAGCGGTGCGCAAGGGTTCCAGGGTCTCGTTCATGCCGAGGTGCAGTCTCTCACCTCGGGCCCAGCCGCCCGGTGCGCAGCCCCGCTCGACGGAGGCCCGAGAGCTGCCCCCAGAGCTCTGCACCCGGTGCGGAGGTGATGGCTGCAGGCGAGCGAAAGGTGCAGGTATGGCGAAGGGCGTGCCCGAGCGCCGCTATCGCCCCGAGCTGCACGGCCTGCGCGGGTTGGCGATCGCCCTCGTCGTCCTGTTCCACCTCTTCGGTGGCGGCCGGGTGTCCGGCGGGATCGATGTCTTCCTCGCCGTGTCGGGATTCCTCTTCACCGGCATGCTGCTGCGCGAGGCTGCAGAGAACGACGGGCTGATCGACCCGGTGCGCTACCTCGGACGGCTCGCCCGCCGGTTGCTGCCGCCGCTGGCGCTCGTCGTGGCCACCGTCACCGCCGCCGGCCTGGCGCTGCTTCCCCCAGGTCGCCACGTCGCCCTGCTGCGCGAGGCGGCCGCCTCGCTGCTCTACCAGGAGAACTGGGAGCTCATCACCAACCAGCTCGAGTACGCCGCGGCGGGCCCGGCGACCAGCCCGTTCCAGCACATCTGGTCGCTGTCGGTCCAGGGCCAGTTCTACCTGCTGTGGCCGCTGCTCACGATGCTCACCGTCGCTGCGGCGCGCGCACTCAGGGTCCAGCCGCGCGCGGCGATGGTCCTCGTCACCGCCGCGGTCATCGCGGCGTCCTCCCTCCTCGCGGTCCAGATGCACGGCAGCGACCAGGCCCGCGCCTACCTCCACACCGGCACCCGCCTGTGGGAGCTCGGGGCCGGCGCGCTCCTGGCCCTCGTCTCACCTGCCCTGCTGCCCCGAGCGGTGCGGCCGGTCGCCGGGTGGCTCGGCCTCGGTCTGATCGTCAGCTGCGGCTTCGTCCTGGACGGCGGCGCACTCTTCCCCGGACCGTGGGCATGGTGGCCGGTCCTCGGCTTCGTCCTCGTGATGCTTGCGGAGCACCCGGCGCGCTGGGGTGTTACGGAGCTGCTGCAGACCCGCGCGCTGCAGTGGATCGGGGACGTCTCCTACTCCCTCTACCTCTGGCACTGGCCGCTCCTCGTGCTCTGGCTGGTCGGGACCGGCCGCGACCGGATCTCGTTGCCGGCGGCCGTCGCGCTGCTGCTCGTCTCGACCGTGCTGGCGTGGCTGACCAACCGGCTGCTCGAGCGCCCGGTGACCTCATGGCTCACTCCCCGCCCCACCCTCGCCGTCGTGGCCGGCGTGAGCGTGATCGCCGTCGGCGCGGGCACGGCCCACGCCCTGGTGGCAGAGCGCGAGGAGCGCCGCGTCGCAGAGCTCGCGGAGCTGGGACACCTCGATCCCACGCGCTACCCAGGGGGCCGTGTGCTCGGCCCGGCGCAGCCGGTCCAGGCACCATCCGACGTCGACCCGCTCCCGAGCGTGGAGCTGCTCGCCGAGGACCTGCCAGAGCACGACCCGATGCCCTGCCGGCAGCGCGCCAAAGGGTCGGGCACCGAGGAGGTGCTGGTCTGCGACGACCCGGAGCACCCCGCCGGCTCGCCCGGAGCGTCGGACCTGCCCGTGGTCGTCGCGACCGGCGGCTCGCACGGGGCCCAGTGGGCACCCGCCCTGCGCTCGCTGGCAGGCGAGCACGGCTGGCGGCTCCTCGTCGTCGAGAAGGCCGGGTGCCAGCTCACGACGAACGATGGTCAGTACCCGCCGCCGCGTGACCCGGCCAACGTGAGCGCAACCTGCGTGGCCTGGAACGACGAGATCATCGACGTCCTGGACGGCCTCGACCCCGACCTGGTGGTCACCATCGGGACGACGACGCGGGTGAGCCCGGAGAGCACCCCGCTCGGCTTCCTCGACCAGATCGCCGCGCTGCGCGAGCGAGACATCCCGGTGGTGACCCTGCGGGACAACCCCCGCCGCCCGGAGCACATGGGCGACTGCCTCGCCGCGGCGGGCCACCCGTCCGACTGCGACATCGCGCGGCACGAGCCCGGCCGGCTGGTCCTGGCCGAGACCAACCCCTGGGGCGAGCTGGCCGAACCGCCCGAGGGTGTCGGGCACATCGACCTGAGCGGCTACTACTGCCCGGACCAGGTCTGTCCGGCGGTCATCGGCAACATCGTCACCTATCGCGACGACGACCACCTCTCTGCGACCTACGTGCGCAGCCTGGCCCCGGCTCTCGACGCCGAGCTGCGCGAGCAGGCGCCCCACCTCTACGCCCCGGCTGCGGCCGGCTGACCGAGCTCGTGACGAGGTCGATCAGCTGCCTGTGCCCCCGCCGCGGCGCGGGTGTGGCAAGGTCACCTGGGGAGGCTGCAGACCTGCGGCCGTGACGGCGAAGGGGGCGACACCGGTGCCTGGTCGAGCTGAGCGGGTGATCCGTGGCGGGGCGGTGGCAGCCGTCCTGGCCGTCAGCGGCCTGTCCGTGCCTGCGGCTGCTGCCTCGCCGGCAGCGGCATGGTCGGCGTCGTCGCCATCGTTGCGCGGAGCACCGGCCGCCGAGCCGATGAACGTCGCCGACCAGATCACCGACGAGGCCGGTGTGCTCGGTGACACGGGAAGCCTCCGGGACGACCTCTCGGCGGCCCGCGAGGCCGGGGTGCAGCTCTTCGTCGTCTACGTCGACAGCTTCGACGGCGCGGACGGTGAGACGTGGGCGCAGGAGACCTTCGAGAGGTCCGGCATGGGCGGCGACGACGTCCTCCTCGCCGTGGCTGTGCAGGACCGCCGCTACGGCACCTGGGCGACGGAGGAGTCGGGGCTGAGCGCCGACGACGACGCCAGCGTGCGCAGCGACTACATCGAGCCGGCGCTGGCCGATGACGACTGGGCCGGCGCGGTATCCGGGGCGGCACAGGGATACTCCGACGCGCTGACCGGCAGCGGGCTCGAGGTGGGTGGGGCCGAGGTCCCGGGTTGGCTACCGGTCGCCGGCCTGGTCGGGGTCGGCGCCCTGGCCGGCGGGGGGATGCTCCTGGCCCGCCGCTCGCGGAAGGGCTCGCGCGAGGCGCACGCCGGTGGCGACGGTCCCGGGCAGCGGGAGCCGCTCGAGGCCCTGCGGACCCGCGCGAGCACCGCGCTGGTCGACCTGGACAACGCCATCCGGGCGTCGGAGGAGGAACTGACCTTCGCCCAGGCGCAGTTCGGCACGCAGGCGACGCTGCGGTTCCAGGAGACGCTGACGGCGGCCCGCGCGAAGGCGTCCCAGGCGTTCGGCATCCAGCGCCAGCTGGACGACGGCGTCCGTGGCGGCTCGCTCGACGAGAGCGCACAGAGGGCCCACCTCGAGCAGATCCTCGCGCTGGCCACCCAGGCCGACGACGAGCTGGACGCGCAGGAGGCCGAGTTCGCCCGCATGCGGGACCTGCAGTCACGGGTCCCGCAGCTCCTCGCCGAGCTCCAGACCCGCGCCGGCGAGGTCGAGCAGCGCATCCCGGTGGCCGAGCAGGAGCTCTCCGGGCTGAGTGCCATGCACTCCCCCGAGGCCCTCACGACGGTCTCGCGCAACGTCGACGAGGCTCGCAACCTCACCGCCTCTGCCCGTGAGCTGATCGATCGCGGCCGGGCTCATCTCGCCGACGGCGACAACCGCCCCGCCGCCGTCGCCGCCGCCCGTGCCGCCGAGGACGCGATCGGCCAGGCCAGTCGGGCTCTGGACGAGGTCACGACGGCCAAGGACACCTTGGCCCAGGCCGGGCCTCTGCTCGACCGTGCGCTGGCCTCGATCAGCTCCGACATCGCCGACGCCGAGCGTCTCGGGGCCACCGACCAGCTCACCACGAGCGCCTTGACCGCCGCGCGTGCAGCGATCGAGCAGGGCACCTCGGCACGCTCGGGCGGCGACCCGCTGGCGGCGCTCTCGGCTCTGCAGCGAGCCGAGCACGACCTCGACACCGCGCTGGACCCGCACCGAGAGGCCGATGAGCAGCGCCGGCGGGTGCAGGAGCGGATCGGCCAGCGGACGACGATGGTGCGGACCCGGCTGCAGTCGATCGACAGCACGATCAGCCGCCACCGGGGCGCGGTGACCCGTGAGGCGCGGATGGACATGGCCCAGGCGTGGGAGCACTTCTCCCGCGCCGAGCAGGCCGCCGCGAGCGGCGCCAGCGAGCAGGCAGAGGCCGAGCTCGCCGAGGCCGAGCGGCTCGGCGAGCAGGCGCTGCGCCGCAGCCAGAACGACATCGACGACTGGACCGGGCGCAGCTACGGCAGGCGCAGCGCCAGCCACGGCCTGGACCCCGCCTCGATCATCCTCGGCGGCATCCTCAGCGGCGGCTTCGGCGGAGGCGGCCGCGGAGGCGGCTGGGGCGGCAGCTCCGGTGGCTTCGGTGGAGGCTTCGGCGGGGGCGGTTTCGGTGGCGGCGGCTTCGGTGGGGGTGGTCGCTTCTGACCCGCTCGCCGCTCCCGCCCGCTACGCACCTGCCAAGACAGGTACCCAACCGCACCCCCGCTCCCTTCGCACCTGCCACGGCAGGTACCCGGTAGCTCACCTCCCTTCGCACCATCGAACCGAAAGGCACGACGATGACCCAGAAGCAGACCCTCCTCGGCCGCGTGGCCCAGCTCGCCAAGGCCAACATCAACTCCCTCCTCGACCGTGCCGAGGACCCCGAGAAGATGCTCGACCAGCTCGTCCGGGACTACACCAACTCGATCGCCGAGGCCGAGGAGGCGGTGGCCCAGACCATCGCCAACACCCGCCTCGCCGAGGCCGACCTCCAGGAGGACCGCCAGGCTGCGACCGAGTGGGGGCGCAAGGCCGAGGCCGCCTCCCGCAAGGCCGACGAGATGCGCTCCGGTGGAGACACCGCGGGTGCGGAGAAGTTCGACAACCTCGCCCGGGTGGCGCTGCAGCGTCAGATCCAGTTCGAGCAGGACGTCCAGGCCGCGGAGCCGCGGATCGCCTCGCAGAACGAGACCGTCGAGACGCTCAAGAGCGGCCTGACCCAGATGCGCACCAAGCTCGAGGACCTGAAGTCCCGCCGCGACCAGCTCGTCGCCCGGGCCCGCGCCGCCGAGGCGCAGGAGACCGTGCAGGGCGCGATGAGCTCGATCGACGTCATGGACCCGACCAGTGAGCTAGGCCGTTTCGAGGACAAGATCAAGCGCCAGGAGGCGATGGCCAAGGGCCGCGCGGAGGCACAGGCGACGACGCTGGAGGACCAGTTCGCCGAGCTCGAGGACCACAGCCACGACGCCGAGATCGAGGCACGCCTGCAGCAGCTCAAGGGTGGCGCCTGACCAAGCTGCTGCATGCAGCACTTCCTTGTCCGTGCAGCAGGTGCATGTGCTGCACGGATAAGGAAGTGCTCACCGTTGACCGCCTTCAGCCGCGGGGGGCGTGCACGACCTGCTGGGCGTCGGTGAGGCCGCGCTCGACGACGAGCTCGACCGCGTCGGCCGCCGTGTCGAGCAGGAAAGGCAGCTCCTCCCGCTCGGTCTTTGCGAAGTCCCGCAGCACGAAGTCGGCCGGGTCCATCCGCCCCGGCGGGCGTCCGATCCCCACCCGCACCCGGAGGTAGTCCTTCGTCCCGAAGGAGCTGCTGATCGAGCGCAGGCCGTTGTGGCCCCCTTCGCCACCTCCGCGCTTGAGCCGGACCTCACCGAAGGGAATGTCCAGCTCGTCGTGGACGACGACGAGCTGCTCGGTCGAGACGGAGAAGAACGAGGCGAGCGCCTTGACCGGGCCCCCGGAGACGTTCATGTACGACGTCGGGACCGCCACGACCGCTCGGGCCCCCGGCGTCCCCTGAGCGCCGCCGAGACGAAGCGACTCGGCGCGCGCGCCCGCCTTGTGCGCCCGCAGGCTCACCCCGGCCCGGCGCGCCAGCTCCAGGGCGACCATCGCGCCGACGTTGTGCCGGTTGCCCTCGTACCGCGGGCCCGGGTTGCCCAGGCCGACGACCAGCCAGGTGTCCTCACTCACGCCGGACAGATTCTCACGTCGCCACCGCACCCGACGAAGGCGGGGCCGACCGCCTGGTCGACCCCGCCTTCGCTAGAGCGTCTGTGCATCGCGGCCAGCCGGCCGCGTGACTCACACGTCCTCGGACTTCTCCTCCGAGTCGCCCTCGGCAGCCTCGCCGGACTCGGCGTCGCCCTCGGCCTCGCCGCTCTCGGCGTCCTCGGACTCGTCCTGCTCGATGCCGACCTCGGCCTCGGCCTCGGCGAGCTCGGCCTCCAGGGCCTCCTCGGAGATCTGCTCGGTGATGTTGACCACGAGCAGCTCGGGGTCGCTGACCAGGCTCGATCCCTCGGGCATCTCGACGTCGGAGGCGTGGATCTGGGTGCCGGCCTCCATGCCCTCGACGGAGACGACGAGCGACTCGGGGATGTTGATGACGTCGGCCTCGACCTCGAGGGTCTGGTTGTCGACGGTGACGATCGTCTCCGGACCGGCCTCGCCCTCGACGTGGACGGGGACGTCGACCGTGACCTTCTCGCCCTTCTTCACGACGACGAGGTCGACGTGCTCGATCCACGGCTTGAGGATCGCGCGCTGGACGTCCTTGGCGAGGGCGAACTCCTCCTTGCCGTCGATGACGATCGCGAGGAAGGCGTTGACGTGCTTGAGCGCCATCATCGTGTCGTGGCCCGGCAGGGTGATGTGCTGCGGGTCGCCGCCGTGGCCGTACATCACGGCGGGGATCTTGTCGGCGCGACGGATGCGGCGCGCGGCGCCCTTGCCGAACTCGGTGCGGCGCTCGGCCTCGATGCGGATGGCGTCAGCCATGACTCTCTCCTCGGTCTGCGCGACCCGATCCGGGCCGGCGATATCAGGGGCTTCGTGTGCGGTGGCCTCGGGCGTGGGCGTGCGGACGCATGGGCCACAACGCATCAGCTGACGTGAGGTCCACCGCGTCGATCACGGACGGCCGTGGCGGCCGCCCCTCGCCGAGGCAACCCGACGATGCTAGTGGACCGTCGTCGCCTTGCCCAAACCGTCCTCGAGGGGGGCGCCCGCCGGGGCTGCGGGGGCGTCCGGCACCAGCTCAGCCGGCTGAGCGCCTGCGGCAGCGGTGACCAGCCGGGACTCACCCACCTTGACGAGGATCACGCCGAGCAGGATCGCCAGGCCGCCGAGGACCTGGACCGGGGCGAGCGCCTGGCCGACGAGCACCCAGGCGAAGATCACCGCGAAGAGGACCTCGCTCAGCCCGACGAAGGAGGACAGGGTCACGCCGAGCATCCGCACCGAGGCGACGCCCAGCGCGTACGCGGCGGCGGCAGCGACCACGGCCAGCTCGACGATCGCCACCCACCAGGGCGCCTGCCAGCCGGCCAGGACGACGTCGGCGGCGTTCGCGGTCATCGGCAGCACCCCGACGAGCCCGGACACGACGAGCGTCACGGCACCGACCGCCAGCCCGAACCCGGCGTAGGCGATCGGGGGCAGGGCGTCCTCACCGTCGGCGGAGAGCAGGAAGTAGGACATCAGCCCGATGGCGCTGAGCAGGCCGAAGAACAGCCCGGCCGGGGCGATCCGGGCACCGGAGGTGACGTCGAGCACGAGGCCGAGACCGACGAGTGCCGCGAGCACACCGCCGAGCGTCAGCGCGGTCGGGCGCCGACCGTGGCGGGCCCACATCCAGCCGACGAGCAGCACCGGGGCGAGGTACTCCAGCAGCAGCGCGACGCCGACGGAGAGGTGCTGCACCGCGGAGAAGTAGGCGAGCTGGCAGCCGGCCACGGCCAGCAGCCCGTAGAACACGACCGTCCGGGCATTGCGCCGCAGGAGGTACCACCGCCCGCGCAGGGCATACAGGGCCGGGAGCAGCATGAGCAGGGCGCCGCCGGTGATCCGGGCGGTGACGATCGCGCCTGGGCTCCAGCCGGTCGCGAGGAGGGCGGCGCCGAAGGTGCCCGAGGACCCGAAGGATGCCGCGGAGAGCAGGGCCACGAGCAGGCCGAGGGCGAAGGGGGTCGAGCTGCGCTGAGTCATGGCGCCTCCTCACAGATGCGTTCGGGAAAGGGTCGTCATCAGTGAACTACAATGACACCGATGACGATAGAGCGACCCGGCGTCAGGAGTCAACATGACCTTTGCCCATGACACCAACGATGCCCTCCAGGGCGCGGCGGCGCTGGTCAACACCCTGCCGCAGTGCTCCCCCGGCGGGGAGGACGACCTGACCTCCGTGCCTGCCCTCGCCGACTACGTCGCCTCCTGGATGTGGACGGGACGGGTCGACAGCGACGAGGCCGAGCTGACCGAGGTCCGCGCACTGCGCCCGCGGCTGCGCGAGCTCTGGCTCGCCGCTCCCGACGCCGCGAGGGTCGCGGCCCTGGTCAACGAGCTGCTGCGCTCGGGGGACGCCGCACCCCAGCTCGTCACTCACGGCGACTACGGCTGGCACATCCACGCCACCGAGCGCGACGCCCCGATCGCCCAGCGGATGCAGGTCGAGGCGGCGATGGCCTTCGTCGACGTGGTGCGCAGCGACGAGCTCGACCGCATCCGGATCTGCGCTGCGGATGACTGCGAAGGGGTGGTCGTCGACCTCTCCCGCAACCGGTCCCGCCGCTACTGCGACTCCGGTTGCGGCAACCGTCTGGCGGCTGCGGCGTACCGCGCCCGGCAGGGCGACTGACTCCCCCTTCGCCCCACTCCGTCTCTCCGGGTGGCCTGCGCTCAGGCGCGGCCGCCGAAGAGGGAGGTGACCGAGCCGTCCTCGAAGACCTCCTTGATCGCCGCGGAGACCAGCGGTGCGATCGAGAGCACGGTCAGGCCCTCGAAGTCGTGCTCCGGCCCGAGCGGGAGGGTGTTGGTCACGATGATCTCCTCGGCCGCGCAGGCCTCCATCCGCTCGATCGCGGGACCGGAGAAGATCGCGTGCGTCGCGGCGATGATCACCCCGGCCGCGCCCTCGGCCATGATCGCGTCGGCGGCCTTGGTGATCGTGCCCGCGGTGTCGATCATGTCGTCGACGAGCACGCACATCCGGCCCTCGACCTCGCCGACGACCCGGTTGGCCGCAGTCTCGTTGGGCCGGTTGATGTCGCGGGTCTTGTGGATGAAGGCCAGCGGCACACCGCCGAGGTGCGCCGACCACTGCTCGGCGACCTTGATCCGCCCGGCGTCGGGCGAGACCACCGCGAGCTCGCGGTCGCCGTACTTCTCCCGGACGTAGTCGGCAAGCAGGGGGCGGGCCATGAGGTGGTCGACCGGGCCGTCGAAGAAGCCCTGGATCTGGTCGGTGTGCAGGTCGACGGTGATGAGCCGGTCGGCGCCCGCGGTGCGGAAGAGGTCGGCGATGAGCCGGGCCGAGATCGGCTCGCGGCCGCGGTGCTTCTTGTCCTGCCGGGCGTAGCCGTAGAACGGCATGACCACGGTGATCCGCTTGGCCGAGGCCCGCTTGAGCGCGTCGATCATGATGAGGTGCTCGACGATCGCCTCGTTGATCGGCGCGGTGTGGCTCTGCATGACGAAGGCGTCCGAGCCACGCACCGACTCCTCGTAGCGCACGTAGATCTCACCGTTGGCGAAGTCGTACGCGCTCGTGGGGACGAGCTGGGTGCCGAGCTGCTCGGCGACCTCCTCAGCGAGTGCGGGGTGCGCTCGCCCGGAGAAGACCATGAGGTTCTTCTTCGTCTTCTTCGAGATGCTCGTGCGGGCGCCCTTGTCGGCCATGGTGTCCTTCTGCTCGGGTCCGGTCTGGGTCAGCTGGGAGTGTTCGGCGAAGGGGTGGAGGCGGGCCCGGTCTGGTCGGCGGACCGGTCGGCCCGGGCGGTCTGCGCTGCGGCGTGAGCCGCGTCGGCGGTCGCGGTACCCGCGCGGCGCCGGTCGACCCAGCCGTCGACATTGCGCTGCTGCCCGCGGGCGATGGCGATCTGTCCCGGATCGACCGCCGAGGTGATGGCCGATCCGGCGGCGACGTAGGCGCCGTCGGCGATGTCGACCGGGGCGACGAGGACGGAGTTGGAGCCGACGAAGGAGTGCCTGCCGACGTTCGTGCGGCCCTTGGTCACCCCGTCGTAGTTGGCGAAGATCGTCCCGGCGCCGATGTTCGCGCCCTCACCGATCACCGCGTCCCCGCAGTAGGTGAGGTGCGGGACCTTGGCGCCCTCGCCGATCCGGGCGTTCTTGGTCTCGACGAAGCCGCCGATCTTCCCCTTCGCCCCCAGCTCGGTGCCCGGGCGCAGGTAGGAGTAGGGGCCCACGGTCGCGCCCGCGCCGATGACGGCGAGGTGGGCCTCGGCCCGCTTGATACTCGCCCCGTCGCCGACCTCGCAGTCGGTGAGGGTGACCTCGGGGCCGATGACCGCGTCCTCGCCGATGCTCGTCGCGCCGAGCAGCTGGGTGCCGGGCAGGATCGTCGTGTCGGCGCCGATGCTCACGTCGACGTCGATCCAGGTGGTGGCGGGGTCGACGATGGTCACCCCGGCCTGCATGTGGCGGCGGCAGGTCCGGGCGTTGAGCTCGCGGCCGAGGTCGGCGAGCTGCGCGCGGTCGTTGACCCCCTCGGTCTGCCAGAGGTCGTCGAGGACGTGCGCGGACACCCGGCCGCCGGCGGCGCGGGCGAGGGCGAGCACGTCGGTGAGGTACTTCTCGCCCTGGGCGTTGTCGGTGCCGACGTTGGCCAGCTCGCGGCGCAGCACGGCGGCATCGAAGGCGTAGATGCCGGAGTTGATCTCGCGGACCGCGCGCTCGCTCTCGGTCGCGTCCTTGACCTCGACGATGCGCTCGACGTCACCGTCGGCATCGCGGATGACCCGGCCGTAGGACTTCGGGTTCTCCAGGACCGAGGTGATGACGGTGACCGCCGCGCCGGCGTGCTCGTGGCGTGCGGTCAGCTCGCTCACCGTCTCGGCGGTGAGCAGCGGGACGTCACCCATGGTGACCACGACCGTGCCGGTGAGGTCGGCCGGCAGCGCGGACAGCCCGCACTCCGCGGCCCGGCCGGTGCCCTTGACCTCGTCCTGGTCCGCGACGAGGACCGGCGCGTTTGCCTCGGCGTTGCGCTCGTCGATGAAGGCCGCCACCCGTTCGCGCTGGTGCCGGATGACGACGACGGTGGAGGCGGCGTCCGCCCCCTTCGCCGCGCGCAGCGCATGCCCGAGCAGGGTGTCGCCACCGATGCGGTGCAGCACCTTGGGGGTCTTGCTCTTCATCCGGGTGCCCTCGCCGGCGGCGAGGACGATGACGGCGGCGGGGCGGGCATCACTCACGGCGTGGGGCTCCCAGGTCTGGCGGTGCGGCGGATGTCCCGCTGCGCGAGACCTCGCCACCATACCGGCCGGTGGCGCCCGGTCGCGATGCCCGGACTCGCACCCCCTTCGCCCGTGGCTCCCCGGGTAGGAGTCGAACCTACGTCGCTTGTCCTGATTCAAAGTCAGGCGGGCCCTGCCGGCAGACCAACCGGGGAACGCCGCCGATGCTGCTCGCGGCCGACGGCCCGACCAGGGTAGTTCACCCTGGGGCCGACTCACGCCGGCGTCGAGGCGCGCCGGTGCCGGCCGAAGCGTCGCGGGCCGGACGACACAAGTGCCCGGCTGCCCTGTTCCGACCGCCGAGATCTCGGCGCTCCAGCACTCCGGCGCCGCACTCGTGTCGTTCTACCCGCGAGTCACCGTCAGCACTCTCAAGGGATCGGGCGCGCCCAGTCAGGGCCGCCGCGCCGGCCTCACACCTGCTGGACCTCGACGCGGTTGCCGACCGTGTCGTCGGTGTGGAAGCGGCGCACGCCGAGGATCGCGTCGTCCCACCGCACCTCTCCCCCGGCCTGTGCCACCAGCCGGGCCGTCTCCTCGATCTGCTCCACGAGCAGGCACGGGTGGGCCTTGCGGGCGGGGGCGAAGGGGGTCTCCACCCCGCAGTGCAGCTCCTGGGCACCGGAGGCGAACCAGACGCCACCGCGGACGGCGAGAACCGGCGGCTTGGGGATCTCGGGCAGGCCGAGGACGCCTCCGTAGAAGCCGCGCAGCTCCTCCTCGCTGCCCGCCGGGCAGGCGATCTGCACGTGGTGCAGCCCGACGACGCTCACGACGGCTTGTGCCCGACGGCGAAGACCCGGCGGAAAGGCAGGATGACCCCGGCCGCGGTGCGCGGGTAGGCCTGCGCGACCCGGTCGCCGTAGTCGGCGAGGAAGACCGCCCGCTCCTGGTCGTCGGTGAGCAGGTCGAGCACCGAGCGCAGGCCGGTGCCGGAGACCCACTCCAGCACCGGGTTCTCCTGCTCCGCGTCGGGGTCGAGCACGTGCAGGTAGGTGGTCTCCCACACGTCGACGGCCAGGCCCGCCGCGCTGAGGATCTGCAGGTAGGTGCTCGGCTCGCCGGCGCCGAAGCGCTTCGTCGCCGCCTCGAGCTCGGCACGCCGCGGGTGCTCAGCGGCCACCTGGCGCATCAGCGCATGAGTCGGCGACTCGAAGTTGCCCGGCACCTGCATGGCGAACCAGCCACCGGGGGCAAGGGCGTCGAGCCAGCGTTGGACCAGCGGGAGGTGCATCGGGATCCACTGCAGGGTCGCGTTGCTCACGATGACGTCGGGAGCAGCATCGAGGTCGGCGATCTGCCAGTCCGTGAGGTCGGCCTCGACCCACTCCACCGCATCGCTGCCCTGACGCTCGCGCGCGGCCGCCAGCATCTCCGGGCTGCTGTCGACGCCGACCACCCGGGCATCGGGCCACCGCGCGGCCAGCTCGAGCGTGAGCCGGCCGTTGCCGCACCCGAGGTCGAGCACGAGGCGCGGCTGCTGCGCATCGACGCGATGGAGGAGGTCCCGGAAGGGCCGGGCGCGCTCGTCGGCGAACCTGTCGTACTGCGTCGGGTCCCAGCTCGGCATCGCTCTCTCCTTCGTCGTCGGCGACAGCCGCAGCCTACGACGCCAGTGTCTTGATATCAAGATACTTGATGTCGCTATGGTGATCTCTGTGGGCGAGCCGAGAGACGACGTCGACGAGGTAGTCGCGGCATGGCGCCGGGAGCGCCCCGACCTCGACCCGGACCCGATGCAGGTGATGTCCCGCATCTCCCGACTCGGTCGCCGCCTCCACCAGCAGCGGTCACGCACCTTCGCCGAGCACGACCTCGACGGCTGGGAGTTCGACGTCCTCTCGACGCTGCGCCGCACCGGGCCGCCCTACACCCTCTCCCCCGGCGAGCTGGTCCGGGCGACTCTGGTCACCTCGGGGACGATGACCAACCGGATCGACCGCCTCGTGGCGCGCGGCTGGGTGGCCCGCTCCCCTTCGCCGACCGACCGAAGGGGGGTCCTCGTCACCCTGACCGACGACGGGCGCCAGGTCGTCGACGCCGCGCTCTCGGACCTCTTGGACCGCGAGCGCGAGATCCTCGCGATCCTCTCCGGCGAGGACCAGGCCGGTCTGGCGCGCCTGCTCCGGCGCGTCCTCGCGCCCCTGGAGCCGGATCAGAAGTAGACAGCCACCCGGCCGCCGGGCGCGTCGATGCAGGTCACAGGCGTCTCGAAGACGCCGGTCAGCACGTCGTCGCGCAGGATCTCCTCGGGGCTGCCGTGCTCGACGACGGCGCCGTCCTTCATCGCGCAGATCCGGTCGGCGTAGCGGGCGGCGAAGTTGATGTCGTGCAGCACGACGACGATCGTGCGACCGAGCTCGTCGGCTGCACGACGCAGGTGCTGCATCATGAGCACCGAGTGGCGCATGTCGAGGTTGTTCAGCGGCTCGTCCAGCAGCACATAGTCGGTGTCCTGGCACAGCACCATCGCGACGTAGGCCCGCTGACGCTGGCCGCCGGACAGCTCGTCGAGGTAGCGACCCTGCAGCTCGCCCAGGTCGAAGAACTCGATCGAGCGCTCGATCACCCCTTCGTCGGCCACGGTCAGGCGGCCGCGGCTGTGGGGGAACCTGCCGAGGGCGACGAGCTGACGCACCGTGAGCCGGGCGACGAAGTGGTTCTCCTGGCGCAGCACCGAGACCACCTTCGCCAGCTCCCGCGACGGGGTGGTGGCGATGTCGTGCCCGCCGATGGTCGTCGTCCCGGCGTCGCTGCCGAGCAGCCGGCCGATGATCGTGAGCATGGTGGACTTGCCGGCACCGTTCGGGCCGACGAGCGCGGTGATCCCGCCGGCCTGGATGCTCAGGTCCACCGGCCCGATCCGCACCTCGCTCGTGTAGTCCTTGCGGACCTGGGTCAGCTCGATCACAGCGCGCCCTTCTTGAGGATGACGTAGAGGAAGGCCGAGCCGCCGACGACCTCGATGATGATCGAGACCGCCCCCTCGGCGTAGAAGACGTGCTTGAGCACGACGTAGGCGCCACCGAGCACGACGAAGCCGAGCAGGCAGGCCAGTGGCAGCACGAAGCGGTGGTCCCAGGTCCCCGCGAGCTGGTAGCTGAGCATCGCGACGAGGAAGCCGAGGAAGGTCAGGGGGCCGACGAGCGCGGTCGAGGTGGCCATGAGCACCGAGACGAGGAAGAGGATGATCATCACCTCGCGCCGGTGCACCAGGCCCAGGTTGGTGCTCGCCTCGCGGCCGAGGCTGATCAGGTTGAGCCGGCGGCTGCGCGACCACAGGGCCGCCGCGCCCACCAGGCAGAGCGGGATCGCGAGCGGGAGGTAGGCGGCGTCGGCGTTGGCGACCGAGCCGAAGAGGCGCGCGGTGAGCACGTCGAACTCGCTCGGCGTGAGCAGGCGCTGCATGAAGGTGCTGAGCGAGCCCAGCCCGCCGCCGAGGACGATGCCGACAAGGAGCATCACCTGCATGTCGCCGCGCCGGCCGGTGAGCAGCCAGCCGTAGAGCATCAGGGCGAAGCCGACCATGACCGCGACCGTCAGCGCGAACTGGGGCAGGCCCTGCAGCGCGGCGACGCCGGCCACCCCGAGGACGTACACCGCGGCGGTGCTGATCGCGACGTAGAGCGCCTCGAAGCCCATGATCGACGGCGTGATGATCCGGTTGGTGGCCGCGGACTGGAAGGCAACCGTCGCACTGGCCTGGCAGATCACGACGACCGCGACGACGAGGAGGTTCGTCGCTCGCAGCTCCGCGATCCGCCAGAAGCCGGGAGTCCCGTACGGCAAGGGGTTGTCCCAGGCGAGCATCGCGGCGGCGACAGCCACGGCCGTCACCCCGAGGACGGTCATCAGGACGGTGTACCGGCGGCGGTCCCGCTCGG
Source organism: Marihabitans asiaticum (assembly GCF_007828725.1). Classification (GTDB taxonomy): domain Bacteria; phylum Actinomycetota; class Actinomycetes; order Actinomycetales; family Dermatophilaceae; genus Marihabitans; species Marihabitans asiaticum. The sequence continues at coordinate 233,972 of NZ_VIUW01000002.1, forward strand.
AGGCGAAGGCGCCAGACCCGCTCACCACGGTCCGGGGCCTGCGCAGCGACGGCTCAGCCACGCCGCCTCCCGCGCAGCAGCAGGACGATGAAGACGGCCGCTCCGACCATCCCGAGGATGAGAGAGACCGGGACCTCGAAGGGGGCGATGATCGTGCGGCCGATGATGTCGCACAGCGTGACGATCGCGACCCCGAGCAGGCACACCCAGGGCAGGTTGGAGCGGAGGTCGTCGCCGCGGAAGATCGAGACGATGTTGGGCACGATGAGCCCGAGGAAGGGCAGGTTGCCGATCACCACGGTCACCACACCGGTGGCCACGGCGATGAGCGCGGTCCCGAGCAGCACCACCGCCCGGTAGTTCAGGCCGACGTTGGTCGCGATGTCCTCGCCCAGCCCGGCCACGGTGAAGCGGTCCGCGACGACGAAGACGGCCACGACGACCGCGGCGACGACCCACAGCACCTCGTACTGCCCCTTGATCACGGAGGTGAAGCTGCCGGCGAACCAGATCCCCAGGCTCTGCAGGGTGTCGGTGGCCAGCGCGATGTAGCTCGTCACGGCCCCGACGACGGCGCCGAGCATGATGCCCACGATCGGCACGACGAGCGAGGAGGTCAGCCGCACCCGGGAGAGGAAGGCGAAGAAGATCATCGTCCCGACGAAGGCCATGACGACCGCGCCCACCATGCGCAGCAGCAGGCCCGAGGTGGGCCAGAGCAGCATCATGAGCAGTAGGCCGAGAGAGGCCCACTCGGTCGTCCCGACCGTCGTCGGCTCGACGAACCTGTTCTGGGTGAGCATCTGCATCACCAGGCCCGACATCGACATCGCCGCCCCGGCGAGCACGAGGGCGATCGTGCGGGGCACCCTGGTCAGCTCGAGCATTGCCCCGCCGAGCTCGTCGTCCCCGAGGACGTCGACGACCCCGGTGAGCAGGGAGAGCACGAGCAGCCCGGCCACGCCGAGGCTCGCGAGGACGAGCGGACCGTCGAGCAGACGGCCGGCCCGCGCGCGCGGGTCGGCCGTCTGCTCGAGGGTGGACGAAGGGGTGATCAGCTCGCCTGCTCGAGTCCGTCGGCGATCGTGGCGAAGTACTCGGTGTAGGTCTGGATGCCCTCGTTGACGTAGGTGTCGTTCGGCATGTAGTAGACCTGCCCGTTCTTCACCGCGGGGACGTCCTGCAGCGCCTCGGACTTCTCGATGACCTCCTTGGCGGGCTGGTAGCCCTCCTCGTCCGCGGCGACGGCCGCGTCACGATCCATCACGAGGATGACGTCGGGCTTGGACCCCGCGATCGCCTCGACGGAGATGTCGTCCCCCTGGTGGTCGTCGCTGCCCTCAGGGACCTCCAGCGCGGGGGTGAACCCGAAGATGTCGTACAGCGGGCCGAGGGTGCGCCCGTTGCTCGGCGCGACGTAACCGATCTCCCCGCCGGAGGTGATCACGCTCATGACCTTCTGACCCTTGTCGTAGGAGGCCTTGACCCGCTCGATCTGCTCGTCCAGCGCGCCGTTGAGCTGCTCGGCCTCGGAGTCCTTCCCGAAGATCGAGCCGAGGGCGGTGGTCTGCCGCTTCAGCTCGCCGTCGAAGGGCTCACCCTCGCGCGGGTCGAGCTCGACGATGGTGGCGTCGGGGACGAGCTTCTCGAAGTCGCCCTTGTAGGAGGCGAAGCGCTGACCGTTGACGATGAGGTCCGGCTCGGCCGCGACGACGGCCTCGAGGTCGGGCTCCACGTGCAGCCCGAGGTCGACGACCTGCTCGTCCTCGCGGTAGCCCAGACCCTCGGGGACCAGCGGCTTCGGCGCGGCGGTGAGCGTGACACCCCAGGAGTCGAGGGTCTCGAACGAGCGGTTGTCGGTGGCGACGACCGACGTCGGCGGGGTGGACACCTCCTGCGTGCCGTGGTTGTCCTCGATGCTCACCGTCCCCTCGCTCGACGAGGCCGAGGCGGACGTCTCGCTGGACTGAGTGCCGCCGCCGCAGGCGGTCAGGCCGAGCGCGCAGATGGAGACGAGGACCGCGCCTCGGGTGGTCCTGGTGATGTGCATGGCAGACAAACCCCTTCACTCGATGACAGTGAGGTGAGCATAGCCTTACCTAAGTTCACCGTCACGCGGGGTCGGGCGCGGGTCGTTCGATGTCCGAGCGGTCACTCGACGATCTCGCCCGCCTCCAGCCACTCCAGCTCGAGCTCCTCCCGCTCGGCGACCAGCGCACGCAGGTCCGCGTCGAGACCCTGCAGCCGCTGGTGGTCCTCGCCGCCCGCGGCCGCGGCGGCCAGGTCCGCGTGCAGGCGCGCCTCGCGCTCGGAGAGCCGGGTGAGCTGCTTCTCCACCCGCGCCATCGTCTTGCGTGCCTCTCGTTCCTCCGCGGGCGAGGGCGAAGGGAGGCCGCCGGCCTCCCCCTTCGCCTCCTGGTCGCGCGGTCCGGAGGACGGGAGGGCAGCCTGCTCCCCCTTCGCCCGCTCACCCGTGCTCGACCGCTCCCGCAGCCGGAGGTACTCGGGCACTCCACCGGGCAGGTCACGGACCCTGCCGTCACCCATCACCGCGACCTGGCGGTCGCTGATCCGCTCCAGCAGGTACCGGTCGTGGCTGACGACGAGCAGCGTCCCCGGCCAGCCGTCGAGGACGTCCTCGAGCTGGGTGAGGGTCTCGATGTCCAGGTCGTTGGTCGGCTCGTCGAGGAGCAGCACGTTGGGCTCGTCCATGAGGATCCGCAGGATCTGCAGCCGGCGTCGCTCGCCGCCGGAGAGGTCGGCCACCCGGGTCTGCTGGCGGCCACCGGAGAAGCCGAGCCGCTTGGCCAGCTGCGAGGCGGTGACCTCCTTGCGGCCCAGGTGGGTGACCTTGCGGACCTCCTCGACCGCGTCGATCACCCGGCGCTGCGCGAGGCGGTCGAGCTCGGAGACCTCCTGGCTGAGGTGTCCGATGCGCACCGTGATGCCTTGCTTGCGCTTGCCCGAGTCGAGCTCGCGCTCGCCCGCGATCACCCGCAGCAGGGTGGACTTGCCGGCGCCGTTGACCCCCACGACCCCGATCCGCTCCCCCGGCGCCAGGTGCCAGGTCACCCGGTCCAGCAGCCGGCGATCGCCGAGGGCGACCGAGGCGTCGTGCAGGTCGATGACGTCCTTGCCCAGGCGGGTAGACGCGAAGCGGACCAGGTCGACCTCGTCGCGAAGGGGTGGCTCGTCGGCGATGAGCGCGTTGGCGGCGTCGATCCGGAACTTCGGCTTGCTGGTGCGCGCGGGCGGGCCCCGGCGCAGCCAGGCGAGCTCCTTGCGCAGCAGGTTGTTGCGGCGCTCGGCCGTCACCGCCGCGATCCGCTCGCGCTCGGCCTTGGCGAGGACGTAGGCGGCGTAGCCGCCCTCGTACTGCTCCACGCGACCGTCCACGACCTCCCAGGTGCGCTCGGCCACCGCGTCGAGGAACCAGCGGTCGTGGGTGATCGTGACCAGCGCCTGCCCCCGGCGCGTGCGGCGGCTCACGAGGTGCTCGGCCAGCCAGGCCACCCCTTCGACGTCCATGTGGTTCGTCGGCTCGTCGAGCATGAGCACGTCGGCGTCCTCGACGAGGGCCGCCGCCAGGGCGACCCGTCGGCGCTCTCCGCCGGACAGCGGACCGACGGTCGCGTCCAGGCCGCCCACCCCTTCGGCTGCCTGTCCGCCCAGAAGACCCTCGAGCACCCCTCGGACCCGGGCGTCACCCGCCCACTCGTGCTCGGCCAGGTCCCCGAGGACGACCTCACCCACCGTCGCGGCAGGGTCGAGCGTGTCGGCCTGGGAGAGCAGCCGGACCGTCGTCGCCCCGGACCGGGTGAGGCGGCCGTCGTCGAGGTCGAGCTCACCGGCGATCACCCGCAGGAGGGTGGACTTGCCGCCGCCGTTGCGGCCGACGACACCGATCCGGGCGCCCTCGTTGATCCCGACGGTGACGCCGTCGAGGACGCGGGTCGTGCCGAGCGCGAGGTGAGCGCGCTCGAGGGTCAGCAGGTTGCTCATCAGGTCAGGCGAGGGGCGGGGATGACGTGCGCGCCCGCGACCGGTCCCGATGCCCGCAGGATGTCCTCGGCAGTGCGCGATGCGGCCAGGGCCACCGAGAGGTCGATCGCGCCCTCCTGCCCATCGGCGAGGAGCGCGACGGTGGGCCCGGACCCCGAGACGATCGCGGCGAGCGCGCCGAAGCCCATCGCCGACTCGATGATCTCGTCGATCCGCGGCTGGAGGAGGATCGCGGCCGGCTGGAGGTCGTTGGAGAGCACGGCCGCCAGCGCCTCGGCGTCCCCGTTGCGCAGGGCTGCCATCATGTCCGGGCTCGGTCGCGGCTCGTCGATCTCGCGGGCGGCGTTGAGCTCGTCGAAGGTCCGGTAGACCTGCGGGGTGGACAGCCCCTCGGAGTCAGTGGGGACGAAGACCCAGTGGTAGGTGCCACGCGCCAGCACCGGGCTGATCAGCTCGCCGCGGCCGGAGCCGACGGCGGTGCCGCCGTGCAGGAGGAACGGGACATCGGCGCCCAGCTGGGCGGCGAGCGGCTCGAGCTCGTCCTTGCCCAGGCCGCTCCCCCACAGGGCGTCGCAGGCGATCAGCGCGGCCGCGGCATCGGCCGACCCCCCGGCCATGCCCCCGGCGACGGGGATGCCCTTGTGGATCGTCAGGTGCACCGGCTCGACGTCACCGGCCCGCTCGGCGAGCAGGCGGGCCGCCCGCAGCGCGAGGTTGCTCTCGTCGGTCGGGACGAGCTCGGCGTCTCGGCCCCGGACGCTCACCCCCCACTCGTCGGCGATCGCGGCCGTGACGTCGTCGTGCACCCCGACGGCCTGGTAGACGGTGGAGAGGGTGTGATAGCCGTCGTCGCGCAGCGGCCCGACCCCGAGCTCGAGGTTGACCTTGGCCGGCGCCCGGGCGGTGACGGCGGCCGTCGTCTCCAGCACCGAGGTCATGCGCTCACCCTAGACCGGGCCGCGGCGACCGCGGCGAAGCCTTCGATCGAGATCTGCTCGCCGCGCGCCTGGGGGTCTACCCCCGCAGCCCGCAGGCACTCCTCGGCCGCTGCGGCGGACCCCGCCCAGCCCTTGAGCGCGGCGCGCAGGGTCTTGCGTCGTTGGGCGAAGGCGGCGTCGACGCAGGCGAAGACCTCCGTCCGAGACGCCGAGGTCTGCGGGGGATCACGACGCACGATCCGGACCAGGCCGGAGTCGACGTTGGGCACGGGCCAGAAGATGCTGCGCGCAACGGTGCCGGCGAGGGTGACCTCGCCGTACCACGCCGCCTTGGCGCTGGGCACCCCGTAGGTGCGGCTGCCCGGAGCGGCCGCGAGCCGCTCGGCGACCTCGAGCTGGACCATGACAAGCACCCGCTCGATGCTCGGGAAGGTCTCGAGGAGGTGCAGCACCACGGGCACGGACACGTTGTAGGGCAGGTTCGCCACGAGGGCGGTCGGCGCGGGTCCGGGCAGCTCGCTGACCCGCAGCGCGTCCGCCTGGACCACCGCGAGGTCCTCGGCCCGGGTCGGGGCCAGCGTCGCGACCGTCTCCGGCAACGCCGCCGCCAGGGTCGGGTCGACCTCGATCACGACGGCGCGCGCCGCCTGCTCGAGGATGGCCAGCGTCAGCGATCCCAGCCCCGGGCCGACCTCGAGCACGACGTCCGAGGGGCGCACGCCGGCCACCCGCACGATCCGCCGCACGGTGTTGGCGTCGACGACGAAGTTCTGCCCCCACTGCTTGGTCGGGCGCACGTCGTACCGCTCGGCGAGCTCACGGATCGCCGTGGCGCCGAGGAGCTGCACCTGCCCGCTGGTCATGACCGCACCCTATGCCGGGACGACCGAGCCCCCGGACGCTCAAGGCGCCGGGGGCTCGGTGGGTAGCCGGTCAGGCCGCGTGGGCGCAGCCCCAGGGCTGCAGGCCGCGCTGGGCGTAGAGCCGGTTGGCCACGGTGATCTGCTCCGCGCGGCTGGCCAGGTCCGGTCGCGAGGCGAAGTCGCCGCCGCCGACGCTCAGCCAGGTGCCGATGTTGAACTGCAGGCCGCCGTAGTACCCGTTGCCGGTGTTGATCGACCAGTTGCCGGTCGACTCGCACTGCGCGATCCGGTCCCACATCGCCGCCCGGGCCAGGTTCAGCCCGGAGCCAGAGGAGCTGGACGAGCTCGAGCTCGACGACGAGCGCTTGCTCGAGGTGCTCGAGCTCTTCGGCGCGGGCGTGCTGCTCTTCGCCGAGGAGGAGCTGCTCTTGGTCGAGGACGAGCTGCTCTTCGCCGAGGACGAGCTGCTCTTGGTCGAGGACGAGCTGCTCTTGGTGGAGGAGGGAGCCGGCTTCGGCTGGGGCTTGGGCTTGGTCCCCTGGACGACGATCTTGGCGACCGGCTCGGAGGTGACCTTGGACCCGGTCTGCTTCTGCGAGACCTGCTTGCCGTTCTTGGAGGTCACCTCGTAGGTGACGGTCCGCGACCCGGCCTTGCCCTCCCGGCTCACCGTGCTCGTCCCGACCTCCTTCGAGTCGTCCTTCTTCACGACCGTCTCGAAGGGGATGGCCTCGGTCTTCTTGGCCGACTTCTTCTCGATCTCGTCGACCCGGATGGTCATGCCGTCCGTGACCGGCTTGGACTTGCCCGGCGCGATCTTGTCGTCGCTGTCGAACTTCACCTCGAGCGCCTTGAGGGCCTGCCCGACGTTGAGCGCATTGACCGTCTCCTTGGACTTCTTGCCCGCCACCACGAGGGTGACGTCCTTCGGCGTGGTCATGCTGAAGGACAGCCCGTCCCGGCCCAGGCTCTGGCTGCGCGAGGCGGAGAGGATGGCGCCCTCGCCTCGCAGCCCGAGCTGCTCGAGCGCGTCGCCGACGGTGGTCGCGGTGGTCCAGTAGGTCTTCTTCTCGCCGTCGACGGTGATCGTCAGCTGGCGGGCGTACCGCACGACGATCTCCTGACCGTCCTCGACCGGGGTGTCCAGCGCCGGCGTCACCTGGTCGCGCTCGCCGACCTCGATGCCCTGTTTGTCCAGGACGTCCTCGACGGTCCCGCCGAAGGCGTGGGCCGAGCTCTTCTCGCCGTCGACGTCAAGGGCGACGGACTTGTCCATGACGGCGACGCCGGAGACGCCGAGGACGAGTCCTCCGACGACACCGGCCTGGGCGATACGGCGGGTTGCAACTGAAGTCACGAGTGGTCTTTCGTCGTTCGTCCCGGGCACCGGAGCGCACTGGCCTCCGGCCGTGAGAAGCGCCCACGAGTGACCTCGCGGGCGCTGCGACGGCGACGGAGCAGGGCGCATTCAGGGGTACCGGACCCGGCGTTCAGACATCTACGGTGCCTGCTCACCCGCGAAAGGTCAAGTTTTGGTAACGACGGGGTGACCGGCCGGGGTCACCACGCCCCGTAGACCCGCTCGGAGTTCGCCGACAGCTGGCCGCACAGGGTGGCGACGTCGAGCGCGAGGACGTCGGCCATGCGTCGCACCGTGAGGGGCAGCAGATAGGGGGCGTTGGCCGAGCCACGGTGCGGTGTCGGGGTGAGGTACGGGGCGTCGGTCTCGACGAGCACCTGCTCGATCGGCGTGACCGCCAGCGCGTCGCGCAGCCCACGAGCGTTCTTGAAGGTCACCGTCCCCGCGAACGAGAGGTAGTACCCCCGCTCGACGCACTCGCGGGCCATGGCGACATCGCCGCTGAAGCAGTGCAGCACCGTCCGCTCCGGCGCGCCCTCCTCGGCGAGGATCCGCAGCACGTCCTCGTGGCTGTCCCGGTCGTGGATCTGCAGCGCCTTGCCGGCACTGCGGGCCAGGTGGATGTGGCGGCGGAACGACTCCTGCTGCGCCGCTCTTCCCCCTTCGCCGGTCCGGTAGTAGTCCAGCCCGGTCTCACCGATCGCCCGCACCCTGGGGTGCCGCGCCAGCTCCTCGATCTCGGCGAGCGCCTCGTCCAGCCGGCCCGCGTCCGCCAGCACCGGCGCCTCGTTGGGGTGCAGGGCCACCGCACCGAGGACGGCGGGGTGCTCGTCGAGGATCGAGACGGTCCAGCGTGCGCTCTCGAGGTCGCAGCCGACCTGGACGACCCGATCGACCCCGACCGAGGCGGCCACCTGCAGCGCGCCGAGCAGTGGCTCCTCGGCAGAGGAGCGAAGGGGGGACGGCAGGTCCGGTCGGTGGATGTCCAGGTGGGTGTGGTTGTCGACGACCGGGACCGGCAGCGGGTCGGGGGCCGGTGCCGGGTCGCCGTGGCTGCGCTCGGGCACTGGCGAGCTCACCCGTCCTCTGCCTGGCTCAGCTCGGCCTCCACGACCGACTCGTCGAGCTTGGTGAAGACCGGGGACGGTTTGGCGATCGTGGCACCGACCCGGACCGGGCGGCTCTGCCAGGACGGGGTGCTCGAGTACTCCCCCGTCACGACCGGGTAGGTGCGCCCCTCGTCGCCTTCGTCGAGGCCCTCGACATCCTGCAGCACCGGCATCGGCATGAAGTCGCCCTCGCCGCCGATGATCCCGTGGATGACGTTCGCGGAGTGCGGGAGGAAGGGCGCGAAGATCGTGTTGAGGTCGCTCACGCACTGCACGAGTGTGTGCAGCACGGTGGCCAGCCGCTCGCGCTGGTCCTCGCCCTTGAGCCGGAAGGGCTCGGTGTCGGTGACGTACTTGTTCACCTCGGCCACCGCCCGCATCGCGGCGGCGGTCGCGGCCTTGACCCGCTGCCGCGCCAGGAGCGAGCCGACCTCGTCGAAGGCGGCGAGGGTGCGCTCGCGGATCGCCTCGTCGACCGGCTCCAGCGGGCCCGGCTGCGGGATCTCGCCGAAGTTCTTGGCGATCATCGCCGCCGTCCGGTTGACGAGGTTGCCCCACCCGCCGACCAGCTCGGAGTTGTTGCGCTGGACGAAGTCGGCCCAGGTGAAGTTCGCGTCCTGGCTCTCCGGGCCGGCGGCGCAGATGAAGTACCGGATCGCGTCGGGTCCGTACTTCTCGAGCACGTCCCGGATGTAGATGACGTAGCCCCGGGAGGTGGAGAACTGCTTGCCCTCCATCGTGAGGTACTCGCTCGAGACCACCTCGGTCGGCAGGTTGAGCACGCCGAGATCACCCGGCTCACCCCCCTTCGCCCCTCGACCGGCATAGGCGAGCAGCTCGGCCGGCCAGATCTGGGAGTGGAAGGTGATGTTGTCCTTGCCCATGAAGTAGTAGGACTCGGACCCCTCGGCGGCCGCCCCCTCCACCCACCAGTCCCGCCACCGGTCGGGGTCGCCCAGGCGGCGGGCCCACTCGATCGACGCCGACAGGTAGCCCACGACGGCGTCGAACCATACGTAGAGCCGCTTGTTCGGGTTGTCCCGCCACCCGTCCAAGGGCACCGGGATCCCCCAGTCGATGTCCCGGGTCATGGCCCGGGGTCGGATGTCGTCGAGGATGTTCAGGCTGAAGCGGATGACGTTGGGCCGCCAGGTGCCCGAGGCCTCCCTGCCCTCGAGCCACTCGCGCAGCGCGTCGGCCAGCGCCGGCAGGTCGAGGAGGAAGTGCTGGGTCTGCACGAACTGGGGCGTCTCGCCGTTGATCCGGCTGCGCGGGTCGATCAGGTCGGTCGGGTCGAGCTGGTTGCCGCAGTTGTCGCACTGGTCGCCGCGGGCCTCCTCGTACCCGCACAGCGGACAGGTCCCCTCGATGTAGCGGTCCGGCAGCGTGCGCCCCGTCGACGGGCTGACCGCCCCGCGGGTGGTCTGCTCGACCATGTAGCCGTTGCGCCAGATCTGGAGGAAGAGCTGTTGGGCGACCGCGTGGTGGTTCGCCGTCGTGGTGCGGGTGTAGAGGTCGTAGGAGCACCCGAGATCGGCCAGCTCTGCGGCGATGATCGCGTGGTTGGCGTCGACGAGCTCGCGCGCCGTCGTCCCCTCCTTCTCGGCCAGGACGAGGATCGGGGTGCCGTGCTCGTCGGACCCGCTCACCATGAGGACGTCGTGGCCTGCCATCCGCATGTACCGGCTGAAGACGTCGGACGGGACGGCGAACCCGGCCACGTGGCCGAGGTGCCGAGGACCGTTGGCGTACGGCCAGGCGACAGCGGAGAGGACCTTCATGGGGCTCAATCCTAGGTGCGAGGCAGCGTGCGGGATGACCGGTGGTGCGCGTAGCGTTCCTCTCCAGCAGAGCGTCCCCGCCCCGGGGCCGCCCGGACCTCGAGGGGACCCCACGTGCTTGCTGCTCTGACCGGGATGGGCCTGTCGGCTGCGGCCGGGCTCAACGCCTACGTCCCGTTCCTCATCATGGCGCTGCTGGCCCGGTTCACCGACATCGTGACGCTGCCGTCGGCCTACGCCTGGATGGAGTCCTGGTGGGCGATCGGCATCGGCGCGGTGCTGCTGCTCACCGAGGTCACCCTCGACAAGGTGCCCGCGGTGGACTCGCTCAACGACGCGATCCAGACCTTCATCCGCCCGGCGATGGGTGGGCTCATGGGTGCAGCGGCGGTGGGCGCGGAGCGCATCGAGGAGTCCAGCTGGATGCAGCAGAACCCCTGGCTGGGTGTCGTCCTCGGCGTGGTCGTCGCCGGCCTCGTGCACGGGGGCAAGGCGGCGTCGCGCCCGGTGATCAACGCCGGGAGCGCGGGGGTGGGCGCTCCGGTGGTCTCCACGATGGAGGACGGTGCGTCGATCGGCATCAGCCTCGTCGCGATCTTCCTGCCGATCCTCGTCGTCCTCGTGCTCATCGCCCTGGCGGCGCTGCTCATCTGGGTGTGGCGCGCGTGGGTCAGGATGCGTCGCCGGCCGACCCGGGCATCAGTGGTTCGTCCGTCCTGAACGCCTGGATGATGGTCCGGCCTACCCGCCGCACGTAGTCCGCCCGGTCCTGCGGCTCCTGCTCCAGGGCGGCGCTGAGAACGCCCTCGATCGCGGCGAGGATCGCCGGCGCCCGCAGCTCGGGCTCGGGCGTCTGGAGGCGGGTGAGCATGTGGGCGACGAGCTCGACCAGCCTGCGCCGTAGCGGATGCATGACCGCCGCAACGTCGGGGACCCGCACCGCCTCGAGCATGAGCTCTCCGCGCACCATGAGCAGCTCGGGCTCGTCGAGCCAGCTGACGAAGAGGTCGAGGGCGTCCTCGACGATCTCGTCCTCGTCGACCCCCGCCTCCACCGCCTCGATGATGACCGCGATGCGCGCCTCCAGCAGCGACACGACCCGCTCACCGGCAGCGGTGAGCAGCGCGAGCCTGGTCCGCAGGTAGCTCGAGGTGCTCCCCTCTGGAAGCCCCGCCTCGGCGTCGACCGCCCGGTGCGTCATCCCACGCAAGCCCGCCCTGGCGATCACCCGGACAGCAGCATCGGCGATGGCCGCCATCCGCGGCGAGAGTGGCTGCCTCGTCTCGGTCATCACGCGCACCGGGCATGGCGCGCCACGGATGCCACGCTCATCTCAGCGACGCGCTCGCGCCGCCACCCGCAGGTCCTTGTTCAGCTGGCTGATGACGTCGAGCGGGATCTCCTTGGGGCAGCTCGCCGCGCACTCGCCGATGTTGGTGCAGCCCCCGAAGCCTTCGTGGTCGTGCTGGGCCACCATGTCCACGACCCGCGAGTTGCGCTCGGCCTGCCCCTGGGGCAGCTCGCCGAGGTGGGTGACCTTCGCGCCGAGGAAGAGCATGGCCGAGGCGTTCGGGCATGCTGCGACGCACGCACCGCAGCCGATGCAGGTCGCGGTGTCGAAGGACCGGTCCGCCTGGACCTTGGGGACCGGCGTCGCGGCGGCGTCCGGAGCGGCTCCGGTGTCGACCGAGATGAAGCCGCCCGCCTGGATGATCCGGTCGAAGGCGGAGCGGTCGACCACGAGATCGCGAATGACCGGGAAGGCGTGCGCCCGCCACGGCTCGATGGTGATCTCCTCGCCGTCGGAGAAGCTGCGCATGTGCAGCTGGCAGGTCGTCGTGACCTCCGGTCCGTGCGCGAGCCCGGAGATCATCAAACCGCAGGTGCCGCAGATGCCCTCACGGCAGTCGCTGTCGAAGGCCACCGGCTCGATGCCGCGAGCCTGGAGGTTCTCGTTCAGCTCGTCGAGCATCTCCAGGAAGCTCATGTCCTCAGAGATGTCGTCCACGGTGTAGGTCTCGAAGCCGCCCGTGGCGTCCGGACCGTCCTGGCGCCAGATCTTCAGTGTCAGTCGCATTACTTGTAGCTCCGCTGCTTCATCTCGATGAACTCGTAGACCAGGTCTTCCTTGTGCAGGACGGGCTCGAGCTCGGCCGCGTCCTCTCCCTTCGTCGCGTACTCCCAGGCGGCGACGTAGGAGAAGTCCTCGTCGTTGCGCAGGGCCTCTCCCTCCTCGGTCTGCGACTCGGCACGGAAGTGCCCACCGCAGGACTCCTCCCGGTGCAGCGCGTCGATGCACATCAGCTCGCCGAGCTCGAGGAAGTCCGCCACCCGGCCGGCCTTCTCCAGGCTCTGGTTGAGCTGGTCGTTGCTGCCGAGGACCTTGACGTTGGTCCAGAACTCGGTCTTGAGCTCGCGGATGAGGCCGATCGCCTTCTGCAAGCCCTCCGCCGTGCGCTCCATCCCGCAGTACTCCCACATGATCGAGCCGAGCTCCTTGTGGATCGAGTCCACGGTGCGCTCGCCGTCACAGGTGAGGAAGTGCTCGATCCGGTCGGTGACGCTCCTGCGAGCCTCCTCGACCTCGGGGGCGTCCTCGGCGACGGGCTCGAAGGGGCCCTTGGCGAGGTAGTCGCGGATCGTGTTGGGCAGGACGAAGTAGCCGTCGGCGAGCCCCTGCATCAGCGCGGAGGCACCGAGTCGGTTCGCGCCGTGGTCGGAGAAGTTGGCCTCGCCGGTGACATAGAGGCCCGGGATGCTCGACTCCAGGTCGTAGTCCACCCAGAGGCCGCCCATGACGTAGTGCACGGCGGGGTAGATGCGCATCGGCACCTCGTAGGGGTTCTCCCCCGTGATCCGCTCGTACATGTCGAAGAGGTTGCCGTACTTGGACTCCACGGACTCGCGGCCCATGCGCTCGATCGCCGAGGCGAAGTCGAGGTACACCCCGCGGCGCACCTCGCGCTCCTCGCCGTCCGGGCCGACCTCGACGATCGCCGGACCGACGCCGCGCCCTTCGTCGCACATGTTCTTGGCCTGGCGCGAGGCGATGTCACGGGGCACGAGGTTGCCGAAGGAGGGGTAGATCCGCTCCAGGTAGTAGTCGCGGTCCTCCTCGGGGATGTCGCGGGGGTCCTTGTCGCAGTCCTCGGCGTTCTTCGGCACCCAGATGCGCCCGTCGTTGCGCAACGACTCCGACATCAGGGTGAGCTTGGACTGCTTGTCACCGTGCTGCGGGATGCAGGTCGGGTGGATCTGGGTGTAGCAGGGGTTGGCCATGTAGGCGCCCTTGCGATGCGCCCGCCAGGCGGCGGTGACGTTGCACCCCATCGCGTTGGTGGAGAGGAAGAAGACGTTGCCGTAGCCGCCGCTGGCCAGCACGACCGCGTCGGCGAGGTGGGTCTCGATCTCACCGGTGACCATGTCGCGGGCGATGATGCCGCGGGCCTTGCCGTCGATGACGACCAGCTCGAGCATCTCGTGCCGGCTGAACATCTCCACCGTGCCCTTGGCGATCTGGCGCTCCAGCGCCTGGTAGGCACCGATGAGCAGCTGCTGGCCGGTCTGACCGCGCGCGTAGAAGGTGCGCTGCACCTGGACGCCGCCGAAGGACCGGTTGTCGAGCAGCCCGCCGTACTCCCGGGCGAAGGGGACACCCTGGGCGACGCACTGGTCGATGATGTTCGGGCTGACCTCGGCGAGGCGGTAGACGTTGGACTCGCGCGAGCGGTAGTCGCCGCCCTTCACGGTGTCGTAGAAGAGGCGGTAGACCGAGTCTCCGTCGCCCTTGTAGTTCTTCGCGGCGTTGATCCCGCCCTGGGCGGCGATCGAGTGGGCCCGGCGCGGGGAGTCCTGGTAGCAGAACGTCTTCACGTGGTAGCCGGCCTCGCCCAGGGTGGCGCCGGCGGAGGCGCCGGCCAGTCCCGTCCCGACGATGATGACCGACAGCTTGCGCCGGTTGGCCGGGTTGACCAGGGCGTTCTCGAACTGGTGGCGCTCCCAGCGGGTCTCGATCGGGCCGTCGGGGGCCTTGCTGTCGGCGATCGGCTCGCCCTCGCGGTAGAGGCCGTCGATGAGTTCAGTCATGGGTGTCGGCTCCAGGTCCTCAGAGGCTCGAGAAGTACAGGTAGAACGGCGGGATGAGGAAGCCCACGACGATCAGGGCGGCAAGCACCTGCGCGGTCGTCTTCGCCACCGTCCGGGCTCGCGGGGTGCTGGTCAGGCCGAGGGTCTGGGACGCGCTCCACGCACCGTGGTAGATGTGCATCCCGAGCGCGATCATCGCGAGGGTGTAGATGAGCACCACCCAGATCAGCGAGAAGCTCGCCGAGACCATGACGTACGGGCTCTCCTTCACCGCTGCGGCGTCGGCCTCGCTGTTGAAGTTCGGCTTGACCAGCGTGAAGTGGATGAGGTGGAAGATCACGAAGAGCAGCAGCGTGATCCCGCCCCAGCGCATCGTGCGGGAGGCGAGCGAGGAGCTGATCGACTTCTTCACGGCGTAGCCCTGGGGGCGGGCGCTGCTCGAACGGCTCCACAGGGTGAAGGCGGCGTAGACGTGGCCGATGATCGAGGCGATGAGCACGATCCGCACGATCCACAGCAGCCCGCCGTACGGGAGCATCGGCTCGCCGATCTCGCGCAGGTGGTGGGCGTAGGTGTCGAACGCCTCCTGGCCGGCGAGCACCTTGAGGTTGCCGTACATGTGAAGAAGGACGTACAGCAGGAAGACGATGCCGGTGACCGCCATGAGCCACTTCAGGCCGATGGAGGACGACATCACCCCCCGCTTCTCCGGCGCTGAGGTTGTCGTAGCCACGCGCTCAGACTACCGCGCCATAGAGCGCCCGAAGGGGTCAGGCAGACCTAACCGGCGGCCCGGCCGGCTGCCGGCAGGGCGTCGAGCACCTGCTCGACAGCGGCGTCGTCGTGGGCTGCCGAGACGAACCAGGACTCGAAGGCGCTCGGCGGCAGGTGCACCCCCGCGTCGAGCATGGAGTGGAAGAACCGGCCGAAGGCTGCGGTGTCCTGAGCCTGTGCCTCGGCGTAGCTCGTGACGGCGCCGTCGACCCCTTCGGTGAAGAAGATGCTGAACATCGATCCCGCACGCTGCACGACGTGGGGAACCCCGGCGTCGGTCAGCGCGGTGTCGGCGGCCGAGGAGATGGTGTCGGCGACGCTCTGCAGCCGGCCGTAGAGCGAAGGGGTGCACCCGCGCAGCGTGGCCAGGCCGGCGGCCGTGGCGACCGGGTTCCCCGAGAGGGTCCCGGCCTGGTAGACCGGGCCGTCCGGCGCCAGCTGCGCCATGATCTCGGCGCGCCCGCCGAAGGCGGCGGCCGGGAACCCGCCGCCCATCACCTTGCCGAAGGTGAAGAGGTCCGGTGCGCCGGAGGGATACCCGCCGGGACTGTTCCCCCCTTCGCCGGTCTCGAGGCCGTACCAGCCGGCCGCGCTGCAGCGGAAGCCGGTCATCACCTCGTCGCTGATGAGCAGCGCTCCGTGCTCGCGGGTGACCCGGCGCAGGCCCTCGGTGAAGCCGGGAGCCGGCGGGACGACACCCATGTTGCCCGGTGACGCCTCGGTGATCACGGCCGCGATCTCCTCACCGCGCTCGGCGAAGACCTGTTCGACCGCGTCGATGTCGTTGTAGGGGAGCACGATCGTCTCCCCCGCCGCGCTCGCCGGGACCCCGGCCGAGTCGGGCAGGGCGAAGGTCGCCACCCCGGATCCGGCGTGCGCGAGCAGCGCGTCGACATGACCGTGGTAGCAGCCGGCGAACTTCACCACAGCGCTCCGGCCGGTCACCCCCCGCGCCAGGCGAAGGGCGGACATCGTCGCCTCGGTGCCGCTGCTCACCAGGCGTACCTGCTCGACCGGCTCGACCCGCGCGACGATCTCGGCGGCGAGCGCCACCTCGTTCTCGCTCGGGGTGCCGAAGCTGAAGCCACGAGCCGCAGCCTCGGTCACGGCGGCGAGCACGTCGGGGTGGGCATGCCCGAGGATCATCGGCCCCCAGCTGCCGATGAGGTCGACGTAGCGGTTGCCGTCCACGTCGGTGAGATACGCCCCCTTCGCCGAGGCGACGAAGCGCGGCGTTCCCCCGACCCCCCGGAACGCCCGGACCGGGGAGTTCACCCCACCGGGGATCACCTCGAGGGCCCGGTCGAAGAGCTGCTGGGACTGCGTCGTCGAGGTCATGCCCCCAGTCTCACCCACCGCAGGCCAACCGGCCCCAAGGGGTCGCGCTCCCCGGGCAACCTCAGACGAACGGTCAATCGCCCCCACCCCCACGAATCGCAGCTCCCCGGGGATCTGCAGACGAACGGTCACCCTGGAAGGCGCCGCCGGGCTGAGGTTCCCCGGGGATCTGCAGACGAACGGTCACCCCGGAAGGCGCCGCCGGTCTGAGGTTCCCCGGGGATCTGCAGACGAACGGTCACCCTGGAAGGCGCCGCTGGTCTGTGGTTCCCCGGGGATCTGCGAAGGGGTTAGTCGTCGAGACCGATCTCGTGGTGGTCGGGGGCGAGGTGGTCGCGGACGGCCGCCATCGCCTCGCCGAGGGCCTGCACCTGCTCGGGTGTCAGCACGTCGAGCAGGTGCCGATGCACAGAGGCGACGTGCTGCGGCGCCAGCGCTCCGACGACCTCGCGCCCCTCCGGGGTGAGTCCGATGACGACTCCGCGGCCGTCCTCGCTGGACGGTTCGCGGCGCACCCAGCCGCGGCGCTCGAGACGACCGGCGGTGTGCGTGACCCGGCTTCGCGACTGCACGATGCGGTCGGCGAGCACCGACATACGCATCCGCTGATCGGGCGCCTCAGAGAGCATCGAGAGCAGCTCGTACTCGGTGATCTGGCACGAGCCCTGGAGGTCCTCGCTCAGCGCACGCTCAAGCAGCCGGGTCCCCCGCAGGTAGGCGCGCCACGCCTTCTGCTCCTCGGCGCTGAGCCACCGCACCTGCTCGGTCACCACCGGACCTCCCCGCGCTGCGCCGTTCGCGCCGCGAGCTCGAGCGCGAAGTAGCTGAGGATGATGCCGGCACCAGCCCGGCGGATGTGCAGCACCGACTCCAGCGCGGCCTGGTCCCGGTCGATCCACCCGCGCTCGGCAGCCGCGACGATCTGGGCGTACTCGCCGGAGATCTGGTAGGCGGCGACCGGGACGGTGGATAGCTGCGCGGCCGCCGCGACGACGTCCAGGTGGGGGCCGGCCGGCTTGACCATGACGATGTCGGCGCCCTCGGCGATGTCCAGCTCGAGCTCGCGGACCGCCTCGGTCGCGTTGGCCGGGTCCTGCTGATAGGTCGCCCGGTCTCCGGTCAACGAGGAGCAGACCGCCTCGCGGAACGGGCCGTAGAGCGCCGAGGTGTACTTCGCGGAGTAGGCCAGGATCGCGGTGTCGGTGAAGCCCTCGCGGTCCAGCGCCCCCCGGACGAAGGCCACCTGCCCGTCCATCATCCCGGACAACCCCAGGACGTGCGACCCCGCTCGAGCCTGAGCGATCGCCATGTCTGCGTACCGCTCCAGCGTGGCGTCGTTGTCCACGACCGTGGCACCGGCGGCGTTCTCACGCAGCACCCCGCAGTGCCCGTGGTCGGTGAACTCGTCCAGGCACAGGTCGGTCATGACGACGAGGTCGTCGCCGACCGCATCGACCACCGCCCGCGTCGCGACGTTGAGGATGCCGTCGGGGTCGTCGGCACCCGACCCCACGGCGTCCTTGTCCTCGGGCACACCGAAGAGCATGATCCCGCCGAGGCCCGCGGCGACGCACTCCCGCGCGAGGTCGACGAGGGTCGAGACGGTGTGCTGGAGCACCCCGGGCATGCTGGCGACCTCGACCGGCTCCGCGATCCCCTCGCGGACGAAGGCGGGGAGGACGAGGTCGGACGCGTGCAGCCGGTGCTCGGCCACGAGGCGACGCATGGGCGTCGATGTCCTCAGACGCCGGGGACGGACCATCGGTCCCTCGAGGCTCACGATCAGCCCTTCGCCCGCTTGCGAGCCGCGGGCGGCGCCTGCTCCGAGGGTCGGGTCACCGGGTGGCCCTCCGCGATGGCCTGGGCGATCCGGCCCCGCGCGTGCTCGGCGAGCCCCTCGACGAGCAGCACCGCGTCGGCGCTCTCGGCGACGACGTCGACCCGCAGACCGAGCTCCTCGGCGGTCTTGGCGGTCGCCGGGCCGATGCAGGCGATGACGGTGCTCGCGTGCGGCTTGCCCGCGATCCCGATGAGGTTGCGCACGGTCGAGCTCGAGGTGAACGCCACCGCGTCGAAGACTCCCGACTTGATCGCGTCCCGGGTGGGTGCGGGCGGCGGGGCGGCCCGCACGGTCCGGTAGGCGGTCACGTCGTCGACCTCCCAGCCCATCTCCTGCAGGCCCGCGACGAGGGTGTCGGTGGCGATGTCGGCGCGGGGCAGGAAGACCCGGTTGATCGGGTCGAGCACGTCGTCGTAGGGCGGCCACTCCTCGAGCAGCCCGGCGGCGGAGCGCTCCCCCGACGGCACGAGGTCGGCAGTGATCCCCCAATCCTGCAGCGCGGCGGCGGTGGCACCGCCGACCGCGGCGATCTTCAGCCCCGAGAAGGCGCGGGCGTCCAGCCCGATCTCCTCGAACTTCTCCCGGACCGCCCTGACCGCGTTGACCGAGGTGAAGCCGATCCACTCGTACCGCCCGGTCACCAGGCCGCGAACCGCCCGCTCCATCGCCTGCGGGGTGCGTGGTGGCTCGACCGAGATGGTGGGCACGACCTCGCTGGTGGCCCCGAAGTCGGAGAGCCGCTCCTCCATCGATCGTGACTGCTCCTTGGTCCGCGGCACGAGCACCCGCCAGCCGAAGAGCGGCTTGGTCTCGAACCAGGAGAGCTCATCGCGCAGCTCGACCGGTGGCCCGATGACCGCGAGCGCCGGGAGCGCGAGGTCGTCGACGAGACCGGAAGCGTCCGCGAGGGTCCCGGTGACCGTCGCCTGCTGCGTCGTCGTGCCCCGCTGGGTGATGGCGACCGGGGTCTTCGGGTCGCGGCCCGCAGCCTCGAGGGCGCGCAGAGCGGCTCCGAGGTTGTCGGGGTCGCCGAGGAGCACCACGGTGACGCCGTCGGCGACCGATCCGGAGAGGTCGGGGACCTTGCTGCTCGTCACCGCCACGACGTGCACGCTCGAGGCGTGGCCGACGGTCAGCGGCATACCCGCGTAGGTGGGGACGGCGTTGACTGCGGAGACGCCCGGCACGACCTCGTAGGAGATGCCCGCCTTCGCCAGGGCCTTCGCCTCCTCGGCGAGGCCGTTGAAGGTGGCCGGGTCACCGTCCATGAGCCGCACGACGTGCCCACCGGCGTGGGCCTTGGCGGTCTTGACCACCAGCTTGGCCCGCGAGGCATGGGTCAGCTGCTGCCCGTGCTCACCGTGGCCGGCGTCGACGATCTCGATGTCGTCGCGCAGGTGCTCGGCGACCAGGCTGTCGCGGGCGCTGGTGTCGATGATGACCGCGTCGGCGCGGCCGAGGTGGCGCACCGCGGCGAGGGTCAGCAGCGACGGGTCGCCCGGCCCGGCGCCGACGAAGGTGACGCTCGCGGGGCGGCGACTCCTGGTGGTGGCGGTCGTGGTGGTGCTCGTCGTGCGCGGGCTCACGTGTCACTCTCCGAAGAGCTCGAGTTGGGTGCGGGAACAGGGTCATGGCTGGCGTCGGCGACGATGTCGCCGGCGCCGTCGGCGAGGAGGGTCTCGGCCAGCGTGCGGCCGAGCCCAGCGGGGTCCTCGAGAGGTCCGGTGGCGGAGCGTCTGATCTCTCGGTCGCCGGCGGGATCGGCTACGGCGGCGCGAAGGGAGAGAGCCGGCCCCTTGTCGTCCTCGACCACCTCGGCGAGGGCTCCGACGGGGGCGGAGCAGCCGGCCTCGAGTCGGGCGAGCAGCGCCCTCTCGGCGGTGGTGGCCGCTCGGGTGTCGGCGTGGTCCAGTGCGCCGACCGCGCCGAGGGTCTCGGCGTCGTCCGCCCGGACCTCGACGGCAAGGGCTCCCTGGCCGGGCGCCGGCAGGATCTGCAAGGGGTCGAGGAACTCGGTCACCACGCCGTCGAGGTCGACCCGACGCAGGCCGGCAGCAGCGAGGACCACGGCGTCGACCTGCTCACCGACCATGGCGAGCCGGGTCTCGACGTTGCCACGGATGTCCTGGAAGTCCAGGCCCAGACCGAGCGAGGCGAGCATGGCTCGACGTCGGGGCGAGCCGGTCCCGATGACCGACCCGGCGGGGAGCTCGCCGAGGGTCAGCCCGTCGCGGGCGACGAGCGCGTCTCGTGGGTCGACCCGGGCGGGGACCGCAGCGATCGCCAGGTCGGGCTCGGGAGCAGTGGGCAGGTCCTTCAGCGAGTGCACCGCTACGTCGACCCGCCCGTCGCGGAGCGCCTGCCGCAGCGCCGAGGCGAAGACTCCGGTGCCTCCGAGGGTGCTCAGCGGGGCCCGGTTGACGTCGCCCTCGGTCGTGATCTCGACGATCTCGACGTCGTGGCCAGCCGCGCGCAGCGCATCGGCCACGTGACCGGTCTGGGTCATCGCGAGGTTGCTCCGGCGACTGCCGATCCTCAGGGCGGTCATGGCAGGTCCGCCTTGTGCAGGTCGAAAAGCTGGCGGATGGCGTCCTCGTACTCCACGATCCGCCCGTCGACGGCCATCTCCTTGACCCGGATCGTCGGGCGGTGGAGCAGCTTCTCGACGACGCGGTGGACCGCGAGGTGCACCTGGGCGCGGTCAGCCTCGCTGAGGTCGGGGGTGCGCTGGTCGAGCCGCTCGATCTCTCGGGCGACGACCTCGGCCGCCGCTGCCCGGAGGGCGGCGACGGTCGGACCGGCGACCTGCTTGGCCCGCTCGGTCAGGTGGGCACCGACCTCTGCGGCGACCAGCTCGCGCGCCGCGACCACCTGCGGCAGCTCGGCGCCGTCGTCGAGCGCCCGCCCGATCTGCTCGAGCCCGACGAGGGTGACGCCGCGCAGGTCGGCAACCTGGTGGGCGATGTCGTGCGGCAGGGCGAGGTCGAGGTAGACCTGCGGGGCACCGGCTCGGGCCACCTGGGCGTCTGCACCGTCGGCGAGGGAGACGACCAGACCCGTCGAGCCGGTCGCGGAGATGACGACGTCGGCTCCGGCGAGCGCATCGGCCAGCTCCGAGATCGGTCGCCAGCGCGCCCCGAGGCGGGTGGCCAGCGCCTCGGCCTTGCCGGGCGTCCGGTTGACGAGGGTGAGCGAGGCGACCCCGTGTCGCAGCGCCGCTGCCGCTGCCAGCGCGCTCATCCCCCCGGCCCCGATGACGAGGACGGCACGATGGGACAGGTCGCCCAGCCGGGTCTCGGCCAGCGCGAGCCCGGTGGTGACGAGCGAGCGGGAGACCTGCTCGAGGCCGGTCTGGGTCCGGACCCGCTTGCCGGTCCGCAGGGCGTGCTGCACCAGCGAGTTCAGCGAGCTGCCGACCGCGCCGGCCCTCTGTCCATCGGCCAGGGCCGTCCGTAGCTGGCCGAGGATCTGGGCCTCGCCAACGGCCATCGAGTCCAGCCCCGCCGCGACGTTGAAGACGTGTGCGACCGCGGCCTCGCCGTACTGCAGCTCGAGATGCTCCGCCAGGTCGTCCGCCTCCAGGCCGGTGGTCTCGGTCAGGGCGGAGGTGAGGTCTGCGACGGCACCGTGGAAGGTGGAGACCTCGGCGTAGATCTCGGTCCGGTTGCAGGTCGAGAGCACGAGGACCTCGTCGATGTCCCCGCTGGCCAGGGCGCGGGTGGCCAGCGCCTCGACCTGCGCCGGACCCAGGCTGACCCGCTCGAGCAGGTCGATGGGGGTGCGGTGGTGGTTGAGGCCGAAGACCACGGTGCTCATCGCGCCACCCCCACGGTCCTGGCGCTGGCGGACGCGGCGGTGCCGTCTGCCGGGGCGCCGGACTCGGCCGACTCGACGCGACGCTGCTCGTGGTAGGCGAGGATCTGCAGCTCGGAGGCGAGGTCGACCCGGCGGACCTGAACGCCGTCGGGCACGTTGACCGCCGACGGGGCGAAGTTGAGGATGGAGCCGATCCCGGCACCGACGAGGGCGTCTGCGACGTCCTGGGCCGCCTGGGCGGGGGCGGCGATCACGCCGATGACCACACCCGACCCGGTGAGCGCCGGGAGAACCGTCATGGGCTGGACGACGAGGTCGCCGACCCGCTGACCCACGACCTCGGGGTCGTGGTCGAGCAGCGCGACGACCGAGAAGCCCTGCTGCTCGAACCCGCCGTACTGCGCCAGGGCTCGGCCGAGGTTGCCCATGCCGACGATGACGACGGGCCAGTCGTGGGTCAGGCCCAGCGCCCGCGAGATCTCGTAGCGCAGGTGGGAGACGTCGTAGCCCACTCCCCTGACGCCGTACGACCCGAGATGACTGAGGTCCTTGCGCAGCTTGGCGCTGCTCACCCCTGCCTCGACGGCCAGCTCTTCGGAGGAGACCGAGGCGATGCCTGAGGCGGTCATGGTGTCGAGGGCCCGCAGATATCCGGGGAGGCGAGCCACTGCGGCGTCCGGGATCCCGCGCTCGGCGGCGCTCTCGACGGACACAGGCGGCACGACTCCTCTCCGGGGCCAGCCGCACCGAGGGGCGCGTCCCGGCTCCTGCTGCCCGAGGCTACGCCCTTGTGAACATTTGCACAAAGTCGCGCCTGCGCGCGATGACGCCGCGCAACACCGCCCCCTTCGCGCCGAGGCGACCGGCCGCCGGACCCGCTAGGACGAAGGGAGGTCGGCCACCGCGGCCCGCAGGCGGGCCTCGTCGATCCGCCAGTAGTCGTGCTGACGGCCGCCCACGAAGGTGACCGGCACCTCTTCGCCGTAGCGCTCCACCAGCTCGGGGTCGGCGTCGACGTCCACCCGCTCCCACCTCACGTCGAGGTCGGCGGCGACGCGGGCCACCACCCCTTCGACGTCGTCGCAGAGGTGGCAGCCGTCCCGGCTGATCACCGAGATCGTCGCTCCGGGCTGCCAACCCGTCATCGCCGCCCGGTGCCGAGCGGACATCAGAAGAAGACCGAGCGGCGGGTCATGAGCACCGAGTACAGCGTCTGCTGGATGGTCTCGCGAACTTGGTCGGTGAGGTCGAAGACGAGCGCGGGGTCCTCGGCCGCGTCCTTGCCCAGGCTGGCGGTGTCGACGGGCGGGCTGAACTCGATGATCCACTTGCTCGGCAGCGGGATCAGGCCGAGCGGCCCGAGGAGCGGGAAGGTCGGCGTCACCGGCGCGTACGGTGCGCCGAGGAGGCGGGCGAGGGTCTTGAGGTTGCCGATCATCGGGTAGACCTCCTCGGCGCCGACGACCGAGCAGGGGATGATCGGGACCTCGCTGCGCATCGCGGCCGAGACGAAGCCTCCACGGCCGAAGCGCTGCAGCTTGTACCGCTCCCGGAAGGGCTTGCCCACGCCCTTGAAGCCCTCGGGCCAGACCCCCACCAGCTCGCCGTTGCTCATGAGGCGCTCGGCGTCGGGGTTGGTCGCGAGGGTCGCGCCGGTCTTGCGCGCGAAGTCGCCGACGAGGGGCATCTGGAAGACGAGGTCGGCGCCGAGCATCCGTAGGAAACGCCGCTGCGGGTGCTCGTCATAGATCGCCAGCTGGGTGATGACCGAGTCGATGGCGACGGTTCCCGAGTGGTTGCTCACGACAAGCGCGCCGCCCTCGGCGGGGATGTTCTCGATGCCGCGGACCTCGACCCGGAACCAGCGGTCCTTCAGCGGGCGCAGGAGCGGGAACGCGGTGTGGATCGTGAAGTCCTCGTCGAAGCCGAAGTCGTCGACCACGTAGTCGCCCTGGACCCTGCGACGGAGGAAGGCGAGGACGTCACCGAGCCGACGCTCCAGGTCCTCGCCCGCGGCCTGGCTCATGGCGGAGCCGATGCTGCGCGAGGCGACCTGACCGGCGCTGAGGGCGACCGAGAGGAGCTCGGCGACCCCCGGCGCGAGCGTGGTGCCCGAGCTCGGCGTGGTGCTGGTCGGCGTCTCGGACGGGCTCTCGGCCTCGACCGAACGCACCGCACCCTGCAGCGCGGCGGCACCGGCCGAGCTGGCCCTGGCCCGCTCGCGTCGTCGCGGCGCGGCGTCGCCACCCCCCTCCCCCTCGACGACGCGGAGCGTCGGGGCGGTGGGGCGAGCCGGTGCCCGGCGGGCCGGCGTGCGGCGGGCCGGCGTGCGGCGGGCCGGCGTGCGGCGGGCCTGCGCCCGGCCCTCCTCGCTGCCCGAGAGCAGCGGGGTCGAGCGACGACGCGCCCGCTCGCCACCGGCACGCTCGGCGGCGGTGGCGACGGCGGTAGGGGTCGACGTCGTGGAGGCTCTCTTGGCGCCGGCCTTCTTCGCGGGGGTCGTCCCCTTCGCGGCGGTCGCCTTCTTCGTCGGGGCGGTCTTCGCGGTCGACTTCTTCGCGGCAGACTTCTTCGCAGGCTTCTTCTCGGCCATCAGTCCTTCTTCCCGGTGAGGTCGATCGCGGCGATCGCTCGCTCGGCGGCGTGTGCGGCAAGCCAGCTGGGCTGCTTGCGCCCGCCGAGGAAGAATCGCCGGTGGGTGAGGCGGGCGGCGAAGGACTCGAACGCCTCTCGTGTGGTGTAGCGCGGCTCGAACCCGAGCTCGGCGCGCATCTTCGTCGTGTCGACGCCCCGGCCGAAGGTGAGCAACGTGATCTGGTCCGGGCTGCTGTCGACGAGGCCGCTGCGTTGCAGCAAGCCCCCGATCGTCCCGCTGCCCTGGTGCGGTATCGACAGGAACGGGCGGCCGGCGAGGTTGGCCGCCTGGGTGGCGGTGATGATGCCGTCACCGGCGATGTTGACCGTGCCGACGGCGTCCTGGAGCAGCGCCGTCGTCAGGGCCTCGCCGACGTCATCCTCGTGGACGAACTGCAGCCTGCCGTCGTAGCCGAGCGGCAGCGGGATGAGCGGGAGCGAGAAGTAGTCGGTCATCGCGGTCCGGATGCGCGGCCCGATGACGTTGGCGAAGCGCAGCATGGTGATCCCGACGTCGGGCCGGCGCCGCGCGAAGCCGCGCACGTACCCCTCGACCTCGACGGAGTCTCGGCCCCACCCACCCGAGGGCAGCCGGCGCGCTGAGAACTCCTCCTTGAACATCGCCGGGTCCTTGGGGCTGGAACCGTAGACGGCGGAGGTCGACTTCACCACGAGGCGCTGGAGGCTCTCGGCCTTCTGGCAGGCAGCGAGCAGCTGCATGGTGCCGATGACGTTGATCTCCTTCTGGGAGACCCGCCCTCCGCTGGCGGCCGGGGTGGCGATGACCCCCATGTGCACCACGGTGTCGACCTCGTTGTCGGAGACGATCCGCGCGATGAGCGGGCTGCGGATGTCGGCCCGGACGAACTCGGCCCGCCCGATTCCGTGGCGGGGAGGGACGACGTCGACGCCGATGATCCGGGTGACGTCCTCCTCGGCGCTGAGCCGGCGCGCGAAGGCGCCACCGAGGTGTCGCGACACCCCGGTGATGAGCACGGTGCGAGCCACCTGGTTCCTCCCTCGATCCTGGCGCAGGTGAGCGGTGTGAGCCCGAGCCTAACCAGGCATGCGCCCACGGTGGCCGGGACGGGGCAAGGAGACGGGGGCAGGGAGACGGCTGCGGGCCCCAGCCGATCGGCTGGGGCCCGCTGTGCGTCACTTCTTGTTGCGGCGCTGGTGGCGCGTCTTGCGCAGCAGCTTGCGGTGCTTCTTCTTCGCCATCCGCTTGCGGCGCTTCTTGATCACAGAACCCATACGTCGTCCTTCATCGTGCTTCGTCGTGCTGAGTGCCCGGGAGGGGAGGGCATCTCACCGCGCCTCTTCTCGGGTCAGAGTCGATGCAGCAGCCTATCTGGCGCTCGTACCGACCCCAAACCGGCCGGAGGCGAAGGGGGCGGCGCCCCCCCCCTTCGCTCTATGCGGTCTCGACGTAGGAGGAGTCGAGGTATGCGTCGACGGCCTCCTTGGGGACGCGGAAGGACCGGCCGACCCGGACCGCGGGCAGCTCGCCTGCGTGGACCATGCGATAGACCGTCATCTTCGAGACGCGCATGATCGAGGCCACCTCCGCGACCGTGAGGAACGTGACCCCACTCAGTCGGTCCTCCGACATCTCCCCACCTGAACCTTTCCCTGACGAGCGCAGCGCCAGCTCAGGTGGCCGACGGACTTCTACGACGCGTGCAGGGTAACCATAGAGGTAGTTGTGACTGCTGTGAAGCCCCTGAGAGAATCGTCGACGCCGATGTCCAGGCGACACGCCGATGCGACGGCCGCAGATCTAGTCGAACCAGACGTCGAGGCCGTGGGTGGGGAAGACCGCCTCGCGGGTCGCCATGATCGCTCGGTCGACGTCGCTGTGCGGGTTGTAGCCCATCGACCAGGGCTGCACCCAGATCGGCAGCTCGGAGCGCGGCAGGTCTCCCATCCGCGCTGGGGGCGTCTTGCCGGCGAGGTGCTGCACCTGGGCGACGTAGTCCGCGGGTAGCTCGGTCGCGACGTCGACCGGCTGGTGCGCGGCAATGGCGGTGAGGTGCGCCCAGGAGCGCGGGACGACGTCGACGAGCTCGTACCCTCCTCCGCCCAGGGCGATCCAGCGCCCGTCGCAGAGGTCGTGGGAGAGGCGGTGCAGCGTGGCCATCGCGTGGCGCTGCGCGTCGACCGTGAGCGCCATGTGGGCGAGCGGGTCGCTGGAGTGGGTGTCGCACCCGTGCTGGGTGATGAGCACCTGCGGCTCGAAGGCCTCGACCACCGGGATGACCGCCGAGGCCAGCGCCCGCAGCCACGGCGAGTCGGTCACCGCGGGTGGGAGCGCCACGTTGACGGCGGTCCCTTCCGCACCCGGCCCGCCGACGTCCCCTGGCCATCCCGTCCCGGGGAAGAGCGTCCGGCCCGACTCGTGCAGCGAGCAGGTGAGCACGCGCGGGTCGTCGTAGAACGCGGCCTGCACTCCGTCGCCGTGATGGACGTCGACGTCGACGTAGGCCACCCGCTCGACGCCCTGCGCCAGCAGCCACTCGATGGCCACGACGATGTCGTTGTAGATGCAGAACCCCGAGGCGCGATCGCGCATGGCGTGGTGCATCCCGCCGGTGAAGTTCACCCCGTGCTGGTTCTCGCCGTGCCAGACCCGGCGGGTGACCTCCATCGTGCCCGCGACGATCCTGGCGCTGGCCTCGTGCATGCCCTCGAACGCCGGGACGTCCTCGGTCCCGATGCCGAAGCGGGCATCGGCCCGGCTCGGGTCGGCGCTGACCTGCTTCACGGCCTCGACGTACTCCCCGTCGTGCGCGGCCAACAGCGTCTGATCGTCGGCGACACCGGGTGAGACGACGTCGACGTCGGCGAGCACGCCGAGCGACTGCGCCAGCTTCGCGGTGAGGTCGATGCGAAGCGGCGCCATCGGGTGGCCGACCCCGAAGTCGTACTTCGTGAACTCCGGCCCCCACACCACGCACGCCCGTGTGCTCATGCTCGCACGGTACTCGCACTACAGTCGGGGCCTGGAAGGACCTTCGACACGGGAGCTTTTACGCATGGGGAAGATGCGGGTGCACAACGAGGACATCCTCGTCGTCGGGATGGGACGGTTCGGCGGAGCTGTGGCCACCGAGCTGCACCGTCTCGGCAACCGCGTGACCGCGGTCGAGCTCGATCACGCCCTCGCCGAGTCCTACCTCGGCCGGGTGGGTCGGATCGTGCAGGGCGACGCCACGAACGTCACCTTCGTGGAGGAGCTGCGCCCGGCGGAGTTCTCCGGGGCCGTCCTCGGCATCGGGTCGTCGGTCGAGGCATCGGTCCTCGCCGCGGTCAACCTCATCGACGCCGGGGCCCCGAAGGTCTGGGCCAAGGCGGTGAGCCCGGAGCACGCCCGCATCCTGGCCCGCATCGGGGTGCAGCACGTCCTCTCCCCCGAGATCGAGTCCGGGCAGCGCCTGGCCCACCTCGTCGGCAGTAAGCTCATCGACTACATCGAGTTCGACGACGGCTTCGCGATCGTCAAGATGATCCCGCCCAAGGAGGCGGTCGGCTTCACCCTGGAGCAGTCTCAGATCCGCAGCAGGTACGGCGTCACCGTCGTCGGGGTCAAGCCGCCCGGTGAGGACTTCACGCATGCGCGGCCCGAGACCAAGGTCCACGAGGGCGACACGATCATCGTCAGCGGCCCCACCTCGCTCATCGAGCGGATGGCAGCGCGCCCCTGACGGCGCGCGGGGCCTGACGGAGCGGAGAGCGGCTCAGCCGTCGCCGCGGTCGTCGCCGAGGGCGAGGACCATGGCGATCTCTTCCTCGCCGTCGTCGCTGTGCGTGCGCATCGGGCGCCGGTCGTCGGTCGGGCGGAATCCGAAGCTGCTGGCGAAGGCGACCGCGCGGGGGTTGTCGGTCCCGACCCAGTAGAAGAGCCGGCGCAGGCCTCTCCCCTTCGCGTCCTTGGACGCTTCGCGTACGAGCGTCGCCGCGACGCTCCTGCCGCGCCACTCGGGGGCGACCCACAGACCGAAGAGCTGACCTGCGGAGTCGTCGGTCTCCTCGTCCGGCTTCTCCGGGGAGGAGCCGATGCTCACGACGCCGACCCGGCCGCCGTCGGCTTCGGCGAGCAGGCGGCGGCTGCGGTTCATCCGCTCGCGCCAGAACTGCTCCGACTTGCCCTCCTCATCGGCCTTGTCGGCGACGAAGGCGTCCGGAGACTCCTCGAGCGCAGCCAGGCGAACCTCTCGATAGGTCTCCCAGTCGTCCTCGCCGAGGGCACGCACGGTGATCTCACTCATGGCCATACTCTGTCATGTCTGGCGGGCGGGTGCCGAGCGTGTCACCAGGAGTTCACCCGGTCAGGTACCGCACCATCTCCAGCTCGCAGACCCTGGGGTGGGTGGAGGAGGGCCCGGCCTCCCCGGTCTCGACGAACCCCATCCGAGAGTAGGCGGCACGCGCCCTGGGGTTGTTCTCGGCGACCTCGAGGACGACCCGCTCCAGCCCGTCCGCACGGGCCTGCGCCACGGCCGCCTCGACGAGGGCCTGCGCCGCCCCACCGCCCCGGGCATGGGCGGCGACCCACATCCCCACGAGCCAGATCTCCTCCGACGGCCGGTCGTCGCTGGCGTAGAGCGTCACCGACCCGACCGGTCGGGAGCCGGTCCAGGCCATCCAGGCCAGCCCGCCGGCCCGCTCGCGCCACAGCTCCTCGGGGTACTCCCGCTCTCGCTCGTAGGTCGACCCGTACGCCAGCGGGGTGTCGAGCAGCATCGCCAGCCGGACCGACCGCAGGTCGGCCCAGTCCTGCGGGGTGAGCCGGCGCACGCGCACCGGCCCGTCCCACCCGTCGCCGACCAGCTCGGGGGTCTTGCTCATCCGGCCGACCGCCGGGCGCACGCCTCCACGGCCCGGGCGAAGGTCTCGCGCAGGCCGCCGGCCTCGAGCTGGCGCAGCGCGGCGGCGGTGGACCCTCCGGGGGAGGTGACCGCGGCCCGAAGGAGCGCCGGTTCCTCGCCCGTCTCCCGCATCATCGTCCCGGCGCCGAGGGCGGCCTGGGTGGCGAGCTCCACGGCCGTGGCCCGCGGCAGCCCCCCGGCGACACCGGCGTCGACGAGCGCCTCGACGACGAGGTAGAAGTACGCCGGGGCCGAGCCCGAGAGCGCCGTCGCGACGTCCTGCTGGGTCTCCGGCAGCACGATGGTCTCTCCCGTCGCCGCGAGCACCTCACGGACCGCGTCCAGCTGGGCCTGGCTCACGCTCGCCCCGGGAGAGAGCACGGTCATCCCCTGACCGACCCGGGCCGGGGTGCTGGGCATGCCGCGGATCGCCGCCACCTCGTCCGGCAGGAGGTCGCCCAGGTCGCTCAGGCTCACCCCGAGGGCGAGGCTGACCACGACACTGCCGGGGCGAAGGGAGTCGCGCACCTGCTCGAGCAGCTCGGGGACCACCGCCGGCTTGACGACGAGCAGGTGCAGATCGGCCTGAGCCGCCGCCTCCTCCGGGGCCACCGAGCGCGCACCATCCCGGGCGTCGAGCTCGCGGGCCTGCTCCTCGCGGCGCACCACGGCGAGCACCTCGGGATCGCCGTCCCTGCGTCCGGAGAGCAGGCCCTCGAGGATCGCCCCGCCCATCGAGCCGACGCCGTAGATCGCTGTGGTCCGCTGCTGCTCGCTCATCCGGCTCAGCGTAGCGACCGGGCCCCTCAGCCCCGCCCGGTGAGCGCGCTGAGCATCCTGCGGGTGGTCGAGGGACGTTCGATCAGGTCGGCGAGGTAGGCGTACCAGTCCGAGCCGTACGGGACGAGCACCCGCACGCGGTGCCCCGCGTCGGCCAGTCTCACCTGCAGGTCGGGCTGCACCCCGAGGTAGAGCTGGTACTCGAGGTCGCGGTGGCGTCCGTGCTGCTCGGCCATCGCGTCGATCACCTCGAGCAGCACGGGGTCCTGGGTCGCCACCATCGGCCCTGCGTCGCCGGTCAACGCCACGCTGAGGCAGCGCACGAACGCGAGGTCAGCCTCGTGACGGTCCGTCCACGCCGTGTGGCCCGACTCCCGCGGGCCGCCGCGGACCAGCCGGACCGCGACGCCGGCGTCGACCAGCCGGCTGCAGTCTTCCTCGGCCCGGTGCCGCCGGGTCAGGACCGTCGTGCGAAGGGGGGAGGGTCCCCCCTTCGCGCCAGTGGACCCGGTCACCGAGGTGACGAGGTCGACCAGCTCCCCGTCCAGCCCCGCCGGGGCGCTGCGCAGGGTGATCGAGACGCCGGCGGCGCCGGCCGACTCCGCGAGCCCGGTGAGGTACGTGCTGAGGACGCCGGGCGGGCTCACCCCGAGGCCGAGCACGGCCGGGGAGAGGAAGACGTCGGGCCGCTGGGTGCCAGGCGGTAGCGCGGCGATGGCGGCGAGGCACTCCTGAGCCACGCTGCGGTTGGCGGCGCACGTGGCCTCGTCGTCGGCGGGCACACAGAGCGGCTGGATCGCCGCCGCGCGGGTGGTCCGACCCAGGTCGGCGGCGGTGTCGAGCGCGTCGTCCAAGACAGGCCCGGCGACGAAGCGCTCACGAGCGGCGTGCACCAGGCCCGAAGCGGACACCCTGGAGCGCACCGGCGGCACGGTGAGGACGTCGACCACCGCCGCCCGCAGCCCGGCCGAGGTCGGCAGCATGCTCATCGGACCGGCTCGCTCGCTCGGGGCTGGGAGTCGGCCTCCTCCGGCAGGTGAAGCCGGTAGGCCGCGCGCTGCAGGGTCCACTCGGCCTCGGTGACCGGGTCGAGCAGCTCGCCGTCGGCGTTGACGCCGAACGAGCTGCCGGTCGCCGAGCGCAGTCGCACATGCGCCCCTGTCATCCGGCGGACCCCGTTCAGCCGGTCGAGATCTCCGGACTTGAGGTGCAGCGCGTACTGGACCCGCTCAAGCCGGGTGCGGGACTCGGCGATCACCACGTCGGCGCGCCCGTCCCCCGGCTCGGCCTCGGGCGCGAGGGCCGCGCCACCGCCGATGCTCGTGCCGTTGGCCATCGCCACCTGCATCAGCCGGGTCGAGCCGTCGGCGACGACCTCGCCGTCGACCTCCACCACGAGCTTCCACCCGTCCTTGCGAAAGCCGGCGATGACACTCCCGATGACATAGCCGAGCGGACCGAGACCGATCGTGCCGAGGCGGTCCTTCCACGGCTTCGCCTCACGGCCGGCACGGTCGCCGGTCCCGACGTGGACGGCGTTGACGACGATGAAGTCGTCAGCGTCCCGGATGATGTCGATCGGCTGCAGCGGCCCCTCCAGCACGATCCGCGCCGCCTCCTCCGGGTCCTCGGGGATCCCCGCCGCGCGGGCGAAGTCGTTGCCCGTCCCGAGGGGGATCAGGCCCAGCGCGGGCAGGTCGTCCTCGTCGAGCTCGTAGACGAGGCACAGCGCCGTGACGACCGCGTGCAGCGAGCCGTCACCGCCGCACACCACGACCTCCGCGCTGCCGCGGTTGTCCAGGGCGTGCTGCAGCTCGTCGATCGACCCGGTCCGCGCGACCTTGACATCGGCCTGCGCGGCGAGGAGGCGACGCACCTGCTCGACCCGTTGCTCGTCGCTGGTCCCCGCCTCCTCGTTGACGATCATGAGGAACTCACGCTCAGACATGGGGGCAGCGTAGACGCCGCCCGACGGCCCGCCGGTCTCGGTGAATGACCCCTCGGTCACCCTTCGCCGTCGTCGACAGCCCTACTGCCCGAGGCGCTCCCGGGCGAACTCCAGCGACTCGACGAGGTCGAGCTCCCGCTCGCGAGCGTCGCGGCGCCGGGTCCCGACCTCGAGGACCACCGACCCGTCGAAGCCGCTGCCCGCGAGGTGCTGCAGCACCTCGGCGCACGGCTGCGAGCCGCGGCCGGGCACGAGGTGCTCGTCGGTGATGGTCCGTCCGCTCCCGTCGGTCAGGTGCAGATGGGTCAGGCGCGGACCGAGCGCGCGGACCATCTCCATCGCATCCGACCCGGCGCTGGCGGTGTGGGAGAGGTCGATCGTCACGTGGTCGTAGGGCTGCGGCACCGGGTCCCAGTGGGGCAGGTAGGCCTGGACCTGCCGCCCGCGGGCGGCCCAGGGGTACATGTTCTCGACGGCCAGCCGGACCCCGGTGTCGTGCTCGCGCTGGGCCACCCCGTCGGCGAAGCCGGCGGCGTACTCCTTCTGCCACCGGAAGGGCGGGTGCAGTACGACGGTCGGAGCACCGACCTCCTGGGCCACCTCGATCGAACGGTCGATCTTGGTCCAGGGGTCGCTGCCGTAGACCCGCTGGGTGAGCAGCAGGGTCGGGGCGTGCACGGAGACCACCGGCAGCTCGTGGTGCTCGGAGAGCGCCCGCAGCGCCGGGCCCTGCTGGCTCATCGGGTCGGTCCAGATCATCACCTCGACGCCGTCGTACCCCAGCCTCGACGCGATCTCGAAGGCTGCCGCCGTACCGCTGGGATACACCGAGGCCGTCGACAGGGCCACGGGGATCCGGGCGCGAGGCGGCATGCTCGCGAGCCTACGCCCGCCGGCCGGCCCGCTGCGGGTCGGCTACCGGCTCAGGAGTCGAGGTGATCCAGGTAACGCAGGATCACCCCTTCGCGCAGGGCCCAGGGGCAGATCTCGAGACTGGGCACGCCGAGCAGGTCCATCGCCGCCTCGGCGACGATGGCCCCGCCGAGGATCTGGTGCGAGCGGGAGGCCGAGACGCCGGGCAGGTCGCGCCGCTGCGCGGCGGTCATCGGCGCCACCTGGGCGATGATCTCGGTGACGGCGTCCTTGGTCAGGGTGCGGCGCACGTAGGGGCCGTCCGCCGAGGGCGCGGCCCCGGCGATCCGGGCCAGCGAGCGCATGGTCTTGCTGGTGCCCACGACGGCGTCCGGGGCGCCGGCCTTGGCCAGAGGTCGGATGTGGGCGGCGATCTCGGCGCGGACCGCCTTGCGGGCCGCCTTGATGTCGGCAGGCGAAGGGGGGTCCCCGGCGAGCCGCTCCCGGGTCACCCGACCGGCGCCGAGGAGCAGGCTGAGCGCGACGTCGGGGTCCTCGTCGGTGCCGATGCTCAGCTCGAGCGAGCCACCGCCGATGTCGAGCACGAGCAGCTTGCCCGCGGACCAGCCGGTCCACCGGCGCGCGGCGAGGAAGGTCAGGCGGGCCTCGTCCTCACCGGCGAGGACCTGGAGGTCCACCCCGGTCTTGCGCTCGACCTTGGCGAGGACGTCCTCGCCGTTGGGCGCCTCGCGGATCGCGCTCGTCGCGAAGCACATGAGCTCCTCGACCCCCTGGTCCTCGGCGGCGTCGAGGCACTCCTGGACGAAACGCACGAGCCGGTCGCGGCCCTTGTCCTCGATCCATCCCTCGGGGGTGACGTGCTCGGCGAGGCGCAGGTCGATCTTGTGCGACATCGCCGGCAGGGGCTGGGCTCCCTGGTGCGCGTCGACGACGAGCAGGTGGACGGTGTTGGATCCGACATCGACGACCCCGAGGCGCATGGTGGCAGAGCCTACGGGCTTAGGGTTACCGCGATGAGCGCTCACCCCGGGGAGACCCCGCTGCAGACCCCGCGGACCTGGGTCGAGTTCGACGACCCGGCGCAGGACGGGCAGCGCCTGCGCTGCGACCTGACCTGGCTGACCTCTCGATGGACCTGCATCTTCGGGCGCGGCTGCGAGGGCATCGACGCCGACCAGCCCGACTACGGCTGCTGCGTGCTGGGGGCCCACTTCAGCGACAAGGACGACATCAAGCGGGTGCGGGCCGCGGCCGAGCAGCTCGGGGACGACGAGTGGGAGCTGCGGCCGAGCTCGCTCAAGCTCTCGGAGTGGACCGAGAAGGAGGACGGGGAGCGCAAGACCAAGGTCGTCGACGGAGCGTGCATCTTCTTCAACCGGCCGGGCTTCCCCGCCGGCGCGGGTTGCGCGCTGCACCAGCACGCGATGCTCGAGGGCGTCCCGCCGCACACCCTCAAGCCCGACGTGTGCTGGCAGCTGCCGATCCGGCGCACCTACCGCACGGTCGAGCTCCCGGACGGCGAGAACTACCTCGAGGTGTCGATCGGGGAGTACGACCGGCGGGGCTGGGGCGCCGGCGGGCACGACCTGGACTGGTACTGCTCGGGCAACCCCGACGCCCACGTCGCCGCCGACCCGGTCTACCTCACCGAGCGAGACGGCTTGGTCGAGCTCATGGGCCAGGCGGCCTACGATGAGCTGGCCGTGCGCTGCGAGGCGCACCTGGCGCTGGTCGAGGCGGCCACCCGGCCGGCTCGGGGGGTCGGCAGGAGGGCGAAGGGGGCCCGCCCCACCCCGGAGGGTCGCGCCCTGCTCCCCCTCCTGGTCCACCCGGCGACCCTCGCGGCCGACCGCGCCCGCTGACCCTCCCCCTTCGCAGATCCCCGGGGAACCTCAGACCAACGGTCGCCCCTCCCCTTCGCAGATCCCCGGGGAGTCTCAGACCAACGGTCGCCCCTCCCCTTCGCAGATCCCCGGGGAACCTCAGACCAACGGTCCGGCGCACCTCTCGGCCTGGGGCGGTTGTCGGCCCCGGCCCGTAGCGTGTCTCGTCATGGCCACCTCGAAGAGCTCCCGGGCGCCCGGATTCCGCTGCGTAGAGTGCGGCTGGAGCAGCGTGAAGTGGGTCGGCCGCTGCGGCGAGTGCCACGCCTGGGGCACCGTCGAGGAGGTCGGGGCGCCTCGCGTGCGTACGGCGACGACCGGCCGGGTCGAGCACCCCGCTCGGCCGATCGCCGACGTGCCGGTCGAGGACGCGCAGGCCTGGAGCACGGGCGTCTCGGAGTTCGACCGGGTGCTCGGAGGCGGCATCGTGCCCGGCTCGGTCGTCCTCGTCGCCGGGGAGCCCGGGATCGGCAAGTCGACGCTGCTGCTCGACGTCGCCGCGCGAGCCGCCGCAGGCAGGCCGGTGCTCTACGTCAGCGGCGAGGAGTCCGCAGCCCAGGTCCGCGCCCGGGCCCAGCGCATCGGGGCGCTTGCCGACGGGCTGTACCTCGCGAGCGAGACCGATCTCGGCACCGTGCTGGCCCACCTCGAGCAGCGCTCACCGGCGCTCGTCGTCGTCGACTCCGTGCAGACCCTCGCCTCGGCCGAGGTCGACGGAGCGGCGGGCAACGTCAGCCAGGTCCGGGAGGTCGCGGGAGCCCTGATCCAGCATGCCAAGGCGAAGGGGGTCGCCATGCTGCTCGTCGGTCACGTCACCAAGGAGGGCTCGATCGCCGGGCCTCGCATGTTGGAGCACCTGGTCGATGTGGTGGTCCAGTTCGACGGTGACCGTCAGTCGCGGCTGCGCCTTGTGCGAGCGGTCAAGAACCGGTACGGCCCCACCGACGAGGTGGGCTGCTTCGACCTCACCGACACCGGCATCCACGGGCTGGAAGACCCGAGCGGGCTCTTCCTCTCCTCCCGGCACATCACCGTCCCGGGCACCTGTGCGACCGTCACCCTCGAGGGGCGCCGGCCGCTGGTCACCGAGATCCAGGCACTCGTCGCACCCTCGCAGATCCCGACCCCGCGGCGGGCGAGCGTGGGGCTGGACTCCTCCCGGGTCTCGATGATCATGGCGGTCCTGGACCGCAGGGCCGGTGCCCCCGTCGGCAACGCCGACACCTACGTCAGCACGGTCGGCGGGGTGCGCATCACCGAGCCGTCGAGCGACCTCGCGGTCGCCCTCGCGATCGCGAGCGCCGTGATGGACCGGGCCCTCCCCCACCAGCTGCTCGCGCTCGGCGAGGTCGGGCTGTCCGGCGAGGTCCGGCCCGCGGTCGGGGTGTCCCGTCGGCTGACGGAGGCGGCACGGCTCGGCTTCACGACCGCGCTCGTCCCGGCCGGCGCGCTGGACGGCGGCGCGGCGCCGGCCGGGATGGAGGTCGTCGAGGTCAGCGACGTGCGCGCCGCGATCCGCGAGGTGGAGCGTCGCGGCGCGACGAGCGAGGTGGGGTCGCCATAGGATCGCCTCGTGCCTGACCTCGACGACGACCTCGATCTCTTCCGGGCGACCCTCGCAGCGGTCGCCCCCGGGACCGAGCTGCGTGACGGTCTCGAACGCATCCTGCGCGGCAACACCGGTGCCCTCATCGTCCTGGGCCACGACAAGACCGTCGAGGGGCTGTGCACCGGGGGGTTCCGGCTCGACGTCGAGTTCTCCGCCACCCGGCTGCGTGAGCTGGCCAAGATGGACGGGGCGATCGTGCTCGACCGGGGCATGACCCGGATCGTGCACGCCGGGGTGCAGCTGCTGCCCGACCCGAGCATCGAGACCAGCGAGTCGGGCACGCGCCACCGCACCGCCGAGCGCGTCGCCCGGCAGACCGGCCACCCGGTGGTCTCGGTGAGCCAGTCGATGCGGATCGTGGCGTTCTACGTCGGTGGCCATCGCCATGTGGTCAAGGCCACGCCCGAGCTGATCGCCTTCGCCAACCAGGCGTTGCAGACCCTGGAGCGCTACAAGGCGCGGCTCGACGAGGTGACGAGCACCCTGTCGGCCCTCGAGATCGAGGACCTCGTCTCGATCCGCGATGTCGCCTCGGTGCTGCAGCGCATGGAGATGGTCCGACGCATCGGCGCCGAGATCCAGAGCTACACCGTCGAGCTCGGCACCGAGGGCCGCCTGCTCACCCTGCAGCTCGAGGAGCTGACGGCGGGGCTGCAGGACGACCTCGAGTGGGTGATCCGCGACTACCTCAGCTCGGCCGACGACCGGCAGCGGATGGAGCAGGTGCTCGCCAACCTCGCGGCGTTGGACTCGACCCAGCTCCTCGACCCGGGCAGCTGCGCCAAGGCGATCGGCTACTCGATCGGCGGGGAGAACCTCGACAGCACCGTCAGCCCCCACGGCTACCGCATCCTCGCCAAGGTGCCCCGTCTGCCGGGCGCGATCATCGAGCGCCTCGTGACCCACTTCGGCACCCTGCAAGGCCTGCTCGCCGCGGGGGTCGACGACCTCATGCAGGTGGACGGTGTCGGCGAGGGTCGAGCGCGGCTCGTCCGTGAGGGGCTCTCCCGGCTCGCGGAGACCTCGATCCTCGAACGGTATGTCTGAGGCCCGCATCGACGACCGAGTCCTCGGCACGCTGCACGCGCGCATCCTCGACTGGTTCAGCGAGCACGCCCGCGACCTCCCCTGGCGATCCGCGACCGCTTCGGCCTGGGAGATCTTCCTCTCCGAGGTGATGTCGCAGCAGACCCCGGTCGCCCGGGTCGAGCCGATCTGGCGAGAATGGATAAGCCGCTGGCCGACCCCCTTCGCACTGGCCGATGCCCCGGCAGGTGAGGCGGTGCGCCACTGGGGCCGGCTCGGATACCCGCGGCGCGCCCTCCGGCTGCACGAGGCTGCCCGAGCCATGGTCGCGCGACACGACGGTCAGGTCCCGACCAGCTACGAGGACCTGCTCGCGCTGCCGGGTGTCGGCGAGTACACCGCGGCCGCCGTCGCCTCCTTCGCCCACGGCGACCCGCAGGTCGTGATCGACACGAACATCCGCCGGGTCCTCGTCCGAGCCGTCGAGGGTCGCGCCCTGCCGGCACCCTCGCTTACCGCCCGTGAGCGAGCGGTCGCAGCAGCAGCCATGCCCTCGGACCGGGAGCAGGCCAACGCGTGGAATGCGGCCGTCATGGAGCTGGGGGCGCTGGTGTGCACGGCGCGCGCGCCGCGCTGCGGGGACTGTCCCGTGCTCGAGATCTGCGCCTGGCAGCGGGCGGGGTGTCCCCCCGACGACGGGCCGGCCCGGCGGGGTCAGGCCTGGCACGGCACCGACCGTCAGGTCAGGGGGCGGATCCTGCAGCTGCTGCGCGACACCCCTTCGCCGGTCGCCCGGGACCACCTCGACACGGTGTGGCCGCAGGACCCGGTCAAGGTCGACCGCTGTCTGGCAGGACTCGTCGAGGACGGGCTGGTCGAGCCGGTCGAGGCGGGCTACTCGCTGCCAGCGTGAGAGGCGTCCTCGACGCCGAGCGCCTCCAGCGTCAGGCGCAACGCCTCGTCCTCGTCGCCGTCCGAGCGCAGCACGGCCGCCGGCTCCGTCCTGGGGTCCGGGCGTTCCAGGGTGTCGAGCTGCGAGCGCAGCATCGACGCCTTCATGAAGTGGTCGTCGCGCTGCTCCAGGCGGCGGTGCAGCTCCTCCTCCGGCACGTCGATGAGGAAGAACTCGACATGCGGACGCCCCTCGCGCAATAGGTCGCGGTAGGAGCGCTTGAGCGCCGAGCAGGCGATGACCGCGCTCTCGCGCTCCCGCTCACGGGCGTCGATCCAGTCACCGATCGCCTCCAGCCAGGGCCAGCGGTCCTCGTCGGTCAAGGGGTGACCGCTTGCCATCTTCGCGATGTTGGCCCGGGGGTGCAGCGCGTCACCCTCGAGGAAGTCCCACCCGGTCGCGTCGGCGACCCCCTTCGCCAGGGTGGTCTTGCCCGCCCCGGAGACTCCCATAACGACGAGATGGCGGATCGCGGCGGTGCTCATCGGTGCAGCGTAGGTCCTTCGGCTCGCCAGCTCAGAGGAGTCGCAGCATGCGGGTGTTGCCGAGGGTGTTGGGCTTGACCCGCTCAAGGTCGAGGAACTCGGCGACGCCTTCGTCGTAGGAACGCAGCAGCTCGGCGTACACCTCGGGGTCGACCGCCTGCCCCTCGATCTCGGAGAACCCGTGCCGACCGAAGAACTCGGTCTCGAAGGTGAGGCAGAAGATCCGGCGAACCCCGAGCTCACGCGCGTCGTCGAGCAGCGCGCTCAGCAGGGTCGAGCCCACCCCGGAGCCGAGGAGCTCCTGCGCGACCGCCAGGGTGCGGATCTCGGCGAGGTCCTCCCACATCACGTGCAGCGCACCACACCCGGCGACCTCCCCGTCGACCTCGGCGACCCGGAACTCCTGCACCCCTTCGTAGTAGCTCACCCACTCTTTGCTCACGAGGACTCGCGACTCGGCGAGAGGCTGGACGAGCTCTCGGATCCGGCGGACGTCGGCGGTCCGGGCGCTGCGGATGGCGATCTCGGGGCGGGGCACCCGACGAATCTACGCGGCCGGCCACGACGTCGTGCCACGACCGCATGACAGCGTCGGTCCGCTACGGCACTCTGGACGCGCCGACCATCCC
Organism: Marihabitans asiaticum; assembly: GCF_007828725.1. Classification (GTDB taxonomy): domain Bacteria; phylum Actinomycetota; class Actinomycetes; order Actinomycetales; family Dermatophilaceae; genus Marihabitans; species Marihabitans asiaticum. The sequence continues at coordinate 273,566 of NZ_VIUW01000002.1, forward strand.
CCACGACCACGGAGGTCACCCCATGAGCAGACTCACCGATGCGACACCAGCCGAGCGGTACCGCCTGGCAGCCGCGACGTTCTCCGACCGGGTCCGCGGGACCCGCGACTGGGACGCACCGACGCCGGTGGAGCAGTGGCTCGCCCGGGATGTCGTGGGTCACCTGACCACGTGGTTCCCGCAGATGCTCGAAGGGGGCAGCGAGATCACCCTGGTACCCATCCCCTCGGCGGTGGACGACCCACCCGCCGCCTGGGCCGGCCTGGACGGCCAGGTCCAGGCCCTGCTTGAGGACCCGGCGAGCGAAGGGGTGGCCTTCACCCATGAGGACATCGGCTCGATGCCTCTGCCGGAGATGATCGACCGCTACTTCACCAGCGATGTCGTCTTCCACACCTGGGACCTCGCGCGCGCGACCGGTCAGCACGACGAGCTCGATGAGGACTACATCGCCGACGCCTACGACGGGATGCGGCAGATGGAGGACGTCATCCGTGGGTCGGGGCAGTTCGGCGAGCATCAGCCGGTGCCCGAGGATGCGAGCGTGCAGGACCAGTTCTTGGCCTTCATCGGGCGCGATCCGCGCTGGCAGCCCCCGGCTGAGTAGTCCCCTGATTATCGGGTTGAGGGACTATTTGTCGCTTCACCCGACATCGGTAGCCGGGTGAAGCTGAAGAAACCCCCTCAACCCGATAATCAGGAGAGAGCGAGCAACCCGGACAGAGCGAAGGGGTGGATGCCGGCTGAGCCGGCATCCACCCCTTCGACTGCTTCTGGCTACTCTCCGACGGTGACGGGGCCGTCGGAGTCGCTGCCCCCGTCGCCGGAGTCACCGACGCCGACCGCGACCGGCAGGTCGTCGGTGGTCGTGGACTCGAAGACGAAGGTCGCGTCCTTGCCCTCGCCCTCGAGGTCGACACTGATGATCTGACCGTCGGTGAGCTCGCCGAAGATGATCTTCTCCGACAGGGCGTCCTCGATCTCGCGCTGGATCGCCCGCTTGAGCGGCCGAGCGCCGAGCGACGGGTCGTAGCCGCGGTGGGCGAGCTCCTTCTTCGCCGCGGGACTGAGCACGATGCCCATGTCGCGGTCCTTGAGCCGCTTGTCGAGCTTGGCGACCTCGAGGTCGACGATCTGGATGATCTCCTCCTCGGTGAGCCGGGGGAAGACGATGACCTCGTCGACGCGGTTGAGGAACTCGGGACGGAAGTTGTCCTTGAGCGCCGTGCGGACCGAGGCCTGCATCTTCTCGTACTCGGTGGCCGAGTCCACGCCCGCGGAGAAGCCGAGCGAGACCGACCGGATCTCTCGCGAGCCGAGGTTGGTGGTCATGATGATCACCGTGTTCTTGAAGTCGACCATCCGACCCTGAGAGTCGGTCAGGCGGCCCTCCTCGAGCACCTGCAGCAGGCTGTTGAAGATGTCCGGGTGGGCCTTCTCCACCTCGTCGAAGAGGACCACGGAGAAGGGCTTGCGCCGGACCTTCTCGGTCAGCTGCCCACCCTCGTCGTAGCCGACGTACCCGGGCGGGGAGCCGAAGAGCCGGCTCGCGGTGTGCTTCTCCGAGAACTCGGACATGTCGAGGGTGATGAGCGCGTCCTCGTCGCCGAAGAGGAACTCCGCGAGCGCCTTGGCCAGCTCGGTCTTGCCGACACCGGTCGGCCCGGCGAAGATGAACGAGCCACCGGGGCGGCGCGGGTCCTTCAGCCCAGCCCGGGTGCGGCGGATCGAGCGTGAGAGCACCTCGATGGCGCGGTCGTTGCCGATGACCCGCTTGTGCAGCTCGGACTCCATGCTCATGAGGCGGCTGACGTCGTCCTGCTTGATCTGGCCGACCGGCACGCCGGTGCTCATCGTGAGCACCTCGGCGATCTGCTCCTCGTCGAGCAGCGCGGGGGTGTCCATCCGGCCGGACTTCCAGCTCTCCTCGCGCTCGGCCTTCTCCCGGAGCAGGGTCTTCTCGTCGTCACGCAGCCGCGCGGCGAGCTCGAAGTCCTGGCCGTCGATGGCCGACTCCTTGTCGCGGCGCACGTCGGCGATCTTGTCGTCGAGCTCCTTGAGGTCCGGCGGCGCGGTGAGGCGGAAGATACGCATGCGAGCGCCGGCCTCGTCGATGAGGTCGATCGCCTTGTCGGGCAGGAAGCGGTCGTTGACGTAGCGGTCGCTCATCCGCACCGCGGCCTCGAGCGCGGCGTCGGTGATCTCGACGCCGTGGTGCGCCTCGTAGCGGTCGCGCAGCTTCTTGAGGATCTCGACGGCCTCCTCGGCGGTGGGCTCGTCGACCGTGATCCGCTGGAAGCGGCGCTCCAGCGCGGCGTCCTTCTCGATGTGCTTGCGGTACTCGTCGAGCGTCGTCGCGCCGATGGTCTGCAGCTCGCCGCGGGCGAGCATCGGCTTGAGGATGCTCGCGGCGTCGATCGCGCCCTCGGCGGCACCGGCCCCGACGAGGGTGTGGATCTCGTCGATGAAGAGGATGATGTCGCCGCGGGTCTTGATCTCCTTGAGGACCTTCTTCAGCCGCTCCTCGAAGTCTCCGCGGTAGCGGCTGCCGGCCACGAGCGAGCCGAGGTCGAGGGTGTAGAGCTGCTTGTCCTTGAGGGTCTCGGGCACGTCGCCGGCGACGACCCGCTGGGCCAGCCCCTCGACGATCGCGGACTTGCCGACGCCGGGCTCGCCGACGAGGACGGGGTTGTTCTTGGTGCGCCGCGAGAGGGTCTGCATGACCCGCTCGATCTCGGTCTCGCGCCCCTCGATCGGGTCGAGGGCGTCCTCGCGGGCGGCCTGGGTGAGGTTGCGCCCGAACTGGTCGAGGACGAGGGATCCGGCCGGCTGCCCCTCGGCACCGCCGGAGCTGGCACCGACGCCGGCGGCGGCAGTCTCGCCGCCCTTGCCGCCCTGGTAGCCAGAGATCAGCTGGATCACGGTCTGGCGCACCCGACCGAGGTCCGCGCCGAGCTTGACGAGGACCTGGGCGGCCACCCCTTCGCCCTCACGGATCAGGCCGAGCAGGATGTGCTCGGTGCCGATGTAGTTGTGGCCGAGCTGGAGCGCCTCGCGAAGCGAGAGCTCGAGCACCTTCTTCGCCCGTGGCGTGAAGGGGATGTGGCCGGACGGCGCCTGCTGGCCGGGGCCGATGATGTCCTGGACCTGCTCCCGCACCTGCTCCAGCGAGATGCCGAGGGACTCCAGCGCCTTGCTGGCCACCCCTTCGCCCTCGTGGATCAGCCCGAGCAGGATGTGCTCGGTGCCGATGTAGTTGTGGTTGAGCAGGCGCGCCTCTTCTTGCGCGAGCACGACGACACGACGCGCTCGATCGGTAAACCTCTCGAACATGGGGACACCCCTTCTCAGCTTGGCTGCCTCGACTCTATCCGGGCTGGGCCGCCGCTCCTACGCCGTTCGCTGGGAGCGGACACCGAGGAGACGAGCCAGACCGATCTGGTGGGCTCAACGCATCGAGGCGAAGGGATGTTCCGTCACCTCCTCTGCGGTCGCCCGATCCGACCCAAGGGCTCGGGTCACGCCTACGACGATCCGAGACCAGGGCGCGAGGGCAGCCGCCATCACGAGGCCGGTCACGACGTTGACCAGGCCGAGATCTCGTCGCCGAGTTATCAACAGGGTTGCTTCACGCGCGCTGACAGACCGGGCACCAGTACAGCGTCCGACCAGCGACATCCGACGCCTGCACCGGATTCCCGCACACCAGGCACGGCTCGCCGGTCCGCTTGTAGACGAAGCTGGCCCGCTCGGTGAGGTGCACCTCATCCCCCTTCGCCAGGGTCGCCTCGACCTCCTCCACCTGCTCGGGCAGGGTGACGATCCGGCTCGTCGCGATCCCCAGCGGCAGCAACCGGCGCAGGTCGGCCCAGACCTGCTCCCACTGCTCGCGGCCGAGCCGCTGCCCCGGCGTCATCGGGTCGATCCCGGCGCGGAAGAGCACCTCGCAGCGGTAGACGTTGCCGACCCCGGCCAGCACCGACTGGTCCATGAGGAGGGCGGCGACCGACTTCTTGGACCGGCTGATCCGGGTCCAGGCCACGTCACCGGAGACGTCGCGAAGGGGGTCCGGGCCGAGCTTGGCGACCGTCGCCGTCTCGTCCTCGGGAGTGATCACCTCGCAGCGCATCGGGCCGCGCAGGTCGGCCACGTGCGCCTCGCTCTCGATCCGGCAGCGCACCCGCCCGATCACCGGCCGCTCGCCGGTGTAGGCCACCTCGTCGATGGTGAAGGTGCCGATCAGCCCGAGGTGGACGTGCAGGATGCGCTCACCGATCTCGACGAAGAGGTGCTTGCCGTACGCGCGGGCCTCCTCGAGCACCCCGCCGTCGAGCAGCGCGGCGCCGTCGGCGAAGCGTCCCTGCGGGGAGCTGACCCGCACCGCCTGACCGGCGAAGGCGGCGTCGAGGTCGCGGGCGATGCGGTGGAGGGTGTGCCCCTCGGGCACCTCAGCTGGCCTTCTTCTTCGCCGTGGACTTCGCGGTGCTCTTCTTCGTCGTCTTCTTGGCAGGGGTCTTCTTCGCGGTGGACTTCTTGGCCGTGGACTTCTTCGCGGGAGACTTCTTGGCCGCGGTCTTCTTCGTCGCCGACTTCTGCGACGACGTCCCGCCCGACGAACCACCCGAGCCGCTCGAGGTGGACTCCCCACGCCGGCTCTTGGCCGTCTCCACCGACTTCGCCAGGGCCGCGAGCAGGTCGACGACCTCTCCCCCTTCGTCCTCCTCGGGGGCGCTGACCTTGACCTCGCCGCCCTCGACCTTGGCGCGGACCAGCTCCTTGACCGCGTTGGCGTAGTCGTCCTCGTAGTCGTCCGGGTCGAACTCGCCCTCGAGCTGCTCGATGAGCACCCGGGCCATCGCCATCTCCTTGTCGCTGGCCTCGAGGTCCTCCCCGAGGTCGCCGAAGGAGTCCACCGAGCGCACCTCGTCAGGCCAGATCATCGTCTGCATGACGATCATGCCCTCACGCACGCGCAGCGTCGCCATCGTCATCCGGGTGCGGATCGAGACCGTCGCGACCGCCACCCGGTCCTCCCCCTCGAGGGCGTCGCGCAGCAGGACGTACGGCTTCTGCGCGGCCTTGTCCGGCTCGAGGTAGTACGTCTTGTCGAAGTAGATCGGGTCGATCTGGTCGGCGGGCACGAACTTCTCGACGCTGATCTCCTTGCTCGATCGCGTCGGCAGGTCGGCGAAGTCCTCGTCGGTGAGGACGACCATCTCCCCGTCCTCGGTCTCGTACCCCTTCGCGATGTCGTCGTAGGCAACCTCCTCACCGTCGATCTGGCACACCCGCCGGTACCGGATGCGCCCGCCGTCGCTGGCGTGCACCTGCCGGAACTGCACGTCGTGGTTCTCCGTGGCCGAGTACAGCCGCACCGGGACGTTGACCAGGCCGAAGGAGACGGCACCCTTCCAGATCGCGCGCATGACCCAAGCATGCCCCTTGTGCGGCAGGATCGGGCAGGTGCGCCCCATGCTCGCCTCACCCACCGACAGCGTCCCGACCGGCCCGGCCTGGGTGCACGAGGTCAAGTGGGACGGGATGCGGGTGCTCGCAGAGGCGAAGGGGGGTCAGCTGCGCCTGACCAGCCGGTCGGGTCGAGACGTCACCGCCGCCTTCCCGGAGCTGGCGCCGCTAGCGACCCTGTACGACGACATGCTGCTCGACGGCGAGGTGATCACGCTCGAGGACGGCGTGCCGTCGTTCTCGGCGCTGGCGGAGCGGATGCACGTGGCGAGCGCGCGCAAGGCCGCGACCCTCGCCGGCGCACGCCCGGTGACGCTCATGGCCTTCGACGTCCTCCGGCTGCTCGGTCAGGACCTCACCGAGCAGCCGTGGACCGCGCGCCGGGCGCTGCTGGAGCAGCTCGAGCTCGACGGTCCGCGCTGGCAGGTGCCGGCGGTCTACGACGACGGCGCCGGCCTGCTTGCCGTCACCGCCGAGCAGGGCCTGGAGGGTGTGGTCTCCAAGCGGCGCGAGGCCCGCTACACCCCGGGCCGACGCTCGCCGGACTGGCGCAAGCTCGCGCACCGCCCGACCCTCTCTGTCGTCGTCGGCGGGTGGCGCCCCGAGACCGGGAGCGCCACCCGGCTGGGGGCGATCCTCGCCGGGGTCCCCGACGGCGACGGCGGCTGGGCCTACGTCGGCCGGGTCGGCTCCGGCCTCGGCGGGCGGACCGGCCAGGCGCTGCGCGACCGGCTCACCGAGGCCGCCGAGTCCCCCTTCGCCACCGACGTCCCGGTCGAGGACGCGAGAGGGGCGACGTGGACCGAGCCCGAGGTGGTCGTCGACGTGCGTCACCTGGGGCGCGGCAGCAGCGGCAAGCTGCGCCAACCGAGCCTGGTCGCCGTGCGCACCGACCTGCGTCCCGCCGACCTGAGCGAGCTCGGCGATGCCTGACCCGCAGGTCACCCGCGTCGAGGTCGAGGGCCGCCGGTTGCGACTGACCTCGCTGGACAAGGTGATGTACCCCGCGACCGAGACGACGAAGGGGGAGCTGCTCAGCTACTACGCGGGCGTCGGGGCGACCCTCCTGGCGCACCTCGCCGACCGGCCGGTGACGCGGGTGCGCTTCCCGCATGGGGTCGAGGATGCCAGCTTCTTCGAGAAGAACGTCCCGTCCGGCGCGCCGTCGTGGCTGGACCGGGTGCGTCTGGACGACGTGACCTACCCGCTCGTGCGTGACCTGGCCCAGCTGACCTACCTCGTCAACCTCAACAGCATCGAGCTGCACGTGCCGCAGTGGCGGGTGATCGACGGTGAGCCGGTGAACCCGGACCGGCTGGTCATCGACCTCGACCCGGGCGCGCCCGCCGGTCTGCACGAGTGCGCTCAGGTGGCGCTGCTGCTGCGCGAGCGGCTCGGGGCGCTCGGCATGCAGCTGTACCCGGTCACCTCCGGCAGCAAGGGAATGCAGCTCTACGCCGCGCTCGGCGGTGATCTGACGAGCGCGCAGGTGCGCGACCTCGCCCAGCAGCTGGCGCAGGAGATGACCGCGACCCGGCCCGACCTCGTGCTGTGGAAGATGACCAAGACGCTGCGCCCGGGCAAGGTCTTCCTCGACTGGAGCCAGAACGTCGCAGCCAAGACGACGATCTGCCCCTACTCGATGCGCGGCCGGGAGGACCCGTGGGTCGCGGCGCCGCGCACCTGGGACGAGATCGAGGCGGGGTCGGAGGACCCCGACGCGCTGGTCCAGCTCGACCACACCGAGGTGCTCGCCCGGCTGGAGACCGACGGCGACCTGCTCGCCGACCTCCTCCCCTGACCCAGATCCGAATTTCCCTAGGTTTCTGTCAGACGCTCAGGAATGTTCCTGAGCGCCTGACAGAAACCTAGGGACCTGCGGTGGGCGAGGGAGGCGAAGGGGGCGGGTCGGGCGAAGGGGGCGGGTCGGGCGAGGGTGGTGGGTCGAGCGAAGGGGGTGGGTCGGGCGTGCGGGGGCAGCCGGCGCAGACGTCGAGGCCGGGCAGGGCGTACATGAGGCAGCACGAGCGACGCCGCGGCACCGGACCGCCACGATGCTGGTGGACGGCCCGGGCCCACATGTCCTCGGCCATGCCGTCGCGTTGCCGGCTCGACATCTTCTCCACGGCCGGGAAGGCGCGGGCGAGCGCGGTCGCAGCGGGTCGGTACCCGTCCTCGGCGAGCCGAAGGCGCTCGACCGGGTCGTGGATCACCCGGGACTCCCCCTTCGCCACCCGGACCTCCACCGGGAAGAGGTAGGTCGGGTCGAGCACCAGCGCGTAGCGGGCCGGGTCGGTGTCGAGCACCCACCGCCCGGTCAGCGCGGCAGCAGCGACCACCCGGGCGAAGGCGTCGAGGTGGAACTGCAGCACAAAGGTCGAGGCCACCCCCGGCGGACACTCCCCCGCCTGGAGCAACGTCAGCGCGCGGTAGGACTCGATCCACCACCGGATCCGCGCCGGGTCCCGAAGGGGCGCGTCGAGCGGGATCTCCCCGGGACGCCGACCGTGGGCGGGGGTGACCCGCAGGAAGGACAACGACGCGCTGAGAGCACGGATGCCGGCGGCGAAGTCACCGCCGCCGGCATCTGGATGCTGCTCGCGCGTCAGCCGTTCGCCTTCGCGTAGGCCTCCTGGACCTCGGCGGAGATCCGGCCACGCTCGCTCACGTCGTAGCCGTTGGCCTTGGCCCACTCGCGGATCTTGGCGGTCTCGTTGCTGCCGCCGCCAGAGGACTTGCGGCCGGTCTGCTTGCGGCCCCCGGCCCGGCGGGCGTTGCCCACGTAGCGGGCCATGCCGTCGCGCAGGGCGGCGGCGTTGCGCTCGTTGAGGTCGATCTCGTAGGTCACGCCGTCCAGACCGAATGTCACGGTCTCCTCGGCGGGGCCGCCATCGAGGTCGTCCTCAAGGATGATCTGCACTCGCTGTGCCATTTCGTCTGGCCTTTCGTCTGCACTCAGGTGATGTCCGGTGCATATCGCGGTCGCGATCTGCGTTTACCCCCGGAAGAAACAGAATAACGCCCCAGTCGATTCACGACGAAATCGACGCCCGGCGAAATCAGGCGTCGGACCTGCCGCCTTTTTCTTCGCTCGACATGTCCTCGACTGCCGCCGCCGGAGCGGTGCGCGATGCATCCTCCTGCTGGCCGGCAGGGCGCTCGCCGTCGGCGATCTCGTGCTCCTTGCGCCACGCGGCGATCGCCTTGCGCTCACGCCGGTCCGCCTCGAGCATGTACCGGATGATCCAGTAGAAAAGGAATGCGACCCCGGCCGTGGGCAGCAGGGTGGCCACGTACGGGCCGATCGTGTCGAGCATCTATGCCTCCGGCTTGAGGTGGGGGAAGAGCAGGGTCTCGCGAATACCCGCACCGGTGAAGAACATCACCATCCGGTCGATACCGATCCCGATCCCGCCCATGGGCGGCGCGCCGTACTCCAGCGCCCGCAGGAAATCCTCGTCGAGCTGCATCGCCTCGGGGTCGCCCGCGGCTGCCGCGAGCGACTGCGCCGTGAGCACCTCGCGCTGGACCACGGGGTCGACCAGCTCGGTGAACCCGGTGCCTCGCTCGACCCCGGCGATGATGAGGTCCCAGGCGTGGATCAGTCGGGGGTCCTCGTCGTGCCGCCGCGCGAGCGGCTGCGCCTCGGCCGGATAGTCGCACACGAAGGTCGGCTCGAGGATCCCCGGCTCGACGATCTCGCCGAAGAGCTCCATGACGATCTTGCCGGCCGGCCAGGACGGGTCGACCTCGACCTCCCGCTCGGCGGCGATCGCGAGCAGATCCCCCTTCGCCGTGTCCGGGGTGACCTCCCGCCCGAGCGCCTCGGACAGGCCCGGGTAGACCGACAGCCAACGCCACGACCCGTCGAGGTCCACGGTCCCCATCGGCGTCTCCACCTGGCGCGACCCCAGCGCGTCGGCAACGGCGAGGTAGATCCGCCGGGTGAGGTCGGCGACGCTGCGCTGGTCGCCGTAGGCCTCGTACGCCTCGAGCATCGTGAACTCGGGGCTGTGCGTGGAGTCGACGCCCTCGTTGCGGAAGATCCGACCCATCTCGTAGACCCGGTCGACCCCGCCGACGACGGCCTTCTTGAGGTTGAGCTCAAGGGCGATCCGCAAGGACATGTCCTGGTCGAAGGCGTTCATGTGCGTCGCGAAGGGGCGAGCTGCTGCCCCGCCGTGGACCAGCTGGAGCACCGGGGTCTCGACCTCGACGTAGCCGTCACCGTCGAGGGTGGAGCGGACCGCGCGCAGCACCGTGGCCTTGGTGCGCACCATGTCGCGGGCCTCCTGGCGCACCACGAGGTCGGCGTAGCGCTGGCGCACCCTGGCCTCCTCGGAGAGCTCTTTGTGCAGCACGGGCAGCGGCCGCAGCGCCTTGCTCGCCATCGACCAGCTGCTCGCCATGACCGAGAGCTCACCGCGCCGGGAGCGGATCACCCGGCCGGTGACGCTGACGTGGTCGCCGAGGTCGACATCGGCCTTCCACGCCGCCAGCGACTCCTCGCCGACCTCAGCGAGCGAGAGCATCACCTGCAGCCGGTCACCGACGCCCTCCTGCAGCGAGGCGAAGGCGAGCTTGCCGGTGGTCCGCACGAACATCACCCGGCCCGCGACGGTGACGACGTCGTCGGTCTCCTCACCGGTCTCGAGGTGCTCGTACCGGGCGGCGACCTCGGCGAGCGTGTGGGTGCGCGCAACGCTCGTCGGGTACGGCGCGGCGCCCGCCGCGAGCAGCCGGTCCCGCTTCTCCCGGCGTACCCGGAGCTGCTCGGGCAGGTCGTCGGTCGGGTTCGGGTCGGCGGGGGTCTCACTCACTCGCCCGAGGATATCGAAGGGGGCGGTCGCCCCCTTCGCCCGTCCGTCCGCCTCAGGGCACCGGGTCGAGGGTCTGGGAGAAGACGTCCCGCCGCCCGCCACCCGGACCGATGACCACCGGGGTGTTGTCGATGAGCCGGGTAGTCCCGACCCGGCCCGCGACGGCGAGCAACGCCTCTCCGCGGTACCACTCGGGGACGTCCTCCAGCGTCGTCGGGTGAACCAGGACGAGGTAGTCCACGAGCACCAGCGGCTCCTGGACGAGGACGGCGCGGGCCGCGCGGCGGACCGACGAGGGACCCTCCGCGGCCGCAGCGGCGCCCGCGGAGAGCGCCTGGGAGAGCGAGAGCGCCACCTCGCGGTCGCTGTCGGTGAGGTAGGTGTTGCGGCTGCTCATCGCGAGACCGTCGGCCTCCCGCACGGTCGGCACCGAGACCACCTGGGCGGGGAAGTCGACGTCGCGGACCATCCGGCGGATGAGGAGGAGCTGCTGGGCGTCCTTCTGCCCGAAGTAGAAGGCGTCACCGCCGGTGAGGTGCATGAGCTTGGCGACGACGGTGAGCATGCCGTCGAAGTGGCCCGGCCGGGACTGCCCCTCGAGGACGTCGCCGAGCGGCCCCGCCGAGATCCGCACGCCGGGGTCACCATCGGGGTAGACGACGTCAGGGGTCGGGGCGAAGACGAGGTCGGCCCCCTCCCGCTCGCAGATCGCGAGGTCGTCGTCGAAGGTGCGCGGGTACTTCGAGAGGTCCTCGCGCGGCCCGAACTGCAGCGGGTTGAGGAAGATCGTCACGACGACGTGGTCGGCCTCCTCCCGCGCCTGCCGGATGAGAGTGGCGTGCCCCTCGTGCAGGGCCCCCATGGTCATCACGACCGCGGTCTGCCCGGCCAGCTCCGCGCGGGCGGCCCGCAGCTCGTCGCGGGTGCGGGCGACCCGGGGTGTGCTCGGCTCGGTCATCGGTGGTCCTTCTCGTCGGGTGTCGGTGGCGGGACGGCTGGCGAGGACAGCGGCGAAGGGGGCGTGCCCGCCTCCCCGAGGGCGGCGAGGACGGCGTCGGCCTGGTCGGGCCGGAGCCGACGGGTGCGCGCCGCCCGGTGCGCGGTGGCCGTGGCGTGCGCGACATAGGCCGGGCGCAGGTCCTCGGCCAGCGGCTCGAGGGCGTCGAGGTGAGCGGCGAGGGTGCCGACGTCGCCTCGCGAGACGGGGCCGGTCAGGGCGCCGTCACCCGAGGCGAGGGAGCCGTCGAGACTGGCCTGCAGCAGGGGGCGCAGCAGCCTCTCCCCGTCCTCGATACCGGCCGCGGCGAGGATCTCGCGAGCCTGCGCGACGAGGGTGACGAGGTGGTTCGAGCCGTGCGCGAGCGCTGCGTGGTAGAGCGTGCGTGCCTCCTCCGGCACCCAGACCGGCTCGCCGCCCATCTCGACGACGAGCGCCTCGGCGACGGCACGCACCGGGTCGGGCGCGGTGATGCCGAAGCAGCACTCGGTCAGGCGCGCCAGGTCGAGGCTGGTCCCGGTGAAGGTCATCGCGGGGTGCAGGGCGAGGGGGAGGACGCCTCGGTCCGCCGCGGGAGCGAAGGGGGCGAGCCCGTGCCGCCCCGAGGTGTGCGCCGCGATCTGGCCGGGCCGCCACAGACCCCGCGCGCCGAGACCGGCGACGAGGTCGGCGAGGGCGTCGTCGGGCACGGCGAGGAGTACGAGGTCGCCAGCAGCGACGACGTCCTCGACGGGCTGCACCGGCACACCGGGCAGCAGCGCGTCGGCCCGCTCCCGGCTGGCCTCGCTCACGGCGCTGACGGCGACGACACGGTGGCCCGCGGCGGCGAGGGCGGCGCCGAGGACCGCGCCGACTCGCCCGGCACCGACGACACCGACCCGCAGCCACGGTCGCGGCATGTCCGGGTCGGTCCTGCTCGCGCCGGTGGTCACGGCCCCGACGGTACCGGCCCGCCTGACTCCTACGCTGGCGGACGTGCAGAGCTGGGCGCGGGCGTGGGACGAGGCGTTGTACGGCGCCGGCGGCTTTTACCGGGGGTCGGCCGGTCCGGCGGGCCACTTCGCGACGGCGACCCACGGCGTCCCCGGGCGTGCCCTGGCGCGCACCCTGGCCAATCTGGCCAGTGAGCTCGGCGCCGACGGGGTCGTCGACCTCGGCGCGGGTCGCGGTGAGCTGCTCGAGGCGTTGCGCGAGGTCGGCTTCGCCGGCGCCCTGACCGGCTGCGACGTCGTCGAGCGACCGACGAGCCTGTCGCCGGGGATCGGGTGGGTGCGCTCCCCTGGCGGCGCACGGCTGCCGGGGGTCGAGCAGGTCGCCCAGGCGGGCGCCGTGCCGCTGGGGCGGGCGCTGGTGGTGGCGCACGAGTGGCTCGACGTCGTGCCATGCACGATCGCCGAGGTGGACCCGCACGGTCGGCTGCGAACCGTCGAGGTCGACGCGTCCAGCCGGGAGCGACTGGGGCAAGAGCCCGTGCGCGCCGAGCAGGAGTGGGCGCACCGATGGTGGCCGGAGCGCGATCCCGGCTCCCGGGTCGAGATCGGCCTCGCACGAGACGAGGCCTGGGCGACGATGCTCGAGCGGTGGCGGCCGCTGGCGGCGGTGGCGATCGACTACGGCCACACCCGGGAGAGCCGCCCTCGCCACGGCACGCTCACCGGCTACCGCGAAGGGCGAGCGGTTCCGCCGGTCCCGGACGGCAGCGGTGACCTCACCGCGCACGTGGCGGTGGACTCCCTTCGCCAGAGCACCCGGCTGCTCGGCCGTGAGGCGGTCCGCCGCTGGGGACCGTCCTCGGCATTACCTGACCCCCGCGAGGCCAGCACCGACCCGTCCCGCTACCTCCAGGGCCTCGCCGACGCCGGCGCCACCACATCGCTCACCGGCCACCCCTTCGGCGACTTCTGGTGGGTCATCGCCCGGTGACTCCCCGAGCGGGCCGCTAGGCGGGGGCCAGGACGAGTCGCTCGAAGCCGCGCAGGACGAAGGTGGGCCGGCGCACCGCGTCGCGAACCTCCAGAGGCGGGTGGGCCGAGAGGAGGGCGCGCACCGCCTGCTGCATCTCGAGACGGGCGAGCGGGGCCCCGATGCAGAAGTGGATGCCGAGACCGAACGCGAGATGAGGGTTCGGCGAGCGGCGGGGGTCGAAGACGTCCGGATCGGCGAAGACGGCCGGGTCACGGTTTGCCGCCCCGAGCAGGACCACGACCTTCTCCCCCTTCGCCACCTCGTGGCCGGCGACGACCACGTCCTGCGTCGCGGTCCGCTCGAAGAGGTGCAGCGGGCTGTCGTGACGCAGCATCTCCTCGACCAGCGACTCGGTGGCGCCCTCATCGTCGGTGTCCACGGCGGGGGCTCCGGCGGTCAGCCAGGAGTGCATGCCGTTGCCCAGGCCGTTGACGCTCGCCTCGTGCCCGGCGTTGAGCAGCAGCACGACGGTCGCGACGAGCTCGCGCCGGCTCAGCCGGTCGCCGGCATCGCGGGCGGTCACGAGATCGGTCAGGAGGTCGCTGCCGGGATGCCGGGCGCGGTGGTCGGCGAGCGCGTCGGCGTACTCGGCGAAGTCGCGCGCCGCCTGCTGGGCCGCCGCCTGCTCCTGCGGCGTGGGCGAGACCTCGTACATCTTCACGATGGCCTGGCTCCACGGCCGCAGCAGGTGCCGGTCGGCCTGCGGCCAGTCCAGCAGCTCGGCGATGACGGTGACCGGCAACGGCTCGGCGACCGCGTCGATGAGGTCGAAGGGGCCATCGCCTGCCTGCTCGACGAGCTCACGGGCGATCTTCTCGATGCGGGGAGCGAGCCGCGCCACGTGACCGCGACCGAAGGCACCCGCGACGAGGCGACGCAGCCGGGTGTGCTTCGGCGGCTCGCTGTCGAGGATCGAGTCGGCGTGCAGCCAGTTGAAGGTCGACCAGTCCGCCGCCGGCTCGCGGTCGGTGAAGATCCGGCCCAGCGAGCGGTTCCGCAGCGCGGCGGACACCTGCTCGTGCCCCGTCGCGACGTGCGCGTGCAGGCCTTCGTGCCAGGCGAAGGGGGCGTGCTCGCGCAGGTGGTGCAGCGCGGGATAGGGGTCGGCGACGACCTCCGGGTCGTCCAGGTCGAGCAGGTCGGCCGGTTCGGGCATGGGCCGATCCTCGCAAATCGAGTGAAGCCGCACCTACCAAGGCTCGTACCACCCAAGGCCGCACCTCCCGGCAAGGCCTTGCGAGCTACTGGGCGCCGGGGACGACCGGCCCGGTCCGGGTCAGGCTGCGGGTCATCGCGGCGGCGATGAGCTCTTGCCCTCTCGGCCCGGGGTGGAGGGCGTCGAGATAGACCCCCTTCGGGGCGCCCGCTACCGGGGGAAGGTCGCTGCCGATGTCGACATAGGCGACCCCGCGGTCGCCTGCCAGCTCCTGCAGGGAGGCGCGGTAGTCCCACCACGAGGTGTCGAAGAAGCCGGGCGGTGGGGTGTGCCAGGACGCCAGCAGCACCGGGCCGCGGTACCCGCTGGAGCGGGCGATCGCGATGATCCGGGCGACGCTGCGCTGCAGCTGCTCCGGCGAGCGCCCGGCGCGGGCGTCGTTGAAGCCGAGCGGAAGGACGAGGAGGTCGGGGTTCATCGAGATCGAGTCGCGGACGTAGTCCGGTCGAGCGCTCACCGTGCTTGCGGCGATGCCGGAGTGCGAGGCGTCGACGACGTGAACGCACCGGCCACGGTCGCCCAGATAGGGCGTCATGTCTGTCACCGTCGCGTACCGCTTGCGGCTCACGTTGGTCACCGTGTACCTGCGCTGCTCGACGTCCCGGGTCGCCGAGAACCAGACCTGACGGGCCGATTCCTCGGACTCGGTCTCGATCGCCGCCCCGGCCAGCGCGGTCTCACCGTCGACGGTGACCCGCAGGACGCCCCCGACCCGGCCGGTACGGTAGCCGATCGCCACCTCCGCCGCCCGGGCCCGCCAGGTGATCGACGCGCCAGGACCGAGCAGCACCGCCCGACCGCCGGGCCCGACCTCGTCGAGCAGGAGGTGCTCGCCGTCGATCTGCGGGTCGGGCAGGCTCGGCGCCGCGTACCACGCCGGCACGAGCGAGGTCGTTCCTTCGTACCCACCACTGCCGACGGGGCAGGTCGAACCCGGCAGGGTCGCGCGGAGGTTGTCTTGCAACCGGCCGACCCACCGTCGCTCGAGGTCGGCGACCGCGCCGTAGCCCTCGCTGACGGAGTCGCCCATGACGACGACCGTCGCGGGCGCGTCGGCGGAGCCGTCGAGGGCGCGGTACCAGGGCTCGAGGACGCTGACGTGGGCCACCTGTCCTCGGGCCTCGCCCTGCTCGGACCAGGGCACCCCCGTAGCGGCGGCGAGCGCGACCGCCGAGAGTGCGCCCGCCAGGAGGGCACGGGCAGATGGGGGCACGGTCTCGACTGTAACCAGGCTGGCCGTTGGCAGCGCCGGGGAGAAGGCATACTCGCCCGCATGCCAGACCGCTCGCCCGCTGCCTCGGAGCTCACGCTCGGCGTCGGCGGTGGCGGCCAAGGCGTCGACCTGGTCCTCGGGCTGGGCCCGCACCACCCGTCCGCGCACGGCATGCTGCGACTGCGAGTGTCCCTGCGAGACGATGTCATCGAACGCGCCGAGCCCGTCGTGGGGTACCTCCACCGCGGCGCCGAGAAGCTCTTCGAGGTGCGCGACTACCGCCAGATCACCGTCCTGGCCAACCGGCACGACTGGCTGTCGGCCTTCAGCAGCGAGCTCGGCGTCGTCCTCGGCGTCGAGGCGATGCTCGGGATGGAGCTGCCCGAACGCGCCGTCTGGGCTCGCACCCTGCTCGCCGAGCTGGGCCGCGTGCTCAGCCACCTGGTCTTCCTCGGCGCCTTCCCCGTCGAGGGTGGGTCCTCGCCGGTGGCCGCCGAGGCGCACGCGGCCCGGGAGGGGGTCCAGGCGGTCATGGAGGAGCTCACCGGCGGGCGGATGCACTTCATGTTCAACCGCGTCGGGGGTCTCAAGGACGACCTGCCCGCCGGCTGGCTCGGGAGGGTCGACGACACCTGCGCCGACGTCCGCCGCAGGCTGGCCGTCATCTCGGAGGCGCTGCTGGCCGACCCCGCGGTCGACAGGGCGAAGGGGGTGGGCCGACTCCCCCCTTCGCTCGCCCTGGACCTGGGGGTGAGTGGGCCCGCTGCGCGGGCCAGCGGGATCGACATGGACCTGCGCCGCGACGCGCCCTACCTTGCCTACGGTGACCTCTTCTCCCCGGGGGGTCCGGGGAGGGTCATCACCCGCTCGGCCGGGGACGTGCCGGCCCGCCTGGAGGTGCTGCTGGAGCAGAGCGCCGTCTCGCTGGATCTCGTCGACGCCTGCGTCGAGGGGATGCGCTCGCTGCCGCAGGGGCCGATCAACCAGCGCCTGCCCAAGGTGCTGCGGGTGCCGGAGGGTGACCGGTACACGGCGACGGAGAGCCCGCTCGGCGAGAACGGCTACTACCTCGTCTCCCGAGGAGACAAGACGCCCTGGCGGCTGAAGCTGCGCTCCGCCTCCTTCTGCACCGTCTCCTCGCTCGGCTTCGTCGTGCCGGGGCACCGCGTCGAGGAGCTCGTCCCCCTGCTGGCCTCGATGTGCTTCATGATCGGCGACGCCGACCGATGAGGCGACAACCGCGGCGCGTGCCCAGGTCTCGCGATGTGACCGATCAGTAGTTTGTGGCTCGAAACCCCTGCCGACCTGCACGGACGGGGCTAGGTCGATGCTCGCTGGATGTCAAGCTCGCGCACCTGGGTGCGGGCCGAAGAGAGGTCCGTGCCGGCGACACGGTCAAGGTGACCTATGGCTCAGGGAAGGTCGTGAACTTCCGGATCACTCGTTCCGAGGCCGCGGGCAAGACCCAGGTGCCCACCGACGACTCGATCTGGGACCACGACAACCCGCGCCCGGTGTTGCGACTCATCACCTGCGACCCGACCACGCCACTCGACGGAGGCCACTACCAGGGCAACTGGGTGGTGTGGGCCGAGCCCGCATGACCGTTACCGCTCGGGGTCCTCATCCGGGTCGTCCCTGACCCGGCACCACGACTGCCCCACGTGCGCCGCGACGACCACGCTGGCGGCCGTAGCGGCAGCGAGGACCAGGCGGAGCACCCGCTCGCCGTACTGCCCGAAGCCGACGTCCGGGAGCAGCGCACCGGCGTGCCCCAGGTACAGCCCAAGGACCACCGCGCCGGTCAGCGCTGCCGCCTGGCAGAGCGCGAGCACCCGAGCTGCACGTAGCGGATCGACCGGCCGGCCACCCTTGCGGTACCGGCGCAGCGGCCAGGCGACGACGAGCAGGGCACCGGCCATGACGAGCAGGAGCACGGGCGCCAGCCACGGAGCCTGCAGCGCAGCCCGTCCCTCGGAGAGCCACCAGCGGCTGAGCAGCCACGAGGTCACCGACGCTGCGAGCGCCACCAGCAGCGAGGTCCGCAGGCGCAGCCCGGTCTCGATCATCGGGGGGACCCGTCGGCGCGCACCCCTGAGGTGTCGCACCGGCTGACCAGGTCGCTCACGCGGTGCACCTCCTCGCCTACCCGTAGGCGTGCGTCGGGGTCGGCCGCCAGCCACGGCACGAGGACGAAGGCGCGCTCGTGCGCTCGGGGGTGCGGCAGGATCAGGTCCGGCTCGTCGAGGACGACCTCGTCCGGTCTGCCCGGGGCGCCGTAGCTGATGATGTCGAGATCGAGGGTGCGCGGCCCCCACCGGATGTCGCGAGTCCGCCCGTGCTCGGCCTCGATTCTGTTCAGCTCGTGCAGCAGAGCCCAAGGGGTCAGCGCGGTGTGCCCGACGACGACGGAGTTGAGGTACTCGGCCTGCTCCGGCCCCCCGACCGGGTCGGTGCGGTAGATGGGGCTCTCGGACTCGATCTCGATCACGTCAGTGATCCGCTCCGCAGCCTCGGCGAGCGTCGTCCCCGAGTCACCGAGGTTGCTGCCCAGCGCGATGACGACCGGGGAGCGGCGGCTCCGGCGGATCCGCACCCGGACGTCGGCGAAGGGGTGACCCACCGGCGCCTGGGGCTTGTGTACCGTGACCTCGACGGCGCCGACCCGGGGACGCCGCAGGGTCAGCTCGGCGATGTCGCTCGCCACGACCTCGATGAGGTCGCGCGGTGGCCCCTCGACGACCGCGACGACGTCGTCGGCGACCTCGGCGTAGCTCACCGTGTGCTCCAGGGCGTCACTCGCCCCGGCGGGAGCGAGATCGACCTCCATGACGACGTCGACGACGAAGTCTTGCCCGTCGCGTCGTTCGTCCGGCAGGACGCCGTGGAATCCGCGCGCTCGCACGCCGATGAGCTCGATGGTGTCTGTGCTGGTCGGCCGACCTGGGCGGCGCTGCGTCATCGCCGAGCCCCTGCCGCGGCTGCCAGAGCGGTCGTGACATCGAGAGCGTCGACGGTGGCGACGACGTCATGCACCCGGACCGCCCAGACACCGCTGAGCGCGGCATGCATCGTGGTCACCGCGGTGGCGACATCACGCTGCTGCGGGGCCCGCTCCGCGCCGCGAGTGCGGCCGACCGACCCGAGGAAGCCCTTGCGGGAGGTGCCGAGCAGGACGGGCAGCCCGAGCGCCACGACGGCGTCGAGGCCGGCCAGCAGCTCCCAGTTGTGCTCGGCGGTCTTTGCGAAGCCGATGCCGGGGTCGAGGATGATCTGGTCTTCGCCGACACCCTCGGCCACGAGCGCCTCGACCCGCTCCGTGAGCTCTCGGCACACATCCTCGACGACGTCGTCGTAGTGCGCCAGCGACTGCATCCTGGTGCTGTGCCCGCGCCAGTGCATCGCGACGAAGGGAGTACCGGTCCCGGCCACCACCGACGGCATCTGCGGGTCCGCAAGCCCCCCGCTCACGTCGTTGATCATCGTCGCACCGGCCTCGAGGGCGGCTCGAGCGACCGAGGCCCGCATCGTGTCGACCGATACCGTGACGCCCTGCTCGCTCAGCCCCTCCACGACCGGCAGGACGCGGGCCAGCTCGTCCTCCTCGCTCGGTCGGTGCGCCCCTGGCCGGGTCGACTCGCCCCCGACGTCCACGATCGCGGCACCCTGATCCGCCAGCTCCACGCCGTGCTCGACCGCGCGCTCGGGGTCGAACCATTCACCGCCGTCGCTGAACGAGTCCGGGGTGACGTTGACGATGCCCATGACCAGCGGTCCGGGCCGAGCAGGAGTCGCCGGCGTCATCGGGCCTCGGTGAGCAGCGCCATCGCCTCTGCCCGGGTGGCCGGGTCGCGCAGCTGCCCGCGGACGGCGGAGGTGAGGGTTCGGGCGCCGGGCTTGCGCACCCCGCGCATCGACATGCAGAGGTGCTCGGCCTCGACCACGACGATGACGCCCGCGACGTCGAGGTGCTCGACGAGCGCGTCGGCGATCTGCGTCGTGAGCCGCTCCTGCACCTGCGGGCGGCGTGCGTAGACGTCGACCAGCCGTGCGAGCTTGCTCAGGCCGGTGACCTTGCCGCTGCGTCCGGGCACGTAGCCGACGTGCGCGACGCCGTGGAAGGGCACCAGGTGGTGCTCGCAGGTGGAGTACAGGGCGATGTCCCGGACGATGACGAGCTCGTCATGGTCGATGTCGAAGGTCGTCGCGAGCAGTCCGGCGGGGTCCTGGTGCAGCCCGGCGAAGGTCTCCGCGTAGGAGCGGGCGACCCGGGCCGGGGTGTCGAGCAGACCCTCACGGTCGGGGTCCTCACCGACGGCGATGAGGATCTCGCGCACCGCGGCCTCGATCCGAGGCAGATCCATCGCCCGGTCGGGCGGGGTGTCCCACGCGGCGGCCTCCGCGGTGAGGTCGTGGCTCACGATCGCGCCTCCTGCTCGCCTGTCGGTTCAGCTGTGCGGTCCGTCCGGGTCGACCGTGCCGCCGGGAGGCAGCTGCTCGGTCTGCGCCGGCGGGTTCTCCTCCGGGTACGGGCTCGCGCCCTCCTCGGCGGCCTGGTCGATCGCGGCGGTGGTCTGCGGGTCGCCCAGCTGCTCACCCACGCCAGCCGGTGGCGCCCCGGTCGGGCTGGCCGGCTGCTCGGCGTCGCGCCGGGCCATGGCCTCCTGCTCGGCAGGAGTGAGCACCGGCGGCTTGTCGGAGAGGGTGCGCTCGTCGCTGGAGAGCCAGGTCGGGCGTACCGGACGCTTGCGCACGTCAGTGAAGATCTCGGCGATCTCCTTGGGCCCGAGCGTCTCGTGCTCGAGCAGCTCGAGGACGAGCTGGTCGAGGACGTCCCGGTTGTCGTTCAGCGCGTGCCAGGCCTCGTCGTGCGCGGCCTCGATGAAGCGGCGCACCTCTTCGTCGACGATCGCGGCGATGTCCTCGGAGTAGTCACGCTGGTGGCCCATGTCGCGGCCGAGGAAGACCTCTCCCTGGCTCTGCCCGAGCTTGACCGCGCCGATCCGCTCGCTCATGCCGAACTCGGTGACCATCTTGCGGGCCATCGCGGTGGCCTTCTCGATGTCGTTGGCCGCGCCCGTGGTCGGGTCGTGGAAGATGATCTCCTCCGCGACGCGTCCGCCGAGGGCATAGGCCAGCTGGTCGAGGATCTCGTTGCGCGTGGTGGAGTACTTGTCGTCGCTCGGCAGCACCATCGTGTACCCGAGGGCACGTCCACGCGGCAGGATCGTGATCTTGGCGACGGGGTCGGTGTGGTTCATCGCCGCCGCCACCAGCGCGTGCCCGCCCTCGTGGTAGGCGGTGATCTTGCGCTCCTTGGCGCTCATGATCCGGGTGCGCTTCTGCGGACCGGCCATCACCCGGTCGATCGCCTCGTCGAGCGTCGCGTCGTCGATGAACTGCTTGTCGCTACGCGCGGTGAGCAGCGCGGCCTCGTTGAGCACGTTGGCCAGGTCGGCACCGGTCATGCCAGGGGTCCGACGAGCGACGGCCAGCAGGTCCACCCCGGGCGCCATCGGCTTGCCCGACGCGTGGACCTCGAGGATGCGGTGCCGGCCGATCATGTCCGGCGCCTCGACGGCGATCTGGCGGTCGAAGCGGCCCGGGCGCAGGAGCGCGGGGTCGAGGATGTCCGGCCGGTTGGTCGCCGCGATGAGGATGACGTTGGACTTGACGTCGAAGCCGTCCATCTCGACGAGCAGCTGGTTCAGCGTCTGCTCGCGCTCGTCGTGCCCGCCGCCGAGGCCGGCGCCGCGGTGGCGGCCCACCGCGTCGATCTCGTCGACGAAGACGATCGCCGGAGCGTTGCTCTTGGCCTGCTCGAAGAGGTCTCGCACGCGGGAGGCACCGACACCGACGAACATCTCGACGAAGTCCGAGCCCGAGATCGAGTAGAACGGCACGCCCGCCTCGCCGGCGACCGCCCGGGCGAGCAGGGTCTTACCCGTGCCGGGCGGGCCGTAGAGCAGCACACCCTTGGGGATCTTCGCGCCGACGGCGAGGAACTTGCTCGGCTCCTTGAGGAACTCCTTGATCTCGTGCAGCTCCTCGACCGCCTCCTGGGCGCCGGCGACATCGGCGAAGGTGACCTTCGGCGCCTCCTTCGAGGCGAGCTTGGCCTTGGACTTGCCGAACTGCATGACCCGGTTGCCGCCGCCCTGCGCCTGGCTGATGAGGAACCAGAAGAGCGCGACGAGCAGCAGCAGCGGGAGGAGCGAGAGGAGCAGCGAGCTCCAGATGCTCGGCTCCTCGATCGTGTCGTTGACCACCCCGGGGACGTTCTCGTCGACGAGGTTGACCATGTGCTCGGCGCGGGCGTCGACGAACTCGGTCTCGACCTTCGTCGCCTTGTCCACCGCCTGCCCGTCGGAGTAGGTGCTCCCGTCCGTCAGGTCCAGCTGCAGGGTGTTGTCGCTGGTGAAGTGCGCCTGCTCCACCTTCTTGTCCGAGACGAGCTTCTCGGCGGCGGAGGTGTCGATCCGGGCGTACTCGCTGCCGCTGCCCATCTGGAAGACGAGCAGGAAGATGGCGAGCAGGGCGAGCGCCCAGAACAGCGGGGCGCGGACGATCTTCTTTGCGTTCATGCGGCTTCGGGGGTTCCCGGACTTCCTCGTCGAGTGTCGACCGCGCGTGGGCGGCAGGATCAATGGCCGAACCTACCCGACGCGGCTGTCGGGAAGCACTCAGCCACCGAGGGCAACGCCGTCACGCGGTCCGGTGTTCCGCCACTCCCGCCGTGGGCTCAGGAGTAGACGTGCGGGGCGAGGGTCGCGACGTCGCGCAGGTTGCGGTAGCCCTCGTCGTAGTCGAGGCCGTAGCCGACGACGAACTCGTTGGGGATGTCGAAGCCGACCCACCGCGTGTCGATCTCGACCTTCGCGGCGTCTGGCTTGCGCAGCAGGGTGAGGATCTCGACCGAGGCAGGGTTGCGCGAGCTGAGGTTGGCGCGGATCCAGGACAGGGTCAGCCCGGAGTCGATGATGTCCTCGACGATGAGCACGTGCTTGCCGGTGATGTCGGCGTCGAGGTCCTTGAGGATTCGTACCACCCCGGAGGACTTGGTGCCCGAGCCGTAGGAGCTCACCGCCATCCAGTCCATCGGCGCCGAGCCGGGCAGGTGGCGCATGAGGTCGGCCATGACCATCACCGCGCCCTTGAGGACGCCGACGAGGAGCAGGTCCTTGCCCTCGTAGTGGTCCCAGACCTCGACGGCCAGCTCACCGAGCCGGGTCTGGATCTGCTCCTCGGTGCAGTGCACCCTGATCAGGTCTGCCTCGATGTCCTTGGCGTCCACGGCCCCTATTAGACCGGAGCGACCGCCTCGATGGACAGCCGGGCGTCTGCCCCCTTGCCGACCCGGCTCACCCGGATGCCGGGCAGGTGGAGCGGTCCCCGGGCCCGCCGCCCGGTGACGAGGCGGTCCACGGCGGCGACGTGCGCCGCCGACAGATCGCCCGGGCGGGCCCCTCGGCCGAGCAGGAGGCGACGCAGGACCCGGGTCCGCACCGCCGTGGGCAGCGCCGCGAGGTCGGCCAGAGGCAGCTCGGCCACTGAGGCGAAGGGAGCCAGCGCGGCCCGGGCGAGCCCGTCGAGGTGGTCCGCGTCGACCCGCAGCAGGTCGGCCGAGCGGCTGAGAGCCTCGGTCAGCCCCGGGCCGAGGTCGGCCTCGAGGTCAGCGAGCGCCCGGCGGGCGCGGACGCGGGCGAAGGCGGGGTCCTCGTTCATCGGGTCGGCGAAGGGGGTGAGCCCCCACGCCGCGCAGGCCGCGTGGGTGGTGGCGCGGCTGACGCCGAGCAACGGCCGCAGAAGGCGCCCCCGACGGGCCGGCATGCCGGCCAGCGATCGCGCGCCGGACCCGCGGGCGAGGCCGAGGAGCACCTGCTCGGCCTGGTCGTCCCGGGTGTGCCCGAGGAGGACGAAGGGGGATCCGCTCTCCTTCGCGACCCGGTCCAGGACATCGTGGCGGGCGGCGCGGGCGGCAGCCTCCACCCCTTCGCCGATCGGGTCGACCTGCACCCGCTCGATCCGCACCGGGTCGAGGCCGAGCTCTCGGCACTGCGCCGCGGCGGTATCGGCTGTCCCGGCCGAGCCGGTCTGCAGCCCGTGGTCGACGACCACGGCACCCGCGCGGACCCCGAGGGCCGCCGCCTCTGCGGCCAGGCCGGCGGCGAGCGCGAGCGAGTCCGCTCCCCCGCTGACGGCCGCGAGGATCAGCGGTGACTGACCCCCCTTCGCGCCGCCCAGGACCTCACGCAGGGCCCGCCGGATCTCTCGGCGGACCTCCGCCTGCGCTGGGTGCCCCGCCGCCACGACCGACGCCTCAGGCGTGGACGCGACGCACCCAGGCAGCGGGGTCGCTGATCTCGCTGGCCCGCGGGAGGGTCTCCGGGGAGGTCCACACCGCGTTGAATCCGTCGACGCCGACCTCGTCCTGCACCGCGCGGACGAACCTCGCCCCGTCACGGTACTGGCGCATCTTGGCCTCCAGCCCGAGCAGGCGGCGCAGCACCTTGTCGACCGATCCGAGGCCGTCGCGCCGCTTCTCGAACTTGCGCCGGATCTCCTCGACGCTCGGCACGTGCGCCGGTCCGACGTCGTCCATGACGACGTCGGCGTGCCCCTCGAGCAACGACATCACGGCGGTGATCTCGGCCATCTGCTCCCGCTGCTCCGGGGTGGCGAAGATCTCGGCCAGACCCTGCCCCTCGCCGGAGATCACCCGCGGCAGCTCCTTGGCCACCTGCTGGAGCCGCTGGCCGAGCGAGTCCGGGTCGGGCACGAGGTCGCCGGCCAGGGACTGTGCCCGCTCGACCATGTGGTCGCGCAGCCACGGGACCGCAGTGAACTGCACCCGGTGGGTCTCCTCGTGCAGGCACACCCAGAAGCGGAAGTCGCGGCTGTCGACCTCGAGCTCACGCTCGGTCGCGACGAGGTTGGGCGCGACGAGGAGCAGCGAAGGGGTGCCGCCCGGCGCGAGGTCGTACTGGCCGAGGACCTTCGTACTGAGGAAGGCGAGCAGCCCGCCGACCTCGGCGCCGGTGATCTTGCCGCCGACCGCCTGCGCCACCGGACCGGGCGCCTGCTTCTGGCGCGCGGTAATCCGGTCGACGACCGGACCGAGCATCGCCGACATCGAGTCGGCGTTGACCCCGATCCAGGTGGGCCGGTCGATCACGAGGGGAGCGGGCGCGTCACCGGGCGCGCGGAGCTGCGCGGTGTGTGCGACGGGCTCGACCGCTGCCGCCGCGAGCTCGCGCACCTGGGCTACGACCTCCTGCGCCTCGCTCGCGGAGACGTCCGGGCCCGCCGGCGCGAGCCGTGCTCCGGCAGTCTTGGCAAAGCTCCAGTCGACGTAATCGGTCACGGTGACTCCTCTGTCCGGGGCGTGATCTCAGCGGCAGCCGCAGCTGGTGAGGATGCCGACCATCCGGTCCAGCACCGCGCGGGCTCCCAGTGTTCCCGTGGTGTCGGGCACCTTGTCGGCCAAGATCGTGTAGGTGAGCACGCGCCCGTCGCTGGTGACAGTCGTCCCGGCGAGGCTCGAGATGCCGGTGAGTGTCCCGGTCTTCGCCCGCGCGATCCCGGCGGCCGGCCGCGAGTCCTCAGCGACGAAGCGGTCGTGCAGCGTGCCGCTCACCCCGGCCACGGGCAGCTCGAGCAGGACCGTGCGCAGCGACCGGGCGCTTCCGGTGATCCCGAGCTGCATCGTGTCGGAGATGACCGAGGCAGGGATCTTCTGCCCCGAGCTCAGGCCGGAGGCGTCGACCATCGTCACGCCGCTCATGTCCACCCCGGCCTCGTCGAGGGTGGCCCGCACCCAGTCCGCCACGTCGCGTGCGGTCGAGGCCTCGGCACCATCTGCCTGGGCGGCCTGGCGGGCGAGGTTCTCGGTGAGCGCGTTGTCGCTGGAGCGCAGCGCCTCGGCGAGCACCTCGCTCACCGGGGCGGACTCGACCTGACCGAGCACCTCGGCCCCGTCCGGTGCCGGCTCGGACCACGAGTCCGGGTCGAGCTCCGGGGTCGTAGCGACCCCTTCCTTCTTCAGCTCGGCGGCGAGCGCCTTGAGCACGGAGCGCTCCGGATACCTCGGCGACGGCTCGAAGACCTGGGGCCGCTCATCGGCGAGTCCGATCATCGTCACCCGCTGGGTGTACCCGGCGGCCAGGTCGGCCGGGTCCCAGGTCGAGGGCACGCGGGGGCCGGCCGCGTAGGTCCCGTCGAGGCGAAGGGGGAGCTTCTCCCCCTTCGCCTGCGGCCCAAGGCTCTCCGCGACCGCCCGGGCGAGGTCGCGCAGGCCGGCGTGACCCTCGGTGGCGCCGGGGTCGCCGGCGCCCGAGGCGAGCAGGGTGTCGCCGGAGGCGACGAGGACGAGCTCCCCCTTCGCTCCCTCGACGACCTGGGTCTGCATCCGGGTCGCCGGGTCGAGGGTGCGTGCCACCGCCGCCGCGCTGAGGATCTTCTGTGTCGACGCCGGGGTCATGGGCCGATCGCCACGGTGGTCGTAGAGCACGTCACCGGTGAGGGCGTCGCGCACGACCATGCCGACCGAGGGGCCGAGCCACGCGTCGCGCACCTGCGGGTCGAGCTGGCGCGCGAGGCTGTCGTCGGTCGGACGGGGCGCCTGCTCCCCGGCAGCGGGCAGCACCGTCGGAGGAGCCCCGACCTGCGCCTCGGAGGTGATCTGCGCCACATCCCCGGGCCTGTCGTAGGTGAGGACCCCCGGCGCGACATCGACGACATCGGCGGCTCCGTACGTCACGAGGCCCGTGAGCAGGGCGGCGAGAATCGGCAGCGCGCGGCGCATCGCCTGCCCCCTTCGCCGGTCATCGGTCACCGATGGTGGACACTGTCCGGGACGAGACTAGGTCATCGCACGCAAGGGGTTGTTCATGGAGTTCGACGTCACGATCGAGATCCCGAAGGGTCAGCGCAACAAGTACGAGGTCGATCACGAGACCGGACGCATCCGTCTGGACCGGATGCTCTTCACCTCGATGGCCTACCCCAGCGACTACGGGTACGTCGAGGAGAGCCTCGGTGAGGACGGCGACCCGCTGGACGCCTTGGTGCTCCTCGACGACCCCACCTTCCCCGGCTGCCTGGTGCGGGCCCGGCCCATCGGCATGTTCCACATGCGCGACGAGGCCGGCGGCGACGACAAGATCCTGTGCATCCCTGCCGGCGACCCTCGCAAGGACCACATCCAGGAGCTCGAAGACGTCAGCGAGTTCGACCGCCTCGAGATCCAGCACTTCTTCGAGACCTACAAGGACCTCGAGCCGGGCAAGTCGGTCGAGGGCGCGCACTGGGCCGGGCGCAGCGAGGCCGAGCGGTGCATCGACGAAGCCATCGAGCGGGCCAAGGCCGCCGGCGTCTCGACGGCCCGGTGGCGCGCACCCTTCGGCGACACTTCTCACAATGTCGTCGCACGCTCCGAGGAGGACCACGCCGCCGCCAGTGCCCGGGCCCGCGAGGAGCTGGCGACGAAGGAGAACCCGCTCTCCGACGACGAGTAGGCCAGTCAGCCCGCCCCGGCCGGTCCGGCCGGTCCGGTGCGGAGGTATCGGGCGAGGCTGGCGCGACCAGAGTGCATCATCGCCTCGTGGTTGCGCACGAGGAGATGGCGACCGAGCACCGGGGCCGCCGAGGCTGCCGCCCTCCAGGCCCGCTTGGCCGGCTCGACCTCCTGGGTGAAGACCGCGGCTGTCCCCTCGCCCTCGTCGATGACGATCCACTGGGCCCAGCCGAGCAGGTCACCGCGGATCCCCACCCGGAGCACACCCTCGTCGGGATCGACCGTCTCGCGGGTCATCTGCAGGTGAAGGTTCATCGGCAGCCGGGAGCGCACCACGGCGGTCCCCCGGCAGTCGTCGATGCGCCTCATGCTGCGCACCTCGGGCCACCACCGGGGATAGCCGTCGACGTCAGCGAGCACCTCGAAGACCTCACCCGGCCGCGCCGGCAGGAGCCACCGGTCGACGAAGGCGAAGCGACGCATCACCGTCACCACTCTGCCTGCTCGCTCTCGCGTGGTTAGGTTTGTCGGGTGCGCTATTTCGACCGAGACGGTCTGACCTTCGACCTGGACGACTCGCACGACGGCGAGTCGTCTCCGCCACGCGATGTCGTCGTGCTCCTGCACGGGTGGCCGCAGGACCGCAGGGCCTGGCGGTCCGTGACCCCCCACCTCGTCGAGGGTGGGCTGCGGGTCCTCGCCCCCGACCTGCGCGGCTACTCTCCGGGAGCACGCCCGCCTGACCCGGCCGCCTACGAGATCACCGAGTCGGTGGCCGACGTCATCGCCCTCGCCGATGCCGCCGGCGCGCAGCGCGTCCACGTCGTCGGGCATGACTGGGGCGGCGCGCTCGCCTGGGTGGTCGCCTCCCGCCACCCCGAGCGGGTGGCCAGCCTGACGGTGCTCTCGACCCCTCACCCGGCGGCCATGGCGTGGGCGTTCAAGAACGGCGACCAGGCGCGGCGCTCGGCGTACATGGTCTTCTTCGCCCTGCCGGTGCTGCCGGCGGCGATCTTCAAGCGCGCGACCCGACGCTTCCTCGTGCGCAGCGGCCTGCCGAGCGATCTCGCCGCCATGTACGGACAGCGGATGGGCCGGCCCGGGGCGGCCAGGGCGAGCCTGAACTGGTACCGGGCCTCGCTCCCCCTTCGCCAGATGCTCCAGGAGCGCCTCGGCCGGGGGCGGTCGCAGGCACCGAACGGGTCCGCCGAGCGTGCGAAGGACGCCTCTGGGATCGTGCCCACCACCTACGTCTGGGGGTCCAAGGACGCAGCGCTCGGACGTGACGCCGCCGAGCGGACCGGGGTCGTCATGCGCCGGGCAGCTGAGCGGGCCGGGCTCGACCCGGACGCGGTCTACCGCTTCGTCGAGCTGGAGGTCGGCCACTGGCTGCCAGAGAAGCGGCCCGCAGAGGTCGCCGACGCTGTCCTCAAGCGGGTCCGCGGGCACTGACCTCCGATCAGGCCGCGGCGGCGATGAGGTGCTCGAGGTAGCGCTCCAGCGGCGAGAAGGCTTCCTCAGCGGGCGGTGGGTGGGTCCCGTGCCCGCGAAGGGGCGGCGCCTGGGCGTCGTAGACGACGCCCGTAGGCGTGGCGAGTCGAACCATGTGGGTGCTCTCGCCGGGGTCCAGCCCGCTGCGACGCACCTCGACTCCCCACCCTGGGGTCTCCTTGTCGAGGTTGTGGCGGGAGCAGACCCCCATCGCGTTGGCGGCGCTCGTCTCCCCTCCGTCGGCGACGGCCCTCACGTGATCGATCTCGCGGGTCGGCGCGTCGCACCAGGGGATGCGGCAGGTGGGGTCGCGCATCATCAACATCGCTCGCAGCGCTCCGCCGAAGAGCCGGCGCCGCGAGTCGGTCGCCACGAGATCCCGTCCGTCCGGGCCGGTGAAGAGGCGACGCAGCCACACCCTCCGCTCACGCTCGGCGCTGGTCTCCGCCGATTCACCGGAGGCGTTGTGCTCTGCTGCACCAGCGGCGGGCCCCTCCAGCAGCCGAGCAAGGTGCTCGCGTACCGCAGCGCCCGGGATGGACCCCCAGCCCGGGACCTCGACCGGCCCGTTGCTGGCTTCATGTCCGCATGGGCCACCTGAGACATCGCCCAACCGAGGCAGCAACGCCGCGGGAGTCATGACCAGACCGATCTCGACGGGCTGAACCTCCCCCTCACCGCGACCGGAGAGACGCTCCAGCGCGGTGTCGGCCATCCACGCTCCTCGTCCTCGCTCGTCGCCGGCACGGGCCGCGTCACGGGCAGGGTCACCGGTGGCGACCCACCTCGCCTGCTCCGCCGCCGTCAGCGCGGCGTGCGCCCCCACGACGTCGACCAGCGGGCCGAGGATGCTCAGCCAGGCCATGCCGTCCGGCGCCGGCCGGACGCTCACGCTCCGGCTCGCAACCGCCCGCCGGTGACGCTCCACCACCGACTCGGCATCCAGCTCCGCACTGACCCGTCGGGCAGCGCGGTCGATGCCGCGGTCGCCGAGTCGGTCGAGGTCGGGAGCAAGCCGCCGGTCGGCCTCGAGACGGTCCGCCCGGCTCAGGCAGGCGGTGCCTCGGGCCACGACGGTCGCCCTCCACTCGCTGATGTCTCCCGCGGTGAGCGCGGCCATGGTCTCGGGGAGCTCGTCGACGAGGGCGCGCGCGAGACCGACGTGACGGTCGGCCTGGCTCGGGGAGCACCGACGCGCCAACGCCACCTCCGAACGCGCGGCGGCCCGCCGCTGCCGCGCCGTCCGTGCGTCGATCTCGCCGCTGCCCTCCACGGCCGCCACCGCTGCGTCTCGACCCTTGACGAAGGACACGGTGAGACGAGCCTGTGCAGCGGCAGCCGCCCCCTTCGCCCGCTCGAGCAATCCGATCACCTCGAGCGCCTCGGCCTCCGCCAGGCTCTCCGCGCCGACCGTCGACAACCAGTCCACGACCTCCCGCGCAGCCACGGCTGCGGGGAGCCCCGGACCGGCCGGCCCGGTCCACCCGTTCGCCACAGCTGCTGTGCTCATGCTGACGACGGTAGAGGCAAGCACTGACAACGCTCGTTACGATCCCTTCGTGCGCATCAGACCCGCGCAGCTCGAGGACGCCGAAGCGCTGACCGACCTCCACCTCGACGTGTGGGAGGAGGCCTACACCGGCCTCATCGACGCCGACATCCAGACCGGGAGGCGAGCTCGTCGAAGTGTCCGGCTCGACCGCTGGCGCAAGACCCTGGCGACAAGAACGGGCACTCACCTCGTTGCGGAGGATGGCGAAGGGGGGCTCATCGGCTTCGTCAGTGTCGGCTCAGGTCGAGATGAGCCGTCCTCGGACCTGCCAGAGCGCGAGGTGATGGCCCTGTACGTGCGGGCCGAGGTGTACGGGACCGGGGTCGGTCATGCACTGCTTAACGCTGCGATCGCTGACGGCCCGGCCTATCTCTGGGTCCTGGACGGCAACCGCCGGGCCATCGCCTTCTACGAGCGTCAGGGCTTTCGGTTCGACGGCACGAGCAAGAGCGAGCCAGTGGGAGTCGAGCGACGCATGGTCCGCTAACCGGCCCGACAGCCAGGTGGCATCACCCGACGACGCCCGAAGAGCACACTCTCCACGGCGACCAACCGCGGACAGCGCCTCCCGGTCAATCGGTGAAGAGGTTCCAGCAGATCTCGCTGCGGCGGACCTGGTCCTCAAGCACCAGCGATCTGACCGCCTCGGGGAGGCGCTGGCGTTGCCACTCCCGTTCCCGCACGCCGGCTTCCGGTGAGCTCTGCTCTGCGGCCTGCGCTGCGCGGATCGCGTAGGCAGCCGCGCCAAGGTCGTGCTCGGCTACGTGCGCCACGCACGCCGCCTGGCCCGCGGAGTACGCGGCGTATCGCGCAGCGCCCCGTAGGGGTCGGGCCGCACCCATGGCATGCCCGCCCTGCGCGCGGGCGGTCATCATCGCCATCTCGCCGCGGGCCCAGGCGCGGGTCGCCTCGATCGCCGCCCGTGGCCGGGGGTCCGAAGGGCACTCCGACTCGAAGAGCGTCACAACGTGCTCTGCGCAGGCGGCGGCCCACAGGGCGAGGAGCTGGTGATGCTCGTCGGTCAGGGAGCCGCCTCGCCGGACCGTGACGAGGCGAGGGTCACGCACTCTCGGAAGGATCACCTAGCAAATACTCCCCCGCTCGCCCACCGAGGTCCTGCCTCGCGGAGGGCGACGCCGCGGGTCTGCCGCGCTGCGGAGGGTCAGTCTCGGCCGAAGCGCTGGTGAGCAGCCTGGCGAGTTGTGTCGAGCGCGGCACCGATCATGCTCCAGGAGTCGCCGGCCGCACGGGCGTCCCTGACCGCGTCGCGCAGCTCCTGCTCGGCTTCGGCAACGGACTTGCGCGCAGCGAGGATCCGGCGGAAGTGCACCGCATCGCGAGCCGGATGCGTACCAACTTCGATCCGGTCAAGCCCCGTGGACTCATCGTGCTTCGTGACAGTCATCGCTTCACCTCAGGGAGTCGTAAAACGTTGACCGCCGATCGCCGTCTGCGCGACGCAGTCTCGGATCTGCACGCGTCAAGCTATGTTTACGCACTTCACTCCGTCAAGCATTCTTTACGCGCGGCCTCGGACGTCGGTATGAAAAACCAGAACGACCCCGCCCTGGAGGCCAGCGCTTCCGCTGGTCAGGACGGGGTCGTGCGTGAGCCGCCTAAGGGAATCGAACCCTTGACCTTCTCATTACGAGTGAGACGCTCTAGCCGTCTGAGCTAAGGCGGCAGCACGTCCGAGGATCGCCCGGACGCAAGCCACGAGTATACGTAGCGCGCTCACGGCCACGAAATCTCGGTGCGCTAGGAGCAGACCGTGCCCGCCTCTGGCATCTCTCCGGAAAGCAGGTAGCCGTCGACCGCCTTGTCGACGCAGTCGTTCTGGCGCATGTAGGCGGTGTGCCCGTCCCCCTCGTAGGTGAGCAGGGTGCTGGAGTCGAGCTGGCGATCGAGCTGCTCGGCCCACACGTACGGGGTGGCCGGGTCCCCGGTCGTCCCGACGACGAGGATCGGGTTCGCCCCCTTCGCCTCGATCGCGCCCGGCTCGCCGACCGGCTCGTACGGCCACTGCGAGCAGGGGCCCGAGGTGCCGGCCATCATCTCGCCCCAGATCGGCGCCGCCCCGGCGGCCTCCTCGACCATCGCCTCCCGCTCGGCCCCCTCCGGCTCGGGACGGTCCAGGCAGTTGACCGCGTAGAGCGCCTCCATGATGTTGCTCCGATAGCCACCGCCCGGCTGGCGGAATGCGTACGCGAAGGCGAGCTGCATCAGGTCCTGGCCGTTGCCCGAGCGGGCCGACTCCAGGGCTGCGGTGAGCGTCGCCCACTGGCCCTGGTCGTACATCGCCTGGGCGATCCCCAGCGAAGCCCACGACTCGGTGAGCTCGAGGCCGTCGAGACCCTCGAGCGGCTGCCGGTCGAGGTCGGCGAGGAGATCCTGCACCGACTGCACGACCTCGTCCTCGCTGGACCCCAGCGAGCACCCCGAGTCGGCGCAGTCCCGCGCCCACGCCCTCGTCGCCCCGTCGAATCCGGTCGCCTGCCCGATGGTGAACTCCGCTGCGCTCAGGTCGGGGGCGATCGCCCCGTCGAGGACGAAGCGGCCCACGCGGTCGGGGAAGAGGCCGGCGTAGACGGTCCCGAGATAGGTGCCATAGGACTTGCCGAGGTAGGTCAGCTCGCTCTCGCCGAGCGCCGCTCGCAGCACGTCGAGATCACGCGCGGCGTCCTCCGTCGAGATGTGCGGGGCGATGTCGCCCGACATCGCCTTGCACCCCTCGCCGAAGCCGCGGTTGACCTCGGCGAGTCGGTCCTCCTCAGCCTGGTCGTCGGGGGTGAGGTCGGTCCCCAGGTAGGTGTCCAGCGCAGCGTCGTCGAGGCAGTCGACTGGTGAGGAGTCGCCGGTGCCCCGCGGGTCGAAGCCGACGAAGTCGAGCTCGCGGCGCACCGACGGGCTCGAGTAGTAGTCCGAGTACGCAGCCCAGTCGGTGCCGGCGGCACCCGGGCCACCGGGGTTGTAGACCAGGCTGCCGGTGCTCTTGCCCTTGGCCCGCTGCCGGAGCAGGGCGATCGTCATGCTCTCGCCCTCGGGGTCGTCGTAGTCGACGGGCACCTCGAGCTCGGCGCACTCACCGTCGCGGTCGTCGCAGCCGCCCCACTCCAGCTCCTGCGCGTAGAAGCGCGCGAGACCGGCCTGCCCCTCCGGCGCCTTGGTCGCCTCCGCGGGGACCTCCCGCGGCTCGTCCTGCCCTGGCAGCCAGGAGCAGCCCGCGAGGAGGAGCGATACCGAGCAGGTGAGACCGAGCAGGCGAGCGCGCATGGTCGTCAACGCTACCGAGCCGGGCTCAGCGCGGCAGGGTGAGGTCGATCGCCATCGCCTCCAGCGCCAGGAGCGGCGCGACGTTGGCGTCGATGCGCCGCCGGGCCACGCCGATCGAGTCCATCGCCAGGAGGATCCGCTCCGCGCTGAGAGCCTGCGCCACCTCCTCGACGACCACCCGCGAGTCCTCGTTGATCAACGGCACCGCGCCACCGGCATGGACGACCAGCGCATCGCGGTAGACCGAGAAGAGGTCGAGCAGGGCGCGGTCGATCATGTCTCGGGTGAACCGAGTCGCCCGGGTCTTCTGCGCCTTCTCCAGGGCGGTGATCTGAGCGCGCACGTGCGGCGGCTGGGTCCGCGCACCGGCCTCGGCGCCGAGGGTGGCCAGGAGCTTGGCCTTCTCCTCCGCGTGCCGGTCGGTGAGGACCTTGTCGCGCTCCTCCTCGGCGATCTTCATGAGGTCCGCGGCAGCGCCGACCGCGTCGGCCACCCCCCGGATCCTGGTGGCCATAGAGATCGTCTCGCGGCGCCGGGCCCGTGAGCTCTCGTCGGTCGCCAGCCGCCGGGCCATGCCGATGTGGCTCTGGGCTGCCCGAGCGGCATACCCCGCCGTGGTCGGGTCGATGCCGTCGCGGCGTACCAGGAGGGCAGTGACGTCCTCGACCGAAGGGGTGCGCAGCCGGACCTGGCGGGCGCGGGAGCGCACGGTCACGAGCACATCGTCGGGACTGGGGGCGCACAGCAGCCACACGGTCCGTGGGGTCGGCTCCTCGAGCGCCTTGAGCAGGGCGTTGCCCGACTGCTCGGTCAGCCGGTCGGCATCCTCGACGAGGATGATCCGCCACCGCCCGACCGATGGTGAGCGACCCGCGAGCTGGACCAGCTCACGGGCCTGAGCCACGCCGATCGAGAGGGCGTCGGTCGCGAGCACGTCGACGTCGGCATGGGTGCCGTCCACCGCGGTGGCGCACTCCTTGCATTCACCGCACCCGCCCCGGGAGCACAGCAGCGCCCCGGCGAAGGCGCGGGCTGCCGTGGAGCGGCCCGACCCGGGAGGGCCGGTGAAGAGCCACGCGTGGGTCATCGCGTCCTCGTCGGCCACCGCTCGCCGGAGCACCTCCAGCGCCGGCGCCTGGCCGACGACGTCACGCCACACCCCGCCGGGCAGCTGATCTGCCGGTCCGTCGACGACGGCCGTCCCACTCATGCCGGCGCCACCCCCTTCGCCTCCAGCCCGGCACGCACCGACTCGTGGATCTGCTCCGCCGGCCGCGACCCGTCGACGACGACGTAGCGGCCCGGGTCCCCCGCCGCCATCGCGAGGAAGTGCGCGCGGACCGCCTCGTGGAACCCGTCCGGCTCGCGCTCAAGCCGGTCGTGCACCACGCCCCGCCGCCGGCGGCCCTCCTCGGCGGTGATGTCGAGGACCACCGTGAGATCCGGCACCAGCCCGCCCACGGCCCACATCTGGATGCCGTGCACCTCGTCGTGGGAGAGGTCACGGCCGGCGCCCTGGTAGGCCACGGACGAGTCGGTGTACCGGTCGGTGATGACCACGGCCCCGCGCGCCATCGCCGGGCGGACCACCTCGGCCACGTGCTGCGCCTTGTCGGCGGCGAAGATCAGCGCCTCCGCCCGCGCCGACATCGCCTGGCCGTGGAGGACAAGGTCGCGCAGGCGGGCACCCAGCTCGGTCCCACCTGGTTGCCGGGTAAGGACCACCTCACGGCCGGCCGACTCGTAGGCCTCAGCGAGCAGGCCCACCTGCGTGGACTTGCCCGCACCGTCCCCACCCTCGAAGGCGAGGAAGAGGCCCGGGCCACCGGGCGGAGGAGGTGCGCTCACGTCGTCGAGCCTAGGTCACGCCACCGACCCCGTCGCCCGACCCAGCGGCGCATGGTGCAATGCCTGCCGTGAGACGAGCAGGCCGTGCCCACGCCGCCCTGGCGGCAGTCGCTGCCGCCTCGCTCTGGGGTACGACCGGCACCGCTCAGGCCCTCGGCCCGCCCGGCACCGACCCGGTCAGCGTCGGGGCGATCCGGATCTGCATCGGCGCGCTCGTCCTGGTCGTGCTCGCCGCGGCCGCGGGCAGCCGCAGCCGGGCCGGGTCTGCTCGCCCGGTCCCGGTCGAGCCCGATCGAAGCCGCCGGGCCCCCGTCGCGGTCCTGCTCGGCCTCGGCGGGCTCGCCGTGGCCGCCTACCAGGCCTGCTTCTTCCTCGGCGTCGAGCGCGCAGGGGTCGCGGTCGGAACCGTCATCACCCTCGGCCTGGCGCCGCTGGCCACCGGGGCGCTCGGCCTGCTGCTCGGCGAGCGCCTCGGCGGCCGGTGGTCGGTGGCCACAGCTGGAGCGGTCCTCGGCGTGGTGCTGCTCGTGGTCGGCACCGCAGGCGCGAGCCCGGTCGAGCCGATCGGCGTGGCCGCGGCCGTGGGTGCCGCGCTCAGCTACGCCGGGTACACCGTCGCCGCCCGCGGGCTGCTGCTGCGCGGGGTGCCGGGGATGACGGCGATGGCCGGGCTCTTCTCGATCGGCGCGGTGGTGCTCAGTCCCGCCCTGACCCGAGCCGACCTCTCCTGGCTCGCGACCGGTCGCGGGCTTGCCGTGGCGCTCTGGCTCGGGGTGGTGGCCACCGGCGTCTCCTACGTGCTCTTCCAGCGGGGCCTGGCCGGTCTCGCTGCCGGGACCGTGGCGACCCTCTCGCTCGCCGAACCGGTGACCGCGACCCTGCTCGGAGTCCTCGTCCTGCAGGAGCGGCTGAGCGGCCTGAGTGCGGTCGGCATGGCCCTGATCGTGCTGGCGCTGCTCCTCCTGGCCGCACCGCGACGGGCCGCCCGACCCCTCGTACCCTGACGGCCATGACCTTCCGCGACGACACCTGCCGAGCGCTCGACCGACTGGCCCTGACGGCGCAGCGGGACGGCCGGGTGCCGGGCCTGGCCGCCGGCGTCGCGCGCCGCGGAGCGCTCCAGTGGTTCCGCGGGGTGGGGACGATCGACCTCGCCCGGCCTGCCGACACACCGGACGAGGACACCCAGTACCCCGTGGCGAGCAACTCCAAGACCTTCACCGCGGTCGCGATCATGGCGCTGCGTGACGAAGGCAGGCTCGACCTCGACGACACCGTCGACCGGTACGTCGCCGGGACGGTGCACGAAGGGGTGACGATCCGCCAGCTGCTCTCGCACACCTCGGGCATGCAGCGTGAGCCGGTCGGCGGCATCTTCGACACCATGGTCATGCCCGAGCGCGAGGATCTCGTGGCCGGCTGGGACGAGGCGGCCCGGGTGGGCCGGCCGCACGACCGGTGGCACTACTCCAACCTCGCCTACTCGATGCTCGGCGAGGTGGTCGCCCGCCTCGACGGGTGCGGCTGGGAGGAGTCGATCCGCCGGCGGATCCTCGGCCCGTTGGAGATGCGGCGCACCGGGACCCGACCGAGCGGACGGCGGGCGAAGGGGTATTACGTGCCGCCCTTCAGCGACGTCCCGGTGCCCGAGCCCGAGTTCGACGCCAAGGCGCTCGACCCCGCCGGCGGTCTGCGCTCGACGCCGGCGGACCTGGCCCGGTGGGGCGCGTTCGTCGCGGACCCGGTGGCGGAGGTGCTCGCGCCGGACACCCTTGAGGAGATGTGCCAGCCGCAGACGATGGCCGACGCGACCGGGTGGACCATGGCCTGGAGTCTGGGCCTGCAGCTGCTGCGCAAGGAAGGGCGCACGTGGGTCGGTCACACCGGCGGGTGGCCGGGGTCGGTCACCGGGTGTTTCACCGAGCGCGACTCGCGGACCACGGCCGTCCTCCTGATGAACCAGACCAACCCGGTCCCGCCGGCCGCCGCGGCGATCGGCATGGGTCACGAGGCGGTCGAGCGGGAGCCGGCCGAGCTCGAGCCCTGGGTCCCGGGCTCAGAGATCCCCGAGGGGCTGGCCGAGCTGCTCGGCCACTGGTACTCCGAGGGCACCGGGTTCGTCCTCTCGGTCCGTGAGGGCAAGCTCGAGGCTCGGGTCGAGGGCGCGGCGAAGGGGGATCCGCCCGCCGTCTTCGAGCGGGTGGACGAGCGGACCTACCGGACCGTCTCGGGCCGTGAGCGCGGCGAGGTGCTGACCGTCGAGCGGTCCTCCGACGGATCCGTGAGCCACCTCACCTGGGCGACCTACCGCTTCACCCGGGAGCCCCTCGCCTTCGGTCAGTGGCTCTGAACCGGCCCTCTTCTCGACCTACCAAGAGCCTCTCTCCGGACAACGGCGCAGGTCACAGACTCGCCACGACTTCACCCGCAGCGTTGACCCCTTCGCCGTAGCGGGATAAGAACGAGCCACCCGAGTGCGCCGACGGTCGACCTCCCGACCATGGCCGAGGAGCGATGTCCATGTGGGAGTTCGTGTCCGAACGCTGGCAGGACATCGCCTACCGCGCCTTCCAGCACACCTCGCTGGTGGTCCAGGCCCTCGTCCTGGCGACGGTCATCGCGATCGCCGTCGCGCTGCTCGTCACCCGGGTCAAGGCTCTTGAGCCGGTGGCCAACGCGATCAGCGCGATCGGGCTGACGATCCCCTCCTTCGCCCTTCTCGGGCTCCTTCTCCCCCTCGTCGGCATCGGCACGCTCCCGTCGGTGCTGCTCGTGACCTTCTACGCGACGCTGCCGATCCTGCGCAACGCCGTCGTCGGACTGATGGGGGTCTCCCCGCTCCTCATGGAGTCGGCTCAGGGCATGGGGATGTCTGCCTTCGGACGCTTCCTGCGCGTCCAGCTGCCGCTGGCCTGGCCGGTCATCATGGCCGGGCTGCGGACCTCGGCCCAGATGTCGATGGGGGTCGCGGCGATCGCCGCGTACGCGCTTGGCCCTGGCCTCGGGCAGTACATCTTCACCGGGCTGACCCAGATCGGCGGGCAGAACGCCGTGCCCTACGCCGTCGTCGGGACCGTCGGGATCATCATCCTCGCGTTGCTGCTCGACGCGATCCTCCTCCTCGTCTCTCGCCTGACCACCTCGAAGGGAATCCGCGCATGAGCACCGCCAGCACCGAGGCCGCCGAGCCGCGAGACGCCCGAGACACCGGGGAAGCCCGCTCCGCTGACCGGTCAGTCAGCGGAGCGGAGATCGTCTTCGACGACGTCACCAAGACCTACCCGGGGCAGACCGCGCCGGCCGTCGACAGCCTCTCGCTGACCATCCCCGCAGGGCAGGTCGTGATGTTCGTCGGCCCGTCCGGGTGCGGCAAGACCACCTCGCTGAAGATGATCAACCGGCTCCACGAGCCGACGTCGGGGACGATCACGATCGACGGCGAGGACATCCGCTCCAAGGACGAGACCGAGCTGCGCCGACACATCGGCTACGTCATCCAGGGCGGAAGCCTCTTCCCGCACATGTCGGTGCGCGACAACATCGCCCTCGTCCCCCGCCTCCTCGGCTGGGACAAGAAGCGGGTCGCCTCGCGGGTCGACGAGCTGCTCGACCTGGTCGGGCTGAGCCCGGAGCGCTACCGGGACCGCTACCCGCGTGAGCTCTCCGGTGGTCAGCAGCAGCGCGTCGGTGTCGCCCGGGGGCTGGCCGCGGACCCACCGGTGCTGCTCATGGACGAGCCCTTCGGGGCGGTCGACCCGATCACCCGCCAGCGCCTGCAGGACGAGCTGATGAGCATCCAGGAGGAGCTGCAGAAGACGATCGTCTGCGTCACCCACGACATCGACGAGGCGATCAAGCTCGGCGACCGCATCCTCATCCTCCAGGAGGGGGCCAACATCGCCCAGTACGACACCCCCGCCAACATCCTCGCGGCGCCGGCCAACTCCTTCGTCGAGGACTTCGTCGGCTCCGACTCCTCGCTCAAGCAGCTCGCGCTCATGCGGGTCAGCGAGCTCGACCTCCACGACGCGGTAACCGCCCGCGTCGGGGACGACGGTGCCGAGGCCGCCCGGGCCGCGCGCTCGGCGAGGCAGGGCGGCGTGATCGTGCTGGACGACAAGAGGCGACCCGCCGCGTGGGTCGGACTGCGGGAGGCGGAGCGGGTCGGCACGCTGCGCGCCTCCAGCCGTGACCTCGAGGTCGTCGACCATCGCGCGACGCTCAACGACGCCCTCGACTCGATGCTTGCCGCCTCGCACGGCGGCGTCCTCGTCACCGGGCGGCGCGACGAGTTCCTCGGGGTGCTCGAGTTCGACACCGTCACCGAGCACATCCAGACGCTGACCCGCGAGGCGCGCACCGGCGAGTCCGACGAGTACGCGATCACCCCCTCCGAGGACGAGCTGCAGGACAGCTCGGTCGAGGACGACACCGGCTCCGGCTCCAAGCACGGCAGCGAGGACGACGCCGATCCGTCGAGGGGGGAGCAAGCGTGAGCGAGCAGAACGACCCCTCCTCCGCCGAGGCCGGCGCGGAGCAGCCGAGCCACGGCCTGGGCCTCCTCGTGGGTCTGCCGCTCATCTGCGCGGCGATCCTCGGCGGCTGGACCCTCTGGCGCCAGACCGCCGAGCTGGACGACATCGAGTCCAGGCAGCTCGCCTGGGGCACCATCCTGGACCTCACGAGGGAGCACATCGTGCTCACCCTCGTCACGACGGCGATCGTCCTCGTCACCGCCGTCCCGCTGGGGATCCTGCTCACCCGCCCGGCCTTCCGACGGCTCAGCACCCCGGTGGTCGGTTTCGCCAACGCCGGCCAGGCCGCGCCCGTGATCGGCATCATCGTGCTCCTCGCGATGTGGATAGGCTTCGGGTTCCGCGCGGCCGTCATCTCGCTCGGGCTGTACGCCTTCCTGCCCGTCCTGCGCAACACCATCGTCGGCCTGCAGCAGGTCGACCCGACGCTGGTCGAGGCGGCGCGCGGGATGGGGATGTCCGGCTTCGACGTGCTCCGTCGGGTCGAGCTGCCGCTGGCGATCCCGATCATCATGGCCGGGGTCCGCACCGCGCTCGTGCTCGTCGTCGGTACCGCATCGTTCGCGACCTTCATCAACGCCGGTGGCCTCGGCGCGCTGATCGTCACCGGCATCACCCTCTTCCGCAACTCCGTCCTCATCAGCGGCGCCCTGATCATCGCCGTCCTCGCCCTGCTCATCGACTGGGCCGGCCGGGTTTTCGAGCGCATCGCCACCCCGAAGGGGCTCTCATGACCACCCCTCGCCCCACCCAGGCGATCTCCCGGCGGGCCCTCCTGCTCGGCGGCACCGCAGCCGCGGCGCTCACCGGTTGCGGTCTGGGCACCGGCGGCGGCTTCACCCGGTCGGGGACGTTGAGCGGAGCAATCTCCGGGATCGATCTCGATGGGCTCGAGGCCGCGGTCGGGTCGAAGAACTTCTCCGAGCAGGTCCTCGTCGGCAAGATGGCGGTCATCCTGCTGAAGTCGGCGGGAGCCGACGTGCAGGACCTGACGAACATTCCCGGCTCGGCCAGCAGCCGCCAAGCGATGCTGCAGGGCGAGATCCAGGTGATGTGGGAGTACACCGGTACGGCGTGGATCGCCTACCTCGGCGAGACCGACCCGATCCCTGATGAGCAGGAGCAGTACGAGGCCGTCCGCCAGCGCGACCTGGAGGAGAACGACCTGGTCTGGCTCAGCCCCGCACCGATGAACAACACCTACGGCTTCGCCACCCCCCGGGCGAAGGCCGAGGAGCTGGGTGTCGAAGCGCTCTCTGACCTGCAGGACCTCGACTCCGGCGAGCTGAGCTTCTGCGTCGAGTCCGAGTTCAACAACCGCAACGACGGCATGGACCCGATGTTGCAGACCTACGACCTCCAGCGCGGCCGGGAGGTCCCCGAGGACCAGGTGAAGGTCCTCGACACCGGCGCGATCTACGAGGCCACCGACCAGGGCTTGTGCAACTTCGGCGAGATCTTCACGACCGACGGGCGGATCAAGGCACTCGACCTCGTCGTCCTCGAGGACGACCGCGAGTTCTTCCCGAAGTACAACCTCTGCCCCGTCGTCACCTCGACGGTGATCGAGGAGTTTCCCCAGATCCGCGACCTCTTCGCCCCGGTCAGCGAGGCGCTCACCGACGACGTGCTCATCGAGCTCAACGCCCGGATCGACGTCGAGGGCGAGGAGCCCGGCGACGTCGCCTGGGAGTGGCTCACCGGTGAAGGCTTGGTGTCCGAGGCCGAGGCGGGCTG
Source organism: Marihabitans asiaticum (assembly GCF_007828725.1). Taxonomy (GTDB): domain Bacteria; phylum Actinomycetota; class Actinomycetes; order Actinomycetales; family Dermatophilaceae; genus Marihabitans; species Marihabitans asiaticum. The sequence continues at coordinate 315,194 of NZ_VIUW01000002.1, forward strand.
ACGGGACCTTCCCTCCCTTCGCCCGAAGGGAGGACAACCGACCTCAGCTGAACTGCTGGCGCAGCTCGCGGCCGAGGACCTTGCCCGTCGCGTTGCGCGGCAGTTCGTCTAGGAAGACTACTTCGCGCGGGACGCAATGGCGGGCCCGCTCGGCGCGCACCATCTGCGTGACCTCCTCGGCGGTGAGCTCCTCGCCCGGCATGAGTGCGATGAAGGCGGCCAGACGCTGCCCGAGATCGGGGTCGGGAACACCGACGACGCTGACCTCACGGACAGCCGGGTGCTGGGCGAGGAGGGACTCGACCTCGATCGGGTAGACGTTCTCCCCGCCGACGATCACCATGTCGTCGTCGCGCCCGACGACGAAGTAGAGCCCGTCCCGCTCGTAGCCCATGTCCCCCGTGGAGACCAGGCCGTCGAGGAACTCCTTGCCCTGGCCGTTCGTGTACCCGTCGAAGACCAACTCGTTGCCGCAGAAGATCCGTCCCGTCTGCCCGCTCGGCAGCTCGCGCCCGTCGCCGTCGACGATCTTGACGACCGTGCCGAGGGGCGGGGTCCCCGCTGTGTCCGGGTCGCGGCGCAGGTCCTGCGGCGTGGCGATGCACACCCACGACGCCTCGGTCGAGCCGTAGAGGTTGTAGAGGACGTCGCCGAACTCGTCCATGAAGCCGGTGGTGAAGCCCGACGGGTAGGGCGAGCCGGAGGTGGCAACCACCCGGAGCGCACGGCGGGTGCGAGCCTGCGGGTCGCTGGGCAGCTCCATCATCCGCTGGAGCATGACCGGGACGGCGAACATCGCGTCGGGCTGATGCTCCTCCAGCGCCCGTCGGGCCTCCTCGGCGCGGAAGCGTCGCTGCAGCACCATGGTCGCCCGGATCGCGATCGAGAGCTGCATCGCCGCGTAGCCCCACGTGTGGAACAAGGGGGCGGAGATGAGGATCCGGTCTCCCGCGCGGAGCGGGATCCGGTCGATGATCGAGATAAGCGGGCCGAAGCCACCCGGCGTCTTGCGTGCCGCGCCCTTCGGGGTGCCGGTCGTCCCCGAGGTGAGGATGATCGTGCGACCACCGCGCGCGGGCGGCGCCAGCTCGGGGCGAGCCGCGGACTCCACCAGGGCCGAGAGCTCGCTCTCCCCCATCCGCTCCACCTCGACGGGTAGCGCCGAGACCGCCTCGGCGAGCTCGTCGTCATGGATGACCGCCGCGACCTCCTGCTGGCGCATGACCTCGGCCAGCTGCGCCGGGCCGAGACCGGTGTTGCCGAGCACGACGTCGACCCCGATCGCAGCCGCGCCGCACATCACCTCGATCGCGCCGACATGGTTGCGGGCGAGCAGCGCGATCCGGTCGCCCTCACCGTAGCCGCGGTCCTGCAGGACCGCCGCCACCCGCTCGCTGCGCTCGAGCAGCTCGGCATAGGTGATGCTGCCCCGCCGCTCGTCGATGACGGCAACCGCCTTCGGACTGCGATTGGCAGCCTGGCGGAGCTCACCGGCCAGGCCGAAGCCCCACCGCCTGAGCGCCACGAGCTGGGCGACCTGCTGGTGCGGCGGCCCAGGGGCGAGCATCCCCCGCTTAGCCATGGTCTTGCCGACGGTCAGGAGGTTCATGCTCACCCCTTCGCCGTCTCGAAGAAGGAGGGGAACCGCGCGGCCAGGGCCAGGTCGCCGCGCACCGAGATCTTCCCGCGCATCACCGCCAGGGTCGGGTTGCCACGACCGGTGAGCATCTTCGCCAGCTCTGCCGGCGGCATCATGAAGGACAGGTCAAAGGTGTCACCGGGCTCCTCGCTCAGCGTGCAGCTGCCGTCGTCAATGACGATCTCGTAGGTGTCGTGCGGGTCCGTCGGCGGGCCACCGGTCACGCGGAACTGGGTGACCGCCGACACCCCGTCGGCCGCGCTGGGCCGGAACTGGTCCTGGAACCGCGCGAAGATCGCATCGAGGATCGCGCGCCGGTGCTCGCCACCCATCGTTGCCGCGATCTCCCGGTCCGACATCGCCCCCACCACCTGGGCGAACTCGCGTGGGCTCATCGTCGAGAGGGTCGACGGGTCGAGATCCATGCCTGCACTCCTTCGTGGGGAACGGTCATCCGGACCATACCCAGCGGTAGCAAGTGCCTCAACGAGTCGAGACGGAGGTCACGTCCGCTTCGAGGCCGCCTTCTTCGTCGTGCTCGCCGCCTTCTTCGCGGTGGACTTCTTGGCCGTGCCCGAGGCCGTCTTCGCGGTCTTCTTGGCCGTGCCCGAGGCCTTCTTCGCGGTCTTCTTCGCCGCTGACTTCTTCCGGGTCGTCGGCCCCTTCGCGCGTTTCTCGGCAAGCAGCTCGTAAGCCCGCTCGGCGGTGATCGACTCCGGCTCGTCGCCCCGCCGCAGGGTGGCGTTGGTCGCCCCGTCGGTGACGTACGGCCCGAATCGCCCGTCCTTGACGACGACCTCGTTGCCGCTCTCGGGGTCGGTGCCGAGCTCACGCAACGGCGGCTTGGCCGCCGCGCGACCGCGTCGCTTCGGCTGGGCGTAGATCGCCTGCGCCTCCTCGAGGGTGATGTCGAAGAGCTGCTGCTCGGTCTCCAGGCTCCGGCTGTCCTTGCCCTTCTTCAGGTAGGGGCCGTACCGGCCGTTCTGGGCCGTGATCTCGACCTCGGCCTCGCGCTCGGTGCCGTCCTCGTCGGTGGTCGTCTCGGTGACGGTGCCGACGACCCGAGGGAGAGACAGGAGGCGAAGGGCGGTGGGCAGCTCGATCGTCGCGAGATCCATGTCCGCGAAGAGGCTGGCGGTCTTCGGCTTGACCTTGGCCTTGCCGGTCTTCGCCGCCTCCTCGTCGGTGAGCACCTCGGTGACGTACGGCCCGTACCGGCCCGCCTTGGCCACGACCACCCGACCGGTCTCGGGGTTGGTGCCGAGCTCACGCCCGTCGTCCGCGGACTGCGCCAGCAGCTCACGCCCCTTCGCCGCGGTCATCTCGTCCGGGGCGATGTCCTCGGGCATGTTCGCCCGGCGAGGCTTGCCGTCCTCGGTCTGCGCGGGCTCGCCCAGCTCGCCGGTCACCTCGCCGGTGGCGGGGTCGACCCCGGCAGGGGCGACCTCCTCGACGTAGGGGCCGTAGCGTCCCACCCGCACGACGATCCCGTCACCGATGGGGACGGTGCTCACCCCCTTCGCGTCGATCTCGCCGAGGTCCTCGACCATCGCCCGCAGGCCGACCGCGCTCGTCGCCTCGTCACCGTTGTAGAAGCGGTTCAGCCAGCGCACCCGGTCGCTGTCGCCGGCCGCGATCTCGTCGAGGTCCTCCTCCATCCGCGCGGTGAAGTCGTAGTCGACGAGCTGGGGGAAGTGCCGCTCCATCAACTGGGTGGCGGCGAAGGCCAGCCAGGTCGCCACCAGCGCCGATCCCTGCCGGCGCACGTACCCGCGATCCTGCACGGTGGCCACGGTGGAGGCATAGGTCGAGGGCCGGCCGATGCCGAGCTCCTCCATCTTCTTCACCAGGCTGGCCTCGGTGTAGCGCGGCGGCGGGGAGGTCTCGTGCCCGTCCGCGCTCGCCCGGACGACGTCGAGCCCGGCGCCCTCCCCGAGCTTGGGCAGCCGGCGCTCCTCGGCGTCGCCCCCGCTGCCGTCGCCCGAACGGGTCTCGTCCTTGCCCTCCTCGTAGGCGGCCAGGAAGCCCTTGAAGGTGATGACCGTCCCCGAGACGCTCAGCTCGGCGTCGCTGCCCGCTGGGCAGCCGCTGATGTCGGCCGCGATCTTGATCGTGGCGGTCGACCCCTTCGCGTCCGCCATCTGCGAGGCCACGGTGCGCTTCCAGATCAGCTCGTAGAGGCGGAACTCGTCTCCGCGCAGCTCGCCCTGGACCTGAGCCGGGGTGCGGAAGTGGTCGCCGGCCGGACGGATCGCCTCGTGCGCCTCCTGGGCACCCTTGGCCTTCTTGCCGTAGACCCGCGGCTGGTCGGGGACGTAGTCGCCGCCGTACATGTCCCGCGCCTGGCCCCGCGCCGCGCGGATCGCGGTCTGCGACAGGTTGGTCGAGTCGGTCCGCATGTAGGTGATGTAGCCGTTCTCGTACAGCCGCTGCGCCACCCGCATCGCGTCCCGGCTGCCGAGGCGCAGCTTGCGCGAGGCCTCCTGCTGCAGGGTCGAGGTGGTGAAGGGGGCATACGGGCGGCGGGTGTACGGCTTCTCGGTGACCGCGGAGACGTGCGCGCGGGCCGAGCGGAGAGCGTCGGCCACCTGGGTCGCTTCGGCCTCGTCGAGGTGGCGGGCGTCCGCCTTCTTCAGCGTGCCGTCGTCGGCGAAGTCGCGGCCGGTCGCGATCCGGCTGCCGTCCAGGGCGGTCAGCCGGGCCGAGAACTCCTCCCGGGTGGTCTTCGGGGTGAAGGTGCCGGTGACGTCCCAGTACGAGGCGGCGACGAAGGCCATCCGCTCCCGCTCGCGCTCGACGACGATCCGGGTGGCGACCGACTGCACCCGCCCCGCCGAGAGGCCCTGCTTGATCTTGCGCCACAGCACCGGGCTGATGTCGAAGCCGTAGAGCCGGTCGAGGATCCGGCGCCCCTCCTGGGCGTCGACGAGATCCATGTCGATGTCACGGGTGGCCTCGATCGCCCGCTGGATCGCCTCCTGGGTGATCTCGTGGAAGACCATCCGCTTGACCGGCACCTTGGGGGCGAGTGCCTCGTGCAGGTGCCAGGCGATCGCCTCGCCCTCGCGGTCCTCATCGGTGGCGAGGTAGAGGGTGTCGGCGTCCTTGAGCAGGCGCTTGAGCTCGGCGACCTTCTTCTTCTTGTCCGGGTCGACGACGTAGAGGGCGTCGAAGGAGCCGTCCTCGACGTTGACCCCGAAGCGGCCGAACGGCCCCTTCTTCTCCTCGGCCGGCAGGTCACGGGGCTGCGGGATGTCACGGATGTGGCCCACCGAGGCCTCCACGACGAAGTCGGGACCGAGGTACCCGGCGATGGTCTTGGCCTTGGCCGGTGACTCCACGATGACGAGATTGCGAGCGCTCATAGGTGACTCCTCTTGCTCCGGCCTCGTGCCACGGATTCGTCGCGGCGCTGGACGAGGGCGCGAGTCGAACGGTAGCCCACGCATCGACCGGCCCTGCCAGGTCCTGCCGCACCCCCTTCGCAGTGGTTTCATCATCAACTAAAATTGGTGGCATGACGATGCCTGTCGCTTTCCTCAGCCACGGCGCTCCACCGCTCGCCGACGACGCCCGCTGGCGCGGCGAGCTCGCCGACTGGGCTGGACGGCTCCCCCGCCCCCGGGCCGTCCTCGTCGTCTCGGCCCACTGGGAGTCCGACCCGATCACCCTCGGCGCCACCGAGGCGGGCACGCCCCTGGTCTACGACTTCTGGGGCTTCCCGCAGCGCTACTACGACGTCACCTATCGGGCTCCGACCGCGCCCTGGCTGGCCGACGAGGTGGCCGGGCTGCTGGGCGCGACCGGTGAGAGCGTTCGTCACGACCCCCGGCGGGGGCTGGACCACGGCGCCTACGTCCCCCTCGTCGAGATGTACCCCGAGGCTGACGTGCCGGTGCTCCAAATGTCGTTGCCGACCCTCGAGCCCCGCCGGCTGCTCGACGTCGGGCGCGCCCTGAGCCCCCTTCGCGATCAGGGGGTGCTCGTCCTCGGCAGCGGGTTCACCACCCACAACCTCGCCTGGTTCGACCCACGGGCCGGAGCGGACGCGACGGCCCCCACGGAGTCGGCCGAGTTCGACCACTGGGCGGCCGAGACGGTGGGGGCGGGCGATGTCGACGCCATGGCCGACTTCGCCCGGCGCGCCCCCGCTGCCCAGGTGGCACATCCCCGGACCGAGCACTGGGCTCCCCTGCTCGTGGCGATGGGGGCGGGCGCCGAAGGGGGAACCCCGGCCGGGCGCACCGAGGTCGACGGCTTCTGGTTCGGCCTGAGCAAGAGGTCCTGGACCTTCGACTGACGCGCGGGTAGGACGACAGAAGTGGGCTGGCGACCGCCACCGGCCAGCCTGTGCCTGTCGGGTCCAGGCCCGCCCTTCGCACTCGTGTCGTCGTACCCGCGGGTCAGGTGAGCCCAGCCCTGGCCGGTAGCCTCGCGATCACCCGGCGGAGCAGTGCACCGCTGATGACCGACGAAGGGAGGGAGCGCCGTGATCCGTCGCTGGCAGACGCTCGCCCTTGCGTGCCTGGTCGGGCTTGCGGGCTGCGCGTCCGGCGACACCCCCGAGGCGACCGTCGAGGACTTCGCCCAGGCGGCGTCCGCGGGCGACTTCGAGCGGGTGTGCGAGCTGCTCGACCCCGAGCAGCTCAAGGCGTTCGAGCTGTCGGCGCCGGACGAGAGCTGCCCGCAGACCTTGGCCGAGGTGGCGCAGGAGAGCCCGGGCGGGGCCCTCATCGGCGACCCGGACCAGCTCGAGATCGGCGAGGCCACCGTCTCCGAGGACGGGGTGACCGCGACCGTGCCGACGACCTACGACGGCCGCTCCAGCGAGATCAAGCTGGTCCGCATCGACGACCGCTGGCGGGTCAACCTCGGTCCGTGACACCACCGGCGACGAAGCCGTCGGCGACGAGCTCGCGCAGCAGCGCGACGGCCTGCTCCTGAGCCTGGGCGGCGTCGAGGTCGAGCAGCCCGGCGATCGCGGCCACCGCCTGACGCGCCGTAAGCTCCCCGTCGCAGACCGACAGCAGGGCGGCCCCGAGGGTGTCGAGGCCCGCGGTGCGCCCGAGGCCCGCGCCCTGCCGGGCGAGGATGAGCACCGGGTCGCTCTCGCCCGGTCGGGTGTGCCGCTCCTCGATGACGTCCGGCGCGCAGCGCCACGCGACGTCGAGGACCGCGTCGTCGTCATGCTCGGCCAGCCAGGTCCGGGCCCGCACCCCCTCCAGCACCCGTGGGCCCATCGGCTGCTCGACCGGCCCACGGTGGTCGACCAGGTCGCGGAACGTGCCCCGCTCCCCCGCCGGCCGCTGCAGCACGATCACCCCGAAGCCGATCCGCGCGACCCCTCGGGCCGCGAAGTCGGCCAGCCACGCCTCCTCGAGAGCTGCATGCTCCGGCGTGCCGGGGCGTTGCCCGCCGTCGCGGACCCAGGTCGCGGCGTACTCCGCAGGGTCCTGCTCCTCGCGCTGCACGACCCAGGCATCGAGCGGGGTCCCCCTTCGCTCGGCGTCGTCGAGCCAGCCACCGACGACGTCGCGCCAGTCACCCCCTTCGCCGGTCTCCCAGTTGCCCAGGAGCACCGCGAGCCCCCCGGGCTCGAGGTGGTCACCGACGCCGCGCACGAGGTCGGCGACCACCTCGTGCCCGGTGCCCTGCCCGTCCCGGTACTCGTAGACCGGCACGTCCTCGCGCCGGGGCGTGATGACGAAGGGGGGATTGCTCACCACGAGGTCGAAGCGCTCGCCGGCCACCGGCTCGAGCAGCGAACCGGACCGCATCTCCAGCTCGACGTCGGCGAGCGCGGCGTTGACCGACGCGTACCCCAGCGCCCGGGCGGCGACATCGGTCGCCACGACCTCACGGCAGTGGGTCGAGAGGTGCAGCGCCTGGACCCCGCACCCGGTGCCGAGGTCGAGGGCTCGGGCCACCTGCGGCCGCGGCGTCCACGAGGCCAGCGTCGTCGATGCTCCGCCGACCCCGAGGACGTGGTCGTGCGGCAGCGACGAGCCCAGGGCCAGCTCGCCGTGATCGGACGCCACGAGCCAGGTCGCGGCATCGGCCCCGTAGGGCATGAGGTCGCAGGTCGCGCGCAGACCCCCCTCTGCCGGGGCGGCCAGGCCGAGCTCGAGCAGCCCGCCCGCGCCGAGGGAGGGGCAGAGCTCGTCGAGCTCGGCGGCGTCGACCGGGTCGCCGAGGGTGAAGAAGCGCACGAAGGTGGCGAGCGGGCCGTCGAGATCGCGCAGCCGTCGGCGCACCGGCACGGGGTCGTCGCGGCGCAGGGCGGCGGCAGCGACCGGGCCGAGGAGCGTGCTCAGCGCGTCGCTGTCGACACCGTGACCGGCGAGATCGGCGCGCAGGTCGCGCAGCCCGGCCGGGTCGGTCAGGGGCGTCGTCCGGGAGTCCACGCCCGCCATGATCTCAGCCCCGCGCGGGGTCGTGGTCGGCGCGATCCTGGTGCCCGCGGGCCCGGCCGGGCCGACCTCGCTATCCTGGAGGCGACATGAGTCCTCACGATGACGCCGGTTCCCGCCCATCTGACCCCGACTCCACCCCCGGCCCCGAGCCGGTCTTCCGCCCGCCGACCGTCGACGACGGACTGCGCATGTGGGAGATCGCTCGCGACACCGGGGTGCTCGACCTCAACACCGAGTACGCGTATGCGCTGTGGGGTGCCGAGTTCGCCGACTCCTCGATCGTCGTCGAGGACGACGGGCGGATCGTCGGCTTCGTCACCGGCTTCATCCGGCCCAGCGAGCCCGACTCGCTCTTCGTCTGGCAGGTCGGCGTCGAGGCCGACCAGCGCGGCAAGGGGTACGCCAAGCGCATGCTCCACGCCCTGATGAACCGGTTGGCCGACCACGGGGTGGTGCGACTGCGCACCACCGTCACCGCGACCAACGAGGCGAGCCAGCGCACCTTCGCCGCGCTCGCCCGCGAGCGAGACCTCGACCTGGGGGTCGAGGAGTACATGTCCGGCGAGCACCTTGGTGAGGGCTTCGTCGACGAGAACCTCTACACGGTCGGGTCCGAGCCCGAGCAGACCACAGGAGAGTGAACGACATGACAGCTGATGGCACGAGCGACATCTCCGCCTTCGAGAAGCACGAGTCCGAGGTCCGCAGCTACTCGCGCAACTGGCCGGTCGTCTTCGACACCGCGAAGGGGGCGACCCTCACCACCGAGGACGGCGTCGAGTACCTCGACTTCTTCGGCGGCGCCGGGGCGCTGAACTACGGCCACAACGACGACGACATGAAGGCCGCGCTCCTGGAGTACGTCCAGCGCGACGGCATCACCCACTCGCTCGACAAGTACACGCCGGCCAAGCGGCGCTTCCTCGAGGCCTTCCAGTCGGTCATTATCGAGCCGCGCGGCCTGGACTACAAGGTCATGTTCCCCGGGCCGACCGGCACCAACGCGGTGGAGTCGGCGCTGAAGCTGGCGCGCAAGGTGACCGGCCGCGAGGCGATCATCAACTTCACCAACTCCTTCCACGGCATGACGCTGGGCTCGCTCGCGGTGACCGGCAACTCGATGAAGCGTGCCGGCGCCGGGGTCCCCCTGGTGCACGCCACCCCGATGCCCTACGACAACTACCTCGAAGGGGTCGAGTCCGACTTCAAGTGGATGGACCGCCTGCTCGAGGACTCCGGCTCCGGCCTGAACAAGCCGGCCGCAGTGATCGTCGAGTGCGTCCAGGGCGAGGGCGGCATCAACGCCGCGCGCGCCGATTGGCTGCGGGCCCTGCGTGACCTGTGCGACCGGCACGAGCTCTTGCTCATCGTCGACGAGGTGCAGATGGGATGCGGCCGGACCGGCGAGTTCTTCTCCTTCGAGTTCGCCGGCATCAAGCCCGACATCGTCGCCATCTCGAAGTCGATCGGCGGCTACGGCCTGCCCCTGGCGCTGACCCTCTTCCGCCCGGAGCTCGACGAGTGGACCCCCGGCGAGCACAACGGGACCTTCCGCGGCAACAACATGGCCTTCGTCACCGCGGAGGTGGCGCTGCGCAAGTTCTGGTCCGACGACACCCTGGAGAAGCGGACGCTGGAGAACGGCCGCTGGCTGCGGGAGAAGTTCGCGCCCCTGGTCGAGAAGTTCCCCGGCCAGGTCGAGCTGCGCGGACGCGGCATGGCATTCGGTATCGCCTTCACCAACCCCGAGCTCTCCGAGCAGGTGATGAAGGAGTGCTTCGACAACCACCTGCTCGTCGAGACCGCCGGGCCGCAGGACGAGGTCGTGAAGTTCCTCGCCCCGCTGATCATCACCGACGAGGAGCGCCAGCGCGGCGCCGACATCACCTACGCGGCGGTCGAGCGCGCGCTCGCCCACGACGCCGCTGCCTGATCGAGGAGGTCCCCATGATCGTGCGAACCATCGACGAGATCACCGACACCGACCGGGACGTGAGCAACGAGGCCCAGACCTGGCGCTCGAAGCGGATCGTGCTTGCCGACGACCGGGTCGGCTTCTCCTTCCACGAGACGACCATCAAGGCGGGCACGACCAACGAGTTCCACTACGCCAACCACATCGAGGCGGTGTGGCTGGTCGAGGGCAAGGGCACGCTGACCAACCTCGAGACCGGCGAGGAGTTCGAGATCGGCGCCGGCTCGATGTACCTGCTCGACGGGAACGAGCGGCACCGGGTCGTCTGCGAGGAGCAGATGCGCATGTACTGCGTCTTCAACCCGCCCGTCACCGGCCGTGAGGTGCACGACGAGGACGGCATCTACCCGCTCCTGCGGCTGCAGGAGGACGGCTCGGTCGTCCGGGAGAAGTAGACCCGGCACCGACGCGAAGGGGCCGCCCGGGATGATCCCGGGCGGCCCCTTCGTGTGTCCGGTGCGCTCAGGCAGTGTGGACGAGGACGTCCTCCGGCTCGTCGGCGTCCCCGATCGCGAGGTCGCGGCGCTTGGTGATGAGCACGGCCACGACGAGGACGAGAAGGGCCACCGCGGCGATGGCGTACCGGATCCAGTCCTGCGGGTCCTCACCGACGGTCAGCAACACGATCGCCGGGGCGATGAGCACCGAGACGAGGTTCATCACCTTGATCAGCGGGTTGATCGCGGGGCCGGCGGTGTCCTTGAAGGGGTCGCCGACGGTGTCACCGATGACCGCGGCGGCGTGGGCGTCAGAGCCCTTGCCGCCGTGGTAGCCGTCCTCGACGATCTTCTTCGCGTTGTCCCAGGCGCCGCCGGAGTCGGACAGGAAGACGGCCATGAGCGCGCCGCAGGCGATGGCACCGGCGAGGAACCCGGCGAGGGCGCCGATGCCAAGCCCGAACCCGACGACGACCGGGGTGAGGGCGGCGAGCAGACCCGGGGTGGCCAGCTCGCGCAGGCTGTCGCGGGTGCAGATGTCGACCACCCGTCCGTACTCGGGGCGCTCGGTGCCCGCCATGATGCCCGGGTGATCGCGGAACTGGCGTCGCACCTCGAAGACGATGGCGCCCGCGGCCCGGGTTACCGCGTTGATTGCCAGCCCCGAGAAGAGGAAGACCACCGCGGCCCCGAGCAACACCCCGACGAGCGTCAGGGGGCTGACGACCTCTGACCCTGCCGAGGTCTGGAAGTCACGAAGGGTCTGCTCGATCGCCGGCACCGCGTCCGGCGCGATCTCCCCGGACTGGACCCGCTGGCCCAGCTCCTGGGCACTCGCCTGCAGCTGGCTGGACCAGGCGTCGGTGTACGAGCCGAAGAGGGCGGTCGCGGCGAATACTGCCGTGGCGATCGCGATGCCCTTGGTGATCGCCTTGGTCGTGTTGCCCACAGCGTCGAGCTCGGTGAGCACCTGCTCGGCCTCACCGTCCACGTCGCCGCTCATCTCCGCGATGCCCTGGGCGTTGTCCGACACCGGTCCGAAGGTGTCCATCGCGACGATGACCCCGACGGTGGTGAGGATGCCGCACCCGGCGAGGGCGATGAAGAACAGCGACAAGGTCATCGACCCGCCACCGAGGAGGAAGGCCAGGTAGATCGCGACCGCGAGGGTGATCACCTTGTAGACCGCCGACTCCAGCCCGAGCCCGATCCCGGAGAGCACCACCGTCGCGGCCCCGGTGAGCGTGGTGCGGGCGACGTCCCTGGTCGGACGCTTGTCGGTACCGGTGAAGTAGCCGGTCAGCCAGAGGATCACGGCGGCCAGGGCGACCCCGATGATCACCGCGAGCAGGGCGCTCAACCGCGGGTCACCCGCTAACTGGGCGACCTGCTCGTCGCCGCCGAGCTCGGCGTAGCTGCTCGGCAGGTAGATGAAGGCCGCGACCGCGGTGAGGACGGCGGCGATGCCCGCGGTGAGATAGAAGCTGCGGTTGATCGCCGCAAGCGCGTCGCCCCCAGGCGCGGCCTTGGTGATGAAGACCCCGAGCAGCGCGGTGAGGGCACCGATGGCCGGGACGATGAGGGGGAAGACCAGGCCGTACTCGCCGAAGGCGGCAGAGCCGAGGATGAGAGCGGCGACGAGCATCACCGCGTAGGACTCGAAGAGGTCGGCAGCCATGCCGGCGCAGTCGCCGACGTTGTCACCCACGTTGTCTGCGATGGTCGCGGCGTTGCGCGGGTCGTCCTCGGGGATCCCGGCCTCGACCTTGCCGACGAGGTCGGCGCCCACGTCGGCGGCCTTGGTGAAGATCCCGCCACCGACCCGCATGAACATCGCGAGCAGGGCCGCGCCGAAGCCGAAGCCCTCGAGCACCTTGGGCGCATAGCCCTGGTAGGCCAGGACGACGACCGCGGCGCCCAGCAGGCCCAGGCCCACGGTGAACATGCCGACCACTCCACCGGTGCGGAAGGCGATCCTCATGCCGGCATCGCGGCCCTGCGTGCGGGCGGCCTCGGCCACGCGCACGTTGGCCTTCACCGCCAGCGACATCCCGAGGTAGCCGATCGCCGCGGAGAACACCGCGCCGACGACGAAGAAGCCGGACCGGCCCCAGCGCACGGCCTCGGTGTCGGCGGGCAGGGCGAGGAGGAGCAGGAAGACGAGGACGACGAAGATCGCCAGCGTGCGGAACTGGCGGCGCAGGTAGGCGTGGGCGCCCTCCTCCACCGCCGCGCCGATCTCCTGCATGCGCTCGGTCCCCGCATCGGCGGCGATGACCTGCTGCCGGAACACGATCCCCATGAAGAGGGCGACGATGCCGATGACCGCCACGCCGGCGGTCACGTAGAGGTTGCCGCTCGACAGGTCCAGCGTCTCCGCGGCAGGGGTGATCAGCGGCATGCCATCCTCCTCGATGGTGCGTGCTCGACAACTCCCTCAGGCGGGAGGTGTCGTCACCCTACAGCCGTGCGGTGTCGCGTGCCTCTCCGGCTTCCCGAGCCGCCTCGTCGATGCTCTCGTGGAGGGTGAAGACCTTGTCCAAGCCGGTGATCTCGAAGACCCGCCGCACCCGAGGCGCGGTGACGGCGATGGTGAGCGCACCCCCTTCGCGTCGGAGGGTCTTCAGCCGCCCGACGATCACTCCCAGGCCCGTGGAGTCCAAGAAGGTGACCTCGGTCAGGTCGAGCGCCACGTGCAGGTGGCCCGCCTGGATCTGCTCCTGAACCGCGTCGCGCAGCCGACCGGCGTTGGTCGCGTCGATCTCACCGGAACAGGCCACGACCGCCACGTCGTGGGTCTCGCTGGTCGCCAGCGTCAGGGTCACGGGCGATCTCCTTCATGGGTCAGGCGCCTGCTAGGCGCCGATGTCTCGACGGTCTTGCAGGCAAGAGGCGTGCGTGCCCGACTCGTGCTGCTGCCCATACCGTAGACCACCATGAGCCATCTCACTTCTCCGACCGAAGAAGTCGGCGGCGGTGACGGCTCCATGCCGGCCAAGCCCACCCCCTTCGACGCCCTCGCGATGCTCAGCACGGCGCTGCCCGGGCGGGTGCGGCACGTCGAGCACCTCCCGGCTCGCAGCGCCCGGACCCGCGAGCTCCCACCCTGGGTCCCCCCGCTCGTGGGGGCCGCCCTCGAAGCTGCCGGGATCACGCAGCTGTGGACCCACCAACGGTCCGCCGCGGATCTCGCCCATCGGGGCGAGGACGTCGTCATCGCCACCGGCACCGCGTCGGGCAAGTCGCTGGGCTACCTGCTGCCCGCCCTCTCTGCGGCGCTGGACGGACCGCCGCCGGGCCGGGCACCCGGAGGCGAGATCCGGGGCGGCACGACCCTCTATCTCGCGCCCACCAAGGCGTTGGCAGCCGATCAGCGCGCCCGGATCGACTCGCTCGCGGTGCCGGGAGTGCGTGCCGCGACCTACGACGGCGACACACCGCCGGACGAGCGGCGTTGGATCCGCGAGCACGCTCAGATCGTCCTGACCAACCCCGACCTCGTGCACCACTCGCTGCTGGCCGGCCATCGCGGCTGGGCTCCGTTCATGCGAGCGCTGAGCTATGTGGTGGTCGACGAGTGCCACGCCTACCGGGGGGTCTTCGGCAGTCACGTCGCCCTGGTGCTGCGCCGCCTGCTCAGGGTGGCGCAGCACTACGGCGCGACCCCGGTGGTCGTGCTGTGCTCGGCCACGATCGCCGACCCGGGACGGCACGCCCAAGCGCTGACCGGACGCACCGTGACGGCGGTGACCGACGACGGCTCCCCCCGGTCGGCGCGGACCTGCGTCCTCTGGGAGCCGCCCGAGCGCGCCGGAGGAGGGCGGCGCTCGGTGACCGCCGAGTCCGCCGACATCGTCTCGACGCTCGTGGGGAGCGGCGTCCAGACGTTGGCCTTCGCCCGGTCGCGCGCGGGCGTCGAGACCCTGGCGGCACAGGCCCGGGAGGAGCTGGCCCTGCGCGAGCCGGACCTCGTCGACCAGGTCGCGGCCTACCGCGGCGGCTACCTGCCCGAGGAGCGGCGTGAGCTCGAGCGTCGGCTGCGCAGCCGTGAGCTCCTCGGCGTGGCGGCCACCAACGCCCTGGAGCTGGGGGTCGACATCAGCGGGCTCGAGGCGGTGGTCATCGCTGGGTGGCCGGGGCGACGCTCGTCGTGGTGGCAGCAGGCCGGGCGGGCCGGCCGGGACGCGGCCACCGGCGACGACTCGCCCGCTCTGGTGGTCTCTGTGGCAGCGGACGACCCCCTGGACAGCTGGCTGCTCGACCACCCCGACTACCTCTTCGGCGGCCCGGTCGAGTCCGTCGTCGTCGACCCCGGGAACGTCCACGTGCTCGCGCCCCACATCGCGGCGGCCGCGGCGGAGATCCCGGTCACCCTCGGCGACGACCGGTGGTTCGGCGACGGGCTCGCCGCGGCCCTCCACCGGCTCACCGCCCGGGCGGTGCTCCGGCGACGACCGGCGGGGTGGTTCTGGGCGCGCCCGGACCGGCCGGGCGACCACGTCTCGCTGCGCGGGGCCGGACCGGTCGTGAGCGTCGTCGAAGGGAGGACCGGCCGGGTCGTCGGGACGGTCGACGCGGCTGCCGCGCATTCCCAGGTGCACGCGGGAGCGGTGCACGTCCACCAGGGCGAGACCTATGTCGTCACCGACCTCGACCTGGACGCGGCCACGGCAACCGTCGTCCGCGGCGACCCAGGGTGGACCACGACCGCACAGTCGGTCTCGAGCTTCGACATCGTCGCCGAGCGCGAGGGTGAGACCCGAGGCGCGGTGCGTCTCTCGCGGGGGCGGGTCACCGTCCGTCGCCAGGTCACCTCGTTCCTGCGCCGTCTGCCCGGTGGTGAGGTCATCGGTCGACACGCCCTGGAGCTGCCGGAGCAGTCGCTGCGGACCGAGGCGGTGTGGTGGACGATGGACCCCCGCCTGCTGGCCGAGGCAGGGGTCGCGGCGCCGGACGTCCCGGGTGCCGCGCACGCCGCCGAGCATGCGGCGATCGGCACCCTCCCGCTGCTGACGGCCTGCGATCGGTGGGACATCGGCGGGGTGTCCACCGAGCGGCACGTCGATACCGGCCTGCCGACGATCATGGTCTACGACGGCTACCCCGGTGGCGCGGGGTTCAGCGCGCGCGCCTTCGAGGTCGCCCGTGAGTGGTGGGCGATGACCCACGAGGCGATCAGCAGCTGCGGCTGCACCCATGGATGCCCCCGGTGCGTCCAGTCCCCGAAGTGCGGCAACGGGAACGACCCGCTGCACAAGGCCGGTGCGCTCGCGCTCCTCCGGGCGCTCCTGAGTGAATGGGACCGCTGAGCGGGTCTCACCGGCCCGGGCTCTACGACGGATCTCACCAGGCGAGCCGCTCGGCCGCGAGATAGGGTCGTCATGCTCGACGGACGGCCGGCACCCCGGTCACGGCCTTCGACCGTTCGCCACCGCACCGCCACCGTGCGCACCGCCATCAGCAGCACACCATTCGCCAGCAGCAAGGAGACGACGATGCTCATCCTCGGCCTGATCGTCCTTCTCATCGCGATCGCTCTCGGCGTCGCCCTCATCCTCGGGACAGGGGCGGAGGGGCCGATGAGCCAGGAGGTGGACCTGACCTTCTTCGACGCCGTCAGTGTCTCCTTGACTCCGCTCGCCCTCGTCGTGGCGGGCATGGCGGTGATGTTCCTCTTCTGGCTCGGCCTGGTGATGATCCGGTCTGCACTGGCCCGCTCCCGCCGCAAGCGCCGGGAGCGCAAGGAGGCCGAGCGGGAGTCGCGCGAGCGCCTGGCCGCCGAGGAGGAGGCTCGCCGCCGGGACCGCGAGGAGGCCGACGCCCGGCTGGAGCGGGAGCGGACCGAGAGCGAGCGCCGCCACCACGCGGAGCTGGACGACCAGCGGACCTCGACCCAGATCGCCCGGGAGCGCGCGGAGGTGGCCGAGGGCCAGGTCCGCAGCAGCCGCGGCGACGGCGCCCTCCCGCCTCCTCCCCCGCGGGACGGCTCTCCCCGTCAGGGCCGGTGAGGTCCCGCCCGCGCCCGGCCGACCATGGCCTCCGGAGAGAGGCCTGGTAGCCGCAACGGGACCGTCGAGGAGGTCTCGACGATCACCTCCTGACCTCGCTCGACCCGGCAGGAGACCAGCTGGGCGTCGTTGCGATGCGCGAGATCACGCGCGGCGGCACACGCATCGAGCGGGGCGCTCGCCTGAAGGGCCCCCGCCCCGGCCAGCGCGGCCAGATCGGCCGCAGAGCGTGCCTGGTGAGCAGCTCCCAGGGCGCTAGCCACCCCGAGTGCCCCCGTGGCGCAGAGGATCACCACGCACATCGCCGCCAGAGCGAGCACCGCGCTCGACCCGCCGTCGCCCGACCGACGAGTGCCCGGCGGCACGGCGCGATTCAGCGTGCTCATCCGGGGCTGCTCTCCACCCGGGCGGCTGAGCTGCAGCTCAGCGAGTCGACGCCAAGGACTCCAGCCAGAGCCGGCGTGCCGACCCGGACGGTCACCTCGACGAGATCGCCGTGGTGGTCCCAGGCGATAGCCGCCCCCGGTGGCGCCGCACGCGCGGTATCACGCGCCACGCGTTCGGGGTCCTCTGCGCGCGCGAGCTCGCGCGCGCCGATCCGAGCGGCGTCCGCGCACTGCAGGTGGTCCACCCCGAGCCCGACCCCGGTCAGGCACAACGACAGCACGAGCACCACGGCCGGGACGGCGACCGCAAGCTCGGCGGTCACCATCCCGGCGTCGCGGCGCCGTGGGTCACCGCAGGCCAAGGGCCTCGGTGATGACACCGGCCAGACCTGACTTCACCGGGCCGGACTTGACCACCGCGAGCAGGACCAGGCCGAACGTCACTGCTGCAAGCGTGCCGACCGCGTACTCCGCGGTCGTCATCCCGGCGTCACCCAGGGCCCTGACTCGTCGCATCCATCGTGCAAGGGAACTTCTCATCGTCGAGATCCTCCTGATCTGCTCGAACGGCGCCTCGTGCGCCGCACCAGGACCAGGCAACCGCTCTGGCCGAACCGACGCTGGACCGCGAGCGCGTCCTGTGGACACAGCCTGGGCCAGCGCTTGAGGTGTGGACCGTCGGCGACCCCCCTCGGCGCAGCCCGGACAGCCCTCGCCGGAACCGACCCGATGCGCGTCGAGAGGCCAGAGATCACCAGTGTCGGCGCGATCTGGTGGGAGGGCGCCGGGTCTCAGGGCAGCTGACGGGCGAGCATCACCACGACGACCGGCACCACCGAGGTCGCGATGAAGGCGGGCAAGAAGCACACACCCAGGGGCAGCACGAGGAGCACCCCCGCCCGACCCGCAGCCGTCTCCAACCGTCTGCTCTCTCGTTCTCGCAGGGCGGCGGCGCACTCCCGAAGAACGTCCGCGACCGGGGCACCGCACTCGCTGGCCACGACGGTGGCGACCGCTGTGCGGCTCCACCCGGGACCGGCGTAGGCCCAGGCCTCTCGGAGTGATCGTCCCCAGCCCAACGCCGCCCGCACACGGCGCAGGTCCTGGGCGACTGCATCCGGGCTGACAGCCGCGACGGCATCGAGCGCCACGACGAGCGGACTGCCCGAGCGCAGCGCCAGGGCGAGCAGGTCGGTCGCCGCGGCGATCTGCTCCGTCGTCGGACGGTGCTCAGCGGCGACCGACGGCCGGGCCGGCGCGAGCCCCCGGGCGAGAACCGGAACGGGCCACAGCACGATCGCGAGGACGGCCAGGGCGAGCGAGAGGACCATCGGTCATCCCACGCCCGGGCGGGTCGCACGCCGCACGATGATCGTGCTGACCGTCCACCCCACGCCGGTGAGGAGCACGCCGACGGCGATGCTGACCAGACCTGCCGGCTCGCCGACGAGGACCGCCGGGGTCACGCCGAGCAGGACGGCGGCGCCGAGGCCGACCATCGGCAGCGCGGTGAGCAGCCACATCGTCGCGCGCGCCCCCGCACCGGCTGCCTCGACCCGCCGCCGAGCCTGCACGATCTCGCGGCTCGATCTCGCCGCCTGGTCCAGGGCCGGCGCCAGCGCCACCCCGACCCGCTCACTGAGCGCCCAGGCAGCCGAGACCGGAGCCAGCTCGGGATGCCGCTGGGTCCAGTCGGACAATGTCGGCTCGACCGACTCGCCACGGCGCAGGTCCTCGGCGAGGGAGCGCAGAAGGGGAGTCACGGCGTCGGGGCAGTCGGGCAGGACCACCTCGACCGCACGGACGGGCGGAGCCCCGGACCGCAGTCCCATGGCCAGCAGCTCGGCGGCGTCCGCGATGTCCGCGGCGGTCATGCTCGGGGAGCGACGAAGACGCGACAGCCGACTCGGCAGCTTCCCCGATCTCGTGCTCGTCGAGCGCAGCGGGCTCGTCAGCCTCGTATCGCTCGCCAGTCGGCCGCGCCCCGGGCGGTTCGGAACGGCCACCGGCCAGACCGTGGCGGCCAGCGTGAGCAGCGCGAGGACCCACATCACGAGCTGATCAGCTCTCTCATCGCGACGAGCTCCTCGACGCGACGGCAGCTACCGTCCCGGCGCAGATGCACCACCAGATCCACGGCCAGGCGCAGCTGGGCCCTGGTGACCTCGGGGGACATCCCCGCCAGGGCTCCCAGTGCCTCGAAGCGCGCGGGGACGTCTGCTGCCGTGTTGGCGTGGATCGTCCCGAACCCTCCCTCGTGCCCGGTGTTGAGCGCCATGAGCAGCTCTCGGACCTCCGCTCCTCGCACCTCTCCTACGACCAGCCGGTCCGGTCGCATCCGCAGCGCCTGGCGCACCAGCTCGGTCATCGTCACGGTCCCGGCTCCGTCGACGTTGGCACCACGCGCCTGGAGCCGGACCATGTGCGGGTGATCCATGCTCATCTCCGCGACGTCCTCGACGAGGAGGATCCGCTCGTGGTGGGCGACGGCGCCCAGGAGCGCGGCGAGCAGGGTGGTCTTGCCGCTCCCAGTCCCCCCGCTGACGACGATGGCGCGCCGATCAGCCACGGCCTGCTCCAGCAGTGCCGCCTGCTCGTGGCTGAGCATCCCCAGGTCGACGAGGTCGATCAGGCTCCTGCCCCGGTGCCGCGGGATCCGGAGACTGAGATGGGCCCCACCGTCGACGAGCGGTGGGAGCACCGCGTGCAGGCGAGACCCGTCCGGCAGCAGCCCGTCGACCCAGGGTTGGGCGTCGTCGAGGCGACGCCCAGCCAGCCCGGCCAGGCGGGTAGCCAACCGTCGCAAGGCTTCGGGGCCGCCGATGGTCACCGTCGAGCGCTGCACGCCGTGACCGCGGTCGACCCAGACCGAGCCGTCCCCGTTGACGAGTACGTCAGTGACACTGCCGTCGGCGACCACCTCCGCCACCGGCCCCAGACCCACGAGGGCCGTCCGCAGGTCGTCGAC
The DNA here is from genome assembly GCF_007828725.1 of Marihabitans asiaticum. Classification (GTDB taxonomy): domain Bacteria; phylum Actinomycetota; class Actinomycetes; order Actinomycetales; family Dermatophilaceae; genus Marihabitans; species Marihabitans asiaticum. The sequence continues at coordinate 335,020 of NZ_VIUW01000002.1, forward strand.
GCGCCGGATCACCCCCCGCGAGCCCAGGACGGCCGCCTCGCTCTCGGCCACGTCACGGATCGTCTCGTCGTCCGGCAGCCGCCCGTGACGGATCAGGTCTGCGGTCGGGTCACCGGAAGAGGCGCTCATGCCACCCCCTTCGGCCTCAGGTCCTCTTCGACCGATCTGAGGCGGGCCAGCTCCGCCTCGACGGCTCGCGCCACGCGACCCCAGGCACCCCTGGGTCGCGGCGCCAGGCCACGCCCCTCGTCCCGGAGCACCGATGGCTGGTCCTCGACGTGCTCGAGCAGCGGGATCTCCAGCAGGCGGGCCACGTCGTCCGCCGCAGGCGCAGACCGTCTCGATCCCCGGGTGACCAGCACCGACCGGGACGGGTCCACCCGCGCCGCGTGGACCACAGCGTCTCTCACCTGGCGTGGCCGCAGACCCGCGACCAGCACGACGAGATCGACCTCGTCGGGCTCAGGGAGAGTTGCCAGCGCGTGCGGGGGGAGGTCGACGACGACCGGTGCGAACGACCGCAGGGCACGCAGCGCCGCCTCCACGGCGGCCTGGGGCGGAGTGCGCGGGCCCGCCGACGCCAGGGTCGGGACCTCCCGGCCGGGCAGGCGCGACACCAGACGGGCCGGGTCCAGGCCCCCTTCGACCCCCGCCAGGTCAGGCCAGCGCAGACCGTCCTCCTCCTCGAGCACCATGGTGGCGTCGATCCCGGAGCCGCAGCGGTCCCCGTCCACCACCGACCCTCCGAGGTGCCGCGCGAGGGCGGCGGCGAGCGTCGAGGCGCCGAGCCCGCCGGACGTCCCGACGACGGTGAGCAGCTGGTGACGTGCCATGCCCCCACGGTCCAGGGCCGAGACCGCTGCCGGGTCGGGGCGCTGCCGCCTGTGAAGAACCACCACACGCGCTAGGCGGCTGTGGATCGTGCGCAGCCCGCCCCTCCCCCTTCGCGCCGAGAGTGCCGAACTGGCCGCCTCCCCACGCCCCCAGGCAAGCCAATCCGGCACTCTCGCAGATCGATAGGAGGGGGGATACGGCGGTGGCCCCGGCCGGGGGAGGGCCGGGGCCACCTCACAACATGCTCCGGGGGGAGAGGAGTCATGCCGTGGTCGCTACAACCCGTAGGGAGCGACGACATTCACTCTACATTCATAGAGCCGCCCGGGCCACACGGAGAGGCGCTCTCGAAGGTAAGGAATTGGTCAATGATCAGCGCAACCGACCGGCCCTGACCGAGTCGGCCACAAGAACCCCTTCGCCGGCCCCCGCCACGACCGCCGCTCCGCAGTGACGCAGCCACAGCCGGACCCCGTCCGGCCCCCCGTGCACGTACCCCGCCGCCGAGCCGAGGTAAGCCGGTCCCCCTTCGGCTCCGTGGCCCGCCTCGGGCACGGCGACCCCCGTCGGGTCGAGCCCCAGCGCCTGCACGAGCAGGCGTTCCACGGCGCGCGCGACCAGCCCGTTGCCCGTGGTGAAGGGGCGCACGGCGAGGATCTCGGCGTGCACGACAGCAGCGGCTACCAACGCGGGCACCTCCCCGGCCACGGCCATGAGGTCGAGGATCCCGGTCAGCCGGGCGCGCAGCTCGCCTCGCTCCGGCGGCTCGCCGAGGTCCGAGAGCTCCCCGCACCCCTCACCCTCCACCCTCGGTCGGCCGAGCTGGTCGGGGTGCTCGACCAGCTCGGCCGCAGCGACGGTGTGCAGCCGGGCGAGGACCTGACCCGGGGCCGAGACGACGGCTGCGCGCAGGTGCTCGGTCTCTGCGGTGGCCGCGATCGCCCCGTGGATCACTCGCTCCGCCGGGTCCGGGTCGAGCGAGCGCTCCCTGCTGCCGATCATCAGAGCGCGCACGATCGTCGCCGACGAGCGTGCCCCGTCGAGCTCGGCACTGGCCCACGCTCCCCGGACTCGTGACTCGGCCGCCGCCTCGGCGGTGCGCCGACGCAAGCCTTCGTGCCAGCGAAGGGAGGTGCAGGCCTCCCTGGCGGCCTCGCTGGCCTCGGTCACGTCGGGAAGGTCGGCGAGGGTCCGGAGCGAGGTGACGAGCGGCGAGGACACCTCGCCACCCTACGGTGCGCGGCACCCACGCCCGGGTCGGCCTACGCTGCTGTGCATGACCGGGCTGCACCTGCCCACCGCGCTCGTCGTCGCGATGGCCTGCCTCGTGATCGTCGTCGCGGTCGGGCTGTGGCGAGGGCGCACCCGACCCCGCGGATTCATGACGGTGAGTGAGCAGGCCACCTACGAGACGCTGCACACGGCCTCGCTCGCGGGCCGTCATCTCGCCGAAGGGCTCACCGACGACGGCTGCGAGGCGGCCGCCCCCTACCTTCGCGCCCTCCTCGCCACCCCCGCCCTGGCCATCACCGACCGCAAGTCGGTCATCGTCTGGGACGGCGAGGGGGAGCATCACCTGAAGGGCGTCGTCGACCAGGCCGCCGCGGCCCTCGAGCAGGGACGCACGGTCGTCCTCGGGCCCGCCGAGGTCACCTGCTCGAGCACGGAGTGCCCGGTCCGGGCCGGCGTCATAGTGCCGATCACGGTGGATGACGGGGTGGTGGGCGCACTGGCCGCCTACGCACCCGCGACGTCCGCGGCGATGGCCCGGGCGGTCGAGGAGCTCGCCTCGTGGGTCGCCACCCAGGTAGAGGTCGCCGAGCTCTCCTTCGAGCGCACCCGGGCGATGGAGGCCGAGCTACGGGCGCTGCGAGCGCAGATCAGCCCCCACTTCATCTACAACTCGCTCGCCGCGATCGCCTCCTTCGTCCGCACCGACCCCGCGAGGGCCCGCGAGCTGCTGCTGGAGTTCGCCGACTTCACCCGCTACGCGCTGCGCCGCGATGGCGCCTTCACCACCCTCGCGGAGGAGCTGACCAACGTCGAGCGCTACCTCGTCCTCGAGCAGGCTCGCTTCGGCGAGCGGTTGGGGGTCAGCCTCAAGATCGCGCCCGAGGCGCTGCCGGTGCAGCTGCCCTACCTCGTGATCCAGCCCCTGGTGGAGAACGCCGTGCGGCACGGGCTGGCGGCGAAGGAGGGCGAAGGGGTGGTGACCATCTCGGTGACCGACGCGGGCACCGAGGTCGAGGTCGCCGTCGACGACGACGGGGTGGGCACGGACCCCGCGAGCATCCGCAAGATCCTCGACGGGCAGAGCCGCGCGGACTCCGTCGGGCTGGGCAACGTCGACGCGCGGCTGCGTCAGGTGTACGGCGATCAGTACGGGCTGACGGTCGAGACCGCGGCAGGCGCCGGGATGCGGGTGACCTTCCGGCTCCCCAAGTACTCTCCTGCCATCCGGGAGGCGCCGGCCGCAGCCGGGCCCTAGGCTGCCTCGCATGGCCGCTGGAACGCCCGAGGAGACCGAGGGCCTCGTCGCGCTCGTCGTCGACGACGAGACGCCGGCGCGCGGCGAGCTCGGCTGGGTGCTCGACCAGGACCCGCGGATCGGTCGGGTCCTCACCGCCGGCAGCGGCACCGCGGCTCTCGCCGCGCTGGAGAACGAGCGGGTCGACGTCATCTTCTCCGACATCTCCATGCCCGGCCTGGACGGGATGCAGCTGGCGAGGGTGGTCCGACGCTTCGCCGAGCCGCCGCAGATCGTCTTCGTCACCGCCTACGACACCCACGCCGTCGACGCCTTCGACCTCGAGGCCGTTGACTACGTCATGAAGCCCGTGCGCCAGGAGCGCATCGGCGAGGCGGTACGACGCTGCCTCGCCCAGCGCGAGCGTGGAGAGGTCCCGGCCGCCGAGGAGGACGAGACGATCCCCGTCGAGCTCGGTGGGGTCACCCGCTTCGTCTCCCGCAGCGACATCCGGTACGTCCAGGCCCAGGGGGACTACGCCCGGCTACACACCCCGACCGGGTCGCACCTCGTCCGGATCCCCCTGGCCACCCTGGAGGAGCGCTGGGCCGAGGCCGGGTTCGTCCGGATCCACCGCAGCACCCTCGTCGCGACACGCCACATCACCGAGGTGCGCACCAGCCAGGGGCGATACACCGTGGTCGTCGACCTGGGGACCGAGCTGCAGGTCTCACGTCGGCACACCCGCGCGCTGCGCTCCACCCTCGTACGACCCGACGACCGGTCGTGACCCACCCGCCTGAGCGGGTCCGCGTCACCCGGACGCGAACCACGGGGATGCCGCAGCGGCGTCCCTCCCTCCGACGCGAGATCACCACCCAGAGTCCGCTCGGCGCCGCCTACCTCGACTCGCTGATGCGCGCCCAGCTCCGGCTCACCGTCACCGTCGGCGTCGTCGTCGCCTCGGCCCTTGGCTCCCTGCCGCTCCTCTTCGCGCTGCTCCCCTCCCTTCGGTCCCTGTCGGTCGGCGGGCTCCCGGCCCCGTGGATCCTCCTCGGTGTCGTCGTCTACCCCGCCGTGGTGGTCGTTGCTCACCTGTACGCCCGGGCGGCGGAGCGGATCGAGAGGCAGTTCGCCGAGGCAGTGCGCGACCGATGAGCGAGCAGATCGCGCCCGTCAGCGTCGCGGCGATCGCGCTCGTCAGCGTCGTCACCCTCGCGCTCGGGCTGCTCGGCATGCGCTTCGCCCGCGGCACGAGCGACTTCTACGTGGCGGGACGCACCGTCGGACCGTGGCGCAACGCCAGCGCGATCGGAGGCGAGTACCTCTCCGCCGCAAGCTTCCTCGGCGTCGCCGGGCTGGTCTACGAGCGCGGCGCCGACATGCTCTGGCTCCCCGTCGGGTACACGGTCGGTTACCTCGTGCTGCTTCTCCTCGTGGCGGCACCGCTGCGGCGGTCCGGCGCGTACACCCTGCCGGACTTCGCCGAGATGCGCCTGGGCTCCACCCCGCTGCGGCTGCTCAGCGCAGCCCTCGTCGTGGGGATCGGCTGGCTGTACCTGCTGCCCCAGCTGCAAGGCGCCGGTCTCGTCCTGCGCCAGGTCAGCGGGCTGCCGACCTGGGTCGGCAGCGTCGTGCTCGCCGCCGTGGTGACCGCCAACGTCGTCGGAGGCGGGATGCGCTCGATCACCCTGGTGCAGGCGGTGCAGTACTGGGTCAAGCTGACCGCGATCGCCGTCCCCGCCTTCGTCCTCACCGCCGTGTGGCTGCGCCAGGGCCGACCAGCGCCGCAGGCGGGCGAGTCGTGGTGGGAGCCGCTGACCGCGCCGGTGTACACCGACCACCCGCTCTTCACCACCTACAGCACGCTGGCCGCGCTCTGCCTCGGCACGATGGGCCTGCCGCACATCGTCGTCCGCTTCTACACCAACCCTGACGGGCGCGCGGCCCGGCGCACCACGGTCGCCGTCCTCGCCCTCCTCGGGCTGTTCTACCTCTTCCCGCCGGTGTACGGGGTGCTCGGACGCAGCTACCTCACCGAGGGCGAAGGGGTGGGAGCCGACGACGTCGTGCTCGGCCTGCCCTCGGCGATGCTCCCTGGGATCGGTGCCGAGATCATCACCGCGGTGCTCGCGGGCGGAGCCTTCGCTGCATTCCTCTCGACCGCGTCGGGCCTGGCGATGTCCGTCGCGGGAGCCATCGACCAGGACGCGCTGCGGCGCGCCGTGAGCCGCCGTACCGGGGGCGACTTCCACCCCGTCCAGGTGTTCCGGGTCGCGGCCGCCCTCGGCATCCTCGCTCCGCTCGCGGTCAGCCAGCTCATCGACCCGGTCGGGCTGTCGCGGGCGGTCGGCCACGCCTTCGCCATCGCTGCCTCCACCTTCGCCCCCCTCGTCATCCTCGGGGTCTGGTGGCGTGGACTGACTCCGGCCGGGGCGGCCGCCGGGATTACCGTCGGCGGTGCCACCACCATCGGCGCCGCGACGACGACGATCGTCGGGACGCCGCCGGGCGGCTGGCTCGGCTCGCTCCTCGAGGCCCCTGCCGCGTGGTCGATCCCGCTCGCGGTCCTCGTGATGGTGCTCGTCTCCTCCGCCACCCGGAGGTCGGTGCCGGCCGACACCGCCTCGATCATGGCCCGGCTGCACACACCCGAGTCGGCCCTGCTCGACCGCTGATCCGTCGAGGGCGACCGCTCGTCGTCCGGCGCCGGTCCGCACGTCGGGAAGAGCGGTCCACCTGGCGCGCCACGACCGGCAGGGGGAGACAGGGCACGGCCTGCCCGTCAACAGTGGTGCCGTCCGGCCGGGCAACGGTGCCCGGCCCAAGCACCGGAGGTGAGCGCCCATGAGCGAGCCCGCCACGAACCTCGGCGAGAGATACATCGCCGTTCAGGAGTCCGAGGAGTTCGCCGACCTCCGGCGGACCTTCCGCGGCTTCGTCTTCCCCGTCACCGCGTTCTTCCTGTCGTGGTACTTCCTCTACGTCCTGCTCTCGATCTTCGCGCCCGGGTTCATGGGCACCAAGGTCGTCGGCAACATCACCATCGGGCTGATCTTCGGCCTGCTCCAGTTCGTCTCGACCTTCGCCATCACCTTCCTCTACGCCCGGTGGGCGAACCGGTCCTTCGACCCCAAGGCCGACGCCGTCGGCGCGATGATGGACGGCCGCGACGACCACGACTTCGCCGACAGCGGCGACTGGGCACCGGGCGATGTCGACCGGGCGCTGGAAGCCGAGCGCCTTGACGACGCGGACCGCAGGAGGAACCCGTGAGCTCCCTGGCACCCATGGCCGAGACGATCGGCAACCCGACCCTGAACATCTCGATCTTCGCGATCTTCGTCCTCTTCACCTTGACCATCGTCATCAAGGTGGCCGGGGGGAAGAAGACCGCCGGACAGATGTACACCGGCGGCGCCTCGTTCTCCGGCAAGCAGAACGGCATCGCGATCGCGGGCGACTACCTCTCCGCGGCGTCCTTCCTCGGGATCGCCGGAGCCATCGCGTTGCAGGGCTACGACGGCTTCCTGTACTCCATCGGGTTCCTCGTCGCCTGGCTCGTCGCGCTGCTGCTCGTGGCCGAGCTGATGCGCAACACCGGCCGCTTCACCATGGCCGACGTCCTCTCCTACCGCCTCCGGCAGCGACCCGTCCGGGTCGCCGCCGCCACCTCGGTGCTCGCGGTGTCCTTCTTCTACCTCCTGGCCCAGATGGCCGGAGCCGGCGGGCTGGTGTCCCTCCTCCTCGGGGTGAGCGGCGCCGCGGCGCAGAACATCGTCATCGCCATCGTCGGCGCCGTGATGATCGCCTACGTGATGATCGGCGGGATGAAGGGCACGACCTGGGTCCAGATCATCAAGGCGATCCTGCTCATCGCCGCCACCGCGATCATGACCGTCTGGGTCCTCGCGAAGTTCGGGCTCAACCTCTCCTCGCTCATGCAGAGCGCGGTCGACACCAACCCCGCGGCGGGCGAGAAGCTGCTCGAGCCAGGGCTGAAGTACGGCAAGAACACGACGACGAAGATCGACTTCATCTCGCTCTCGCTGGCCCTCGTGCTCGGCACCGCAGGACTCCCGCACGTGCTGCAGCGCTTCTACACCGTCCCGACGAGCAAGCAGGCCCGCAAGTCGGTCGAGTGGGCGATCTGGCTGATCGGCGGCTTCTACCTGCTCACCCTCGTCATCGGCTACGGCGCCGGTGCCCTCGTCGGGCCGGAGAAGATCGCCAACGCACCCGGCAAGGCGAACTCGGCGGCACCCCAGCTGGCGTTCGAGCTCGGCGGGTCACCGCTGCTCGGCATCGTCTCGGGCATCGCCTTCGCGACCATCCTCGCGGTCGTCGCGGGCCTGACCATCACCACCTCGGCGACGGTCGCCCACGACCTCTACAACCAGGTCATCAAGCGGGGCAAGGCCAGTCCGGAGCAAGAGGTCAAGGTGGCTCGGTACGCCGCCCTGGTCGGCGGCATCATCGCGATCCTCGGTGGCATGCTCGCCAAGGACCAGAACATCGCCTTCCTCGTCGCGCTGGCCTTCGCCGTCGCCGCGAGCGCGAACCTCCCGACCATCCTCTACAGCCTCTTCTGGAAGCGCTTCAACACCCGCGGCGCGCTGTGGTCGATGTACGGCGGTCTGATCTCGGCGATCGGCCTGATCATCTTCAGCCCGGTGGTGTCCGGCAAGCCGGTCGACCCGCTCACCGGGAAGAGCCCGTCGATGCTGCAGAACGTCGACTTCCACCTCTTCCCGCTGGACAACCCGGGTCTGGTCTCGATCCCGCTCGGATTCCTCCTGGGATACATCGGCACGGTGACGAGCAAGGAGTTCAACCGGGCCAAGTACGCCGAGATGGAGGTGCGCAGCCTCACCGGCCACGGCGTGGCCGAGGCTATCGAGCACTGATCCGTCTCGGACAACAGGCGAAGGGGGGAGGAGCGGCCGCTCCTCCCCCCTTCGCCTGCGCTCAGGCGTTGGCCGCCTCGGTGGTCCCGGCGCCTCGGCGCCGGATCGCAGGCTCTCCCCCGCGGCGCTCCCCGGGCACCTCGTCGGCGCCGAGGATGGTGAAGCCGCCGTCGGCGAGCAGGGCGAGGTCGTCCTGGGCGGCCTGCCCCTCGGAGGTGAGGTAGTCGCCGAGGAAGATCGAGTTCGCCAGGTGCAGGCCGAGGGTCTGCAGGCTGCGCAGGTGCATCTCCCGCCCGGCCGCGATGCGGATCTCCCGCTGCGGTGCCAGCACCCGCGCGGTAGCGAGGATCCGTAGGCAGCGCAGCGGGGTGAGCTCCCAGGTCTGCTGCTTGGGGGTGCCGTCGAAGGGCATGAGGAAGTTCACCGGGATCGACTCCGAGCCCAGGTCACGCAGGGCGAGGAGAGCCTCGACGAGCTGCTCGTCGCTCTCGCCGAGGCCGGCGATGAGCCCGCTGCAGGCGGAGAGCCCGGCGCCCTGCGCCGTGGCCACGGTCGCGACCCGGTCGGCGTAGGTGTGCGTCGAGACGATCGAGTCGTGGTGGGACTCGGCGGTGTTGATGTTGTGGTTGTAGGCGTCCACCCCGGCCGCGCGCAGCCGCTCGGCCTGGCCCTCCTTCAGCAGCCCGAGGCAGGCGCACACCTCGACCTGCGGGTGCTCCTCCTTGATCGCACCCACCATGCCGGCGACCCGCTCGACGTCCCGGTCGGTGGGCCCACGTCCGCTGGCGACCATGCACACGCGGGTGGCGCCACCGTCGAGACCGGCGCGCGCCTGCTCGAGGGCTTCGTCGGCCTTCAGCCAGGTGTAGCGCAGGATCTGGCTGCTCGACCCGAGCGCCTGGGAACAATAGCCGCAGTCCTCGGGACAGAGCCCTGACTTGAGGTTGACGAGGTAGTTGACCTTGACAGTCATCCCGAAGTAGGCGCGGCGCAGCCGGGCGACGGCGGAGACGAGATCGAGGGTGTCCTCGTCGCTGGTGCGCAGGACGGCGAGTGCCTCTGCCTCGGTGGTGCGGTGGCCGCCGAGGATCGCCTAGACGAGGTGGTCGTGCTCGGTCATGGTGCTCTCCCTGCTGTGGGGTGGTCAGGTCTCGCGGTGGTCTCGGTCGTCCCCGACGCCTCGGGCGTGCAGCGCCTCGCCGGTCGCTTGCGCATCGGCGACGACCCGAAGGACGAAGGGGGTGAGTCGGGCTCTCGGGTCACGCTCGAGGCCGCGGGCGCGGGCGGCGTCACGGGTCTCCTCGGCGAGCCCGAGCGTGGCGGGGATGGTCCGCAGCACGAGGGAGAAGGCGAGACCGACCCGCTCCGGGTCGACGCCGAGGGGGCGAAGGGGGCGCGCTACCGACGTGATCGTGTCGAGGATCGCGTCGACGGGGGTGGTCGTGGTGACGACGGTGGCGAGCAGCACGAGGGCGACGAGGTCGCCGACGGTCGCCACGGCCCGGGGCCAGCCGGCCTGCCAGGTGAGCCACCCCCCGAGAACGATCGCGAGCAGCGCCAGGCCGCGCAGCGAGCGCGCGAGGGAGCGCAGCGGCATGCGCGAGAGCACCGCGAGGAGGAGCGCCACCGCCACTCCGGCGAGCGCCGAGCGCCATCCGGTGAGCAGGGTGAGGACCAGCCCGGCGAGGAGGAGGGCGGTGAGCTTGGCGCCGGAGGGGAGTCGATGCAGGAGGGTCGTGCCCGGCCGGTAGGCGCCGAGGAGGGTTCGGCTCACGCGATGCTCCGGTAGTGCTCGACGACCTCGGCCGCGGACCCGTCGGCGGCGACGCGACCCCCGACGACGAGCAGGGCTCGCTCGCACCGAGTGGCGAGCTCGAGGTCGTGGGTCACGAGGAGGAGCTGCTGGTCCAGCCCGAGGAGCAGGTCACCGACCCGGCGAGCGTTGCCGAGGTCGAGCAGGGTGGTGGGCTCGTCGGCGACGAGCACGTCGGGGTCGGTCGCGAGGACCCCGGCGAGCGCGAGCAGCTGGGCCTGCCCCCCGGAGAGGGCGTGGACGCTGCGGTCCTCGAGGCCCTCCAGGCCGAAGCGGGCGAGGACCTTGCGGGCGGCCTCCCTTCGCTCCCCCGGGTCGCGGTGGCTGCGGCGAAGGGAGAGCGCCACGTCCTCCCCCGCAGTCGGCATGACGAGCTGGGCCTTGGGGTCGGTGAAGGAGAAGGCGACCCGGCGGCGCACCTCGCGACCCTCACGCGCGACGTCGAGCCCGTCGACGCGGACCGTGCCGCTCGTCGCGGTGACGAGACCGTTGACGAGGCGGGCGAGGGTCGACTTGCCTGCGCCGTTGGGGCCGATGAGGGCGATCCTTCCCTCGGTGAGGGTCAGGTCCGTCTCGTCGAGCGCGAGCAGGTCGCCGTCGGCGGTCTCGCGGCGGACCGTGACCCGGTCGAGCTCGATCCTCGCCATGAGCTGGTGCGGCGCTCAGGCGGCGCGGCGGCGTAGCAACCAGGGGAAGGCGCGGTGCACGGCAGCGGCGACCACAGCTGTCGCGGCGAGCTTGATGAGGTCGCCGATCCAGAACGCGCCGTCCACGGTCGCGGCGGCCGCCCAGTCCAGATCCGCGCGCAGGTGCAGCCCGACGATGCCCAGGACGTGGATCACCAGGACCGCGAGGAGCCCGCCGGCGAAGAGGGCGACCGGGTTGCTGACCTGACCGCGCCGGGCGAGCAGCTCGGCGACGACACCCATGATCGCGACACCGACGACGAAGCCGACGAGGTAGCCCGAGGTCGGCCCGGCGAGCACCGCGAGGCCCGACTTGCCGTTGGCGAAGACCGGAAGGCCGGCCGCGCCGAGGGCGAGCCAGAGGAGAATCGCGAGAACGCCCCGGCGGGCGCCGAGGACAGCCCCGGCGAGGAGGACGCCGAAGGTCTGCAGCGTGATCGGGGCGAAGGTCGAGACGTTGATCGCCGGCAGGATCGAGCAGACCGCAGCCAGTGCCGCGAAGGCGGACACCAGCGCCAGGTCGACGGCGGCGGAGGTGCGAGCCGGTGCGGAGGTGGTCGAAGTCATCGGGGGTGGTCCTGTCCTCTTGCTGAACGGCGTTCAGGTGCGGTGAACGGCGTTCAAATTATCATGGTGGTCGACCTGCGAAGGCCGCCCACGGCCTGAGCCTCAAGACCGCCCGCCGACCCAGGAGCCACCATCCCCAGCCGTCGACACCCCCTTCGCCGTGAGGATCTCGTCGCGACCGCGCTGGACCTGCTCGAGCGGGTCGGCCTGCCCGACCTGACCATGCGGGCCCTCGGGGCCGAGCTCGGGGTGCAGCAGTCCGCGCTCTACCACCACGTCGCGAGCAAGCAGGAGCTGCTCGGCCTCGTCGCCGACGCGATCCTCGAGCGGGCCCCGCGTCGGCCCGCCCGCGCCGACGCGAGCTGGCAGACCAGGGTGCGTCGTCGGTGCGAGGACGTCCGGGCCGCGGTGCTGGCCTACCCGGACGGGGCGGACCTCGTGCTGAGCATGTGGGCCTTCGGGCTCGGGGGCGGCGCTCCCGAGGACGAGCTACGCGCGCTGCTGCTCGAAGCCGGTCTCGAGGAGCCAGCCGCATCGACCGCGTCCCGGACCCTGCTCCACTTCGTCTACGGCCACGCCTACGCCCAGCAGGCGCACGACCACGCGGCGCGTCTCGGCGCGGTCGTCGACCACTCCCCCGACGACTTCGGCGCCGGGCTGGCGCTCGTCGTCGCCGGCATCGCGTCGCGCTGACGCAGACCCGCTCGACTCAGACCCGCTCGGGCACCAGGCCCCGGCCCTCTGCCTCCCGGCGCAGGCGGGCGCAGGCGTCATCATCGGCCGTGGCGAAGAAGTCCCCCACGACATCCTCGAGGTGCCCGAGGTCCTTCGCGGCGAAGAGGATCGGCTGGTACTGCGTGATGTCGTAGTTCAACGTCCCCATGTCGGCGAGGTCTAGGTCGCGGATCTCCATCTCGCGGAACTCATCCATCTCACCGAAGCTGGAGAGGATCCCCGCACCGTATGCCTTGAGCTCGCGCGCGCCGACCGGGCCGGCCTCGTAGATCACGCCGAACTCCATGGAGAACCAGAACACGTCGGCGACGAGCTTGGCCGCCTCCTCGCTCTCCATCCGCGTCAGGGCCTGCCCCGCCGCCTCGGTGATCCGGGCGAAGCGCTCGCTCGCCAGCCCGTTCCCGTGGCCGATGACCTCGTGGATGATGTCCGGCTCGGGCGTGTAGAGCGGCTGGCTTGCATGCCTGAGGTACTGGGTCGAGCTGAAGGTGCGCTGGCCCAGGTCGCCGTAGAACTCGCGAAGGGGGACCAGGCCCGGTGCGGCGATGTAGGTCCAGCCGGTGAGCGGCTCGAGCCGCTCGGTCACCTCGTGCAGCTGCGGCACGTGATCGGTCGGCAGGTCGAGCCGGTCCTTGGCGGCGAGGAACTCGGAGTGGGCGTAGCGCAGGTGCTTCGGCGCGAGCTCGCGGCAGACCTCGGCCCAGACCGCGTGCTCGGTGTCGGTGTACTCGATCGTCGGCAGGGGCGCTCCCCCCGCGCGGTCCCACCGCAGGGCCGCGCCGGCGATCTCGCCACGGCGCCGCAGATAGTGCGCATCGTCCTTGCCGGGGTGGGTGTCGGCGAGGTGGACCTGAACGGTCCCGTCCTCGTGCTCGGTCACCGGCGAGTAGAGCTGGCCGTCCTCGAACATGGTGCGCCTCCCTGGCGCGGCCGACGTCGTCGTCGACCGCTGTTGGATCCTCTTACCGTGGCAGCGCTGGACGACGAGTGCACCTGATGGCTGCACTGGTGGACAGAATGACCACTGCTGACCAGTCGTCGTGCGATATCCGCTGTGCCGCTGTGCAGATTGACCATCACGACCGCTGGTCGCCGCCGGGCCGCCGCCCGGCGAGCGTGCGCTCGCAGAGGTTGTCGCCCGGCCCGAGCCAAGGCAGGCTGCGGTGACGAAGTGCAGTGACGAAGCATGCCGCGCACAGCGCGGACTCATCGAGGAGGACCACGTGTCGCAGAGCTACGCACCCAGCCCGGAGTTCACCGAGCAGGCCAACGGTCAGGCTGACCTGTACGAGCAGGCCGAGTCCGACTTCGAGGGCTTCTGGGCCGCGCAGGCCCGCGAGCGGATCACCTGGTCCAAGGACTTCGAGGAGACGCTGGACTGGAGCGACGCCCCCTTCGCGAAGTGGTTCGTCGGGGGCGAGCTGAACGCGTCGGTCAACTGCGTCGACCGGCACGTCGACGCCGGCAACGGCGACCGGGTCGCCATCCACTTCGAGGGCGAAGGGGGCGACACCCGCACCATCACCTACGCGGACCTGCAGAAGCTCGTCGCCCAGGCGGCGAACGCCCTCGAGGAGCTGGGGGTCAGCACGGGAGACCGGGTGGCGATCTACCTGCCGATGGTCCCCGAGGCGGTCGTGGCGATGCTGGCTTGCGCCCGGCTCGGAGCACCTCACTCGGTGGTCTTCGGCGGGTTCTCTGCCGAGGCGCTGCACACCCGCATCGCCGACGCCGACGCCAAGCTCGTGATCACCGCCGACGGGCAGTTCCGCCGCGGCAAGCCCTCCCCGCTCAAGGCAGCAGTCGATGCGGCGATCGACCACGGCGACGACGAGTCCCCGGTGCAGACGGTGCTCGTCGTCCGCCGCACCGAGGAGGACGTGCGCTGGGTCGAGGGCCGCGACCTGTGGTGGCACGAGGTCGTCGACAAGCAGCCCGAGACCCACGAGGCTCAGGCCTTCGACTCCGAGCACCCGCTCTTCATCCTCTACACCTCGGGGACCACCGGTAAGCCCAAGGGCATCTTCCACACCACCGGCGGCTACCTCACCCAGACGGCGTACACCAACGCCGTCGTGCACGACCTGCACCCCGAGAGCGACGTGTACTGGTGCACCGCCGACATCGGCTGGGTCACCGGGCACAGCTACATCGTCTACGGGCCGCTGGCCAACGGCGCGACCCAGGTGCTCTACGAGGGCACGCCGGACACCCCGCACAAGGGCCGCTTCTGGGAGATCGTCGACACGTACGACGTGTCGATCCTCTACACCGCACCGACCGCGATCCGCACCTTCATGAAGTGGGGCGACGACATCCCCGCGAAGTACGACCTGTCCTCGCTGCGGGTGCTCGGCACCGTCGGCGAGCCGATCAACCCCGAGGCGTGGCGCTGGTACCGCGAGCACATCGGCGGCGGGTCCGCGCCGATCGTCGACACCTGGTGGCAGACCGAGACCGGTGCGATCATGATCAGCCCGCTGCCGGGGGTGACCGAGCTCGAGCCGGGCTCGGCGCAGAAGCCGATCCCCGGCATCAGCGCGGAGATCCTCGACGACGAGGGCAAGCCCTTCACCGAGCCGGACAAGGTCGGCTACCTCGTGCTGACCAAGCCGTGGCCGTCGATGCTGCGCGGCATCTGGGGTGACGAGCAGCGCTACAAGGACACCTACTGGAGCCGCTTCGGTCCCGAGTACTACTTCGCCGGGGACGGGGCGAAGTACGACGGGGAAGGCAACATCTGGCTGCTCGGACGGGTCGATGACGTCATGAACGTCTCGGGCCACCGCCTCTCGACCGCCGAGATCGAGTCGGCGCTGGTCTCGCACGAGGCGGTCGCCGAGGCGGCCGTGGTCGGCGCCAACGACGAGACCACCGGGCAGGCGGTCGTCGCCTTCGTCATCCTGCGCGAGGAGGCCCGGGAGCAGGCCGATGAGGTGGGCGAGGGCAGCGACCTGGTCCAGGAGATGCGCAACCACGTCGCCAAGGAGATCGGCCCGATCGCCAAGCCGCGCACGATCATGGTCGTCTCCGAGCTGCCGAAGACCCGCTCGGGCAAGATCATGCGCCGCCTGCTCAAGGACGTCGCCGAGAACCGCGAGGTCGGCGATGTCACGACCCTCGCGGACTCCTCGGTCATGGAGCAGATCCAGTCGGGCCTGCAGAAGTAGACCCGAGCTCTCCTCGGCAGACAACGATCCGCCCGCGAACGTTCGCGGGCGGATCGTCGTTGTCTGGCGTCGAATCGTGCCGCTCAGCCGGGATCGACGGCGTCCGCCTCGGGACCGTGCGGAGCCTCGGACTCGTCCGCGTGCGCCTCGTAGGCGGTCGTCGCCTCGGTCGGGGCGTCCGGGTCGGCGTTGTCCGGCGCCGGCGGCTGCGGCGGGGCCGACTCGTCGGCGTGCTCGCTGTATGACGTCTCGTGCTTCTCGGGTCGGTCGCTCATCGTGCCTCCTTGCGTGCCGGGCACCCTGCCCGTCGGCCCAGTATTCGCAGTTCAGCGCGGTGCGGGCAAGACCCGTTCCGCCGGGACGACCGTCGTCCGGCTCGCCGGATCGCCTCCAGAGCAGCCCACCGGTGAGCACGAAGGGGTGAGCCGGCCAAGCCTTCGTGAACACTCCACCAACCACCCTGCTCGGGTGACGGATCACCCCCTTCGCCCCAGGACGATGGAGCCATGAGCCGCTCGGCCCCTCGGTACGGCGACGAGACGACACCGCTGGCGATCGCGCACCGCGGCGGTGCCGCGATGGCACCCGAGAACACCCTCGCGGCGTTCCGCCGGTCGCTCGACCTCGGACTGCGCTACCTCGAGACGGACGTGCGGATCACGTCCGACGGCGAGCTCATGTGCTTCCACGACGAGCGGCTGGAGCGGTGCACCACCGGCTCGGGCACGATCCTGGAGCGCAGTCGCCGAGAGCTCGAGCGGGTGCTCGTCACCGGCCCGGACGGTCAGCTCGACCCGATCCCCTCCCTGGAGGACGCCCTCACCGCCTTCCCCACCGCCCGGTTCACCGTCGACCTCAAGGACCGAGCCGCGATCGCCCCGATGGCCCGGCTGCTCCAGCGCCCCGACTTCGCCCGTCGGGTCTGCGTCGCCGGGGCGCCGGACGGCTGGCTCGAGCTGCTCCGCTCTCAGGCACCGCAGGTGCGCACCGCCCTGGGCTGGAGGTCGCTGACGACGCTGATCTCCGCCAGCCGGACCGGCGTCCCGGTCCCGTCACGTCTGGTGCAAGGCCGCTTCGCCCACGTCCCGCTGCACCTCGGTGGGGTGCCCATCCACTCCGCGGCGCTGGTCCGGCGCGCGCGGCGGCTGGGGGTCAGGGTCGTCGTCTGGACCGTCGACGACCCGTCCCAGATGCACGCCCTGCTCGACATGGGCGTCGACGGCCTCATCACGGATCGGCCGGACATCCTGCGCGAGGTAATGATCGCGCGCGGCAGCTGGCGAGCCATGGCGCCCGAGCGCGCCGAGCCCAGCTCAGCGCGGTGACGGCGGCTCGTCCAGCAGGTCGTTGGGCGAGGTCGCGGGGTCCATCTCGGCACCGGACATGATCGCCGCGCGGGCCAGCACGTTGCTCGCGACCGAGGAGACGATGAGCAGCGCCCCGAGCGTGATCGCGACCTTGACCACGTCGATCCACGAGAAGGCGTGCACGGTGAGGTTGTGCAGCCAGGCCCCGATGACGATCCACGGGATGCCGACCCCGGTGGCCGGGCCCAGTGCGTTGACCCGGCTCAGGGCGTCGCCGACGCGGTGCATGGCGATCGCGCTGAGCAGCACCCATACCGCCCCGAGGAGCACGAGGACGGCCGCCACCGCGGTGACGACCACGGCAGCCGCACCCTCGAGAGCCGGCTCGGCCGCCTCAGGCGTGATCGGGCCAGCTACGGGCAGGGCCGCGACGAGATGGACGAGCGTGGTCATCGGCGCCCCCTGGTGATGATCCGGGCGAGAGCGACCGTCGCCAGCACCCCGAGCAGCGAGGCGAGCATGACGGCGTCGACCACCGCGGCCGACTCCCTCTCGATGCTCACCAGCACGAGCATCGCCACCCCGGAGAAGAAGATGAGGTCACCGACGACGGCTGCGCTGGCGGCGTCGGAGGCAGACCGGATCTGCCACAGCGAGGTCACCACCGCCGCGCCGAGCACGCCGATGGCCAGCCACACGACGACGGTCACGACTGCTCCCCCTTCGCCGTGGCGCCTCGGGTCGCCAGCAGCAACCGCGCCTCCATCTCCCGAAGGTCCGCGACCACGGCGTCGACGTCACGCGCGTACAGGCAGTGGACGAAGAGGGTGGTCGGCGAGTCGCCCTCGGCCGCGGCCGTGCCGCAGACAAGGGTGCCGGGGGTGATGGTGATCGAGGACGCCAGCACCGAGATCTCCAGGTCGGAATGGCAGCGAAGCGGCAGCTCGACCACGGCCGGGGACACCGCAAGGCCCGGGGTGACGATGTCCCGACCCAGGACGAACGCCCCCTTGAGCAGCTCGAGAAGGACGTAGAGGGCGTAGCGGACCGCGTAGAGAGCCTTCATCGCAGCACCGCCTCGACGTATGCCGTGCTGTCGCCCAGCCCTGCGGCGGCGCGGTCGACGACCGGGCTGAGCAGACCGATGCCGACGAAGATCGCGACGGACACGGCGATCATCGCCGTGCCGGGCGCCAGCATCCGCGCCGGGATGCGCACGTCGTCCGGCAGCGGGACCGGCTCGCTGATCCGGGTCCTGGCGTTGTCGGTGCGGTAGGTCTCCATCGACGGGCCCCAGAAGATCTCGGACCAGAGGCGCTGGAGGGCGATGATCGAGATGATCGAGGCGAGGACGATCGCCCCGACGAGCAGCCACGCCTGCCAGCCGGGCGCCTCCGCCGCCCCGACGATGAGCAGCAGCTTGCCCCACAGCCCCGAGGTCGGCGGGAGGCCGACGAGCGAGAGCAGCCCGAGGGCGACGACCGTCGCTGCCCAGGGCTCCCGCGTCATCAGCCGCGACAAACGGTCGAAGCGGTGCGAGCCGTAGGTGTGCTCGATGGCCCCACCGGTGAGCAGCAGTGCCGCCATCGTGATGACGTGGTGCGCAAGGTAGAGGAGCCCACCGGCGAGGCTGGCCTGGGTGAAGACGACGACGCCGATGAGGATGTGCCCGACCCCGGCGACCATCTGGTAGGCCATGGCATGCCGGAAGGTGGACTCGCCGAGGGTGCTGACCGCGCCGACGACGGCGGTGACCGCCGCGAGCACGACGACGATCCCGATCCAGCTCGCCTGCCCGTCGTAGACGACGCTGTAGATGCGGTAGATCGCGTAGAGCGCGACCTTGGTGTGCAGCGCCGCGAAGAGGGACATCACCCCAGGCGAGGTCGCCGGGTAGCTGCGCGGCAGCCAGGTGTGCACGGGGACGATGCCCGCCTTGACCGCGAGCGCCACGAGCACCATCGCCACGGCGAGCCCGGTCCGGTCGTCCTGCACCCCACGACCGGCGAGGGCCGCGATGTTGACCGTCCCCGCCGTGCCGTAGACGAAGGCGACGCCGATGAGCAGGACCGCCGAGTTCACGAGGTTGACCACGACGAAGAGGCGGCCGACCCCGAGCCGTCGCCACCCGCCAGTCAGCGCCAGGAGGGCATAGCTCGGGAGGAGCATGACCTCGATGAAGACGAAGAGGTTGAAGAGGTCACCGGTGAGGAGCGCGCCGTTGACGCCCGCGACGAGGAGCAGGACGAGCGGCACGACGAAGCGGTAGCGCGTCTCGCCCGTCATGATCAGCCACGCGGTCGTCGCGAGCGTGGCCAGCGAGGTGACGGCCAGCATGAGCGCGGTGAGGGTGTCGGAGACGAAGGGGATCGCGACGCCGGCGGGATAGCCGCCCACCCCGGAGGCGAGGACGGGCGTGCTCGCGTGCCGCGCGATGAGCACCACCGAGGTGACGAGCACGCCGACGAGGGTCACGACGAGCAGGCTCGCGCCGACGACGTGCCGGCGCAGCAGCACGGTGAGCCCGGCGAAGGCCAGGGGCACCGCGACGAGGAGCGGGAGGAGGTCTGCGGCGCTCATCGGTCGTGCACCTCCCCCGTCTCGGGCATGCGTCGGGTGTCGTCGTTGTGCCCGATCATCGCCAGCGCGAGCATGAAGACCGTCACGGCCATGGTGATGACGATCGCGGTGAGCACGAAGGCCTGGGGCAGCGGGTCGGCGGCGTCGGCGGCCGCGGTTCGGTCGGCCAGCGGCTCGGCGCGCCAGGCTGCCACCCCCGCCGACAGGAGGATGAAGTTGGCCGCGTGGCTCCACAGGGAGAGCCCGAAGATGACCTTGACCAGCGAGCGCTGCTGGATGAGGAAGGTGCCACCGGCGACGAGCACCCCGATGAGGACGAAGGTGATCACCGACCCACCTCCCGCGGTGGCACGCCCTGCGAGACGTGGTGGGTGCGGACACCGACGCGGCTGCCCGGGTGGTCGTCGGCACGCTCACCGCGAACCGTGTCCATCGGCCCCGGCAGCTCGCCCTCGAACGCCTCGTCCACCCGCTCTCGGGTCCACTCCTCGCCCGGCGCGGGCGCCTCTCCCTCGCTCGTCCCGAGGAGGTTGACCGTCATGAGGAAGAGCCCGAGCACCCCGAGGTAGACGCCGAGGTCGAAGACCATCGAGCTGGTCCAGTGCTGACCGAGGGCCTCGGCATGCAGCGGCTCGAGGAAGCTCCCCTTCGCCAGCAGCCCCCACAGACCGCTGGCTACCGCGATGAGGATGCCGCCGCCGATGAGGAAGAGAGGCAGCCGGGGTCGGCCGAGCTGACGGTCGCGCGAGGTCGAGAGGTACATGAGCGCGACGATGGCCGACCCGACGAGGGCGGCGATGAAGCCGCCGCCGGGCGCGTTGTGCCCGCGCCAGAAGAGGTAGGCGGAGATGACGACGAGCACGGGCGCCGCGAAGCGCACCATGAGCTGGAGCGGCACGGTGTTCGGCCAGGTGCGGTGGATCGCCCGGTAGGCGGTGGTGCCCTTGCCGGTCAGCGTGACCTCGGGCGGCTTGACGTACCACCTGTTCTTCGCCGGCGGGGGGTCGAGGTACTCGTGCCGCAGGCTGGAGAGCACCGCGACGACGGCGACCCCGGCCATCGCGAGCACGGCGAGCTCGCCGAGGGTGTCCAGCGCACGGAACTCGACGAGGATCGTGTTGACGATGTTCGCCCCCTCCGTCTCGACCGGGCCTTCCTCGAGGTAGTACATCGCCACGTCGCTGCGCGGTCGGCGGCTCGTGAGCGCCCAGGTACCGGCGGCCATCGCGACCCCGGAGAGGACCGACAGCCCGATCCGGGCCAGCAGCCGGCTATGCCCGTCCCGTCTCGGGTTGCCGAAGGTCGTCGGCAGCTTCTGCAGCACGAGCATGATGACGATGATCGTCAACGACTCGACGAGCAGCTGGGTCAGGCCGACGTCGGGAGCACCGAGAGCCATGATCTGTGCGGTCGCGAGGATCCCCACCCCGCTGAGGCAGAGGGTTGCAGCCAGACGGGTGCGCGAGACCGCGACGCCGAGCACCGAGAGCGCCATGAGCACGAGGACGACGGCGTCGAAGGGGCGCATGAGGTTGTCTTGCAGCGGTTGCGCGGCGAGGTCGTCGCGCACCGCGATCACTCCCCCGAGCAGCACCACGCTGACGGCCGCGGTGTTGATCGAGACGTGCCGGCTCGGGTGGTCGGCACGCACCCCCCGCGCGGCGAGGTCGCCGACCCGGGCGAGGCCGTCGCGTATCGCTCCGATGACCGTCGCCGAGTCGGGTGCCAGCCTGCGGCCGTCGACGAAGGGGGTGAGCCGGCGGCGGTTCGCGACGAGCAGGGCGCCGACGGCGATGATCCCGACCGAGATGAAGAGCTCGAGGGTGAAGCCGTGCCACAGGGCGAGGTGGATGGGGTCCTCGAGGGGCCCACCGACGGCGGCCTGCGTCGCGGCGCCGACGGTGGTGTCGAGGACGCCGACGGCGAGCGCCAGCGGCAGTCCGACGACGATCGGCAGGGCGGCCATCCCGATCATCACCGGCGACACCGGCTTGATCTCACGGTCGGAGGTGCCGTCGACGAACGAGCCGAAGACCACCCGCCCGCAGTAGACAAAGGTCATGACCGCGCCCAGCGCGCCGACGGCCAGCGCCACCACGCCGGCGAGCTGCCCGCCCGGAGTCTCGCCGTACGCCGCGAGCAGCTCCTCCTTCGAGAGGAAGCCGAGCATCGGGGGGATGCCCGCCATCGACGCGCAGCCGAGCACCATGACGGCGAAGCTCACCGGCATCTGGGAGACCAGGCGCGGGATCCGGGTGAGCTCGCGGGTGCCGGCCGCCCCGTCGACGACCCCCACCATCATGAAGAGGCCAGACTTGAAGAGTGCGTGAGCGATGGTGTGCAGCACCGCCGCGGCGAGCGCGTGATAGGTGCCGACACCGATCGCGGCGGTGATGAAGCCCAGCTGGCTGACGGTTGAGCAGGCCATGAGCTTCTTCAGGTCCTGCTGCCGGATCGCAGTGAAGCCACCGACGAGGGCGGTGAGCAGGCCGCCGACGACGAGCAGGACGTTCCAGGCCACCACGTCGTGCAGCGCCGGGCTGAAGCGCAGCATGAGGAAGATGCCTGCCTTGACCACCGCTGCGGCGTGCAGATAGGCACTCACCGGGGTGATCGCCGCCATCGCGTCGGGCAGCCAGACGTGGAACGGGACCTGGGCCGACTTGGTGAAGGCGGCCAGCCCCACGAGGACTGCCACGAGGGTGGCGAAGGCGGGGTCCTCGGCCCACACCGGCGAGTCCAGGACCTCGTGCAACGACGTGGTGCCCAGCCGGGCGACGATCGCGGCGACCGCCGCGAGGAGGAAGAGCCCACCGAGCCCGGTGATGAGCAGGGTCCGCATGGACGCGCCCTCGGCCGAGGTGCCCGAGCGCGCGATGAGCAGGAAGGAGGCCAGCGAGGTCAGCTCCCAGCAGAGGAAGAGCAGCACGAGGTCGTCCGCGAGGACCAGGCCGACCATCGCGAAGGTGAACGCCGTCATCAGCCAGTAGAAGCTCGTCTGCCTGCCCTCACCGAGGTAACTCGTCGCGTAGGCCAGCACCACGGCGCCGATCACCAGTGCGATGGCGGCGAAGACCACCCCCAGCCCGTCGGCGCGCAGGGCGAAGGATGAGTCCAGCGCCGGGAACCAGGCGCGGCTCCAGGTGACCGGCTCACCGTCGAGGACCCGCCCCGCCGCGGGCGCGAGCAGAGCGGCGACGCCGAGGTAGGCCGCAGCGAGCGGCCAGCCGGACGCCCGACCAAGGAGGCGGGTGACCAGGGGGGTGACCGCGACGAGGAGGCCGAGCAGCGCGATCGAGAACGGCAGGACGCCGCCGTTCATGGCGTCACGTCCGCGGGCGTCATGCGCTCCATCCTAAGACGGGCAGGAGACATCGCTCACCACGACCCGGGTTCGTCTTCGCGGCCCTCCGGCGCCCCGCCCGGGTAGTGTGACGACGAAACGCCAGGACGGACTGCCCGTCACCTCCGCCCAGAGGAGATCTCCATGAGCACCTCGACCGACCGCTTCCAGCAGACCGACGCGACCCACGACACCGAGCTCCTCGAGGAGCACGCCCGCCGCGACTCGTTGGCCTCCCGATCAGCCGCCCGCCTCGTGGGTCACCCGGCGCGCGGCGAGAGCGAGCGCACCGTGGGACAGCTCGTCGCCGACGCCAGCCACGACGTCTCGGCGCTGGTCCGCAGCGAGATCCAGCTGGCCAAGTCCGAGGTCACCTCGGGGCTGAAGGTCGGCGGCAAGGGCGCTGGGCTCCTCGGCGGCGCGGCCTTCCTCGGCCTCCTCGGCCTGATCTTCCTCCTCCACACGCTCGCGCACACGATCGACGTCTGGCTGCCGCTGTGGGCCGGGTACCTCATCGTCACCGTGATCCTCCTCGTCATCGCCGGGGTGCTCGGGATGCTCGGCGCCAAGGCGCTGAAGAAGGCCAAGCCGATGCCCGAGAAGGCGATCCGCAACGCGCAGCAGACCGTCGAGGCGATCAAGCCGGGCCACTGAGCGTCGACCCGACCTCCCCCGGAGCACCCGACTCGGCCGCGGCGCTCGTTGACGGGCCCTGGGAACACCGACTCGTCGCCGCCAACGGCGCGCGCTTCCACCTTGCCGTCGCCGGCAGCGGTCCTCTCGTCCTCCTGCTGCACGGGTTCCCCCAGTTCTGGTGGACCTGGCGTCACCAGCTCCCGGCGCTCGCCGAGGCGGGCTACCGGGTCGCGGCGCTCGACCTGCGCGGGTTCGGCGCCTCCGACAAGCCGCCCGGCGGGTACGACCCGTTGACGGTGTGCGACGACGTGGCCGCGATCATCCGGTCGCTCGGTGCGAGCCAGGCCTGCGTCATCGGTCACGGGCTGGGCGGTGCGATCGCGTGGTCGATGCCCGGCATCCATCCCGAGGTCACCGCCGCCATCGGTGTGATCGGCATGCCGCACCCCGCCGTCTTCAGGTCTGCGGTGTGGCGGCCGGGTCATCGCGGGGCGCGGCGGTACGTGCGCGCACTGCAGCGCCCAGCGCCCGCGTCCGGCGGCCGGAGCGCCCAGGCCGAGGTCGGGACCGTGCCCCGCTACCTGCGCGAGTGGTCCGGTAGCGACCAGCGCTGGATCACCCCCGAGGTGCAGCAGCGCTACTGCGAGATGATCGCCGTCCCCTTCGCCAGCCACGCCGCGACCGAGTACCACCGCTGGGTGATGCGCTCCCGATTCACCCCGAACGGACTGCGGTACATGCGCCGGGTACGCCCGGGGATCACCGTGCCGGTCCTGTCGGTGCACGGGCAGGCCGACCCGGCCATCCCCGCAGCCCTCTCCCGCGACAGCGCATCACACGTGACCGGCCCGCTCCAGCTCGTCGCGATCCCCGAGGTGGGCCACTTCGCGCACGAGGAGGCACCCGACCAGGTCAACGACGTGATCACCCGCTGGCTCTCGGCCACGCTCCCGCCGACTCTCCCGTGACACCCCAGCTGCGACGACTCACTCCTCGCGCCGTCCCCTGGCGTCGAGGAACGGTCGCAGGTGACGCATCGGGAGGCTGCGGGTCACCCCTTCGTCCCACGCCTGGTCCTGGCCAGAGGCGGTGAGCAGCACGTCGAGCAACCCGGCGGTGAAGCCCCACACGAAGAGGTCGCACACCTCGAAGCCCGGCCCGCGGTAGCCCCTGGGAGCGGTGACGGTGAATCGGTTCGCGGGGTCCGCCAGATCCCGCACCGGCACGCGGGCCACCGCGGCCACCTCGCCCGGATCGACCACGCCGATGGCATGCGGTGCGGACCACCACGCGAGGACCGGGGTGACCGCGTTGCTGCTCGGGGTGAGGTAGAGCGGGGGCCAGGTGCCGATCACCTCGACCGTCTCCGGCTCGACCCCCACCTCCTCCCAGGTCTCGCGCAGCGCCGCGGCCACGGCGTCCTCGCCGGGCTCGAGCTTGCCGCCGGGGAAGGAGACCTGCGCCGCATGGCTGCGCAGGGTGTGACTGCGCTCGGTGAGGACGATGTCGACCTCTCCCGGCTCGTCCGCGGATGGACCGAGCAGCATGAGCACCGCGGAGTGCCGACGGCAGTCCTCGGGCGGGGCGAAGCGGGTGAACCAGTCCGGCAGGTCCGCGAGCAGGGACGGGATGACCTGCCCCAGCCACACCGGTGGCCGCGTCACGAGCCCGCCGTCGGGGCGAGCTCGAACTTCAGCAGGCGGGCCGCCTTGTCCGGGTCGGTCTCACCGTCGCCGTAGGAGGGGCAGATCGCCGCGACGGGACAGGCGCCGCACGCGGGTCGGCGGGCGTGGCAGGTACGCCGGCCGTGGAAGATGAGGACGTGGCTGAGCATCGTCCAGTCGCGCCGCTCGAAGAGCTCACCGACCTCGCGCTCGACCTCGACCGGGTCGGTCTCCTCGGTCCAGCCGAGGCGCCTCGCGACCCGCCCGAAGTGGGTGTCGACGGTGATGCCGGGGACACCGAAGGCGTTGCCCAGCACGACGTTCGCGGTCTTGCGTCCCACCCCGGGCAGCCTCACGAGCTCGGCCAGGGTGCCCGGCACCTCGCCGTCGTGGTCGGCGACGAGCGCCTGTCCCAGCCCGATCACCGAGCGGGTCTTGGCCCGGTAGAAGCCGGTCGGCCGGAGGATCTCCTCCATCTCGGCAGGCTGGGCCGCCGCGAGGTCCGCGGCCGTGGGGTAGCGGGCGAAGAGGGTCGGGGTGACCTTGTTGACGCCGACGTCGGTGGTCTGGGCCGAGAGGATGGTCGCGACGAGGAGCTGCAGCGGCGTCTCGAAGTCGAGCTCGCAGTGCGCGTAGGGGTAACGCTCGTGCAGCAGCCGGTAGCCGCGGCGCGCCCGCCGTTTGCGGGCCAGGGGGCTCTGCGAAGGGGTCGACACAGGTCGGAAGGTTACGGCCCGCCGCCTAGGTGATGCATGGCACACTGTGCCCTTGTGGACCTGGATGTTGTGAGACGAGCGCCCCTCTTCGCCACGCTGGACGAGGACTCCGCTCGCGAGATCATGGCCTCGATGGAGGCGGTCCGGATGGAGCGCGGCGACGTCCTCTTCCACGAGGGCGACCAGGGCGACCGGCTCTACGTCATCACCGAGGGCAAGATCAAGCTCGGGTGCACGAGCACCGACGGCCGCGAGAACCTCCTCGCGATCCTCGGCCCGGGTGAGATGTTCGGCGAGCTGAGCCTCTTCGACCCCGGCCCGCGCACCGCGACCGCGACCGCCGTCGCCGAGACCCAGCTCATCGGCCTGGGTAACGACCAGCTGCGCACCCTGCTGCAGAGCCACCCGCGCATCGCGGCGACGCTGCTCGCCTCGCTCGCGCGTCGGCTGCGTCGGACCAACGAAAACCTCGCCGACCTCGTCTTCACCGACGTCCCCGGTCGGGTCGCCAAGGCGCTGCTCGACCTGAGCAGCCGCTTCGGCCGCCCCGTCGAGGAGGGCGTCATGGTGGCCCACGACCTCACCCAGGAGGAGCTGGCCCAGCTCGTCGGCGCCTCCCGCGAGACGGTGAACAAGGCGCTCGCCGACTTCGCCACCCGCGGGTGGCTCCGCCTCGAGGCTCGTGCGGTGCTCCTGCTCGACGTCGAGCGCCTTCGCCGCCGCGCCCGCTGAGATCCCCCGTCGTCAGCCCCGCCGCCGCAGATAGGTGAGCTGGGCGAGCACGGAGAGCCGGGCCGCGGGCCAGACCGAGCGGTCGACGTCGGCGTAGACGCTGGCCACCACCTCGTCGGCGTCACGGGCCCCGTCGGCCACCGCCTGGCGCACCTGGTCCAGCCGTTCGCGGCGGTGCCGTCGGTAGAAGCCGACCATCGCCGCGGCGTCGGGGACGGTGGGGCCGTGGCCGGGCAGGATCGTGCTCACCGCGCCGTCGCCGGTGAGCCGGGAGATCGTCTCGAGCGACGACAGGTAGGCCTCGAGCTCGCCGTCCGGGTGGGCGACGACCGTCGTGCCCCGCCCGAGGACCGTGTCACCGGTGAGCAGCGCGTGGTCGGCGGCGAGGGCGAAGGAGAGCGAGTCCGCCGTGTGCCCCGGCGTCGCCACCACCGACAGCTCCACCCCTCCGGCGTCGAGCACGTCCCCGTGGCCAAGGTCGCCCCCACGCCCGGCCGAGACCACCGGCGCTGCGGTGAGCCGAGCCAGCCGCGGGGCGCCCTCGCTGTGGTCGCCGTGGCCGTGGGTGAGCACGATCTGGGTGATCCGCGCGTCCCGTGACGCGACATGGTCGAGGACCCGCTGCTGGTGGGCTTCGTCGTCCTCGCCGGGGTCGATGACGAGCGCCGAGCTCGACCCGGGGGCCATGACGACCCAGGTGTTCGTCCCGTCCAGCGTCATCGGACCGGGGTTGCCCTGCAGCAGGCAGTGCGCGTGCTCGGTGATCTGCCCGCCCGCCCACTCACCGACCGCGGCCGACGGCGAAGGGGGGTGAGCCGCCCCGCTCACGCCAGCTCCACCCGGAGCGCCGGGCCGGCATCGGTCTGGGCGAGATAGGGCAGCACCCGTGGGACCGCGGGCGGCGCAGTCATCGCCCGCGAGACCGAGCCGGCGGCGGCGAGGTCCTCGAGGCAGACCAGTGTCGGCGGCATGAGAGCCAGAGCGCCGTCGGCGTGGCGGGCCAGTGCGTCCTCCGGGCGGACCCAGGCGGCCTCCTCGGCCTCGGAGGTGTCGCCGTCCGGCTCCTGCCCGGCGGGCAGCTCGGCGACGAAGAACCGGGTGTCGTACCGGCGGGGCTCGATCTCGGGGGTGACCCAGTGCGCTCGGTACGTCAGCAGGTCGCTGCGCAGGTCGGTCCCGGTCTCCTCGAGCAGCTGACTCAGCGGGATCTCGCCGAGCTCGAGGGCGGCGCGGGCGCGACGCCGCGCGGCGGGGTCGGCCAGCCTCCCCCCTTCGCCGTCGGTCCCGGCGAGCAGGACCCCGGTCTCCTCGAAGACCTCGCGGACGGCGGCCGCGACGAAGCCCCGGGCCTCGCTCTGCCCACAGTCCATCCGCTGCGCCCACTCCTGCGCCGAGGGGCCGGCCCAGCGCAGGTCGTCATCGGTGTCGCGCACGTCGACCCGGCCACCGGGGAAGACGAGCATCGAGGCGGCGAAGGCCATCGAGCGGGCCCGGCGCAGCATGAAGACCTCGATCCCCTGCACGGCGTCGCGCACAAGCATCACCGTCGCTGCCGGTCGGGCCTGGCTCACGGGGGCGTCATCAGCCGCGAGCGGCAGCTGGCTGCCGAGGAAGAAGTCACGCGTCGTCATCAGATCAGTCCGCGCGTCACGCTGCACGCAGCCGCACGACCAGCTCGACCTCGACGCTGGCGCCGAGCGGCAGCACCGCCACCCCGACGGCCGAGCGGGCATGCCGCCCGGAGTCGCCGAAGACCTCGGCGAGCAGGTCGCTCGCGCCGTTGACCACCCCGGGCTGCCCGGTGAAGCCCGGGTCGCTGGAGACGAAGCCGACGACCTTGACCACCTGCTCGACCTGGTCGAGGTCGGCGACCGAGGCGACCGCGGCCAGGGCGTTGACCGCGCAGGTCCGGGCGAGCCGGTTGGCCTCGTCCGGGGAGACCAGACCCGGCCCCTCCCCGACCTGCCCGGTGCTCGCCATCTGGCCGTCGACGACAGGCAACTGGCCGGAGGTCCAGACGTGCTCGCCCGAGCGCACCGCCGGCTGGTAGGAGCCGGCGGGCGCCGCGACCGGTGGCAGCTCGATGCCCAGCTCGGCGAGGCGCTCTGCGACCGCCATCACGCGCCCTTCGGCCGCTTGAGGTAGGCGACGAGGTTCTGCCCGTCCGGGCCGGCAACGACCTGGACCAGCTCCCAGCCGTCCTCGCCCCACTGGTCGAGGATCTGCTTGGTCGCGTGGACGATGAGCGGCACGGTTGCGTACTCCCACTGAGTCATGGATCGCACCCTATCGATCGTCGGGGCGGCTGCGGGGGCGTCTACCCTGCCGAGGTGCGCACCCGATTGCACGTGGTCACCGGCAAGGGCGGTACCGGCAAGACCACGGCCTCCGCTGCCCTGGCCGTGGCGTTGGCCCGTCGGGGGCGGCAGGTTGTCGCGATGGAGGTCGAAGGGAGAGACGGCCTGGCCGGCGTCTTCGGCCTGGATGGCGAAGGGGTGAGCGCGGCCCGTCGCGGTGAGCTGGCCGTCGATACCGACCTCGGGGCCGATTCGGCGGGCTCGGTGCACATCACGGCCGTGGACCCGCGCGCGGCCCTCGCGGAGTACCTGAGGCGCACCGTCCGCGTGCCTGGGGCGGCGTCGGTCCTGGACTCCGTGGGCGCCGTCGATTTCGCGACCACGGTCGCGCCGGGGGTACGGGACGTCATCGTGCTGGGCAAGGTCTACGACATCCTCCGGCGGCCCGAGCGCGGTCGCGGCCGGTCCGGCCGGGGTGCCCGAGGTGTCCAGGGGCGCGAGTACGACGACGTCGTCCTCGACGCGCCGCCCACCGGGCGGGTAGGGCGCTTCCTGGACGCGCCGGTCCAGGTGGCCGAGCTGGCCCGGGTCGGGCCGATCCGCAGCCAGGCCGACGCGGTCTCGCAGGTCTTCCGCCGCGCGGGCAGCCAGGTGCACGTGGTCACGGTGCTCGAGGAGCTCGCGGTCCAGGAGACGATCGAGGCGGTCGAGGAGCTGCGCGCCCTGGGCATCCCGCTCGGGTCGCTCCTGGTCAACCAGGTCGAGGAGCCCGTCCTTCGAGCCACCCGCTGGGACGAGGCGCGGTCGATGACCGCGCCGGCCCTGACGCGTGAGTGCGCACGGCATGGTCTGCGCCTCGACGACGGGGCGTCGCAGGCGCTGCTCGATCAGCTCGCCACCCGGGTGGCGCTCGATGCGGACAGGTCGGCGCGCCTGCGCCGGCTCGAGCAGACCGGACTGGGACTGACCTCCCTTCGCCGGGTACCGGAGTCGCTCACCCCGTCGGAGCTGGGCGCGCTCGCCGAGGACCTGAGGGGGCTGGCATGAGCGGTCTCGCCGATGCGGTCCGCGACCCCGGGGTGCGGGTCCTCGCGGTCCTTGGACCCGGTGGGGTGGGTAAGACGACGACGTCGGCCGCCCTCGGACTGGCTGCCGCTCAGGCCGGCAGACGAGTGGTCGTGCTCACCATCGACCCCGCGCGACGGCTCGCCCAGGCGATGGGGCTGGGCTCGATCGGCACCGAGCCGCAGGCCGTCCCCCTGCCCGACGACGCCGAGGACGCCGGCACCCTCGAGGTGATGATGCTCGACATGCGTCGCACCTTCGACGAGGTGGTGCGCGCGCGGACCGACGCCGAGACGGCGGCCCGCGTCCTGACGAACCCGATGTACGAGAGCCTGTCGACCTCGCTGGCCGGCACTCAGGAGTTCATGGCGATGGAGCGGCTCGGCCAGGTCGTCGACGATGTCGGGCCGGGCCGACGATGGGACCTCGTGGTCGTCGACACCCCGCCCGCGCGGTCCGCGCTGGACTTCCTCGACGCGCCGCAGCGGCTCGGCGGGTTCCTCGACAGTCGCCTCTTCCGGCTGCTGGCGGTGCCGGCGCGGGTCGGCACCCGGGTCGGTTCCCGGGTGCTCGGCGGGCGGGGCGAAGGGGGGCAGAGCCTGGCCCGACGCGTCCTGGGTTCGGTGCTCGGCGGCTCGCTCGTCGACGACGTCGCAGGCCTCCTGCACGCTCTCGACACGGTGCTGACCGGCTTCGCCGAGCGGGCGGCACGCACCCGGGCGCTGCTGGCCTCGGATGCAAGCGCACTGATCGTCGTGACGGCTCCCGAGCGCGGCCCGGCGCACGAGGCGCGGACCCTGATCGAGCAGATGGCGACCGACGGGCTGGAGGTCGGAGCCGTGGTCGCCAACCGGGTCGTCACCGCGGCGGAGCGGCCAGGGATCCAGGAGGCGAGGGCTGCGGTCGCTGCCTCAGCGGACGAGGGGCGGCCGCACGAGGGCATCGCGGCCGCCGCCCTCGACGTGCAGATCGGGCGGGCCCGCGACGCCCGGCGGCACGCTCAGGTCGTGCGGGAACTCCGCCGAGACGTCAGGTCGCGAGGCATCCCGGTGGTGGCGGTGCCGGCCGCCGAGGTCGAGGTGCAGCGGCTCGAGGCGCTCTCGGCGATCGGTCAGGCACTGCTCCGTCGAGCCTGACGGACCTGCTGGACCGTGGCGGAGCGGTCCTGGGTCAGCCCGGCTGCTCGGTGGCTCGGGCCTGCGCGAAGAGCTCGGCCCACGAGGTGACGTCGGGGCGGCGACGAAGGAGGGCGCGGCGCTCGCGCTCGGTCATGCCACCCCACACACCGAACTCGGTGCGGTTGTCGAGAGCATCTGCCAGGCATTCGGCGACGACGGGGCACCCACGGCACGCCTGCTTCGCTACGCGCTGGTCCTTGCCCTGGACGAAGAGCGAGTCCGGGTCGAGGGTGAGGCACCTGCCGCGGCTCGCCCAGTCGCTCGTCCACCTCGTGGATGACGCCACCGTGGTCATCGAGACTCCTCCCCGACCGGCTCATGCCCCCGCGCGGTCTGCAGAGGCTGTCCCACATCGTAGGTGCTTACCGATTCTTTACCATAGCCCGAAAGAACTAGTCAGTGAGGGTCTCAGGCCCTGCACGGCATCGGCCGGTCTCCGGAGCGGCGCCCGGCGTCTCTCAGGCTTGCTGGTTACCCTGGCGCCATGCGTCGCTCCTCTGCCCCGCACCTGACCAGCCTGCTCGGGGCCTTCCTCGCCGTGGCTGTGGGGATGGGCATGATCAGCGCAGGTCTGGTCATGCCGCTCGCGGGGGCCGCCGGAACCGCTGCGCGCAGCACGGTGACCGCCTTCGAGGACCTCGACGACGAGTTCACCGCCGTCTCCCTGGCGCAGCAGAGCAAGATCATCTCCGCCGACAACAAGACCCTGGCGACCCCGTACGACGCCAACCGGATCATCGTGCCGATGAAGAAGATCTCGCCGTGGATGATCAAGGCGCAGCTGGCGATCGAAGACAGCCGCTTCTACGAGCACGGGGGCATCGACCTGCGCGGGACGAGCCGGGCCTTCTTCAGCAACCTCACGAGCCAGGAGACCCAGGGCGGGTCCTCGATCACCCAGCAGTACGTCAAGATCATGCTGCAGGAGAAGGCACTGCGTGAGGACGACCAGGAGGCGGCCAAGGCGGCGGTGGAGCAGACCTACAGCCGCAAGCTGCAGGAGATGAAGATCGCGCTCAACGTCGAGGAGACGCACACCAAGGACCAGATCCTGCGCGGCTACCTCAACCTCGTCTACTACGGCGACCAGGCCTACGGGGTCGAGGCGGCCGCCCGCCACTTCTTCTCCAAGAGCGCGAAGGACCTCGACATCGGCGAGTCCGCCACCCTCGCGGGCGTCGTGCAGTCCCCCGGCGTGCTCAACATCCGGACCAACACCGCCGCGGTGCAGGAGCGTCGCGACGTCGTGCTTGACCGGATGCACGCGGTCGGCGTGATCGACGAGGAGCAGCTGGAGAAGTTCAAGGGCGAGCAGCTCGAGGACATGATCAAGCTCAAGCGCAACGAGGGCGGCACCTGCACCAAGGCGGTCGATCCGTACTTCTGCAACTACGTCATCTCCTATCTCAAGACGATGCCCGAGCTCGGCCCCGACCCCGACGCCCGTCAGCAGGCGGTCTTCACCGGCGGTCTGACGATCAAGACGACGCTTCGCTCGGACTGGCAGAAGGAGATGCACCGCTACCTCACCGAGAAGGTGCCCAACGGTGACCCGAGCGGCGTGGGCGCCGCGGCCGCGATGATCGAGCCCGGCACCGGCAAGGTCCGAGCGATCGCACAGACCTCGCAGTACAAGGTCGGCCTGGAGCAGGCCACGACGAAGTTCTCGGAGCAGGCCTGGACCTACCCCACGACCTACGGCGGCACCAACGGCTTCGCCATCGGGTCGACCGCCAAGATGTACGCCCTCGCGACCGCGCTCGGCAAGGGCAAGCCGGTCGAGTCCACGATCAATGCGCCGGTGGCCGGTCTGAAGCGGCCGCACACCTTTACCAAGGACGAGTTCGACTCCAACTGCACGACGACCGAGCCGTGGGAGGTGCAGAACGACTTCACCTCCGGTGGCCGGCTCACCCTGCGCAACGCCACCGCGAACTCCATCAACACCGCCTTCGCGCAGCTCGCCTCCGACGTCGGGTCGTGCGAGATCCCCAAGACGATGACCGCGATGGGCCTGACCGACGGCAACGGCGAGAAGTACGGCCTCGCGCGCGACGCCAGCGGGAAGAAGGTCGACGGCTCGTACTCCATCGCCAACCTCGTCCTCGGCTCGGACTCCACCTCACCGGTCCAGCTGGCCAGCTCTTTCGCCACGCTCGCCGCCGACGGCAAGTACTGCCCGCCGAGCCCGATCGAGTCGATCACGACGGCCAGCGGCAAGGAGATGGAGATCAAGCGGCCCGAGTGCAAGCAGGTGATCGACACGGAGGTCGCCCGAGGCGTGACCGACCTGCTCACCGCGCCGCTGAAGGAGGGGACGGCGAGCAACGCCCAGCTGGCCGGAGGACGCGAGGCTGCTGGCAAGACCGGCACGACGGACCAGCACCGGCAGTCGTGGTTCGTCGGTTACACCCCGCAGCTGGCCACGTCGGTCTGGGTGGGCACCCCGATCACCGAGAAGCAGATGGACCGGGTGAACATCGGCGGGCGCTACTACGACCAGGTCTTCGGTGGCACCATCGCGGCCCCGCTCTGGAAGCAGATCATGGACACCGCGAGCAAGGAGATGGAGGCGAAGACCTTCCCCGAGCCTGCCGAGTCCACGATGCGCGGAGACGACCCCACGAGCAGCGACGGCAGCTACATCCCACCGGTGGCCCCGAGCGCACCGGCCGAGCAGCAGCAGACGGGCTGACCCCCTGCGCGACGGGCTGCGCCTCGGCGGCTACGCCTGGCTCAGCCGTCCCCTGACCAGAGCAGCCACCGCACCACCGTCGGCGCGGCCGGCCACCTCCGCCTGGGCGACCTTCATCACCTGACCCATCTGGGCCATCCCGGTCGCCCCGGTCGCGGCGATGGCGCGGTCGACGATCGAGGTCAGCTCCGCCTCGTCGAGCTGCTCCGGCAGGTACGCCTCGATGACCGCGAGCTCGGCCTCCTCCCGCTCGGCCAGCTCGGCCCGACCCGCATCGTGGTAGGCCTGCGCCGACTCCTTGCGCTTCTTTGCCTCCTTCGCGAGGACCTTGAGCGTCTCGGCGTCGGTCAGCTCCCGGGCCGTGTCCCCGGCCACCTCCTCGGTGGTGACCGCGGCCAGCGCCATCCGCAGGGTTGCCGAGCGCACCTGGTCCCGGGCCCGCATGGCGTCGTGCAGGTCGTGCTGGATGGTCGCCTTCAAGGACTCGCTCATGGCGCCATTCTCCCCCTTCGTTGTCGTCGTGGCTTCCCCGCCTCCGCTCTCCACGCGTCGCATGCGCCTGCAGCCGGCATCGACTGCCCCGTGCCCGCCCGTAGACAATGGGCCCATGGCATCCCTCTCCCCTGCGCGCGCCGTCGGCGCTCTGGCCTTCACCGGGGTGGCCGGGTTGGCCTACTCCCGCCTCGAGACCCAGCTCTTCACGCTGCGCCGGTGGTCCGTCCCGGTGCTGCCCGCGGGCAGCCGCCCCGTGCGGGTCCTCCAGCTGAGCGACATCCACTTCGTCCCAGGGCAGCGGCGCAAGACCGCGTGGATCCGCGGGCTCGCCGACCTCGACCCCGACCTCGTCGTCAACACCGGCGACAACCTCAGCCACCTCGACGCCATCCCCGGTGCGCTGGACGCGATGGGGCCGCTGCTGGACCTGCCCGGAGCCTTCGTCATGGGGTCCAACGACTACTTCGCGCCGACCTGGAAGAACCCGGCGAGGTACCTCACCGACCGGTACGCGCAGGCACCCCCGAACCGGACCCGGTTGCCCACCGAGGAGCTGCGCGAAGGGATGACCTCCGCCGGGTGGGCGGACCTCGACAACGCCCGGGCCCAGGTGCGGGTCGGCGATCTCACCCTCGATCTCGTCGGGGTCGACGACCCGCACATCGAGCGGGACGACTACCCGAGCGTGGCGGGCGAGGCGCGGCCAGGCACCGACCTGCTCGTCGGGGTGGCGCATGCGCCGTACCAGCGCGTGCTCGACGCGATGCACACCGACCGAGCAGCGCTCGTCATCGCCGGGCACACCCATGGCGGTCAGCTGCGCGCGCCCGGGTACGGGGCGCTGGTGACCAACTGCGACCTCGACCGACGACGCGCGCGAGGGCTGTCGCGCTGGTGGCCGGGAGCGGCCGACCTGCAGGACACCGATGCTCCGGCCGATGCGTCGTGGCTGCACGTCTCCGCCGGTCTGGGCGCGTCCCGGTTTGCGCCGGTCCGCTTCGCCTGCCGCCCGGAAGCCTCCCTGCTGACGCTCATCCCTCGTGAGGAGACCCGAGCATGAAGGCCACCGAGATTGCCGCTCTCGTCACCGCGGGCCTCTTCGCCGCTGGCGCCTCCGTCGCGGCCCTGGGAGTTGGCCAGTCGCCGCCCGCGCCACCGCCCTCTGCCACCTTCACCTCGCCGGTCAGCTCCACGAGCAGTGACTCCTCGTCCTCATCGCCCCGTTCGTCAAGCAGCTCGACGTCGTCGACGACGACTCCATCCCCGTCTGCCACCACGGGGGCGTCGACACCCGCCTGGACCCCGCCAAGCACCACCTCCCAGTCCCAGCAGCCCGCGTCGCCGGCTGTCTCCACCTCGACGACGCCGGTGTGGACCCCGCCCACCTCCTCGACCTGGACGCCCGGGCCGACTACCTCGACCCCGGCATGGACCCCTCCGTGGACCCCGCCGCAGACCCCCGCGACGACCTCGCCACCCGCCCCACTGCCGAGCAGCAATCCCCCTTCGCCCTCCCGGACACCGACCACTGACACCACCGCGCCCGCCGAGCCGAGCACCTCTCCAGGCACCTCGGCGTCCGTCACCAGCGAGACCAGCGACTCCTCCAGCGACTCGGACGGCGGCTGATCCCGCCGATTGGGGCGGCAGCCCACGGCTGGGTTATCCTGCCTGTCGCCGCTCACGAGCGGCCTCGGGGTGTGGCGCAGCTTGGTAGCGCGCTTCGTTCGGGACGAAGAGGTCGCAGGTTCAAATCCTGTCACCCCGACCAACTGACTTAGGCCTCTGACCTGCGGAAACGCAGTCAGAGGCCCTCGTCGTTCCCTCCCATGGGCACAACTGAGGCATAACTCGACCGGCTGCGGACGTGAATGACCCCCGCGAGGCGGCAACCTCCGGGGGCCGGACGACAGCAAGGCGGTTGCTGCACGTGGCTCTCATAGTACCCGTAGCAGCTCCACCCGAGAAGGGTGTCGAGCACAATCGCGCGGACCTCGCCTGTCCCCTCTCAGCGCTTCACGTCGGCGCCGATCCAGCCCCCGAGCGGGGTGATCGCGTGACTCGCTGACTTCGCAGGACGCGGCGCTGGACAGGGCCTCAGCCGCGACACAAAAACGATCGACGCCCCCGGTGATTGACCTCCAGGCTCGCGAACCGGCACGAGCCGCCCCCCGTAGTGCAGTGCACGGCCGTCGTGGGGCCAGCGATCAGCTCGCTCTCGACAGGAGAGCGGGCCAGTCGGCGTGGGATGGAATCAACGTGAGGTCGGTTCGTTGGGAGGGATTCCCCACCCCTCTGCCCGAGCGTCGAGTCACTGTTCTAACGCGACTCGGCCGAGACGAGCAGACCGTCACCAAGGTACTGATCGAAACACCAGAGGGCGCCGTACGGCTGGGCTTCATCGGCTCGCCCACGGTCCTCGTAGACGGCCGCAACCCGTTTGCCCGGGGTGACGAGCAACCGGCTTCAGCCTGTCGCGTCTTCCTCACGCCCAACGGGCCCGACGGAGCCCCACCGTGGATCAGTTGCTGGAGGCAGTGGTTCTCAAGGCCTGGCTTCCCTTGGTCTCTTACTCGTCATCGCACGAGCAGCAAGGAGATGGTGAAGCATGAGCCCTTTCCGGGGCCGGGGCTGGATGCGGTGAGTCCTCCGTGATGCGCATCGATGATGGCCTTGCTGATGGTCAGGCCGATACCGGATCCTCGTTGGTCGTTTGTGCGAGCTGAGTCGCCGCGGTAGAAGCGTTCGAATGCGTGCAGCACCTGGTCGGGTGTCATACCTTCGCCGGTGTCGGTGACGGTGATGATGGCTTCTCCGCCGTCGCGTCCCGCTGCGACGGTGATCGTTCCTCCGGCGGGTGTGTGCCTGAGGGCGTTGGTGAGGAGGTTGGTCATGACTTGGGCGAATCGGACCCGGTCGACCAGGGTCTCGAGTCCTGTCGCCTTGTCAACGTCCAGGACCAGGTTGAGGCCCTTCTCCGAGTAGCTGTCACGCATGCCCCAGTAGACCGCCCACAACAAGTCAGTCACCTTGTGGCGCTGGATGTCGAGGGCGAGATGTCCTTCTTCGGTCGTGGAGACCTCGTTGATGTCCTCGGCCAGTCGCGCCAGCCGTTCCGTCTGGGCGGTCAACGCGAGACGAGAGTCATCACCGAGGGTCACCACGCCGTCGTGCAGTCCCTCGTGGTAGGCGCTCAAGGTCGCGATCGGCGTGCGCAGTTCGTGGGCGAGGTCGGACAGCATCCGTCGTCTGGTGTCCTCGACTCCTTCCAAGCGGGCCGCCATCACGTTGAATGCTCCGGCGAGGGTCTCGAGCTCAGTCCCCGCACCGACATGAGGCACGCGGGTGGAGTAATGGCCACGGCTCAGTTCGCGCGCGGCATCGGTCATCTGCGCCAGCGGTTGACGCAGCCGTCGGGCGAGGAACCAGGCCACCGCAGTCGCCCCAGTCAGAGAGATGAGCAGGCTCACCCCCAGGGCGATGAGCGAAGCGTCCCGAAAGGCCATCTCGATGTGGACCAGCTCGGGTGCGTTCTCCTGGTGCCCCGCTTGGAGGAGGTGGTCGTGGAAGATCGGGGGGCCGATGACGGCGGCGACGAGCCCGGCTGTCAGTGCTCCCGCAAGGAGTACCAGGATCTGTCCCGCCAGTAGTCGAGGCGCCAGACCCTTGGAGAGTGTGTTGACGCGCTTGTTCATCCGGGCCCCATCCGGTAACCGATGCCGCGCACCGTGGTGATGTAGCGAGCGAGATCGGGGTTGTCTCCGAGCTTGCGTCGCAGGTGAGCGATGTGGACGTCGACCAGGTGCTCGTCCCCGACCCAGCCGCCACCCCAGACCTCCTCGATGAGCTGCGTGCGGGAGAAGGCCATCGAGGGCCGTTGGGCCAAGGTCATCAGCAGATCCCGTTCGGTCGGTGTCAGCGGAACTGGTTCTCCCTTCAGGTGGACCTGCTGCCCGATTGGGTCGACCTGAAGGTCGCCGAATACCCATGGGGTTGCCGCAGCGCTGGAGTTGCCGGCGTTCCCGCCCCGTGGGCGACGCAGGACCGTCTGCACGCGTGCCACCAGCTCGCGCACGCTGAAGGGTTTGGTGACGTAGTCATCGGCGCCCACGGAGAGGCCGATCAGGGTGTCCACCTCGTCCGATCGGGCGGTCACGACGATGACGTAGCAGTCGCTGAAGGTGCGGATCTGGCGGCAGACCTCGATGCCGTCCAGTCCGGGCAGTCCCAGGTCGAGGATCACCACGTCTGGGGACTGCTCTCGTGCTGCTTCGACTCCGGCGACGCCGTTGTGCTCGACTGTGGTCTGGTACTCGCTGCGGGCGAGATAGGCGGCGATCATCTCTGCCAGCGTCTTCTCGTCCTCGATGATGAGCACCTTCGACAACGGCTCGACAGGGGTTCGTGTGCTCACGACAGACAGTCTCACCCGAGGGCCGCACCACGGCCGACGTCAGCGGCGAATCGACGAGGATCTTCGTCAAACCTCAACGCGGCGACCACCAACCCATGACCTTCCCGCCGGAGCCTGTCTGCATGCCGGGAGGTCGGCTTCAAGAAGGAGTCTCCGATGATGTGGAATCACGGCTGCGACATGATGTGGCTGGGCATGGCCGCAGGCGTCCTCGCCTTCTGGGTGATCGTCGTGCTCGCCGTGCGCGCACTGTTCCCCGGCCAGAGAAGCACCGCCACAGGCCCTACCCGGACCGACGCGCTGACGCTTCTCGACGAAGGACTGGCCCGCGGTGACCTGAGCGTCGATGAGTACGAAAAGCGACGTCACCTGATCATTCATGGGCGCTGACGCGCGTCGGTACACCGACCCCTGGAGGGAACTATGGGCTCTATCACTCGCCGTGGCCTGCTGATCGGTGGCCTCGGTACCGCTGGCGCAGCGGGCTTGGGAACGTATGCCGCCACCAAAGGATCGGGTGCCAGCGCGCCGAAGGGGGCCTTCGGCGCTCCGACGCCGGTCTCACCTGACCCGGGCCAGACGGTGGTGACCAAGTCCTTGACCGCCAAGCCGATCACCCTCGATCTAGCGGGCCGCACCGTCTCGACCTGGGGATACGGCGACGCCGTGCCTGGTCCACTTCTGCGGGCCACCGCCGGCGACTTCCTGCGCGTCACCCTCGACAACCAACTTCCGGACGAGACCACCATCCACTGGCACGGTATTCGTCTGCGCAACCCGGCCGACGGCGTCCCCGGCATGACGCAGGACCCGGTGAAGCCGGAGACCTCCTACGTCTACGAGTTCACCGCGCCCGATCCGGGCACGTACTTCTTCCACCCTCACGTCGGCGTTCAGCTCGACCGGGGACTGTACGCCCCGTTGATCATCGACGACCCGAACGAGCCAGGCGGCTACGACGCCGAGTGGGTCCTTGTCCTCGATGACTGGATCGACGGAACAGGCACCACGCCCGAGCAGGTCCTGGAGAAGCTCTTGGCCAATGACTCCGGATCCGGGGGCATGGGTGGCATGGGTGGTATGGACCACGGCGAGATGGGTGGCATGAACCATGGCGCCATGGACGAGGCCGAGCCGTGGGGCGACGCCGGAGACGTGACCTACCCGCACTTCCTGATCAACGGACGGCCGCCAGCGGACCCCGAGACGCTCAGAGCCAAGGCCGGGCAGAAGGTTCGTCTGCGAATCATCAACGCCGCCTCCGACACCATCTTCACCGTTGCTCTCGGGGGGCACCGGATGACGATCACGCACAGCGATGGGTTCCCGGTCGAGCCGACCGAGACGGACGCGTTCTATATCGGGATGGGCGAACGTTATGACGCGATTGTCACCCTCGGCGACGGGGCCTTCCCCTTGGTGGCCAAGCCGGTCGGCAAGGCCGGCGGCGGTCAGGCCATGGCCGTAGCCCGCACCGGAAGCGGCGCCGCACCCGGCGGGGACGCCAGCCCACGAGAATTGACCGGACGGGTCCTCATCGGCTCCGACCTGAGACCCGCCCAGGCAGCCAAGCTGCCCAGCAGGAGACCCGATGCAACCGCGCGGCTCACTCTCACCGGATCGATGCAGCCCTACGCATGGGGGATGAACGGAGCTCCGTTCGGCAAGAACGAGCCCCTGACCGTCCGGGCCGGGCAACGACTGCGGATCAACGCCACCAACATGACGATGATGACTCACCCGGTGCATGTGCACGGCCACACCTTTGCCCTGCCCTCCGGGCTCAGGAAGGACACTGTCCTCATGGCCCCCATGCAGTCTTTCGCCATCGACCTCGACGCCGACAACGAGGGCGACTGGATGATCCACTGCCACAACATCTACCACGCAGAGGGCGGCATGATGATCGCGTTGGAGTACATCGCATGAGGCCCCGTCGACGACGTGTCGCCCGAGGTATCGCTGTGGTGGCTGCGGTGGCGCTGCTGGCCGGGTGCTCTTCGACATCCGAGACCGGGACACCGCAGTCCACTGGCGGTGAGTCGTCCAGCCCAGCGGGAAGCGACGCGAGCCAACAGCCCGCACCCTTGATCCATGTTCATGGGATCGCTCGACATCCACGAACCGGCGACGTGCTGGTGGCGACCCATCAAGGTTTGTTCCAGCAGGTCGACGGCAAGCTCGTCCGCAACGGTCCTGCCATCGACCTGATGGGCTTCACCATCGGCGACGACGGCACTCTGTATGCCTCCGGCCACCCAGCACCCGGTACCGACCTCCCCCAGCCAGTAGGTCTCATCACGTCACAGGACACGGGTCGCACCTGGCAGGTCGCCTCACGCGGCGGGCGCTCGGATTTCCACGCTCTGACCGCCGGCCCAAACGGCGTCATCGGGTTCGACGGAACGCTTCGACACACCAGCGACAAAGAGACCTGGGATACGCGGGACATTCCCTCACCGCCACGGGTGCTGGCCGCTTCCCCCACGTCCGGGAAGGTGCTGGCCACCACAAGCGCTGGCCTGCTCATGAGTCAGGACGAGGGCACCACCTGGACCTCCCTCGCCCCACCAGAGGTCGCCGTCCTCGCCGCCTGGGCCGACGAGGAGACCATCGTCACCTCTTCAGCCGCGGGCAGACTGGCAACCAGCAGCGACGCCGGCCAGACCTGGACCCTTCATCCGGGGAGCATCGGGCCGGCCGAAGCGTTGTGGGCGGGCCGCACTAGTGACGGACAACTGGAGATCATCGCGTCCGTCCACGGGCGCGTGATCAGCACCACGGATGCAGGAAGGACCACCCAGACATTGGTCCAGTGAGTCGTCGTGCCTGTGCGACCAGGTCTCGGACTCCGCGGCGCTGATCCTCCACCGGCATCGCGGTGGCCTTCATCCAACCTCAATACGATCGGGATCGAATCACCATTCCGCGACGTGAGGGTTGGTCCTGCCCCGAACATTCTGCGAAGGAGTCCCCGATGACCCGCCTTGGACGGCGCGCTGCTCACGTGGTCGCGACAACCCTCACCGCAGGCGCCCTGGCTGCCTGCTCCAGCGGCTCTGACGGATCCATGTCCGGGATGGACCACGACAAGACACCGATGAGCACCAGCGACACCTCTACGACGGCGGAGGGCCGGCAAGGCGACATCATGTTCGCCCAAATGATGATCCCTCACCACGAGCAGGCGATCGCGATGGCCGACCTCGCTCTTGAACCTTCAG
Organism: Marihabitans asiaticum; assembly: GCF_007828725.1. Classification (GTDB taxonomy): domain Bacteria; phylum Actinomycetota; class Actinomycetes; order Actinomycetales; family Dermatophilaceae; genus Marihabitans; species Marihabitans asiaticum. The sequence continues at coordinate 376,545 of NZ_VIUW01000002.1, forward strand.
CCAATGCCTCGGAGCAGGTCCGCGACTTCGCCAAGGACATCAAAGGCGCCCAAGGCCCCGAGATCCAGACGATGGAAAGCTGGCTCGAGGACTGGGACGCTCCCACCGCGAGTTCCACCGGCATGGAGCACGGGTCCGGGATGATGACGCAGGAGCAGATGGCGGCACTCACGTCAGCCACTGGCGCCGAATTCGACCGGCAGTGGCTCACCCTTATGATCCAGCACCATCAAGGCGCTGTGATCATGGCGGATCAAGTTCTAACCACGACCGAGGACGACGCAGTCGAGAGGATGGCCAAGGCCATCGTCAAGACGCAGAAAGCCGAGATCACGGCCATGCAGCGCGAACTCTGAGCGCGGCATGCCCTTGACGAGCTCGGCCGGCCGGATCACGGGTGGCGCGCGACCCGGCCCCGATAATCGGTCAGGTGAGCGAGGTGATCAACTCGCGGCAGGCCTGCTCGCACCGCCGGCACGCCTCGGCACAGATCCGGCAGTGCTCATGCATCGAGGCATGCTCCTCACAGCTGTCACCGCACGACTTGCAGGCTGTCGCACAGGCCTCGAGGAAAGCCCGCGTGAGGTTGGCGTCGTAACCGGTGTGGCGCGAAAGCGCCGAGCCGGTCGTCGTGCAGATGTCCGCGCAATCGAGATTGGCGCGGACGCACTTGGTGAGATCAGTGACTGTGTCCTCACTCAGACAGGCGTCGGCACAGGCGGTGCACGTCTGGGCGCACTCGAAGCAGGCTTGGATGCACTCGATCAACTTGGCTCTGTCGATCCCACCCAGATCTTTCGGGTAGGTCTCGAGCATCTGCTCCACGGTGTGCATGTCTGTACTCCTTCATTCGATGAGGCGACGCGACAACGGTGCATGCGGCACGCGTCGACGAGAGTCCTTGGGCTACCCCAGCGAGGTATGCCGAAACCTGCTCGCCTGGCACAGGAGCGAACAGCTGCTGGGCTATGTGCCCACGATTGGTCAGCATGCCCTGGTTCAAGATGTCGGGACCCTGCTCGAACTCGTCCTGCTCCATCCGACGCAGCCGTACATGCTGCCAGGGGGTAAGGGTATGAAAGTTCACGAGGAGAAGGCGCGAAGGAAGGAAGATGGCATGACGACGGTCCATCGGAAGGTTCACGCGGCAGCGACTGCCGCGGCGGCAATTGCGCTGCTGGCGGGGTGCGGAGGAACGGCCGAGGATGACGCGACGCAGTCACCGCAGTCGTCGATGACGTCTGACTCGTCCGCGTCCAGCAGTGGGACCAGCGAGGCAATGGGTGGTCACAAGACTGATGGCGGACCTCCTCCAGAGGGCATCGAGCAGGCGAGTTCGCCGACGTATCCCGTGGGCACGAAGGTGACGTTGACTGCTGACCACATGTCGGGGATGAAGGGGGCCGAGGCGACCATCTCGGGCGCCTTCGACACAACGGCCTACTCCATCAGCTACACGCCCACGGACGGCGGCCAGCGGATCACGGACCACAAGTGGGTCGTTCACGAGGAGCTGAAGGACCCCGGCGACGCGCCATTGGAAGCGGGTACCGAGGTCGTCCTGGATGCCGATCACATGGCCGGCATGGATGGCGCCGAGGCGACGATCGACAGCGCGAGCGATGAGACGGTGTACATGGTCGACCTCACGATGGATGGCATGAAGATGACCAATCACAAGTGGGTCGTGGAGAGCGAGATCCAGCCAGCCAAGTGACCTCGACGCTGAGATGCTGCTGAGTGCGCAGTCCGTGGCAGACGACGCCCCCTTTTTTTGCGTCGATCCTCTGCTGGCTTACATAAGTTTGTTGTCTACAGGTCAAGAAGGGCGGATCGCGGTGTACGGGATCGTGGCGATGGCGCTGGTGGCGGTGTTCGCTGTGGCGTTCCTCTATGCGCTCCACCGGGCTGTCAATGTACTGGCCGAGCCACTAACGGTGCTCCCGGCGCAGTCGGGGTGGTTGCCCCAGGAACATGCGCTCTCCCGGTTCCACGCCCGCTGGTATCCCGCCTCCATCGTCTTCCTCGCCTTCGATGTCGAGATGTTGTTCATGTACCCGTGGGCAGTGGTCGTGGCCGAGGAGGGGATGACTGCGGTGGTGGAGATGTTCCTCTTCCTCGGAGCACTGCTCATCGCCGTGACGTGGGCTTGGCGGGAGGGGGTCTTCCGATGGGTCTGACCCGAATCCTCGCCCATCTGGCGGTCAACTCCGCCCGTGTCCTGATCGTCGAGGCACCGGGTCACTGGCTCACGCGCGTGGAGCTCGAGCAGCAGATGTTGCTCCGAGGCTGGTGTGCGGCATGGACGCCGGCGGATGCGGACGTGCTGGCGGTGTGCGGTGTGCCAGGTCCCGAGCTGGTAGAACTCGCGCAGCGCCTGTGGGAACAGATGCCCGGTCCGCGGGTGCGCGTCGACGTCGCCTCGTCGGCAGTTGTGGGTTCTGCTCTCGAGGACGCGGCAGCGCTCCTTCTCGATACCCCGTATCACCGGGCGGATGCCCGGGAGAGGGCGCAGGAGCCTCGGATTCCTGAGGACCACGGTCAAATGGGCCACGAGGGCATGGACCACGGTGGCCACGAGGGCATGAACCACGAGGGCATGGACCACGGTGGGCACGAGGGCATGAACCACGAGGGCATGGACCACGGTGGGCACGAGGGCATGAACCACGAGGGCATGGACCGCGGTGGGCACGAGGGCATGAACCACGAGGCCATGGACCACGAGGGCATGGACCACGCGGGCCACGGGGGTCATGGCGGAATGGACATGGCCCCGGCCGGGATCGCGCTGGCCCAAGGTGGTCAGGACCGGGACGGTCTGGAGATGGATGTCCTGCATCTCCCGCTCGGTCCTGTGCTTCCGTTTTGGCCGGCTGGGCTGGTGCTGTGCTGCTCGCTGCAAGGTGATGTCGTCGTCGACGCTGCGGCGTCCGTCGTTGACGGTGCGGGCCAGGCAGCCGGCAGCAAGGAGCCCCAGGCCCCTCCGGTGCCTGCGTCTGCGGTGCGGTGCGATGGCGTCATGGCGCTGCTGGCGTTGGCCGGGGCGGATGACGCGGCGGCGCGTGCTCGCCGGGCCCGGGACGCCCTGGTGCGTGGCGATCAGGGTGCCGCCCGGGATGTCGTCGAGCGGTTGCACCGTACGGTGCGGAGATCGTGGTTGCTGCGCTGGTCCCTGCGGGGGGTGCTGGTCCTCGATCCGTCCGATCTGGCACGGCACGGCCTGCCGGAGGGTTGCCGGGGAGACGCCCACGATCGCCTGTCGTCCATGGTGGAAGGGCTCCGGAGCGAGGTGTGCGGCGGCGCAGTCCCGGCGGCCGTGGAGTCTGGCGCAGTGCCGTGGGAGAGGATGCCGCATCTGGTGACCGGGTTGGAGCTGGCCACCGTGCGTCTGGCCGTGGCCAGCTTGAATCTGGAACCCTTCTCGACCGTCCAGGAGACGGGGCATGCCTGAGAGTGGGATGGTGATCGCTGCTGTGGGGTGGGCCGGGGTGGCCGGCATCCTCCTGTGCGCTCTGGCCTACGTCGCGGTGACTCTCGATGCCGTGCTCTCGGCCCGGCAGCTGGGTGTGCGCGGCGGGTGGACCGCGCCACTGAGCCGCGCTGCGCGGCTGTTGCGGCAACGCCAACGCACCACCGTGGCCGCGGACACCCTGCTGTGGCGAGTCGGTGGCGCCGGGATGTTCATCGGCGCGTTCTTGATCGTCGCGGTCATCCCGATGGGCCGGTGGGTGCTGGCCGATCCCGATGTGGGCATCGTGTGGTTCAACGTCGTCGACGTCATGGTCTGGGCCCTGGTGTGGCTGACCGGGTGGGGCGCAAACTCCACCCACAGCCTGGTGGGCGGCTACCGCTTCCTGGCCCACGGACTGGCCTACGAGCTGCCGCTGATGTTCGCCCTGGTCGCTCCGGCGATCGCCGCCGGCAGCCTGGGTGTCGGGGATGTGGTGGCCGCCCAGGACGGCCTGTGGTTCGTCGTGTGGATGCCGGTGGCCTTCCTCGTCTACCTAGTGGGCGTGACGGGGTTCTCCGTGTGGGGACCGTTCGCTCCCGCGCTGGCAGCAGACATCGCCGGTGGGGTGCTGGCCGAGCTCTCGGCCGTGGACCGTCTCGTCTTCCAGGCCGGGCGCTACCTGTTCCTGGTGGCTGGAGCAGCCTTCTCGGTGCCGCTGTTCCTGGGCGGTGGCTCCGGGCCGGTGTTGCCCGGCTGGGCCTGGGTGCTGGTCAAGACCGTGGCTGTGCTGGCCGTGCTGGTGTGGCTGCGCCGAAAGGTTCCGCTGGTGCGCCCGGACCGGTTCATGGAGATCGGGTGGATGGTGCTGCTCCCCGCGGTCGTGGTCCAGGACCTGCTCGTGTCCCTCATCGTCGTGTCGGGAGGTTGAGCCGTGCTGACCGGAGTGGCGTTCTGGGTGCTGGCCGTGGTGGCCGTGGCCGCGGGCGTGGCCGTGTTCGTGGTGGACTCCATGGCACGAGCCACGTACGCCCTGGCCCTGTCGTTCATCGCCGTGGGAGTGCAGATCCTCCTGCTGGAGCAGGGCTACCTGGGGCTCATCACGATCCTGATGATGGTGATGGAGATGGCGGTGATGGCCATCTACATGGTGATGTTCATGGGGATGAATCCCGCGCTGATGCCCATGGACATGACCCACGGGAAGAAGACGGCGATTGGTGCATCGGTCGGAGCCTTCGTGCTGCTGGCCAGTGGTGCGCTGCTCATCCCCTGGCCACAGCGCCGTGGCGCCGTTCCCGAGGATCTCACCCGCGCGCTCGGTCTGGAGATCATGGGCGAGAAGATGTTGGTCATGGCCGTGCTGGGTCCGGTCATGGTCGCGACCATCGTGGCCGGGGTGGTCCTGGCTGCCCACCGCAGCCGCTATGACCGGTTCGGCGATGATCTGCGCCGCCGCCCGGCCGACGATCCCCAGCCGGGGGGTGTGGGCCGGTGACCCTCGAGGCTGTGCTGGTGGTGGCTGCCGCCCTGTTCGCGGTGGGCCTGTATGGCGCCCTGTCCCAGCAGGTCGTGGTGATGGTGATGATGGGCTTGGAGCTGATGATCAACGGGGTGCTCCTGGCTGCCGCCGGGTTCTGGCTCTTCCTGGCCCCGGATCCGACCGGGCAGGTCTTGCTGCTGGTGGTGCTGGCCGCGATGACGGTGGAGATGGCCATGGGCTTCGCGGTGGCCACGCTGCTGCACCGACGGCGCCAGACGGACATGACCGACATGGCCGAAGAGCTGTCCGGATGAGCGGGCCCCCGGCCGTCCTGCTGGCGATGGTGGTGCTCCCGGCCACCGTGGGTTGCGTGCTCGCCCTCGCCCGCCCGCGCCGCGGTGCGGTACCGATCGCGCTGGTGACCTCAGGGCTCACGACTGTCTTGGCGTTCGCCGCTGCGCTGACTCGCCCGGCCGTGTCGTACCCCTTCGTCGTTGGTGCTGACTTCGCGCTGGACGTCGACGCTCTCGCGGCGCTGGTCGTGCCGATGATCGCCACCGTGACCTTCCTGGTCCTCGTCTTCTCGGCCGGGAACATTCGGGAGTCCCGGGGTCGCTTCCACGGGCTGATGCTCATCTTCGCGGCGGCCGCCCTGGTCACGGCGACCGCCGCCAGCATCCCGGCGCTGCTGTTCGCCTGGGAGGTGATGGGCGCGACTTCCTACGCCCTGATCGGCTTCTGGTGGCGAGATGTCGACCGTGTCTCAGCAGGCCTCACTGCCTTCATCACGACTCGCACGGCCGACCTGGGCCTCTACGTCGCCGCGGGCGCCGCCTTGGCCGGCGGGACGGGGATGGCCCTGGCCGACCTGCCGGCCGGGCAGGGGCCGTGGCGGGATGTCGCCGCCGCCGGGGTCGTGGTGGCGGCACTGGGCAAGGCAGCGCAGCTGCCCTTCTCCTTCTGGCTCTCCGGAGCAATGAAAGGACCCAGCCCGGTCAGCGCGCTGCTGCACTCCGCAGCGATGGTCGCCATGGGTGGCTACCTGCTGTTGCGCGTGGAGCCCCTGCTGGCCGCGACCGGGTGGGCCGGGCCGCTGACCGCGTGGGTCGGCGTGCTCACGGCGGTGCTCATGGGGCTCGTGGCGTTGGCACAGCGGGATCTCAAGCAGTTGTTGGCCGCTTCCACGGCCGCCCAGCTGGGCTTCGTGGTGCTCGCTGCCGGTGTCGGCGCGGTCGGTGGCGGCGCCGCCCACTTGGTGGCGCACGCCTCGGTCAAGGCCCTACTGTTCCTGGCCGCGGGCGCCTGGCTGACCGCGTTGGGGACCGAGGACCTTAGGCAACTGCGGGGCGTCGCCCGTCGGTGGCCGGTCGTGGGGGTGGCCGCGAGCGTGGCGGCGCTGGCTCTGGCCGGGATCGCACCGCTGTCCCTGTGGGCGACCAAGGATGCCGTGCTCACGGCCGCGCTCGAGTCATCCCCGTGGCTCTACGCCGCAGGGCTACTGGCCGCGGCATTGTCGGCTGCCTATGCCGGCAAGGCCCTGTGGGCGATCTGGCGGCGCGGCGCCCGCGCCGACGACACCGGCGGGGTCAGCACCCTGGAGCAGGCGCCGCTGGTCCTGCTCGCCGTGGGTGCAGCCGTACTGGGTGTGCTCGCCCTGCCCCCGATCAGTGGCATGCTCGCCGACGCATTGGGCGGTCACGGGCAGGTCCCAATCGTCGAGCTGGCCGTCTCTGCCGTGATCGCGGCGATCGTGCTGCTGCTGATGCTGCGACTGCGTACCCCCGCGCCGAGATGGGCTCGGCGGTGGCTGGGGCTGGAAGCGGCGGCGCAGGCCGTCGTGGTGCGCCCGTCCTTGACCGTGGCGCACGCTCTGGCGCGGTTCGACGACCACGTCCTGGACCGGGCCGTGAATGCCGTGGCCGGGTCGGTCCCCGTGCTGGCGCGGTCAGCTGCCCGCGTCGATGACCACGTGCTGGACCGGGCCGTGGTGGCCGTCGCCGGACGGGTCCGCCGACTCGGGCACCTGGCGCGGGCCCCGCAGACCGGCGCCATCCACCAGTACTTCCTCCAGACCGTGGCGGTACTGGCCGCCGGCGCCGTGGTCTGGTCCGTCTACGCCGTGATGGGTTGAGCATGCTGAGTCTGATCGTCTTCCTTCCCCTGGCCGTCGCCGTAGTCGTGGCTGCGGTTCCCTCGCTCGGCGCCGCGGCTGCGCGGTGGGCGTGGGTCGCGGTCAGCGCCGTGGAGCTGGTGCTCGTCGGCGTGCTCTGGGCCGGGTATGAGGATCCGGGACCGAACGGGTTGGCGTTCGAGGAGCAGGTGCCTTGGATCCCGGGGGTCGGCAGCAGCTACCACGTCGGCGTGGACGGGCTCTCGTTGCCGCTGGTGGCCATGACGGCGGTCGTCTTCCTCGCGTGCGCCGTCTACGCCCTTCGGGACGGTGAGCGGCCCCGCGCGCAGACGGCTCTGTTCCTGTTCCTGCAGGGCGTGAGTCTCGGGGTGTTCGTGGCTGCCGACCTCATCGTGTTCTTCGTCTTCTTCGATCTGTCCATCGTGGGCATGTACTTCGTGATCGCCGGCTGGGGTCACGGGAATGCCGCCCGGTCGGCACTGAAGTTCTTCCTCTACACCTTCCTGGGGTCCCTCGCCCTCCTGCTGGGCTTCATCGGCCTCTACGTGGCCTCGGACCCACACACCTTCGACATCCTCGAGCTCGTCGCGGCCACGCCGCTGGAGGACAACCCGCTGGCCGGCGGGCTGGTGTTGGCGGCGATCCTGGTGGGTCTGGCCGTGAAGACCCCCACCGTGCCCTTCCACACCTGGCTGCCCCCCGCCCACACCGACGCCCCGGCCACGGGCTCGGCGGTGCTGGCTGGTGTGCTGCTGAAGATGGGCACCTATGGCTTCGTGCGCATCGCCATGCCGATCCTGCCCGAGGCGTGGCGCGGGTGGGCCTGGGTGATCGTGGTGGTCGGCATCGTCTCCGTCCTGTACGGAGCGTTCGTGGCACTGGCCCAGACCAACCTCAAACGCATGATCGCCTACACCTCCGTAAACCACATGGGCTACATCATCCTCGCCCTGGGTGCGGTCGGCCTCATCGCCGGTGACACCGCCCAGGCCCGTTCGGTGGCAGTTACCGGCGCGGTCGTGCAGATGGTCAGCCATGGGCTGATCACCGCCGCGCTCTTCCTCCTGGCCGGGGTGATGCGCACCCGCGCCGGCACCTACGACATGGGCGCCTACGGTGGCCTGGCCACACCCGCGCCGCGTTTCGCGGCACTGTTCGCGATCGCGGCCTTCGCCTCCCTGGGCCTGCCCGGGCTGTCCGGGTTCATCGCTGAGTTCCAGATCTTTGCCGGCAGCATCGCCGTCGCTCCCGTCACCGCGATCGCTCTGCCGGGCATCCTGATCACCGCCGCCCTCTTCCTGTTAGCGCTGCAGCGAGTCTTCACCGGCCCCACGCAGGGCCAGTCGCCCGGGTTCGCGGACCTGCACGGTCGAGAGCTGTGGTCGGTTGGTCCATTGCTGGCCCTGTCCCTGCTCATCGGGGTGCTACCGCAGGTGCTGCTCGGGGTGATTGAGCCGGCTTCGGCCGCCCTCGTCGATCTGGTCGGCAGGTAACCGTGGACGCCTCGATGCAGATGCAACCGGCACTGCTACTCCCGGAGATATTCACCTTCCTCGGTGGCCTGGTCGTCCTGCTGGGCGGGTCCTTCCTCCCCCGGGACCGTCAGTGGATCGCCCGCGCCGTGGCCGCCCTCGCGCTGCTGGGTGCCGCGACCGCGGCGGCCTTGGCCATGGCGGGGCCCGCGCAGACCGCATTCTCGGGAACCTTTGCCGTGGACACCGCCACCGGCGCCGCCCGGGTGATCGCCGCACTGGCCACCCTGCTGGTCCTGGGCGTGGCCTCCGGGGAGATCGCCGACTCCCCGCGGGAGTCCGACACCTACGCGTTGCTGCTCTTCGCCACCACCGGGGTCATGGTCCTGGCCGGGACCACCGATCTGCTCGTGCTCATCGTCGGATTCCTGCTGGCCAGCATTCCCTTGTACGGGATCGTGGGCCTGACCGGCGGTCGCTCCGGGGCCGAGGCCGCCATGAAGACCTACCTCATGGGCGCGCTGTCCGGGATCCTGCTCATGCTCGGCGTCACCCTCCTCTACGCCCTGACCGGCGCCACCGACTACACCCAACTCAAGGACGAACTACCTGGCGCCCCGGCCGCAGCCGTGGGCGCAGGCGTGCTGTGCGTGCTCACCGGGCTGCTCTTCAAGGCCGGCGGAGCGCCCGTCCACTTCTGGATCCCCGACGCCGCACAAGGCACCGGCGTGACCGCCGCGACCTTCTTGACCACCGTGCCCAAGATCGGAGCACTGGTGGCCATCTACCGGTTCGTGGCCACGATCTCAGCCGGGAACGAGACATGGTTGATCGTCGCGGCAGTCCTGGCCACGGCCTCGATGCTCCAGGGCAACCTCGCCGCCTACTGGCAGCGTGATCCTCGCCGGCTGCTGGGCTGGTCAACCGTGGCCCAGGTCGGGTTCCTCCTCGTTCCTGTGGCCGCCGTCGGCCGCAGTGACCTTGCCCTGCCCTCGCTGCTGTTCTATCTCGCCGCCTACGCCCTGACCAACGTGGCCGCCTTCGCGGTCACCGCGGCCCTTCCCGAGCGCCGAGACCTGACCGCCTACCGCGGGCTGGTCCACGAACGCCCCGGGCTCGCACTCGCCCTGCTGGTCGCACTGCTCGGCCTAGTGGGCACCCCACCGACGGCCGTGTTCGTCGGCAAGCTCACCACCACCACCGCCGCTTGGGACGGTGGACACAGCTGGCTGGCCCTGCTCGTGATGCTCAACAGCCTGCTCAGCCTCTTCTACTACCTCCGCTGGTTCGGTCCCGTCTTCGCCCGCCCCACCCAGGAATCCGCGACCCGTCGCCGCACGGGCGGGGACGCCTGGGCTGCCGCCACCGCCGGTGTCGCCGCCACCGCGAGCCTGGCCCTCGGGGTCCTCGCAGACCCCCTGTGGACGGCCCTGGCGACGTCCCCACTGCTGTGATCGGGGCAGCTTGCGGTGCTGCGGCCATGATGGGCGACGACGAGCCAAGGAATGATGAGCCAATTGAACTGCTCAGCCCGCCCGGTAGCGGATCCCTGCGGTGATCGCGTGGCAACAACGAGCCGCGGCCCCGGTCCCTACCCGGGGGACTGGGGACTGCTGAAGATCTGGTTGTCACTTTGACGTGCCCTATGGCTTGGTTACCCGTTGGCGTCTGCAGTCTCAGGCGGTGACGGTGGTGGTTTCGGAGCGTAGTTCGTATTCGATCGGGGTGCGGTAGCCGATGCTGGAGTGGCGTCGTTGGCGGTTGTAGAAGATCTCGATGTACTCGAAGATCGCGTTGGCCAGCTCGACTCGCGTCTTCCACTTCTTGCGGTTCAGCAGCTCGATCTGCATCGAGGACCAGAACGATTCCATCATTGCGTTGTCGAAGCCGTCGCCGACACTGCCGAAGGACGGCATCAGGCCCGCGGCGCGGATCTTGTCGCCGAAGGCCCACGAGGTGAACTGGACTCCGTGGTCGGCGTGGACGATCCCACCCGGTGCGGGCCGGCGGTTGCGGATGGCCATATCGAGGGCGTTGATGACCAGGGCGCTGTCTTGTCGGGTGTCGATCGACCAGCCCACGATCCGGCGGCTGTAGGCGTCGAGGACGGCGGCACAGAAGACCTTGCCCTCGCGGGTCGGGTGTTCGGTGATGTCGGTGACCCACAGCTCGTTCGGGGCCAGGCGGTGGAACTTGCGGTTGACCAGGTCCTCGCTGGTCACGACACCACGCAGCCGCTTGACTCGCGCCGGCCCTGGTAGGCCGTAGATCCCGGCCTGGGTCATGAGCACCGAGATCAGCCGCGAGCTGACCTGGACGTTCATCGCCATCGTTAGCTCAGCGTGGATGCGGCGGTAGCCGTAGGTACCGCGCGAGGCGACGTGGACCTCGCGGATCAGGCCGGTCAGCCACTCGCGGCGCAGTTGCGTGGCCGAGGTCGGCCGGTTCTTGTAGCGGTAGTAGCCGGGGCTGGAGACACCCAGCACCCGACAGCACTTCTTGACCGGGATGCCGGCGTCGACGAGGCGGTCGATCACCGGATGAACCCTTTTGGGTGCGGCTTCTCCTCCGCCAGGAACTTCGAGGCCGCACGGATGATCGCTAGCTCAGTTTCGAGCTCACGGATCCGTTTGCGCGCCGCCCGGAGCTCCGCGGACTCGGCGGTGGAGACCCCGGGACGCTCCCCGCGGTCGATGCGGTCCTGGCGGACCCAGGTGTGCAGACACCCGGCGCTGATGCCGAGCTCGTAGGCGACCTGCTTGATCTGCTTGCCGGCACGAACGAGCGCCACGGCGCGCTGACGAAACTCTGGCGGGTAGGGACGAGGCATGATGCACAGCCTTCCAAGAAGGCCCTGGGCCTTACCCCCGGATCTTGGACACGGGGTGTGATTACGCGGCGGTTGGCAGCGTAGCGGCCCGGCGGGCCTCGTAGGTGGACGGGGAGAGGTAGCCGCACTAGCTGTGACGGCGGCGGGTGTTGTAGCGGACGAGCCATCTGAAGACCTGCCGGCGGCAGGTCAGCTCGTCGGGCCAGCAGGCGGTGTCTTGGAGGACCTCGCGCTTCATCGTGGCGTTGAACGACTCCGCGAGTGCGTTGTCGGCCGACGAGCCGAGGGCGCCCATCGACTGGGTGACGCCGAACTTCTTGCAGAGCTGGGCGTAGGCCTTGGAGCAGTAGACCGACCCGTGGTCGCTGTGGAAGATCGCGCCCTTGAGGCTGTCTCGGGTCGCGGCCGCGACGTTCAACGCTTCCTCGACGAGTTCGGCGCGCATGTGGTCGGCGATCGTCCAGCCGGCGAGCCGTCGGGAGTAGCAGTCGATCACGGCCGCCAGGTACAGGTTCGTCCCGTCCGCGAGCGGGAGGTAGGTGATGTCGCCGACGTAGCGCCGGTTGGGGCGCTCGGCGGTGAAGTCGCGCTGGAGCAGGTCGGGGTACTTCCGCCCCGACGGCTCGGGGATCGTGGTCCGCACCCGCCGCCTCTTCACATAGCCACGGATGCCCTCGGCCCGCATCACCCGCGCGACGCGCTTGTGGTTAACCCCGCTCACCGGCAGGGGTGTTGTCGTTGAGCTCGGCGGTGATCCGCGGCGCACCGCAAATGTTGTCCTCGGCGTGGACGGCCCTGATCCGCTCCGCGAGCTCGGCATCGGCCCGAGCTCGCTCTTCGCGTGCCGGGGCTGCCTTGAGCCAGGCGTAGTAGGAGGAGCGCTCGATCTCGACGAGCTCGCACAGTCGCTTCACCTCGAAGGTGGCGGAGTTGTCGGCGACGAACTGGAAGCGACTCACCAGCGCGTCTCCCCGGCGAAATACTTGGCCGCCCGCTGCAGGATCTCCCGCTCGGTGGTGAGCTTGGTGGTCTCGGCCCGCAGCGCCGCGTTCTCGGCCTCCAGTCGGTCGATCTTCTGCTCCGGCGTCTCACCTTCGGGCGCCGAGGAGTTCTTCCTCGACGGCCTGCACTGCAGTGGGCTGGAGGTCAACGTCCCGTCAGCAGCGGTCTTCTTGCCGGTCCCGTAGACCTCGAGCCAACCCCGCAGCGTGCCACGCACGATGCCGAGGTCCTCGGCGATGCCGCGGACCGTGGCACCCGGGGTGGACTCGTACAAGTCGACGGCCTGACGACGGAACTCCTCGGAATAGTTCTTCCTAGCCATGATTCTCGGATCATCTCGCTTCCCCAGCACCACGTGCTGGATTCAGCGTGTCCAAGAACCGGGGTCAGGCCCCAGGGCCGAGCCGACAGCACCCCTCTCCACCGGTACTGGACAGCCTGCGTATCAAGCCCGGGCGTATCGATCGGTCGATCCGCTCTCAACACGGCAGGTCCGGTCGTTGGGGCGATGTGTAGGAACGGCTCGTCCACGCCGACCGCGCCATCCGTACTGGCACACTGGCGCGCCATGACCTCCGAAACGCGGACCGCCGAGCAGCAACCGGACCACTACGACGCCTTCGCCGACGCGTACGCGAGGGCGAACGAGAACAGCCTGTTCAACAGGTGGTACGCCCGGCCGGCGGTCCTGGACCTGCTCGGTGACGTCGCCGGGCGTCGGATCTTAGACGCTGGCTGCGGGTCCGGGCCGCTCCTCGCCGACCTGAAGGAGCGGGGCGCGAGGGTGGCCGGGTTCGACGCGAGCACGGCGATGATCCGACTCGCCCGGGAGCGGCTCGGAGACGAGGTCGACCTGCAGGTGGCCGACCTGACCCAGTCGCTTCCGTACGACGAGGAGTCGTTCGACGACGCGTTGGCCGTGCTCGTGCTGCACTACCTCGAGGACTGGTCGCGGCCGCTGCTGGAGCTACGCCGGGTGCTGAAGCTCGGCGGTCGGCTGGTCGTGGTGGTCAACCACCCGGTCATCCCGCCGGTGATGTACCCGGAGGTGAACTACTTCGCGACCGTGCCGAACGAGGAGGAGTACGACTTCGACGGCGTCTCCGCGACACTAACGATCTGGTATCGGTCGCTGAGCGCAATGTCGGAGTCGTTCACCGCCGCAGGCTTTAGGATCTTGGCGATCAGCGAGCCGCCGGTGTCGCCCGATACGCCTCCTGAGCTGCTGCCGCCGAGCGAATCCGACCCCACCCGTTTTATCGGGTTCATCTTCTTCGCCCTCGAGGCCGTCGCCTAGGACGCCGTTACGACGACGCTCGGTGCTGCGTTTCCGCTGGTCAGAGCTGGGTTCAGTCCGGCCAGCGGGGCAGTGGGTCAGCCGCCCGCGATTGATTCATCCGATGTAATACGCAGACTAAAAAATGTCATAACGAATGTTGTCGGATCAGGATTCATTCTGGCTCAACGGCTACGGTGTCTGGGTCCGCTGCCCAGGTACTCGGCGATCTCCTCGACCGAGGCTTCGGCAACGAGGCAAGACCGAGGCCCAGGGAGGGCAGCTGTGCTGATGAACCGGATCGAGACGATGCTCGTCGACAGCCCACCCCGGGCGTGGCTGCAGCGTTCGTACGAACTGCCGCTGTTGGAGCGTCTGGGCGCCCGGATCGCCGGCCTGCGCGTGGTCGAGATCGGTTGTGGGCGCGGCGCCGGTGCCGAGCTGCTGCTGCAGCGGTGGGGCGCCGCGCATGTCACAGCGGTGGATCTGGACCCGGTGATGGTCCAGCGTGCCCGGCGGCGCTTGGCGCGGTTCGGGTCGCGGGTCGATGTGCGCGTCGGTGACGCATGCGCGCTGCCGGTCGCCGACGCGGCGGTGGATGCCGTCGTGGACTTCGCGGTGGTCCACCACGTCCCGGTCTGGCGCGAGGCGGTGGCCGAGGCGGTGCGGGTGCTGCGCCCGGGCGGGCAGCTTGTGTTTGAAGAGGTCACCCGCCACGCGTTGCAGCGCTGGTCCTACCGCACGTTCCTCGAGCACCCGAAGGTCGACCGGTTCAGCGCCGAGGAGTTCGTCGAGGCGCTGGGGGAGCTGGGTCTGTCGCTGCCGGTCCCTGCTGTGACACGGTTCTTCGGTGACTTCGTCCTCGGCGTCGCCGTCAAGCCGGCGGCCGCGAGCCCAGGTCCGCTGTGAGCGGCCATGCGATCCTCGGTCTGGCGCTGTTCGTCGTGTGGGCCTTGCTCGCCGGGGGTGGGTCGCATGGCCGTCCAGCGGCGGCGCACCGGTAACAGCGGATTCCGCTTCGCGGCCGCCGCGCGCGGCACCCGGCAGTGGTGGGCCAATCGCATCAGCGGTGCGGGTTCTCTCCTGGTCGGCGTCGCCGCACCGGTCGCAGACCTACTCGGGCTCGACCCGGTGGTGTCACCGCTGAGCTCGCCGGCCCTGCGCACTGCAGCGGCCGTGGTGGCCGCGTCAGGCATCTTCTGCACCTACGCTGCGCAGCTGGCCATGGGCACCGCCTGGCGCATCGGTGTCGACCCGACAGAACGCACCGAGCTGGTCACCTCCGGGCCTTTCGCGTTCGTCCGCAACCCGATCTTCACCACCGCTCTTATCACCTTCACCGGGCTCGCGTTGGCCTCCCCGAACCTTGTTGCCTTGGCGGGCCTGGTCCTGGTCTATGCGGGCATCCAGATGCAGGTCCGCGCCGTCGAGGAGCCGCACCTGCTGGCCACGCACGGGCGGGCCTATGCCGACTATGCCGCCCGCGTGGGGCGGTTCGTCCCCGGGATTGGACGCCTGCGTCCGACTTCTTGAGTTCCAGGTAGCCACGCTTTAGGCCCTGGTGCCCCAGGGACATGACGTCGCTGGAGGCCAGCGATTGCGGGATGGCGTTTCAGGTCGGGTCCGTCTTGGCCACGGGCGTCGGTCACTTGACGGCCATGATCTTGCTGGTAGTGGTCGGAGTCGACGTTCTTGGGGTTGCTGGCGTTCATCAGCCGCATTCACGGTGTAGCGGAAGGCGTCACGTGCTCACCCCCGAGTAGCTGTGCAGGCCGGTGATGAGCAGGTTGACGACGGTGTAGTTGAGGATGATGCAGAGCATGCCGAGGAGTGCCACGTAGGTGGCGTGTCGTTTGGTCCAGCCGCTGGTGGCGCGGGAGTGCAGGTAGGCGGCGTAGACGACCCAGATGATGAAGGTCCAGATCTCCTTGGGGTCCCAGCCCCAGTAGCGGCCCCAGGCCACCTCGGCCCAGATCGCGCCGGTGATGAGGGTGAACGTCCAGAGCGGGAAGGCGAAGATGTGGATCCCGTAGGTCATCGTCTCCAGTTTGTCTGCCTGGGGCAGGCCGGCCAGCCAACCCCGGATGCGGTTTCTCTTCTCGGCTGAGTCGCGGAGCAGGAAGGCGACGCCGAGGGCGGCACCGATGATGAACAGCGCCACGGACAGCGTGGCGAGGGTGACGTGGATGGACAGCCACATCGTGTTGTCCAGGGCGGGCATGAGTTGGGAGGCCTCGGTGTACCAGATCTTGCCCGCGCCAAGGACGGCCATGACTGGCAGCACGACGAAGGGACCGAGCCACAGCCGGTCGCGTTTCAGGCTCCACGTGGAGTAGACGATGAGGGCGAAGGATGCGGCGACGATCGCGAACTCGTACATGTTGCCCAGCGGCCAGCGTTGTACCGACACCCCGCGCAAGATCGTGCCGCCGACGACTCCGAAGGTCGCCAGCCAGGTGAGTTGCACCCCGATGATGCCCCAGCGGCGGGTGACCTCGGCGGGATGACTGACTGTTGGTGGCTCGACGGCGGTGGTGGTCGGCCCGGTTGGCTCCGGAGCGTCGATTTCGCGGCCGTCTCTGGCTTCCGTCTGAGAGTCGGTGCCGGCCCCAACGCGGACCCTCTCTGCGACTTTGACGGAGGCGGCGCGTTCCCTGGCGGTTCCGGTAACGGCCAGGTGTGCCGAGAAGGAGATGAGGGCCAGCGCGAGCACGGCCAGGCTGGCCCAGATGGCGATGTCGCTGGCCAGGGCCAGCTGTGGGTCGGTCATACCGTGTCCTTGTCTCGATGGTGGGTTTTAGGAGTATTGGTCCGGCCACCCGTGGTCCCGGTGATCCGGAGCAGGACGTCGTCGACGACGGCCTGGAGTCCGGGGTCGCTGCCCTTGGACTGGCCACCGATGCTCACTAGTGTCTGCATCGGACCATTGATGGGGTGTTCAGGGTTGATCCGTACGTAGATCCGGCGCCGCTTGATACCGAGCATCAGGGCCAGGCCGACGGTGGTGGCGATCGCGAAGCCAAGGGCGGGCATCCGGCCCGGGTCGTGCCGCGCCAGCAGCCCGGCCCAGCGGATTATGCCGTCGAACTCCACGGTGGTGCCGTCGGGTAGCTCGAAGTACTCGCCCGGGCGGATCAGCATCGCGACGGGGTTGCCCTCCTCGTCGGTGAGCTGGGTCATCTGGTCGGTGTCGATATTGAAGACCGACTGCGGGCGCCCGTCGGGGAACAGGTTTCCCTCGAATGCCGTCAGTGCCAGCACGGGGTCGACCAGGCCGGGGAAGGAGGACGTCATCCCCAGCTCGGGATCAATGCGCAGGGTCGGTAGGAAGCCGCCGACCAGGCCGAGGCCGGGGTCTCGCGCGGTGACCTTGATGGCGCCCTCGCTGGCGTAGTTGTTGTCCTGTGGGAGGAAGGTGACCGCGTCGGAGTAGAGGACTTCTCCGTCGGGGTCGCGGATGGTCACGATGGGGGCGTAGCCGTTGCCGAGCAGGAAGATGGAGTCTCCGGCCACGGAGATCGGGTGGTTGACTGCGAACTCCTGTTGCTCGGGTTCCTGGCCGGGGACCTCGACGGTGGCCAACCCGTCGAACCTGCGGGGTTGGCCGAACTGGGCGCCGTCGGCCTGGCTTTCGAAGGCTACGTCGAGTTTGTTGAGTTCCACGGTGAACGTGGGAATGTCTCCCTCATCGGCCAACGGGCTGAAGTTGAGCGTGTCGAAGGTGCCGGCAGTGGCCGTCCACGACTGCCCCTCCTGGATGATGATCTCCCCGCGCCAGCCGAACAGGTTACCGGCGGCGAAGGCGACGATCACGCCCAGCAGAGCCAGATGGAAGAGCAGGTTTCCGGTCTCCTTCAGGTACCCCTTCTCTCCGGTGACCCAGAGATCGCCGTCCTCGGCGTCGCGCAGCCGGTAGCCCTTCGCCTTC
Source organism: Marihabitans asiaticum (assembly GCF_007828725.1). Classification (GTDB taxonomy): domain Bacteria; phylum Actinomycetota; class Actinomycetes; order Actinomycetales; family Dermatophilaceae; genus Marihabitans; species Marihabitans asiaticum. The sequence goes on from NZ_VIUW01000002.1 coordinate 394,118, forward strand.
AGCGCCTCCCGGGCTGCGGCCAGGGCCTCGCGGCCGTCGGTGGCGACGGTTCCGTCGGCGCGGGCGGGCAGTCGGGTCAGACGCTGTGGTGCCGGCGGCGGCTGGGCTCGGATCGAACGCCAGTGTTGGCGCATCCGCGGGATGATGCAACCGACCAGGCTGATCATCAGCAGCAGATAGATCGAGGCGAACCATGGGGAGGAGAACACGTCGAAGAGGAGAACCCGGTCCAGCCAGGGCGCCAGGTCGGGGTTGTTCTCGAAGAAGGTGCGCACTTGGACCGGGTCTACGGAGCGCTGCGGGAATATTGAGCCGGGGAAGGCCGCGGCCGCCAGCAGCAGAAGCAGGTAGATGGCGGTGCGCATGCTGGTGAGTTGCCGCCAGGCCCAACGTGCCCAGCCGGCTGGTCCGAGGCGGGGGCCGCCCAAGGTGGTGCGGTCTTTGGGATAGGACGGCTCGATCCGTTCCGGTGTTCGCGTGCTGGCCATGTCAGATCACCGTGGTGAAGTTGTTGGTCAGTCGGGTCTGGACCCACGCCATGGCCTCGGCCCAGATGCCGGCGATCATGAGCAGGCCGAGGAGGACGAGCAGCCCGCCGCCGACGCGCTGCACGAGCAGGTAGTGGTCGCGCAGCCAGCGCGAGGCGCGGCTGGCCCAGCCCAGCCCGGCGGCGGCGAGCACGAACGGCACCCCCAGTCCCAGGCTGTATGCGGTGCCCAGCACCAGGGCGCGGCCCACCTGGTCGTCCCCCGGGAGGATCGAGGTGCCGAGCGTCTGGATCGCGGCGAGCGCCGGTCCGGTGCAGGCGCTGAATCCCAGGCCAAAGGCGACCCCGAGCAGCGGAGCCCCGGCGATCCCGGCGGCCGGTCGCCATCGCACCGAAACTGATGCTGTCGGCTGCAGCAGCATGACCAGGCCGAGGCCGAGGACGACCGCGCCGGACAGGCGCAGCAGCAGCCCCTGGTGCTGCGCCAGGGCCATGCCCAGGGAGGAGATGACCACGCTCATCGCCATGAAGACGGCCGAGAAACCCATAACGAACAGCAGCGCCCCGACCGTCGGGCGCCACCGCCCCGGCGCGTGAGCGCCCGACATGGGCGACGCCATTCCCGAGAGGTAACCGACATAGCCGGGGACCAGCGGTAGCACGCACGGCGAGGCGAACGAGACGAGACCTGCCAGCGCGGCGATCGCGGCGGCCAGCAGCAGCGGCCCGCTGAGAACGACCTCGCTCACCGGGCGGACTCACTCTTCAGCACGTCCTCGACCAGGCCGCGCAGCGTCGACGCCTCCACGGGTCCGCTGACCCGGGCGGCGAGGCGCCCCTGTCCGTCGAGGACCATCGTGGTCGGCGTCGCGACGGCCAGCCCCTGCAGCTGGGCGCGGGTGCGCCCGCCGTCGTCCTGGAGCGAGGGGTAGGACACGTCGTACTTCTGCTGGAAGGCCAGGGCGCTGGGTACCGAGTCACGGCTGTTGACCCCGATGAACTGCACCGGCTCACCCGCCTCGGCGAACTCGGTGGCCACCTCCTCCAGGTCCGGCGCCTCCTCCACGCACGGCCCGCACCACGACCCCCACACGTTGACCACCACGACCTCGCCCAGGTGGTCCTGCGAGGACCACGCCTCGTCTTCCAGGGTCGTCCCCTCCAGGGTGATGACGGTCTCGCGCTCCTCCGGCGCCAGCACCTGGATGGTGCCGTCACCGGCGACGTATCCCTTCTGGTCGCCCTGACGCATCTGGTCGTTGATCGTCGAGCCCTCGCCACCGCAGCCGGCCAGGACCACTGCTACGGCCGCGAGCAGGGCCAGGAGGTGCCCGTGGGTCACCGGAGCAGCCCGTCGAAGTCGCCGTGTGCCCCGTTTGCGAGCATGCCTCGCGAGCGCACGACCGAGATCGTCTGTCGGCGAGGCCGTCGACCGCTGGCCGGCTCGAGGGGGTCGGGGCGTCCTGCTCGTCCACCGCCTCGCTCCACCCGGGGTCGCCCTATGGTGCCCATGCCGCTTACCTTCCATCCGCTACCACTCTGCCTGCCGAACGCGATGGTTGAGGGTCGCCACGGTGGTGACGAGCCGGCCACACGGCCGCCCGTGCGACTCTACCCTTTGCTGACAGCAGCGTCACTCGCTACCATCGCCGCATGTCGATTCTAACCCCGCCCGGTGGGTCCCAGCTGACCCGCCAGGAGCTGGGGGCAACCAGAGGCGCTCCAACCGCCTTGCGGCGCGTGGCCCTCGAGCAGCAGGCGTGTCCGGTTCTGCCCCGGCCGATCCCCGCCAGCGGGTGTCAACGACCCCTGGTGGGCGTCGTGTGGGATGGACAGCAGCGTCCGTGACGAAACTGGCACCGCGTCGCGCCGTCCTGGTGGCCGGTGCCGCGGCGGTGGCGGTGACGGACCTGTTGGTCAAGGCGTGGGCTGAGAGCGCGCTGGAGGCGGGGCTGGCCCTGGGTCCGGTCGACCTCGTGCTGAGTCACAACCCGGGGGTGGCGTTCTCCCTCGGCGCTGACGCGCCGGCCGCACTGGTCGTCGCGCTCACCGGCCTGGTCATCGTCGCGATCGCCGTCGTGGCCTGGCGGGCCGCTCCGACGTGGGACTGTTGGCGGCTCGCCGCAGTGACGGCGATTCTTGGTGGTGGGTGCGGCAACTGGATCGATCGCTCCCTTGACGGTGTGGTGACCGACTATCTGCACAGCGGGTGGTGGCCCACGTTCAACCTGGCTGACACCGCGATCGTCACCGGGGTCGTCTTGCTGGCGCTGCTCGAGCTGCGCTCACCACGGCAGCCGGCCGGGACCGACACCAGTGGCTGACCGCGTGGCCACGTCGCCCGCCTGACCCACCACACACGACCGAAGGCATCACCCTGTGCTCACCTCAGTCCTGCAGGCCTTCGGGCTGTTCATGGCCACCAACATCGACGACATCATCGTGCTGTCACTCTTCTTCGCCCGGGGCGCCGGCTTGCGCGGCACGACCAGGAAGATCGTCGTGGGTCAGTACCTGGGCTTCGGCGGCATACTCGTCGCCTCGGTACTGGTCTCCCTGGGCGCGGTGACCTTCCTGCCCGAGTCGGCGATCGCCTACTTCGGGCTCATCCCGTTGCTGCTCGGCCTGCTGACCGCATGGAAGGTCTGGCGCGGCGACGGAGACGATGACGACCGGGTCGCGGACAAGACGATCAGCGCCCTGACGGTCGCCGGTGTCACCTTCGCCAACGGCGGTGACAACATCGGCGTCTACGTCCCCGTCTTCGTCACCGTCGGCGCCGGCGCGGTCGTGGCCTACTGCGTCGTCTTCCTCGTCCTCGTCATGGTGCTTGTCCTGCTCGCCAAGTTCGTCGCCACCCGTAGGCCCATCGCAGAGGTCCTGGAACGCTGGGAGCACGTCCTGTTCCCTCTGGTCCTGATCGGACTCGGCGTGGCGATCCTCGTCGAAGGTGGCGCCTTCGGCCTGTAGGTAGGGGCGCATCGGTCCCTGCCCTGTCCGAATGGCGTTTGTCGCACCGGGCCAGAGTCTTCTCAGGGTCTGGCTCTACGATCCGCGTCGGGACTTCCCGCATCCTCGGCCAGACTGGCCGATCGTCCGTGTCGCCTGATGAAGGAGTGCCCGTGCGGCGCAACGTGATCCTGTCCCTCCTGCTGATCGCCGTCTTCGTTGCGGTGGTGGCCGTCGCCGTTGGCGTGACCCGCCCGCCGTCCGGCACCGGTGTCGCGGACTCGGCGCGAACGAGCTCGGCCGTGCCGGTCGTGAGGGAGGACAGCCACGTGCTCTCCGACGCCGGTGAGGGCGCGCCGGTGCTGGTGGAGTTCCTGGACTTCGAGTGCGAGGCGTGCCTGGCGGCCTACCCGCTGGTGGAGCAGATCCGCGAGGAGTACGCCGGGGAGCTGACGTTCGTGGTCCGGTACTTCCCGATCCCCAGCCACGCCAACGCGATGAACGCGGCGGTGGCGGTCGAGGCGGCGGCCCAGCAGGGCCGGTTCGAGGACATGTACACGCGGATGTACCAGACGCAGAGCGAATGGGGCGAGCAGCAGGACTCCAAGGCGCCGCTGTTCCGGCAGTTCGCCCAGGACCTCGGGCTGGACATGGCCGCCTACGACGCCGCCGTCGCCGACCCCGCCATCCAGCAGCGCGTGGAGCAGGACCGGCAGGACGGCATGGCACTGGGTGTCCAGGGAACCCCGACCTTCTTCCTGGACGGTGAGCTGCTGCAGCCCACCTCCGAGGGCGACTTCCGCGCCCAGATCGATGCAGCCGTCAACCGCTGAGCCCGCCGCGCTCACCGCTCCTTCCCAGGAGCCCGGCGCGCCGGTCGGGAGGGCCGTGGGGTGGGTCCTGCTCGTGTGCGGCTGGGTCGGTCTGTCGGCGGCGTTCGTGCTGCTGGTGGAGAAGATCCGGCTGGTCGCCGACCCGAGCTACGTGCCCAGCTGCAGCATCAGCCCGCTGCTGAGCTGCGGGTCGGTGATGAGCACCCCCCAGGCGGAGCTGTTCGGGTTCCCCAACCCGATCCTGGGCGTGGCCGGCTTCGCCGCCCTGGTCACCGTCGCCGTCACGATCATCAGCGGCGCCCGGCTGCCGTCCTGGTACTGGATCGGCCTGACCGCGGGTACGGCGCTGGGCACGGTGTTCGTGCACTGGCTCATCTTCCAGAGCGTCCACCGCATCGGTGCGCTGTGCCCGTACTGCATGGTGGTCTGGGTCGTCACCGTGGCCGCGTTCGTCGCGGTACTGGCCCGGTGGTCCCGCGCCGGGGCGCTTCCACGGTGGGTCGGAGACTACGCCGTCACGATCGTCACGACATGGTGCCTGGTGGTCGCGGCTCTGATCGCCGTCCGGTTCTGGGACTACTGGATCACCCTCGCCTAGGACGCTTGCCGCGGCTCAGGCGCCGGGACGGCCGGCATCCGGCTATGATCGGCGCATGACGATGACATCACAGAGCGCACCCGCGCCAGGCGACGGCACCCGAGCTGAAGGGCTCGACGTGGCGGCCGCGCTGTTCCACGGTCTGTCAGACCGGTCACGGTTGGCGATCCTGCAGCACCTGACGCTGGGGGAGCACAAGGTGCGCGACCTCACGGAGCACCTGGGGCTGGCGCAGTCCACGGTCAGTGCGCACCTGGCCTGCCTGCGAGACTGCGGCCTGGTGGTCTCGCGCCCGGAGGGCCGGGCCTCGATGTTCTCGCTGACCAGTGCTCCGGAGCTGCTGGACGTGCTGGACGCGGCGGAGCGCCTGCTCGCGACGTCGGGGTATGCGGTCGCGCTGTGCCCGAACTACGGCGCGGGGACCGCGGGGAACCCGGCCCCCGAGCAGCTGCGCCCCCACGCCGGGCAGGAGGCGGGGGCGTGAGCGGGCCGCAGACGCCGCAGCGGGAGGTGGCGGTGGACGCGTGCGGATGCGAGGCTCCCGTCGCCCCACCAGCTCGAGCAGGAGAGGTCGAGGAGCCGGCGACCCGGCTGTGGCAGGTGCGGGAGGTGCAGCTGGGTCTGGCCTCCGGTGCGCTGCTGCTGGCCGGGTTCCTCGCCGGGCTCGGGGGATGGGAGACCGTCGAGCTTGTGCTCGCCGCGGCGGCGCTGCTCGTGGGTGGCTCCACGTTCGTGCCGGGTGCGCTGCGCCGTCTGGCGCGCGGCAAGCTCGGCGTGGGTCTGCTGATGACGATCGGCGCGGTCGGGGCGACCCTGCTGGGGCAGGTCGAGGAGGCTGCTGCGCTGGCGTTCCTGTTCTCCCTGAGCGAGGGCCTGGAGGAGTACTCCCTGGCCCGCACCCGGCACGGCCTGCGGGCGCTGTTGGACCTGGTGCCCAAGGAGGCGAGCGTGCTCCGCGACGGCCGGGAGCTCGTGGTGGACCCGGCACAGCTGGTCATCGGCGACGTGATGGTGGTGCGGCCCGGGGAGCGGCTGGCGACCGACGGGACCGTGCGGACCGGTCGAAGCGCCCTGGACACCTCGGCCATCACGGGTGAATCCATGCCGGTGGAGACCGGGCCGGGCAAGGACGTCTTCGCCGGGTCGATCAACGGCACCGGCGCCCTGGAGGTGGAGGTCACCTCCACCGCGCAGGACAACTCGCTGGCCCGGATCGTGCACGTCGTGGAGGCCGAGCAGTCCCGCCGCGGCGCCACCCAGCGACTGGCCGACCGGATCGCCCGCCCGCTGGTGCCGGGCATCCTGGTCGCCGCAGGCCTGACGGCCCTTCTCGGCGCGCTCCTGGGCGACCCGTCGGTGTGGGTGCACCGGGCCCTGGTGATGGTCGTCGCCGCCTCTCCCTGCGCGCTGGCGATCTCGGTGCCGGTCACCAGCGTCGCCTCGATCGGGGCCGCCAGCCGCCGCGGGATCCTGGTCAAGGGTGGCGCCGCCATGGAGACCTTGGGCAGGGTGCGCACCGTCGCCCTGGACAAGACCGGCACCCTGACCCGCAACCGGCCGGCCGTGGTCGACGTCGCCACCAGCGCCGGGACCGACCGGGAGCAGGTGCTGGCCTGGGCGGCCGCGCTGGAGGCCCGCAGCGAGCACCCGCTCGCCGCAGCGATCCTGGCCGCCGCCGACCGGGCGCCTGCCGCGCAGGACGTCGACGCGGTGGTCGGCGCCGGGCTGGTCGGGACCGTGGACGGTGCCCGGGTCCGGCTGGGCAAGCCCGACTGGGTCGACCCGGGCACCCTGTCCGGGGACGTCATCAGTATGCAGCGGGCGGGGGCGACCGCGGTCGTGGTCGAGGTCAACGGTCAACCGGTCGGCGCGATCGCCGTCCGGGACGAGCTGCGGTCCGAGGCCGCCGAGGTCATCGCCCGCTTCCGCGACCGCCGCTACACCGTGGCCATGCTCACCGGCGACAACCACGCCACCGCCGCAGCGCTGGCCGCCCAGGCCGGGATCGAGCAGGTGCACGCCGACCTGCGCCCGGAGGACAAGTCGAAGGTCGTCACCGGGCTGCGCGCCCACGGCGCGACCGCGATGGTCGGCGACGGCGTCAACGACGCACCAGCGCTGGCGACCGCGGACGTCGGCGTGGCGATGGGCGCCATGGGCACCGACGTGGCGATCGAGACCGCCGACGTGGCCCTGATGGGCGATGACCTGCGGCTGCTGCCGTTGGCGTTCGACCACGCTCGCCGCACCCGGACGATCATGCTGCAGAACGTCGTGCTGTCCCTGGTCCTGATCGCGGTCCTCATCCCGTTGGCCCTGTTCGGTGTGCTTGGCCTGGCAGCCGTGGTGCTGGTCCACGAGCTGGCCGAGGTCCTGGTCATCGCCAACGGCGTCCGCGCCGGACGCACCCGGCAGCTGCCCACCCTGACCGCCTCCCCGGCGGATCCCGCCCGTCTGGAAGGAGCGACTGCATGAGCGCCGGTCACGACCACGGCGTCGGGACCAGCCACAGGGGCCGGCTGGCGGTCGCGTTCGCGATCACCGCGACCATCCTGGTCGCCGAGGTGATCGGTGCCGTGTGGACCGGCTCCCTGGCGTTGCTGGTCGACGCGGGGCACATGCTCACCGACGCCGCCGGGCTGGCCATGGCACTGGTCGCCGCGTCGCTGGCGCTGCGCCCACCCACCCCGGCCCGGACCTGGGGGTTCCGCCGTGCAGAGGTCCTCGCCGCCGGCGCCCAGGCGACCGTGCTCCTCGGGGTCGGGATCTACGCCTTCGTCGAGGGCGTACGGCGGCTCTACGAACCGCACGAGGTCAGCTCCACCGGCCTGCTCCTCTTCGGCATCGTCGGCCTGGCCGGCAACATCGCCTCGATGCTGGTCCTCAGCACCGGTAGGGCCGCGAACCTGAACATGCGCGCCGCGTTCCTCGAGGTCGTCAACGACGCCCTCGGGTCCGTGGCCGTCATCATCAGCGCCATCGTCATCGCGACCACCGGGTGGGTCCGCATCGACGCGATCGCCGGCATGGTCATCGCCGCCCTCATCGTGCCCCGGGCGATCGCCATCCTGCGCGAGGCCGGCCACATCCTGCTGGAGTCGACCCCCAAGGGTCTGGACCTGGACGACGTCCGTGCCCACCTGCTCGCCGTCCCGCACGTTCAGGACGTGCACGACCTGCACGCCTCCACCATCGCCACCGGACTGCCCGTGCTGACCGCCCACGTCGTCCTCGACGAGGAGTGCTTCACCGACGGCCACGCCGCCGAGATGCTCGCCCAGCTCCAGGACTGCGTCGCCGCCCACTTCACCGTCAGCATCGAGCACTCCACCATCCAGCTCGAACCCCCGCACCACGCCGAACGCGAGCACGCCGCCCATGCATAGGCTGGCCCGTCCGGTCCGGACGGGCCATGGATACTTCCTGCTGGTGCTCGCGGCACGCATGCTGCTCGGTCTGCTGGGCGGTGCCGCCCTGTGGCTGGCGTTCCCGGGGAACGACGTGTGGTGGCTGGCGATCGTCGGGTGCGCTGCGCTCGCGCTGGCCACGGCCGGGGCGTCTTGGTGGGTCGGTGCGCTGTCCGGGTTGCTGTTGGGACTGGCCTGGTTCACGCCGATGTTCACCTGGGCCGGCACCTACGCCGGCGCTCCGGCCTGGCTTGCCATGAGCGTGGCCTCCGCCTTCTACCCGGCCGCCCTCGGCGTGCTGCTGACGCTGCTGCAGCGCACGGGCGCGGTCCGCCCCGTCGTCGGTGCCGCGGCGTGGGTACTGATGGAGTGGGCACGCTCGGTCACCCCGTTCGGCGGCTTTCCCTGGGCACGGCTGGGCTTCAGCCAGGCGGACTCACCGATGCTCGGCGCCGTCAGCCTCCTGGCAGTCCCGGGATTCGGCTTCCTCCTCGCCTTGACCGGTGGTCTGCTCGCCGTGGCCGTGCAGCGGTTCCTCGCACCTGGGCGCACGCACCTGGGCAGGGCCACCGGAGCGCTGGTTGCTGCCGCTGTCCTGGTGGTCGGGCCGGTGCTGGTTCCCCGCCCGACCGGGGGAGAGCCGGTGCGCGTGGCCGCGCTCCAGGGAGACATCCCCGAGGGGTACACCCGGACCCTGACCGCCGAGCCGGGGACGATGCTCAACCGGTATGCCGACCGCACCCACGAGCTAGCGGCCCGTGTCGACGCCGGCCAGACTGCGGCTCCGGACCTGGTCGTGTGGCCCGAGGGCGCCACCGACCTGGACCCGCTGGACCCGCGGGTCGGCCAGGCGGCCACCGACCAGATCATGGCGGCAGTGGAAGCCGTCGGCGCCCCGCTGGTGCTCGGTGGCCTGTCCCGACAGGGCGGTGCCGGGCCACCCGCCAACATGGTGTTCAGCTACCTGCCCGGGCTAGGGCTCGACCAGACGTACAGCAAGATCTATCTGGCGCCCTTCGGTGAGGTCATGCCGCTGCGCCCGCTCCTGAGGCACCTCAGCCCGTGGGTGGACCGGATCGTCGACCTCAGCGCCGGCGACCGCCCCGGCGTGGTGCCGGTGCCGCTTGCCGACGGCCGGCCCGTGGACCTGGGCCTGGCCATCTGCTTCGAGATCGTCGTGGACCGGGCAGTGCGCGACCTCGTCACCGGCGGCGCGCAGCTGCTCGTGGTCCCCACGAGCAACGCCTGGTTCGGCGAGGGAGACCAGTCCGTGCAGCATCTGGCCATCTCCCGGGTCCGGGCGGTCGAGTACGGCCGCTCCGTCGCGCACGTCAGCAACGTCGGTGTCTCCGGACTCATCACCCCGGACGGAGTCGTTCACCAACGCAGCGACCCGTACACCCAGGCGACCCTGCTGGGGCAGCTGCCGGTGCGCACCGAGCAGACCCTCGCCGTCCACACCGGCCCCTGGGTCGTACCCGCCGCCGCCCTCGTCGTCGCCGTTGGGCTCTTCTGGCAACCACGGCGACGGCTGCCTCGCCGTGGATCACCCGGGGCCCACACAGGCGCCTGATCCAAGGTGGGGGCCATCACGCCAGGGGCGGCTTATCCGTGGCGTACGGCAGAGAGTCCGACCCCGACGGCCACGCTCGCCGCGAGGAAGAGCGTGAAGAAGCGATACAGGCCCACGGCTGCTCCCCCGCCACGCACCGCGGTCGCGAAGATCACGAGGGCCGCCAGCAGCACCAGCCCCCCAACGGCGACCACCACGGGGATCCCGGGCATACCACCGACAAGAACGATGCCGCTACCGAGGTTCCACGCCATGACCTCGGACCAGACTCGCCACGACGCCAGGTCCGACCCGCCCACGAACGCCTGACCGCCAGCAAGGACGATCTGGCCGACCCCGACCACTAGCACGAGGTAGGCAGCTGCCCATGACCCCATGGGCAGCGCCAGAGGCCCTGTGACGGCAGCGAGCAACCCACCCAGCACGACCCCCACGGACCCGAGGACCAGGAAGGGTCGATAGCTGGTCCAGACCTGCCGGTCCACCACGAACTCGGCTGGCTCAGCACGGGACATGCGATACCTCTCCGAAGACTGCAACGACCCGGTCCCCGCGACTCCGCGGCCCCGGGCGACGGATGAACCACGCCTCGGCGGGGCAACCAGAACCGGGGCACCGCAGGTACAGCGGCAACCTGCAAGCACACGGTAGGTGTCAATGGCCAGTTGTAGGCGACCGGTGCTTCACCAGTTGGCCGCTGAGCCGAGTTGGACAGGCTCGCCGGTCACCGGCGTTCCGGACACCACATCTGCAGCCCGACGAGGGCCCGGGCTATCGGCACGATGCGCAAGGGCAACCGCACTGCGGGACGACTGCTGGAGCCCGCATGAACTGAGGTTCGAGCCGGACGTCGTCGCACTCATGGGCGTGAGCACCACCTGGTCGTGACGCCTGGACCGGACACCTGTTCGACCCGCCGTGAGCCATGGTGTCCACCATGAGCACGGCGCGGAGCTGGACAGTCAGCGCTGGGTGGCGTGGTCGGACACTCGAGGCACCTCGGGGGGGGATGGGTCGATGCAGGCGTGCGGCCCTCTGGATTTACTTTACATAACGTGGATTATCGGCTATTTCTTATACGCACTTATAGTGCGCGCAGGTTACACCGACCAACGGCGCATCGAGATGGGTCAGCGTCAGTGGAGCAGTCGCTCGAACGCCTCAACGACGAGCCGGCACACCTGGGTCAAGTCCGCTGAGGTCGTGTGCGGTGACGATGGCCGAGATACCTGAGCAACTCGTCCCGTTCGTGGAGGCCGGCTAGGTCGCAGTTAGTCCAGCACCGCTGGGTCGACTTTCACTGCCTCACACATCTTGTTGAAGTGGTCCGGGTCGACGGAACGCAGGAACTGCATGCAGCGCCGAATATCTCCCTGGACGGCGCGAGCGTCCAACACCTCGACCGTCTCTGGGCCCTCGCCATGCGAGAAGCGGTTGCAGAAGTCGTACACGTCGCGGTGGGGTTCGGACGGCTGCTCCGTGACGAGATACTCCAGCTGCTGCAGGAAGTTCGGGCGGTGGGGAGCCTTATAGCTGGCAAAGACCTCCAGCACCCGACGCACTGCGTTCGGAAGTAGGAAGAGGCGTTCGTGATCGTGGTCGTCCGCATCCTTGATCCCCTTCATCACCATCAGGAAGAGGTAGCCGTACTCGGTCGTGCTATTGCGAAGCAGGTTCGGGAGCGGCCCCATCTTCGAGGACCGCTCACCGTCAACGGTGGCGGCGAATAGTTCCAGGAACGAGACGCGCGGGAAGTGGAGCTCGGCGGCGTCCTGCTTCCCGATCTGCTTGGCAGAGTCGTTCCACTTGTTGCGGTGAGAAGTGATGAACAGGCGCAGCAAGTTGAAGTCGTGGGTGAGTACGATGTACTGACCGAACTCCTTCAGCGTGCTGATGAGCCACTGATGGGTGGCAAACAATGATTCGCGGTCAAGCGAGCTGGAAGGGTCGTCAATGACGACGATGCGGTCTTTCGGCTCGACGCCGCGGGTCTTCTGATCCTCGAGATTCCGCAGGAAGTAGAGCAGTGACAGTGTGGTGCGCTCGCCCTCGCTGAGGTTCGTCGCCGGCTCGTCTCCGCGCCGGCACGAGTAGGACCTCCCATCGCCGGTCACGGCGATGGTGAGGTGGTGCTTTCCGTAGACGCGAGCCAGGTCGGCCGTCAGCTGATCCGCCATCTCTTTAGTGGTGAAGGACTCCTGCTGTAGGCGGTCAAGCGCCTTCTCCGCCAGCGACGCAGCGTGCGTAGCCACGTCCAGCTTGTTTTTCGCAGCGCCCGCCTCCTCCTCCAGGTCCCGGAACTTCCGGCTGTCGGAGCCCACGATGTGGTCGAAGACGAGCTTGAGGCGCTCAGTCTTCAGCTCGTCGTGGCGATGGACCTGCTCGTTGTGCTGTGTCACCGCTTCCACGAGGACCGTTGTGGGTACAGAATTTGGCACAACGCCAATGTCCGGCGGGGGTGGGGTGCTGTTGGGATCCAAAATCTTCTCCTTGAGGGCAGTCTCGACTCGCTCCAGTCGCTCCACCTGTGCCTGGACTTCGGCCTTGGCTACCTTGACGGCATGCTGGTAGGCCGCCCGCAGGTCACTGGCCAGTGCTTCGGGTGCAGGAAGGGAAGCGGGCCAAGCTGTCAGGGCGTTCCTGTGCCGTGTCACGCTGTCCAGCAGTCGTTGGCTCTCACTGCGGATTTGTAACCAACTCTCGTCAAAGTGGCGGGCGAGCTGCTGGCGCCGTTCCTCATCAATGGAGCCCTCACAGAAGAGACAGTGTTCGCGTTCCCGATGCAGCACTTGCCCGCGCTCGACCCACGCCTGAGCCGCTGCGTCAGCCTCCAGCTCTGCCAGCGTGACGCTGGTGGGCGTGCGGCCAAGCAGCTCTTCGAGGGGCTCAAGCTCTTCAGCGAGGGACGGGGCAGGCGCAAGGGTGGGGACGGCAGTGGGTGCGTCTTCGCCAAGCCACAGCAAGGCCTCGGTGTGCGTGGCGAGGTCGGGAAAATCGGTCCGGGGAGTCCGCAGAAGGTCGCTGACCTTGCTCACCGAGAAGCGGCTCTTCGTGTAGTGGTTGTAGTCGAAGCGCTGCAACTCCGTGATTAGACGGTCCTGCACCGCGCGGGCCAACTCGGTGACCTTCTTCTCGGCTTTGCCCCTCGCGCCCTCGACCTTGTCCGCCTCACTTCGGAGGCGCTCGATCTCGCCAGCGAGGCGCTCTTCCTCCTCCTTGGCGCCGATGGCCGCCTCGCCCAGAGTGACGATGGCGTCGGCATTCTCGCCCGCCAGGAACTGGTCCAGGTTCGCTTGCACCCACTTGCGTGTGAACACAGCCATGGCCGGTGATGGGCACGGGGTGCCCGAGCGCACCGTTTGGGTCCGGCCGTCCTTCGGCTCCCACAGCACCTCCGCGGCCGCACTCTGCCCGGAAAGATCAAGCAATAGCTCCGCAAGGGTGGACTTGCCGCTGCCGTTGTGACCGTAGATCACCGTGCCCTTGCCCAGGGGCGCGTCGGCAGGCCAGAAGCCGGGCGTCAATGACCGCCACGGGTTCTTCACATCGAGTCGTCGAAGCATGAGCTGACGATAGTTGTGGCCGTCGACACTGGCATGGCGTGCGTAGGCGGAAGGGCCACCCTCGCCCCCTGCCGCGAGGAGGCGACCACCCGCTAACGCTTAGGCACTGGTGAAGACAGGCATCACACCGCAGGCTCGTACTGCTGCACGCTGACAGCGACGTCAGTCAAAGTGCCCTCGCCTGCCCCCACGTACCTGAAGACCGGGGTCTTACACCCGTCCAGCACCATCCAGCCAGCGGAGCCCGTGGTGGCGCAAGCCACAACAGGGCAACGCACCCTCGTCATCGCTGTAGCGGAATCGTTCGTTTACGGGACGACAGGCCGTCCCATATGACGCACCGTCACCGGACAACCCTTCTCGGGCGGTCTTGCGAACATTCGGGCGTGGGTTTCCGCCGATGACCTGCACCGCCTCCGCAACGGGTTCCTCCTACGGGACGGACAACTGGACCGACCGCAACCGCTGCGAGGGCGGACCACTGAGCGTGTCCACGGCCGTGACAAAGTCCCCGCTGGTGGCCATGTGAGGTCCCCGCTGGTGGCCAGGTAGAAGTCCCCACCCTCTGCTCGTGTCGTCCATGAGCTGAGCCCCTTGGCGGTGGACGGTGGCGGTGTCTAGCCAGTCACCGCACCGCCCAGGGAGCTCCATTGAAGAACATGAGGGAAGAGTTGGACATCATCACCGTCTACCAGAAGGTCGGCACCTACCGAGGAGCCGCGGACATCTGCGGCACCACGCACAAGACCGTCAAGCGCGTCGTGGAGCGTCACGCCGCGGGCCAGGACCGTCCGGTGCGTGCACCGCGGCCGGCGAACTACGAGGACGTGCGCACGCTCGTGGCCCAGGACGTCAAGGACACCAGGGGCCGGATCAGTGCCAAGCGGCTGCTGCCCAGGGCCCGCGCTGCCGGGTACACCGGCTCGGCCCGCAACTTCCGCCGCCTCGTGGCCCAGGAGAAGAAGGGGTGGCGGGCCCAGCACGGGCGGACCCACCGGCCGGCGTCGTGGTCCCCGGGTGAGCACCTGGTCATCGACTGGGGCGTGATCGCCGGCGTGCACGTCTTCGCCGCGGTGTTGGCCTGGTCAAGGTTCCGGTTCGTCCGCTTCGCCGCTGATGAGAAGGCCGCGACGACGATGGCGATGCTGGCCGAGTGCTTCGAGGTCCTCGGCGGCACACCCAAGGTCGTCCTCGCCGACCGGATGGGGTGCCTGAAGGGCGGGGTGGTCGCCAACCGGGTCGTGCCCACGCCCGACTATGTCCGCTTCGCCACGCACTACCGGTTCCGGCCTGACTTCTGCGAGGCGGCGGACCCGGAGTCCAAGGGGATCGTGGAGGCCCTCGTCCGCTACGGCAAGGACGACCTGGCCCGCCCGCTCATCCTCGAGCATGCCGGTTCCGGGGACCTGGCCGCCGGCGCCGCCCGGGTTCTGGCCGACCTCGGTGGCGCCAACCAGCGCGCGGCGGACTGGTGTGCGGCGGTCAACGCCGCGCTCCACTCAGAGATCGCCGCCGTCCCGGACCAACGGTTGGCCAAGGAGGTGGACCTGCTCACCGAGCTGCCCTCGCTGCGCCCGCTCATCGGGCCAGCACCGGTGAGGCGCAAGGTCGACAAGCTGTCCACGATCCGCCTGGGTTCGGCCCGGTACTCGGTGCCCACCGCGCTGATCGGCACCCAGGTCGGTGTCCTCGTCGACGGCGCCCGGGTGCTGATCCTGGACGTCGGTACCGGGGAGGTCCACGCCGAGCACCCCCTCGTTGGCCCGGGTGAGGCTTCGGTCCTCGATGAGCACTACGGAGGTGCTCGCCCACCGGTCCCGGTGCGGGCGATCCGCCCGCGCAGCGCGGCGGAGAAGGACTTCTGCTCCCTCGGTGCGGCCGCGGAGGCGTTCATCGCCGGTGCCGCCGGCGCCGGGCACACCCGCCTGGGTCCAGAGCTGGCCGAGCTGAACACCCTCACCGCCGCCCACGGACAGGCCGCGATGGTCGCAGCCCTGGAGCGAGCCACCGCCTTTGGTCGGTGGAAGGCCAGCGATGTCCGCTCGATCCTGGCCGCCGGCACCGGCGTCCCGACCCCGCGCCCGGCCGGGGACGCGCTAGTCATCGACCTGCCGACCAGTACGGGGCGGTCGCTGGCCGAGTACGCCCCGGCCACCAAGGCGGTGTCCTCGTGAGCACCACCGCACCACCGTTGGACGCGGACCTGACCGCGGGGCTGCGCCGGTTGAAGCTGGCCGCGATGCGTCAGCTCGCCCCCGAGCTGCTCATCACGGCCAAGACCCAACGCTGGACACCGGAGGAGGTGCTGCGGGCCCTGGTCGTGGCTGAGATCGCCGCCCGGGACGCCTCCAACGAACGAGCACGCATCAAGGCCGCGGCCTTCCCGGTGCTCAAGACGATCGAGGAGTTCGACCTGGCCGCGTCCTCGATCCCGGCGCCGACGTGGGCGTACCTGACGTCCCTGGAGTGGGTCAGGGCCAGAGAGAACGTGGCTCTGATCGGCCCCGCGGGGACGGGCAAGTCGCACACGCTCATCGCACTTGGTCACGCGGCCGTCCTGGCCGGGCACCGGGTCCGGTACGTGACCGCGGCCGACCTCATCGAGACGCTCTACCGCGGCCTTGCCGACAACACCGTCGGCAAGACCATCGAGGCCCTGCTGCGCAACGATGTCGTCCTGGTCGATGAGATCGGCTTCGCCCCGCTGGACGACACCGGCGCCCAGCTGCTCTTCCGGTTCGTCGCCGCCGCCTACGAACGCCGCTCCCTCGGCGTCGCCTCACACCACTCCTTCGAGGACTGGGGACGGTTCCTGCCCGAGCACACCACCGCCGTATCCATGCTCGACCGGCTGCTGCACCACGCCACCACCGTGGTCACCAACGGCCAGTCCTACCGCATGCGCCAAGCCCGTCAACGCCGAGGAGGTGAGCAACCCACCCCCTGATCAACCCCGCAGAGGGTGGGGACTTCCACCTGGCCAAAACCGGGGACTTCCAACTGGCCGTTGACAGAGCGTTAGGGGGTCCCGTCCGGCTCCGATGCCCTCTCCAGGCTTCGGACCGCTGCCAGGCGGTGGAGCTCAGACCGTCGGATGAGGAGTGCGGCAACGGGCGCCCGCGATCGCGCTGGCGGCGTGATGATTGGTCGTCATTCGCGCCCTTTGGTTCCTTCGCGCACCATCCGACGATGTTCGCCGCGGCCGGCGGCGTGCCCGCGTTGCGGGCGGAGTCGTTCAGTCGCGAGCGATGTGAAGGGCGACCCAGAGCGCGCACCTTCGGCAGATGTAGGCCGGTTCGCTCCCGAGTGCGTGGAGCGACCTTCGTGGCCGCTGGCGGCCGCAGCACGAGCATCGTTGCTGGGTGTCATCGGCCATGTCGCGATGGTGCCACGGGCCGGTGACCTTCGCGGGTCACAGGTAGCGGCAGACGTCCTCGGGGGAGCATGTGGCCGGGTCGCCGGTGGTGGCGTGCTCGCGCAGGATGGCGATCGTGGTGCGTAGCTGCGCGAGCTCGGCGAGCTGCCGGTCGATGACCGCGAGGCGGGTGTCGAGCAGGTCGGTGACGTGCTGGCAGGGGGCCTGGCCCCGGTCTCGGATGGCCAGCACCTGGCCGATCTGGGCCAGGGTCAGCCCGGCGGCTTGGCCCCGGCGGATGAAGTGCAGCCGGTCGAGCACCTCGGGGCCGTAGTCCCGGTACCCCGCCGGGCTGCGGTCGGGGTCGGGGAGGAGTCCGACGTCCTCGTAGTACCGCAGGGTCTTAGCTGTCGTGCCCGACGCCTGAGCCACCTCACCGATCCGCATGCCACTCATTCTGCCTTGACCTTCCAGTGCACTGGAAGGTCGATCCTGGTCCTGAGGCGCGGCAACAAGGGAGGACTTATGACGGCAACGGACAAGGGCAGGTCGTATGACCTGGCAGTGATCGGGTCCGGTGGGGCGGCGTTCGCGGCCGCGATCCGCGCCACCACCCTGGGCAAGCGGGTGGTGATGATCGAGCGCGGCACCATCGGCGGTACCTGCGCGAACACCGGGTGTGTGCCCTCCAAAGCCCTGCTCGCGGCCGCCGAGGCCCGCCACGTCACACTCGACGCCGCCCGGTTCCCCGGTCTGCCACTCCCCGACGCCCCACCGGTCGACATGCCCGCCATGGTCGCCGGCAAGGACAAGCTCGTCGGATCGCTGCGCAGCGAGAAGTACGCGGCCCTGGCCGCCGAGTACGGGTGGGCCCTCCACCCCGGCGAGGCCACCTTCGTCGGCACACCGACTGAGCCGGCACTCCGCGTGACCGGCCCGGACGGCACGGCGGAAACCGTCCGGGCCGCGCACCACCTCATCGCTACCGGCTCCACGCCCTGGGCGCCGCCGGTCCCCGGCCTGCAGGAGGCCGGTTATCTGACCTCGACGACCGCGATGGAGCTGGACCACGTCCCGGAGTCGCTGCTGGTCATCGGCGGCGGCTACGTCGCCATGGAGCAGGCCCAGCTCTTCTCCCGCCTCGGTGCCCAGGTCACCATGCTCGTCCGCTCACGGCTGGCCTCCCACGAGGAACCCGAGGCCGCCACCGCCCTGGAAGAAATCCTCGCCGACGAAGGCATCGAGATCATCCGCGGCGCGGTGCCCACCGCGGTGCGCCGCGACCCGGCCACCGGCGAGGTCACGGTCACCGCCACCACCGCCGACGGCTCACACGAGCTCCGCGCGGCCGAGCTCCTCGTTGCCACCGGCCGCCGCCCGGTCACCGGCACGCTCGGCCTCGACACCATCGGCGTGCGCGCCGGCAAGCGCGGCGAGGTCATCATCGACAGCCACCTGCGCACCACGAACCCGCGGATCTGGGCCGCGGGTGACGTCACCGCCCACCCGCAGTTCGTGTACGTCGCCGCGGCCCACGGCGCCCTGGTCGCCGACAACGCCCTCACCGGAGCCGGCCGGGAGGTCGACTACCGCCACCTGCCCCGGGTCGTGTTCACCAGCCCCGCCCTGGCCTCCGTCGGAATGACCGACCGGCAGGCCCGCACTGCCGGGATCCGCTGCGACAGCCGCGTCCTGCCCCTGGCGCACGTCCCGCGCGCCATCGTCAACCGTGACACCCGCGGGCTCATCAAGATCGTCACCGACGCCGACACCGGCCGCATCATCGGCATCACCGCCCTCGCCCAGGACGCCGGTGACCTCGCCGCCGCCGGCGTCTACATCCTCGAGGCCGGCATGACCACCGACCAGGTCGCCAACCTCTGGAGCCCCTACCTGACCATGGCCGAAGGCCTCAAACTCACCGCCCAAACCTTCACCACCGACATCACCAAACTCTCCTGCTGCGCAGCATGAACCCGCACAGGGATCCCTATACCGGAGCGTCGAGCCTGGCGACCTCTCTCGTTCGCTTTGGCTCCGTCAGAGACCGAACGCTCCTCCGCTGACGAGGATGACGATGCCGAGGCCGATCAGGACGATGGGGAACAGGATGTGTTCCCAGCGCTCGAGGACTTCAGCGATCGGCGGCCGGGTGGCAACGAACTTGGCGACTACGACCAGGACCGCGACGAGCGCGAGGAAGACGAGGCAGTAGGCGACCACTGCGATGGGTTCCACGCTGAGGAAGACGGGGACATAGACGCCGATGTTGTCTCCGCCGTTGGCGAAGGTGACTCCTGCGACGGTCCACGCGCTGACCTTCGTGCCCGTGACCTTGGCGTCATCGTCGTCATCGTCTCCGCGCCAGGCTTGCCATGCAGCCCAGAGACCGAGGGCCAGGGGGATGAGCCCGAAGTACGGGATAGCTGCTGAGGGCAGGAATGCTCCGGCTCCGATAGTCACCAGCACAGCGGCACCGAGGATGCAGGCGAACCCCACGTACTGGCCGACCAAGATGCGGGTGGTCGTCCCGCGTTGGCCCGCGCCGCGGGCGAAGAACAAGGAGAGCACGATGATGTCGTCGATGTTGGTCGCGATGAACAGGCCGATTGCCTGCAGGACCGCAGCCAGGATCACGCGCCCGCCTCTGCTGCGTCGCATCCGTGCACCGAGCAGGCAGGATCGATGCACGGGGCGTTCTCGTCAACCGCGAGGGTGACGTCAACCAGGGCGGTCAGCGCCTGCGTCAGGTGGGGATCGGCGATCTCGTAGCGCGTCTTGCGGCCCTCGGGTTCGGCAGCAACGATGCCGCAGTCGCGCAGGCACGCCAGATGATTGGACACGTTGGAGCGTGTGAGGTCCAGATCGCGGGCCAGCTCTGCCGGGTAGGCCGGCCGGTCGAGCAGCGTCAGGATGATCCGGGACCTGGTCGGGTCGGCCAGCGCGCGGCCCAACCGGTTCATCACGTCCAGGCGAGAAGCAATGGTCAGCATGCGCTGAACTATACAGCGAGGACTGAAGTGGTTTTACGCAGCCCGGAGTCGCTAAGCGTGCGAACGAGGCTGTGTCAGTTGGGGATCGTCAAGTGAGACACCCGCAGGCCGCGGCCCCCGGCCATGCGTGTCCTGTGACTTTTGAGTTTAAATGGCGGGGTTCTTCAGACGCTTCGTGGCGGGCCGGGGTCAGGTGACGCCGATGACCAGGGTGCTTTGGGCGGCTTCGATGACATCGTTGGTGATGGTGTCGAGTTCGTTGATCTTCAGCACGCGCTGGATCTGGGGGATGAGGCGTTCGAGCAGCCGGAAGTTGCCGCGGGTGACACGCGCGATGGCGGCGATGGCTTGGGCGTCGGTGAAGTCTTCGGGGTCGAGGGTCTTGCCGAGGGAGCGCCAGTGTCGTTGCAGGACGAACAACAGTTCGTCCTGACCCAGGGGTCGGTATTGATGGGCGAACCCGACCCGGCTGTAGAACTGGGGGTAGTGGCTGAACTGCTTCTCCAGTCCGGGCATGCCGATCAGGATCAGTGCGATGTCGTCTCGGTCGTAGCGGTCGCGCAGCAGTTCCAGGGCGGCGGGGCGAAGCCGTTCGGCCTCGTCGACGATGATCAGCTCGACGTAGTTCCTGCTGCGGCGCCATCCCCCAGGTCTCGGGCGTGACGTCGCCGTGCGGCGCGAGGTGCTGTTCGATGCAGATGTTGGTGCGGGTGATGGCCTGATTGAGCTCATCCTTCAGGGTCCGCGGGGTGGTCAGCACGCTGGGGGTGTAGAGCACGGTGCGGCTCCGGTTCAGGGCGGCGTAGATCTTGGCGTCATCGTCGGAGCGCGGCCCCCAGTAGGTCAGCAGATCGTGGGCCTTGTCCCAGTGCGCGTAGCGGCGCGCCGAGAGCGTCTTGCCCACTCCGGCCGGCCCGAAACACAGGCCGATGGTGTGGCCGCGGCGCACGGCGTCGGCGAACTCGGTGAAGCGGCGGTGTTCTTTGGTGACGATGAAGCGCTGGCTCACCTCAGGTCCTCCTTGTAGACCTTCAACTTCCGTTTCGGCGTCTGCGCCGCCGCTGGTTCCTCCGCGGGAGGTGGTGTCTCGGTGGTGTGTGCGGCCACGACAGCGATGCGTTCGTTGATGCCGGCCCGTAGTGCCCGGCGTCTCGCGTTGCGAGCGGCCTGGATCTCTTTGAGGCTGACCTTCTGGTCGTGGTGCTCCTGGTTGACGGCCTTGCAGAGGAACTCGTCGTGGTCGAAGACGCGGATCTCGGTGATGTCGCGAGGGTCGTAACGGATCACGACCGACTGTCCGACGTAGCCGGCCAGGGTCGGGGAGACGTAGCGCAGGCCCTGGAATCGGATGCCATCGCGGCGCACGACGCGGGTCTTGGCCACGTTCAGCAACAGTCCGTCGAGAGCTTCCAGGCTCTCGGGCATGCGGGGCAGCCAGCCCTCGGCGATCCACGCGCTGCGCGGGGAGGTGCCAATCTCGCTGTGCGTGCGGTCGTTGTAGGTGGCCACGAACCTTTCGACGGCGGTGTCGAGCTCGGCCAGGGACAGTGTCGGTGTTGGCCAAGGCTGGCCTTCGCCGATGTATCCGGGCAGGTTGGCCAGCAGCTCGGTGTTGACGGTGCCGAAGAACCGCTCGATCTTGCCCCGGCCCTGGGGGCGGGCGACGGTGGAATGGATCAGCCGGATGTGGAGGTCGACGGCGGTGCCGGCGAGCTGGTGGCTGATGAAGTCGCTGCCGTGATCGACGTAGAGCACGTCCGGTAGGCCGCACATCGGCCAGGCCGGGTCGGCCTTGTGCCAGATCGCCTGCCGCAGCGCCAGCGCGGTGTTCATCGCCGACGGTGCGCCCAGGAAGACGGTATAGCCGCAGATCGCTCGGGAGCAGTCATCGAGGATGGTCGTCAACCACGGCCGGGCAGGCTTGCCATCGGTGCCGACTACCAGGATGTCGAGCATCGTGTGATCGGACTGCCACATCGCGTTGGGCCACTCCGCCTGCCGGCGCAGCACCAGCTCGTGCTTGTCGCGGTAGGACGCCGCGCCTTCCAGGGCGAGGGTGACCATGCCCGGGTCCAGGGCGCGCACGATCTCCCACACCACCGAATAGGACGGGACCGGCCACCCGTGGATGCCGCAGATGCCGGTGACCTTGCGATGGATCGTGGCGATAGCCGGCCGCGGCTTGCTCAGCGCCAGACCCTCGATCACGTGGACGAGATCGGTCGGCAAGCGGTGGGTGCCGGCGTCCATTCGCGGGGCCGTCTCCAGGCCCGCATAGCCGTCGGTCCGGTAGCGGGCGTGCCAGCGCTCCAGGGTCCGCAGCCCGACGCCGGACTCGCGGGCCAGACGCGCGAGCGGAACCTCGTCCTCCACATGGAGCCGGAGAATGCGCCACCGCGCCGCAGCGTCCATCGCGCACCTACTGCACGAGGCTCTCGCGGCCACGCTGCGCGCGCTCAAGGGCACGGTAGACCGTGGAGCGGCCGACGCTGAACAGCTCGGCCAGCTCGCCCACGGTGTGCTCCTTGGCGGCATGCAGGTGGACGAGGTGAGCCTCCTGTCGTGGGGTGAGCTTCGGAGACTTCCCGCGCAGCCGGCCCTTGGCCTTGGCGACCTTCATCCCTTCGCGGGTGCGGGCGCGAATGAGGTCGGCTTCGAACTCGGCGACCATCGCCAGCACGTTGAACAACAGCTTGCCCATCGGGTCCGTCGGGTCATACACCGACCCGGCGATGCTGAGTTTCACCTCGCGGGCCGCGAGGTCATCGGCAATCTCGTGAGCATCGCGCACCGAACGTGCCAACCGGTCGAGCTTGGTGACCACGAACGTGTCACCGGCCCGGCATGCCGCCAGCGCCTGCCGCAGCCCGGCGCGATCCGCATTGCGGCCGGTCAGTCCGTGATCGACGTATATGCGCATCGCGTCGACACCGAGAGCGCTGAGGCCATCGCGCTGGGCGGTGAGGTCCTGTTCATCGGTGGAGACCCGGGCGTACCCGACCTTCAAAGCGGACATGCTTCTAAATGTGTCATATAAGGCCCCGTCACCGAACAGTTCACCGGACGGGTCTTACGGGACACCCCGTCAGGCATGCTATCGGACTCCCATGTCGAGAGTGGGTGTGTCCGGTCGAGGTTCCCCTACCGGAGCGCCTGGTTGCGCGTTGTCTCGGTCGCTGGTGAGGGCCCAGTGTCCGGCGTTCGACGAGGTCGGGTCCACCTCCCGGGCATCCCCGGTTTGGTGGCGCAGTCGAGGGCGGTCGCGATGCCGTGAAGAAATAGCCACGGCGCGAGGGCCGCCAGATCCGTGAGGTGGTGCAGCGCGTGAACGCCGGGCGGGGGCTCGGTGTGGGTCAGCCTGCTCACGACCCAGGCGGCCACTACGGCGGTGGCGGCGTTCTGCCGTCGGCCGCTGGCCCACGCCCGGGTGCCGTCGGAGGTGGTGGCTGCGGCGAGCCACCAATCCCGTCGAGTGAGGGCGGGTGCGGTGTTGGCGGAGGCGAGCAGTGCGGGGCGTAGGCCGTGGAGGCGCGCGGCTCGCACGGTGAGGGCGCCGAGCTGGGGTGGGTCGAGCGCGATCCGGGACACGACGTCGACGCCGAGGTCGCGGGCCAGGGTGTGTTGCTCGGCGAAGTCGACCCAGTGCAGGGTGCGGTGACCGAAGCCGGCCGGCAGCGACGCATGACGAGCGGGGTGGGGCGGCGAGCTGGTCGAGCATCCAGCGGGTGGCGCTCGGGCCGTGCTGCTCACCGAGTCCGAGCACCAGGTCTAGGTCGAGGAATCCCATCGCGGGTGCTTGGGCGTGCGCAGCAGCCGCGAGCAGGTTTGTCAGTCCTGGGGCGAGGCCGGCTTCGGTGACGACGGTGCGTTGCGCAGCTCGGGCCTCGGCTTCGAGGTGGCGCAGGGCGGTGAGGTGGTCGGTGTCGGCGCTGAGGTCGATCAGGTGACAGCCGGCGCCAAGCACGGTGCGCGCGATCTGGCCGTGGTCGTCGAGGCCGCTGGCGTCGACTACGACCCGGCTCTCGGCTGCGAAGGCGGCCAGTGTCGTGGCGTCGCGGGCATCGAGGGCATGGAACTCCACCTCGGAGCCAAGCGCGGTCGGTCGGCGGCGGGACGCCGCGAGGACCCGGTGCTCGGTGCCGTCCAGTAGCCGCAGTAGCTCGCGACCGACGGCCCCGGACCCGCCGAGGACGAGGACGCCTGGACGTGCCGGGCGGCGAGGGTGCGCCGCATCGGCGCTGGTTTTTGGGACCTCAGGAGCTGAATGCACCGCGGCCTCCATCGTCGAGGTGAATGTGAACAGGCATGTTCGGTTTACTCCGGTACCCCCAACTTGTACAGCACTGTTCGAGATACGTCAGGAAGGGGGCCGCCGTGACCGACTCACAGGCACGCACGTCGGAGAGCACGCGTGCTCGACGTTCCGACGCCCAACGCAGCGTCGCTGCGATCCTGGAGGCCGCGCAGGCCTGCCTCGCCCTCGATCCGGACGCGAGCACTGCCGAGATCGCCCGGGCGGCGGGGGTCGGGCGGGTCACGCTCTACGGGCACTTCGGCAGCCGCCTCGAGCTGGTCGACCAGACCTTTGCCCGCTCGATGGCCCGAGCGGAGGAGACCCTGGACCAGGTCGATCTCAGTGGTGACGCGCGCGACGGGTTGGCCCGGTTGATCGGTTCCTCCTGGACGTTGATCGCCCGCTCCCGCAGCATCCTGGTGGCCGCGCAGCGCACCCTTCCGCCCGAACGCATCCGCGAGCTGCACGACCGGCCCATGCGACGGGTGCAGGACCTCATCGAGCGCGGGCAGGCCGTAGGGGCCTTCCGCACCGACCTGCCGACCACCTGGATGGTGGCGACCTTCTACAGCGTGCTGCACGGCGCCGCCGACGAGATCACCGCCGGTCGTCTCGACAGCGACAGCGCGGCCGACCTGATCACCTCGACCATCCTGCCGTGCTTCGCACGCGACCCTGCCCCATCCCGGTGACCCCGCCCCGAACCCACCCGAAGGAGGTGACGGGCACCGGCCCCCGGGAGGGCGGTCGCTGGCCGCTCAGGGCTGGCCGATGGCCTGCCTCAGCTCGGTGAACCAGGCGACGTCGGCGTCGAAGGCCTTGCCGCCGGCAACCCGGTCGAACTCGATCGCGCGCAGCTCGTCCCCGCGCTCCTCGTCGTGCCCGATGAGCCCCGACCCGCCCTCGAGGGCGACATCGACGGCGTGATCGGTGCACTCCTTGATCAGCGCGAGGTCCTCGCTGTTGGCGGCAGCCGAGCGAGCGAAGTACCCGGACTTCTGGACCATGACCTTCTCCGCCCCGACCAGACCGGCGAACTGCTCGCCGAACCACTTCCCGGGGTTGACCTTGTCGAGCTGGACGTGGCCGAAGGGGTCGCGCGGCACCTCCTCACCCTGCGCCTCGAGCTGCGCGACGATGTCGTCGACGCCGGCGCCCTCGCTGAGGAAGATGTTGACGCACCCGATCTCGTCCATGACCGCGCGGAGTCGCTCTGCCTCGGCGTCGAGGTCGACGTGGCTCTCTGGGACGAAGACGGCATGCACGTCCCACCGACGGGGATCGTTGCCGATCGCGGGGACGAACTGCTGCTGCTGGACCCAGGCGTGGTGACGGCGTGCGGTCTCGGCGGTCAGCCAGCCGCAATGCCGCCCCATCACCTCGTGGATGATGAGCATCCGGGGGTTGGAGGAGTGCTCGGCGAGGACGTTGCGCGCGAAGATCGCGCCCTGCTCCGCCGCGGTCCAGGCACCCAGGCTCTGACGGACCGGGACGACGTCGTTGTCGATGGTCTTGGGCAGGCCGACGACCTGCAGCCCGTAGTCATGCCTCGCCAGGTAGGCGGCGAGGTCGGCGGCGGTGGTGTTGGTGTCGTCGCCGCCGATCGTGTGCAGCACGTCGACACCGTCGGCCTGGAGCTGCTCGGCCGCGACCTGAAGCGGGTCGGACCCGTCGGGCACGAGACCGCGCTCCACGCAGTCCGCCACGTTGGTCAGCTTCACCCGGCTGTTGCCCAGCGGGCTCCCGCCGAAGTCGTGGAGTCGGTCGGCATGAGCGCGTACCTCATCGGTCACCTCGATGGAACGTCCGGTCAGCAGGCCGGCATAGCCGTCCACGTACCCGATGATCCGCGCATCCGGTGCAAGCTCGGTGTAGCGCTGGATCAGACCGCCCACCGCTGAGGAGAGACACGGGGCGAGGCCGCCCGCGGTGAGCATGGCGACGGTCTGGACAGTCATGACGTGGTGCACGGCCTCTCGATGTGGTCCGCGGGCCGGACGAAGGGCTTGACCTCGGGGACCTCGGTGACGGGGACGAGCCCAGCGTATTGATTCCCGAGCACGAGGTCGATGCTCTCGCCCTCGCGGTTGTCCACCTCGGTCAGCACCGCGTCGTCGACGTAGTCGTCCAGCCTCTTCGCAGCCTTCGCGCCGTCCGGTCCGAACCGGATGATGGCGACATCGTCCGGGAGGAACGCGCCGGTCGGATCGTTGCCCGTCTCGCCGGGCTTGAAGCCACGCTCCGCGAGCTCGTCGGAGACATCCTGTGCCAGGCCCTCGCGGAAGGTCGTGTTGTACACCGACACGGTGATCTCACTCGGGGCCGGCGGCGGCGGCTCCGGCTCGTCGCGCAGACGGTCGTAGCCGTACCCCAGCACCAGCTGCACGTCGGAGCCGGCCCGTCCGTCGGCCCAGAGCTTGGACCCGGGGACCTGCTGCTGCAACAGGG
This sequence comes from Marihabitans asiaticum, assembly GCF_007828725.1. GTDB lineage: Bacteria > Actinomycetota > Actinomycetes > Actinomycetales > Dermatophilaceae > Marihabitans > Marihabitans asiaticum. Next base: position 420,618 of record NZ_VIUW01000002.1, read on the forward strand.
CCGCGTTGTCCCGGCCGTCGGCGCCGTGGTAGATCGTCGCGGCCCCCTTGACGTAGACGTTGTCGTCGGCGTTGCCGACCTCGCCGACGACGAAACCACGCTCCTGCAGGCTGCGGCTGACCGACCCGGCCAGACCGTCGGTGTCGTTGGAGTTCAGGAGCGTGATGGTGAAGGAGTCACGGGCTGGCGCGACGACGCGCTCGGCGACGCAGGTCGGCTCGGATGTGCCGAGAAGATCGAGGCTGTAGGCCGTCGCCACCGTCGCGGATGCGAGCACAAGTCCCGGAAGGGTCAGGAACATCACGGCCCTGCGCCGGCGCCGGCGCGCCAGCTCACGCTTCGCGGCAGGGTCCAGCTCGTCCACCCGGAGGACCTCGTAGCCCGCGGTGGGGCGCTCGGTCCACCTCCCCTGCTCCTCGGCCATCGGTGCAGCCCCCTTCATCTCACGTCGGTTGTCACAATTGTCACACAAGCACCATTGCTCACATCCGTCACATTAGTCACAGGTGCGTATCGACCCACCCGCTCGCGACGCCCGTCGACGGCAGCATCCGACCACATGCCGGTTGCCCCTTCGTGAACGCAGCCAGACGAGCGGGCAGCCGGGTCAGATCCGGGCCGCGACCGCGAGCATGGCGGTCGCGCCGCGACGCACAGCATCCGAGCTGAGGAAGAGCTCGACGTTGTGCCCCAGTCCCGCTGGCTGCCGGATACGCCCGACGAAGCGCGGGTCGATCCCGACGACATCGACCGGTGTCGGGACCTCGCCGTGCTCTGCGTCGTCGACGACCACGAGTGTCGGTGCCTCCACGAACGCGCGCGCCACCTTCTCCGGCTGGACCGAGCGAGCACACCTCGCATGGATGGACATGCTGTGCGCCGAGACCACCGGGACCTGCACCAGGGTAGCGATGACCGGCACGTGCGGGATCTCGAGGATCTTCTGGATCTCCGCCTCCAGACGTCGCTCCGCAGTGGTCCAGCCCCGATCTGCTGCGTCACCGACCCAGGGCACGACATTCATCGCCAGCGGGGCGGGGAACGGCGAGTCCGGCCCGAGATCGCTCGTCGCGGCTCGTACTCCGCCCGGCACTAGCCCGGCCCCGGGCCGCCTGCTCACCGCGGCGAGCTCGTCCTCCAGACGCTGCACGCCCTCCTCGGCCTGGCTGTCGGCGGCGACGAGACCGGTGACGGTGAGCAGCTGCAGCTCCCAGCCCCGGTGCAGCACGTGAGCCGCATCGACCAGCGACCAGGTCACGTCACCGGGCAGGGAGACGATCCCGCGGGGACGCGCCGCGATCCGCTCGTCGTTGATGCCAGGGGCGACGAGGGGCACATCGTTCTCGAGCCGGTAGGTCGGCCCGACGTCGACGACCACGGCCCCAGCGGCGACCGCACGTTCGGCCCACCGCGGCGTCAGCTCATCCGGGAGGTTGAACAAGGCGATGTCGACGTCGTTGAAGGCGTCGTCGTCGAGCAGGTCGATCGTCTGCTCCCGGCCCCGGATGCTCAGAGTCCGCGTCGTGAGGCGGTGGTTCAGCAGCCGAATCTCACCCCAGCGGTCTGGGTTCAGCGAGAGCGCCGCCGCGAGCGCCTCGGCGAAGCGCCCCGTCGCCCCCACGATCGCGACGCAGGGGGCATCCCCCTTCGCCGCGCCCGTGGGAGCCGCACTCACACGATCACCGACCGGTACCGCCGTAGACGACCGCCTCGCCCTCGCTGGAGTCCAGGCCGAAGGCGCTGTGCACCGCTCGGACGGCGTCGTCGAGCTCGTCGCTGCTCGTGATGACCGAGATCCGGATCTCGGAGGTCGAGATCATCCCGATGTTGATCCCCGCCTCGGCGAGCGCCTTGAAGAAGGTGGCGGAGACCCCCGGGTGACTGCGCATGCCCGCCCCGATGAGGCTCAGCTTGCCGATCTGGTCGTCGTACTGGATCTGCTCGAAGCCGATGGACTCACGCAGCTGGGTGAGCGCCTCGACAGCGGTCTGCCCGTCGGTCTTGGGCAGGGTGAAGGAGATGTCGGTGCGGCTGGACTCGGTGGTCGAGATGTTCTGGACGATCATGTCGATGTTGATCTTGGCGTCGGCCACGGCCTGGAAGATCTGCCCGGCCATGCCGGGGCTGTCGGGCACGCCGACCACGGTGATCTTGGCCTCGCTGCGGTCGTGCGCGACGCCGCTGATGATCGGGTCTTCCACGGTCTCTCCTTCGTCGGTCGAATCTACCCAGGTGCCCTCCTTGGCGGAGAACGAGCTGCGGACGTGGATGGGCATGGTGAAGCGGCGCGCGTACTCCACGCACCGCAGGTGGAGGATCTTCGCGCCGCTGGCGGCCATCTCGAGCATCTCGTCGTGGGAGATCCGGTCGATCTTGCACGCGGTGCTGACGATGCGGGGGTCGGCGGTGAAGACGCCGTCGACGTCGGTGTAGATCTCGCACACGTCGGCCTGCAGGGCGGAGGCCAGGGCGACTGCGGTGGTGTCGGAACCGCCGCGGCCGAGGGTGGTGATCTCCTTGGTGTCGCCGCTGACCCCCTGGAATCCGGCGACGATAACGATGTGCCCCTTCTCGATGGCCGAGGTGATCCGGCCGGGGGTGACGTCGACGATCCGCGCCTTGCCGTGCGTGTCGTCGGTGATCAGACCGGCCTGAGAGCCGGTGAGAGAGCGCGCGGTGTGCCCGAGGTTGGCGATGGCCATCGCGACGAGCGCCATCGAGATCCGCTCGCCCGAGGTGAGCAGCATGTCCAGCTCACGGGCCGGCGCCAGCGGGGTCACCTGGTCGGCGAGGTCGAGCAGGTCGTCGGTCGTGTCGCCCATCGCAGAGACGACGACGACGACGTCGTTGCCCCGCTTCTTGGTCTCGACGATGCGCTTGGCGACCCGCTTGATGCTCTCGGCATCGGCGAGGGAGGATCCGCCGTACTTCTGGACAACCAGGCTCAAGTGATCTCACTCCGTGGTGGCGAAGGGGGGGCGGCCGGCCGCGGCTCCTTCGCTCGCGGTCAAGCCTCGGACTGCGCCCAGTGTACTGGCCGGGCCCCGCTCGCACCCGGGCCGGGAGGAGCCGGCCCGCGTCGCGGGCCGCATCGCGGCAGCGACGACACGAGTCGCGAGGGCTATCCGCTCGGAGGCGTGATCACTGCCTCAGCACGGCAAGGTTGACCCACTCGTGTCGCTCTACCCGCGGGTAACACACCGGGTGCGGTCCCGGCGCCTACGCGTCGAGCGCCTGGGACTCGGCGTCGGCGACCTCGCTCGCATCGGCATCGAGCCGCACGTGCGCGAGCAGCCCGAGCAGCACGCGGTGGGCGCTGCTCGCCCGGTCACCCCACACCGAGAGATAGCTGTACTGCCACCACCACAGCGCCTCGGACCAGCGGCCGTCGGCATGGTGCGCCAGCCCGTGCGTCAGGGCCTCGGTCACGGTCGCGAGGTCGGCGCTGAGCGAGCCGGTCGCCACCTCGCCGGAGGTCACCGGGTCGACGAGGTCGACGTAGTCGTCCAGCCCGTCGAAGAGGCGCGCGATCCCCTCGCGCAGCGGCTCGATGTCGGTCTCGGCCGCGTCCGGCTCGAACCGTTCGGCCGGGACGACGTCGGCGATCGCGCCCAAGCGCGCACCCATGAGCTGCACCTGACCGGTCGCGAGCAGGAGGAGCGGGAGCGCGGTCTCGGCCGCGCCGTCGGCGGCGACCCCTGCCACGGTCTCGACGAAGGCGCGAGCCTCGGTCGCGCACTCGTCGGCCAGCAACCGGTGCTGCCGGTCCGCGAGATCACGCTCGGCGTCAGGCATTGAGCAGCTTCCGGCCCTCGAAGGCCCGCCCCAGGGTCACCTCGTCGGCGTACTCCAGATCGCCGCCGACCGGCAGGCCCGAGGCCAGTCGGCTGACCCTCAGCTCGAAGGGGGAGAGCAGCCTGGCCAGGTACGACGCGGTCGCCTCGCCCTCGAGGTTGGGGTCGGTGGCGATGATGATCTCGGTGACCTCGCCCGAGGAGAGGCGGGCCATCAACTCGGAGAAGCGCAGGTCGTCCGGCCCGATCCCGTCCAGCGGGCTGATCGCGCCACCGAGGACGTGGTAGCGCCCCCGGAACTCGCGGGTCCGCTCGATCGCCACGACGTCCTTGGGCTCCTCGACCACGCAGATCGCCGTGGCGTCTCGGCGCGGGTCGGCGCAGATCCGGCACTGGGTGCCCTCGGCGATGTTGCCGCACGTCTCGCAGAAGGCCACCTTGGCCTTGACCTCGCTGAGCGCCTGGACCAGTCGCTGAACGTCGTGCGGGTCGGCCTGGAGCAGGTGGAAGGCGATGCGTTGGGCACTCTTCGGGCCGACCCCGGGCAGGCGTCCGAGCTCGTCGATGAGGTCCTGCACCACTCCTTCAAACACGGGCATGACACTACGCGCCCGTGCCGCCCCCACCTAGCATCGACGCCAGCTGTCCTCGGGCCACGCACGGGGCCGGTCGGCCCGTCCTAGCCCTCGTCCTCGCGGATCACGGTCCCACCGAGGACTCGCTGGACGACCGCCGGGCCGGCCTCGCCGGCCTCGACGATGTCCTCGTCGTCGGCGCTGACGCCAGCCGCGTCCAGGGCGTCCCCCCGGTCACGGGAGGGCACAGCCGCAGTCGGCGACGGCTCGGTCGATGCTGCACCTCCGGGCGGGCCGGCCTGAGCCGGGGCCGCAGGGGCCTGGGCGTCCTCGCCCGCCGGCTCCGAGCTGGAGCGGCCCGCATTGGCGAAGGGGTCCTCGGTTGCCCAGCTGGGGGCGCCGCCCGCAGCCGCAGAGCTCGACCAGCTCGGCCGCTCACCCGGGCCATCGGACCGGGACGGGTCGGAGCCGGGCGAGCTCGCGCCGGATGAGCTGGCGACGGGCGGACGCTGCGCGGGCGAGCCGGCTAGGGAGGTGGACCGGGCCGGCGCCTGCGCGGACGGGCCGGGCGCCGACGCCGCGGCGGGACCTGACCCGCCCGGAACCGACCCGTCCGAGGATCCGGCACCGGGCGGGCGCCCGGCACCAGACGAGGGCCCAGGGGCGGCGGCCGTCCCCTCGTCGACGTGCGGGATCCCCTCGACCATCACGTCGACGCCGAGCGCGTCGATGAGGGCTTGGCGCACGACATCGGCGTGCGAACCGGAGCGGAAGGCATTGGCCAGCCCGGTGGTGGAGATCCCGATGACAAGCCGCTGACCGTCGTAGGAGAGCACCTGCCCGTGCTCGGAGAGGAAGGTCCACGTGGCGCGGCGCCGCTGGTAGATGCGCCCGAGGATGTCGGGCCACGCGCGGCGAATCGCGTCCACGTCGAGAGCGCCGGCCCGGGCCGGGGCACCACCACCGGTGTCGTCAGCGGGGGCACTGTCCGGACCGCTGCCGGTCGTAGGGGCTCCGGCGCTCGGACCACCGGCTGTCGGAGGAGCATCGTCGTCGCGGCCCCCAGCGGACGCGGCGGGCACGTCGTCCTGCGGCTGGGGACGAGCGGCCTCCGCGGGCGCGCCGCCGCTCGGAGCGGGCGCCCCCGATCGCACCGGCTGATCGGCGGGCGACGCCTGGGACGGGGCCGACGCAGGAGGTGCGGCAGACTCCCCCTTCGCCGTCGGGACGCCCCCGACCTCCATCCGGCGCTCCAGCCGGTCGATCCGCGCCGCGTACCCGGACTCCCCAGCAGCGCCGGGCAGGAGGACCCGGGCCGCGATGAGCTCGAGCTGCAACCTCGGGGAGGTGACCCCTGACATCTCGGTGAGGCCCTCGTTGACGATCGAGGCGGCCCGCGTCAGCGACGCGGCGCCGAAGGCCGACGCCTGCTGTCGCATCCGCTCGACCTGGTCCTCGGGCAGCCCGCGCAGGATGGCGCGCGCTCCGTCTGGGGCGGCGAGGACGACGATGAGGTCGCGCAGCCGCTCGAGGAGGTCCTCGACGAACCGGCGCGGGTCCAGCCCGGTCTCGATGACGTCGTGCAGGTGCCGGTAAACCGACCCCGCGTCGCCCGCGGCGAAGCCGGTGATCACCGCGTCGAGCAGCTCGCCGTCGGTGAAGCCGAGCAACGCGGCCGCCCGCTCGTAGGTCAGACCCTCGTCCGAGCTGCCGGCGATGAGCTGGTCGAGCACCGACAGCGAGTCGCGCACCGAGCCGCCGCCGGCGCGCACGACGAAGGAGAGCACCCCGGGCTCGACCGCCACGCCCTCGCTGGCGCACAGCTGCTCGAGGTAGTCCTGCAGCCGGGCCGGTGGGACGAGGCGGAAGGGGTAGTGGTGGGTGCGCGAGCGGATCGTGCCGATGACCTTCTCCGGCTCGGTCGTCGCGAAGATGAACTTCACGTGCTCCGGCGGCTCCTCGACGATCTTCAGCAGCGCGTTGAAGCCCTGCGGCGTCACCATGTGCGCCTCGTCGATGATGTAGACCTTGTACCGGCTCTGCGCCGGGGCGAAGGAGGCCCGCTCGCGCAGGTCGCGCGCGTCGTCGACCCCACCGTGGCTCGCGGCGTCGATCTCGATGACGTCGACGGTGCCCGCCCCGCCCCGCGCCAGGGCGACACAGCTCTCGCACTGCCCGCACGGCTCGGGGGTTGGCCCCTGCTCGCAGTTGAGGCAACGGGCCAGGATCCGCGCGCTCGTCGTCTTGCCGCACCCCCGGGGCCCGGAGAAGAGGTAGGCGTGGTTGACCCGACCCGTGCGCAGGGCCTGCATCAACGGGTCGGTGACCTGCTCCTGGCCGATGACGTCGGCGAAGGTCTCCGGCCGGTAGCGGCGGTAGAGGGCGGTGCTCACGCCGATGACCCTAGTCCGAGCCACCGACGACGCGACACCAGCAGCGAAGAGGTGCTCCTCCCCCAACGCCCGCCGCAGACAGCGTTCAGCTGCGCAGCGTGGCGGTGGCCGTGGACCACTTCACGAGCTGGGCCATGAGGGTGGACAGCTCCTTGGTTCGCCGCTCCTGCGGGGTGAAGGTGCCGCCGTCGAAGTCGGTGAAGGTCGACATCGAGAGCTGACCCCGGACGACGTGCATCTGGGCGTTGGCGCAGATCTGCCGCCAGTGCTCGACGGCACGCACCCCTCCGTCGGAGCCGTAGGAGACCAGGGCGACGCACTTGTAGGTCCACTCGGGGAAGATCACGTCGAAGGCGTTCTTCAGGGCCGCCGGGACGCCGTGGTTGTACTCGGGCGTGACGAAGACGTACCCGTCGAAGGCGTCGATCGTCTCGCTCCAGCGCCTCGTCTTCTCGTTCTCGTACTGCCGCTTGGCGGCACCGGGCACGGTCGGCTCGTTCAGCAGGTCCAGGTCGTAGTCGGCGAGGTCGACCAGCTCGTACTCGGCGTCGTCGCGCCCGCTGACCTGCTCGAAGACCCACCGGCCCACCTGCTCCCCCACGCGTCCGGGGCGGGTACTTCCGAGAATGACGGCGATCTTCATGCTGCTCCTTGGGTGCTCTGATCGTGGTCAGTGGGGCGAAGGGGGACAAGCCTCGCCCCATCGTGTCGCACAGCGACCGGCCCGCCGCACCCGAGGGTGCGGCGGGCCGGTGCGGATGGTCAGCGACGTCCGGCGTCGGGGTGGTCGTCGCGCCCTCGCGCGTCGTCGACCCTGTCCCGGACCTTCTCGCCGAGGCCTCGATCGTCGCGGTGCCTGTCCGTGTGCTGGTCGTACGCACCGTCGTCGGCACCACCGTCGGCACCCCGATCGGCGCCACCGTCGGCCCCCCGATCGGCGCCACCGTCGGCCCCCCGGTCGGCGCCACCGTCGTCACCCACGCGGTGAGATCCGCGGGAGGTAGATCCATCGCGGTCGCCGAGCGTCCCCGCACCGCCGTCGGCGCCATGGTCCGCGCCGCGGTCGTCGCGGTCGTAGGAGCTCTCGGACTCGATCATGTCGTCGCGGTAGCCGTCGTCGTTGCGGTCCTGGTGACCGTCCTCGAAGCGGTCAGACCGCTCGGCGTGACGTGACCGGTCGGCGTCGTCGGCGGCGTAGTCCTCTCGGTCGTGACCCCGCTCGTGATCGCGGTCGCCGCTCGCGGCGGCGCCAGCCCCTGCAGCACCCGCGCCCGCTGCGGCCGTGCCGTAGCCGGCGCCGCGGTCATCCGCGGAGCCGTCCTCCAGACGGTTGCCGTGCTTGTCGGTCTTGACGTCGGGGTCGAGCTTGTCGGCACGACGCAGCTCCTCGTCGCGCTCCGCCTGCGACTGGCGAAACTGGTCGTCGCGCTCACGCGCGTCGTGCTCCATCCGCTGGGCCTCGACCTGCCGGCGCTCGGCCTCGGCGGCCTGCCGGTCGGCGTCGGCCCGCGCCTGGCGAGCATGCGCATCGGACTCTGCGGCGCTCGCCTGCTGCTCGCGCAGGTCCAGCTCGCGGTCTGCCGCGTTCTCTCGGATCTCGGCGGCCTCGTTCCGCTGCGACTCGGCCTTCTTCTTGTTGCCCATCGAGAGCAGGATCCCGAGCAGCACGAGGGCGACGAGCACCGCCAGGATGATCCAGATCCAGCTGTTGCCGTCCATGTGGACGTCCTCCCTTCGGCAACCGGTCGGTCGCCATCTACCCGACACGCTAGGCAGGTTCGGCGTCACTGTGCCGATTGAGCGCACCCCAGTTCCTTCGCCGCACCTGGGAGCGTTGGTGGGCTGGCGCGCAGACGCGAAGACACCCCACGTACCTGGAAGAGCTCGCCTACCCTTGCTGCGTTCCCGCCCTGGGGGAGTTCGGTGAGGTACCACCACGTGGGGTGCCACCGGCCAGACTACTAGCCTCTGGGGGTGCTCTCGAACCCGCGCCGACTCTTCCGCTTCGTGGCCACCGCCGAGGCGATCTCCTGGACCCTTCTGATCATCGGCATGGTCCTGAAGTACGTCACGCGGACCACCGACCTCGGGGTCCGGATCTTCGGGGGGCTGCATGGCTTCGTCTTCCTTGCCTACGTCCTCGTCGCCCTGGCGCTGTGGGTCGATCACCGCTGGCCCCTCCGCACCGGCGCGCTAGCGTTGCTCAGCGCGCTACCGCCGTGGGTGACGCTGTGGTTCGAGCGGTGGGTGGAGCAGCCCCGCCACGGCGGGTTGCAGCCGCGCTGGCGTCTGGGCGAAGGGGGTAAGCCGCCGGCCTCTGCTCCCGAGCGCCTGCTGGCGGGCGCCCTTCGCCGTCCCGGAGCCGCGGCACTCCTCGGCGTCGCCGTCATCGCGGTGGTCTTCGCGGTCCTGCTCTGGCTGGGCCCCCCGGTCCCGAAGGGCTGATCGGGGCTGGTGAATGAAGAGAGCTCCCCGGGCCGGATCGGCCCGAGGAGCTCGGTGGCGGAGGATATGGGATTTGAACCCATGAGGGGTTTCATCCCCAACACGATTTCCAATCGTGCGCACTAGGCCACTATGCGAATCCTCCAACGCGGGAGGCTACCGGAGATCGGGCGGGCGTCGAAAATCCGGGCAGTCCCCGAGGCCGCACGACCGGCGCCGCCAGGCGGTTCCCCCTTCGCCCGACTGGCTCACCGGCCGGGCCGCTCGGCTCCCCCTTCGCGCCGCTCGTCCACCGCAGTCCCGGAACGCCTGGCGCCGTCCCCGAACCCGGCGCCATGATCGCGGGCATGGACACCGGAGTCTGGGCCGCGGCGCACGCGGCGAGCACGAACGACCCGACGAGCTTCTGGGGCGAGGCGGCGGCCGCGATCGAGTGGGAGGTCGAGCCGAGCACAGTGCTCGACGAGAGCAACCCGCCGCTGTACCGCTGGTTCGAGGGCGGGCGGCTGAACACCTGCTTCAACGCCGTCGACCGGCACGTGCGGGACGGCCGGGGCGACCAGGCCGCGATCTACTACGACTCCCCCGTCACCCAGACCCGGCGGAGGATCACCTACTCCGAGCTCCTCGACCAGGTCAGCCGCCTCGCGGGGGCGCTGCGATCGCTCGGGGTGGGCGTCGGCGACCGGGTCGTCATCTACATGCCGATGGTGCCCGAGGCGGTCATCGGCATGCTCGCCTGCGCGCGGCTCGGAGCGATCCACTCGGTCGTCTTCGGCGGCTTCGCCCCGGCCGAGCTCGCGGCCAGGATCGAGGACGCCGAGCCCACCGTGGTCCTCTCCGCGTCGTGCGGGGTCGAGCCGAAGCGGGTCGTCGAGTACCAGCCCTACCTCGCCGAGGCCATCGAGCGCAGCACCCACAAGCCCGATCACGTCGTGATGCTCCAGCGCGAGCAGGGGCCGGCCGCAGTGCCACCCGGCTACCACGACTGGGACGAGCTGATGGCCTCCGACGCGGCCCAGCCGGTCGACCCGGTGACGGTCGCCGCCACCGACCCGCTCTACGTCCTCTACACCTCCGGCACGACCGGACGGCCCAAGGGCATCGTCCGCGACAACGGCGGGCACGCGGTCGCGCTGCGGTGGTCGATGGAGCACATCTACGACGTCAAGCCGGGCGAGACGATGTTCACCGCCTCCGACGTCGGCTGGGTCGTCGGGCACTCCTACATCGTCTACGCGCCGCTGCTCACCGGGGCGACGACGGTGCTGTACGAGGGCAAGCCGGTGGGCACCCCCGATGCCGGCTCATTCTGGCGGGTCATCGACGACTACGACGTCGTCGCGATGCTCACCGCGCCGACCGCCTTCCGCGCGATCAAGAAGGAGGACACCACCGGCTCGCTGCTGCAGGGTCGCGACATCTCGAGCCTGCGCACGCTCTTCCTCGCCGGTGAGCGCCTCGACCCCGACACCTACGAGTGGGCCAGCGCGATGCTCGGGGTGCCCGTGGTCGACAACTGGTGGCAGACCGAGACGGGCTGGCCGATCGCGGCCAACCCCCGCGGGCTGGAACCGATGCCGATCAAGCCGGGCTCGCCCACGGTGCCGGTGCCCGGCTACGACGTGCGTGTCGTCGACGAGACCGGAGCCGAGTGCGACCGCGGCAACGAGGGCGCGATCGTCATCAAGCTGCCCTTGCCCCCCGGGACCCTCCCCACTCTCTGGGGTGATGACCAGCGGTACATCGACAGCTACCTCTCGGCGTTCGACGGGTACTACCTCACCGGGGACGGCGGGCTGATCGACGACGACGGGTACGTCTTCGTCATGGGGCGTACCGACGACGTCCTCAACGTCGCCGGGCACCGTCTGTCCACCGGGTCGATCGAGGCGGCGCTCGCGGGCCACCCCGACGTCGCCGAGGCATGCGTCATCGGTGTCGCTGACGACTTCAAGGGGCAGGTCCCCCGCGGCCTCGTCGTCGTGAAGTCGGGGGTCGATCCGGAGCAGGACGGTGAGCGGATCCGCGCCGAGCTGGTACGGCGGGTCCGTGAGGAGGTGGGCGCGGTGGCCTCGCTGCGCGAGGTCGACATCGTCTCGGCCCTGCCCAAGACCCGCTCGGGCAAGATCCTGCGCAAGACGATGCGCGAGATCGCCGACGGCAAGACGCCGAGGATCCCCGGGACGATTGAGGACGCAAGCGTCCTTGACGACCTCGCCCCGGTGCTGCGCCGCCCCTGAGCCGCGCCCGCTGGTGACCCGCGCCCGCCCGCTGACCCGCACCCGCCGGTGACCCGCGGGTACGAAGACAGAGGTGAGCGGACCGCCCTTCGCTCACTCGGTGGTGACACGGATCCGCGGGTCAGGCGGCGCGACTCATGTCGTCGCTACCGAGGGCGGCCGGCTCGCCCAGACGCAGGGCGACCGCGCGCTGCACGCGCTCGCGCACCCACTCCGGCCGGTGCATGACCTGATCCCACGTGAAGCGCAGCACCAACCAGTCAGCCGCCGTCAGCCTGGTGTACCTGACGCAGTCCCGCTCGAAGGCTTCGCGCCCTCCGTGGAACTCGTAGGACTCGGCCTCGATGACGATCCGCAGCTCACCGTCCGCGAGGTCCACCACCCCGACCCGGCCGGCGTCGTCGTCGATCGGCACCTGGGTCTGGACCGACAGCCCCGGGAGGTCCCGGACGATCCACCGCAGTACGGACTCGAAGGGGTTGGCCGCGCCCGGGTCGGCGAGGTCGAGCAGGTCGAGCGCTCGGCGGCGCCCGGGGTGGCGGGGGTCGAGCTCGCCCAGGCAGAGGGCCAGATCCTCACGGGTCACCACCCCCTCGCGCAGGACCGAGTCCAGCACGCACAACGCCTCGTCCGGTGGGAGGAGCAACGCGCAGTCCACGGCCGTGCGCAGCCGGCCGGTGACCCAGCCGTCGACCAGGTCCTCCTCGGCGACGTCTCGCCACCGGACGTCGAACCGGCGGCGGCAGTCCCTGGTCACCTTCCGCCCCGTCGGCACGGCAACCTGAGGTCGCTGCGGGTACCACTTCGTCGGCCATCCCCAGGCCGCGGCCGCACTGAGCAGCACCGCACTCGCGGTGAGCTCGTGCGCGGCGCGCCGGCCCCGCTCGGCGACCTCGCGGCGACGCTGCTCGGCATCGGCGTCGAGCAGTGGGACCACCTCCGGGAGGGCGTACCTCCCGCGGGAGAGCCGCACCAGGTCCCCTCGGGCCAGCGCCTGGCGAAGCTCGTGCTCGGTCATCACCAGGAGCAGCGCGGCGCGGGTCGCGAGCCCGCCCTGCTCCCTGAGCAGGGTCAGGGCGGCGTCGCTCAGAGAGACCGCACGATCTGCCATGGCAGCGAGCCTGCCACTCGCGCGAGAAGGAGCCGCTGCGTTATCCACAGCCGCCCTCTTCGTCGCGGCTCGGACGACATGAGTGGCTCGAAGGGCGGGAACGCCACCCCGTCATCGTGGGTCTGCGGCTCCGCTAGCACCCACTCGTGTCGTCGTACCCGCGAGTAACCGGCTTATCGGCACTGGCTGCCGGGCCGCCAGCGCGACCTGCAAGAGTGTGCCCATGGAGACGCTGTCCATGGACCAGACCGTCACTCTCCTCGCGGGGCTGCACAGCGAGCATCCCGACGGGCCGCGACTGGTGATGTCGGGCAACTTCTCGGCACCGACGCCGGTGCTCGAGGCGGCCCTGCCGCAGATGCCCCGGGTCCGGCTGCACGCCCTGAACGCCCAGCGCGGGCTGCCGATGCACGACGGCGTCGTGCCCGAGACCACCTTCGTCGGCCCCGGCTACCGGCGTCACCCGCGGCTGTCCTACGTGCCGTGCCGGCTCTCGATGGTCCCGCGGCTGTACCACGGCCCCCTTCGCCCCGACGCGGTCCTGCTCCACACCACCCCGCCACGCGACGGCAAGGTCTCCCTCGGGCTCGAGGTCAACGTCCTGCCCGGCGCGATCGAGGCCGCTCGACACTCCGGTGCACCGGTCATCGCGATGACGAACCCTCGGATGCCGTGGACCTTCGGCGACGCCGAGATCTCCCTCGACGACATCGACGCCCTCGTCGAGGTCGATACCCCGCTGGCCACGCACGACCCGATCACCCCGGGAGCCGACGCGCAGCAGATCGGGGCGAGGGTCGCCGCCGAGGTGCGTGACGGCTCCACGCTGCAGGCCGGGATCGGTGAGGTGCCGGACGCGACGATCGGGATCCTCACCGAGCGCCACAGCCTGCGGGTGTGGACCGAGATGTTCAGCGACGGAGTGCTCTCCCTAGAGCGGTCCGGCGCGCTCGACCGTGGCGTGCCGATCGTCACCTCCTTCATCTTCGGCAGCCAGGAGCTCTACGACTGGGTCCACGACAACCCCCGGATCATGATGACCCGCACGGAGGTCACCAACGCCCCGGCGAAGATCGCCAAGCAGCCGCGGATGACCTCGATCAACACCGCCCTGCAGGTGGACCTGCTCGACCAGGCCAACGCCTCACGGATCGGGGCTCGGATCTTCTCCGGCTTCGGCGGGCAGACCGACTTCACCGTGGGGGCCTCGCACAGCCAGGGTGGGCGCGCCTTCATGGCACTGCGCTCGTGGCACCCGAAGGCCGACGTGAGCACGATCGTCCCGCTCGTCGACGAGCCGGTGACCTCCTTCCAGCACAGCGCGGTCGTGACCGAGCAGGGCCTGGCCTGGGTCTGGGGCCGCGACGAGCGCACCCAGGCCCGCAACCTCATCGAGCAGGCGGCTCACCCGGACGTGCGTGAGGAGCTGTGGGAAGAGGCTGCAGCGATGGGCCTGGCCTGACCCAGGACCCGGGCCTGCGCCCGGTCAGCGCGGGATCAGCGGCGACGGCGTGACGTGCCGAAGAGCGATCGGGTGATCTCGCGGCCGATCACCGTGCCGGCCGAGCGCAGCGCGGACCTGAACGCCGAGCTCTGCACGACCTGCTCGACGATGCCGGGCTCGTCCTTCTCCGGCCTGGGCGAAGGGGGGTCCGCCGGCGGCGGGGCCTGGGTCGAGGGCGGCGCCGGCTGCTCCTGCGGCGTGGGCGCCTGCTCCAGCCGGGCGCGCAGCAGCTCGTAGGCAGACTCGCGGTCGACCGCCTCGCCGTACTTGCCGGCCAGCGCCGACGACTCCACGGCGGCGTCGACCACCGACTCGGGGCTCGGAGACATCAGCGACTCCGGGGCGCGCATCTTCGTCCACGCCACGGGGGTGGGTGCGCCGTCCTCGGAGAGCACGGTGACCACCGCCTCGCCCGTGCCGAGCTGGGTGAGCAGCTCCTCGAGGTCGTAGTCGGTGTGCGGGTACGTCGACACCGCCGCGCGCAGCGCCTTCGCGTCGTCCGGGGTGAAGGCGCGCAGGGCGTGCTGGACCCGGTTGCCCAGCTGGGCGAGGACGTCACCGGGCACGTCCTTCGGGCTCTGGGTGACGAAGAAGACGCCCACACCCTTGGAGCGGATGAGCCGCACGGTCTGCTCGATGGCGTCCATGAAGGGCTTGGACGCGTCGTCGAAGAGCAGGTGTGCCTCGTCGAAGAAGAAGACGAGCTTGGGCTTGTCGAGATCGCCGACCTCGGGCAGGTCGTGGAAGAGGTCGGCGAGCATCCACATGAGGAAGGTCGAGAAGAGCTGCGGCCGGTCCTGCACCGCGGGCAGCTCGAGGCAGGTCACGAGACCGGCGCCATCGGGGGTGGTGCGCAGCAGGTACGCGGTGTCGAGCTCCGGCTCGCCGAAGAAGACGTCCGCGCCCTGGTCCTCGAAGGCGATGAGGTTGCGCAGGATCACCCCGGCGGTGGCCTTGGACAGCCCGCCGAGACCCTTGAGCTCCGCCTTGCCCTCGTCGGACACGAGGTAGGTGATGACCTCGCGCAGGTCCTTGAGGTCGAGCAGCGCCAGGCCGTTCTTGTCGGCGTAGTGGAAGACCAGGCCGAGGCTGGACTCCTGGGTGTCGTTCAGACCGAGGACCTTGCTCAGCAGGGTCGGCCCGAAGGAGGTGACGCTGGCCCGGACGGGGACGCCCTTGCCGAGGCCGCCGAGGGACAAGAACTCGGTGGCGAACCCCTTCGCCTGCCAGTCCTGGCCGACCTCCTCGGCACGCCCGCTGATCTTGTCGTTGCCCTCGCCGGGCGATGCCATCCCCGACAGGTCACCCTTGATGTCGGCGAGGAAGACCGGGACGCCCTGGCTCGCCAGCTGCTCGGCCATGAGCTGCAGCGTCTTGGTCTTGCCGGTCCCCGTCGCTCCGGCGACGAGACCGTGCCGGTTGAGCGAGGAGAGCGGGACCCGCACCGGGACATCGGCGTGGGTCTGACCGTCGAGCACGGTCGCGCCCAGGTCGAGGGCGGGGCCGGTGAAGTCGTAGCCGGTGCGGATCTGGTCCAGGTGCGTCGTCACGATGGCGAGCGTAGCGGTGGCGGGTGACGGCGAAGGGGTGATGACGAGTCGGTCACGGTCGGCCCCCTCGGCTGGGCGAGGGCGGTCGGCCCTCATATCGTGACGACGTGATCTTCAAGGCGGTGGGCGACTCGCGCCCGTACCCGGACCACGGGTACACAGCGGTCAAGGACTGGGCCGCGCTGCCTCCTCGGATGATTCGCCTCGACCTGCTCACGACGACCCGCAGCTCGCTCGACCTGCACAACCTGCTCGCCGAGGACTCGACCTTCTACGGCGACCTTTTCGCCCACGTCGTCTCCTGGCGCGGGCACCTCTTCCTCGAGGACGGCCTGCACCGGGCGGTGCGAGCGGCGCTGCAGCAGCGGCCGACGATCCACGCACGAGTGCTCGAGCTCGATGACTGACCCTGCTGGCCCGGCGCACGCGGACCGGGCGGGTGCGTCGCGGCGCCGGTCGATCATCACGATCACGGTGGTGAGCCTGCTGCTCTTCTTCGCCTTCTGGTACGCGCTGAGCTACTACCAGGCGAGCCGCGGAGCTCCTGCTCCCCCGACCGCGCGCCAGACCACGACCTGCATCGACCCCTCGGACGTACGGGTGTCGGTGCTCAACGGGACCCGACGGGACGGGCTGGCGGCAGGGGTGGCCGGGCAGCTGAAGAAACGCGGCTTCGTCGTCGAGAAGGTTGCGAACAACCCTGATGGTCAGGACGTCTCCGGCGTCGGCCTGCTGCGGTACCCCAAGAGCGAGCTGCCGAAGGTGTCGCTGGTCGCCGAGCACGTCGGCAAGCTCACCCGCGAAGAGGTGGCCAAGCAGCCCACGATCACCCTCGTCCTCGGCAAGGGGTTCACCGAGCTCCCGGCAGCACCGGACGAGCGGGCCTGCGACTGACTGCTGCACTGCCCGGCGCTCAGCCGGACGACAAGACCCCCGGGACTGATGCCCCAGGGGTCTTGTCGCACATGGCGGTGGCGGTGGGATTTGAACCCACGGTCGGCGTCAACCGACAAACGCTTTCGAGGCGTTCTCCTTAGGCCGCTCGGACACGCCACCGCCGAAGACTGTACCCGGCGGGCCCAGGTGCGCCGAAATCAGCGCCGCTCGGCGAAGAACGTCCGCACCAGTGCCGAGCACTCCTCCTCGAGCACCCCGCCGACGACCTCGATCCGGTGGGTGGAGCGCCGGTCGCGCGCGACGTCCCACACCGATCCGCACGCCCCGAGCTTGGGGTCCCACGCCCCCAGCACGATCCGCTCCACCCGCGCGAGCATCGCCGCCCCGGCGCACATCGGGCATGGCTCCATCGTCACGACCAGGGTGGCCCCGTCCAGGCGAGAGGACCCGGCGCGGGCGGCGGCCGCGCGAAGGGCGACCACCTCGGCGTGACCCGTCGGGTCACCCACCCCTTCGCGGACGTTGCCCCCTTCGCCCAGCAGCTCGCCGCCGGAGCCGACGACGACCGCACCGACGGGCACCTCCCCCTTCGCCCCTGCCTCCCGCGCCAGCGTCAACCCGCGCCGCATCCACGCGGTCTCGGCGGGGCTGGGTGGGCGGCTCACCGAACCATTGTGACGCGATAGGTTCGCCGGTATGCGCGTCCTCACCGCGGACCACCCGCTCATCGCACACAAGCTGACCTATCTGCGCAAGAAGGACACGGACAGTCCGACCTTCCGCCGTCTCGCCGACGAGCTCGTGACCCTGCTCGCCTACGAGGCGACCCGCGAGGTGCGCACCGTCCCCTTCGACATCGACACCCCGGTGTCCGCGACGAGCGGGGTCAAGCTGTCCTCGCCCAAGCCGCTCGTCGTGCCGATCCTGCGCGCCGGGCTCGGGATGCTCGACGGCATGGTGCGCCTGCTGCCGACCGCCGAGGTCGGCTTCCTCGGGATGCTGCGCAACGAGGAGACCCTCGAGGCGGTCACCTACGCCAACCGGCTGCCGGACGACCTCTCGGGGCGGCAGTGCTACGTGCTCGACCCGATGCTCGCGACCGGCGGGACGCTCGCGATGTCGATCCGGTACCTCGTCGAGCGGGGCGCCGACGACATCACCGCGGTCACCCTCATCGCCGCGCCCGAGGGGATCGAGGCGCTGCGCTCCCAGATCGAGGACCTCGATGTCCCGGTCACCCTCGTCACCGGCGCGGTCGACGAGCGGCTCAACGAGCACGGCTTCATCGTCCCCGGCCTCGGCGACGCCGGCGACCGGCTCTACGGCGTGGTCTAGCGCGCTACCACGCAGTACTGGTCGCGATCACAGCCAGTCCTGCGTGGTAGGTGGCGCCGCGGGCTGCCGTGTCGGGCGAGCGTGTCGCGGCGCTGGTCACACCAGTCACGTCTGTCACACTGCTGTGGTGTCCTGCCCGGGCCCGCCGCACTGACCCTGAGCGAGAGAGTCGAGCATGTCGATGCCACCGATCAAGAAGATCATCCTCTGGCTGCTCACGATCTTCCTCATCTACGCGATCCTCACCAGCCCCGGCGACGCCGCAGACATCGTCGGTACCGCAGGGGATGTGCTCGCCAACGGGGTGCGCAACATCGGGCGCTTCTTCGACGAGCTGCTGACCCGATAGCGATGTCCGGCGGCCCGGTCTCGCGCGGCCTGGACCGATACCTGCTGCGCGGCGAGAGGATCGTCGCGCAGATCCGACGTCACCGCATCGTCCTGGCCAAGCCGGCCCTGACCCTGCTCGGTGCGGTCCTGCTCGCGATCTGGATCGACGTCAACGCGGCCGGCGACGGCGCTGCCGGCCTGGTCCGTCTCGCCTGGCTGGGTGTGCTCGGCGTGCTCCTCTGGGCCGGCTGGCGCTTCTTCGAGTGGTGGTACGAGCGCTTCGTCGTGACCGACAAGCGCATCCTGCTCTTCCACGGCTTCATCACCCGCAAGGTGCCGATGATGCCGCTGACCAAGGTCACCGACATGACCTACGAGCGCTCGATCCTCGGCCGCCTGCTCGGCTACGGCACCTTCGTCATCGAGAGCGCCGGCCAGGACCAGGCCCTCTCCCGCATCGACCACGTCCCGCAGCCGGACGAGAGCTACCGGGCCATCGTCGGCGAGATCTTCGGGATCCACGACGAGCCCCTCGAGGACGACGAAGGGGGCACACCGGAGTCCTGGGACGACGAGGGGGAGGTCGAGGAGGAGGCTTCGCGAGGCGGCACGGTCCGTGACGGTGACCCGGCCCGCGACGCGCCGGACGAGCCCGCGTCGCATGGCCGCGGGGCCCCGGTCTACAGCAGCGCTGACCGTCGCCGTCGCCGGCTCGACGACACCGGGGAGATTCCTCCGTACGACCCGGACTGGCGCCCTTGAGCCTCAGGCCCGGTGGAACCCGCAGCGCTCGGCGGTTGCGGCGTCGACGAACCACACGTCGACCGGTGCCTGGTCGTACCAGGGGCTACCCGGCTCGTGGTACTGCATCCACTCGTGGTTGGCCTTGACCGGGTGCCCGTGCGGGACCGAGCCGTCGGGGACCGGCTCCGCCGAGCCCCAGCCGTAGCCGCCGTCGCGGATGTCGGTGGCCGGCGAAGGGGGTGGCAGCTCGGTTCGACGGACGGTTTGCTCGTTGGCGCCTGTGTCGATCTCCGTGTCGGCGGCGCCCTGGTCGAGGAGCGCGTCCGCCTGCCGCTGCTGCTCCTCGTCCTCATCGTCCCAGTAGGTGTGCTCCTCGGGGGCGGCGCTCCCCTCCCCCGGAGCCTGCGCCGGGCGGGAGCCGTCCCGCGTCAGCCGGGTGGTCTGCTCGATGTCGTCGCTCGGCGCATGCACCTCCGGCAGGGGCGGGGCAGCCGGCACGTCGCTCGACGCGCTCTCGTAGGGCTGCCACCCGGTGGGAGCGAGGTAGTCCTCCCGGGCCTCGGTGGTCGCCTGACCCTCACCGGTCTCCGGCGTGGGGCGCTTGCTGCGCGACCACAGCACGACCCCGAGCGCGATCACCGCTGCGACCGGCAGCAGGCAGACCAGCCCGATCAGCACCAGCTCGATCAGTCCCAAGCTCGACACCCTCACCCTCCTGCTCCACGCGCGCGGTCCGCACGCCGTCATCGCTGACTCTAGTGTCGCCTCACCGGGTGAGCCGGTCCAGCACCGCGGTCAGCAACGCCTCGCGCAGGCGAGGCGGCGCCGCGTCGAGCAGCGCGTTGACCTCGGCCATCCGGTCGGGCAGGGTGACCGCTCCCCCTTCGCCCCCGAGCCCCGCGATCGCCAGCAGCCCGTCCAGGGTCGCGTCGTCCAGCCCGGACGGGTCGATCTGGCCGGCCGCCGCGGCCAGCTGCGGGTCGACCTGGACCGGACCCCGGCCGCGAGCCTGCCCCGTCGCCGCGGCGAGGTCAGCGACGAGGTCGGGGACCCCCGGGGCGGTCGCCGCGCACAGGCTCAGGTGCAGCGTGGCCGCCTCGCCGGCGAAGCCCATCTGCGGCTGGACCAGCCACCCCCGGTCCTTCATCTCGTCGGCGATGGTGAAGACGTCGCAGCTGCCGTCGGTGCGCAGCGCCAGCAGGGTGGAGTCCGGCGGGACCACGACCTCCAGGCCGTCGATCGCCGCGACCGCGTCGGCCACCTCCTGGGTGGCCGCCCGTGCCACCACCGCGAGCTCCGCGTATCGGTCCAGCCCGATCGCGTGCACCACGGCCCAGGCCGCCGCCAACGGCCCGCCGGACTTGGTCGACTGCAAAGTCGTGTTGAGCACGGTGTAGCCGGGCCAGTCGGCGGCGGCGAAGAAGTGACCGCGTCGCAGGTCGGGGTCGCGATGCAGCAGCAGCGAGACACCCTTGGGCGCGTAGGCGTACTTGTGCAGGTCGACCGAGACGCTCGTGACGCCGGGCACCGCGAAGTCCCAGGGCGAGACCCCGTCGAGGAAGGGCAGCACCCAGCCGCCGATGCAGGCGTCGACGTGGCAGCGCACGCCGCGCTGCGCGGCCGCCGCCGCGACGGGCTCGACCGGGTCGACCACGCCGTGGGCGTAGGACGGGGCCGAGGCCACGACCAGGACGGTGTCGTCGGTGATCGCCGAGGCCATGGCGGCCGGGTCGGCCCGGTAGCTGCCCGGCACGACCGGGACCAGGTCGAGGGCGACGCCGAGCAGGTGGCCGGCCTTGTGGATCGCCGCGTGCACGGTGCTCGGTGCGACCAGGCGTGGCGCTTCGACGTCGGGTCGGGACTCCCGGGCGGCGAGGACGGCGAGGATGAGGGACTCGGTGCCGCCGGAGGTGGCGACCCCGACGCTCGCCTCGGGCCCGTGCAGCAGCTCTCGGGCGATGCCGACCAGGTCGGTCTCCATCGCGGTCAAGGACGGGAAGGCGGTCGGGTCGAGCCCGTTGGTGGCCCCGAACGCTGCCACCGCCTCCCGCCCGATCGCGTCGGCCTCGGCGATGCCGGAGTCGTAGACATAGCTCAGGGTGCGCCCGCCGTGGGTGGGCAGGTCGGCGGCGCGCAGGGTGGCCAGCGCCTCCCTGATCTGCTGCGCGGTCGAGCGGGTGCTCGGGTCCAGGATGGTCATCGGGCCTCCTCGGTGGCGGCGGTCACGGCCGCCTCGTCGATGCGGTAGGAGCGAAGGGGGATCAGCGCGAGCACGGCGAGCGCGGCCGGCAGCAGGGTGAAGCCGAGGGTGATGGCGGTGACCGCCGAGCCGGGCTGGGAGGCCAGGCCGTCGGTGGAGGAGACGTAGCCGCCGAGGGTCAGCACGAGGGCGTAGACGCCGGGCCCGAGGGCCAGGCCGAGGGTCTCCCCCGCGGTCCAGACCCCGGTGTAGACCCCCACCCGGCTCTCGCCGGTGCGTTGGGCGTCGACCGCTGCCACGTCCGGCAGCATCGCCATGGGGAACATCTGGGCGCCCGCATACCCGATGCCCACGAGAGTCAGTGCAGCGCCGACGGCGACGACTCCCAGCCCGTGGAGCGCGTAGACCAGGACGGCACCGAGGGCGAGCAGGAGCGAGGCAGCGACGAAGCCGGCCTTCTTGCCGATCCGGGCGCCGATCCGCTCCCACACCGGGGTGACGAGCAGGGCGGGGGCCACAAAGGCGACGAAGAGGATGGTCGAGGCGCCCGGGTCACCGAGCACCGTGCGGGCCACGTAGTCGACGCCGGCGAGCATCGTCCCCGTCGCCAGAGCCTGGAGCGCAAAGGCGGTGAGCAACGAGCGGAAGTCCCTGGCGCCCGCCACGACCCGCAGCTGCTCCGCGAGGGTCCCGCCCGCGGCCACGTGGGTGGCCGGCTGCACCCCCTTCGTCCCCCACCACGCCCCCAGCGCCCCAACCAGGATGAGTCCGCCGACGAACGCCCCCACGGCCCGGTAGCCCCACTCCGGACCCACCGCGTCCCGGATCGCCGGGGAGACCCCGCCGCTGACGAGGATGGCCAGGGCGAGGATCGCCACCCGCCACGTCATCAGTCGCGTGCGTTCGACGTAGTCGGTCGTCAGCTCTGCCGGCATGGACACGTACGGCACCTGGAAGAACGCGTAGGCGGTGGCGCAGCCGAGGAAGGCCAGTGCTACCCAGACGGCGGCGAGCCAGGTCGGTCCGGTCGGTCCGGCGAAGAGCAGGACGAAGAGGATCGCCAGCGCCGCCCCTGCCCGGATCAGGAAGGGGCGGCGAAGGCCCGCCGGGTGGGTGCTGCGGTCGGAGATGCGTCCCGCGATCGGGTTGAGGAGGACGTCCCAGGCCTTGGGCAGCAGCACCAGGAGCCCGGCGACGCCGGCCGCCACCCCCAGCCGGTCGGTGAGGTAGGGCAGCAGCAGCAGACCCGGCACGGTCCCGAAGGAGCCGGTCGCGACCGAGCCGAGGCCGTACCCCCTTCGCACCCGACCGGGCAGCTCCGCCTGCGTCATTCCCCGACCTTAGTGCGGCGGCGATCAGGGCACCGCGGGACGGACGAAACCGAGGTGTGCTCCTCCACCGCAGCCTGGGAAGATGCACCCATGCGCCCGATCACCCAGAGCCGCAAGCTGCAGCACGTCCGCTACGACGTGAGGGGCCCGATCCTCGTCGAGGCCCAGCGGCTCGAGGCCGAGGGGCACAAGATCCTCAAGCTCAACATCGGCAACACCGCCCCCTTCGGCTTCGAGGCCCCCGAGGCGATCGTCGCCGACATGACCCGGCACCTGCCGGACTCCCAGGGCTACGCGGACTCGAAGGGGATCTACTCGGCCCGCACGGCTGTCGCGCAGTACTACCAGTCCCGGGGTCTGCGCGAGACCACGGTCGAGGACGTCTTCATCGGCAACGGCGTCTCCGAGCTGATCACGATGGTGCTCCAGGCCTTCGTCGACGACGGCAACGAGATCCTCGTCCCCGCACCCGACTATCCGCTGTGGACCGGTGCGGTGGCGCTCTCGGGCGGCACCCCCGTCCACTACCGCTGCGACGAGGAGAACGGCTGGGACCCCGACCTCGCGGACATCGAGTCAAAGATCACCGAGAACACCCACGCGCTGGTCATCATCAACCCGAACAACCCGACCGGCGCGGTCTACAGCGAGGAGACGGTCAAGGGCCTGGTCGACATCGCCCGCCGGCACGATCTCGTCGTCATGGCCGACGAGATCTACGAGAAGATCATCTACGACGATGCGGTGCATAACCACGCTGCGTCCTTCGCCGGCGACGACGTGCTCTGCCTGACCTTCTCCGGGCTGTCCAAGGCCTACCGGGTCTGCGGCTACCGCGCGGGCTGGGTGATGATCTCCGGCCCCAAGCACGCGGCTGCCGACTTCCTCGAGGGCCTGACCCTGCTGGCCAACATGAGGATGTGCTCCAACGTCCCGGCCCAGCACGCGATCCAGACCGCGCTCGGTGGCTACCAGTCGATCGACGAGCTGATCGTGCCCGGCGGCCGCTTCTACGAGCAGGCCAAGCTGGCCTCCCGGCTGCTGAACGAGATCCCCGGCGTGAGCTGCGTCGAGCCGAAGGGGGCGCTGTACTGCTTCCCCCGCCTCGACCCGGAGGTCTACGCGGTCGAGGACGACCAGGCCCTGGTCATCGACCTGCTTAGGGCGAAGAAGATCCTCGTCACCCACGGGACGGGCTTCAACTGGTTCGAGCCCGACCACTTCCGCGTGGTCTGCCTCCCCGACGAGGAGGTTCTCACCGAGGCGATCGGGCGGATCGGGGAGTTCCTCGAGGCGCGACGCGCATGAGCGAAGGGGTGCCCCTCGGCCTCGCCGTGGCCGCAGGCGGCGCGATCGGCTCGCTCGGGCGCTGGGGGCTGACCGTGGTCGTGCCGCAGCACCCGTGGCCGTGGGGGACGCTCCTCGTCAACGTCACCGGCGCCTTCGCGATCGGGCTGCTCGTCGCCTGGCTGGATGTGCGTGCCGCACCCGGGTGGGTCCGACCCTTCGCTGCCACCGGTCTGCTCGGCGGCTGGACGACCTACTCCGCCTTCGCTCTCGAGGCGCTGTCCCTGGGAGGGATCGGCGTGCCCTACGTCGCTGTGGCGCTCGTCCTTGGGATCGCTGCGTGCGTCCTCGGGCTGCTGGCCGGCGAGCGGCTGATCACGCCGTCGGTGCAGGGTGGGGCGGCATGACACCGCTGCTGGTGGCGCTGGGTGGCGGCGTGGGGGCGGTGCTCCGGTGGCGCCTGTCCGTGTGGACGCGGCGGTCTGGGGCGACCCCTGCCGGTGGGACGCTCGTCGTCAACGTGCTCGGCTCTTTCCTGCTCGGTCTGATCGCCGGATGGGGGTCGCGACCGGACTGGGTGATGCCGCTGTTCGGGGTAGGCCTGTGCGGTGGGCTGACCACCTTCAGCAGCCACACCCTGGAGGTCGTTCAGGCCTGGCGCGACCTGGAGCGCCGGCACGCGGTGGCAGACCTGATGAGCACTCTGCTGCTCAGCGTCCCCGCCCTGATGCTCGGATGGTCGATGACGCTCTGAGCAGTCAGCGGCACGTGCTGGCCGTGAACGAGTCAGCTTGCGTCTGGGTGGGGATCGGCGGTGACCACGACGTTGTCCTCGTAGGTCGCGTGGCCGTCGGCGCTCCGGATCAGCTCTCCTCCGCACGTCACGAGGACCAGCCGTCGCGGTCCCTCGGCCTCGAAGAGCGACTCCGGGAGGGCGGCCTTGTGGTAGGACCGCCGTGACGTGACGACCCATCGAGATGGTGAGCCGCTCTCGTCCGTCGTGACGACCTCGGCTCCGGGCCCGACCTGACCCAGGAGGTAGAGCGCACCTGCGTGCCGGCCCAACGTGACATGCCCGGCGAGCAGCGTCGTCCCCTTCCCTGATCGCAAGGACGCGGTCGTCTCCAGCCACCCGACCTTGCGCAGGTCCGTCGGCAGCGACATGGCGTTCTGGGCGGTCACGTCATGGGGCTCGATCGGGGCACTGACCCTGATCGACGGGACGAATAGGCGAGCTGGCTGCCAAGGGGGGCCCAGCTCGACCTCGTCACGGTTGACGTACGGACCGAGGTCACCGTCGGGGAAGGCCACAGGGCGCCCGCCGTCGTCCACCGCCTCCTGAACAGAGACGCGGAAGTCCGTCGCCGGTGATGGCGCCGGCGCCGACGGGTCCTGCTTGACCGCTGATGCGACCAGCCATGCACCGACTCCGATGCATACTGCGGCGCACAGCGTCAGCAGGACCCGCCAGCTACCTCTCACTCGTGCCGGTGAGTTCCCCGGCGCCCGGACCGCGCCGCGACGAAGGCCCCAGCACCTCCGAGGAGCACCAGCAGCATGCCCAGGGTCACGGTCCAGACCGGGAGGCCTCCGACCTCGAGCTCGCCTGTCGGAACAGTCGGCGCAGGGTGCGTCGGCGCGGGGTGCGTCGGCGTGGGGTGCGTCGGCGTGGGCTCCTCGGGCTTGGGAGGCGTGGGCTCCTCGGGCTTGGGAGGCGTGGGCTCCTCGGGCTTGGGCTTCTCAGGCGTCGGGTGCTCGGTGTCGCAGTCCTCGACACACTCACCACCGTCGTCGTCACCAGCAGTGGCCACGTTCCGCAGCGACTCACCCCACTGGTCAGCCTTGACCCTCACCGTGTACGACACCGTCGCCGACTCACCCGGAGCCAGTCGCGGCAACGTCCACGTCAGCGTCGACCCGTCACGCACAGCAGCCGACCCATCGGTCACCTCGCCGTAGCTGATCGACCCGTCGTCGAAGGAGGCATTGTCCAGCACGTCAGTCAGGTCATCGGTCACCGACCGGCCCGACAGCACAGCATCGGAGTCGTTCGTCGCCCGCACCGTGTACGTCACCGAGTCGCCAGGCTCCACGGACGAACCGTCAGCCGGGTCGGAGGACTTGCTCAACGTGTAGCTCGGCACCGGGTGCTCGGTGTCGCAGTCCTCGACACACTCACCACCGTCGTCGTCACCAGGAGTGGCCACGTTCCGCAGCGACTCACCCCACTGGTCAGCCTTGACCGTCACCGTGTACGACACCGTCGCCGACTCACCCGGAGCCAGTCGCGGCAACGTCCACGTCAGCGTCGACCCGTCACGCACAGCAGCCGACCCATCGGTCACCTCGCCGTAGCTGATCGACCCGTCGTCGAAGGAGGCATTGTCCAGCACGTCAGTCAGGTCATCGGTCACCGACCGGCCCGACAGCACAGCATCGGAGTCGTTCGTCGCCCGCACCGTGTACGTCACCGAGTCGCCAGGCTCCACGGACGAACCGTCAGCCGGGTCGGAGGACTTGCTCAACGTGTAGCTCGGCACCGGATGCTCGGTGTCGCAGTCCTCGACACACTCACCACCGTCGTCGTCACCAGGCGTGGCCACGTTCCGCAGCGACTCACCCCACTGGTCAGCCTTGACCGTCACCGTGTACGACACCGTCGCCGACTCACCCGGAGCCAGTCGCGGCAACGTCCACGTCAACGTCTCACCATCGAGGACAGCCTGCGACCCATCCGTCACCTCGCCGTAACTGAGCGACCCCTCATCGAACGAGGCGTTGTCCAGCACGTCAGTCAGGTCATCGGTCACCGACCGGCCCGACAGCACAGCATCAGAGTCATTCGTCGCCCGCAACGTGTACGTCACCGAGTCACCCGGCTCCACCTGCTCACCATCAGCAGCGTCAGCCGACTTCTCCAGCACGTAGGACGGCACCGGATTCTCGGTGTCGCAGTCCTCCTCGCACTCGCCACCGGTGGAGGTCACCGCGTTGCGCAGCGTCTCGCCCCACTGGTCGTCGTCCACCGTCACCTCGTAGGTCAGCGTCAGCTCCTCGTCGGGAGACAGTGCGGGGATGGTCCACGTCAACGTCTCACCGTCGTCAGCCAGCTCGGCCGTGGTGCCTTCCGGCGCCGTGATCGTGCCGATCGTGGCGTTGTCCAGCACGTCGGAGAGGTCATCGCTGATGACGACGTCGTCCACCCGGGTGCCCCCGGTGTGGGTCGCGGTCACCGTGTACACGAGGGTGTCACCCGGCTGCACGGTGGCGCCGTCACCCACGTCGACCGACTTGGCGTAGGTGTACTCGCCACGGGCGGTGTTGGCGAAAGCGCACCTCACCGGGTTGTCCGGCATCGTGAAGGTTCCCGAGAGGCTGCCGGCCGTGTAGGACGGGTCGACCCCCTCGCAGGCAAGGGTGGTGTCGTACGTGCCCGTGTTGTCGCTACCGAGCAGCTCCGCCACCGTCACCGGGTCGCCCGAGGAGACCGGAACAGTCACGCTCGCCGGGTCCGCGCCGACCTCTGACACGACGGCGTCGTCTCCGGTGGGTCCGTCGTTGATGGTCAGGCCCGCGGTGTCACCGGTGAAGGCGTCGACCCACTCCTTCGTCAGCGTGACACCGGCCTGCCGGCGTTCGTTCGTGAAGGTGCAGGCGACGTCGTTGGCCGGCATCGTGAACTGGCCCTCGAGGTCCCCTGCTTCGTAGTCCACGTCAGTGCCCTCGCACGAGAGCGAGGTGTCGTAGGAACCAGCGTTGTCCTCACCGAGCAGCTCGGCCACCGAGACGGGGTCACCAAAGCTCACGGGGACGGTCGCCTGAGCGGCGGTCTCCTCGCCGACGACGGATTCGACCGCGTCATCTCCGGTCGGACCATCGTTGATGGTCAGGCCCGCGGTGTCGCCCTCTGCGCCGTCGACCCACTCCTTGGTCAGGGTGACGTCGAACCGCTGGAGGGTGTTCTCGAAGGTGCACGTGATCGTCTGACCCGCGGCGTTCGTGGTATCGATCTCACCCTGGCGGGCGGTCGCGTCGTACGAGACCGTGTACGGGTTGCCGGAGCCGTCGACGCAGGCGAGCGTCGCGGTGTAGTTGCCGTCGTTGCCGCCCAGGGACTCGGTCAGCGTGACGGCGGTGCCGGTGGGGACGGAGAGCTCGGCCGAGTTGTCGGCGTCCGGCGCGTCGTCGGCGTCGCTGTCGTCGACGGTAGGCGCGTCCGGCGCGGTGGAGGTGTCACTGGTCGTCTCGCCGCCTCCCTCGATCGTCAAGGTGGCCTTGTCGTCGGCGATGGCGTCTGCCCACTGCTTCTGCAGCACGACGCGGGTGTCGGCGCGGTTCTCCGCCGTGCACTCGATGATGGTGCGCTCTTGGATGTCGTTGAGCGTGATGGGGTCACCGGCGGCGAACCGGCCCAGGTCGGTGGTCACAAGGGTCCCGTCGGCCGCCAGAAGGCGGGCCTCGCAGGTCGCTCCCATGTACGTGTAGCCGGGCCGGGGCGTCTCCTCGATGCGCATGTCGAGCTGCCCGGGCTGAGGCGCGTCCTGCGACCCGAAGCGCCACTCGAACTGAGCGCTGCCGTTCGTGCCGGTGGACTGCGTCACGGGGGTGGCGTTGTCCGCAGCGTCAGGGCGCACCCAGTCGACGACGCCACCGTCGGTGTTGATGTCGGAGATCTCGGCCTCGAACTCGAAGCCCTGACCGGGAGTCTCGTAGTCCCCGTCGCCGTCGGTGTCGACGCGCTTGTTGACGATGACCTCGGGGGCGCACTGGGCGTACACCGCCGCGCGCAGCGCCGACTCGAGGTCGTCGAAGTTCGGGACGACCGCGTAGTCGGAGCTGCCGAAGGGAGCGCCGTCGTCGGGGAAGCGGACATCGCCGGAGACGGTCTGCAGGTTGCCCTCGCGGACATTGCCGATGCCGACGACGAACATGTGCGAGCCGGCGGTCTTGATCGCGTCGGCCTGCGTGACAGCAAGGTTCCGAGCTGTTACGTCGTACCCGTTGCCGGGGCCTTGCACCGGCGGTGCATCTCCGTAGTAGTTCGGCTCACCGTCGGTGAGGAAGAGGACGAGCTCGGTCGTGCCGTCAGCGGGCTGTACCTCCCGCGCCTCACGCAGACCGTCCTGCCAGTTGGTCCCCCCAAAGGCGCTGTAGCTGTTGGCATACCCTCCCAACGGACCCGTGGTCGCGATGGACGCGCTGTCGACGGGCGTGAACGACACCTCGGAGTTGCCGAACGTCGAGAACGAGGTGATCGCCATCGTCGAGCCGGTGTTGCTCAGCGCCGAGAACAACGAGTTCATCGCGGTCTTCATCTGGCCTTCAGCATTGGCCTGCGCGATGGAGCCGGACTCGTCGACCACCATCATCACGTCGATGGCGCAGGAAGGGGGCAGCGGCGGGTTCTGGACGGTCGACGGTGGCACCGCCCGCTGGGCCGCCATGCCTCGCTCTTCTCCCGAGCAGTCGATCTCGAGGCGCTGCCGCTCCTCGTCGCTCATGGACTCGTCGTAGCACTCCTTGGGCAGTCCCTCGGGGAGCTCCTTCGCGTCAGCCTTCTCGTCCTTGGCGGACTCGCCATTCGTCGGCTCGTCCTTGGCCTGGTCCTTGGCCGGCGCCTCGCTCTTCTGCCCGTCCTTGGCCGGCTCCTCCGCCGGCGCCTCGCTCTTCTGCTCGCCCTTGGCCGGCTCCTCCGCCGGCGCCTCGCTCTTCTGCTCGCCCTTGGCCGGCTCCTGCGCGAGAGCCTCGCTCTTCTGCTCCTCCTTGGCCGGCTCCTGCGCGGGAGCCTCGCTCTTCTGCTCCTCCTTGGCCGGCTCCTGCGCGGGAGCCTCGCTCTTCTGCTCCTCCTTGGCCGGCTCCTCCGCGGGAGCGTCCGGCTCGCTCGCCGCCATCCGGGCCGCGTCGGCGGGGGCTTCACCGACGAGGTCGGCGACGCGGCAGGTCAGCGACGCGGTGGTGGCCAGATCCACCTGGTAGCCCTTGCCGAAGGGGTCGAGGTCGGGCTGCTTGCAGGTGAGAGTTCCCTCGCTCAGGCTCAGGCTCACCTTGCCGGGATCGAGGTCGGGGAAGGAGGTGCTCGCCTGCGCGGCTCCCACGGCGGTCAGCTCTTCCTTGACCGGCTCGGCCGCTCCGTGGTCCAGGGAGACCTCGGTCCGCCAGGTCGCGCCCTCGTCGATCCCGACCGCCTCCACGGTCAGCTTGAGCTCGACCGGGGAGTCCCCCGGAGCGGCCCCGACGGGAGCTGCCCAGCTGGTGGCCAGCACACCGGCGCCCAGCACCGCCACGCCACGTGAGAGACGGCGCCGGAAGCGCCGCCGCGCACTGAACTTCGACCGAGTCGATGCCTGTCGCCCCACACCCGACATGAAATGCCCCTTTGTTTCCCGGTGTCGCTGCCCCTATGCCACGACGAAAATCACCGTAGACCTCTGCCAGTGACCTGTCAGCCAGTTGGGAGAATAGGACTCACGAAGATGTGATATGCGCCTGCATTTCATCTCACGCCCACCACCGCACGGCCCGGCCACACCACAACATCTAGTGGTTGCATAGGTGTAATTTCCCGCTATGGTGTGTCTCGCAGCTGGTTCGGCGTACTGAGCAGTCAGCAGTCGGCGAGGCAAGAGGGAACCCGGTGAGAGTCCGGGACTGTCCCGCAGCGGTGAGTGGGAACGACCGCCGTCATCAGCACTGAGGTGCCAGCGCACCTCGGGAAGCGACGGCCAGTAGGCCGCAAGACGCCCACGAGTCCGGTGCGCGAGGAGGAGCCGGACCTCTTCGACGCGGAGATGGCCGCGCAGGTGCGCCAGATGCTCATCGACGGGGTCGACGCGGAGGCGCAGTTCGCGCAGGACCTGCTCGGCGGCGGGGTCGCCGGGCTGTCCGTGGCGGACATGCGCAGCTACCTCGAGCACGTCGCCGACCGACGGATGCAGCGCCTTGGGCTGGAGCCGATCTACGGCTCGAGCAACCCGCTGGCCTTCATGGAGCTGCAGGACGTCCCGGAGCTGAGCAACTTCTTCGAGCGGAAGGTCTCCGCCTACCAGGTCGGCGTGACCGGCTCGGTCGGCTTCGACGAGGACTTCTAGCCGCAGCGCCCGTCGGTCGCCGATCCCTCAAGGATCGGCGACCGACAGGCAAGACCGGCGAAGGGGGTACGCCCGCCTACTCGGGCATGGCCGGGTCGACGTCGGTGAGCACCCGACCTGGCAGGCCCACCGCCGGGTGAACGAGAAGCTGGAGTCCTTCGAGGGCTGATCACCCCCCTTCGCCCCGCTCCACAGATCCGAATCTCCCTAGGTTTCTGTCAGCCGCCCGGGATATTTCCTAGGCGTCTGGTCAAACGCCTAGGGAGATTCGGATCTTGTGCGCAGCACCAGCGAGCCTCGACGGGAGACCCTCAGGCGGGGAACGCGACCAACGGGTGCCCGAGCGGGCGCGGGACGAGGACCTCCGCTCCCTTCGGCTGGGCGTCGCGATGGTCGGTGAGGCACCGCACGCTCACCCCGTCGGCGAGGGTGACGAGGTGCATCACCTGGCCACCGCGGAACTCGGCGCGCGCGACCCGACCGGGCACTCCCCCTTCGCCGCCGAGCTGGTGGCCACGGGCGCGTGGGTGCACCGTGAGGTCGTGCGGGCGCACCATCACCTGCACCCGCCCATCGGGCCCCGGGAGTACCGGCAGCTCGCCGAGCGCGGTGAGCGCTGCGCTCCCCCGCCGCTCACCGGCGAGGAAGTCCGCCTCGCCGAGGAAGGTCGCGACGAACTCGTCGGCCGGGGCGTGGAAGATCTCCGCCGGCGTCCCGACCTGCACGAGGACACCGTCGCGCATCACCGCGACCCGGTCACCGACGGCGAGCGCCTCCTCCTGGTCGTGGGTGACCAGCACGACGCTCGCACCGGCCGCCCGTAGCGCGTCCATCGCCTCGGTTCGCACCCGCGCCGAGAGCCCCTTGTCGAGGTGGCTGAACGGTTCGTCGAGGAGCACGAGCGGCGGCTGCAGGGCGAGCGCCCGGGCGATCGCGACCCGCTGCTGCTCACCTCCGGAGAGCTGGTGCGGGTAGCGCTCGGCCTTGTCGGCCAGGCCGACCAGCTCGAGCAGCTCAGCCACCCGCGCCCGACCCTCGTCACGACGACGCCCGCGCCCGCGCCGAGCCGTACCGAGACCGAAGCCGACGTTGTCCGCGACGCTGAGGTGCGGGAAGAGGGCGAGGTCTTGGAAGACGATGCCGACGCCACGCTCCTCGACGGGGACGAAGACCCCTTCGCCGGCGACCTCCCGGCCGGCGAGGCTGACCGTGCCGGCGTCGATTCCCACCAGGCCGGCGATGATCCGGAGCATCGTCGACTTGCCG
This sequence comes from Marihabitans asiaticum, assembly GCF_007828725.1. Lineage (GTDB taxonomy): Bacteria > Actinomycetota > Actinomycetes > Actinomycetales > Dermatophilaceae > Marihabitans > Marihabitans asiaticum. The sequence continues at coordinate 452,711 of NZ_VIUW01000002.1, forward strand.
CACCCGCTCGGGCCGACGACGACGAGCACCTCACCCGGGGTCATCTGCAACGAGACCTCGTCGACTGCGGTGGTCGCGCCGAAACGCTTGGTCACGGCGTCGAGATCGAGGACCGGCGCACTCATGACAGGTCCTCCTTCCTGGGGATGGCCAGCGTACGACGGAAGACCAGGATGATCGGGACCGTCGCGATCGCGACGATGGTCAGCGCGGGCGGCCCGGCGCTGTGCCAGCGGGACTCGGTGGCGAGCTGGTTGACCCAGACCGCGAGGGTCTCGAAGCCGAAGGGCCGCAGCAGCAGCATGATCGGCAGCTCCTTGAGCGCGTCGACCGCGACGAGGACGAGGGCCACGCCCAGACCTGGGCGCAGCAGCGGCAGGTGCACCCGGCGGAGTACCCCGCCGGGGCGCTCGCCGAGGGCCAGGGCCGCGTCGGTGATCGAGGGCGAGACCTGCTCCATGCCGGCGTCGACGCTGCTCCACGCCAGGGCGAGGAAGCGGACGACGTAGGCGTAGATCAGCCCGGCGAGGGTGCCGGTGACCAGGCTGGTCCCCAGCGAGATGTGCAGCACGTCGAGCAGGCCGTCGAGCGCGGAGAGGATGATCAGCACACCGATCGCGACGACCGGTCCCGGCACGGCGTAGCCGATCGTCGCGGCGCGGGCCAGCCACGGGGTGGCCCGGCCACCGCCGAGCCGGACGGCGCCGGCGAGCAGCAGACCGATCGCCGCGCAGATGAGCGAGACGACGACGGCGACGAGGGCGGAGCTGCCGACGTAGCCGAGGAATCGGCTGTCCAGACCGACATCGGTCTCGCTTGGACGTGACCACGCGAGCAGCTGCACCAGGGGCACCCCGACGGTGATCGCGAGCACGGCCAGGCAGGTGCCGGTCGCGGCTACGGCTCGGCCACCGGTGAGCCGGACCTGGCCGAGCGGGCGGCCGCCGCCGTGCTGGTGGAAGCGTGCGCCACCTCGGGCGACCCGCTCGGCGGCGATGACGGCGAGGGCGAAGAGCATGACCACCCCGGCCAGCTCGCTCGCCGCGACCCGGTCGTACATGCCGACCCAGACCTGGTGCACGCCGACCGAGACGGTGCGCACCCCGAAGTACTGCACGGTGGCGAAGTCGGTCAGCGTCTCCATCGCGACGACCATCCCGCCCGCGGCAAGGGCCGGGCGAGCCAGCGGCAGCACGACCCGTCTCGCCGCAGAGAGCGGTCCGGCGCCGAGGGATCGCGCCGCCTGGTAGGTGGTCTCGGACTGCTCACGCAAGGCCGCCCGGGCGAGGATGTAGGTGTACGGGTAGTAGGCCATGACGAGCACGAGCGCGCACAGCCAGAAGGAGCGCACCTGCGGGAACCACACGTCCGGGCCGAAGAGCGCGCGCAGCCCGCTCTGGACCGGCCCCGGGTGGTCGAGCAGCCCGATGTAGACGAAGCCGGAGACATAGGCCGGGACCGCCAGCGGCAGCACGAGCAGCCAGGAGAAGAGTCGCTGACCGGGGAAGGTGTAGCGCCCGACGAGCCAGGCCAGACCGGCGCCCAGCACGGTGGCTCCGAGGACGACGACGACCCCGAGCGCGACCGTCGTGAGCGCCATCGACCCCAGACCGGTCTCGAGGAGGAAGGCCCAGACCTCACGGCTGGGGTTGAGCAGAGAGAGGACGACGAGCGCGATCGGCAGCACGCACGCCGCCGCGACGAGCAGCACGACCGCCTGCCAGCGGCGTCGCGCCTCCGTGCGGGCGCGGCCGCGACGCCGCCCGCCCCCTTCAGCGGCGGGCGCCGGCTCGACCAGCTCGGTGGGGGTGCTCATCACTCGCTCCGACCGGGCCTCACTCGTACCCGGCCCGTCCGAGCAGCTCGACCGCTGTCGAGTTCTGCTCCGCGTACGCGGTGGCGTCGATCTTCTCCTCGCGGAACTCGCCCCATGAGGCGAGCAGCTCCTGCGGCGCCACGTCGGGGTTGACCGGGTACTCCATGTTGTCGCCGACGAGCTCGTCCTGACCGTCGGTCGCCAACCATTCGAGCAGCTTGCGCGCACCCTCGGGGTTGTCGCCAGCGGCGACGACCCCGCCACCGGAGATGTTGACGTGCACCCCTTCGCCGTCCTGGTTGGCCCAGAACGGCTTGACCGACAGGTCCGGGTCCTCCTGCAGCGCGCGGGCGAGGTAGTAGTGGTTGACGATGCCGACGTCGCAACCGCCGCTGGCGACGTTGTCGATGATCTCGGCGTCGTTGCTGTAGATCGACCCGTTCTCCGCCCAGCCCCGCACGACCTCCTCGGTGCGCTCCTCACCACGGGAGGCGATCATCGAGGCGACGAGCGACTGGGTGTAGCTCGCGTTCGCGGTGCGCAGGCAGAGCCGGTCCTTCCAGCGCGGGTCGGCGAGGTCCTCGTACGTCGAGAGCTCGTCGGTCGACACCGCGTCGGGGTTGTAGATGATCGTGCGCACCCGCTTGGCCAGCCCGAACCAGCGACCCTGCGGGTCGCGCAGCCCCTCGGGCACGGCGTCTTCGAGCACGGTCGACTCGGCGGGCGCGAAGATGCCCTGGTCGGCGGCGGCGGCGAGGTTGCCGGCGTCGACGGTGAGGTAGGCATCGGCGACGGTGTCATCCCCCTCGGCCGCGATCCGCTCGCGGAGCTCGGCATCCGAGCCGTAGAGGAACTCCACGCTCGTGCCGGTCTCCTCCGCGTATCGCTCGAAGGCCTGCTCGAGGTCGTAGTGCCGGGCCGAGTAGACCTGGATCGTGTCACCGCTGGTCGAGGTGCAGCCGGCGAGCAGGGTCGTCGCCACGAGTCCGGTGACGCCGACGACAGCGGTGGTGCGTCGGCCGGTGGTGCGAAGGGGGGTCATGCGGGGTTCCTCCTGGTGAGGCGTCGAGAGTGCGGGTCGGGGATGACCGTTCGTCTGAGGTTCCCCGGGGATCTGCGAAGGGGGTGAGGGCGACCGTTCGTCTGAGGTTCCCCGGGGATCTGCGGTCAGGCCGAAGGCGGCGAGCAGGAGGGCGGCGACGATCCAGGCGGCGTGCAGGGCCCAGTCCACCGGCTCGCCGCGCCGGTAGTCCGGCAGCGCCGTGCGGGCGAGGTCGATCCACCCGGCAGCCGGTCGGTCGGGCGCGCCGACCCAGGTCAGCGTCCCGGCCCGTCCGGCGAGGGTGACCCAGGCCTGCACGCCGAGGCTCACGGCCGCGGCGAGAACAGCGCCACCACGCACCCAGCTCGCGATCGGCCCGTGGCTGCGGTGGAGCAGCACGGCGACCGCGACCGCCACGAGCGGCAGGATGACGACGACCTGGCGGCCCGGCCACCAGTAGCCCTGCATCGTCAGGGCAACGAAGGTCGCGGTGAGCCACCCGGCAGCGACCGGCAGCACGAGCGCCCACTGCCGGGCCCGCGCGGCGAAGGGGATCGCCGCCAGCCCGAGCAGCCACACCGGCGCCCAGGCGGCGAGCCCGTAGTCCCGGTCGGTGACCAGGCCGATCAGCCGGGTGCTGCGGCCGAGGTAGTTCGGCTCGAACCCGACTGCTGAGAACTCCCCCTTCGCCTGGAAGTGGTCGCCCGAGGCGTAGGCGGTCCAGCCGCCGTAGAGCAGCTGGTGCGCGCCCAGCCACACCGCGCCCGAGGCGGCGAGCGCAACGACGGCGACCGCGGTGAGCCTGAGCGAGGCGCGCCGCAGCGAGCAGAGGGCGACCACTGCCAGCGCCGCCGCAACCGGGGCGTACTTGACGGCCAGCCACGGCAGGGCACTGACCGCGAGGACGACCCCGAGGACCCGAAGGGGGGACCACCAGGCGTCGGCCGAGCGCCCGGCCGGCGGGACGACGAGGAGCACGGTGGCGACGACCGCGAGCGCGGCGGGCAGCTCGGGGTAGACCTGGTGTCCGTAGACCGCCAGCGGAGTCACCGTTCCCGCCAGCGTCGACACCACCGCCGCGAGCACCACCGGGACCGCGTACCGGGTGGCGGCCAGGTAGGTCGTGGCGGCGGCGAGCAGGCCCGCGATGAGGACGAGGACCCACTTCGCGGCCAGGTATCCGCCCAGACCCATCGCCGGAGCGAGCAGCAGCGGGAGCAGCGGGTCGTGCGGGCTGACCCGACGCCCATCGGCCTGCTCGGCGGTCTGGATCGGCGGGGGCACGTCGTGGAAGGCGGTGTACCGCGCCTGCGCTCGCTCGTCGGAGATGTCGAGGTCGCCGTCCTCGGCGAGCGACAGCGCGGTGAGCAGGTACTGCGGCTCGTCGACCGCCGCGGCGCCGACGTCGGCCGCCCGCACGCTCACCCCGGCCCCCACCACACCGACCGTCACCACGGCCGCCATGAGGCAGGCCAGCACGAGCCCGGTCGCCGCGCACGGTGCGGCCGACCCGGCACGAGGGGGGCCGGCGGGGGTCACGCCGTCACGGCAAGGGACGGGGCCGGCTCGGCCGCCCGGACCGGCCCGAGGGCGTGCACCGCACGGCGCACGACGGCGTCGAGGTCGGTCGTCGGGAACCAGCCGAGGATGCTGCGAAGGAGTGAGATGTCGGCCATGGTGTGGCTGACCTCCCGGCGCTCCGCATCCGCCACGACGCGCTCACCACTGCACCCGGTGGCGGCGGCGACCGACCGGGCGAGGTCGACCAGGGTATGTGACACGCCGGTGCCGAGGTTGACCGTCCCCGACGCCCCGCGGTCGAGCAGACCTGTCACGGCGCGGGCGACGTCGCGCACGTCGGTGATGTCGCGGGTGCGGTCGGCCCCGCCGAGCAGCACGACCGGCTCACCGCGGCGCAGCTGGCGAGACCACAGCGCGACCGCCATGTCAGCGCGCTGGTGCTCACCGACCACGGTGAACGGCCGCACGACGAGCACGTGCCCGCCCGCGGCGGCGCGCTCGCGGCAGACCCGTTCGGCGTCGACCTTGCTCCGGGCGTATCCGCCGCGGGGCCGCAGCTGGTCGGCCTCGGCGCTGGGCCTGATCCTCCGACCCTGCACCTGCGCCCCGCCGTAGACCGACGAGGAGGAGAAGGCGAGGAGCGGCGTCGTGGCCGGCACGGTCGAGGTGACGGCCCGGGTCGCCTCGACGTTGTCACGTCGCCGGCGCCACCTCACCTGCGGGCCGTCGTCACGCACGCCCGGACAACCGGCGAGGTGGATCACGGCGTCGGCGCGGGTGAGGGCATCGAAGGCTTCGCCGTCGATCTCGGTCAGCTCGCACCGGATTCGCACGACGCCGTCGCGACGTTCTTCGCGGGCGGCGCGGTCCAGCACCGTGACCTCGTGCCCGAGACCGACGAGGTGGGGCACGACGGTGCGACCGATGAACCCCTCTCCCCCGGTGACGGTGACCCGCACTGCTCGCTCCTCGATGTGCCCACGCGGACGTAAACCGCCTAGAGGTTAGCCTATCCTTCGTGGTTGACGCCCTGGCCCAGACTGGTCCCGCGCCTCGGTCGCGCGCCCTGGCCGGCCGGCAGGTGCGCACGATCGCAGGTGCGGTGGTCCTCGCCGTCGCGCTCTGGTGGTTATGGCGCACGGTCGACCTCTCCGCGGTGACCACGACCCTCGGAGCGCTCCTCCAGTCACCGCTGCCCGCGCTCGCCTCGCTGCTCGGCTACGCCGCAGCCTTCCTGCTGCGCTCGTGGGCATGGCACTTGCTGCAGCCGGTCGTGCCGCTAGGACAGGCCTGGGCGGCCGTGCACGTCAGCCTCGCCGGCAACCACCTGCTGCCGCTGCGCCTCGGCGAGGTCCTGCGGGTGACCAGCGCCGTCCGGCGCACCGAGGCGACGCTGCGCGAGACGAGCGCGGTGACCGTGAGCCTGCGGCTCGGCGACCTCCTCGCCCTGCTCGTCGTCGCCGCGATGGCGGCTCCCGTCGCGCTGGCCCGGGTGCTGCGCCCCGAGCTCGCAGTGCTCGCCGGCGTCGTCCTGCTCGCCGGGGTGGTCGCCGCCTGGGTCCTTCTGCGTCCGGCAGGGCAGACCCGTCAGCCCCGGCCGACGACCGTCGCGCTCGTGGTCGTGGCCACCGTCTCGGCCTGGCTGCTGGAGGCCGCCGTCCTCTTCGCGGTGGCCACCACCGCAGGTCTCGAGCTGGGTCTCGCCGACGCCGCCGGGGTCACCGCGGTGACCGTCCTCGCCCAGGCCGTCGCGATCACCCCGGGCGGTCTCGGCACCTACGAGGCCGTCGGCACCGCGGCCCTGGTCGCGCTCGGGCACCCCGCGCCCGAGGCCTTCGCGGTCGTCCTGACCACCCACGCGGTCAAGACCGCCTACAGCATCGTCCTCGGAGGAGCTGCCGTGCTTGCCCCCAGCCCCGGATACCTCGGCCGCCTCCGGCTGCCCGCCCGCCGCCCGGAGCGGCCGGCCGCGGACCCCCCTTCGCCCTTGGCGCCGGTCGTCGTCTTCATCCCCGCCTACGACGAGGAGGCGGTCATCGGCGGGGTTCTCGAGCGCATCCCGAGGCGGGTCGGCGGGCGCGAGGTGCAGGTGCTCGTCGTCGACGACGGGTCGCGAGACCGCACCGCGGCGATCGCGGCAGCGGCCGGCGCCACCGTGCTCTCCCAACCGCGCAACCTCGGGCTCGGAGCAGCCGTGCGGCGCGGCCTGCGCGAATCCGCGGCGCTGCGCCCCGCGGCCGGGGTCTACCTCGACGCCGATGACGAATACCGGCCCGAGGACATCGCCGCCGTCGTGGCACCGGTCCTTGACGGCACGGCGGACTACGTCATCGGCAGCCGGTTCCGCGGTCACATCGAGCACATGCGAGCGCACCGGCGCGTGGGCAACCTTGCGCTCACCCGATGGGTGCGGTGGATGACCCGCGAGCCCGGGCTCACCGACGGTCAGAGCGGCTTCCGCGCCTTCTCCCCGGCGGCGCTGGAGGCCGGCGAGGTGATCCACGACTACAACTACGCCCAGGTGCTCACCCTGGACCTGCTGGCAAAGGGGTTTCGCTACACCGAGGTGCCGATCGGCTACGCCTTCCGGACCACCGGGACCTCCTTCATCTCCCTCGGCCGCTACCTGCGCGCGGTGATCCCGGCCGTGCACCGTGAGCTCAACGACCGCGGCCCGGCCGTGCCCTCAGCGCCCGTCGGTCAGTCTTCGACGACGTGGGAGCGGAATCCTTCGCGCGCCGTCGCCCAGCGCTGAGGTTCCAGCCGCCCGTCCGGCCCGAGGCAGTCCACGACCGCCTGCGCCATGACCAACGCGTGGTGGGTGTTGTCGTGGGCGAAGAGGCCGCCGCGACCGAGCGTCGTCACACCGACCAGCCCGCGCGCCCACGCCTCGACGGCGTCGAGGTGGGCGCCGTACCCGCGCAGGTACACGGGGTACACCGCGGAGAGGCGGCGCACGCTCACCGAGGAGGTGCGGATCGGGGGCAGGTCGTGATCGCGAAGCGCCTGCTCGACGAGGGCCTGCAGCTGCTCGTCGCTGCTCGACCACAGCTCGTCGCCGACCTCGCAGGGGATCTCGGCGCACACGACCGAGCGATCCGCCGGGTCCGCCGCGCTCTCGCGGTAGTTGGCGGGCTCGCTGATCCGGCTCACCGGGGTGCGTCGGGCGGGCAGGTAGTGGGCGTCGAAGGGGGTCCACCGGGCCGGTCGTCCGGCAGGGGGTTGCTCGGGACGGTGGGTGAGGTAGACGAGCACCATCGCGCGAGAGCGCAGCGACCTCGCGTGCTCGAGCACCTCCGGGGCGGGCGAAGGGGTGACCAGCCGCGGCAGCGCCGCGACCGGGATCGTCGAGAGCACGGTGGGCGTCTGCCAGCGCCGCCCGTCCGCGGCATCGACCAGGACCGGGTCGCCGTCCCTGATCGCGCTGACCTGCACGCCGTGGAGGATCTGCGCGCCGCACTCTCGAGCCGCCGTCTCCAGTGCTTCGACGATCTGGCCGAACCCTCGCCGCGGGTAGTAGAAGGTCGTCCCGCGCGGACCCGGCTCGCCCGCCCGCCGGCGGGTGGAGACCCGCGCCAGGCTGGTGCGCAGGAGGCGGGCCGCGACCTTCGGCACCGAGTCGGCGCTGACCCGCACCCGGGCCTGCTCGGGGTCAATCTCCTCGCCGGGGACGCCCCAGAGCTTCTCGGCGTACGGCCGGTACAGCTCGCCGTAGGCCGTGGGGCCGAGCGAGTTCGTCAGCGCCTCGGCATAGGACTGCGGGCCGGGCCGGCCCGATCCGGACCGACCGGTCGTTGCCGCTGCCACGGCCGCCGAGAGACCGACACCGACGGCGTCACGGGCTACCCGGGCCAGCCAGCCGGCGGGCATCCGGCGCGCCAGCTCGACCGGGCGAAGGGGGAAGTGCAGCCACCGACCGTGCAGGTGGACCCGGCCGCGGCGTGGGCGCACCTGCAGGTCGTCTCCGAGCAGCTCGCGCAGCAGCGCGAGGACCGTCGGCGGGGTCGCGGGGTGCAGCCGATGGCTGCCCCGGTCCACGCGGACCCCGTCGATCCTCTCGCTGGCCGCCATCCCTCCCGAGCGGTCCTCGCGCTCGAGGACGAGCACGGTGCGACCCGCTCGCGCGGCGAGCAGCGCGGTCGCCAGGCCGGCGGGTCCGGCACCGACGACGACGAGGTCGTACCGCTCGCTCGTCATGGCCTACCCATCCATCGCGGAACTCAAGTTGTAAGGTGAGCCTTACAGAACTCGCTCGACCTCAAGGACCTCATCATGGCACGCACCACCCGGGCCGCCGTGGCCCTCACCTTCGCCGCAGCGCTCGCCCTCACGGCATGCGGCAACGACGACGGGGGCCAGGTCACCAACCTCGGCAGCGAGACCGGCTCCGCCAGCGGCTCCGGCGCGGGAAGCGGATCTGGTTCCGGCAGCGGGTCCGGGCTCGGCTCGGACCTGCAGCAGGACACCGACAACGCCAAGGTGGCCGAGGCGGTCGAGCAGTACCAGGCATACGTCCAGGAGCAGGCCGAGACGATGGCGACGGCGACGACCACCTTCACCGACGCGGTCCGCGCCGGTGATCTCAAGGCCGCGCAGCAGGCCTATGCGCCGAGCCGCGAGCCGTGGGAGCGGATCGAGCCGATCGCCGGTCTCATCGAGGAGCTCGACGGGCGGATGGACGCCCGGGTCGACGACTTCGAGAGCCCCACGGACGAGGAGTTCACCGGCTGGCACCGCCTGGAGTACCTGCTCTTCGAGAAGGAGACCACCGACGGGGCGAAGAAGTTCGCCGACCAGCTCGACGAGGACGTCGCGACCCTGCAGGACAAGCTGGGCTCGCTGGAGATCCCGGCCGCCGCCGTCCCGGTCGGGGCGTCCGAGCTCATCGACGAGGTGAGCATGGGCAAGATCACCGGCGAGGAGGACCGCTACTCCCAGACCGACCTGTGGGACCTCGGCGCCAACGTCGAGGGGTCGAAGAAGGCCTTCGACCTGCTCACGCCGGCGCTGAAGGAGGCCGACCCCGACCTCGCGTCCAAGATCACCGACCAGTTCGCCGAGGTCGAGGAGACCCTCGCGCCGCTGAAGGACGGCGACGGGTGGAAGCTGTACTGCCTGGAGGGCGGGGAGTACAACACCCAGTGCGGTGACACGATCACCGTCGACACCACGACCAAGGACCAGCTACAGAGCCAGACCCAGGCGCTCGCCGAGAACCTGTCCCAGATGGCTGGTGCGCTCGGCCTGGAGAGCTGACCCGGTCGTGCCGGAGACCTCCAGCTCAGGGACGGGCAGACGCGCCGTCCTCGCCGCCGGTCTCGGGTCGCTCGGCGCTGCCGGCCTGGCCGGGGGTGTCGCTCTTGCCGGCCGCGATCAACCGGGAGCCGCGTCGGCGCAGGCCGCCGGGGCGGCCGGGGGTGACGCGTCCGCAGGTAGCGCCCGGGTCCCCTTCGCCGGGGCTCACCAGCAGGTGATCACCCACGACCCGGTCGCGGCCCGCGCCTCGATGAGCGCCTTCCGGGTCACCGCCCAGGACCGCGGCGAGCTCGCCGAGCTCTTCGAGATCCTCACGGCGACGATCGCCGACCTGCAGGCGGGGCGGCTGCCCGACTCGCGGGACCCGTCCTTCCCGGCTCGGGAGACCGGCATCCTCGGCGCCGAGGTGCAGCCCGACCACCTCGGGATCGCGGTGTCGGTCGGCGCCAGCCTCTTCGACGAGCGCTTCGGGCTGGCCGACCGCAAGCCGAAGAACCTGGCGAAGATGCCCTTCCTCGCCAACGATCGGCTCGACCCGCAGCGCAGTCACGGCGACCTCCTGCTGACCATCGAGGCCGACCACCCGGACACGATGCAGCACGCGCTGCGACAGATCATGCGGGCCGCGCGCGCCCACATGGTCATGGCCTGGACCATCGAGGGCTACTCCCGCGGCACCGGTGGCGGGCACGGGTCGGGGCAGACCCCGCGCAACCTCATGGGCTTCAAGGACGGCACGAACAACCTCGACATGACCGACGACCGGGTGATGGACGAGTTCGTCTGGGTGGGCGCCGACGACGGCGAGCCCGAGTGGGCGGTCGGCGGCAGCTATCACGTGGTGCGGGTGATCCGGATGTTCGTCGAGTTCTGGGATCGGACCCGGATCGTCGAGCAGGAGCAGATCTTCGGGCGGCACAAGGTCTCCGGTGCACCGCTGGGCAGCGAGGACGAGTTCGCCCCGATCAACCACTCCGCCGACCCCGACGGCGAGACCATCCCCCTGGACTCGCACATCCGCCTGGCGACGCCGCAGACCCCGGACGCCAGCGGCGACGTGATCCTGCGCCGCGGCTTCTCCTACACCCGTGGGGTGGACGGCTCCGGTCAGCTCGACCAGGGCCTGGCGTTCGTCTCCTTCCAGCGCCGCCTGGAGCAGTTCCTCAACATCCAGGCCCGCCTGGACGGCGAGCCGCTCGAGGAGTACATCCTCCCCGAGGGTGGGGGGTTCTTCTTCGCCCTCCCCGGGGTCGAGGACGAGGGCACCTCCCTCGGCGCCCGCCTCCTCGCCTAACCCCTTCGCAGGTCCCCGGGGAACCTCAGACCGACGGTCACCCCTTCGCCCCACCTTTCGCAGATCCCCGGGGAACCTCAGACCAACGGTTGCCCTCTCCGCGCCATCCCTCTTGCAGATCCCCGGGGAACTGCGAAGGGGGCCGAGCAGCGTCGCTGCTCGGCCCCCTTGGCGTCCGGTTGTGTCAGGTCGACGACGAGAGATCAGCGGCGGGAGGTCACCGCCTTCAGTGCGTTGACGATGCCGTCGCCGTAGAAGCCGTTGAAGCCCGGCTTGGACACGCACTCGGCGGTGAACTCCTCGCTACGACCCTCACGGACGTAGCTCTGGAAGCCACCCTCGGGGCACGGCTGGTCGACCGCAGACTTCTTCAGCACGTACTCCACCTCGCGGGCGTCGGCGCTGAAGCGCTTGCCGCCCCCTCGGCCACGATCGCTGACGATGAGAGCCGCGACACCGGAAGCGTGCGGGGCGGCCATCGACGTGCCCTGCAGGTACTGGTAGTAGCCGCATCGCTCGGCCCCTCGAGCCACGGGCCGACGCGAGCACTCCTTGATCACCCCGAGCGCCTCGCCCAGCTCGGTGATGTTGCCGTCCTCGTCGACCTGACCCTCGGCCTGCAGCACGCCTCGGGGCGCCGCGGAGAGGATGAGGTTCTCGTTCGTGCGGTAGCTCTCGGTGCCGAAGCCGTCGCGGTACCAGCCACCGGGGGCCGCCACCTCGATCTCGTCCGAGTAGAGGTCAGTGGTCCAGTTCGAGAAGTCCGACTTGGTCTTGGTCGGACCGACCGAGGAGACCCCGATGACGTGCGGGCCCTCGACCGGGAGGTCGAAGCACGTGGCGTTGTCGATCGTGCGCGGGTGCGCAACCCCTTCGGGGAAGTTGGGGCTCGAGGTGTCGGTACGCGGTTTGGCGAGGTCCTCGTGCCCGTTGCCCAGCGCGCCGACCAGGGTGACATCTCGGCGGTGCGCGTAGTCGAGCACCCGCTCCATCGTCTCGATCGTCACGTCCTGCTGGGCGGCCTGCTCCGGGTTGTCCTCCGGGGCACCGCCTCGGCAGTTGAACGCCCACGGGTCGACGTAGAAGCTCATGTTGACCACGTCGACGCCCTTGTCCGCCGCCCAGGTGAGGGAGTCTGCGACCGAGCTGAGGAAGAAGTACCCACTGTCCTGACCAGCGCGGATGTTCGCCAGCTGCACCCCGGGCGCGATCCCGGACATGCCGAAACCGTTCTGTGCCGCAGCGATGGTGCCGGCGACGTGGGTACCGTGACCGTTCTCGTCGACCGTCGCCGGGTCGAGGCACCCGTCGTACTCGCAGTCACCGTCGATCATCGGGATGTCGCGGGCGAAGTTGCGCGAGAGCTTGTGGTTGAAGTTGCCGGCGATGTCGGGGTGGGTGGCGTCCACGCCGGTGTCGATGACACCGACGACGACCTTCTTCTTGCCGTCCTCGTGCTTGCGAGCCTGGAAGGCCTGGAGCATCTCGTGGCCCCACAGCATCGAGTCCAGCGGGTCGGTCTTGACCTTCTTGCCGCGCTTGTCCCGCGAGTCGCCCTTCTTCGCCGTCTTCCGACGGGCCTCGTCGGCGGTGCGCTTCTTGGTCTCGGAGACCTCGTGGTGCTCCTTCTCGACGTCCTGGGCCGGCGCCGCCATCCGGGGCGAGCGGCCCACTGCGATCTCTGCTGCGGCGGTGCGCACCCCCTCGATACCGCGGGCCTTCTTCGCGAATCCGGCGTCAGAGGTGGAGACCGTGACCAGGCCAATGTGCTCGTTCACCGAGGTGACCTTCCCGCCCTTCGCCTTGACGTCGGCCACGACCTCGTCGAGGTCGGCGCCCTTGTCTGCCAGGACAACGACATCTCCGCTGCCGGTCGGACCGGTGGCCGGCTTGATCGTGACGTCACCGGAGGTGGCGGTAGTACCGGCCTGTGCCGTGGTGGCGACGAGGCCGGTCGAAGCGATGGCAACGGCCCCCAGGCCGGCCATGAGAGAGGTGTGACGCATCGGGGTTCCCTTCGGCGATGGAGGCGCCGCTGCAGCGCCCACGGCTCAACCTAGAGCGCCGCGACGTGACTCAGGTCACGTTTTCGTCCGGACTTGGTCAAGAACCGACAAGCCGCTTCACGAGCGGCTGCGCAGCGCGCGCTGCAGCAGGGCGTCGAAGATCGAGGCCACCTGACGCCCACCGGGATCCTTCAGCCGATGCACCGGCGCGAAGGCACCCTGCGCGCGCTGTACCGCGGTCCGCTCGGGGATCTCGCCGACCATGACCAGCGGCCCGAAGAGGGAGCGCAGCTCCTCGACCCGGTAGCTGTGCTCGGCGAGGTGGCCGCGCACACGGTTGACGAGGATCCCCAGCGGCTGCACCGGCACCTTGAGCGTGCTGCGTACGTCGTGCACCGCTCGCAGCGCCCGGTCGGCAGCCGCGATGGCGAAGACCCCCGGCTCGGTGACGACGACGACGCGGTCGGCTGCCGCCAGGCCCATCCGGGTCAGCCCGCCGAGCGACGGCGGGCAGTCGATGACGACCAGGTCGTAGCGGTCCTCCTTGGCCACCTTGGCCAGGACGGTGCGAAGGGAGAGCAGCCGCCGGCTGGAGAGGTCGGTCCGGTCGTGCTGGGCGATCTGCTCGCCACCGACGGCCACGTCGATCACGGAGGCGGGCTCACCCCCTTCGCCCTCGTCGGTCCACCGGCTCGGCACGGTGCAAGCCTGCAGATGACGACGTCGCGGGTCGTCGACCACCTTCGCCAGGGTCGAGGGGATCTCCCCGGCCGCGTCGAGACCGGCGGTGGCGTCGCCCTGCGGGTCCAGGTCGAGGACGAGGACCCGCAGGCCTGCGGTGAGCGCCGCGGAGGTCAGACCGAGGGTCACCGTGGTCTTGCCGACGCCACCCTTGAGGCTGCAGACGGCGACCGCGATCATGCCGGTCAGCCTATCGGTGGGCTACTTCAGCTCCTTCGACGAGTAGCCGAGGATGCGGCGCGCGACGACGAGCAGCTGGATCTGCTGGGTCCCCTCGAAGATGTCGAGGATCTTGGAGTCGCGCGCCCACTTCTCCAGCAGCTCGGTCTCGGCGTACCCGGTGGCGCCAGCGAGCTCGACGCAGGCGAGCGCGACGTCGACGCAGGTGCGCCCCGCCTTCGCCTTGGCCATCGAGGCCTCCATCGAGTTCGGCTTGCCGTTGTCGGCCATCCACGCCGCGCGCAGCGCGAGCAGATAGGCGGCCTGGTAGTCGGCCTCCATCTGCAGCAGCCTGGCGGCGGCCGCCGGCTGGACGTTAGCCGGCCGGTCCGGGTCGGCGACGACACCGGCCTGCGCGAGCAGCTCGCCGGTCTTGTCCAGGCACGCCCGGGTCAGGCCGAGTGCCATCGCCGCGACGAGTGGGCGGGTGTTGTCGAAGGTCTGCATCGCCCCGCCGAAGCCGCCCTCGATCTTGATCTCGGGGTCGCCGAGCAGGTCCTCCGCGGGGACCCGGCAGTCCTGGAGCGAGAAGGCGGCCGTGTCACTGGCCCGGATGCCGAGCTTGTGCTCGAGGCGCACGAGCTTCATGCCCGGGTTGTCGCGGCGGACGATGAAGGACTTGATCGCCTGCTTGCCCAGGCTCCGGTCCAGGGTCGCCCAGACGACGACGAGCTCGGCACGCTCACCGGCGGTGACGTAGATCTTCTCGCCGTTGAGCACGTACTCGTCGCCGTCCCTGACCGCGGTCGTGCGGATCGCGCCGGAGTCCGACCCGGTCTCGGGCTCGGTGATCGCCATCGCCGCCCACTTGCCGGCGTAGCGCGCCTTCTGCTCCTCGGTGGCCACCGCCGCGATGGCAGCGTTGCCCAGACCCTGCCGTGGGATGGAGAGGGTCAGGCCGACGTCGCCGCGGCAGGTCTCGAGGATCGAGAGGACCGAGGAGAGGTTCGAGCCGTTGCGGTTGGCGCGCTCCCCCTTCGCCTTGCGGCCCGAGCCAACGGCGGCGACATCACCCTCCTGGGCTCCGTCGTCGCTCGCCCGGGTCGAGGATGAGGCACCGGCGCCCTGGCCGGCACCGGAGTCGCTCATCCCGTCGATGACGGCGGAGACGAGGTCGAGCTCAGCGGGGTACTCGTGCTCGGCGCGGTCGTACTTGCGCGAGATCGGCCAGAAGACCTCCTCGGCCATGCCCCGTGCCTGGGCCACGAGGGGGCGGAACTTCTTGGGAACGTCGAGATCGATCATGTTCGTCAGTCCTTCTGAGTCTGTGGTCTGGGGCCGCACCTGCCAAGGCAAGTGCGAGAGGGAGGGGAGCCAGGGGGCCGTACCTGCCAAGGCAAGTGCGAAGGGAGGGGCTGGCTCAGACGAGGAGGGTGCCTTCGAGCAGCCCGGCACCACGCAGGTCGCGGTACCACCGCTCGTTGTCGAACTCCTTGACGAACCCGTGCCCCCCAAGCATCTGGACGCCGTTGCTGCCGACCTGGGTCATGTAGCGGGAGGTCAGCGAGCGCGCCTGGGCGATCTCGGCCGAGGCGTCCTCGCCGCGATCGAGCCGGGCCGCGGCCTTCCACACCACGAGGCGCAGCGCGGCGATCTCGATCGCCATGTCCGCGACGGTGAAGGCGACGGCCTGCCGGTGGCCGATCGGCTCGCCGAAGGCGGTGCGCTCGGTGACGTACTGCGAGACCTGGTCGAGGACGGCCTGTCCGGTCCCCACTGCGGCGGCCGCCCAGGCGAGGCGGGCGCGGCGGACGGCGTCGAGGTGGTCCTCGCTCGAGCCGAGGAGACTCGCAGCCGGCACCCGGACCCCTTCGAGGTGAAGGCGGGCAGTCCTGCTGGCCCGGATGCCCATGGCCGGGTCGTCCTCGACCTGCAGACCCTCGGTCCCGGGCTCGACGATGACCAGGCGCGGCTCGCCGTCGAGCATCGCGGAGACGATGAAGAGCTCCGCGATCTCGGCGCCCGGGACGAGCGCCTTGACGCCGTCAAGGACGAGCTCGTCCCCGTCGCGGATCGCCGCCGTGGTCGGGGCGAGCGGGTCGAAGAGCGGCTGGGGCTCCATGAGCGCGAGCGCGGCCGACTTCGGCGGGTTGTCGCCGGTGAACTCGGGCAGGTAGGTCGCCTGCTGGTCCGCGTCGCCGTAGCTGGCGATCGCGGTGGCGACGGCGGCCGGCGCCATGATCGCGGCCGCGATGCCCATGTCACCGCGAGCCAGCTCCTCGAGGACGAGCACGCCGGTGACCGCGGAGCGCTCCTCGGCGATGCCCTCCAGCTCGGCGGGAACGCCGATGAGGTGCAGCCCCATCTCGGCGGCGGCGCCGGTCACCTCCTCGGGGAGCCCGCGCTCTGCGTCGGCGCCGGAGCCGGCGGGCCGGATGACCTCGTCGGCAAGTTCCCTCGCCACGCCCTGGATCATCTGCTGGTCCTCGGTCGGGGTGAGGTCGAAGAGCTGTTTCGGCTTGGCCGTGGCGGCGCGGGTCGGGTCACCCGACCCCTTCTTCTTGGCGAAGGCGCGACCCGCCGCCGTCTGCGCCCTGAAGCTGCCCACGGCGCTCTTGTAGAGGTATCGCTCCACCCGCGCTCGGACCTTTGGGTCCTTCAGGCCGGGCAGCCCGCCGGCCTTGGCGATGAGTCGGAGCCCGAGTCGCTGACCCTTGTCGGCCAGCGAGATGGATTCGGTGGTGGCCATGCGGCGTACCCCTTCGTGCGTAGCACTCGTCGATGAGCACGACCGGACGTGGCGGCCGGTCGAGGTGTGCGATACCGAGAGTACCTGCTACGCCCCGTACCGGTAACCGGCGGGTAACCGTGATCTACCGCACCCCGACGCGCGGCGGCCCGAACCCGAGGGGGCGGGTTCGGGCCGCTGCGGACGAAGGGGTGGGTCGAAAGGGGTAGGTCGAAGAGGGAGGGTCAGCGGTGGCGGAACTGCGGGGCGCGCTTCTCGGAGAAGGCCTGCATCCCCTCGGTGCGGTCCTCGAAGGCAAAGGCCGCCATGAAGGTCCGCCGCTCGAAGCGGATGCCCTCGGTGAGGGTGGACTCCAGCGCCACCTGCACCGCCTCCTTCGCCGCGTAGACGGCGGGCAGCGACTTCTCCGCGATGCCCGACGCGATCTCGCCGACCTGGTCCAGCAGCTCCTCGGTCGGCACGACCCGGGCGACCAGGCCCGACCGCTCGGCCTCCTCAGCGCCGATCTGGCGACCGGTGAGGATGAGGTCCATCGCCTTGGCCTTGCCGACCGCCCGGGTCAGCCGCTGCGAGCCGCCCATGCCGGGCAGGACCCCGAGGTTGATCTCGGGCTGGCCGAACTTCGCCGACTCCGCGGCGACGATGATGTCGCACATCATCGCGACCTCGCAGCCCCCGCCGAGGGCGTACCCGGAGACCGCGGCGATGGTCGGGGTGCGCAGCGCGCCGAACCGGTCCCACGCGGAGAACCAGTCCTTGACGTAGACATCGGCGTAGCTCTGCTCGAGCATCTCCTTGATGTCCGCGCCGGCGGCGAAGGCCTTCTGCGATCCGGTGACGACGATGCAGCCCACCTCGGGATCGGCGTCGAGCTCCTCGGCCGCGGCGACGAACTCGGTCATCAGCGCGTGGTTGAGCGCGTTGAGCGCCTTGGGGCGGTTGAGGGTGATCGTCGCGACGCGCCCGTCGCGGGAGACGACGATGTTCTCGTGGTCGGTCATGGGTGGTCTCGCTCCTTGCGGTGATCGGGTGTCAGGCGTCGTCGCGCAGCGTGGTGATGATCGAGCTGAAGTCGTGACCAGCATGCTCGGTCTCGCTCAGCCGCGCATAGAGGTCGGCGACGAGCTTGCCGACCTGGGCGTCCATCCCCGCCCGGTCGACCTCGGCCATCGCCAGGGTGAGGTCCTTGTGCATGAGCGAGGTGGCGAAGCCGCCCTCGTAGTCCCGGTTGGCCGGGCTCGCCGGGACCGGGCCGGGCACCGGGCAGTTCGTCTTCAACGCCCAGCACTGGGCGGCGGAGGTCGAGGCCACGTCGTAGAAGGCCTGGTGGGTCAGCCCGAGCTGCTCGCCGAGGACGAAGGCCTCGGCGACCCCGACCTGGGTGATCGCGAGCAGGAGGTTGTTGCACAGCTTGGCCGCCTGGCCGTTGCCGCTCTTGCCGCAGTGGACGACCTTGCCGGCCATCGGCTCGAGCACCGGCTGGGCTGCGGCCACGTCCTCGTCGCTGCCGCCGACCATGAAGGTCAGCGTCCCGGCCTCGGCGCCGACGACGCCTCCGGAGACCGGGGCGTCGATGAACCGGTGACCCGCGGCGTCGACCTTCTCCGCCGCCTGCCAGGCCAGCTCCGCCCCGGTGGTCGAGGTATCGATGAAGAGCGTGCCCGCCGTGGCAGCAGGCAGCACCTCGTCGTAGACCGAGAGCAGGACGTGCCCGTTGGGCAGGCTGGTCACCACGACCTCGGCCCCCTCGACCGCCGCGACGGCCGACTCGGCCACGCTCACCCCCTTCGCCGCCGCTGCCTCCCGCAGCTCGGCAACGGGGTCGAAGCCGGTGACCTCATGGCCCCCGGCCGCGAGGTTGGCCGCCATGTGGCCACCCATGTGGCCCAGGCCGATGAACGCGATCCTCATGGTCATCCCTTCGTCGTGAACGGAGTGTCGGGGAAGGTCAGCTCGTGCTCGCCGATCGGCGCGAAGAACTCCTCGACCCGGGCGGGCGAGACCTCGGCGAGCGTGCGGGGCGACCACTTCGGGTCGCGGTCCTTGTCGACGACCTGAGCGCGCACGCCCTCGACGAAGTCGTGCGAGTCGTGGCAGTGGTAGGCCATCCGGGCCTCCTGGCGCAGCGCCTCGCGCAGGTCGGTCATCCGGGCAGCCGAGCGAAGGGCGGAGAGCGTCACCTTGACGGAGGTGGGCGACTTCGCCTCGATGGTGTCCGCGGCGTCGGTCGCCTCCTCGGTGCCGAGCTGGCGCAGGCGCTGCACGATCGCCTCGGCGTCATCGCCGGCGTAGGCGGGGTCGAGCCACTCGCGGTCGGCGAGGAGCGGGGACTCCGGCGGGTCCTCGGCGACAGCGGCGACGGCCTGCTCCGGCTCGGTGTCGGCGAGCGAGGAGAGCAGGTCCTCGAGCTTGTCGCTGGGGACGTAGTGGTCCGCCAGGCCGATGGCGATACCGTCGCCGGCCCGCACCGACCCGGCGGTCAGCGCCAGGTGGGTACCGGTCTCACCGGGCGCGTGCCCGAGGAGGTAGGTGCCGCCGACATCGGGGACGAAGCCGATGCCGGTCTCGGGCATCCCGATCCTTGAGCGCTCGGTCACGACGCGCACGTCGCCGTGGGCGGAGATGCCGATGCCTCCGCCGAGGACGATCCCGTCCATGATCGCGACGTAGGGCTTGGGGTACTCCTTGATCAGCGCGTTGAGCTGGTACTCCTCGGTCCAGAACTCCTGCGCCTCCTCGCCGCCATCCTTGGCGTCCTTCCACAGCGCGACGATGTCGCCGCCGGCGCACAGACCCCGCTCCCCCGCCCCGGTCACGACGACCCACTCGACGGAGTCGTCGGTGGCCCACTCGCGCAGCTGGGCGGTCATGAGACGGACCATCTCGGTCGTCAGGGCGTTGATCGCCTTGGGGCGGTTGAGCACCACGTGGCCCGCCCGCCCGTCACGGCGGAAAAGGATCGGCGCCTCGTCGGGCCCGGGACTCTGCTCGGTCATCGGCGTCCTTTCACCAGCGATCGTGCGAGCACGACCTGCATGATCTCGTTGGTCCCCTCGAGGATCTGGTGCACGCGCAGGTCGCGCACGATCTTCTCCACGCCGTACTCCCACAGGTAGCCGTACCCGCCGAAGAGCTGGAGGGCGGAGTTGGCCACCTCGAAGCAGGAGTCGGTGACGAATCGCTTGGTCATCGCGCAGGTCGCGCTCGCGCCCGGCGCACCCGCGTCGAGGGCGTCGGCGGCGTCGTGGAGCATGAGCCGAGAAGCGTGCAGCTTCGTCGCCATGTCGGCCAGGGCGAACTGGAGCGACTGCTGCTCGATGAGTGGGCCGCCGAAGGCCTCGCGGGTGCGCAGGTGGGCCAGCGCCGCATCGAAGGCGGCCTGCGCGCCGCCGAGGGAGCAGGCCGCGATGTTGAGCCGGCCCCCGTCCAGCCCCCGCATCGCGATCGCGAAGCCCTGCCCCTCCTCGCCGAGGAGGTGGTCGGCGGGCACGTGCACCCCGTCGAGGACCACCTCTCGGGTGGGCTGGGCGTTCCAGCCCATCTTGGCCTCGTTCGCCCCGAAGGAGAGGCCCTCGGCGTCCGCGGGCACGACGAAGGCGGACACCCCCTTCGCCCCTGAGCCGCCGGTGCGCGCCATGACGACGTAGACCGCCGACGTGCCCGCGCCGGAGATGAACTGCTTCGCTCCGTCGAGCATGTACCCGTCGTCGACCGCGCGCGCCGTGGTGCGCAGCGCGGCGGCGTCGGAGCCAGCGCCTGCCTCGGTGAGGCAGTAGCTCGCCAGCTGGCCCATCGAGGCGAGCCCGGGGATCCAGCGCTCACGCTGCTCCTGCGTGCCAGCGGTGTCGATCATCGACGTCGCCATGTTGTGGATCGAGATGTAGGCGGCCACGGTGGGGCAGGCGGTCGCCAGCTGCTCGAAGATCCGGACGCCGTCGGCCCGGGTCAACCCCGAGCCACCGACGTCCTCGGCCACCCAGATCCCGCCGAGCCCGAGCTCGCCGGCGGCCTTCAGCACGTCGACCGGGAAGTGCTTGTCCCGGTCCCACTGCCCCGCGTGCGGGGCGATCTGGTCGTCGGCGAACTGCCGCACCATCGCCGAGAGCTCGGCGATGTCCTCGCTGGCGGCCATGTCAGCTCATCGTCGGGATGACGAAGCTGGCGCCCTCCCGGACCCCGGTCGGCCAGCTCTGGGTGACCGTCTTGGTCTTGGTGTAGAAGCGGAAGGCGTCCGTGCCGTGCTGGTTGAGGTCGCCGAAGCCGGAAGCCTTCCACCCACCGAAGGTGTAGTAGGCGATCGGCACGGGGATCGGGACGTTGACCCCGACCATGCCGGTCTCGACCCGGGTGGCGAAGTTGCGCGCGGTGTCGCCGTCGCGGGTGAAGATCGCCACGCCGTTGCCATACTCGTGCTCGGTCGGCAGGCGCAGCGCCTCTTCGTAGTCGTCGGCACGCACGATGCTCAGCACCGGGCCGAAGATCTCCTCGCGGTAGATCCGCATGTCGGAGGTGACGTTGTCGAAGAGGACAGGCCCGACGAAGAAGCCGTCCTCGTGGCCTTCGACGACGAGGTCGCGGCCGTCGTGGGCGAGCTCGGCGCCCTCGTCGATGCCGATCTGGATGTAGTCGAGGACCCGCTGCTTGGCCTCGGCGGTGACCATCGGCCCGTAGTCGCTGTCCTCGGCGAGCGAGGGTCCGACGGTGAGGTCGGCGATCCGCTCCGTGAGCTTGGCGACGAGCGCGTCGGCGGTCTCCTGACCCACCGGGACCGCCACCGAGATCGCCATGCACCGCTCGCCCGCCGAGCCGTAGCCGGCGCCGATGAGGGCGTCGGCGGCGTGGTCGAGGTCGGCGTCGGGCATGACGATCATGTGGTTCTTCGCCCCGCCGAAGCACTGCGCCCGCTTGCCGTACTTGGCGGCGTTCTCGTAGATGTAGTGCGCGATCGGGGTCGAGCCGACGAAGCCGACGGCCTTGACGTCGTCGTGCTCGAGCAGGGCGTCGACGGCGTCCTTGTCGCCGTTGACGACGTTGAGCACGCCCGCCGGCAGACCGGCCTCGAGGAAGAGCTCGGCGATGCGCAGCGGCACCGAGGGGTCACGCTCGGACGGCTTGAGCACCACGGCGTTGCCCGTCGCGAGGGCCGGGCCGATCTTCCACAGCGGGATCATCGCGGGGAAGTTGAAGGGGGTGATCGCGGCGACGACCCCGAGCGGCTGACGGATCGAGTAGACGTCGATGCCGGTGCCGACCCCGGTGGAGTACTCGCCCTTGAGCAGGTGCGGCGCGCCCGCGCAGAACTCGACGACCTCCAGGCCGCGCTGCCAGTCCCCCTTCGCGTCCGGGACGGTCTTGCCGTGCTCGCTGGACAACAGGGGCGCGAGCTCGTCCATGTTCTGGTGGGCGAGCTCGACGAACTTCAGCAGCACCCGCGCCCGGCGCTGGGGGTTCATCGCCGCCCACTCCGGCTGCGCCTTCTTGGCGCTCGCCACGGCGGCGTCGACCTCCTCGCGGCTGGCGAGGGGTACCTGCGCCGCGACGGTGCCGGCGGTCGGGTCGAAGACGTCGGCGGTCCGCCCGGAGGTCCCGGCGACGCGAGAGCCGTCGATGAAGTGCGAGAGGTCAGTCATGGTGGAGAACTTCCTTGTCCTGCGGGCTGGTCGCGGCACGGGTGTGTGCTGGGTCACCTCCACACTACGGGCGAAGGGGTGAGCCGGACCACCCGGCCCCTCCTCCCCCTTCGCGCACCTCCCCCTTCGCGCACCTCCCCCACGCCCACCCCCGGGCACACCAGATCCGAATCTCCCTAGGCGTTTGACCAGACGCCTAGGAAATATCCCGGGCGGCTGACAGAAACCTAGGGAGATTCGGATCTGTGGAGCGGGCGAAGGGGGGTGATCAGCCCTCGAAGGACTCCAGCTTCTCGTTCACCCGGCGGTGGGCCTCCCAGATCTCCTCGGGGAGGTCGCGGAACTGGCCGAGGTGCTCCTCGCGGTTGGCCATCTCCTCCTGCCAGCGCGCCTTGTCGATCGTCAGCACCGTGTCGAGGTCGGCCAGGGCCTGCTCGTCCAGGCCGTCGAGCAGGAGCTCCTCGCGCTTGGGGATGACTCCGACCGGCGTCTGCTGGCCCTCGACCTCGCCGGCGCGGTACTGCATGAGCCACACGAGCGGGCGAAGGTTCTCGCGGTAGCCCGGCCACAGGAAGCGACCGTCCTCTCCACGCTGGAACCAGTTGACATGGGCGAAGACCGGCTGGTTCTTCGCCCGGCCGATGACATCAAGCCAGTGCTGGGCGTAGTCACCCTCGCCGTAGCTGAGGAAGGGACGCATCGACATCGGGTCGTAGCGCAGCACGCCCTCCTTGCCGTCCGCGGCCGCGGTGGCCTCGGCGCCGAGGGTAAGGCCGTCGTAGACACCCTCAGCGGTGTCGTCCATCGCCCGGATGAGCGGCTCACGGTCACGGGTGCGACCGCCGAAGATGATGCCGTGGATCTCGACTCCCTTGGGGTCGTCGTAGTCCTTGGCGACGTTGGGCACCTGCTCCAGGGTGGTGGTGAAGCGGGAGTTGGGGTGGGCCCACGGGTCGTCGGCGTGCTCGGGGGCGCGGTCGGCGATGACCTCGCCCTTCCAGTCCATCCAGCCGTCGAGATCGGTCGGCTTTGGGCCCTTGCCCTCCCACCAGACGTCCTGCGTCTTCGGGTTGTAGGCGACGTTGGTGAAGATCGCCCCGGAGCCCGGCTGGATCGCGTCGATCGCCGTGGGGTTGGTCTTCTCGTTGGTGTCCTTGGCGACACCGAAGACGCCGTTCTCGGGGTTGAAGCCGCGCAGCACCCCGTCGCCGTCGACCCAGATCCAGGCGATGTCGTCGCCGTAGAACTCGACGTAGAAGCGGTCACCGAGCGCGTCGGGGGCGAGCGTCATCGCGAGGTTGGTCTTGCCCGAGGCGCTGGGGAAGCCGCCGGCGATGTTGTACTTCTTGCCCGTCTCCTTGTCGGTGATGCCAAGGAGCATGAACTGCTCGACGAGGAAGCCGTTCTTCCACCCGTCGTAGGAGGCCTGGCGCAGCCCGTGGGCGATCTTGCCGAGGAGGGCGTTGCCGCCGTAGCTGCTGCCGTAGTGCAGGATCGTGCGCTCGTCGGCGACGGTGACGAAGTTGCGCTTGTCCTCCGGCGTGCCCTGCTGGAGGTTCTCCAGGTCACCGGTGACGTGCACCGCCTTGACGAAGTTGTCGCCGAGGTCGTCGATCATCTCGATGCCGACCCGAGCCATCCGGATCATCTGCAGCACGACGCTGCGGTTGTCGGTGAGCTCGACACCAGCGGCCAGCTCGTCCAGGTCGCTGCCCTTGGGGGACATGAGGTAGGGGATGACGTACATCGTCTTGCCCTGCAGCGCCCCCTTCATCAGCTCCTCGACGACCGGACGGACCTGCGAGGACGGCTTCCAGTTGTTGTAGACGCCCCGGTCCTGCTCGTCTGCGGTGGCGACGATGGTGCGCTCCTCGGAGCGGGCGGTGTCCTTGCTGTAGCTGCGCGAGTAGTACATCCCCTCGCCGACCGGCTGCAGCTCACCGGCGTCGAGTCCCTCCTGCAGCAGGCGGGCGTCGTCGGAGGCACTGACGACCTCCATGCGCTCTGCCCCGGTGTGCTCCGCCCACTGGGTGACGAAGTCGATCACCGCCTGGTTCGTCACTCCGGCATCTGCCAGAGCCCTGTCCACGTCGGCCGTCGTACTCAACTTGTGCTCCGCCCTTCGGTTCGAAACGTCGCTACTCTGCGATGGCAGAGCACGGCGCCGACGAGGGGGTCCCCTCCGCTGTCCGCGACTCTGCTGAACCCACTCAACCACGCGGCCTCGCGCCCTAGCAGCCGGGGGCGAAGACGCGCCAAGAAGTGTGAGGGATCAGTCAGTCGCGGACCCGCGCTTGGCGAGCCGCCGCTCCACGAGACCGGCCAGCAACGACAGGGCGAAGTTGATGACGATGAAGATCACGGCCGCCATGACGAGCGGCTGGAGGGTGTTGCCTCCGGCCGCGAGGTTGCGGGCCGACCGGAGCAGCTCGGGGTAGGTGATGATCGCGCCGAGCGCGCTGTCCTTGAGCACGACGACGAGCTGGCTGATCAGCGACGGCAGCATCATCGTGATCGCCTGCGGCAGCTGGATCGTGCGCATCGTCTGAGCCGGGGTGAGACCGATGGACAGGCCCGCCTCGGCCTGGCCTCCCGGGAGCGACCCGACACCGGAGCGGACGAGCTCGGCGATCACCGCACCGTTGTAGAGGGTCAGCGCCGCGACGACGGCGACGAAGGGGTTGGTCGCCGGCTCGAAGATCCCCCGGTAGGCGAGGAAGTAGAAGAAGGCGATCATCATGATGAGCACGGGGATGCCGCGGAAGAACTCCACCACCGCCCCGCTGGCCCAGCGGATCACCCGGTGGTGGGACACCCGCCCCATGCCGAAGACGAGCCCGAAGGCGAGCGCGAGGACGATCGCGACACCAGCAGCCTTGAGCGTGCTCCAGATCCCGGGGAGGAAGGTGTACTCCCAGGCGCTGGCGGTGAACATTGCCGTCCACCGGTCTGCCTCGAGCTCCCCGCGCTCGCCGAGCCGCTGCAGCGCGATGACGACCAGGCCGAGCAGGACCAGCCCGGCGAGGACCGAGAGGAGCAGGTGCCGGCGCCGGGCCTTGGGGCCGGGTGCGTCGAAGAGGACCGAGGCGCTCATCGCTTGACCGCCACCTTCCGTGAGAGCGAGGTGAGTCCGACGCCGATCGGCAGGGTGATCGCGAGGAAGAAGAGCGCGATGAGGGCGAAGAGCTCCCAGATGAGGTCGGGGCGGAACTCGATCGCCTCGGCCATGAAGTACGAGGTCTGCGCGACACCGATGATCGTCGCGACCGTGGTGTTCTTGATCAACGCGATGGCGACCGAGGCCAGCGGGGCGACCGCGCCGCGGAAGGCTTGCGGGAGCACGATGTGGCGCAGCGACTGCCCGAAGCCGAGACCGATCGAGCGCGCCGCCTCGGCCTGCCCCACTGGGACCGTGTTGACCCCCGAGCGCAGCGCCTCGCACACGAAGGCCGCGTGGTAGACGGAGAGGCCGAAGATGGCCCATCGGACGGCCTCGTCGGTGAGGAAGGTCGGGCTGTTCTGGTCGGCGATCTGGATCCCGAGCCGGGTGCCGAGCACCGTGAGGGAGAAGAGCACGACGAGGGTCAGCGGGGTGTTGCGCACGACGTTGACGTACGCCGAGCCGACGACGTTGAGGATCCGGACCGGGCCGACGCGCATGATCGCCAGGAGGGTCCCGAGCACGAGGGCCCACAGGGCCGACCACAGCGACAGCTTGATGGTCATCCAGAACGCGGCCCAGACGTCGAACTGCTCGAAGAGCTCACGCACGGGTGCTCCTTCGTCGATAACGCGGTGGTGGGGCAGGTCGCAGGCGAAGGGGGTCAGGCGGGGCCTGACCCCCTTCGCCGGGCGGACTCAGGTCAGGAGCACTCGTCCTGCTCGGGCGGGTTGACCTCGGTGTCGACCTCGAAGTTCGCCGGGCCGAAGTTGGCGTCGACGGCCTTCTGCCACTCGCCGTCATCGACCATCTTGGTCAGCGCCTCGTTGATCTGCTGGCACATCTCGGTGTCGCCCTTCTTGATCCCGACGCCGTAGCGCTCCTCGGAGAAGGTGTTGCCGACGACCTCGAGCTTGCCCTTGTACTGCTCCTGGGCGGCGTAGCCGGCGAGGATGGTGTTGTCGGTGGTGAGGGCGTCGAGCTGACCGTTGACCAGTCCGTCGAGGCACTCGGAGTAGGTGTCGAACTCGCGCAGCTGCACGCCGGGCACCTCCTCCTGGACGTTCTTGGCCGAGGTCGAGCCGGAGACCGAGCACAGCCGCTTGCCGTCGAGGTCGTCGACGCCGGAGATGTCGGAGTCGGAGGTGACGAGCAGGTCCTGGCCGGCGATGAAGTACGGCCCGGCGAAGGAGACCTTCTCCTTGCGCTCGTCGGTGATCGAGTAGGTCGCGAAGATCATGTCGACCTGGCCGGTCTCGATGAGGGTCTCGCGCTGGGGGCTGGGCGCCTGGACGAACTCGACCTCCTTGCCCATCTCCTCCGCGACGTAGTTCGCGACGTCGACGTCGAAGCCGGAGTATTCGCCGCCCTCCTGGAAGCCCAGGCCGGGCTGGTCGAACTTGATGCCGACCTTCACGGTGTCGCCGGAGCCGCCGCCGTCACCGCCGGACCCCCCTTCGCTCTCGGAGTCGCCACCGCACGCCGAGAGGCCGAGGGCCAGCACGGCTGCCGAGCTGAGCGCGAGGATTCGCTGCTGCTTCATCGTCAATCTTCTCCTTGCGACCTCATGGGCCGGTTGTGGGGTGCTGCGGATCAGTGGGTGAGGATCTTGCCGAGGAAGTCCTTGGCACGCTCGCTCTGCGGGTTGGTGAAGAACTCCTCGGGCTCCGCGGTCTCGACGATCTCGCCGTCGGCCATGAAGACCACCCGGTGGGCGGCCTTGCGGGCGAAGCCCATCTCGTGGGTGACGACGATCATCGTCATCCCGGACTCGGCCAGCTCGACCATGACGTCGAGGACCTCGTTGATCATCTCCGGGTCCAGCGCCGAGGTCGGCTCGTCGAAGAGCATGATCTTGGGGTCCATCGCCAGGGAGCGGGCGATCGCCACGCGCTGCTGCTGGCCACCGGAGAGCTGGGCGGGGTACTTCGCGGCCTGGTGGGCGACCCCGACCCGCTCGAGCAGCTCCTTGGCCCGCTGCTGCGCGCCGGCCTTCTTCACGCCGCGCACCTTCATCGGCCCGAGGGTGACGTTCTGCAGGATCGTCTTGTGCGCGAAGAGGTTGAACGCCTGGAACACCATGCCGACGTCGGAGCGCAGCCGCGCGAGAGCCTTGCCCTCCTGCGGCAGCTCCTCGCCGTCGATGGTGATCGTGCCGGACTCGATGGTCTCGAGCCGGTTGATCGCCCGGCACAGCGTGGACTTGCCCGACCCCGACGGACCGATGACGACGACGACCTCACCGGGGGCGACGGTGAGGTTGATGTCCTTGAGGACGTGCAGGTCGCCGAAGTACTTGTTGACTCCGTCGAGGACGACGAGGGGTTCGGCCATGGCGGAGAACCTAACCCGCCGCGGGCCGCAGTGAAGCACGCCACAGGGCGGCTGTTGCAAAAGCGATACCTGCTGCGGTCGGTCAGCGGCTGGTCACCTCGCGAACCCACTCGCTGCAGTCCGCCTCGGCGCTCAGCCCGACCAGGTGCAGCAGGCCTGGATCGGCACCTGGTGCGCGCAGGCGATGAGTCCATCGGAGACCACCGCCTCGCTACCGCCTCGATCCCAAGCAAGGAAAACCCTCGTCAGGTAGGGCTCAGGACGATCGCGTGGCCACAGTCCTGGACATGGGACGACCCCCGGGCGACATCACGTCGCGCGGGGGCCGTCTCGCAAAGCGCGCCCGTAGGGATTCGAACCCCAAACCTTCTGATCCGTAGTCAGATGCTCTATCCGTTGAGCTACGGGCGCCCGCTGCGCCCTGCGCAGCGAGGAGCAACGATACAGGGCGCTCCCCCCTTCGCCGAAATCGGCGGCGTTCGCCACCAAAGCGGGCGAAGGGGGTGACCCGGCGCCGCGTCAGGAGGCAGCGGCCTCCTCGCGGGCGCGGCCCGCGGCGATCATGTCCTCGCGGGAGACGACCTTGATCCGCTCGCGGCCAGCCTGCTCCCCGAGGGCGACCTCGTGGGCGTCGAGCCGCTCCCAGTCGTCCCAGAGGGTCGGCTCGCCCCCTGCGGAGCGCAGCTCGGCGAGGATCGCGTCGGGGTCGCTCACCTCGGGCGCGGGCAGGGCGTCGAGGTCCTCGAGCAGGCACTGGATGGTCTCGGACGCGTCGGACTTGGTGTGGCCGATGAGGCCCACCGGACCGCGCTTGACCCAGCCGGTGCAGTAGAGCGCCTCGACGCGTGCGCCGGACTCGTCGAGCACGCGGCCCGCCTCGTTGGAGATGACGTGCGCGGAGCTGTCGAAGGGGACGCCCTCCAGCGCGCTGGAGCGGTAGCCGACCGCGCGGTAGACCGCCTGGACCGGCCAGTCGGTCATCTCGCCGGTGCCCACGACGCCGCCGTTGCCGTCCAGCTCCATCCGCTCGGTTCGCAGCCCGACGACCTTGCCGTCCTCGCCGATCACCTCGACCGGCGACTGGAGCATGTGCAGGTGGATCCGGTGCGGGGCGCCGGTGGGCTCGGCCTCGAGGTACTTCATCACCGTGTTGACGACGAGCTTGACGCTCTTGGTCTTGTTGATCGCCGCCTGGCCGGCCTCGTCGATCTCGAAGCCCTCGGGGGTGACGAGGACGTCGATGCTCGGGCTGTGGGAGAGCTCGCGCAGCTCCATCGGCGAGAACT
Source organism: Marihabitans asiaticum (assembly GCF_007828725.1). Classification (GTDB taxonomy): domain Bacteria; phylum Actinomycetota; class Actinomycetes; order Actinomycetales; family Dermatophilaceae; genus Marihabitans; species Marihabitans asiaticum. The sequence goes on from NZ_VIUW01000002.1 coordinate 481,705, forward strand.
TCAGCTGAGCCGGCCCGCGCCTGGCGAAGACGTGGACCTCCTTGGCCCGGTTGGCCTTCAGCCCTTGATAGACGTTCTCGGGGATCTCGGTGCTCAGCTGCTCGTCGGCGGGCTTGGCGAGCATCCGAGCGACGTCCAGCGCAACGTTGCCAGCGCCGATCACCGCGACCTGCTCGGCCTCCAGCGGCCAGTCGCGCGGGTAGTCGGGGTGACCGTCGTACCAGGAGACGAAGTCGGCCGCGCCATGGCTACCGTCGAGCTCGATCCCTGGGATGGAGAGGTCTCGGTCGGCGACGGCGCCGGTGGCGAAGATCACGGCGTCGTAGTGCCGCTGCAACGTCTCGAGGGTGATGTCCCGCCCGAAGGTGACGTTGCCGATGAAGCGGATCCGCTCCCCGCTGAGCACCCGGCGCAGCGCCTTGACGATCTCTTTGATCCGCGGGTGGTCGGGGGCGACACCGTAGCGGACGAGGCCGTAGGGCGCAGGCAGCCGGTCGAAGATGTCGACCTGGGCGCCTTCGTGCTCCTTGGTGAGGATGTCCGAGGCATAGATGCCCGCCGGTCCGGCACCGATGACAGCAACACGCAGGTCGCGCATGATCACTCTTTCGCGATGGTCGAGGACGCCGGGGCTCGACCCGACGACTGTCCAACTGATAAGGCTACCCTTATCCCCCTTCGGTTGTCAGATCGCACCCCCGGCCTCCGACTGGTGTCTCGCGGGTACGGCGACAGAAGTGCGTGGGCGGGCAACCACTCCCCCGAGATCTCGGGTCGCACCCACGCGCGGCTCCGGACCTCTGTCGTCGTACCCGCGGGTAGCTGGCAGGTCACGGCCCGGCGGCGGCGCGGCCGCACAGGATCCGCACAGGCAAGTCATAGCCAGACCCGGTGTCGAGCCGCTTCACTGGGGTCATGAGCCAGCCCGCCACCGCCTCCCCACGCCTTGCCCGCGCCGACGGCAGCCCCGTGCGCGTCCTCGTCGTCGACGACGAAGCCAACCTCACCGAGCTGCTCGCGATGGCTCTGCGGTACGAGGGCTGGGAGGTGCGCACCGCGGACAACGGGACCGCCGCGGTGCGCGCGGCGAGGGACTTCGCCCCGGACGCGGTCGTGCTCGACATCATGCTCCCGGACATGGACGGCCTGAGCGTCCTGCGCCGGATGCGCGAGCACGACGAGGGCATCCCGGTGCTCTTCCTCACCGCCAAGGACGCCGTGGAGGACCGGGTCGCCGGCCTGACGGCGGGCGGAGACGACTACGTGACCAAGCCGTTCTCCCTCGAGGAGGTGGTCGCCCGGGTGCGGGCCCTCATGCGCCGCACGGCCGTCACCGCCGACGAGGGGAGGCCGGTGCTCGCCGTGGGCGACCTCACCCTCGACGAGGACAGTCACGAGGTGACCCGGGGCGGGGTCGAGATCGCCCTGACCGCGACCGAGTTCGAGCTGCTGCGCTATCTCATGCGCAACCCCCGGCGGGTGCTGAGCAAGGCCCAGATCCTCGACCGGGTGTGGAACTACGACTTTGGCGGCCAGGCCAACGTCGTCGAGCTCTACATCTCCTACCTGCGCAAGAAGATCGACGCCGGTCGCGAGCCGATGATCCACACCATGCGCGGGGCCGGGTATGTGCTCAAGCCGGCCGAGACCACCGAGCCGACCGGATGAACCCGCGCGGCTGGTCGCTCACCACCGCGCTCATCGCCTCGGTGGTGGCGCTCTTCGCGGTCGTCACCCTGCTCACCGGCGCGGCCACCGTGCTCGTGATGCGCCAGCAGCTCGTCCAGCAGATCGACGAGGAGATCACCCGCAGCGCGGCACCGGTCGCCGACGCCGACGGGCCCGCCTGGCAGAACCCGTGCAGCCCCGAGCGGCGTGGCCCGGCCGACTCGGCCCTCGTCGCCTGCTTCGCCGACGGGCTGGCTGCCGGCTACGTCGCCGACCGCGGGGAGCTGCGATCGCTCACCCCCGACCAGCTCGACGCCCTCGAGAGCGTCGACACGCGTCGCCGCCCCACGACGGTCGACGTCGAAGGGGTGGGTGACCACCGGGTCGTCTCCGTGCGCTCCGAGAACGGCACCCAGGTCGTCATCGGGGAATCCTTGGACCGGGCTACCAACGCCACCCGAGCCCTCCTGACGATCCTCGCCGCCACCTCCATCGCCGGCCTGGCGGCCACGGGCTTCATCGGGTCGTGGCTCATCCGGCGAGGGCTGCTCCCCCTTCGCCGGGTCGCCGCGACCGCCGAGCGGGTCTCCCACCAACGCCTCGACGCCGGCGAGGTCGCCCTCGCCGAGCGGGTCCCCGAGCAGGACACCGACCCCCGCACCGAGGTCGGACAGGTCGGTCTGGCGATCAACTCGATGCTCGACAACGTCGCCGGCGCGCTGCAGGCTCGGCAGCGCTCGGAGTCGCGGGTGCGCCGCTTCGTCGCCGACGCCAGCCACGAGCTGAGGACCCCTCTCGCCTCGATCCGCGGGTATGCCGAGCTCTCTCGACGCGAGCGCGAGCCGGTCCCCGAGTCGGTCCGCCATGGGCTGACCCGGATCGAGTCGGAGTCGCTGCGGATGCAGGGTCTCGTCGAGGACCTCCTGCTCCTCGCCCGCCTCGACGACGGCCGCCCGCTGCAGCGCGAGCCGGTCGACCTCACGATGCTGGCCGTGACCGCGGTGGGCGACCTCCAGGCCGCGTCGCCGGACCACCACTGGCGCCTCGACCTGCCCGACGAGCCGGTCGAGGTCGTCGGCGACGCCGACCGGCTGCGGCAGGTCCTCGTCAACCTCCTCGGCAACGCCCGACGGCACACGCCGGAGGGCACGACGGTCACGACCGCGCTGCGGGCCGACAGCGACCAGGTGACGCTGACGGTGGCCGACGACGGCCCAGGCATCCCCGCACAGCTGCAGCCGGAAGCCTTCGAGCGGTTCACCCGCGGCGACGACAGCCGAAACCGGGCGGGCGGGTCCACCGGTCTCGGCCTGAGCATCGTCCGCTCGGTCACCGAGGCCCACGGCGGCAGCGTCGAGCTGCGCTCGGAGCCGGGCTCGACCGTCTTCACCGTCCGGCTCCCGGCGCCGCGACCCTAGGTCGTTACGCTCCAGTCATGCCTCGCCGCCGCACCGTCGCTCTGCTGGCGGCTGCGCTCGTCGCGGGGCCGGCGGCCTGCTCGACGGAGTCCGAGGACACCCTGACCGTCCTCGCCGCGGCGAGCCTGCGCACCCCCTTCGACGCGATCGTCGCCGACTACCAGCGCGACCACCCGGGCACGACGGTGCGCGTCTCCTACGCCGGGTCGGCCGACCTCGCCGCCCAGGTCCGTGAGGGGGCGCCCGCCGACGTCCTCGCCACCGCCGACGAGGTAACGATGGCGGGCGTGGTCGACGCGGGGCTCGCCGAGGCGCCCGAGGTCTTCGCGACGAACTCGATGGCCGTGGTCACTCCCGAGGGCAACCCGGCCGGCGTGGAGTCGCTGACCGACCTGGCGAAGGGGGATCTCGACCTCGTCGTCTGCGCCCCCCAGGTGCCGTGCGGTGCGGCCGCGCTGCGGGTCGCCGAGGCGGCGGGGTTCCCCCTTCGCCCCGTGTCGGAGGAGAACAAGGTCACCGACGTCCTGGCCAAGGTGCGCGCCGGGGAGGCCGATGCCGGGATCGTCTACGTCAGCGACGCCGCGCAGGGCGGGGTGGAGACCATCTCGATCCCGCCCGAGCACAACACCACCACCCGGTACCCCGTCGCCCGGCTCGCCGGCAGCGAGCACGTGCAGGCCGCCGACGAGCTCGTCGCCGCCACCGTCGCCGACGGCACAGGGCGCGGCGCGGGCCACCTCGAGGCGGCGGGCTTTGGCGCGCCCTGACCCGCTCGGCGTGCCACGGCTGGCGCTCCTGCCGGCGGGTCTCGCGGCCCTCCTCCTCGCGGCGCCGGTGCTGGCGATGCTCCTTCGGCTCGACCTCTCCGACCTGCCGGCGCTGCTCACCTCCGCCACGGCGGTCGACGCACTGCTGCTGTCGCTGCGCACCGCGGCGAGCTCGACCGTCCTGTGCCTCGTGCTCGGGGTACCGCTGGCCCTGGCCCTGGCCCGGGTGCGCGCCTTCGACAACCTCGTCGTGCGGACCCTGGTCCTTCTCCCCCTCGTCCTGCCGCCGGTCGTCGCCGGCATCGCGCTGCTCTCCTTCTTCGGTCGGCAGGGACTGCTTGGCGCCCACCTGGACGCTGCCGGGATCCGGGTGGCCTTCTCGACCGTCGCGGTGGTGCTGGCCCAGACCTTCGTCTCGCTGCCCTTCCTCGTCGTCAGCCTCGACGGGGCGTTGCGGGCCGTCGGGGGGCGGCACGAGCCGGTGGCCGCCACGCTCGGCGCCTCCCCGTGGTTCGTGCTGCGGCGGGTCACCCTCCCCCTGGTCCGGCCGGCGCTCGTGTCGGGCACGGTGCTCGCCTTCGCCCGCGCGCTCGGGGAGTTCGGCGCGACGCTCACCTTCGCCGGGTCGCTGCAAGGGGTGACGCGCACGCTGCCGCTGGAGATCTACCTCGCGCGGGAGAGCGACCCCGACGCCGCGGTGGCGCTGTCGGTGCTGCTCGTGCTCGTCGCGGCGGTCGCCATGGCCCTCGCCCGGCCGGACCTGCGCCGATGACCGGGCTCGAGGTCCGGCTGGACGACCCCGACCGCGGCGTAGCGGTCGACCTGCGGGTGCCGGCGGGCACGACGACGGCGTTGCTGGGGCCCAACGGCGCCGGCAAGACGACCGTCCTCAGCGCGATCGCCGGCATCCACCACCCAGGAACCCCGGTGCGGGTCGACGGACGGGACCTCACCGGGCTGGCGGCGCACCGGCGCGGCATCCCGCTGCTCTCGCAGGACCCGCTGCTCCTGCCGCACCTCACCGCCCTCGACAACGTCGCCTTCGGGCCCGCTGCCCGTGGCCGGCGAAGGGGGGAATCCCGCCGCGTCGCGCGGGACTGGCTCGAGCGGGTCGGGGCCGGCCATCTGGCCGACCGGCCTCCGGGGGAGCTCTCCGGTGGTCAGGCGCGGCGGGTGGGGCTGGCCCGAGCGCTGGCGACCGAGCCGTCGGCGATGATCCTCGACGAGCCCCTCGCGGCGCTGGACGTCGACGCGAGCGCCGAGCTCCGCCGGGTCCTGCGGGAGGCGCTGGAGGGAGTGACCTGCGTCATCGTCACCCATGACGTCGTCGACGTCGCCCTGCTCGCCGATCACGCTGTCGTGCTCGTCGACGGGCGGGTGGTCGAGGACCGGCCGGTGGCCGACCTCCTCGCGGCACCGCGCACCCCCTTCGCCGCTGGTCTGGTCGGCACCAACCTCGTCCGCGGGGTCCTCACCTCAGACTCCACCCTGGTCACCGACGCCGGGGTGACCATCGCCGGCGTGCCCGCGAGCGGCTGCGCGCTCGGCGACCAGGTGGTCGCCACCTTCCGGCCGGACGCGGTCGCCGTGCACACCGAGGCGCCGGGCGGTAGTCCCCGCAACCGCCTGAGCGGTGAGGTGCTCGGGATCGAGCCGGCGGGAGGGTCGTTGCGGCTGCGAGCGGGCACCGGCGCCGGGACGCTCATCGCCGACGTGACAGCCGGCGCCGTCGCCGAGCTCGGGCTGCACCCGGGTGACCGGGTACAGCTCACGGTCAAGGCCACCGCGGTGGCGATCCACCCCGCGTGAGGTCTGCCCCTCCCCATCACGCTTGCTACCACGCAGTACTGGTCGTGATCACGACCAGTACTGCGTGGTAGCAAGCGAGGGGAGCGTGGGCCGTGCGGCTCTGGTCTGCTCTGCGCGACCCCGCCCCGAGATGCAGCAGACCCCCGGGCCGAGGGCCCGGGGGTCTGGCGATGCCGCGTGACATCACGCTGCGGAGGTGGAGGGATTTGAACCCTCGATGGGCGGTTAGCCCAAACCGCATTAGCAGTGCGGCGCCATAGACCGGACTAGGCGACACCTCCCGGCAACCCGGACAGGTTAGCCCCCGGCCCGGTCCGGCTCCAAAGCGGTCAGCCGCAGATGTCCTCGGTGGCCTGACGGGTCTCGATCTCGCCGTCCTTCGGCGGCGCCGACACCGACGGGGAGGGCACGGGCTCGTCGCCGACCCGGTTGTCCACCTCAATCGCGTTGGCCGCTCCCTTGCCCAGGACGACCACGACGACATCGTCGAGCGTCTTGTCCTGCACCAGGGAGGCCCCGGGGTAAGCGGCCGCGACTGTGCGCGCCGCGTCCTTTCGTCCCGGGGCGTGCCGGACCGTGACTCCCTCGGCCTCGCCGGTGGGCGCCGCCGATCCCACGCTCGCGGTGAAGCCCTGCACGCTCAGCGCGGCGACCTCCTGGCCAGCGAGGCCCTCGGCGGTGGTGTCGTTGACCACCGAGACCGAGATCTCCCGCGGGCTCACCGTGAGCGGCTCCTCGGGAGTCTCCGGTTCCTTCTTGTCCTGGGTGCCGGGCAGCGGGGAGTCGGTGCGGACCGCGTCCCACAGCGCGGCGGCCTTCTTCTCCTTCCACACCACCCGGTTGGGGTCCTTCGCGTACGGCTCGGTCGGCACCGTGACGAAGGTGAGGTTGCTGATCCCGAAGTCGCGCAGGCTCTGGGCGATCTGACGCATCCTGTTCAGCGAGAGGTCCTCATCGGCCGTCATCGACCGGGTCGCGGCGTCGAGGAAGGAGTAGAGACGGTCTGGTCGCAGCAGCAGCGAGGACTCCGTCGCCTGCTGGGCCATCGAGGACATGAAGGCCTGCTGACGCTTGATCCGACCGAGGTCCGAGCCGTCGCCCAAGGACTTGCGAGCCCGTACATAGCCGAGCGCGTCCTTGCCGTCGAGCCGCTGCCGTCCAGCGGGCAGGTCGATCTGCGCGTCCTCGTCCTTGACCGCATCAGGCAGGCAGACCTCGACCCCTCCCAGTCCGTCCACCATCGACTGGAATCCGGCGAAGTCGATGACGACGACGTGATCGACGTAGACGCCGGTCACCCCTTCGAGGGTCTTGACGGTGCAGGCCGGCCCGCCCTGGTTGAAGTTGTAGTTCCACTGACGCATCTCGCCGTCGGCCACCGTTGACGCGGGGTCCGAGCAGTCCTTCGGCGCCATCGTCATCGAGTCCCTCGGGATCGAGACGACATAGGCGGACTTCCGGTCTGCCCCGATGTGCACGAGGAGGTTGGTGTCGGAGTGGGCGCCGCCCTCGACCGTGTCCGTCCCGTACTCGTCGGTCCCAATCCCTTCGCGGGTGTCCGAGCCGATGACCAGGATGTTCAGCGGCCCGTCCGGTCCTCCACTGTTCTCCGGTCGCGGTCCGGCTCCAGAGCCGATGTCGAAGCGGGTGATGTTGCCGTTGAGCTTGGCCCCGACCAGACCGAGCAGGCCGACGACGAGCGCGACCGCCACCGCGACGGCGACGGCAGCACGGCGGGTCCTCGGGTGCGAGGAGGCGCGAGGCGTCGACCCGCGCTCGCCCACCGGGTCGTCGACACCCATGTCACCAGGTCCCGGTGAGCGGTCGGTGGGCCCGGCTGGCCCTTAGGGGAGGTCGTATTGGCATCGCCTGGAGAGCATACCCAGGCCGGTCGGGAGCTATCCGGGAACTCCTGAACCGGGGCGGGGCACGACGAAGGCCCCCGGCGTCGACGCCGGGGGCCTTCGGGAGAAGTCGTTCGCTGCCGTCTCAGACGGGGCGGACGCGGTCGGCCTGGGGGCCCTTGGGGCCCTCGGTGACCTCGAACTCGACGCGCTGCGCCTCGTCGAGGCTGCGGTAGCCGGTGGTGTCGATGGCGGAGTAGTGAACGAACACGTCGGGGCCGCCGCCGTCCTGGGCAATGAAACCAAAGCCCTTCTCAGCGTTGAACCACTTAACGGTGCCCTGAGCCATGGGGTGAATCTACTTTCGTGTTGATGAGTGGGAGATGCCCTCCCTTGTGCTAGCTGCATGATCCCACCCGTGACACCAGGCACCGGCTGGAGGCCGGTCCGGGGAAACTTGCGAAGTCGTACTGCAACTCGTGCCCGACGCTATCAGCAATCCGCTCCAGCCGCCTGCCCGGGAATCGGTGCGGTCTCCCACCCCTTCGCTCGACTGCCGGTGCACTCAGGTGCTGGTCAGCCGTGCGATCTCGTCAAGCGCATCGCCGTATCCGCTCACCCCACGACCGACGATGACCGCCGAGGCCACATCGGTGAGGTAGGAGTGCCTGCGGAAGTCCTCTCGCGCGTGCACGTCGGAGATGTGCACCTCGATCACCGGGCCGGCGACGCTGGTCAGGGCGTCCCGGATCGCGACGGAGGTGTGCGTCCACCCTCCGGCATTGATGACGACGCCGACGGCGCTGGTCCGCACCTCGTGGATCGCGTCGATGAGCACGCCCTCGTGGTTGGTCTGGCGGAAGTCGAGCGACCACCCGAGGGCGTCGGCCCGAACTCGGCAGAGGTCCTCGACGTCGGCGAGGGTCTCGTGGCCGTAGATGTGCGGCTCACGCTCCCCGAGGAGGTTGAGGTTCGGTCCGTTGAGGACGACGACGCTCTGGGTCACCGGGCCAGGTTAGGGCCAGCACCCCGTGCGGTCACGCTCACTCGTCTACCTCACCACGCAACGTGCGCTCGAGCAGCTCACGGGTCGGAGGCGCAAGCTGCGGCTCGGGGACCTGCACCTCCAGCGGCGGCCGGTCGCAGCTCAGGCCGTAGCAGTACGCGTCGGGGGGCCCGGGTGCGTCCGAAGCCTCCAGGGCCCGCAGCCGCGGGTCCTCGATCAGCCGCTCGAGCGCCGACCGGTCGGGCTGCGGCACCTCGCCGAGCCGGACCGTGCGCCGTCTGGTCAGTCCGGCGAAGCCCCCGCTGCGGGTCAGGGTGAGCTCGGTGGAGTGCGTCGGCGACGGCCCGGCGCCGACGGGGAGGTCGCCACCGCCGGGGACCTCGGCTGAGGTGACGCCCACCTCCGCCCAGGACGACCTGACGTGCCCCGCGACCTCCTCCCCGTAGCGGTTTCGGGCCGCGAGCTCGGTGAGCGCGGCGAACCGGGCGAAGTCGCAGTCGGCGCGAATATCGCCAAGGATCGTGTCGACCCAGATCTGCCCGGCTCGCTCCCAGGCAGCCCCGCCAAGGGTGGTGGCGAGGAGGAAGAAGGCGCGGTTGGGGATGCCGGAGTTGATGTGCACCCCGCCGTTGTCCTCTGCGGTGACGACAAAGTCGCGCATGTGGCCCGGCTGCGGGTCACGACCCAGGCGGGGGTCGTCGTAGGCGGTCCCGGGCTCGGACATCGAGCGCAGCGCCCGGCCGCGGACACCATCGGCGAGCAGCTCGGCCCCGATGAGCCAGTCCGCCTCGCCCGCACTCTGGCCGAGGCTGTGCTGCTTGACCAGGGCGCCGAAGACGTCCGAGACGTGCTCGTTGAGCGCCCCCGGCTGGTCGCGGTAGACCAGTCCGGAGGTGAGCTCGGTGATGCCGTGGGCGAGCTCGTGACCGATGACGTCAAGGCTCGCGGTGAAGCGGGTGAAGATCTCGCCGTCCCCGTCACCGAAGACCATCTGCGTCCCGTCCCAGAAGGCGTTGCCGTAGTCCTGGCCGTAGTGGACGGTGCCGATCATCGCCATGCCGTCGGCGTCGAGGGAGTCCCGCCCGTACACCTCGTGCCAGAAGCGCCAGGTCGCGCCGAGCCCGTCGTACGCCTCGTCGGTGGCGAGGTCGCCGGTCGCCGGGTCGCCCTCGGCCCGGGCCAGCTCGCCGGGCAGCTCTTGCCCGCCCCCGGCGTCGTGCACCCGCCGGTCCGGCGAGGCCTCCCCGCCCGCGGCTGCACCCACCGGCGGGGACCCGCCCTCGGCGGAGGGGGTCGGGGGTGCGGCGGTGCGTTGCCGTCGGGCTCGACGGAGTCGCTCGTCGACCTCGAGGACGTGCCGCGCCCGGGCGGCCAGGGCAGGGTCGCCGGAGGCGACCATGGCCTCGAGGATGTAGGGGGGGACGATGGCACAGCGCGTCATGGATCCATGGAACCCGACTCCACCGACAGCGGCATCCCGAGAAGCCGAGCTGCTCCCCCTTCGACGGGACTGGCGAAGGGGGAAACCGCTGGCATCGGAATCGAATCTCGTAGCGGCGGCGGGTGTGGGATTTGAACCCACGAGGGGTCTCCCCCTGGTCGCTTTCAAGGCGACTGCACTCGGCCACTATGCGAACCCGCCGGGGCCCGTGCGGGCCACCAGCACCACGGTAACCCCCGCGCCAGGTAGTGTCGCCACCGACGGACGCGGGCGTCCGGGCGGCGCCGCCCCGGCGCTAACGCGACCACGAGATCCCGTTAGGACGAGGCCCGTGAGACGACAAGGAGCGACCACATGTCGAAGCTGACCTTCCTCCTCGGCGCCGCGGCGGGCTACGTGCTCGGCGCCCGCGCCGGGACGCAGCGCTACGAGGAGATCAAGGCCGGCGCCAGCCAGATCTGGGGATCCCAGCCCGTGCAGCGTCAGGTCGCCAGCGCCAAGCACACCACGAAGACCAAGGTGGCGCCGGCCGCACTCGACGCGGTCAGCGGTGCGGCCGCGACGGCAGGAGAGAAGCTCCGTGAGGGCGCCGGCCGGATCACCCCCGACTCGCGTCGTGACGTCGAGTCCTCCGCCACGAACGACGAGACTCCTCAGCGCACGACGAAGATGAGCGCCGACCCGGATGTGTCCACCGCCGGCGACCCGATCTCGGACTGGGCCGAGGAGGGTGGCTCAATCACCTCGAGGCGGGTCGGCTGAGCGCTTCGGTGACCGAGCCGTGCTCGCTCAGATGAACATCGCCGGGTCGAGGTAGGGCAGGTCCTCCCGCGCCACCCGCGCCTCGGGCGGGTTTGCCTCGCTCTGCGGGAAGCGGTACGTCGCCGGCGCGCCGGTCGCCACCGCCCCGGTGGGAACGTCCTTGACGACGACAGAGTTCGCCCCGACCTTCACGCCCGACCCGACGTGCACCGGGCCGAGGATCTTCGCCCCCGCCCCGACGAGCACGTTGTCGGCGAGCGTCGGGTGGCGCTTGACCCGCGCGTGCGAGGTTCCGCCGAGGGTGACCTGGTGGTAGAGCATGCAGTCGTCGCCGATGACGGCCGTCTCGCCGATCACCACGCCGACCCCGTGGTCGATGAAGAACCTCCGCCCGATGTGCGCACCGGGGTGGATCTCGACGCCGGTGATCATCCGGGACAGGTACGCGAGGATGCGCGCGGGCCACTTCATCCCCGGACGGCACCACCAGCGGTGCGCGAGGCGATGCAGCCAGATCGCGTGCAGCCCGGCAGAGGTGAGCAGCACGACCAGCCGCGACGTCGCGGCCGGGTCGCGCCGCATGGCCGCCGCGACGTCCTCACGCACCGTCATCCAGGGGCTCGGATGCTCGGGCATCGGCGAAGGGGGGTCCAGCAGGTGGGCCATCAGTCGTCGAGGAGATCCGAGAAGAGGATCGTCGAGAGGTACCGCTCACCGAAGCTGGGGATGACGACGACGATGGTCTTGCCCGCGTTCTCTGGACGCGAGGCGACCTCGCCCGCGGCCGCGAGGGCCGACCCGGAAGAGATCCCGACGAGCAGGCCCTCGTCGGTGGCGGCCTTGCGGGCCCACTCCACCGAGGTCTCGGCGTCGATGTCGATGACCTCGTCGTAGATGTCGCGGTCGAGGATGTCGGGCACGAAGTTGGCCCCCAGCCCCTGGATCTTGTGCGGCCCCGGGTCGCCACCGTTGAGGATCGGGGACTCGGCCGGCTCGACGGCGATCATCTGGACCTCGGGCTTGCGCTCCTTGAGCACCTGGCCGACGCCTGTGATCGTCCCGCCGGTGCCGATCCCGGCGACGACGATGTCGACGGCGCCGTCGGTGTCGGCCCAGATCTCCTCGGCGGTGGTCTCGCGGTGGATCTTGGGGTTGGCGGAGTTGGCGAACTGCCGGGCCAGGATCGCCCCGCGCTCGGCGGCGATCTCCTCGGCCTTCTCGACCGCTCCCTTCATGCCCTTCGGCCCCTCGGTGAGGATGAGCTCTGCGCCATAGGCACGGAGCAGGGCGCGGCGCTCCTTGCTCATCGTCTCCGGCATGGTGAGGACGACGTCGTACCCCTTCGCAGCGCCGACCATCGCCAGGGCGATGCCGGTGTTGCCGGAGGTGGCCTCGACGATGGTGCCGCCCGGCTTCAGCTCCCCGGAGGCCTCAGCGGCCTCGATGATCGAGACACCGATGCGGTCCTTCACCGAGTTCGCGGGGTTGTAGAACTCAAGCTTCGCGGCGACGGTGACGCCGGAGTCCTTGGTGTCGATGATCCGGTTGATCCGCACGAGCGGGGTGCGGCCGATGAGCTTGGTGACGTCCTCGTAGATGGGCACCGGGGGTCCTCTCGGATAGTTGGGTGTGCTCGCTCCGCCCGCAGGCGAAGCGGTGTCATCGCAGGCGAAGAACGCTGCGTTCGTTATGCGTATTCCAACACCTCGTTATTGCCAAGGGAAGGGGCCGGCTGGGTTCCCCCTTCGCCCCTCCCTGACGCATCCCGCACTCCTCGCCGGGCGAGAGAGGTCACACGACCAGGTATGCAAGCGCTTAGGGGACGTAGGATCCGCCTATGTCCGCTCTTCAGGTGCTCGCCCTCGTCATCGGCCTGGCCTTCACCGTCGTCGGGTGGGCGATGCTCGCCCGCGCCGTGCGCCACTTGGTCGCCACCTTCCGGCTCGGCCAGCCCGAGCCCGGCCGCACGGACCAGAAGGGGCAGCGCACCGCGACCCTGCTCCGCGAGTTCCTCGGCCACACCCGGATGGCGCGCCTGCCGGTCGTCGCGATCGCGCACTGGGTCACGATGGTCTCCTTCGGGGTCCTCTTCCTCACCCTGGTCCAGGCGACCTTCCAGCTGGCGGACCCGCACTTCACCCTGCCGCTCATCGGGCACTTCTGGCCGTACGAGTGGATCACCGAGCTCTTCGCGGTCGCCGGGCTGATCGGCATCGTCGCCCTCATCGTCATCCGGCAGCGGAACCACCCGCGCTCGGCCGCGGGCGAGGACGGGCGCCGCTCCCGGTTCTTCGGCTCCACCTTCTGGCAGGCCTACTACGTCGAGCTGACCATCCTCGGCGTCGCGGTCTGCATCACCTTGCTGCGTGGTCTCGAGCGGGCGATGCTGCTGCAGGAGGGCTCGGGCAACGCCTCGCTCCTGCACTTCCCGCTCACCGGGTGGCTGGGGAGCCTTTTCAGCGGCCTGTCGATGGGGGCGCTCGAGGCGCTGATCGTCGCGGTCGCCCTGATCAAGATCATCATCTCCTACGCCTGGATGATCACCATCTCGGTCAACCCGACGATGGGTGTCGCCTGGCACCGCTTCCTCGCGTTCTTCAACATCTTCTTCAAGCGGCACGCCGACGGCCGGACCTCGCTCGGTGCGCTGCAGCCGATGACGGTCGGAGGCAAGCCGTTCTCCATGGAGGTCATGGAGGAGCTGGCCGAGGACGAGGAGGGCGAGGAGGTCAGCCTCGGGGTCGGCAAGGTCGAGGACTTCACCTGGAAGGGCCTGCTCGACTTCTCGACGTGCACCGAGTGCGGTCGGTGCCAGAGCCAGTGCCCGGCGTGGAACACCGACAAGCCGCTCTCGCCGAAGATGCTCATGATGACCCTGCGGGACCACTCGCAGGCCAAGGCGCCGTACCTGGCGGCCGCCCAGGAGGCGAAGGGGGTCATCTCCACCGGCTTCGCCAGCCCGCAGACGGCGGCCGGGGCGATCCCGTCGGAGCAGTACGTCACCGCGGGGGGCGCCGCACCGGAGGGCGAAGGGGGGAGCGTCGCCACCTCGGCCCGCAAGGAGCCGGCAGCGGTGGACTGGTCGTCGATGGCCCTCGTCGGACAGACCGGCTACGACGTCGACAACCCGCTGACCGCCTACGACCCGCTCGGTCCGGATGCCGTGATCGACGAGGACGTGCTGTGGTCGTGCACGACCTGCGGCGCCTGCGTCGAGCAGTGCCCGGTCGACATCGAGCACGTCGACCACATCGTCGACATGCGGCGCTACCAGAACCTCATCGCCTCGGCCTTCCCGAGCGAGCTCGGTGGCCTGTTCAAGAAGCTGGAGTCCAAGGGCAACCCGTGGGGTATGGGCGCCAAGGCCCGGATGGACTGGGCCAAGGACCTGCCCTTCACCGTCAAGGTTCTCGGTGAGGACGTCGAGTCCGCCGACCAGGTGGACTACCTCTTCTGGGTCGGCTGCGCGGGCGCGTACGAGGACCGGGCGAAGAAGACGACCCGTGCGGTGGCCGAGCTCTTCGACATCGCGGGCGTCGACTTCGCGGTGCTCGGCAACGGCGAGACCTGCACCGGGGACTCCGCGCGGCGGGCCGGCAACGAGGTGCTCTTCCAGATGCTCGCGGAGCAGAACGTCGAGACCCTCAACGAGGTGGGGGCGACGAAGATCGTCGTCACCTGCGCGCACTGCTTCAACACGATCAAGAACGAGTACCCCCAGCTCGGCGGCACGTACGAGGTGCTGCACCACACCCAGCTGCTCAACCGCCTCGTCCGGGAGAAGAAGCTGGCCCCGGTGCGCCGCCCGGACACCCCGGAGAAGTCGTCGCTGAAGAACGTCGCCTCGACCGCGGGGACGGTCACCTACCACGACCCCTGCTACCTCGGTCGGCACAACAACGTCTACGCCCCGCCGCGTGAGCTGATCGGCGCCCTGCCCGGTGTCGAGCTGCGCGAGATGGAGCGGACCAAGGAGAAGTCCTTCTGCTGCGGCGCCGGTGGTGCGCGCATGTGGATGGAGGAGCAGCTCGGGACTCGGATCAACCTCAACCGGACCGACGAGGCGATCGCGACCGGAGCCGAGCGGATCGCCGTCGGGTGCCCCTTCTGCCGGGTGATGCTCAGCGACGGCCTGACCGCGAAGCAGTCCGAGGGTGCCTCGGAGGACATCGAGGTCGTCGATGTCGCCCAGATGCTCCTGTCCTCGGTCAAGGAGGCGCCGGAGGCGCCTTCCGCCGGAGCCACGGAGTCGCAGGAGCAGGCGGAGGCCGAGCCCAAGACGGCCGTCGCCGACCCGACCGAGGGCCAGGACGCGAAGGGGGCGCAGCCCGCCCCCGAGACGCCGGCCGAGAAGGAGGCCGCAGCTGAGGCCGTCGACGAGGCCGGTGAGGACGGCGACGTCGTCCGCGAGGACCAGACCGAGGAGTCCGCTGCGGCCAAGAACGCGGCTCCGAGCTGGGAGACCGGCGCGGCATCCGCAGCCGCCGAAAGCAGCGCGGCCGAGAAGAACGCCGCCCCCTCCTGGGAGACCGGCACCACCCCCGCCGCCACCGAAAGCACCGCGGCCGAGAAGAACGCCGCCCCCTCCTGGGAGACCGGCACGACACCCGCAGCCGCCGAAAGCACCGCGGCCGAGAAGAACGCCGCTCCGAGCTGGGAGGCTGGCCCCTCGGCCGCTGCCCCAGCATCTGGGGAAGAGACCAAGCCCGACGAGCCAGCCGAGGACACCCCTTCGACCCCACCAGCGGGGGCAAAGACGGCCGAGTCCGATGTTCCCGCCACCGGGAACGAAGACCTCTCCGCCAAGAACGCTGCTCCCTCATGGGAGACCGGCCCCTCGGCCGCTGCCCCAGCATCTGGGGCAGCGACCAAGCCCGCCGACACTGAGGCAGAGCGGCCCGCCAGCGACTCTTCTTCGACCCCACCAGCGGGGGCAAAGACCGCCGAGAGCGATGTTCCCGCCACCGGGAACGAAGACCTCGCCACCAAGAACGCCGCGCCCTCCTGGGAAACCGGCGCCCCCGCGGCAGCACCTGAGGCCGAGTCCCCCGCCGCTGGGGACTCCACCGAGGACCACGTCGGCGGACAGGACCAGGTCACCGGCAGCGAGGACGTCGACCAACCCCAGGACGAGGTCACCCCCGACGAGCCAGCCGAGGACACCCCCTCGACCCCACCAGCGGGGGCAAAGACCGCCGAGCCCGATGTTCCCGCCACCGGGAACGAAGACCTCGCCGCCAAGAACGCCGCCCCCTCATGGGAAACCGGCCCCTCGGCCCCTGCCCCAGCATCTGGGGCAGAGACCAAGCCCACCGACACCGGCCCCGACACCGAGGCCGAGTCCCCCGCCGCTGCGGACTCCACCGAGGACCACGTCGGCGGACAGGACCAGGTCACCGGCAGCGAGGACGTCGACCAACCCCAGGACGAGGTCACCCCCGACGAACCAGCCGAGGACACCCCTTCGACCCCACCAACGGGGGCAAAGACGGCCGAGTCCGATGTTCCCGCCACCGGGAACGAAGACCTCGCCGCCAAGAACGCCGCCCCCTCATGGGAAACCGGCCCCTCGGCCCCTGCCCCAGCATCTGGGGCAGAGACCAAGCCCACCGACACCGGCCCCGACACCGAGGCTGAGTCCCCCGCCGCTGGAGACTCCACCGAGGACCACGTCGGAGGACAGGACCAGGTCACCGGCAGCGAGGACGTCGACCAACCCCAGGACGAGGTCACCCCCGACGAGCCAGCCGAGGACACCCCTTCGCCGGCGACCGGTAGCGGGTCGGCTGGGCAGGGCGTCGACCTCGACGACCTCGCCCAGAAGAACGCCAAGCCGTCCTGGGAGTAGCTCCGCGCAGAGGACGTGCGAAGGGGGTCAGCCGGTGGCTGACCCCCTTCGCCGTTGGTGGGCGATATCGTCAGCCGGTGCGCCTGTCGTCGATCCGCCGATACCCCGTCAAGTCGATGGGTGGGGAGTCGCTGGACTCGGTCCAGATCGATCGGCGCGGGCTCGACGGGGACCGCTGGTTCGCTGTCGTCGACGACGAGGGCAAGCTCGCATCCGGCAAGACCACCCGCCGCTTCCGACGGCGAGACGCGGTCTTCGACCACCGGGCCGCGACGACCGACGCCGGAGTGGAGGTCACCAACGATGCGGGCACCTGGCGAGTCGGCGACGCCGCGCTCGACGAGGTCTTGAGCGACCGGATGGGCGCCCGGGTCCGAGTGGCCTCGGAACAGCGCACCTCGCACTTCGACGACGGGGCGGTCTCGCTCGTGGGCACCGCGACAGTGGACTGGTTCAAGAGGGAGTGGGGTGTCGACGCCGACCCGCGACGCCTACGCGCCAACCTCGTCATCACCACGGACGAACCGTTCGCGGAAGAGCGGTGGATGGGCCGGACGATGACGATCGGCTCGGTCGACCTGACCGTGACGGACCGGGTCCCGCGGTGCCGGATGATCG
The DNA here is from genome assembly GCF_007828725.1 of Marihabitans asiaticum. Taxonomy (GTDB): domain Bacteria; phylum Actinomycetota; class Actinomycetes; order Actinomycetales; family Dermatophilaceae; genus Marihabitans; species Marihabitans asiaticum. The sequence continues at coordinate 498,886 of NZ_VIUW01000002.1, forward strand.
ACCTGGCGCAGGACGGTGTCACGGCGGGGCGCCGCTGGCTCACCCGGCTGGCCCTGGAGCGAGAGATGTGCGCAGCGGTCTATCTCGACGTCCGCCGGCCCGGGACCTTGTCGGTCGGCGACGCGGTCACCGTCGACTAGGCCCCGGGGCCGTCACCTCAGCCGAGATCGTTCTCCTCGACGAAGGTCTGCGCGACCTGCTTCGGGTCCTTCTTGTCGATGTCGGTCGCCTTGAGCATCTCGGCGATGTTGTCGGTGGTGAGCTTCGCGGAGACCTTGTTGAGCACATCCGAGACCTGGTCCTCGACGTCGTCGCGGACGAGCGGGACGACGTTCTGGCTGCCGAAGAGCTTCTTGGTGTCCTCGAGGACGACGAAGTCGTTGGCGGCGATGGCCGGGTCGGTGCTGAAGATGTTCGCCGCGTCGACCTGACCGTTCTTCAGCGCCTGGACCGTCGCCTGCCCGGCGGTGAGCGGACGGTAGCTGCCGAAGGTGATGCCGTAGGTCTTCTCCAACCCCGGGATTCCCTGGGGACGCTCCTTGAACTCCGGCGGGGCGGCGAGCGTCATCTCCCCCGCCGTGCCCTTGAGGTCCTCGAGGGTGCTCAGGCTCTGCGACTCGGCGGTCTCCCTGGTCACGACGATCGAGTCGTTGTCCTCGGCCTGCGACTTCTCCAGCACGCTCATCCCGTCCGGGAGGATGCCCTGCAGCGCCTCGTAGGTCTTGTCCGGGTCGGTCTCGGAGAAGGTGTCGTCGTAGTACAGCGCGAGCGCCCCGGTGTACTCGGGGAAGACGTCGATCGTCCCCTCGTCGAGCGCCTTGAGGTAGACCTCCCGCGCGCCGATACCGGTCTTGGCGGAGGCCTCGACCCCGCCCGCCGACAGCGCGGCCGCGTAGATCTCGGCCAGCAGGACCGACTCGGAGAAGTCGGCTCCGCCGACGACGACACTCTCGCCAGAGCCGGCAGCACCCCCTTCGCCCGAGGAGGTCGAGGAGCTGGCGAGCGGATCGTCTCCGGACGCGCCGCAGCCGGCGAGGACGAGCGCGGCCAGACCGCTGAGGGCGAGGGCGGAGCGGCGGGTGGGGTGGTTCATGACATGCCTCCTGCGGTGGGGGTCAGGTGGTGCGGGAGCGAAGGGAGGGCCGCCGGCTGCGCTGGCGGCCCGGGTTGTCGGTGAGCCCGGGTGAGACGACGAGCCGCTGGATCGCGGCCATCAGGCCTTCGAGGACGAGCGCGAGCAGTGCAACGAGGATCGCACCTCCAGCGGTCTGGGCGTAGTCCTGCACGGCCAGACCGTCAATGATGAAGCGGCCCAGCCCGCCGAGCCCGACGTAGGCCGCGATCGTGGCGGTGGCGACGACCTGGAGCATCGCCGAGCTCAGACCCGAGAGGATGAGCGGCAGGGCGCAGGGCAGCTCGACGTCCCGCAGCACCTGCCGTCCGGTCATCCCCATGCCGCGGGCCGCGTCCCGGGCCGCCGGGTCGACCGCCGCCACCCCGGAGTAGGTGCCCGACAGGATCGGGGGGACCGCGAGCAGGACGAGGACGAGCACGCTGGGCAGCACGAAGTACAGCTCACCGCTCAGCCGCGGACCGAGCCACAGGACGAGGGCGAAGAGCAGACCGAGGGTGGGCACGGCGCGCACCGCGTTGGCGCCCGAGACCAGCCATCGGCCACGCCCGGTGTGACCGACCCACAGACCCAGGGGGATCGCGATCGCGGCGGCGATGACCACGACGAGGAGGGTGTAGCCGATGTGCTCGAGCAGCCGGGCGAGGATCCCGTCGTCGCCCTGCCAGGTCTGCGCCGAGAGCAGCCAGTCGAGGATGGTCCCGATCATGCCGAGGCCTCCCGTCCCGTGTGCAGCCACGGCGTGAGCAGGCGCTCCCCGAGCCGGATGAGGGCGTCGAAGACCAGGGCGAGGACGATGCACCCGAGGGTCCCGGCGAGCAGCTCTCCCCCGATGGCCCGGTTGAAGCCGTCGACGAGCAGGTCACCCAGCTGGGAGACGCCGACGAGCGAGGCGACGCTGACGATGCTCACGTTGCTCACCGACGCGACCCGCAGGCCCGCGGCGATGACCGGCACGGCGAGCGGCAGCTCGACGCCGACGAATCGCCGCGCCGGGCCGTAGCCGATCGCCGTCGCGGCCTGACGAGCCGCCGGCGGCACCGAGTCGAGACCGTCGACGACGGTACGCACGAGGAGCGCCACGGTGTACAGGGTCATCGCGACGATGACGTTGATCGGCGAGAGGATGCTCGTCCCGAGGACGAGCGGCATGAGGACGAAGAGGGCCAGCGACGGGATCGTGTAGAGCAAGCCCGACCCGGTCAGGGCGATGCCGCGCAGGCCCCGCACGCGGTGCGCGACCCACCCCAGACCGAGCGAGATGACCAGGCCAAGGACGAGCGGCACCCCCGCGAGCACGACGTGGCGCGCGGTGAGCCGGCCGATGTCATCGAGGTGCGCGAGGATCCAGTCCATCGTCGCCCCCTTCGCCACCCTCGTGCGCGGGCACGCGCTCCTCCTCCGGCCGCTCCTGCTCCTCGATCACCGACAACACCTGATGGGCCCGGCAGGTGCCGACGAGGGTCCCGCTGTCGTCGACGACGACCCCCCGCCGGCTCGGCGACGACAGGGCCGCGTCGAGGGCCGAGCGCAGGGAGCCGTCACGGCGGGCGAGGGTTCCGCCGAGGGCCAGCTCGTCCGAGGCGGTGATCTGGCCGAGCCGGTCGGTGCTCGCCCAGCCGAGGGGGTGACCGCTCTCGTCGACGACGAGGGTCCACGGGTCGTCGTGCGGGGCGGGGTCGGTGATCGCGCCGTCGCGCAGCACGACCGTGCTCTCGTGGTGCAGCGGCACCTCGGCGCCGTCGAAGCCGAGCGCGCGGTACCCGCGGTCCTTGCCGAGGAAGTCGGCGACGAAGGTGTCCGCCGGATGGGTCAGCAGCTGGTGCGGGCTCGCGACCTGAGCCAGGCGACCCCCGACGGCGAGCACGGCGATGTGGTCGCCGAGCTTGATCGCCTCGTCGATGTCGTGGGTCACGAGCACGATGGTCTTGCCCAGCTCGCCCTGGAGTCGGAGGAACTCGTCCTGCAGCTGCTCGCGCACGACCGGGTCGACGGCGGAGAAGGGCTCGTCCATGAGCATCACCGGCGGGTCCGCAGCGAGGGCCCGGGCGACCCCGACGCGTTGCTGCTGCCCGCCCGAGAGCTGGCTGGGGTACCGGCGGCCGAGGCCGGGGTCGATGCCGACGAGCTCGAGCAGCTCACGGGCGCGGGCGATCGACTTCTTCTTGTCGTGGCCGAGCAGCAGCGGCACCGAGGCGACGTTGCGCTCGACGGTCCGGTGCGGGAAGAGACCACCGTGCTGGATGACGTAGCCGATGCCGCGGCGCAGCTCGGCCGCGTCGAGGGCGCTCACGTCCTGGTCGTCGATGGTGATCGTGCCGCTCGTCGGCTCGATCATCCGGTTGATCATCCGCAGGGTGGTCGTCTTGCCGCACCCGGAGGGTCCGACGAGCACGGTGATCTTGCCCGTCGGCGCGGTCAGGCTGAGGTCGTCGACCGCAGTCGTGCCGCCGGGGAACTGCTTTGTGACTCGGTCGAGCCGGATCATGTGGGCCCTTTCGCCGCCTGATCAGTCAACCTAACCGAGGCCAGGGACATCGTCCGCCGTCGCGTCTAGGGTTCTTCGTCGATCCGGGCGAAGGGGGCTGCGGCCTCGAGCTCGAAGGCCAGCTCGAGGAGGAGCCGCTCGGCCCCCCTTCGCCCCTGCAGCATCACCCCGACCGGCCGGCCATCGTCGGTCCGACCGAGCGGGAGGGAGATCGCGGGCGCGCCGGCGACGTTGTGCAGCGGGGTGAAGCCGACGTAGGCGGAGACCCGCTCGAGGTGGGTGTCGAAGTCGAGGTCGGCGTCGAGGTACCCGATCGGCGGGGTGGTGTGGGTGAGCACCGGCGTGAGCATGACGTCGACGTCGCCGAGGCGGCCGTCGTACACCGGCCCCGCCGCCGCTACCCGGGCCAGGGTCAGCGGAAGTCGCGGGAGGTGTCGCACGAAGTGCCGCGACAGGCCGAGGGTGAAGGGGTCCAGCGCCGCGGTGTCGAAGTCGGGACCGAACATCGCCCGGCCGCGCCGGTGGATGCCGAAGGCGAGCATCGACCAGTAGTGCAGGAAGTCCTCCTTGAACGCCGCAGGCACACCGAGGTCGTGCTCGCCCACGTCGTGCCCGAGGGTGCTCAGCAGGTCGGCGACGCCGCGCACGGCCGCAGCCGTCTCGCGGTCGGTGGCGGGGGCGAGCGGGCTGTCGATCAGGACACCGACACGCACCCTCCGCTCTCCCGGGCCCTCGACGAGACCGACCCGCTCAAGCGCCTTCGGGGCGCGGTGCTCCTCGGCGGCGGCGAGGTAGCGGGCGGTGTCGCGCACGGTGCGGGTGAGCACCCCGTCGACGACGATGTTGATCGGCATGTCCTTAGTGCTGGGGTCCGCGGCCATCCGGCCGCGGGTCGCCTTGAGCCCGACGAGACCGCAGGCGGCGGCAGGGATGCGGATCGAGCCACCACCGTCGTTGCCGTGGGCGAAGGGGAGGGCGCCGCTGGCCACGAGGGCGGCGGTGCCGCCGCTGGACCCGCCGCTGGAGTAGCGCCGGTCCCAGGGGTTGCGGGTGGCCAGCCCGCCCGGGCGCTCGGTGGTCGCGGTCCAGCCGAAGGGAGGGCAGGTCGTCGACGCGACGGGCACGGCTCCGGTTGAGAGCAGCTGGGCGGCGACGGCACCGTCGTGGTCCTGGGCACGGACGGGTACCGCCGGGGACCCCATCGTCAGCGGGAAGCCGGCAGCGTAGATGTTCTCCTTCACCGCGGTCGGCACGCCGTGGAACACCCCGCGCCCCCCGACGCCGAGCGCGTCCGCGCGACGCCGGGCACGGCGGTCGTCGGTGTGCGCGACGGCCCCGAGCTCGCCCATCGACGCGACCCGCTCGATCGCGGCGTCGACCGCCTCTCGCGCGCTGATCTCGCCGGAGCGGATCCGCTCGGCGACGCCGGTCGCGTCCTCCCGGCCCAGGGCGTCGTCGGTGAAGGCGTGCACGCGGGTGCTGGTAGCGGTCTCGCTCATGACCCGCGAGGTTACCGGACGGTAAGAGACGGCTCAGAGACCGCTGCGGTGGAACTTCTCGAAGCTGCGGCTGGCGGTGGGGCCACGCTGGCCCTGGTAGTGCGAGCCGTAGGCGCTGCTGCCGTACGGGTGCTCAGCCGGACTGGTGAGTCGCATGAAGCAGAACTGACCGATCTTCATCCCCGGCCAGAGCATGATCGGCAGCGTCGCGACGTTGGACAGCTCGAGCGTGACGTGCCCGGAGAAGCCGGGGTCGACGAAGCCCGCTGTCGCGTGGGTGAGCAGCCCGAGCCGGCCGAGGCTGGACTTGCCCTCGACCCGGGCGGCGAGGTCGTCGGGCAGGGTGACGGTCTCCAGGGTCGAGCCGAGGACGAACTCCCCCGGGTGCAGCACGAAGCCCTCGGCCGGGTCGACCTCGAGCAGCCGGGTGAGATCGGGCTGGTCGGCCGCGGGGTCGATGTGCGGGTACTTGTGGTTGTCGAAGAGGCGGAAGTACCGGTCCAGCCGGACGTCGACGCTGCTCGGCTGGACCATGGCCGGGTCCCAGGGGTCGAGCACGATGCGGCCGGCGTCGACCTCGGCGCGGATGTCGCGGTCGGAGAGGAGCACAAGGCGACTGTACCGACCGAGTCCGCGCCGGTCGGCCGCGTCCGGGAATGCCCGGCTACCCCCCGTGATTGAAAGAGCAATGACCACGAACGACACCGCGACCCCCACCCCCTTCGACCCCGTGCGCATCGGTGCCTGGGACCTGCCCAACCGGCTCGTCATGGCGCCCCTGACCCGCAACCGGGCAGGCGAGGGGCAGGCACCCACCGAGCTCAACGCCCAGTACTACGGGCAGCGCGCGAGCGCGGGCCTGATCATCACCGAGGGCACCCAGCCCAGCGCCGTGGGCCAGGGGTACCTCGCGACCCCGGGCCTGCACAGCCAGGAGCAGGCGAAGGGGTGGGCCCAGGTCGCGGGCGCCGTCCACGACCGTGGTGGCCGGGTCGTCGTCCAGCTCATGCACGTCGGCCGGATCGCCCACGCCGACAACAAGGACGGGCTGGAGACCGTCGCCCCGAGCGCGATCCAGGCGCCGGGGCAGATGATCACCGCGCAGGGCCCGCGCGAGCACGACGTCCCCCGCGCCCTCGAGACCGAGGAGCTGGCCCAGGTGCGCGACGAGTACGTCGCCTCGGCGCGACTGGCGATCGAGTCCGGCCTCGACGGGGTCGAGCTGCACGCCGCCAACGGCTACCTGCTGCACCAGTTCCTCGCCCCGAACACCAACGTGCGCGAGGACGGCTACGGCGGGTCGGCGCAGGCACGCACCCGCTTCGTCGTCGAGGTGGCCCAGGCCGTCGCGGACGCCATCGGAGCGGACCGGGTGGGCATCCGGATCAGCCCTGCGCACCCCTTCAACGGGGTCGAGGAGACCGACGCCGAGGAGACCCGCGCGACCTACGAGGCGCTGGTCGACCAGCTTGCCCCGATTGGGCTGGCGTACCTGTCTGTCCTTGCCTTCGACGAGGAGCGGATGAGCCTCGCCCAGGACCTCGCGGCCCGGTTCGGCGGCCCGATCCTGCTCAACGGCGGCTTCTCCTCGGTCACGACCTTCGCCGACGTCGAGGCGCTGCTCGCCGAAGGGGTCGCCGACGCAGTCGTCGTCGGCCGGTCCTTCCTGGCCAACCCCGACCTCGTCGAGCGCTGGCAGGCCGCCGGCGACGACGCCGGGCTCAACGAGCCCGACCAGGAGACCTTCTACGGAGGCGGGGCGAAGGGGTACACCGACTACCCGACCCGGGTCGCCTGATCCAACTGGAGGAGATGGCGAAGGGGGCGGTGCCAGTGATCTGGCACCGCCCCCTTCGCGCGGTGAGGGGTGTTGCCCGAAATGGTCTCGCCCCGCTATTTCGTGGGCTTCACTCTCGCTTCCTGCGGGGTCTTCACACAGCGGAACGAACTTCTTCACATGGCCGCCCCGCCATCCTTTCCGTTATGTGCTGGGGTAAGAGCATGCCCAGTCCGAACTCCGACATCCCCCGGCTCCATCCGACAGGGATCGGCGTCATCGCGAGTCGCGTAGGCACATCGCCCCATCTTGTCGACTTGACCGCGCGGACCAATCGATAGCTTTGCGGAGTCGGGCTCGACTTCACAGCCTCCTGCGCGTGGTTCGGCATGGTGGGTTGCAAGAAGTGCGCACGGCTTGGGCTTCGAGGAGGTCTGACGGAGATCTGCGACATTGACGGTGAGATGGTGCAATGCACGACGTAGTGGAGCGCGACTGACCCCCTCGCTCCACTATTCGCCAGGACCCCAGCCAGCCTCCAAAGTCAAGTGTTGAGCACTTCGTCTGGGCGCAGCGTAGGCGCGCCCGGACGAAGGGTGCGGTGACGCCTGGGCGTCGCGCATGATCGATTGTGGCCGCTGGATCCTCAACGAGAGAGTCTGACCAGCTGGGCCACCTCGTCCTCATCAACGGGGCCTTGACCGGTCTCCAGGTACGCCAGAACGGCGACTCGGTGGGATGCCGGGATAGCGTCCCGTCATGGACGACCTTCAATCTCTCCAAGCAGCCATCTCGACCAACCTCGGGGATCCCTCCGAATGGGACGCGCCAGTGGAGTTTCCAGACTCCCTCGCCCTGTGCGCCCTGAACTCCGTCTACTCATTGCGCTCGCACTCCACCGCCGGGCAGAGGGTGCTCGCACGGTACCGAGCGTGCCGTTCGAGCGCTGACACGGACACCGGTCCCGACCTCATCGCCGCGATGGACGGCGTAGGCGGGCCTGAGGCCTTCGCCCGCGATGTCCTACAGAACGACAGCAAACTTCCGGGCACCAACCGCCTGCGCACCATCGGCATCCACGAGGCCCTCACTCGCCTCGCCGCACCAGAGATTGGTGTAACAACGACAGCGCAGCTACGCGCGGCCGCAGATGACAAGCGTGCAGAGAAGGCATGGCGCTCCGTCAGCGGCTTGGGGCCCTTGTCTTGGTCCTTCTTCTTGATGAACGCCGGCATTAACCACCAGAGCAAGCCAGATGTAATGGTCCAGCGCTACATCAGCCGGGCCATCGACTCGCGGCGCACCCTCACCGCCGACGAGGCCAGGCAGCTCATCGAGTCCGCCGCTGCCGACCTCCAAGTCACACCCAGAGCACTCGATCGGGCCATCTGGATGCACGAGAGCCCGACGAGCAACTAGCAGCAGCCGTCGGCAGCGCTGTCTGCGAGCGCACCGACGCAAGCAAGACCTCGTGTGGCTCTCGTACTCACGACGAACTCGTCTCCTCGCCCACCGTGAACTCCTCCCCATCGATGGGAGGAACCCTCGGTGGTCCGGCAAGACGCGGTGGCCGCGCCCCACTGCTGCCGACAAACTCGGCTACACCGAGGTTCATCGTGCAGCAGTCGCCTCCTTGCGTATCAGGTGTCAGTCGGAGGTCCCCACTTCGGCGAGTCAAAGTCGGCCCAGTCGGGGCCGAAGTCGTAGGCGATGGGACTGAGATCCCCGCGGTCGGGTTCGAAGGGCCCAACCCAAAACTCGCCGGAGGCAGGATCGACATCGCCGTTCTCGTCGAGACGCAGGTCGCGCAGGATCCCCAGGGTGCAACTTCCTCGGTTACGCCGCGCGTGGGCCACCTCTTTACGGGTCACGATGACTGTCTCCCCGCCGCCCATGGTCCCCTTTGCCTCCAAATAGAGGCGCGCACCGTTCTTGGTGGCGACCGCATCGTACGGTCCGGCGAACCTCACATCCTCGACTTCCCAGCCGTCGCTTTCGTAGTGCTGCGTCAGTCGATCTTGCGCTGCGTCCTCGATCTGCTTACGCAGACGCGCATCCATCGCGCGGCCCTGGCCGGCGGCCTTACCGGTCGGCGCTGGCGCCTTGCCCTTCTCGACCGCGTCTCCGATGTGCTCAGCCCACATAGCCGCCAGATCGTCGGCGATCTCGGGCCTGACAGACTGTCCACTCCCCTGCGGGCTCCAGTGCTGTTGCGGGAACCGATCTTTCAGATCTGTGAGAGGGAGAATCGCATCCTCATCGAGGATCGCGTTCCACCAGACCTCCACGTAGTTCGCCAGGCCCGAGACATCGGGATCGAAGTGCTCGTCTTGGAACACCTCACTGGCGACGGTGCCCGACGCCACCAAGCCCCGTGCAACTGCGCCCTGCTGCAGTAGGTAAAACGCATCACCCGGCCCGATCCCGCGGGTCCGGGAGCCGACCGACCACCGATCGGCCACCTCCATGCCCTCGGCCAGCAGTGCTTGAGCCTCAGGCACGTCGGTCTCGTAGAAGTCGAAGCGTGCTGGGTTGTAGGTCAGGAGGAAGGTCTGACCGGATGTGCCACTGGAGAGCGCATAGCCCTCAAGTCCCGTGGTGTCGAAATAGGAAACCGGGTTGCGGTGTCCCTCCAAGGGCATTCCCACGAGCGCCTCGCTCACCGGATGGTCCGCAGGCAACACTCGGCCCTCGAGCACCTTGTAGTCACCCGAGACGGTGCGGAAGTCGTCGATCTCGGCCACGAGGCGCACGCTGCCGTCGTAGGACATCGTGGCGTACCGCTCTTGCCGAAGGCGGTCACCGTTGACGACCCAATGGCCTCGGTTGACCTCCCAGATCTCCTCCATAGGGGCGTCGTCGTCCCACCCGACCCATGTACGTCCCATGGAGTCGTCGTCATCCACCGGCACCCGGTCGCGGTCGACGAGCTTGAAGTTGATGGCCATAGCTCCTCCTGGTCCAGACGTTCCTTGTCAGCCGCAAAGGTCTACCGTTGTTTGCGCACTGGCGGGCACCCTCGTCGTGACTACGTATGCGCGTTTACCGCTATAGGTCCTACACCTTTCAATTCAACTGTCGTGCAGCCATCGCGAGCTCGACAACCATGACCTCGGCCCACCGCCCACGAGTCGGGCGCGGCCTGACCAGATTGGCAAGGTCGAAACTCATCGTCGTTGCTGGGACATGAGTGGTGCAGTCAACTCTTCATAGGCCGCGAAGAGCGCTTCTTGTCGATGCAGAAGGGTTGGATTGGTCCTATCGAGCCCGAATGCTCGGTCGACAAGGTGATTGAGCCCGAGGTGGGCCTCCGCGACACTCGTCTTCATCGCGCCGGGCCTGTAGTGGTCCTCGAGGGTCAGTTCCGGGTGCTCAGCGCGTGCGGCGAGAACTTCTCGTCCGGCTTCCTCGATGTCTGCTCGACTCTTGGCGTCGATAGGTCGCAGAGGGAAGTTGTTCCAAGTGATCGTGCTGGAGAAGCGTAGGTCAGACTTCATCCGCCCGCCGATAGTTTTCATCCAAGTCATGAACATGCTGGACGAAGCGATGGCGAAGGCGAAGCCGGTCGGGTCAACCGCCCCGTACACCGTGTTGGAAATAATCGTCTCCCCTGCCAGCTTGCCGACCGGAAGGTAGTCGCGGTTCTCGCTCGAGACCTCGGGAATGCACACGATCGGCTCGTCCGCGGTTATGCCGAACTGGCGGAACAGGTGATGGTGTGGGTAGTCGCGCGTGCTGGCCGCCTTGCTGTCGAGACGCATCTTGCGTACCTCTGCAACCCGCTGCCGTAGTTCGGGGCTGGTGCGGATCTCTTCCTGTGTGGCGTCGACGAGCCAGAGGCACCACCGCCTTCGCCCGTTGATCAGCTCCTTGGAGCCAACGTAGGAGCGCAGGTATCGACGCGCGACCGGATCCTGGGCGACGCTGTCGTACTCGTCAGGTGTGACGATGAAGTTGCCACCGTCGGTTGCCATCGACCCCTTGACCACTTCGGGCATTCCGGGGGACAGCGGTGTGCTCCTCTTGCCGACCAAGACGTTGGAACCGTCGACGAGGTAGGCGTTGATGACGCTGACGGCACGTTCAGTAGGAGCACCCTTCCAGTGGGCGTACTCGAACAAGCGCGGTTTAGAGGCGAGATTTCGAGCGAAGCCGACGATCACGCAGTGCACCGCCGCCCCTCCGGCTGCTTCGGAGGTCCAGGCGAAGGTGCGGTGGGCGGACTTGATCTTCCAGCCTGCGTCGAAGATCTCTGAGAAGAGCCTCTGGGCCTGGTCGCCTTGGGTGATGGAGTTGGTTGTCACGAATCCCCAGAGGCCGTCGTGGTGACGGAAGTACTGGAGTGCCCGCGCGTGCCAGCCGGTGACGTAGTCCATGCGGCTGAGGACCTTGCTTCCGCCCCAGGCTGCCTGCAGCTCATCTAACTGTCGCTTGGTGCGGGTGTGGTCACCGAGGAATGGCGGGTTCCCGGCAACGACGGTGTCCTCACCCGGTGGGCAGACGTCGGCCCAGTTGGTGGTGAGGGCGTTACCGACGACAATGGTGGCCTGTTCCTGGATGGGAAGGCGATCGGGGGCATAACCGAGAGAAGCGGTGAGCTTGAGGTCACACTGACGGTCCACGAGGAACATAGCGGCCTCGGCAATGCGGGCTGGCCACTCGTCGATCTCGATGCCGTAGAAATGATCGAGCGTGACCTTTAGGCCGACGTTGGCCAAGAGCATGGGGTTGTCCCCCGTGATTTGCTGGAGGCGTTCCATGATCGCCAGTTCGAGGTCACGCAGCTCGCGGTAGGCGACGATGATGAAGTTGCCACACCCGCAGGCTGGGTCCATGTATCTGATGCGACCGAGCTTGTCGCGCAGCTTGCGGAGCCGGTCAGCTTCGTACTTGCCAAGGGTCTTGATGTGGTTGAACTCGGCGCGAAGCTCATCAAGGAAGAGCGGATCGAGGGTCTTGAGGATGTTCTCCTCGGAGGTGTAGTGCTCCCCGAGCTGGCGGCGAGTCTCGGGATCACGCACGGACTGGAACATGGAGCCGAAGATGGCTGGGCTGATGGCGGCCCAATCGCGGTCGCATGCTTCGAGCACGACGGTGCGGAACTCCGCGGTCATGCTCGGAGGGAGGGCGATGGCTTCTTCGAAAATGCCGCCGTTGACGTAGGGGAAGTCGGCGAGAGGCTCAGATGTGGCAGCCCGGTCGGTGTCGCTGGTGTCGAGGTGGGCGAAGAGATCGGTGATCCGCTGCCCGATGTCTGAGCCGTCTTGGTTGGTGTGGTTGTAGATGTAGTCGCGGAAGAGGTTGGGCCGCCACATGTCGGTGTCGTCGCCGAACATCAGGAACAGCAATCTGGCGAGCGTGACCGAGATCTGATGATCCCGCTCCGCAGCGGACGTTCGGCCATCGGTGTAAGCGTCTGTCATGGCGGTATACATGCGGGCCATGAGCTTGGACGCGGCCTTGGTTTCGTTCTGCGCTTCGATGTCGAAGGCTTCGCGGACCTTGGCCACGACCTCGTTCACGTTGAGCCCGCGGTCGTGGGGGAGGCGGATGCCGTCGAGCTTGGCTGCGAAGGTGGGGTCGGCGCTGCCGGTGGTGTGCCGGTGGCGGCTCAGGCGGGTGGCGGTACTGTTTCCCGTGACGCGGCGTGCTGGCCAGCGCCACACCTGCGTCTCGTCGTCGTAGAAGATGACGATCCGGTCGGTGCTGTTCTGCGCCAGGAGCCGGTCGATCTCGGCCTCGAGCTTCGACTCGGGCTTCTCGTTGATCGCCCACACCCGTAGGCCCTTGTAGGACGAGACGTTGCTCGCGGTGACGGAGTCTCCGTCGTGGTCGTAGACCACGGGTGGGTGATCGGGTGCGGACCAGTGCAGGTCTTGCAGGAAGAGGCGCTGGTAGTCACGGGCCTCGGTGCGGGCGACGAGCGGGTCGGTCATGCGTTCTGTACCCCCAGTGAGCAGACGATCTTGATGGTGTCGGAGTCTCGGGTGCCGATGACGAGGCGGTCTTCGCTGTGCAGCTGGGCGATGAGTGCTGCGAGGTCGTCGAGGCTGTATTTGTTGCGTCGCGCCTGCGTCAGGCGCACCGTCGCGTGGGCAGTGAGTGGCCGCTCGTGGAGGGCGTCGAGTCCGGGGCCGGCTGCATTGCCGAAGACGGTGCCACCGAGTCGTTGCCAGGTCCACTTTCGGATGCCTTTGAGGTTGCCGGCAGCCAAGGATTCGATGCGCAGGGGTCCGTGGACGAGTGCGGCTTCCCACTCGAAGTGGTCGTCGCGAATCGCCACGGTCGGGGTGGTCGGTTCGGCGCGGAAGAGGGCCATCGCTTCGAGCGGGGTGAGGAGCTTGGTGCTGCCGTGCCCGTCGGGGGTGATGCTGGCGGTGGCGAATGCGTCGACCCCCGATTCGGTCGAGACGAAGCAACTGACCGAGCCGCCTGGTTCGTTGAGGCGCCGGTCGCGGGTGGTGTGGACCATGTCCTGCATGCTCAGGACCTTCTTGGTGATGTCGGGATGCTTGTCCCGCGCTTGGGACCACACCAACCAAGCCTCGCTGACGGCGTCGACGTCGGCCTCGGCTTCCTCGTCATCGCCGACGCGACCCTTGTAGAGGTCGTCGAGGATCCTGACTTCCTCGTCGCCGCCGAAGAAGCGCTCGTCCGAGCCAAAGGCTTGGGCTGCTGCACCCAGGCGGTGCTTGATCCGCTTGCGCAGGTTGATCTGCTCTTCGATCTTCTCGTGGGTGATCAAATAGACGTTAACCACGTCGGACTTCTGCCCGATGCGGTCGACGCGGCCGGCGCGCTGGATGATGCGGATGATCGCCCACGGCAAGTCGTAGTTGACGACGATGTGACTGTCCTGCAGGTTCTGCCCCTCGGAGAGAACATCGGTGGCCACGAGCACATCGATCGGGTCCTTCACCGTAACCGGGGCGGTGGCGTCTTGCCCGGGGAGAAGGTTGGACTCTGGGGAGAAGCGACGGGCAATATCCGACGGATTCTCGCTGTCACCGGTGGCCAACCCGACGTTGTTGATGCCCGCCGCGGTGAGGGCGGAGGCGACGTAGGACGCGGTGTCGCTGTACTCAGTGAACACCAGGACCTTCTGGCCCTTGTGGTCGTGAGCGAGCAGGTCGATGAGCGCGTTGATCTTGGAGTCGCGACTGGCGTCCCAGTTGCCGAACCGGTCGAGCATGTCGTTGATGGCCTCGTTGTCCTGCTCGAGTTCGGCCAGCAGCGTTGGCTTGAAGACACCGGAGTTGATCCAGCGGGTCTTGGCCGGTGCGGAATCGACCATGGCGTCATACCGGGTGGCGAGGCTTCCACCCGTGTCCGCGTTGGCCTCGACGTCCTCGTCGCTGACCATCACCTGCCGGTTGCTCAATGAACCGATAGGAATCGGTTTGCCGGCCTCGATGGCGTAGATGAACAGCTCGTTGCGGGCCCGTTGGCGCTGCAGGGACAGGACGAAGGAGTGCCCCGAGGAGCTGAGCCGCTTGAACAGGCCCATGCGCACAAAACCGCTGACATTGCCACGCCCTGAACGGATGTCTTCGAGGATCGTGCGGTCCTCGTCAGTCTTACGTGCTTTGGGGTCCTCGTAGTCCGCGAGCCGGTATCGGGGCAGCGCAAGATCACGAACAGCGTCGAGAGTGCTCTCGTCTTCCATCAGCCGGGCCGGGTCGTCCCTGCTGAAAGGGTGGCTGATCGGGGTGGCGACGCGGGTGGGGAAGTGGAACTTCGCGCCGTTGGCGAACTGCAGGTACTCCCGTTCCACGGGCGAGCCGTCCGGGCCGCGCACCGTTTCGGTGCGGGCGGTGCGCTTGATGAAGGAGCGGGTGCGGCGGATGAGGTGATCACTCATCAGCCGTCGCCAGTCCTCGGGCTCCTCCGACAGGCGGAAGGCAGCCAAGGTGTCGATCTTGCCATCGACCTTGGACCGCAGGTTCGGGTCCTTGGCCAAGGCCGCGCTGGGTGTGAAGCCCAGGTCGTCGTCCTCGTCGATGTACAGGGCGAGCTGGTTGGCCACGTCGGTGAAGGCCAAGTTGTACGGGGTCGCGGTCAACAACAGCACCTTGGAGTTGTTGGCGCGGATGTAGTCGTGGATGGCCTCGTAGGCGACGGTGCTGTTGTTGCGCAGGTTGTGCGACTCGTCGCAGATGACGAGGTTGAACCTCTTCAGTTCCGGCAGCACCTTCTCAGCCATGGAGTAGGGCACCACGCGGCCGGTGATGTCGTACTTCTCGAGGTGCTCGTTCCACATCTTCTCGAGGTTCTTGGGGCAGAGCACGAGGGTGGAGTAGTCCTCGGCGGCCTGCAGCATCAGCGCGGTTGCGACGGCGGTCAGTGTTTTGCCCAGGCCGACGACATCGCCGAGCATGGTGCCCCCACGGCGCACGATGCGTCGGGAGAGGGTGCGCACTGCGTTCTCCTGGTAGTCGAGCAGCAGGGTGCTCATCGACTTCGGAAGGACATAGCCCATGCCATCCCGGGCGTCTTGGCTCAAGGCGTGGCAAACCTTCAGGTAGACCTCGAAGGGGGTGGGCTGGTCCTGCTCGGCCCACGAGTTGGCGATCAGCTCGATGATCTCTTCGGAGATGGGCAGCGAGAAGGGGTCCTCCCACTGCTCGTCGAACCAAGTGGCCAGCTTCGCGGTTGCGTCGGAGTCCTGAACGTCGATGTTCAACTCGAGGTTGTTGTGCAGGCCGGCGCCGGTCAGGTTGGAGGACCCGACGTAGCCCCACTTGCTCGCGAACGGATCATCCGGTGCGTGGAAGATGTACGTCTTTCCGTGAAGAGGTCGCTGGGTGAACACCTTCATCTGGACCCGGCCCGTCTGGAGCTGGCCCTTGAGCGTCTGGAGGGTCTGCTGACCCTTGACGGTAGCCAAGCCGCGCATCAACTGATTGCGCAGGTGCTTGACGAGCTGGTCGCGCCGCTCTCGGGCCCTGTCCATGTCGACGATGTCCGCGCCGTAGGCAGGCGGCTGCACCTCCTCCTTGAGGGAGTCCAGCAGCTGCTGTGAATCCGCCGGGGCAACCATCCCCACCAGCACCCGCGCCACCGGAGGATCGCCTTCCACGAACGCCTTGGCCTCGACCACGTCCGCGAACGAGTCCCAACCCCTCAGGTCCAGGTATCCGGTCGCCGCGTCGACCGTCTCGAAGTGCTCAAGCGAGGTGCGCAGAGCCGGACCAAGCATGGTTGCGTGGTTCAGGTTGTCGTAGATGTGGGGCACTCAAGGTCCTTCTGAGTTGCAGGTGCAGGGGTCAAGCAGGGCGGAGAAAGGAATGGGTCTTGGGCGATGAGCTTCGGGGATAGCGCCCTGGGCCACGACAGCGATGTGACGCTCGAGCCACGGCAGATAGTCGATCTCGCCTTGGAGAGCTAGCCGCTCAGGCGGCTGTTCTTCGCGGTCAAGTCGCTTACGCGTCTGTGCGACCGACATGCTCGTCCACCTTCCCCACGCAGCGATGCAACTCGGCGGCAGCCTACTGGCGGACCCACTGTTCGGCAGTCGTCAGCCGCGCTTCGTAGTACGACTGTCACCACCGTCGGGACGCGATGGCGGCCATGGCACCACCACAGGCCATGGCCGCCATCCGTCCCGACGGGTGACGTGAGAAACCACTGTGGAGTTGACAAGAAGCACCGGCTTCGCGAGCCGCACCCGATAGATGTGTCCGGCGCACGTCCACTTGCGCAATCACCCCGGGGTGAGTCGCTCCGAGGTCCCGTCACCACCCATCAGTTCGGCGTAGCCCTTGTGGGCGACACCAGCGCCGCTACTGGTCTCTCGTGAGCGCGGCCGCGCTCCGCGTCACCCCTCCAACCCGGTAGGGGACGCCAACCCGAAATGGGGCAACAAATGAGCAAGAACCACAAGCCGGTGCAGTGGAGTCTTCGACGGTGGCTCCGCCGCCGCGAGACCCTCGCCCTGCGCTACCTCGACATGAGGGCGCACAACCAGATGGGTCTCCAACCCGTCCACCAGTCGCTGCGGCGGACCGAACTGAAGATCGGGTCGATGTGGCCCGACCTCTACGACGACTTCGTCGAGCGGTGGGCCGAGTTCGACAACGCCCACCGGCACCAGCCACGCGATTTCCGCGAGGGGTGCATCTACTGCTTGCTGGACAAGGTTCGGCGGCAGTCGCCGTCGCTGAACGCTGCTTGAGCTGACTCGAGCCCACGACACCAGTCGTGCGTTCACCAAGCACACCAGAAGGGGCGGGCCGCACGGCCCGCCCCTTCTCTGCGCTCGTTCCATTCACAACCCGGCCTCGGCGCCACCATCCTCTCCAATCATCCGGCGGTGAAGGGAGACCATGCGACGCCAGGCGAGGCGGTCTCGGAGGGAGCCATTGATCAGCGGCAAGTCGATTTCGGGCTGGTAGGTCCACAACGGGAACACGGCCCCTTCGCGCCAGGCGGCGGCGACCCAGACGTACCCGAGGTGGTAGCCGTAATCCAGTCCCGTGAATCGTCCATCGGTCTCGTAGGTCATGGACGGGAGAATGCCGACGAAGGAGGAAAGGCCATCCGCTGATCCCTCGTCGCGCATCACGGTGTGTTGGTATCCAGCCCGCCAGTTGCGCGCCAGACTGAACTTCACGCTGGGGCACTCGGGCGCGCCATCCAGAAACTCGATGAGATCCACTGGGACCGACAGGTCGTACGAATCGAGCAAGCAGCCCAGCTGCTTGCCGAAGTAGCGCGCCAGGTCGGCCGCCTCCTGCTCCCAACGGGCGCCGAAGAGGTCCTGCCATCGCAGCCGGCACCATCGCATCATTTCGTCCACGTTGGCGACCACGAAGTCCTCGAAGCGGTCATGGGCTCTGTCGAACGGTTGACTGCGCGCGTTGTTGCAGGAGGCACACAGGTTCACGGGCCAACGGACCTCCGAGCCCTTCTTCAAGCTACGCAGTTCTCCCTCGTAGCGAGTGCTCTTCTTGAACACGTTGCGTGGATCACGACTTCCGTCGTCGTTGGTGGCTACTCGTTGCAGTGAGCGGGCCTTGATTTTGTGCTCCGCCGTGGTTGCCGGCGCGCCACACCACCAGCATCTCGTCGAAGGCCTCGGACCGTCGCGCCGCGCCCACCTCGTCGGTCCGCTCTCCCTCGCAGTCACGCACCCGATCATCGCTGACTGACCCGACAACCGTCGTGACGGGCGACCGTCTGCCCAGTCCCGGTTGCCAGTCACGTTCCCCCGACGAGGGGATTGACGCACCGGGAAGTGTCCGGACGGTACAGGTCCATGACGACTACTACTTCACTCAATGTCCTGTCCGATGCCGACTTCGCCGCCCGCATGGCCACCTACCGACCCAACGGTCTCGAGCCCGAGGTCTGGGATGAGTGGGCCGACGAGGTCGCTGACATCGTCCGTGCCGCTGAGCCCTCCAGCGCCCAAGACCTGACCTACTTGCTGGGAGTTGTATGCGGGTACCTGCGGTGGTCCACGCCTGTCCACGGCACCAACGACTTCGCAGCCCAAGTCACCGAGGACCTGATCACTCAGTACCTCAAGCGGCTCGAGCGGGCCGGCACCGCGGTCGGCACTCTCGAGAACCGTCGCAGCCAGCTTCTGCGTGTCCACCGGGGCTTGGCAGGACTGCCGACGCGCAAGGCGATCATGCGCGGACGCTCCCCGTACACGGCGCCGTACTCGCCCAGCGGAGTCCATGCCCTACGCGCAATCTGCGCACCCTCGGAGGAGCTGCAGGTCCTCCTCCGCATCTTGGACGACCGCACGCTGACCACCTCCGAGGTGATGGACCGGCTCAAGGGAGTGGCGACAGACCGCCTGCGTGAGGATTTCGCCCGCGCCGGACTGAAGTGGAGCCGCGAGCGGTGGAGAGTCACCTGGGCTGCCGGTTTGGTGAACGACGAAGCGGACTTCGTCACTCTCGCCCTTCGGCACGGTTTCAGTCGCAATGACTGCGAGCGCTTCCTTGCCCATCACCCGGCTACGCCAGGCACGCCTCTGCAGCTGCGCGGCTGACCCACGGACATCGCAATCCCCGCCAGAAATTTTTCCTGGCGGGGATTGCCGTACCGCTTCCGGTGCGCACCGTTCCGGTTTGTCCCCACCACCGGGGACCGCCAACCAACCGGAGGCCAACATGTCGAATAACCAACTCGTCGCGCGTCGCAAGCGCACTCCCCGCACCCAGAGCGGGGCTGCTTCGCTGCGTGCCCGAGAGGAAGCACTCACCGCTGCACCCGAACCGCTGCCCGCGGAGTACCTGGAGTGGCTGCGCACGACGTACAAGTCCAAGAAGGTCACCGAAACCGAGCTGGCCCGCATGCGGCCGGCGATCGTCGAGGCGATGACGCACTGCCCCGGCCGGGGCATGCGCAGCATGGAGCTGCGCACCAGTCAGGTCGTCACCCTCCTGATGTGGGCCAAGCAGGTTCGCGGCCTGACCGACGTCGCGCAGATCTTCACCCGTGAGCACATCGAGGACTTCTGCAGCACGGCGTTGTCGACTGTCAGCGAGAAGACCCGCTCGGACTACCGCGGCCGGCTGCGTCCGATCGCTGATTCCCTCCACCCCGAGACCGCGCCCGAGCCTGCGCCGGTGCTGCGCCGCAAGGACGTGCAGGGGCCGTACACGCCCGACGAGATGAACGTCATCCGGCGGGCAATCCTGGTCCAGCCCACTGACGAGCTCGTGCGTCAGCTGTGCGTGTGCGTCGGACTCGGCGTCGGGGCGGGCATCAACTCCTCCGAGCTGAAAACCATCAGGACCAGCGACGTGCACCTCGAGGCTGACGGCGCCGTCCGTGTTGAGATCCGCGGCGACAAGGCTCGCACCCTGTGGGTGCACCGCGACTGGGAGGACGTCGCCGCCCGCGGGGTGCAGGGACGCGCAGCCAACGCCCTCCTGCTCGGCGAGAACCCTAACCGCCGCAACGTCACCAGCAACCTCTTTCAGCGCGCCCACCTCTACGGCGACGTCCCCGAACTGTCCCAGGACCGCCTGCGCGCAACATGGATCGTGGGCCACCTGAACCGGGCCACGCCCTTCTCCGTGCTCTGCCACGCCGCGGGCCTGTCATCCACCCGCGCCCTTTTCGATCTGCTCGAGTTCGTCACCGTCGCCCCGGCCAAGGGTGCCCTGCGCGGGGAGGGACGATGACCAAGTCGACGAACCGCCGTCCTTCGCCATCGGAGGGCCAGACCATCCAAGCACTGCTCACGCACGTGGAGCGGCTCGAGTGGGTCCTCGACAACGCTCGAATCGCCGACCCCGAGGACCCCAACGCAGAGGTCGACGCGGTCGAGCTGCTGGGTCGCTTCGAGCGTGCCAGCAAACGCGGCTGCAAGAAGCAAGGAGTTACCGTCCGACTGTTCCTGCTCCTGCTGCTGCTCTGCTGCCGGTTCCACACCAAGAGCGTGACCATCACGGCCATGCACGATCTGGCTGTGGGCAACCTTCCGCGTGACACGCAGTGGCGGCTGGGCATCCTCACCCGCAACCGCGCCGGAGAGACGCGCGTGATGACCGCCAAACAGCTGAACACCATCGCCCAGAACATCCACAAGAACCTCGACCCGCAGTCCGCCGTCGATGCCGACGAAGCGGCATTCCGGCGCAGGAACCTTGCCGCGGTCCGGGACGCACTCGTGACAGCCACGCACGTCGTGCCCCGACAGGGGTCCTCTTTCGCCGTCGACGAGACAGGGGTCTGGAGCTGGACGAAGTCCAACCGCAACCCCACACACACCCCGGACGTCGTAATCCTCGACGAGGACGAGCACGAGGTGGCCGCCGAACTCGATACCGATGCCCGCCCGGCCACCGGCATCTCCACCACGGAACGAAATGCACGTCAGGACGCCAAGATGTGCGCCTTCGCGGCCTGGGGCTCCAAGACCCACAAGACCGGCGGAGCATCCAGCTACTTCGGGTATGCCCTGCACGCACTCATCCGTGTGCCGGACATGGTCAAGCGAGGCGGGGTCCACGCTTCCGACCCCTATCGCGAGCCGCTGCTGATCGAGCAGTTCGCCCTCACCCCCGCCAGCACCGACATTGTCGACGTCACTCTTGGCATGATCCGCACCGTCGTGAGTCGCGGCACGACCATCCAAGATCTCATCGGAGACCGTCACTACAGCTACAAGAAGTACGAGCGGTGGGCCCTGCCGCTGGCGCAACTGGGCATTCGCCAGGTCCTCGACATGCGCGCCAGCGACCACGGGCCCAAGGACTACAAGGGCGCTGTAGTCATCGACGGCACCCCGCACTGCCCGATGGTCCCCCAGGCCCTCCGACGCATCGACCGGCCTGGTCTTGGCGCCACCCGCGATGAGATCGAACGCTACGAGCACCAAATCGAGGAGCGACAGCATTACGCGATGGCACGCAAACAGACTGCCCAGCAAAACCGTGATGGCAAGACTCGGTGGCTGTGCCCCGCGGCGGCCGGCAAACTCGGCTGCGCCAAGGTCGACGCCAGCATCACGGTCGCCCACGGCAAGGGGAAGCCTGTCGTCCGTCCCAGTGACAAGGTCACCAGCAGTTCCGCCTTCTGTGGAAGCAAGCCCTCTGTGGTCCAGATCCCTGCTCACCCCGTCATGAAGTATCAGCAGGAGGAGTACTACGGGCTCGGGGTCTGGAACGTCAGTTGGAACCGCCGCACCTACGTCGAAGGCGTCTTCGGCAACCTGAAAAACCAGTCGACACGCACCATCAAGCGCGGCTTCACCCGCTTCATCGGCGAACCACTGATCACCCTCGCCCTGACCGCCCAGGCCGTCGACTACAACCTCAAGGAACTCGAGGACTGGTGCATCCGGGCACAGGCACACCTGCCCAACCACCAGCCCACGCAGGACTTCTTGAACCACCCGTTGCACACCGCGCACACCGAGCACGAGTTCGGCTTCATGATGCTCACCGCCGAGCAGCAGGCGGACGTCGATCACCGACACGGCGCGATCGACTCGCCGGCCAACAAAGCCGCCTGATCCATCAACACCATGAACAACAACGAGGGCCGCACCCACACAGTGGGAGCGGCCCTCGTCGTTTACGGGTGCTGGAATTCGGGCAACACTTCTACCGAATTCGGGCAACACCCCGGTGAGCCGATGACGGGAATCGAACCCGCGTGTCCAGCTTGGGAAGCTGGCGCTCTACCATTGAGCTACATCGGCGAGCGCCCCACGATGAGGCGCGACGGACATCGTATCCCACCGGTGAGCTCTGGCCTCCACGGTCCCTGAGGTGCGAGCACTGGCATGTGCCGGAGGTCACCACCGATCACCTTGCGGGACAACGCGATCGAGGCGGACGATACGAGACGACCGCGGTAAGCAAGCGCTCACCTAGCGCGTACCGGCCGCATGACCGTCCAGCTCGCAAGGAGAGACACCCCCACATGGGTCACTACAAGAGCAACCTGCGCGACATCGAGTTCAACCTCTTCGAGGTCTTCGACCGCCAGGACGTCCTCGGCCAGGCCCCGTACGATGAGGTCGACGCCGACACCGCCCGCGAGATGCTCAAGGAGGTCGCCCGGCTCGCCGAGAACGAGCTGGCCGAGTCCTTCGCCGACGCCGACCGCAACCCGCCGGTCTTCGACCCCGAGACCTCCACGGTGACCATGCCAGAGTCCTTCGCCAAGGGCTACCAGGCCTACGTCGACTCCGGCTTCTGGTCCGTCGACGCCCCTGCCGAGTACGGCGGCACGACCGCTCCCCCTTCGCTGAAGTGGGCGATGAACGAGATGGTCCTCGGCGCCAACCCGGCCATCGCGATGTTCGCCGCCTCCTACTCCTTCGGCAACCTGCTCAACATCCTCGGCAACGCCGAGCAGCGCAAGCTCGCCCGCTGGATCATCGAGAAGGGCTGGCACTGCACCATGGTGCTGACCGAGCCCGACGCCGGCTCCGACGTCGGCGCCGGTCGCACCAAGGCCAGCGACAACGGCGACGGCACGTGGAACGTCACCGGCGTCAAGCGCTTCATCACCTCCGCCGAGTCGGACATGACCGACAACGTCATCCACTTCGTCCTCGCCCGCCCGGAGGGCGCCGGCGCCGGTACGAAGGGCCTGTCCCTCTTCATCGTCCCGAAGTACCACGTCGACCTCGAGACCGGTGAGCTCGGCGAGCGCAACGGCGCCTACGTCACCAACGTCGAGAAGAAGATGGGCCTGAAGGTCTCGACCACCTGCGAGGTCACCTTTGGCGAGAAGGAGCCGGCCATCGGCACCCTCCTCGGCGACGTGCACGACGGCATCGCCCAGATGTTCCGCGTCATCGAGCACGCCCGGATGCTCGTCGGCACCAAGGCCATCGCCACCCTCTCGACCGGGTACCTCAACGCACTCGAGTACGCCAAGCAGCGCGTGCAGGGCCCGGACCTGACTCAGCAGACCGACAAGTCCGCCCCGCGGGTGACGATCACCCACCACCCCGACGTGCGCCGCAGCCTCATGCTGCAGAAGGCCTACGCCGAGGGCCTGCGCGCCCTCGTGCTCTTCACCGCCACCCAGCAGGACACCGTCGACATCGCCGAGCGGCAGACCGGCGAGACCGACCACCCGGGTGAGATCCCCGCGGACTCCCTCGCGGCGATGGCCGGCAAGGTCAACGACCTGCTCCTGCCGATCGTCAAGGGCCTGGGGTCCGAGCGGGCCTGGGTCCTGCTCGGCACCGAGTCGCTGCAGACCCTCGGCGGCTCCGGATTCCTCCAGGAGTACCCGATCGAGCAGTACGTGCGCGACGCGAAGATCGACACCCTCTACGAGGGCACGACCGCGATCCAGGGCATGGACTTCTTCTTCCGCAAGATCATCCGGGACCAGGCCACCGCGCTCGGCACCCTTGCCGCGCAGATCCAGGAGCTGGCGAAGGACGTCGACGCCCAGGGCGGGGAGCTGCGCCACGAGCGCGAGCTGCTCGGCAAGGCCCTCGAGGACACCCAGGGCATCATCGGCGCGATGGTCGCCCCGCTCATGGCCTCCGACCCGCGGCAGGAGGGCGGCGACGTGACCAACCTCTACAAGGTCGGGCAGAACACCACCCGCCTGCTCCTGGCGGCCGGTGACCTCGTCGTCGGCTGGCTGCTCATGCGCCAGGCGGCCGTCGCGCACGACGCGCTCGCTGCCGGCGCCAGCGAGAAGGACCGCGACTTCTACACCGGCAAGATCGCCGCGGCCCGGTTCTTCGTCACCCAGGTCCTCCCCCGCCTCGCCTCGGAGCGGGCGATCGCCGAGTCGACGGACAACGCGCTCATGGAGGTGCCGGAGGCCGCCTTCTGACCTCCGTCACCACGCGCGAAGGGGTGGGAGCCGCCGATGCGGCTCCCACCCCTTCGTCGCCTGGTCGGGTCAGCGGTCCCGGTCGACGTGGACCTCGTCGTACTGGTCACCGGTGCGGGGGTCACGGTTGGTGACCCGACGCTCGGTATAGCCGCGCGGGCCGCGGTCGCGCATCACGAGGGAGAGCAGGATGGCGAGCACGCCACCAGCCATGAAGATGTAACCGATCATCTCCAGGTTGATCCCCTCGAAGGCGTCCGCGCCGATGGCGAAGGAGAGGACGGCGCCGATGACGAGCAGGGCGATGCCGAGTCCGATGTACATGTGCACCTCCGGTGCGTCAGGGTCCACGAGAGCGTGGCGACTACCCACGAGTATGCCCTGCTCACGCCCCGACGGCGGGGATCTCAGCGCCGGGACTGCTCGCGGGCCCGCTCGCCCATCTGCTGCAGCCGGGCGTTGTAGGCCGCCAGCTCGGCCTCGCCGTCGCGGTCCGCGCGCCGGTCCAGCCGCCGGGTCTCGCGCTCGTCGCTGCGCATCCACTGCCACGCCACCGCGACCGCGAGCACGAGCGTCGGGACCTCACCGACCCCCCACGCGATCTCGCCCCCGGTGCGCTGGTCGGCGAGCGGGTCCGGGATCCACGGCACGTCGAGCACCCCGTAGAACTCCGGGGCGAGCAGCACCTCGCTGCGGGTGAGGATCACCCCGAAGAAGGCGTGGAAGCTGATCGTGATGAAGAGGACGACGAGCAGCGCCAGCGGCGGCCACCGCTTCGGCCCCGGGTCGATCCCGATGAGCACCCAGGTGAAGACGTACCCGCTGAGCAGGAAGTGCACCATCATCAGCACGTGCCCGGAGTGGGTGCTCATGCCCAGCTCGAGCAGCGGGCTGTAGTAGAAGAGCGCCATGCTGAAGAAGAAGATCGCCGCCGCCACCGCGGGGTTGGCCACGACCTGCAGGTAGCGCGAGTGCACCGCGGCAAGGAGCAGCTCGCGGGGCCCGAGCGTCTTGTCCTTGCGCGCCGGCAGCGCGCGGAGCGCGAGGGTGATCGGGGCACCCGGCACGAGGAAGAGCGGCACGATCATCGCCACCGCCATGTGCGAGATCATGTGCCAGCTGAATGAGACCTTGCCGAAGACGCCGGCCGCGCCGCTCGTCGCGTAGACGAAGAGCAGCCAGCCCACCACCCACGAGACCGTGCGCAGGAGGGACCAGGCGTCCCCCCTTCGCCGTAGTCGGACCACCCAGCGCAGGTACTGGACGACGGCAACCGCGGCGACCCCCAGCCACAGCCAGTCGACCTGCCAGTCGGTCAGCCAGCTCGCCGCGCTCGGCGCGCCCGGGTCGGGGTAGCCGGTGAGGGCGTAGATCGTGGAGTCGGGAGTCTCGACGAGCACCTCCGCGGGCGGTGGGGTGCGACCGATCGCCGCGCCGATCCCGAAGGCGCCGCCCATGACGGCCAGCTCACCGAGGACAAGACGGGCGAAGGGGGCAGCCTCCCCCTCCTCGAGCCGGTCGACGAACCTGCGACGGTGCCACCAGCCGAAGACGCCGAGGGCCACCCCCAGGGCCAGCTTGATCGCGAGCAACGCCCCGTAGCGGGTGAAGAGGTTGTCCCAGGCGACGAGGTTGATCCACGCGAGGAGCAGGCCCGAGGCGATGATGCCGACGTAGCACCAGGCGGCGGCCACCGAGTAGCGGCGCACCGAGATGGCGAGGTGCGCGCCGAGGTCGCGGCGCAGCCAGGCCAGGGCGGCCAGACCGCCGACCCAGATCGTCGCGGCGAGCAGGTGCACCCCGAGGGCGTTGACCCCGGACATGTGGTCCAGTGCGGCCGCGGAGTGGCCGGTCAGCGCGAGCGGGATGAGCGCGAAGCAGGCCCCGAAGAAGGCCCACGCGAGCACCGCCTTGGAGTCGCTGCCCACCGCCGCGAGGAGGACCGCGGCGACGACGATCGCGGAGATGAGGTTCATCCGCAGCAGCTCGAGATCCCAGACGACGGGCAGCATCTGCCCGAGGAGGTCCGGGCTGGTGAGCGGCAGCCCCGCGAGGTCGGCGAAGGTGAGCACGACGAGGGCGAGCAGGCATGCCAGCCACACGGCGCCCGAGATCATCGCGACCCGTGCCGCGCTGGCCCGGCGCCGGGTCCGCGTGGTCTCGGGCACGACGAAGGCCGCGACGAAGAGGAAGCCGACGGTCAGCGCCGCAGCGACGTCGTGCACCGCGGTGAGCACCGGGATGCCCCAGCGCACGACCGCGCCCGGGTCGCCGGCCTCGTAGGCGAGCGTCGCGCTGCCGAGCACCGCGCCGACGACGACCGCGACGAGCGTGGCCGCCGCGAGCACGCCGACGGCGAGCGGGCCGCCGCGCCGCTGGGCGAGCGAGGGTGAGGGCATGGCAGCACACTAGATCTGCCGCCGGCCCCGCTCGGACCTGGGGTCTTCAGGCCCAGACGAGCGCCTGCCCCGGGTCGTGCAGGAGGGCGGCGAGGTCGGCGAGCACCTTGCTGCCGAGCTCGCCGTCGACGAGCCGGTGGTCGAAGGAGAGCGCGAGCTGGGTCACCCAGCGCGGCTCGATCGACTCGACGCCGTCGCGCTGGACCACCCAGGGCTGGCGCCGCACCGCCCCGAAGGCGAGGATCGCCGCCTCGCCGGGGTTGAGGATCGGCGTGCCGGTGTCGACGCCGAAGACCCCGACGTTGGTGATCGTCACCGTGCCCCCGGCGAAGTCGGCCGGGGTGGTCTTGCCCTCGCGCGCGGTGGCGACGAGCTCGGCCATGGCGTCGGCCAGCTCCCGCATCGACATCGCGTCGGCCGCCTTGATGTTCGGCACGACGAGCCCGCGGGGGGTCGCTGCCGCGATGCCGAGGTTGACGTCGCGGCTGTAGACGATCTCCTGGGCGTCCTCGTCCCAGGAGGCGTTGACCTCCGGGTTGCGCCGGATCGCCAGGCAGAGCGCCTTGGCCACGACGAGCAGCGGCGTCACCTTGGTGTCGCGGAAGGCCTTGTCGCCCTTGAGCCGCTCGACCAGCTCCATCGTCGCCGTGACGTCGACGGTGATGAACTCCGTGACGTGCGGGGCGGTGAAGGCCGAGGCCACCATCGCCTCGGCGGTGCGCTTGCGCACCCCCTTGATCGGCACCCGGGTCTGCTCAGGGGCGTCGCCCGCCCGGGAGGCGGTGCGCTGGGAGTCCTGCGACGAGCCACCATCTGCCGGCGATGCGGACGCCGCGGCCTGCACGTCCTCGCGGGTGACGACGCCACCGTCGCCGGTGGGCGTGATCGAGGCGAGGTCCACGCCGAGGTCCTTGGCCAGCTTGCGCACCGGAGGCTTGGCCAGCGCGCGGGCCCGCTCGCCGGTCGCCTGCTCCGGGGCCCGCTCGGGATCGGGCGAAGGGGTGGGAGGCGCCGCCTGCGGCTCGGCGCCCGCCTCCGGGGAGTCTCCCGCCGGACCGGGCTGAGCCGCCCCCTTCGCCCCTCCGCGGCGGGCGCGACGCTTCGTCGACCCCGCCTTCGCGCCGTAGCCGACGAGGTTCGGCCCCGAGGACTCGTCGCCCCCTTCGCTGCTCGGGGTCTGTCCAGACTCGCCGGACTCGGCGGAACCACCGTCCGGGTCGGCCGGGGCGTCACCGCCGGTGTCGATGACGATGATCGGCGAGCCCACCTCGACGGTGTCGCCCTCGCTGGCCAGCAGCTCCACGACCGTGCCCGCGAAGGGGATCGGCAGCTCGACCAGTGACTTGGCGGTCTCGACCTCGACGACCATGTCGTTGACCTTCACCTCGTCGCCGACGGCGACCCGCCAGGTCACGAGGTCGGCCTCGGTCAGGCCCTCACCGGGGTCAGGGAGGTTGAACTTCTGCATCGCCATGTCAGTACTCCAGGCTGCGGTCGACGGCGTCGAGGACTCGGTCGAGGTCGGGGAGGAAGTTCTCCTCGAAGCGGCTCGGCGGATAGGGGATGTTGTAGCCGCCGACCCGCAGCACCGGCGCCTCGAGGTGGTAAAAGCACTCCTGCTGGATCTGCGCGGCCAGCTCGGCGCCCAGCCCAAGGAAGGTCTGCGCCTCGTGCACGACGACCGCGTGGCCGGTCTTCTTCACCGACGCCAGGATCGTCTCGGTGTCCAGCGGGCTGAGGCTGCGCAGGTCGACCACCTCGAGGCTGCGTCCCTCCTCGGCCGCGGCGTCGGCGGCGGCGAGGCAGACCTTGGCCATCGGGCCGTAGCAGAGCAAGGTGAGGTCCTCCCCTTCGCGGACCACCCGCGCCTCGTGCAGGCCGCGCTCGGGCCCGGCGTCGGGGTCGACCTCGATCGCGCCGCGCTCGTGGTAGCGGCGCTTGGGCTCGAAGAAGATCACCGGGTCGTCGGACTCGATGGCCTGCTGGATCATCCAGTAGCCGTCGGCGGCGTTCGAGCAGGCGACGACCCGCAGCCCGGCGGTGTGGGCGAAGTAGGTCTCGTTGGACTCGCTGTGGTGCTCGACCGCGCCGATGCCACCGCCGCAGGGGATGCGGATGACCATCGGCACCGTGAGGTGACCCAGGGAGCGGGCGTGCATCTTCGCGACCTGGCTGACGATCTGGTCGAAGGCCGGGTAGACGAAGCCGTCGAACTGGATCTCGACCACCGGTCGGTACCCGCGCAGCGCGAGGCCGACGGCCGAGCCGACGATCCCGGACTCCGCGAGCGGGGTGTCGAGCACCCGGTCCTCGCCGAAGTCCTTCTGCAGGCCCTCGGTGATCCGGAAGACCCCACCGAGCTTGCCGACGTCCTCACCCATGAGGACGACCTTCGGGTCCTTCTCCATCGCCGCCCGCAGGCCGGCGTTCAACCCCTTCGCCAGGGTGAGCTTGCTGCCAGCCATCAGTGCGCCCCCTCCTGCACGAAGCTCTCCTGGTACTCGACGAACTCGGCCCGCTCCCGCTCGGTCACCGGGTGCGGCTCGGCGTAGATGTGGTCGAACATCGCCTCCTGCGGCGGATCGGGCATCGTCTGGCAGGCGTGCCGGATCCGGGCGGCGATCTCGTCGGCCTCGGCGTCGATCTCGTCGAAGAAGTCGGGCTCGGCGTGCCCGCGCTCCTCCATGAACCCGCGCATCCGCTTGATCGGGTCCTTCTCGCGCCAGATCTCGACCTCGGCGTCGGAGCGGTACTTCGTCGGGTCGTCGGAGGTGGTGTGAGCACCCATGCGGTAGGTGTAGGCCTCGATGAGGGTCGGCCCCTGGCCGCTGCGTGCGCGGTCCAGCGCGGCGACCGAGACCGCGTAGGTCGCGAGCGGGTCGTTGCCGTCGACGAGGACGCCGGGGATGCCGAAGCCGCGGGAGCGCTGGTAGGGCGGGATGGTGAACTGCTTCTCGTTCGGCTCCGAGATCGCCCACTGGTTGTTCTGCACGAAGAAGACGACCGGGGCCGCGGCGACGGAGGCGAAGACGAGCGCCTCGTTGTAGTCACCCTGGGCCGTGCCGCCGTCGCCGGTGAAGGCCATCACCGCGGTGTCCCGCTCCGGGTCGCCGGTGGCGACGTCGCCGTCGGTCTGGACGCCCATCGCGTAGCCGGTCGCGTGGAGCATCTGGTTGCCGATGACGATCGTGTAGAGGTGGAAGTTGTTCTCGTTGGAGTTCCACCCGCCGTGGTTGACCCCGCGGTACATGCCGAGGAGGTTCTCTGGGGGGACCCCCTTGCACCAGGCAACGCCGTGCTCGCGGTAGCCGGGGAAGGCGTAGTCCTGAGGCTTCAGGGCCCGGCCGGCGCCGACCTGGGCGGCCTCCTGGCCGAGCAGGCTGGGCCACAGGCCGAGCTCGCCCTGGCGTTGCAGCGCGTGCCCCTCGGCGTCGATCCGGCGCACGAGGACGAGGTCGCGGTAGATCTCGCGCGCGTCCTGCGAGGTCATGTCCTCGACGATCTGGGCGTACGGCGCGTTGGCCTCGGTGGTCTCGAGCCGGTTGCCGTCGGCATCGACGAACTGGACCATGTCGGGGTTGTCCGACGAGTAGTGCCCGGTGATCTCGGAGGGGGGCCGCGGACCGGCCGCCGAGGTGTCGAAGGCCGAGCGCATGTCGGCGTTGGCTGCCCGGTCCTCCGCGACATCCTTGTCGCTCATCTGCATCTCCTCTTCGTCGACCGAGGCGAAGGGGGTGACCTGCCCGGTCGTGAGCCCGCACCGTCTCGGGTGCGTCAGGGACGAACGCGCCGCAGCGGTTGTGAGCCACGGCACATGGTGCGGCGCTCACGCTACCGCGTGGTCGCCAGACGCCTCCAACCCACCCATCCCCCTCCGTCGCACCTGCCAAGGCAGGTGCGAGAAGACCGGGTACTTGCCTTGGCAGGTGCGAGAGGTCCGGGTACTTGCCTTGGCAGGTGCGAGGGTCAGGGGCCGAAGGCGGCGGCCACATCGATCAGCCGGTCGTTGGCCTCGGGCTCGCCGATGGTCACCCGCACCCCGTCGCTGCCGTAGGGGCGGACGGACAGGCCCGCCTGCTCGCAGGCCTGCACGAAGGCTGCGGTCCGCTCGCGGAGCGGGAACCAGACGAAGTTCGCCCCGCTCTGCGGCACGTCCCAGCCCTGCTCACGCAGCGCGGCGACCACCCGGGCGCGCTCGGCGACGAGGTCGGCGACCCGGGCGTCGAGCTCGTCCTGCGCGTCGAGCGAGGCCAGGGCGGCGACCTGGGCGAGCGTGTTCACCCCGAAGGGGGTGGCCGTCTTGCGCAGCGCCTCGGCGAGCGGCTCGTGGGCCACCGCATAGCCGACCCGCAGCCCGGCGAGGCCGTACGCCTTGGAGAAGGTGCGCAGCACCGCGACGTGCGGGTAGGCCTGGTGGATCTCCAGCGCCCGAACCGCGTCCTCGCCCTCGACGAACTCCAGGTAGGCCTCGTCGATGACGACGAGAACGTCCCGGGGCACCTGCTCGACGAAGTCGACCAGCTCCTCGTGGGTCACGGTCGGCCCGGTGGGGTTGTTGGGCGTGCACACGAGCACCACCCGCGTCCGGTCGGTGATCGCCGCTCGCATCGCCGGCAGGTCGTGCCGGTGCTCCTCGGTGAGCGGCACCGCGACGGGCACGGCGCCGGCCAGGCTCACGACGATCGGGTAGGCCTCGAAGCTGCGCCAGGCGAAGACCACCTCGTCACCGTCGTCGCAGGTCGCCTGAATGATCTGCCCGAGCACCCCGACGCTGCCGGTGCCCGTCGCGATCCGGGCGGCGGGGACGGCGAGCCGCTTCGCGAGCGCCTCGGTCAGCGCGCTCACCCCCATGTCGGGGTAGCGGTTGATCGCGCCGGCCGCGTCGCGGACCGCCTCGAGCACCGACGGCAGCGGTGGGTAAGGGTTCTCGTTGGAGCTGACCTTGTAGACGGTGAGCCCGTCCCGGGGAGCCGGGGGCTTGCCGGCGACGTAGGCCGGGACGGCGTCGAGCGCGGCCCGGATCCGCACCTCGGCGGTGGTGTCGGGCTGGTCGCGGGCCTGCTCGCCCATCACTCGTCGTCGTCCGGGAGGACGAAGCTGAGCACCATCGCGACGATGGTGATGATCAGCGCCCCGATGACCGCATCCCAGAAGAAGTCGTCGATGGCGAAGCTCAGGCCCAGCGGATCGGCGATCCACTCGGTGAGCTGAAGCATGAACGCGTTGACGATGAACGTGAAGAGCCCGAGCGTCAGCACGATGAAGGGGAAGGACAGCAGCTTGGCGATCGGCTTGACGATCGCGTTGACCACCCCGAAGAGCAGCGCGACGAGGATCACCGTGGTGAACTTCGAGGCGAACTTCGAGTCGTCGGTGGCCAGGTGGATCCCGCCCACGAGGAAGGCCGCGAGCCAGAGTCCCACCGCGTTGATCGCGGTCCTGATGGCAAAGTTGAGCATGGGTGCAGTGTGGCAGGCGGGGTGATCATCGGCACCCCTGTGGCCACTCCGGGTGACTCATGGGGCACCGAGGTTGCATCTCGGTCTCGGATTCTCCCGATCTGCTCCCCCTTCGCCCTGAGTCGGTGCACCCTGTTCCCACCGCGCGCGACCGCGCCCGGTGGGAACAGCACTCTCATAAGGACCAGCCCATGCGCCGCTCACCCCTTGCCCTCTCCGCCGTCCTGGCCTTGACCTTCCCCCTCGCCGCCTGCGGCTCCGACAGCCTCGAGGAGGGAGGCGAGAGCGCGACCTCGGCCACCGAGTCCGTCGAGGTCGAGGCCGACGAGTCCCTCAGCGAGATGGTCCCCGCCGAGATCAAGGACAAGGGCACCCTGACCGTGGGGTCGGACGCGTCGTACGCGCCCAACGAGTTCCTCGGCGACGACGGCAAGACCGTCGAGGGCATGGACGTCGACCTCTTCGACGCCGTCGCCGACAAGCTCGGCCTGAAGACGCAGTGGCAGAACGGGCCCTTCGACGCGCTCATCCTCGGCGTGGACTCGGGCAAGTACGACGTCTCGGTCAGCTCCTTCACGATCAACGACGAGCGCAAGGAGCAGGTGAACATGATCAGCTACTTCAGCGCCGGCACCCAGTGGGTCACCACCACCGGCAACCCCGAGGGGATCGACCCCGAGGACGCGTGCGGCAAGACCGTCGGCGTGCAGAAGGGCACCGTCCAGCTCGACGAGATCAAGGACGCGACGAAGAAGTGCGAGGAGGACGGCAAGGAGCCGATCAACTCCGTCGTCGAGCAGGAGCAGTCCAAGGTCACCGCCAGCTTGGTCTCGGGCAAGACCGACGCGATGCTCGCCGACTCCCCGATCGCGCTGTACGCGGTGAAGCAGAACGAGGACAAGCTCGAGGCGCTCGGTGAGACCTACGACTCGGCGCCCTACGGCTTCGTCGTGCCGAAGGACCAGACCGAGTTCGCCGACGCGATCGCCGAGGCGCTCAAGGCGATCAAGGAGGACGGGACCTACGACACCGTCCTGAAGAACTGGGGCCAGGAGTCCGGCGGCGTCGACGACTTCGCCGTCAACCCCTGATGCCCGCCAGCACCGAGGAGGCCGGCTCTCCCCCTTCGCGCGAAGGGGGAGGCGGCGCCTCCCCCACGGACCGTCCCGGACCGATCGACGCGGTCCCGGTCCGCCACCCCGGGCGGTACGTGGCCGTCGCGATCATCGCGATGCTCGCCGCGATGATCATCTCGAGCTTCGTCACCAACGAGCGGTGGGACTTCCCCTACGCCTTCCGGGTGATGAACTACACGCCCGTCCTCGAGGGTCTGCTCAAGGGCACGATCATCGCCACGCTCGGGTCGATGGCCATCGGCATCACCCTCGGCGTGGTCATCGGGATCATGCGCCTGTCCGACAACCCGGTGCTGCGGGTCGTCGGCTTCCTCTACACGTGGTTCTTCCGCGGGGTGCCGCGACTGGTGCTCGTCATCCTCTTCGGCACCGGAATCGGGTACCTCTACCCGACCTTCGACATCGGGCCGCTGCCGTTCAGCCAGCAGCTCGCCGAGTGGCTCGGGCTCTCCAGCGACCTGACCCTCTTCAGCCTCAACGTCAACCAGATCAGCTCGACGCTCATCTGGGGCATCATCGCGATGGGCCTGTCGGAGGCGGCCTACATGGCCGAGATCGCGCGCGCCGGCATCATGTCGGTCGACGACGGTCAGCGCGAGGCGGCGGCCGCGATCGGGATGGGCCCGGGGCTGGGAATGCGCCGGGTGATCCTGCCGCAGGCGATGCGGGTGATCATCCCGCCGACCGGCAACGAGACGATCGCGATGCTCAAGGACACCTCGCTGCTCGCATACCTGCCGCTGGCGACGGAGCTGTTCTTCCAGACCCAGGCGATCGGCAACCGGACGTTGAAGATCATGCCGGCGCTCACCGCGGCGACGATGTGGTACCTCGTGCTCACCACGGTGCTGATGATCGGCCAGTTCTACCTCGAGCGGCACTTCAGCCGGGGGTACGGGGCGACCCGGGCGCAGAGCAAGAGCGCGACGCTGCGCTCGCGGTTGATCGGTCTGAGCGAAGGAGGGGCGAAGTGAGCTCATCTGCCAGCGGCGGCATGCCGCTCGTCCATGCCGTCAACGTGCACAAGTCCTTCGGGTCGGTCGAGGTGCTCAAGGGCATCGACGTCGACGTCCACGCCGGTGAGGTCGTCTGCCTGCTCGGGCCGTCCGGCTCGGGCAAGACGACCTTCCTGCGGTGCATCAACCAGCTCGAGACGATCCAGGGGGGTCGGATCTGGATCGACGGCGAGCTCGCGGGGTACCGGGAGAAGAACACGAAGGGGGGTCGCCGTCTCTACCGCCTGAAAAACAAGGAGATCGCGGCTCAGCGGCGTGAGATCGGCATGGTCTTCCAGCGGTTCAACCTCTTCCCCCACATGACGGCGTTGGAGAACGTCATGGAGGGCCCGGTCAAGGTGCAGCGGCGGCCCAAGGGTCAGATGCGCGAGGAGGCGATGGGCCTGCTCGAGACGGTGGGCCTGGGCGACAAGAGCTCGGCCTACCCCGGCCAGCTCTCCGGTGGCCAGCAGCAGCGGGTGGCGATCGCCCGGGCGCTGGCGATGCAGCCCAAGCTCATGCTCTTCGACGAGCCGACGTCGGCGCTGGACCCCGAGCTCGTCGGCGAGGTGCTGCAGGTGATGCGCGACCTCGCCGCGCAGGGCACGACGATGATCGTCGTCACCCACGAGATGGCCTTCGCCCGCGACGTCGCCGACCGGGTCGTCTTCATGGACGGTGGGGTCGTCGTCGAGCAGGGAGACCCGGCCGAGGTGATCAACAGCCCGTCGCACAAGCGCACCCAGGCCTTCCTCTCCCGCCTGCGCAGCGAGCACGAGCAGGTGGCCAAGGCGGCCGCCGACCTCGTCTGACCCGCACTCCCCCTTCGCGTCCTCGGGAGCGGGGCAGGGCGTAGCCTCACCCGGTGCGACGGGTGAGGGGGATGCTGGCAGACACCCGGCCGCTACGGATCCCCGAGTTCCGGCGCCTCTTCACCGCCCAGGCGATCACCGTCGTCGGGGCGCAGCTGACCGTCGTCGCCGTCCCCGCGCAGATCTACGGCATCACAGGGTCGTCGGCCTACGTGGGGCTGACCGGTCTCTTCGGCCTGGTCCCGCTGCTCGTCTTCGGCCTGTGGGGCGGCTCGCTGGCCGACCACATGGACCGGCGCACCCTGCTCGGCGTCGCCACCCTCGGCCTGATCCTCAGCTCGGCTGCGCTCGCCGCCCTGGCCTTCGCCGGGAACGGCAACGTGTGGCTCCTGCTCGCGGTCTACTCGATCCAGCAGGCCTTCTTCGCCGTCGGCCAGCCGACGCGCGGCGCGATCATCCCCCGCCTCGTCCCGGCCGAGCATCTCGCGGCGGCCAGCTCGCTGAGCATGACCGTCTTCATGGCGGGCGCGATCGCGGGTCCGCTCCTCGGCGGCGCGCTCATCCCGGTGCTCGGCTACTCCTGGCTGTACCTGCTCGACACGGTGACCCTCTTCGCCACCCTCTGGGCGGTCATCACCCTGCCGGCGATCCCGGTGGAGCGGGCGGCGGGCTCTCCCCCTTCGTCCCCCGGTCTGCGCTCGGTGTGGGACGGCCTGGTCTACCTGCGCGGGCATCCGGTGCTGCTCATGTCCTTCATGCTCGACCTCGTCGCGATGGTCTTCGGCATGCCGCGGGCCCTCGTGCCGGAGATGGCGCACGTGGACTTCGGCGGGCCGGACGAAGGGGGGCTGGCCTTCGCTGTCCTGTACGCCGCCATGCCCGTGGGCGCCTTCCTCGGCGGTGTCTTCTCCGGCTGGGTGTCGCGGGTCGAGCGGCACGGGGTCGCCGTGGCCGGCGCGATCGTCGCCTGGGGACTGGCGATGGTCGGGATGGGCGTGGCGGTCACCGCGGCCGGGGGGTCGGCCGGTGCGCTGCTGTGGGTCGCGGCAGCGTTCTTCGTCCTCGGAGGCGCAGCCGACATCGCCAGCGCGGCCTTCCGCACCGCGATGATGCAGAGCGCGGCGACCGACGCGATGCGCGGGCGGATCCAGGGTGTCTTCCTCGTGGTCGTCGCGGGGGGTCCGCGTGTGGCGGACGTCCTGCACGGGGCGGCCTCCCCCACCCTCGGGGCCGGTCCGACCACGGCCCTCGGCGGGCTCCTCGTCGTCGTGCTGACCCTCGCGCTGGCCCGGCCGGGCACCCCCTTCGTCCGCTACCGGGTCCCGCTCGCCGGCGCACGGGGATGAGGCCCGTTCCTCCCCCTTCGCCCAAGATGCTGCCAACAGCATCCTGATGAGCCAGCCGCAGCTCGACATGCTGCCAGTTCATCGACGTGCTGCCAGCAGCATTTTGGGAAGAGGTGGCCGTTGGTCTGAGGTTCCCCGGGGATCTGCGAAGGGGGACGGCTTGGGCAGGGGCGAAGGGTGGGCCGCGCCGCCCAGCGGCGGCCGGGCGTGAGGGGGGTCTCGTTAGGGGGGCCTACGTTGGTTAGTACTACCGAGGCTCGTAGTGTGTCGTCGTAATCGCTGGCCCGTCTCGCAGGAGTGCCGATGGACGTCCTGGACCTTGCACGGTGGCAGTTCGCCATCACCACCGTGTACCACTTCTTCTTCGTGCCGATCACCATCGGCATGTCCGCGCTGGTGGCGTGGTTCCACACCCGGTGGCTGATCAAGCGCAACCCCGAGGACATGCGCCTGGCGAAGTTCTTCGGCAAGCTCTTCACGATCAACTTCGCCCTCGGCCTGGTCACCGGGATCGTCCAGGAGTTCCAGTTCGGGATGAACTGGAGCTCCTACAGCCGGTTCGTCGGTGACATCTTCGGCGCGCCGCTGGCCTTCGAGGCGCTCCTCGCCTTCTTCCTGGAGTCGACCTTCCTCGGTCTGTGGATCTTCGGCTGGGGCAAGCTCCCGGAGAAGCTGCACGTCGCCAGCATCTGGCTGGTGCACATCGGCACCGTGCTCTCGGCCTACTTCATCCTCGCGGCCAACTCCTTCATGCAGAACCCCGTCGGCTACCGGTTCAACCCCGAGACCGGCCGCGCCGAGATGGCCGACTTCATCGCCGTGCTGACCAACAAGGTCCAGCTGGTGACCTTCCCGCACGTCATCACCGCCAGCTACATGGTCGGCGGGGCCTTCGTCATGGCCATCGCCTTCCACAAGATGCGCCAGGCCCACCGAGGGCAGGCCGCGACCTACGACGGCGTCGGCGGCCCCGACGAGGTGCCGATGTGGCGGCGCTCGGCCCGTCTCGGCGCGGTCGTCACCCTGATCAGCGCCCTCGCCGTCGTCATCACCGGCGACATCCAGGGCAAGATCATGACCGAGGTGCAGCCCATGAAGATGGCCGCGGCCGAGGCGCTCTACGACACCCCGCCAGACGGTGAGTGCGCACCCTTCTCGGTGCTCACCGTCGCTGGCCTCGGTGGTGAGAACCCCCAGCACATCATCGAGATCCCCTGCCTGCTCTCCTACCTGGGCACCGGCGCCTGGGACGGCCAGGTCCAAGGCATGGTCGAGATCGAGAACGAGTACCGGGCGAAGTTCGCCGACAACGAGCTCACCCAGTCCGACACCTACATCCCGCCGATCGCGATGTCGTACTGGAACTTCCGGCTCATGATGGGCGCCGGCTTCCTCACCGCGGGCATCGCCCTGCTCGTGCTGTGGTTCACCCGCAAGAAGGCCGAGATGCCGCTCCAGGGGTGGTGGAAGCCGCTGCTGGTCCTGGCCCCAATCTCCGTCGTCCTCGGCCACAGCTTCGGCTGGATCTTCACCGAGATCGGCCGCCAGCCGTGGGTGGTCTTCGGTGAGATGACCACCGCTCAGGGAGTGTCGCCGTCGGTCGGCGCCACCGACGTGTGGATCTCGATGATCGTCTACACCCTGCTCTACGGGGTGCTCGCGGTCGTCGAGGTCAAGCTCTTCCTCGACTACATCAAGAAGGGCGCGGAGCCGTTCGAGGAGCCCCAGCTCCTCGAGGACGACGACAAGCTCGCCTTCTCCTACTGACAGGCAAGGACCAGGTACTCATCATGGATCTCGTCACCTTCTGGTTCATCCTCCTCGCCGTCCTGTGGACCGGCTACCTCGTCCTCGAAGGCTTCGACTTCGGGGTGGGCATGCTCGTCCCGGTCCTCGGCGGCACCAAGCGAGGGCCGGCACCCGAGGCGCAGGAGCAGGAGAAGAAGCGCCGCGTGCTGCTCACGACGATCGGCCCGCACTGGGACGGCAACGAGGTGTGGCTGCTCACCGCCGGTGGCGCCACCTTCGCCGCCTTCCCGCACTGGTACGCCACGATGTTCTCCGGCATGTACCTCGCCCTGCTGCTCATCCTCGTCGCCCTCATCGTGCGGAACATGGGCTTCGAGTACCGGTACAAGCGGGACTCCGAGTCGTGGCGCACAAGGTGGGACGCCGCCATCATCTTCGGCTCGATCGCCGCGCCCCTGCTCGTCGGCACCGGCCTGACCAACCTGGTCTACGGCATGCCGATGGAGGAGCACATGTCCGGGCAGACCGCCTACACCGAGTTCACGGGCAACCTCTTCAGCCTGCTCAACCCGGTGAGCCTGCTCGGCGGCATCACGATCACCGTGCTGTGCCTCGTGCACGGCGCGCACTTCGTCGCGCTGAAGACCGAGGGCGCCATCCGGCATGAGGCCCGAGCCCTGGCCACCAAGGCGGGCGTCGCCGCCGCCGTGCTCGCCGTGCTGCTCCTGCTGTGGCTGGGCATCATGCACGGCAGCATCTGGTCCTGGATCACCACGGTCCTGGCCGCCGGGGCGCTGCTGGCCGCGATCTTCTTCAACCTCAAGGACGCCGAGGGCAAGGCGTTCGTCGGGACGTCGCTGACGATCCTCTTCGCGGTCGCCACGTACTTCCTCATGCTCTTCCCCAACGCGATCAACGGTCGGGGCGAGGACCCGGCGCTGACCCTCGAGGCTGCCGCCAGCTCGCCGCTCACGCTGAAGATCATGACCGGCGCGGCGCTGGTCTTCACGCCGATCATGCTCATCTACACGGTGTGGAGCTACTGGGTCTTCCGCAAGCGGATCTCCACCGAGCACATCGCCACCCCGGTCGAGGTCAACGCCTGACCCGGCCCGGACCACCTGCACCGATGGCCCCCTTCGACCTCAGACTCCTCCGCCAGGTGCCGCAGACGCGGCGCCCGGTGGCGGTCCTGGGGGCGTTGGGGGCCCTCGGCGGTCTGGCGACGATCGCCTCGGCCTTCGCGCTGACCACCCTCGTGGTCTCCGCGGTGCGCGGCTCCGACCTCACCTGGCCGGCCGTCGCGACGGCCGGCGCCTTCGCCCTTCGCGCCGTCCTGTCCTGGACCACCGAGCGGGTGGCGGCCTGGGCCGGTGCCCGGGTCAGCACGGACCTGCGGGCCGAGCTGCTCCGCACCTGGCTGAGCCGACCCGCCGAGCAGCGCCCCGACCCGGACGAGGCGCTCACCCTCTCCGCCCAGGGCGCCGCCAGCGTCGAGCCGTACGTGGCGAAGTACCTGCCGACCCTCGTCGCCGCGGCGGTCGTGCCGCCGCTGGCTATCCTCTGCCTCCTCGTCCTGGACTGGCCGAGCGCCCTCGTCGTCGTCCTCACCCTGCCGCTGCTCCCCCTCTTCGCGGCGCTCATCGGCATGACCACGCAGGCCGACACCGATCGGCGCTGGCGGGCCCTGAGCGACCTCTCCGGGCACTTCCTCGACGTCATGGCCGGGCTGCCCACGCTCGTCTCCTACGGCCGCGGCGAGCGCCAGGTCGCGACCATCGAGCGGGTGAGCCAGCGGCACCGCCGGGCCACCGTGCGGACCCTGCGCCTGGCCTTCATGTCCTCGGCGGCTCTCGAGCTGCTCGCGACGATCTCGGTCGCCATCGTCGCCGTCCTCGTCGGCCTGCGCCTCACCCACGGCCAGATGGACCTGTGGGTCGGCATGATCGCGATCCTCCTCGCGCCGGAGGCCTACTGGCCGATCCGGCGGGTCGGGGCCGAGTTCCACTCCGCCGCCGACGGCGCGCAGGCCGTCCAGTCGATCCTCGACGAGATCTCCTCCGAGCCCGGTGACCCGATGGGACAACGCCGGGCGAAGGGGGGTGAGCCCGGCCGGGTCGTCGCGACCGACCTCGGCTACACCTACCCCGCAGGTCAGCGGGCCGTCCTCGACGGGGTCTCGCTGCGCCTCGGGAGCGGCTTGACCGCGATCACCGGCCCCTCGGGTGTCGGCAAGACGACTCTGCTCGAGCTGCTCGCCGGTCTGCGCACGCCGTCTGCGGGGACGGTCGATGCGCCGGCGTGCCATCTCGTGACCCAGCGCCCGTTCTTCGGCGCGACGACGCTGCGAGACAACCTCACCCTGGGCAACGACGCCGACGACGCCTCGGTCTGGGAGGCCCTGCGGGTCGTCCAGCTGGAAGGCTTCGTCGCGAGCCTGCCGCAGGGCCTGTACACCGCGGTCGGCGACGACGGCTTCGGCTTCTCCGCCGGGCAGCGCGCCCGCCTCGTGCTCGCCCGGGCGGTGCTCTCCGGAGCCTCCGTGGTCCTCCTCGACGAGCCCACCGCCCACCTCGACGACGACGGGGCCGCCGCCGTCCACGAGGCGCTGCGCACCCTGTGCGAGACGAGGACAGTGATCGCCGTGACCCACCGCAGCGAGCTCGTCACCCTCGCCGACCACCATGTGCACCTCGGCGCGGACCGGACCGGCCGGTCGGCGACCTCCGTGAGCACGGCCGCAGCCAGCGGGGAGCCCGCGTGAGCACGACATCCTCGACCGACCGGCGCGTCCTCGGCATCAGCCCAAGGATCATCGTCGCTGGCCTGCTCGCCGGCGCGGCCGCCGCCTCCGGGGTGGCGCTCACCACCACCTCCGGCTGGCTCATCGTCCGGGCCGACCAGCGCCCCCAGATCCTCCTCCTGCTCACCGCCATCGTCGGGGTGCGCACCTTCGGCCTCGGGCGGCCGGTTTTCCGCTACTTCGAGCGGGTCCGCAGCCACGACGCCGCGCTCGACGTGCTCGCGCGGCGCCGGGCGCAGACCTACGCCGACCTGGTGCCACTCACCCCGGCCCGGCTCGGCCGACGGGGCCGAGCCGACCTGCTCACCGGAGTGGTCGACGACCTGACCGACGTCACCGAGGCACCGGTGCGTTTCACCGTCCCGGTCCTCGGCGCGCTCGCCGCCGGAGCGGTGGCCACGACCCTCACCGCGAGCCTCGTCCCCGCGGTCGGGGCGGTCCTCGCCGCGATGCTGCTCGTCTGCGCCGCGCTCGTCGCCCTCTGCTACCGGCTGGAGTCCCGGAGTCAGGCGCGGGTGCTCGCCGCGCGCTCCGAGGTGGTGCGGGTCGGACACCTCACCGCGCGGCACGCGGGCGAGCTCCAGGCAGTCGGTGGTCAGGACGCGGCGCTGCGCTGGCTGGACGATGCGCACGACGAGCTGCGGGGGCGGCTGCTCGAGCAGTCCCAGGGTCGGGCCCTGGTCAGCGGCGGGGTGCTGCTGACCACCGTCGGAGCCACCGTCGCCTCCGCCTATCTCGCGGTCGGCTCCGGGGTCTCGAGCCCGGTCCAGGCGCTGCTCGTGCTCGCCCCGGTCGCCACCGGGGAGATCCTCGGGGTGCTCACCGACGCGACCCGGGCGCTTGCTCGCGCCACCGCCGGGCAGGACCGTCTCGACACCCTCCTGGCCCAGGAGCCTGCGGTGGTCGACCACGACGTCGACGAGGATGCGGCGCACGCCCTGGTGCGCAGCGGGCGCACCCCTGCGCTGCAGCTCGAGCAGGCGGTGGCGCGGTGGAGCGAGGGGCGTCCTGCCGTCGGACCCGTCGATCTCGTGCTCGAGCCGGGCGAGCACGTCGCGCTCGTCGGACCCAACGGCAGCGGCAAGACCACGCTGCTCAGCGTCCTCGCCCGCCACCTCGAGCTGACCTCTGGCTCCTACCTCGTCGACGGACGCGATGCCCGTGAGCTCCCGGCGCACGCCGTCCGCTCGCTCTTCGCCGTCGTCGACGACGAGCCGCACGTCTTCGCCTCCACGCTGCGCAACAACCTGCTCCTCGCCGCCGGGCCACCCCCGTCCGACGCCGGGTCCACCTCCCCCGACCCCGACGCCGAGCCCGCGTCGACCGGACCCTCCGACGAGGTCCTGCTCACCTCCCTTCGCCGGGCCGGTCTCGCCGACTGGCTGCAGGCCCTCCCCGACGGGCTGGACACCCGGATCGGGACCGGTGGTCACGGGATCTCAGGCGGCGAGCGGGCCCGCCTCGCCGTCGCCCGCGCCCTGCTCTCCCAGCGCCCCGTCCTGCTCTTGGACGAGCCGGGAGCCCATCTCGACCACCCCACCGCCCAGGCGGTCATCCACGACCTGCTCACCGCCGCATCCGGGCGCACCGTCGTCATCGTCACCCACCACGGGGTGGGTGCTGAGCAGGTCGACCGCGTCGTCGACCTCACCCGAGAGAAGGTGGCCTAGCCATGCCGAACTCCCGCTCGTCCCTCGGCTCCCTGGAGCGATCCGTCATGGATGTCATATG
The DNA here is from genome assembly GCF_007828725.1 of Marihabitans asiaticum. Taxonomy (GTDB): domain Bacteria; phylum Actinomycetota; class Actinomycetes; order Actinomycetales; family Dermatophilaceae; genus Marihabitans; species Marihabitans asiaticum. The sequence goes on from NZ_VIUW01000002.1 coordinate 541,492, forward strand.
GGACGACCCAGCCGCGAAGGGACTGACCGTCCGCGAGGTCCTCGACCGCCTCCAGACCAAGCGCCCGCTCGCCTACACCACCGTGATGACCGTCCTGTCCCGCCTGGCGGAGAAGGGCACCCTGGAGCGCACCCGCGACGGCCGCGCCTGGCGCTACCGCACCACGACGACCCGCCAGCAGCTCACCGCGGAGGCGATGCGGGACCCGCTGGGCGAGCTCGATCAGGAGCAGCGCACCTCGGCGATCCTGCACTTCATCGAGGACGCCACCGAGGATGAGCTGGCCAGCCTGCGGGCCGCGCTGGACGCCGTCGAGGTGCGCGCCGCGGGAGAGCACGGCGCCACGCCCAGCTCGTGACCGCGCTGGCCCTCACCTTCCTCGGGCTGCTGCTCATCGGGGGCGCACCCCGCGTGCTCAGCGGGCTCCCCGCGCTGCGCCGCTCCCCGCGGCCCACCCTGATGCTCTGGCAGGCCACGGCGTTCGTCGGGACGGTGTGCGTCATCGCCGCGGGCCCGGTGGCCGCCGTGTCGATCTGGCCCCTCGACCGGGCCGGGGTCGACGTCGCTGCCGCGTACGTGGCCCTCGCGGTCAGCGGGCTGTCCCTGGCGATGGTGCTCGTCAACGGGCACCTCATCGGGAGCCACCTCCGCCGGGCCAGACGCACGCACGAGGAGCTGCTGGACCTCGTCGGTGACGAGCAGTCCGGGCGGCTCACCGTGCTCAGCCATCCCACACCCACCGCGTACTGCGTCCCGGGCCGTCGTCGCCGCGTGGTCCTCTCGACGGGGGTCCTCGAGCAGCTCGCCGAGGACGAGCTCGCGGCCGTGCTGGCGCACGAGCGCGCCCACCTCGGCGAGCGTCACGACCTGCTGCTGGAGTACTTCACGGTGAGCCACCGCAGCGCACCCCCGTGGCTGCGCTCGCGTCGGGCGCTGCGTGAGGTGCGCCTGCTCATCGAGGTCCTCGCCGACCGCGCCGCTCGAGGGCACGCGGGCGACGTGCCCCTTGCTCGCGCCCTGGTCCGCCTCTCGGGCGCGCACACCCCTCAGGCGATGATGGGAGCGGCCGACATCGCCCACGTCACCGCCCGGATGAACCTCCTCGCCGCGCCGCCTGCTCCCCGCTGGCAGGTCCCCTGCGTCTACGCCGCGACCGTCCTCGTCGTCGCCCTGCCCCTGCTGACCGTCCTCCTCACCGGCTGATCCCTCGAGGGTCCGCCGCGAGCTCGCAATTTTGCACGCGGGCGACCATCGTGCAATTCTGCACTCCATGACCGAGAGTGCAGCCCGGAGGCGGGTCGATCGTTCGACCGCGATCTTCCGAGCCGCGCAGGAGCTCACCCTCGAGCGTGGCTACCAGGGCTGGACCCTCGAGGAGCTCGCCGAGCGGGTCGGGGTCTCCCGGCGCACCCTCTTCAACCACGTCGAGTCCAAGGAGCATGCCGTCCTCGGCCCACGCCCGACGATCGACGACGCGGCGCTTGCCGAGTTCCGTAGCGGCGGCCCGACCGGGCGCCTCCTCCACGACGCGGTACACCTGGCCATCACCGCGATCGCCACGAGCGAGCCGGCACCGGCCGACCTGCGCCGCTGCCAGCAGATCCTCCTCTGCGAGCCCGCCCTCGCCCAGGCGGGCATCGCCGGCCTCGAAGAGGTCCTCGAGGAGACCGTGGACCAGAGCCTGGGCCGCCCGCACGCGACCCCGGAGGCCATCCGGCTGGCCCTCGACCTCACCCTCATCCTCGTCCGGCACGCCAGCGTCGAGACCCTCGGCGAGGACGCCGACACCCGCCTGACCGACCGCCTCCGGGCGCTGCTCCCCCTCCTCGACGAGGTCGTCGCAGCGCCGAGCTGACCCCCTTCGCACTCATCCCCGGGCGACGACGGAGTCCCCCGCGACACCCGCCCACCCCTGATCCCAGGAGCACCCCATGGCTCACGCCCTCTACCGCCTCGGCAAGACCGCCTACCGGCGCTGGCCGGTCGTCTTCGCCGTCTGGCTCGCGTTGATCGTCGGCCTCGGCGCCATCGCGGCCACCCAGAGCAAGCCGATGGTCGACAAGTTCACCATCCCCGGCATCCCGTCGGAGCAGGCGCAGGACCTGCAGAACGAGCTCTTCCCCGGCTCGGGCGACGCGCTCGAGGAGGCCAGCGCCACCGTCGTCGTCGCCGCACCGGAGGGCGAGAAGCTCAGCGACCCGGAGAACCAGGAGGCCGTTCAGGCCCTCATCGGCGAGCTGCGCCAGCTCCCTCAGCTGGACGAGCAGACTGCGCAGACCCAGCTCGTGCCCCCGACCCAGGCCGCGGCCGGGCTGGAGAAGCAGCTGCAGGAGGCGGCACAGGAGAACGGCACCCCGCCGGAGGCCGTCCAGCAGAACCTCAAGGCGATCTCCCCGCTCAGCGAGGACGGCCGGATCGGCACGATGACCTTCACCTTCGACGTGGACAGCGTCGTCGACGTCGAGGAGTCCACCCGCGAGGAGTTCAAGGCGGCGCTGGAGACGGCCCGCGACGCGGGCCTGCAGGCAGAGGCCAACGGCAGCGCGATGCAGGGCATCCCCGAGACCGGCGGCACGAGCGAGCTCATCGGCATCGCCTTCGCCCTGCTCGTGCTCGTGCTGACCTTCGGCTCGCTCGTCGCGGCAGGGATGCCGATCCTCACCGCCCTCGTCGGGGTCGGCATCGGCATCATGGGCGTCTCGATCGCAACGATCTTCACCGACATCGGCACCACCACGCCGATCCTCGCGACGATGCTCGGCCTGGCCGTCGGCATCGACTACTCGCTCTTCATCCTCTCGCGCTACCGCGCGGAGCTGCGCCACGCCGACCGCGAGGAGGCGATCGGGCTCGCCGTCGGCCGCGCCGGCTCGGCGGTCGTCTTCGCCGGGCTCACGGTGATCATCGCGCTCTCCGCCTTCGCGGTGGTGCGGATCTCCTTCCTCACCTCGATGGGTCTGGCCGCCGCCGGCACGGTGCTCGTCGCGGTCCTCGTCGCCCTCACCCTCCTCCCCGCCTTCATGGGGATGCTGGGGGGCAAGGCCTTCGCCGGCCGGGTCCGCAAGGACCACATGATCACCGAGGGTGAGGTCGTCAACAACGGCGTCCGCTGGGCCCGGTGGCTCCAGCGCGCGCCGCTGCTCGTCGCCCTCGCCGTGGTGCTCGGCCTGGGCGCCCTCGCGGTCCCGGCCAAGGACATCCACCTCGCGCTGCCGACGGACAGCACGGCCGAGCCGGACACGACGATGCGCAAGGCGGCCGACCTCGTGACCGAGGGATTCGGCGAAGGGCGGCAGGCCCCCTTCCTCGTCGTCGTCGACGCCCGCGAGATCGCGGACGAGAACCCGCAGACCGCGGCGCAGGCCTTTGGCGTCGTCACCCAGTGGGCAGCCGAGCAGGACGGCGTCGCCAACGCCCAGGTCGCCCAGGTCAACGAGGAGGGCACCGGCGCCCAGCTGCTCGTCACCCCGACCACGGGGGCGGCGGACGAGGCCACCGAGGAGCTGCTCACGACCCTGCGGGACGGGCAGGCAGACATCGAGCAGCGCACCGGGACCACCGTCGGCGTGACCGGCCTGACCGCCATCCAGACCGACGTCTCGGACCGTCTGCTCGGGGCGCTCGTGCCCTACCTCGCGATCGTCGTCGGGCTCGCCTTCCTGCTGCTCATGATGGTCTTCCGCTCGATCCTCGTGCCGCTCACGGCGACCATCGGGTTCCTCGGGTCGGTCCTGGCCACGCTCGGCGCGACCGTCCTCGTCTTCCAGGAGGGGCTCTTCGGCCTTGTCGAGCCCGCACCGCTCATGAGCTTCCTCCCGATGCTCATCGTCGGGATCGTCTTCGGGCTGGCGATGGACTACCAGGTCTTCCTCGTCACCCGGATGCGTGAGGCCTACGTCCACGGCGACACAGCCACCGACGCCGTGGTCGACGGGTTCCGCTTCGGGTCCCGTGTGGTCACCGCGGCGGCGGCGATCATGATCTCGGTCTTCGCGGCGTTCATGCTCCAGGACGACACGCTGGTGAAGTCCATCGGCTTCGCGCTCGCGGTCGCGGTCTTCTTCGACGCCTTCCTCGTCCGCCAGGTCTTCATCCCCGCGGTGATGTACCTCATGGGCGACCGGGCGTGGTGGCTGCCGCGCTGGCTGGACCGGGTCCTGCCCGACGTCGACGTCGAGGGCGAGTCGCTGGCCCGCGAGGGCAGCGAGAAGGAGAGCCCCGCCGAAGGCGAGACCAAGGGACGCCACGTCCCGCGGCACGCGAAGTGAGCACAAACTCCCTTCGCTCGCCATAGGCTGCTGCCATGGCGATCCACGGAAATCTCTTCACGCAGTTCGAGGAGGAGAGCAGCACCGACCAGTTCTCCCTGCAGAACAAGAAGCTCCTCAAGATCCTCATGGGCTACGGGCCCGTGTGGGCCAAGGCCGGCTCGATGGTCGCCTACCAGGGCGACATCCGCTTCGAGAACACCGGCTCCGGTGGGCTGGGCAAGCTGCTCAAGTCCGCCGCGACCGGCGAGGGCGTGAAGATGATGCGCTGCACCGGCAGCGGTGACCTCTTCGTCGCCGACGACGCGGCCGAGGTGCAGATCATGTACCTGGAGAACGACATGATCTCGGTCAACGGACAGAACGTCCTCGCCTTCTCGGACTCGATCCAGTGGGACATCCACCGCCTGCAGGCGCGTGGGGCCGCGATGACCGGGGGCCTCTACAACGTCTCGCTACGGGGCTCCGGGTACGTCGCGATCACGACGAAGGGGGATCCGGTCGCCCTCGATGTCGCGGGAGCGCCCACCTACGGTGACGCGCAGGCGGTGGTCATGTGGACCGCCGGGGTGACCATGGACATCCGGGTCGACAGCGGCGGCCTGAAGTCCATGGTCCGCGGTGGGACCGGTGAGATGCTGCAGATGGCCTTCGGCGGTCAGGGCAGGGTGCTGGTCCAGCCGGCCGAGTCGGTCACCGACGGGGGCCACGGGTCCTCCTCCGGCCGGTCCAGCGGCGGCCTCGGCGACCTGCTCGGTGGTTGAGGCCACACCCGGCGCTGCACGCGAGCACCGGCCCAGCGTCGTACCCTGACGCCCAGACCACTCTCACGGAAAGGCCAGGATGAGCGAGCTTCCTTACGCAGCCGACACGTCCTACCCGGACCCGGACACCCTCGGGGCGATCCCTGCCGTCATGACGGCGACCTACTGCGAGCACTGCGGGCGCTCGCAGCAGAAGGTCTCCCACGGCCAGTGCCAGCGCGAGCGTGGCGGCGAGGCCCCCACGTACTGCACCTCGTGCCGCCGTGAGCTGGACGTCACCGTCGACGGGGACCGGTGGAGCGCCGTGTGCAAGAAGCACGGGCAGACCACCGGGACGCTCGAGCGCTGAGCGTGCGCGTCGCGATCGTCGGCGCGGGCAAGATCGGCTGCTACCTCGCCGCCCATCTCGCCTCGGTCGCCGAGGTCTCCCTCGTCGCCCGCGCGCCCGTGGTCGAAGCCGCCCGGTCCCGCGGCCTGACCGCGATCCGCCTGGACGGCACCCGGGCGCACGCCGGGCCCGACCGGCTCGTCGCCGACACCGAGATGACTGCTGCGGCGGGCGCGGACGTCGTCCTCGTCACGACCAAGGCGACCGACAACCCGGCCACCGCGGCCCAGCTCGGTCCGCACGTCGTCACCGACACCCTCGTCGTCTCCTTGCAGAACGGCATCCGCAACGCCCAGGTCATCGAGGAGGGGCTGCAGGACGCCTTCCCGAGCAGGGCCTCCCGCCCGCTCGTGCTCCCCGGCGTCGTCCACCACAACGTCGTCGAGGAGGAGCCGGGCGTCTATGCCGCGACGACGAGCGGCGGGGTGACGATCAAGGACCACCCGAGGTCCGACCCCTTCGCCCGGCTGGCCCGCCGCAGCGGGTTGAACGTCGAGCTCCACCCCGACATGCGCGCCGTACTCATGGCCAAGCTGCTGCTCAACCTCAACAACGCCGTCAATGCGCTGTCGGGGCTGCCGCTGCGCCGCCAGCTGAAGGACCGCGACCTCCGGCTCGTGCTCGCCGCCTGCCAGCAGGAGGCGCTGCGCGTCAGCCGCGCCGCCGGGGTCTCTCCCGCCCGACTGGGCGCGATCCCGGCCGAGCTGATGCCGCACGTCCTGCGCACCCCTACCCCGGTCTTCTCGGCGCTGGCCCGGACAACGCTCACGGTCTCTGCCGGGGCCCGCAGCTCCATGGCGGACGACCTCGATCGCGGTGGGCGGACCGAGATCGACGAGCTCCAGGGGGTCGTGGTCGCCTTCGGCGAGCACTACGACGTCCCGACACCGGTCTGCGAGCGGGTGGTGCAGCTCGTCGTGGACTGCGAGATCCGCGCCGCCGCCGGCGCTGAGCAGCGCCGCTGGACCGGGCCGGAGCTTCGTGCTGAGGTGGGGTTGTGAGCACTCCCTACCGCATCTGCGTCGTCTGCACGGGCAACATCTGCCGCTCCCCGATGGCCGAGCTGATCCTGCGCCGCCGGTTCGAGGACGCGGGCCTGGCCGACCAGGTGGAGATCGACTCCGCGGGCACCACCGCCTGGGAGGTCGGCAACCCCGCCGATCCGCGCACCCTGGCGGCGCTGCGCGGGCACGGGGTCGACGGGCCGGACCTCGATGCCCATCGCGCGCGGGTCTTCGAGAGGTCCTGGTTCGCCGAGCGTGACCTCGTGCTCGCCGCCGATCACGGCCACTACAGCACCCTGCGTCGCCTCGCACCGACCCCGAAGGACCGGGACAAGGTGGCGATGCTGCGCTCCTTCGACCCGGCTGGGGTTCCCGAGGCGGAGCAGGGGATGGACGACCCCTGGTACGGCGACGACGACAGCTTCGAGACCACCTACGCCGAGGTGGTCGGCGCCGCGGACGGCGTCGTCGAGCACGTGCGGGACCAGCTGAGCCACTGACCGCGCCGACCACGGCATCGGAGGACGACCGGGGCGTCGGTGAACGACGAAGGGAGTGGACCTGATGGTCCACTCCCTTCGCGTGTCCTGACTGATCAGCGCCGGTCGTCGACCCGCTTGCCGTCGCGGTCGAGCCAGCCACCGTCGTCGCCTCGGGTGTAGCCCTCACGCTCGTAGTCGGCGTCGCTCCAGCCGGAGCGGTCGACGTCACCGCGGTCGCCGTCGCGCTCGATCTCGACCTCCTCGCGACCGACCTCGGCCTGGACGTCGCGGTTCTCGGTGACGGTCTCCTTGTCGAGGCCGACGCGCTCCTTGGCCACGACCTCCTTCTCGACCACCGGGCGCTCCTCGGTGAGGGTCACCTCGACATCACCGTCTCCGAGGTCACCGCCGGTCTCGCCGTCGGCGATCGGCTCGCGGACGATCTCGACCTCCTCGCGCTCCACGGGCACCTGGACCGTCTCGGTGTCGGTCACGACGTGCTTGCGTAGGCGGACCCGGCCGGTCTCGACCTTCTCCGTGCCGACCCGCAGCTCCTCCTCGTGGCGCACCACCGAGGAGTCGCCGTCGAGGTCGCCCGCGCCACCGTCGGCGCCGCCATCGGCGCCCCGGTCCGCGTGACCGTCGGCAGCGAACTCCGCGCCACCGTCCGCGCCGCCATCGGCGCCCCGGTCGGCGTGACCGTCGGCAGCGAACTCCGCGCCACCGTCCGCGCCGCCATCGGCACCCCGGTCGGCGCCGCCGTCACGGGTTCCGGCAGCCGCGCCAGCCGCCCCGGCAGCGCCACCGGCCGCACCTGCACGACCGCCGTCGCGGTCGCCGGCGAAGCCACGCCGGTCCTCGACGCCGTAGTAGCGGTAGAGCTCGGCCTCCTGCTCCTCGTCGATGTGGCCGTCCGCATCGACCTGGGGCGCGTCCTTGATGGTGCCCTTGTCGTGGGGGACGTGGATCTCGTCGTCCTCGACGCGCGCACCGTCGAGCGGGACGAAGGTCTCCTTGGTCCCGAAGAGGCCGGTGTTGACGGTGACCCAGTTGGGCTCACCGGTCGTGTCGTCGAGGTAGATCTGACCGACCGACCCGACCTTGTCACCGTCGGAGTCGTAGACGGTCCCGCCCTGAACCTGCTCGATGTTCAACGTCATGCTGCATGCTCCTTCGTCATCCCACCGCGCACGGCGGTCGGTGGAGCCGGTGCCTCGGCGCGGTGCCGACGGCATGTCCGACCGGACTGGTCTGTCAGCCCTACCTCGCAACGTAGGCCCATGGGCAGGGGTAACGGTGAGATAACAAGGTAAGCGTACGGTAAAGAAACCGCAGGTCAGAGGGCATATCGCCACGTCCGTCCCTCTGGTCACTCGGTGCTCGACCTGACCAGGCCCGTGCCACAACGGTCCAGTCGGTGTCCGCTCGGCCGGGCCTGCCAAGATGGCACGCATGCAGTCCCTCGCCGACGCGACCCCACCCATCGCCCTGGGCGCCCTGGACGGCCGATACCGTCCGGTCATCGCCCCGCTCGTGGACCATCTCTCCGAGCCTGCGCTGAATCGGATGCGCACCCATGTCGAGGTCGAGTGGCTGATCCACCTCACCGAGCACGAGGTCGTGCCCGGGGTCCGCCGCCTGAGCGCGCAGGAGCAGACCGCGCTTCGGGAGGTCGTCGAGACCTTCGGCCCGGACGAGATCGAAGAGATAGCCGCGACCGAGAAGGTCACCCAGCACGACGTCAAGGCGGTCGAGTACTTCCTCAAGGCACGGCTCCAGCAGATCGCCCCGGCGGAGGAGGACCGCGGGCTGGCCGAGCTGATCCACTTCTGCTGCACGAGCGAGGACATCAACAACCTCTCCTACGCGCTGATGGTCAAGGGAGCCGTCGACCAGGTGTGGCTGTCCGCGGCGCGCGACCTCGTCGGCCAGCTCGCCGACATGGCCGACGACCTCCGCGAGGTGCCGTTGCTGGCGCACACCCACGGTCAGCCGGCCACCCCGACGACCATGGGCAAGGAGCTTGCGGTCCTGGCCCACCGGCTGGGCCGGCAGCTGCGCCGGGTCGCCGGGGCCGAGTACCTTGGCAAGCTCAACGGCGCCACGGGCACCTACGGGGCGCACCTCGCGGCCGTACCGGACGCGGACTGGCAGCAGGTCAGCCGGACCTTCGTCGAGCATCTCGGCCTGACCTGGAACCCCCTGACGACGCAGATCGAGAGCCACGACTGGCAGGCCGAGCTCTACGCCGACATCGCGCGGTTCAACCGGGTGCTGCACAACCTCTGCACCGACATCTGGTCCTACATCTCGCTGGGCTACTTCGCCCAGGTCCGCGGTCAGGGCAGCGTGGGCAGCAGCACCATGCCGCACAAGGTCAACCCGATCCGGTTCGAGAACGCCGAGGCCAACCTCGAGGTGAGCAACGCCCTGCTCGACGTCCTCGCCACCACCCTCGTCCAGTCCCGCCTGCAGCGCGACCTCACCGACTCCTCCATGCAGCGCAACATCGGCACGGCGCTGGGCCACTCGCTGCTCGCCCTGGACAACGTCCGCCGCGGGCTGGCCGGGCTCGACGCCGCGCCGGAGGCGATGGCCGCCGACCTCGACGCCAACTGGGAGGTCCTCGGCGAGCCGGTCCAGTCTGCGATGCGCGCGCTCGGCGCCCGCGGCGTCCCCCGCATGGAGGCTCCCTACGAGCGCCTCAAGGAGCTCACCCGCGGCCGACGGATCGGCCAGAGCGAGCTGGTCGACTTCGTCCGCGGTCTCGGCCTGCCGCCAGAGGTGCAGGAGCGGCTCGCCACCCTCACGCCGGCCACCTACGTCGGACTGGCTCCCACGCTCGTCGACCATCTAGCGCGCAGCGGTGGGGTAGAGCGCACCGAGGACCCCACCGGCGTAGGGCCGGCCTGACCCAATCCCTTGCCGAAGGGGGGCCGTCAGGCCAGGCGCACACCCTGTGAGTAGTCGTCGGCGGGCAGGTCGCCCTCGACGAGCGCGGCGTGGACCCGCTGCCGGTTGAAGGTGGTGAGACCGTTGTGGGTCGTGAGGAAGGCCGTGTCGGCCGCGTCACGCCCCGTCGCGATGCGCACCAGCGACTCCCGTGGCGCGAGCTGGGTGGCGTCGACGATGTGCCACGCCCCGTCGACCCACGCCTCGGCCACCGCGTGGAAGTCCATCGGCTCCAGCCCCGGCGCGTAGACCGAGACCAGGCGGGCCGGGGTGCCCATGCCCCGGAGCATCGCGATGACGACATGCGCGTAGTCGCGGCACACCCCCTGCCCGGCGAGCACCGTGTCGACGGCCCCGTCGGTGCCGCGCGAGCTGCCGGAGATGTACGCGAAGTGCTTGTGGACGTACTCGCCGACGCCGTTGATGAGGTCCATCCCCGTCAGGCCGCCGAAGTTCCGGGCAGCCAGCGGCGCGAGCCGGTCGGACTCGGCGTAACGGCTCGGCCGCATGTAGACCCACTGGTCGTACTCGACGCCCAGCCCGCTCGGGATGTCGGTCGGGCGGGTGATCTCCACGGTCGCCTCGTAGGTGACCTCGAGCCAGCCGCTACCCACCCCTTCGACGAGGTGCAGCCGGGTGCCGTGGTCACCGCGCAGCTCGGTGGGAGTGATCTCCTTGCCCGCCGCGTGGACGAGCACCCGCTCGTCGACGATGACGTGCGCGTCGGAGACGGCGAAGGAGAGCAGGGCCGCGTCGACGTTGGTCGTGCCGTAGGCGAAGGTGGTCCCGACCTTCGCGGTCATCGCGGTCGCGTCGCTCGATGAGTCCGGCGAGGTCTGTGTCATGCACAGAACGATCCCCTAGCCATCGGCACTGGTCAAAACCGTGTTCAGGGCGGACTAGCCTGACCTGGGAGCGACGGTGAGGAGGCACGCATGACCCCGCCGTCGCGGCGACCCCGCACCCCTCGCCCGTCGGCGCCAGCCCTACGCGACCTCGCACCCCCGGTCGTCACCCTCCTCCTCGCCCTCGCGGTCCTTGTCCAGCTCTCGTGGGCCTACCTCGCGGTCACCGACGCCGACCGGCTGCACCCGCGCGACGTCCCCGCCGTGGTCGCCGCCGGCGACCCAGTGGTCGCCGAGGCCATCGCCCGGCAGTACGACGGCCTGCCGGGGCACCCCTTCGACCTCCGGTCGGTCGACACGGCGGACCAGGCACGCGCGGCTGTCGAGGACGGTGACGCACGGCTGGCGATCCTCGTTGACCCCGATCAGCCGCGGGACACCCTCTACCTCGCCCCCGACAGCTCGCCGGCACTGTCCTCGGCAGTGACCGACCAGGTCCGCGAGATCGCGCGCTCCCTCGGCCGCGAGCTCGCCGTGCAGACCGCCCCGACCCAGACCTCGACCGGGGACGTCGGACCGTCGGCTCGGCTAGCGGTGGTGCTGACCTGCGTCACTGGGTTCGGGCTGGCCGTCGTGGCCAGCCTGCTCTTCGGCCCGGTCGCGCGCGATCGACGAAGGGGGGTGCTGCGCACCTTGGCCGTGGGGTCGGCGGCCGTGGTGCTCGGCGGGGCGGTCGGCGCGATCACGCTCGGCGGGACGCCCGCGGCCACCCTTCTCGGCGGCCTGCTCGCTGCCACAGCCGCGGCCACGACGGTAGCGCTGGAGGCGCTCTTCGGATGGGCCGGTCTGGGCCTGGCGGTCGCGACCTTCTTCGCGACGGCGGTGCCGGTCCTCACCGGGCTCGACCGTTACCTCGTGGACGAGCCGTGGCGCACCCTCGGTGGCGCCGGCATCCCGGGCGCCGGGCTGGACGCGGCGAAGACTGCGGCCGTACGCGCCGAGCTGAACCTCGGTGCCCTGGCACGTGTCCTCGTGTGGCTGGCCAGCGCGATGCTGCTCGTGTGGGTCTCACGCGCGGCGCGCGCCCGGCGGTCCATCCCGGCGGACGCCGTGAGTCGGAGTCACGCGGGTGCCGCGTCCTGGCGACTGCGGGTGGTGGCTCTCGTCGCCCCGCTCACCGCCGCGCTCGTCGCCGTCGCCGTGCTCGTGCCCGACCGCGAGGTCGCCGGCGCGAGCGCCCGACCGCTGCTCGCGGCGACCACCGAGTGCGTCTCGACCGGCGCGGTGCGCGACGTCGACGACCTCAACCGGATCGCCTCGCTCCGAGGGACCGACCAGTTCCGCGGCGGTGATGTCGGGGCGAGTGCCCAGCTGCAGGACGGCCGGCGGGCCTGGCTCTTCGGCGACACCCTGCAGGACGGCCGGCGGGGCACCGGATTCGTGCGCAACTCGATGCTGCTCACCGACGACGAGTGCATCCAGGCCGTCGTGCCGGACGGCGGCGGTGCGCTCATCCCCGACCGCTCTGGCGACGGCGGGCGGCACGTCGGCTACTGGCCGATGTCGACGGTGGTCGTGCCGCGTGCCGGCTACGACCTGCTCTACGTCACCACCCAGCGGGTGCGCACGACCGGGACCGAGGCGTTCGACTTCGAGAACCTCGGGCTCTCCGTCGCCGTCTTCGTCGTCCCGGTCGGGCAGACGCCCCAGCTGATCGAGCAGCGGGACATCGGCCCGGACCGGACCGGACGCGAGCACCCGACGTGGGGTGCGGCGATCACCCTCGCCGGGTCGGGCGATGACCGGTGGCTCTACGTCTTCGGCACGGCCAACCCGGGCACGGACCAGGCCTTCGGGTACTCCCTTCGCGTCGCCCGGGTCCGTCCCGACGACCTCCTGGAGCCGGGCCGCTGGCGCTACTGGGACGGGTCAGGTTGGTCGGCGCAGGAGTCCGCGGCCCGGGAGCTGATCGCGGCGAGGGACGGGGTGTCGCAGACGCTGAGCGTCTTCGAACGGGACGGCCGGTGGTACGCCCTGAGCAAGCGCAACGAGTTCCTCGGCTCGGACATCACCGTGTGGACCGCCGACTCCCCGACCGGGCCGTGGTCCGGTGGCGCGGCGGTGCGGCGCATCGACGACGGGCCGTCGAGCCAGCTGCGGTACATGCCGCTCGCGCACCCCGAGCTCTTCCCGCAAGAGGGCACGGTCGTGGCCTCCTACAGCACCAACGAGACCGACCTGCAGCGGGTGACGGCCGACCCGAGGCGGTACCGACCCCACTTCGTCCGGGTGGAGCTGCCCGACTGACCCAGACCGCTCTCAGCCCAGCGTGAGGTCGAGCACGACGGCCCCGGGCAGCGCCGCGAGGTCGGCCGCGGCGACGACGAGCTTGCTGGTACGCACCCCGGAGCCGATGACGACATCACCAGCGGCGAGCACCCGCGCGTCGACGAGCACGGGCCAGTCCTCGGGCAGGCCGACCGGGGTGATGCCGCCGTACTCCATCCCGGTCAGCTCGACCGCCTGCTCCATCGGGGCGAAGGAGATCTTGCGGACGTCGAGGTGGCGACGCACCACGCCGTTGATGTCCGCGCGGTCGGTGGCCAGGACGAGGACCGCCGCGTGGCGCACCTCCCCCGCCCGCTTGCCGGCCACGACGACGCAGTTCGCCGAGTGCGAAGGGGGTGAGTCGTAGGCCTCGCAGAAGGCCGCCGTGTCCGCGAGGTCCGGGTCGATCTCGGCCACCCGGGCCGAGGGGACAATCGCGAGGCCGGCGGCGACCGGCTCGGCGAGCAGGTCGGGGCGCTCCCCGGCGGGGGTCCAGCTGAGGTTGCCGTCGGCCGGGGTGCTCATGGACCGACCCTATGCACGTGCCAGGGCTGCTCTCTACCGTGAGTCCATGACTCAGGACCACCGACCGGCGACCCTCGAGGACGTGCACTCGATCGCCCGCGCCCTGCCCGAGGTCGAGCTCGGCACCTCGTGGGGAGACCGGCCGACCTACCTGGTCCGGGGCAAGGGCTTCATCGTCTGGCGCGGCGAGCAGCGGGATGCCGTGGAACCGGACGGAACACTCATGGACGACGTCATGGTCATCTCCGTGCCGGACCCAGAGGACAAGCTGGCCCTCGTGGGCGACGACTCGCCGTTCTTCACGACACCGCACTTCGACCGCGCTCCCCGAGCGGTGCTGCTTCGCGAGCGCGACCTAGGCCGGCTGACCCGCCAGGAGCTCGCCGGGATCATCGTCGAGGCGTGGGCGAGCCGGGCGCCGCGGACCGTGGCCCGAGCCCATCTCGGCGAACGAGCCGAGTAGCGTCTGAGCATGAGCGAGAACCGCGCCGGACAGCAGGCACGCCCCGAGGACCTCGTCGACATCGCCCACCTGGTGACGGCCTACTACACGCAACAGCCCAACGCAGACGACGTCGACCAGCAGGTCGCCTTCGGCACCTCGGGGCATCGCGGCAGCTCGCTGAAGACGTCCTTCAACGAGGCGCACATCCTCGCGACGACCCGGTGAGGAGGCCGGTCGCCTCGGCGGCAGGGGTCCAGGTCAGGGTGCCGGCTGCGCTGCTCATGGCGCACGACCTTACGCGCGGGTACGACGACCGTTGCCCCTCACAGGGGTCCAGGACCTCCCGAGATATCGAGCCACCATCACCACGATCGGACAGCAATGGTCGTCGTACCCGCGAGTCACCGTTGTCTGGCGGGGCGGCCTCCCCCGTCGGTAACGTGATCACACGCACCGACGCGAAGGGGGACCGCTCATGTCCCGACCGTCCGGCGGGTCCTCCGAGGGCCTGCACGGCCGACGACGCGCGGCCGAGCGCGCCTGGGAGAGCTGGGTGGGTCGCGAGCCGGCGGAGCCAGAGGTGCGCCCCGAGATCCTCGAGTCGTGGCAGCGCAGCGACGCCGCCACGACGCCGGCGGTGACGAGCGCCCCGATGGCCGACGAGGACGAGACCTCCGCGTACTTCGCCTCCTCGCCCCTCCATCAGGCCGTGCACGACCTCGCCGAGGACCTGCGCAGCGTCGCCGACGACGGCGACCTGGTCGTCGCCGTCACCGACCCGCAGACCCGGATCCTGTGGACCTACGGGGGCCGGATCATGCGGCGCAAGGCCGAGTCGGTGAACTTCGTCGCCGGGGGCCGGTGGGACGAGGCGAGCATCGGCACCAACGCCCTCAACCTCGCCCTGCGCACGGACGCGACGACAACCGTCTTCTCCGCCGAGCACTACGCCTCGATCGTCCACTCGTGGGTGTGCTGGGCCGCGCCGCTGCACGACCCGAGGACCGGCGCCCAGCTCGGGGTGCTCGACCTGTCGACGACCTGGGACCGGGCCCACCCCCTCGGCGCGACGACGGCGCAGGCTCTGGCCCGGCTCGTGGAGAGTCGGCTCGGGGCCGTCGGGCCGTCACCGTCGACGCTCGACCATGCGCCGGTGCGCGGGCTGCACCTGCGCCTCCTCGGCCGGGTCGAGGGCTGGCTCGATGGGGCCCGGCTACTGCTCACCCGACGTCAGTCGGAGATCCTCGCGCTGCTCGTCCTCCACCCTGAGGGGCTCTCCCTCGAGCAGCTCCACGCCCGCCTCTACGGCGACCGTCAGGTCTCGTCGGGCACGCTCAAGGCCGAGGTCTCCCACCTGCGGTCGGCGCTCGGCGGACGACTCGCCTCACGCCCGTACCGGCTCGACCTGCCGGTGACGTCCGACTTCCTTGCCGTGCGTGATGCCGTGCGCCGCGGCGACGTCCGGGCAGCCGTCGAGGCCTACGGCGGCGACCTCGTGCCGGGGACGGACTCCCCCGAGCTCGCCGACACTGCCGACTACCTCGCCGTCGCGGTCCGCGAGGCCCTGCTCGCCGATCCCGACCCGGTCGCTGCCGTCCGCTACGCCGAGGCCGCCCCCTACGACACCGACGTCCTCGACGCCGCTCTCGCCCGGGTCGACCGGGACGGCGTCGCCCACCCCCTTCGCCCCGAGCTGCTCGCGCTCCGCAGGGCCCGGGGCTGACCAGCTCCGCGCCGACCTACCTTCGACCAACCTGGGTGGCCCTAACGTCCCGCCAACGGTCGACGCAACGGCGCGTCGACCACGGACGCCGGAGGCACGCATGACCGTCTACCCCCAGCCCGGATCCTCGGAGAGCGGCATCGAGGTCAAGGAGCGCTACGACCACTACATCGGCGGGAAGTGGGTCGCCCCCAAGGGCGGCGAGTACTTCGAGAACCCGACCCCCGTCACCGGCCAGGTCTTCACGAGCGTTGCCCGCGGCACGGCCGACGACATCGAGGCCGCCCTCGACGCCGCGCACGCCGCCGCCGAGGCCTGGGGCAAGACCTCCACCACCGAGCGCGCGAACGCCCTGCTGAAGATCGCCGACATCATGGAGGCCAACCTCGAGGACCTCGCCGTCATCGAGACGTGGGACAACGGCAAGGCGGTCCGCGAGACCCTCGCCGCCGACATACCGCTCGCGATCGACCACTTCCGCTACTTCGCCGGCGCGATCCGGGCGCAGGAGGGCGGCATCTCCGAGATCGACGAGACGACGATCGCCTACCACTTCCACGAGCCGCTCGGCGTCGTCGGGCAGATCATCCCCTGGAACTTCCCCATCCTCATGGCGGTGTGGAAGCTCGCGCCCGCGCTGGCCGCCGGCAATGCCGTCGTGCTCAAGCCCGCCGAGCAGACCCCGTGGTCGATCCTCAAACTCGCCGAGCTCATCGGCGACGTCCTGCCGGCCGGCGTGCTCAACATCGTCAACGGATTCGGCGTCGAGGCGGGCAAGCCGCTCGCGTCGAACCCCCGGATCGCGAAGATCGCCTTCACCGGTGAGACGACAACGGGCCGGCTCATCATGCAGTACGCGAGCCAGAACATCATCCCGGTAACGCTCGAGCTCGGGGGCAAGTCGCCGAACGTCTTCTTCGGCGACGTCGCGGACGAGAAGGACGCCTTCTACGACAAGGCGCTCGAAGGCTTCGCCATGTTCGCCCTCAACCAGGGCGAGGTGTGCACCTGCCCCTCGCGGGCCCTGGTCCAGCGGTCGATGTACGACGGCTTCGTCGGTGACGCGATCGAGCGGGTCAAGGCGGTCAAGCAGGGCAACCCCCTCGACCCCGACACGATGATGGGCGCCCAGGCGAGCAACGACCAGTTCGAGAAGATCCTCAGCTACCTCGACATCGGCAAGCAGGAGGGCGCGAAGGCCCTCACCGGCGGTGACAAGCTCGAGCTCGAGGGCGACCTCGCGGGCGGCTTCTACATCCAGCCGACGGTCTTCGAGGGCAAGAACTCGATGCGGATCTTCCAGGAGGAGATCTTCGGCCCGGTCGTCTCGCTCACGAGCTTCGCCGACCAGGCGGAGGCGCTGGAGATCGCCAACGACACCCTCTACGGCCTCGGCGCCGGGGTGTGGTCGCGCAGCGCGCACACGACCTTCGAGATGGGTCGCGGGATCAAGGCCGGCCGGGTGTGGACGAACTGCTACCACCAGTACCCGGCGCACGCGGCCTTCGGCGGGTACAAGCAGTCCGGCATCGGCCGGGAGAACCACAAGATGATGCTCGACCACTACCAGCAGACGAAGAACCTGCTCGTCAGCTACAGCAAGGACAAGCTCGGCTTCTTCTGACAGGTCTGAGCGAGGAGGACGTCATGAGCGAAAAGGTCGAGCTCACCGAGAGCGCGGTCGAGCTGCTGGAGCGGCTGGAGCAGCGGCACGGGCCGCTGATGTTCCACCAGTCCGGTGGCTGCTGCGACGGGTCGGCGCCGATGTGCTACCCCGTCGGGGAGTTCATGACCGGCGACTCCGACGTCCTCCTCGCCACTCTGCCGGCCGGGTCGGCGACCCCGGTGGAGTTCTGGATGAGCGCCAGCCAGTACGAGTACTGGAAGCACACCCACCTCACCGTCGACGTCGTCCCCGGCCGCGGGTCGGGCTTCTCGGTCGAGGCGCCGGAGGGGGTCCGCTTCCTCATCCGGTCGCGGCTGATGTCCTCCGACGAGCTGCAGGAGCACGGTCTCCTCTGAGCGAACACCCCCGCCCGCACCGCCCTCCGACGAGTAGCGTCGGAGCATGAGCGAGAACCGCGCCGGACAGCCCGCACGCCCAGAGGACCTCGTCGACGTCGCCCACCTGGTGACGGCCTACTACACGCAGCAGCCGGACCCCGAGGACGTCGACCAGCAGGTCGCCTTCGGCACCTCCGGGCACCGCGGCAGCTCGCTCAAGACGTCCTTCAACGAGGCGCACATCCTCGCGACGACCCAGGCGATCGTCGACCACCGCCGGGCGAAGGGGGTCGACGGGCCCCTCTTCCTCGGGCGCGACACCCACGGCCTCTCCGAGCCGGCCTGGATCAGCGCGATCGAGGTGCTCGTGGCGGGCGGCGTCACCGTGCTGATTGACGAGCGTGACGGGTACACCCCGACACCGGCCGTCAGCCACGCCATCCTCACCGCCAACCGGGGCAAGGACCTGGGTACGAAGGGGGCGACCGGCGCCTCCGGCCTCGCCGACGGGATCGTCGTCACCCCCTCCCACAACCCCCCGAGCGACGGTGGCTTCAAGTACAACCCGCCGCACGGCGGACCGGCCGACTCCGACGCGACGAAGGCCATCGCCGCCGCCGCGAACGACTACCTCCGGGCCGACCTCAAGGGGGTGGCCCGCACCCCCTTCGCCCGTGCGGTGGCTCAGTGCCAGCGCTACGACTTCCTCGGCAGCTATGTCGATGACCTGCCGTCGGTGGTCGACCTCGACGCGATCCGCGAGGCCGGGGTGCGCATCGGTGCCGACCCGCTCGGCGGCGCGGCCGTCGAGTACTGGGGCGCGATCGCCGAGCGGCACCGCCTCGACCTCACCGTCGTCAACCCCGAGGTCGACCCCACGTGGCGATTCATGACCCTCGACTGGGACGGCAAGATCCGGATGGACTGCAGCTCGCCATCCGCGATGGCCTCGCTGATCGGCCGCAAGGATGAGTACGACATCGCCACCGGTAACGACGCCGACGCCGACCGGCACGGCATCGTCACCCCCGACGCCGGGCTGATGAACCCCAACCACTACCTCGCCGTGGCCATCCACTACCTCTACGGCGGGGCGCGACCGGGATGGAGCAGCGGGCGGATCGGCAAGACCCTCGTGTCGAGCTCGATGATCGACCGCGTAGCCGCCGACATCGGCAAGGAGCTGTGGGAGGTGCCGGTCGGCTTCAAGTGGTTCGTGCCGGGGCTGCTCGACGGGTCCGTCGGCTTCGGCGGCGAGGAGTCGGCCGGGGCGAGCTTCCTGCGGATGGACGGCACGGTGTGGACCACCGACAAGGACGGGATCATCCTCGCCCTGCTCGCCTCGGAGATCCAGGCACGGACCGGGCGGTCCCCGTCGCAGCACTACGCCGATCTCGTCGAGCAGCACGGCGACCCCGCCTACGCCCGGATCGACGCCCCCGCCGACCGGGAGCAGAAGGCCAAGCTCGCGGCGCTCACCCCTTCGGCCGTCGAGGCGACCGAGATCGCGGGCGAGCCGATCACCGCGAAGCTCACCGAGGCTCCGGGCAACGGCGCCGCCATCGGCGGGCTCAAGGTGACGACGGAGTCGGCCTGGTTCGCCGCGCGCCCGTCGGGGACCGAGGACGTCTACAAGATCTACGCCGAGTCCTTCCGCGGCCCCGAGCACCTCGCTCAGGTCCAGGCCGACGCGAAGGCCCTCGTCGACGAGGTGCTGGCCGGGTAAGCGGCGGGTGGTGGGTCTCAGAGCGCGAAGGCGGTCGGCGGCCCGAGCGACAGGTCGAGACCTTGCTAGCATTGCTAGCAGGAGGTGGTCACCATCGCGAACCTGACCATCCGCAACGTTGACGAGGCCACCCACGACCGGCTGCGGGCGCTCGCGGCGCGCCACGGACGCTCGGTCGAGGCCGAGGTCAGAGGAATCCTCGCCGCGGCGGTGGATGCCCCGACGCGTAACGTCCTGCTCGAGCTGCAGGCCCGGACCGCCGACGTGCCCACCGAGCTTGATCTCCCTGCTCGCCGCGACCTGCCCCGTGAGGTCGACCTGCCGTGATCCTCGTGGACACCAACGTCGTCAGCGAGTTCATGCGCCCCACCCCGGACGCCGTCGTGTCGGCCTGGGCCGAGGCGAAGGGCGTCGGCGAGCTCGCCCTCTCGGTGATCACGGTCCAGGAGATCAAGTACGGCATCAGGCGGTTGCCTGCCAGCGCCCGCCGAGCCGGCCTGGAGGAGGCGTGGTCCACGGTGATGGCTGCCCACTCGCACGTCGTCGTCGACTACGACCGAGAGGCCGCGGTGAGCACGGCCGAGGTGCTCGTCGGGTCCGCGTCGAGCGGCCACCCGATGACGCTCGCCGACGCCCAGATAGCCGGCACCTGCCTGGCTCGCGGGCTCACTCTCGCCACCCGGAACACCAAGGACTTCGACCACCTGCCCTCCCTGGACATGGTCAACCCCTTCGGCTTCGCGCGGGGCTGACCTCCCTTCGCCCCCGGACCGAAATGCTGCTGGCTGCCTCTGGGTGAGCCAGCAGCAGCTCGACGTGCTGCTGGCGTGCCGAACTGCTGCTGGCAGCACTTCGGTCGCGGAGGACGGGGCGAAGGGGGACCCGGCGGGGCTAGGCTCGGTGGACGGGCCGGGGCAACGGGGCCGCCGGCCGATGACGCCGGAGGGACCCATGTCTGCCTACCCACAGCCCGGGAGCCCGGAGAGCTCGATCGAGGTCAAGGAGCGCTACGACCACTACATCGGGGGTGAGTGGGTGGCGCCGAAGGGGGGGCCAGTACTTCGAGAACCCCACGCCGGTCACCGGGGCCAACTTCACGAGCATCGCCCGCGGTACGGCGGAGGACATCGAGGCCGCCCTCGACGCCGCGCACGCCGCGGCCGAGGCCTGGGCCAAGTCCTCGCCGGCCGAGCGGTCCGGGGTGCTGCTGAAGATCGCCCAGGTCATGGAGGACAACCTCGAGGACCTCGCCGTCATCGAGACCTGGGACAACGGCAAGGCAGTTCGACCCCGACACGATGATGGGCGCCCAGGCGAGCAACGACCAGTTCGAGAAGATCCTCAGCTACCTCGACATCGGCAAGCAGGAGGGCGCGAAGGCCCTCACCGGCGGCGACAAGCTCGAGCTCGACGGCGACCTCGCCGGCGGCTTCTACATCCAGCCGACGGTCTTCGAGGGCAAGAACTCGATGCGGATCTTCCAGGAGGAGATCTTCGGCCCGGTCGTCTCGCTCACGAGCTTCGCCGACCAGGCGGAGGCGCTGGAGGTCTCCAACGACACCCTCTACGGCCTCGGCGCCGGCGTGTGGTCGCGCAGCATGCACACCGCCTACGAGATGGGCCGCGGCATCAAGGCCGGCCGGGTCTGGACCAACTGCTACCACCAGTACCCCGCGCACGCCGCCTTCGGCGGGTACAAGCAGTCCGGCATCGGCCGGGAGAACCACAAGATGATGCTCGACCACTACCAGCAGACGAAGAACCTGCTCGTCAGCTACAGCAAGGACAAGCTCGGCTTCTTCTGATCGGCACCTTCGGGCCGGGCGAAGGGGGCGAGCCTCCCCCCCTTCGCCCGGGCACCGAGGAGGAAGGAAGGGCGATGACCACCGACAAGGTCCAGCTCACCGACAGCGCCGTTGAGCTCATCGAGCGGCTCGAGGACACCCACGGGCCATTGATGTTCCACCAGTCCGGCGGCTGCTGTGACGGGTCGGCGCCGATGTGCTACCCGGCCGGGGACTTCCTGACCGGCGACGCCGACGTGCTGCTCGCGACGCTACCCGCCGGCCGCGCGACGCCGGTCGAGTTCTGGATGAGCAAGAGCCAGTACGAGTACTGGAAGCACACCCATCTGACCGTAGACGTCGTCCCGGGCCGCGGCTCGGGCTTCTCCGTCGAGGCGCCCGAAGGGGTGCGCTTCCTCATCCGTAGTCGGGTGATGACCGAGGAGGAGCTGGCCCACCACGGACTGCTGTAGGCCGACCCCGGCGAGCGGCATACCGTGGCAGCGTGACTGCACCGATCACCGCCGACGACGTCGAGCGCGCCGCGAGCCTGCTCGACGGGGTGGCCCGGCACACCCTCCTTCGCCTCTCGCCCCGACTGTCCGCGGCCACCGGAGCCGAGGTGCACCTCAAGCGCGAGGACCTGCAGCCGGTGCGCTCGTACAAGCTGCGCGGTGCCTACACCCTGATCGCTTCCCTCGATGACGCCACCCGGGCGAAGGGGGTGGTCTGCGCCTCTGCCGGCAACCACGCTCAGGGGGTGGCTCTGGCCGCGCGCGAGCTCGGCGTCCGGGCTCGGATCTACCTGCCCCGGACCACTCCCCGCCAGAAGCGTGACCGGGTGTCCGCACTCGGCGGCGACTCCGTCGAGGTGATCGTCGGCGGCGATGTCTACGACGACGCGGCCGCGGCGGCTCTCGACGACGCGGCGCGCACCGGGGCGAGCGTCATCCCGGCCTTCGACGCGGCGCAGACGATGGCCGGACAGGGCACGATCGGCCCCGAGATCGTCGCCGACCTCGGCGCCGCGCCGGACGTCGTCGTCGTCCCGGTCGGCGGCGGCGGGCTGCTCGGCGGGCTGGCCACGTGGTTCTCCCAGCGGCACCCGCAGACCCGGGTCGTCGGGGTCGAGCCGGCCGGGGCCGCGTCGATGACCGCCGCCCTGGCGAAGGGAGGACCCGTCGCCTTGGAGCAGATGGACCGGTTCGTCGACGGTGCAGCGGTGCGCCGGGTCGGCGAGCTGACCTACGCGGCTGTGGCGGCCGCCGGGT
Source organism: Marihabitans asiaticum (assembly GCF_007828725.1). Lineage (GTDB taxonomy): Bacteria > Actinomycetota > Actinomycetes > Actinomycetales > Dermatophilaceae > Marihabitans > Marihabitans asiaticum. The sequence continues at coordinate 564,001 of NZ_VIUW01000002.1, forward strand.
GCGAGCTGACGACGGCCGACGAGGGCGCGGTGTGCGTGGAGATGCTCGCCCTCTACCAGACCGAGGGGATCATCGCCGAGCCCGCGGGGGCGCTGGCGTCGGCCGCTCTCCCTTCGCTCGGTCTGACGCCGGGCAGCACGGTCGTCGCGGTGCTCTCCGGCGGGAACAACGACGTCTCCCGCTATGCCGACGTCGTCGAGCGGGCGCTGATCCACGAGGGACGCAAGCACTACTTCCTCGTGGAGTTCCCCCAGGAGCCCGGTGCGCTGCGCAGCTTCCTCGACGAGGTGCTCGGGCCGGAGGACGACATCGCCTACTTCGAGTACGTCAAGCGCTCCAACCGGGAGACCGGGCCGGCTCTGGTCGGACTCGAGCTGGGCTCCCCGGACGACCTGCTCCCGCTGCTGGCGCGGATGGAGACCGCGCCGATGGTCATCGAGCGGATCGACCCGACGAGCCCACTCTTCCGCTTCATCGGCTGAGCGACCCGACACCGCTCGACCCGACCTCCCGCGGCCCATCCTCTCTGCGTACGGCCAGGCAGGACCCCCGAGGGGCGACGGCCACTCAGCCGTTGCCCCAGCATCTGGGGCAGAGTCGGAGTCAGCCGACAGCGCCGCCAACCCCTCCGATACCCCTGTCCCCTACGCATAGGGGGTAGGGGTATGAGATACCATGGCCGCATGAGTGGCTACAGCGGCGACAAGGAGGCCTACCTCAAGCGTCTGGCCCGCATCGAGGGCCAGGTCCGCGGCATCGCGAGGATGGTCGAGGAGGACACCTACTGCATCGACGTGCTCACCCAGGTGAGCGCGGTGACCAAGGCGCTCCAGGCGGTCAGCCTCGGCCTGCTCGAGGACCACGTCGGCCACTGCGTGCTCGACGCGGCCCGCGAGTCCGACGAGGCCGCCGCCGACAAGGTCCGCGAGGCCAGCGACGCCATCGCCCGACTCGTCCGTTCCTGACGACCACCCCCGGAGAGGATCCACACATGAGCGAGCAGACCACCTTCACCGTCACAGGCATGACCTGCGGCAACTGCGTCAAGCACGTCACCGAGGAGCTCATCGAGATCGACGGCGTCACCGACGTCGCGGTCGACCTCGTCGCCGGCGGTGACTCCCCCGTGACGATCACGACCGAGCGCCCCGTCAGCCAGGACGCCATCACCGCGGCCGTCGACGAGGCGGGCTACACGGTGACCTTCTGATGGCCACCCCCACGACCGAGACCGCACCCGAGGTCGCGACCGACCTCCAGGAGGTCGACCTCGCGATCACGGGGATGACCTGCGCCTCGTGCGTTGCCCGGGTGGAGAAGAAGCTCGCAAAGCTCGACGGGGTGAGCGCCACGGTCAACCTCGCCACGGAGAAGGCCCGGGTCAGTCACCCCCCGACGATCACCGAGGACGAGCTGCTCGCGGCCGTGGCGTCCGCGGGGTACGAGGCGAGCGTCATCACCCCCGAGTCCCGCCTCGCTCCGCCGGAGCACACCCACGTCCGCCAGGACGACCTGCGCCGACGTCTGCTCGTCGCCGCTCCCCTCGCGCTCGTCGTCATGATCCTCGCGATGGGGCCCTGGCAGTTCGCCGCGAACCCTTGGCTGCAGCTGCTGCTCACCACGCCCGTCGCGCTCTGGTGCGCCTGGCCGTTCCACAAGGCGGCCTACACCAACGCCAAGCACCTCGGCTCGACGATGGACACCCTCGTCAGCCTCGGCGTCGGCGCGGCCTACCTGTGGTCGCTGGTGGCGCTCCTCACCGGCGCCGGGCACGGGTCACGAGCGGAGGGGCACTACTACTTCGAGACCGCCGCGGTCGTGACCGCCTTCCTCCTGCTCGGCCGGTGGCTGGAGTCACGGGCGCAGGAGCAGGGCCGCTCGGCGCTGACCTCCCTGATGGACCTGGGCGCCAAGAGCGTGACCGTGCAACGCATCTCGGCGACCACGCGCGCGACGACCGAGCAGGTCATCCCGATCGACGACCTGGCCGTCGGCGACCACTTCGTGGTCCGGCCGGGCGAGAAGATCGCGACCGACGGCGAGGTGGTCGACGGGACGAGCGCGGTCGACGCCTCGACCGTCACCGGTGAGTCGGTGCCGGTCGACGTCCAGTCCGGCGACCAGGTCGAGGCCGGGACGATCAACACCTCCGGCCGGCTCGTCGTGCGGGCCACGGCGGTCGGCGCGGACACCACGCTCGCGGCGATCACCCGGCTCGTCGAGCAGGCCCAGACCGGCAAGGCCGACGTCCAGCGCCTCGCCGACCGGGTCTCGGCGGTCTTCGTCCCCGTCGTCCTCGGGCTCGCGCTACTCACCTTCGTCGGCTGGTGGATCGGCTCCGGCAGCGCGGCGACCGCCCTCGGCATCGCGATCACCGTGCTCGTCATCGCCTGCCCCTGTGCCCTCGGTCTCGCGACCCCCACCGCCCTGCTCGTCGGCACCTCCCGGGGCGCGCAGAAGGGCGTGCTCATCAAGGGGCCGCAGGTACTCGAGGACACTCGCCGCGTCGACACCGTCGTGCTGGACAAGACCGGCACCATCACCACCGGGCAGACGCGGCTCACCGACATCGCCGCCGAGCCGGGGTTGCATCCCTACGCCGTCCTCGCGGCCGCGGCCGCGGTCGAGTCGGGCAGCGAGCACCCGATCGCCCGAGCGATCGTCGAGCGGGCCGAGACGAAGGGGGTCAAGGTGCCGGCGATCACCGACTTCACCTCGACCGCGGGCGCGGGCGCGTCGGCAGAGGTCGGCGGGACCCGGGTGACCGTCGGGAAGGCCGAGCTCTTCGAGGAGATCCCCGGGGAGCTGGCCACCCTGGACCGGCCCGGGACGACCGTCTTCGTCGGCTGGGAGGGCAAGGCCCGCGGCGCGCTGACCGTGACCGACGACGTCCGGCCCAGCTCGATGCAGGCGATCCGCGAGCTGCGTACCCGCGGCCTGCAGACCTGGCTGCTCACCGGGGACACCGGCACCAACGCCCGTGCCGTCGCCGAGCAGGTGGGCATCGACCCCGAGCACGTCATCGCCGACGTCCGCCCCGAGGACAAGCACGCCCAGATCGCCGCGCTGCAGGAGCAGGGCAGGGTCGTCGCGATGGTCGGCGACGGGGTCAACGACGCTGCCGCCCTGGCCCAGTCCGACCTCGGGATGGCGATGGGCGCCGGGACCGACGTGGCGATGGAGTCGGCGGACATCGTGCTCAAGCGTGATGACCTGCTCTCGGTGCCGGCGGCGATGGACCTCTCGGACCGGACCCTGGAGGTCATCAAGCAGAACCTCGTGTGGGCCTTCGGCTACAACACCCTCGCGATCCCGGTCGCGATGGCCGGCCTGCTCAACCCGATGATCGCCGGCGCCGCGATGGCCTTCAGCTCGGTGTGCGTCGTCGTCAACAGCCTGCGGCTGCGCCGCGCGTGAGCCGGCGAAGGGGGATTGCCGGGCCGCCGGCCGCGGGCCGGGCTGGGCGGGCCGGGTCGGGTCGGGTCGGGTCGGAGCTAGCTCAGCTCAGACCTCGGCCCGCCAGGCCTGGCGGTAGCCGAGCTTGCCGCCGGTCTGCAGCAAGGCCCGCCGGTAGATCCGCTCGGCGGCCCAGAGCACGACCGCGGTGAGCGCGATCAGCGGGACCAGGGCCAGCACCGCCTCCCACCAGGTCGCCTCGCCGGCAACGACCTCGACGGGCATCGCGATCGCGGAGAAGGGTGGGATCCACGCCATGACCGCCCGCGCGGACTCCCCGACGAAGAAGCTCCCGAAGAACATGATGAGCACGAGCATCGTCACCGGGGTCGCCGTCGACTGGACGTCCTCGGTCCGCGAGGCCAGGGCACCGGCGACGGCGAAGAGTGCCGCGACGCAGGTGAAGCCGACGAGGAAGTAGACGAGGAACCACAGCAGGCCTGCGGAGAGCGAAGGGAGCAGACCGCCGAGATCGGTGAAGCTCAGGCCGATCAGCCCGACCGCGACGTAGATCGCCAGCTGGCCGAGTGCGAGCGCGACGTTGCCGACGAGCTTGCCGATGAGCAGCTGGCGGGTCGGGATCGAGGCGGCGATGATCTCGGCGATGCGCGACTGCTTCTCCTCGACGACGCTGCTCGCGAGCGTCATGCCGAAGAGCATCGCCGACATGTAGAAGAGGATCGCCATGACGATGCCCGCGGCCTGGGCGAGGCCGCGCCGGTCCTCGTCGCCCTCGAGCAGCTCCGTGGTCACCTCGGACCCCTGCTGCAGGGCAGCGACGTCCGTGCCCGCGGCCTCGGCGTTGCTCTCCAGCACGCTCTGGGTCACGGTCGGCTGGACCACCGCGAGCAGCTGCGAGCTGACCTGCGAGGTCGAGGCGAGCACCCATCCGGCGTCACCAGGGTGCAGCCAGGCGTCGGCCTCCCCCTCGTCGAGCGCGGCCCGAGCAGCGGCATCGTCACTCACCTGGACCAGCTCGACGGTCACGGCGTCGTCGATGGTGGGCGCGGCCTCACGGACGGTCTGTCCCATCTGCGTCGACTCGCTCGTCACCGCGATGTCGTAGGTGCGGTCGCGCTCGGCGTTCCAGGCCTGGAACCCGAACACACCGACGATGATCGCCAGCGAGAACAGGGTGCCGCCGATGAAGGCCTTGTCACGCAGCTTGACCATGATCTCGCGCTTGGCGACGAGGGGCCAGACCGCGCCGGACTGCCGGCGGTCGTGCGCCGACGCATCGCGCCGCTGGGTGCTCTGCTCGGTCGTGCTGCTCATGCCGTGGCCTCCCGGTAGATCTCGGACAGCGGGGTGATGATCGGGGCGAGCTCGCGCAGGCCGCCGCGTCGGCTCGCCTCGCTCACGAGCCGGTCGAGGACCTGCTGGTCGGCGCCGGGATCGCCGGCGAGCTCGACGACCGCCGTCGACCCGTCGACGTCGAGCACCCGCCCTCCGCCGCCCCCGTCCGGCAGGACGTCGCGCACCCAACCCACGTCGCTCACGCCGACCACCCGGTAGCGCAGTGCCGTCCCCTGGCGCAGCTCGTCCGGAGTTCCCTCGGCCCGCACCTGCCCGCCGGCGAGGATCACCAGCCGGTCGCACAGCCGGTCGACGAGGTCGAGCTGGTGGCTGGAGAAGAGCACCGGGACGCCTCGGGCGGTGTGCTCCCGCAGCAGGTCGGCCATGGAGTCCACTGCCGCCGGGTCCAGCCCGCTGAACGGCTCGTCGAGGATCAGCGCCGAGGGCTGGTCGACCAGGGCCGCGGTGATCTGCACCCGCTGCTGGTTGCCGAGCGAGAGCGACTCGACGGTGTCGTCCATGCGCTCGGCCAGGCCGAGGCGCTCAAGGTACTCGGTGACCTCCCCCTTCGCCTCCGAGGCACTCATCCCCTTGAGCTGGGCGAGGTAGATCAGCTGCTCGCGGACCTTCTGCTTCGGGTAGAGGCCGCGCTCCTCGGGCATGTAGCCGGTGCCGCGCCGATCGGTGGTGGTGATCTCCCGGTCCCCCCAGCGGACTCTCCCGCCGTGGATGCCGAGGACACCCATGATCATCCGCATCGTCGTCGTCTTGCCCGCGCCGTTGCCGCCGACGAATCCGGTCATCTGCCCGCCGGGGACGGTGAAACTCACCTGGTCCACGGCGACGAGGTCGCCGTACCGGCGGGTGAGCTCCTCGACGTGGATCGCTGTCGGAGGAGTGTGTCCAGTGCTCATGGCCTCGACCGTACTGAGCCAGAGGACGCCGCCGCGTCCCTCCCCTGGCGGGTCTTGCGCTCGGCGAAGGGGTCGGCGGGTCCCCCTCGAGGGGGTGGCTCCATCCGCCCGAAGGGGGAGTTACCCCGGTCAGTCTGTGCCGGGACCCTCGACGATGCCGGCCTCGTGGGCGATGACGACGACCCGCACCCGGTCGCGGGCACCGAGCTTGGCGAAGAGGTTGGAGACGTGGGTCTTGACCGTCGCCTCGCCGATGAAGAGGTGCCCGGCGATCTCCTGGTTGGACATGCCCGCGGCGACGAGCGAGAGCACCTCGAGCTCGCGCTCGGTGAGCTGCGCGATGAGGTCGGCGTGCGGACGCTCGGCATCGCTTCGCTCCGCCGGCGCGCCGCTCGTCATCCGGGCGATCACCCGCGAGGTGACCTCGGGCGCGAGCAGGGCGTCACCCCGACCCACCGCCTCGATCGCGGCGACGAGCTGCTCAGCCTCGGCGTTCTTGAGCAGGAACCCGCTGGCGCCGGCTTCGAGAGCCGCGAAGAGGTAGTCGTCCCGGTCGAACGTCGTGAGGATGATGACCTTGCCCAGGTCACGCCGGACGATCTCTCGGGTCGCCTCGATGCCGTCCATCTCGGGCATCTGGACGTCCATGACGATGACGTCCGGGCGCTCCCGCGCAGCGATCTCGACCGCCTCACGACCGGTCGCTGCCTCACCGACGACCTCGATCGTCTCCTCGACCGAGAGGATCATCGCGAAGCCGGACCGGATCACCGGCTGGTCGTCGACGAGGAGGACCCGCACCCTCCCTTCGCCCGACCCGTGGCCGACCGCCTGCTCCTCCTGGCCACTCTGCTCACTCATGTCGATCCCCTTCGTCGCTCAGCGGTGCCCACCACCGCACCCGGTAGCCATCGGTGGCGCGAGGTCCGATCTCCGCCCCGCCGCCGTGCAGGGCGGCGCGCTCCTCGATCCCGAGATGTCCCAGGCTGGTGCCCTCTGTACCCCCTCGCGCGCGCCCGTCGTCGGTCACCTCGACCTCGACGCGGGCGCGGGCGACCCGCAGCACCACCCGGGCGCGCTGCGCGGTGCTGTGGCGAGTCACGTTGGTCAGCGCCTCCTGCACGACGCGGTAGACCGACTGCCCGACCGGCACCGGCACCCGGTCGCGCTGGTCGGGAGCGTCCTCGATCACGTCGAGGGACACCTCCAGCGGACCGCCCTCGTGCGCCGTCACGAGCTCTCCCAGCTGGGCGAGACCCGGCTGGGGCGTCGTCGATCCGGCCGACTGCCCAGAGCGCAGGGTCCCGAGCAGCGCGCGCATCTGCCCGACCGCCTCCCGGCTGCTGCCCTCGATCTGCTCCAGCGCCGAGCCGGCCCGCTGCGGGTCGCGGTCCATGACCCGCCGCGCCGCCGCGGCCTGCACCCCGATGGCTGAGATGTGGTGCGCCACGACGTCGTGCAGCTCTCGCGCGATGCGCAGCCGCTCCTCGGTGACCGCTTGCTCGCGCAGCTCGACGGACTGCTCCTCGATGGTCGCGGCCTGCTGCTCGAGCTCGGTGCGCTGGCGCGCGTTACGCCACAGCACCTGGCCGCCGAGAACTGCACCGGCGAAGTACAGCGCGTTGATGACGAAGGTCAGCCCGACCGCCGCGAACCACACCGGCACGACGCTGTCGTCCTGGTACTCGGTCGGGTAGTCCGAGAGGGCGTTGCCGACGGCGAAGCCCCACACGAGCCAGAGCAGCATGAGGAGCATGGTCGCCGAGACGACGAGGAGCATCTCGCGCCGGTTCCGCGCCCACGCCACCCCGCCGAGCACGACGATGAAGTAGCAGACGAGCACCGAGAGCAGGCCGCCGAGCGTCGGCTCCCGCGTGCTGAGGGCGAAGAAGCCGACCGAGGCCGCGATGAGACTGGCCAGCGGCCACAGCCGCCGCGTGAGCAGCGGCAGGGCGCTGGCGGCGACGACGAGCCATTGCACCCAGATCGGGGCGGTGACCGCCTCGAGCGTGCCGAGGGGACGGATGAGTTCGAGGACGAGCAGGGAGAGGACGCCGACACCGAGCGCGAGGAGGACGTCGCGGCGGCGCAACCCCCGCCCGGGGCGATCCCAGTCGTCGTCGAGGGCGAAGAACTCGCGTATCCGGCGCACGCGCTCGGCCTCGCTCTAGATGGTGACCGGCCCCTGCGGCGTGTTGAGGGTGACCGACATCAGGCCAGGGGTGCCGTTGGGGGCGACGAAGTCGAAGGTGATGACCGTCGAGGTGGCATCGGCGGGCAGGCCGAGCCAGCTTCGCACCCGGTCGGGGTCCCCGGCGATCTGCAGCGACTCGATGGTCACCTCGGTGCTCGCGTCGTCGCTCGGGTGGTCGCTCTCGTCGTCCCACTTGACGAAGAACGGCAGCTGCGGGTCGGCGATGAGGCCCTTGACGCCGATCTGGCGCCACCGGAACTCGCGGCCGTCGGGCAGGCGACGCGCGCCGGGCACGGACTCGCGCTCGAGGTGCTCCTCGACCGGCAGCAGGTCGTCGACGGAGACGACCCAGCCCATCCAACCGCCGCCCGTCTCGGAGCGGGCGCGAACAGCCTGGCCGAAGGGCGCCTTGTCGGCGCTGGGGTGGTCGAGCACCTCGACGACCTCGATGTAGCGCTCGTGCGCCAGCGGCAGGATCATGCTGCGAGTACCGAAGCGCGGGTGCACGCCCCCGTCCACCGGCTCGACGCCGATCTTCTCTCCCAGCTTCGCTGCTGTGGCGCGCGCCCCGTCGGAGCCGGCGGCGAAGGAGACATGGTCAACACGCATAGGGGCATCGTGGCACGCGCCTCACCCTGCTCCTAATCCGACTCCAATAGCACAACGCCTGGTCAGGCCGGCTGCGACGCCCGGGCGGCGCGTCGAGCGGTCCCGCTCAGCGCTGGGCGGAGCGCTGACGCACCGCCTCGTACAGCACCACCGCGGCAGAGGTCGCGACGTTGAGGCTGTTGACCCGGCCCACCATGGGGATGCGTACCCGCTCCGCGGCGCCGGCCAGCGCCTCCTGGGTCAGCCCGTACTTCTCCGACCCGACCGCGACGGCGACCCCGCTGCGGTAGTCGACGTCGGTGTGCAGCCGGTCGGTGTCCGGGGTGGTCGCCACGACCATGACCCCGCGCTCGGCCAGCCAGGTCCAGGCCTGCTCCCGCGTCCCGGAGACGACAGGGACCGCGAAGACGGTGCCCTTGCTCGAGCGGATGACATTGGGGTTGCCCCAGTCGGTGACGCAGTCGGCGGCGATGACGAGGTCGGCCCCGACGGCGTCAGCGGTGCGGAGCATGGCGCCGAGGTTCCCCGGCTTCTCCACCCCTTCGACGACGAGGACGAAGGGGTGCGCCGGCAGCTCGATCTCGTCCCACGGCCGTCCGGGGGCGGGCACCGTCGCGAGGACCCCGTCGGGGCCCTCGCGGTAGGAGACCTTGGCGAAGGCCTCCCGGGAGAGCGAGATGACCTCGGCGCCGACGGCGCGAGCCGCGTCGACCGCCTGCGGTCCAGCCTCGTGCATCAGCTCTGGGCAGTGATAGACGGCGAAGGGGGTGACCCCCGCCTCGATCGCGAGGCGGAGCTCTTCGGTGCCCTCGAGCACCGTGGTGCCGGTCTGCTCGCGGGTCCGGCGGCGGCGCAGACCGAGCAGCTCCTTGAGCCGCGGGTTGGCCGGTGAGGTGATGTGCAGGTCGGTCATGACCTGCCCAGCATGCCCCACGCCCATGGCGCACACTGGGGCGATGCCCGCGCCGCCCCTCGAGCCTCGTCGACCCAGCGTGGCGCGCGTCCTCGCGGCACTCGCGCTCATGGCGACCGCGATGGTCCTCACGGCCGCGGTGGGACGCCAGGTGGTGCTCGCGAGCGACCGCATCATGCGATGGGACGCCGACCTGGTCGAGCGCACCACCGCCACGGCGCTGGCGCGTCCCTGGCTCGTGGACGCGCTGCTGGTGTGGTCCCATCTCACCGAGCCCTGGCTGCTCTTCACCGTGCTGGCGATCGCCTCCGGGCTGTTGTTCTGGCGGGGTCTGGTGCGGCGGCGCGCACTGTGGGTCACCCCGATGGGTCTGGCGGGCTGGGGGCTGGCGATCGGGTGCAAGTACATCGTCGCCCGGCCGCGTCCGACACCGCCGGAGGCGATCACCACGGCCGGGGGCTTCTCCTACCCCTCGGGGCACGCGACGGGCAGCACGATCGCGATGATCCTTACCTGCGTGCTGATCTGGCCGCTGGCGCGCTCGGTCGCCTCGCGGGTGCTGCTTGTCGCTACCGCCGTCACCGTCGTCCTGCTGACCTGCGCCGACCGGGTCTTCCTCGGCGTCCACTACCTCAGCGACGTCGTCGCCGGCGTCGTCGTCGGCTCGGCGATGACCACGGCGGCCCTGCTGCTCGTGCTCCGGCCGCGTGGCAGCGCGTCACCCGCAGGCGCGGTGCTCACTCCAGGCGGGCGTGGCGCGCCCGGATCAGGCAGTACAGCGCGAAGGCGATGAGCCCGCCGGCCACCACGGTGAGCAGGTAGGGCCCGTAGGGCTGCCCCTTCAGGCTCTTCAACGCGCCGTCGAGGCCCTGGGCCTTGTCCGGTTCCTGCTGCCAGGCTGCGACGAGGAAGAAGACCCCGACGAGGGCCAGCGCCACCCCCTTCGCCAGGTAACCGACCCGGCCGATCCAGCAGGCAAAGGGGCCGGGGTCCTTCTCCAGGTCGTTCTCGAAGCCAGCGGTGGCCCCCTTGTAGGCGTAGAACCCACCGACCGCGACGACCGCCAGACCCACTCCGGCGACCAGCCACTGGCCGGCGGGCACGCCCATGAGTCGCTGGGTGACGTCCTGGGTCTGGTCCTCGCTAGAGCCCTTCGACGCTCCCCCGGCGGCGAAACGCCCGGCCGACCACGCGATCGCGGCGTAGATCCCCGCCTTGGCCAGTCCCTTGACCCGGTCGACGGCCTCCTGGCCAGGCGCGAGCAGCTCGGTGAGGTACCAGAGCGCGAGCATCGCGGAGCCGACGACGACCACCCAGAGCAGCGCCACCCCGAAGGGCTGGCCGGCGATCGCGGCGAGCGCGCCGGACTGGTCCGCCTGCTCATCGCCCGCGCTGCCCCACGCGACGCGCAGCGCGATGAGAGCGATGAGCGCATGGAGCACGCCGACGACGACGAAGCCCACCCGCGCCAGGGTGGTGACCACGGGGTGCGACCCCAGGTCGTCGGCCGTGCGCTGCGCAGATCGTGCCGTGTCCTCGGCCTTGTCGTCCCACTCCCGCTCGCTCATGGCGACAGGGTAGGTGGCGGGTCGATTTCGAGGGCTCGTCCCTCGCACCGGCGCCACCGCGTCGGCGCTAGGCCCTTGCCAGCGGGCGGAGCACGTCGGCGAGGCCGTCGTCGTCGACGTGCCCGGTCACCTCGTCGGCGACCGCCTTGACCTCCTCGGGGGCGTTGCCCATGGCGACCCCGCGGGCCGCCCAGCGCAGCATCTCGAGGTCGTTGCGCTGGTCGCCGACGGCCACGGTGTGCCCGGGCTCGACGTGCAGGCGGCGGCGCACGATCTCCAGGGCCGACCCCTTCGAGACGCCCTCGGGGTTGATGTCCAGCCAGGAGGTGAAGCCGATCGCGTAGCTCACCCCGTGCAGCCCGGCCCGCTCGACGACCTCGGCGAACTCCTCGCTCGTCGCCTCGGGCATGCGGAAGGTGACACGGGTGGTGCGACGGGCCATCAGCTCGTCCCAGGACTGCACCGTCTGCTGGCCCTGCAGCTCGTCCTCGGGGTACGGGGCGCTCAGCCGATGCCCGACACCGAGCTCCTCCACCGCGACGAGCGCGTCCGGGACCACGGCCCGCAGCCGGGTAAGGACCGGCGCCGGATCGAAGGTGACGATGTCCTCGTCGTCGGCGGACCAGCCACCGGGCGCGGCCGGGTCCAGGGCGATGGTCACCGCACCGTTGGAGCAGACCGCCCACCCGCTGCTCAGGCCCAGCCGCTCCAGGATCGGCATTGTCGCCACCACACTGCGACCGGTGGCGATGACGACGTGGTGGCCGGCTGCGACGACGTCACCGACCGCTCGATGCACCGCGGGGCGCAGCTCCCCCGCGTGGGTGATGGTCGTGCCGTCGATGTCGAGGCAGATGAGGTGGGGCTCCACCCCTGGCACGCTAGCCGCTCGCCCGGCGCTCACCCCCGCGCGGCGCCGAGCTTCCAGTACCCGGAGAAGAGGATCTGGCGCCGGTCCATGCCGACCTCCTTGACGAGGTGTCGCAGCAGGCCGGTCGCGAGAGCGGACTCCGCGCGATGTGGCTGACGTCATGGTCCGCGCAGGCCCGCCGCGGGATAGCCTGGACCAGATCGTGCTCCGGGGTCGGTGCAATTCCGAGCCGGCGGTGACAGTCCGCGACCCGCTCGCAGCCAGCGAGCGGTTGACGAGGTGGAACTCCTCGACCGACGGTGAGAGTCCGGATGGGAGGCAGCACGAGCGGCGGGTGTGTCCCCGGCGACTGGTCGGCCGACGTCGATCAACGCCACGGCACGCAGACACCCGCCGGCGATCTCTCGCGATACCCCGGAGCCAGGCCGAGACCGGACCGGGAGGCACGCGTGAGACTCACCCTCGACGAGCCGTGGATGCGGCGCGCGCTGGCGCTCGCCGAGCGCGGCCCCGCCGTCGACCCCAACCCCCGGGTGGGATGCGTCCTCGTCGCGCCTGGCGACGGGGGCGAGCACGGCGAAGGGGGGACGCCGGGCGAAGGGGGTGCCGTCGGGGTCGTCGTGGGCGAGGGCTGGCACGAGGGGGCCGGCACCCGGCACGCCGAGGCGATGGCGCTCGACGCCGCCGGGGGAAGGGCGCGCGGCGCCACCGCCTACGTCACCCTCGAGCCGTGCAGCCATACCGGCCGGACCGGGCCCTGCGCCGACCGGCTCATCGCGGCCGGGGTCGCCCGGGTGGTCCACGCCAGCGCCGATCCCGGGGTCGCCTCGGGCGGGGGCGCCGACCGCCTCCGCGGCGCAGGTGTCGACGTCGAGCAGGGTCTGCTCGTCGATCAGGCCGACGAGCTGGTCCGCGACTGGCGGGTCGCCACCCTCCTCGGCCGCCCGCGCGTCACGTGGAAGTACGCGGCCACCCTCGACGGCCGCCTCGCTGCGACGGACGGCACGAGCCAGTGGATCACCGGCCCGGCCGCTCGCGCCGATGTCGGTCGCGAGCGCTCCCGGCACGGCGCCGTGCTCACCGGGACGGGAACGGTCCTCGCCGACGACCCGCATTTCACCGCCCGAGACGGCGAGGGCACGCTGCTGACGCCTCAGCCGCTCCGGGTCGTCCTCGGCGAGCGCCCACTCCCCTCGCACGCCCGGGTCACGGACGAGGCGGCGGCCTCCCTTCGTCTCACTACCCGCGACATCAACGCCGCCCTGACCGAGCTGCACGCCCGAGAGGTCCGATCGGTCTGGCTCGAGTGCGGCCCCACCCTGGCAGCCGCGTTCTGGCGAGCGGGGTGCGTCGACGACGTCGTCGCGTACGTCGCGCCGGCGCTGCTCGGCGCCGGCCCGTCCCCGATCGCGGACCTCGGCATCACGACCATCACCGGAGCCCACCGGCTCGCGCTGCGCGCCGTCCACCAGGTCGGCGACGACGTCCGGCTCGACCTGCGAGTACCCCCTGCTCACGCCCCTACGGCGTTGCCCCAGCATCTGGGGCAACGCCGTAGGGGGCCGACCGACCCAATCAAGGAGGCCCCCTGATGTTCACCGGCATCATCGAAGAGATCGGCACCGTCCGCGACCTGTCACCAGGGCGTGCACGCCTCTCGGTCGCAGCACGCACCGTGCTCGGCGACATCCGGCACGGCTGCTCCATCGCCGTCGCCGGGGTCTGCCTCACCGTCGTCGAGCACGACAGCGGGGGCTTCGTCGCCGACGTCATGGGCGAGACGCTGCGCTGGACCACCCTCGGCGCCCTCACCACCGGCGACCAGGTCAACCTCGAGCGCGCGGTGCGCGTCGACGGACGCCTGGACGGTCACGTGGTCCAAGGTCATGTCGACGGGGTCGCCCAGGTCACCGACCGTGTCGCGCACGACCGGTGGGAGGTGCTCACCCTGACCGCCCCCGAGTCGCTGCGTGGACACCTGGCCCGCAAGGGAGCGGTCACCCTCGACGGCACCTCGCTCACCGTGAGCGCGGTGACCGAGGACGGCTTCGAGGTGTCGCTGATCCCCGAGACCCTTGCCGCGACGACGCTCGGTCGGCTGCGACCCGGCGATCGCGTCAACCTTGAGACCGACGTCCTGGCGAAGTACGTCGAGCGCCTCCTCGCCGCGAGCGGAGCACCCCGATGAGCACCACGTCCCCGATCGAGGAGGCTCTCGCCGCCCTGCGCGCCGGCCGGCCGGTGCTCGTCCTCGACGACGCCGACCGGGAGAACGAGGGCGACGTGGTCCTCGCCGCGCAGAGCGCCTCACCGCAGTGGCTGGCCTGGACGATCCGGCACACCTCCGGCTACCTGTGCGCCCCGATGCCCGACGAGATCGCGGACCGGCTCGACCTGCCCCTCATGGTCGCCCGCAACGAGGACTCGCTGCAGACCGCGTACACCATCACCGTCGACGCGGCCGCGGGCGTGAGCACCGGCATCAGCGCCGCCGACCGAGCCCGCACCCTGCGGGTGCTGGCGGACCCGACCTCCGGAGCCGGTGACCTCGTTCGACCGGGGCACGTCGTCCCCCTTCGAGCGCGCGAAGGGGGCGTGCTCACCCGGCGCGGCCACACCGAGGCCACCGTCGACCTGTGTCGCCTCGCCGGGCTGGAACCGGTCGGCGCCATCGGCGAGCTCGTCGCCGACGACGGCGAGATGCTGCGCACGCCCGACGTGCTCGCCCTCGGCGCCGACCACGACCTGCCCGTGGTCACCATCGCCGACCTCGTCGCCTGGCGCGAGGTGCATGACCGGGTGGAGCGGGTCACGACGACGACCCTGCCCACCACGCACGGCCGCCTCACCGTGCACGGCTACCGCGACCGACGCACCGGTGCCGAGCACCTGGCCCTCACCCGCCCCGGGGGGTCGTGGGTGCGGGTGCACTCCGAGTGCCTCACCGGCGACGCCCTCGGCTCGACTCGCTGCGACTGCGGGCCACAGCTCGACGCGGCGATCGCCCAGGTGGCCAGCCACGGCGGCGCCGTGCTCTACCTCCGAGGGCACGAGGGGCGAGGCGTGGGATTGCTGGACAAGCTGCGCGCCTACGCCGAGCAGGACGCCGGGGCCGACACCGTCGACGCCCAGCTCGCGCTCGGGCTGCCGGTCGACGACCGGGAGTACGGCGCCGCGGTCGCGATCCTGCACGACCTCGGTCTCACCGATGTCGACCTCATGACGAACAACCCCGCCAAGGTGGCCA
The DNA here is from genome assembly GCF_007828725.1 of Marihabitans asiaticum. GTDB lineage: Bacteria > Actinomycetota > Actinomycetes > Actinomycetales > Dermatophilaceae > Marihabitans > Marihabitans asiaticum. Next base: position 579,069 of record NZ_VIUW01000002.1, read on the forward strand.
CGCTGGAAGCCGGCGGGATCTCCCTTCGCCCGCACCCGATCCACGTCGGCGAGGGCCCGGACAACGCCCGCTACCTCGCGACCAAACGCGAGCGCCTGGGGCACGACCACCCGATCACCCCGAACGAGACGACCGAGCACCCCGAGAGCACGAGGAGGCCCGCATGAGCGGCCACGGAGCACCCACCACCACCTGCGACGCCCGCGGCCTGCGGGCCGTCGTCGTCGCCGCCAGCTGGCACACCGAGGTCATGGACGGTCTCGTCGACGGCGCGCGGCGTGGGGCGGGTGCCTGCGGCATCGACGACATCACGGTGGTGCGCGTGCCGGGCACCTTCGAGCTGCCGGTCGCCGCCGCCCGCCTGGCCCCAGACCACGACGCGGTCATCGCCCTGGGTGTCGTGATCCGCGGGGGAACCCCGCACTTCGACTACGTCTGCCAGGCGGCAACGGTCGGTCTGACCGAGGTGTCGGTGCGCACCGGCGTGCCCGTCGGCTTCGGGGTGCTCACCTGCGACGACGAGGCGCAGGCGCTGGACCGGTCCGGCCTGCCCGGCTCCAGCGAGGACAAGGGCTACGAGGCGGCGACGGCGGCGCTGGCCACCGCGGTCACCCTCGCCGCGCGGGGCTGACCCGGCTCCCGCGAGGGCAACGGTCAGGCGAGCCCGAGGTCCTCGAGCGAGTAGGCGAAGCGATAGGGCACCCCGGCCTCGGCCTCGATCCGCTCTCCCGCGCCGGTCGCCCGGTCCGCGATGGTTGCGACGGCGACCACCTCGGCGCCGGCCTCGCGGCAGGCGGCGACCGCCTCCAGCGGCGAGCTGCCGGTCGTCGTCGTGTCCTCGACGACGAGGACCCGGCGCCCCTGCACCGAAGGGCCCTCGATGCGCTGCTGCAGCCCGTGCGCCTTGCCCTGCTTGCGCACGACGAAGGCGTCGAGCCGGTCACCGGCAGCGGCGGCAGCGTGCAGCATCGAGGTGGCGACCGGGTCGGCGCCGAGGGTCAACCCACCGACGGCGTCGAAGGCGAGGTCGGCGGTGAGGTCGCGCATCACCCGGCCGACGAGCGGAGCGGCCTCGCCGTGCAACGAGATCCGGCGCAGGTCGACGTAGTAGTCGGCCTCCTTGCCGGAGGAGAGGGTCACCCGGCCGTGGACGATCGCCTGCTCCTTGATGATCTCCAGCAGGCGGGCACGGTCGGCGGCGATGTCAGTCACGCCGGCCATCGTACGGACGTCGGCTCACCCGAGCGCACGCTCCAGCAGCGCTCGCAGCTCCTCGAAGTGCCGCTCGGCCCCGGCCTGCTGATAGCTGCTCGTGTCGGCCATCGTGAACCCGTGCGGCGCGTCGGGGTACACCGAGGTCACGTGGTCCACGCCGGCCGCCTCCAGCGCTTCGTCGAGCCGGGCGATCGCCTCGGGCGGGTTGAGCTTGTCCTGATCGGCGTGGCCGTAGACGAAGGCCGCAGTCGACCGCGCTACCCGGGTGTGCGGGCTGTCCTCCTCCTCGGTCGCGACCTCCGCGCCATGGAAGCCGCCGCACGCAGCGACGGTCGGTTCGAGCCCGGCTGCCCGGGTCGCGAAGCGCGCTCCCATGCAGTACCCCGTCACCCCGATCGGCCCGTCGTCCACCCCGTCGAGCCCACGCAGCGCCTCGACGTAGTGCGGCAGGTCGGCCTCCATCCGCTCGCCGGTGAGCTCGGCGAGGTACTCGGCCGAGACCTTGGCGTAGGCGGCGCGCTCGTCCGGGTCGCGCAGGTCGGCGCTCGGGGTGGTCTCCTCCGCCCGGCCGGAGCGGTAGAAGGTGTTCGGCGCGAGGACGACGTAGCCCCACGACGCGATCCGGTCGGCCATCTCCTCGATCTGAGGGCGCAGGCCGATCGCGTCCATGAAGAGCAGCACTCCCGGGTGGGTGCCGGCATCGGGTCGGGCGATGACCGCCTCGGCGATGCCGTCGGCGGCGCAGATCTCGAAGAGCGGTCGCATGACCTCGACGATACGAAGGCGTGGCCGCCCTGGCTAGGGTGGCCGGGTGCGCATCGCGACCTGGAACGTCAACTCCATCCGCTCCCGTGTCGACCGTGTCGTCGACTGGCTGGGTCGCACCGACGTCGACGTCCTGCTCATGCAGGAGACCAAGGCCAAGGAGGACCAGTTCCCCCACGACCGCTTCCGCGACATCGGGTACGAGGTGGCCCACCACGGCCTGAACCAGTGGAACGGCGTGGCCGTGGTCTCCCGGGTGGGGATCGAGGATGTCTCGGTCGGCTTCCCCGACGTGCCCGGCTGGGGCGAGCCTCCGGCACCCGAGGCGCGGGCGATCGGGGCCACCTGCGCCGGGGTGCGGCTGTGGAGCCTCTACGTCCCCAACGGCCGGACGCTGGACGACCCTCACCTGGACTACAAGCTGCGCTGGCTGCAGACCTTGAGGGACCAGACCAACGCGTGGCGCGCCGCTGAGCCGGACCTGCCAATGGCCCTCGCCGGTGACTTCAACATCGCCCCGCAGGACGAGGACGTGTGGTCGATGGGGTTCTTCGAGGGCAGGACCCACGTCTCCCCGCCGGAGCGCGCCGCCTTCCAGGGCTTCCTCGACGACGGGCTGGTCGATGTCGTCCGCCCGCACACCCCCGGGCCGGGTGTCTACACCTACTGGGACTACCAGCAGCTGCGCTTCCCCAAGCGTCAGGGGATGCGCATCGACTTCGTCCTGGGCACTCCCCCCTTCGCCGACCGCGTCCAGGGCGCGGCGATCGACCGCGAGGAGCGCAAGGGCAAGGGCGCCAGCGACCACGCCCCGGTGGTCGTCGAGCTGGCCGACTGAGCACGACCGAGAAGAGAGCCGAAGATGCTGCGACACGAGCCCCACCCCGAGGGCAGCCTCGTCACGACCCGCACGATCGAGGCGCCGGACGGCTCTCGGCTGCACGTCGTCGACCACACCCCGGATGCCGGGGCCGACGAGGGACTGCCCACGGTGGTCCTCGCCCACGGGTGGACGATGGACCACTCGACGTGGGACAAGGTGGTGCTCGCGCTGCGGCAGCGGGTGCCCGTCCGGGTCGTAACCTACGACCAGCCCGGCCACGGCCGCTCGACCCTGGGCGATGAGCCCGCGACCGTGCGGGGCCTCGCCGACACCCTGGACGTCGTGGTCCGCGAGATGTGCCCGACCGGCCCCCTGGTGCTCGGCGGCCACTCCATGGGCGGGATGACCCTCATGGCGTACGCCGGGGCGCACCCCGTCTCGCTGCGCGAGAGGGCGAAGGGGGTGCTCCTCGTCGCGACGACCCCGGAGCTGGCCAGCCTGCGCAAGCGCATCCGGGGCGAAGGGGTGGTGATGGGCATCCAGTCCCTCCTCCCCTTCGCGGCTCCCGCGCTGCCCATGCCCGAGCGGATGGTGCGCGGGATCTTCGGCGCGGACGCCTCGCCGGCCGACGTCGCCGAGGCGCGTCGGATCATCAACGGCACCCGCGCCCGGACGACCGGCCAGTACTTCAAGGCCCTCCTCGGGCATGACGAGATCGCCTCGCTGGCCAACCTTGCGGGGATCCCGACCGTGGTCATGGCGGGGTCGCGCGACCCGCTCACCCCGGCCAAGTGGAGCCGGATGTACCACGAGCGGATCCCCGGCGCAGAGCTCGACGTGATCGACGGCGCCGGCCACATGCTCATGTGGGAGGCGACCGACCGGGTCGTCGACCACCTGCACCGCCTGGTCACCGGCGCACGCTGACCCCGGCGCGCCTGGACAGCCCGTCTGGACGACGCGACTCACCGCAGCACGATGGGCGGCAGGTCGCGAAGGGAGATGACACCTACCCCCTTCGCCCGGCGGCCCGGCTAGCGGTCGCGGCGCGACCTGGCGCCCATGCTGTCGGCGGGGAGTGATTCCGGGCGGCGGCCCAGGGTCAGCAGCGCGACGAGGGCGCCCAGGCCGGCTGCCACCGCCGCGCCGAGGAAGACCGTCTCGACCTGGACCAGGGCGGTCTCGAGCAGGGCCTGGCCGTCGGTGCGCTGCCCGGCAGGCAGAGCGCTCACCGCCTCGTAGTAGCGGTGCAGACCGATCCCGGTGAGCAGGGCGAGCCCGACGACCATCCCGATCATCCGAGAGACGACGACCAGCGAGCTCGCCGTGCCGTGGGCGCTCTGCGGCGCGTCGGCCAGGGCGGCGTCGTTGACCGGGGCGAGCGCGAGGCCGGCGCCGAGACCCACGAGCGCGAGGACCGCGGTCGACATGAGCGTCTGTTCCAGCGAGTCCGGCCCCCAGCTCGACATCACGAGCAGCCCGGCGGACATCAGGGCCAGCCCGCCGCCGGCGACGACGCCCGCACCGAGCCGCCGCAGCAGCGCACCGCCGAGCAGCGCACCCACCGGGACCGCGACGAGGAAGCGCACCAGGACCAGCGCGGCCTCGGTCTGGCCGCCCGGCAGCGTGAGCCGGGCCAGGAGCGGGACGTCGACGACGACCGAGACGAGCGCGACCCCGGCGAGCAGGCTGACCACGAGCGCCCACGGGGTGCGACCCGCGTAGGTCCCGCGGGGCACGAGGGGGTGAGCTGCCGTGCGGTGGCGCCACACGTACGCAGCAGCCGCGACGACGGCGACCGGCAGCAGCGCGAACCCGAGGGGCCCGACCACCTCGGTCTCCGGGTCGGCCGCGGCGAAGGTGAGCACGACGCAGCCCAGCGCGCTGCCGAGCAGCAGGGCCCCGGGCAGGTCCCCCTGGCGCAGCACCGGCCACCAGGCGCTTGCGCTCAGGGCCAGGGCGGCGGCTCCCACGACGAGCGCGAGCACGCCCACGGGCGTGAGCAGGCGGTGGTCGTGATCGCCGAACGGCACGAACGGCAGGCCGAGGGTCACGTCGGTGACGAGCCGTGCCGGAGCGGCGAGCGCGAGCCACAGCAGCCCGACCGACGCCACCCCCAGCCAGCCCCCCATCCCCAACCACCCCGCGAACCGCCGCCCGACCCGCCCAGACACCCCCGCCCCCTTCGCAGATCCCCGGGGAACCTCAGACGAACGGTCGGCTCTCCCCTTCGCAGATCCCCGGGGAACCTCAGACGAACGGTCGGCTCTCCCCTTCGCAGATCCCCGGGGAACCTCAGACGAACGGTCGCGGGCCACCCACCAGATGGCCGCCGCGAGCAGCCCGCCGAGCACGACGTTGAGCCAGAAGATCGCCCGCCAGTCGGCGACCGCGAGGACGGCCGCGCCGAGGACCGGGCCGAGGACCGACCCCAGCTCCTGCACGCCGCCGACGACACCGAGCGGGACGCCGCGCCGGCCCACCGGCCACAGGTCCGCGACGATGGCGAGGGTCGCCGGCACCAGACCTCCCCCACCGATCCCCTGGACGACGCGTCCGGCGACGAGCACGTCGAGGTCGACCGCGAGCGCGGTGACCCCAGAGCCGAGGACGAAGAGGGCGAGGCAGGCCAGGAGGATCCGGCTCCGGGCCACGAGATCGGCCAGACGTCCGATGAGCGGCAGGACCGCGATGTAGCCGAGGAGGAAGCCGGAGATGATCGGGGTGGCCCGCTGCAGGCTGTCCAGGGTCAGCCCGACCCCGGCCATCATGTCGGTCAGCGCGAGGACGACCACGTAGGTGTCGGCGGCCGCGAGCGCCACCGCGGTCGAGGCCAGCGCGAGGAGCGCACGGGCGTTGACCGCACGCGGCACCGGTCCGGCGCCGGTGTCGGTGTCGGCGTCGCTCACGCGGGCTCGTCGACGGTGACCGACTTGCCGTACTCGGAGAGGTTGACGCTGTAGCTCGTGGTCGACCCCTCGTAGAACTCGCCGCTGATCTTCGCCGCCCGGAGCTCACCCGACGTCGGCTCGATGCTGTAGGTGACGTCGAAGCTCTGCGCGGCCTCACCGAGGGCGAAGAGGTCCTGCACCGGTCCGGCCGGCAGGGTGCCGGAGTAGGTCTGCAGCACGTCCTTGCCGTCGCGGCTCTTCTCCCCCGCCTGCACCTGGGTGGTCTCGGCCAGGAGGCGCCCGACGCCGGTCTCGGAGCGGAACAGCTCGGCCGGGTTGGGCGCGCCGAGGTCGGCCATGTCGACCGGGTTGAAGTCCTCGGTGAAGAACGACATCCAGGTCTCCTCGTCGATGGCGATGAGCTCGACCCCGGCCGGGTTGCCCTGGATCCTCCCGGTGATCTCACCGGTGAAGGCCGGCCGCTCGGCGTCCACGATCCCGTCGCCGACCGCCCGGCTCACCCCGTCCCGCCCCTCGGGGATCGTCGAGCTGGTCAGCTCGATGTGCAGCCCCCCTGCCGCCTCGAACCTCTCCCGGGCAGCCTGCAGGACCTGCTCGGGCGCCTGGGTCTCTTCCGGCGGGCTGTCCTCGCCCCCGGAACAGGCAGGCAGCACGAGCAGCGCGGGGACGAGGGCCAGCACGACGCGACGACGCATGGGGTCAAGGTATCCGGGCCGCGCCGGACGGGTCAGGTGGTCAGCACCAGCCCGTCGTCACCGGCGTCGACCGTGACCTGCTGCCCGTCGCGCACGTCGCCGGCGAGCAGGGCCGTCGCGAGGCGGTCGCCGATCTCCTTCTGCACCAACCGGCGAAGGGGGCGAGCCCCGTAGGCCGGGTCGTACCCCTTGTCGGCGAGCCACTGCCGGGCCGCGTCGGTCACCTCGAGGGTGATCCGCCGGTCGGCGAGACGGGCCCCGAGCTCCCGAACCTGCAGCTCGACGATCTCGCTCAGCTCGGCCTGGCTGAGCGGGTCGAAGATCACGACCTCGTCCAGCCGGTTGAGGAACTCGGGCTTGAAGCTGGAGCGCACGGTGGCCATCACCGACTCCCGCTTCGCCTCGTCGTCCAGCGCCGGGTCGACGAGGAACTGACTGCCGAGGTTGCTCGTCATCACGAGGATGACGTTGCGGAAGTCGACCGTGCGTCCCTGGCCATCGGTGAGGCGTCCGTCGTCGAGCACCTGGAGCAGGATGTCGAAGGTCTCCGGGTGCGCCTTCTCCACCTCGTCGAGGAGGACCACCGAGTAGGGGCGACGGCGCACCGCCTCGGTGAGCTGACCCCCTTCGTCGTAGCCGACGTACCCCGGAGGGGCACCGATGAGCCGGGCCACCGCATGCCGCTCGGAGTACTCCGACATGTCGATGCGGATCATCGCCCGCTCGTCGTCGAAGAGGAAGTCCGCGAGCGACTTCGCCAGCTCGGTCTTGCCGACGCCGGTCGGGCCGAGGAAGAGGAAGCTGCCCGTCGGACGGTCCGGGTCGGCGATGCCGGAGCGGGCCCGGCGGACCGCGTCAGAGACCGCCTGGACCGCGGCGGACTGCCCGATGAGGCGGGCGCCGATGAGCGACTCCATCGAGAGCAGCTTCTCGGTCTCGCCCTGCAGCAGCCGGCCGGCGGGGATGCCGGTCCAGGCCGAGATCACCTCGGCGATGTCGTCGGGTCCGACCCGCTCCTTGACCATGAGGTCCTCATCGCCCGTGGACCGGGCGATCTCCGCCTCGTCGGCGCGGGCGAGCTCGGCCTCCAGCGCCGGGATCTCGCCGTAGCGCACCCGCGAGGCGCCCTCGTAGTCACCCTCGCGCTGCAGCCGCTCGGCCTGGGTGCGCAGGTCGTCCAGGCGCGCGCGCAGCTCACCGATCTTGTTCAGGCCGGCCTTTTCCTGCTCCCAGCGCGCGGTGAGCCCAGCGAGCTCCTCCTTGCGCTCGGCGAGCTCGGCCTCGAGCCGCTCGAGCCGGTCGCGGCTCGCGTCGTCGGTCTCCTTGGCGAGGTGGAGCTTCTCCATCTCCATCCGGTCGACCGCGCGCTGCAGCTCGTCGATCTCGACCGGGCTGGAGTCGATCTCCATGCGCAGGCGAGAGGCCGCCTCGTCGACGAGGTCGATCGCCTTGTCCGGCAGCTGGCGCCCGGTGATGTAGCGGTCGGAGAGCGAGGCGGCGGCGACGAGCGCGGAGTCCTCGATCTCGACCTTGTGGTGCGCCTCGTAGCGCTCCTTGAGGCCGCGGAGGATCGCGATGGTGTCGGGCACGCTCGGCTCACCGACGAAGACCTGCTGGAATCGGCGCTCCAGCGCCGGGTCCTTCTCGATGTTCGTGCGGAACTCGTCGAGCGTCGTCGCGCCGACGAGGCGCAGCTCGCCGCGGGCGAGCATCGGCTTGAGCATGTTGCCGGCGTCCATCGAGCTGTCGCCGGAGGCACCGGCCCCGACGACGGTGTGGATCTCGTCGATGAATGTGATGATCTCGCCGTCGCTGGCCTTGATCTCCTCGAGGACGGACTTGAGCCGCTCCTCGAACTCGCCGCGGTACTTCGCGCCGGCGACCATCGCGCCGAGGTCGAGGGCGATGAGCCGCTTGTCGCGCAGGGACTCGGGGACGTCGCCGTCGACGATGCGCTGGGCCAGGCCCTCGACGACGGCGGTCTTGCCGACGCCGGGCTCGCCGATGAGGACGGGGTTGTTCTTCGTGCGACGGGAGAGGACCTGGACGACCCGGCGGATCTCCGCGTCGCGGCCGATCACGGGGTCGAGCTTGCCGTCGCGCGCCACCTGGGTGAGGTCGGTGCCGTACTCGGCGAGGGCCTCCCCGCCCTCGGCGGGCGTCTCCGAGGTGACCGTGCGGCCACCGCGCAGCTGCTCGATCGCGGCCTCCATGTCGGCCGCCCCGCGCTTCTCGACGGCGGCGAGGTGACCGGTCTCGGCCAGCGCCAGGAGCAGGAGGTCGAGGGCGAGATAGCTGTCGCCCTTGGCCTTCATGAGGGTGTCGGCCTGCTGCAGCACGGCCAGCGCGGCCCGCCCGAAGGTGGGGGCCTGGGCTGAGGAGCCGGCGGCCCGAGGCAGCGCGGCGATCGCCGCGTCGGCCTGACCGAGGACGTGCTGGGCGCCGGTGCCGGCGGCCTGCAGCAGCCGGTCGGCCTGGGCGGTGTCGACGCGCACGAGGGCGCTGGTGAGGTGGTCGGGGGTGATCTCGGCGTGACCCTCGGTCTGCGCGGAGCGCTGCGCGAGCGCGAGCGCCTCGGCGACCTTGGTGGTCGGCTTCAGCTCCATGCGGGGTGCTCCTTTGGCTCGGTGGTCACGAAGGGGTGTGACGAAGGGGGTGTCGGTTCACCTGGTCCAACGACCTCAAAGTTGAGCGTATTCCGCTCAACTTGCGCTGTCACCCCCTTCGCCCGAACCCGTCGCCCACCCCTGGTCACCAGGCGAACTTGAATGTAGATTCGACTCCATGCAACGACGCCTGAGCGAGGAAGACGCCGCCTTCCAGCAGAAGATGCGGACCTACTTCACCGACGAGTTCCCTGCCGAGCTCAAGGAGAAGGGGACCAACCGCAACGACCTCGACCCGCAGGACATCCGCCGCTCCCAGGCGACCCTGGCCGAGGCCGGCCTGGCCGCGCCCGGCTGGCCGGTGCAGTGGGGCGGGCAGGACTGGACGAGCCTGCAGAAGTTCATCTGGGACAGCGAGATGCGCGCGGCCGGGGTGCCGCCGCCCCTGCCCTTCAACACCTCGATGGTCGGGCCGGTCATCGCCGCCTTCGGCAGCGAGGAGCTCAAGGAGCGCTTCCTGCCCAAGACGCTCTCCTGCGAGATCTGGTGGTGCCAGGGCTTCTCCGAGCCCGACGCCGGCTCCGACCTCGCCTCGCTGCGCACCACCGCGGTCAAGGACGGTGACCACTACGTCGTCAACGGCCAGAAGATCTGGACCACCCTCGCCCAGCACGCGGACTGGATCTTTGCGCTCGTGCGCACCGACCCGAACGCCGAGAAGAAGCAGCGCGGCATCTCCTTCCTTCTCATTGACATGAAGAGCGAAGGGATCACGGTCCGGCCGATCAAGACTCTCGACGGCGACGTCGAGGTCAACGAGGTCTTCTTCGAGGACGTGCGCGTCCCCGCCGACCAGCTCGTCGGCGAGGAGAACAAGGGCTGGGACTACGCGAAGTTCCTCCTCGGCAACGAGCGCGTCGGCGTCGCCAACGTCGGCCTGGTGAAGAAGACCCTCGCCGACGTCAAGGCGCACGCCCGCGAGGTCACCCGCGGCGACGGCACGCTGCTCGACGACCCGCAGGTCGCGGCCCGCTTCGCCCGGCTCGAGGCCGACCTCATGGCCCTCGAGCTCACCGTCATCCGGGTCAGCGGGGGGTCCAAGGACGGCAAGCCGGACCCGGCCAGCTCGATCCTGAAGCTGCGCGGCTCCGAGCTGCAGCAGGACGTGCTCGAGCTCGCGATCGACGTCGCCGGGCCGATGGCCGCCTCGTGGGACGACTCGGTGGTGCCGCAGTGGGCCGCCGACGCCGTCCCGACGTACCTCAACTTCCGCAAGGCGACGATCTACGGCGGGTCCAGCGAGGTCCAGCGCAGCATCATCGCCACCGGCATCCTCGGACTGAAGGGCTGACCCCGCATGGATCTCAACATCACCGATGAGCAGAAGGCGCTCACCGAAGCCGTCAGCGGCGTCCTCGCACGCCACGGCAACCCCGCGTCGAACTCCGGCGTCTCGGCCGAGCCGGCGGCCCACGACCCGAAGGTCTGGGAGGCCCTCGTCGAGGTCGGCGTCCCCGCCCTGCCGTGGTCGGAGGAGGACGGGGGCGTCGGTGCCGGCTTCGCCGAGCTGACCGTCGCCGCCGCCGAGGTCGGCAAGAGCCGGATCCACCTCCCGCTGGCCGAGACCGTCGTCGCCGGCGCGATCATCACCCGGACGGCCCCCGACTCGCTGCGCCGGGAGCTGATCGGCGCCCTGGCGGAGGGCTCGGCGCTGCCCGTCCCCGCTCTCGACGAGCCGATGCGCGCCTGGTCGCCGACCGCGCCCACCGTGCGGGCCGAAGGGAGCGGCGAGAGCTGGACCCTGACCGGCACCAAGGCGCCCGTGCGCTTCGCGCAGGACGCCACGCACGTCGTCGTCTCGGCGGACACCGGGAGCGGCACCGGCCTCTTCCTCGTCACCGACGTCCAGGCGAAGGGGGAGTCACTCACCTTCGAGGGCACGTCGGCGACCCTGCTCGCCGACGGCGAGCAGGCCGAGCAGGCGCTTGCCGAGGCGCTCGCGCTCGGCGGTGCCGTGCTCTGCGGCGAGGCGCTCGGCGCGATGGAGGAGGCACTCGGCCGCACCACCGAGTACCTGCGCACCCGCAAGCAGTTCGGGATGCCGCTGGCCGCCTTCCAGGCCCTGACCCACCGGGCTGCCGACATGTACGCCGAGCTGGAGCTCGCGCGCAGCGCCGCGCTCTTCGCGGCCATGGTCGCCGACGACGACCCCGTCGACGTCGACGCGATCGCCCGCTGCCGCAGCGTCGTCGACCGGGCGGGCAAGCTCGTCGGCGAAGAGGCGATCCAGATGCACGGCGGCGTCGGCGTCACCGCGGAGTACGCGGTCGGGCACCTCACCGCTCGGCTGACCCAGATCGCGCGCACGTGGGGCACCCCCGACGACCGGGTCGGCGAGCTGGCCGCTGCCGTCGGCGGCCACGAGAGCATCTCGCTGCTCGGCTGACGGCGGGGACCCGCCTCGGGCTCCGGAGGAGCTGTCCCGTACCGTTGCTGCGACCTAGTTGCAGCAATGGGAGGACGGGATGGCCACGCGGGTCACGACGCCGCGCTCGACCGAGCTCGTGGTGCGCGCCGACGCACTCGGCATCGCGGCACGTCGACGGCGTTCCCTCGCCTGGCTGGTCGCGCTCGTCGCGCTGCTCGTCCTCTCCGTCCTCGTCGCAGTGGGTGTCGGGGCGGCGCAGGTCTCCCCGATGGCTACGGGCCGGATCGTCCTGCACCAGCTGCTCGGCGTCGGCACCCCCGACTGGCCGGCTGCGCGAGAGGCGATCATCTGGGACGTGCGCACCCCGCGCGTGCTGCTCGGGGTCTGCGTGGGCTCGGGGCTGGCGGTCTGCGGCATGGCGCTGCAGGCGATGGTGCGCAACGTGCTCGCCGACCCTTATCTGCTCGGCATCAACTCCGGTGCGAGCAGCGGAGCCGCCGCGTCGATCCTCTTCGGGATCGGCGCCGGGCTCGGTGAGCACGCGCTGCAGGCCAGCGCCTTCGTCGGGGCGCTCGCTGCATCTGTGCTCGTGCTGCTCATCGCCCGCACCGGCGGTCGGGTCACCTCGATCCGGCTGCTGCTCGCCGGCGTGGCGGTCGGGTACGCCCTCTACGCGCTGACCAGCTTCCTCATCTTCGCCTCGGACTCCGCGGAAGGCTCCCGATCGGTGCTCTTCTGGCTGCTCGGCACGCTCAGCCTCGGCTCGTGGGGCGCTCCGCTCGCCGTGGTCGCGGTGATCGTCGCCGCGACGGTCGCTCTCCTGGCACACTCCGGGCGGCAGCTCGACGCGCTCGCCCTGGGCGACGAGACCGCCCTGACGATGGGGGTCGACCCGAACCGGCTGCGCGTCTGGCTGCTCGTCGTCGTCGCGCTCTGCATCGGGGTCGCCGTGGCCGCGGCCGGCAGCATCGGCTTCGTCGGGCTGGTCATCCCGCACGTCGCCCGCCGGGTCGTCGGGTCCGCGCACCGCATCGCGATCCCCGTCGCGGCAGTGATGGGGGCGATCTTCCTCGTCTGGGCCGACGTCGTCGCCCGGACCCTGCTGGCACCGCAGGAGATCCCCCTCGGCATCCTCACCTCGCTCGTCGGAGCACCCTTCCTCCTCGTACTCATCCGACGGATGCAGGTCTCCTCGACCTGACCCCCACACCGACCCTGCCCACGGCCGCCGCACCGCCGCCAACCCGCCCCGACCCAAGGAGTCCGATGTCCCCCCTTCGCACCGCTCTGACCACCGGTACCGGCGCCCTCGCCGCACTCACCCTTGCCGCCTGCGGCAGCGGAGCCGACTCCTCGGGTGAGGCGAGTACCGCCTCCGACGACGGCCACTACCCGGTGACGATCACCAGCTGCGGCGAGGAGATGACCTTCGAGTCCGAGCCGCAGGACGTCGTCATGCTCAAGAGCGCCTGGGTTCCCTTCCTCAGCCCGCTGGGAGTGCTGGATCACGTCACCGCCAAGGCGGGCGCCTACCCGGAGGGCTACTACGACGAGGAGACCACGGCGCAGGTCGAGCAGATCGAGGTGCTCACCGATCGGGTCGACTCCTCGGGCCACCTCATCATCTCCAAGGAGGCCGTCCTCGAGCGCGAGCCCGACCTCGTGCTCGGGCACACCGAGGGCCTCGACGCCGCCTCGATGGGTGAGGTCGGCGTGCCGCTGCTCGAGGTGCAGGGACTGTGCAGCGAGGGGCAGCCAGACCCCTCCTTCGAGCAGCTGTACGGCGAGATCGAGGACTACGGCGCCGTCTTCAACCGGGAGGACGAGGCGGCCGCCGCGGTCGAGGAGCTGCGCGAGCGGGTCGGGTCCGCGACCGAGCAGGCCGGCGCCGGTGGCGACACGGACGGCGAGGACAAGAGCGTCGCGATCCTCTACCCCACCGTCGGCGGCGGCACCACCTACGCCTACGGCAGCCGGTCGATGCCGCACGTGCAGAGCGAGGCAGCCGGCCTGACCAATGTCTACGGTGACGTCGACAAGCGCGTCTTCGAGATCACCCCCGAGAGTCTGCTGGAGGAGAACCCCGACGTGCTCGTGCTGCTCTACTCCGAGGGCGACCCGAGCAAGGTCGAGGACGCCGTCACCGAGCTGCCGGGCGCCGACCGTCTCGCCGCGGTGCAGGACGGCGAGATCCTCACCCAGCTCTTCAACTTCTCCGAGCCGGCCTCCCCCATCGCGGTCGACGGGCTGGAGCAGCTCGTCGAGCGCTTCGGGAGCGAGTGAGTCATGCTCCGCGCGAGCGCCATCAGCTACTCCTACGGCAGCATGCTGGCCGTCGACCGGGTCGACCTCACCGCCCGACCCGGCCGGGTGCTCGGGGTCATCGGGCCGAACGGGTCCGGCAAGTCGACGGTGCTGCGCTGCCTCTTCCACGGCCTCACCCCCGACAGCGGGGAGGTGAGCATCGAGGGGCGCCCGCTGAGCAGCCTCTCTGCCCGTGACATCGCCCGCCTCCTCGCCGTGGTCGTGCAGGAGAACGTGGGCGAGTCCACCCTGGACGTCGCCGAGATGGTGCTCCTCGGGCGCACCGTGCGGCTGAGCGGCTTCCGGTCCACCACGGCGGCCGATCACGAGGCGGCGGCCGAGGCGTTGGAGCGGGTCGGGGCGACGCACCTGGCGCAGCGCCCCCTGGCCGAGCTCTCCGGGGGTGAGAAGCAGCGGGTGCTCATCGCCCGCGCGCTCGCCCAGGGCACCTCGTACCTCCTCCTCGACGAGCCGACCAACCACCTCGACATCCGGTACCAGCACGAGGTGCTCGCGCTGCTTCGCGGCCTCGCGGGCGACCTCGGCGCCGCCGTCGTCGTCGTGCTGCACGACCTCAACCTCGCCGCGGCCTACTGCGACGACCTGGTGCTGCTCGAGCAGGGCCGGATGGTCGCCCAGGGAACGGTCGACGAGGTCCTCGACCCGGCCGTCGTGCAGCGCGTGTACGGCATCGCCACCGAGCGGCTCGACCGCGACGGCGAGCTGCACCTGCTCTTCCGTTCCGTCGGCGCCGCTTCGACCGCCGGGGACCTCTCGTGAAGGAGGTGGACCAGAGCCGTCTCGACGCCTACTGGAGCGAACGGGCGGACGCCTACGACTCGGGGCAGCGGCGAGTGCAGCGGTGGGACCTCGACCGGGAGATGTGGACCGAGATCTGGCGAGATGTCCTGCCCTCACCGCCGGCGGCGGTCCTCGACGTCGGGACCGGCACCGGGCACGTCGCCCTCATGCTGGCCGAGGCCGGCTACCGGGTCACCGGGGTCGACAGCTCGGCCGGGATGCTCGACGTCGCGGCGCGGCATGCGGGCACCCTCGCCACGGAGTCCGGCCGTCGACCCCACCTGCTGCTCGGCGACGCCCACGCCCCACCGGTGGCGCCGGGCAGCCAGGACGCCGTCGTGTGCCGCTACCTCATGTGGACCCTGCGCGACCCGGTCACTGCGCTGCGCGCATGGCGTGGGCTGCTCCGCCCGGGCGGGGTGCTCGCGCTGGTCGACAGCACCTGGTTCGCGGGCGGGCACGACGAGTCTCCCGAGTCCTTCGTCGACACCTACGGCCCGGTGCTCTCCTCGCTGCCCCTGGCCGAGGCGAGGTCGATCGACCCGACCCTCGAGGCGGTGCGTGCCGCGGGGTTCGAGCAGGTCGTGAGCCGGCCGCTGCACGAGGTGCTCGAGGCGGATCGGCGCACCGGAGCAGCCCCCGGCCACCGGCCGCGGCTGCAGCACCTGGTCACCGCCCGGGCCTGAGCCGCCTGCCCTCCAGTCCGCAGGGCGAAGGGGGGTCAGCAGGTCGCCGCGAGGTCCTCGGCCCCCTTCGCGGGCGGCTCGGAGGTGCTCGACGGGGTGCTCCCGTCCGTGCTCGACGACGGCGACGAAGAGCCCTTCGCGGGCGGCGGGTCGATCGCCCGCTGCACCATGGCGTGGATCCTCGCGTAGTCCGGGTCGGTGACGTCGATCGCCTCGTTGGTCAGCGGCAGGGAGGAGATCTCGGCACCGTCCTGGATCTTCTGCACGAGCCCGGCCCAGGCCTCGAGGTCCTGCTGCGGGATGTCGACGGTGACGTTGTTCGTGAGCACGGCGGCGAGGTCGGGGTAGCGACGCAGCATGAGGACCGGGTCGACCTGGGTGAGCAGCGCCCCGACCATGCAGCGCTGGCGGCGCATCCGGGAGAAGTCGCCGTCCTCGGAGTCCGCCCGCGAGCGCGAGTACCAGAGGGCGTGGAAGCCGTCGAGGGTCTGCACGCCGGGCTCGATGTAGCCGGTCGTCCCGACCACCTGCCCGCCCTCGATCTTGCAGCCGATGCACACCCGCTCCTTGACGTCGATGCGCACCCCACCCATCGCGTCGACGAGCTGGGTGAAGCCCTGCAGGTTCACGACCGCGGTGTAGTCGACGTCCAGCCCGAGCACCTGCCCGGCCGCGTCCTTGGTGACGGTCAGCCCTGGGTTGGGGTCGCCGGGGAAGAGCTCGGCGTTCTGCGTGCCGAGGGTCCAGACGTACTCGAAGAGGCAGCCGTCACCGCAGCTGTAGCCGTCCGGGTAGACCTGGCGAAGGGGGGAGTCCGGGCTGAAGGGGACGTTCTCGAGGTTTCGTGGGACGCCGAAGAGGACCGTTCTGCCGGTCTGGGTGTCGATGCTGGCCACCATCGTGGCGTCCGGCCGGGTCCCGACCCGCCCCTTGCCGGCGTCGGAGCCGATGAGCAGCACGTTGACCCGCTCGGTGCCGGCCCACGGGTCCTCACCCTCCCCCGGTCCGGCCGCACCGTCGGGACGGATCGAGGCGAAGACGTCGCCGAGGAGCGAGCGCTGGATCACCGCGTATCGCGCCACCTGGAGCGTGGGAAGCAGGACGAGCAGCACGGCGACACCGGACGCGATGAGCATCGGCGCCCGGGACCGGCCGGCTGTCGGCGGCGGCAGGTTGTCACCGGCCGTCATGACGATGCCGTAGATCCACCCGGCGGCCACGAGAAGCACCGCCGGCACCACCACGGCCAGGGCCGACCGGCTCAGGCCGACCTCGAGGACCGAGCCGGTCACCCCCTTCGCGATCGTGTAGCCGCCCACCCCGAGGAGGAGGACGAGGAGGGTGCCGAGGATCGCCAGACCCGTGCGGCGCCGCGACCAGGTCAGGCCGAGGCCGGGGACGAGCGTGCTCGCCGCGACCAGCACGTAGAAGCGACGGCGCCGGCGGTCGTCGAGGTCCCGCGCGATCTGGCGCGCGTGACGGGCCGAGCCGGCGGGCCTCACCCCCGTCGCCTGCTCGCGCCGCCGTCGGGGTCGTCGTACCAGCCGTCGTGCTCCTCGGCGATCGCGGTGAAGCGCTCGCGCAGGCCCTCGGCGACCGGCCCGGTCTCGTCGCCGACCATCTCCTCGCGCACGTAGATGGCCCACTCGTGGTCCTCGGCGTCGTCCTCGCCGGCCAGCGCCTCGCGGACTACCCGGACCTCGGTGAACCCCTCGTCGCGCAGCTCGTCGGCCACCCGCTCGGCGTCGTCGCGGTCCGGCAGGACGATGAGGTGCTCGGTCATGGACGCATCATGGCACCGTGGCGTCGGTGCGACCTCACGGGAGCCTGAACGCCGGGTGGACATCGGCGCCGCCGGGCGGCAGAGTCGAGGCATGACTGAGAACCAGATCGTCGTGCAGCGCACCATCGACGCCTCCGCCAAGGACCTCTTCGAGGTGCTGACCAACCCCGAGAAGCACGCCCAGCTGGACGGCTCGGGCTTCGTCCGCTCGGTCGACCAGGC
Source organism: Marihabitans asiaticum (assembly GCF_007828725.1). Lineage (GTDB taxonomy): Bacteria > Actinomycetota > Actinomycetes > Actinomycetales > Dermatophilaceae > Marihabitans > Marihabitans asiaticum. Next base: position 596,309 of record NZ_VIUW01000002.1, read on the forward strand.
CGACCGGATCCAGTCCGTCGGGCAGGTCTTCACCATGAACATGGAGGGCGACCACATGGGCGGGGAGTACCAGACCGACAACCACGTCACCGCCTACGCCGAGAACAAGATGGTCGGCTGGCAGACCGCGCCCGCCGGCACCGAGCCGAAGGGGTGGGAGTGGCTCTGGGAGCTGGAGCCGGAGGGCTCGGACTCCACCGTCGTCACCCTGACCTACGACTGGGACAAGGTCACCGACGAGGCGATCCTGCGCAAGGTCTCCTTCCCGCTGGTCAGCGAGAGCCAGCTCGAGGAGAGCCTGAACAACCTCGCCGCAGCCGTCACCGGCTGATCGTCAGCGGGCGTCGCGCCCGAAGCGCGCCAGGACCTGCACCTCGCGCGGTGCGTCGGCGGGGACCTCGACCGGCTGCGCGCAGATCCCGTCGCCGTACAGCCGCTCGCCCCACCCGTCGGCCGCTGCCGAGATCCTGTCGAGCTCGGCGTCGGTGAGCCGGGCGTCAATGCCCGCCGCCCGGGCGATGTCCCAGCGGTGGACGATGAGGTCGAAGCCGTAGAAGTCGATGAAGACATCACCGACGGTGGAGGGGCCGAAGGGGGTGTCGTACGCCTTCTCCCCCACCCTGGGATCGATAAGGGTTCGGGCCGCCGCCTCGGCGTGGGTGCGCCATGCGAGGGCCGGCCCGTCGGCCACCTTCGGCGGCAGCTCGGGCAGGTCACCCCCGCTGGTGAGCAGGAAGGTCCGCTCGGTGTCGATGAGGTGCTCGAGCACGTCTGCGGCCGTCCAGCCCTCGCACGGGGAGGGCTCGGACCACGCCGCCGCCGGGACGTTGTCGACGAGGCGGGTCAACGGTGAGGCGAGTCGGTCGAACCTGGACGCGGGGTCCTGCGGGATGGCCATGGCCCCATCCTCGCCCATCACCTCGCCCGGAGGTGAACCCTGCGCGAAGACTTGGCTGACCCCCCTTCGCCGGCTTGATCCACGCCTCGCGCCACGCCAAGAGTGGACCCGACATGTCCAGGCTGCTCGTCGCCGTCGGCGACTCCTTCACCGAGGGCGTGGGTGACCCCCACCTGCACTACCCCAACGCCGTCCGCGGTTGGGCCGACCGGCTCGCGCGTCAGCTGGGGCGGCACGACCCGTCCTGGCGCTACGCCAACCTCGCGATCCGCAGCAAGTTCCTCGACCAGGTGGTGACCGACCAGCTCGACCACGCGATCGCGCTCGAGCCGACGCACATCTCGTTCTTCGCGGGCGGTAACGACCTGCTCTCGCTGCGCACCGACCTCGATGGGCTGCTGCAGCGCTACGAGGATGCCCTTGCCCGGCTCGCCGGGACGGGGGCGCGGGTGATCGTCTTCACCGCCTTCGACATCCGCACGACCCGGCTGCTCGACCCCCTCGTGCGGCGGGTGCAGGCCTACAACGTGGGGGTCCGTGAGCTCGCCGGGAAGCACGGGGCGACGCTGGTCGATCATGCATCGATCCGCGAGTTCGAGCACCCCGCCCTGTGGGCGCCGGACCGGATCCACATGTCGCGGCCCGGGCACAAGCGGATGGCCGCGCTCGTCGCCGACACGATCGGCGTGCCGCACACGCTCAGGCTGCGCGATCTCGTGCCGCACGAGCCCCGCGACTGGCGGGAGGCGGCACGGGTCGAGGCGCGGTTCGTCCGGGCCGAGGTGGTGCCGCTCGTGCGGCGACGCCTGCGTGGCACCTACGAGGGGGACACGATCCGCCCGAAGTGGCCGGAGCCGATCCACCCGGCGGAGGGGATGAAACGGCTCGCGGCGAGGCGAGTCTCTGCACGGGTCGATGTATGAACGACCGCCCTGACGGGTCGGATCTACCTCGAATCGCCCAGGCGCTCAGCCCCGCGGCTCCCAGAGGACGATCGCCTGGGAGGCGCTGCGCGGGCGGGGTCGCTGGCCGTGGCGAAGGGCGACGATGTCGCCACCGGAGCCGACGGCGAAGAAGCGGGACCCCTGCCCTAGCGCGGCGCGGGCGGAGTCGAGCTCGTCGCTGAGCTCGGCCACCCGGTCGCGCAAGGCGTCGACCTGGTGCTCGAGCTCGAAGATCCGCGCCATGGCGGCGAGGGAAACCCCTTCGTCCTGGGAGAGGCGCTGCACCTCGCGGAGGCGGGCGACGTCGGCGGCGGAGTACCGGCGACCCCCACCCCGGGTGCGCGACGGGGTGACCAGGCCGATCCGGTCGTACTGCCGCAGGGTCTGGGCGTGCATGCCGGCGAGCTCGGCCGCGACCGAGATGACGAAGACCGGGGTCTCGTCGTCGGGGCTGAAGCCGGACACGCGAGCCATGACGTTCAGCGCCCTGCCAGGGCCATCAGGTCAGCCCGCGGGTCGCCCGCGCCCTCGGCAAGGGTCTCCACGGCGGCCCGCTGCTCGTCGGTCAGGTGCTCGGGCACGACCACCTCGACGGTCGCGAGGAGGTCGCCGGCTCCCCCCTTCGCCTGCACTCCGCGTCCCTTGATCCGCAGGGTGCGCCCGCTCGGGGTGCCGGGCGCGACCTTCACCTTGACGTTCTTGCCCTCGAGGGTGGGCACCTCGACGGTCGCGCCGAGGGTGGCCTCGGCGAAGGTGACCGGCAGGTCGAGGGTGAGGTTGTCCCCGTCCCGGCCGAAGACCGGGTGCTTCTCTACGGTCACCGTCAGGATGAGGTCACCCCGCTCGCCGCCGGTCCGGGACTCGGCGCCCTTGCCGCGCAGGCGGATCTTCTGCCCGTCCTTGACCCCGGCGGGGATCTTCGCGGTGATCGTCTCCCCGCCCGCGGAGAGCTGGACGGTCGATCCGGTCACGGCGTCGCGGAAGGACAGCGTCGCCCGCGCCGTGAGGTCGGCCCCCTTCTGCGGGCCCTGGGGAGCCTGAAAACCTCCGTAGCCAGCACCTGCGCCACCACCGAAGGGGGACCCTCCGCCGCCCTGGCCGAACATCGCGAGGATGTCCTCCAGGTCCGGCTCGGCGCCCCCGGCACCGCCGCCGGGGAACCCGCCACCGGGGTACCCGCCACCGGGGTACCCGCCGGTGGAGTAGCGCACGCGGGTGCCACCGGCGCCCCCGCCGAACATCGAGCTGAAGACGTCCTCGAAGCCGGCGCCGCCCCCGGGCCCGCCGGCGCCCGCGGTGAAGCGGGCGCCTCCGCGGGCCATCTGGCGGATCGCGTCGTACTCCTTGCGCTGCTCGGGGTCGGAGAGCACGGCGTTGGCCTCACCGACGTCCTTGAAGCGCTGCTCCGCGGCGGTGTCGCCCGGGTTGCGGTCCGGGTGGTACTGCTTGGCCAGCTTGCGGTAGGCCTTCTTGATCTCGTCCGCGTCGGCGTCCTGGCCGACGCCGAGGATGGCGTAGAAGTCCTTCTCGAACCAGTCCTGACTCGCCATGCTCTCCTCCTCTCCTTCGTGCTGGGTGCGTTACTGCGGGTCGGCGACGGCCACGCGGGCGGCGCGGAGCACCCGGTCACCGACCTGGTAGCCGGGCTGGAGCAGCGTGACGATCGTCGTGGACGTCGCGTCTGCGGGCAGCTCGGGGTCGGTGCTGTCCCACTCGGCGTGCATGAGCGCCTCGTGCAGGGTCGGGTCGAAGGCTTCGCCCTTCGCGCCGATCCGGGTCACGCCGTAGCGCTGCAGCGCCTGCTCGAGCTTCTCGGCGATGGCCTTGAAGGGGCCGTCGTCGAGGTCGCCGTGCTCGCGCGCGAGGTGGATCTCGTCCAGCACCGGCAGCATCGACTCGATGACGTCGTGCGTGGCCCGGATCTGGGTCTCGGCCCGGTCGCGGTCGGCGCGGCGACGGTAGTTGACGTAGTCCGCCTGCAGGCGCTGGTAGTCCTCGAGCCGCTGGGCGGCGAGCGCGGTGTCCGGGTGGACGTCCTCGCCGGCCGGGTCAGCCGCGTCAGCCGCGACAGACTCGGCGTCGGGGCTCTCGGACTCGCGGGGCGAAGACTCCCTCGACGGGGTGTCCTCGGCCGAGGACTCGCCAGCCTGCGGCGAAGGGGGGTTCCTCCCTTCGCCCGCCGGGGAGGCGGCCCCGGGCTGGGTGCCCGGGGTCGCCTCGCCGTCGTTCACGGCCTCGACGTTGACCTGGTCGCCGTCGGCGTCGTGGATGACGTCCTCGGGCTCCGGGTTGCTCGTCTGGTCGGTCACTTCTTCTCCTCGTCGTCGTCCTCGACGACCTCGGCGTCGACAACATCACTGTCGTCGCCCTCGGTGGCGGAGCCCTGAGCGTCGGCACCGGGGTCACCGGCACCTGCGCCCTCGGCACCCTCGGCGCCCTGAGCGGCGTAGAGGGCGGCGCCCATCTTCTGCGACTCCTCGTTGAGGGTGTCGACCTTGGCGGAGATGTCGGCGACCGGGGTCTCGTTCTCCGGCTTGAGCGCCTCCTTGAGGTCGGCGAGGGCGTCGTCGACGGGCTTACGCTGCTCGTCGGTCAGCTTCTCGCCGCTCTCGGAGAGGAACTTCTCGGTCGAGTAGACGAGGTTCTCCGCGGTGTTGCGGGTCTCGGTCTCCTCGCGACGCGCCTTGTCCTCCTCCGCGTGGGCCTCGGCCTCCTTGACCATGCGCTCGATCTCCTCCTTCGACAGCGCGCTGCCGCCGGAGATGGTGATCTTCTGCTCCTGGCCGGTGCCGCGGTCCTTGGCGGAGACGTTGACGATGCCGTTGGCGTCGATGTCGAAGGTGACCTCGATCTGCGGCACGCCACGCGGGGCAGGGGCGATGCCGGAGAGCTCGAAGGTGCCCAGCGGCTTGTTCTGCTGCGCGATCTCGCGCTCTCCCTGGAAGACCTGGATGAGCACGCTCGGCTGGTTGTCCTCCGCGGTGGAGAAGACCTCCGAGCGCTTGGTCGGGATCGCGGTGTTGCGCTCGATGAGCTTGGTGAAGAGGCCGCCCTTGGTCTCGATGCCGAGGGAGAGCGGGGTGACGTCGATGAGCAGGACGTCCTTGCGGTCACCCTTGAGCACACCGGCCTGGAGGGCGGCGCCGAGGGCGACGACCTCGTCGGGGTTGACGCCCTTGTTGGGCTCCTTGCCGCCGGTGAGCTTCTTGACCAGCTCGGTGACGGCGGGCATGCGGGTCGAGCCGCCGACGAGGACGACGTGGTCGATCTGGTCGACGGAGACGCCGGCGTCCTTGATGACGTTCTCGAAGGGCTGCTTGGTGCGGTCGAGCAGGTCCTGGGTCATCTTCTCGAACTGGGCGCGGGTGAGCGTCTCGTCGAGGTGGATCGGGCCGTTCTCGCCCATCGAGAGGTACTGCAGGTTGATCGAGGTGCTGCTCGAGGACGAGAGCTCCTTCTTCGCCTGCTCGGCGGCGTCACGCAGACGCTGCATCGCGATCTTGTCGCCGGAGAGGTCGACGCCGGTGTTGTTCTTGACCTGGGTCAGCAGGTGCTCGACGACGCGCTCGTCCCAGTCGTCACCACCGAGCTGGTTGTCACCGGAGGTCGCGCGCACCTGGATCGTGGCGAAGCCGTCCTCGGCGTCCTTGCCCACCTCGAGGAGGGAGACGTCGAAGGTGCCGCCACCGAGGTCGAAGACGAGGATCAGCTCGTCCTCCTTGCCCTTGTCCAGCCCGTAGGCCAGGGCGGCCGCGGTGGGCTCGTTGACGATGCGCAGGACGTTCAGGCCCGCGATCTCGCCGGCCTCCTTGGTGGCCTGGCGCTCGTGGTCGTCGAAGTACGCGGGCACGGTGATGACCGCGTCGGTGACGTCCTCACCGAGGTAGGCCTCTGCGTCGCGCTTGAGCTTCTGCAGCGTGCGGGCGCTGATCTCCTGGGCGGTGTACTGCTTGCCGTCGATGTCCTCGGACTTCCAGTCGGTGCCCATGTGGCGCTTGACCGAGCGGATGGTGCGATCGGCGTTGGTCACGGCCTGACGCTTGGCGATCTCGCCGACGAGGACCTCGCCGCCCTTGGAGAAGGCGACGACGGACGGGGTGGTGCGACCGCCTTCGGCGTTCGCGATGATCTCCGGCTCGCCACCGTCGAGGAAGGCGACGGCGGAGTTGGTGGTTCCGAGGTCGATACCGACTGCACGGCCCATGGTGGGGTTCTCCTTCTGGTTCGGGTTGTCCGGTTGTGGACTGCTGCTGGGGGCGAAGGGGGCGCACGCCCCCTTCGCTCGGGGTTGAGTTGTCCCGGGGTTGAGTTGTCCCGGCTCAAGTTACGGAAGCCCGTCGGGGCTGCGCAAGTTCGATGCCGAAAAGTTGAGTACATCTGGCTCAACTACGCGCCCCGGGGATTTGTTCCCCGCGCCGAGCGCGCCGACCCGAACGTGTAGGTTCTCGTCTACGTTGGCCGAGTCTCACTTTCGTGGCCGCGGGTGTGGCCAAGTCGGCTGATTGGACCGATCATGAGCACATGAGAGTCGTACGGATCATCCCCGACTTGGCTGTTGCTGACATCAACGTGACCGCCACCTTCTATGGTGACTTCCTTGGCCTTTCCCGCGAGGACCTCGGACTCGACTGGGTGACCCGGTACTACGCGCCGTCCGGAGCCAACCTGCAGGTCCTCACCCATGACGCAGGCGCTCCTGCGGCTCCCGAGGTGTCGATAGCGGTTGAGGATGTGGACGAGGCGTACGCCGAGGCAACTCGCCGTGGGGTGGACATCGTGTACCCACTCACGAACGAACAATGGGGAGTACGGCGCTTCTTCGTCCGAGATCCTGACGGGCACGTGCTCAACATCCTCCAGCACCGAGAGTGACAGTCCTCTGCGTGGCTGCTGCCGTGGGTCCCTTTCGCCAAGCATCCAGTGTCCGGGTTGGCGACAGTCCTCGGGTGGCGTGGTTAGCGGTCGCCAGACGAGTAGCCGACGGACGGCTGTACCGAGGAAACGGACAAGATAGTGAGACGAACGCCGTCTCGGCTTCTTGTCCCGCCGCAGGTCAGAGGCATGGGCCTCGGACAAGAAGAGCCGGAACCTACACCCGACCCGTTGACGGACTCTCGCGGGCCACGGGCTCCCACCGGAACATCGACGCATGATCGAGGACCCTGCGGCCCCGGGGAGAGGGTCCGCGCCGGGATCCCGACGCCACGCACCGTGCGCCGCGACCCGCAGGGACACTGCTGGTGGCGCCGCGCTTCGACCCGCGAAGAACTGACCCGCTCTTGGGCCGGCTCGGCCGTCACCCCACGTCGGCCGACTGCTTCGCCTGCCGATCGCGCCGGTTGGCCAGCACGCTCGTGGTGGTCACGATCGCGAGCACGCCGACGATGACGGCGAGGGAGGCGAGCGTCGGGACGGTCGGGACACCCGGCCACACCCCGTGTGCCCAGTGCAGGGCGAGCTTGACGCCGATGAAGGCGAGGATCGCCGCAAGCCCGTAGCCGAGGTGGCGCAGCGTGCCGAGCGCACCCTCGAGCACGAAGTAGAGCGCTCGCAGCCCGAGGAGGGCGAAGGCGTTGGTGACGAAGACGAGGTAGGGGTCCCCGGTGATGCCGTAGACGGCAGGGACCGAGTCGATGGCGAAGACGAGGTCCGTCCCGAGGATCGCGAGCACCACCAGGGCGAGCGGGGTCAGCGCGCGACGTCCGCCCTCCATGACGCTCAGCCGGCTGCCTCGGTAGTCGTCGGTGACGGGGAAGAAGCGGCGAGCCACTCGGACGATCTTGAGGTCCTCAACCTCGATCGCGTGGCCGCCCGAGCGAGCGTCACGCAGCACTCCCCACGCGGTGAGGAGCAGGATGGCGCCGAAGACGAGGAAGACGATGGAGAAGCGCGCGATGAGCGCCGCGCCGAGGGCGATGAAGATGCCTCGCATGATCAGCGCCCCGACGATGCCGATGAGAAGCACTCGCTGCTGAAGCACCCGCGGTACGGCGAAGGAGGTGAGGATGAGGATGAAGATGAAGAGGTTGTCGATCGAGAGCGTCTTCTCGAGGAGGTACCCGGTGTAGTACTCGAGCCCGATCTGTGATCCGTGCGCCGACCACACCCACAGGCCGAAGGTCAGCGGCAGGGCGATGTAGAAGGCGGACCACCCGATCGCCTCGCGCATCGAGACCTCGTGCGGCTTGCGGGTGATGACGAAGTCCAGGGCGAGCAACGCGAGAACCGCGCCGAGGGTGACCGCCCAGAGTGTCGGGTCGGCGATCGAGCTGACGTCGGTCGGCGACCCGCCGGCCGTGGGCGCGGTGGCCGTCGTCGGAGCAGCGGCGGGAGAGAGCGAAGGGGGGCCAAGCAGGGTCACGGAGTTCTCGCATCCTGATCGCGGTGCGAGGTCTCCTTCACCCCGTACGGGGCGCGTGCCGGACGGAGCATGGGCTCCGCGCAGTGACCGGCGACGGCTTCGGGAAGTACTCCCCTCGGTGGCGAAGAAGATAAGAAGCGCGGGTCCTTGGTGTCAAGCCGACGACGAGACTCACGAAAAGTTGCCCACGAAACACGCTCGGTGCCTCACGTAAGAGTGCCCGCGAGACCATGACGCTCTCAGGGCATCGGAAGTGGGTTGTCGATGGCGTCTGGTCACGGCGTCGGCCGTGAGCTCTTCGCGAAGCGGCGCGCTTTCACCGAGTCGGGCAGCACGCGGTTGAGCAGGGCAGAGCGGCGGGTCTTGGCGTCGCCGCCGACGACGTGGTCCTTGCCAGCCATGAGCGCGTCGACGCCCTGGCGAGCGACCAGCCCGGGGTCGTTCTTCCAGTCGTTGTTGCCGAAGACCGTGTTGTCCATCCCGGCGCTGTGGTGAAAGTCCGTGGCCGTGGCACCAGGGAGCAGAGCAGTCACGGTGACCCCATGCTCCTTCATCTCCTCGCGCAGCCCCTCGGCGAAGCTGAGCATGAAGGCCCGGGTCGGGCCGTAGATCGATTCGTACGGGGTGGGTGTGAGTGCCGACAGCGAGGAGGTGATGAGGATCCCGCCGTGGCCCTGCTCAGACATGCGCCGGGTGACGTGCTTGGCCAGCAGGACCTGAGAGGTGATGTTGAGCGCGATCATCACCAGCTCCTCCTCGATGTCGGTGTCGAGGAAGCCCCCACCGAGACTGCGCCCCGCGTTCAGCGCCGCGACTTCGAGCGGACGGTCGAGGGCCTCGACCTCTCGCCAGACCTGGTCAACACCCTCCCGGGTGCTCAGGTCGGCCCGGACCGGGTGGACGACGGTCTGGGTCAGCTCGCTGGCCAGGTCCTCGACCTTCGCACTGGACCCGACCCCAACGATGTCGTAACCGCGGGAAGCCAGGTCGGCGGCGATAGAACGTCCGATACCGGCCGACGCGCCGGTCACGAGGGCAAGCTGTCGCACCACCCCACCGTACGAGCTGGGCGAGGTGGCAGCGTCCCATCTACGCTCACGGCACCGCCAGGTAGCCGGAGGGTGGCCCCAAACGAGGCCTTGTTCCGTCCGCAGGGAACAAGGCCTACCACCCAGTGCTTGCCACCGTGGCGCCCCGGATCACCCCTCGACGAGGTTGTCGTCAGCGAGGCGGGAGTACATGTACATGTCCCGCCGGGCGTCGCCCACCTGCTGCCACGATCGGAGCAGCCCCTCGTGCCGGTACCCGCACGACGCTGCGGTACGCCACGACGGCTCGTTCCACGGTTCGACGTACAGCTCGAGCCGGTGGACCTCGTCGTGGCGGAGCGCCCAGTCGCTGAGGGCGCTCAGGGCGGCGCGGGCGTACCCTTTCGACCGGCAGCCAGGACGGACCCAGTAGCCGACGCTGGCTCGCCCCTGGGCCAGATCCCGTAGCCAGAGCCCGATCTGGCCCACCGCCTCGCCCGAGCCGAGTCCGTCCGAGCTGGCAATGGCGAACGAGTACCCCTCCCCGCTCGTGAGCCGGTCTCGCTGGCGCTCGACGAAGGCCAGCGCCGAATCGCGCCCCCCGTCGGTCGGCACGGTCGTGATGAGCGGGATGAGCGGGTCCTGACCTGCCTCGAGCACGCAGTTCACGTCATCGATCGACCACTCCCTCAGGACCACCGAGCAGGCGAGCTCATCCGGGCCGAGCGTCATGGTCTCCGGCGAGGCCGCGCCACGCGGGGCGAGTGACGCACGCAGGGTCGGCATCTGGTGGGGCAGTAATGGCGTCACACGCCTGATCGTGACAGAGCCGTCTACGGCACTCGAGGGAGATTTCGCCCACGCCACGACCCACGCCGCAGTCCACGAACCACGGCCACGACCACGACCACGGCCGGACGCACTCAGAAGGGCGGCGAACCGATGTCCGCTCCGGCGGCGACCGCACCACTGGTGGCCTGCACCTGGGTACCTGCCATGGCAGGTGCGTCCTCGCCACCAACCCCGTGGCCCCTATCGGTCGGATCGGTCTCCGTGCGCGTGCCTGTCCCTTGCTCAACCACCGTTCCCTCGGCCGCCGTTCCTTCGACCGCTAGGTGGTCCGCCGGCAAGCTCACCCGGTTCACCCCACCGGGCGAGACCCACTCGGTCACCCCGTCCTCACGCAGCACGTGCCTCCACCCTGGGGCGTGCTTGACCCGGTGGTGGTGCCGACAGAGGCCAGAGAGGTTGGTCGGGGAGGTCGCGCCCGCGGGCCACGGCTCGGCGTGATCGAGGTCGGTCTCGATCGCCGGACGGTCGCACCCCCACATCCTGCAGGTCCGGTCGCGCAGCTGGACGTGCCGCCGCATCGCAGGCGGTGGCACGTAGCCCGTGGTCGAGGTCTCGGCGACCACGCCGGTCTCCGCGTCGAGCAGAGCTCGGGAGACCCGGGTGTCCAGACGTTCGGTGAGGGTCTGCACGACATCGGGCGGGATCCATCCGACGCGAGGCACCTCGACCCCCGTCAGCCACGGTTCGTCACCAGCGCCGGCACCGGCACCGGCACCGTCTGCGTGTTGCTCACCCCGGATGTCGTCGTCAGCCGCGGCACCCGACACTCCCCCTTCGCCGGCCCCCGCGAGCCTCCACCCGGACCGGACGACCGGCATCCCGATGACCACATGCGGCGACACCTCGACGCCGCGAAGCGCCAGATCGGTGAGGGCGGCCGCCCGCGCCATCCCCGCGGTCAGGCCCGGCTGCTCACGACGGCGGGTCGTCGCCAGCTCGTCGACCGCCCGCCAGAGCACCAGACCGAGCTCGCTCGGCAGACACGCGGTGAGATAGCTCGTGCCAATCGGCCCGGGCTCGATCCGCACGTCGGTCCGATCCCGCCGGTTGGTCTCGGCCCGTCGCTGCCGCCACCCGACGTCGACCCGGTCAAGCACCCGGCGGCAGGCCTGCGCCAGGTCATGCCGGTCGAGAGCGACGATCCGCGGCTCATCAGTCCCGCGCTTGGCTTCGAGGACGTGCTTGACCACCGCCTCGACCGCCTCGGAGGAGGCGTCCTCGGTCTCTTCCGCCACGAGCCGCAGGGCCCGCTCGGTGGTGCGCCCCTCGAGCAACGGCACGACGAGCGGGTCGAGGTCGTCGGCGAGCCGGACCGCGAGCCGACATCGCTCGTGCGCCTCGCGCGCGGTGCAGGCGATCGCCATCTCGATCTCGTCGGGCGCCATCTCCGCCACCACCCCGGGATCGGTCCGCACCTCCGCGTAGAGCCCGTCCTCCCCCTTCGCCAGGTGGCGCCGGGCGAGCTCGGCGATCACCACCAGCTGGGCAGCATCCGCGGACCGGCAGACCGACTCGATCGCCACGAGCACCCTGGTAAGGACCTCCACGCTCGCGCTCGGCGCGAGCACGCTCACGGTGAGGGCGGCCGCCTCCATCCCGTGGCGAACCTTGGTACACAGCGTCAGCACGTCGTCGAACATGTGTTCGACTCTAGGGTGGGGGTCTGACAGCGCTCATCGTGGCCGGGGCCGGAGCGGGCATGTTCCCGCGCGCGGGAACGAAGGGGGTGAGCGTCACTTCCTCGTCCAGCGAACGGGGCAACCGGATTCGCTCGCTCCCCACCGGAGGAACGAAGGGGTGACCCGACCCGATCCGCTCGTTCCCCACGCGAGGAACGAAGGGGTGACCCGACCCGATCCGCTCGTTCCCCACGCGAGGAACGAGGTGGGGAGCGGCTCAACTCACGCCCCTAGGACCGGGCCTTGTGGCACACCCCCTTCGCCACCATCGGGCAACCCCCACTCCCACTCGGCGGACACCCCTAGGGACTCCAGCTCCTCCCCACGACAGGTTGGGGACATGCCACCAAGCCTCACGTCGTCGCGCTGGAGCGAGCGCCCGCCTCGTCAATGGGAACAGGCGGTGGCCTGGGGAGCGCTCCTGTGCACGCTCCCCTCGGCGCTCTGGCGCCTTGCGATGCTCACCGGCTGGATGCCAGGCACGGCCGACCTGCGGACCATCTACGCCGACGAGCCGGGCTACGTCATCGGTCTGAGCGCCGTGCAGGTAGCGGTCGGCGTGCTCACCATCGGCCTCGTGAGGCCCTGGGGCGAGCAACTGCTCGGTGTCGCTGTCCCGCGCTGGTTCCCCATTGTCGTCGCCGGGGTCGGTGGGCTGGCCCTCACCTGGCTCTTCACGATCGACCTGCCGATCGCGCTGCTCTCCGGAGTTCGCCCTGACCAGGGCACCGTCCACGCCGGGGCCCTGGTGATGATGGTCGCCTGCTACGCGCCGATGCTGCTGTGGGGGCCGCTGACGCTGGCTGCAGTCGCCGGCTATGGGCGCAGGCGCTACCGGATTCGCTCGTTCCCCACCCGAGGAACGAAGGGGTGACCCGACCCGATCCGCTCGTTCCCCACGCGAGGAACGAAGGGGTGACCCGACCCGATCCGCTCGTTCCCCACGCGAGGAACGAAGGGGTGACTCGACCCGATCCGCTCGTTCCCCACCCGAGGAACGAAGGGGTGACCCGACCCGATCACCCGCGCACGGTTACGGCAGACCCCCGAGCCGCCCCAGAGCCGCCGCGAGGGCACCGACGAGCACGACGACGATGAAGGGCGCGCGCAGCAGCAGTGCAAGGGCAGCCGCCCCGAGAGCAAGGAAGCGCGCGTCGGGAGTGAGCTGCTGGCCGTCGGCGACGGTGTTCAGCACGACGAGGGACGAGAGCAGACCGACGGTCATGCACGCCGAGATCCGCACCACCGCAGGGGTCTCCAGCAGGCGGTGCGGTACGAGATAGCCGCTCAGCTTGGTCAGGTAGGCCAGGGTCGAGGCGGCCACGATCCACAGCAGCACCGTCATCGAAGGCTCCGCCCTGCGGCCGCCTCGGCACTGTCCCGGCGAAGCCGCGACCAGCCGATGAGCGCCGCCACCGCAGCCGCGACGAGGATCGGCACTCCCGGCGGCAGCAGCGGGACGCTCACTGCGGTGACGACCGCGCAGCAGGCAGCGATCGCCATCGGCTCACCCGCCCGCAGCCGCGGCCACAGCAGGCCGAGGAAGGCAGCGGCGGCCGCACCGTCCAGACCCCACTGCCGGGCATCGCCGAGCGCCTCACCCACGACCGCTCCGACGAGCGTTGTCGCGTTCCACATGACGAAGATCCCCAGACCCGCGCTCCAGAAGCCGCGCGCCTGCTCGACCCGCTCCTCCTGCGCGAGCGCGGTGGCGGTCGACTCGTCGATGGTGACCTGGGCCGCGGCGAGGCGGCGCCACCCCTGGGGGTGGAGCAGGGTGTTGATCTGCATCCCGTAGACACCGTTGCGCAGCCCGAGCAGGGTTGAGGCACCGAGCGCCGAGGCCGGGCTGCCTCCTCCTGCCAGCACGCCGATGAAGGCGAACTGCGAGCCGCCCGAGAAGGTGAGCAGGCTGAGCGCGCACACCTCGAGCATGCTCAGCCCGGTCGCAGTGCCGAGCGCGCCGAAGGAGATCCCCAGCGGTCCGATGGCGATCGCGATGGACAGCCCGGCCTGCAGCGCGGGGCTGGCGCGGACGGTCGAGAGCAGAGACCTCCACGCGACCTCGGGCTGGGGCGGCGCCTCGGACGGGCTCCCGGGCACGTCGTCGGGTCCGCGAGATGCCGGACGCGATGTCATGCGGCTAGGGTGCAGGCATGGGCATCGTTCGTCAAGCCGAACACATCGACCGCTCTACCGAACGAGGCTCGAGCCCGCACGGCGGGGCCGTCTCCCGCATCGCTGCCGCCGTCCGGGTCGAGCGCGAGCGCAAGGGCCTCAGTCTCTCCGAGCTGGCCCGCCGGGCCAGTATGGCCAAGTCCAGCCTCTCCCAGCTCGAAGCCGGTCAGGGCAACCCCGGCGTCGAGACGGTCTGGGCCCTCGCGACCGCGCTCGGCGTCCCCTTCGCCGCCCTCATCGACCCCCCGCAGGCCGAGAGCGCCCTGATCCGAGCCGACGAGGGCGACCCGACCCGCTCGGACACGGCGGAGTACACCGCGCTCGTGCTCTCGCACAGCCCACCGGGGGTCCGCCGCGACCTGTACCGGATCGAGGCCGAGCCGACCGGGCCCAAGCGCTCCGACGGCCACGCGGCCGGGACGATCGAGCACGTCGTCCTCGTCCGGGGGCGGGCCCGGGTCGGCACGGCGGACGACACAGTCGAGCTCCTACCCGGGGACTACCTGCGCTATGCCGGGGACGTCGAGCATGTCTTCGAGGCACTGGAGCCCGGGACGATGGCTCTCATGGCCTCCGAGCAGCGCTGACCGAGGACGAAGGGGACATCCGCACGCTGCGTGGGCCGACCACCACCACGCCCAGGCCGTCTAGCCGTGCGAGCAGGCCGCGGTCCGCGGTGGCCACCGACACCACGTCGCCGGCTTTCACGGCACGCCGGCACTGGCTCACCACCTCGTCATCCCCCTCCCCGGCCGCGTGCACGGTCACGACCACCCCCTGGTCTGCACCGGCGTCGTCCGAGCCGGCGTCGTGGTCCGAGCCGGCGTCGACCGAGCCGGCGGTCACCCCCCTTCGCCCCTGCCCCTCAAGCACGAGGACCACCTCGTCGTACGGCAGCGCGCCCCCGTCCACGGCTCCCACGAGATGAGCGTGCAGCCGGGCGGCCGCGCCTGCCCGGTCGCGCCACCACCCGTCGGGCACCGAGCCGATGACGTTGGCCGCGTCGACGACGAGGACCCGCGCGGCGCTCACCGCCGCACCGCCTCGATCACGCGGCCCGCCGCCGGGTGAACCGGTCCGGCGAGAAGGTCGGGTCGGTCAGGGTCACGTCGCCCTCGACGAGGCCGCGCCGCACCCACTCGGCGGTGATCGGCGCGAGCACGAGACCCCACATGCCGTGCCCGGTCGCCACGACCAGACCCGGCACCCGCGCGCTCTCCCCGATCACCGGCACCCCGTCGCTCGTCGTAGGGCGATCACCGCGCCACACCTCGATCTCCCGCTCCCACGCCAGGTCCGGGTACGCCCTTCGCCCGGCGGCGCGGATCGCGTCCACCCGGTGGGGCTGCACCTGACCCGTCCGCGCCCCGAGGTCGAGGGTGCCGGCCAGGCGCACGCGGTCGGCGAAGGGGGTGACCACCACCCGGTGGTCGACGAAGGTCGTCGGCCGGTCGGGGGCCGCGTCGTTGCGTTCGAGGTCGATGACATAACCCGTCGCACCCTGCATCGGCAGCCGCAGACCCAGCTCGGCGAGCAGGGCCGGCGAACCCATCCCGGCCGCGACGACGACGTGCTCGGGCGAGATCCAGCGCCCGTCGAGGAGGACGTCGACGCCCGCACCGACTCCCGCCGCACTGCCCGGATCACGTCGGCGCAGGCCCTCGACCCGGGCTCCCCAGCGCACGCTCGCCCCCTTCGCCGTGGCGGCGTCGAGCACGGCCCGTACGTAGGTGAGCGTGTTGCACGTCGCGTCCTCCTCGTGCACGACCCGGCGATCACCGATGACGTCGACGGCACCGGTCTGGACGCAGCTGGTCTCGATCCCCTCCCGCGGGTAGGCGAGGTGGAGCGCCAGGCTGCGGCGCGCCATCGCCTGGAGCCGCTCGGTCAGCGCGCGAGTCCGTCGCGGCGTCGAGTGCCGGGCGAAGGACAGCAGCCACGGCAGCAGCGTCGGTCGCGGGGTCAGCCGGAACGGGCCGGACGGGTCGAGCAGGTTGGTCAGGCCCTCGCGGACGTTGGCGGGGGTGGTCATCGGCTGGACGTGGCTGGGGGAGAGCAGCCCGGCGTTGGCATAGGAGCACCCCGCACCCGGGCCTTCTCCGGCATCGAGGACGAGCACGCGCTTGCCGGCCCGGCTCAGCTCGAGGGCAACGGTCGCTCCGACCGCTCCCGCCCCGATGACGACGACGTCGGGTGCAGTGGGTTCCATGCCCTCTATCTTGGCGGGGATGGTTCGGGCTGTTCGGCCGGGGTGGCTGGGAGGAGAGCAGCCGGATGACCGTTCGTCTGAGGTTGCCCGGGGATCTGCGAAGGGGTGGGCGCAGAACAGCGGGCGGGGGTGACCGTTCGTCTGAGGTTCCCCGGGGATCTGCGAAGGGGTTGGTCAGCCGGCGGTGGTGATGGAGTCGTCGGTGACGCCGGCGGCGCGGCGCGCCTCGAGGCGGCGGCGCTGGGGGAGCACGGTGTAGCGAGGGTCCTTGGCCGAGGCGATCCCCGCCTCGAAGACACCGACGCGGGTGGCCGCAGAAGCCCCGAGCAGCGCGAGGCCCGTGAGGATCGCCCCGGCCCGGTTGCTGCCGAGCAGCAGAGCCCCGAGCCCGCCGCCGACGGCGAGCCGCTCGGCCCAGCGCATCAGCTGGCCCGGGTGTCCCTGGTGCAGCGGCTCCGCCGCGACCGGGTCCATCCTCGCCTCGGTCAGGCGCATCGCGACGACGTCACCGACGACCCCGATGACCGCGAGCGCGCGCACCGGAGCGGTCTCCCGGGTCGGGGTGGTCACCATCGCCAGCCCCGCCGCGGCGAGGGTGGCCGAGCTGACGAAGACGAAGGGGAGGTCGCGGTGCATCGCGTTCCACGTCGGGTTGGCGGTGTCCGAGAGCAGGACCGCGGTGTAGGCCGCCAACGGCGGGGAGAAGGCCGCCGCCTCCCAGCCCGCCCACGGCTCGACCGCCTGCAGCACCGGGCGCAACGGGCCGAGCGGCAACAGACCGCGGGAGCTACCCCGGCTGCCGAGGCGGTCGACCTCGGCCACCGCCGCCACCCCGATGCCGGCGCTGTACGCGGTGAGGACCCACGACCCGATGCTCATCGGCGAGGTCAGCTTGATCGTGCGCAGCATGTTGTAGAAGCGCTCGGGCCGACCGAGGTCCTTCACCAGCGCCGCCCCGCCGAGCGCCACCGAGGCCAGACCCCCCAGGCGAGCGTTGCGCCGCAACGCATCTCGGCCGGTGAGCTGGGCCCCGAGCGCGATGAGCCCGGACCCGCCGGCGACCCCGCCGAGGAAGAGGTAGGCGGCGACCTCGTGCCCCCACGGCGGCGGCTTGACCACCGCCCGCCCGTAGTAGCTGGCGAAGTCCTCCGCCTCGACGTCCGGGACCATGAGCATCTCGGCCGAGCCATCGCTGCGCCCACTGCGCCCACCCTGCCAACCAGGCCGACCGGGCCACCCGGACCGCCCACGGCGTCGATCGCCGTCCTGGGCGCCACGCCCACCGCGCCGCCGGCGTCGCCGCTCGGGCTCCGGCGGCCGGTAGCTGTCGAAGGCCGAGGTGGTCATCGGCGCGCCCCGACGAAGGCGGCAACTGCGGCACCGATCATCCCGAGCGCCGCGATCCCGGCCCGGTCGAACATCACCCCGAGGTCGGCCGTGGGCACCCGAGGGTCCGGCGGCAAGCCATACACCTCCGGCTCGTCGAGGAGGAGGAAGACCGACCCGGTACCGCCGACCCCGTCGAGCTCGTTCGCACCGTAGAGACGAGCCTCGGTCATCCCCTTCGCGTGCAGCTCGGCGACCCGCGCCCGCGCCGAGGTGACCAGCTCGTCGTGGTCGCCGAAGCGGATCGAGGTCGTCGGGCAGGTCTTGGCGCACGCCGGGGTCTCCTCGTCGCGCAGCCGGTCGTAGCAGAGCGTGCACTTCTGGGCGACGCCCTCCTTGGGCACCGCGGGCTGCTCTCCCTTGCGCTCACCACGGCGGGTCGTCGGCGCCGCGGTCCCGTCGCTGCGCCGCTCGACCACCCCGAAGGGACAACCCGCCACGCACGTGCCGCACCCGTTGCACACGTCGTCCTGGACAACGACCGTGCCGAACTCGGTGCGCATCAGCGCCCCGGTCGGGCACACGTCGAGGCACCCGGCGTGGGTGCAGTGCTTGCACACGTCGGAGGCCATGAGCCAGCGGAACTCGGGGGTGTCCGGCGGAGACGTGGGAGGCAGCGGGGTGTCTGGCGAAGGGGTGGCGCCTCCCCCTTCGCTCCCGGCCCCCCCGTCGCGCACCGTCGGCATCCCCAGGCTCACGAGGCGTCGACCGGACTCGCGGGCCGCCTCGATCGCCTCTCGGTCCTGCTCGACGAAGGCGACATGTCGCCAGGTGCTCGCGCCGAGGCTCTGACTGTTGTCGTAGGACCACCCGGTGATCTCCAGGTCGCCGTCGCGGGGGTTGCGGTTCCACTCCTTGCAGGCGACCTCGCAGGCCTTGCAGCCGATGCAGATCGAGGTGTCGGTGAAGAAGCCCTTCCGCGCGTGCGTGCCATCCCACCCGACGTCGCGGATCGGGTCGGTCGGGCCGTGCAGCTGGTGCCCGAGGAGGTCTCCGGTGCTGTGGCGCTGCGGGCTGCTGGTCATCCTCGTCCCTCCTGCTCGGGGTCGGTGAGGCGCTGGTTCCCGGTCTGCGGGGTCACCCCGGCCCGCCGGTTGTAGTCGGCGACGAGCTCCTCGGCGGCGGCCCCGCGCGGGCGGCGGCCGGGCCGGACGTCGCAGGAGGCGACCTTGGACTCCTGGATCTGGGTGTTGGCGTCGAGGGAGACCCCGAGCAGGTCGTTCGCGGCGTCCCCGGTGACGATCGCCTCCTCGCCCACCCCCCAGTGGTAGGGCAGCCCGACCTGGTGGACCTCGCGCCCGTCGACCCGCAGCGGACGCATCCGGTCGGTGACCATGACCCGGGCTTCGATCACCGCGCGCGGGGAGACGATCGTCGCCCAGTCGTTGTGGGTCAGTCCCCGCTCGGCGGCCAGGGCCGGGGAGACCTCGCAGAACATCTCGGGCTGCAGCTCGGAGAGGTAGGGCAGCCAGCGGCTCATCCCGCCGGCGGTGTGGTGCTCGGTGAGCCGGTAGGTGGTGAAGACATAGGGGTAGACCTCGACACCGGCCTCGCCCGCGCTCGGCGCGTCGAGGTTGTACCCGCGCGGGTAGAGCATGCGCGTCGGGTTCTGCTGCTGGGTGTACAGCGCGTTGCGCACCGGGGACTCCGCGGCCTCGTAGTGCGTGGGGAAGGGACCGTCGACGAGCCCCTTCGGGGCGTAGAGCCATCCCTTGCCGTCGGACTGCATGACGAAGGGGTCATCGCCGGCCAGCCCGTCGACGCCACCGGTCCCGGGCTCGGGCCGGTGGTGCGGGTGCAGCTCGGCGGGGAAGTCGGGCACGTCCGAGCCGGTCCACCGCCCGGCCTCCTCGTCCCACCAGACCCACTTCTTGCGCTCGCTCCACGGCCGCCCGTCGGGGTCGGCCGAGGCGCGGTTGTAGAGGATCCGGCGGTCCGCGGGCCAGGCCCACCCCCACTTCGCCTGGGCCGGGCCATCGCCTCCGTGCGGGGTGCGGCGTGCCGCCTGGTTGGTCTCCTCGGCGTAGACCCCGGAGTAGATCCAGCAACCGCAGGCCGTCGAGCCGTCGGCGGCCAGCTCGGCGTAGCCGGAGAGCGCGCGCCCGACGCCCTCCCTCGCCTCTGATCCGGCGGAGCCTCCCCCTTCGTCGCCCGCTTCGCCAGGCCCCTCGCCAGCCGTCCGGTCGCCCCCTTCGCCGCTGGCCGGGACCACCTCGTAGCCGTTGATCTCCTTGAGCACCGACTCCGGCTCGGGGTCGCCGTGCTCGTCGAGGGCGTAGTCCCAGGTCATCTCCAGCAGGGGCCGGTCACGCTCGTCGGCGGACCCCGCGAGCAGCTCACGGATGCGGACCCCGAGGTGGTAGTAGAAGTCGAGCTCGCTCTGGCAGTCGCCCGGCGCGTCGAGTGCCTTGTGCCGCCACTGGAGCAGCCGCTGGGTCTGGGTGAAGCTCCCGGCCTTCTCCACGTGCGTGGCGGCGGGGAGGAAGAAGACCTCGGTCTCGATGTCCTCGGTGCGCAGCTCCCCGGAGGCCACCTCGGGACTGTCCTTCCACCAGGTGGCAGTCTCGATGAGGGAGAGGTCGCGCACGACGAGCCACTTCAGCTGCGCGAGCGCGAGCCGCTGCGCTCGGCTGTTCGCCGACCCGACGGCGGGGTTCTGCCCGACGACGAAGTACCCCTCGACGCCACCGTCGAGCATCTCCATCATCGTCTGGTACGTGCCGTGCGGGCCGGTCAGTCGGGGCAGGTGGTCGAAGCACCAGTCGTTCTCGGCGCTCGCGTGCTCACCGAAGTACGCCTTGAGCAGGCTCACCGTGTAGGCGTCGGCGTTGCCCCAGAAGCCCTTCTGCCCCGGCCCCGAGACGACGTCGAGGTAGTCGGCCAGGGTGTCGTGGAGGCCGGCGACGGGCATCGGCAGGTAGCCGGGGAGCAGGTTGAAGAGCGTCGGGATGTCGGTCGAGCCCTGGATACTCGCGTGCCCGCGCAGCGCCATGATCCCGCCGCCGGGTCGACCGACGTTGCCGAGCAGCAGCTGCAGCACCGCGGCGGCCCGGATGAACTGGGCGCCCGAGGTGTGCTGGGTCCACCCCGTCGCGTAGCCCCACATCGTCGTCCGGTCACGCCCCGAGCTGCTCGTGATGGTCTCGGCGAGCGCGGCGAAGGTCTCCGCATCGATGCCGCACATCTCCTGCACCATCGCCGGGGTGTACCGGGAGTAGTGCCGGCGCAGGAGCTGGAAGACGGTGCGCGGGTGCTGCAGGGTCTCGTCCCGCTCGACCTGCGCGTTCTCCAGCGGGGCGCCGCCGCTGCCCAGCTGGTCCCCCGGACCGTGGTCGCCCTCGGTGCTCGACTGCTCGCCCTTCTCGCCCCCGGCGTCCTCGACCTCCCCGCCACCGGCCTGCGCGTACTCCCAGGTGTCCGAGTCGTACGTCCCGCTCTCGGGGTCGAAGCCGGAGAAGAGCCCGTCGAGGTCGTCGGTGTCGGCGAAGTCCTCGGTGACGATCGTCGCCGCGTTGGTGTAGGCGATCACGTACTCGTGGAACCAGAGGTCATGGGTGATGACGTGGTTGATCAGTGCCCCGAGCAGCACGATGTCCGAGCCGGCGCGGATCGGGATGTGCCGGTCCGCGACCGCAGAGGTGCGGGTGAAGCGCGGGTCGATGTGGATCACCGTCGCCCCGCGCGCCTTGGCCTCGGCGACCCACTGGAAGCCGACCGGGTGCGCCTCGGCCATGTTGCCGCCCTGCAGGACGATGCAGTCGGAGTTGGCCATGTCCTGCAGCGTGTTCGTGGCGCCGCCGCGCCCGTACGAGGCCCCCAGACCGGGGACCGTGGCGGAGTGTCAAATACGCGCCTGGTTCTCGATCTGGATCGCCCCGGCGGCGGTGAAGAGCTTCTTGATGAGGTAGTTCTCCTCGTTGTCGAGCGTCGCTCCGCCCAACGAGGCGATCCCCATGGTCCGGCGCAGGGGCCGCCCCTGCTCGTCGGTG
Source organism: Marihabitans asiaticum (assembly GCF_007828725.1). GTDB lineage: Bacteria > Actinomycetota > Actinomycetes > Actinomycetales > Dermatophilaceae > Marihabitans > Marihabitans asiaticum. The sequence continues at coordinate 617,833 of NZ_VIUW01000002.1, forward strand.
TCCTGCCAGGTCCGACGGCGGCTCTGCACGAAACGCCGCGCGATCATGTCGATCGCGGTGTCGCGCTCCAGCGGCTGCCACCGGGTCGAGCGCGGGGCGCGGTAGAGCACCTGGGTCTGCCGACCGGGAGCATTGACGAGCTGCTCGCTCGCCGATCCCTTCGGACACAGCCGCCCGCGGGAGATCGGCGAGTCCGGGTCGCCCTCGATCTGGGTGACTCGCTCGTCGGTGACGTAGACCCGCTGCCCGCATCCCACCGCGCAGTACGGGCAGACGCTCTGCACGACCCGGTCGGCACGGGCGTTGCGGGAGGTGAGCTCGCGCGTTGTGGCCGAGGTGACGGCGGGCCCGCGGCCGAGCGCGTCCCGGCCGCGCAGCTGGCGCAGGACGGGCCACTCGAGCGGGGAGATCGGGCTCACCCTCGTGAGCGTATCGGCCGGGCTCGGCCGGTGGGAGGTGGCGAAGGGGGGTCAGCTGCCGGGTGGTCCGAGGGTGGGCGATCTGAGCGCGGGCGATCTGAGCGCGGCGAGCCGAGGCTGAGGGCTATCGGGCGGCTGCGCGGTCGAGGGCGTCGGGGGCGGTCTCCTCTGCGCGCAGCCACGGGCCGATCGCGATCAGGCTGATCACCGCCGTCGCGGCGAAGGCCTGCCACCAGCCGAGCTGGTCGGCGACCACGCCGATGAGGACCGGGCCGAGGATCGCCCCCGCGTCCTGGCACATCTGGAAGGACGCGAGCACCTTGCCGCCGGAGCGGTCCTGCCCGACGACATCGGCGACCGCCGACTGCTGCGCCGGGTTGACCAGGCCCGCACCGACCCCGGAGAGGACGCAGAGGGCGAGGAGCACCGCGAGGCTGTGGCTGGTCCCGATCAACCCGAGGCCGAGCGCGGTGACCGCCAGCCCGGCGAGCACCGTCGGGCGCCGGCCCCACGAGTCGGTCAGGCGCGAGGCCACCTGGAGCGAGGCGGCGGTGCCGACCGCGCCGAGCGCCAGCGCCGCGCCGGCGACCCAGGTCGCGCCGTGGATCGCGACCGCGAACTGGGGCAGGATCGCGACCCGTACCCCGAAGTTCGCCCAGCCGTTGGCGAAGGCCGAGCCGAGCGCCGCCCGGTAGGTGGAGGACCCCAGCGCCTCCTGGAACCGCATCGGGGGCTGCTGGTCCCCCTTCGCCACCGTGCGCAGCCGCGCACCCCGCAAGAACCACGCGACCAACGCCGCCGCGACGAGGATCGCGATGCCGTAGAGGATGAAGGGGACGCGGTACCCGAGCTCGGCGAGGAAGCCGCCGAGGACCGGGCCGATCATCCCCCCGACGAGGAAGGAGCTCGCGTAGGCCGAGGAGACCCGGCCGCGGATGCGGGGCGGGGCGAGCCGGACGAGCAGCGACATCGCCGAGACGGTGAACATCGTCGATCCGAGCCCTCCGAGACCGCGGTAGACCAACAGCTCGGTGTAGGAGCTCGCGAAGGCGGTGGCGAAGGAGGACAGCGCGACGATCACCAGACCGGCGAGGTAGACCGGCCGCTCGCCAAGCCGGCTGACCAACGAGCCGCCGGCCGGGGCGAAGACGAGGCGGAAGAAGGCGAAGGCCGAGACCACGACCGACGCCGCGGCGACCCCGACGTCGAAGCTGCGCGCGTACGCCGGCAGCACCGGGGTGATCAGGCCGAAGCCGACGGCGATGGTGAAGGCCGCGGCGATGAGCACCCAGATCTGCTTCGGGATGGGCGGGCGCCCCGGTCCTGACTCCGGCACTGCCCTCCCTTCGCTCACCCGGGCAGCCTACGTCGCCCGCTCCAGGGCACCGATCCCTCGCGCGTTCATCCCTCCTGCGCGGGTCCCTACTGGCCGGGTCCGGCCGGCCCGAGCGCGGCCCGGGCCACCTCGTCCGAGACCTCCTCGAAGCCGTCCCGCTCGAAGTAGCGCTGCGCGAACGTCATCCGCGAGACCACCATGAAGACGAGTCCAACGACGAAGATGAGCAGGGCCATGAAGAGCGGGGCACCCACGCCGAGGATCGCGGTCTCGGTGTAGGACGCCTCCGGGTCGGCGTACTCCCGCATCGCCGCCACGAGCAGGACGAAGAGGGTGATCGCGCCGATCACGGGGGCGAGCCCGACGACGAGGAAGCCCTTGACCGAGCGGCTCAGCTCCTTGCGCCAGTAGATCGCGCACGCGATGCCGGTCAGGCCGTAGTAGAAGGCGACGACGATCGAGAGCGCCGAGAGGCTGTCGAAGAGGAAGTTCTGGGAGATCATCGAGCCGACGACGTACCAGACGATCGCGGCCGCGCCGATCACCCAGGTGCCGAAGGCGGGGGTGCCGTAGTCGGCGTGCACCTCCTTGAACTTCGCCGGGAAGGCGCCGGCGACGGCCATCGAGAGCGACCCGCGCGAGGCGGGCAGGATCGTCGTCTGGGTCGAGGCCAGGCCGGAGACGATGATCGAGAGCAGCAGCAACCAGTCCAGCGGGCCGAGGACGATCTCGCCGACGAGGCCGAAGAGCGCCTCGTCGTCGTCGTACTCGCCGAGGGTGTCCAGGCTGAGCATCCCGAGGATCGCGACCGCCGAGCCGAGATAGACGAAGAGCAGGATGATCGTCGAGACCACGCCGGCCCGGCCCGGGGCATCCAGGGTGTCCTCGGACTCCTCGTTGAGGTTGACCGCGGACTCCCACCCCCAGTAGCAGAAGACGCCGAGGAGCATCCCGCTGATGAGCGCGCTGGCCGACAGGCCGACCGGGTTGAACCAGTCGAGGCTGAACCCGGCACCCCCTTCGCCGTTGTCGCCGGTGGCCATCCGGTAGATCGCGACGACGACGAAGAGGAGCAGCGCCCCGACCTGCAAGCCGACCATGATCCGCTGGAAGCGGGCGGACATCTCCGTGCCGCGCACGCACAGCCAGGTCAGCGCGAGCACCATGAGGCAGGCGAAGACGACGACGGCGACCCTGTTTTCGGCGAGGGAGTCCAGGCCGAGGACGACGAAGGTGTACTTCGCCGCGACGTCCGCCTGCGCCCCGATGACGAGCACGCCGGTGGAGAAGATCGCCCAGCCGCCGATCCACCCCAACCACGGACCCATCGCTCGAGTCACCCAGGAGAAGGTGGTGCCGCAGTCCGGGTCGGCGCGGTTCATGTAGTAGAACGCTCCGGCGATGAAGAGCATCGGGACGAAGCTGACGATGAGCACGGCCGGCGCCTTGGTCCCGGCGACGAGCGCGATCGACCCCAGCACCGCGGCGATGGTGTAGGCGGGGGCGGTCGAGTCGACGCCGATCGCGACCCCGTCCCAGAAGCCGACCGCGCCGGCCTTGAGGCCCTTGCCCGGCCGCGCGTCATCGACCGTCACCGGCCCGTCGCCTGCGCCTGGATCTTCGTTCATCGCGACCTCCCCGTCTCCTCAAGGTCAGGATGACCGACCTCACCCCGTCGCAGGCAGAGCGTGACCAGATCGAGACCTACGACCCCGTACCCACGTGTGCTCGTGCAAGCACCCGCAGGCTGGGCGGCAGGTCGATCGTCGAAGGGTGGGTAGGGCCTGGGGCCCACGGGTTGCTCGTCGTCGGAGCGATCACCTCGATCCTCTCGCCGGCAGCCGTCGGCGCCCTTGTGCCGACCATCGGGCTGGTCACGGTGCTCGTGCTCGTCGCCGCGGCGACGCTGGCGGTACGTGCGTGACCGCACGCGACGAACACCTCACCTCCTGCTCGTTCGCTTGTGAATATGGCCACAGCGCCCGCCGCAGGAGCCGACCGCCGCCCTAGGTTGTCGACGCCGAGGCAACGCCGCCCCGGACGCGAGGTGACCTCGTGACCGCCACAGCAGGAGAACCACGATGACAATGACGTCAGCCCGCACCGCCCTGGCCGCCGTGGCGGCCACCCCCTTCGTCCTCGGCTTGGCAGCCTCACCCGCAAGCGCCGCCCCCGAGAGGTACGGCCCCTACCAGCTGAACTTCACCGGGGCCCTGGCCTACTCCACGGGCGCCCCTGACGCCCTCCCGCTCGGGGTCAACGACTGGTCCTGCCGCACCACCTCGGTCAACCCCGACCCCGTGGTGCTCGTCCACGGGACCTTCTCGAACCACTACACCTCCTTCGCCCGGATGGCGCCGGCGCTCAAGGCCGCCGGCCACTGCCTGTACTCCTTCAACTACGGGACCGACGGCTCGTCGCTCATCGCGCAGCTCCCGGGGGTCTACGGCACGACCGGGCTGGAGAGCAACGCCGGCGAGCTGTCTGCCTTCATGGCCACCGTCCGCCAGCGCACCGGCTCCGACACCCTCGACCTCGTCGGCTGGTCCCAGGGCGGGACGATCATCTCCGACGTGCTCAAGGAGGAGGGAGGGAACGGCGTCGACCACGTCGTCACCCTCGGCGCGACCCATCACGGCACCACCTTGAGCGGGCTGGGCACCTTCGCCCGCGAGGTCGCCGGCGAGGAGCCGATCGGCGCGAGCCTCGGGCAGGCGGCCGTGGACCAGATCCGTGGGTCGGCCTACATGCAGGACCTCACCTCGACCCCCGACACGGTGCCGGGCGTCGACTACACCGTCATCGGGACTCGCTACGACGAGGTCTCCACTCCCTATCAGGCGACCTTCCTCGAGGAGGGGTCCGGCTCGGAGGTCGACAACATCACCCTGCAGCGTGGCTGCGCGATCGACCTGAGCGACCACCTCTCGATGGTCTACTCACCGCGCGCGATCGACCTGACCAATCGAGCGCTCAGCTCGCGGTGGACCTTCGTGCGCTGCGCACCGAACGCCCCCATCCTCTGACGCCTCGCGCCGCCCCGCCGGCGGTGGTGGAGGCGACCTCGTCGAGGTCGATCCGCACCTGGTTGTGCGCCTTGAACGGCTTGACGAAGCGTAGGTCGATGGTTACCCCGTCCTCGCTGGAGGAGGTGATCTCCATCGCGCCTTCGCCGGCCTCCTTGTTACCCGACCAGGCCTGGGTGCAGCCGACGCCGCGCTCCGGGCCGGTGTAGGTGTGCTCCATGTTCGGGTCGGCGTCCTCCCACGGCGACCAGTGCTCCCACTCGCGCAGGGTGTCGACGAGTCGGTACACCCGCTCGCGCGGCGCGTCGATCGTGATCTCTCGGGAGATGGCGAAGGTGCCCCTGCCGAGTGCCTCTCGGTACCAGTTCGGCAGGTGCCAGGGGGGTCAGCTGCTCGCGGTCAGTATGCCCCGAGCCGGCCTACGGCTACCCGGTGTTGCGCATTCCCGCGGCGATCCCGCTGACGGTGTGCAGCAGGGCCCGCTCCAGCGCCGGGTCGTCACCGCCGTCGCGGCGACGTCGCAGCAGCTGCACCTGCAGGTGGTGCAGGGGCAGCAGGTAGGTGTCACGGATCTCCAGGGTGGTCCGCAGCACCGGGTCGTCGTCGAGCAGACGGTCGGCGCCGGTGACGAGCAGCACCTGCTCGGTGGTGCGCCGGTACTCGTCCTCGATCTCCGCCAGCGTGTCCAGCCCGTCCGGCGCGAGGGTCCTCACGTACTCCCGCGCGATCGCCAGGTCGGTCTTGGCCAGGGTCATCGAGACGTTGTCGACGAAGCTGGTGAAGAACGGCCAGGACCGGTACATCTCGCGCAGGGTGTCGAGGTCGTCCGCCGCTGCCGCCAACCCCGACCCCACGCCGTACCAGCCGGGCACGATCTGCCGGGACTGGGTCCACCCGAAGACCCAGGGGATCGCGCGCAGGTCGTCCAGCCCGGCGTCGGCCCCGGGGCGGCGCGAGGGCCGCGACCCGATCCGCAGCGCGCCGAGCAGGTCGACCGGGGTGGAGTCGACGAAGTACGACGCGAGCCCGGGCCGACGCACCAGGTCGAGGTAGCGCGACTCGGCGCCCGAGGCGACCCGGTCCATCAGGGCGTCCCAGGCGCTGGCCTGCTCGGCGCTGCGTCGGTGCTCGCGGTGCAGCACCGACGCCTCGAGGGTGGCGGCGACCATGAGCTCGAGGTTGTACCGGGCGAGCACGGGCAGGGCGTACTTGTCGCTGATCACCTCACCCTGCTCGGTGATCTTCACCTCGCCGGCGACGGTGCCGGCCGGCAGCGCCATGATCGCCTCGTAGGTCGGCCCGCCACCGCGGCCGACGGACCCGCCCCGACCGTGGAAGAAGGTCATCCGCACCCCGTGGCGCGCCCCGAGGTCGGTGATCACCCGCTGTGCCCGCTGGATCTGCCACTGCGACGCCGCGATGCCGCCGGACTTGTTCGAGTCGGAGTAGCCGAGCATCACCTCCTGGACCTCGCCGCGGGCGCGGACCACCTCGCGGTACGAGGGGTCGCTGAGCAGCGCGTCGATGATCTCCTCGGCCTTGCCGAGCTCCTCGACCGTCTCCAGCAGGGGGACGAAGCCGACCCGGGCGACCCCGCGGTGAATGTCGACCAGACCCGCCTCGCGGGCGAGGAGGACCGCCGCGAGGATGTCATCGGCGTGCCGGGTCATCGAGACGATGTAGCTCTCGACGGTGCGCGGCCCGAAGGAGCTCAGCGCCCACTTCACGGCCGCAAACGTCTCGGCGGTCAGCGCTCCCCCTTCGTCCAGCGGGAGCGGCTGGCGAGCCAGCGGGCGACGGCCGGCCAGCTCGGCGGCGAGCACCCGCATCCGCTCCGGCTGGTCGAGATCGGCGTACCGGCGGTCGAGGTCGCCGAGCTGGTCGAGGAGTGCCCCGACCGCGTCGTGGTGCTTCTGGGAGTGCTCGCGCACGTCGAGGGTGGCCAGGGTCAGGCCGGTCGCCCGCACCGTGCGGATGAGCCGCTCCAGCTCTCCGGAGGCGACGAGCTCCCCCTGGTGGGCCGTGACCGAGCGGTGCAGCAGCAGAAGGTCCTCGAGCAGCTCGGCGTCGTCGGCGTAGTCGCTCCCCGGCACGTGCTCGGCCCCGGCGGCGACGCGCTCCTCGGTGAGCCGCAGCCGAGCCGTGACGGCAGTGAGGAAGAGCCGGTAGGGCTCCTCGGAGTTCAGCCGCCGGTAGCGCCCGGCGATCCCGGGAAGGCCGTCGAGCATCTCCTCGAGCCGCTCGGTCAGCTCGCCCGAGATCTGCGAGAGTCGGCTGCTCACCGACAGGTCGCGGCGCAGCACGTCGACCCGGGAGATGAGCAGCCGGATGCCGTGCACCGCCTGGAGGGTGAGGACCTCGCGGGTGGTCGCGGGGGTGACATTGGGGTTGCCGTCGCGATCCCCGCCCATCCACGTGCCGAAGCGAAGGGGGACAGCGGCCAGCGGCAGCTCGGCCCCGGCCGCGGCGACCCGGTCGCGCAGCTCCTCGACGACGTCGGGGACCGCGGCCCGGTTGAGTCCCTCGAGGTAGTAGACGCCGTTGCGGGCCTCGTCGGTCGGGTCCGGCGCCTCGACCCGGATGTCGTCGGTCGCCCACAGCAGGTCGATGCTCTCCGCCAGCCGGCGCGTCCGACGAGGCGAGTCCTCCTCGTCGAGGAGCCGGGCGATGCGGCGCAGCTTGTCCAGGGTCGAACGCCGGGTCACCTCGGTCGGGTGAGCGGTGAAGACCGGTCGCACGCAGAGCGCCTCCAGCTCGTCGGTGAGCTGGTCGGCGGCCACCCCGGCGTCGACGATGCGTTGCACGGTCTGCTCGATCCATCCCCCTTCGCCCTCGACGTGACGACGCAGCGCCCGGCCGCGATGCACCTGCTCGGTGACGTTGGCGAGGAAGAAGTAGGAGGTGAAGGCCCGCGCGACCCGTGCCGCCTGCTCCAGGTCTCCGTCGGCTCCCTCAGGCAGCCCCGGCATCGACGCGAGCGAGCCCTGCTTGGCCTGGGCCCGGACCTCCTCGACCCGGTCGAGCAGCTCCTGCCCTTCCGCGCGGACGAGGGTCTCACCGAGCAGGGAGGTGACGAGCCGGATGTCGCGGCGCAGCGCGCTCTCGGGTGCAGCGTTCACTTCTCCTCCTCCTGGGCGATCCCGCCCATCCGGTAGGCGCGGAAGGTCACCGCGCGCTCGACACCCAGTGCCTCACCACCCTGGCGGAGGATCTCCGGGATGAACTCCTCCGGCGCCGGATGGCCGGGCAGCGCGGCGAGGTAGGCCTCGTGGCAGGAGAGCGAGGCGACGCTCGACTCGACGTCCCGCGCCTGGACCTCGACCCCGTGCGTGGGCTCGGGGTGGCCCGCGACGAGCAGCCAGCCTGTCCCCCACTTCGCCAGGCCCTCCTCGTCGGCCAGCTCACGGAAGACCCAGGTGTTGTCCGCGTCGCGGATCGCGTCGACGGTCACCAGGCCGGCGACCCGGTGGTCGGCCTGGTTCAGCCCGCCGTATGCCTCGACGTCGAAGTTCGTCGTGACGACCGCGTCCGGCCGCACCTCTCGGATCACCCGGGCGACGTCGCGGCGCAGCTCGAGGCCGTAGACGAGCATCCCGTCCGGGTGGTCGAGGATGCGCAGGTTCGAGACCCCCACCTGCTCGCACGCGGCGGCCTGCTCCCGTGCTCGGACCGGACCGACCTCATCCGGCGGGACCTGCATACCGGCCTCGCCGCTGGTGAGCAGCAGGTAGGTCACCTCGACGCCTCGCCTGGTCCAGGCGGAGATCGCGGCGGAGGTGCCGTACTCCATGTCGTCGGGGTGGGCGACGACGCACAGCACGCGGCGCAGGTCACGGTCCGGCAGGGGCTCCAGGGGCATAGCCTCACGCTATCCGCGATGAGCGCGCACGGAGGAGGCGTCATGACACCTGAGACGGAGGAGCTGCTCATCCCCCTTCGCACGTCCCGGGCAGCCCTGCTGCTCAAGCTGGAGGGACTCTCCGAGCGCGACCAGCGCCGCCCGCTCACCCGGACCGGCACCAACCTCCTCGGCCTGGTCAAGCACTGCGCCTTCGTCGAGCTGGGGTACTTCGGCGACTGCTTCGACCGGCCCAGCCCGGTGCCGTACCCGTGGGCGCAGGACGAGAGCGACATCGACGACAACCTCGATATGTACGCCGGCGAAGGGGAGTCCGCGGCCGACATCGTCGCGCTCGCCCGGACCGCCTGGGCGCAGGCGGACGAGACCTTCGCGAGCACCGACCTGGACGCGACGGCGACCGTGCCGTGGTGGCCCGAAGACCGGCGTCACCCCACCCTGCGACGGCTCATCGCGCACGTCTCGGCCGATGTCGCCCGGCATGCCGGGCACGCCGACATCCTGCGCGAGCAGCTCGACGGGGACGTCGGTCTGCGGCCGGGGATGAGCAACGTCCCCGAGCACGACGAGCAGTGGTGGGCGGACTACCGGGAGCGGCTGCAGCGGATCGCCGACGGCTGCTGAGCGCGGGATCGGGCAGGTCGGGCAGGATCGACGCGTGGATCTCGACGAGGCGGTGACCGAGCTGTACGGCTGCGAGCTGGCCGACTTCGTGCCGACCCGCACCCGGGTCGCCCGTCTCGTCGCCGATACCGACGAGGCGGCGCAGGTCCGGCGGCTGCGCAAGCCAACGGTCTCGGCGTGGCTGCTCAACCAGCTCGTCCGCGAGGACCCCGGGCTGATCGCTGACGTGCAGCGACTGGGGTCGGCGATGCGCAGCCTGCAGGCGAAGGGGGATGCCCGCGCCCTGCGTGAGCTGCGGCAGGAGCGGGAGGAGCTGCTCACCCGCGTGGTCGCCGGGGTGGAGGGCGTCGCGCGAGAGCGTGAGCGACCGCTGCCGGCGAGCGGGGTCGACGAGGTGAGCGCCACCGTCATCGCCGCGCTCGCCGACGCGGGCAGCGCGGCCGCGCTGGCCTCGGGGATGCTCGTCCGGTCGCTGAGCTACTCGGGCTTCGGTGAGGTGGATCTGGACGACGCGGTCGCGACGCGGGCGCACCTGCGGCTCGTCCCGGCCGACGGGGGCGGTGAGTCGGCTGACCCCTGCTCGTCTGAGGCGGGCTCATCGGAGGCGGCGCAGGACGAGCGGGCGCAGGACGAGCTGGCAGCGGCGGTCGTGCGCCTCCAGACCGCCGAGGCCGACATCGTCCCTGCTCAAGAGGCGCTCGACGAGGCCCAGGCAGAGCTCGCTCGCGCCCAGGAGGCACTCCGCGTGGCACGGGAGCGCGCCGACGCCGCACGGGCCGAGCTGGGTCGGCGCCGGCGAACGCGAGATGCACAACAGCAGAACGTCTCCGCCCTCCGGCGTGCCGCCCTCGCCCGGGAGGGTGATGACCCGTCATGATGGCCCGCATGGCGCAGCGGACCCGAGTCGGACAGCAGACGGCACCACGCGAGCAGGCGCCTAAGTCGTGGTCCGACTCTCAGGTCGACCGGGCCGTCGACCAGGTCGAGGTCGAGATGCTCGACGAGTGGTTCGCCGGTGACGAGGACGACGTCGACACCGCCATCATCCCGCGACTGGCCACCGGCGGCGCCGTCCTCGTACCGGTCACGCTCGATCACCTCCAGGCGAGGCCCATGCCCGAACCCGCAGCAGCCGCACCCGTGCCGACCGCGGCACCGGCGCCCACCGCAGCACCGGAGCCCACCGCGGCACCCGCAGCGTCCACGCCGGCGGGTCGGGCCCGGGGGCGCAGCCGCCACGCCAGCGCCGCGTCCGCCGACGCCGTGCGGCGCAACCTCATCGCTCTGGCGGTCATGATCAGCGCGATCGTCCTGCTCGGCGCGGTGATCGGGCTGATCGGTGGCTGGGCCTGGCTAGGCGGCTACGCCCTCATCGTCTGCTCGCTGATGACCGCGCGGTCCATCGCGAACCGGCAGCATGCCCCGCGGCACAGCCGCTACACCCCGCGCCACGCCTGACGCGTCTACGCCCCGCCCGCGACCGCTGGACCCGGTCGCGCTCCTGCGCCCGCGACTCCTGACCCGTCCGCGCTCCTGCGCAGACCGACCAGCGATGCACCGACCAGCTACGGACTGAGCAGCGCGGCGAGTGTCGCCCCGAGCTCCTGGACTCGGCCGCGCGCCGCATCGTCGACCTCGCCCATCACCTCGACGTCGTCGAAGGCCTGGCGCCATCCGAGCGCGGAGACGATGCCGTGCACCGAGCGCACCGCGCCGGTCGTGTCGTAGCGCCCGTGGACATAGAGGCCGAAGGGCTTCTTGACCTGGCCGCCGTCCCCGGAACCCTGACCGTCCTCCCCCAGCGCCCCGCCGACGTGCAAGAAGGTGCTGTCGAAAAAGTGCTTCAGCGCACCCGACATGTACCCGAAGTTCGCCGGCGTCCCGAGCAGGTATCCATCGGCCGCAAGCACATCCTCGGCCGTCGCCTCGAGCGCGGGACGCTTCACGACCTCGACGCCCTCGATCTGGTCGTCCCGGGCACCGGCGAGCACCGACTCAAGCAGCGCCTGCATCGACCGGGTGGGGCTGTGATGGACGAGGAGTAGACGGCTCATGCCCCTCGATCGTGCCAGAGCCCCGCCCCGTCGCAGATCCCCGGGGAACATCAGACGAACGGTCATCCTCGACGATGGACCCGTGCAGGTCACCGACATCTGGGTCTACCCGGTCAAGTCCCTCGCCGGTCAGGCCGCGACCCGGGCGCGGGTCGAGCCGTGGGGGCTGGCCGGCGACCGCCGGTGGGGCCTGGTCGACCCGGGCGGCCACAAGATGACGGCCCTCCTCGACCGCAGGCTCCTTCGGCTCGCGGCGACGAGCGACGACGCATCGGGTGCGGTGACGATCCGGGCGGGCAGCCGAACCCGCACGGTGACCCCGCCGACGGGCCGTCCCGTGCCGATCGGGGGCGCACCGGGAGCGAGCGGTATCCCGGCCGGCGGAGACGTCGACGACTGGATCAGCGAAGGGGTGGGTCGCCCCCTTCGCCTGTTCTGGCAGCCCGATCCGGCGAGCCGCCCGATCCCGCCGCCCTCGGCGGTCAGGACGGGGACTGCCTGACCTTGTCGTGGTCCTCCCCGCTCGTCCTGACCAGTCGGGCGTCGCTGCGGCAGCTGCAGGACTGGGCCAACGAGGAGGCCAAGCGAAGGGGGGACCCCGCTGGCGAGGACCTGGCCATGGGTCGCTTTCGGCCGAACGTCGTGATCGACGGGGACCTCCCCTTCGCCGAGGACCAGTGGCAGCGGGTGCGCCTGGGTGAGGTGACCTACCGGGTGAGCGCGCTGTGCGACCGGTGCGCCGTCACCTCGGTCGACCCGGTCACGGGCGAGGCGGGTCCGGAGCCGTTGCGCACCCTGTCCGTCCGGCGGCGATGGGATGCAGCGACGTGGTTCGGCCTGCGGCTCGTCCCGGAGGGCCCGGGCTGGCTGTGCATCGGCGACGAGGTGCAGCCGCGGCGAGCCGACGGGCCAGGTCGGGACGCTTCGCCGTTGCCCCAGCATCTGGGGCAACAGCGGAGTCGACCGAGACCCTGATGCCTACGGCGCCGTGCTCGCGAGCCGACCGGCCTCCATCTGCACCACCCGGTCGGCGATCACCTCGGCCTCACCGTGGTCGTGGGTGACGAGGATCGCGCTCGTGCCGGAGTCGGCCAGCACCGAGCGAAGGTCCGCCGCGAGACGCTCGCGCAGCTCACGGTCCAGCGCCGAGAGTGGCTCGTCGAGCAGGATGAGCCGCGGCCCGGCACCGAGCGAGCGAGCCAGCGCCACCCGCTGCTGCTGCCCGCCGCTGAGGGTGAGCGGATCGTCCTCCCCACGCCCGGAGAGCCCGACGAGGTCAAGCAGCCGCGCGACCTCCGCATCGAGCGCCGATCCACGCAGACCCCGAAGCCGCGCCCCGTAGCCGACGTTGCGCGCGACGCTCAGGTGCCCGAAGAGCTGCCCGTCCTGGAACATCATCGCGAAGCCACGCCGATGGGTCGCCGTCCCGGCGAGGTCCTCACCGTGCCAGAGCACCCGCCCGCTCGCGAGCGGCTCCAGCCCGGCGACTGCCCGCAGCAGCGTCGACTTGCCGCACCCCGACGGACCGAGCACCGCGACCACCTCCCCCGGCGCGACGGCCAGGTCGACGTGGTCCACCGCCCGCAGCTCCCCGAAGGTGACCGAGACGTCCTCGCAGCGCAGACCCTTCCCGCTCCCTGAGGTGCGAGCGCCAGCGAGCCTCGAAGGGACCCCACCCATCAGAACGCCCCCACCGAGCTGATCCGCAACCGCTCCACCAGCGCCATGACCGCGACGGTAACCGCCGCGAGCACGACCGCTGCCGCCATCGCCGTCCCCTGCTCCGCTGCCCCGGGCCGGCCGATGAGCCGGTACACGAGCACGGGCATCGTCGGGTCGTCGGGGCGGATGAGGAACGACGTGGCCCCGAACTCCCCGAGCGAGACCGCGAGCGCGAAGCCGACCGCCGCGAGCAGGGGCCGCCACAGCACGGGCAGCTCGACGGTCACCCAGCGCCGCAGCGGACCCGCCCCGAGGGTGGCCGCCGCCTCCCCCTGCCGCGGATCGACATGCCGCAGCACGGGGGCGATCGTGCGGACCACGAGCGGCAGCGCCACCATCGCCTGCGCGATCGGGATGAGCACCGGTGAGGACCGCAGGTCCAGCGGCGGTCGGTCGAGGGTGATGAGGAAGCCGAATCCGATCGTCACCGCGGACACCCCGAGCGGCAGCATGAACGCCGCGTCGAGGCCCGCGAGCAGCGACCGCCCCGTCCGCGACCTCGGTCGCCGGGTCACCGCGAGCGAGACGAGCAGCCCGAGCACCACCGACAGCAGCGCCGCGTCGACCGCGATCCGCCACGACGTGCCGAGCGCCTGCCAGCCGCTCACCCCGACCCCGGGCTGGGCGAGCGCGAGATCGGCGTAGTTCGCCAGCGTCCACTCCCCGCCGCGCCGCAGCGAGCGGGCCAGGCCACCGAGCAGCGGCGCGAGGATGAGCGCGATCACGGCGCCGAGGACGGCCAGGGCCGGCAGGTGGTGACGGCGAAGGGGGAGCCTGCGGCTCTCCCTTCGCCCGCGCCGTCGCACCCCGCGGCCGGCCCGGCGGGCTCGTTCGGTCACCCAGAGCAGAGCGACGACGGCGACGAGCTGGAGCACCGAGAGGACCGCGGCGCCCTGCAGGTCGAGCAGTGAGGTGGTGAGGAAGTAGATCTCGGTCTCGATCGTGGCGTAGCGCAGCCCGCCGAGGGTGAGGACGACCCCGAAGGCGGTGGAGCAGAAGAGGAAGACCACGCTCGCCGCAGAGAGGATCGCCGGCCGCAGCGCCGGCAGGAGGACCGTACGCAGCACGTGCAGCGGCGGCGCCCCGAGGGCGGCCGCCGCCTCAGCGGTGCGCGGATCGAGCCCGTCCCACGCAGCGCCGACGGTGCGCACGACGACCGCGACGTTGAAGAAGACCATGGCGAGAAGGATCGCCACCCACGACCCGTCGAGGCCGAGCCAGCCGAGGGGTCCGGAGCTGGCCAGCAGCCCGCGCCAGAGCACACCGACGACGACCGCGGGCATGACGAAGGGCATGATGACCAGCGCTCGCAGCGCGTCGGCTCCGGGGATGGCGAGCCGGTGCAGGGCGAAGGCGGTCGGCAGCCCGAGCGCGAGGGTCACCGCGGTCGCCAAGGTCGAGATCCCGAGGGTGAAGCCGACCACCCGGGCGGTGCGGGATCGGCCCAGGACGTCCCCCACCGCGCCGAGGTCCAGCTGGCCGTCGGGGACGAAGCCGCGGGTGAGCATCCCGCCCAGCGGCAGGAGGAAGAAGACCCCGAGGAAGGCCAGCGGCACGACCGCGAGCAGCAGCGCCGCGACCGTCGGTCCGGGCCTCGGCCCGCGCCGGACGTGCCCGATCAGCTGGTGATGTCCGTCCACGTACGGATCCAGCTCTCCCGCTTCTCGTCGATGGTCTGCGGGTCGACCTGGTGCGGGTCGTCGGCGGTCTTCGCGTGCTTCGCCCAGGCCTCGGGCAGCTCGACCGAGGAGGAGACCGGGTACATGTACATCGTCTCGGGGAAGGCCGCCTGCACCTCGTCGCTGAGCATGAAGTCGACGAAGGCCTGCGCTCCGCCGGCCTGGTCGGTCCCCTCGATCACCCCCGCGTACTCGACCTGGCGGAAGCAGGTGTCGAGCAGCGCCGAGGTGGTCGGCTCGTCCTTGCCCTCGGGGATGGTGAAGGGCGGGCTCGAGGCGTAGGAGAGGACGATCGGCCGGTCCCCCTCGCCCTCTCCGGCGCTGAAGTCGACGCCGTAGGCGTCGGACCAGCCCGAGGTGATCTTCGCGCCGTTGTCGACGAGCTCGCGCCAGTACTCCTCCCAGCCGTCCTCCCCCTTCGCCCCGATCGTCGCGAGGAGGAAGGCCAGGCCAGGGCTGGAGGACGAGGCGCCCGGGGTGACGAAGAGGTCCTGGTACTCGCTCTTGGTGAGGTCGTCGAGGGTGGTCGGCGGGGTCACCCCTTCGCGCTCGAACCACGCGTCGTCGATGTTGACGCAGACATCGCCGAAGTCGACCGGGGTGAGCCGGTCGCCGCCCTCGGCGAGCGCGTGCTCCTGCGCGCCCTCGGGCAGCTCCGGCTCGTAGGCGGCGAGGACCCCTTCGCCCACCGCGCGGGAGGCGAAGGTGTTGTCGATGCCGAAGACGACGTCGGCGACCGGGCTGTCCTTGGTCAGGACGAGCTTGTTGGTGAGCAGCCCGGCGTCGCCGGAGGTCACGGTCTTCAAGGTGCAGCCCGAACTCTTCTCGAAGTCGGCGACGAGCTCCTCGGGCAGCGAGAACGACTCGTGGGTGATGAGGGTGAGCTCGCCGTCGCCGGTGCAGGACTTCTCTGCTGCGGACGCGCTCGCCGAGCTCGACCCCTCGCTCGTCTCTTGGCTCGACCCACCCGAGCCGAGCGAGCAGCCGGTCAGGGCGGCGGCGGCAACCGCGGCGGTCAGGACGGAGGTGGTGGTACGCGTCATGGATGACTCCCTACGCCGGTACGAACCGGATCAGGTTGGAGGGTCTGCGGGCTCTCCCGCACTCTCAGCGCTCTGCGCTCCCCTGTCGGACTCCAGCGATGTTAGTCGACTCCTGTGGCAGAGTTCGGAGTGGGTACAGACATCGCAGAAGCGAAAGGTGAGCAGTCATGGGCAACGCAGTCTGGAAGGTCATGGGCACCGGTGGGGCGATCCTCGCCGGGATGATCGCGAACAAGGTCGTCGACGCGGTGTGGGACAAGGCCGGTGGTGACTCGAGCATCGACCCGACCGACCCCGACAGCCCGATCATCGAGGCGCTGATCTACGCCGCCGCGATCGGTCTGGCGATGGGTATCGCCCGCACGATGGCGACCCGCAAGGCCGCGCAGGTCTATGCCCGCTCGGCCGGGCAGCTGCCCGACGAGATGCGCAGGGAGCGCCTCAACGACTGAGGCGGGCATGCGCGCGATCTCGATCTCCACGGCCGGGGACGCCGACGTCCTCACCCTCATCGATGCGTCACGACCGACGCCGGGAGCGGGTGAGGTCGTCATCGACGTCGCCGCTGCGGGCGTCAACCGGGCGGACGTGATGCAGCGCAAGGGCCTTTACCCGCCGCCGAAGGGGGCGTCGGAGCTGCCCGGTCTCGAGGTCAGCGGCACCATCGCCGAGGTGGGCGAAGGGGTGAGCGGGCTGGCCGTCGGCGACGAGGTCTGCGCCCTCCTCGACGGCGGCGGCTACGCCGAGGCGGTGGCCGTGCCCGCCACCCAGGTGCTCCCGGTGCCGAAGGGGGTGTCCCTGGTCGACGCGGCGGCCCTCCCGGAGGTCGTGTGCACGGTGTGGAGCAACGTCTTCATGACCGCGGGTCTGCAACAGGGTGAGACCGTCCTGCTGCACGGCGGGTCCTCGGGGATCGGGACGATGGCTATCCAGCTGGCCTCGGCGGTCGGTGCCCGGGTCGCGGTGACCGCAGGCTCGCAGGCCAAGCTCGACGCCTGCCGCGAGCTCGGCGCCGACATCCTCATCAACTACAAGGACGAGGACTTCGTCGAGCGGGTCAAGGACGCCACGGACGGGCACGGCGCCGACGTCATCCTCGACAACATCGGGGCGAAGTACCTGCCGCGCAACGTCGAGGCCCTCGCCACGTCGGGGCGTCTCGTGATCATCGGGCTCATGGGTGGGCGCACCGGCGAGCTCGACCTCGCGGCGCTGCTCACCAAGCGGGCCGCGGTCATCGCGACCTCGCTGCGGGCCCGCCCGCTGGACGAGAAGGCCGCGATCGTCGCCGCCGCCGGCGAGCACGTCTGGCCCCTGGTCGAGAGCGGTCAGGTGCGCCCGGTGGTCCACCAGCGCTACCCCCTCGAGGACGCCGCCCAGGCCCACCGCGACCTCGAGGACAGCGGCCACATCGGCAAGCTCCTACTCACGACGTAGGGCCCAAGCCGGCCGAGGTACAACTCCGCGCCCACGCTGCTTCAGGTGCGAGCGCCCCTCTTATGGGGCGCTGCTCACCCCCCTTCGCCCCCCGCCCCGCCCCCAAGATCCGAATTTCCCTAGGTTCCTGTCAGGTCCCTGGGAAAGTTCACGGGCGAGTTGTCAGCATCCCGGGCGCCTGATGGCGCGGGGGGCGGGGCACCCCTTCGCGGGCGTCACCGATGGCGCGCAGGGCGGATCTCGCTGCGGCGGCCCGGACGTGGGTGGATCCGGACATCAGGCGCCCAGGGTTCTGACAAGGCGCCCTAGAAAGTTCCTCGGCGTCTGACAGGAACCTAGGGAAATTCGGATCTGGGGTGGGGTGGCGAAGGTGGCGAAGGGGGCGAAGGGGGGTCAGTCGGCGAGCTCGCCGGCCATCGCCCGGCCGGCCGTGCGGCCGGAGAAGATGCAACCGCCGAGGAAGGTGCCCTCGAGCGCCCGGTAGCCGTGCACGCCACCGCCGCCGAAGCCGGCCGCCTCGCCCGCGGCGTACAGGCCGCGGATCGGCTCGCCGTCGTGGCCGAGCACCCGCGCCGACAGGTCGGTCTCGAAGCCGCCGAGGGTCTTGCGCGAGAGGATGTGCAGCTTGACCCCGACGAGCGGCCCCCGCTTGGGGTCGGTGATCCGGTGGCGCGGGAAGGTGCGCTTGGAGATCTTGTCCCCCCGGTAGCGGCTGGCCACCTCCATCGCGGCGAGCTGCGCGTCCTTGCTGAACGGGTTGTCGACCTGGTCGTCGCGCGCCTCGATCTGCGCGGCGATCTCGGCCGCGTCGAGCTCGGGGTCGCCGTCCTCGCGCAGCAGGTTCATCTTCGCGACGAGCTCCTCGACGGTGTCCGCCTGGACGAAGTCGACGCCCTTGTCGAGGAAGGCCTGCACCGACGGGTACACGGGGGTGACCGGGCGCCGCGCGACCTGGGCGAGCGAGCGCTCGGTGAGGTCGCGGTTCTGCTCCGACCCCGAGAGCGCGAACTCCTTGCCGGCGATCGTCGTGTTGGTGATGAACCACGAGTGGTCGTGGCCCGAGCGTCGCAGGTAGGCGAGCGTGCCGAGGGTGTCGTACCCGGGGAAGAGCGGCGCCGGCAGGCGCTGCCCGGTCGCGTCGAACCACATCGAGCTCGGTCCAGGCAGGATCCGGATCGCGTGGCCCGGCCAGATCGGGTCCCAGTTGCGTACCCCTTCGACGTAGTGCCACATCCGGTCGCGGTTGATCAGCCGGCCGCCGGCCGCCTCGGTGATCTCGATCATCCGGCCGTCGACGTGCGCCGGTACCCCGGTGATCATCCGCCGCGGCGGCTCCCCGAGGCGCTCCGGCCAGGCCGCGCGGACCAGGTCGTGGTTGCCCCCGATCCCGCCGCTGGCGACGAGCAGGGCGTCGGCCGCGAAGGTGAACTCGCCCACCTCATCACGGTTGGTCTCCTCACCCCGCGGCGAGGCGTCGTCGGCGAGCACGGCTCCCGCCACACCGGTGACGGCACCCCCTTCGACGACCAGACGGTCGACCCGGTGCCGGTGGGCGAAGGTGACCAGCCCGGCCTCGCGCGCCTCCTGCACCCGTCGTGCGAAGGGCTCGACGACCCCCGGCCCGGTCCCCCAGGTGATGTGGAAGCGGGGCACCGAGTTGCCGTGACCGGTAGCCGTCCCGTCGCCGCGCTCGGCCCAGCCGACGATCGGGAACCAGCGCATCCCCTGCTGGTGCAGCCAGGAGCGCTTCTCCCCCGCGGCGAAGTCGAGGTAGGCGTGGGCCCACCGGCGCGGCCAGTGATCCTCCTCGCGGTCGAAGCCGGCCGTGCCCATCCAGTCGCGCATCGCCAGCTCCGGGGTGTCCTTGATCCCCATCCGCCGCTGCTCCGGGCTGTCGACGAAGAACAGCCCACCGAACGACCAGTGCGCCTGCCCCCCGAGGTTGGCCTCGGACTCCTGGTCGACGAGGAGGACCGTGCGGCCCGCGTCGGCCAGCTCGGCGGTGGCGACCAGGCCGGCGAGGCCGTGGCCGACGACGATGACATCTGCGTCCATGACCCGATCCTACCCGCGGGTAGTGCGATGGCGGGAGGTACCGACGAGGAGCGAAGGAGGGTCAGCCAGGGCCTCTATCGTGTGCCCGTGCCAGCACTGATCCGCAACACCGGGGTGCGCCGGGCTGCCCTCGCGATCCTCGTCGCGGTCGTGGCGCTCTACGGCGGGATCACAGCCACCGTGCTCTTCCCGACGACGGTCCGCACCTCGTACTACGCCGCCGACGTGTCGCTGTCGGCGCACCCGGCGGACTCCAGCTCGATCCACGCGGACACCGTGGTCGGAACGATCGCCGCCGAGTTCACCGGGCATGCCCTCGGGGTGGTCGTCGAGCCGCGGGTGCGCCCCGAGATCGGCGACCTCGTCGCAGGAGGCCGCGTCGACCAGGCCTCGCTCATGGTCACCGAGGCGGAACGCAGCGAGGCCATCGGCGCAGCCGTGCAGGGGGTCGCGGTGCGCTTCGCCCTCGGGGGGCTGGGCACCTCGCTCGCGGCGCTCGGTCTGAACTGGTTGATCCGGAGGAGTCGCCCCTCCGCGGCCCAGGTCGTCGCGACGGCCATCGCCTGGGCGCTCACCACGGGGCTGGTGGGCTGGACCGCTCGCCAGACCTACCGGCCGGAGCACTTCGCGGCCGTCCGCAGCACCGGCCTGCTGCAGATCGCCGCCGCCAGCTCCGACCTGCTCACCGATCTCGAGACCCGGTCCGCGCAGGCGACCCCGTACCTGCGCAACCTGCTGGCGCTCTCGGCGGCGGTGAGCAACGAGTACACCCCGTCGACCCTGGGGACGCCGCCGGCGCTCACGGTGCTCTTCGTCTCCGACATCCACGGCACCAACCAGTACGAGCTGATGCGCACGATCGTCGAGGAGCGCGACGTCGACGTCGTCGTCGACACCGGCGACATCATCAACCTCGGCACGGTCGAGGAGGCCAAGATCGCGGGCATCACCCGGGGCATCGAGTCGCTCGGGGTGCCCTACGTCTTCGTCCGGGGCAACCACGACGCGACCTCGCCGTCCGACACCCGCCTGCTGCGCGAGCTCGCCGAGGTCGAGGGCGTCGTCCTGCCCGACCCCGGCGACGGCAGCTATCACGAGGTCTCGGTACGCGGCCTGCGCATCGGCGGCTTCAACGACCCGCGCTACTACGGCGACTCCGACAGCGGTGAGGTCGGTGAGCAGCACTCCGCCCGCGACGCCTGGCTCGAGGCGCTCGGTGAGGCCACCGCGCCCGACATCGTCATCAGCCATGAGCGTCCCGCCCTCGACGACGTGCCCGGGCGGCTGCTCGTCAACGGTCATGGCCACACCCCCCGCCTCGACGGGAACCACCTCGAGGTCGGCAGCTTCACCGGCGGCGGGGCGTTGAAGTACTTCCAGCCGACCGGGCCGGACGCCGAGCTCGTCGGCCAGCCCAGCGCCTTCGACGTGCTGACGCTCGATGACGAGTGCCGCGCCAAGACCCTGACCCGGTACCGGTACCGCGCCGTCATCGAGGGCCGGCCCGACTTCGACGAGGTCTCGGTGCTCAATGCCTCACGAAGCATGACCGAGCCCGAGCCGGGCCGCCGGTGCAGCTGGGAGCGGGGGGTGAGCACCCGTCCGCTCGGCTCGTCGGCGGAGCAGGCTTCGTCGCAGGACGGCTCGTCGCAGAACGACTCGGGCGAGGAGAGCCCCTCGGCGAAGGGGGAATGACCCGGCCGCTCGACCCGTCACCGCAGGCTTAGAGGACCGTCCAACGGGCGGCGACCGCGGGACCACCGCTGCAGGTCAGCCGGTGAGGCTCGGTGAATCCGCGAGCCACGAGCCGCCAGCGCGGCCCGCTGACGGTCTGCACCTCGACCTCGAAGCGGTGCTGCTCCAGCTGGCTGGACCGCACGCCGACGACGTCGGCCAGGCTCACCCCTTCGCGCAGGAGGTCGAGCACCGCGACCTGCTCCGGCGCCGTCCACACCGTCCGCCCGCGCCATCGGTCGAGGTCGACGCGCCCGTCGAGGTGACCGATGACGACGTCCGGAGCGGTGCTGCCATCCACCCCGCCGTACATCGACCCGTCGGGGAGGATCGCGACGTTGCCGGCGAAGCGGTCGCCGCCGAGGTGGGTCGTCTCCCACACCGAGCCGGGCAGGACGTCGTCGAGGACGCGCGCCACGAGGCGGCCCTCGATGGCGCAGCAGACGTCCTTCTTGCCATGGGTGCATACGAGGACGATCGGGTCGGCGCAGACATCAGGCAGCCCGTCCTGGAACGCCTCGGCGATCGTCACGAGGTCGCCGGGATCGCGCCAGGTCGTGCGCAGCACCCGGCCCCGCACCGAGTCGACGAGGATCACCGGCTGGTCCGCGCCCTGCTCAAGCGCCCGACCGTGCCGGCGGACGAGCTGCAGCCGGGCGCCGACGAGGTCGAGCCGTCGGACCAGGGCGCCCCGGACGTCGGGGATCGGCGGGGTCGTCGCGGCCTTGTCGGTCCACGGCCCGCGATGGCCGACGAGCATCCACCGTGGGGCGGGGACCGCCGTCCCCACCCGCTGGTCGCCACGCTCGAGCGCCGCCAACGAGCAGCGCCACCGCCGCGCCGCGGGAGCCGCGGGGTCGGCGGCGCTGGGCGGCAGGTCGGTCATCGACCCGACCCTACGCGGCGGACCTGGGCGGTGGGAGTCGGCACCGGGCGGTGGTCAGGCCGGCTCGAGCACGGCGACACCGGCGGTGACCAGCCGGGCCGCGACCTCGGCGCCGACGTCGTCGACGGCGAGCGCACCCGAGCGCAGCAGACGGGTGATCGCGTCCTCGTGCTCCTCGGCGATCCGCAGCCGACCCGCCCGCGAGAGCAGCACCCCGTCGAGCAGACGAGCGTCGAGGTGCTCGCGCAGACGCAGCCGCCACCGGTCGGGAGCGGCGCGCATCTGCCCCAGCTGCTCGGTGGTGCGCACCGGGTTCGTCGGCGACGGTCGAGCGGTCCCCCGCCGCTGGGCGGCGACCCGGGCCGCCACCCGGGCCGGGTCGACCCGGCCCATCGCCGCGCCGAGCGCGTCGCGGGCAGCCTCGATCTCCTCCCCATAGGTCGCGGCATCCGCGACGTCGACCCCGAGGTCGAGGGAGGCGCGCAGCTCGGGGTCGTCGGCGATGAGCATCCGTGCCTCGGCGACGACGGCGTCGAGGACGTGCCCGCCCTGCCAGGTGTGCACGCCGAGCGTGATGTGGTTGCTCACCCCGCCGAGTGCGGTCGCGGAGTGCAGCCACCCCCGCGGCAGGTAGAGGCAGTCACCGGGCTGGAGCGTCGCCTCGAGGTAGGGCTCACCCTCGGCCTGCCGCCCGACGGCGTCGGAGCGCTCGCCCCACGGCTCGGTGCGCAGCGGGTCGCGCAAGACGGGCTCGTGGATGCGCCAGGTCTTCTCGCCGCTGACCTGCATGACGAAGACGTCGTGCACGTCGTAGTGGGCGGAGAACCCGGTGCTCTGCGGCGGTGTGATGTAGGCGTTGGCCTGCACCGGGTGCCCGAGGTCATCGGCGAGGTCATGGACGAAGTCGGTCAGCGGCCCCCAGGTCCGGTGCAGCCCCTGAAGCACGATGGTGTGGCCGTCGGCGAAGAGCCGGGTGAGATCGGTGTCGCTGACCTGGTCGGCGACCATCGCTCCGGTGCCGCCCGGCCGGGTGAAGTCACGCTCGGCCATGGTGCGCCCGCCCTTGGCGACCCGGACGAAGGGGGTGCGCAGCCCCCGGCGGGAGAGCAGCTCGTCGACCGCGTCGTTGGAGAGGAGGTCGGCGAAGGGGGCGGGCAGCTCACCGGCGCGGGAGAGCAGGGGCTGGGTACCCCAGTGCTGATCGGCGAACTCGTCGCGGTCGATCGCGACGAGGCGGGCCAGACCGGTGGGAGCACCGGGCCGGCCCGCCTGTTCACTGACGGGAGTCGTGGCGCTCACTCAGAGGCCACGCTCGACCGGGGACGCGCTGCCGTCGGCACCACCGTCACCAGCACCGCCATCGGCGCCACCGTCACCAGCAGCGCCGTCACCAGCAGCGCCATCGGCGCCACCGTCACCAGCAGCGCCGTCACCAGCACCGCCGTCAGCACCGCCATCGGCGCCACCGTCACCAGCAGCGCCGTCACCAGCACCGCCATCGGCGCCACCGTCACCAGCAGCGCCGTCACCAGCACCGCCGTCAGCGCCACCGTCACCGGCGCCGCCGTCCGCGCCACCATCGGCGCCACCGTCACCAGCGCCGCCGTCGGCGGGGCCGTGACCGGGCTTGATCTCCTCGTCGCCTGGCTGAGTCATCCTCTGCCTCCTTCGGATCGGGCCCGCGGCACCCGTGCCGCGGGCGTCTCACCATCCTGCCCCTCCCGGAAGACCAGCGGGGGTTTCGGCCAGGGGGCACTCCCCCTTCGCCGCAGTCCGTATCGTGCCTCCATGGCCAAGACCACTCGAGACCTCGACCTCGTCCTCCTCGGAGCGACCGGCTTCGTCGGCGAGCTGACGGCCGCGCACCTGCGCGACCACGCTCCCGCCGACCTTCGCATCGGCATCGCCGGTCGCTCCCGCGCCAAGCTCGCGGCCCTCGTCGAGCGGCTCGGAGGCGCGGCCCACACCTGGGAGCAGATCGTCCTCGACACCTCCGACAGCGCCGGCTGCGACGCCCTCGCCGCCCGCACCCGGGTTGTCGCGACGACCGTCGGCCCGTACGTGCGCTATGGCAAGGAGGTCGTCCGGGCCTGCGCCGAGGCGGGCACCGACTACTGCGACCTCACCGGCGAGGTGCTCTTCGTCCGCGACGTCGCCGACGCCTTCCACGAGCTGGCCGCGAGCACGGGAGCGCGGATCGTCCCGTCCTGCGGATTCGACTCCATCCCCTCCGACCTCGGCGTCTGGCTCACCGCTCAGGAGGCCCGGGAGCGCGGCCTCGGCGAGCTGACCCGGACCGTGCTCTTCGTGCGCTCGCTGCGCGGGGGGCTGAGCGGCGGGACGATCGACTCGATGCGCCAGCAGGCCATCGACAGCTCGGACAAGGTGGCCCGCCGCACCGCCGCCGACCCGTACGCGCTCAGCCCCGACCGGGCAGCCGAGCCCAGCTCGCGGCGGACTCGCCGAAGCAGCGACCAGAGCACCCCGGCGCGGGTCCTGGACAAGATCACCGGCTCGCTCCCGGTGCGGCGCACGGAGGACGGGCGCTGGACCGGCCCCTTCGTCATGGCCGCCTACAACACGCGGGTCGTGCGCCGCAGCAACGCCCTGCTCGACTGGGCGTACGGGCGCGACTTCCGCTACGCCGAGGTGACCGACTTCGGCACGAAGGTCACCTCGCCGATGATGGCCACCGGGATGAGCGTCGGCCTGCTCGGGATGCTCGGCGGCATGGCGTTCGGCCCCACCCGTGCCCTGCTCGACAAGGCGCTGCCCGCGCCGGGCGAGGGCCCGGACGAGGACAGCCGGGCCAAGGGCCGCTTCCGGCTCGAGATCGTCGCCGAGACGACGTCCGGTCAGACCGTGCGCACCACGGTCGCCGCGCCGTACGACCCGGGCTACAACGGCACGGCGATCATGCTCGGCCAGTCGGCCCTGTGCCTCGCGGCCGACGAGGCGCGTGGCGAAGGGGGCGTGCTCACCACCGCGGTCGCGATGGCCGAGCCGCTCATCGAGCGGCTGCGCGGCTTCGACTTCACCTTCGACGCCGTCGTTGACACCACTGCCGACTCCTGACCCCGGCGGGTATCGGGAGTCGGCGGGAGCCTGCCGAGGTCAGCCCTCGTCGTAGGCCCGGGCCTCGGGGATGGGGGCATCGACCCCGTCGACGTCGACCGTCTTGTGCCACGACTGGGTGCGGTAGGACGTGCTCCACCCCATCGCCTGGTACAGCCCGTCGGCGCCGGTCGGGCTGTCGGCGTCGACCTCGAGGGTGACCCGGTTGCGCCCCAGCTCGGCGGCGTCCCGGATGACCGCGTGGATCAGCGCCTTGGCGACACCCCGGCCACGGGCCAGGCGGTGCACCCCGATGTAGTCGAGGTAGCTGCCCTCGACCCCTGAGTCGTCTGCGGGCAGCACGGAGGAGACGACCGCTCCGCCGGGCAACCAGGTGCCGTCCTCCTCGACCTCGGAGATCCACCAGTGGTCCCACCGGTGGCCGGGAACCTCTCGCTGCCGGTGGAGGAACTCCGGGAAGGACTCGCGGTAGGAGTTGAAGTGGTCGGCGAAGGACTCCTCGAGCATGAGATGCACGGTCTGGATGTCCGCGGCGACCGGGGTCCCGTCGTCATGCTCGGCCACCCGCCGCACCCGCGTCCCCTCCCGGGGGGCGGGCAGGTCGCGGTCGGTGGGGGTCACCGGCCGGCTCATCTGCAGCCAGCTCCGGGTGAGGTCGAATCCGGCGGCCTCGAGGAAGCGCTGGTACTCCTTGTCGGCGCTGTGCACGCTCACGTCGATGAGGGTGCCGCCCAGGCCGCGCTCGACGGCGATCCGGGCGGCGATCTCCTCGCACCACGCGAGCAGCGCTGAGGCCAGCTCGTCGCGGTCGGTGGCCTCGGGCGCGAGGGTGAGATCGATGTTCGTGCGGCCCGCGGCCCGGTCGTGCACCCGGACCCACGCGAGGAGGCGAGCATCTCCCCCTTCGCCGTCACGGACCACCAGCTGGCGCCGGGTCCATGACCCCAGCCCCCAGACCTCCATGCCGACCTCGTCGGCGCTCACCGAGCCGGACCCGGTGGCGCGCTGCTTGGCCGCGGTGGCCATCCGCGCGATGTCCTCGGTGTCGGACTCCGTCGGTGGAGAGGCGATCCAGTCGTGGGGCAGCTCGGGCATCAACGGGCTGTGCGGGTGCTCGCTCACACCCTCATCATCCCAAATCGCCCCGACCCCCGTCCGCACCTGCCAAGGCACGTACCCAGGTGGGCCCCACCTGCCAAGGCACGTACCCGACCAAGCCCGCACCTGCCAAGGCAGGTGCGGGATCAACCGTCGTGGGCGCGAAGGTGGACGGCCGGTCAGCGCAGCAGGCCCCGCTTGCGCTCGGCGTAGTCGGCCGTCGTCCGGCCGAAGGCAGCCTGCTGCGCCCGGCGGGTGTTGTCGGCAAGGAGCAGACCGAGCTGCTCCATCCGCTCCCGGGCGAAGGTGCGCCGGGCGCTGCGGTGCCAGGTGTCGTCAAAGACCCGCTTCGCCGCGGCCAGCTGGTCGGGGCTATGGGTGAGCAGCTGCTCGACGAGCTCGCGGGCCCGTCCGAGCGGGTCGATCGAGGTCTCGGTCGCCACCCCGAGTCGCACGGCCTCCTCGCCGTCGAGCATCTCCCCGGTCATCGCGAGCCGCTTCGCCACGTCGAGGCGCACCTGCTCGGAGAGCGACTGCACCCCGCTCATGTCCGGGATAATCCCCCACCGCGACTCGAGCACCGACCAGCGCGCGTCGGGCGCGGTGATGCGGAAGTCGGCGCCCATCGCGATCTGCAGCCCACCGCCGAGGCAGTTGCCCTGCACCGCCGCGATGACCGGCACGGGGATGCGCCGGAACCCCCAGCACGCCTCCTGGAAGGTGTTGGTGCCTCGCCACGGCCGCGGCACGAAGGTCTTGGCGATGCCGGCCTGGTCCTTCATCACGGTCGCGAAGTCGAGCCCGGCGCAGAACGACTCGCCCGCACCGGTCAGCACGACCGCCCGCAGCGTACGGTCGTCGGCGAGCTCGTGGGCGGTGCTCGCGAGCGCGTCGAGCATCGGCAGGGTCAGCGCGTTGAGCTTCTCCGGCCGGTCGAGGCGCACCGTCGCCACTCCCGCGTCGATGGTGGTCGTGATGTGCTCGCAGCGGTTGGCCATGCTCGCAGCCTACGGCGCCCTAGGGTCGGTGCGATGACGGCGATGTGGATCGGCTGCTACACCGGCGAGATGGGCGAGGGCGAAGGGGTGACCCGGGTCGATCTCTCGACCGGACGGCAGCGCGTGGTCACCGGAGGTGTGCCATCGCCGAGCTGGCTCGTGCCGGTAGGCGACGGGGTCCTGGCCGTCAGCGAGTCCGAAGGGGGTGAGCTGACCCTCCTCGGACCGAATGGATCTCTCGCCGCGGGCCGCACCGGCGCCGGGTGGCCCTGCCACGCGGCGCGGCTCACCCCTTCGCTCCTGGCGGTCGCGCACTACGGCACCGGTCGGGTCACCACCGTCGAGCTGACCGACGGTGCGCCCGGGAGGGTCGTCGACGAGGTCGACCTCGGCGGGCTGCCGCTCGGTCCGCGGGCCGACCGGCAGGACGGCTCGCACCCGCACCAGGTGGTCCTCGACGAGACGCGGGGCGAGGTGCTCGTCCCCGACCTCGGCGCGGACGTCGTGCACCGGCTCGCGCTGCGCGAGGGCCGGCTCACCCGCGGCGGCGACGTCATCGAGGTGCCACCAGGCTTCGGCCCGCGGCACCTGATGCTCGCCGGTGACCTCCTCCTCGTCGTCGGCGAGCTGAGCAGCGAGCTCTGGCTGGGTCGGTGGGACGAGGCGAAGGGGTGGCAGCAACTCGGTCAGCGACCCAGCCTGGTCGAGCCGGTGGCGCCCGATGAGTCGAGCGACGAAGGCGGCGCCAACCTGCCCTCGGCGGTGCGGCTGACCGACGACGACCACGTGCTCGTGGGCAACCGGGGCGCCGACCGGGTCAGCGTCTTCGCCCTGGACCGGGGGGCCGGCTCGCTCACCGCGGTGCGCGACGTCCCGGCCCACGGCGCGTGGCCGCGGGACCTCGTGGTCGACGGCGACGACGTGTGGGTGGCCTGCGAGCGCGGCCACGCCGTGACGCGGGTGCGCTGGCGCGGCCCCGGGGCCGGGAGGCTCGGGGAGCGCATCGCCACCGGGTCACCGACCGCGGTGGTCCTGGGGTAGCGCGAAGCGCGGGTCAGCGCGCGTCGAGGAAGGCCTGGAGGGTGCCCATGACCTGCTCGAAGTCGCCACCGTCGGTGTCGTTGAGGATGAAGATCGTCCCGTCGTCGGTCGCCGCGCACTGGGTCTGCGAGACGA
The DNA here is from genome assembly GCF_007828725.1 of Marihabitans asiaticum. GTDB lineage: Bacteria > Actinomycetota > Actinomycetes > Actinomycetales > Dermatophilaceae > Marihabitans > Marihabitans asiaticum. Next base: position 646,054 of record NZ_VIUW01000002.1, read on the forward strand.
TCTTGCCGCACACCCCGCCGTCGACGTCCTTGTCGTCGCTCCACACCATCTTGAAGCCGTCCATGGCGCCCGGGGCGTCGTCGGTGGCGACGACGACGATCGCCTTGTCGTCCTTGGTATAGATCGCACCCTGGGAGCCCTGCGGGGCACTGGCCTGCTGGTCGCTGCGCTGCCACCCGTCGAACTCGTCCGGGAAGCCGAGGTCCTCACCCTCGCTCGCCGATCCTTCGGACTCGCTCGGCGACGCCGAGCTGGTCGGCGTCTCGGACTGCGTGGGCGTCTCGGAGCTGGTCGGGCTCTCGCTCGGCTCGGACGTCGCGGAGGTGGTCTCCCCGGGCGCCTCGTCGAATCCCGACGAACCCATCATCCCGAGAGCAACCACGCCGCCGCAGCAGAGGAGGAGCAGGAGCGCCCCACCGATGAGCGCGCCGATGAGCAGCGTGTTGCGCTTCTTCGGCGGCTGCTCGCCATACCCGTCGACGTGCGGGGGGTAGCCACCACCCGGCGGGCCGTATCCGCCGTCGCCCGGAGGGCCGTACCCCGCCTCGCCGGGCCCACCAGCGGGGCCTGGGTAGCCGCCGTACCCGCCGCCGGCGCCCTGGCCGGGCGGGGGCGGCGGTGGGGCGTCGGAACCATAGGGACCACCGGCGTGGGACATGTGACCATCGTGGCACGAACCCCCGACATCGGCGTCGGTTCTGCCGAACGGCGCTCACCGGGGCAGAATCAGCCGGTGACCGCCGCCCCCGCACCAGACGTCAGCACCCGGCGGATCGCCGCGGCGCTGACCGCCCTGGTCATCGGCGGGGTGGGCATCGGCACCACCGAGTTCGTCACGATGGGCCTCCTCCCCGAGATCGCCGAGGGCATCGACGTCTCGATCCCCCAGGCCGGGCACACCATCTCGGCGTACGCCCTCGGCGTCGTGATCGGCGCACCGGTCATCGCCGTCCTCGGGAGCCGCATCCCCCGCCGTGGCCTGCTCATCGCGCTCATGGTGCTCTTCGTCGTCGGCAACGCCGCGAGCGCGCTGGCCGGCAGCTACGGCCTGCTCTTCGTCGCCCGGCTCCTCGCGGGGCTGCCGCACGGCGCGTTCTTCGGGGTCGCCTCGATCGTCGCCTACGACCTGGCCGCCCCCGGCCGCGGCGGCACCGCGGTCAGCCGGGTGATGCTCGGCATCCCCATCGCCAACGTCGCGGGCGTGCCCATCGCCACCTGGCTCGGCCAGACCTGGGGCTGGCGGGCCGCGTACTGGAGCGTCGCGGTCGTCGGTGTCGTGACGGTCCTCGCCCTCCTCGTCGCCGTCCCGAGGATCCCGAGCGACGACAGCGCGGGCGCGCGGGCCGAGCTCGGCGCCCTGGGCAACCTGCAGTTCTGGCTCACCCTGCTCGTCGGGGCGGTCGGCTTCGGCGGGATGTTCTCGATGTTCAGCTACATCTCGCCCACCCTCCAGAACGAGACCGGGGTCTCCGCCTCTGTCGTCCCGGTGTACCTCGCGATCTTCGGCCTCGGCGCGCTGGCCGGGACCCTCGTCGCCGGCCGGCTGGTCGACATCTCCGTGCTGCGCAGCCTCGTCGGGTCGGCCCTGGCGATGATCGCCGGGCTCGTCCTCTTCACCCTCGTCGCCGGGTCACCGGTGCTCATCGGCATCGCGCTCTTCCTCACCTGCTCGACCACGTCGGTCTTCGTAGTCGCCCTGCAGCTGCGGCTGATGTCGGTGGCCGGACAGGCCCGCTCCCTCGGCGCGGCCGGCAACCACGCGAGCCTGAACCTCGCCAACGCCTTCGGCGCCTGGCTCGGCGGGGTGGTCCTCGACCTCGGCTGGGGCTGGCGCGCGCCTGCGGCGGTCGGAGCCGGGCTGGCGCTGGCCGGGCTCGTCGTCCTCGGGGTGTCCGTCGCGGTGCACCGCAGGGCAGGCTGAGCCCATGACCCGCGTCCGTGAGGCCACCGAGGCCGACATCCCCCACATCCTCCGCCTGATCCACGAGCTGGCGACCTACGAGCGTGAGCCGGACGCCGTCGAGGCGACGGCAGACTCCCTTCGCCAGGCCCTTTTCCCAGCCGACGGTGCGCCGGTCGCCTTCTGCCATGTCGCCGAGGGCGGACCGCAGGAGGGCGAAGGGGGGACCCGCCGGGTCGTCGGGATGGCCCTGTGGTTCCTCACCTTCTCGACCTGGACCGGGCGGCCCGGGATGTGGCTGGAGGACCTGTACGTCGAGGAGGCTCACCGCGGCTCCGGTCTCGGGGTGGAGCTGCTGCGCACCCTCGCCCGGGTCTGCGTCGATCGCGGCTACCCGCGGTTCGAGTGGACGGTGCTGGATTGGAACGAGCCCGCGATCGCCTTCTACCGCGCCGTTGGCGCGACCCCGATGTCTGCGTGGACGACGCAACGGCTCACCGGCGAGGCCCTGAGCAGCTTCGCCCATCCCTGACCGAGGAACCGGGCTGCTCCCCCCTTCGCACCGGGTGCCAAGATGGCTCCATACCAATCCCGGCGCGACGGCGCGCCTGGCAGCGGAGGAGAGCGATGAGCCAGTACGTGTACATGTTCAGCGAGGGCGACCGCGACCAGAAGGACCTGCTCGGCGGCAAGGGCGCGAACCTCGCCGAGATGGTCAAGCTGGGGCTGCCGGTGCCGCCGGGCTTCACCATCTCGACCGACGCCTGCCGCGCCTTCCTCAGCGAGGGCAAGGTGCCCCCGGAGGTCCGGGTCGAGGTGACCCGCAGCCTGCGCGACGTCGAGGACCAGATCGGACGCACCCTCGGCGACTCCGAGGAGCCGCTGCTGCTCTCGGTGCGCTCCGGGGCGAAGTTCTCGATGCCCGGGATGATGGAGACGGTGCTCAACGTCGGGCTCAACGACGACACCGTGCAGTCGCTCGCCGACTTCGCCAACGACGAGCGCTTCGCCTGGGACTCCTACCGGCGGCTGATCCAGATGTTCGGCAAGACGGTGCTCGACCTGGACTCCGAGCTCTTCTCCGACGCGCTCGAGGCGCGCAAGGACGCCGCCGGCGTGAGCACCGACGTCGACCTCGACGCCGAGCAGCTGCGCGGCCTGGTCAAGGACTACAAGGAGATCATCGAGCGCGAGACGGGGCGGCCCTTCCCGCAGACCCCGCGCAAGCAGCTCGACATGGCGATCGAGGCGGTCTTCCGCAGCTGGAACACCGAGCGGGCGACGCTCTACCGCCGCCGCGAGCGCATCCCGGACGACCTCGGCACGGCCGTGAACGTCCAGGCGATGGTCTTCGGTAACCTCGGCGAGACCTCCGGCACGGGTGTGTGCTTCACCCGCGACCCCTCCTCCGGGCACTCCGGCGTCTACGGCGACTACCTGCCCAACGCCCAGGGCGAGGACGTCGTCGCCGGCATCCGCAACACCCTGGCCCTGGCCGAGCTCAAGGAGATCGACGAGGCCGCCTACCGCGAGCTGCGCACGGCGATGCGCCGGCTCGAGACCCACTACCGCGACCTGTGCGACATCGAGTTCACGATCGAGCGCGGGCACCTGTGGATGCTGCAGACGCGGGTCGGCAAGCGCACCGCCGCCGCGGCCTTCCGGGTCGCCACCCAGCTCGTCGACGAGCAGCTCATCACGATGGACGAGGCGCTGGAGCGGGTCACCGGCGAGCAGCTCGGTCAGCTGCTCTTCCCGCAGTTCGACAAGGAGGCCAAGCGCAGCCTGCTCGCCACCGGCATGGGTGCCTCCCCCGGCGCCGCGGTCGGGGCAGTCGTCTTCGACAACGCCTCCGCCGAGGCCAAGAAGGCCGAAGGGGTCGACGTCATCCTCGTCCGGCGAGAGACCTCGCCGGAGGACCTGCCGGGGATGATCGCCGCGGTCGGCGTGCTCACCGCGCGGGGCGGCAAGACCTCGCACGCCGCGGTCGTCGCCCGGGGCATGGGCATGTGCGCCGTGGTCGGGGCCGAGGACCTGGCGATCTCGGTGGCGGAGCGGACGATCACCGTCGGTGACACCATCGTCAGCGAGGGCGACACCATCGCGATCGACGGCAAGACCGGCGAGATCTACCTCGGGGCGGTCGATGTCATCGACTCGCCCGTCATGACCTACATCTCCGAGGGACTCGAGAGCGCCCGGGCCAAGGCCGAGGACGACGACACCCGTGAGCTCATCGAGGCCGTGGACCGCCTGCTGCAGCACGCCGACGACCGGCGCCGGCTGCGGGTGCGGGCCAACGCCGACACCGGCGAGGACGCCGAGCGGGCCCGGGACCGGGGCGCCGAGGGTATTGGCCTGTGCCGCACCGAGCACCAGTTCCTCGGCGAGCGGCGCGAGTACATCGAGCGGGTGATCCTCGCCGACTCCGCCGAGACGCGCGAGGCCGCGATCATGGAGCTGCTGCCGGTGCAGCGGGCCGACTTCGTCGAGCTGCTGGAGGCCATGGACGGCCTGCCGACGACGATCCGCCTCCTCGACCCGCCGCTGCACGAGTTCCTGCCGAACGAGACCGAGCTCGCGGTGCGGGTCGCGCTGGCCCAGGAGCGCGGCGAGAGCGGCGAAGGGGTCGAGCGCGACCGGGTGCTGCTCGACGCGGTGCGCTCCACCCACGAGCAGAACCCGATGCTCGGTCTGCGCGGGGTGCGCCTGGGGCTGAAGTACCCGGCGCTGTTCGGCCTGCAGATCCGGGCGATCGCCGAGGCCGTCGTCGAGCTGCGCGGGCAGGGCAAGGATCCCCAGCCGGAGATCATGGTCCCGCTCATCGGGTCACGGCGAGAGCTGCACCTCGTGCGGGAGCAGGCCGAGCAGATCCTCGCGGAGGTCGCCGAGTCCTCCGGCCAGGCCCTTGACCTGCCGATCGGGTGCATGATCGAGCTGCCCCGGGCGGCGCTGACGGCGAACCGGATCGCCCACGAGGCCGACTTCTTCTCCTTCGGCACCAACGACCTGACCCAGACGACCTGGGGCTTCTCCCGCGACGACGTCGAGACCGAGTTCTTCCCCCAGTACCTCGACAACGGCGTGCTGACGATCTCCCCCTTCGAGACCCTCGACGGGCTCGGCGTCGGAGAGCTGGTGCGCCAGGGAGTCGCGAACGGCCGCTCGACCACCCCCGACCTCAAGGCCGGGGTATGCGGGGAGCACGGCGGAGACCCCGAGTCGATCCACTTCTTCCACGAGGTCGGCCTGGACTACGTCAGTTGCTCACCCTTCCGGGTACCCGTCGCCCGGCTCGAGGCCGGGCGCGCGGTGGTCATGACCGGGGAGTCCTCTACGGCCTGAGCCCTGCCCTGGAGTCAGAAATGGCGGGCGTGTCGCGTGACACGCCCGCCGTTTCTGCCCTGAGGGCGAGACTGGCGAAGGGGGATCAGCTCAGCGCGTGGAGAGGATGTGCTGCGAGCGGTCGGCCATCCGCTCCACGTGGTCGGGGTAGGTGCGGAAGGAACGGTCGCGTCCCGGGCCGGCGGTGCGCGGCGCGCGAGTGCGGGCGTGCTTGCTCGAGCCCTGCTCCATGAGGGAAAGCTCGTGCGCCATGCGCAGCATGTCGGAGTCCAGGCCAGCGCCGACGTGGCGGGAGGAGCGGTTGCGGCGGGTGATCACGGTGTTGAGCCAGTTCGTCATGACATCCAGGGTCCTCGCGGGGACTGTCCAGGACAACTCACGGGTACTTACTGATCATCAAGCATCTCTGTATTATCGAGGAGTGGTCGACGCGCAGAGGCTCCGTACCTTCAGCGCGGTGCTTGCTGCAGGCAGCATCAGCGCCGCCGCGGATCACCTCGGCATGACTCCGTCCGCGGTGAGCCAGCAGATCGCCCGCCTGCAAGATGAGACAGAGCTCACACTCTTCGAGCGCGTCGGGCGCGGCATCTCCCCAACCCCGGCGGCGCTGGCCCTCGCGGAGGAGTCCGAGCGCCTGCTCGGCGAGCTGCGGCGCGTCGACTCCGTCATCGCGGACCTGCGCGAGGGTCACGTCGGGTCGCTGTCGATCGGCTACTTCAGCTCCGCCGGCGCGCTCTGGATGCCGCGGCTGGCCAAGCGCATGCTCACCGAGCAACCCGACCTCACCCTCGAGATGGTGCTCACCGAGGGCTACCCACCCGGGGAGTCACCGGTCGTCGACCTCGACGTCGTCCCTGACGACCCGAGCTTCTCGATCCGGCCCGGCCACACCGTGACGCCCCTGACCACCGACCCCTTCGTCGCTCTCGTCCCGGCAGATCATCGCCTGAGCGGCCGCCGGCGGATCGACATGGCCGAGCTGGCCGACGAGACGTGGATCAGCAACGACATCTCCGCCGGGGTCACCCAGTCGCTCATCGACCGAGCCTGCCGCGCCGCCGGCTTCCGCCCTCGCTACCGGGTCGAGGCGCAGGACCACCACACCGCGATCGCCTTCGTCGCCGCGGGCGTCGGGGTGACCGTGCTGCCCGCCCTCGCCGCACGCCGGGCCCCGAAGAGCACCCGCCGCCTGCGGCTGACCAACCCCAACCCCAAGCGCGACATCGTCGTCCTCACCGCTCCCGTGGCGCGCACCAATCCCGCGGCCGGGCGGGCCGTGGAGATCCTGCGAGAGATCGTCGCTAAGGCGTGAACTCGCCTCCCCTTCGAACCTCGACGGGTCGACGGGTCGACGGGTCGACGGGTCCATAGGGTGAAGCCATGACGGCGAGCGAGACCCGAGACTTCCGCAACCTCTACCGACACGGCTTCGCCCGGGTCGCCGCCTGCACGCTCCCGGTCACCCAGGCGGACCCCTTCGCCAATGCGGCGGCGACGGCAGCGATCACCCGCGAGCTCCACGACGACGGAGTTGCCGTCGCCGTCTTCCCCGAGCTCGGCCTGACCGGATACGCCATCGACGACCTCCTCCTCCAGGACGTCCTCCTGCGCGATACCGAGCGGGCCCTGGTCGACCTCGCCGCCGCCACCGCCGAGCTGCGCCCCCTCATCGCGGTCGGCGCCCCCCTTCGCCACCGCAACCGTCTCTACAACTGCGCCGTGCTCATCCAGGGCGGCGGGATCGTCGGCATCGCGCCCAAGTCCTACCTGCCGAACTACCGCGAGTTCTACGAGAAGCGGCACTTCGCCGAGGGTGCCGGCATCGCCGGCGAGTGGTTCCACCCGACCTTCACCGGCGGCGAAGGGGGTGTGCTGGAGGGGGTGCCGTTCGGCACCGACCTCCTCGTCGAGGTCGAGGACGTGCCGGGCCTGATGGTCCACGCCGAGGTGTGCGAGGACCTGTGGGTGCCGGTCCCACCGAGCCACGCGGCGGCACTGGCCGGGGCGAGCGTGCTGCTCAACCTCTCGGCCAGCCCGATCACCGTGGCCCGGGCCGAGGACCGTCACCTGCTCGCCCGGTCGGCGTCGATGCGCTGCAACGCCGCCTACCTCTACGCGGCCGCGAGCGAAGGGGAGTCCAGCACCGACCTCGCCTGGGACGGGCAGACGATGGTCTACGAGATGGGTGACCTGCTGGGGCAGTCCGAGCGCTTCCCCGCCGGACCCCGGCGCACCGTCGTCGACATCGACCTGGGCCGGCTGCGCCAGGAGCGGCTGCGCCAGGGCAGCTTCGACGACAACGCCGTCTCCCTCGGGCTCGGCCCGACCGCCGGCGGTGACGGCGGGCGAGGCTTCCGCGAGGTCGTCATCACCCTCGACCCGCCGACCGGCGACCTCGGCCTGCGTCGCCACGTCGACCGCTACCCCTTCGTCCCCGATGACGAGGCGCGGCTCGCCCAGGACTGCTACGAGGCCTACAACATCCAGGTGAGCGCCCTCGAGCAGCGGCTTCGGGCCATCGCCACCGAGAGCTGGCAGCCCAAGGTCGTCATCGGCGTCTCGGGCGGGCTGGACTCCACCCACGCCCTCATCGTCGCGGCGAAGGCGATGGACCGGCTGGAGCGGCCACGCACCGACATCATCGGGCTGACCATGCCCGGCTTCGCGACCTCGGACCGGACCAAGACCAACGCGATCGCGCTGATGACCTCGCTCGGGATCACCTGGGAGGAGCTGGACATCCGATCCGCGGCGACCCAGATGCTCGCCGACATGGGTCACCCCTTCGGTGCCGCCGCGCAGGGCGGGACCGCCATCGAGGACATGGACCCCTCGGTCTTCGACGTCACCTTCGAGAACGTCCAGGCCGGGTTGCGCACCGACTACCTCTTCCGGATCGCCAACCAGCGCGGCGGGCTCGTCCTCGGCACCGGTGACCTGTCTGAGCTGGCGCTGGGCTGGTGCACCTACGGCGTGGGTGACCAGATGAGTCACTACGGGGTCAACGCCGGGGTCCCGAAGACCCTCATGCAGCACCTCGTGCGGTGGGTCGCCGAGTCCGGGCAGCTCGACGGTGAGGCCTCGCAGACCCTGATCTCGGTGCTCGAGACCGAGATCAGCCCCGAGCTCGTGCCGTCCAGCGCGGACGACGGGCCGCAGTCGACCCAGGACCGGATCGGCCCCTACGCGCTGCAGGACTTCACGCTGTACCACGTGCTGCGGCGCGGCTATGCCCCGAGCACGATCGCCTTCCTCGCCGAGCAGGCCTGGGCCGATGCCGAGCGGGGTGACTGGCCGAGCTCGGTGCCGCAGCCAGACCGGGTAGCCTACGACCTGGCGACGATCCGGCGGTGGCTGGTGGTCTTCGTCGAGCGGTTCTTCGCCAACCAGTTCAAGCGCTCCGCCCTGCCGAACGGCCCGAAGGTGGTGCCCGGCGGGACGCTCTCGCCACGCGGCGACTGGCGGATGCCCAGTGACAGCAACGCCGCCCGGTGGCTGGCCGACATCGAGGAGCACGTCCCCGAGGCGTGACCTGCGGACCCCCGCCTACTTGACGCCGAGGGTCTGGCCGTCCTTGCCCGCGGGGGCGTCGATGGCCTCGTTGGTGTAGGACCCGAAGCCCATCATCGAGAGCACCCGGCCGACGACGAGCGAGAGCACGAGGATGCCGAAGGAGATGTAGAGCAGCGGCCAGTTGAGCATCATCACCGCGATCGTCCCGACGAGGAAGCCGACGAACGCGACACCCACGGCGGCCCACATCGCGACGCTGTACCCGTGACCGAGGTCCTCTACGGCGTGAGGACCGGTGGGGGGACCAGACAGCTTCTTCGTGCTCATGGGGGCGATTCTCGCATGTCCACGACGGCGTCGGGTGGGCGCGGTGACCGGCCGCGCGGTGCATCATGGCGCGATGACGAGCGTGCCCGTGTCGACGGGGACCCGAAGGCGCCTCCACCCGGCGTGGGTGGTCGCCGCGATCACGCTGCTGGCCCTCGTCGCTGCGGCGACCTTCCGCTCCAGCACCGGGGTGCTCATGGAGCCCATCGAGCGCGAGTTCGGGTGGGACCGAGCGACGACCTCGGGCGCGGTGAGCCTGAACCTCGTGCTCTACGGGCTCGCCGCCCCCTTCGCCGCGGCGATCATGGAGCGGCTCGGGATCAGGCGGGTGGTCACTGCGGCCCTCGTCCTCGTCGGGCTCGCCAGCCTGGCCACGACGGTGATGACCGCGCCCTGGCAGCTGTGGCTGCTCTGGGGTCTGATCATCGGTCTCGGCACAGGGGCGATGGCGCTCGTCTTCGGCGCCATCGTCGCCAACCGGTGGTTCGTCGCCCGACGCGGCCTGATCACCGGCGTATTCTCCGCGGCCAACGCCACCGGGCAGCTGCTCTTCCTCCCGGTGATCGCCTGGACGACGACCGAGCTGTCCTGGCGCTGGGCGGCCGGGATCGTCGGCGCCCTCTCGCTGCTCGTCGGCGTGCTCGTCGCCGTCTTCTTCACCGACCGGCCGAGCGATCGCGGCCTGCTGCCCTACGGCGTCGCCGAGGGCTATGCCATCGACGACGGTCCCGGAGTCTACGGCGGAGGGCGCAACCCCGCCGTGGTCGCGGTCGAGGTGCTGCTGCGGTCCTCGCGGCGGTGGACCTTCTGGGCGCTCATGCTCACGTTCTGGGTCTGCGGCTGGTCGACCAACGGGTTGATCCAGACCCACTTCGTGCCGGCCGCCCACGACCACGGGATGCCCGCGACCACCGCCGCCTGGCTGCTCGCGCTCGTCGGGATCTTCGACGTCGCCGGCACGATCGCCTCGGGCTGGCTCACCGACAAGGTCGACGCCCGACTGCTGCTCTTCGCGTACTACGCCCTCCGCGGCCTGAGCCTGCTGACCATCGACGCGCTCCTCGCGCCGCACGTCCAGCCGGGCATGTGGGTCTTCATCATCTTCTACGGCCTGGACTGGGTGGCGACCGTGCCGCCGACGATCGCGCTGTGCCGGCAGCACTTCGGTCTCGAAGCCTCCGGAGTGGTCTTCGGGTGGGTCTTCGCCTCGCACATGGTCGGCGCCGGGCTCGGCGCGTCCGTCGCGGGCTGGATCCGCACCTCGACCGGCACGTACGCGACAGCGTGGGTCATCGCGGCGGTGCTCTGCTTCATCGCCGCCGCGATCTGCTGGTCGATCCCCCGGAGGCCCGGAGCAGCTCAGCCGACGTAGCCGTCGGCGACCTCGAGGGCCTCGTCGAGGATGTCCAGGCCGGCGCGCAGGTCGTCCTCCTCGATGACGCACGGCGGCACGACGTGGGTGCGGTTGAAGTGGACGAAGGGCCACAGCCCCCGCTCCTTGCAGGCCGCCGCGAAGGCGCCCATCGGTGCCGCCGCCTCACCGCTGGCGTTGTACGGCACGAGCGGCTCACGGGTCTGCGGGTCCTTGACCAGCTCCAGCGCCCAGAAGGTGCCCAGCCCGCGCACCTCACCGACGCTGGGGTGCTTGGCCTCGATCTCGGCCAGGCGCGGCCCGATGACCTCCTCCCCCATCCGACGGGAGTGCTCGACCACCCCTTCGTCCTCGAAGATCCGCATCGAGGCGACCGCGGAGGCGCACGCCAGCGGATGGCCCTGGTAGGTCAGGCCACCCGGGTAGGGCTTGGGTCCGAAGGTCTCCCGGATCGCCCCGCTGACGATCGTCCCGCCGATCGGGACGTAGCCGGAGTTCACCCCCTTCGCGAAGGTGATGATGTCCGGGGTCACCCCCCAGTGGTCGATCGCAAACCACTCACCGCACCGGGCGAATCCGGCCATCACCTCGTCGGCGATCATCACGATGCCGTGCTCGTCGCAGATCTCGCGCACCCCGGCGAGGTAGCCGTCCGGCGGCACGAGGATGCCGTTGGTGCCGACGACGGTCTCGAGGATGATCGCCGCGATCGTCTGCGGACCCTCGACGGCGATGGTGTCGCGCAGGTGCTGCAGCGCGCGGTCGCGCTCCTCCTCCTCGCTCGTGGCGTAGAAGGCGCTGCGGTAGAGGTACGGCCCCCAGTAGCGCACGACCCCAGGCATCCCGGGCTCGCTCGCCCAGCGCCGCGGGTCGCCGGTCAGCGCGATCGAGCCGGCGGTCGCGCCGTGGTAGCTGCGGTAGGCGGAGAGGATCTTGTGCCGCCCGGTGTGGATCCGGGCCATCCGCAGCGCGTTCTCGTTGGCCTCGGCGCCACCGTTGGTGAAGAAGACGTGCTCGAGGTCGCCCGGCGCCTTCTCGGCGATCATCCGCGCGGCCTCGGAGCGCATGTCGTTGGCGAAACCCGGTGCGAGAGTAGCCATCCGGCCGGCCTGCTCCTGGATCGCGGCGACGAGGCGCGGGTGCTGGTAGCCGATGTTGACGTTGACCAGCTGGCTGGAGAAGTCGAGGTACTCGGTGCCGGCGTAGTCGGTGAACCGCACCCCCTTCGCCGACTCGATCGGGAGCGGGTCGATGAGGTCCTGCGCGGACCAGGAGTGGAAGACGTGGGCGCGGTCCAGCTCGTGGACCTGCTCACCGGACAGCTGGGGCAGATCGCTCATGGACCGACCCTAGTCACATCTCCTCGTGATGGTCCGGGTCGCCCCCGAAGAGTCTGCCGTCTGGACGCGACAGGCCGCTGATGGCCGCGACCTCCGCCTCGGTCAGCTCGATGTCGACTGCGGCGAGGTTCTCCCGCTGCCGCCCCGGGTCGGCCGACTTCGGCAGCGGCATCGACCCCAGCGCGAGATGCCAGGCGAGGATGACCTGCCCCGGGGTGCAGTCGTGGGCCCGCGCGGCTGCGGCGACCGGCTCGGCGTCGTACTGCGCCTGCGCCTTGCCCAGCGGCGACCACGCCTGGGTGAGGATGCCCCGCCGGTCGTGGACGGCGCGCATCTCCTCCTGGATGAAGAGCGGGTGCAGCTCGACCTGGTTGGCGAAGGGGGTGACCCCCGTGGCCTCGACGATCCGGTCGAGGTGGGCGGCGGTGAAGTTGGAGACCCCGATGTGGCGCACCAGCCCGGCCTCACGCGCCTCGATCAGTCCCTCCCAGGCGGTGAGGTACTCGTCGCGGCTCGGGTTGGGCCAGTGGATGAGCACCGAGTCGAGGTGGTCGAGGTCCATCACCGACAGGCTGGTCTCGACGCTCTTGCGGGACCCGCCGTGGTCGCGCCCGGGGACCTTGGTCTGGACCCAGACGTCGTCCCGCTCGATGCCGCTCTCGCGCACGGCCTGAGCCACCTCGCGCTCGTTGCGGTAGTTCACCGCCGTGTCGAGGAAGCGGTACCCCGCCTCGATCGCCGAGGCGATGGCGCTGACCCCTTCGTCACCGCGAAGGGGGTAGGTGCCGAAGCCGATGACCGGCATCTGGACCTGCTGGTCGGAGGGCAAGGGACGGGTGGGTGTGGTCGTCATCACCTCACCGTAGCGACCGACGCAGACAATCCGTCGCGAGCGGACCACGGACGACCGGCGGCATATAACGATCCCTTCACAGGATCGGCCGCGGGCGACGGACCACTTGAGGCTCCCCCTTCGCCTCCGTACGTTGAAGAGCACACCTGACCGAATCTCCATCGGGGCGACGTGTCCCTGCGGCAGCAGGCCGAGTTGTGGGAGGCATGTGCCTCGTCGACACCGAAGGACTGATTCAAGTGAGCAAGATCCGTACGTCCGTGCTTGCGGCGCTGTGCGCCACCTCGCTGGGCCTGGTCGCCGCCTGCGGCAGCGACGACGCCGACAGCGGTTCCGGAGGCGAAGGGGGTGACAGCGGCGGCTCGACCCTGGAGAAGCTCAAGGAAGAGGGCACCATCAAGGTCGCCTTTGCCGGCGAGATCCCCTACTCCTACGAGGAGGACGGCGAGCTGACCGGCGCCACCATCGCCATCGACCGCGAGATCTACAAGAACCTCGGCATCGACAACGTCGAGGGCCAGATGGTCGAGTGGGACGCCCTGATCCCCGGCCTGACCAAGGGTGAGTACGACGCCGTCTCCGCGGGCATGTCGATCCTGCCCGACCGGTGCGAGCGCGGCGCCTTCGCCGAGCCGACGATCATGTACACCAGCACCCTCATGGTGAAGGAGGGCAACCCCAAGGGGCTGAACGACTTCTCCAGCTTCGAGGGCTCCGACGCCAAGCTCGCCCTCCAGTCCGGAGCCATCGAGCAGGGCTACGCCGAGGAGATCGGCATCCAGGACACGATGACGGTCAACTCCGCCCAGGACGGGATGGACGCGGTCTCCAGCGGCCGCGCCGACGCCTTCGCGCTGACCAACATCACCCTGAAGCAGATGGCCGAGAAGAACGCCGACGCCGGGGTCGAGACCGTCGGCGGGTTCGTCGCCGAGGTCGACGGCACCGCGCAGGTGAGCGCCGGCTCGACCGTCTTCCGCCCCGAGGACTCCGAGCTGCGCGAGGCCTACAACGAAGAGCTGGAGAAGATCGTCGGCGACCAGGCGAAGTTCGAGGAGCTGGTCGGCGAGTTCGGCTTCACCGACGACGAGCGTCCGCCGGAGGACCTGACCGCTCAGATGCTCTGCGACGACGACCTCGAGGCCGCCAACAAGGCCATGGAGTCCAAGGAGTAGGCACCCGCCCGTGAGCGAGTTCTTCACCGATCTCGGCACGGCCCTGCCCCGGCTGGTCGAGGAGGGGTTGCGTGACACCCTCCTCTCCTTCCTCGGCGGGGCCGTGCTCATGGTCCTCGTCGCCGTCCTGCTCGGCCTGGCGACGCACCAGGGGCCGATCTGGCTGCGCGGGATCAGCCGTGCCATCGTCGAGTTCTTCCGGGGCACCTCGTTGGTGGTCCAGCTCTTCTTCCTCTTCTACGCCCTGCCGACCCTCACCGGGGTCGACCTCGGTTCGATGTGGACCGCGATCCTCGCCCTGGGGCTGAACTACGGCGCATACGGCGCCGAGGTGGTGCGCGGCTCGTTGGCCGCGGTCCCGAAGGGGCAGTGGGAGACCGCAACCGCCCTGTCGATGCCCTGGGCGACGAAGATCCGGCGGATCATCTGGCCGCAGGCGTGGGCGCTCATGCTGCCCGGCTTCAACAACCTGCTCGTGATGCTCGTCAAGGGAACCGCCGTCGTCGGCCTGGTCCTGCTCAACGACCTCACCTTCGAGTCCGAGCAGGTGCGCCGTGAGGTCGGCACCTGGCCGGCCTTCCTCGCCGCGCTGATCATCTACTTCCTCATCGCGCTCGTCGTCTCCGGCGTGCTGCGAGTGCTGGAGCGACGGGCTCAGCGCCGGCTCGGCCTGGGCGACTTCGGGTCGCAGAAGGAGCGCCGCACCGACGACGAGACCGACGACGCCGCACCCGCGCACGCGGGCGTGGCGTAGGAGGTGACCTGCTGATGTTCGACTCAGAGCTCTTCCTCGAGGCCCTCCCGGTCCTCCTCAAGGCCTTCGTCGAGGTGACCCTCGTCGTCACCGTCCTCGGCTCGCTCCTCGCCGCCGTCCTCGGCCTGGTGTGGGCGATCGCCCTACGCGAGCTGCCTGCGGCGATCGGACGTCCACTGCGGTGGGTGCTGGACTTCATCCGGATGACGCCGTTGCCGGTGCACCTGCTCGTCGTGTACTACGCCTTCACCCAGATCAGTCCGAAGACCGTCGGGATCCTCGTCATCGGGATCCACTACTCGACGTACATGGCCGAGTCCTACCGCTCGGGCATCGACTCGATCCGCTCGGGCCAGTGGGAGGCCGCGACGGCGCTGTCGTTGCCCCGCAGCCGCACCTGGCGCGCGGTGATCCTCCCCCAGGCGATCCGCAACACCCTCCCCTCGCTGGGCAACTGGGCGATCGCGATGTTCAAGGACACGCCGTTCCTGATCTTCATCTCGGTGCCGGAGATGGTGACCGCCGCTCGCGTGTTCGGCGGCCGTAACTTCTCCTACATCGAGGCGATGACCGTGGCCGGCCTGCTCTTCCTCCTGGCGAGCTACCCGACCGCGGTCCTGATGCAGAAGCTGGAGAAGAAGCTTGCCTACTGACAGCACCCCCACCACCGAGGCCGCGACCTCCACCGACCCGGCGCCTCGGATCGAGTTCGAGGACGTCGAGAAGAAGTTCGGCAAGACGACGGTCCTCAAGGACCTCAACTTCACCATCGGTCGCGGCGAGCGGGTCACCCTGATCGGGCCGTCCGGGTCCGGCAAGACCACGATCCTGCGTCTGCTGATGACCCTGGAGGACCTCACCGACGGCTACATCTGGGTCGACGGCGACCCGCTCACCCACGACCGCAGGGACGGCAAGCGGGTCGAGCTCAAGCCCAAGCAGATCGCCCAGGTGCGCAAGCGCATCGGCATGGTCTTCCAGCAGTTCAACCTCTTCCCCAACATGTCGGTGCTCGACAACATCACCGAGGCGCCGATCCACGTCCTCGGCCAGTCCAAGGACGAGGCGAAGGAGAACGCGCTGACGCTGCTCGACCGCGTCGGGCTGCGCAACCGCGCCGACGCGCACCCCACCCAGCTCTCCGGCGGTCAGCAGCAGCGGGTCGCGATCGCCCGCGCCCTGGCGATGGACCCCGAGATCCTGCTCCTGGACGAGGTCACCTCGGCCCTGGACCCCGAGCTCGTCGGCGACGTGCTCGGCGTCCTCGAGGACGTCGCGGAGACCACCGACATCACCATGCTCATCGTCACCCACGAGATGCAGTTCGCCCGCGACGTCTCGCAGCGGGTGATGATGTTCGACGGCGGTCAGATCGTCGAGGAGGCCCCGCCCGAGGAGATGTTCACCCGCCCGAAGAACGAGCGCACGCAGAAGTTCCTCGAGGCGATCATCTAGGGGCGCACCCAAGATGCTGCTAGCAGCATTTTGGGAGGGGGCGAAGGGGGGATGGCGGCAGCGGCGTTAGCGGCCGGCGCGGTCCATGACCGGACCCAGGTAGGACCAGTACGACGAAGGGGTGGCCCGCACCAGCGCGTCGAGCGCGCGGGCGTCCATCCCGATGAGGAGCCGGGAACGGCGGGCGAGGGCCGCCTGGACGATCTCCTCACCGGCCTTGGCGGCGGGGTAGCGCAGCACCTTGTCGAACTTACGCTTGCCCTGCTCGGCCTCGGCGGGGTCGACGCCGCTGCCGGTGCGCGCGTTCTTGGCGATGTTGGTCGCGATGCCGCCCGGGTGCACCGAGGTCACCCCGACGCTGCAGTCCTCGGCCGAGAGCTCGTTGCGCAACGCCTCGTTGAAGCCGCGCAGCCCGAACTTGCTCGTCGAGTAGGCGGTCTGACCGGGTACGCCGAGGATGCCGAAGAGCGAGGACAGGTTGACGACCTGACCCTCGCCGTTCTCGAGCATGATCGGCAGCAGCGCCCGGGTCAGGCGGATCGGGGTGTGCAGGTTGACCTCGAGCAGCCAGTCGAACTCGTCCTCGGTGATCTCGGTGAACCGTCCGCCCAGGGCGACCCCCGCGTTGTTGACCAGCACCCGCACCGGGGGGTGCCCGTCGCGCAGCCGCGCGGCCAGGTCGGTCACCGCCTCCCGGTCGGCGAGGTCCACCACGTAGGAGGTGACCCGGACCTGGGTCTCGGCCTCGATCTCGCCGACGACCCGGGCCAGGCCTTCCTCGTCCCGGTCGACGACGGCGAGGTCGGCGCCGCGGCGGGCGAACCCCTTCGCGATGTGCTCACCCATCCCGCCGGCCGCGCCGGTCACGACCACGGTCGCCCCGGCCACGTCGAGCGCCGGCCCCCCACGGCCGGTGACGCGGCCGACCAGGTCACCGATCCCCATCACGCGGTCACCTCCACGACCTGGTCACCGAGCGAGCCGTCGGTGTTGCTCGACGACCCTGGCAGGTCCAGCGTCGCCGGCGCGGAGGCACCGCTCGGCAGGCTGGCCCCGGACTGGCCGGTCGGGATGAAGGTCATGTCCGCGCTGAGGTCGGCCCGGCCGAAGGACCACCGCTCGCGGGTGTAGCTCTGCGCGATCGTCCACGGCTCACGGTCCCCGACCTTGGGGAAGGACCCGACCGCGCGCTGGACGTACCCGGAGGTGACGTCGAGCACCGGCCCCGCACGCATCCCCGGCGGCGCAACGGGCACCGCGACCCCGTAGCCGTGCCCGCGCAGGTGGCGCAGCATCCGGGCGACATAGCGCGAGACGAGGTCGGCCCGCAGCGTCCAGGACGCGTTGATGTAGCCGACGGTCATCGACAGGTTGGGCACCCCGCTGAGCATCACCCCGCGGTAGGCGAAGGTCCTCGCGAGGTCCTGCTCCTCACCATCCACCGAGACCGCGATGCCGCCGAGCGCCTTGAGGCGCAACCCGGTCGCGGTGACGATCACGTCGGCCTCGAGCAGACGGCCGTCGGTGAGGCGCACCCCCTTCGCCTCGAACCGGTCGACGTGGCCGGTGACGATCTCGACCGCCCCGGTACAGATCGCCTCGAAGAGGTCGCCGTCACGCACCGCGCACAGCCGCTGGTCCCACACGTCGTAGGGAGGGGTGAAGTGCTCCTGGATCACCGCCTCGGGCAGCTCCCGTCGCAGCCCGCCGAGGATCACCTTCTTCGCGGCGGCCGGACGGACCCGCGAGAGCCGGTAGAGGAAGCCCTGCATCGCGACGTTCTTCGCCGTCCCGACCCGACCCGCACGCCACGCGGACAGGCCCAGCCCCCGCAGCCGGTCCACGAGGGCGTCCCGGCCCGGCACCCCGAAGACGTAGCTCGGCGTGCGTTGGAGCATGGTCACCGACGCGGCCTCCTGCGCCGCAGCTGGCACGAGGCTCACCGCGGTCGCTCCCGACCCGATGACGAGGACCCTCTTGCCTGCGAGCGAGAGGTCGTCCGGCCAGTGCTGGGGGTGGACCACCTGCCCGGCGAAGTCCTCGACGCCGACGAAGCCAGCGTTGTGCGGCTCGTCGTAGTCGTAGTAGCCGGCCCCGACGTGGACCCACCGGGCCCGCAGCTCGCGCGTCCCCCCTTCGCCCTCGATCCGCAGGGTCCAGACCTGCTCGTCGGTCGACCACGACATCGCGACCACGGGGCACCCGGTGTGGATCCGCTCCGCGACGCCGGTGTCCCGCGCGGCGCGGCGCAGGTAGTCCCGGATCCGGTCACCGTCGGCGATCGAGCTCTCGTCGGTCCACGGGTAGAACGGCAGGGAGAGGGTGTACATGTCCGAGTCCGAGCGCACGCCCGGGTAGCGGAAGAGGTCCCAGGTGCCGCCCGTGGCCTCGCGGCCCTCGAGGACCACGTAGCTGACCTCGGGGTTGAGCTCGGCGATCCGGTAGGCGGCGCCGATCCCGGAGAGCCCGGCGCCGATGACGAGCACGTCGACCCGCTCGGGCAGGTCGGTCAGTCCCTTGGTCGCGACGTCGGGGGCGTCCCATCCATGCGTCATGCGCCTACTCTGCCCCAACCGGTCGGTAACGTCGCCGGGGTGTGAGTGATCAGACGCCCAGACCCACCCGGAGCGCGCCGATCAGCTCGGCCTGGCAGCGCCGGCCCAGGTCCACCGCACCGATGTTGATGAAGGGGTGCACCGCGTCCTCGTGCACCCGCAGCGTGACCGGGACCCCGGCGGCCCGCAGTGCCTGGGCGTAGGCGATGCCTTCGTCGCGCAGCGGGTCCCAGCCGGCGACCGCGACGTACGCCGGCGGCAGACCGGCCAGGGACTCGGCGCGAAGGGGGGATGCTCGCGGGTCGGAGCGGTCGTGGTCTCCGAGGTAGTGGGCCTCGTACCAGTCCATGTTGGCCTTGGTGAGGAAGTAGCCCCGCGCGAAGGTCTCCGCCGAGGGGTAGTCCTTCGTGAAGTCGGTGGCCGGAACGATGAGGGCCTGGAAGGCGGGCATCGGGGTGCCCTCGTCGCGGGTGACCTGGCAGAGCACGGCCGAGAGGTTGCCGCCAGCGGAGTCGCCGCCGACCGCGATCCGGTCCGGGTCGATGCCGAGCTCGCTCGCGTGCTCGTGCAGCCAGCGGAACGCCGCGACGGAGTCCTCCACCGCGGCCGGGAAGGGGTGCTCGGGCGCGAGCCGGTAGTCGACGTTCAGCACCGCGATCTCGGCGCCCGCGCAGATGCGGCGGCAGACCACGTCGTGGGTGTCGACGTCGCCGAGCACCCAGCCACCTCCGTGCAGGTAGACCAGGGCCGCCAGCGGCCGCTCCCCCTTCGCCCCTCGCTCCCGGGCCGGCCCCTCCGACAGGTACAGCCGGGCGCCGAACCGGTCCGCGATCCGCAGCTCACGGGTCTCGGCGACCTGGGGCGCCTCGCCGGCGAACACCCAGGACTCCGCCGCCAGGGCGGCCCGGGCGTCCGGCACGCTCATCTCGTCGAGCTCGCGCTGCGGGAGCCGGTTCATCACCGCGAGGCCGACCTTGAGGTCGGGGTCGAGGCGCTGCCCGTCGACGACCTTCGCCGGTCCGGACGCGGCGCCGCGAAGGGAGCGGGGCAGGGCGAGCAGGGCGCGGAACGCGGCGCGCTCGACCTTCTCGGCGGTGGTGGGGTCGTGGCTCATGGCGTCATGCTGCCAGCCGAGCCTCCGCTGTTCGCGCCTCAGTACTCGCTCAGTGCTCGGTCGGGTCGGCCGCCTCGTCAGCCTTGGTGGGGTGCACGGTGCCGTGAACGTGCTCGGGCGGGCCGTAGAGGGAGTAGACCTTCAGCGGCTCGGTCCCGGTGTTGGTCACGTTGTGCCAGGACCCGGCCGGCACCATGATCACGTCGTCGTCGCCGACCATCCGCTCGAAGCTGAGGTCGTCCTTGGCCGGCCCCATCTGGGCCTTGCCCTCGCCGGACTCGACCCGGATGAACTGGTCGTGGTCGTCGTGGACCTCCAGGCCGATGTCATCGCCAGGCGCGATCGCCATGACGGTCAGCTGGAGGTTGGTCCCGGTCCACAGCGTGGTCCGGTAGTTGGAGTTGTCCAGGGTCGCCTTCTCGATGTCGACGACGTACGGCTTGGGGCCCTGGTCGGTGGGCTCGGACGAAACGGTCATTCCTACCTCCTGGTGTCGTGGGTCGAGGTGGTGTCGCGGGTCGAGGTCGACCTGCGCGAACGGGGCGCTGCGCCCCCTTCGCCATCAGACCCTAGCGACGTCGGGGACGTCGATCGGGTCGGACTCGACCGGGTCGCCGTCGGCGACCTTGGTCTCGGCCGTGGTGTCGGCACCCTCCGGGGCGCTGGTGCGGATGAGGTGGTCGAAGGCGGACAGGGCCGCGGTCGAGCCACCACCGAGGGCGACGACGATCTGCTTGTACGGGGTGATCGTCGCGTCCCCCGCGGCGAAGACGCCGGGGAGGTTGGTCGCGCCCCGCTCGTCGACGACGATCTCGCCGCGCTCGGAGAGCTCGATGTCACTCTCGCGCAGCCAGTCGGTGCGCGGCAGCAGTCCGATCTGGACGAAGACGCCCTCGACGTCGGTGGTCACCTGCTCGCCGCCGTCGCGCGGCTCGTGGACCAGGCCGGTGACCTTCGCGCCGTCGCCGGCGACCTCGGTGGTGCGGCGCCCGAGGTGGATGTCGACGTTGTCGAGCGAGCGCAGCTTGCGCTGGAGCACCTCGTCGGCGCGCATCTCGTCGAGGAACTCGACGACGTCGACGTGGCCGACGATGCCGGCGAGGTCGATGGCGGCCTCGACGCCGGAGTTGCCTCCGCCGATGACCGCGACGCGCTTGCCCTTGAAGAGCGGACCGTCGCAGTGCGGGCAGAAGGTGACGCCCTTGTTGCGGTACTCGTCCTCGCCGGGGACGCCCATGGTGCGCCAGCTCGCCCCGGTCGCGATGATCACCGAGCGGGCGCGCAGGGTGGCGCCGGAGGTGAGCGGGACGGTGACGAGGCCGTCGTCGCCGGCCGGGGTGATGCCCGCGGCGGACTGGCCCTTGATCATGTCGACCTCGTACTCGAGGACGTGCCGCTCGAGGTCCGCAGCGAGGTGCGGGCCGTCGGTGTGCGGGATGGAGACGAGGTTCTCGATCGCCATCGTGTCGTTGACCTGGCCGCCGAAGCGCTCGGTGACCAGCCCGGTGCGGATGCCCTTGCGGGCGGCGTAGATCGCGGCCGAGGCTCCGGCGGGGCCGCCGCCGAGCACGAGCACGTCGTAGGGTGCACGGTCGCTCAGGGCCGCGGCAGCGACCTCGGCGCCGCTGCCGCCGGTGCGCTCGTCGAGGGTGGCGATGATCTCGGAGAGCTCCATCCGGCCGGAGCCGAAGCTCTCCTCGCCCAGCTTCATCGTCGGGACGGCCATGACGTTCTCGCGCTCGACCTCGTCCTGGAAGAGCGAGCCCTCGACCACGGTGTGGGTCACTCCGGGGTTGAGCACGGCGAGGGCGTTGAGGGCCTGGACCACGGTCGGGCAGTTCTGGCAGGTGAGCGACATGTAGGTCGTGAAGTGGTGCTCACCGGTGATGCCGCGAGCGGCGGCGAGGGTCGCCTCGTCCTCCTTGACAGGATGGCCGCCGACCTGGAGCAGGGCGAGGACGAGGGAGGAGAACTCGTGCCCGAGCGGGATGCCGGCGAAGGTCACCGCGACCTCGGGCGCGCCAACGCGCTGGATGCGGAAGGCGGGCCGACGCTGACCGATCTCGTCGCCGTCGGCCTCGCGCAGGGAGACGAGGTCGTGCATGCCGGCGATCTCGGTGAGCAGCTCGCGCAGCTCGCTCGACTTCGGCCGCTCGTCGTAGGCGGCGATCAGCTCGACCGGCTTCTTGAGGTTGTCGAGCAGAGTCCTCAGCTGGTTGGCGAGGGCGGCGTCCAGAGCCATGGGATCAGTCCTAACGCGATGAGTCGGGCGGGCGGCGGCTGTTCGTCCGTACGAACCTTGGCTCGTGCGGCCGAAGGGGGCGGGAGAGATTGACGGGAGGCGGCGGCAGGGCCGACCGAAGGAGCATCAAGAGGACCGCAAGGGCGCTCAGCGCCCGAGGACCTCAGCTCCGAGGGCGGCTCTGCCGCTGGCTCCCGCGGGGGAAGGGGGACTCATCCCCCTTCGCCCTCTCAGGGTGGGTGGCTCAGATCTTGCCGACGAGGTCCAGACCCGGGGTGAGGGTGTCCTCGCCCTCTTCCCACTTGGCGGGGCAGACCTCACCGGGGTTGTTGCGCACGTACTGCGCGGCCTTGACCTTGCGGACCAGCTCGCTGGCGTTGCGGCCGATGCCCTCGGCGGTCACCTCGGTGAACTGGATGACGCCGTCCGGGTCGATGAGGAAGGTGCCGCGGTTGGCCAGGCCCTCGTCCTCGCGGAGGATCTCGAAGTTGCGCGAGATCTGACCGGTCGGGTCGCCGAGCATCGGGTAGCCGATCTTGCCGATGGTCTCGGAGGTCTCGTGCCACGCCTTGTGGGTGAAGTGGGTGTCGGTGGAGACACCGAAGACCTCGACGCCGAGTCCCTTGAGCTCGTCGTAGTAGTCGGCGAGGTCACCGAGCTCGGTGGGGCAGACGAAGGTGAAGTCAGCCGGGTAGAAGAAGAAGATCGCCCACTTGCCGGCGATGTCGGTCTCGGAGAAGTCCTTGAAGTCACCACCGACGAAACCGGTGGCGGTAAAGGGCTTGACCTGCGTGTTGATCAGCGACATGCGTGCGTGCTCCTGACGTCGTATTTGTCTGGGACGTGCCTCCCGGGCGGCGGCCACGCTCGAGGCGTCTGGCCGGACTCAGCGGATCCGGGAGCGTTCCTTCTTTGGAACAGTTCCAGATTACCGGGTCGGTGTGCCTCGACCAAATCGGCGTTCCGCTGGGGAGAACTAGCTGCGGCGCGTGGTCAACCGCCGAAGGTGATCCGCCCGTCGAGCACGGTGGCCTGGACCCTCGTCTCGCTCAGGCGCGCGGCCACGTCGGCGGTCGCCGCCGCGTCGGAGATGTCGATGTCGGCGAAGGGGTCGCCGTCCAGCAGCACGACGTCTCCCCGGTCGCCGGGGCGGAGCCGTTGCCCGTCGGTGGAGGCCAGCAGCGCCTGGGCGGGGGTGAGCGCGTGCGCCGGGGACCACGGCGGGCGCTGGTCGGCGCTGCGGTGCACCGCGGCGGCCATCGCCAGCCACGGGTCGAGCGGGGCGACGGGGGCGTCCGAGCCGAGGCGCAGCGTGATCCCGGCGTCGCGCAGCTCGCCGAAGGGGAAGCACCGCTCCAGCCGGTCCGACCAGAGCGCCTCGGAGATCTCGCGGTCGTCGAGCAGGTGCGCCGGCTGGACGCTGGCGACGAGGCCGAGGGCGGCCATCCGGCTGACCTCGGCGGGCCGAGCCAGCTGCACGTGCTCGATCGAGCCGCGCGCCCCGGAGGACTCGATCGCCGTGAGCGCGTCGGCCAGGGCCGCGTCGCCGATGGCGTGCACCGCGACCTCCAGGCCCGCGTCCTGCGCCCGCCGGAGCAGCGGGGCCAGCTCCTCGGGGGCGATGTTGGACTTCCCCCGCGGCTCGGCGAGGTCGTCCTCGGAGACGAAGGGGTCGCAGCAGTAGGCGGTGCGCGTGTTGAGCGAGCCGTCGGAGATGACCTTGAGCGGGCCCATCGTGATCAGACCCAGCTCGTCCAGCACGTCCCCGGTCCGCACGCCCGCGGCGAGCGCCCCGTCGAGCTCGGGCGTGTACACGGCGGTGCGCACCCGGAGCAGGTCCAGGCCGCGGGCGACTCGGGCCGGCCACTCCAGGCGGCCGTCGCTGATCTCGAAGTCGACGAGCCCGATCACCCCCTTCGCCGCGGCGCCGGTCATCGCCCGGCGCATGCTGCCGCTGATCGCGTCCTCGTCCTGCGGGATCTCGTCCAGCCGCGCCCACAGCTCGAACCAGTCGTCCTCGTCGACGTGCCCCTCGCGGACCGGCACACCAAGTGCCCGGTAGGCAGCCGAGCTGAGCCAGCCGCCGTGGCAGTCGCCGCTGATGAGCACGACGGGTCGGTCGCCGCACACCCCGTCCAGCGCGGCCGTCCCCGGCAACCTCGACCAGCCGGCCAGGCGCCAGCCGAAGCCCTCGACCAGGGTGGCCCGGTCTCCCCCCTCGCCCTCGGACGCGAGGTGCTCGGCCACCCGGGCCAGAACGTCCTCGGGCCCGCTCGTGTCGGCCAGGTCGATCCGGCGGTGCACCGCTGCCCACTGGCTCATGTGCACGTGCCCGTCCCACAGGCCCGGGATCGCGAAGGCTCCACCGGCGTCGATCACCTCGGCGCCCGGCACCCGGAGGCCTGGCGCGACCCTCGTGATCCGCCCGCCTTCGATGAGCAGGTCGACCGGCTCCTCCCCCACGCGAGCCCCGAGCGCGGCAACCGGCCGGGCGCCGGTGACGAGGATGCGATGGGTCATGCCCGCACCCTAAGACCCCTCCCCTTCGCAGATCCCCGGGGAACCTCAGACCAACGGCCACCCCTCACCTTCGCAGATCCCCGGGGAACCTCAGACCAACGGCCACCCCTCCCCTTCGCAGATCCCCGGGGAACCTCAGACCAACGGCGAAGGGGGGAATGCCCTGGCACTTCGGAAACGTTCGAGCGGACATGGAGGCGGTGTACGGGTACGAGCACTACCAGCGGGCGCAGGACTACTTCGCCGACGAGGCCTACCTCGACGCAGCCCGCGAGCTCGAAGAGCTCTTCACCGACCTCGCCGAGCTGAGCGAGGACGACGACACGTCCACCCGTGACGTCGCCGGTCACGGCCTGAGCGAGGCCCGACTACTGCTGGCCCGCGCCTACTACCACTCGGCACAGCTGGGCAGAGCCGAGCGCGCGGCGCGCGACGTCATCGCCGAGGACCCGCAAGACGCCTACGCCCACCTGCTTCTCGGCCGCACGCTCACCAGGGCGGGCCGAGCAGACGAGGCGCGGGGCCCCCTTCGCCTGGCCGAGCTCCTCGGCGGCTACGAGAGCTGACCACACCCTCGGACCGGTCCCACCGGGCCGCGGCTGCATCACGCCCGCCCTGACACATGAACGAGTGCGCATGTATGTTTACGTGCATGGATGACGCGATCACGCGGGCCTCTGAGCTCTTCAAGGTGCTCTCCACGCCCGTGCGCCTCGCGGTCGTCCACCGTCTCGCCCACGGCGAGAGCGCAGTGCAGCCGCTGGCCGACGAGCTCGGCATCAGCCAGACCCTGCTCTCCCAGCACCTGCGGGTGCTGCGGATGGCCGGGCTGGTCGAGGCCGACTCCGGCGGGCGGCAGCGCACCTACCGGGTTACCGACGACCACGTCGCGCGGATCGCGTGCGACGCCATCACCCACTCGCAGGAGGACATCGCATGACCGACCACAGCCAGCACCCGGCCCACCCCGACCACGACCACGAGCACGGCGAGAACTGCGGCCACGCCTCGGTGACGCACCTCGACCACGTCGACTACGACCACGACGGCCACCTGCACCACAAGCACGAGGACCACTACGAGGAGTGCACGAAGTGCGACTGCAACTGCGGTGACTACTGCGCGACCTGCACCTGCGGCGACGACTGCAGCTGCTCGACGTGCAACCACAACACCTGCCAGTGCGCGAACTGCTCGGACAAGTGCTCCAGCTGCGAGTGCTCCGACTGCTCCTGCCCGACCTGCGAGCACGCCGCCTGACCTAGAGCTGCGGGCTCTACCCCTTCGTCCCTGGCGTCGCCGAGGGCGTCAGCCGGCGGAGGGGTGGGTCATCTCCATCGGCACCACCCAAGCGTCGAAGTCGTCGCCGTCGACACCGGAGGCCACCGCCGCCTCGCGTAGCGAGGTGCCCTCCTTGTGCGCCTTCTTGGCGATCGCCGCGGCCTGGTCGTAGCCGATGTGCCGGTTCAGCGCGGTGACGAGCATGAGGTTGGACTCGAGGTTGGCCTCGATCCGCTCGGTGATCGGCTCGATCCCGGCGGCGCAGTGCTCGTCGAAGGAGACGCAGGCGTCGCCGAGCAGCCGGGCCGACTCCAGCACCGCGTGCGCCATGACCGGCTTGTAGACGTTGAGCTGGAAGTTGCCTTGGCTGCCCGCGAAGCCGACCGTTGCGTCGTTGCCGAAGACGCGGGTGGCGACCATCGTCATCGCCTCGGCCTGGGTCGGGTTGACCTTGCCCGGCATGATTGAGGAGCCCGGCTCGTTCTCGGGGATCGCGAGCTCGCCGATGCCGTTGCGCGGGCCGGAGGC
Source organism: Marihabitans asiaticum (assembly GCF_007828725.1). Taxonomy (GTDB): domain Bacteria; phylum Actinomycetota; class Actinomycetes; order Actinomycetales; family Dermatophilaceae; genus Marihabitans; species Marihabitans asiaticum. The sequence goes on from NZ_VIUW01000002.1 coordinate 672,328, forward strand.
ATACCAGCGCACGTCGTTGGCGATCTTCATCAGCGCGCCGGCGAGCGTGCGCAGCGCGGCGCTGACCTGCACCAGGGCGTCGTGCGCCGAGAGGTTGGCGAAGAGGTTGTCGGCCTGGGCGAAGTCGTGGCCCGCCTCCTGCGAGATCTTCGCCGCGCACAGGGCGCCGAAGTCGGGGTGGGCGTTGAGCCCGGTGCCGACCGCGGTGCCGCCGATCGCGAGGTCACGGGCCTGCTCGTCGGCGTGCCGGACGGCCTCGAGCGCGAAGTCGATCTGAGCGACCCAGCCACCGATGACCTGCCCGAGGGTGACCGGGGTGGCGTCCTGGAGGTGGGTGCGTCCGACCATGACGACGTCGGCGTACTGCTCGGCCTTGCCCGCGAGGGTCTCGCGCAGCTGCTGCACACCCGGGTAGAGGGTCTCGGCAAGCTCGAGCACGACGGCGATGTGCATCGCGGTGGGGAAGGTGTCGTTGCTGGACTGGCCGCGGTTGACGTGGTCGTTGGGGTGCACCGGCGACTTGCCGCCACGCTCCCCGCCAGAGATCTCGTTGGCCCGGCCGGCGATGACCTCGTTGGAGTTCATGTTCGACTGCGTGCCCGACCCGGTCTGGAAGACCACGAGCGGGAAGTTCTCGTCGAGATCCCCGGCGATCACCTCGTCGGCGGCCTGAGTGATGAGGTCGGCGACGTCCTGCGGCAGCTCGCCAAGCTCGGCGTTGGCCAGCGCGGCCGACTTCTTGAGCACCCCGAGGGCGCGGATCATCGTCCGCCCCCAGACGAAGGTGTCCCGCCCGATGTCGAAGTTGCCGAGGCTGCGCTGGGTCTGCGCCCCCCAGTACCGCTCCGCCGGCACCTCGATCTCGCCCATGCTGTCGCGCTCGGTCCGCATCTGCTCGCTCATAGAGGGAACAGTTGCACGACACACCTCGCTCCGTCACCCCGGGTCACCCCTTCGGCGTGCCTGTGTCCGACAGAATCGCCATGGCCACCCCTCCTCACCCCCCGCAGCCGCCTCACCAGCCCGAGCCGAACTCCGGTCGACGCACCCCCACCTCGCACATCGCGCTGGGGATCGGTCTCCATCGCCCTGTCGCTGCTGTGCTGCCTCGGCAACCTCGCGAACCCGGCGCTCCAGGGCATCGGGAACCGCTTGGAGAACGACCCCTCGGGTGCCGCGGGAGCGCTCGTGGGCGTCCTCTGCATGGTGCTCGTGCCCCTCGTGGCCGGGATCCTGCTCCTTACCGCCCGACGGCGCCGGCGCTGAGTCCCGGGTCGTGAGGCGCGCCACCACCCTGACCCGTACCGTCGAGGTGTGCTCCGCGTCCTCGTCCTCTCCGACACCCACGCACCGCGCTTCGCGAAGGCCCTGCCGAACCCCCTTCGTCCTCACCTCGAATCGGCGGACCTCGTCCTCCACGCGGGGGACGTGTGCACCGGGTGGTTCCTCGACGAGCTCGCCGTCCACGCCCCGGTGCACGCCGTCCTCGGAAACAACGACGGGGCCGACGTCGCGGCGTGGGGCGGGGGCGTGCCCGAGACCCTCGAGCTCGACCTCGAGGGTCTGCGGGTCGCGATGATCCACGACGCCGGCGCGCGAGCGGGGCGCGGGCGACGGATGCGGCGCCGCTTCCCCAGCGCCGACCTCGTCGTCTACGGGCACTCGCACATCCCGATGGACGTCGTCGACGACGGCGCCCACCTCTTCAACCCCGGCTCGCCGACCGACAAGCGGCGCCAGCCCGACTACACGATCGGGTGGCTGGGCATCGAGGGCGGTGATCTCGTCGAGCACCGCATCGAGCCGGTCGAGCGGTGAGACTCAGACGCACGCCACGCACCGGCATCTCCGCCGATGCATGTGTATGGGGCTCTTATCCTTGGCGAACCACCAGGTGCCCTCAGCCGCTGCACCGTACGTCGCCAAGCACGTCGACGAACCGCTGGTCCCGGACCGGCCATCCCGGGCAGCCCGATGCGCCGTTGACCGTATCGGCGGAGATGCGAACAGTCGCAACAATGACGGTGTCGATGTAGCAAGGGATGGTCAAGGTCGCCCCTGGTCGAAGGGGTGCGGAGAGAGTGATCAGGAACCCCGACCTCGACGAGCCCGACACCGTGTATCCGGCACCGGAATCTACGCCGAAGAAGAATGCCGATCCCGAGCGAACGAAAACTTGGAAGGTCGACCCACTCTGAATCGGCGACTCCGCAGCGACGACGAAGGTCCCGGTGGCGCTTCCGAAGCTTGTCCTGCAGGAACCACTCAGGGCGTACCTCGCGCTCTCACACGACGCGGCGAAGGCGGGAGCCGCCGAGCCCACGACTGCCGCGGGCACGGCCCACCCGACAGGCCACACGCGAGGCCTCACCGAACGGTCGAGTGCGGCTGCGGTGCGCAGCGGCCGGTGGCGGAGGCCATGCCAAGCCAGTCATGCCGGTTGCCCGACCAGCACCAGCCGACCTTGGGCGCGCCGTCGACGGCCTTGCCGCCGTCGCGCTCGGATCCGCCGGAGATCCAGATCGCGGGCGTGCGCTTGTCCAGGCGCCCCTTCTTGACCTTGCGCGAGCCGATGGTCATGAAGCAGCGCCCGGGCTCGAGCATCTGTGGTTGCTGAATCAGCCAGCAGATGCCCTCGCTGATGGTCAGCGGGGTGCGGCCCGCCGCGACGATCCGGGGCAGCGCGTCGTCGGGGCTGACGTCGCCCAGCTCGTCCCCGCGCTCGACACCGGTGACGACGTAGAGCGGGCTGTCGGGCACCTCGACCTCGGGGATGGGGGAGAAGGCAGCCAGGTCGGTCATGTCGCTGACGACGAAGCCCGGCTTGCCGGCTCGCGAGAGCAACGGCGCGAGCCGGGCGGCGGGCACGACGCTGGGGTGGACGACGAGAAGACCCGGCCCGCAGAGGAGCTCGCCACCGACCAGGTCGAGGAGCTCATCCTCGGAGCGGCCGGACATCTCCTCGAGACCGAGCTCGAGCAACCGGTCGAGCTGCTGTGCGACGAACATGCCTCGATTGTGCGCCTCGATCAGGTCCCAGGTCGAAGCAGCTGGGGGTCGCTGCCGCGAGCGGCCAGCCCGGTGAGCATCGCGTCGAGGTCGTCCTCGATGACGAGGTCGTCCAGGCTCGCCCGGCTGACGAAGCCGGCGTCGACGAGTCCGGTCAGAGCGGAGATCAGCGGCTGCCAGAACCCGCCCCCCTCCGCGGTCGGCAGGTCGAGCAGCCCGACCGGCTTGCCGTGGAGCCCGATCTGGCGCCAGGTCCACACCTCGAAGAACTCCTCGAGGGTCCCGATGCCGCCCGGCAGCACCAGGAAGGCGTCGGACAGGTCGGCCATCATCGCCTTGCGCTCGTGCATGCTGCGCACGACGTGCAGCTCGGTGAGGTCCTCGCGCCCCCACTCGCGCTGGACCATGAAGTCCGGTATCACCCCGATAGCCTCGCCCCCGGCGCCCATGACGCCCTCGGCGACGGCCCCCATCAGGCCGCTGCCGCCCCCGCCGTAGACGACGCGCAGCCCCCGCTCGGCCAGGCCGGCGCCGACCCCCTTCGCCGCCTCGAGCAGGGTCGGGCTCTCGCCCGATGAGGAGGCGCAGAAGACACAGATGCTCGTCAGGCTCACCGCGACAGAGTACGGGCGAAGGGGGTCAGCCGCGGACCGTGACGGCGGCCAGGAGCCGGGTGAGCCGCTGCGCCATCGCGTCGGCGGAGAGCTCCTCGTGCTCCTGCCACCAGTAGACGCTGGTGGCGACGACCGCCTCCCAGATGTGGTCGAGGAGGTCGTGATCGAGGGGGTCCTCAAGGCCCGCTGCCTCGAGGACGTCGCGGGTGCCGGCGGTGCCCATCGCGTGCAGCTGGTCGAGGTAGCCGGTCGCGGCCTGCTCGGCCGAGCTGCCCTGCGGCAGGGTCGCGTCGTGGACCAGGGCCCATGCATGCCGGTGCTCGACGAGCGCGGCGAAGATCGCGGTGAAGGTCTCCTGCGCCCTGCGGCCGGCCTCGGTCGACGTCTGCGCCGCCGCGACCGAGGCGACGAGAGGGGGCCCAACCTCCTCGAGGCAGGCCCGGGCGAGCTCGACCTTGTTGCCGAAGATGTTGTGCACCATGGCCTTGGACACGCCGGCGCGATGCGCGATCTCGGCCATCGAGGTCGTGGCGTACCCGCGTCGGCCGATCTCGGCGACCGCGACCGCGATGAGCTGGCGCCGCCGATCGGCGCGGGCCACGCCCTTCGTCCCTGTCGTGCCCACCCGCGTCTCCTCGCTGCCTCGTGCCGACCGCCTGGCGTGCACATCTTGTCACCGACGCGAACTGACCCTATGGTCAGTTACCGAAGCGTCACCACGCCGTACCCCCCCCCGACCTCGGAGGACCCCCATGGCCCGTCCCGACCTCACCGTCCTCGCGATCCCCGGCTTCGTCGCCGCGATGGCCGCCGAGTACGCCTGGCAGCGCAGGCACCCGGCTCCCCTCGGGCCCGACGGCACCCCCGTGGACCGGCCCGGCGACTACGAGCTGCAGGACACCCTCGCGAGCCTGGCGATGGGGGTGGGCAGCCTCGTCGTGCCGCTCGCGACCGCCCCCGCGCTGCGCCGGCTCGCCCCAGGGACCGGGCGCTGGGGCACCGCCCTGATCGCCACCGGCGTCGCCGCCGCTGCGGCCACCACCGTGGGCGACGTCCTGCGCCGCCGACGCGAGCTCGGCTACCTCCCGGAAGCCGGAACGCTCCCGTCGGATGCTCCCGAGCCGGAGCTCGTCCGCTCCCGGGTGGACGCCCTCGGCCGGCTCACCGCCGGCTCGGCGGTCGCCGCCGTCGGAGCCGCCGCCCTGTCCGCCGCGACGCTCTGGACCACCCAGACCTCCGCGACCCGGCTGGCGCGGCACTCCCCCTTCGCCCCTCGCACCGGCCCGCTCGCCGCGATCGTCGCCGTCCTCGGCTGGGACGTCATCTACTACTGGAACCACCGGCTCAGCCACGAGTCGCGCTGGCTGTGGGCCGTGCACGTCGTGCACCACTCGAGCCAGCGGTACAACCTCTCCACCGCGCTGCGCCAGCCCGTCGCCGAGGGCCTGACCATGGCGGTCCCGTACGGGCTGCTCGCGCTGCTCGGGATCAGCCCGCGCGCGATCGAGGACGCCCGCGCGATCAACCTCATCTATCAGTTCTGGATCCACACCGAGGTGATCCGCTCGATCGGCTGGCTGGAGAAGGTGCTCAACACTCCGTCGCACCACCGCGCCCACCACGGCAGCCAGCGGCAGTACCTCGACATCAACCACGGCTCGATCCTCATCATCTGGGACAAGCTCTTCGGCACCTTCGAGCCCGAGGACGAGCGGGTGCGCTACGGGCTGACCCGCAACATCGACAGCTTCGACCCGCGCACCATCGCCACGCACGAGTGGCGCGACATCGCGAGCGACGTCGCGAGCGCGCCGACCTGGGCCGACCGGGCCGGCTTCCTCCTCCGCGGGCCGGGTTGGGCCTACGAGCGAAGGGAGGAGCTCGCCTCCCCCGCCCCAGCCTCGGCCCCGGTCGCCGGCTGACCCACACTGTCGTCGCCTGACCAAACTGCTGCATGCAGCACTTCGTTGGCGGTGCAGCAGGCCGGCCCGTCGGGGTGTTCAGCCGGTGACTCGCGGGTCGGACGACACGAGTAGGTCCCCTCGGCGCGGCGACCCTGAGGTCTCGTGGGGTCGCCAGGGTGGCGCGCGGACTTGTATCGTCGTACCCGCGGGTAGCAACGGCGGGCGAAGGGAGAGCCGGGCCGGCGGCGGACGAAAAGGGGCGGGAGATCGGGCCCGCGGCGGGCGGGAGGCCAGGCGCACCGAGGGGGCGAAGGGGGTCAGGCGCTGGCCAAGCCCTTGCGGGCGGTAGCAGGTGCTGGTGCGGCACGGGCGGGGAACTGCTGCACCGCCGAGCACCGGACGGGCTGCCCGATGGTGACAATGGGCCGGTGACCACAGTCTTCTTCCACGCCCACCCCGACGACGAGTCCACCCAGACGGCCGGGTCGATGATCCTCGCCAGCGATGCCGGCCAGCGAGTGGTCCTGGTCTATGCGACCGGCGGCGAGCACGGCACCCGGCCTGCGGACCTGGGCGAAGGGAGAACGGTCGCCGAGCACCGCCGGGGCGAGGCCCTCGCGTCGGCGAAGGTCACCGGGACCGCGCGGGTGGAGTGGCTCGGTTACACCGACTCGGGCATGCACGGCTGGGAGGAGAACGCCGCCGAGGGGTCCTTCCACGGCGCCGACCGGGATGAGGCCGCTCGCCGGCTGGCCGCGATCCTCGACGAGGAGGACGCCGCGATCCTCGTCTGCTACGACTGGCACGGCGGCTACGGTCACCCCGACCACGTGCAGGTCAACCGGGTCGCTCATCGCGCCGCGCAGATGGCGGCCACGAGGCCGCGGATCCTCGAGGTGACGATGAACCGCGACGAGATGCGGCGCCGCTTCGCCGAGGCCCGCGAGGCGGGCATCGACCCTGGCTGGGAGGTCGACAAGCCGATGGAGGACGGCGAGCCGATCGGGATGCCCGAGGCCTACATCCGGTGGCACGTCGACGTCTCCTCGGTGCTCGACCGCAAGCGCGCCACCCTGGAGTGCCACTCCAGCCAGGAGGACGTGCAGGGCATGCTCGTGATGGACCCGGAGGTCTATGCCGCCGCCTTCGGCGCCGAATACTACGCCGAGCCGGGAGCCGAGCCGGGGATGATCTCGGCCAACCCGTTCGTCTGACCGGCGAAGGGGGGCTCAGTCGCCCCCGGCGTCTGCCGCGCCCCTGAGCGCCTGGTCGAGGTCGGCGACGAGGTCCTCGGCCGCCTCGAGACCGACCGAGAGACGCAGCAGACGATCAGACGGCTTGGCGTCGTCGGCGACCGGGCGGTGGGTAAGCGACGCGGGGTGCTGGATGAGGGTGTCCACCCCGCCGAGAGAGACCGCGTGAGTGATCAGGCGGCACCGCTGCGCGACCTGCGCGGCGACCGCACGACCGCCCCGCGGCATGAAGGCGATCATTGCTCCGGGACCCTGCATCTGGGGATGGACCCCGTCGCCGGAGCCCTCCAGCCCCGGGTAGTGCACCGTCTCGACCAGCTCGTGCTCGCTGAGCCACGTCGCGATCTCGCCCGCGGTGGCCTGCTGCGCACGCACCCGCACCGGGAGGGTCTGCAGACCACGGTGCAGCTGGTAGGCGGCCATCGGGTGGAGCAGCGCCCCGGTCACGGCTCGCACCTGCCGCAGGCGCGTCGCCCACTCCCCGCTCGTGGCGACCACTCCGCCCATCAAGTCGCCGTGCCCGCCGAGGTACTTCGTCGCCGAGTGCAGCGACAGCGCCGCGCCGTGCTCGAGCGGCCGCTGCAGCACCGGCGTGGCGAAGGTGTTGTCCACCAGCACCGGCACATCACCTGCGGCCCCGACCACCTCAGCGATGTCCACCAGCTCCAGCGACGGGTTGGCCGGGGTCTCCAGGACGACCAGGCCGGTGTCATCTCCCTTCGCCTCTCTCCTGGTAGCGATCGCGTCGGCGATCTCGTCGGCCTCCGCCCAGGTCACCTCGGTCCCGAGCAGCCCGGTGGCGAGCAGATGATCGGTCCCGCCGTAGAGCGGCCGGACGGCCACGACGTGCGGGCGGCCTGCGGCGACGCAGGCGAGCAGGGTCGCGCTGGCCGCCGCCATGCCAGAGGCGAAGGCGACCGCCTCCTCGGCCCGCTCGAGACCGGCCAGCGCCTCCTCGGCCCGGGCGACGTTGGGGTTCCACAGCCGCTGGTAGACCAGCGAGCTCGTCCCGTCGTCGGGCCGGCCGCCCTGGGCCAGCACCTCGTAGGAGTGCCCTCCGCCCTCGAGATCCGGCACGGGATAGGTGGTGGACAGGTCGATCGGGGGGACGTGCACGCCGAGGCCGGTGAGGTCCTCACGGCCGGCGTGCACCGCCCTGGTGTCGGGGTGTGTCATGGCTCACACAATGTCAGATGTTCCGCATCGGCGAACGTCGACCGACACCGAGGCAGGCAAGCCTTACCTCTGCGGTACCGTCCCGTCCGTGAGCAAGAAGGTCCGGGTCGGCAAGGTCACGATCAAGCAGAAGTGCTGCGTGAGCAAGAAGCGGTGCAGCAGCTGCCCGATCCGCCTGCTCGCCGAGGGCCGGATGCCTAAGGGGTACACGGTCCACAAGCGCAAGCTCGTGACCGTCAGCGCCAAGAAGGCGAAGAAGGCCAAGGCCGCCGCCCGGCGGCTCGACGCCGCCTGACCCCCTTAACGCAGGCGCCGCCCCCCCTTCGCCCCGGGTACGGCTTGCCTAGCCTGCGATGACAGCCCCGGCCGCGAGCCGTACCTTGCCGTGCATGACCTCACGCTTCGCCGCCCAGCTCAACACCCAGATCGGTGAGGAGCTCGCCGCGCACCAGCAGTACATCGCTGTCGCCGCGCACTACGACGCGCTGACCATGCCGCAGGCGGCGGGGTTCTTCTTCCGCCAGGCGCGCGAGGAGCGCGACCACGCGATGATGATGATCCGCTACCTCCTCGACACGGACGAGGCGGTGCAGATCCCGGCCGTCGACGCGCCTCGCTGCGACTTCGACGGGGTCGTCGACCCGGTGGAGCTGGCGCTTGCGCAGGAGCATCGGGTCACCGAGCAGATCTATGCGCTGACCAAGATCGCGCGCGAGGACGACGACTTCGCCGCTGAGCAGTTCATGCAGTGGTTCATCAAGGAGCAGGTCGAGGAGGTCGCGACGATGGATGACCTGCTGGCCGTGGTGCGCCGCAGCGAGGACGACGTCAACGACATCGAGGCCTACGTCGAGCGCGAGCTCGGCGCGGGCGAGACCGACCCGACCGCTCCGCCCGTCGCCGACGCCTGATCAGGGGTAGAGCCGGCGGAACCGCTCCAGGACCACGGGCATGTCGGGGGCGAAGCCGCCCGCCGCGTGCTCGGTGAAGAAGCGTTCGTGCACCCGGCGCCAGTGGGCCAGGGTGCGCTCACCCTCGCCTTCGGCGGCGGCGTGGGCCTCGTCGACCTCGGCGAAGGGGGTGACCCGCACCTCGGTCGTGACGACCAGCGCACGCGGCTTGGCCCGTCCGTCGAGGACGATGCCGAGCAGCCCGGGCTCGGGGAGTGGCTCGTCGAACGTGTCGTAGTCGGCGCGCGCGGAGGCGGTGGCGGTCTTCGTGCCGTCGAGAACGAGAGCGAGAAGCCGGTCGGCCTGCTGCGGGTTCGCGCCGAACGACCACGCCGGAGGCCGAAGCAGACCGACCGCGTTCTCTCCTGTGTAGGTGGGCACGCCCTGCAGGTCCGCGTGGCTTCGCGCGACCTCCCAGAAGGCGTCGAGCTCGCTGGCTTGAGGTTCCACCGCACTAGCGTGCCACCCGATCGCGATCAGCGACGTGTGATGTGGACCCGCCCGTCGCTGATCGCGAAGGCGACGTCGGCGAGGGAGTCCACGACGAGGTCCGCATCGGAGAGGTCCTCAGCGGCAGTCGTCGTGGTCACGGCCAGCACCGCACAACCCGCTGCCCGCGCTGCGGCGACCCCGCTCGGGGCGTCCTCGACGACGAGGCAGTCGCCGGGGTCCGCCCCAAGCCGCTGAGCCGCGAGCAGGTAGGGGTCGGGGTGTGGCTTGCCCCGCTCGACGTCGTCGATGGTGACCAGATGCTCGGGCACGTCGATCCCGGCCGCGTCCAGACGGACCCGGGCGAGGTCGGTGGTCGCCGAGGTGGCGATGGTGCAGAGCGGACGCCGACCGGCCTGCCGGTCAGCCTCACCGGCCAGCGTCGCGATCGCCTCGGCGGCGCCGGGCAGGGCGACCACCCCGTCGGTGTCGCCGAGCTCGAGCTCGTCGATCCTCGCCTGGGCGGCCTCGGGGTCGAGATCGGGCGCCACCGAGGCGATGATCGCGCTCGCCGGCATGCCGTGGTGACCGGCGAGCCGGTCCGGATCGATGTCGTGCTCCATCGCCCAGCGCAGCCAGGACCGCTCGACCGACCCGGTCGAGTCGACGAGGGTGCCGTCGTTGTCGAAGATCACGGCGGCGAAGGTGCGCTCGGTCAGCTCGCTCGCTTGGCTCACCCGGCCATCGTCGCAGCCCGGCCGAGGACGAACCAGCTCCAGGGAGTGGCGACCGGCCCCGCCTCCTGGGCCCGCAGCGCCGAGGCGTTCAGTCCGGCCGAGGCCAGCAGGGCAGGGATGTCACGGTCGACGTGGCAGCCACCGGCGACCGGGCCCCACACCGGCTGCATCGCCGACTGCACCCGGGCCATGGCAGGGCGGGGCGAGCGGCAGTGCTCCACTAGGTGGAGCGCCCCACCCGGCCTGAGCACCCGCGCGGTCTCGGCCAGCGCCGACCCGAGGTCGGGGATCGTGCATAGGGTCCACGTCGAGACGACGGCATCGACGCTGTTGTCCGGAATGTCGATGGAAGCGCCGTCGAGCCCGGTGCGTTCGACCGGCCGACCGAAGGCCGCCCGTCGGTCCGCCGACATCTCCCACGCGAGGTCCGAGGGCTCCACCGCGAGGACCCGGGTCACCCCTTCGCCGTAGTGCTCGAGGTTGCGCCCGCTGCCGAAGCCCAGCTCGATCACTACCCCCGTTACCGGCGCGCACACGGCCCGTCGCCACGGCGCGGTGAGCTCACCACCACAGGTGAGGTCGATAAGGCGCGGGACCACCCGCTCCTCCCACCAGCCCATCACTTACCCTTCCCCGGCCGGGTCGAACCGACGTAGCAGAACATCGGCTCGCCGTCGTCGAGATGGCTGAAGCCATGCCGCTCGTAGAACCGCCGCGCCCCCAGATCGGGTCCATCGACGTTGATCTGCATCTCCTCGGCGCCAGCGGCGGAGCAGTACGACCTGGCCGACTCGAGGAGCGCCGACCCCACCCCTGCACTTCGACGCGAGGGTACGACGTAGAGCTCTTCGAGCTGGGCGAGCGGCCCCAGGAAGTACGGGGTCGGTCGAAGGGTGACCATCGCGAAACCGACCGCAACCCCGCCCTGCTCTGCCAGGTGCACGACGATGTCCTCTCGATCAAGCAGCGTGCCGAAGCGAGACTCGAAGGCAGCGGCGGCAGGATCTGGGTCGCCGAACTCGGTGTTGAAGTCGTGCAGGAGGAAAGCGACGAGTGAGGAGTCTGCCGCGCGCGCCCGCCGGATCGAGGTACGCACCCCCCGATGCAAGCACATATCCTCGGGCCACGTGAGCGAAGACCTCGACCCTGAGTCCCCGGGCGGGTTGGGTCCGGGCGTCGACCCCGAGGACCTGGCGACGACCCTGCGCGTGCTCGGGACGCTCCACGAGCTGCCCGCAGGTCATCCCGACATCGCCGCGGTCAAGCGGGCCAGCGGCACGATGTACAACCGGGTGCGTAAGGCGGCCCGCCGCGCCGCCCGTCGGGCAGAGCGCGACCCGATGATCGCCCGCGACGAGGCGATCCTCGCGTTCTCCGGGGCGGTCCACGCCGTCACCGCTTGACGGCCGAGACGGACGCCGAGGTGAGCGCCACGAGGTCCGCCGGGGCGAGCTCGACGTCGAGGCCGCGACGCCCTCCGCTGACGAGCACGCTCTCGTGGGTGAGCGCGGACTCGTCGACGACGGTGCGCAGCGGACGCTTCTGCCCCAGGGGGGAGATCCCCCCGACGACGTAGCCCGTGGTCCGCTCGGCGAGCCCGGGGTCGGCCATGCTCGCCCGCTTCGCCCCGACGGCGGCGGCGAGAGCCTTGAGGTCGAGCTGACCCGCGACCGGGACGACGGCGACGACGAGACCGCGGTCGGCCGGGAGGTCGGTCTGGGCCAGGAGGGTCTTGAGGACCCGGGCCGGGTCGACGCCGAGCGCCTCGGCGGCCTCGGCGCCGAAGGAGGGCGCGGCCGGGTGGTGCTCGTACGCCCGGATGACGAAGGGGGTCCCGCTCGCCTCGAGCAGCCGGACGGCGGGCGTGCCGCCGGGCGGCGGCTTCTTCCGGCTCAGAAGGAGCCGCCGCCGCCGATGCCCTTCGGGGCGTCCTGGTCGGTGCCCTTTTCGCCCAGGCCCGCTGCCAGCGCGGTGTAGACCGGGTGCTTCTCGATGTATCTCTTGATGAAGGGGCACGTCGGGATGACGCCCTTGCCCTGCTCGCGGACGTCGTCGAGCGCCCCCTTCGCCAGGGTCGAGCCGACGCCCTGGCCCTCGTAGGCGTCCTCGACGACGGTGTGGGTGAGGTCGACCTCGTCGCCCTTGACCTCGTAGGTGACGAAGCCGGCGACCTGGCCGTCGACGACGGCCTCGTAGCGGGACTTCTCCTCGTTCTTGCGGAACTCGACAGCGCTCATGCCGTCATGGTGCCATCGGGACGGTCCCGGACGAGGAGTACGGACCCGACGACAATCTGCCAGACGATCGGCGCGTAGACCGCCACGCGCTCGACGGCCCCGAAGGGCGCCCCGCCGGTCACGGCGAGCACCGTTGCGAGTGCCCCGAGGACCGCAAGAGCCCCGGCGAGCACCCCTGCCCTCGGGTACCGCCGGCGCACGAAGACCGCCAACGCAGCGAGCGCCAGCACGCCGCCCCGCTGACCGCAGCAACGTCAGCCGCCGCCGAAGCCCTTCGCCTCCCGCTTGCGGATTGACTCCTCCTCGGCCTCCCGGGCCTGGGAGTCGTCGACCCCGCCCGGCAGCGGCGCGTTGGCCAGGCCGACGTGCTGCTCCTGCTCACGCCGCTCCTGCTCGGTGCCGTCCTGGCGCGCGCCGTCGCCAGCCTGGTCGTCGCGGGTGTCGTCGGTCATGTCGCTCATGATCCCACTTTCGTGTCCAGCCAGTCGACGAGCTCGGCGGTGACCTCGTCCCGGTTGATCTCGTTGAACATCTCGTGACGGCCCTGGGGGTAGAGCCGCAGCGTGAGGTCCTGCAGGCCCACCGAGCGGAGCTGGTCGCGGACCGCGGTGACGCCCTTCTCGCCGCCCACGGGGTCGTCGGACCCCGCGAGGAGGTAGATCGGCAGGTCCGAGCGGATGCGGGCGGGGTTCCGGTCCGAGGAGAGCGCGTTGATCCCGCTGAGGAAGTCGGCGAAGAAGCCCGAGGTGAAGACGTTGCCGCAGCGCGGGTCGGCGACATAGGCGTCGACCTCGTCCTCGTCGCGCGAGAGCCAGTCGAAGTCGGTCCGGTTCGGCTTGAACTTCTTGTTGAAGTCCCCGAAGGTCAGCTTGTCCATGAGGCTCGACGGGTGCCGCCGACCGCGGATCCTCCCTTCGACCGACGCCACCCGCTGCCCGACCGTGCCGAGGATCCCCGGGTCCCCGCCGGTCCCCGAGAGCACGAGCGCGTCCATGTCGTCGCTGTGCCGCGAGGCGGCCTCACGGGCCATGAAGGAGCCCATCGAGTGCCCCAGCAGCACGTAGGGGACCCCGCGGTACCGGTCTCGGGCGTAGCGGCCGACGGCCTCGATGTCACCGATCGCGGCGTCCCAGCCGTGGCGGTCCGCGAAGTACCCGACCTCGTGCGGCTGGCTGGCCGTGGCGCCGTGACCACGGTGGTCGTGGGCGACGACGGCGTAGCCGGCGGCGTTCAGCGCCTGCGCCAGGCGGTCGTAGCGCTGGGCGTGCTCGGCCATGCCGTGCGCGATCTGGACGACGGCCTTGGGCGAGTCGATCGACCAGACGTAGGTGGCCAGCTCGGCACCGCCGTGCGGCGAGGGGATGGTCAGGGTCTCCATGGCGGCCAGCGTAGGACGCGGGCGTCGGCGAAGGGGGCTCAGAACCCTGCCCAGCGCGTCACCTCGACGATAAGCCGCGGGTCGAGGGCGACGGCGACGCCGTCGATCTCTCGGACCGGGGTCGGCCCGCGGCTCGAGGCGACGAGCCACACGCCGTCGGCGGTGAGCAGGTCGGCCGCGGGGACGAGCTCTTCGGCGGTCTCTCGGCCTGCTGCAGCGGCGGCGTGGAGGATCGCGGCGACGCTGAGCGACTCGAGGATGCCGGTGCCGTCGGTCGGGGTGGTGAGCACCCGGCCGTCGCGGATGACGACGAGACCGGCCATGGGGGCGTCGAGCGCGAAGCCGTCGGTCGTGGTGAAGATCACGTCGTCGGCGCCGCGTCGTCTCGCCTCGCGCTGGGCGGCGACGTTGACGACGTAGGACAGGGTCTTGACCCCGCCGAGCAGCCACGGCGCGTCGACGAAGGCGTCGCTGGGGTGGCCGCGGCTCAGCGTGACGACGCTGACCGCGCCCGAGGCATCAGCGCCATTGCCCTCACCGATCCTTAAGGTGCGAGCACCGGCGAGCCTCGACGGGTCATTCCCTCGCTGCGGCCGACCGGCAGGTCGGGGCTGGACGACGGCGAAGGCGGTCGGTCCGGCCTCGGGGTACCACTCACGTCCCCGGGTGAGGACGAGCTTGAGCGAGGCGTCGACCGGCTCGGGCCAGGCCGCCACGACGAGACTGACGAGGTCGTGCCAGGCCTGGCGGGCCGGCGGCTCGATCTCCAGCGCGGCAGCGGAGGCGAAGAGCCGGTCCAGGTGGTCGTCGAGGTCGCGGACCTCGTTGCCGGTGTCGGTGTGCACGACGAGCGCCGAGTCGAAGCACCCGTCGCCGCGGGTCAGCCCGAGGTCGTCGACCGTGACGACAGGCTGGTCCGGGTCGACCAGGGTCGGTCCGTCCGGACCGAGCCGGCCGACGACTGGCGAGGCGCTCACCTCCCCAGCGTAGGCCGCGCACGGCACCTCACCCCCTTCGCCGGGCAGACTGAGCGCATGGCGACGACACCGGAGTACGACGTCCAGCGGGTCCGCGCAGAGGTGCCGGCCCTCGCCGAGGGGCTCGCCCACTTCGACGGGCCCGGTGGGACGCAGACCCCCTTCGCCGTCGGGCGGGCCGTCGCCGACACCCTGCTCTCGGCCGTCTCGAACAGGGGCACGGTGACCCCTTCGGAGCGGCGCGCCGAGGAGATCGTCGCGGCCTGCCGGAGCGCGATCGGCGACCTCGTCGGGACCGATCCCGGCGGGGTGATCTTCGGGCGCAGCGCGACGGCCCTGACCTATGACCTCTCCCGGGCGCTCGCGTCGACGTGGGGTGCCGGTGACGAGGTGGTCGTCAGCCGTCTCGACCACGACTCCAACGTCCGGCCCTGGGTCCAGGCGGTCGAGCGGGCCGGCGCGACGGTGCGGTGGGCCGACTTCGACCCGGCGACCGGGGAGCAGGGGCTCGAGCACTTCGCGGCGGTGATCGGCGAGCGCACGCGGCTCGTCGCGCTGACGGGGGCGTCGAACCTCATCGGCACGATCCCGCCGGTGCGGGCCGTGGCGGACCTGGCGCACGAGGTGGGCGGTTTGGTGTGGGTGGACGGGGTGCACTCCAGCGCGCACCGGCTGCCGGACCGCGAAGGGGTGGGAGCGGACTTCTGGTCGTGCTCGCCGTACAAGTTCCTCGGCCCGCACTGCGGGACCGTGTCGGCTGATCCGGCGCTGCTGGAGACGCTGCGGATGGACAAGCTCGTGCCCTCCAGCGACGCGGTGCCGGAGCGCTTCGAGCTCGGGACGCTGCCCTACGAGCTGATGGCGGGGGCGACGGCGGCGGTGAATTTCCTCGCCGATCTCGTTCCCGCGGAGGGGAACAGGCGCGAGCGGCTGCGGGCGAGCTACGCGGCGCTGCACGATCACGAGTCGGTCCTGCTGGCCCGGCTCGACACCGGGCTCCGCGAGGTCCCGGGAGTACGCGTCTACTCGAACGCCGCCGAGCGCACACCGACGCTGCTCTTCACGATCGACGGGCGCGACCCGCAAGCGATCCGGGAGCACCTGGCTGCTCGCGGGGTGGCGGCGCCCGCGTCGCACTTCTATGCGATCGAGTGCAGCCGGCGCCTGGGTCTGGGCGATGGCGGTGGGGTGCGGGTCGGGCTGGCGCCGTACACCGACGGCAGCGACGTCGACCGGCTGCTCGACGGTCTGCGCGAGCTGTAAGCACCCCCTCCCGGCTTCTTAGGGAACACCCGAGCCACTACGCGACGGCGACGCTCACCCCTTCGCCCAGGGACCCGGCCGCCACGGTCTCCCCGACGACCGGCGCGCCGGGGACCTCACCTACGACGAGCAACCCTCCGGACGTCTGGGCGTCGGCGAGCAGCAGCAGCTCGTCCTCGCTCACCCCGTCGGCTGCGAGGTGGGGGCGCACCCAGTCGAGGTTTCGCCGCGAGCCGCCGGGCACGTGGCCCGCGGCAAGCGCCTCCCGGGCGCCTTCGACGTACGGCACGGCTGCGCTGTCGACTCTGGCGGCCATCGCGCTGGCGCGGCACATCTTGTAGAGGTGCCCCAGGAGGCCAAAGCCGGTGACGTCCGTCGCCGCCCGCACCCCGGCCGCCACCGCCGCCTGGGAGGCGTCCCGGTTGAGCGTGGTCATCACCGCCACCGCCTCGTCGCTGACCTCGCCGGTGGTCTTGTGCCGGTTGTTCAGCACCCCGACACCCAGCGGCTTGGTGAGGCTGATCGGCAGCCCGGGCTCGGCGGCGTCGTTGCGCATGAGCCGCTCCGGGTCGCCCGTCCCGGTCACCGCCAGCCCGTAGACCGGCTCGATGTTGTCGATGCTGTGCCCTCCGAGCACCGGGCAGCCGGCCTCGGCCGCCATGTCCCGTCCGCCGCGCAGCGTCTCGGTGAGCAGCTCCAGCGGCAGCACGCCACGCGGCCAGCCGACGAGGTTGATCGCCATGACCGGGGTGCCGCCCATCGCGTAGACGTCCGAGAGGGCATTCGCCGCCGCGATCCGACCCCACAGGTAGGCGTCGTCGATGAGCGGGGTGAAGAAGTCCGCGGTCGAGATCACCGCGACCCCGCCCTGGATGCGCACCGCTGCGGCGTCGTCACCGTCGTCGAGACCGACGAGCACCTCGGCGTTCGGCTCGGTGATGGCGCCATGCAGGCCGGCGACGACCTGCTCGAGCTCGCCCGCCGGGATCTTGCAGGCGCACCCCCCGCCGTGGGCGTACTGCGTCAGCCGGGTCTCACTCATCCCGCCAGCCTAGGAGGTGACGCGATCCCCCTTCGCCCGTGGAGGCTGGCGGAGGCGGACGGGAATCGAACCCGCCAGACCGAGATGCTCGGCCTCACCGGTGTTGAAGACCGGGGGGACCACCAGGTGCCCAGACGCCTCCGCGCCCCAGCCTACAAACTGCTGCTGGCAGCACTTCGGTGAGCCAGCAGCAGCTCGAGATGCGGCTGGCTCACCAAGATGCTGCTGGCAGCATCTTGGTGAGGGGAGTTCGTAGGATCGGGGAGATGAGCCAGGACCCACGCCGGCGGGTGCCGCGGACCGATGCGGTCCTGGACGACCCGCGCCTGGCGGATGCGGTCGAGCGGCACGGGCGCGAAGGGGTGAAGTCGGCTATCCGGGGCGTCCAGGACCGGGTGCGTGGCGGCGAGGTCGCCCCCGACCAGGTCGTCGACGAGGTGCTGGCTGCGCTGCCGCGCCGGGCCTCGAGCATGACCCCGGTGCTCAACGCGACCGGTGTCGTCATCCACACCAACCTCGGCCGAGCCCCCGTGTCGCCCATGGCGATCGAGGCGATGGTCGACGCGGCCGGCTACGTCGACGTCGAGCTCGACCTGGCCACCGGGGCACGCGGCGGTCGTGGCACCGACACGCTCGCCGCCCTGCTCGCAGCGGTCCCGGACGCGCAGGCGGCTCATGTCGTGGGCAACGGTGCCGCCGCCCTCGTCCTCGCCACGACCGCTCTCGCCGCCCGCCGGGACGTCGTGGTCAGTCGCGGCGAGATGGTCGAGATCGGCGACGGATTCCGCCTGCCCGACCTCATCGCGAGCACCGGCGCCAGGCTGCGCGAGGTCGGCACGACCAACCGCACCCACCTCGCCGACTACGCCGAGGCGATCGGCCCCGACACCGGGTGCATCCTCAAGGTGCACCCGAGCAACTTCCTCGTCAGTGGCTTCACGAGCAGCGTGGATGTCGCCGAGCTCGGCCGCCTTGGCCGTGAACGCGACGTACCCGTCGTCATGGACATCGGCTCTGGCCTGCTCACACCCGACCCCGTCCTGCCCGGCGAGCCCGACGCGAGCACCTCCCTTCGCGCCGGCGCCGACCTCGTGACCGCCAGCGGCGACAAGCTGCTCGGCGGCCCGCAGGCCGGACTCATCCTTGGTCGAGCCGACCTCGTCCAGCGCCTGCGCCGGCACCCCCTCGCCCGGGCGCTGCGGGTCGACAAGCTCACCCTCGCTGCCCTCGAGGCGACCCTCCGTGGGCCGGCGACCCCCACGGTCGCCGCTCTGCACGCCACGGCGGAGGACCTCCTGCCTCGGACCCGTGCCCTGGCCGAGCACCTCGGACGCGAGGTGGTCGCGGTCGAGGGCCGGGTCGGCGGGGGCGGCGGCCCCGGTGTCGCCCTGCCCGGTTGGGCGGTCGAGGTCCCGGTGGACGCCGTGGCCCGGCTGCGCCAGCCAACCGACCCGGCCGTCAGCGTCGTTCTCGCCCGGGTCGACGGCGGACGCGGTCTGGTCGACCTGCGATGCATCCCGGCGAGCGCCGACGAGACGCTGCTGGCCTCCCTTCGCCATGCCCTGCAGCCATGAGGCGGGTGCTTGCCACCGCCGGTCACGTCGACCACGGCAAGTCCACCCTCGTGCGGGCGCTCACCGGCCGTGACCCGGATCGGCTCGACGAGGAGCACCGCCGTGGCCTGACGATCGAGCTCGGCTTCGCCTGGACCACCCTGCACGCCGCTGGCGAGGCGCTCGACGTCGCCTTCGTCGACGTGCCCGGCCACCGACGTTTCATCGGGACGACCCTCTCCGGTCTCGGCCCGGCGCCAGGGGTGCTCCTCGTCGTCGCCGCCGACCAGGGCTGGCAGGAGCAGACGAGCGAGCACGTCGCGGCGATGCGCGCCATCGGGGTCGATCATGTGCTGCTCGCCGTCACCCGGGCCGATCTGGCCGACCCGGACCCGGTCCGCCGGGACGCCCTGACCCACCTGGCCGAGCTGGGGTGGCACGAGGTCCCGTCGTGCGTGGTGTCGGCGAGGACGGGCGAAGGGGTGGACAGCCTGCGCGCGGCCCTCGCCGGCTTCGTCGCGGGTCTGCCCGAGCCGGACGTCGAGGCGCCGGTGCGGCTGTGGGTCGACCGGGCCTTCACCATCGACGGGGCGGGGACGGTGGTCACGGGGACCCTCGGTGCTGGGCGCCTCCTGGTGGAGGACGAGCTCGTGGCGGTCCGCGCCGACGGGCGGCAGCGTGAGGTCGTCGTGCGGGGGCTGCAGAGCGAGGACACCCCCCGGCGCGAGGTCACGGGGGTCTCGCGGGTCGCGGCCAACCTGCGTCAGGCCCGCGCCGGCGACCTCGGGCGAGGCACCGCGCTGCTCACCCCGGATGCCTGGCGGATCGCCGGCACTGTCGACGTGGCCCTTGCCCCCGCCGGTGGGGGCGAGCCCCCTGCTGGCGCCGACCTCGTCGTGCACGTCGGCACCGCTGACACTCCCGCCCACGTCCGCCCGCTCGGACCGGATCACGCCCGCGTGCAGGCGAGCACAGCGCTGCCGTGGCGCATCGGTGACCGGCTGCTGCTGCGCGACCCGGGCAGCCGTCGCCTCTGGGGTGGCACGGTCGTCGACGTCGACCCGAAGCCGTTGCGCCGTCGCGGCGCGGCCGCGGCGCGTGGACAGGCGTTGGCCGGCGGTGACCTGCGTGCGGTCCGCCTGGCCGAGCACGGGGTGCAGACGGTGGCCGAGCTGGAGGTCCTCGGGCTCGGGCAGACGAACGGGGCCGAGGTGCGGGTCGGCGACCTGGTCGTCGACCCGGACCGGTGGGCGGGGTGGCGGCGCGAGGCGGGCCGGCTGCTCGACGAGCACCGCCGGCGCGATCCGGTCAGCGCCGGAATTCCTGCCGGGGCGCTCGCCCAGACCCTCGGGCTCCCCGCCCGGCTGGTCCCGGCGCTCGCGCAGGCCGCGGACCTCGAGGTGGTCGACGGCACGGTCCGGCGACCCGGAGCAGACGACCTCGGACCGGCCGAGGACGGTCTGCGGACCCTGCTCACCCGCCTGACGTCATCCCCCTTCGCCGCTCCCGAGGCCGACGACCTGGCCGAGCTCGCCCTCGGCCCGCGAGAGCTCGCTGCGGCCGCTCGTCAGGGCCGCCTGCTTCGCCTGCCCGGTGAGGTGGTGCTGCTCCCGGACGGGCCGGCGCGGGCGATGCGGGTGCTGGCCGGGCTCGAGCAGCCCTTCACGGTCTCGACCGCGCGGGAGGCTCTGGGCACGACCCGGCGGGTGGCCGTCCCGCTGCTGGAGCACCTCGACGAGCGGGGCTGGACCCGACGGCTCGACGGCAGTCACCGTGAGGTGGTGCGGTGAAGGGGCCTCAGCAGGGGCGCTCCTTCGGCGCCCGCGCCTCGGTCTGGCCGGGGTCGGTGACGACGACCGAGCCGAGGGCGTCGTCGATGGCGCGCATCATGTCGTCGTCGAGGCGGACCCCGGCGGCGGCGACGTTGCTGGCCACCTGCTCGGGGCGGGAGGCGCCGACGAGCGCACTGGCGACATTGTCGTTCTGCAGCACCCAGGCGATCGCGAGCTGGGCCATCTCCAGCCCGGCCTCGTCGGCGATGGGACGCAGCCGCTGCACGGCGGTGAGGACCTCCTCGCTCATGAGGTCGCGCATGAAGCCGCTGTCATCGCCGGCGGCGCGGCTGCCCTGCGGCGCGGCCTGGCCGGGCTGGTACTTCCCCGAGAGCACGCCCTGAGCCATCGGGCTCCACACGATCTGGCTGATGCCGAGCTCACGACAGGCCGGCACGACCTCCCCTTCGATCACCCGCCACAGCATCGAGTACTGGGGCTGGCTGCTGACGAGGGAGAAGCCGAGCTCCTTGGCCCAGCGGTGTCCCTCGCGGATCTGGTCGGCGGTCCACTCCGAGACCCCGATGTAGAGGGCCTTGCCCGCACGGACGATGTCGGCGAAGGCGCGCATCGTCTCCTCGAGCGGGGTGTCGGGGTCGTAGCGGTGCGCCTGGTAGAGGTCGACGTAGTCGGTCTGCAGCCGGCGCAGCGACCCGTCGATCGACTCCATGACGTGCTTGCGGGAGAGTCCGCAGTCGTTGTGACCGCGCGGCCCGGTCGGCCAGTAGACCTTGGTGAAGATCTCGAGGCTCTCGCGCCGCTCGCCCTTGAGTGCCTCGCCGAGGACCTCCTCGGCCTTGGTGTTTGCGTAGGCGTCGGCGGTGTCGAAGGTGGTGACGCCATGATCGAGCGCGGCGCGAACGCACGCGTGGGCCTGCTCGTTCTCGATCTGGGAGCCATGGGTGAGCCAGTTGCCGTAGGTGATCTCGGAGATCTTCAGTCCGCTGTCGCCGAGGTATCGAAAGTCCATGCACGCCACGCTAGATCGCCGCGCCGCCTGGTGGGGCCCGATAGCGTGCCGGGATGAGCAGCGAGCTGGCCCGCGCCGGGTACGAATCCCTCGAGCCCTACCACGTCCTCTCCTACTTCAACCCGCACAACAAGAGTGTGGCCGAGCGGCTGCGCCTCTCGCGGGCCGGGATGTACGTCGGCGGGCGGGCGGCGCCGCTCGGTCGGTGCCCCTCGGCGCTGGTGACCGCGACCTTCTACAACTTCAGCCCGGAGCTGATCGCCTTCGGGTGGGGCGAGGCGCTGGCCACCGGGCTGGACGAGGTGCACGCGGGCCGGTCGGAGGCGGTGGATGCCTCGCTGCGCGACGCCCTGGGCGACGGGGTGAGCTCGCCGGAGCTCCCGCGGATCGTCGGCGCGCTGCGCGCCGGGATCGTCGACGCGAGCTACGTGGGCCGGCCGCTCGCGGCGGCGTGGGCGGCGAGCCCGTGGCCGGACGAGCCGCACCTGCAGCTCTGGCACGCGATCACCATCGCTCGCGAGCACCGCGGCGACGGGCACATCGCCGCGCTCGTGCTCGCGGACCTCTCACCGGTGGAGGCGCTCGTGCTGCACGAGGCGCCGCACCCGGACCCGGCCCTGCGTCGCCGCACCCTCGGCAAGCACCTGCTGCTCACGACCCGCGGCTGGGGTGAGGAGCAGTGGCAGGAGGCCTCGGAGTCGTTGCGCGGCAAGGGCATCCTCGACGGCGAAGGGGGGATGACCGCCGCCGGGGCAGCCCTCTACGACCGGGTCGAGGAGCAGACCGACGCGGCCGCGGCCGGCTTCTGGGCCGGGGTGCCCGAGGCGGCCGAGACGCTGCGGCGGGCGCGCCCCTTCGTCAAGGCGGTCATCGACGTCGGCTACCTGCCTGGCACGAAGTCCTCGGGCTAGCGCCTCGCGCGGACCCGCGCGTCCAGCTCGGCCAGCTCGGCGGCCGCCTCCTGGCGAAGGTCGGGCGGCAGACCCGGGTCGGTGACGGCGCGCCCGGCGGTGGCGACATCGTCGGGGTCGAGGCCGTGGGCGCGGGCCCCGAGCAGCGACTCCGCGGAGAGCAGGTCCGGCAGGGCGAGGGTCGGCGCGGAGCCGCGGCACTCGCCGAGGCGCAGCCTCGGCGCGGCACGCGGCGCTGGCTCCGACACCGCAAGGCGGGCGATCACCCCTTCGCCGTAGGCCTGGTGGCCCGCAGCGTTGGGGTGGTAGGACTCCTCCACCGGCCAGGACAGGCCGTGGATCCACGCCACCTCGTCGCAGATCTGGTGCCCGTCGAAGGGGGCACGCAGGTCGACCCCTTCGCAGTCGTGGTCTGCGGCGGCGGTCAGGATCACCTCGGCCAGCGCGTCGGCGGCGTGGTCGAGCCGGCGCATCTCCTCCGGTGAGACGAAGGTGAGCCAGGAGCAGTCGGAGATGCCGTTGAAGAGCCTGGGGTAGCCGGTGATCAGGACCCGGGCGGGGGGCGCGGCCGCGCTCACCGCCTGGAGCACCTCGGCGAGGCGCCCTGGCAGGACCTGCTCGATGGTCCGCACCGCGCGATCGATCGCGGTGTCGCTGTCGGAGAACCACGCCGGCCGCGTCACCTCGAGCAGCACCGGGACGAAGCCGGCATCGTTGCCGCCGATGGTGATCGTCACCAGCTCGGTGTCGCCGGTCACCGCCTGGACCTGGTCGCGGAGCAGGTCGCCGGTCGTCGCCCCGAGCACCGCCTGGTAGGTCAGGTCGAGCCCGGTGGCGCGGGCCACGTCGAGGGGGTACCCGGCATCGGTGCGCCGCGGCCCGGGCAGGTCCTCCCCCGCGCCGATCCCGGCAGCGTAGGAGTCGCCGAGCGCGACGTAGGCGCTCATCCGGCCAGCCCCGGGGCGGCTGACCGCTGCGGCGACGTCTCGATGCGCGGCCGGTGGTCGGGCTCTGGTGTCACGTGCCCCATGGTGACTCACGGGTCCGACGACAAGAGTGCCGGCCGCTCCCTCCCCGAGCCCCGGGAATCCAGGGCGACGGTCTGATCAACGGCCGCTCGTGTCGTCCTACCCGCGAGTCAGGTCGGCCAGGACCCCTAGGGTGCGCTCGCGGGCGTCCCGACCGGGCGCGACGTTGGCGACCATGAGCTCGTCGGCGTCGGCGAGCCGCTGGAAGTCGGCCAGCCCCTGCGCGACCCGCTCCCGGTCGCCGGCGACGGTGTAGGTCGCCATGTGCCGGGCCTGCTGGCCGAGCGGGGAGTCGTGCAGCAGGTGCTCGACCATCTCGTCGTCGAGGTCGGCGCCGGCGAGCTGCGGGACCCGCCCGGCGAGGGAGCGCACCCGGGAGCGGAGCACCTGGTCGAGCAGCGCCTCGGCCT
The DNA here is from genome assembly GCF_007828725.1 of Marihabitans asiaticum. GTDB lineage: Bacteria > Actinomycetota > Actinomycetes > Actinomycetales > Dermatophilaceae > Marihabitans > Marihabitans asiaticum. The sequence goes on from NZ_VIUW01000002.1 coordinate 696,001, forward strand.
CGTCGGTGGTGTCGGCTGCGATGACGTTGAGCGCAGCGATGACGTGCGGCTGGTCGAGCTGCTCACTGGGGGTGAAGCCGTCGCGGTAGGCGGCGACGGCGGCCTGCAGGTGATCCGGCGCGAAGTGGGAGGCGAAGGCGTAGGGCAGGCCCATCTGCGCGGCGAGCTGGGCGCCGAAGAGTGAGGACCCGAGGATGTAGATCGGGACCTGGGTGCCCTGGCCTGGGTAGGCGTTGATGCCCTCGATGAGGGAGCGCTCGGAGAGGTAGCCCTGCAGCTCGGCGACGTCCTGGGGGAATCGGTCGGCGTCACCGGGGCTGCGGCGAAGGGCGCGCAGGGTCGCCTGGTCGGTGCCGGGGGCGCGGCCGAGCCCGAGGTCGATGCGGTCGCCGTGCAGCTCGGCGAGGGTGCCGAAGTCCTCGGCGACGGTCAACGGGGCGTGGTTGGGGAGCATGACCCCGCCGGAGCCGACCCGGATCTGGCTGGTCGCGGAGGCGACGTGGCCGACGAGCACGGCCGTCGCCGAGCTGGAGATCGAGCGCATGTTGTGGTGCTCGGCGAACCACAGCCGCTCGAAGACTCCGAGCCGGTCGGCGACCTGGGCGAGGTGCACGGAGTCGGCGAGGGCCTCACCGATCGGTTGCCCGGACCGGACCATGGCTAGGTCGAGCAGGGAGAGGCGAAGGGGGCGGGGCTGGCTGTCACTCACCTTCGCGGCAACCGTGGTGGGAGCGTGGATCTTCCCGAGGGTGACTGCATCATAGATGCATCACCTATGATGCAGTCATGCGGACAACGGTCGACCTCCCTCCAGCGGTGCACCGGCGCGCCAGCGAGATCGCCCGCGAGAGCGGTCGGTCCCTCTCCTCGGTCGTGGCCGAGCTCACCGGCCGGGGCCTGGCCCAGCTCGGTGCGCCGATGAGTATCGCCACGCACCCAGAGACCGGCCTTCCAGTGCTCTCCGTCGGTGAGGTCGTGACGAGCGCGGACGTCGCAGACGCTGTGGACGACGCGTGAATCGGGCTCTCCTCGACGCCAACACCCTCATCGCACTCGTGGTGGCCGAGCATGAGCATCACGGAGAAGCGCAGCGCTGGTTCGCCGCGCAGGATCAGGTGCTGGTGTGCCCGGTGGTCGAGGGGGCCCTCGTGCGCTTCCTCGTCCGTCTCGGGCAGACGGGTGCGGTCGCCTCGGCGGTCCTGTCGCGGCTGTACCTGTCACCGAAGATCACGGCCGTCGACGACCTCTCCTACCGCGACGTCGACCTCACCGCGGTCACCGGGCACCGCCAGGTGACCGATGTCTACCTGGTCGCGCTGGCAGGCCACCACGGGGCGACGCTGGCTACTTTCGACAAGGCGCTGCGCTCCGCCTACCCGCAGGCGACGACGGACCCGGGGTCGGTCTGAGTGCGCCGACACCCATCCGGAGAGCGAAGGGGGTTCCCCCTTCGCTCCTATCAGTCGCCGACGATCCGCTTGCCGCGGCCGACGATGTTCTCGTCCGGCGGGTAGACGACCGAGGGGTCCTTGCCCTCGTAGTCGAACTGGTCGAGGAAGAAGCGCATCGCGTTGATCCGGCCGCGCTTCTTGTCGTTGGAGCGCACGACGGTCCATTGCGCGTGCTTGGTGTCGGTGCGCAGGAACATCGCTTCCTTCGCGGCGGTGTAGTCCTCCCACTTGTCGAGGGACTCCAGGTCCATCGGCGAGAGCTTCCACCGGCGGACCGGGTCGAGCTGGCGGATGGCGAATCGGGTGCGCTGCTCCTGCTGGGTGACCGAGAACCACAGCTTGGTCACGTGCACGCCAGACTCCTGGAGCATCCGCTCGAACTTCGGCGCCTGGTCCATGAAGGTCTCGTACTCGGCGTCGCTGCAGAAGCCCATGACCCGCTCGACGCCAGCGCGGTTGTACCAGGACCGGTCGAAGAGGACGATCTCGCCGTCGGTGGGCAGGTGCTGGATGTAGCGCTGGAAGTACCACTGGCCGCGCTCACGCTCGCTCGGCTTGGCCAGGGCGACGACGCGGGCGCCACGAGGGTTGAGGTGCTCGGTGAAGCGCTTGATCGTGCCCCCCTTGCCGGCGGCGTCGCGCCCCTCGAAGAGGATCACGTACTTCTGCCCGACGTCCTCGGCCCAGTACTGGAACTTCAGCAGCTCCACCTGGAGCTTGTACTTCTCCTCGTCGTAGACGTCACGGTCGAGCAGCTCGTCGTAGGGGTAGCTCTCCCGCCACGTCTCGACGGCCTTGCCGTCGGGCATGAGCAGGACCGGGTCCTCCTCCTTGGTCCCGCCGACGGTGTACCCCTGCGCGACCAGGTCGTCGATGAACTCCCTCAGCCCCATCTTCTGCGCCATGGCTCCATCCAACCAGGCCCGGGGGTCCGGGTGTCAGGGGACTGCAGTGGATGACAGCTGTCATGGTCAGGTGCGGCGGGTCGTCATGGCGAAGGGGGCGGCCGTCGCGCCATCGTGGGGCCATGAACCGACACACCCTCGCGTACATCGCCCTCGTCATCACCATTCTCTACGGCGCCGGCTTCGCCCTCGTGGGAGACGGCAGCCGCAACGTCTACGCCGCGCTGGGAGCCGCCATTGTCGCCATCGGGTGGATCAGCGTCGGGATGCTTGGCAAGGACGCCCCGAAGGACTCATAGAACTTTCAGGCAACGGATGAAGGATGAGGGGCCACAGCCTCGCCCCCTTCGCCATCACCTGAGGACCCATGAGCAAGAAGAAGTCCGCCAACGTCCGCCAGGAGCGCCTCGAGGCCGCCCGCAGGGAGCAGCAGGCCGCCGAGAAGAAGAAGGCCTTCGTCCTCTACGGCGCGGCAGCCGCCGCGGTGGCCCTCATCGCGGGAGCCGTCTTCTGGGCTATCGCCAACGACGAGGGACGCAAGATCGCCTCCAGCGGCACGATCGAGGGCGTCCAGACCTACGAGTACGAGGCGGCGAAGCACACCGAGGCTCCCGTCGAGTACGCGGAGAGCCCACCCGTCGGGGGCGAGCACCGCGGCTCGTGGCTCAACTGCGGCGTCTACGACAAGCCGGTCCCCAACGAGTACGCCGTCCACTCGCTCGAGCACGGCGCCGTGTGGATCACCTACAGCCCGGACCTGCCCGCCGATCAGGTCGACAAGCTCAGGGACCTCACCCCGTCGACCTACGCAGTCCTCTCGCCCTACGAGGACATGGACACCCCCATCGCGATCTCGGCGTGGGGCCACCAGCTCAAGGTCGACTCCGCGGACGACGCGCGGCTCGGCGCCTTCATCAAGGAGTACCGCCAGGGCCCGCAGACCCCTGAGCCCGGCGCCGCGTGCACCGGCGGGGTCGACGCCTGATGCATCCCCGCACGATCGTCGCCGCGCTCGTCGCGGCGGCGATCGGCCTGGCGTCGGGGATCTTCATCGGCCGGGTGTCCGGCAACGCCGGAGCCCCGAGCGATATCGGCGTGGACGCCGGCTTCGCCCGGGACATGCAGACGCACCACGACCAGGCCGTCGAGATGAGCCTCATCGTCCGTGACCGCACCGACGACGAGACGATCCGCTCGATCGCCTACGACATGCTGCGCACCCAGGCGCACCAGTCCGGCCAGATGGCTGGCTGGCTGCAGAGCTGGGGGCTGTCACCGACGAGCTCGCAGGAGCCGATGGCATGGATGGACCACGGCAACCACGCCGGGCACGGTGACATACCGGAGACCGCTGACGGCGCGATCATGCCCGGCATGGCCACGGCCGAGGAGCTGACGAGGCTCAGGGGTCTGTCCGGCACGGAGGCCGAGGTGTACTTCCTCCAGCTCATGATCCGGCACCACGTCGGCGGGATCCCGATGGCCGAGGCGGCGGTCGAGAGCGCGACCGAGCCCGAGGTGAAGCGTCTTGCCCAGTCGATCCTCGACAGCCAGGGAGCCGAGACCGAGACGATGACCGACCTGCTGACGGAGCGTGGCGCGAAGCCGCTCGAATGACCCCTGTCGGCACGCCTGGTTAGGTTGCTCCCTGTGCCTCTCCACCTGCACCGGGCGGTCCGGACCGACCAGCTCGCCGAAGCCCTCGGCGAGCTGCTCTCGGTGCCCGCGGACGACCCCTTCGCGCAGGACGTCGTCGTCGTCCCCGAGCACGGCATCGAGCGGTGGCTGGCCCAGCGGCTCTCGCACCGGCTGGGTGCGGGTGAGAGCGGCGAAGGGGGTGTGTGCGCCGGGGTGCGGTTCGTCCGGCCGTGGTCGTTGGTCTCCTTGCTCACCGGCCAGGGCGAGGACGACCCGTGGCTGCCCGGCCACCTCGTCTGGCCGTTGCTGCAGGTGATCGACGACTCCCTCGACCAGCCCTGGGCGGCCCCGCTCGCCCGCCACCTCGGCCACGGCGACGGGGAGGACGCAGACGAGGTGCGCCAGGGCCGCCGGTACGGGCTCGCCCTTCGCCTGGCCCGTCTGACCCACCGCTACGCCGTGCAGCGTCCCGCCGTCCTCACCGCCTGGCGAGAAGGCCGCGCCGAGGACGGCACCGGCCAGGCGCTGCCGCCCGACCTGACCTGGCAGCCCGAGCTCTACCGCCGCCTCCTCGACGTCATGGATGTCGACCCGCCGGACGTGCGCCACGACGCAACGCTCACCCTCCTGCGGGAGACGCCCGACGCGGTCGACCTGCCCGGGCGGGTCTCCCTCTTCGGTCACACCCGCATCGCGGTCACCGAGATGGAGCTGCTCGCCGCGCTCGCCGACCACCGCGAGGTCCACCTCTGGCTGCCGCAGCCCTCGCCGGCCGCGTGGGAGGAGCTGCTCGACACCGCGAGCGTCGAGGTCGGGGTCGTGCCCCGCGACGAGGACCGCTCGGCCGACCTCGCCCACCACCCCCTCCTCGCCTCGCTGGGCCGGGACAGTCGCGAGCTCGCCAGGGTGCTCACCCAGGCCACCACCACGGCCGAGGACGACCTCGTGCAAGGCTCACCCCCCTTCGCCGATCAGTCCCCGGCCATCCTCCTCGGCTGGCTGCAGGCCGACCTCGCGACCAACCACGCCCCCACCGACGAGGACCGCGCGGCCCGGGTTCGCGACGCTGGCGAGCGCAGCCTCACCGTCCACGCCTGCCACGGACCGAGCCGCCAGGTCGAGGTGCTCCGCGAGGAGATCACCGGGCTGCTCCAGGACGACCCGACCCTGCAGCCGCGCGACGTGCTGGTGATGTGCCCCGATGTCGAGACCTACGCGCCGCTCATCGCCGCCGCCTTCGGCCTCGGCGAGCACGGCACCGACGCCGAAGGGGTGGACAGCCACCCCGCGCACCGCCTCCGGGTCAGCCTCGCCGACCGCTCGCTGCGCGCCACCAACCCGCTGCTCACGACCGCCGAGCAGCTCGTCGCCCTCCTCGGCGGACGGATGAGCGCGAGCGAGGTCCTCGACCTCATCTCCTCCGCGCCGGTACGCCGACGGTTCCGCCTCGACGACTCCGACCTCGAGACGATCACCGGCTGGGTGCGGGCGACCGGTGTGCGGTGGGGGCTGGACCAGGCCAGCCGCGCCCCCTTCGGCCTGGCCGTCGAGGGGCAGAACACGTGGGACTTCGGTCTCGACCGGGTCCTCGCCGGGGTCGCCGTCTCCGCCGACGGGCCGGTGAGCGTCGGCGACTGCGTCCTGCCGCACGACGACGTCGGCAGCGGCAGCATCGACCTCGCCGGGCGGCTCGCCGAGCTCGTCTCACGCCTCGACGGCGCGCTCGCCGCCCTCTCGGGCGCCCGCTCCGCCACCGACTGGACCCAGGCGCTGCGCGAGGGGGTGCTGGCGCTCACCGACGTCGCGCTCGACGACGGCTGGCAGCTCGGCCACCTCGACCGGGTCCTCGCCGACGCCGCGCGCCACGCCCCCGAGGACCTGCCGCTGCGGCTCGCTGACGTGCGGGTGCTGCTCGACGACCGGCTCGCCGGGCGGGCGGGGCGGGCCAGCTTCCGCACCGGCGCGCTCACGGTGTGCACGATGACCCCGATGCGCTCCGTCCCGCACCGGGTGATCTGCCTCGTCGGGCTCGACGACGACAGCTTCCCTCGTCAGCAGAGCGTCGACGGCGACGACGTGCTCGCCCGCCGCCCGATGACCGGCGAGCGCGACGCGCGCAGCGAGGACCGCCAGCTCCTCCTCGACGCGATCATGGCCGCGCAGGAGCGGCTCGTCATCACCTACACCGGAGCCGACGAGCGCACCGGCGAGCGCCGGCCCCCCGCCGTGCCGCTCGGCGAGCTCATCGACGCTGCCGCGGACACCACCGCCGGCGAGGTGCCCGTCCTGCGGCATCCGCTGCAGCCCTTCGACCCGCGCAACTTCGCTCCCGGCGCCGTCGAGACCACCCGCGCGCAACCGGTGAGCTTCGACCGGGCCGCGCTCACCGGCGCCGAGGCGATCCGCGGCGAGCGACTGCCCCACCCCCCGCTCCTGGACGGCCCGCTCCCGGCCGAGGTGGTCGCCGAGGTCTCGCTGACCGAGCTGCTCGACTTCGTCCTCTCCCCCGCCCGGACCTTCCTGCGCGACCGATTGGGGGTGGCGCTCACCTGGGACGAGGACGAGGTGAGCGACCGCATGCCGATCTCCCTCGACGGCCTCGAGGCGTGGCAGGTCGGCGACCGGGCGCTCACCGCGCTCCTCGCCGGGCGGCCGGCGCACGAGGTGTGGCGGGCCGAGCTGCTCCGCGGTGAGCTGCCCCCCGGCGGACTGGCGCAGGTCGCCCTCGGCCCCGTCGCCGAGCAGGTCACCGCCCTCGTCGCCGCGCACCGCCAGGCCGCCGGGAGCGAGGAGGCCCGCAGCGTCGCGGTCGACGTGCCGCTGCCGCAGGGGCGGCGGCTGACCGGCACCGTCGACGGGGTGCGTGGGGATGGCCTGCTCGACGTGACCTACAGCCGGGTCGGGGCCAAGCCGTTGCTGCGCGCCTGGGTGCGTCTGCTCGCCCTGTCGGCGTCGACCGATGAGAGCGAAGGGGTGAGCGCTCGCGTCATCGGCGGTGGCGGCCGGCGCGGACCGCAGCAGCGCCTGCTGGGGCCGGTTGACCCCGTGCTGGCCCGCTCGCGCCTCGCCGACCTCGTCGACCTCTACCTGCTCGGGCGCACCGCACCGCTGCCGCTACCGCCGAAGACCTCCTACGCCTGGGCGCAGGCCGTCCATCGGGACCCGAAGAAGACCCGCGCCGCCGCTCGAGCCGCGCTCAGGGACTGGCAGAGCGAGCGCTATCCCGGCGAGCAGGACGACCGCTGGTTCGCCGCGGTCTACGGGGCCGGTGCCGATCTCTCCGTGCTGCGCGCCGACGCCGCCGGCCCGGGCACCGACATCGCCACCCTCGCGCCGCGGTTCTGGGACCCGATCCTGGACAACCTCGGGGGTGGGCGATGAGCACTCTCACCCCCTTCGACCCGCTCGGGGAGCTGCCCGAGCTCGGCGAGACGGTGCTGCTCGAGGCGAGCGCCGGCACCGGCAAGACGTGGACCATCGGCACCCTCGTCGCCCGGTACGTCGCCGCCGGCATGCCGCTGGAGCGGATGCTCGTCATCACCTTCGGCCGGGCCGCCAGCCAGGAGATGCGCGAGCGGGTCCGTGAGCGACTGCGGGAGGTGCACGCCGGGCTGGTCGACGCCGATCCCGATGCTGGGGCCGAGGGCGCGAGTGACCCGGTGGTCGAGCAGCTTCGCGCGGGCGACCGGGAGCGGGCCGAGCGCCGACTACGCGAGGCACTCACCCACTTCGACGCGGCGACCATCGCGACCACCCACCAGTTCTGCCAGCTCGTGCTGCGTGGTCTGGGCGTCGCCGGCGACACCGACCCGCGGGCACGACTGGTCGAGGACCTCACCGACCTGCGCGAGGAGGTCACCGACGACCTCTACGTGCGCGGCTTCGCCGGCGCCTCTACCGAGCCGGCCTTCACCCGCGCCGAGGCCGGGGCGATCGCCCGCGCCGTCACCGAGAACCCCCACGCCGAGCTCGCCCCGGACCGGCTCGACGGCGACGGGGTCGACGCCCGCAAGCTGCGTTTCGCCCACCTCGTGCGCGCGGAGCTGGACCGGCGCAAGCGCCGGCTCGGGGTGCTTGGCTTCGACGACCTGCTCAGCGAGCTCGCCACCGCCCTGGAGGACCCGGACAGCCCCGCCCGGTCGCGCATGCGCGACCGATGGCAGGTCGTGCTCGTCGACGAGTTCCAGGACACCGACCCCGTCCAGTGGGACGTGCTGCGGCGCGCCTTCGCGGGGCACTCAGCCCTCGTCCTCGTCGGCGACCCCAAGCAGGCGATCTACGGTTTCCGCGGCGGTGACGTCGACACCTACCTCGAGGCCGCCGCGACCGCCGAGCGCCGTCACACCCTCGCCGAGAACCACCGATCCGACGGCGACCTGGTCCGCGCCCTGACGACGATGATGCGCGGTGCCGAGCTCGGCTCGCCCGGCATCGTCGTGCGCGAGGTCGACTCCGCGTCGCGGCTGCCCGCGTCCAGGCTCTCCGACCCATCCGCCGAGCCGCGGCAGCCGGGCGAAGGGGGCGCGCCGAGCGTCGGCGGTGAGCCGGGCCACGAGGGTGCTCCCGGCGACCCGCCGGACGAGGCCTCGACCCGCTTGCATCCGGTGCGACTCCGGGCGGTGCCGCACCGACTCGTCGCCGACGAGGAGGGAGCGGTGAGCATCAAGCGGGTGCGCCCCCTCGTCGCAGCGGACTGCGCCGCCGAGGTCACCCGGATGCTCGCCGCGGGGACCACCTTCGACGGACGAGCGCTGCGCCCGGGCGACATCGCGGTGCTCGCCCACACCCGGATGCAGCTCGAGGCGGTGCGCACCGCACTCACCGCTGCCGGGGTGCCCTCGATCATCGTCTCCTCGGAGTCGATCTACACCAGCACCGCGGCGCAGGACTGGCTGACGCTGCTCGAGGCAATGGCCCAGTCGCACCGAGCCGAGCGGGTGCGCGCGGCTGCCCTCGGCCCCTTCTTCGGGCACCGAGCGGCCGAGCTCGCCGACGGCGGTGACGAGCTGGTCGAGTCGACCTCGCGGATGCTGCGCTCCTGGGCCGAGGTGCTGCAGCGACGCGGCATCGCCGCCGTCCTCGCGGCGGCAGCCGCTCACGGTCTCGACGCCCGGGTGCTGCGCCACGACGGCGGCGAGCGCCAGCTCACCGACCTGCGTCACGTCGCCGAGCTGCTCCACCAGCGGGTCCTCGTCGAGGGCGACGGACTGGCCGCGCTGACCACCTGGCTCACCGAGCGCAGGCAGGCCGCGCGGCAGGAGGAGCGCACCCGCCGCCTCGACAGCGACGCCGACGCGGTCAACCTCGCCACCATCCACGGCAGCAAGGGCCTGCAGTACCCCGTCGTTCTCCTCCCCTTCGTCGCCGACCGCTGGCGCGGCACGACCCCCGACGTGCTGCACTACCACCGCGCCGACGGGCGACGCTGCCTCGACATCGGCATCCGCTCCGACGCCGACCGCGACGAGCGGGAGGCCCGGCATGCCGCCGAGGAGGACGGTGAGTCCCTGCGCCTCTTCTACGTCGCGATGACCCGGGCGCAGAGTCAGGTCGTGGCGTGGTGGTTCCCCGCCGGGGCGAGCACGCCGGCGTCGCCGCTGCATCGAGTGCTCTTCGGCCGTGACCCTGGCGGGGGCGAGATACCGCCTCGGGTGCTCGTCCCACCGGAGTCCGGCGCCGCCGGGCGGTTGCGAGCCTGGGAGGTCGAGGGCGCCTTCGCCCTCGAGGTCGTCAACCCCCGCGAGAGCCTGCCCGTGCCCGACCTGGCGTCGACCGCGCCACTGACCACGCGCGAGTGGACCCGGCAGGTCGACCACGGCTGGGTGCGCACCTCCTACACCGGGCTGACCCGGCCCCTGGACGCCGCGCCCGCGAGCGAGCTCGTGACGAGCGAGCCGGATCTCGAGGACCACGAGCACGAGGAGGACGCCGAGCTCGGTGCGGGCTCCGACCGTTCGTCTGAGGTTCCCCGGGGATCTGCGACGGCGGCGGGCGAAGACGAGCCGGGGGCTGACCGTTCGTCTGAGGATCCCCGGGGATCTGCGGTGTCAGGGGTCGGGCACGTGCCGTCGCCGATGGCTGACCTGCCGGTTGGGGCGACCTTCGGCAACCTCGTCCACGCCGTGCTGGAGGAGGCAGACCCAGGCGCGGCGGACCTCCATGCCGAGCTGATGGGACACATCGAGGACCAGCTCGGCCGGTGGACGGTCGCCGACCTCGACCGGACTGCCCTGGCCGATGCACTGGTCGCGGTCTGCGACACCCCTCTCGGCCCGCTCGCGCCAGGGGCGACGCTGCGCGGCATCGGGCGGGCAGACCGGCTGTGCGAGATGGCCTTCGAACTGCCGCTGGCCGGCGGCGACGCCGCCACCGAAGGCGACGGAGCCACCCTCGGTGACCTCGCGTCGATCTTGCGCGAGCACCTGCCCGTCGGCGACCCGGTGCGCGGCCTTGCCGACGCCCTCGACGACCCGGCCATGGGCGAGCAGCACCTGCGTGGCTACCTCACCGGGTCGGTCGATGTCGTCCTGCGCACCGGCGGGCGCTACCTCGTCGTCGACTACAAGACCAACTGGCTCGGACCCGCCGACGAGCCACTCACCACCGAGCACTACACGCCGGCGGCCCTGCACGAGGCGATGGGTCACTCCTCCTACCCGCTCCAGGCGCTGCTCTACGCCGTCGTGCTGCACCGCTTCCTGCGCTGGCGACTGCCCGCGTACGACCCCGAGCAGCACCTCGGCGGGGTGCTCTACCTCTACCTGCGCGGCATGGCCGGCCCCGACACCCCCGTCCTCGGCGGCCACCCGACCGGTGTCTTCTCTTGGCAGCCCCCGGTCGACCTCGTCGCCGCGGTCTCGGACCTGCTCGACGGGGGGACGCCGTGAGCCTCACCCCCTTCGAGCCGACCGGACCGCGCGATTGCCGCCTCGCGCTGCACGCCGAAGGGGTGCTGCGCTCGTTCAACGAGGCCGGGTGGATCGAGGCGGCCGACGTGCACGTCGCGGCTCGCGTCGCGGGCTTGGTCGCCGAGACCGACGACCGAGCTGTTGTCGCCCTTGCCCTCACCGTCCGCGCGGCCCGCGAGGGCTCCGCCTGCCTCGACCCGTCGACCGTCCTGCCCGTGCTGGCTGCGAGCTCGAGCGAGGACAACGCGCCCGACCACCAGTTCGCCGACCTGTTGCCCACCGATGTCGACGACTGGCTCGCGACGATCCGCTCCAGCGCGCTCGCCGCCGCCGAGGTGCTCCAGGTCGAGCATGACCTGATCTACCTCGATCGCTACCACCGCGAGGAGGTGCAGGTCGCCGACACCCTCCGCGCCCGCGGCGAGCTGCCCGACCTGCCGGTCGACGATGCGGTCCTCGAGGCGGGCCTGGCCCGGGTCTTCGCCGGCGACAGCTGGCACGAGCAGCGCGAAGCAGTCCGCGCGGCGGCGGGCCGGCGCACCACGGTGCTCGTCGGCGGGCCGGGCACCGGCAAGACATCCACCGTCGCCGGGCTGCTCACCCTGCTCGTCGAGCAAGCCGAGGCGACCGGTCGACGCCGACCCACGATCGCCCTCGCCGCACCCACCGGCAAGGCCGCCGCCCGGCTGCAGGAGTCGGTCGCCGAGTCGGTCGCCGGCTTCGCCGACCCCGCCGACCGGGAGCGGGTTGGCCCGCTCGACGCAGTGACCGTGCACCGCCTGCTCGGGTGGCGACCCGGATCGAGCACCCGCTTCCGGCGCGACCGTGCCAACCCCCTGCCCCACGACGTCATCGTCGTCGACGAGGCCTCGATGCTCTCGCTCACCCTCACCGCCCGCCTCCTCGACGCGGTCCGACCCGGGGCGCGGCTGGTCCTCGTCGGCGATCCCGACCAGCTCGCCTCCGTCGAGGCCGGGGCCGTGCTCGCCGACCTCGTCGCCGGGTACCAGGACCCGGCACCTCACCAGCCACCGCCCGCCGCCCCGCCGAACCACAGCCCGGTGGTGCGGCTACGCACCTCGCACCGCTTCGGGCAGCGCATCGGTGCACTCGCCGCCGCCGTCCGCGACGGGCAGGAGGAGCGGGTGGTCGAGCTGCTCCGCAGCGCCGGCACCGACGACGGCGATGAGGGTCTCGACGGCGGGCAGGACGTCGCCTTCGTCGAGGTCGACAGCCCCGGCGCGGCCGAGAAGGCCTTGCGCGGCCACCTGCTCGGTCACGCGAGCCGGCTGCGTGAGCTCGCGTTGCGCGAGGACGCCGAGGGGGCGCTGCGTGAGCTCTCCGCCCACCGACTGCTCTGCGCCCACCGGGACGGCCCGTGGGGAGTCTCGTCCTGGAACGACCGGGTCCACCGATGGCTCGCCGAGACCACCGGCTATCACGGGCGTCAGTACGCCGGGCGTCCTCTGCTCGTCACCGCCAACGACCACCGGCTCGGCCTCTACAACGGCGACACCGGAGTCGTCGTCCTCGGCGACGAAGGTCGTCTCGTCGCCGTCTTCGGCGACCCCACGGACCCGGCCCGCTACGGCATCGGGTCGATCGGCGACGCCGAGACCGCGCATGCGATGACCATCCACAAGAGCCAGGGCAGCCAGGCTCGGCACGTCACCGTCCTCCTGCCCGACGCGGACTCCCGCCTGCTCACCCGCGAGCTGCTCTACACCGCGATCACCCGCGCCCAGCACCACGTCACCGTCGTTGGCTCCGAGGAGTCGGTCCGCGCCGCCGTGACCCACCGCACCGCCCGTGCCTCCGGTCTACGCCACCGCCTCTGACCCCCTTCGCACCTGCCAAGGCAGGGACCACCCCACCGGCCCTCCCTTCGCACCTGCCAAGGCAGGTACCCGATCTGGGGTACCTGCCTTGGGAAGTGTGGTGATGGGGGGGTCGGTCAGGAGCCGTAGACCGACCGGACGCCGGAGCGGTCGGCGGAGGTCATCGACAGGTTGCTGCTCGAGCCGTTGCACTGCGGGTAGTGCATGATCGAGGCCGAGTCGTACGGGGTCAGCGGACGCCAGCTGTTGTCCTCGAAGCAGGTCCCCGCCTCGGGCCGGGTGTGCTCGTGACGGAAGCCGAGCACGTGGCCGAGCTCGTGAGCCATGATGTTGCTCGGGCTCCACGAGCCGCTGTTCAGCAGCGAGCGGGCGTTGACCAGGACGTTGCGCCCCGACTTGGCAGTGCTCGGGAAGAACGCGCGCGCGATGTACTGGGTCGTGGTGGTCGGCTCGATCGAGAAGACCACGTTCCGGTTCCGCGTCGAGCAGGAGCTGTCCTGGCTCGAGACGTGCACGAAGTTGACCCGCGAGGAGGCGGCCTCCCACTGGTTACCGCCGGCGGCCATCACGTTGCGCACGGCCGTGTAGTTGCTGCCGAACTTCGTGCTGACGCAATAGGTGAGGTTGGCGACCTGGGAGGAGCTCCACTTGTCATCGCCGCCGTAGACCCGGTTGATGATGAGCCCGTCGGTGCTCGGGGCTGCGGTCATCTCCTCGTAGTAGGACCGCAGGCCGCGCTCCTTCCCGACGACCTCGTCGCCGTTGACGACGTACTGGCCGTCGACGTCCTTGAACGTCTGGGCCTTGAACTCCTGGTAGCTGGGGACCTCGGAGTCAACCGCGTTGCCCGCGGTGGCGGCGGCCATGGCGACCGCCCCGGTGACGGCGGCGGCGGAGAAGAACCTGCTGGACGTGCGCTTCATCGATCACTCCTGCGTGGCTGGGAGGCCGGCGGTCGCCCGCCTCGTGGACCCGACGCTAGGAGCGGGAGTCACCACCGTTCTACCCGCGAACGGTCAAGACTCCGTCAGCCGCGTCAGCACCTGGCCAAGACGCGCCTCACTTCGCCACCGCACGCTGGTACGCGCGCACCGAGACCGGCACGAAGACGACGAGGATCAGCACGATCCACGCCAGGGTGTAGATCTCGGCGTTCTCCAGCGCCCAGGTGTACTCGGCGGCGGCGCGCACCGCCTCCTCCGACTGCCCGCCACCCAAGGCTCCGAGGTTGCCGAAGTTGTCCCGCGCCGCGTGCGTAAGGGTCGAGACCGGGTTCCACCCGGCGAAGGTCCGCAGCACCGACGGCAGGTTCTCGCTCGGCACGAAGGTGTTGGCGATGAAGGTAAGCGGGAAGATCACCATGAACGAGGCGTTGCCGACGACCTCCGGGGTGCGCACCTTCAGCCCCACCCACGCCATGATCCAGCTGATCGCGTACGCGAAGAGCAGCAGCAGGCCGAACGCGACCAGCGCCCCGAGCAGGCCGTCGCGGATCCGCCACCCGATCACCAAGCCGGTCAGCGCCATGACGATCAGCGAGATGACGTTGTTGACCACGTCGGAGAGGGTGCGGCCGATGAGCACGCCGCCGGGGTGCATGGGCAGGGTGCGGAAGCGGTCGATGACGCCCTTCTGCATGTCCTCGGCCATGCCGAAGCCGGTGAAGGTGCCACCGAAGACCACGGTCTGGGCAAAGATGCCCGCCATCATGAACTCGCGGTAGCCCGACCCGTCGCCGCCGGCGATGCTGCCGAAGACGAAGCCGAAGAGCAGCACGAACATGATCGGCTGCATCGTCGTGAAGACGAGCAGGTCCGGCACGCGCTTGAGCTTGATGAGGTTGCGCCGGACGATCGTCAGGGAGTCGTTCACGAGAGCGCTCATGCTGACACCTCGCTCTCGGTGGTCGTGGGGTCTTCGGAGGAGTCGTCCTCCGTGCGGTGCCCGGTGAGGGTGAGGAAGGCGTCGTCGAGCGTGGGTCGGCGGATGCCGATGTCCTGCACGGTCACGCCGAGCTCGCCCAGACGCTGCACTGCGGTGACGAGTGCGTCGGTGCCCGAGCTGACCGGGACGGTCACGGTCCGGGTGTGCTCGTCGGTCTCGACCTCTCCGACGCCGAGCGGCGCCAGGCTCGCCGCGGTCTCACCGACGCGGTCACCCTCGGCGACGGTGACGACAAGGCGCTCGCCACCGACCTGAGCCTTCAGCTCGTCGGCGGTGCCGCGGGCGATGACCTGGCCGTCGTCGATGACGGCGATGTCGTCCGCGAGCAGGTCTGCCTCCTCGAGGTACTGGGTGGTGAGCAGCACGGTCGTCCCCCCGGAGACCAGCTCGGCGATGACCTCCCACATGTCGCCGCGGCTGCGCGGGTCCAGACCTGTGGTCGGCTCGTCGAGGAAGATCACCGGCGGCCTGGCCACGAGGGCTCCGGCAAGGTCGAGACGGCGCCGCATGCCCCCGGAGTAGGTCTTGGCCGGCCGGTTCGCGGCGTCCTCCAGCCGGAACTCCTCCAGCAGCGCCTGGGCACGGACGCGTGCCTGCTTGCCGCCGAGGTGGTAGAGGCGCCCGATCATCTCGAGGTTCTCCCGGCCGCTGAGGTACTCGTCCACCGCCGCGTACTGGCCGGCCACGCCGATCTGACGGCGCACGGCGAAGGGGTCGGCGACGACGTCGATGCCGGCCACCCGGGCCGACCCGCCGTCGGGCTTGATCAGGGTGGAGAGGATCCGGACGGCCGTGGTCTTGCCGGCGCCGTTGGGGCCGAGGACCCCGAGGACCGACCCGGCGGGCGCGGCGAGGTCGACCCCCCGCAACGCCTCGACGTCCCCATAGCTCTTGCGCAGGCCCTCGGCCTCGATCGCGAGTTCAGTCACGGCGCTCAATCTAGGGCCGAGGGCTGACACCCACGAAACGACTATTTGCGGTCCCGGCCGGGCGCCTCCCGCAGACGAGGCAGGTCGACGGTGAAGAGCGGCAGGAAGAGCTGGGTCAACGGCCCGATCGCGAAGGCGTAGAGGACGGTGCCCAGACCGACGACACCGCCGAGCAACCATCCGACTGCCACGACGGAGATCTCGAGCACGGTCCGCACCAGCCGGACGGAGCGACCGGTGCGCCGAGCCAGGCCCGTCATCAACCCGTCGCGTGGCCCCGGCCCGAGCTGGGAGCCGATGTACATGCCGGTGGCGACCCCGTTGAGCCCGACCCCGGCGACGAGCAGCAGCACCCGCCAGCCGAGAGCGTCGGGCTCGGGCAGCACGGCCAGGGTGGCGTCCGCGGCCGGCCCGATGAGCAGCGCGTTGGCGAGGGTGCCCAGCCCCGGCGGCTGGCGAAGGGGGATCCAGCCCACCAGCACGAGGAGGGAGACCAGGACGACGATCATCCCGAAGGTCAGCGGCAGGTGCGTGGAGACACCGACGTGCAGCACGTCCCACGGGATCTGGCCGAGGGTGGCGCGCAGCACCATCGCCATGGAGGCTCCGTACAGGGCGAGGCCGGCGAGCAGCAGGGGCAGGCGGATCGCCAGGCGTCCCGCGCGCAGCTGCGCGACCGGGCCGATGGCTGCCAGCTCACGACCCCGGCGGGTGCTCTGCGCCACTCAGCCCCTCACCTTCGCCGGCAGGGTGCGCACGAAGGCGACGCTCGGGCGCACGAGCCGCTCCAGCTCGGCGTCATTGAGCTCGCGGTCGGGATCGGTCTCGAACCACCCGCTCGTCACCCGGCCGCGCATCTCCATCGGCCGCAGCAGCGGGTCGACGTCGGCGTCCTCCGGCACCCGGACCATGAGGCTGCGGCGGCTGCCGGCGGCGACGGCCATGTGCCCCTCCAGCATGAACCCCAGCCCGCCGAACATCTTCCGTTCGGTCAGGTCCGTCTCGCCGCGCAGCAGCTCCCGGACCCGGGCGGCGAGCCCCTCGTCGTACGCCATGCAGGCAGTGTGCCGGATCGTCGCCGAGAGCCGGTTACGGCGCCCGAGAGGTTACGCGCGCGTACGACGACCGTTGGTCCGCCGACGCAGGTCGCGGACGATCCCGTTCCGCGCAGCGCACGACTCCCGGACAGGCCACCGGGTCCGTCCCTATCGTGGTGCCGGACGACACGGAGGCAGGCATGTACAGCGCAACCACGCAGACGCGGCAGCCCTGGCGCCCCGCCGCGATCGGACCGGACTCGCGCGGGGTCTGGCTGATGGGCAACGACGTCGACGTCGCTCGCCGCCTGGCGGGCGCCGGCTTCGACTGGGTCGCCCTGGACGCCCAGCACGGCGCCATCGACAGGTCAGCGCTCGTGGCCCTCGGCCGCGCGCTCGCGGACGTCGGGACCAACTTCGTGGTACGGGTGCCGGGGGTCGAGCACTCGTGGATCGGGGCGAGCCTGGACGCCGGGGCGGCCGGGGTCATCGTGCCCTCGGTGGCCTCGGTCCAGGACGCCCGCGCCGCCGTGCGCGCGACCTACTACCCGCCGCTGGGCGAACGCAGCTGGGGCCCGTTCTCCCCCATGTGGGACGCCGCGCCACCGCCGACCGAGGAGGCCGACGCGCAGGTGCAGTGCGCGGTGATGATCGAGACGGCAGGCGCGCTGGAGGCGGTCGAGGAGATCGCCGCCCTGGATGGTGTCGGCATGCTCTTCCTCGGCCCCGTCGACCTCTCGCTCGCCCTGGACCGGAGCGTCGCGGACCTGCTCTCCGACACCCGGGACGAGGCGCCGGTCCCGCGCATCCGGCGGGCGGCCGAGCGCCACCGCAAGGCGGTCGCCGCCTTCGCCGGCCACCCCGACGGGGTCCCCGCGATGCGCGCCCAGGGCATCGACCGGATCGCCGTCGCGACCGACATCGCGATCGTCGCCCTCGGAGCGCAGCGAGCCCTCGCCCTCACCGACCAGGGCAGGCTCCCTCAGGTCACCTCTCGCACGAAGGACACGACCTCCTCGAGCACCTGACTCGGCGCCTCCCACAGCGTGTTGTGGTCACGTCCGGGCACGACGACGCGGCGCGCCTGGGGGATCACCTCGGCGAGGGCCGCGCTCATCGCCGGCGGCACGAGCGAGTCCTCCGCCCCGTGCAGCAGCAGCGTCGGCAGCTCGAGCCCCGCGGCGAGCCCCTCGGTCGCGTACCGGTCCGGGACGAGCCGCTCCGGCAGCCCACGCACCACGGCCCGGAACATCGCCGTCATCGACGTGAAGGGCGAGACGAGCACCAGCCCGGCCCAGCCTCCGTCGAGCGCGAGGCGGGCCGCGACCGCGCTGCCGAGCGACTCCCCCACCAGGACGGTGGCCGCCGGGTCCACCCCTTCGCCCTCGAGGTGGTCCAGACCCCGTCGGGCGGCGGCGAGGACCGACTCCTCGCTCGGGCGCCCCGGCGACGGCCCGTAACCGGGATACTCCGGCGCGGCGAACCCGATCCCTTGTGCCGCAACGAGATCGGCCAGCGGCGAGATGGTGCCGATATCACTACCGTTGCCGTGCAGGTAGACCACGGTCGGCCCGCCGACCGGCGCCGGGACGTGCAGCAGGTGGGTGCCCTCGTCGACCTCGACGAGGCGGTCCGCGGTGGCCGAGGGGTCCCACGGCGGCGCCGGGTAGACCAGGCGCCGGGTCAGCGGGCGAAGGGGGTGCCTCACCTGGACCAGACCGGGTCGCCGGCGGACGGACGCAACGGGTCCTCCCCTTCGCTCGCGCCGTCATGGGCGGGGTCGAAGGGGGTGAGCGCGCGGCTGATCGCCTCGCGCACCCCGACGAGGGTGCGGCCGGGCTCGCCGAGGACCTCCCGGGCGTCGTGGCTGCAGGTCATGTCGTGGCGAAGGGAGTGCACCAGCGCCTCGACGGTGGCGTCGGGGACGTCGGTGAGGGCTCCGGCGACGGCGCCCATGAGATCGGCCGGCATCCACGGCAGCGGGATCTGCACGCGCGGACTGCCGATGACGTCGGCGTAGACCCGCAGGAGCTCGGGATAGGTCATGACGTCGGGCCCGCCGACGTCGAGATATCCGTGCAGATCGGTGGCCTCAAGACCGAGGACGAGGTAGTCCACGACGTCGTCGACGGCGATCGGCTGGACCTGGGTGGCAGCCATCCACCGTGGTACCGGACGAATCGCGGGGATGCGCCGCGAGACCTGGCGCACCACCTCGAAGCTGGCCGAGCCCGACCCGAGCACGATCGCCGCCCGTAGCGTGAGCGCCGTCGCCGACCCTCCGCTCAGCACGTCCTCGACCTCGAGCCGGGAGCGCAGGTGGTCGGAGAGGTCGGCGTCGTCGGTGCCGGCAGGGATGAGCCCGGAAAGGTAGACCACGTGCTCGACCCCGGCATCGTCGACCGCGTCGCGCACGTGCTCGGCCGCCACCCGGTCGCGGGCGAGGTAGTCGCGGTCGTCGAGCCCGTGGATGAGGTAGGCGAGGGCGTCGACACCGTCGACCGCGGCGCGGACCTGCTCGGGGTCGAAGACGTCCATCGCCCGCCACTGCACCTGCTCGCGCCACGGGTAGTCGGTGCGGGAGGTGCCGTCGGAGCTCGTGGCGATCACCTCGTGGCCACGGGCGAGCAGCGCGGGCACGAGGCGGGAGCCGACGTAGCCGCGGGCCCCGGTGACCAGGACGCGCATCAGCGCTTCTTCCCGAACAGGCCCTTCACCGACCGGCCGTACGAGGCGACGAGGCCGGGCAGGACGGAGCGGCCGATGTCGAGCGGCTCGTCGTCGGGGCCGCCGGTCGAGGCGCCGTCAGGGCCGGCGAGGCAGTGCACGAAGCGGTCGATGAGCGGGTCCGAGGCGCGCTGGGCGATGCCGCCGCCGAGGTTGGTCGGGGCGCCCTTGACGTCCAGGGTCGTCGCGAGGTCGACCGACGTCGTCGCGTCGTCGATGCGCGCCAGGCGCACGTCGATGGTGATGTCGGCCTTGCCGAAGCCGTGCCGCTCCTTGCCCGTCGCCTCGACCCGGGCGGTCGCGGTGTCCTCGTCGCGCCCAGTCATCGACCCGGTGCCGTCGTAGGTGAGGGTGACCGGTCCGAGCTTGACCTTGAGCGCGCCGACGAAGTCCTCGCCGGTCACCTCGGTGACCTGCGCGCCGGGGAAACAGCGCCCGACCCGCCTCAGGTCGGTGAACGCGGTCCACATGTGCTCGAGCGAGGCGTCGACCTCGTAGTGGTGGGTGAGCTTCACCCGTCGAGCCTATTTCACCGATGTCTGCCTACCTGTACCCATCGGCAGGCGAGATGCGCCACTTAGGCATCCATCGGCTGCGAGGGGCGGGGGCGAAGGGGGACCGGCTCGCCGAGGTACCGGGTCAGCACCGCCCGGACGGTGTCGTCGATCCGCCACGTCGCGTCGCTCGAGCGGTCCCAGAGGATCACCGAGCTCTCCGCGACGACGGCGGGCTCTCCCCCTTCGCCCTGCGCGGTTGTGTGGATCTCGGACTCGACGGTGAAGGAGGAGGTGCCGACGTGGCCGACCCACATCCGCACCCGGAACGGCTGGATGGGCGCGAAGCGCATCTCGGCCAGGTAGTCGACGCGCTGGGCGCCGACGAGGTTGCCCACGTGGTCGGGCAGGTCGTCGAGCAGGCCAGGCTCACGCGGGATGCCGAGCTGGTCTGCCCGGCGGCCGAGGCCGAAGAAGCGGATCCGCGCCTCGTCGAGGACCCGCATCGCCTCGACGTTGTCGACGTGCCCGCCGGTGTTGATGTCACGCAGACGCGCCTGGATCTGGACCTCGTGCACCTCACCCACGCGCGCCACTGTCGCACGGCGTGGGGTCGATGGCGCTAGGTTCGTGGCTGTGATCACCGCAGTGCACACCCTCATCTACAGCGATGACGCCGCCGCGACCCGAGCCTTCTTCAAGGACGTGCTGCAGCTGCCGCATGTCACCGACCCCTCCTCCTCGGACGACCCGCAGGCCGGCGAGGGCGACCCGGCGGGCTGGCTGATCTTCGACACCGGGCCCAGCGAGCTCGGCGTCCACCCGACGAAGGGGGAGTTCGGCGGCGAGGAGTTCACCGCGCCGCGGCACCACCAGATCAGCCTCATGGTGCAGGACATCACGGCGGCGCTGGCGGAGCTGCGCGAGCGGGGCGCGGTGGTGCCGGCCGAGCCGGCGGACCTGGGCTTCGGGGTGGGGGCCGAGGTCGAGGTGCCGGGCACCGACCCGATCCTCATCTACGCCCCCCGCCACCCCACGATCGCCCCCACCCCCAGATCCGAATTTCCCTAGGTTCCTACCAGCCACCGAGGAAATGTCCCGGGCACCTTGTCCGGATCCTCGGCATCTGTGCTTGACCCTCACGCGACGTGAGGCGGCACCGTTGAGTCATGACCACGTCACGAGGCGCGCAGACTGCTCTCATGGACGGGGCGCTGACGGTCGGGCAGGTCGCCGATGAGCTCGGGGTGACGGTGCGCACGCTGCACCACTACGACGAGCTGGGGCTGCTCGTCCCCTCCGGGCGCAGCGCTGCGGGCTACCGCCTCTACACGGCGGAGGACCTGCAGCGTCTCAGCTCGATCGTCCTCTACCGGCGGCTGGGCTTCGGCCTGGAGCAGGTGGGCGAGCTGCTGGTGGCCGACGGCGCCGCGCGGATCGAGCAGCTGCGGCGGCAACGTGACGAGGTCAGGGCGAGGTTGGCACAGATGACCGGCCTCGTCGACGCGATCGAGCACGCACTGGAGGCAGAGATGACGCAGCGACCCGCGACGACGGAGGACCTGAGGGCGATCTTCGGCGACGGCTTCGGCGAGGAGTATCAGACCGAGGCGCAGGAGCGCTGGGGGCACACCCCGCAGTGGGAGCAGTCCCGGCAGCGCACGGCGCACTTCACGCCGGGACGGTGGCAGGAGATCAAGGACGAGACCGAGGCGCTGGAGCAGGCGGCCGCCGCCGCGGTGCGCGAAGGGGTGGACCCGGACTCACCGCACGGGCGAGAGATCGCCGAGCGGCACCGGGAGAGCATCGAGGTCTTCTACGACTGCAGCCACGAGTTCCAGGTCGGGCTGGCCCAGATGTACCTCGCCGACCCGCGCTTCACCGCGCACTACGACGAGCGTCAGCCCGGCCTCGCGCAGTGGCTGCACGACGCGATCGTCGCGAACGCCGCTCGCTGAGCGACGCTACTCGGCGCGGCCGGCGGCGGTGGAGTCCCCACCGCCGTCGGCCTCGAGGTCGGGCGCCGGCGCGTCGGCCTCACCGCCGCGCGGGTCGAAGGTCTCCCCTTCGCCTCGGTCGGCATCGGTGACGACCCGACCGGAGCCGTCCGGGGCCTCCTCGACCTCCTCGGTGTACTCGCTGATGTGGTCGACGTACTCCGGCTGAGTCTCCGGGGAGGTCACCGCCTCGTTCTCCTCGTACGGCTCGTCGTGCGGGTCGACCTGGTTGTCGCGCTCGTCGCTCATGGCTCGATCCTGGCAGCCCGCCGACCTCCCCAAGGCGGCAGGCGGCACCCCCTTCGCCTCGAAGTCGCCACCTACCACGCAGTCCTGGCTGTGATCACGACCAGTACTGCGTGGTAGCGGGCGAAGGGGGGCGAGGCGGCTGGGGCATCCTGTCTCGGTGAGCTTCCTCCCCCTGCGCACCGAGCGACTCTCCCTGCGCCCGCACCGCAGCGACGACGCCGGCCCGCTCCTCGGCTTCTACCGCAGACCGGAGGTGGCGCGGTACCTGCTGCACGGGCCGTGGACCGAGGACATCGCCCGCGAGCGGGTGACCCGCCGGCTGACCCGCACCGGCGTCGACGGGCCCGAGCGGGCCCTCTCTCTCGTCGTCGAGCACGAGGGGCGGGTGATCGGCGACGTCGCGCTGTGGGCCACCGACGAGACGGGGGCGAAGGGGGAGATCGGCTGGGTCTTCGACCCGGCCGCCTCGGGCCGGGGCTTCGCGACGGAGGCGGCGCGGGCGGTACTGGACCTGGGCTTCCAGCGGTACGGGATGCACCGGGTCAGCGCGCAGATGGACGCGCGCAACACCGCCTCGGCGCGGGTGTGCGAGCGGCTCGGCATGACCGGCGAAGGGGTGAGCCGGCAGGACTGGTGGAGCAAGGGCGAGTGGACCGACTCCCTCCGCTACGCCGAGCTCGCGAGCGACCACCCACGCGACCACGGCGACGCGATCGTCGTCAGCGCGGTGATGCTGCCCGACGCCGGCGGCCACCTGCTCACCGTGCGCAAGCGCGGAACGACCCGGTACATGAACCCCGGCGGCAAGCCCGAGCCCGGCGAGGACCCGGCGGCCTGCGCGCTCCGCGAGGTCCGTGAGGAGCTCGGGCTGGACCTGGACCCGCAGCGGCTCGAGCTCGTAGCGGTCCGGCGCACCACCGCCGCCAACGAAGCTGGCCGACCGCTGCTCGCGACGGTCTACCGGCACCCGCACCTCGCCGGGTCACGCCGACCGGAGGTCACTCCCGCCGCCGAGATCGACTCGGCGCGCTGGGTCGACCCGGAGCACGCCGGCGACGACGACACCCTCGCGCCGCTGCTGCGCGAGCTGACCGCCGGAGGCCTCAGCCGAGCGCGAGCTTGACCGCGATCGCCACCATCACGACGCCGATGAGCACGTCGAGAACCCGCCAGGTCGAGGGGCGGTCCAGTGGACGGGCCAGCGCCCGGGCCCCCAGCCCGAGACCGACGAACCACAGCAGCGAGCCGAGCATCGCCCCGCCGGCGACGACCCACCGCTGGTCGCCGTGCTGGTTCGCGACGTTACCGAGCATGAGCACGGTGTCGAGGTAGACGTGCGGGTTGAGGTAGGTCAGCGACAGCGTGGTGACCGCCACCGACCCCAGGGTCCGCGCGGCCGGTGCATCACCGGCGTGCAACCCCTCGGGCTTCGCCGCCGAGCGGAAGCTGCCGAGCGCGAACCACAGCAGGTAGGCCACCCCACCCCAGCGCAGCACCTCGAGCACCCACGGGACGTGCTCGACGACCGACCCGATGCCCGCGGTCCCGGCGGCGATGAGGAGGGCATCGCTCACGGCGCAGATGAGCACGACGACGCCGATGTGCTCGCGGCGGATGCCCTGGCGCAGGACGAAGGCATTCTGCGCGCCGATCGCGACGATGAGGGCCAGGCCGGTGCCGAGGCCGGTGAGGAAGGCGTCCACCGGCGCACGATAGGGGCAGGCGCTCCCCCTTCGCCGTCGTGGTCAGCTGCCGGGCAGCCGGGTGACGCTCACCCAGTCGGTGGACCCGCTCGCCCGCTCCAGCTCGGGCAGGGTCAGCTCGACCGCGCTCGCCGCGTCGCCGCACGCCGGGTACACCGTCTCGAAGCGGCGCAGCGACTTATCGAGGCAGACCCGCACCCCGGCGGCCACGGCGAAGGGGCACACCCCGCCCACCGGGTAGCCGATCAGCTCGGGGGCCTGGTCGATCCCCAGCATCGATGCCTTGGCGCCGAAGGTCGCCTTGAACGCCGGGTTGTCCACCCGCGCGTCGCCGGCGACCACGACGAGCACCGGCGCGCCGTGGACGAGGAAGGTCAACGACTTCGCGATCCGCTCCGGCGCCACCCCCACGGCCGCGGCGGCCTGATCCACCGTCGCCGAGGGCACGTCGAAGGTGAGGATCCGACCCTCCAGGCCGAGACCGGCGAGGTGGTCGCGGGCGCGCTCGAAGCTCATCGCTGCTGCCTCCACGGGAAGACGAAGGGGGATGGACGGACCTACCGTACGAGTCCACCCTCGGTGCATCCGCGGGAAGAACGGGCGCCTGTGATGAGGTTGAACCCCGTGCACCGCCCCCCGACCAGAGATGAGTGACCCATGAGCAGCCGCAGCATCCGCCCCGGCCTCTCCGGCGCGCTGACCGGCCCGGCGAAGGCCGCGATCGGCACGAGCATCGCCGGCGGAGCCCTCGGCGCGCTCGGTCACGCTCCCGACCGCCTGAGCCACCTCTTCCACCGCCGCTTCCCCGCCGTCGCGGTGACCGGCATGACCGGGGTCGGCAAGACCCGCCTCGCTGACAAGCTCGCCCGCCGCAGCGCGACCCTCGGCACCGAGGATGTCGGCTCGGCGACCATGGAGCGGCGCACCCGCAAGAGCGCGAAGGGGAGGGGTTTCCGCTTCCGGGTCGTGCCCGGCGACAACGCCGCTACCCGGCTCGGGGCGCTCGACGAGGTCTTCCATGACGACCCGGTCGACGGGGTGCTGCACGTCGTCGCCTACGGCCACGCCACCCCGCGGCGGCCCGCGGGCACGACCGGTGGGGCGAGCGCCACCCGCGAGGAGCTGCTCGTCGCCGAGCTCGAGGACTGGTCGATCACCGCGCACCGGGTCGCCGCGATGGCGGTCCGCCGCGGCAAGCCGATCTGGCTGGTCGTCGTCGTGACCAAGGCCGACCTCTACGAGGACGAGGTCGAGGAGGCGGTGCGCTACTACTCACCCGGCAGCGGATCCCCCTTCGCCGCGAAGATCGAAGAGCTGCGCTCGCTCGCCGGCGGTGCCCGGCTCTCCGTCGACGTCCTGCCGATGAGCACCGACGGTGGGATGACCAAGGAGCGGATCGCCGCGCTGGAGTCCCGCATGGCCCAGCTGAGCGGACATGTCTGAGCGGACCGGCGAGCCCGCGATCCGCGCGAAGGGGGTGCGAGTCAGCCGGGGTGGGCGCGAGGTCCTCCACGGCCTGGACCTTGAGGTCGCGGCCGGGTCGGTCATCGGGCTGATGGGCCCCTCAGGGTGCGGCAAGACGACTCTCATGCGATCGATCGTCGGGGTGCAGCGGATCGACTCCGGTGAGCTGACGGTGCTCGGCCGCTCGCCGAGCGACCCCGCGGTCCGTCACGAGATCGGCTACGTCACCCAGGCGGTCAGCGTCTACGGCGACCTGTCGGTGCGGGCCAACGCCGCCTACTTCGCTGCGCTGCAGGGCAGCAGCCGCGCCGATGCCGACGAGGCGATCGCGACCGTTGGGCTGGCCGATCTGGCCGACCGTCCGGTCGACCGGCTCAGCGGCGGCCAGGCCAGCCGCGCATCCCTGGCCTGCGCTCTCGTCGGGTTACCACGCCTGCTTGTCCTCGACGAGCCCACCGTCGGCCTGGACCCGGTGACCCGGGAGGACATCTGGACCCACCTGCGCTCCCTCGCCGAGCAGGGCGTCACCCTGCTCGTCTCCAGCCACGTCATGGACGAGGCCGCCCGGTGCGACAGCGTGCTGCTCATGCGTGAGGGGGACCTGCTCGCCCACCTCACCCCCGCCGAGCTGCTCGAGCGGGCCGGGACGACCAACGCCGAGGACGCCTTCCTTACCCTTATCCGCGAAGGGGGAGAGCGGTGAGCCCGCGGATCTACCTCGCGACGACCGGCCGGATCCTCGCCCAGCTGCGTGCCGACCACCGCACGGTCGCGCTCATCGTGGCCGTACCGGCGCTGCTGCTCACCCTGCTCTACTTCGTCTTCAACGACGAGCAGCGCTTCTCCCCCATCGCGCTGATCATGCTCGGCATCCTGCCGATGCTCGTCATGTTCCTCGTGACGAGCGTGGCGATGCTGCGTGAACGCACGAGCGGGACCCTGGAGCGGCTGCTCACGACCCCGCTGCACCGTGCCGATCTCGTCGTCGGCTATGCCACCGCCTTCGCCGTGGCCGCCCTCGTGCAAGGGCTCGTTCTCGTCTCGGTCGCGCACTGGGGTCTGGGCGTGGAGACCGCCGGGCCGCTGCCGTGGGTGCTGCTCGTGGCCGTCGTCGGCTCGGTCGTCGGAGTCGCCACCGGGCTGCTGGCCAGCGCCTTCGCCCGCACCGAGTTCCAAGCGGTGCAGTTCATGCCGCTCTTCATCGGACCGCAGATCTTCCTGTGCGGCCTGCTGGCGCCCCGGGAGAGCATGCCCGAGCTGCTGCAGCGGGTCTCCGACGTGCTGCCGATGACCTACGCGGTCAAGGGGCTGCAGGCGGTCGGGTCGCAGGGCGACCCGACCGGTGACGTGCTGCGCAACGTCGCCATCCTGGCCCTCTTCGCGGTCGGGGCGCTCGCCCTCGCCGCACTGTCCATGCCTCGACAGACGCGCTGACGACCGCGGTCACAGGGTCACCGTGCGAGGGTGAGAGTCATGGAGTGGGGATTCGACAACACATTCGCCCGCGACCTGCCCTGGCTCGGTGTGCGGGTCGACCCGGTGCCGGTGGCTGACCCCACCCTCCTCGCCCTCAACGAACCGCTCGCCCTCGACCTCGGGCTGGACCCGCAGGCGCTGCGCGCCCCCGACGGCGTCGCGGTGCTCGCGGGCAACCAGATCGCCCCCGGCTCGGAGCCGATCGCCCAGGCCTACGCCGGCCACCAGTTCGGTCAGCTCAGCCCGTTCCTCGGTGACGGCCGGGCGCACCTGCTCGGGGAGGTGGTCGACGAGCACGGACACCGTCGCGACATCGCGCTCAAGGGGTCAGGGCGCACGCCGTTCTCCCGGGGCGGCGACGGCCGGGCGGTCGTCGGGCCGGTGCTGCGCGAGTACCTCGTCGGGGAGTTCATGCACGCCGTGGGCATCCCGACCACTCGCGCGCTGGCAGCGGTCGGCACGGGCGAAGCCGTGCTGCGCGAGCGTCCGCTACCCGGAGCGGTGCTTACCCGGGTCGCGTCCTCGCACCTGCGGGTTGGGAGTCTCGTGCTCGTCGCGACCCGTGGCGGCCGCGAGCACCTGGAGGCGGTCGTCGAGTACGTCCGCGCCCGTCACTACCCCAGCCTGCCTGAGCGCGACCCGATGGCGTTGCTGTCTGCGATCGTCCAGCGGCAGGCCGAGCTCGTGGCGTCATGGATGTCGGTCGGCTTCATCCACGGGGTGATGAACAGCGACAACATGACCCTCTCCGGCGAGACCATCGACTACGGCCCGTGCGCCTTCCTCGACGCCTACGCCCCCGAGACCCACTTCAGCAGCATCGACCACACCGGGCGCTACCGGTACTCCGCGCAGCCGGCGATGGCGCAGTGGAACCTGACCCGCCTCGCCGAGACCCTCCTCCCGCTCGCGGTCGGTGAGGACGGCGCGAGCACCGATGCGGTGGTCGCCGACGCCCAGGCGCGGGTCGAAGCCTTTGCCCCCGCCTACGAGCGGGCGTGGCTGGATCGGTTCCGCGCCAAGCTCGGGCTGATCGGTGAGCGGGAGGATGACCGCGCCCTCGCGGAGGACCTCCTCGAGATCGCGAAGGGAGGTGGCCTGGACCTTCCTGGCCTCTTCCGGGACCTCGCGGCCCGGCTCCGGGGCGAGGAGACCCCCGTCTTGGACCGGCTCGCCGGCGACCAGACACTGACCGACTGGAGCGGTCGGTGGTCGGCGCGGGTGGGCGACCCGCAGGCGGCAGCGCAGCGGATGGACCGGGTCAACCCGCTCTACATCCCCCGCAACCACCTCGTCGAAGAAGCCCTCGCCGCCGCCCACGCAGGCGAGCTCACCCCCTTCGCCGACCTCCTGGAGCGGTTGCGCTCCCCCTTCGCCCCCGTGCCTGGGGGCGAGCGCTACGCCGAGCCGGCCGACCCGGGGTTCACCAGCGGCTACGTCACCTTCTGCGGGACCTGACCCCAGGGTCAGCGCGCGGGGTCGATCGTGCTGACCGGGTCGAAGAACTCGTGGAGCACCGTCTCGGACTCCCTGGACCGCTTGAGCGTGATGCCGTCGATGTTGATCCGGGCCTGGCGGTAGAAGCTCGGCTCGAGCTGGGTCCAGTGCGGCGTCGAGGTGTCGATAGGGAAGAAGTACCGGAATCCGTTGCGGCGGAAGTAGTCGAACTTCGGGTTGCCCGGCGAGTACGGTGACGCGCCGCCGATGTCGGCCCCGAAGGCGAAGATGAGCATGTCGGTCTTGCCGGTGATCGGTGCGATCTCCTGCTGCCAGCGCTCGTTGTCGGCCTGCAGCACTCCGACGGGGCGCTCGGTGGCGTTCAGGTGCCCCCACGTGTGCGAGGCGAACTTCCACCCGGCCTTCTTCATGGCGGTCGCGGTCGTCCTCGCCTCCTTGATCGCGGCGCGGGTCTCGGGGGTGTCGCCGTACTCCCGCACCGAGCTGCGGTAGCCGAGCACGCCGTTGTAGCCGGTGAGGGCGATCGTGCCCTTGGCGCCCTGATAGCTGAAGTCGGGGTTCTCCTCCACGAAGTCGTCGACGACGGTCGAGACGTCGTACGCGCCGACGTGGGTCTTCCCCTTCGCGTCGGTGTAGTGGTTGCGCACCCGGCCGTCCTTGTCGACGAACAGATCGGTGGCGAAGCCGGCTCCGTCCATGTACTCGTAGTAGCTCACGTCGTCGATGGACAGCACGAACGGCTTCTTGCCCGGCGGCAGCGTGATCGTGGTGTAGGCCATCGTGCCGTCGGCGTCCTCGGCGGCGACCTGCTGCGGGTGGACGAGCACGTAGCCCCGCTCGTGCATCTGCTCCAGCTGGGCCTCCAGCTCGGTCTTGGTCACCATGTAGTCGCGGTACCCCTGCGCCATCGGACCGGTGAAGGCACGCTCGGGGTCGATGACGAGCGAGTGGTAGAAAAGGTGCGAGATCTGCGCGTTGTCCTTCCACGCCCGCGCCTTCGCGCTCTTGGCCCGGACCCGAGCCAGGGTCCGATGGGCCTTCGGCGAGCGCAGCTGCTCGAGCTGCTCGATCGCACCGGCGTAGTCGTACTGGGCAGCCGCGAGCCGGGCGGTCGCAATGGCGTCGCTCTCGCGTTCCTCGATGCTCGGTGAGGTCGCCGGGGCGCCGCCGTCCTCGCCCGCGCCGTCCTGGGATCGCCGCTCGGAGGTCACGGGCTCGTCCTGGTCGAGCCCGCCGAGGATCACCCACCCGCCCGCTGCACCGCAGGCGAGCGCTACCAGCGCGGCGGCAGCGGTCGCTCTCAGACCACCGCCCCTACGACCCGACCCCTTCTGCGCCATCACGTGCCCCCTGAACGCCGCTCGCTACTACACCTGCCACTATCGAGCGCTCGCGCTTCGTGCGCCAGCCGACAGGCCCCGCGGTGAGCAAATCCGTGATCATCCGGGAGTCGGTCAGCGGCGGGCCGGGGGCGCGAGGGTCGGCGCGGCGACTTCGCAGATCCCCGGGGAACCTCAGACGAACGGTCAACCCCAACTCGACCCACCCCTTCGCAGATCCCCGGGGAACCTCAGACGAACGGTCAACCCGGACCCGGACGTCAGCCGAAGGTCAGGCGTGCTCCGCGGTGTAGCTGAGCTTGAGCTGGCCCTTCTTGGTGCGCACCCGGGTGATGGCCAGCCCGGCCAGGTCGGCGGTGCTGCGCACGTGCGTCCCGCCGCAGGGGTCGGTCTGGACTCCCTCGATGGTTACCCGCCGAACCCCTTCGCCATCCACCTCGGCCGAGTAGGGGAGGTCAGCCGCCACAAGGCGGCGGGCCCGGTCGAGGACCTCCTCGACGAGCGCGGCCTTGCTCTCCTCGTCGGTCGGCAGGGTCCCGCCGTCGACGTCGTAGAGCAGGAAGGCCTGACCAGGAGTATGGCTTAGCCCGATGTTGGTGAAGCCGAGCGGCAGCACGCAGGCGTCGAGCAGGTGACCGGCCGAGTGCAGCGCTGCGTGCTGACGCCGCACCTGCAGGTCGATCGCGACGTGCACCGACCCACCGACCTCGGCGCGGGCCTCGTCGTCCTCCGGTGCAAGCCAGACGATGCCCGCCTCGTCCTTGCTGACCGTGGCCAGCCGACCGTCGACGCGCACGACGTCGTCGGGCTGACCTCCCCCCTTCGGGTGGACGATCCCGTCCCGCACCGCCAGCGCGGGCCCGGGATCCTCCCTGGCGGCGACCACCTCGGTGTCGACCTCGGTGAGGTAGGTGTCCTCCCAGTAGCGACGGCGCTGCTCCATGATCGCCATGAGATCACCGATCGAGCAACGAGGCCATCTTCTTCGCGACGAGGTCGGTGGCCCGGCGCGGCGTGAGGCGGGACATGACATCCAGCGCCCTAGCGTCCTTGCCGATGACGACCCGGTAGGTGCCGTCCTCGACCGCTGCGATGATCTGCGCGGCGGCGTCGGCGGCCGTGGTCATCGACGTCGGAGGCGCTTCAGCCTCCGGGCCCGCAGGGCGACCGGGCAGGTCGACGCCGGAGTTGGTCGTGATGTCGGTGGCGACGCCGCCGGGGAAGACCACGGTGACCGCGACGTTCGTACCGCGCATCTCGGCGTACAGCCCCTCGGTGAGCAGCTTGACCGCGGCCTTGCTCGCGCCGTAGACGGTCTGCCCCGGCACCGGCGTGAAGCCGCCCATGCTCGAGACGTTCACGACGCTCGCCTCGGGCCGCGCGCTCAGCAGCGGCAAGAAGGTGGTGCACGTGTTGACCACGCCCCAGAAGTTCACCGCCATGACCTGCTCCATAGTCGAGCGCTCAAGCTCGGCCAGCGGGACGAACGGCTGGATGATGCCGGCGACGTTGAGCAGCCCGTCGACGTGCCCGTGTGACGCCTCGACCGCCCCAGCCAGAGCGCGCACGGCCTCGATGTCGGTGATGTCGCAGCGGTGCGTGCTCAGGCGGTCGCCGACCGCCGTCAGGCGGGCCGTCTCCGCCAGGCCGTTGATGTCGACCGCGGCGACCCGTCCCCCCTTCGCGAGGAGTGCCGCGACCACCTCGCGGCCGATGCCGTTGCCACCCCCGGTGACCACGAAGACCTTGCCCTCGATCCGCATGCCCTCTCCTTCCCTCGCCTTGACGCCCACGGTAGTCCTGCCCACCGGTCTGGCAGCGGCGGCTTCTCCCGAGGCGACCGTTCGTCTGAGGTTCCCCGGGGATCTGCGAAGGGGTCGGCCGAGTCCGGGAGACCGTTCGTCTGAGGTTCCCCGGGGATCTGCGAAGGGGTGGGCCGAGTCGAGGCGACCGTTCGTCTGAGGTTCCCCGGGGATCTGCGAAGGGGTGGGCCGAGTCCGGGCGACCGTTCGTCTGAGGTTCCCCGGGGATCTGCGGTGGTTACGGTGAGGGCATGCTGCTCGCGTTCTCCGTCGCCCCGGCCACCACAGACGACCCCGACGGCTCGGTCAGCGAGGCCGTCGCCGAGGCGATCCGGGTCGTCCGGGCGTCAGGCCTGCCCTACCGGCTGGAGTCGATGTTCACCACCATCGAGGGCGAGTGGGCCGAGTGCTTCGAGGTGGTCCGACAGGCCACCGAGGCGGTCCAGGCCCGCAGCCCCCGGGTCTCGCTCGTCATCAAGGCCGACATCCGTGAGGGCCACACCGGCATGCTCACCACGAAGGTCGAGCGCGTCGAGCGGCACCTGGCCGACGACGGCTGAGATCAGTCGACCTCGAGCTCGCCCATCGGCCCCCATCCGTCGCCGTCGACCTGCTGCGAGACGATCTGCGGGGTCGCGGCGAGGTACTGCGGGAACTCCCGCTGCATCCGCGCGAAGTGCTCCGAGCTGACGTGCGCCTCCGCGGCGTCGTCCTCGAAGGCCTCGATGAGCACGTACTCGGTCGGGTCCTCGACGCTGCGCGACCACTGGAACCACTTGTTGCCCGGCTCGGCACGGGTGGCCTCGGTGAACTCGCGCGCGATCTGCGGCCAGTCGTCGGCGTGCTCGGGCTTCACCGGGAACTTCACGTTGATGAGGATCATGCCCCCACTCTGCCAAGCATGACGGCCGCGGAGGATGATGGGGGCATGGCTGAGTGCCCACCCCGCACCGTCGCGATCGTCGGAGGTGGGGTCGCCGGCATGACCCTCGCCGCCGCGCTCGACCCCGAGCGATTCGCCGTCACGGTGTACGAGGCGGCACCAGAGCGGGCGGTCTACGGCGGAGCCTTCGCCGTGTGGCCCGCAGCGCTGCGCGCGCTGGAGCGGATCGGGGCGCGCGAAGGGGTGGAATCGGCCGGCCACCCGCATCCCACCGGTGCGCTGCGGGACATCACCGGGACGACGATGCTCACCCTGCCCTCGCCGGGGATGACGCTGGTGCCGCGGGGACGACTGCTCGCCGTGATCCGCGAGCACGTCCCGAGCCAGGTGCAGCACGTCCGCGCCGAGGTGGGCGACCCGACCACCCTCACCGAGGACGTCGTCATCGGCGCCGACGGCGTGCGCAGCCGGGTCCGACCGCTCGTCGCGGGAGGTACCGCCAGGCGGAGGTCCTCGCCCTTCGTCACCCTGCGGGGCATGGCACCAGGCGAGCCGCCGAAGGGTCAGGACGGCGAGTACTGGGGGCCGGGCTTCCTCTTCGGCATCGTCCCGGCGGCCGGGGGGACGTACTGGTTCTCCGGTCACCCCAGCGCCATCGGTCCCGAGCCGCTCGACGCCACCGAGGTCGCGCGCGACGCGCTCACCGCGCTGCCTGCCACCGCCGCCCCCCACCTGCGTGAGCGGCTCGGCGAGGTGGCCGAGAAGGCTCCGCGCGGGGTCGTCGCCACCCGCCTGTGGTCGGCTCCCCCGCTGCGCCGGTACGTCCGCGGCCGCTACGTCGTCATCGGCGACGCCGGGCACGCGATGCTGCCCAACCTGGGCCGGGGCGCCTGCGAGGCGATCATCGACGCGGTCACCCTCGCCGAGGCGCTTCGGGACGAGGAGCTGCTCCGCTGGCAGCTGCGCCGGCTCGCCCCGACCCAGGCGATGCGCATCGGCGCGGCCGCGATCATGCGCGGCGCGACGAGCCGGCGGCTCACCCCCGCCCGTGAGGCCGTGCTCAGCGGCGCAGGTCGGGTGACCGGCACACGCTGACCCCGAGCAGGTCAGCGCGACCGGTACAGCCGCTCGATCGCGTCGGCCCGGGTGCGCTCGATCGAGTGCCGCCGCAGCTTGTGCGTCGCGGTGAGCTCGTCGCGCTCCTCGGTGAAGTCCTCGGTCAGCAGCCGGTAGCGGCGGATCCCCTCTGCCCGCGACACCTGGGCGTTGGCCTCGTCCACCGCCTGCTGGACCTCGGCTCGCAGCTCCTCGCCGCGGCACAGCTCGGCCAGCTCACGCTCCCCCAGCTCACCGCCGGCCTCCGGCACCAACCCCTTCGCCTGGGCCCAGTGCCGCACCGCCGGCTCGTCGAGGGTGAGCAGCGCCCCGATGTACGGCTGCCCCTCGCCGACGACCATCGCGTTGGCGATGAGCGCGTGGGAGCGCAGGGCGTCCTCGAGCGGTCCGGGGACGACGTTCTTACCGCCGGCGGTGACGATGATCTCCTTGGCTCGCCCGGTGATCCGCAGGTAGCCGTCATCGTCGAGCGACCCCAGGTCGCCGGTGCGGAACCAGCCGTCGGCCAGGGCCTGCTCGGTCGCCTCCGGGTTGCCCCAGTACTCGTCGAGCACGACCTCGCCGCGCAGCTCGACCTCCCCGCCCTCGGCGATCCGCACCTGCGCACCGGCGATCGGACGCCCGACGGTGCCGACCCGCTGGCAACCCGGGCCGTTGACCGTGATCGCCGCGCAGGTCTCGGTCAGGCCGTAGCCCTCGTACACCGGGACCCCGACCCCGCGGAAGAAGTGCGCCAGCCGCTCGCCGAGCGCCCCACCACCACTGATCGCGTAGAGACACTCACCGCCCAGGGCAGCGCGGACCCGGGCGAAGAGCAACCGGTCGAAGAGGGCGTGCTCGGCCCGCAGCCGCAGCGACGGCTCCGTCGCGTCACCGAGCCCGTCACCCCCCTTCGCCTCGCTCCAGGCGATCGCCACCCGCTCGCCGCGGCGGAAGACCTCGCCGATCACCGGCCCGCCGTCGTGCACCGCCTTCTTGCGGATGCCGTCGTGGACCTTCTCGAAGACGCGGGGCACCCCGAGCACCAGGTGCGGCGAGAACGACCCGAGCCGATCGGTGATCGACCCGAAGTCGGACCAGAACCCGACCGTGGCCCCGCCCTGGGCAGCCGTGTAGGTCACCGCCCGAGCGAGGACGTGCGCCATCGGGAGGAACATCAGCAACCGCTTGCCCGGTCCGGCCGCCTCCCCGATCGGGTGGTCGAGCAGCGCGCGCACCTCGGCTGCGAGGTGCCGGTGGGTGACCACGACGCCCTTGGGCCGCCCGGTCGTGCCGGAGGTGTAGACGATCGAGGCGAGCGTGTCGAGGTCGACCTCGTCCCGGCGGCTCTCGACATCGGCGGGGTCGAGGTCGCGGCCGCGCCCGCGCAGCTCGGCGACCGCCCCGTCGTCGAGGACGAGCACGTCGACCTCGAGGTCGAGCCCCGCCACCAGCTCGGCCTGCGCCGGGGTCTCGACGATGACGACCCTGGCGCCGGAGTCCTGCAGGATCCACTCCACCTGCAACGCCGACGAGGACGGGTAGATCGGCACCGTG
This sequence comes from Marihabitans asiaticum, assembly GCF_007828725.1. GTDB lineage: Bacteria > Actinomycetota > Actinomycetes > Actinomycetales > Dermatophilaceae > Marihabitans > Marihabitans asiaticum. The sequence continues at coordinate 730,896 of NZ_VIUW01000002.1, forward strand.
GCGGCACCGGCCGACCAGATCGACTCGTCCAGGAGGAGCCACTCGTAGCGGGTGTCGCTGAGCAGGGCCACCCGGTCGCCGGCCGCGACACCGGAGGCGATGAGCCCCTTCGCGGTGTCGACGAGGTGGCTCAGGTGGTCTCGCGCGGTGATCGGCTGCCACCCCTCGCCCTCGGGTCGGCTGAAGGAGTGGTGCTGCGGATCCTGCACGGCGATCCGCCACGGGCGAAGGGGGAGAAGGTCGGCCGGCTCGAGGGCCAGCGGACCTCCGTCAGCGATCTGCGTGGTCACGACTTGACCTCCTGGAGAGCTGTGATTGCTCAGGCGCAACTTCTACCGGTGTAGAAATATTGTCGCACGCAGCGCGCGGCGTGCTGGTCCGGGAGGTCCGTCAGGGACCGGGGGCGAAGGGGGGCCGAGCCCGCCCCCCCCTTCGCCCTCACCTCGGTCCTTACGAGCGCAACGCCTGCGCCAGCTCCTCGAAGTGGCCGACGAGGGAGTCCATGTCCTCCTGGGTGTGCGCCAGGGAGACCAGCCACTGCTCGTCCAGGCCGGGAGGGGTGAGAACGCCCCGGTTGACTCCCCAGAGCCAGGACAGCTCGGCGGCGGCGAAGTCGGTGGCCTTGTAGTCGCGGTAGGTGCGCACCGGAGCGGTCGCCCAGGTCGTGCACCCCTTGACGCCCATGCCGACGGTGTGCGCGGGCAGCTCGAAGCGGTCGATGATCCCGTCGATCTTGTCCAGCGAGGCGGTGTTGATCGCCTCGGCCCCGGCCAGGGCCTCCTCGGTGCACAGCTCGTCGACCGCCTCGGCCGCCGCCATGACCAGCGGATTGCCGTTGTACGTGCCGAAGTGGTCCATCCGTCCGTCGACGACGCACTGCATGACCTCGGCGGTGCCGCCGAAGGCCGCGAGCGGGAGGCCGCCACCGATCGACTTCGCCAGGGTGATGAGGTCCGGCTTGACGCCCATGCGCTGGGCGGCGCCGCCGTGGCCGGCGGTCAGGCCGGTCTTGACCTCGTCGAAGATCAGCAGCGAGCCGGCCTTGTCGCAGGCCGCCCGCACCCCGGCGAGGTAGCCCTCGTCGGGCAGGACGATCGCGAGGTTCTCCACGACCGGCTCCATGACGACCGCGGCGACCTCGTCGCCGTGCTCGGCAAGCATCTGCTCCAGGTACGGCAGGTCGTTGTAGGGGACGACGTGCACCGTGCCCGCCTCGACATCGAAGGGGACCTGCGGGACCGGTGCCTCGGCGGGACCGATGTCGGCCAGGTCGGGCTTGACCGAGACGCACAGGCCGTCGTAGCCGCCGTGGTAGCCGCCCTCGATCTTGATGATCGCCTTGCGCCGGGTGTAGGCGCGAGCGGTGCGGATCGCATACATCGTGGACTCGGTGCCCGACTGGGTGAAGCGCAGCATGTCCAGCCCGAACCGCTCCTGGTAGCGCTCGGCGACCCGGGTGGCCGTGGGTGACGGGGTGACGAAGAGGGTGCCGACCTCCTCGAGGGCGTGCTGGACGCGCTCGACGACGGTGGGGTTGAGGTGGCCGACGAGCATCGCCCCGAAGCCCATCGACATGTCGAGGACGCGCCGGCCGTCGACGTCGTAGAGGTAGGCGCCGCGGGCCCGCTCGATCGAGATCGGGTACGGGTCCCAGTGCTGGAACGACGAGGTGACACCGAGCGGGAGGGACTTGCTGGCGCGGGCGTTGTGCTCCCCGGACTCGGGGGTGTCCTTGGTGAACCGCTCCCACTCCTGCTCGAGCAGGGACGCGACCTTGCTCGGATCCAGGGGAGTGGAGCTGGACGGGACCCTGCGCCGGGTGGCCGGGTCCGGTGCCGGCCAGGCCCGGGTCGAGGTTCCGTCGGTCATGTGATCGCCTCCTGACGAAGGGGGCCGAGTCGGTCGACGTTTCCGCAGCCCCGCGGGTCCGCCCATCATGGCTGATGAGAGGTGACCTGAGCCACCACGAGGCCCGAGCGTTTCCCCTCAAGACTCCTCGGCCCCGGACTAAGGAGGCACACAGGTCCAGGTCAGCGGCTTGTGACCTGTCCGTGATCTCGTTATGGTGCGACTGTCACGAATCATCGTGGCCGTCGCCGGGGAGCCGAGTCCTGCCGCCTCGACGACGCCCCTGTATCACTGCGGCAGGAGCGGGGAACCCACGTTCGTGACCAGCTCGCCTGGTCTTGGGGTGAAGCCGGCCGCTCTTGAGCGGCGGGCGGGGTGCTCCACCCCAACCCGACAGCTCACCTCGCAGGCGCTGGAGACATCGATGACCTTCTATGCCGGGCGCCACCGTGCCCACCAGCAGTCCACGTCCGCCCGCCGCACCGCCACCCTCGGTGCGACCGCGGCCGTCGGCCTGGCCTTCCCCCTCATCTCCTCGACCGCCCACGCCGCCCCGGCGACGGCGGCCGTCGCCGCCCCGGCCACCGCGACCGCGCTCGCCCCCGCCGCTCCGGCGGTCTTCTCCGGCATCGTCCGGATCGGTCACCGCGGCAGCGTCGTCAAGAACATCCAGCGCAAGGTCGGCGCGAGCGTCGACGGCGTCTTCGGGCCCAACACCCGCTCGAAGGTCATGGCCTTCCAGCGCCGCAACGGGCTCGCCGTCGACGGCGTCGTCGGTCCCAAGACCGCCTCGCGCATGGGCCTCTCCGGTCGCGGCTCCTCCAGCAGCGGCTCGACCAGCAGCCGCTCGTCCAGCTTCAGCGGGACGGTGCGGATCGGTCACCGTGGCGCCGTCGTGCGGAACATCCAGCGCAAGGTCGGCGCGAGCGTCGACGGCGTCTTCGGGCCGGGCACTCGCTCGAAGGTCATGGCCTTCCAGCGCCGCAACGGGCTCGCCGTCGACGGCGTCGTCGGCCCCAGCACCGCCTCGCGCATGGGCCTGTCGGGCAGCAGCTCGTCCAGCAGCAGCACGTCGGCCCCGCGGGCGTCGCGCTCGGCCAGCCGTACCTCTACCTCCGCTCTGGTGAGCACCGCGAAGAGCCTCCAGGGGATCCCGTACGTCTGGGGTGGCACCTCGCGCGCCGGCTTCGACTGCTCGGGCTTCACCTCCTACGTCTACCGTCAGCACGGCACCTCCCTGCCGCGCACCGCGGAGGCGCAGCGTCGCGCGGCGACCAAGGTGTCCAACCCGGCCCCGGGCGACCTGGTGTTCTTCGGCTACCCGGCCTACCACGTCGGCATCTACGCCGGCGGTGGCCAGATCGTCGACGCCAGCAGCTCCAAGCGCCAGATCACCCACCGCTCGATCTGGACGTCGAACGTGAGCTACGGCCGCTTCTGAGCGAGCCCCCCTCGCCTGACGCGAGCACCCGAAGGCCCCGGACCACCACGGTCCGGGGCCTTCGCCGTCCTCCTCCCCCCTTCGCACCTGCCAAGGCAGGTACCGGTCCTGGGCACCTGCCTTGGCAGGTGCGAGACGGGGGTGGGGTGCCTAGTCGCCGAACCAGAAGCCCCGGCCGCCGCCGAAGTAGTCGCCCAGGTGCATGCCCGAGCCGAAGCCGGTGCGCGACCCGAGGTAGGAGCCGACGACAGCGGCACCCAGGTCGTCCAGCTCGGGCGCGACCACGGTGCCGTCGACCCGCCGGGCCATCGAGTCGACGAAGCGGGCCAGACCCGGGTCCTCGCCCAGCCGGAAGAACGTCGCCCGCGCCCCGAGCCGCCGGGCCGTGTCGAGCTCGCTCACCGTGTGCGCCAGGGTGAGCGGGTGCGGCGGGTAGTCGAAGAAGGACTGCCCGTCCTGCATGAGGTGCGCGGTCGGCTCACCGTCGGTGACGACGAGGAGCACCGGCTGGGCGGCCGGGTGCCGGCGGAAGAACCGGTTGGCCAGCAGCAGACCGTGGTGGAGGTTGGTGCCCTTGTCGTAGTACGCCTCGAGGCCGGTCAGCTCCTCGATCGCCATGGTCCGGGCATACCGGCCGAAGGAGATCAGCGCGAGGTCGTCGCCGCGGAACCGGGTCGTGACGAGCTGGTGCAGCGCGAGCGCGGTGCGCTTCATCGGCACCCACCGGCCGTCCATCGCCATCGAGAAGGACGTGTCGACGAGCAGCGCGACGGCCGACCGGTTCCGGGCCTCGGTCTCGGTGACCTCCACGTCCCGGACGTCCAGGCGAAGGGAGGAGGCCGGGTCACCCCCTTCGCCCACCGTGCGGAGCACGGCATTGGTTACCGTCCGCGGCACGTCCCACGGCTCGGTGTCGCCGAACTGCCACTCGCGGGTGCCCCCGGTCGACTCCCCCGCGGCGCCGGTGTGCCGGGAGTCGTGCTGCCCGGCGCGCGCGGACAGCCGGGAGGTGGCGTCGCGCAGCAACGACTGGCCGAGCAGGCGCATCGCCCGCGGCGAGAGGCGCAGGTCGCCGTCGGAGCCGCGGTGCAGGTACCCGCTCTCGCGCAGCGCCTTCTCCAGGTCGGCGAGCGTCTGCGCGTCGACGACGGCTTCGTCGCCGAGCTGGCGGCGCAGCGCGTCGAGGTCGACGTCGTCCAGACGGGCGCCCTGGTGGGCCTGCGCCAGCTGCTCGGCGAGGGCGTCGAGGTCGGCGAGGTCCTGCAGCGCGCCGGTCCCGTCGCCAAGCCCCAGACCCTGCTCGCCGGAGAAGCGCTCCGAGCCGGACCAGTCAAGGTCGGGGCGAAGGGAGCGCAGCGACCCGTCGAGCCGGTCGAGGGTCTGCGCCAGCTCGGGAGAGCCGAAGGCCTGCGCGCTGAGCTCCATCAGCTCCTGGCGCTGCTCCGGAGTCATCGACGCGAGCATCCGGGCGGCGGCTGCGGAGCGGTCGGCGAGGGCGTCGATCAGCTCGTCGACACTGCTCGGGTCCTCGGGGAAGAAGTCGCCGTGCCGGTCCATGAAGTCGGCGAAGTCCGCGTCGGTGTCCTCGCCCCGGGCATGCTTGTCCAACAGCTCGGTGAGGTCGTCGAGCATCTCCTGCACGCGCTCCCGGTCGGCGTCGGTTGCCGACTCGAGGGCCTGCTTCATCCCGGCGAAGCGCTGGTCGAGCAGCTCGCGGCCGAGCAGGTCCTTGATCTGCTCGTAGGACGCCCGCGCCTCGCTGCTGCGCCAGTCGTAGTCGGCGAGCTCGCTCACCGCGGCCGCCGGGCTGTCCGGCAGCCCGTCGAGCCGCATCTGGGCGAAGGCGCGGTCGGTGTCATCCATGTCCACGTCGCGGGCGAGCTGGCCACGCTCGGCGAGCACCGCCCGCTCGAGCAGCTCGGCGATCTCGGTGAGGGTGCCGCCGAGGTCGTTCTCCTCAAGCAGCTCGCGGCGGCGCCGCGCGACCCGGGCGGCCAGGTCGTCGAGCCCGCGCCGGTCCTGTCCGCCTTGGCGCAGGTACTCGGCCATCGCTCGCTCCGGGGAGTACCCGGCCATGACGTCCTCACCGATTGCCGCGAGCGCCTCGCTCAGGTCGACCGGGGGCGCGAGGGGGTCCGGGCCGCCGCGGTAGCGGCCGTACCGTGAGTCGTGTCGGGGCACGTGGTGATCCCCCCTTCGCCTCAGCCGTACACCGTCGCGCCGGCCGAGCTCTCCTTGCCGACCTTGCGGGCGAGGAAGAGCCCCTCGAGCGCGAGCTCGACCGCGCCGGCGCGTGCGCCGGGCGACTCGGCATCCAGGGCGGCGGCGAGCCGGTCGTAGAGCGCGCCGTCATCACCGAGGTCTGGCAGGGCCTGAAGCATCTCGGCGGCGGTGACCCGCTCGCCGGTGGCGACCGAGGCGCCCTCCTCGAGAGCGGTGACCAGCGGCGCGAGGTCGACTCCGCGCAGGTGCTCGCGCACCGCCTCGACGGTCGCGAGGCGCAGCAGATGGGTGAGGATCTCCTCGCCGCGGCCCTCCTCACCGGCCTCGAGCTCGACCTTGCCGCCGAGCACGTCGACGGCGGTGTCGATGTCGACCAGCCGGGCCACCGGGTCCTCCTCGCCGCGGACCGTGGCCCGGTGCAGCGCCGAGGCGGCGACGGTCTCGGCCCCGGCGATGGAGAAGCGGGCCGAGACCCCCGAGCGCTGGTCGACCGAGCTGGACTCGCGCAGCCCTCGGGTGAAGCGGGCGAGGATCTCTACGAGCACGTCGGGGACCTCGGCGACCAGATCGGCCTCCTGCCGGATCACGGCCATCTCGTCGATCAGCTCGACCGGGTAGTGGGTGCGGATCTCGGCGCCGAAGCGGTCCTTGAGCGGGGTGATGATCCGACCCCGGTTGGTGTAGTCCTCGGGGTTGGCCGACGCGACGACGAGCACGTCGAGCGGCAGCCGCAGCACGTAGCCGCGGATCTGGATGTCGCGCTCCTCCATGACGTTGAGCATCGCCACCTGGATCCGCTCGGCGAGGTCGGGCAGCTCGTTGACCGCGACGATGCCGCGGTGGCTGCGCGGGATGAGCCCGAAGTGGATGGTCTCCGGGTCGCCTAGGCGTCTCCCTTCGGCCACCCGCATCGGGTCGACGTCGCCGATGAGGTCGCCGACGGAGGTGTCGGGGGTGGCGAGCTTCTCGGCGTAGCGCTCGTCGCGGTGCCGCCAGGTGACGGGCAGGTCCTCGCCGAGCTCGTCGGCGCGGCGGCGGGACTCGACGGTGATCGGCTGGTACGGGTGCTCGCCCAGCTCCGAGCCGTCGAGGACCGGGCTCCACTCGTCGAGCAGCCCGACGAGGCTGCGCAGCAGGCGGGTCTTGCCCTGGCCTCGCTCGCCGAGCAGGACGATGTCATGGCCGGCGAGGATCGCCCGCTCCAACTGCGGAATGACGGTGGCCTGCAGGCCGTGCATCCCGGGCCAGGGGTCGCGGCCCTCGCGCAGGGCGGCGAGGAGGTTGTCGCGCAACTCCTGGCGAAGGGAGCGCAGCTCGTGTCCGCTGCTGCGCAGCTCGCCGACGGTGCGGGCCGTCGGAGCCGTGGTGGCCTGCTCGGCGAAGGGGTGGGGGCTGTCGACCGGGTCGTGCGCCATGGAGCGACGCTACGCCACCATCCTGTGCGCACCTGCCACGGCAGGTACCTGCACGCCCACCATCCGGAGCGCACCTGCCTGCACACCACCGCCCAGCGGTACGAGCGGGCACTCCGGACCTAGCCCTACTCCCCCTTCGCCTCCAGGACGAGGACGTCCTCGCCGGTCACGAGCCAGGCTCGGACCGCCCAGCCGTCGTGGCTGACGGCGGCGTCGAGCGCATCGGACCGGGTGAGCTCTGCGTCGGGGACGAGGCGCGCGACCTCCTCGACCAGGTCGGGCCCGTCACCCCCCGGAGCGGGCGCGTGCTCGGCACGGAGTCGCTCGGCGGTGTCCGGTGCCAGGGTGACGACGCCGTCGATCCAGTACGACGACGGGCCAGGGGCATCGCGGTCACCGAGCGTCCCGGACATCCAGCTGGCCGAGACCGGCTCGCCGATCGCCGGGAACCGGGAGGTCAGCGGATCGAGGTCGGTGCGCATCCCACGCTCGTCGACCTGCTTCTCCGGCCCTCCGACGGAGGCACATCCGCTGAGCGTGATCAGCACGACCAAGAAGGTCACCAGCAGCCTCACCATCGCGGCTCCTTCCGATCGGGTCGCCGAGCTGGTCGCCCGGCGGGCTTGCTCAGATGCCGGCGCCCGGGTTGAGGATGCCGAAGGGGTCGAGCGCCTCCTTGATCTTCCGATTCAGCGCCATGACGTCCTCGCCGAGCTGGTCGGCCAGCCAGGGGCGCTTGAGCCGTCCTATCCCGTGCTCGCCGCTGATCGTCCCGCCGAGCGAGAGGGTGAGCTCGATGATTTCCCCGTACGCCTGCTGCGCTCGCTCGGCCATCGCCGGGTCGCTCGGGTCGAGGACAAGAGTCGGGTGGGTGTTGCCGTCGCCGGCGTGCGCGACGACGGCGATCGTCACGTCACGGGCGGCAGCGATGTCGGCGATCCCGGCGAGGAGGTCACCCAGCCGGGGCAGCGGCACGCCGACATCCTCGAGCAGCAGTCGACCCTGCTTCTCCAGCGAGACCAGCGCCGCGCGGCGGGCGGTGACGAACATCGCGCCCTCGTCCGGGTCGTCGGTGCTCACCACCTCGCTCGCGCCGCGCGACTCGCATAACGCGCCGATCTGCTCGATCTCCTCGGCGGCGGTGCCCGCCGGCTCGTCGGACTGGATGACGAGCATCGCGGCTGCCTCGCGGTCCAGGCCCATCCTCAGGTCGTCCTCGACGGCCCCGATGGTCGTGGCGTCCATGAGCTCGAGCATCGATGGCCGCATCCGTGCGGTGATGTCGAGCACGGTCCCGATGGCCGCGTCGAGGTCGGCGAAAGTAGCGACGAGCGTGGCCGCCCGACGCTGCTTCGGCAGCAGGCGGAGCACGATCTCGGTGACGATGCCGAGCGTCCCCTCGCTGCCGACGAAGAGCTTGGTCAGCGGCAGGCCGGCGACGTCCTTGACCCGGGGCCCGCCGAGGCGCACGACGCTGCCGTCGGCGAGGACGACGGTCAGGCCGAGGACGTAGTCGGTGGTCACCCCGTACTTCACGCAGCACAGCCCGCCGGCGTTGGTCGCGATGTTGCCCCCGATGCTGCAGAACTCGTAGCTCGACGGGTCCGGCGGGTACCACAGCCCGTGCTCGGACGCGGCGGCCTTGACCTCGGCGTTCATCAACCCCGGGCCGACGACCGCCGTCCGCGTGGAGGGGTCGATCGCGAGCTCACGCATGCGCTCGGTCGAGATCACCATGCACCCCTCCACCGCGCTGGCCCCACCGGAGAGCCCGGACCCGGCACCGCGGGGCACGACCGGCATCCGGTGCGCCGCGGCGAAGCGCATCGCTACCTGCACGTCGGCGGTGGACCCGGCGCGCACGACCACCGCCGGCGTGCCCGCGGCCGGGTCCTCTGCCCGGTCCCACCGATAGCCCTGGACCCGGTCGGGATCAATGACCACCTGGTCAGGGTCGAGCTCGGCCAGGAGCGGGGAGAGGTCGATCGTCTGGCTCACCAGGTCAACCTCTCACCCCTTCGCCATCCGGTCCACGACATGCTCGGCGATCGCGAGGCTCGACGTGGCCGCCGGCGACGGGGCGTTGCGCAGGCAGGTCACCCCCTCGCTCGAGGTGATGACGAAGTCGTCGACCAGGCTGCCGTCCCGCTCGACCGCCTGCGCCCGCACCCCGCTCAGCCCCGGCGAGACGTCGTCGATGTCGATCTCTGGGACGTAGCGCTGCGCCTGGCGCAGGTAGGCCCGGGTCGACAGCGACCCGACGACCTCGGTCAGGCCGGTACGCCAGTGCCGTGCCGCGAGCCGCCAGAAGCCCGGCCAGGACGCCGTCGCCGCGAGATCGGCGCCGCTGACGTCACCCCAGGTGTATCCCTCTCGGCTCAGCGCAAGGACGGCGTTCGGCCCGATCTCGAGGCCGCCGGTGACCCGCCGGGTGAGGTGCACCCCGAGGAAGGGGTAGCGCGGGTCGGGCACGGGGTAGACCATCCCGCGGACCAGGTCTGCCTTCGCCGGCGCGACGTCGAGGTACTCCCCACGGAAGGGGATGATCCGCGGCCCCACCTGTCCGTCGATCTGAGCCGACAGCGTGTCGGACTGCAGACCGGCACAGACCACCAGCTCGTCGACGAGCACCGGCTCGCGCCCGGACACCGCCAGCTCGATCCGGGAGCCCACCCGCCGGATCGACGTGACCGGGCACGAGAGGCGAAGCTCGCCCCCTTCGCCCCGGATGTCCTCGGCGAGCGCCCGAGCCACCGCGACGTAGTCGACGATCGCGGTCTGCGGGGAGTGCAGGGCCGCCAGGCCCCGGGCGTGCGGCTCGACCTCGCGGATCCCCGCGCCATCAAGGCGGGTCAGGCCGGGCACGCCGTTAGCCTGCGCGGTCGCCTCCAGCGCGTCGAGCCGGCCCATCTCGGACTCCTCGATCGCGACGACGACCTTGCCGCAGGCCCGGTAGTCGATGCCGCGCTCCGCGCAGTACTCACCCAGCAGCGACCGCCCTCGGGCGCACAGCTGCGCCTTGAGGCTGCCCGGCCGGTAGTAGATCCCCGCGTGCACGACGCCGGAGTTGTGGCCGCTCTGGTGGGCGGCGGGGCGGTCTTCCTTCTCGAGGACCACCACCTGGTCGGGGCGGCGTCGCGCCAGCTCTCGGCCCACCGCGAGGCCGATGAGGCCGCCGCCGATGATGCCAATCACTCGCTCCGCCATGCGTTCGATCGTCGCAGAGGACCGGCGAGGGCCATCACCGAGTGCATCGCTCCTGTGGGTCACGTGTGAGCCCTCGGTCGTGCGGCATGCGGCTCATCTCTACCGTCAGCTCTGGGCGACCGCTCAGCGCGCTCATCTGCCGGTGATGTCGCGGCGGCAGGCCGAGATCGTCATCCGACTGCTGCGGGGCTCATCGCGCGGATCGGGGAAAACCAGCGCATCACCCCCGATCGGTGAGCGCGAGGTGGGACGGGCGTGGGACGCTTCGGTCATGCCCAGCAGCACCCACCGCGCCGTCGACGAGTACGCGCGCACCCACGGCGAGCTCGAGGCCGTGACCCAGGAGCGGGTGGCGGCGATCGAGGCCATGCTCGACGAGGCCGGCATCAACTACCTCAGCGTCACCGGACGGGCGAAGGGGGTGTCCTCCTTCGCCGGGAAGGCTCGGCGGCAGGTCGAGGGACGGGCGGCCTTCGCCGACCCGCTCACCGAGATCACCGATCAGGTGGGGGTGCGGGTCATCACCTATGTCGCGAGCGACGTCACGGCCGTCGCCGAGCTGCTCGCCGACCAGCTGGTCGTCCTCGACGACCGTGACCTCGGCCAGGAGACGGCGGGCGAGGGACGCTTCGGGTACTCCAGCCGGCACCTGCTCGTCTCCTTCGACACCGGTTCGGAGGTGACCTACGACCGGATGCGATGCGCGTCGGTGCAGCTACGCACGGTGCTGCAGCACGCCTGGGCCGAGTTCGAGCACGACATCCGCTACAAGGGCACGGTGCCCGACCAGCTGGTCACCGACCTCGACCGGCGCTTCACCCTCGCCGCGGGGCTGATCGAGCTGGCGGACAACGAGTTCTCCGCGATCCGCGACCGGCTGCAGGTCGACCTGAGCACGCAGTCGCCGGAGGTCGGCGGTGACGACCCACGGATCGGGGCGCCGGAGCTGACCGCCTTCCTCGCCGGCCGCTACTCCACCGCCGGGTGGTCACGCACCGACCGGTACGCCTGGATCAGCGGGCTGCTGCTCGAGCTGGGCATCACCTCCCTCGACGAGCTGAGCGAGCTGCTGCAGCAGGTCGACAGCGACGACGTGACCGCCCGGATGGACTACCGCTACCCGCCCGGCGCGGTGCGCCGGCTCGACGACGACCTGCTCGAGCACTACGGGCAGCGCTACGTCGACCTGCACGGCAACGCCCACCGCCGCGAGGCGATGCAGACCCGGCTGGATAAGCTCGCCGGCTCCTGAGCACCGCGCTCACCCGTCGGCGCTGCTGCCCCTAGGCTCACCCCTTCGCCAGCGCGGCCTCCTCGGCGTCCATCGCGGCAACGAAGTCGCGCTTGCCGGCCTGCCACGCGCCCTCGTCCTGGCCGGTGCGCCAGTACCCCGAGATCGACACCTGGTCACGGGGCAGGCCGCGCTCGACGAAGAGGTAGCGGCGCAGATCCTTGACCATGTCGGCGTTGCCGTGCGCGAAGGCCGCGACCCGGCCCCTCGGCCACTCCAGGTCGCGGACCGCCGCCGCGAGCGCATGCCCGTAGCCCAGACCGGTCTCGTCGCGGCGCACCCAGGTGATGCGAGCGCCCGGGCAGCCGGGCAGGTCGAGCTCGCCCCCCGCGTCGGCGACCTCGATCACGACCTCGGCCCGCGCGCCGACGGGCAGCTGCTCCATCGCCGCGGCGATCGCCGGGACGGCGCTCTCGTCACCGGCGAGCAGGTGCACGTCGGCGCTCGGGTCCGGCGCCCAGGCGCCGCCGGGCCCGCGGAAGCTGATCTCCTCCCCCGGCTGTGCTCGCGCCGCCCACGGACCCGCCAGGCCGGCGTCGCCGTGCACGACAAAGTCGATCGCCATCTCCTGGGTCACGCGGTCGAAGCTGCGGATGGTGTAGGTGCGGGTCACCTCGCCGAAGAGGAGCTTGACGTAGTGGTCGGTGAAGGCCAGTTCGGGCAGGTCGGCGAGAGCCTCGCCGGTGAGCACGACCCGGACGAGGTCGCGACCGATGCGTTCGGTGCGGTCGACAGTGGCGGTACGCAGAGGGGGGCGAGGACGCTCAGGCATGAGATTAGGTATACCTAATCTGCGGTCGGGATGCCACCGGCCCCCTGACGCCTCGCCCCCGTAGCCCAGCGAACGGCGATGGGGCTCAGCGCTCCCGGGGCCGTTGATCGTGCGTAGGTTGGCTCCATGAGCACCGTCCTCGTCGCGGGCGCCACCGGCTTCGTCGGTCAGCGTCTCGTCCCCGCCCTGCTCGACGCCGGCCACGAGGTGCGGGCGATGACCCGCAGCCCGCAGAAGTATTCCGGTCCCGGCGAGGCGGTCGAGGGGGACGTCGAGCGGCCGGAGACCCTCGGCCCGGCGATGGAGGGGGTCGACATCGCGTACTACCTCGTGCACTCCCTCGACCAGGAGGACTTCGAGGAGGCCGAGGCGCGCTCGGCCCGCGCCTTCGGGCAGGCGGCCGCCGACGCCGGGGTCGATCAGATCGTCTTCCTCGGTGGGCTGGGCTCGGAGACCGACGAGCTGTCGGTGCACCTGCGCTCGCGCCGGGCGGTCGAGGGACATCTGGGCGAAGGGGGTGTGCCCGTCACCGTGCTGAGAGCGGCGGTGATCGTCGGGCACGGCGGGATCTCCTGGGAGATCACCCGCCAGCTGGTCAAGCACCTGCCCGCGATGGTCGTCCCGAAGTGGGCGCAGACGCGGACCCAGCCGATCGCCCTCGATGACGTCGTGCGCTACCTCGTCGGGGTCGCCGGGGTCGAGGCGGCGATCGGGCAGGTCTTCGAGATCGGCGGGCCGGACCAGCTGACCTACGTCGAGATGCTCCAGCAGGCCGCCGAGAGCGGGGACCGCCGGGTGCCGCCGATCGTGGAGGTGCCGGTGCTCACCCCGCAGCTCTCGGCGCGCTGGCTCGCGCTGGTCACCGATGTCGACGTCACCACAGGGCGCAACCTCATCGACTCGATGGACGTCGAGGTCCTCGTCACCGACCACACGATCCGCGAGGTCGTCCCCTTCGAGCCGATGACCTACCGCGAGGCCGTGGAGCGGGCGCTCGCGGACCGAGCCGCCTACGACGACGCGAAGGGGTGAGTGCCGGCATGGGTGGTGACCGGTTGCGCCGGGTCGCGGTCACCCTGGCTGAGGTCTTCTGCATCGTCGGCACCCTCGTCGGGACGGGGGTGATCGGCACCCGGGTGGCCGAGTCCTCCGGCGGTGCGCTCGCGGCCGACGCGACCCGGATCGCGCCGGCCGGGCCGGCCTTCTCGATCTGGTCGGTGATCTACCTCGGGTTGTTCGCGCTGACCATCTACCAGTGGTTGCCGAGCCAGGCCACGCGTGCGCGGCATCGAGCCACCGGCTGGTGGGTGGCCGCGTCGATGGTGCTCAACGCGGCCTGGCTGCTCGTGACGCAGGCTGGCTGGATCTGGGTAAGCGTCGGCGTCATCGTCACGCTCGCGCTGGTGCTCGGGGTGGTCGTGCGGCGACTGACCGAGGTCGCGGCCGAGGGGCCGGTCGACCGGGTCGTCCTTGACGGGACGCTCGGGCTCTACCTGGGCTGGGTCGCGGTTGCGACCTGCGCCAACATCACAGCTGCGCTCGTCTCGTCGGGGGTCGAGCCTGGTGCCGCCGTCGCCGACGCCGCTGCCGTCGGGGTGCTCGTCGTGGTCGCCGTGCTCGGGGTCGTCCTCGCCCGCCGGCTGGGCGGGCGACTCGCGGTCGCCGGGGCGATGGCCTGGGGTCTGGCGTGGATCGTCGTCGGGCGCCTCACGGACGAGCCGGAGTCGCTGGCCACCGCGATCGCGGCCGGGGTGGCGGCTGTGGTCGTCGTCGCCGCTGCCCTCGTGGCACGTAGGCGAGGATGGGCCGATGACACAGCACCAGCCTGACGCCGACCGGTTCAGCGACGAGGCCGCCGGGTGGGACGACAAGCCCGGGCACGCCGAGCGGACCCTGGCAGTCGCCGCGCTGCTGCGGGCGACTCTCCCCCTTCGTCCCGACCTGGAGCTGCTCGAGATCGGCGGTGGCACCGGGTCGCTGAGCCGCGAGCTGGCCGATGTCATTGGCCGAGCGGTCGTCACCGATGTCGCGCCAGGGATGGTCGAGGTGGCCAGGGAGCGGTTGGCCGATCCTCGCTTCGAGGGGTGGGAGGCGCGGCGGTACGACATCGAGCGGGACGAGCTGCTCGACGAGCGGTTCGACGTCGTCGTCGGGGTGCTCACGCTGCATCACATGGGTGACGTCGCCGCGGTGATCGGTCGGTGCGCCCAGCTGCTGCGTCCCGGTGGTCACCTCGCGCTGGTCGATCTCGACCATGACGCGGAGGGCGCCTTCCACGCCGGGGTCGAGGACTTCGACGGGCACGACGGCTTCACTCGGCAGAGCGCGAGGTCATGGCTGCAGAGCGCGGGGCTGGTCGAGGTCGAGGTACGCGACGCCGGTGCGATCACCAAGGAGGTCGACGGCGGCGAGCGCGACTTCCCGATGTTCCTCGCCACCGGGCGGCGGCCGTGATCACGCTGCGACACGCTCGGGACGACGATTCCGAGGCCACGGCCGCGGTGCCCGAGCGGCGGGGCTGCCACACATTGACGCGACGATCGGCGCGGACAACGAGGCCGGGCTCGCGTACCACCGGGCGATGGGTTTTGTCCCCTACCGCGGGGGCGAAGGGGTGATCCCGCACCGTTTCGACGTGGCCGGATAGGCCCCGCCTCGGCCGGCGGTGCTTCGCCCCCGCGGGTGGGGGCGAAGGTCGCCGTGCGGCGCGCGCGGTGCCATCTCATCAGCCTCCACCGTTGCCCCAGTATCTGGGGCAACAGCCGAGCCGACCGCCACCCCCTTTCGCAGCTCCCCGGGGAGCCTCAGACCAACGGTCCATCGGCGGTGGACTCAGCGCTCAAGGGCGCCCTTGCCGGCGAGGATCTTCTCCCGCGCCTTGGTCGAGCGGCTGGCGCGGGTCTCGGTCTTCTTCGCGGAGCCGACGCGAAGCGCCCAGCTCTTCTGCCGGCCGGGGGTGAGCGCGTCGAAGGCCTGCGCCATCTCGGGGTCGGCGGCCAGCGCCTCGGGCATCTCCACCTCAAGCTCGACCTTGGGTGGCCGCACGCCCTGCTCGGCGTACCCCATGGCCTCGCGCAGGTAGGCGCGGATCGTGTCCTCGTGTTGGCTGACCTGGCCGACCTCGGTGAACCGGAAGGCGTCGGGCGCTCGGGCTGTTCGAGATCGCGGGGATCCCGTTCAGCATCCTGCTACCCGTCATCGGCATCATGGCCGCCACGGCGGAGTGGAGCCAGCGCGCCGGCCTGGTCACCTTCACGGTCGAACCGCGCCGCTGGCGCGTTATCTCCGCCCGCATCGTGGCGGTCACCGTCCTCAGCGCGCTCGTCGTCGTCGCCACCCTCATCGGCTCGTATGCGGTGGCCGCAGCCGCGGACCTGGCCGGGACCGACGTCGGCTACTCGTTCGAGGCCACGGCCATCGCCGGGTCGCTCGCCATGCTGCTGCTCTACGTGCTCCAAGGCGTTGCCTTCGGGTTCCTCCTCCTCAACACCCCGGCAGCGATCGTGATCATCCTCTCGCTCCCGATGGCCTGGCAGGTCGTCTTCGGGCTCAGAGAGCGGGCAGCCACCCTCGCGTCCTGGCTCGAAGCTCGTCGGTGGAACCGTGCAGGCGCGGGCACGCAGACCGAACTCGGTGCCCAGACCCTTGCTGCGAACCTGAGTCAGCTCTCGGCAGGCTGGTTCAGGAACCAGCGGTGACCGAACGGATCCACGAAGACCGCCACCCGCCCGGAGGGCGGGCTGTCCTCGGGGCCCCTGGCCATTGGCGTTCCTTGGCGGACGATGCGGGCGGCGGCCGCGTCGACGTCGGCGACCGTGAGGTGCAGTGACACCGCCGCCCCGCGGGCGGGGTCGGGGGCCGCTATCCCGGCGGAGTCGAACTGGTCGGACATCATCCACTGGGCCTCGCCAATCGCTAGTTCGCAGTGGCCGACCCGACCGTCGTCCATGACGATCGGGTCGTAGGTCACTTCGGCGCCCAGCGCGGCGACGTACCACTCGATGGCGGCTCGGGCGTCGGCGACGCACAGATAGGGAGTCAGCTGGGTCATCGGGTTTCCTGTTCTTCGAGATCGGGGAGGGGTGTCTGGAACGACCAGAGGTGGCCCTCCGGGTCGCGCACGCTGTACTCGCGCACGCCGTAGGGCATGTCGGCCGGCTGGTGGTCGATCGCGGCGCCGGTTGCGGCCACGCGGGCGTGGTGGGCGTCGACGTCGTCGACGAGGATGGCGAGCGAGGCAGTGACCGTGCCGGTGGTGAGCGGCGAGACCATCCGGTGCTCGGGGGCCTCCCGGTGCAGCCAGACCACGCCGTCGCCAGCATGGACCTCGCCGTGCACCGCCCGATCGCCGTCGAAGCTGATCGGTCCAGGAGCCAGACCCAGTACATCGACGAGATAGGCGTGCCCGGCCGCGATGTCGCGGTACACCAGCAACGTGATCCGCCGCGTCAACGCGGGCTCATCAGCCGGTAGTCCTGAGAGCAGTTCAAGCAGGGCCTCGGCAGTGGGCTGGTCGCCCTCGAGGAGACGGGCCTCGACGCCCCGAACTCGTTCCCGCGCCCGAGCGAGGTCGGCCAGCTTCGAATCGAGGTCCACGAGGTGGCGCCGAGTGAGGCCGGGCAGCTCGTCCGTATCGAGGTTGAGGTCGGCCACGGACGTACCAAGTTCGCGGAGCAGCCGGATCCGGTAGAGCTGATCGATGGTGCCGCCGTCGTACCGGCGCCGGCCACCGACATCGCGGGCCGGAAGCAGCAGGCCCATCTCCTCGTAGTACCGCAGAGTGCGTTCAGTGACGCCTGTACGTCGGGCAACGTCGCCGATGCCCCACTGGCCGCCGGGGCTGGTGCTGGTCATGCCGCCACGCTAAGACCTCACGTCGCGTCAGGAGCAAGGGCGGCGCCTCGACAGGCGGCGAAACCCATCAGAAGTCGCCGCCCTCGCGCTGGAAGTTGGTGAACCGGGCGTAGTGGCCCTGGAAGCCAAGGGTGATGTCTGCGGTGGGTCCGTTGCGGTGCTTGGCGACGATGACATCGGCCTCGCCCTCGCGCCCTGCCTCGGGGTCGCGATCCCGGTGCAGCAGGATGACGACGTCGGCGTCCTGCTCGATCGAGCCACTTTCGCGAAGGTCGCTCATCGCCGGACGCTTGTCCGTTCGCTGCTCGGGGCCACGGTTGAGCTGGCTGATCGCGATGACCGGTACCTCGAGCTCCTTAGCGAGCAGCTTCAGCGCCCGGGAGAACTCGGCGACCTCCTGCTGACGCGACTCGACCTTCTTGCCGCTCGTCATGAGCTGCAGGTAGTCGATGACGATGAGCTTGAGGTTGTGCTGCTGCTTCAGCCGGCGCGCCTTGGCTCGAATCTCCATGAGCGCAAGGTTGGGACTGTCGTCGATGAAGAGCGGGCTCGCGCTGATCCGTCCCATGACCCGCGAGAGCTTGCCCCACTCGGGGTCGCTCATCCGCCCCCGCCGCAGGCTCTGCAGCGAGATGGAGGCCTCCGCCGCGAGAACCCGCATCGTGATCTCGGTGCGGCTCATCTCCAACGAGAAGACGGCCGTCGCCATCTTGTGCTGGATCGCTGCCGCGCGGGCCACGTCGATTCCCAGCGTCGAGTTGTGCGTCGGCACCATCGCCCGCCCAGCGAGGTAGAGGTGGTCGTCGTTGTCCACCTCGACGCAGCGGACCGGCACCGATGGCACGGCCCGGACGTCGGTGATGAACCGTGAGTCCCGGCGCTGGAAAGTCCGCCCCCGACGCTCGCGATGCAACGTCGCCTTGCGCTCCAAGGCGAAGGCCTCTTCATCGGCGCTGAAGGTCAGGGTGTATGCGGTCGAGGACTGCACCGAGCGGCCGTGTACGGCCTTTTCGCTCACGCCGCACCGATAGCCCAGTCCCGCGACCAGGTCGTAGGCGTCATCGCGGAGTCGGCGAGACGTCGTCGTGAGCTGGACGCACCCCGCCTTCGTCACCGTCCCGTCGGTATCGAGCAGTCCCGCCAGCACCTCCCTGCGCTGAGCCTCGCTGGCTCGCAGGTACACCATCGGGATGTGCTTGTTGCCGAGCACTCCGACCGTGCGTAGCAGCCCCTGGACCGTGCCGTGCTCGGCATGACATGCCTGGCAGCGTCGCTGTCCAGATGACGGCTGACCGCAGTCCGGGCAGCGAGGTGCCGGCATCCGATCAGTCCCACGTGAACGGCCCCCGCACGACCGGCCGCAGGTCTTGACCTGCGAGGTTCTCGGCACGAAGTGCTCACCGCACACCACGCAGGTACGGGTGGCGGCCTCCGTCACGGGAAGCCGAAGCGAGTACCGCATCGGAGCGGCCGTCTTGGTGACCACAAGCCCTTCGCTCTCGAGTCGCTGGACGATCCCGTCATCGGTTGTCGTGATAGCTGCACAGTCGGTCGACCCATCACCGAGCCACGCCCCAAGCACATAAGGAGACAAGGGCAGGTCTGCCTCAGGCAGGTCGAGAGGCCGGGCCAGCTTCACCGAGTGGTTCAGCCGGCGCTCCGCGGTCTGCGTACGCAGCGTCGCCGCGATCTCCGACGTCGTCCGTACCTCAGCGAAGGTCTGCTGGTTCTGGCATCGGTTGCGCTTGTCCCGCGCGGACTGGAAGGACCTGCGCGACGCTCGGGTGTCGGTGAGCCACTGATGCTGCTCATCTGCCACGATGACCGTCCCGTCGGAGAACTCCACCTCGTAGCAGGGTCTGCCGTTCATCACCTCGGTAGCGGCGACCACCCTCGTCGGACGTCCCGTGGCATCGAGCAACTGGTCGCCCACGGCGACCTCGCCCATCGTTGTCCAGCCCGTCGGGGTGGGCAACGGGGTCTCCAGCGCGAGCGCCTTGCCGACTGCAGGCCTGGCCGCCACGACGATCATCTGACCGGGGTGCAGCCCGTGGGTCAGCTCGTCGAGCTCGGTGAAGCCGGTCGGCACCCCGGTCAGCTCGTCGCTGCGCCCCGAGGCCACCTCGATCTCGGCCATCGTCTCGTTGAGCGTGTCCCACAACGCGACGTAGTCCTCGCCGCCACGCTTCTCGGCAACGCCATACATCTCTGCTTGGGCGGCGTTGACGATCTCCTCGACGTCCCCGCCGCCGGTGCCGTAGCCCATCTGCACGATCCGGGTCCCAGCGTCGACCAGCCGGCGCAGGATCGCCCGCTCGGCGACGATCTGGGCGTAGAAGCCGGCGTTGGCAGCCGTCGGCACCGACTGGATGAGGTCGTGCAGGTAGGCCTGCCCACCCGCTCGCTGCAGCGTCCCCCGCTTGCTCAGCTCGTCGGCGACGGTGATCGCGTCGGCCGGCTCGCCCTTGCTGTACAGGTCAATGATCGCGTCGAAGATCAGCTCGTGCGCCGGCTTGTAGAAGTCGCCCCCACGCACCGTCTCGCGACGTCGGCGATCGCGTCCTTGCTCAGCAGCATCCCGCCGAGCACGGACTGCTCCGCCCCGAGGTCCTGCGGCGGCACTCTGTCGCCGGGCCGGCCGCCCCCTTCGCCCTCGTCTGCGGGCGGCATCGAGCCGAACATCGACTCCAGATCACTCGTGGTCACAGCACCTCCCGCGCGCGGTCAGGCAACTGTGGCACCGAGCACCGACAACGACCTAACGGGCCTGTGGAGGAGGTGTGGACAATCTGTGGACGACACGCGATCGGCGTGTGCACAGCCCGTGGACAACCCTGTGGATGGTCCGGAGAGGCGCCGACGTGACTTCGCAGTAACCCTCATTTTCCGGGGCTGCGTCACCTCACATGCTGTGCATAGAAGATTCTTCGTCCCGCCCCGTTACCCACAGGGCTCAGGAGTCACAGGAGGTACCCAGAAGTTGCATAGCGAGCGCGGGCACGCTCTCGTGCCTTCGCCGCCTCGACCTCCCGGTCCTTCGGCGGAGCGGCGGTCGTGAGCTGTCCGAGCAGCCGCTGGGTCGCCGCAGCCACCTCGTCCACGGCCTCGGCGAACGCCTCCGCGTTGGCCTGCGACGGCTTGGTCGACCCGCTCACCTTGCGCACGTACTGCAGCGCGGCGGCGCGCACCTCCTCGGAGGTCGCGGGCGGCTCGAAGTTGTGGAGCTGTCGAATGTTGCGGCACATGCGACCAGTGTGCGCCTCGCCTCGGGGCCCAGGTCGGTGGAGGTAGGACCGGTGTATCAGGCCGGGCGTTTCTACCTCGAATCGGCTGCGGGGGAGGGGACGGCGAAGGGGGAGGGCCGCCCATCGGCGGGCCCTCCCCCTTCGCGTCGGTCGAGCCTTAAGGCTCAGGGCAGCTTGTCGCCGCCCGGGCCGAAGCCGCTGGTGTCGGCGTGCAGCTCGCCGTCGTCACCGCGGTGGATCGTGTCCGGCAGGTCCTCGCCGCGGCTCGCCTTGTCCTTGACGGTGCGGCGGCGTCCTTGGCCGCGCCGGTCACCTTGTCGGCCACGGCCGGGCCTGGGTCTGCGCGGTGTGCTTGGCCTGGCCCACGGCCTTCTGCGTCTTCGGGCTCGACCACAGCTGGTTGGCCTGGGTCTTGATCTGCTCGTAGCGCTCCTTGCCCGCGCGCGCACCGAGGACGTAGCCGGCAGCCATGCCGGCGAGGAAAGACATCTTGGCCATGACGGCCTCCTTCGAATCGGGTACGAGGCTTACGGTGCCACGTTCGGGCGCCCGGTGCGCTCTAGCGGGCCGGGCAAAACTGCACGTGAGCGGCCCGTGCGAGAGTGGGGCCCATGTCAGCGCTGATCCTCGGACCGCTCCTGCGCAGCGTGGAGGCCACGTCCGCCGCCGTGTGGGTCGAGACCCGCGGTGCCGCCAACCGTCACCGTCCAGGCCGGTCAGACCGAGGCGAGCGCCCCAACCTTCGCCGTCCACGGGCACCACTACGCCCTGGTCGTGATCGACGGGCTCACCCCGGCCGAGCCACCCCGTACGAGGTGCTCGTCGGACGACGAGCTGGTCTGGCCGAGCCGACTCCCCGTACCCAGCGCCGGTCCTCACGACGATCGACGAGCAGCGCCCCCTTCGCCTGGCCTTCGGCTCTGCCGCACGAGCGTCCCGCACGACGCCGACGGCAACGCGACCCACGGTGTCGACGCCCTGCGCGCCTACGGCCTGCGCATGGCCGGCATCACCCACTCCGAGGAGGACCCCGACGGCGCAGACGAGTCCGACACCCGCGGCCCGACATGGTCCTCTTCCTCGGCGACCAGGTCTACGCCGACGAGACCTCTCCGGCGATGCGGGAGTTCATCGCCTCGCGCCGCTCGCTGGACGAGGCGCCGTGGGAGGAGCTGAAGGACTTCGAGGAGTACGCCCACCTCTACGCCCTCGCCTGGCGCGACCCGGCGACCCGCTGGCTGCTCTCGACGCTGCCGAGCGTGATGATCTTCGACGACCACGACGTGCGCGACGACTGGAACACCTCGCTGGCCTGGCGCCGGCAGATGGAGGCCACCTCGTGGTGGCACGAGCGGATCGTCGCCGGGCTCTCGTCGTACTGGTCTACCAGCACCTGGGCAACCTCACCGCCGCCGAGCGCGCGGACGACGACATCTGGCAGATCATCACCGGCCACGACGGGCCGGGCGAGCTCGACCTCACCCAGACCCTCGACGACCCTCGCGGAGCGGGTCGACGCCGAGCCGTCCGCCTACCGCTTCAGCTACTCCCGCGACTTCGGCGACCAGGTGCGGCTCGTCGTCGTCGACTCCCGCGCCGCCCGGGTGCTCGAGCCGGGACGCCGCTCCATCGTCGACGACCAGGAGATGGCCTGGCTCGACGGGCAGATGCGCGGCGATGTCGACCACCTGCTCATCGGCAACCTCCCTGCCCTTCTTCCTCGCGCAGGGGCTGCACAACCTCGAGGCCTTCAACGAGGCGCTCGCCGCCGGCGCCTGGGGCGAGCGCGCGGCCCAGGTGGGCGAGAAGCTGCGCCAGGCGGTCGACATGGAGCACTGGGCGGCCTTCCAGGAGGGCTTCGCGCAGGTCTGCGACATGGTCATCGAGGTGGCGAGCGGCCGGCGCGGCGCCCCACCGGGCACCGTCACCTTCCTCTCCGGCGACGTGCACCACAGCTATGTCTCGGAGGCCTGGCACACCCGAGCCAACGAGCGAAGGGGGGTCGACCCCCTTCGCAGTCGGGTCATCCAGGCGGTCTGCTCACCGATCCGCAACCCCCTCCCCCGCTCGGTCCGGGTGGGAACCGCCTTCCTCTCCCGCAGCGTCGCCGCGCCGATCGGCCGGGCGGCGTCACTGGCGACCCGGGTCCCGAGGCCACCCCTTCGCTGGACCTACGTCGAGGGGCCGTGGTTCGACAACAACCTCGCGACGCTCGAGGTGCAGGGGCGCGGCCTGCGCATGTGGTGGGCCCGCGGGGTGGTCAGTGGTGACGAGCACGACCGCCCGGTGCTGCAGCAGGTCGCCGACATCACCATCGACCCGCCCCGCTAGAGCCTCACCACAGCGCCAGGCTGCGCTCGAAGATCCCGGCGAGGGCGTCCTCGGTGACCGGCTTCGGTGCGGTCGCGAGCAGCCGCTGCTGCTGGATCGCGCCAGTGACGAGGTCGGGGATGTCGCCGCTGCCGTAGCCGACCGCGCCGCACCCGTTCGGGATCCCGATGTCGCGCATGAGGTCGATGAGCACGGTCGGCAGCAGCTCCTCGTCGGCGACCGTGCCGTAGTCCTTCTCCGAGTCGCCGGCGAGCAGTCGGGCCGCCGCCAGGTGGCGCTGCGGTGCCGCGTCGAAGGTGAAGCGGAAGGCCTCGGGCGCGGTGAGCGAGACGGACATGCCGTGCGGCACCAGCGGCTCCTCCCCGGGGTAGTCGGCGGGGTGGAAGTCCTTGACCCGTCCGGCGATCGGGTAGGCGTTGGCGTGCGGGATGTGCACCCCGGCGTTGCCGAAGCCGGCCCCGGCGAAGGTCGCCGCGAGTGCCATGTC
>NZ_VIUW01000003.1 GCF_007828725.1 Marihabitans asiaticum
TCCCCACTAACCTGGCCGCCGTGAGTGTCTCCCGTCTGTGTTCCCGAGCGGCCTGCCCGCACAGCGCGTCGGCGACTCTGACCTACGTCTACTCCGACTCCACGGTCGTCCTCGGTCCGCTCGCCACCTACGCGGAGCCGCACGCCTACGACCTGTGCGACGACCACGCCGACCGGCTGACCGTCCCGCGCGGCTGGGAGGTCGTCCGGCTCGACCGGGGCGCGCCCGCCCCGAGCTCGCACGACGACCTTGTGGCGCTCGCCGAGGTCGTCCGTCGCCGCCCCGACGACGCCCGCCGACCGGCGCCGGTCTCCCGGGAGGACGAGGAGTCCAGCGGGGTGCGCGAGGAGGGTCGCCGCGGGCACCTCCGGGTCCTGCGGGACCCCAGCTGACCCGGCAACTACCCTTGAGCGCGTGCAGGTCGACCTCTCTCCCTTCGTCAAGGCCTATGACGTCCGTGGGCTCGTCCCGGACCAGCTCGACGCGGACGTCGTCCGTGCGCTCGGGGCTGCCTTCGCGCAGGTGGTGGCCGAGGCCGAGGGCGCTCCGTCGGTCGTCGTGGGCCACGACATGCGTCCCTCGTCGCCGGAGCTCGTCTCGGCCCTGACCGAGGGGATCACCTCCCGGGGCGTCGACGTCGTGCGGATCGGGCTGGCGAGCACCGACGGTCTCTATTTCGCCAGCGGCCTCCTCGGGGCTCCTGGTGCGATGTTTACCGCCAGCCACAACCCGGCGCAGTACAACGGCATCAAGTTCTGCCGGGCCGGTGCGCGTCCGGTCGGTCAGGACTCGGGTCTGAGTCGGATCAGAGAGATCGCCGAGGCTCACCTCGAGCGGGGCGGCGCAGGCGAAGGGGGTGAGCCCGGCTCGGTCAGCGACCGGGACCTCACGGGCGAGTACGCGCGTTTCATGCGCGAGCTGGTCGACCTCAGGGCGAGCCGGCCCCTGCGGGTCGTCGTCGACGCCGCGAACGGCATGGCCGGACTGACCGTGCCCGCAGTACTGGGCGCCGCGGGTGGGCTGGAGCCGCTGCCGCTCGAGATCGACGAGATGTACTTCGAGCTCGACGGCACCTTCCCCAACCACGAGGCGAACCCGCTCGACCCGAAGAACCTCGTCGACCTCCAGGCCCGCGTGCGGGAGACCGGAGCCGACATCGGCATCGCCTTCGACGGCGACGCCGACCGGTGCTTCGTCGTCGACGAGCGCGGCGAGCCGGTCAGCGCCAGCGCAATCACCGCAATGATCGCCACCCGTGAGATCGCCCGCGAGGTCGAGCGTGGGCGGGAGCCGGCGCAGGTGCGGATCGTGCACAACGCGATCACCTCCGCCGCGGTGCCCGAGATCGTGGCCGAGGCCGGTGCCACCCCGGTGCGGACCCGTGTCGGTCACTCCTTCGTCAAGGCGGTCATGAGCGAGAGCGACGCCGTCTTCGGCGGTGAGCACTCCGCGCACTACTACTTCCGCGACTTCTGGTTCGCCGACACCGGCATGCTGGCAGCCATGCATGTGCTCGCCGCGCTGGGGGAGGGCGAGGCGCCCCTGTCGCAGGTCATGGCGCCCTACGACCGGTACGCCGCGAGCGGCGAGATCAACTCGACCGTCGACGACGCCGCCGGCGTGACCGCCCGCGTCCGGGAGTGGGCCACCGGCCGGTACCCGGACGCGGTCGTCGACGAGCTGGACGGCATGACGATCACCCACCGCCCGGACGCCGGACCGATGTGGTGGTTCAACCTCCGGCCGAGCAACACCGAGCCGCTGCTGCGGCTCAACGTCGAGGCGGCCGATGCTGAGACGATGGAACAGGTCCGTGACGCCGTCCTCGCGCAGGTGCGCGGCTGAGGGACCGGGTGGCCCGGCCGACGAAGGGGTGAGCTCTCACCCCTTCGCCCGTGACGAAGGAGAGACAAAGATGAGCACAGCGATCGAGCCGTGGCTGCGGGAGATCCTCCGCTGCCCGGCGTGCCGGGCGACCCTGCGCGACGATGAGGGCCCCGCCGGCCCGGAGCTGGTCTGCACGAGCGAGCAGTGTGCCCTGGCCTATCGCGTCGACGACGGCATCCCCGTGCTCCTCGTCGACGAAGCCCGCCCGACCCGTTAGGAGCACCGGCGCCCGTGCCTCATCACGACATCGTCATCATCGGGTCCGGCTCCGGCAACTCCCTCGTCACCGAGGAGCTCGCCGACCGGGACATCGCCGTCATCGAGGGCGGACCGCACTTCGGCGGGACCTGCCTGAACGTCGGGTGCATCCCGACGAAGATGTTCGTCCTGCCCGCCGACCGAGCCGTCGAGGCCCGGAGCAACGCCCGCCTCGGCATCGACACCCGCTTCGAGGGGGCCGACTGGCCGGCGATCCGCGACCGGATCTTCGGGCGGATCGACCCGATCGCGGCTGACGGCGAGCGCTACCGGCGCGAGGGGGAGGAGACCACCCTCTACCGCGGGCACGCCCGGTTCACCGGCCCCCGGACGCTGGTCGTCGACGTCGACGGGGAGCAGGTGGAGGTCACCGCCGACACCATCGTCGTCGCCGCCGGTGCCCACGCGGTCATCCCGCCCGTCATCGCCGAGTCCGGGGTGCGCTTCCACACCTCCGACACGATCATGCGCCTGCCGGACCTGCCCGCCCGGCTGCTCGTCGTCGGCGGCGGCTTCATCGCCGCAGAGATGTCTCACGTCTTCGCCGGGCTGGGCAGCGAGGTCACGGTCGTCGTCCGTGACTCCCGGATGCTCACGAGCAACGAAGGGCTGGTCAGCGAGCTCTTCACCGAGGCCGCGGCCCGCCAGTGGGACCTTCGGACCCGGGCCGAGGTCACCTCCCTTCGCCAGGACGAAGGGGGGATCACGGCCATGCTGAGCGACGGCTCGCAGGTGCGGGCCGACGAGGTCCTCGTCGCCACCGGCCGCGCGCCGAGCACGCCCGGCCTGGACTGCGACCGGGCCGGGATCGAGGTCGGCGACGACGGGAGCGTCGTCGTCGACGAGTTCGGGCGGACGAGCGCCGAGGGGGTCTGGGCGCTGGGCGACGTGAGCTCGCCGTACATGCTCAAGCATGTCGCCAACCACGAGGCCCGAGTGGTCGCCCACAACCTCGCGCACCCGGAGGACCTGCTCCCGTTCGATCACGACGCCGTGCCGGCAGCGGTCTTCAGCCACCCGCAGATCGCGAGCGTGGGCCTGACGAGCGAGCAGGCCAGGGCTGCCGGTCACGACGTGTGCACCCACGTCCAGGAGTACGGCTCGACGGCCTACGGTTGGGCGATGGAGGACACCTCCAGTCGGTGCGTCCTCGTCGGCGACCGCTCCACCTCGAGCCTGCTCGGTGCCCACCTCATTGGCCCGGAGGCCTCGGTGCTCATCCAGCCGCTCATCCAGGCGATGGCTCTGGGCACGCCGCTGGTCGACGTCGCCCGCGGCCAGTACTGGATCCACCCCGCGCTGACCGAGGTGGTGGAGAACGCGCTCCTCGGTCTGCTGGAGCACATGAGGGTCGCCGAGACGGTCACCGAGAGCACGGGCACCCCGGGC
This sequence comes from Marihabitans asiaticum, assembly GCF_007828725.1. Classification (GTDB taxonomy): domain Bacteria; phylum Actinomycetota; class Actinomycetes; order Actinomycetales; family Dermatophilaceae; genus Marihabitans; species Marihabitans asiaticum. The sequence goes on from NZ_VIUW01000003.1 coordinate 3,535, forward strand.
TGACCGCAGGGCCGGCCGTCTGCCGGTAACCTGCACCCGTGCCTGCTGACCTCTTCGCCTCTGCTGTGAGGGTCCGCTCGTGAGCGGCGGTCTCTTCGCGCTTCTCGACGACATCGCCGCGATGGCCCGCCTCGCGGCCGCGAGCGTCGACGACGTCGCCGCCGCTGCCGGACGTGCGAGCGCGAAGTCGGCAGGCGTCGTCGTCGACGACACCGCGGTCACCCCGCAGTACCTCGAGGGGGTCGACCCCAGCCGCGAGCTGCCGATGATCAAGAAGATCGCGATCGGGAGCATCCGCAACAAGCTGATCTTCATCCTGCCCGCGGCGCTGCTGCTCAGCCAGTTCGTGCCCGGGCTGATCAGCCCCATCCTCATGCTCGGCGGCTCCTACCTGTGCTTCGAGGGTGCGGAGAAGATCTGGGGCAAGATCTCCGGGCACGACGAGGGGCACGCCGAGCCGGTCGCGTCGAAGGGGGATGCATCGGCCCAGGAGGACGAGGTGACCTCCAACGCGATCCGCACCGACTTCATCCTCTCGGCCGAGATCATGATCATCGCGCTCAAGGAGGTCGCCGACGAGGGTTTCGTCTCGCGCGCGGTCATCCTCGCCGTGGTCGCGGTGCTCATCACCCTGGCCGTCTACGGGGTGGTCGCGCTCATCGTGAAGATGGACGACGTCGGGCTGCACCTCGCCCAGAAAGAGTTGACCGAGACGCTCGGTCAGGGGATGGTCAAGGCGATGCCGAAGGTGCTCGCCGCCATCGGCGTCATCGGCACCGTCGCGATGCTCTGGGTCGGTGGGCACATCATCCTCGTCGGCCTCGAGGAGACCCATTGGCTGCCGCAGCCCTACGAGTGGGTGCACCACCTCGAGGAGCAGGTCGCCGGGGCCACCGGTGCGCTCGGCGGGGTGCTGGGCTGGCTGACCAACACCTTCTTCTCCTTCCTCCTTGGCCTCGCCTGGGGCGCCGTCCTCGTCGCGATCTGGCACGTCCTCCCCTTCGGCAAGGACAAGCACGGGGTGAGCGCCGAGGCCAGGGCCGAGGGTGCGAGCTCGCACTGACCGACCTGACCCTCCTCTAGACTGGTCCGCGGCCGGTGCCGGTGATGACCGAGGAGACCCAGACGGGGCGCGCCGGGCCCACCGAACCGACTCAGGAGAACCACCCTTGTCTTTCGACTTCAAGGTCGCCGACCTCAGCCTGGCCGCCACCGGCCGGCACCAGATCCGTCTCGCCGAGCACGAGATGCCGGGCCTGATGAGCCTGCGTGAGGAGTTCGGGGAGAGCCAGCCGCTCGCCGGCGCGAAGATCGCCGGCTCGCTGCACATGACCGTGCAGACCGCGGTCCTCATCGAGACCCTCGTCGCCCTCGGCGCGCAGGTGCGCTGGGCGAGCTGCAACATCTTCTCCACCCAGGACGAGGCCGCCGCGGCCGTCGTGGTCGGCTCCGGCACCGAGGAGGACCCCAAGGGGGTCCCGGTCTTCGCCTGGAAGGGCGAGAGCCTGCAGGAGTACTGGGACTGCACGGAGCAGATCCTCACCTGGCCCGCCGAGGACGGCGAGCAGGGTCCGAACATGATCCTCGACGACGGCGGCGATGCGACGATGCTCGTGCTCAAGGGGCGCGAGTGGGAGCAGGCCGGCCAGGTCCCGCCGGACAGCGAGGACGACTCCGAGGAGTTCGGTGTCTTCAAGGCGCTCGTGCGCCGGAGGATGGAGGCCGACCCGCAGAAGTGGACCACGATCAGCGAGCGGATCAAGGGGGTCACCGAGGAGACCACCACCGGGGTGCACCGCCTCTACCAGCTCGCCGAGGCCGGTGAGCTGATCTTCCCCGCGATCAACGTCAACGACTCGGTGACCAAGTCCAAGTTCGACAACAAGTACGGCTGCCGGCACAGCCTGGTCGATGGGCTCAACCGGGCCACCGACGTCCTCATCGGCGGCAAGGTGGCCGTGGTCTGTGGCTACGGCGACGTCGGCAAGGGTTGCGCCGAGTCGCTGCGCGGCCAGGGTGCCCGCGTGGTCGTCACCGAGGTCGACCCGATCTGCGCGCTGCAGGCGGCGATGGAGGGCTACCAGGTGGCGCGGCTGGAGTCCGTGGTCGACGAGGGCGACATCTTCGTCACGACCACCGGGTGCTTCGACGTCATCACCGCCGAGCACATGGCGCGGATGAAGGACAAGGCGATCGTGGCCAACATCGGTCACTTCGACAACGAGCTCGACATGGCCGGTCTCGCCCGCACGGAGGGCGTGATCAAGACCGAGATCAAGCCGCAGGTGCACGAGTGGACCTTCCCGAACGGCCGCTCGATCATCGTCCTGTCCGAGGGGCGGCTGATGAACCTCGGCAACGCGACCGGCCACCCGAGCTTCGTCATGAGCAACTCCTTCGCCAACCAGACGATCGCCCAGATCGAGCTCTTCACCAAGACCGGTGACTACGAGAACGCCGTCTACACCCTGCCCAAGCACCTCGACGAGAAGGTCGCCCGACTGCACCTGGACGCTCTCGGCGTCGAGCTGACCGAGCTGACCAAGGCCCAGGCCGAGTACCTCGGCGTCGATGTCGCGGGCCCGTACAAGCCGGAGCACTACCGCTACTGAGGATCAGGCGGGACGACCTCCGGACGCACCGGTCACGGGGCGGGCTGCCATGGGTGGCCCGCCCCTTGTGCGACGATGACCAGGATCGACACCGCCTGAACCGCGAGGAGAGAAGACCCGTGAACGGACGTGTCCTCGTCGTCGACGACGACCAGGCTCTCGCCGAGATGCTCGGGATCGTCCTGCAGAAGGAGGGTCTCGAGGTCAGTCACGTCGCTGACGGCAGCCAGGCGGTGGAGACCTTCCGCGAGGTCCGCCCCGACCTGGTCCTCCTCGACGTCATGCTGCCGGGGATGGATGGGATCGAGATCTGCCGCCGGATCCGCCAGGAGTCGGTCGTCCCCATCGTTATGCTCACCGCGCGCACCGACACGGTCGACGTCGTCGTCGGTCTGGAGTCCGGTGCCGACGACTACGTCGTCAAGCCGTTCAAGCCCCAGGAGCTCATCGCCCGGCTCCGGGCTCGCCTCCGGCGCGGTGACGACCCCGAGCCGGAGCGTCTCGAGATCGGCGACCTCGTCATCGACGTGGCCGGGCACTCCGTCAAGCGCGGGGACGAGGCGCTCTCGCTCACCCCGCTGGAGTTCGACCTGCTCGTCGCCCTGGCCCGCAAGCCCTGGCAGGTCTTCTCCCGCGAGGTGCTGCTCGAGCAGGTGTGGGGCTACCGTCACGCGGGGGACACCCGGCTGGTCAACGTCCATGTCCAGCGCCTCCGGAGCAAGATCGAGCTGGACCCGGAGAACCCGCAGGTCGTCGTGACCGTGCGCGGTGTCGGGTACAAGGCGGGTCCGGCCTGACATGAGCGCCCCGCCGGACGCCTCCGGCTCGGTGCGCAGCTCGTGGCGGTCGCGGCCGGCCCAGCTGGTGACCCGGCTCGCTCAGCTGTGGCGGCGGTCCTTGCAGCTCAGGGTCGTGAGCATGGCCCTGCTGCTCGGCCTGATCACCGTCTCCATCATCAGCATCGCGATGTACCGCTCCATCGCTGACGGACTGGTCCAGGATCGCGTCGAGATCGCGACCATCCAGTCGCGCCAGCTGACCAACCGGGCCCAGGAGACCCTCGACCAGACCGACCAGACCGAGAACATCTCCCAGATCAGCGCGGTCGTCCAGGACACCGTCAACACCACGCTCAAGCCTCCGTCGAACGACCGGTCGCGGTATGTCCTCCTTGCCCGGTCCCAGTCCAGTCCCGAGCCGCTGCCGCCCCTGGAGGTGACCACCGCCTTCGACGGGGTGACGCTCAGCCAGATCCCCAACGAGCTACGTCAGGCGGTGGCCGCCGATCCGGCGAAGCAGCAGGTGGCGACGATCGACCTGCAGCGCAACGAGAACTCCGGCGGCACCGAGTCGGCTCTCAGCAGTGCCGAAGAGGTGCCCGCCGTGGTCGTGGGATCGCAGATCACGGTGCCGTCCGCGGGCGCCTACGACGTCTACCTCATCTATCCCATGGACCAGGAGGAGCGCACCCTCGACACGATCTCCCGGTCCTTCCTCCTCGGTGCCCTCTCGCTCGTGCTCCTCGTCGCTGCCGTCGCCTACGTCGTCACCCGCCAGGTCGTCGCACCGGTGCGCCGAGCCGCCGCGGTCGCCGAGCGGCTCTCCTCCGGGCACCTCAACGAGCGGATGTCCGCGCGCGGCGAGGACGACCTCGCCCAGCTGGGTCAGTCCTTCAACGACATGGCCGACAGCCTGCAAGCACAGATCCGCCAGCTCGAGGGCCTCTCGCGGGTGCAGCAGCGCTTCGTCTCCGACGTGTCGCACGAGCTGCGCACACCGCTGACGACGATCACCATGGCCTCGGACGTCCTCATGTCCTCCCGGCACGAGATGGACCCGGTGACCGCCCGCTCCGCCGAGCTGCTCAGCACCGAGATCGACCGGTTCGAGGCGCTCCTGAGCGACCTGCTGGAGATCAGCCGGCACGACGCCGGCGCCGCCGTGCTCGACCTCGAGGCGACCGACCTCGGACCCATCGTGGACCAGGTGGTGGCTGCGACCGCGCCGCTCGCCGCGGCGCGGGGCTCGGACGTGCGGGTCGTCCGGGCCACCCCGACAGCGGTGGCCGAGGTCGACGCCCGCCGGATCGAGCGGATCCTGCGCAATCTCGTCGTCAACGCGGTGGAGCACGGCGAGGGTGAGCCGGTCGTGGTCCACGTCGGGCAGAACGAGCACTCCGTATCTGTCCTCGTCGAGGACCGTGGGGTAGGCCTGCGACCGGGCGAGGCGAGCCTGGTCTTCAACCGCTTCTGGAGGGCCGATCCCGCCCGTGCACGCAACACCGGTGGGACCGGCCTCGGGCTGGCGATCTCCTTGGAGGACGCCCGGCTGCACAACGGCTGGCTGCAGGCGTGGGGGGAGCCGGGGGTCGGGTCGCGCTTCCGCCTGACCCTGCCGAGGTCGGCGGGCGGGCGGATATCGACCGCAGCCCTGCCGCTGACTCCCACAGAGATGCTGGACGACCCCGGATCGGCTGAGGGGCCCCACCGCCCCGCGCTGCGGGGAGAGCCGTGACGGCCCGCAGTGGGGGCGGCCAGGTGGGCCGTCGCGAGGTGCTGCTCACCGGTGCCGGCCTGGTGGCGCTGAGCGCGTGCGGTCTGCCCGTCGACGACGTCGTCACGCCGGGTCTGGACGTCGACGCACCTCCGGAAGAGGTCCAGCCGATCGTCCCGGAGGGACCGCGGCCCGGGATGACCGCCGACGAGGTGGTCCGCGGCTTCCTGCGCGCCGGCGCGGCGACCGGGGCCGGCCTCTCGGTCGCACGCAGCTTCCTCACCGACGACGCCAGCCGCGCCTGGCGCCCGGACGAGCGGCAGACGCTCGTGCAGGGCTCGGGCGACCTGACCCTGCGCCGCGACGGTGACGGGTACCGGCTGGAGGCTCCCGTCGCGGCGCGGATCGACCCGTCCGGCCGGTTCTCCCTGTCGCCTGCGGACGAGGACGCGACCGTGATCGTGGGCGTCGAGAGCGAAGGGGGCGAGCCTCGGATCTCCGCCCTGCCGGACGACTTCGGACGCCTCCTGCCACCGCATCTCGTGGCGGCGATGTACCAGCCGTACGCGGTTCACTACACCGCGACCGGGTCCAACCGGCTGGTGCCGGACCTGCGGTGGATCCCTGCGGACCAGCAGGCGACCCGCCTCATCCGGGCCCAGCTCGCGGAGGTCCCGGAGTACCTGCGCGGCGCGGTCCGGACCGACGAGCGGGCCGAGCTGACGGTCGACGCCGTACCCGTCGTCGACGGGGTGGCCCAGGTCGACCTCAAGGCGGGGCTGTCCTCGGACACCACGACCCGCACCGTCTTCGCGGCCCAGGTCGTCGAGACCCTCATGCAGCTGCCCCAGGTGACCCAGGTGGTGCTCACCGTCACCGGGACGACACTCGACATCCCGGGGGTAGACCCACCGCTGCGCAGCGCGGCCCAGCTCGGCTTCGTCTCGACCGAGCCGGGCGGCGCCCAGTCCGCGGTCGTCAGGGACGGCCAGCGGGTCGTGCCCGTCCCGGAGCGAGAGCTGGCCTTCCTGTCCCAGGACGACCTGAGCGAGCGGGGCACCCCCTTCGCCGAGGTGCCGAAGGCCTGGTCCGCGCTCGCGGTCACCGAGGACGGCAAGGAGGTCGCGGGCGTGCGCACGAGCGGGACCGAGCTCGTCCGGTGGCGCGACGACGGGTCGTCCATCCCCGTCCCGCAGTTCGCCGACGCGCTGACCAAGGCTGCGTACGACTCCTCCGGGGTGCTCTGGATCGGGGGGCGCGACCTGGTCTCGGGCGAGGGTCAGCTCTGGGCGATCAACACCGCGGTGCCGCCGGACGACCCGGCGGCCCGACCCGCGCTGGTCCCCGTCTCCTGGCTGGGCCGCGACCCGGTGCGCGCGGTGGCGATCAGCCCGGAGCGGGCCCGGGTCGCCGTCGTCGCCGGGACCAGCAAGAAGGCCGCGATCTACGTCAGCGGAGTGGTCCGAGCCCCCAACGGTCTGCCGGAGGGGACATCCACCGGTGCCCTGCCGGTGGGCGGCAGCCTGGTGCGCGTGCGAGACGTCGCGTGGATCTCCGCGACGGCGCTGGCGGTCCTGGGGCAGCGGGAGTCCGACGCCGAGCTGCGCCCCTTCGTGGTCGAGGTCGGCGGTCAGGTGAGCTCGCTGCTGCCCGTGGCCGACGCGCGCTGGGTGATGACCACCGGGGGCGAGCGCGACCTGCTCGTGGTGCGTGGCGAGAAGTCGGCGATGACGCGGACCGGGGCCAGCTGGCGGCCCCTGCCCTTCGAGGGCGCCGTCTTCGTCCCGGGGGCCTGAGCTTCTCCACAGGCCGGGTCCGGAGCACAGGCGGTCCACATCCCGACCCGTCGACGTGACTGCTCGGCCACGGCCGATCCAGGCTGAGCCGGTGGGAAGGACGGTGCAGGCTGTGGTCGACCTGGTCCTGCCTGCCTCCTGTGCGGGGTGCTCGAGGAGCGGTTCGGCTCTCTGCCCCGAGTGCGCGGCGAGGTGCCGGCCCGCCCCGCGCCGCGTGGTCCCGCACCCCGCCCCACCGCACTGGCCGCCGTGCTGGGCCGGCGGTAGCTACGAGACGGCGGCCGCAGCGGTCCTGCGGGCATACAAGGACGGAGACCGCCGGGACGTGCGGCCCGTCCTCGCGGGCCTGCTGGGCTCCGCCCTGGACGCCCTGCTCATCGACCACCCAGAGCTTGCCGAAGGGGCCGTCCGAGGTGAGCTCGTCGTCGTGCCCGTCCCGTCCTCGGCCGCCGCCCGGCGACGCCGCGGAGACGACCCGGCGCGCGCCCTCGCGGCGAGCGCACTGCTGGGGCTGGCGAAGGGGGAGGCCCGCCTCGTCGACGTGCGGCTGGGGCGCCGGGTGGCGGACCAGGCAGCCCTGGACCGGTCCGGGCGGTTGGCGAACCTCGCCGGCGCGATGCGGGTCGACCCCAGGCGCGCGGCGGTCGTCCGGGACGCTCGGTGCGTCGTCCTCGACGATGTCGTGACCTCGGGCAGCACGATCACGGAAGCGGCGCGTGCCCTGAGGAGTGCCGGAGCGCGATCAGTCGCCGCCGCGACCGCGCTCGCGACCCCATACGGTCTGCGCTCGGTGTCCTCGGGCGATCTGCGGCTACCCCGCCCGCGACCCTGGGTGGGGGAGTAGCGTGGCTGCATGAGCCCCCGAGTCCGCGGACATCACGCGACACGGGGGCTCGACGCGTCTCGGCGGGCCGTCGCCTGCCACGACGACGCGCCCTCGCCGGGCCCAGGTCACGCCCCGGCGACGAGGAGGTGTCTGACGCACTCGACGGCCTAGCGCGCCGCTCATCCCACCACATCAGCACTTCAGGAGGATCGATGGAGATCGTCGTCACCGGACGCCACGTCAACGTCTCTGACCGCTTGCGCGAGTACGTCTCGGAGAAGCTGGACAAGGTCACCGTGCTCGAGCCACGGGTGCAGCGGGTCGAGGTCCTGGTCAGTCATGAGACCAACCCTCGGCAGGCGAAGACCTCTGAGCGGGTCGAGATCACCTGCAGGTCGAAGGGACCGGTCATCCGCGCCGAGGCGCGGCACGACGACCGACAGTCGGCGGTCGACCTGGCCGTAGACAAGCTGATGGAGCGGCTGCGCCGAGCGCACGACAAGCGCAAGGTCCACCGCGGCCGCAAGTCGCCGGTCTCGGTTGCCGAGGCGACGGCCTCGCTGGCCCAGGCCGACGAGAGCACCGTGCCGGTCAGCGCTACTGCCGAGGACGCGCCGGACCTCTTCGGCGCAGTCGGAAACTCGCCGATCGAGGTGCGCGAGAAGGTGCACAGCAGCGAGCCGATGACGCTCGAGGACGCGCTGCGCGAGATGGAGCTCGTCGGCCACGACTTCTACCTCTTCCACGACCGGGACACCGACCGGCCGAGCGTGGTCTACCGCAGGCGCGGCTGGTCCTACGGTGTGATCCACCTCGAGACCGAGCCGATCGGGGCGACCGGAACCGGCGCCTGAGCAGCGACCGCGGGCGTGGTCGTGGCGCCGGCCCGACCACGACCCGGGTCGGGGCAGACGAGGACCGCGCGGTAGCGCCGTCCGTGGCCCTGGTCTCGCGCTCGATCGTGATGCGGCTCGGCATGAGGGCAGTTCTGGAGGCGTCTGGAGCACGGGTCGTCGCCGAGGTCGGCTCGGCGCGCGGAGTCGCCGAGCTGCCACCCGGCTCGGTCGACGTCGTCCTCGCAGACCGCGAGTCGCTGCAGCGGTGGGACGGCGAGGTCCTCGGCGCGCTCACCCAGCTGCCCTCACGTCCTGCAGTGGTGGTGCTCGGGCATGACCCCCGAGCGGCCGCAGATGCCAGCGGCATCGTGAGTGTCCGGCGAGAGTGCGAGCCCGAGGAGCTGATGTCGGTGGTGCGACGTCAGCTGGACCCGGCCGACCGTTCTCCCGAGTGCGCGGAGCCGGGCCCCGTGCGAGACCGGAAGCACGAGGACTCGGAGCACCGGTTGGGTCTGCTGACGGCACGCGAGCTCGAGGTGCTGTCCCTGCTGGCGCGGGGGATGAGCAACGCCGAGATCGCGCAGCGGATGGCTATCGCTGAGAACACGGTGAAGAACCACGTCCGTGGGGTGCTCTCGAAGCTCGAGCTGCCCACCCGCCTCGCCGCCGCCACCTTCGCCCTTCGCCGCTGGAGCCCCGAGCCGCCCTCGACCGCGGGAGAGCAGGCGCCATGACCGCCACCACGCCGCGACTCCGCGCGGCCGCGGCGCGACGGATCGCGATCGCGGCGCAAGGACTGGCCCGCCCACGTCCCGGACGGGACGTCGGCACCCGGGACCTCCTACGGGTGCTGGACACGGTCGGGCTGGTCCAGGTCGACAGCGTCAACGTCCTCGCGCGCAGCCATTACCTGCCCTTCTTCTCCCGGCTCGGACCGTATGACACCGGCCTGCTCGACCGCCTCCGAGACCGCTCCCCACGGCGCATGGTCGAGTACTGGGCGCACGAGGCAAGCCTCATGCCGCCCTCGACCTGGCCGCTCATGGAGCACCCGCGCATGCGGCGCGCGGTCGACGGCTCGTGGGGAGGGATGCAGCGCGTCGCCCGCGATCACCCACAGCTCGTGCGCACCGTCCTCGCCGAGGTCGAGTCGGGTCCGCCCCGCACCGCCCGCCAGCTCGAGGTCGCCCTCGAGCACGAACGAGCCGAGCGCGGTGCCGACTGGGGCTGGAACTGGTCGCTGGTCAAGCTCGCACTCGAGCATCTCTTCTGGGCCGGACGCATCGCCTCCGCAGGGAGGACCGCCCAGTTCGAGCGGCGGTACGCCCCCGTGGGCCGCGTCGCACCCCCTTCGCTGCGCGAGGTCTGGACCGACCGATCCCGGTGGCCGGAACCGGAGCAGGCCTACGACGAGCTCGCGCGGATCGCGACCCGGGCGATGGGAGTCGCGAGCGCGGCAGACGTGGCCGACTACTTCCGCACCCGACGGGACCAGACCGGCCCGGCACTGGACCGGCTCACCAGGGCCGGAGAGCTCGAGATCGTCACGGTCGAGGGCTGGCGCGATCCCGGCTACCTCTACCGGGGCGCCCGCAGGCCTCGCGCGGTGGATGCGGCGGCGCTGCTCTCCCCCTTCGACTCAATGGTGTGGTGCCGGCCCCGGATCGAGCGGCTCTTCGACTTCCGCTACCGGATCGAGATCTACACCCCCTCCGCCAAACGGGTCCACGGCTACTACGTCCTGCCCTTCCTCCTCGGCGACCGGCTGGTCGGCCGGGTCGACCTCAAGGCGGACCGTGGGGCCGGGGTGCTCCGGGTCCAGCAGCTGACGTGGGAGCCGGGCCGGGGGGGCGCGAGCGACCGGACCGCGCTCGAGGCCGAGCTGCACGACATGGCGCGGTGGCTCGCCCTCGCGGCGGTCGCCGGACGGCCTCGTCAGGACTCGTCGACAAGCTCCCAGTAGAGAGCGTCGGCGTACGAACCGTCGGGCAGCCGGTCGACCGAGTGCTCGCGGCCCCAGACGACGAATCCCGCTCGCCGGAGCACGGTGTTGCTTGCCTCGTTGTCCGCGGCGGTCTCCGCGACGAGGCGGCGTATGCCCAGCCCTCCGTCGTCGACCCGGCGCACAGCGTAAGAGACCGCGAGGCGCGCAGCCTCGGTAGCGACCCCACGTCCGCGGGCGCTCGGCGTGAGCTGGTACCCGATCTCGGCGACGTCGCTGCTGTCCAGCGTCCCATTGCGGACGAAGACGTCGAGGTCGCCGAGCGCCCGGTCGCTCTCGCGGTCGGCGATGCACCAGTCGACGACGGCGCCCGAGGCGACCGCGCTGCGTCGCCGCTCCAGCCAGGCCGGGAAGTCGGCCGACGTCATCGACGGCCCGGTCGAGGGGATCCAGTGCGCGGGGTCGTCGCGTGGTTCGAGACCCTCCCCGTCGTCGTCGCGCCACGGCCGCAGCCGGACCTGCTCGCCCTCGAGGACGGGCGCCACCACCCACGGAGTTCGCGGCTCCATCGGCTGATCCGGCAGCAGCGATGCGCACCAGGCGTCCTCGCTCCGGCCGTCCCGGCCAGCGATGCGCTGGGGCAGCGTGCCGTGCCAGGTCATCCCGACCCTCCACGCCACCCGCCACGAGGCCCAGTTGCCGACGCCCGCGTACCAGTACAGGCTCGGGGCACCCTCCTCGAATGCCCATGCCGCCGCCAGCCGGAGCGCCGCGGTCATGACACCGCGCCCACGCGCGGCCGGGTGGGTGGCGAAGCCGACCTCCCACGACGCGGTACCCCTTCGCCTCACGTCGAGCAGACCGGCGAAGGGGACCGGGTCACCGCCGTCAGCCGGGTTCGCCAGCTCGAGGGCGAAGACGGCGTCGCCACCCTCCTCCCACCCACGCCGGATGACGTCGAGGTACTCACGAGCATCGTCGAGGCTGTAGGGGGAGGGGACGGTCGTCCACAGCACCGTCTCTGGGTCGGTGCTCTGCTCCACGGAGGCGGGCAGATCCGCCTCGGTCATGGCGCGCAGGACGACGGTGCCGTCGGTCAGGCGGGGGACGACGTCGGGGTAGTGGGTCACGTAGCTCACCTTCGGGCACTCCCGGTCGTCGCGGCAACCGAGTTGTTCGCCGTGGCCAGCTCCCTCCCTTCGCCGGCGGTCCGTTGGGCTCGCTCAGCGGGAAGGACTAACCTGACGCGCAGTCCATCGGGCACGGGTCAGGTCCCCGCTCCCCGTGCCGTCGTCAGGAGAGATGCATCCGTGAAGATCGTCGAGAAGCTGCTGCGCGCCGGCGAGGGCCGAATCATCAAGCGGCTCGAGGGTATCGCCGCCCAGGTGAACGCCGTCGAGGAGGACTTCGAGAAGCTCACCGACGAGGAGCTGCGGGCCGAGACCGACTCCTTCCGCGAGCGGCTGAGCAAGGGCGAGACCCTCGAGGACATCCTCCCCGAGGCCTTCGCCGCGGTCCGGGAGGCGTCCCGGCGCACGATCGGCAAGCGGCACTTCGACGTCCAGATCATGGGCGGGGCGGCGCTGCACCTCGGCAACGTCGCCGAGATGAAGACCGGTGAGGGCAAGACGCTCGTCGCGACCCTCCCGAGCTACCTCAACGCTCTCGAGGGCAAGGGCGTGCACGTCATCACGGTCAACGACTACCTTGCCGAGTACCAGGCCGAGCTCATGGGCCGCGTGCACCGAGCCCTCGGGCTGGAGACCGGCTGCATCCTCGCGAACATGACCCCGGAGCAGCGGCGCGCCGAGTACGCCAAGGACATCACCTACGGGACGAACAACGAGTTCGGCTTCGACTACCTGCGCGACAACATGGCCTGGAGCACCGATGATCTGGTCCAGCGCGGGCACAACTTCTGCATCGTCGACGAGGTCGACTCGATCCTCATCGACGAGGCGCGGACCCCGCTCATCATCTCCGGCCCGGCCGACCAGCCGACGAAGTGGTACACCGAGTTCGCCAAGCTCGTCACCCGCCTGGAGAAGGGGACCCCCGCCGACCAGCTGCGCGGGATCGCCGCGACCGGGGACTACGAGGTCGACGAGAAGAAGCGCACCGTCGGCGTGCTCGAGCCAGGGATCGAGAAGATCGAGGACGCCCTGGGCATCGACAACCTCTACGAGAGCGTGAACACCCCGCTCATCGGCTATCTCAACAACGCGATCAAGGCCAAGGAGCTCTTCCATCGCGACAAGGACTACGTCGTCATGGACGGCGAGGTCCTCATCGTCGACGAGCACACCGGTCGCATCCTCAAGGGCCGCCGCTACAACGAGGGGATGCACCAGGCGATCGAGGCCAAGGAAGGGGTGGAGATCAAGAACGAGAACCAGACCCTGGCCACGATCACCTTGCAGAACTACTTCCGTCTCTACGACACGCTCTCCGGCATGACCGGTACCGCGCAGACCGAGGCGGCCGAGCTGAACTCGATCTACGGCCTGGGCGTCGTGCCGATCCGCACGAACCGGCCGATGATCCGCATGGACCAGGCCGACCTGGTGTACCGGACCGAGGCGGCGAAGTTCCGCGCGGTCGTCGACGACATCGCTGAGCGCCACCGTAAGGGGCAGCCGGTGCTGGTCGGCACGACGAGCGTGGAGAAGAGCGAGTACCTCTCCGCGGAGCTGCGCAAGAGCGGGGTCAAGCACGAGGTGCTCAACGCCAAGCACCACGAGCGGGAGGCCGCGATCGTCGCCGAGGCGGGACGCAAGGGCGCGGTCACCGTGGCCACGAACATGGCCGGTCGAGGGACCGACATCATGCTCGGCGGCAACCCCGAGTTTCGCGCCGTCGCCGAGCTGCGCCGGCGGGGTCTGGACCCCGAGGAGACGCCGGAGGAGTACGAGCAGGCGTGGGACGAGGCGCTCGCCCAGGCGGAGAAGGAGGTGCAGGCCGAGCACGAGGAGGTCACCGAGCTCGGCGGGCTCTACGTCCTGGGCACCGAGCGTCACGAGTCGCGTCGCATCGACAACCAGCTGCGCGGACGGTCCGGGCGTCAGGGCGACCCGGGTGAGTCGCGCTTCTACCTCTCCCTCGAGGACTCGCTCATGCGGCTCTTCAACGCCGGCTTCGTCGACCGGGTGATGGCCACCGCCAAGCTCGACGACGACACCCCGATCGAGGGCAAGCTGCTCAGCCGCTCGATCGAGTCGGCGCAGAGCCAGCTCGAGGGGCAGAACTTCGAGACCCGCAAGAACGTGCTCAAGTACGACGACGTGCTCAACCGCCAGCGCACCGTCGTCTACGACGAGCGCCGCCGCGTGCTCGAGGGGGAGGACCTCGAGGAGCAGGTCCGCCACTTCATGACCGATGTCGTGGGCGGTTACGTCGCCGCGGAGACCTCAGCCGGCTTCAGCGAGGACTGGGACCTGGACCGTCTCTTCACCGCGCTTGGAAGCGTGTACCCGATGGGCCTGACCAAGGACGCGCTCATCGAAGAGGCCGGCGGTCGGGCCAAGCTGAGCGCGGACAACCTCCGCGAAGAGGTGGTCACCGACATCCACGAGGCTTATGACCGCCGCGAGCAGGAGCTGACCGAGCCGGTGGCCCGGCAGCTGGAGCGTCGGGTGGTGCTCTCGGTGCTGGACCGCAAGTGGCGTGAGCACCTCTACGAGATGGACTACCTCAAGGAGGGCATCGGCCTGCGCGCCATGGCCCAGCGCGATCCGCTCGTGGAGTACCAGCGCGAGGGCTTCCAGCTCTTCGAGGCGATGAACGACGCGATCAAGGAAGAGAGCGTGGGCTACCTCTTCAACGCCGAGGTCGAGGTCGACCGCGCCCCCGCCTCGGCGACGACCCCGAAGACGGTCGACGAGCTCCTCGGGCAGGGTGGTGCAGGCCAGGCCGGCGAGTCCTCGGATGAGGCGACGATCCGGGCCAAGGGTCTCGAGGACGAGCCGCGCGAGCGGAGCCTGCACTACTCGGCGCCGTCCGAGACCGGAGAGGTCGAGGAGCACGACGAAGGGGGAGCCGGCGGCGGCTCACGCGCCCAGCGGCGAGCCGCGAAGAAGGCCCGCAAGAAAGCGGCCAAGAAGCAGCGCTGACCGCGCCTGTCGCGGGGCGGGTCAGCCGATCTGCAGCGCGGTGACCACCCACCGTCCGTCCCGGCCCTCGAGGCGAAGGGCGAGGGCCCTGACCCGCTGGCCGTCGAGGAGCACCAGGCTGGCCTCGGCGACGTCCTCTCGGGGCAGGCTCACCTGGCTGGTCCGGACCTGGACCCGTCGTGCGGTGTCCGAGCCGCCCCGGTGGACCCGGGTCGCGCGCCGACTCTGCGCAGCGGCTCGTCGGGCCACGGCGGTGTAGACCTCCGGAGAGGTCCACCGCAGCACCTGGGTCGCCGTACGAGACCCTCGCATCACCTCGACGAGCGCCTGGCCGACGTGGGCTGCCCACCGAGCGGCGTCCGGGAGCTGCTCGGCGCAGGTGGGTTGGGGGCCGAAGATGTCCTCGTTCGAGGCGGCGGCGAAGTCGACGGCGAGGAGGTCCTGGACGTACGGCGATCCAAGCGGTGGTGCGATCGCGTGCTGAGCGCTGGTCGGCAGCGGCACGCCGGCCGGTCGGGGAGAGGGTGCGGGCGCGATGTGGATGGGTGGGGTCGATGCGGAGAGGGCGTGGGACGCCAGGGCAAGGGCTGTCATCGTGCTCAGCTCCCGATCCGCGTGTTCGGCGCGTGCAGCGTCGTGCCGGGAAGGATGAGGTCGGGGTCGGCACCGATCGTCGACCGGTTCGCCGCGTGCCATCGAGGAACCTCGGCGGCGATGGTGCTCGTCGTGGCCGCACCACCGAGGTGTCGGGCGACGATGTCCCACAGGCAGTCACCCCGCCGGACCACGTAGCCCTCGTCCTCGTCGGCCGCCGGGCCAGCGGACCGTGGCGCGCCGATGACGTCGGGCGCGGGCTGGGCGGGGCGCGGTCGGTGCGGTACCCATCCCGGGTCGGGGTCGGGTCCGACCGGTCGGGCCTCCTCCCCGGCTGACTCGGCGGTGGCTTCTACGCTCTCGGTGGCGGACTCGGCGAACCCCGGATCGGGTGCCGAGCTCGGGAGCGGCCGCCAGTCGGGCGAGGTGGTCTGCGCCGTCGTCGCGACTGTCGTGGCGGCCGCCGCGACCGAGGCCCCGGGCAGGACCGCGGTGCCGGCGCCCAGGCCGATCGACATCGCCAGCGCCCGACGTAGCAGGGCGGGCGTGACGGCCGCGGACGCCCGCTGGCCCGCGCGGCCGACCGCCCCCGGGACGAGGGCGAGCAGGTGGAGCAGGGTGGCCAGGGTGAACCAGCCCGCGAGGACGGTGCCGAGCAGCGCCGCAGTGACCAGCAGAGCCGTGGCGGGGTCGGAGCGGTCACCGCCCAGCGAGCGTGCTGCAGCGGCGCCGAGCCCGCCGGTGGCGAGGCAGCCCAGCGCAGCGGTCACGGCCAGGGCCCGGCCCCCCGCGCGGTCCGACGAGGGGTGACCGGTCAGGTCGGCGGTGCGGCTCATCTGATCTCCTCCACGATCACTGCACAGAGCGTCATCAACTGCTGAACAGAATCAAACAGCATCAAATGGCATCAAGCAACCGCAAGCGTGAGTCGTAGAGTGCCGCCATGCGGTGGGACAAGCTCTTCGACGACCTTGAGGCTCAGCTCGCGGCCGAGTCCCGCCTCGAGCTCGACGCCGAGGTCGCCGACCGCACCCGCGCCGAGCGCGCGAAGGTCACCCTCGTCGAGCGGCTCGTCGGCAGCCTGGGGTCCTCGGTCGAGGTGCAGCTGCTCGGCGGGCAGCGGGCCGGCGGGTCGGTCGCCGATGTCGGCCGCGACTGGCTCGTGCTCGAGGGAGCAAGCGGCCCCACCCTCGTGCCCACGGGGGCGCTGGTGGCCGTGCACGGCGTGGCTCGTCGACCCAGGAGCGACGCCAGCGCGCGCCGGCTCGGTCTGGGATACGCGCTGCGCGGGGTCAGCCGAGACCGGCGGCCCGTGCACGTGCTCGACACCGGCGGGGGACGGACGTCGGGGACGATCGACGGGGTCGGCGCCGACTGGCTCGACCTCAGCGAGCACGCGGTGGACGAGCCCCGACGAACCGCCAACGTCCGCGCGAGCCGGACCATCCCCTTCGCATCGGTCGCTGCGGTCGTCTCGGCCGTGCACTAGCCGCGCGACCCGCCCGCGGGCTACTCCTGCTGCTGACCGGCGACGAACGCGCGGGTCTGGGAGTACATCCGCTCGATGTAGGAGTCCAGCTCGCTCATCTCGACGCGCCACTGGCCCCGGCCGCCGACCTTGATCGCCGGCAGCTCACCGCTGCGCACCAGGGCATAGGCCTGGGCGGAGGAGATGTCGAGGATCTCGGATACCTCGGAGAGGGGGATGAATCGTCTGCTGGTCATGGTCCTCGTTCTTCGGGCGTCGGTGACCCCATCGTGCCAGGGCGGGCACACCTGGGCGGCGCTCCACCACCACCGTTGTGGATAACTCGACCTGCACATCCGGTCCTCTTGGGTGATGATGTGGCCGACCACGAAGCGGGACGACCAAGGGGGAACCACCGTGAGCACCGAACTGCCCAAGCCGACCGCGCGGCGCCTCAGTGCCCCGAGCTGGAAGGACAGCCGCCTGCTCATCGGCGTCCTCCTCGTGCTGGCCTCGGTGGTGGTCGGCGCCCTGGCGATCGGTGCGGCGGACGACCGGGTCGGGGTCTGGGCGGCGAAGGGGGAGCTGGTGCCCGGTGACCCGGTGGGCACCGAAGACCTCGTCCGGGTCGAGGTCCAGCTCGGGGAGCAGGCGGGGGAGTACCTCGCCTCGGAGCAGGAGATCCCGCAGGGGGCGACGGTGGACCGACTGGTCGTCGGGGGTGAGCTCGTCCCGCGGTCGGCGCTGGTCGACCCCGGTGAGCTCGAGGTGCGGTCGGTCCCGGTGCATGTCGACCCCATCTACCTCTCGACGCTGACGAAGGGGAGCCGGGTCAGCGTGTACGCCGCCGAGCCCATGTCCGCCGACGCGGAGCAGGCCGGTGAGCCTGCCCGGTACGAGAAGGTCATCGAGCAGGTTACGGTGGCGCAGATCCCCGGCGACGAAGGGGGGCTGATGAGCTCGGCGACCGAGGCGGCGGTCGTGCTCCTCGTCCCCGAGGGCGAGGAGTCGCGACTGCTGTCGCTGGACCGCAAGGACCGGCCGATCAAGCTGGTCGCCGACGGTGGGAGCCTGCAGCAGGGCGGGGAGTGAGCATGGACCTCCTCGTCGCGGTCGGACACTCCTGGGAGGCCCGGCTCGTCGAGAGACTGAGCTCGGTGCCAGGGGTCGTCGTCTCTCGTCGGTGCGTCGACCTCGCCGAGCTGCTCTCGGCCGTCGCCGCGGGGCACGGTGATGTCGCGGTGGTCTCGGGTGACCTGCGCGGGCTTGACCGGGAGTCCGTGGCGCAGGTGGCCCGGCACGGGGTCCGGGTCGTCGGGGCGTCGCCGGACGGGAGCGAGGCGCGCGAGCGTGAGCTGCGCCAACTCGGCGTGGCCGGTGTGCTCCACCCCGCCCTCGAGACCGACGAGATCGCGCGACGCCTCAGTGAAGAAGACCCTGACGGGATTGCCGGGCTGGCCCTCTCCGGCGACGACGAGCGGCCAGACCTGTCCGGGAGCGGGCCGGTGCGCGCGATGCGTGGTCCCTCCGTGGCCTCCGCCGGCGCCCGAGCAGGTGAAGGAGCCGCAGAGCGGGGTGACCTCTCGCAGACGCCCGAGGTCGAGCAGCCGCGAGTTGTCGCCGTGTGGGGTCCGACCGGGGCCCCGGGCCGGACCACCGTGGCGGTCAACGTCGCCAGTGAGCTGGCCCGCCTGGGTCGCAGCACCCTGCTCGTGGATCTCGACACCTACGGCGCGTCGGTCGCCCAGTTCCTCTCGGTACTTGACGAGTCGCCCGGCGTCGCCGCCGCGGCCCGGGCCTCGGAGCTCGGCACGCTTGACCTCGCCGCCCTGGCCCGCCTGGCGCCGGAGGCCGCACCCGGTCTGCGGGTACTGTCCGGAATCGTCAGCGCGCAACGGTGGCCAGAGCTACGCCCAGCCGCGATCGAGCACGTCATCGACCTCTCCCGTGGTCTGGCGGACGTCGTCGTCCTCGACCTTGGCTTCTCGGTCGAGGACGACGAGGAGCTCAGCTACGACACCGACGCGCCGCGACGCAACGCCACGACCCTGACCGGCCTGGCGCAGGCGGACGACCTCGTGGTCGTCGGCGCCGCCGACCCGATCGGCCTGCAGCGGCTCGTGCGCGCGCTGCAGTCTCTCCCCTCGGTGCCGTCGCCACCGCCGCGCACCGTGGTCAACCGGGTGCGCGCCGCCTCCGTCGGGCCAGATCCGGGTCGACGGATCGCGGAGTCCCTGCAGCGGTTCGCCGGGGTGGAGGCGCTCCACCTCGTGCCCGACGACCCGGCCGCCTGTGACGCCGCACTGCTCCAGGGCAGGACCCTCGCCGAGTGCGCCCCCAGCAGCTCCGCCCGGGACGCGCTCCGGACGCTGGCCGCTGATCTCGTCGGGGTCGAGACACGTCGTCAGGACGGCTCGAGGCGCCGCCGCCGACGCGGTTGATCTCGCGGCGCCGCCGGAGGCGGCACCCGCGAACCGGGCTCACCACCTTCGCCGCTCTGACACCATGGTCGACGTGACTCACCGTCTCTCTGCTCTCGACTCGTCCTTCCTGTACCTGGAGGACGACAACCTCCCGCTGCACGTCGGGACGGTGATGATCTTCGAACCCCCGGCGGACGGCTTCGACTACGACCAGCTCGTCGAGCTCATCGCCGAGCGGATCGTCAGCTCCCCGCGATATCGCCAGCGCGTCCAGTCGGTGCCGGCGCGCCTGGCGAACCCGGTCTGGGTCGACGACGACGCCTTCGACGTGAGCTACCACGTCCGCCGCGCCGCCCTGCCACGTCCGGGTGACGAGGAGCAGCTCGAGGAGTTCGTCGCTCGCATCACCTCAAGACCGTTGGACCGGGGGCGACCGCTCTGGGAGGTCTACTTCGTCGAAGGGCTGAGCAAGGGGCGCTTCGCGATCGTGACCAAGGCGCACCAGGCGCTCGTCGACGGCATCAACGCGGTCGACATCTCGCACATGCTCCTCGACACCTCAGGGGGTGACGATGGCGGGCTGGGCGACGCGGCTGACCGACCCCCGTACCAGCCCAGCTCCCTTCGCCTCGTCGCCGACGCGATGGTCGACGCGGTGCGCACCCCCACGATGGTGGTCGACAACCTGCGCGGCGGTGCCTACGACCTCGCCGCGGCGAGCCGCAAGGCCTTCGGCCTCGTCAGCGGCGTCCTCGCCACCCTGGCCCAGGTCGGGGTCAAGCCGGCCCCCGACTCACCGCTGCAGGTCACGGTGGGGGCGGCGCGACGGTTCGACATGGTCCGCACCGACCTGCGGGCCTACCGCACCATCCGCACCAAGCTGACCCGCGGCCGCTACGTCGAGGACGTGACGATCAACGACGTCGTCCTGGCGACGATCGCCGGCGCGCTGCGGACCTGGCTGCAGTCCCGCGGCGAGCACCTCTCGTCGGCCTCGGTGATCAGGGCGATGGTCCCGGTCAGCGTGTACGACGACACCGGCGATCACCAGTCCGGCGCCCGGGTCACCGCCTGCTTCGTCGACCTGCCGGTCGGGGAGCCCAACCCCTCGATGCGCCTGCACCAGATCGCCTTCTCCATGCGCCAGCAGATGGAGACCACGCAGGCGGTCGACGCCGCCTCGCTGTCGAGCATCGGCGGCTTCGCGCCACCGACGCTGCACTCCCTCGGCTCTCGCACCGGGGCGGCGATGACGCGGCGGCTGTTCAACCTCGCGATCACCAACGTCCCCGGCCCGCAGCAGCCGCTCTACGCCGGCGAAGCCCGACTGCTCTCGACCTACCCCGTCATGCCGCTGACGCGCAAGCAGGCGCTCGCGATCGGCTTGACCTCCTACGACGGTCAGGTCTACCTCGGGCTGAACGCGGACCGCGACGCGATGACCGACCTGCACGTGCTGGCCGATGCGATCCACGAGGCGCTGGCCGAGCTCGGGCAGAGCAAGCGGACGCGGAGCTCGCGATGAGCCCTCGGGTCTACCTCCCCCTCGTCCTCTCCGACCTCCCCGAGGTGGCCCGGACCAAGGAGGTGAGCGGTGAGCGCGCCTACGCGGTCACCGAGTCCGCCCGCTCGGCCTCGCCGGGGCCGGACGAGGAGGAGCTGGAGTTCGACGCGATGTGCTCGGCGCTCGACGCGGCGACTGGTCGACGGCAGGCGAAGGGGGAGCGCCGGGTCGTCGTCTCGGCCGACGTCCCCGAGGTCGCGGACCCAGGCTCCGGCGGCGGTCTGGTGCGCCTTGCCGCTCCCGTCCCCCTGTCGCGCGTGGTCTCCTTCCACGTGGAGGAGGCCGAAGGGGCGAGCGAGGGCGAGGGGTATGACGACCTGCTCTGGTACGACGTGAGCGAGCTCTCCGATCTGACCAGCTGAGCCCTGCGGCCCGCGTCCAGGATGCGGACCGGGGGTCCACCAGGTGGACGCTGCGGCGTACCGTCGGCAGGGACGACCTCGGGTGTCATCCGCGGCCACCCCGTGAGCTCACCCCCTTCGCCCCACCATCCCCGGGGCGACGTCGTCGGACAGACCTGCTGCCGGGCGACGGCCCCATGGACCGTCCCGGCGATCGACCGAGGAGCCCTCGATGAACGACGACACCGTGGACACCCGTCGCGCCCTCCAGGAGAGCCTGGACCGCCGCGACGCCTGAGTCACTCCGCTCCGCCGCAGCCGTCTCGCTCCGCCGTGGCGGCTGCGGCGCGTGACGCCCCTCCGACATCTGCAGACCTAGGGTGGTGACATGCCACAGCTTCGATCGAGGACCACGACTCACGGACGCAACATGGCCGGAGCCCGCGCGCTGTGGCGGGCAACGGGCATGGGCGAGGGCGACTTCGGCAAGCCGATCGTCGCGATCGCCAACTCCTTCACCCAGTTCGTGCCCGGCCACGTCCACCTCAAGGACATGGGCCAGCTCGTCGCCGGCGCGGTCGAGGAGGCCGGGGGAGTGGGCAAGGAGTTCAACACCATCGCCGTCGACGACGGCATCGCGATGGGCCACGCCGGCATGCTGTACAGCCTGCCCAGCCGTGAGGTCATCGCCGATGCCGTCGAGTACATGGTCCAGGCGCACTGCGCCGACGCGCTCGTGTGCATCTCCAACTGCGACAAGATCACGCCGGGGATGCTCCTCGCGGCGCTGCGGCTGAACATCCCGACCGTCTTCGTCTCCGGCGGGCCGATGGAGGCCGGCAAGGCGCAGATCGGCGGGGACGGCACGGTGACCACCCGGCTGGACCTCGTCGACGCGATGATCAAGTCGGTCGACGACTCGGTCTCGGACGAGGAGATCACCGCGATCGAGCAGTCCGCCTGCCCGACCTGCGGGTCCTGCTCGGGGATGTTCACGGCCAACTCGATGAACTGCCTGACCGAGGCGCTCGGGCTCTCCCTCCCCGGCAACGGCTCGACGCTGGCGACCGCCGCCGCCCGTCGTGAGCTCTTCCTCGACGCCGGCCGGCTCGTGGTCGACCTGTGCCGCGACTACTACGACGGCGACGACGAGTCGGTGCTGCCGCGCTCGATCGCCGGCAAGCCCGCCTTCGCCAACGCGATGCGCCTCGACATCGCGATGGGTGGGTCGACCAACACGATCCTGCACCTGCTCGCCGCGGCGCAGGAGGCCGGCGTCGACTTCGACCAGCACGACATCGACGCGCTCTCGCGGGAGACCCCGTGCCTGGTCAAGGTCGCGCCGAACAGCGGCGACTACTACATGGAGGACGTCCACCGCGCGGGTGGCATCGCCGCCATCCTCGGCGAGCTGAACCGTGGCGGGATGCTTCAGACCGGGGTGCGTGCCGTGCACAGCCCAACGCTGGAGCAGTGGCTCAGCGACTGGGACATCCGCTCCGGCGCCGCCACCGACAAGGCGCTCGAGCTCTTCCACGCCGCGCCGGGCGGGGTGCGGACCACCGAGGCCTTCAGCTCGAGCAACCGCTGGGCCAGCTTGGACACTGACGCCGAGTCGGGCTGCATCCGCTCGGTCGAGCACGCCTACACCGTCGAGGGCGGTCTGGCGGTCCTCCACGGCAACCTCGCTCCCGACGGCTGCATCGTCAAGACCGCTGGCGTGCCCGAGCACCAGTGGAGCTTCTCCGGGCCGGCGAAGGTTGCCGAGTCCCAGGAGGACGCGGTCTCGATGATCCTCACCGGCGCGATCCAGGAGGGGGACGTCGTCGTCGTGCGCTACGAGGGGCCCAAGGGCGGGCCGGGCATGCAGGAGATGCTCTACCCGACGAGCTATCTCAAGGGTGTGGGCCTGGGACCGAAGTGCGCGCTCATCACCGACGGCCGCTTCTCCGGTGGCTCCTCGGGTCTGTCGGTCGGGCACGTCTCACCCGAGGCGGCTTCCGGTGGGGCGATCGGGCTGGTCCGGGACGGTGACGTCATCGAGCTGGACATCCCCAGTCGGCGGGTCCAGCTCCTCGTCGACGACGAGGAGCTCGCGGCGCGACGGTCCGAGCAGGACGCGAAGGGGTGGACCCCGGTCGACCGCGACCGTCCCGTCTCCGCGGCGCTGAAGATCTTCGCCCGCTTCGCCCAGTCGGCCGACAAGGGCGCGGCCCGCAAGGTGGACTAGATCGGCAGGATCGTGCCGTTTCGGTACGCCTGAGTGCTACAGTCGGGCAGATCGGCAGGATCGTGCCGGTCTGGCTGGAGGTGGTGTCATGTGACTGTCGACGAGCCTATGGGATCCTGGGCGACTCAGCTGCAGGCACGGCGCCGCGAACTCGGCCTGCGGCAGCTCGATGTCGCGGAGCTGGCCGGGGTGTCGGAACGCTTCGTCCGCGAGCTCGAGTCGGGCAAGCCCACCGTGCGGATCGACAAGCTCGGCCCGGTCCTCGAGGTCCTCGGGCTGCGGCTCGTCCTGGCTCCGCGGGAGACGCCGTGACCTCGGCGGCCGCTCCGGACCCGCGCGATGTCCGGGTGGCGCACGTGCTCAAGGACGGGACGCCGGCGGCGACGCTCGAGCGCACGGCCGACGGAGTGCGCTTTGACTACCGTGAGGACTACCTGGCCTCCGGCGCCCGCGCCGTCGCGACCTCGCTACCCCTTCGCGACGAGCCGGTGCTCACATCGTCCGGAGCCGTTCCCGCGTTCTTTGCCAACCTCCTCCCGGAGGGTCGGCGTCTGACCGCGTTGCGGCGAGCAGTGAAGACGAGCGCCGACGACGAGCTCTCGCTGCTCCTGGCGGTGGGGTCGGACCCCGTGGGCGATGTGCAGGTGCTCGTCGAGCCTGCCGAGGCGCACGAGCCGGTCGTCGAGGTGTCCGGCTCCTTCGCGGAGCTGGACTTCCTCGAGCTGCTCGAGGCGCACGGGATCGGGGACCCGTCTGCTCTTGCCGGGGTGCAGGAGAAGGTGTCGGGGAGGATGCTCACCGTGCCGCTGGCGCACGCTGGCCGTGCTCACCTGCTCAAGCTCGAGGTTCCCGAGTTCCCTCTCGTCGTCGAGAACGAGGCATTCTTCCTGCGACTTGGCGCAGGCCTGCGGCACCCGGTGGCGAGCGCGGAGGTCGTGCGTGACCGGCACGGCCGACCTGGCCTGCTGGTCTCTCGGTTCGACCGCGTCGTCGGGGCCCACGGGCTGCAACGAGTGGCGGTCGAGGATGGCGCCCAGGTGCTCGGCGTGCACCCGGCCGACAAGTACTCGGTCACGATGGAGCGGCTCGCATCAGCGCTGGCGGGGGCGTGCCGCTCACGGCCGCTGGCGCTCCGGGCGGTGCTGCAGCAGGCGGCCTTCGCGTGGGCCACCGGCAACGGTGATCTCCACGCGAAGAACGTCTCGGTGCTCGGGGCTGCAGAGCGACAGGTGGCGCCGATCTATGACATCCCCTCGACGGTGCCCTACGGGGACTCGACCTTCGCCCTGCCCCTGGCGGGTCGAAGGGACAATCTCACCGCGAAGGCGTTTCGGACGTTCGGCAGCGAGATCGGCCTGCCTCAAGGCGTCGTGGATGGAGTCCTGACGGAGGTGGCTCAGCTGGTGAGCGGGCTTCCCGAGCAGCTGCTGGAGGGCGTGGTCCCGTGGGACGAGGGCCATCGGCGAGACATCGCGCGAGTGCTGAGGCGGCGGCGGCGTGATCTCACGGGCTAGCCGGACAGTGGAGGGCTCGAAGGCTTCGGTCGGCGCGGGTCGGGCGGAGGTATCGCGCCACGATATGAGACCTGGTGTCCACATCACGGGACGCCGTCCTAGTCTCGGGATATGACGACGACCCAGCCGGACCCCCCTTCGTCCCCGACCACGACGTCCCTCGACATCGCGGTGATCGGCGGCGACGGGATCGGCCCGGAGGTCGTCGCCGAGGCGCTGAAGGTGCTCGACGCCGCGACCAGCGAGGTCAGTGTCTCGAGCACGGAGTACGACCTCGGGGCCCGGCGCTGGCACGCGACCGGCGAGACCCTGCCCGACTCGATCCTCGAGGAGCTGCGCGGTCACGACGCCATCCTCCTCGGCGCCATCGGCGACCCGAGCGTGCCGAGCGGTGTGCTCGAGCGCGGTGTCCTGCTGCCGCTGCGCTTCGCGCTCGACCACTACGTCAACCTGCGACCGGCGAGGCTCTACCCCGGCGTGACGAGCCCGCTCTCGGCCGAGGTCACCGCCAACGGTCTGGACTTCGTCGTCGTCCGCGAGGGCACCGAGGGCCCCTACGTCGGCAACGGCGGCGCGCTGCGGGTTGGCACGCCGGCAGAGGTCGCCACCGAGGTCAGCGTCAACACCCGCTTCGGCATCGAGCGCGTCGTGCGCGACGCCTTCGAGCGCGCCCAGGCACGACCCCGCAAGCACCTCACGCTCGTGCACAAGCACAACGTCCTCGTCCACGCCGGGCACCTCTGGCGGCGCACCCTCGAGGAGGTCGGCGCCGAGTACCCCGACGTCGAGATCGCCTACAACCACGTCGATGCGGCGACGATCTACCTCGCGACCGACCCAGCGCGCTTCGACGTCATCGTCACCGACAACCTCTTCGGCGACATCATCACCGACATCGCCGCCGCCGTCGCCGGGGGCATCGGGCTCGCCGCGAGCGGCAACATCAACCCGAGCCGCGAGGCGCCGAGCATGTTCGAGCCGGTGCACGGCTCCGCCCCGGACATCGCCGGCCAGGGCCTGGCCGATCCCACCGCGGCGATCCTCTCCGCCTCGATGCTCCTGGACCACGTCGGCCACGGTGACGCCGCGGCCCGGGTCGAGGCGGCCGTGGCCGCCGACCTCGCCGAGCGGGGCGAGCGGGCGCGGAGCACCTCCGAGATCGGTGACGCGATCGCCGGCCGGCTCTGACCCCCTTCGCCCTCCCTTTCGTCACGCCGCCCCCTTCGCCCGAGGGGTCTGGGTCAGTCCTCTCAGGCGGCGCTCGGCGGTCCGATAGCCTGCCGACACCGCCCGTCCGGACCGCAGCCGCCCACCCGAAGCGGCCGCTCTCGCACCCTCCCAGGAGTCGACGATGACCCAGCTGACCTTCACCACCGAGCGTTCGAGCAACCTCGTCTCGGACATCGAGCGAGAGCAGATCCTCTCCGACCCGGGCTTCGGCACGACCTTCACCGACCACATGGTCACCGCGACCTGGACCGCGGAGCACGGCTGGCACGACGCCGTCGTCCGCGAGTTCGGACCGCTGCAGCTCAGCCCCGCCGCGGCAGTGCTGCACTACGCCCAGGAGATCTTCGAGGGCATGAAGGCCTACCGCCACGAGGACGGGTCGGTCTGGACCTTCCGTCCGGAGGCCAACGCCGCGCGGATGGCGCGCTCGGCTCGCCGGCTGGCCCTGCCCGAGCTGTCGGAGGAGGACTTCATCGCTTCGCTCACGGCGCTGGTGCAGGCCGACGAGAAGTGGGTCCCCGCCTACGGCACCGGAGAGACCAGCCTGTACCTGCGGCCGTTCATGTTCGCCTCCGAGGCCTTCCTCGGCGTCCGGCCCGCCCGTGAGGTCACCTACAGCGTCATCGCCTCGCCGGCCGGTGCCTACTTCAAGGGCGGGCTGAAGCCGGTCAGCCTGTGGGTCAGCCAGGACTACGCACGGGCCGGGGACGGCGGCACCGGCGCGGCCAAGTGCGGCGGCAACTACGCCTCCTCCATGGCCGGTCAGATCGAGGGTGCCGACCACGGCTGCGACCAGGCGGTATTCCTGGACTCGGCGACCCACACCTACATCGAAGAGCTCGGGGGCATGAACCTCTTCTTCGTCATGAAGGACGGCCGGCTGCGCACCCCTGCCCTGACCGGGTCGATCCTCGAGGGCATCACCCGCGACTCGATCCTCACCCTGGCCAAGGACCTCGACCTCGAGCCGGTGCAGGAGCGGATCGAGATCCAGGAGTGGAAGGACGGGGTGGTCTCGGGCGAGATCACCGAGATCTTCGCCTGCGGCACTGCCGCCGTCGTCACCCCCGTCGGTGAGCTGCGCTGGGACGGCGGGTCGGCGCCGTCCGGCTCGCCCGAAGGGGGAGGAGAGGTCACCAGGGCGATCCGCTCCACCCTCCTAGACATCCAGTACGGCCGGGCGACCGACACCCGGGGCTGGATGACGCGCCTCGTCTGAGCCGGCCGGATCATCCCGTGGACGCCTCGAGCACCCGCCCACGCCTCGTCGCCACCGACCTCGACGGGACCCTGCTGCGCAGCGACGGCAGCGTCTCCGACCGGACGGTGACCGCGCTTCGCGCGCTCGCGGGCGCCGGGATCGAGACGGTGCTCGTCACGGCCCGGCCACCACGGTGGATCGATGAGCTGGCTCACGTCGTCGGCACCCGGGGGGTGGCGTTGTGCGGCAACGGCGCCTTCCGCTACGACGTCGAGCGACGACGGGTCTTCGCCGAGCGGACGATCGAGCCCGGGGTCATGCGCCAGGTCACGGCCGACCTGCGCGAGCAGCTACCGGGGACCGGCTTCGCCGCTGAGCGCAGGAGCGGGCTGGCCGCGGAGCGGATGTTCGCCGCCATCCACGACCATCCCGAGGACCTCGTCACCACCGACCGGATCGAGGACCTCGACGACGAGCGGGCAGGCAAGCTCCTCGCGCGCAACCCGCACCTCACCGACGAGGAGTTCCTCCGCTGCGCCACCGAGGTGGTCGGCGAGCGGGTCGTGCTGGCCTACTCCGGCGCCGGCGGACTGGCCGAGATGTCCGCGCCAGGGGTGACCAAGGCCGCGGCCCTGGCCGACTGGTGCGCCGAGCTCGACATCGACGCCGCCGACGTCTGGGCCTTCGGCGACATGCCGAACGACCTGCCGATGCTGCAGTGGGCCGGGTCCTCCTTCGCCGTCGCCAACGCCCACCCCGACGTGATCGAGCTGGCCGACGATCAGTGCCGGGGCAACGACGACGACGGTGTGGCCCGCGTCCTGGAGTCACTGCTCAAGCGGTGAGCCGGGCCCGACGCGAACCAGGCCGCTCAGCATGTGGACCACTCTTCCCAGCGCATGGACACGCTGCAAGAGTGCACCCGTGATGCCCGACGTGATGACCACCGCTACCGCGGCCCTGATCATTACCTAGGCGCGTCGAGCCCCGCTCGACGCGCAGACCTCCCACACCCGGGGGGTCTTTCGTTTTCTCGGGCGGAGCTGGTGGTCGCCCGGAGGGCGATCAGGCAGGCGGCCCACCCACAGCCGGCACCTGGCGCGTCGAGACGGGGACCTCCCCCTTCGCCTCGAGACGAGCGACCCCAGGAGAGCCGATGAGCACCTTTGACGTCTACGACACGACGATGCGTGACGGGGCACAGCAGGAGGGGATCAACCTCTCGGTCGCGGACAAGCTGACCATCGCCCGCCACCTCGACGACCTCGGCGTCACCCACGTCGAAGGGGGGTGGCCCGGGGCCAACCCGAACGACACCGAGTTCTTCGCCCGAGCCCGCTCCGAGCTCGACCTGCGCAACGCGACCCTGGCCGCCTTCGGCTCCACCCGCAAGGCCGGCACGACCGCCGCCTCGGACCCCCAGGTGCAGGCCCTGCTCGACGCGCAGACCTCGGTCGTCACTCTCGTCGCGAAGTCCCACGTCGGACACGTCGAGCGCGCGCTACGCACCACCCGCGAGGAGAACCTCGCGATGATCGCCGACACCGTCGCCCACCTGCGCGAGCACGGCCGCACGGTGATGGTCGACGCCGAGCACTTCTTCGACGGCTACCTGCTCGACCGCGACTACGCTATGGACTGCGTCGCCGCCGCCCAGGACGCGGGCGCCGAGGTCGTCGCGCTGTGCGACACCAACGGCGGGATGCTTCCCGGCCAGGTCCACGAAGCCGTCGCCGACGTGCTTGCCGCGACCGGGGCGCGCCTGGGCATCCACTGCCACAACGACACCGGGTGCGCCGTCGCCAACAGCATGGCCGCCGTCGACGCCGGAGCCACCCACGTCCAGGGCACCATCAACGGCTACGGCGAGCGCACCGGCAACGCCGACCTCATCACCGTGCTCGCCAACCTCCAGCTCAAGCGCGGCATGGATCTCGTCGAGCCCTACCGGCTGCAGGACGCCACCCGCATCGCGCACGCGGTGAGCGAGGTGACGAACTACCCGCCGTTCTCCCGCCAGCCCTACGTCGGCGCCGGCGCCTTCGCCCACAAGGCCGGGCTGCACGCCAGCGCGATCAAGGTCGACCCCGACCTCTACCAGCACATCGAGCCCAAGGACGTCGGCAACGACATGCGGATGCTCGTCTCGGACATGGCGGGCCGGGCGACGGTCGAGCTCAAGGGGCGCGAGATCGGCGTCGACCTCTCCGAGGACGAGCCGGCCCTACGCCGCGTGCTCGCCCGGGTCAAGGAGCTCGAGCAGCGGGGCTACACCTTCGACGCCGCCGACGCCGGCTTCGAGCTGCTGCTGCGACGCGAGGTGGGCGGATCGGTCCCCGACTACGCCCAGGTCGAGTCCTGGCGGGTGATGACCGACGTGCGCGGCTCGGACGCCGCGGCGCTCTCCGAGGCGACGGTGAAGATGCACGCCGGCGGGCAGCGGGTGGTCGCCACCGGCGAGGGCAACGGCCCGGTCAACGCGCTCGACCACGCGCTGCGCCAGGCGCTCGGCGTGGTCTACCCCGAGATCGAGCAGCTCGAGCTCGTCGACTACCGGGTGCGGATCCTCGACGCCGCGCACGGCACCGACGCCGTCACGCGCGTGCTGATCGAGACGAGCGACGGGACGACCTCGTGGACGACGATCGGCGTGGCCGCCAACATCGTCGAGGCCTCCTGGGAGGCGCTGCTCGACGGCATCGTCTACGGCCTGAGCCGGGCGGGCATCCCGGCTCGCTGACCACCGCAGATTGCGCTCAGCTCTCGCGAGCCGCGTGTCAGGCCCTCCGAAGGCGGCCCGCGCGAGCTGCTAGCTCGACGAGTCGATTCGAGGCTTCCGTCGACGCCAGAGAAGCGCCCCGCTGTTCCCCTTCGCCCCCAGCTCAAGATGCTGCCAGCAGCACCCTGGTGAGCCAGCAGCATGTCGAGCTGCCGCTCGCTCACGGAACTGCTGCCAGCAGCATCTTGTGAGCGGGGGCGTGGGGGTGAGGCTCAGGCGGGATGCGCGGGGAGGGTGTTGATCGGGTGGTCGAGCACGCCCCAGAGGTGCTGCACGGCGTACGAGCGGTAGGGCTGCCAGACCTCGGCGCGAGCGGTGAGAGGCCTCGGCGCGTCGGGCAGGCCGAGCCCCCGAGCGGCGGCCCTCAGCCCCAGATCACCCGCGAGCAGCACGTCGGGGTCGCCCAGCGCCCGCATCGCCGCCGTCCCGGTCGTCCACGGGCCGATGCCCGGTACAGGGTCGAGAGCGGCGACGACCTCGGCCGGGTCGGGTGACCGGCCCCAGGGCGCGGCGGCGACGACGGCGGCGGCAGCCCTCAGGCTGTCGCGCCGACGGGCCGGCAGGCGAAGGAGCTCGTCCGGGGCGTCGGCGACCGCGGCGGCGGTCGGGAAGGCGCGCGTCAGACCCCCTTCGGGATCGACCACCGGCTCGCCGAGAGCCTCTGCGAGCCGACCCGCGTGGGTTCGTGCGGCGGCCGTGCTCACCTGCTGGCCGAGGACCGCCCGGACGACCGCCTCGCCGACGTCGGGCAGTCCGGGTACGCGTCGGCCGAGTGCGGCGGCGACGAGGGGCGCGAGCACCGGGTCCCGCGAGAGGTGCGCGTCGACCACCCGGGTGTCCCGGTCGAGGTCGAGCAGCCGCCGTGCGAGGGCGATGGCCTCCGCCTCGTCGGCGGGGTCGGTGAGCAGCAGGCGGACCGGCAACACGTCGGTCCCGGGTCGGACCGCGACGACGGCCGGGCCGTCGGCCAGTGTCAAGATGCGGCGGTAGGCGCCATCGCGCCACTCCTCGACCCCCGGCACGGCGGTCGCCACGAGGTGTCCGAGCAGGCTGTCCGGCCAGGTCGGCCCGACGCCCGTGAGCCGGGCCTCCACCGCCGTCCAGGTCATGGGCGCACCCTGCCATCCCCCCTTCGCCCCCACTCTCGAGGCGCTGCCAGCAGCATCTCGGCCAGATGGCGCGGACGACGGACGACGGACGAAGGGGGGTGGGCCAGGTGTCAGCGCTGCTCGACGTGCCCGAAACGGTGCCGGGTCCGGCTGATCGACTGCTCGCGCACGAAGGTGAGCAGCTCGCGCCGCCCGTTGGCCTGCACCTCGCCGTCGATGACGGTCAGCCGGGTCGGCGGGATCTCCCGCAGGCCCGCCGGAACGGTGCCGACGACGCGGACCCGCCCCGCGCGCCCGGCGGCGTCCAGGGCCCGGTGGACGAAGGTCTCGTCGGTCTCGATGCGCACCTGCACGTGCCCGAGGGTGCGGGGGAGGTCGAGGTCCGGGTGGGCCGAGACGAGCACCGGGGTCCTGGTCAGGGTCGCCGCGCCGAGGAGGCGGACCACGTCGGCGACATCGGCGTCGGCGCTCGCGCGGATCAGGACCAGCGGCATCGGCCGGTAGCGGAAGACGTTGCTCTCGACCCGCAGCCCGGTCTTGTCGTGCTCGACCCCGATCTCGTCGGCCCAGGCACGGGCGTCGCTGGCCAGGGCGGCGTCGATCATCTCCCGCCCGTCGCGCTCGACCCGCTCGCCGAGGGCGCCGAGGATCCCGTCGACGGTGCGCCGCACCGCGCCGGTGACCTCGTCTCCCTTCGCCGGGAGGCCGTCGCGCGACCAGGTGCCGAGCTGGGCGACATAGCTCGGCCCGCCCGCCTTCGCACCCGGTCCGACCGAGCTGGCCTTCCACCCGCCGAAGCTCTGCCGCTGGACGATCGCGCCGGTGATGTGCCGGTTGACGTAGGCGTTGCCCACCTCGACCCGCTCGGTCCAGGCGTCGATCTCGGCCTCGTCGAGGCTGTGGATGCCCCCGGTCAGCCCGAAGTCCGTCGCGTTCTGCAGCTCGATCGCCTCGTCGAGATCGTCGGCCCGCATCAGCCCGAGCACGGGCCCGAAGACCTCGGTGAGGTGGAAGAACGATCCCGGCCGGACGCCCTCCTTCAGCCCCGGGCTCCACAGCCGGCCGCTGTCGTCGAGCGGGCGGGGCTCGACGAGCCACCGCTCACCCGGCTCGAGAGTGGTGAGCGCGCGCAGCAGCTTGCCCTCCGGGGGCTCGATGACCGGCCCCATGCGCGTCGAGAGGTCGGCCGGGAAGCCGACCGTGATCGAGCGGACCGCGTCGATGAGCTGGCGGCGGAAGCGCTCTGAGGTCGCGACCGAGCCGACGAGAATGCCGAGCGAGGCCGCCGAGCACTTCTGGCCGGCATGCCCGAAGGCGCTCTGCACGAGGTCGGCCACCGCGAGGTCGTAGTCCGCCGAGGGGGTGACGATCAGCGCGTTCTTGCCCGAGGTCTCGCCGTAGATGCGCGACCCCTCCGCGCGGTCGTGACGCCAGCCGTCGAAGAGCTCCGCGGTGTCGGTGGCTCCGGTAAGGATGATCAGGTCGATGTCGTCGTGAGCGATGAGGTGCTGGCCTACCTCGTCCTCGTCGGTGCGCACGACCTGCAGCGCCTCGCGCGGCACGCCGGCGGTGTACAGCGCCTCGGCGGCGGCCTCGACGCACCCCGGCGTCTGCGGGGCAGGCTTGAGGATGACCGCGGAGCCGGCGGCGAGCGCGGCGAGGGGGCCACCGATCGGGATCGCGACCGGGAAGTTCCACGGCGGGGTGACGAGGACGACCGGGTGCGGGGTGAAGGTCGCACCGTCGCTCATCGGCCCGTCCTCGAGCTCCTCGGCGCGGTCGGCGTAGTACCGGGCGAAGTCGGCGGCCTCGGAGATCTCCGGGTCGGACTCGCCGACGGTCTTGCCGGCCTCGGAGGACATCACGGTGAGCAGCTGCTCGCGCCGCGCGTCGAGCTCACGGGCCGCCTCGCGCAGGACCGCCGCTCGTTCGGCCGCGGGCCGTGCCGCCCAGCTCTGGTGCGCGGACCGGGCGGTGCGCACCACGTCGTCGACCTCGGCGGTCGAGGACAGGTGCGGAGACCAGAGCGAAGGGGGCTCGCTCGCCACGGCGCGCGCCGCCCACTCGCGGTTGGCGGCCAGCGCTGGGTCGGAGTCGGGCGTGCCGGCGAAGGTGTCCCCGATCTCGGCCCGCTCGGGCACCCTTCGCGGGCCGGTCGAGGTGGTCTCGATGTCGGCGATGCTCGCGCGGTAGCGACGCTCCTGCTCGGGCATCGACTGCGGCTCGTCCTCGGCGAAGAACGCGTGCAGGAAGTTCTCCTTCGACGCGTTCTCCTCAAGTCGGCGCACGAGGTAGGAGACGGCGGCGTCGAAGTCCTTCGGGTCGACGACGGGGGTGTAGAGGATGACGGTGCCGACGGTGTCGCGGACCGCGCGGGCCTGGCTCGGCGACATGCCCTGGAGCATCTCGACGTCCATCGCCTCGCTCACTCCTCGGCGCTCGGCGAGGAGGTGGGCGGTCGCGAGGTCGTAGAGGTTGTGGCTGGCGACGCCGAGGCGGACCCCGGCCTGCACGGCGTCGGGGCGCAGGGCGCGCTCGACGCAGCGCAGGTAGTTGGCGTCGACCTCGGCCTTGGTCTCGTACGGCGCCCGCTCCCAGTGGTGCAGCTCTGCCTCGACCTGCTCCATCGCGAGGTTGGCCCCCTTGACGAGGCGGATCTTGATCCCGGCGCCGCCCTCGGCGCGGCGCCGCTGGGCGAAGTCGATGAGGCGCTCCATCGCGGGCAGCGCGTCGGGCAGGTAGGCCTGGAGCACGATGCCGGCCTCGAGGTCGGCGAACTCGGGTTCGGAGAGGATCGACTCGAAGACCTGGATGGTGAGGTCGAGGTCGCCGTACTCCTCCATGTCGAGGTTGACGAACTTGCGCGGGCTGGCCTGCGCGGCGACCCGGTAGAGCGGGCGGAGCCGCTCGACGCAGCGCTGCACGGTGCCCTCGGTGTCCCAGGTGTCGATCTGGCTCACGAGCGAGGAGACCTTGATCGAGACGTAGTCGACGTCGTCGCGCTCGAGGAGCTGGCGGGTGCGGTCGGTCCGCGCCTGGGCCTCGTGGTCGCCGAGGACCAGCTCGCCGAGGAGGTTGATGTTGAGGCGGAAGCCATCCTCACGGGCGGCGGCCAGGTGCCTGGCGAGGGTC
Organism: Marihabitans asiaticum; assembly: GCF_007828725.1. Taxonomy (GTDB): domain Bacteria; phylum Actinomycetota; class Actinomycetes; order Actinomycetales; family Dermatophilaceae; genus Marihabitans; species Marihabitans asiaticum. Next base: position 37,734 of record NZ_VIUW01000003.1, read on the forward strand.
GGGTCGCCGACGTCGACGAGCAGGTGGCCGACCATCTGGCGCATGCGGGCCTTGGCGATCGGGACGACGACCTTCGGCGCGACCTTGGCGGCGATCGACCCCAGCTTGAGCAGTCCGGTGTCGACCGGGCCGAGGAAGGCCGCATCGGAGGCGGTGAGGCGGGTGAGCTCCTTCGCCGCCGCCTCGGGGTCCTCGGGTCGGACCACCCGGTCGACGAACCGCACGGCGAGGTCCAGGCCCTCGGCGTCGGAGAGGAGAGAGGCGAGCTGGCGGGTGGTCGCCGCCTCCTTCTTCGTCTCGCCGGCCTCGGTCGCCGCCGCCCAGCGGTCGGCCAGGGCCACGGCGTCGTCGGCCAGGCTGGCGAGCTCGCCGACCACAGCGGACGGCGAAGGGAGGGTGGTCGGCTCAGAGGTCGTCATCCTCCGACCATAGGGCCGACGTGTGGGCTCGGCCACCGGCAGCTGTCTGGCAATCTAGGTACTCTGTCAGACATCTGTATGAGGAGTTCCGGTGAGCGACATCCAAGAGGTCGTCGACGAGGTCTCGACCCTGCTGGGCGTGCCGGTGACGCTCGAGGACCGGCAGCTCAGGCTGCTCGCCTTCGCCGCACAGCCAGAGGCTGCCGACCCCGTGCGGACCGAGACGATCCTCGGGCGGGGTGCCTCGGCGGTGACCCGCGAGTGGTTCGAGTCCTTCGGGATCGCGACGGCCACCACAAGCGTGCGCATCCCGGGTGACCCTCAGCGAGGCACCGGGCCGCGGGTCTGCCTGCCGCTGCGGGCCCAGGGACGGGTCCAGGGCTATCTCTGGGCGATCGAGGGAGCGGGTACTGCCCTCGGCGCACCGGAGCTGGAGCGGGCGCTCGAGCTCGGCTCGGTCGCGGCCGAGCTGCTCGCCCGTCAGGCCGCGACCCGGCGCCATCGCGCAGGGCTCCTGCACGAGCTGCTCGCCGCCACCCGGGCCACCGAGCGCACCGCGGCACGAGCGCTGGCCGAGCAGCTCGGCGTCCAACCCGAGACCGGCGCCGCCGTCATGGTCTTGACGGCGACGGTGACGCTCAGCGCCGCCGACGTGCAAGGCCTAGGAGGCCTGCCGCACCGGGTCGCGGTCGCCGGGGAGTCCGGTGCCATCACCGCGCTCGTCCCGGTGCAGGCCGGGCGCGAGGAGGAGGACGTGCGCCGGGTCGTCGACATCGCCACCCGCGCGGCACAGCGACACGCATCCCAGGAGGGACTGGTCGTGGGTGTCGGCGCGGTCCACCCCCTCGCCCAGGCCGCCGCCTCGCACCGCCAGGCGCAGGCGGCGGCGCAGGCCGCCCGCCTCACGGGGATGGGTGTCGTCCACGAGGGCTCGGGGACCAGCGTGGCCCGTTGGGACGATCTCGGGGTCTACCGCCTGCTCGGACGGCCCGACGCCGACCTCGTGCTGGACGCCGCGCGGACCCCGGCAGTCTCGGCGCTCCTGCAGGCTTGCGACCCCGAGCTGATCCGCACGGCCCGGACCTATCTCGACCTCGCCGGCTCGGTCGCCCGGACCGCGACCAGCCTCGGCCTGCACCGCCAGAGCGTCTACGCCCGCCTCGCCCGGATCGAGCAGATCACCGGTCGTGACCTCTCCGACGGCCGGGATCGTCTCGAGCTGCACCTCGGGCTGGCGCTCGCCGCTCCTGCCCCGGCGTCGCGTCCGGTCACCTCGGCAGGGCGCTGAGGACCTCGATCAGGCGCGACCGAAGGGCGTTGGACCGGTTCGCGAAGTCGCGCTGCCGAGCGAGGTAGTCCGCCTTGCCGACGGCGGTCTCCACGGGCACCGCCGCGATGCCGTAGGCCGAGACGTCGTACGGCGAGGCGGCCATGTCCAGCTCGCGGATCTCCAGGGCCAGCTCGAAGGCGGCCAGCGTCAGGTCGGAGGGCACGAGCGGGCCCAGCTTGAAGCACCACTTGTAGACGTCCATCCCGGCGTGGAGGCACCCGGGCTGCTCCAGCTCGGTCTGGGTCTCGCGGGTGGGGCGAAGGTGGTTGCGCGGAGCCGCCGCGCCGGTGAAGAAGCGGTAGGCGTCGTAATGGCTGCACCGCACCTGGTGCCGCTCGACCACCGCGTCGGTCTCGTCCTGCCCCAGCCGGAGCGGGAGCTGCTCGTGCCGGCGCTGACCCTGCTCGAGGCGGTAGACCATCGCCCACTCGTGCAGCCCGAAGCACCCGAGGTGCGGGTCTCTCGCCAGGGTCGCCCGGAGCAACCCCTGGACGAAGCCGATCGTCGACGACCGGCGAGCGCTCACCCCTTCGACGTCGACCCAGGCCGACCCCGCGCTGTCGGTGAGGTACCCCACCCAGGTGCCGTGCTGGCCCGCCGCGTCCACCAGCACGACACCGGGGCCGGGGTGCCAGCGACGCAGCTGGGCGGGACGGTGGTTGTAGTACTCGAAGAGGAAGTCCTCGACGGGGTGCCGGTGCCCGAGCGCCCGACGTCGCCGGCGGCCGGCGGTGAGCTGGTCCACCCGCTGCGCGTGCGCGCGGGCGAGGGGTCGCCACTGCTCCGGCGTGAGGCTGCTGGACATGCGACCAGTGTGCCCACGGCATTCCGCAGGCGGGAATCCTCGGGTAGCGTCCTCGCATCGCGTGCTCGGGGCGTCTGCGCCCCGGGGCGGCTGCGCACCCTCGCCCGGCCCCTCCCGTGGACGCAACGGACTCCTCGGAGGAGCAGGAATGCACCGTCGCATCCACGCCGCTCTCATCACGGCACTCTGCGCTCTGCTCGTCGCGCTGGTCGGTCCGGCGCCCGCGTCGGCCGAGCCCGCGCAGGACGGACCGTGGTACCTGGCGCTCGGTGACTCCTACGCGGCCGGCTACCAGCCGGGGGAGGGGGACGACCTGACCGGTGGCTACGCCGGCGAGGTGCGCGAGGCTCTCGCCGAGACCGCAGCCGGCGCCCGGCTGGAGAACCTCGCCTGCTCCGGCGAGCGGATCGGCACCCTGCTCGACGGCGGCCCGTACTGCGCCTACGAGGGCTCGCAGCGCGACGCGGCGATGGCTTTCCTCGCCGAGCATCCGGACACAGCGCTGATCACCCTCGACATCGGCGGCAACGACGTGCAGACCTGCGTCGAGCGCTCGACCGGGGCGATCGACCTGCCCTGCCTGCAGGAGGGCCTGGCCACGATCCAGACCCGCCTCCCGGAGCTGCTGTCGGACCTGCGCGCAGCCGCTCCGGACGCGCAGATCGTCATCACCAACTATCCCGACGTCTTCCTCGCCGCATGGCTGACCGGACCCGCCGGGCAGGACGTCGCGCGACTCTCGGTGACGCTGAGCGAGAGCCTGGACCAGATCTACGCCGGGGCCGCTGCGGCCGCGGGAGCCGACTTCGCCGACGTCGGTGACGCCTTCCGGACGCGCGACTTCGAGCCGGTGGTCCAGGACCCGACCTACGGCGAGATCCCGGTCAACGTCGAGCGCATCTGCACCCTGACCTGGATGTGCTCCCGCGGCGACATCCACCCCAACGACGCCGGGTACTCGCTCATCGCCTCGGTGATCGCGCCGCTGCTCGAGCCGGTCCAGGCATCGCCCTCGCCGACCCCGACGACCAGCTCGCCGACCCCGAGCACCGACCCGACCCCCGGCGAGGGGACCACGACGAGCCAGGTGCCCGGCGAGCCGAGCGCGAGTGCCGACCCGCAGCGACCGGCCGCCGTCCAGACCGACGGCGGCTCCTCACCGCACGTGGCTCTGGTCGTGGCGCTGCTCGCGCTGGTGGGTGCGGCGCTGCTCGGCGCCGCCGGGAGGGTCCGCCGCCGCTCCGGCGCCTCGCACTGACCCTGGGGCCGTACGCCCTATCGTGGGTGGTGTGCGAATCGCGAGGTACACCACGGGAGATGACCCGGTCTACGGTCTGGTCGACGGCGCAGGGGAGAAGATCGCCGAGGTCACCGGCGACCCGCTCTACCAGCGGATCGAGCTGACCGGAGCGACCACCACCGTCGAGGACGTGCGTCTGCTCGCGCCGGTGATCCCCCGCAGCAAGATCATCGGCATCGGCCGCAACTACCGCGACCACGCCGCTGAGATGGGCTCGGAGGTGCCGGACGAGCCGATGATGTTCCTCGTCCCCAACACCGCGGTCGTCGGCCCGGGGGAGCCGGTCGTCATCCCGGAGCTGACCAAGGAGGTCTCCTTCGAGGGCGAGCTCGCGGTGATCATCGGGCGGATGTGCAAGGACATCGAGCCGGAGGAGGTGCGCAAGGTGATCTTCGGCTACACCATCGCCAACGACGTCACCGCCCGCGACCTCCAGCGCGGCGACGGGCAGTGGGCCCGCGCCAAGGGGCTGGACACCTTCTGCCCCCTCGGTCCCTGGATCGAGACCGACCTCGACCCTCAGGACGTGCGGATCGTCACCACGCTCGACGGCGAGATCCGCCAGGACGGGCACAGCTCCGACATGGTCCACGGTGTCGCCGAGCTGATCTCCTACGCCAGCAAGGCCTTCACCCTGCTCCCCGGCGACGTCATCCTCACCGGCACCCCGGCCGGGGTGGGGCCGGTCGTGGCCGGCCAGCGGGTCGAGGTCGACATCGACGCCATCGGGACCCTTGCCAACCCCTTCGTCTCGGCCGAGCGCTGAGCGCTCCTACCCGCCGCGCAGGACCGCGACGAGGAAGGTCGACTCGTCGGTGAAGGGACGCAGGTCCCAGCTGGAGAGCAGCAGCTCCTCGACGAGGCCGACCTCGGCCGCGTCGGAGCGGAAGCGCGCGAAGGGGTAGTCCCGCCCCTCCCCGAAGCCGACGACGAGCCGCCCCTCGGGCGCGAGGTGGGCGGCCATCCGACGCAGGACCTCGACGCGGGTGCTGGGGGCGAGGAAGGTCATGACGTTGCCCGCGCAGACGATCGCGTCGAAGGGGGCCTCGATGCCGGCGGCCGGGAGGTCGAGGTCGGTGAGGTCGCCGGCGAGCCAGGTCGGACCGGGATGGTCCTCCTCGGCGGCCGCGACGAGTGCCGGGTCGTAGTCGACGCCGACGACGGTGTGCCCCTGGCGGTGGAGGTACCCGCCGACCCGGCCGGGGCCGCACCCGGCGTCGAGCACCCGGGACCCCCGCTCGAGCATCGCGTCGATCGTCCGCGCCTCGCCGACGACGTCCTTGCCGGCTCGCTCCATCGCCCGGAACCGCTCGATGTACCAGGCCGAGTGCCCCGGGTTCTCCTCGAGCCTGCGCTCCCAGAGGTTCGCCTCGCGCGCCACCAGCTGTGCTCCCTTCGTCGCCGGTCTCGCTCGGACCGGACCGGACCGGTGCTCTCCGCGACGCTACTCCCCGACTTTCACCCGTCCGCGGACGGTCACGCTCGGCGCCGCGGCTACCATCGATCGCATCATGAGCACCCCCTCCGCACCTGAGAACCTCCCCTCCGACGGCGCCGTCGTCCCGGCCGAGATGCCCGACTCGGCCGTCGGTGGCCCCGACGCCACGCCGAGGCTGCGCGTCGCGCCCTCGCCCACCGGCGACCCGCACGTCGGCACCGCCTACATGGCGCTGTTCAACCTCGCCTTCGTCCGGCAGGAGGGGGGGCGCTTCGTCCTGCGCGTCGAGGACACCGACCGGGCCCGCTTCAACCCCACGAGCGAGGCCCAGCTCTACCAGACCCTCACCTGGCTCGGCCTGACCTGGGACGAGGGGCCCGACATCGGCGGGCCGTACGCGCCCTACCGGCAGAGCGAGCGGCTCGACACCTACCGGCCCTACGTGCAGCGGCTCATCGACGACGGTCACGCGTACTACTGCTGGTGCAGCTCGGAACGGCTGGCGGCGATGCGCGACAAGCAGCAGAAGCTCAAGCAGCCCACCGGCTACGACCGGCTCTGCTACGGCAAGACCCAGGAGGAGCGGGCCGAGCTCGACGGCTACAGCGAGACCCCGGTCGTGCGGATGCTCGTGCCGGAGGACGCGCCGACGACCTTCGAGGACGTCATCCGGGGCACCGTCTCGGCGCCGCGGCCCGACGACCAGGTGATCCTCAAGGCCGACGGCTTCCCGACGTACCACCTCGCCGTCGTCGTCGACGACCACGAGATGGGCATCACCCACGTCGTGCGCGGCGAGGAGTGGATCAGCTCGACGCCCAAGCACGTGCTGCTCTACCAGTGGCTCGGGCTGGAGCCGCCGAAGTTCGCCCACATGCCGTTGCTGCGCAACGAGAACAAGTCCAAGATCTCCAAGCGCAAGAACCCGTGGGCGCGGCTCACGTGGTTCGAGGAGCAGGGCTACCTGCCCGAGGCCGTGGTCAACTTCCTCGGGTTGCTGGCCTACCCGCCGGCGAAGGGGGAGGACGGCACCGAGGTCGAGAAGTTCACCTTCGCCGAGTTCAGCCGCGACTTCGCCTGGAGCAAGGTGAACACGGTCGGGCCGATCTTCGACCTCAAGAAGCTGGACTGGCTCAACGGCCAGTACATCCGCGACCTCGAGCTCGGCGACTTCGCCTCGCGGCTGATCCCGTTCCTCCAGCGAGAGGGCGTGCTGGGGGAGAACCCGTCGATGGGTGAGCTGGCCCGGCTGAAGAGCGTGGCCGAGCAGATCCAGACGCGGATCAACCTGCTCTCCGAGGCGGCGCCGATGGTCCGGCCCTTCTACACCTCCGACGAGGAGCTCGAGATCTCCGAGGACGCTCGGGCAGGGTTGAAGGAGGATGCACCTCAGGTGCTCGACGCCGCGATCGAGGCGTTGGAGGGCCTGGAGTCCCCGAAGGGCGTGCTGGGCGAGGCTCGTGAGCGCAACCAGTGGCACGCCGAGCAGATCGAGGCGATGCTGCGTGCTGCGGTCGTCGACGGGTTGGGCCTCAAGCCCCGCGTCGCCTTCGGGCCGTTGCGGGCCGCGGTCTCGGGGCAGCGGATCAGCCCGCCGCTCTTCGAGTCGATGGAGATCCTCGGCAAGGCCTCGACCCTGACCCGCCTGCGCCGGCTGCGCGGCGACCTGCGCTGAGGTTGCCGCCCGCGCCGATCGGCTCACCGATTTGAGCCCGCCCGGCGCGGGGGACTACTATCGACCCTCGGTGCGCTGCCCGCGCGGGTTCTCCTTCGGGAGAAGAACGAAGGGGCAGTGATACCCCTTGGGGTATGGTGTAATTGGCAACACAGCTGATTCTGGTTCAGTCGTTCTAGGTTCGAGTCCTGGTACCCCAGCGCTGAGGCTCTCGCCCGACGGGCGAGGGCGACGAATTCGGAGATTTCCCTCCCGGCAGGTATGGTTCTCTCCGTTGTCCGCACGGCCGACAGGCCGCGCAGAGCAGCATGGCCCCGTTGTGTAGTGGCCTAGCACGCCGCCCTCTCAAGGCGGTAGCGCGGGTTCGAATCCCGTCGGGGCTACGCCAGTCGAGACCCCCAGGACCATCGGTCCTGGGGGTCTTCGCATGTCCGGTGGCACCCCCTTCGCAGACGTCGCTTTCGCAGATCCCCGGGGAACCTCACGTCGCAGATCCCCGGGGAACCTCACGTCGCAGATCCCCGGGGATCTGCGCAGTACGAGCGATGACCGTTGGTCTGAGGTTCCCCGGGGATCTGCGCAGTACGAGGGGTGACCGTTGGTCTGAGGTTCCCCGGGGATCTGCGCAGTACGAGCGATGACCGTTGGTCTGAGGCTCCCCGGGGATCTGCGAAGGGGAGGGTGGGCGGGAGTTGGAAGGTGGGTCTACTCGATGTCGCGGTCGGCGGCCTCGGCGGCGCGGGCGTGGCGCTCGAGCACCTCGGTGAGCTTGTTCGCTCCGGCGATGACGGTGGCCGCGTGCATGCGACCGGGCTGGCGGGAGAGTCGCTCGATGGGTCCCGAGATGGAGACCGCGGCGATGACCCGGCCGGAGGGTGATCTCACCGGCGCCGACACCGAGGCCACGCCAGCCTCGCGCTCGCCCACGCTCTGTGCCCACCCTCGGCGGCGCACCTGCGAGAGCACCGTCGCGGTGAAGGCCGCGCCATGCAGCCCCCGGTGCAGGCGGTCCGGCTCCTCCCAGGCGAGGAGGACCTGGGCGGCAGAGCCCGCCAGCATCGACAGGGTCGCGCCCACGGGGATGGAGTCCCTCAGGCCCACCGGTCGCTCCGCTGCGGCGACGCACACCCGGTGCTCGCCCTGCCGGCGGAAGAGCTGTGCCGACTCGTTGGTGTGGTCGCGCAGGGCACCGAGGACCGGGTTGGCCGCGACGAGCAGCTTGTCCTCACCGGCCGAGGCGGCGAGCTCTCCGAGCCGGGGGCCGAGGATGAAGCGTCCCTGCATGTCCCGCCCGACGAGCCGGTGGTGCTCGAGCGCGACCGCCAGCCGGTGCGCGGTCGGCCGGGCCAGGCCGGTCGCCGTCACGAGCTGGGCAAGGGTCGACGGGCCGGCCTCGAGGGCGCTGAGCACGACGGCGGCCTTGTCGAGGACGCCGACACCACTTCCGTTGTCCATGTACTGATACTTACATCTCATTTCGTGAGACGCAATACCGGTCGGTGTGACCTCGGTGGGACTCTCGCGATCTGGCGCCGTCCGCCCTGGGTGGGCCCGCGAGCGACCAGGCCGAGAACGTCTTTCACGAGAGCAGGTGACCACGCGATGGGCAGGACGCTGGCCGAGAAGGTGTGGGAGCAGCACGTCGTCCGCCGGGTCGACGGGGAACCCGACCTCATCTACATCGACCTTCACCTCCTGCACGAGGTGACCAGCCCGCAGGCCTTCGAGGGTTTGCGGCTCGCGGGCCGTGACGTCCGCCGCCCCGACCTCACCCTCGCCACCGAGGATCACAACGTGCCGACCACCCCGGGCCCGATCACCGACCCGGTGAGCCGGACCCAGGTCGAGACGCTGCGCAGCAACTGCGAGGAGTTCGGCATCCGGTTGCATCCGATGGGCGACGCCGAGCAGGGCATCGTTCACGTCGTCGGTCCGCAGCTGGGTCTGACCCAGCCGGGCATGACCGTGGTCTGCGGGGACAGCCACACCTCGACCCATGGCGCCTTCGGGGCACTCGCCTTCGGCATCGGGACCAGCGAGGTCGAGCACGTGCTGGCTACACAGACCCTGTCGCTGCGCCCCTTCAAGACGATGGCGATCACCGTACGCGGTGAGCTGCAGCCCGGCGTGACGGCCAAGGACGTCATCCTCGCCGTCATCGCCAAGATCGGTACCGGGGGAGGGCAGGGTTACGTGCTCGAGTACCGGGGCGAGGCGATCGAGTCGCTCTCGATGGAGGCCCGGATGACGGTGTGCAACATGTCGATCGAGGCGGGCGCACGGGCGGGGATGATCGCCCCCGACGAGACCACCTTCGAGTACCTCCGCGGGCGCGACCACGCGCCGCAGGGGGCGGACTGGGAGGCGGCGCTCGCCGACTGGCGCGAGCTGCGCACCGACGACGACGCCGTCTTCGACGCCGAGGTCGTCATCGACGCCGCCGAGCTCACCCCCTTCGTCACCTGGGGCACGAACCCGGGCCAGGGGGCCCCCCTGGCCGAGGCGGTCCCCGACCCGGAGGCCATGGGCGACGACACCGCCAAGGCGGCCGCCCGCAGCGCCCTGGAGTACATGGGCCTCACCGCGGGGACGCCGCTGCGCGCGATCGCCGTGGACACCGTCTTCGTCGGGTCGTGCACCAACGGGCGGATCGAGGACCTGCGCGCTGCGGCTGAGGTGATCAAGGGTCGGCGGGTCGCCGAGGGAGTGCGGATGCTCGTCGTCCCCGGCTCGGCCCGGGTCAGGCTGCAGGCCGAGGCCGAAGGGCTGGACCGCACCTTCGCCGAGGCCGGCGCCGAGTGGCGGCTGCCGGGCTGCTCGATGTGCCTCGGGATGAACCCCGACACCCTCGCCCCCGGAGAGCGCAGCGCCTCGACGTCCAACCGCAACTTCGAGGGACGACAGGGCACGGGCGGGCGCACCCACCTCGTGAGCCCGCTCGTCGCCGCGGCGACCGCGGTGCGCGGCACCCTGTCCAGCCCCGCCGACCTCGACCCGATGCCGACGGGTCGCGCGGCCCAGGCCCAGAGCGCCTGAGGAGGAGCGATGGAGAAGTTCACCACCCACACCGGGATCGGCGTCCCGCTGCGACGGAGCAACGTCGACACCGACCAGATCATCCCGGCCGTCTACCTCAAGCGCGTCTCGCGCACCGGATTCGAGGACGGGCTCTTCGCCGCCTGGCGCAAGGCCGACGACTTCGTGCTCAACGCCGAGCCGTTCCGTCACGGCTCGGTGCTCGTCGCCGGCCCTGACTTCGGCACCGGGTCCTCACGTGAGCACGCCGTGTGGGCGCTCATGGACTACGGCTTCCGTGTCGTCATCTCCTCCCGCTTCGCCGACATCTTCCGCGGCAACTCCGGCAAGCAGGGGCTGCTCACCGCGCAGGTCTCGCAGGACGACGTCGAGCTGCTGTGGAAGCACCTGGAGAACAACCCGGGTGCGGAAGTCACCGTCGACCTCACGGCCAAGACGGTGACCGCCGACCACATCGTCTGCGCCTTCGAGGTCGACGAGTACACGCGATGGCGGCTGCTGGAGGGGCTCGACGACATCGGGCTGACCCTCTCGCACGTCGAGGACGTCGACGCCTTCGAGGCCGGGAGGCCGTCGCACAAGCCCACGACCACGCTTCGCTGAACCGGCACGACGGGCGGGCCTCGTCCTCGAGGTGATGGACCTCTGGCGCTGCTCGCTCTACCGTCAGGGTAGGTCGAGCAACGGCGCCCGGCCTCCGAGAGCCGGGGACGCCGGCGCTGGACGATGGAGCACTCGTGAACAAGGCAGAACTCATCAAGTCGATCGAGCAGGCGCTGGGCAGCCGCAAGGCTGCGACGGAGGCACTGGACGCTGTGCTCGACGCGATCGTCCGAGAGGTGAGCAAGGGCGGCAAGGTCGCGATCACCGGCTTCGGGACGTTCGAGAAGGCGGCCCGGGCCGCGCGGACCGGTCGCAACCCCCGTACCGGGGAAGCGGTGCGGATCCCGCAGACGTCCGTCCCGCGCTTCAAGCCGGCCTCGAGCTTCAAGAGCTACGTCGCCGACCCGACGTCCCTGCCCAAGGCGGCACCGGCCGTCGCCCGTGCCGCGGTGGGCACCGCGACCGTTGTGGTCGAATCGGCCGCACGGCTGGCCGGCCTGCCCACGAGGGCTGCGCCGGCGAAGGGGTCCGCGAGCCCGAGCGAGGACGAGGGCTCTGCCTCGCCGAGGAAGAGCGCCGCGAAGAAGTCGGCGGCGAAGAAGTCGAGCTCGGGTGGTGGTGCCGCGACGAAGTCCACCGCCAAGAAGTCCGCGGCGAAGAAGTCGAGCTCGGGTGGTGGTGCCTCGAAGAAGTCGGCGGCGAAGAAGTCGAGCTCGGGTGGTGGTGCCTCGAAGAAGTCGGCGGCGAAGAAGTCGAGCTCGGGTGGTGGTGCTGCGAAGAAGTCTGCGGCGAAGAAGAGCACGGCGAAGAAGTCGAGCTCGGGTGGTGGTGCCGCGAAGAAGTCGTCGGCGAAGAAGTCCACCGCCAAGAAGTCTCCGGCGAAGAAGAGCACCGCGAAGAAGAGCACCGCGAAGAAGTCCGGCTCCTGACGCGCGAGCGAGCCGCGGCGCGGCCCCGAGACCGGCGGCGCCGAGGATCCTCGTCAGCTCACGTCGTGCACGGTCAGCCCGATGCGCTCGACCTCCGAGCCGTCGGGTGACACCGTGACGTGCAGACGCTGACCCGGCCGGAGGTGCCGGAGCCTGCTGCCTGCCACCACCGACCCCGGGACGGTAAGCCGGTGCCCGGAATCGGTCACGACGACGGCGTCGGCGACCCGCGAGGTCGTCTCGACACGAAGAACCGTCACCTGCATGGGCGTGAGTGTAGGTCTGGCTATCGTGGCATCTCCTCTCATGAGAGCCCTCAAGGTCGAAGGAGCGCCTAGGTGGTCGAGCACCGCACCCCGGTACCGCCGATGTACCGGTTCGTCGCCAACGTGCTGCGGCCACCCCTTCGCCTGCTCATGGACTACTCGGTGCGCGGGCTGGAGAACCTGCCCGAGAGCGGCGGCTTCATCGTCACCCCGAACCACCTGTCCTACGCCGACCCCTTCCCCTGGGCGCACGTGCTCTACGACCGCGGGATCGCGCCGGTCTACCTGGCCAAGAGCGAGCTCTTCGACTCGGCCGTGCTGGGGTACATCCTGCGGCACGCGGGCCAGGTGCCGGTCGAGCGCGAGACGAGCAGCGCGGCGGAGGTCCTCGGGCGGGCCGTCCAGGCCCTCGACCGCGGCCAGTGCGTCGCGATCTACCCCGAGGGAACCCTCACGAGAGACCCCGACCTGTGGCCCATGCGTGGCAAGACCGGCGCCGCCCGGCTGGCACTGGAGGCCCGCTGCCCGGTCATCCCGATCGCCCAGTGGGGCCCGCAGGAGATCCTCGCGCCGTACGGCCGCTTGCCTCGACTCTTCCCCCGCACGACGATCCACGTGCGCTACGGCCCTCCGGTCGACCTGTCCGACCTCTACGACGACGGGACGCCGAGCGCCGAAGCGTGCGTCGAGGCGACGAACCGGATCATGCGCGGCATCACCGACGAGCTCGAAGTGCTGCGCGGCGAGCGTGCACCCGCAGTACGGTTCGACCCAAGGGCGCACGGGATGCCCCTGACCGGCGACTACACGCGGGGAGCGCGACCGGTCAGCCGCGGCTGAGCGAAGGAGGAGCATGATGAGCAAGATCGCAGTCCTAGGTGGCGGCAGCTGGGGGACCGGGTTCGCCACGGTGCTGGCCGACGCCGGCAACGACGTCGTCATCTGGTCCCACCGCCAGGAGCAGGTCGACCAGATCAACGCCGGCTGCAACGAGCGCTACCTCCCGGGCCACCAGCTGCCGGACGCGATCTCGGCGACCGCAGACCCCCGCGAGGCCGTCGACGGCGCCTGGGCGACGGTGCTGGCGATCCCCAGCCAGTCCCTGCGCGACAACCTCTCGCGCTGGGGAGACGTCCTCGACGGCCAGGTCGTCGTCTCCCTCATGAAGGGTGTCGAGCTCGGCACGACGAAGCGGATGAGCGAGGTCATCTCCGAGGCCGGTGGGGTCCCGACCGACCGGATCGTCGTCGTCTCCGGACCCAACCTCGCGCGCGAGATCGTCCAGCGCCAGCCGGCCGCCACGGTCGTTGCCTGCGCCGACGCCGCGGTCGCCGACCGCTTCGCGGCCGCCTGCGCCACGCGCTACTTCCGTCCCTACACCTCGCCCGACATCGTCGGGGCCGAGGTCGGCGGCGCGGTGAAGAACGTCATCGCCCTCGCCGTCGGCATGGCCGAGGGCCTGGGCATGGGTGACAACACGAAGTCCTCGATCATCACCCGCGGCCTGGCCGAGATCACTCGCCTGGGCGTCGCGCTGGGGGCGGACGCGCGCACCTTCGCCGGGCTCGCGGGGGTCGGCGACCTCATCGCGACCTGCATGTCGCCGCTGTCTCGCAACCACTCCTTCGGGGTCAGGCTGGGCCAGGGGATGTCGGTCGAGGACATCCAGGCAGAGCAGCAGCAGACGGCCGAAGGGGTGAAGTCGTGCGCCTCGATCCTGGCGCTGGCTCAGCACCACGACGTCGAGGTCCCGATCACCGAGCAGGTCAACGCCTGCGTCCACGAGGGCAAGTCGCCCGAGGAGGTCGTGCACGACCTGCTCGCCCGCGCCCGCAAGCCCGAGACGGACTGAGCCCGTCCGCCGTCAGGAGCGCAGGGCCCGGTCCAGGTCGCGCCAGAGGTCCTCGACGTCCTCGACCCCGACCGAGAGCCGCAGCAGGTCGACCGGGGTCGACTCCGGCTCGCCGGGCTGGCGCCGGCGTCGCTCGAGCTGGGACTCCACGCCGCCCAGGCTCGTCGAGTGCGACCAGAGCCGGGTCGAGGTCGCGACCTGCTCGGCCCCCTTCGCCCCTCCGCTCACCTCGATCGAGACGATCGCGCCAAAGCCGGGGTAGCGCACCCTGGTGACTCGCTCGTGGCCCCCGAGCCGGCTGGCCAGCTCGGCCGCGTTGGCGCAGGCGCGCTCCAGGCGCACCGAGAGGGTGCGCAGGCCGCGCAGCACGAGCCAGGCCTCCATCGGCCCGGCGATGCCGCCGCCGAGCTGCCGGTGCCGGGCGAGCCGGGCCTGGACCTGCGTCAGGTCGGGCCGGGTCACGGTGAGCCCGAGGATGACGTCGGAGTGCCCGGAGAGGTACTTCGTCGCGGAGTGCACGACGACTTCGGCGCCGGAGCGCAGCGGCTGCTGCAGCAGCGGGGTGGCGAAGGTGTTGTCCACCGCCGCCAGCGCGCCCGCCTCGTGCGCCGCGCGCACCAGGCCGTCGAGGTCGGCGACGTCGAGCAGGGGGTTGGTCGGCGACTCCAACCAGAGCAGGTCGGCGCCGGGGAGAGCGGCTCGGACCCCTTCGTCGTCGGTCACGTCGATCCAGCGCACGGTGAGCCGTCCGGCCTCGGCCGCCTCGGTCAGCGCGACGACTACCCCGTTGTAGGCGGCGAAGGGGGCGAGCACGGTCCCCCCGGCCGGCACGAGGGAGAGGACGGCCGAGACGGCCGCCATCCCCGAGGCGAAGGCGAGCGCATCGCCGCCTTCGAGGGCGCCGACCGCCTCCTCCAGGGCCGTCCAGGTGGGGTTGCCGCCCCGGGCGTAGTTGACCGGGCCGTCGGCGATGTAGGTGGAGGTGAAGGTAGGGGAGACGTTCAGCGGCGCCCCCGGGTCGCGGCCGGGGCGACCGAGGGCCACCACCTGGGTGGCCGGCGAGAGAGGGTGGTCGTGGTGCCCGGCGGTCATGGGCGACAGGGTAGCGACGGCGACACGGCGGCGCTGACGCTGGCGGGGCGAGCCCGCGCACTAGAGTCGGGTCCTGATGACTACCGATGAGACCCGCAAGCCCCGGGTGGCTGTCGTCTTCGGCGGCCGGTCCTCCGAGCACGCCGTGTCCTGCGCCACCGCCGCCGGTGTCCTGCGGGCCATCGACCGGGAGCGTTACGACGTCGTCCCGGTCGGGGTCGCCCGAGACGGCTCGTGGGTGCTGGTCGAGGACGACCCGGACCCGCTGCAGCTGACCACGGACCACACCCCCGAGGTGGCGCACAGCGGCACCGAGGTCGCCCTGTCCACCGCCGTCGGCGACCGGTCGTTGCTCGTGCAGGAGCCGGGGCAGCCCCCGCGCGCGCTCGGCGAGGTCGACGTCGTCTTCCCGCTGCTGCACGGGCCGTACGGCGAGGACGGGACGCTGCAGGGGATGCTCGAGCTGGCCGACGTGCGCTACGTCGGCTCCGGCGTCCTTGCCTCTGCGGCGGGCATGGACAAGCACTACATGAAGGTCGTCTTCGCCGGTGCGGGTCTGCCACTGGGGCCGTACACCGTGATCACCGACCGGCAGTGGCGCGCCGACAAGGCGGCGGCGATGGATGCCGCGGCGGCGCTGAGCTTCCCCGTCTTCGTCAAGCCGTGCCGGGCGGGCTCGTCGATGGGGGTGAGCAAGGTCGACTCCGTCGACGGTCTCGAGGCGGCGGTCGAGGTGGCGCGCTCGCACGACCTCAAGGTCATCGTCGAGGCGGGTATCGAGGGCCGAGAGATCGAGTGCGCGGTGCTCGAGGGGCACGGGACCGAGTCCCCACGGACCTCGCTGCCCGGCGAGATCATGCTCGAGAGCGGGCACGGGCACGACTTCTACGACTTCGAGGCGAAGTACCTGGACGAGGCTGCGGTCCGGCTCTCCTGCCCGGCGGAGCTGCCCGACGACGTGAGCGAGGAGGTCCGGCGGCTGGCCGGCGCCGCGTTCGAGGCGCTGGGGTGCGAGGGCCTGGCCCGGGTCGACTGCTTCGTGACCGAGCGCGGCGAGGTCCTCATCAACGAGATCAACACGATGCCCGGCTTCACCCCGCACTCGATGTACCCGCGCATGTGGGAGGCGAGCGGCGTGAGCTACCCCGAGCTCATCGACGACCTGATCCAGCTGGCGCTGAACCGGCCGGTCGGGCTGCGCTGACGCTCACCTCGACCGCGGCACCGCGGACGCCCTCAGGAGCAGCGGCGGCCGTTCGGCGGCAGCTCGCCGGCGGCCTCGGCGAAGGCGGGGAGCAGCAGGGGAGCGGGGGCGTAGTCCTGCGGTACGAGCAACTCGATCGCGGGGGTGGTGCCGAAGGTGGTCAGCCTCACCCCGTCGTCGAGGCGGCTGGCGACCCAGTCGATGCCGTCGACGCTGATGCACTGCTCGGTCGTCGGGCCGAGGGGCGGAACCCCGCAGCGGGCGATGACGGCCGGATTTCCCCATGCCCGGACGGCCCGGTGCTCCGGCGCCGTCGGTCGCGCCGCCTCGCCGGCCACGTCGGCCGGCCAGCGGGCGCCGGCCGCGGCGCAGGCGTCGTCGTCGGCGCCAGGAGGGAGGCCGACCTCGACGTCGGCGGTGCGCGTGAGGTAGACGGCGACGGCCAGAGCCGCGGTGACGAGCACGACCAGCGCGGCGGTGAGGGCCTGCCGGCCGGTCGGGGACGGGCGGGTGCTCAGGTCAGGCCTCGACGACCGGGCAGGTCAGGGTGCGGGTAATGCCCTCGACCTGCTGGACCCGGGCCAGGACGAGCCGGCCGAGATCGTCCATCGACCCGGCCTCGAGCTGGGCGACGACGTCGTAGGGGCCGGTGACCTCCTTGGCCTCGGCCACGCCGTCGATCTCGCTCAGCGCCTGCCGCACATCGGTGGACCGGCCGACATCTGTCTGGATGAGCACGAACGCGTGGACCATGGCGTCTCCTCTTCTCGACCGTCGGGCAGTCGCACGCTACCCGCTCCCCGCTCGGTAGCGAGGGCGGATGAGATCGTGGCGAGGTGATCGACGACACGACGACCCTCGGCGAGCTGGACGAGGAGCACATCCTCGCCGAGCTGCTGCCGGTCCTCACCCGTCACACGTCCGCCACGGTGCGGGTCGGGGTCGGCGACGACGCGGCGGTGCTCGCGGCGCACGTGTCCGTCGTCGCCACGACGGACACGATGGTCAAGGGGGTGGACTGGCGCGACGACTGGTCGCTCCCACAGGAGGTGGGCCGCAAGCTCGTCGCGCAGAACGTCAGCGACCTCGCCGCGATGGGGGCCCGGCCCACGGGTCTGCTGCTCACGGTGGCTTCCGAGCCAAACCTGCCGTTGCGCTGGTTGCTCCAGCTGGGCGAAGGGGTGTCAGCGGCCGCCGCAGAGGCGGGCACCGTGGTCGTCGGCGGGGATGTCTCGGCGGCCCCAGGTGGGGTGGTGCTCCTCGGGATGACCGCGATCGGGGACCTCGAGGGGCGGGCTCCGGTGACCCGGGCAGGGGCGCGCCCAGGAGACGTGGTGGCCGTCCGCGGATCGCTGGGGCGCTCGGGCGCCGGGTTGAGGTTGCTGGGGCAGGGGGCCGCTCGGGAGGAGATGACCGGCGCGGCGGCGCAGCTCGTCGCGGACCACTGCGCCCCTCGGCCGCCGTGGGAGGCCGGCGCGGAGGCGGCTGCGGCCGGCGCGACGTCGATGATCGATCTCTCCGACGGGCTGGTGCGCGACGCGAGCCGGGTCGCCCGGGCCAGCGATGTGCGGCTCGACCTGGAGTCCGACCTGCTGGCCGTGCAGGTCGCCGCCCTCGCGGAGGTCGTCGGCGAGGAGGCGGCCTGGGCGGACGTCCTCGGCGGCGGTGAGGAGCACTCTCTGCTCGCGACCTTCGGCCCGACGGCCCGTCCGCCGCACGGCTGGCTCGCGATCGGTGCCGTCGCGGCGGCTCACGACGCCGAGTCGCCGGTCACCCTCGACGGCCAGCGTGTCGAGGTCACCGGGTGGGACCACTTCGACCGCTCGACTGCGGGCCGGGAGGGTGTCGCGGGTCCGCGCGCACTGCCAGGGACGACGAAGGGCCGGTCCGAGACGGACCGGCCCTGACGTCGTGCAGAGAGTCGGGTCAGCGGGTGACCTTGCCCGCCTTGAGGCAGGAGGTGCACACGTTCATCCGCTTCGGCGTGCTGCCGCCCTCGCCGACCCGAGCCTTGACGCGCTGGATGTTGGGGTTCCAGCGTCGCTTGGTGCGGCGGTGGGAGTGCGAGATGGAGTGCCCGAAGCTCGGGCCCTTGCCGCAGACGTCGCAGTTGGCAGCCACGGGGTGTCTCCTTGAGTGGATTGAGCGGTATCGATCACGTACTAGCTGTGTGCCTGGGTCACGCGGCGCGCACTGGGCTCGCACGAAGGTCGAGTCGGGGCAGCGGCCTGCTCAGGCAACCGGTCCAGGGTAGCCGAGGCCGTAGCGCGCCACCAAAACGCCGAGTCCTGCCGGCGGGCGTCGGCTAGCGTGCGGAGGGTGATCACCGCCCTCGACGCCGACGCGCTGCGCCGCTGGGCCGTCATGACCCGGGCCGCGCTGGCCGCCCGTCGCGCCGAGATCGACGCGCTCAACGTCTTCCCCGTGCCCGACGGCGACACCGGGACCAACCTCTACCTCACCCTCGACCAGGCTCTCGACGCCGTGCGCTCCGACCACGAGCGCTGCGGGGTCCTCGGTCAGGTCGACCTGGCCGGTGAGGCGGCCGCGATTTCCCGGGCCGCGATGCTCTCTGCCCGAGGCAACTCCGGCGTCATCCTCAGCCAGCTGATCCGCGGGGTGAGCGAGGAGCTCACCCGCTCGGCCGGCGAGACGGTCGGGGTGGACGCCATCGCATCGGCCCTGGAGGCCGCGGCCCGGCGGGCCCGCGAGAGCGTCGTCCGGCCCAAGGAGGGGACCATCCTCTCCGTCGCCGACGCCGCTGCTCGAGCGGCGCGGACCGTGGCGGACGACGGGGCCGACCTGGCGGCCCTGACCACCGCCGTCGTCGGCGCCGCCCGCGAGGCACTGGCCCGCACCCCTTCGCAGCTGACGGTGCTCGCCGACGCCGGTGTCGTCGACGCCGGTGGCGCCGGTCTCCTCCTCTTCGTCGAGGCACTGGACCGGGTCGTGCACGAGCAGCAGCCGGTCGACCGCTTCGAGGTCGACGACTTCATGATGAACCTCGACCTGCAGCGGCGACCGGGCTGGCGGTCCGAGCCCAGTGCGATCGAGGGCGACCACGAGGGGGAGCAGGACGGGACGGAGCACGACCCCGGCTTCGAGGTGATGTACCTGCTCGACGGCGTCGAGGAGGCGGCCCTGGAGGACCTCAGGCAGGGGCTGGACCGGCTGGGCGACAGCGTCGTCGTGAGCGGCGACGGCGAGCGGGTGCGGGTGCACGTGCACACCGACGACATCGGCGCCGCGCTCGAGGCGGGGCTGGCCGCGGGCCACCCCCACGACGTGCAGGTCACCCCGCTGGAGCACATCGTGCACCCGCCGCCCCGGGTCGGTCTGGCCGTCGTCGCCTGCGCGGCCGGCCCGGGCATCGCTGAGGTCTTCGAGCAGGCGGGAGCGCGGGTGGTCACCTCCGGTCCGGGGCGGCGTGCCTCCGCGGGCGAGCTGCTCGACGCGGTCCGCGGGACCGGCTCCGGTGACGTGCTTCTCCTGCCGAACGACCGCGACACCCTGCTCGCCGCGAACGCCTGCGCGCAGGCGGCCGGTCAGGAGGGGCAGCAGGTGCACGTGGTGGAGTCGACGACGGTGGTGCAGGGCATCGCGGCCCTCGCCGTGTACGACCCGGCGGCCGATGCCCGGCACAACCAGATCACGATGACGCGCGCCGCGGCGGCTACCCGCCACGGCGCGGTCACGATCGCCGTCAAGGACGGCCTGACCTCGGGCGGTCCGTGCCGCGTCGGCGACGCCCTCGGGATCGTCGGCGGCGACATCACCATCGTCGGCGAGGACCTCGAGCAGGTCGCCGGGCAGGTGCTCGAGCGGCTCTGCGGGTCCGGGGTCGAGCTGGTCACCCTCGTCGCGGGCGAAGGGGTGGACCCGGGCCTGCTCGAGACGCTCACCGACGCCGCCGAGTCGTCCGCTCCCGGGGTCGAGGTCGAGGTCGTCGACGGTGGTCAGTCGCACTACCCCGTCCTCATCGGGGTCGAGTAGTGGCGACCGAGCAGACCCGGCTGAAGGGCCTGGTCGGGCAGGCCGCGGCCAAGCTCGCCACCCACCGTGGCATCACCACCGTCGCCGACCTGCTCGACTTCGCCCCGCGGCGGTACCGAACCACCGCGGCAGACCTCGGTGCTCCGGCCGTGGGCGACTACCTCGTCGCGGTGGCGACCGTGGAGTCGGCGAAGGGCCGCTCCATGCGCAACCGCAAGGGACGGATGCTCGAGGTCGTCATCACCGACGGCCGCAGCCGGATGGACGTCACCTTCTTCCGCGCCTACGGGCACGAGCAGAACCTCCAGGTGGGCAGGACCTTCCTCTTCGCCGGGCAGGTGGGGGAGTACCGCGGGCGCCGACAGCTGGCCCACCCCGCCTACTCGACGCTGGAGTCGGTCGCTGCCCTGGGTGAGCTCGCGGTGGACGAAGGGGGATTGATCCCGATCTACCGGCACGTGCCCGGTGTGCAGTCGTGGGGGATCTCCGCCGCGGTCCGGGTCGTGCTCAAGCAGCTCGACTCGGTCACCGAGCCGGTGCCAGAGGAGGTCCGGGAGCGCCGCGGGCTGCTGCCGCGCCGTGAGGCGCTCAGCGCGCTGCACGCTCCGCACACCATGGAGGACGTGAGGCGGGCGCGGGCGACCTTGCGCTTCGAGGAGGCCTTCGTCCTGCAGTGCCTGCTCGGTCAGCGCCGCCTGCTCCGCGCCCGTGAGCTGACCCGCCCGCGAAGGGGGGAAGGTGAGCTGCTGGCCGCCTTCGACGACCGGCTCCCCTTCGAGCTCACCGCAGGCCAGCGCGAGGTCGGTGAGGAGATCCTCGGCGAGCTCGCCGGTGAGACGCCGATGCACCGGCTGCTGCAGGGAGACGTCGGCTCGGGCAAGACGGTGGTGGCGCTGCGGGCGATGCTCGCGGCGGTCGACTCCGGCGGGCAGGCGGCTCTGCTCGCACCGACCGAGGTGCTCGCGGCGCAGCACGAGCGCACGATCCGCGCCCTCCTCGGCGACCTCGCCGAGGAGGGGATGCTGGGGGGCGCCGAGCAGGCCACCCGGGTCAGGCTGCTCACCGGGTCGATGAGCGCCGCGGCCCGCCGTGAGGCCCTGCTCGAGATCGTCTCCGGCCAGGCCGGGATCGTCGTCGGGACGCACGCGCTGCTCGAGGACCGGGTCGACTTCGCCGACCTCGCGCTGGTGGTCATCGACGAGCAGCACCGCTTCGGCGTCGAGCAGCGCGATGCCCTGCGAGCCAAGGGCGAGCACCCGCCGCACCTGCTCGTGATGACCGCGACGCCCATCCCGCGCACCGTGGCGATGACCGTCTTCGGCGACATGGCCGTCTCGACCCTTCGCGACCGGCCGGGGGGACGCGAGGCCGTGAGCACCCACGTCGTGCCCGCCGGCAACGCGCGGTGGGTCGAGCGGATGTGGTCACGGGTGGCCGAGGAGATCGCGGCCGGTCGCCAGGCCTACGTCGTGTGCCCGCGGATCGGGGACGAGCTCGAGGACGGCGTCGACCTGCTCAGCGAGATCGAGGTCGGCGACGACGAGGCCGACGGCGAGCAGGTCGAGGCCGCGGGCGCGGTCGAGCGACCCCTCGCGGACGTCCTGGGGACGAAGGCCCTGCTCGAGGAGGTGCCCGCTCTGGCCGGGATGCGGACCGCGGTGATGCACGGGCGGCTGCCGGCGGAGGAGAAGGACGCGGTGATGACGGCGTTCACCTCCGGGGAGGTCGACGTGCTCGTCTCGACGACCGTCATCGAGGTCGGCGTCGACGTGCCCAACGCCAGCGTCATGGTCGTCCTGGACGCCGACCGCTTCGGCATCTCTCAGCTGCACCAGCTGCGGGGACGGATCGGTCGCGGCGGGCACCCCGGGGTCTGCCTGATCGTCTCGGGCAACGAGTCCGACGCCGCCCAGACCCGCCTGCAGGCGCTCGCCGCGACGAGCGACGGCTTCGAGCTGGCGCGTCTGGACCTCGCCCAGCGCCGCGAGGGAGACGTGCTCGGCACCGCGCAGTCGGGGGTGCGCTCCTCGCTGCGCCACCTCTCCCTGCTCCGGGACGAGGAGGTCATCGAGGTCGCCCGCGCCGACGTCGAGGCGGTGCTCGCCCAGGACCCCGGGCTGGACGCTCACCCGGACCTCGCCGCCGCGGTCTCCCGGTGGGCCGAGGAGGAGCAGGCGGCCTACCTGGAGAAGTCCTGACCGAGGCGATGCCGCAGGATGGAGGCATGACGCGGATCATCAGCGGCAGCGCGGGAGGGCGGCGGCTGCGCACCCCGAGCGGTGACCGGACTCGTCCCACGAGCGATCGCGTGCGTGAGGCGCTCTTCTCGGCGCTCGAGGCGCGCGACCTCGTCGACGGCGGGCACGTCATGGACCTCTATGCAGGCTCGGGGGCGCTCGGGCTCGAGGCCGCCAGCCGGGGCGCCAGCTCGGTCCTGCTCGTCGAGTCGCACCGCGGCACCGTCGGGGTGATCCGCGCGAACATCGACGAGGTCGGGGTCGGCGGCGCCCGGGTGCAGGCCGCGACGGTGCAATCGGTGCTGCAGCAGCCCGCAGGGCTCGCCTACGACGTCGTGCTCGCCGACCCGCCCTACGACCTGCCGGAGAGCGAGATGAGCGAGGTGCTCGAGCTGCTCCTGTCGCGGGACTGGCTCAGCCCCGAGGCGGTCGTCGTCGTGGAGCGCTCCAGCCGGAGCCCGGAGCCGACCTGGCCCGAGGGGATGGTCTGCGAGGACCGCAAGGCCTACGGCGAGACGGTGCTGTGGTTCGCCCGCCCCTGGGCGCCGGACTACCAGATCTGAGCCGGTAGGTTCTCCGGGGTGAGCGACTACGTCATCCCCCGACCTGCCTCCGGCGACATCGTCCGACTCATCCTCGAGGACCACCGTCTCTTCGAGGACCTGCTCCGCGGGATGCGCACGGTCGGCCTGCATCGTGACGCCGCCCGGCGCGCCTTCGCCGAGCTGCACGTCGCGCACGCTGTGGCCGAGGAGGAGGTGGCGCTGCCGACGCTCCAGCGTCGACGGGCGATCACCCGCCACGAGCAGCACCACGGTGAGGAGGAGCACGCCGAGGCCCACGTCGAGCTGCTCGACGCCGGCTGCGCCTCCCTGCCCCAGCTGCGGCGCATCGTCGGGCAGGCCGAGGACGAGGGCCTCCTCGACAGCGACGACACCGGCCAGTGACATGACGGTCGCCGTCTGCCCCGGCTCCTACGACCCGGTCACCGCTGGGCACGTCGACGTCTTTCGTCGCGCTGCGCAGCTCGTCGACGAGGTGGTCGTCGCGGTCCTGCACAACCCGGCGAAGCAGGGCACCTTCTCGGTGGAGGAGCGCATCGCCTTCATCGAGGACGAGGTGGGCGACCTGCCGCAGGTACGGGTACAGGCCTTCGCGAACCGGCTGCTCGTCGACGTGTGCGCGGAGGTCGGCGCCACCCTGATCCTCAAGGGTCTGCGCGGCGGCACCGACCTTGCCTACGAGATGCCGATGGCGCTGATGAACCGGCAGCTCACCGGCATCGAGACCCTCTTCATCCCCGGGGAGCCCTCGCTCGAGCATGTCTCCAGCTCGCTGGTCAAGGAGGTCGTGCGCTTCGGCGGCGATGTCACGGGCATGGTGGGCGAAGGGGTGCGAGCCGCCCTGGTCGAGCGGCTGCGGCAGGACTGAGGAGGTCCGGCCTGCACCAGACGCGTCGGTTTGGGGCGGGCGCCCGGGCTCCGGTACCGTAACCAGTCGGTCTGCGTCACAACTGGCGTGGGCCGTCCCGTACGAAACTGTGTGGAGTCATGGAGCACACCGACCCTGCCTCGCCCTTCGCCCTGAACGTCAGGGATGTCGGACGACGGCCCGGATCTATGAGCGAAGTGCGCCGCACGGTCGAGCCGCCCCCGGACTTCCGCACCGACGTGCTGGCCGTCCGGCCCGAGGACCCGATGGACCTCGACCTGCGCCTCGAGTCGGTGCACGAGGGCATCCTCGTGACCGGGACGGTCACCGCCACGGCGACCGGGGCATGCGTGCGGTGCCTGGACGAGGTCGACCTGCCGGTCGACTCCTCGTTCCAGGAGCTCTACGTCTGGCCCGATCGGGCCGCGCACCACCGCGAGGTGGCGACGCAGCAGGACGACGACGAGGAGCTGCGGATCGAGGACGACATGGTCGACCTCGACCCGGTGCTTCGGGACGCGGTGCTCGCTGCGCTGCCGTTCCAACCGGTGTGCCGGGAGGACTGCCCCGGCCTGTGCTCGCAGTGCGGGTTCAGGCTCGAGGACGACCCGGACCACCAGCACGACGTGATAGACCCGCGGTGGGCCGCGCTCGAGGCCTTGCAGCCTCTGGCCACCGAGGGAGAGGACGACGAAGAGAAGAGGACCTGACGTGGCTGTCCCGAAGCGGAAGATGTCGCGCTCCAACACCCGCTCGCGCCGGGCGAACTGGAAGGCGACGCCGGTGGCGCTGTCGACCTGCCCGCAGTGCAAGGCTCCGGCTCCCGCCCACCAGGCGTGCCCGTCGTGCGGTACCTACAAGGGTCGCTACTACGCGACTGCGGACCGCACCGAGCACGAGGGCTGAGCCCGGTCTTGCTGTGACGGCACAGCGAGACACCATCGCGCAGCGGCCCGTCGAGGAGCTCCTCGTCACGCTCACCGAGCTGACCGAGGAGCCGCTCGACGAGCCGCTGCTCGTGCGTGCCCTCACCCATCGCTCGTACTCGTACGAGAACGGCGGCGTCCCGCACAACGAGCGCATGGAGCTGCTCGGTGACTCGGTGCTCGGCCTCGTCGTCACCGACCACCTCTTCCGGACCCACGGCGATCTCTCCGAGGGAGAGCTGGCCAAGCTGCGCGCGGCGGTGGTCAACATGCACGCCCTGGCGGAGGTGTCCCGGACCATCGACCTCGGCCACTTCGTCCGGCTCGGCAAGGGCGAGGAGGGGACCGGTGGACGCGAGAAGGAGTCGATCCTCGCCGACACCCTCGAGGCGGTCATCGGCTGCACCTACCTCTCCAGCCCCCATCCCCGGGGGTTCGACGCCGCGGGACGCCTGGTCCATGCGCTGCTCGGGCCGGTGATGCGCCGCAGCGCGACCCTCGGCGCCGCGCTGGACTGGAAGACCTCGCTGCAGGAGGTCGCGGCCAAGATCGGCGAAGGGGTGGTCCGCTACCACGTCGAGGCCTCGGGGCCGGACCACGAGAAGGTGTTCGCCGCGACCGTGGTCGTCGACGGCGTCGAGCGGGGCAGTGGCTCTGGCCGGACCAAGAAGGTGGCCGAGCAGCAGGCAGCCGAAGGCGCATATCAGCTGCTCGCGGCCCAGCTCGAGCAGTCCTGACGTGCCTGAGCTGCCCGAGGTCGAGGTCGTGCGCCGCGGTCTGCAGGAGCACGTGGCCGGTCGAACGATCGCGGCCGTCGAGCTGCGCGGCACCAGGGTCGCCCGGCGCCACCTGGCCGGACCAGACGACCTCGTCGCCCGCGTCGTCGGGTCGGCCGTCACCGGCGCGCACCGCCGCGGCAAGTACCTCTGGCTCGCCCTTCGCCCACCGGGCGCGGACCGTCCCGAGGACGCCCTCGTGGTGCACCTCGGGATGAGCGGGCAGATGCTCGTCGGGCCGCCGGACTCGCCCGACCAGCGGCACCTGCACGCCCGGCTCGACTTCGCCGACGACGGACCCCAGCTGCGCTTCGTCGACCAGCGCACCTTCGGCGGGCTCTCGCTCTCCACCCTTCGCGAGGACGGTCTGCCCGAGGCCGTCGGGCACGTGGCACCCGACCCCTTCGACCCCGCCTTCGACGCCCGGGCCGTCGCCCGCACGATCAAGGCCCGCTCCAGCGGGATCAAGCGGGTGCTCCTGGACCAGCGGGTGGTCTCGGGAATCGGCAACATCTACGCCGACGAGGCGCTCTGGCGGGCACGCACCCACGGCGAGCGCCCCGCCTCTGCGCTGACCAAGCCGGCGATCGAGCGGCTGCTCGGCCACGCCCGCGAGGTCATGGATCAGGCCCTGAAGCAGGGCGGGACGAGCTTCGACGCCCTCTACGTCAACGTCAACGGCGCCTCTGGCTACTTCGACCGCTCCCTGGATGCCTATGGCCGCGAAGGCCTTCCCTGCAAGCGCTGCGGCGCGCCCATGGCGCGCGAGCAGTTCATGAACAGGTCGAGCCACTTCTGCCCACGCTGCCAGCGGTTGCGGTGAGTGGCGCGACGGCTTCGAGCTGGTCTACCCGAGGGATGCGCTGGTTCAGGACTCCATCACGGGATCGTGGGTTGGGTAGCCCAGTGAGGTGGCGGCGGCGAGCATGCCGGCGTCGTGACTGACGATCGTGGCGTCTAGCCCGGCAGCGATCACCGAGCCGAGATGGATGGCGTCCAGCGTTTTCACGTGTGGCTCGAGGGCCTCGGCTGCCGCCAATACTCCGTCGGTGATGGGAACAAGGGACAGCGAGTCGAGGACCTCGTCGCGTAGCTTCACCGGCAGGCCTTCTCGGCGGAGCACGCGGGTGAGTTCGGTTCGGAGAATGCGCGATGAGACCACCACGTGCTGCTCCTCGGCTGTGGTGCGGTCAATCCATGCCGCTGCTGAGGCAGAGTGTCCGAGCAGAGCTCGCAGAGCCACCGAGGTGTCGAGGTAGTAGACGGTCATCGGTCGCGTTCGTCGGCCAGCAGTTCCTCGATGGTGGCAGCGGTACGTAGTTCGTGGCGGGGCAGGTCAGCGAGTCGTGAGCCGCCTCGACGCTTGGGCGGCAGGAGCTGAACCGAATGAGGGCGAGGAACGACCTGTGCGATCGCACGGTTGTGGCGGGTCACCGTGTAGGTCTCGCCAGCTTCGACCTCAGCAAACATGTCAGTGGGGTTCTGCCGCAGCTGCGCGACGGTGATCGTCTTCATATCCCTAGGGTAGTGAGAATGTCTACTTATATCTACTCTTGCTCGCGGTGTGCACGATGGCCTCTCGCCCGCACAGGCCAGGGCGCGGACCGCGCGTGTAGCCGGAGCGCTCGCCGGGTGGCGCGACGCCGCACGGAGGAACGCCATCCGCAAGCGGGAGATCGCCATGATGGCCGAGTCCATCGAGCATCGGATGAACACGTTGATCGCCACCGCGTGAGCGGGCCGGGTGGTGACTAGGCGAGCGGGCGCGGCGCGAGCCGTTGTAGCTGGGTGACGTGACCGGGCTCAAGCTCTTCGAGCGAGGCGACCTGCAGCAGGCGCATGGTGCGCTCAATCTGGCCGCGGAGGATCTCGATGGCCCGGTCCACCCCTTCGCGGCCCCCGGCCATCAGGCCGTAGAGGTAGGCCCGGCCGACCATCGTGAACCGCGCCCCGTGCGCGAGCGCGGCAACCACGTCAGCGCCGTGCATGATCCCGGTGTCGAGGGTGACCTCGGTTTGCTGACCCACCTCCCGGACCACCTGGGGCAGCAGGTGGAAGGGGACGGGAGCACGGTCCAGCTGGCGGCCGCCGTGGTTGGACAGGACGATCCCGTCCACGCCGCAGTCGACGAGCCGGCGAGCATCCGCCACCGTCTGCACGCCCTTGACCACGAGCCGGCCGGGCCACATCTCCCGGACGGCGGCGAGGTCGTCGTAGCCGACCGAGGGATCGAACGCGGCGTCGATCAGCTCGCCCACCGTGCCGTCGGTCGAGGTGAGCGAGGCGAACTCCAGCGGCTCGGTCGTCATCAGGTCGAACCACCACCTCGGGTGGGTGGCGATGTCGAGCGCCGTGCGGGCGGTGATCTCCGGCGGGATGGAGAAGCCGTTGCGCAGGTCGCGCAGCCGCGCCCCCGCGACCGGGGTGTCGACGGTGAAGAGCAGCGTGTCGAAGCCGGCCGCGGCGGCCCGCTCGACGAGCCCGTAGCTGATCGCGCGGTCGCGCATGACGTAGAGCTGGAACCAGTTGCGCCCCTGCGGGTTCGCCGCCGCGACGTCCTCGATGGCGGCCGTGCCGAGCGTGGACAGGGCGAAGGGGATGCCGGCCGCACCGGCGGCGCCTGCTCCGGCGATCTCGCCCTCGGTGTGCATGAGTCGGGTGAAGCCGGTGGGGGCGATCCCGAAGGGCAGGGAGGACGTCCCACCGAAGACGGTGCAGGTGGTATCGACCCGGGTGACGTCGTGCAGCACCGACGGGTGCAGCTCGACGTCGGAGAAGGCCTGCCGCGCGCGGGCGATCGAGATCTCGCCCTCGGCGGCGCCGTCGGTGTAGTCGAAGGCTGCCCTGGGCGTGGTGCGCCGGGCGATGTCTCGCAGGTCCGCGATCGTCTGGGCCGACGCGAGTCGGCGCCGTCTGGCGCTCAGCTGCGGCGTGCGGAAGCCGACGAGCTCGCGCAGGTCGGCGGGGCGGGGGAGCTGACGCTGGACCACGGTCCGCACCCTACCGCCGCAGCGGCGGGAGCGCTCAGGGGACGGGGAGCTCCTCGAGCTCGACGGGGGTGCCGGTGCGGCTCTCGCTGAGCTCGGCGAAGGCCGCCCGGATCACCTTTGCGTACAGGTGAGCCCCGGTCAGCGACGGGTGGATGCCGTCGGCCTGCAGCTGGTCCGGGTCGTCGCTGACGGCCCCGTGCCAGTCGGCGACGACGACATTGGGGTGCTGCTCCGCGATCGCGTGCAGCGTCTCGTTGTCACCCTCGACCCGGCTGAGCCGCTCCGCGTGGAGGTTGACCAGCACGACCATGCGCTCCGGGCCGATCTCCTCCAGCAGCGCCTCAACGGCCTCCTCGTCGGTCCCGGCGTTGGTGCCGTAGGCGAGGACCACCGCCCGGCGGAGCGAGTCCCCCGCGGCGGCGACCCGCTCCGTCCCGTCCGACCAGCGCCGGTTGGACTTCGCGTCGATCTGGATGCCGGGGAAGTAGTAGCGCAGGGCGTGCACGCTGCCGACGACCATCGAGTCACCGAAGACGTCGATCTCCGAGCCGCGCGGCATCGTGAAGTCGGCCTCGTCCCCCTTCGCCGGCGCCTCCTCGGTCTGCCGAGGAGCGGCCGCCTCCGCGGCGTTGGCCTCCAGCGTGGCCTGGGTCGAGGTCTTGTCCGGGGCGGTCAGCAAAACCGCGAGCAGCGCGACGGTCGCCGCGACACTCGCGCCGACCGCGATGTGGCGGGCCCGGGGTGCCGCCGACAGCGCGCGCCGACCGACCGCTCGCGCCGCACCGGCGAACCCGAGCTGACGTACCGGTGTCTCGACGAAGCGGTAGGAGAGGTCGGCGAGGGCGACGGTGACGAGGACCGCCCACAGCCTCGTCCAGACGTACTGACCCGATCCCGGAGCGGTCGGGAGGTCCTGGTCGATGACGAGGATGACCGGCCAGTGCCACAGATACAGCCCGTAGCTGCGTCGACCGATCCAGGTCAGCGGCGCCAGCTCCAGGGTTGAGCGCAGCGCACCGGGGCGCTCGACGGCCGCGAGGATCAGCAGGGCGGTGGCCAGCGACGCCGCGGGGATCCCGATGCGGAAGGTCCACGACGACCCCTCACCGGCAAGCACGAGCA
The DNA here is from genome assembly GCF_007828725.1 of Marihabitans asiaticum. GTDB lineage: Bacteria > Actinomycetota > Actinomycetes > Actinomycetales > Dermatophilaceae > Marihabitans > Marihabitans asiaticum. Next base: position 67,158 of record NZ_VIUW01000003.1, read on the forward strand.
GGGCGCCGAGGGTGACGAGCGAGCCGAGGACGATGCCGCGCCGCCAGGCATGCCACCGAGGCGTCGTCGTCCCCGCGCGTGAGGGTCCCGCCCAGGCGAGGGCGAGAGCGGCCCCGAGCATGAGACCGACGAGGTGGGTGTCGGTGCCGTAGTACACCCGGGTGACGTCCGCCGGGTCGTACCGCACCGCCATGAGGGTCGCGGAGATCACGCCGAACCCCAGCACCACCCCCGCGATGACCCCCCACCGCAGCCCGAGGCGGCGGTGAACCGCCAGCAGCGCGACCGTCACGAGGGGCCAGAAGAGGTAGAACTGCTCCTCCACCGCGAGGGACCAGAAGTTCATGAACAGCTGCGGCGACGTCGCGTGGAAGTAGTCGCTGCCCTGGGCGATCTCGAGCCAGTTGGTCGAGAAGGTCAGCGCCCCGAGAGCCTGGCGTCGGATCCCGACGAGCAGGTCGGCCTCGACGGTGCGGGCGATGAGGATGCAGGCCGGGACGACGACGAGCAGCGCGGGCAGCAGCCGGCGGGCACGCCGGGTCCAGAACGCCGGCAGGTCGATCCGGCCCGTGCCCTCGCGCTCGCGCACGAGGAGGGTCGTGATGAGGAAGCCGGAGATGACGAAGAAGACGTCGACCCCGAGGAAGCCGCCGGGCAGCCAGTCGGGGTCGAGGTGGAAGAGGAGGACGGCGACGATCGCCACCGCCCGCAGGCCGTCCAGACCGGGGAGGTGTCCCCGCCCCGGGCGGCCGCGCTCGGGGCGCGACGTCGCCGGCTGCCCGGCGTGCTCGTGCGCTCGGGCAGGCGATGTCTGCGGTAGTGCGGCGCCCACAGCGTCACGGTAGGTCGCTCGCGCGCGTTCGCCGGGGAGGCGCACCGCAGTACCGTCGTGCGGGTGAGCAGCGAGACGACGACCAGCCGCGCCACCTTCTTCGTCCGCGGGCGGGTCCAGGGCGTCGGGTTCCGATGGTGGACCCGCGCCCGGGCCCTCGAGCTGGGCCTGCTCGGCCACGCCCGGAACATGGAGGACGGGCGGGTGGAGGTGGTCGCCGAGGGTGAGCCGGCCGCGCTGGACCGGTTGCACCAGCTCCTCGAGGAGCAACCGTCCTCCGCCGAGCGCCGGGGTGAGGTGACCGCCGTGGTGCGCCAGGACGCGCAGCCGAAGGGTGGCCTGGACACCTTCGTCGAGAAGTAGGGGATTGGTCGGACACGGGTCCGACCGGGCGCGAACACCCTTCGTCGTGTGCGCGGTGCGCCAGATCTGCCCTGGGGGCAGAAGTGGCGGGCGGGTCGCGCGACTCGCCCGCCACTTCTGACCAGATGGCACAAGTGGCAAGGACTTCTCAGCCAGGGTGATGACGACCTGACCTTTTGGTGGGCGGTGTCGGTCGAAGCACCGCGACGAGTGCCTCGGCACCTCCAGGCCGGTCCGGACCGGCCAGGCTGCACGTCATGCCCTCGGGCGAGTGGCCAGTCACCGCAGAGGTGATCGTGCGCCCTTCGCAGATCCCCGGGGAGCCTCAGACGAACGGTCACCCCCTTCGCGCCTCGGACCGTGAGACGGGCTGTGCTCGCCAGCGGCACCGACATACCCTCGGCCCCGTGAGCGACACCCCGCCCGAGCTGCACCAGCTGCGTCAGAGCATCGACAACGTCGATGCCGCCCTGGTGCACCTCCTCGCCGAGCGGTTCAAGGCGACCCAGCGGGTCGGGGTGCTCAAGGCCGAGCTCGGCCTGCCTCCGGCGGACCCGGGCCGGGAGGAGCGACAGATCGACCGGCTGCGGGCCCTCGCCGACGACGCCGGCCTGGACCCTCAGTTCGCGGAGAAGTTCCTCGGGTTCATCATCGCCGAGGTCATCCGCCACCACGAGGCGATCGCCGAAGCGGGTACCTCGGCCCGCCCGAGCGCCCACCACCAGGGTCACGACACGCCGGTCACCGACCGCTGAGCGGGCGGGGCCGCTCCCTTCGCGCGGGTAGGGTGGCGCCACCCACCGCCGGGGGGGCCGGCGCCCAAAAGACCGAGAGAGCGTGACGTGTACGTCAAGAGCCTGAGCCTGAAGGGCTTCAAGTCCTTCGCCTCCGCGACGCACCTCTCCCTCGAGCCGGGCATCACCTGCATCGTCGGGCCGAACGGGTCCGGCAAGTCCAACGTCGTCGACGCCCTCGCGTGGGTCATGGGAGAGCAGGGCGCCAAGAGCCTGCGCGGCGGCAAGATGGAGGACGTCATCTTCGCGGGGACGGCCGGGCGGGCGCCGCTCGGGCGTGCCGAGGTCACGATGACGATCGATAACACCGACGGTGCGCTGCCGATCGACTACACCGAGGTGACGATCAGCCGGACGATGTTCCGCAACGGCGGGTCGGAGTACGCGATCAACGGCACGAGCTGCCGGCTCCTCGACGTCCAGGAGCTGCTCTCGGACTCGGGCATCGGCCGAGAGATGCACGTCGTCGTCGGCCAGGGGCAGCTCGACACCGTGCTCCGGGCGACCCCGGAGGAGCGCCGCGGGCTGATCGAGGAGGCAGCGGGAGTCCTCAAGCACCGCAAGCGCAAGGAGAAGGCGCTGCGCAAGCTCGAGACGATGGAGGCCAACCTCGCTCGGGTGGCCGACCTCACCACCGAGATCCGCCGGCAGCTCGGCCCGCTGGGTCGCCAGGCCGAGGCGGCCCGCAAGGCCGCGACGATCCAGGCCGACGCCCGTGACGCGAGGCTGCGTCTCGTCGCGGACGACCTGGTGCAGCGCACCTCGGCGCTCGAGCAGGAGGTCGCCGACGAGACCGAGATGCTGCGCCGTCGCGGCGCCCTCGAGGACGCGCTGACCCAGACCCGGGACGAGATCGGCGAGCAGGAGCGGCTGGGGGCCGCGGCGGCGCCCGCGCTCGCCGCGGCGGGGCAACGCTTCGTCGGCCTGCGCTCCGTCGCCGAGAGGCTCGGGTCGACCGCCTCGGTCGCCGCCGAGCGGGTCCGGCTGCTCGGCCAGGACGAGGAGCACGAGAGCACCACCGGTCGCGACCCCGAGCAGCTGCGACAGCAGGCGGCGCAGGCCCGCTCGGAGGAGGAGGCTCTGCTCGCCGAGGTCGCCGCGATCACCGACCGGCTGGCCGACGCGACCGGCGCACGAGAGGCGGCCGAGGCGGCCTTCGCGCAGGAGCAGCAGCGGATCCAGGGCCTGCTGCGCGCCGCCGCCGACCGGCGCGAGGGACTGGCCCGGCTCACCGGGCAGGTCAGCGCCCGACGCAGCAAGGTCGAGGCGGCCGAGGCCGAGCTGGGCCGTCTCGACGGGGTGATCGCAGACGCCGACCGACGAGCGAGCGAGGCCGAGAGCGAGTTCCGCCGGCTCGAGAGCACCATCGCCGACGCCGAAGGCAGCGAGGCCGGGCTCGACGAGCGCTACGAGCAGGCCGCCGAGCGTCACGAAGAGGCAGCGGCCGAGGTACGCCGGCTGCAAGAGGCCCAGCGACAGGCCGAGCAGGAGCGCAGCGCCGCGCAGGCCCGCGTCGAGGCGCTCGAGCTCAGCCTGCGCCGCAAGGACGGCGCCCAGGCCCTGCGCGAAGCCGCCAACTCCGACGGCCCGAGCATCCTCGGGTCCCTCGCCGAGCTGATCAGCGTCTCCGGCGGGCACGAGGGGGCGGTCGCTGCCGCCCTCGGCGCGGCATCCGAGGCGCTCGCCGTCTCATCCGCCGCCGACGCCGCCAGCGCCATCCGCCGGCTTCGCGACGACGACGCCGGGCAGGTCTACCTCGTCGTCGGCGAGACCGCCACGAGCGTCGACCGCTCCAGCTGGCCCGAGCTGCCCGCCGGTGGCACGTGGGCGATCGACGTCGTCACCGCCCCCAAGGCCGTCTCACCGGCACTCGCCCAGGTGCTCGAGCGCGTCGCGCTCGTCGCCGACGAGGACGCCGCGCTCGCTCTGGCACCCGCGGGAGTCACCGCCGTCACCCGTGACGGCGACGTCTTCGGGCCCGGCTTCGTGCGCGGCGGGTCCTCCGTCGCCCCGAGCCTGATCGAGGTCCAGGCGGCGCTGGACGAGGCGAGCGAAGCCGTCACCGCAGCGACCCGGGCCGGTGAGCAGGCCACCTTCGAGCTCTCCGCCGCCACGACGCGCGAGGAGCAGGCTGAGGAGGCCGCGCAGGCGGCCCTCGACGCCCTGCACGACAGCGACGCCCAGATGTCCGCCGTCGCCGAGCAGCTCGGCGGGCTGGGCCAGACGGTGCGCGTCGCGCGGGCCGAGGCCGAGCGCACCCGCGCGGCGGTCGAGGAGCTCGGCGCCGGCCTGGACCGCGACCGCGGCGAGGTCACCGAGCTGCAGGAGCGGCTCGACCGCGCCAGCGCCGATCCCACCGACGAGGACGAGCCGTCGCTGGACGAGCGGGACCGTCTCGAGGTCGAGGCCAGCCGGGCCCGGACCGCCGAGACCGAGGTGCGACTCTCCCTTCGCACCACCGAGGAACGAGCCCGAGCCCTCCACGGCCGGGCGGAGTCCCTCGAAGGCGCTGCCCGCAACGAGATCGCCGCCCGAGAGCGCCTCCAGGCCCGGCGCGAGCGGCGGCGGCGCGAGGCCGAGGTCGCCGCGGCGGTCGAGGTGGCAGCCCGGCGTGCCGAAGGGGTCCTCGCTGGCGCGGTCGACCGGGCCCGGGCCGAGCAGGAGGCCGCAGAGCAGGCCCGAAGCGCGCGGGAGCAACGACTGAGCGAGCTGCGCACCGCCCTGGCCGCCCAGCAGGACCAGCTGCGGGAGCTGACCGACGCGGTGCACAAGGACGAGGTCGCGCGGGCCCAGCAGACCCTCCGCATCGAGGCCCTGCAGCAGCGGGCGCTCGAGGAGCTCGGCATCGACCCCGAGGTGCTGACCGAGGAGTACGGGCCGCACCAGCTCGTCCCGCACGTGCCCGGCCCCGACGAGCAGGGCGAAGACTTCGTCATGCCGGAGCCGAAGCCGTACGTGCGCGAGGAGCAGGAGAAGCGGCTGCGCACCGCCGAGCGCGGCCTGAAGGCCCTGGGCAAGGTCAACCCCCTGGCGCTCGAGGAGTACGCGGCGCTCGAGGAGCGCCACACCTTCCTCACGACCCAGCTCGAGGACCTGCGGCAGAGCAAGAAGGACCTGCTGCACATCGTCGCCGAGGTCGACGAACGCGTCGAGCAGGTCTTCGGCGAGGCCTTCCGCGACACCGCGGAGCAGTTCGAAGGGGTCTTCGGTCGCCTCTTCCCGGGAGGCGAGGGTCGCCTGACGCTGACCGACCCGTCCGACCTGCTCACGACCGGGATCGAGGTCGAGGCCCGGCCGCCGGGGAAGAAGGTCAAGCGGCTCTCCCTGCTCTCCGGCGGCGAGCGCTCCCTCGTGGCGGTCGCCCTGCTCGTCGCGATCTTCAAGGCGCGGCCCAGCCCCTTCTACATCATGGACGAGGTCGAGGCGGCGCTCGACGACACCAACCTGGGCCGGCTCATCACCCTCTTCGAGGAGCTGCGCGACTCCAGCCAGCTCATCGTCATCACCCACCAGAAGAAGACGATGGAGGTCGCCGACGCCCTCTACGGGGTGTCGATGCGCGGGGACGGCATCACCACCGTCGTGAGCCAGCGCCTGCGCGACGTCGCGTCCTGACCCCCGGGACGGTCAACGCCGCCACCACCGTGCGTGTCGGGTGGCGGCCCGCGCCGGGAGGGTGGATGATGGTGGCATGACCGTGATGGTGATCGCCCTGCTCGTCTGCGTCGCGCTCTCGCTCGTCGTGCTCGGGCTGGTCGCCATCCCCGCCCGCCGCGAGGGTCGCGACCTGCTCACCCCGCGCGGCGAGCGGGTCGTGGTCAAGGTGCGCAGCGGCGCGGACGCCGCGGCGACCCGGACCTCGTCGGCGCTGAGCAGCGCCAACCGCAAGAAGTCCGCCTGATCTCGAGCTGAGGCCGGCATGCTTGACTGGCGTGCGTGCCTGAGACCGACATCACCGACGACGCCGCGACCACACCCGACTTCGACCACCCGCTGGACGCCAGCACCAGGCCGCAGGACGACCTCTACGGCCACGTCAACAACACCTGGCTGAGCAGCGTCGAGATCCCCTCCGACCGGGGCCGCTACGGCGTCTTCGACGTCCTGCGCGAACGCAGCGAGGCTGCCGTGCGCGACATCGTCGAGGAGGTCGCCGCAGACCCCGGCTCCGACCCCGACGCCGAGCGGATCGGTGGCCTCTACCGGGCCTTCATGGACATCGAGGCGGCCGACGCGAAGGGGGCGCAGCCCCTCTCCCCGCTCCTCGCCGAGGTCGACGCGGTCGAGGACCTCAGCTCACTGGCGGCGGCCATGGGCCGCCTCGGCCGACGGGGTGTCGACGGGCTGCTCACCCCCTTCGTCAACACCGACGACGGCGACCCCGACAGCTACATCGTCTACCTCGAGCAGGCCGGGCTCGGTCTGCCCGACGAGAGCTACTACCGCGAGGAGCAGCACGCCCCGGTGCTCGCGGCCTACCAGGAGCACGCGCGCGCACTGCTCGTGCTCACCGGCACCGACGAGGACCGGGCCGACCAGGTGGTCGCGCAGGTGCTCGAGGTCGAGCAGCGGCTGGCCGCCGGCCACAACGACCGGGTGGCCAACCGCGACGCGGTCGCCACGTACAACCCCACGACCCGCGACGAGCTCGAGGCCGCGTGCCCGGAGATGGACTGGGACGCCTGGGCGCAGGGCTGGGGCCTGCCGGGGTCGGCGCTGGACCGAGTCGTCGTGCGCCAGCCCGACTACCTCCGGTCGCTGGCGAGCACCCTGCGGGAGGTGGGTCTTCAGGCGTGGCGGTCGTGGCTGCGCTGGCACGTCGTCGTCGCTATGGCGCCGTACCTGTCCACCGAGATCGCGGCGGCCCACTTCGACCTCTTCGGCCGGACGCTCTCGGGCATCCCCGAGCAGCGCGCGCGGTGGAAGCGGGGGGTCGCCCTCGTCGAGGATGCGCTCGGTGACGCGGTCGGGCGGCTCTACGTCGCGCGGCACTTCCCGCCCGAGGCCAAGGACGAGATGGTCGAGCTCGTCGGCAACCTCGAGCGCGCGTTCGAGCGCTCGTTCACCGGGTCGGCGTGGATGACCGAGCAGACCCAGCGCGAGGCCCTCGCCAAGCTCGATGCCTTCACCCCCAAGGTGGGCTACCCGTTGCGGTGGAAGGACTACTCCGGCCTGGAGCTGACCGGCGACCTGCTGACCGATGTCGGCCGCGCGAGCGAGGTCGCCGTCGACCGCGAGATCGCCAAGCTCGGGGGACCGGTGGACCGCGACGAGTGGTTCATGACTCCCCAGACGGTCAATGCCTACTACAACCCGGGGATGAACGAGATCGTCTTCCCCGCGGCGATCCTCCAGCCGCCGTTCTTCGACCCCGGCGCCGACCCGGCGTGCAACTACGGCGGGATCGGGGCGGTCATCGGTCACGAGATCGGGCACGGCTTCGACGACTCCGGGGCCAGCTTCGACGGCACCGGCGCGCTGCGGGACTGGTGGACCCCGCAGGACAAGGAACGCTTCACCGCCCTCGCCGACGCGCTCAAGGCGCAGTTCGACGGGCAGCGCAGCCGGACCGCTCCCGACCGGGGGGTCAACGGCGCCCTGACGGTCGGCGAGAACATCGGCGACATCGGCGGCCTGGCCATTGGTCACGCCGCCTACCGGCTCGCGGTCGGCGAGGACGCGGCCCGGGCGAAGGGGGAGGACGGGCTCACCGGCGACCAGCGCTTCTTCGTCAGCTGGGCACGGGTGTGGTGCGGCAACGCCCGCCGCGAGGAGGCCGAGCGCCTGCTCGCGATCGACCCGCACTCGCCGCAGGACCTGCGCGGCAACGCCGCCCGCAACATCGACGCCTTCCACGAGGCGTTCGGGGTGACCGAGGGCGACGGCATGTGGCTCGCCCCTGGCGACCGGGTGACGATCTTCTGACCTACCGCCCTTCGCACCTGCCTTGGTAGGTGCGAAGGGGGTACGGCCGGGGAGGCCGAAATGCGGTAGGTGGTTGTCGGGGCGGGGGCATACGCTCGGGTCCGCCATGACCACCCTCGCCGCTCCCGCACCGCCCCGCGCAGGGGAGGGGCCACCCACCCCACCCGAGCGGCAGGTCGGGTGGCGACGGCTGCGGCGCCCGCTCGCCGGGCTGGCGATCCTCGGACTCGTCGGGTACGCCATCGGGCAGGCTGCCGGGTCCGTCCTCGCCGGACGGCTGGCCGAGCAGGCGAGCACCTCGCTCGTCCTGTGGCTGGCGCTGTGCCTCGTCGGCGGCGGGGTGCTCGACACCGTGGGCCGGGTCATGTGGTCCGCCGTCGTCGACCGGGCGGAGGGGCGCCTGCGCGAGGACCTGCTCGACGCCGCGCTCGACCAGCCGCTGCACTCGCTCTCCGAGCAGGCGGTCGGCGAGGTGCTCGACCGGGTCGACGACGACACCCACGACGTGGGCACCCTCGTCCGCGAGCAGGTCTGGATGGCGCTTCGTGCGCTCATCGCCGCGCTGCCGATGTGGGTCGTCGCGGCAGTGACGTGGTGGCCGGCGTGGTTCCTCTTCCCCGTCTTCGCCGCCGGCACCTACCTCGTGATGCGTCCGCTCATGGCCGAGGTCGCCGAGCGCAAGGTCGTCGAGGAGATGGCCTGGACCGACCACGCCGCGGCCCTCGAGGAGGGCGTCGCGGGACGCGACGACCTCCGGACGAGCCGCGGATCCCCCTTCGCCGTGCAACGCCTCGCCCGGCTCTCCTCGGTGGTCCACGACCGGTTCCACGAGGTGCTGCAGGTCGAGCGCGACATGACCGTGCGGGGGATGACGCTGCTGCACGGGCTGCTCGTCGCGATCGCCGTCGTCGGGATCGCCGTGGCTAGCCAGGGCGGGCTCTCCGTCGCTCAGCTGGTCACCCTCTTCCTCGTCACGACGAGCTTCGTGAGCATCGTCGGCCGGGTGGCCGAGCAGCTCCCCGAGCTCCAGGCGGGCCTCGGTGCGGTGATCCGGCTGCGTCAGATGCTGGCCGTCGAACCCGAGCCGCGCGGCGGGCGGGGCGTCCCGGCCGGAGAGCTCGACCTGCGCTTCGCCGACCTGCACTTCCGCTACGGCGAAGGCGCCTTCGCGCTCGAGCACATCGACCTGCACCTGCCGGCCGGGCAGACCCTCGCCCTCGTCGGCCGCACCGGGTCGGGCAAGTCGACGCTCGCCTCCCTCATCTCTCGCGCGGTCGACCCCGAGCCCGGCACGGTGCTCCTCGGCGGGGTCGACGTGCTCGACCTTGACCTCACCGAGCTGCGGCGAGCGGTCGGCGTCGTCACCCAGCGCACGGAGATCCTCGCCGGCACCCTTGCCGAGAACATCGCGCTCTTCGCCGAGGTCGACCGCCACGCCGTCGAGCGGGTCGTCGCCGAGCTCGGGCTGGGTGACTGGGTCGCCGCGCTCGAGGACGGCCTGGACACCGTGCTCGGTCCGGGAGGGGCGACGCTGTCGGCGGGGGAGGAGCAGCTCGTCGCCTTCGCCCGGCTGCTCCTGCGCGACGTCCAGCTCGTCGTCCTCGACGAGGCCACCGCCCGGATGGACCCGGTGACCGAGGCGCGAGTCGTCGCGGCGTCGGACCGGCTGCTGCGGGACCGGACGGGGATCCTCGTCGCGCACCGGCTCAGCACCATCGCCCGCGCCGACCGGGTGGCGGTGCTCGAGGCCGGGCGGGTGATCCAGAGCGGCCGACGCGCCGACCTCGTGAGCGCGCCCGGTCCCTTCCGGGACCTGCTGCAGTCCTCGGCCCACGACGGCGAAGGGGGGACGGCACCGGCGCCGGTGGACCCGGGCGGCGGCATCGGTGGCAGCCGTCGCCGCATCGACCCCCCGGACCGGCCGGTGACCGGGGACGGGCCGTCGCTGGCTCGGGGCATCTGGCATGCGCTGACCATCAGGCCGCGGTGGGGGCTGCTCTCGGTCGCGCTCTTCCTCGGCTTCTCCCTCACCGGGTCGATCGGTGCGCTCACCGGCTTCGCCTGGGGCCGGACCGTCCAGGCGCTGCGCGACGGGGGCGAGCCGTGGTGGTGGCTGGCCGGGTGCGTCGTGGCGATCCTCGCCGGGCCGCTGATGTTCGCCGCCGCGATCGTGCGGTACCCGCGGTGGTGGATCGAGGTGATGCTGCGGGTGCGGATGTCGGTCCTCGTCGGGCAGACCGCCGACCGGCGTCTCGATCGCGTCCCCGCCGGCGAGATCGTCGCCCGCGCCATGGACGCCGACCGCTTCGCCCGGTACGCCGACCGCTGGGTCGACGTGGTCAACGGGCTCGCGATCGTCGCGATCACCGCGATCTCTGCCGGCACGCCGCTGGCCGGGATGGTGCTGCTCGCCGTGCTCGCCGCCGCTGCCGGGGCCTCCGCGCTCGGGCGGCCCGCGGCGGGACGCTCGGCCGCGCACGCCTCGGCGACCCGGGCGCAGTTCGGGCGTGCGCTCGTCTCGACCCTGGAGTCGGCCCGCACGGTCAAGCTCGCCGGGAGGGTCCCGCAGCTGCGCGCCCATCTGCGGCGGGTCGACGGCGGCCGGGTCGAGGCCGCGGTGCGCGAGCACCGGGTCAAGGCCGTGCTCGAGGGCGTGCCGATGATCATGGTCCAGGCGGGCATGGTGGTCGCCTGGGCCGCGGTCCTGTGGGGATGGTGGGGGCTGGCCACCGCGCTCCTCGTCGTGGGAGCCGTCGGCGGCTTCGACTGGTTCGGTCGGGTCGCGGGAGCCGTCGTCACCGAGGCGCCCGGCACCCGGGCCTGGCAGCAGGCCACGAGCATCCTGGCCGGCGGCGCCGACCTCATGGACACCCCCGACGGGGTGGACCTGGTCACCGGCGCCGCCCCGGCGCCGCCGGACGTGCCGCGGATCCCCCTTCGCACCCTCACCCTGGAGTCGATGACAGCCGTCCACGAGGACGGCACGGTCGGTGTCGAGGACGTCGACCTGCGCGTCGAGGCCGGTGAGCTGGTGCTCCTCCTCGGCCAGATCGGGTCGGGCAAGTCCAGCCTGCTGCGCGCCCTCGCCGGGCTGGTCGACCACCGCGGGTCGCTGCTGTGGAACGGCCGCGAGGTCGACGACCCCGAGGTCTTCCTCCGCCCGGGCCAGGTGGCGTATGTCGCCCAGGTGCCGCGGGTGCTGTCGGGGACCTTCGCCGACAACATCCAGCTGGGCTACAGCCGCGCCTTCGACTCCCCGGTCCAGGACGCCCGGCTCGAGCCGGACGTGGCGACCGCCGGCGGGCCCCACGCGCTCGTGGGTCACCGCGGGGTGCGGCTCTCCGGAGGGCAGGTCCAGCGTCTCGCCCTGGCCCGGGCACTGGCCGCCGACGCCGAGCTGTTGCTCGCCGACGACGTCTCCAGCGCCCTGGACGCGACGACCGAGATCGAGCTGTGGCAGGCGCTGCGTCGGCGCGGCGTGACCGTGGTCGGAGCGACGTCGAAGCGGGCGGCGCTGCGTCAGGCCGACCGGGTCGTGGTCCTCGTCGACGGCCGGGTCCAGGCCGTGGGGCCCTGGACGGAGCTCTCTGCGGAGCACGGTCACCTCGCAGGGTGAGCTCGGCGGCTGCGAGGATGGTGCCGTGGGATTCATCGACACCGTCCTCGAGTACGTCATCGTCGCCATCCTCCTCGCGGGGGTGCTCATCGGTCTGCTCGTCGGGCTGCTCCGCGGTCGCGGTGGCTCGACGAAGGAGCTGCCGCCGCAGCATCGTCCACCGGAGCGGCCCAAGGGCACCGCCGACCACCGCAGCGGGACGATCGTGCTCGACCGCCCCAGCGACAAGGCCGCGCCGCAGGACGAGACGCCGGCGAAGGCCCCCGACCGGGCCGGGACCGTCGAGCCGGCCTCGCGACCGGCCGACGAGGAGCCGCCGGAGTGGTTCGACCGCTCCGGGTCCACCGCCGCTGACGCGACCGCGACGACCGACGAGAGCAAGGTCGTCGGTCAGGAGGAGCCTGACCGGTACGTCCGCGAGGCCGATGCCTCCGAGTACGACGACGAGCCCCTGCCGGGAGACACCTCGACGGTCGAGTCCGAGGCACCCGAGGCACCCGAGGCGCCGGAGGCGGCCCCCAGCTCGGCGGATACGCAGGTGCCCGACGAGCCGGTGCTCGCCGCCCCGACCGCGCCGCCGGTGGAGACCCCGGCCCCGACGAGCGACCGGATGCGCGCCCTGCGCAGCCGGCTCTCCCGCTCCAACAGCGCGATCGGCAAGTCCTTGCTCGCCCTGCTCTCCTCGGGCAACCTCTCCGAGGAGGACTGGGAGGACGTCGAGGACACCCTGCTCGCGGCCGACCTCGGCATCGAGCCGACCACCGAGCTCGTCGACTCGCTGCGGGCCCGCGTCGCGGTGGACCCCACCACCGACCCCGAGATCGCCAAGGACTGGCTCTACGCAGACATGCTCGAGCTCGTCGACCCGAGCATGGACCGGGGCCTGGCTGCCAGCCGCGTGGACGGGCGTCCGGCGTGCATCCTCGTCGTCGGGGTGAACGGCACCGGCAAGACGACCACCGTGGGCAAGCTGGCCCGGGTGCTCGTCGCCAACGACCGCGACGTCGTCCTCGGCGCGGCCGACACCTTCCGCGCAGCGGCCGCCGACCAGCTGGAGACGTGGGGCGCCCGGGTCGGGGTGCCGGTGGTGCGCAGCGACCGCGACGGGGCCGACCCGGCCGCCGTCGCCTACGACGCGGTGCGCCACGGAGCCGAGATGGAGGCCGACTGCGTCGTCGTCGACACCGCCGGCCGGCTGCACAACAAGGTCGGCCTCATGGACGAGCTCGGCAAGATCAAGCGGGTCATCGAGAAGCAGCAGCCGATCGACGAGGTGCTCCTCGTCATCGACGCCACGACCGGGCAGAACGGCCTGACCCAGGCGAAGGTCTTCGCCGAGGCGGTCGAGGTCACCGGGGTCGTCCTCACCAAGCTCGACGGCACGGCGAAGGGGGGAATCGTCGTCCAGGTCCAGCGTCAGCTCGGCGTCCCGGTCAAGCTCGTCGGGCTGGGCGAGGGCGCCGACGACCTCGCCCCCTTCGTGCCGGAGGCCTTCGTCGACGCGATCGTCGGCTAGTGCTCGGGTAGCTGGCAGGCGGGGGTGCCGCCGGGGAAGAGGTGGCGGTTGCGGGCCACCCAGCGGTAGACCACGCCCGCCACCGAGTTGATGCTGGGGAGAGAGATGATCGCCCCGAGCGGGCGGACGAACCAGCGTGCCGCGAGGAGGGCCTGGGCCACCGCGTCCTGGGCGCTGCTGATAGTCCCGTCCGCGGCCACCCACTGGAGGGCCTCGTCGCACTGCTCCTGGCTCAGACCGAGCGCGGGGAGGTCGAGGCGCTGCGAGGGCTCCACGGCGAAGTCGCCCGAGCTCGCGCGCAGGCGCTCGGCCAGCCGCGCCGAGCGGGTGCACATGCCGCAGTCGCCGTCGAAGACGAGGAGGGGAGTCACCGCTCCATCGTCTCGCACTCTCGGGGTGAGCAGGCTCGGGTCTCGTGGGAGCATCGCCGCAGACCCCGAGAGGAGCGCCCGATGAGCGTCGAGCACAACACGCGCGACGTCGAGGACGGCATCGTCACCGACCTTGACCAGCAGATGACCTACGGCTCGTACCTCGGGCTCGATCAGCTGCTCTCCGCGCAGCGGCCGGTGAGCGAGCCCGAGCACCATGACGAGCTGCTCTTCATCGTCCAGCACCAGACCACCGAGCTGTGGCTCAAGCTCGTCCTGCACGAGCTGGCGGCCGCGACGGCCTCCCTCGCCGCGGACGACCTGCGCGACGCGCTGAAGAAGATCGCCCGGGTCAAGCACATCCAGAAGACGCTCACCGAGCAGTGGTCGGTCCTCGCGACGCTGACCCCCACCGAGTACGCGCAGTTCCGCGGCTTCCTCGCCAGCGCCTCGGGGTTCCAGTCGGCGCAGTACCGAGCGGTCGAGTTCGTCCTCGGCAACAAGAACGCCGCGATGCTCCCCGTCTTCACCTCCGAGCCCGAGAGTCACGCCCTGCTGACCGACCTGCTGCAGCGCCCGAGCCTCTACGACGAGTTCCTCCGCTACCTCCACCGGCAGGGGCACGAGGTCCCCGACGAGGTCCTCGAGCGGGACGTGACCCGGGCCCACGTGGCGCACCCGGGGGTGACCGCGATGTTCAAGCGGATCTACGAGGACGCCGCGGCACACTGGGACGCCTACGAGACCTGCGAGGAGCTGGTCGACCTCGAGGACAACTTCCAGGAGTGGCGCTTCCGCCACCTGCGCACGGTGCAGCGGACCATCGGGATGAAGACCGGGACCGGCGGCTCGTCCGGGGTCGGGTTCCTCCGGCGGGCACTGGACCTCACCTTCTTCCCGGAGCTGTTCGACGTGCGCACCGAGGTCGGGCGATGAGCCCCGCAGCGACCCCGGTCGACATCGCCGCGCTCGACGCGGCGGACCCCCTTCGCGGTGTCCGGGACCGCTTCGTCGCCGCCGACGACCCGGCCGTCGCGGCCTACCTCGACGGCAACTCCCTCGGCCGCCCGCCTCGGGCGCTGCTGCAGCGCTACGAGGACTTCATCGCGAAGGGGTGGGGGACCCGCCTGATCCGTGGCTGGGACGAGGGGTGGTTCGAGCGCCCGATCACCCTCGGTGACCGGATCGGGCGGCTCACCCTCGGGGCCGCCCCGGGCCAGACCGCGGTCGCGGACTCGACGACCGTCTGCCTCTACAAGCTGGTGCGGGCGGCGGTCGACCTCCGGCCCGACCGTGCCGCGATCGTCCTCGATCGCGGCAACTTCCCGACCGACCGCTACGTCGTCGAGGGAATCGCCGCCGAGACCGGGCGCACCGTGCGCTGGATCGACCCCGACCCGCGCGGCGGGGTCACCCCCGAGGACGTGGCCGCGGCGGTCGACGAGGACACCGCGGTGGTCGAGCTGAGCCACGTCGCCTACCGCTCCGGTCACGTCGCCGACCTCGAGGCGATCACCGCCCTGGCCCACGAGGCCGGCGCCCTCGTCGTCTGGGACCTCTGCCACAGCGTCGGCGTCCTGCCGTTGCAGCTCGACACCGCGGGCGTCGACATGGCGACCGGCTGCACCTACAAGTACCTCAACGGTGGGCCCGGGTCGCCGGCCTTCCTCTACGTCCGCAACGGGCTGATCGAGGAGGCCACCCAGCCGATCCAGGGATGGATGGGGGTGCGGGACTCCTTCGAGATGGGGCCTGGCTACGACCCCGCGCCGAGCATCCGACGCTTCATCAGCGGCACGCCGCCCGTGCTGGCGATGCTCGCGATGGAGGCCACCCTCGACATCATCGAGGAGGTCGGTATCGAGGCGATCCGGGCGAAGTCGACAAGGCTGACCCAGGCCGCGATCGGCCTGGTCGACGAGCGACTCGCCGACCTCGGCGTCGAGCTGGGGACCCCGCGAGACCCCGAGCGGCGCGGCGGGCACGTCACCATCGACCATCCCGCCTTCGAGGCACTCATGCCCGCGCTCTGGGAGCAAGGCGTCATCCCCGACTTCCGCCCGCCCTCGGGGATCCGGCTCGGGCTGGCCCCGCTCACGACCTCCTTCGCCGAGCTCGAGCACGGCATCGACACCATCGCCGACCTGCTGCGCCAGCAGTGACGGGCCCGTCGTGAGCGATGTCCTGACCCGCCCGGCGCGCGGACCCGATGCGGTGCTCCGGTACGCGGCGGTGGAGACCGGGGTCGCCGACGTCTACCGAGCCACGGGGGCGGCGGCGCCCGACCGGCCGGTCATCGTCCTCGTCCACGGCGGCTTCTGGCGCAACCGCTACGACCGCACCCACCTCCGCCCGATGGCGGCCTCGCTGGCCGACGACGGGAGCACGGTGGTGCTGCCCGAGTACCGCCGCATCGGCGATGCCGGAGGGCAGTGGCCGGGGGGCCTCGACGACCTCCTCGCGCTGCTCGGCCAGCTCCCCGACCTGCTGGGCGAAGGGGGCGCCGCTCGCCCCGTCGTCCTCGGCGGGCACTCCGCCGGGGGCCACCTGGCGCTCCTGGCGGCCCGGGCGCTGTCCTCTCCGCTCGCTGGAGTGGTCGCGCTCGCCGCGGTGAGCGACGTCGCCGCCGCGAGGAAGGCGGGGCTCTCCGACCATGTCGTCGACGACCTGCTCGGTGGGCCGAGGGCGCCGCTGCCGGTCGACGCGGACCCGGCCCAGCTCCCTTCGCCCCCTCATCCGACCGTGCTCGTGCACGGTGAGCGCGACGACGTGGTGCCCCCCGACTACTCGCGCCGGTACGCGGCCGAGCGGACGTCGGTGCGCCTGCTCGAGATCCCCGGTGCCGACCATTTCGACCTCATCGACCCGCAGAGCCATGCCGGCACCGTGGTGGCTGACCTGCTCCTCGCTCGCCCGACTCGTTCGAGGTAGGCACGCCCGGCTGGGCGCCACGGTCCTACCTCCACCGCGGCGGGGGGAGCCGGTGTAACCGATCGCTTACAACGGGCCGTGGGGTGAAACGAACGCGTAACACTGCCGCGGCAGCTGGTGAAACACATGTGCCGTGTGCTGTCCTCCATGCACGCACTGACACCACTCGCCGCCGATCCACCGATGACCGACGCGGCCGCCACCGCCCTGATGCTCGTCTGCGCCTCCCTCGTGCTTCTCATGACCCCGGGGCTGGCGCTCTTCTACGGAGGCATGACCCGCGCCAAGTCCGTGCTCAACATGATGATGATGAGCTTCGGCGCCATGGGCGTCGCGGGCGTCGTCTACGTCCTGTGGGGCTACTCGATGAGCTTCGGCGGCTCCGACATCGCCGGCCTGCTCGGCAACCCCGTGGAGAACGCCGGCCTGCGCGGCGTCGCCAGCGCCGTCGACGGCGTGACCGACACCGTCGGCGCCGACGGGATGCCCGTCGTCGACGTCTTCGGAGCCGACGTGTGGATCCCGGAGGTTCTCTTCGCCGGGTTCCAGCTCACCTTCGCCATCATCACCGTCGCCCTGATCTCCGGTGCCGTCGCCGACCGGGTGAAGTTCTCCACCTGGATGGTCTTCACCCCGATCTGGCTGACCCTGGTCTACTTCCCGATCGCCCACATGGTCTGGGGCGGAGGCATCCTCTCCGGTGCCGAGCACGGCGTCGCCGCGCTGCTCACCGGAGTCACCGACGGGGCCGCGAACGTCGCGCCCATCGACTTCGCCGGGGGCACGGTCGTGCACATCAACGCGGGCATCGCCGGCCTGGTCCTCGCCCTCGTCGTCGGCAAGCGGATCGGATTCGGCAAGACCGCGATGCGACCCCACAACGTCCCGCTGGTGATGCTCGGTGCCGGCCTGCTGTGGTTCGGGTGGTTCGGCTTCAACGCCGGCTCCGAGCTCGCCGCCGACGGCCTCGCCTCGCTCGTCTGGGTCAACACCACCGCCGCGACCGCCGCGGCCATCCTCGGCTGGCTCGCCGTGGAGCGGGTGCGCGACGGTCACGCGACCTCCATCGGTGCCGCCTCGGGCGTCGTCGCCGGACTGGTCGCGATCACCCCCGCCTGCGGCAACCTCTCCCCGGTGGGCTCGATCATCCTCGGGCTGGTCGCTGGTGGTCTGGCCGCGCTCGCGGTCGGCCTGAAGTTCCGGTACGGCTACGACGACAGCCTCGACGTCGTCGGGGTCCACCTCGTCGCCGGCCTCTGGGGCACCGTCGGCGCCGGGCTGCTGGCCACGGAGGGTGGGCTGCTCTACGGGGGAGGGTTCGATCAGACCCTGGTCCAGATCGCCGTGGCCCTGGTCAGCCTCGTGATCTCCGGCGCCCTGACCCTCGTCATCGCCCTGGCGCTCAAGGCCACGATGGGATGGAGGATCACCGACGACGCCGAGGTCGCCGGCATCGACTCGGCCGAGCACGCCGAGTCCGGCTACGACCTCGTCTCCCGCGGCGGCCGGCTCGGCGTCACCAGCGCCGGCATCCAGCACGACGCCCGTCACCACGACGAGACCACCGAAGGAGTCCACGCATGAAGCTCGTCACCGCCATCATCAAGCCGCACCAGCTCGACGAGGTCAAGGAGGCCCTCGAGACCTACGGGATCACCGGGATGACGGTCAGCGAGGCCAGCGGCTACGGCCGGCAGCGTGGCCACAGCGAGGTCTACCGTGGCGCCGAGTACACCGTCGACTTCGTGCCCAAGGTCCGCCTCGAGGTGCTGGTCGAGGACACCGAGGCCGCCTCCACCGTCGACGTGATCGTCTCCACGAGCCGCACCGGCCGCATCGGCGACGGCAAGGTGTGGGTCTCACCGGTCGAGGACGTGGTGCGGGTCCGGACCGGCGAGCGCGGCATCGACGCGATCTGACCCGACCGACGACCGGCCCGCGACGAGAGGACGACCCGTGGCACTGCGCACCATCTCGACCCCGGCCGACGGGGACCTGCGGGCGATCCGCCTCGACCTCGCCGGCACCCGCGACTTCACCGTCGCGGGTGCCGGCGAGGCGCGTCGCAGCGCCATCACCGCGGCGACCGACTCCTGGCTGGGCGCCGTGTTCGAGGCAGCCGCCGCCCACCGCTCCGGTCTGGCGCTCGCCGCGGTCGGGAGCCTGGGCCGCCAGGTGCCCGGCCCGCTCAGCGACCTCGACCTCGTCCTGCTGCACGACGGCCGCAGCCTGCGCGGCCCGGACCTGCAGGCCGTCGCCGACGCCATCTGGTACCCCGTCTGGGACACCGGGCTGAAGCTGGACCACAGCGTGCGCACCGTGGCCGAGTGCCGTCGCGTGGCCGGCGCCGACCTCGCAGCCGCGACCGGTCTGCTCGACCTGCGGCTGATCGCCGGTGACCCCGACCTCGTCGCCGCGGCGCGCAGCACGGTCGCCCACGACTGGCGCGCCGACGCCCGCACCCAGCTGCCCGCCCTGCTCGACCTCGTCCGCGCCCGGCATGCCCGCTTCGGCGAGCTGGCGCAGTCCCTCGAGCCGGACCTGAAGGAGGCCAAGGGCGGCCTGCGAGACGTCACCGTGCTCTCCGCCCTCACCCGGGCCTGGCTCACCGACCGCGACCGTGGACCGCTCGATGCGGCGCACCGCGCCCTGCTCGACGTCCGGGACGCCGTGCACCTGAGCACAGGGCGGGGACGAGACCGCCTGCTGCGCGACGACGCCGACGCCGTCGCCGCACTGCTCGGCCACGACGACTCCGACGCCCTGCTCACCGAGGTCGCCACCGCCTCCCGGTCGATCGCGTGGTCCCTCGACGCCGCGACGCGCCGCGCCGGGCAGGCCCAGCGCGCGCGAACCCTGCGGGTCGGCCCACGGCGCCCGGCGATGACCCCGCTGGGGTACGGCGTCTTCCGACACGACGGCGAGGCGGTCCTGGGGTCGAGGCAGCAGATCGGGTCTGACGCCGGGCTCCCGCTGCGGGCGGCCGTCGTCGCGGCCCGCGGCGGCCTGCGCCTCTCGCCGCAGACCCTGCGCAACCTCTCGCGCAGCCCGGACCTGCCCGACCCGTGGCCGGAAGGCGCCCTGACCCACCTCACCGAGCTGCTCGCGGCCGGACCGGCCCTCGTCCCGGCCTGGGAGGACCTCGACCAGGTCGGGCTGGTCCAGCGCTGGATCCCGGAGTGGGGCGCCGTGCGCTCCCGGCCGCAGCGCAACGCCGTGCACATCCACACCGTCGACCGGCACCTCCTCGAGACGGTCGTCCGCGCGTCGGCGCGGGCCAGGGACGTGCGCCGACCCGACCTGCTGCTGCTCGCCGCCCTGCTGCACGACATCGGCAAGATCGCCGGGGCGCACGACCACAGCGAGACCGGGGCGAGGATCGCCGCGAGGATCGGTGCCCGCCTGGGCCTGAGCGAGCAGGACGCCGGCACCCTCGAGCTGCTCGTGCGAGAGCACCTCACCCTCGTCGAGCTCGCCACCCGAAGAGACCTGCAGGACCCCGCGACCATCCGCGCCGCCGTCGACACGGTGCGAGGAGAGCGGGAGACCTTCGAGCTGCTGCTCGCCCTGACGATCGCCGACGCCCAGGCCGCCGGACCGACCACCTGGACCGACTGGCGGGCCACCCTCCTTACCGCTCTCGCCGACACCGTCCGCGCCGAGCTCGAGGCCGGCCCTGCTGCACCCCCTTCGCCACAGCCTCCGGTCTGCCTGCCGCAGGCCGCGCAGGACCGGATCGGCCAGGGTCACCCCTTCGTCACCGTCGACCCGGCCGGCGACGGCTGGACCGTCACGGTCTACGACCGTGACCGGCCGGCGCTGTTCGCCGACACCGCGGCGGTCCTCGCCGCCCACGGGCTCACCGTGCGCAGCGCCCGGCTGCGCACCGAGGACGGCATCGCGGCCGACACCTGGGTCGTCGAGTCGCCCGGAGGCGACGGTCCGGAACCGAGCCGGATCGCCGCCGGTCTCACCCGGCTCGCCGGTGGCGACCGGTCGGGGCTGGGATCGCTGCACCGCCGGCTGGGCCGGGCGCGCAGGTCCTCGGCGGCGGGGCCGAGCCGGGCCTTCGTGCTGCCGGGGTCCAGCGCCCGCGCCACCGTCCTCGAGGTCCGCGCCGAGGACCGGGCCGGGCTGCTGCACGACCTCGGACGCTGCCTGGCCCAGGAGGGCCTCGACGTGCTCTCCGCCCACATCAGCACCCGGGCCGGGCAAGCGGTCGACACCTTCTACGTCGTCGGCGCCGAGGGTGCACCCCTCACGCCGGGACGGGTGGCCCAGGTCC
Organism: Marihabitans asiaticum; assembly: GCF_007828725.1. Classification (GTDB taxonomy): domain Bacteria; phylum Actinomycetota; class Actinomycetes; order Actinomycetales; family Dermatophilaceae; genus Marihabitans; species Marihabitans asiaticum. The sequence goes on from NZ_VIUW01000003.1 coordinate 87,791, forward strand.
TCGCGGCCCTCATCGACACGTGCGACCCGCCCGGGTGAGACGCCCCGTACCCTAGGGCGGGTGTTCACCAGCCTGTCTGACCGCCTGACCGGGACGTTCAAGAACCTCCGGGGCAAGGGGCGCCTGTCCGAGTCCGACGTCAACAAGACCGTCCGCGACATCCGGATGGCGCTCATCGACGCCGACGTGGCCCTGCCGGTCGTCAAGGAGTTCACCCGCGCGATCCGCGAGCGCGCCACCGGCGCGGAGGTCAGCCAGGCACTCAACCCCGCGCAGCAGGTCATCAAGATCGTCAACGAGGAGCTCACCGAGATCCTCGGCGGTCACACCCGCGAGCTGACCCTGGCCAAGCGGCCACCGACGGTGATCATGCTCGCCGGCCTCCAGGGGTCGGGCAAGACGACCTTCGCCGGCAAGCTCGGCGCACGGCTCAAGGACGAGGGGCACACCCCGCTGCTCGTCGCGGCCGACCTGCAGCGGCCCAACGCCGTCACCCAGCTCGAGGTCGTCGGCGAGCGGGCCGGGGTCCGGGTCTTCGCGCCCGAGCGCGGCAACATCGGCGGCCACGACGTCGGGGGCAGCGCCGAGGGGACCCGCTCGCACGGTGACCCGGTCGCCGTCGCCCGCGCCGGCCTCGCCGAGGCCCAGGCGCGCCAGCACGACGTGCTCATCGTCGACACCGCCGGCCGGCTCGCCGTCGACGCCGAGCTGATGCAGCAGGCCGCCGACATCCGCTCCGCCATCTCGCCCGACGAGGTCCTCTTCGTCATCGACGCGATGATCGGTCAGGCCGCGATCGAGACCGCGCAGGCCTTCCAGGAGGGGGTCGACTTCACCGGCGTCGTGCTGTCCAAGCTCGACGGCGACGCCCGCGGTGGTGCCGCGCTCTCGGTCGCCGGGACCACCGGGCGCCCGATCATGTTCGCCTCCACCGGCGAGGGCGTGCGCGACATCGAGGTCTTCCACCCCGACCGGATGGCCGGGCGGATCCTCGACATGGGCGATGTGCTCACCCTCATCGAGCAGGCCGAGCGCGCATTCGAGCGCGGCCAGGCCGAGGAGATGCAGCGCAAGCTGCTCGCCGAGGAGGACTTCACCTTCGACGACTTCCTCAGCCAGATGGCCGCGGTGAAGAAGATGGGCCTGAAGTCGATGCTGAAGATGATGCCGGGCATGGGGCAGATGAGCGGGGCGCTCGACATGCTCGACGAGCGCGAGTTCGACCGGGTCGAGGCGATGGTCCGCTCGATGACCCCCTTCGAGCGCAGCCACCCCAAGCAGATCAACGGATCGCGCCGCGCGCGCATCGCCAAGGGTTCCGGCGTGCAGGTCTCCGAGGTCAACCAGCTGCTGGAACGCTTCGAGCAGGCGCAGAAGGCGATCAAGCAGTTCACCCGCGGCGGTGGCATGCCGGGCATGCCGGGGATGCCTGGGATGGGCGGCGGCGGCAAGAAGAAGCCGGCCAAGAAGCCGAAGAAGGGCAAGTCCGGCAACCCGGCCAAGCGCGCCCAGCAGGAGCGCGAGGCGGCCGAGCGGGCGCGCGGCCGGTCCGCCGGCGGTCCTACGGGCAGCGCCTTCGGCGGTGGAGCGGGTCAGGGCGGGATGCCCGACCTCGACCCGAGCCAGCTGCCCAAGGGCTTCGAGAAGTTCCTCGAGAGGTGACCGGTCGTGACCTCTGAGCAGCTGACTTTGCACACGACGACGAAGGGGGAGGGCGAGCGGCGGGTCGCCTACTGCCACGGCCTCTTCGGTCAGGGCAAGAACTGGGGGACCGTCGCCGGCAGCACCTCGGACCTCGCGACGTCGACCCTGGTCGACATGCCCAACCACGGCCGCTCGCCGTGGACCGAAGAGTTCGACTACGCGCAGGCCGCGGACGCGCTCGCCGAGACCCTCGTCGGGATCGACGACTCCGGATCCTGGACCGTCGTCGGTCACTCGATGGGCGGCAAGATCGCGATGATGCTGGCACTGCGCCACCCCGAGCTGCTCGACCGGCTGGTCGTCGTCGACATCTCGCCGGTCGACTACGAGGAGACCGAGGACATCGACCGCTTCGTCACCGCGATGCAGGAGCTGGACCTCGGCAGCATCGAGCGGCGCGCCGACGCCGACGACGCCCTGAGCGAGGACATCCCGGACAAGGGCGTGCGCGCCTTCATCCTGCAGAACCTGCGGCGCACCGACGACGGCTGGCGCTGGCAGCTCAACATCGACCTCCTCGCGCGCTCGCTCGAGCAGCTGCGCGGCTGGCCCGCCGGTCAGGCCGAAGGGCTGACCTACGAGGGGCCGGTGACCTGGGTCGGCGGGGAGGACTCGGGCTACGTCAAGGACGAGATGACCGAGACGATGCGCGAGTACTTCCCGTACGCGCGGCTGGTGACGGTCAAGGACGCCGGGCACTGGGTGCACGCCGAGCAGCCCGAGGTCTTCGAGCGGATCATCCGGCGGGCTCTCACCGCCGACGACTGACCCCCTTCGCCCGCTACCACGCAGTAGTAGCTGTGATCACGACCAGTACTGCGTGGTAGCGCGCGGGGAGGTGGGGGCGGGACGGCGCTAGGGTGCCGAGCATGACCGCGCTGCACGTGACCGGCCGAATCCTTCGCGGGCCAGAGGACGTCGTCGACGAGCTCTGGGTGGTCGACGGGAAGATCACCTACACCGCCCCGACCACGGGCACCGACTGGGACACGATCACCGGCTGGGTGCTGCCCGGCTTCGTCGATGCCCACTGCCACGTCGGGCTCGGTGCCGGGGGAGCGGTCGACGACGCGACCTCAGAGGAGCAGGCGGTCACCGACCGTGACGCCGGCGCCCTGCTGCTGCGCGACGCCGGCTCGCCCGCCGATACCCGGTGGATCGACGAGCGCGACGACCTGCCCAAGGTCATCCGTGCGGGCCGGCACATCGCCCGGCCCAAGCGCTACATCCGCAACTTCGCCTGGGAGGTCGAGCCCGAGCAGCTCGTCTCCCGGGTCCGCGCCGAGGCCCGCGCCGGCGACGGCTGGGTCAAGCTCGTCGGTGACTGGATCGACCGTGAGGTCGGTGACCTTGCCCCGTGCTGGCCGGTCGACGTGCTCACCGAGGCGATCGCCGCCGCGCACGAGGAGGGCGCCCGCGTCACCGCCCACTGCTTCGGCGAGCAGTCCCTGCACGACTTCGCCGCCGCCGGGACCGACTGCATCGAGCACGCGACCGGCCTGGACGACAGCTCGATCGCGACCTTCGCCGAGCAGGGCATCACCATCGTCCCGACCCTGGTCAACATCGAGACCTTCCCCTCGATCGCCGAGTCGGCCCGCGAGAAGTTCCCCGACTACCACCGCCACATGCTCGACCTGCACGAGCGCCGCTTCGCCACGGTCGCAGCGGCGCACGAGGCGGGCATCCCGGTCATGGTCGGCACCGACGCGGGAGGCTCGATCGAGCACGGGCTCGTCGCCCAGGAGATCGAGCTGTTCACCCGGGCCGGGATGAGCCCGCTCGAGGCGCTCTCGGCCGCCACCTGGACGGCCCGCACCTGGCTCGGTCGTCCGGGCCTGGACGAAGGGGAGGATGCCGACCTCGTCGTCCTCGAGAGGGACCCGAGGGTGGACGTGCGCACCTGCCAGGCCCCTCGGCACGTCGTCCTGCGCGGCCGCCGGATCCGCTGAGCCGCGCGCGAAGGGGGTGAGCTCGCCCCCTTCGCCGAAGCCGGGGATTGGGCGGACGGGTGCCGCCGGTGGCAGACTGTCCCGCTGTACACCTTCCGCCCGCATGCTGCGGGCGGATGCCTACCCCGGGTCACGGCTCCCCGCACACCAGATCGGTGCGGTCTCGCCGTGCCCCTTGATCTGCAAGGAGACCACCACCGTGGCTGTCAAGATCCGACTCAAGCGCATGGGCAAGATCCGCGCCCCGTACTACCGCGTCGTCGTCATGGACTCGCGCACCAAGCGGGACGGGCGCGCCATCGAGGAGATCGGCAAGTACCACCCGACCGAGGAGCCCTCGCTCATCGACATCGACATGGAGCGGGCGAAGCACTGGATCGCCAACGGCGCCCAGCCCACCGAGGCCGTCGCCCGGCTCATCGAGATCGTCGACTCCGGCAACCTCAAGGTCAAGGAGCCCAAGACCTCCAAGAAGGACCTGTACGAGGCCGCGCTCGCCTCCGCCGGCAAGGAGGGCGAGGAGCACGAGGCCATCACCGCAAAGAAGAAGGCCGACAAGGCCGCCGCGGAGAAGGCCGAGAAGGAGGCCGCCGAGCAGGCCGAGAAGGACGCGGCACAGGCCGACGCCGCCGAGGCCGCGACCGCGGAGACCACGGTCGCCGACGACGCAAAGACCGAGCCCGAGGCCACCGAGGCTCCCGCCTCCGAGGCCACCGAGGCGTCCACTGAGGACAAGGCCTGACCGTGCTCGACGAGGCGCTGGAGCACCTGGTCACCGGGATCGTCGACCACAAGGACGAGGTCGCGGTGCGGGAGAAGAACCTGCGTCGCGGCACCGTCCTCGAGGTCCGCGTCCACCCCGACGACCTCGGCCGGGTCATCGGCCGGTCGGGTCGGACGGCGACGGCGCTGCGCACGGTGATGTCCGCCCTCGCCGGTGGAGACAGCGTGCGGATCGACATCGTCGACACCGACCGCGACCGCTGAGCGGTCCGAGCATCGAGGGGCCCCGACCGGCATGGTCGGGGCCCCTCGTCGTGCGTCCTACCCTGGTACCCATGCCGCAACCCCACGTCGTCGCCCGGATCGGCAAGCCGCACGCCCTGCGCGGCGAGGTGACCGTCCAGCTGCACACCGACGACCCGCAGCGTCGGCTGACTCCCGGGACCGTGCTGCGAACCGAGGCCGAGCCAGGGAGCGGCGTGCCTCGCACGCTGACGATCGCCCAGACGCGCGTCCACCGGGGTATCTGGCTGCTGCGCTTCGAGGAGATCCCTGACCGCACCGGTGCTGAGTCCCTCCGCGGCACCCGGCTCCTCCTTGGCGACGAGCCCGGCGAGGCCGGAGACCCTGGCGCAGACGCCGACAGCGACGAGGGATGGTACGAGGAGGACCTCGTGGGTCTGTCCGTGATCACCCCTGGCGGGGAGCCCGTCGGCACGGTCTCCGGCCTCGAGATCGGTGCCGCCCAGGACCGGTTGGTCCTCACCCTCACGGACGGGTCGCAGGCCCTCGTCCCCTTCGTCGAGCAGATCGTGCCGTCGGTCGACATCGACTCCGGCAGGGTGACGCTCGACGCCCCTGCGGGCCTGCTCGACATCGCGCGGGAGGAGCGCTGATGCGCCTCGACGTCATCTCGATCTTCCCGGACTACCTCGCCCCGCTCGACCTCTCCCTCATCGGCAAGGCCCGCCGCGACGGCCTGGTCGACCTGCGGGTGCATGATCTGCGCGACTTCGCCCACGACCGGCACCGCACCGTCGACGACACCCCCTACGGCGGCGGCGCGGGCATGGTGATGTCGGCCCAGCCGTGGAGCGAGGCGCTGACCGACGTGCTCGGCACCGCCGACGCCCCCGGCGAGCGTCCGGTCCTCATCGTCCCCGGTCCCGGCGGACAGCCGTTCGACCAGGCGATGGCGCGCGAGCTGAGCGGGCGAGGCTGGCTCGCCTTCGCCTGCGGTCGCTACGAAGGGATCGACGAGCGGGTCTACGAGTGGGCGGCCGAGCGGATGGAGGTCCGCGTCGTCTCCCTCGGTGACTACGTGCTGAACGGCGGCGAGGTCGCGGCGATGGCCATGATCGAGGCCGTCGTGCGGCTGCTGCCGGGGGTGGTCGGCAACGCCGAGTCCCTCGTCGAGGAGAGCCACGAAGGGGGGCTGCTCGAGTACCCGCTCTACACCAAGCCCGCCGAGTGGGACGGACGCCCCGTGCCCGAGGTGCTGCTCTCCGGCGACCACGCACGGATCGAGCGGTGGCGTCACCAGCAGCGCCTCGAGCGCACCGCGGCGCGCCGGCCCGACCTGCTCCCCAGGTCAGGAGCGCTCGGTGTCGACGGGCTCGCCGACCTCGACCACGGCATCGCCACGCCCGCCGAGGTGGGGGAGATCGTCACCCTGCAGAAGGCGTGCTGGAGCGAGCTGACCGCGGAACCGCGGCAGTGGCGCGGAGCGCCCGCCGAAGGGGTGGAAGAGGTGCAGGCCGGCCTGAAAAGCTGGACCACGCACACCTTCCGGTCCGAGGGCCGCCTCGTGGCCTCGGTCCGGGTGCGCCGCTCCCCGGAGGACCCGCAGGTCTGGCAGATCGAGCGGCTCATGGTGGCGCCCGACCTGCAGGGCAGGGGCCTGGGCCACGCGCTCATCGGCTACGCCGAGCGGCTCGCTCCGCCGGACGTGACGACCTTCGTCCTCGAGGCAGGGCACGACATCGCCGAGCAGCGGCGGATGTTCCGCAAGGCGGGGTACAAGGTCGTCGGCCCCGGCCCGGGTACCGGCACGGTCGAGCTGATCAAGCGCCGCCCCTGAGCCGGCGATTTCAGGTCCGGGTGCCCGCTCTGGCAGAATCGTCCAGCGCGTCCGACGCGAACCCCGCCCCTGCCACAGGGGGAGTGGTCAGGAGACCACGCGGCGGAGCGGACGCGACTCACACGACCTAGGACGGTGGGCGGCCTGTGGCGCCCGCGGGAAGAGACAGCCATGCAGCGTTTCGACGCGATCGACCAGGCCTCGATGAAGACCGACCTGCCCGACTTCCGGGCCGGCGACACCGTCAAGGTCCACACCAAGGTCATCGAGGGCACGCGCTCGCGTATCCAGGTGTTCCAGGGAGTCGTCATCCGGCGCCACGGCGGCGGGATCGGTGAGACCTTCACCGTCCGCAAGGTCTCCTTCGGCGTCGGCGTGGAGCGCACCTTCCCGCTGCACTCGCCGAACATCGACAAGATCGAGGTGGCGATGCGCGGTGACGTGCGCCGCGCGAAGCTGTACTACCTGCGTGACCTGCGCGGCAAGGCGGCCCGGATCCGCGAGCGTCGCGAGACCCCGGCCAGCTGACGTCGGCCGGCCTGACGCCCTTCGGGCTCCAGCGGCCCTAGGCTGACGGTGATGACCACCGACCACGAGCGCACGACCCTCGCCCCCGCCGGGGCGGGGGTCGTCTCGCGTCGCGGCCGGCGGCTGCTCCTGCACCTCGGAGCGGCCGTCCTCGTCGTGATGCTGCTCCGCGCCTTCGTCATCGAGTCCTTCTACGTGCCGAGCGCCTCGATGTCGCCGACGATCCGCGCGGGAGACCGGGTGGTCGTGGCCAAGACCGCGACCGGGGACCTGCGACCCGGCGACGTCATCGTCTTCGACGGCACCGGCACCATGGCGCCGGCCGACCGCAGCCCGTACATGTCCGACGGGCTGCTGGGACGCACGCTGTCCGGTCTGGCCTCGGCCGTCGGCGTCTCCCTCGGCGAGCATGACTACCTCAAGCGGGTCGCCGCGGTCGGGGGCCAGCGGCTGAGCTGCACCCCCGAGGCAGGACTGGTCCGCGACGGCGAGAGGGTGACCGAGGACTATCTCGCCGAGGACGAGCAGGCCTGCTCGTCCCCCTTCGACGTCGTCGTCCCGCAGGGGCGGATCTTCGTCCTCGGTGACCACCGCTCCGACTCCCTCGACTCCCGCTCCCGGCTCGGGGCACCCGGCGGCGGGATGATCCCGGTCGACGACGTCGTCGGTGAGGTCGTGCTCCGCTACTGGCCGCTACCGCGTGCGGGGGTGCTGTGAGCGTGCCACCGGCGCTCCCCGGACCGATGTGCGTCGCGCCGACGCGGTCAGCGATACTGTCTGCGCTCCGGGCCACCCCTGGGCCAGGAGCGACAAGGAGACTACGTGGCCACTGACGCCGACTCGCCGCGCACCGACGCCGAGGACGACGGCTCCCGCGGCGGATCTGACCACCAGGACCGACCCGGTCTCGGCGCGCGCGCCGGCGCGGCCGTCAAGGAGACGGTCATCGTCCTCGCGATGGCGCTCACCCTGTCCTTCGTCGTCAAGACCTTCCTGCTGCAGGCCTTCTACATCCCCAGCGAGTCCATGGAGAACACCCTCCTCGTCGGCGACCGGGTGATCGTCTCCAAGCTCACGCCGGGACCGCTGGAGATCGAGCGCGGCGACGTCGTCGTCTTCGAGGACCCGGGCGACTGGCTCGGCGAGGTCCAGCAGGCCAACCACGGCGCCGTGCTCAACGCGGTCCGCGACGGCCTCACCTTCGTCGGTCTGCTCCCGGACACCTCCGAAGGGCACCTCATCAAGCGGGTCGTCGGGCTGCCCGGTGACCGGGTGCAGTGCTGCGACACCGAGGGCCGGATGATGATCAACGGCAAGGCGGTCGACGAGTCCGCCTACATCAAGCCTGGGGTCGAGCCGAGCAACCTCGAGTTCGACATCACCGTCCCTCGCGACCGCGTGTGGGTGATGGGCGACAACCGGGACGACAGCGCGGACTCGCGCTTCCACGACCCCTCGTCCACCGGGGCCGACGGCTCCGTGCCGATCGACAAGGTGGTGGGCAAGGCCGAGGTGATCGTCTGGCCCTTCGGCCGGTTCGGACGCCTGTCCAACCATGCCGAGGCCTACGCCGACCTGCCGCGGATCCGCGCTGCGGACGACCTCTCGGGGCGGCTCGTCGCCGCGAGGTGAGCAGATGAGCAGCCAGCAGCTCCGGCCCACCAGGGCGAAGGGGGGATCGCGCCGCCTCCCGAAGAAGCCCAGCCTGCGGGTCGAGCGCGATCTGCAACGCCAGGGCTACCCCGTCCTCGCCGGGATGGACGAGGTGGGACGCGGCGCCCTCGCCGGGCCGGTGAGCGTCGGCGTCGTCGTGATCGACGAGTCGTGCCGCTCCGCCCCTGCTGGGGTGCGTGACAGCAAGCTCATGACCCCGGCCGCGCGGGGAGCCATGGTCCCCAGGCTGTGCCGGTGGGCGCTCTCCAGCGCGGTGGGACACGCCTCCCCGGCCGAGATCGACGCGGTCGGGATCATGGCGGCGCTGCGGCTGGCGGGCCGGCGCGCGCTCGCGGCGCTGGACGTCACGCCCGACATCGTCATCCTCGACGGCAACCACGACTGGCTCAGCGACCCGGAGCAGGTAGGACTCTTCGCCGAGCTGGCGGACGGACCGGCCACCCCTCCGGTACGCACGATGATCAAGGCCGACATGGCGTGCTCGTCGGTCGCGGCCGCGAGCGTGCTGGCGAAGGTCAGCCGGGACACCCTGATGATCGAGCTGTCGGAGCAGCACCCCGAGTACGGCTGGGGCGAGAACAAGGGCTACTCCGCCAGCGCGCATCTCGACGCCCTGACCCGGCACGGCGCGTGCGCGCTGCACCGGCGGTCCTGGAGCCTGCCCGGCGTGGTGCATGATGGCGAGGTCACCTGCCCGCCGACCGACAGCGCGGAGAGGCTGCCCTGATGAGTGCCGAGGACCTGGAGAAGTACGAGACCGAGATGGAGCTCGCGCTCTACCGCGAGTACCGCGACGTCGTGCACCTCTTCAGCCATGTCGTCGAGACCGACCGCCGCTTCTACCTGGCCAACTCGGTCCAGGTCGACGTGCGTGGAGAGGGTGCCGAGGTGTACTTCGAGGTCACCCTCGAGGACGCCTGGGTGTGGGACATCTACCGTCCGGCTCGCTTCGCCAAGCAGGTCCGGGTGGTCACCTTCAAGGACGTCAACGTCGAGGAGCTCGCCAAGAGCGAGCTCGAGGTGCCCAAGAGCGGGTTCTGACCCCGGCGCCCGTCCACACCGCCTCGGGTGGGCCGTGACCTTTCCACAGCGGGCGAAGGGGGAGTGCCCCGCCGAACGCTGTCGGCGTTGACTCGCGTGCGGAGGTGGTCCGCATGGGACACGAGGCGGTCGATGACCGGCGCACGGTAGGAGCCGAGGGGGAGCAGGCCGCCGAGGCCTACCTCACCGGCTTGGGCATGGAGGTGGTCGAGCGCAACTGGCGGTGCCCGGTCGGAGAGATCGACCTCGTCCTGCGCGACGGGCCGACGGCGGTGATCTGCGAGGTGAAGACCCGGCGATCCTCCACCTTCGGCACCCCGGCGGAGGCGGTGACCCGGGCCAAGCTCGCCCGTCTCCGCCGCCTCGCCGGCTGCTGGCTGGAGGCTCAGGACGAGCGCTACGCGTCGGTGCGGATCGATGTCGTCGGGCTGCTGCGGCACCCGGACGGGAGCTACACCGTGACCCATCTCCAGGGGGTCGGCCGATGAGTATCGCGGTGACCAGGGCGGTGGCGTTGCGGGGAGTCAGTGGGCACCTTGTCGACGTCGAGTGTCACATCGGGCGAGGTCTGCCGGCGTTCGACATCGGCGGCCTGCCCGACCGGGCGCTGCGCCAGGCGCCGGGGCGGGTGCGCGCGGCTGTGCTCTCGGCAGAGTTCTCGCTCAACAGCAGTCAGGTCATGGTCAACCTCTCACCGGCGGCGATCCCCAAGCACGGCACGGGCTTCGACCTGGCCATCGCGGTAGGAGCCCTCGCCGCGGCAGGTGAGCTGCCGGTGCAGGCCGTGCGGGAGGTGGTCCACGTCGCCGAGCTGGGTCTGGACGGCCAGCTCCGGCATGTGGTCGGCGTGCTGCCCTCGGTGCTCGCCGCGCGGGCAGGAGGCTGCCGCTGCGTCGTCGTCGCGCCGGAGGACGTCGCTGAGGCCCGTCTCGTCGACGGGGTCCGGGTCGTGACCGCCCGGCGGCTGGGCGACCTCGTCTCGCTGTACCGGGCGGCGCGATCAGGCGAGGAGCTGCCCGAAGCGCCGGACCCGGAGCCGGTGCCGCCACCGTCGGGGCGGGTCATCGACCTGGCCGAGGTCTCCGGGCAGCACGAGGCTCGCTCGGCTCTGACGTTGGCGGCCGCGGGAGGCCACCACGTCCTGCTCACCGGACCGCCCGGCTCGGGCAAGACGATGCTTGCCGAGCGGATGGTCACCATCCTGCCGCCGCTGAGCCAGGACCAGGCCCTCGAGAGCCTCGCGGTGCGCTCGCTCGTCGGCGCAGTACCGGCCGGTGCCGCGGTCGACCCGACACCCCCCTTCGTCGCTCCGCACCACTCGGCGTCCGTGGCGGCGCTGGTCGGTGGCGGGTCGGGGGCGGTGCTCCCCGGAGCGGTGTCGCAGGCGCACAACGGCGTGCTCTTCCTCGACGAGGCAGCGGAGTTCCCCACGTCCGTGCTGCAGGCGTTGCGCCAGCCCTTGGAGTCCGGCCGGGTCGTCATCGCCCGGGCTCGGGAGCAGGTGACCTTCCCCGCGAGGGTGCAGCTCGTCCTTGCCGCCAACCCGTGCCCGTGCGGCGAAGGGCACGGGCGTGGCCTGGCCTGCCGCTGCCGCCCCATGGAGCGGCGCACCTACGCGGCTCGGCTGTCCGGTCCACTGCTGGACCGGATCGACATCCAGGTGCAGGTCCCCAAGGTCTCGCTCGCGGCTCTGTCCGAGGCGCCGGGCGACAGCAGCGCGGTCGTCGCGGCGCACGTGAGGCAGGCCAGGGCAGCCCAGGCGCTCCGGTGGGCCGAAGGCGGCTGGGCGTTGAACTCGCAGGTGCCCGGTCCGGTGCTGCGGCGGCCACCGTGGCGGCTGCCGTCCAGCACGACCCATCAGCTCGACCGCGCCCTCGAGCTGGGTAACCTGACCGGGAGAGGCTATGACCGGGTGCTCAGACTCGCCTGGACCGCGGCCGACCTGGCCGGTCGGGATGTTCCGTCCGCAGGCGACATCGGCATGGCGCTGATATACCGCACGTCGGGGGCCGCAGCGGCATGAGCGCCCAGCAGCCCACGAGGCGCACGGTCACCCTGGCCCTCGACATGGTGGGCGATGACGAGCGTCGTGCCCGCATCGCCTGGTCGCGGCTGCTCGAGCCCGGGCGGGAGCGACCTCGGCACGACTCGTCGGCGCTCGCTGCGGCGATCGAGCAGGACGGGCACGTGCTCGCGTGGCAGCGACTGTGCGCCGGTGATCTGGACCGGGCCGAGAGCGCGCGCGCGAGGGTCGCCGAGGTCGACGTCGACGCCGAGATCGATCGAGTCCGACGCATCGGGGCTCGCACTCTCATCCCGGGCGATGAAGAGTGGCCGAGTGCCCTGGACCATCCCTCGGTCGCCCCGCACCTCATCTACGTGCGGGGAGCCGGTCGGCTGGACCTGCTGGCCCGGCGCTCGGTCGCGGTCGTGGGTTCGCGGGCAAGCAGCGGGTACGGCGAGGCGGTCGCCCGCGAGATCGGCAACGGGCTGACCCGTGCCGGCTGGAGCGTGGTGAGTGGTGCCGCCTTCGGCATCGACGCGGCAGCGCATCATGGCGGCCTCACCGGCGAGCAGGGCTGCGTCGCCGTCCTGCCCTGCGGGCCCGACCGAATCTACCCGGCGTCGCACGCGCGTCTGATCGATGCGGTCTCGCGCGAAGGGGTGGTGATCACCGAGCTGGCGACCGGCATGACGGCGCAGCGGCACCGGTTCCTCTCGCGCAACCGGATCATCGCCGGGCTGTCGCGGGCGGTCGTCGTGGTCGAGGCGGGACTGCGCTCGGGGTCGCTGAACACGGCCGGCTGGGCGGAGAGCATGCACATCCCCGTGGCGGCGGTGCCCGGGCCGGTCACCTCCATGGCCTCGGCCGGGTGCAACGAGTGGATCGCTGCTGGGCGGGCTCAGCTCGTAGTGGACGCGGGGGATGTGATCCGGCTGGCGGGGCATATCGGCGAGATCGACGGCGAAGAGGTCGAGCGGCTCGGACCCGCTCGCTCGGCCGACGTCCTGACTCAGCATCAGCGCCGGGTGCACGACCTCCTGCGCGTGCGCAAGGAGACCACGGTCGGTGAGCTCGCGTCCGCCTTGCTCATGCCGGTGGAGGAGATCCTCGCCCAGCTCGGGGTGCTCTCGGTCCAGGGGTGGGCGGTCCAGGGCGAGTTCGGGGGGTGGCTGCGCGGCGAGGGGCGTTGATCGGTGCACGCCCGCTTGCGATGCTGACCCTCATGCCCGAGCTGCCGTGTCGTGTCCTCGTGACCGGTGCCGGTGGGGCCGGCACGACGACCCTGGCGTCGGCGCTCGCGGCGCGTTGGTCGGTGCCGCACGCCGACGCCGACGACTACTACTGGCTCCCGACCGACCCGCCATACCGCGACAAGAGAGAGCCCGAGCATCGGGTCGACCTCATGGAGCTGCTCTTCCTCCCTCGCCCGGCGTGGGCACTGTCCGGCTCGGTCATGGGGTGGCAAGGCGCCGAAGACAGGGTGGTCGACCGCGTTCGGGCCGTCGTCTTCCTCACCCTGGACCCGGCGACGCGCATGGCCCGGCTGGAGGACCGGCAACGGCGTCGATATGGCGCCGAGGCGATCGCCCCAGGAGGACCGCTGCACGAGGACCACCGAGCCTTCCTCGCGTGGCGCGCGGGGTACGACGATCCTCACTTCGACGGCCGCAACATCCTCGCGCACCGCGAGTGGCTCAGCTCGATCGGGCGTCCGGTCGTCGAGCTCGACGCCGGCGCGCCTCCGGACGAGCTCCTTCGCGCGTGCGAGAGCCGTCTGCGCGAGGTGCTCACGTGAGCAGCCCGTGGGCGCAGACTCTCGTCGAGGAGTTCGTCACCCACCTGGCCCGCGAGCGAGATCTCTCGGAGCACACCGTCCGCGCCTACCGGGGCGATGTCCTCGGCTGCCTCACCTGGTGCGTCGAGGAGACCGCCGCCGAGGACCTGCGCGAGATCACCCTCGCCGACCTTCGATCCTGGCTCGGTGAGCAGTCGCGGTCGGGGGTGGCACGCAGCACGCTCGCGCGCCGCTCCGCGGGAGTTCGGACCTTCTTCGCCTGGGCCCGCCGCACCGGTCGGGTAGAGGTCGACCCGTCGGTCCGGCTCGCCAGCCCGCGACGCAACCGAACCCTCCCGGACGTGCTGAGCGCCGGCGCCGCGACCGAGCTGCTCGACATCGCCGCGGTCGCTGCCGACGACGACGATCCCGTGCACATCCGCAACCGCGCCGTCCTCGAGCTGCTCTATGCCACCGGGATCCGGGTCGGCGAGCTGTGCGGCCTCGACGTCGACGACGTCGACTCACCCCGCCAGGTCGTGCGGGTGCTGGGCAAGGGACGCACGGAGCGGATCGTCCCGTTCGGCGAGCCCGCCGCCCGCGCGGTAGGGGAGTGGCTCGCCTCGGGCCGACCTCGTCTCGCCACTGCAGCCTCGGGGCACGCCCTCTTCCTCGGCCGTCGGGGGGGACGTGTCGACCAGCGCCAGGTCCGCACGGTCGTCCACGAGCTGCTCCGGCACGTTCCCGACGCGCCGGATGTCGGGCCCCACGCCCTGCGGCACAGCGCCGCCACCCACCTGCTCGACGGGGGAGCCGACCTGCGCATGGTCCAGGAGCTCCTCGGGCACTCCTCGCTGGCGACGACGCAGATCTACACCCATGTCTCGGCCGAGCGTCTGCGCCGCTCCTACGAGCAGGCCCACCCCCGAGCCTGATCGACCGGCGCTCGCCGCCGACCGTTCGTCTGATGTTCCCCGGGGATCTGCGAAGGGGGAGGGGGGCCGTTCGGCTGATGTTCCCCGGGGATCTGCGAAGGGGGAGGGGGCCGTTGGTCTGAGGTTCCTTGGGGATCTGCGAAAGGGGAGGTCAGGGGGCGGTGGGGAGGAGGATGACCCGGGGCGAGCCGAAGAGGGGGAACGGGTCGAGGTAGTCGCGGCCGCGCAGCGCGCCGAGGTGCAGGCAGGTTGCCTCGGCGCAGTGGTCCGGGCCTTCGACCAGCTCGCCGATCACCTCCCCGCGCTCTACCCGCTCACCGGTCCGCAGCTCGCTGGTGACCGGCTCGTAGGTGCTGCGCAGACCGCTCGCGTGCGTCACCGAGATCGTCGGGCGCCCAGCGACCCGGCCACGGTGGGACACCACGCCGTCCGCCACCGCGCGGACCTCGGCACCGTTGGAGCCCACGAGATCGAGACCGCGATGGCCCGGACCCCACCGGCTCGATGGTGCGTCGAAGGCTGCCGCGACCTCCGGCCTCGGCCGCAGCGGCCACTGCCAAGAACCCGCCCGGTCCTCACCTGTCTCTTCGACCTGACCGGCGGCGCGCTCCACGGGGCGGGCGGGCCCGTAGGGCGGGGGTGCTGCGGCGAGAGACACCGCCGCAGACGACGACAGCGCGAGGAGGACCAGGGCGGGGTGCGTCGGCATACGCACGACGATGCCGAGAGCGCTGGCCGCCGAATAGACCGTCGGCGCCGAGGTGGACAACCGTGCCGCGCGGATCCGACCTGTGGAGACCGGGTCGTCAGCGAGCCAGCCGGCGGGTCCCTTCGCGGATCCGCTCCTCGCTCTTGCAGAAGGCGAACCGGACCAAGGTCTGACCGTGGCCGGGCTCGTCGCAGAAGGCCGAGACGGGAACCCCGGCTACCCCCTTCGCCTCTGGAATCTCCCTGCACCAGGCGTCGACGTCGTCGACCCCGATGCCCGAGGTGTCCGAGACGACGAAGTAGGTGCCCTCGGGCACCCGGGGCGTCAAGCCGGCGGCGCTCAGCCCTTCGACGAGCAGGTCCCGTCGCCTCAGCAGCGACTCGTTCATCTCGGTGACGATGGCGTCGGTGTTGCGCAGCGCCTCGGCCGCGGCCACCTGCATCGCGCCCCCGCCGGAGAAGGTGAGCCACTGGGCCGTCCCGGCCACGACGTCGACGAGGTCGGGGTGCCCAGACGCCCAGCCGACCTTCCACCCGGTGACCGAGAAGGACTTGCCCGCGGAGGAGATCGTGATGGTGCGCTCCCACATCCCCGGCAGCGTCGCGATGGGGGTGTGCTCGTGCCCGTCGAAGGTCATGTGCTCGTACACCTCGTCGCTGAGGACGATCGCGTCGTGCCGGCGCGCCTGCTCGGCGATGATCTCCAGCTCGGCGGGCGTGTAGACCTTGCCCATCGGGTTGTGCGGGCTGTTGAGCATGATCACCCGGGTCTTGGGGCCGCACGCCGCCGCGAGCGCCTCGGCATCGACGGTCAGGTCCGGGAAGCGAAGGGGGATGCTGCGGCGCACTCCGCCGGCCAGGTCGACGAGAGCGGCGTAGGCGTCGTAGTAGGGCGCGAACATCACCACCTCGTCGCCCGGCTCGACCAGTCCGAGGATCGCGCCGGCGAGCGCTCCCGTGGCACCGGTCGTCACGGTGACACCGGTCGCGGGGTCCACGGGCAGGTCGTACCGCTGCCGTTGGTGCGTCGCGATCTCCTCGAGCAGCTGCGGCACGCCGCGCGCGGGCGGGTACTGGTTGTAGCCGTCGTCCAGGGCCTGCTTGGCCGCCGCGACCGCCAGGGGCGGTGCCGGGTCGTCGGGGAAGCCCTGGCCGAGATTGATCGCCTCGTGCTCCACCGCGAGCCGGGACATCGTGGCGAAGATGGACTCGCCGTGCGCGCGCAGTCGGGGGATCAGGAGATCACTCATGCCTCACGACCCTAGTGCGAGACGCTCACAGCGCGTCGTCGTCGGGGCCGACCCGCCCCGCTCGCGTTGCGATCGCGGCGAGCGAGAGGAGCAGGCGGTCGCGGGGATCGTCCAGGGAGCGCCCGGTGAGCTCTTCGATCCGCTTGACCCGGTAGATCACGGTGTTGCGGTGGCAGACGAGGTCCTCGGCCGCGTAGGTGGCCGAGCCGCCGTGCCGGACGACCGCCACGAGCGTCTCGAGGAGTACGTCGCGGGTGGACCCGTTCAGCCCGAGGAGGGGGCGCAACGTCTCCTCGATGAGCAGCGAGGTGAGGGCGGGGTTGGCGGCCATCAGCGCCTCGGGCAGCCGTTCGGTGATGTCGACGACGGCATCGCTGTCCCGGGCGACCGAGTCCGCGGCCGCGAGGGCGGACTGCTGGGCGTCGAGCAGCCCGTTCAGCCCGTCCCGGGACCGGGCCGTACCGACCCGGCCCCGCATGCTGCGAGCCAGGGCGGCCCGGGCCCGGTCGCCGTCGCCGGCGTCGGGGATCAGTCCGAGCACATGTGCACCGTGCCGACGCCAGTACGAGAGGTACCCGGCGTCCTGCAAGCGTTCATGGGCCAAGTCAGCAGACGCCGTCAGCTCGGTCGGGAGCCACACCACGACGAGCAGAGGGCTGTCCGCGGTCATGCCCAGGACCTCCCGGGCCTGAGCGGCGAAGTCTGGCTCGGCGGCGCGCCCGCGCAGCAGTCCGTCGAGAATCTCGTTCACCCGCGCTGGATCGCGGCGCTCCCGGGCGAGCTCCTCTCGACGGTAGCTCTCGCGAAGGACCTGGATCTGGATGTCCAGGCCCGACCAGAGCACGCGGCCGGCCCGGAGCAGCAGGTGGTCCTCGATGTCCAGCTCCTCACCGATCTCGAGGAGTCCCTCCCACATGAGCCGGGTGCCGAAGTTGTAGGTGGCGAGGACGAGCGGCATCGGCACGCCCTGCTGGGCGCGGCGCCTCCCGGTCTCGCGCCAGAGGTCCACCGCTCGCCCGGTGTCGGCGGCCTCACCGGAGAGTCGGTCGATCCCGCGTCTGATGTGGTCGCGGATGCTGACCCGCACCTCGACGATGCGCTCGGGACGGTGCAGGTCGTATCCGGTGTCCCCGCCGTCCAGCAGCTGAGACGCCACGAGGTCGGCGATGCTCTCGCTGCGTGGCCGAAGCCGGGCGAAGGCGACCCGCAGCCGCTCCTGCTCGTCCGGCGTCAACGGCGAGACGGGGCGGATTCCGGCCGCGGTGCCCCTGCTCGTTGGGGCGGCTGTCCCGTCGCTCATGCAGGACAGCATGCCAGCGTCCCTGCTTGGTCAGCGACGCACAACCGGCAGGCCGCACGGAGCGTTTTGTGCGCGCCGCACATGGTGCCCGTCGGCAATGTCGACCAGAGTTGAATCCGACCTCACGTTCACGTGGGGCCTTCGACGAGGAAGGACGCCCTATGGTCGGCGCAGACGCGCACCGATCCGTGCTGAGCATGGACGACATCACGGTGCGCTTCGGTGGCGTGGTCGCCCTGGACGACGTGAGCGTGGAGGTGCGGCCCCGGGAGGTCCTTGGCGTCATCGGACCGAACGGGGCCGGCAAGACCACGCTCTTCAACGTCGCGTGCGGCTTCGTCCCCCCGACCTTGGGTCGGATCAGCTTCGAGGGCAGCGACGTCACCGGGTGGCGTCCGCACCAGCTCGTCGACCACGGCGTAGCGCGGTCGCTGCAGGGCTTGGGGCTCTTCGACCGGCTGAGCGTCATCGACAACGTGCTCGTCGGGGCCGACCAGCACTCGCGCAGCGGCTTCTTCTCCTCCCTCCTGGCGACCCCGGGTGGGGCCAAGGACCAGCGGCAGCTCACCGACCGCGCCATGGCTGTCCTGGACCGGCTCGGCATCGCCGAGCGCGCCGGCAGCGTCGTGGGAGGCCTGCCCTACCCCCTTCGCAAGCGGGTCGCGCTCGCCCGGGCCCTCGTCGCCGAGCCGAAGCTGCTGCTGCTCGACGAGCCCGCCTCGGGGCTCTCGGAGACCGAGATGACCGAGCTCGGCGACATCATCGTCGATCTCGCCGACGAGATCTCGGTGATGCTCGTCGAGCACCACATGGACCTCGTGATGCGGGTGTGCCACCGCCTCGCCGTCCTCGACTTCGGCAGGAAGATCGCCTCCGGCACCCCGGACGAGGTCCGCAACGATCCGGCGGTCCTCGAGGCCTACCTCGGCGGGGCTCTCGACGACGACGGCGCCGCGACGCCGCAGGACGCGAAGGGAGGAAGCCATGCTTGAGCTCGACGGGGTGACCAGCCGCTACGGGCCGGTGACGGCGCTGCAGGACGTGGACCTCGTGGCCGAGGCGGGTCGGATCACGGCAGTCCTCGGGGCCAACGGCGCGGGCAAGACCACCCTCCTGCGCACGATCTCCGGGCTGCACCGAGCCGACGCCGGGACCATCCGCTTCGACGGGCGCGACATCACCCGGCTCTCGACCGACCAGATGACGCGAGCGGGCATGGCCCACGTGCCAGAGGGTCGCGGGGTGATCACCGAGCTGACGGTCAAGGAGAACCTGCGCCTCGGCGCGCTCGGCCGCTCCACCCACCGGGACGCGGTGAGCATCGATGACGTGGTCGACCTCTTCCCGATCCTCGGTGACCGATCCAACGCCCTGGCCCACACCCTCTCCGGGGGCGAGCGGCAGATGCTCGTCATCGGCCGAGCGCTGCTGGCGACCCCGAAGATGTTGCTGCTCGACGAGCCCAGCCTCGGGCTGGCGCCACGCATCGTGTCCCAGATCTTCGGCGTGATCCGCCAGCTCGTCCACGAGCAGGGCCTGACGGTGCTGCTCGTCGAGCAGAACGCCCGCAGCGCCCTCTCCATCGCCGACGTCGGTGTCGTGCTGGGCCTGGGCAAGGTCGTCGCCCAGGACGACGCCGCCATCCTCGCGGCCGACGAGAACCTCCGCCATGCCTACCTGGGCTACTGACAAGGAGCCGACGTGCAGCTGATCAACACCATCCTTGGCGGGCTCTCGCTCGGCATGGTCTACGCCGCGTTCGCCCTCGCCCTGGTCCTCATCTGGCAGTCCACCCGGATCGTGAACTTCGCCCAGGCGCCGATGGCGATGGTGACCACCTTCATCGCCCTTACCCTCATTGAGTCCGGGATGAACTACTGGGTCGCCTTCGTCGCCGCCCTCGTCGCCGGGTTCGTGCTCGGGGCGCTGGTCGAGCGGCTGATCATCCGCTATGTCGACCACGACAACCACATCAACCCGGTCATCCTCACCCTGGGACTCTTCATCGTCCTGCACGCCGTGGCCGCGGTGATCTTCGGCAGCAACTTCCAGAGCTTCCCCGCTCCCTTCGGCCTGACCGGCTTCTCGGTCGGCGACACGACCTTCAACCTCACCCCGACGAGCGTCTTCACGATCCTCATCGTCATCGCCGTGATGGCCCTGCTGCGCCTGCTGTTCCTGAAGACCGATCTCGGTCTGACGATGCGAGCGGCGGCCTTCAACCAGGAGGTGGCCAGGATCCTCGGGGTCCGGGTCAACCGGACGCTGACCCTCGGCTGGGCCCTGGCCTCGGTCGTCGGCTCGCTCTCGGGGCTGCTCATCGCCGCCGGTGGGCTGGTCCATCCCTCGTACATGGACGGCGTCGTCGTGTACGGCTTCGTCGCTGCGGTGCTCGGCGGACTGGACAGCCCCGCGGGCGCCGTCGTGGGCGGGCTGCTCATGGGGGTGACCCTCTCGCTCGTGAGCGGATACCTCGGCTCGGGCCTGGTCCCGCTGGCCGCGCTCATCGTGCTGGTCGTCGTCCTCCTCGTCCGCCCCGGCGGCCTCTTCTCGACCTCCACCGAACGGACCGTGTGATGTCTGCTCTGCTCTCGTCCCCGATCCTGCGGCGCACCCTCCTCGCGCTCGTGCTCTTCGTCGTCTCGGTCTTCGCGATCGACCTGCTCTCCGGCTTCCGCCAGGGCCAGGTCGCCTCGATCGCCTACCTGGCGATCGCGGCCGGAGGTCTCACGGTGCTCACCGGCATCAACGGCCAGCTCTCGCTGGGGCACGGCGCGTTCATGGCCGTCGGCGCCTACACCACGGCCCTCCTGCTGGGTCGGTGGGAGAACATGCCCCTCCTGCTCCTGCTCCTCATCTCGATCGTCGTGACCATGGCCGTCGGGGCCGCCGTCGGGGTCGCGGCGGCGCGGCTGCACGGGCCGTACATCGCCGGTGCCACCCTCGCGCTGGCGATCGCGGTGCCGGCACTCGCGATCCACTTCAAGGACACCCTCGGCGGCGAGCCGGGCCTGCGCGTCCCGACCCGCGACGTGCCACCGCTCGCGGACGACGCGCTCTTCTTCCTCACCGGCACCGACACCGGGACGATGCAGTGGCTGGCCACGGTCTCGGTCGCCTGCCTCATCGTGACCTTCCTGCTGCTGCGCAACCTCAGCGAGTCCCGCGTCGGCCGGCGGTGGCGGGCGGTCCGCGACGACCCGGTAGCTGCCCAGCTCGCGGGCATTGACCTCGGTCGCAGCCGGGTGCTCTGCTTCGTCGTGAGCACCGCGACCGCCGGACTTGCTGGGTCGCTCATGGCGATGATCACGAGGATCGCGGCCCCCAGCGGGTTCAACCTCGTGCTCTCGCTGACGCTGCTCATGGCGGTCGTCCTCGGTGGCCTGGGCACGCTCACCGGCGCGCTCATCGGCGCCGTGCTGCTCTCGCTGCTCCCCACCTTCGTCACCAATTTCGGCTCCGGCATGGGGCTCTCGGACCTGCAGGCTGCCGAGCTCGCCCCGCTCGTCCTCGGCCTGACGACGATGGCGGTCGTGCTCCTGGCTCCCGCCGGACTGGTCGGCAGCCTGCTTCGGTGGCGCCAGCAGGCGCGACTCTCACGCTCTTGATCATCCCCACCATCACCCCTGAGGAGAAACAAACCATGAAGAGGACAACCATTCGCGCGGCGGCCGCCACCAGCGTCGCAGCGCTCATCCTCGCCGGCTGCGGCGCCGGGGGGCGGGACGGCGACTCCGGCGACGGCGGAGGTGGCGGCGACGCCGCCGCCGAGGGAGACACCACCGGCATCACCGACACGACGATCAAGATCGGCGACCACAAGCCGCTGACCGGTGTGGCCGCCCCCGGCTACTCCGAGATCAGCACCGGCGCCCAGGCGTACTACGACTGGGTCAACGAGGCCGGCGGGATCCACGGCCGGACCATCGAGTACAACGTCAAGGACGACGGCTACAACCCGACCAACACCTCCAAGGTGGTCGACGAGCTCGTCCTCAAGGACGAGGTCTTCGCCATCGTCGGCGGTCTCGGCACGCCCACGCACAGCGCGGTCGTCGACTTCCTCAACCAGGAGGAGGTGCCCGACCTCATGGTTTCCTCCGGCGCCCAGCTCTGGGGCAACGACCCGGAGAAGCGGCCCTGGACCTTCGGCTGGCAGCCGGACTACGAGATCGAGGGCAAGATCATGGGCCAGTACATCAAGGAGAACATGCCCGACGCGAAGGTCGGGCTCTTCCTCCAGGGTGACGAGCTGGGCGCGGACGGCGAGAAGGGTCTGCGGATGTACATCGACGACCAGATCGTCGAGAGCGTCGAGTACGCCTCCGGCAACACCGACGTCGGGCCGCAGATCTCGAAGCTCAAGGCTTCAGGTGCCGACCTGGTCATCGGCTTCAACACCCCGAGCTACACCGCCCTGAGCCAGCTCGTCTCGATGAAGCTCGGCTACGACCCGCAGTGGATGTACACCAACGTCGGCTCCGACGTGAACCTCGTCGGCTCGCTGCTCGCGAAGTTCTCCGACGGCTCGGTCAAGGACGGCAGCAGCGCCCTCGACGGCATGATGACCACCGAGTACATCCCCGGTCTGGACACCCCGGACGACCCGTGGGTCAAGCTGTGGCAGGAGGTCTGGGACAAGCACGGTGAGGGCGAGCTGACCAACTACCGCATCTTCGGCATGTCGCAGGCCTACGCCTTCGTCTCGGCGCTCCAGGCCTCCGGCGAGGACCTCACCCGCGAGCGGATCGTCGAGGTCATCGAGAAGGACGGCGCCAACTGGCCCGGCCCGGGGCTGGCGCCCTTCCGCTGGTCCGAGGAGAGCCACCTCGGCATGTCCGGCATGGCGATGTCCCAGACGAAGGGGGAGGACTACGAGAACCTCACCGAGGTGCTCGTGACCGACCTCGGGGACGCCGAGATCACCGAGGGTGACACCGCGGCCGCCGAGGACGCCCCGCCGGAGAACGGCATCCCGGACGTCGCCGTCGTCGAGTGACCCGGCGGCCGTGACCTTCGCCCGAGCCCGGGCACGCCTCCCGCGAAGGGGGCGTGCCCGGGCTTTGGTCTGTCCGGGACGCTCTCGGGCGTGCGATTTCCTCCCTTCGCCCCACCCTGCGTAAACTGGGACCACGCCCGGTCTGTCCGGGCGAATTCGCGCGTCTTCTCGCCGGGTGACGAAGAGCTCTTCCGAATCCGGGGCGGACCACAGCAGTCCCGAGATCTCTCGGGTGGGGCTCGTACGCAGGCGCCAGGACCAACTGACAACCACGAATACAGGAGGACCACGGCATGGCCGTCGTCACCATCCGCCAGCTCCTCGAGAGCGGCGTCCACTTCGGGCACCAGACCCGTCGCTGGAACCCGAAGATGAAGCGCTTCATCATGACCGAGCGCAACGGCATCTACATCATCGACCTCCAGCAGTCGCTGACCTACATCAACGACGCCTACGAGTTCGTCAAGCAGACCGTCGCCCACGGCGGGACCATCCTCTTCGTCGGCACGAAGAAGCAGGCCCAGGAGGCCATCGCCGAGCAGGCGACCCGCGTCGGGATGCCGTACGTCAACCACCGCTGGCTCGGCGGCATGCTGACCAACTTCCAGACGATCTCCAAGCGGCTCACCCGCCTCAAGGAGCTCGAGGAGATCGACTTCGACACCGTCGCCGGCTCCGGCTACACCAAGAAGGAGCTGCTGCTCCTCCAGCGCGAGAAGGACAAGCTGGAGAAGACCCTCGGCGGCATCCGCTCGATGACCAAGGTTCCCTCCGCGGTCTGGGTCGTCGACACCAAGAAGGAGCACCTCGCCGTCGACGAGGCGCGCAAGCTCGGCCTGCCGGTCATCGCGATCCTCGACACCAACTGCGACCCCGACGAGGTCGACTACAAGATCCCGGGCAACGACGACGCGATCCGCTCGGTCGCGCTGCTGACCCGTGTGGTCGCCGACGCCGTCGCCGACGGCCTGCTCTCGCGCTCCGGTGGCAACCAGGGCGCCACCGAGGGCGGCGCCGAGGCCGAGCCGATGGCCGAATGGGAGCGTGAGCTGCTCGAGGGCGACGCGGCGCAGACCGCCGAGCAGGTCGCCCCGGCAGCCGGTGAGACCGCCGCGTCCTCCGCCGAGGAGGGCCAGGCCGCCGAGGCTGCGGCGACCGAGGCCGCCGCTGCCGACGCGACCCCGGCAGACACCACCCAGACGGCGGCTCCCGAGGCCGGCGCGAGCCCGGAGGCCACCGAGGCCACCAAGGCCACCGAGGCCACCGAGGCCGCCGACTCCACCCCGCAGGCCTGACGACACCGACCGTCCCGATCAACGCAAGGGAGCGAACAACCACTTATGGCGAACTACACCGCCGCTGACATCAAGGAGCTGCGTGAGGCAACTGGCGCGGGCATGCTCGACGTCAAGAAGGCCCTCGACGAGGCCGATGGCGACAAGGGCAAGGCGACCGAGATCCTTCGCGTGAAGGGCCTCAAGGGCGTCACCAAGCGCGAGGGCCGGACCGCCTCCAACGGTCTGGTCGCCGCGAAGGCCGAGGGCGGCGTCGGCACCCTCGTCGAGGTCCTCTGCGAGACCGACTTCGTCGCCAAGGGCGCCCCCTTCGGGGAGCTCGCGGACAAGGTCCTCGCTGCCGCCGTCGAGTCCAAGGCGTCCACCGCGGACGAGCTCCTCGCCGCGACCTACGAGGGCAGCACGGTCGCGGACCTGCTGACCGACGCCAACGCGACGATCGGCGAGAAGATCGAGATCAAGCGGATGGCGCGTCTCGAGGCGCCGTCGGTCGTGTCCTACCTGCACAAGACCAGCCCCGACCTGCCCGCGCAGATCGGTGTCCTGGTCGGCACCGAGGGTGGCTCGGAGGACGTGGCGCGCGACGTCGCGATGCACGTCGCGGCCTTCAGCCCGAGCGTGCTCACCCGCGACGAGGTCGACGAGGCGACGGTGGCCAACGAGCGCCGCATCGCCGAGGAGACGGCCAAGGAGGAGGGCAAGCCCGAGCAGGCCCTGCCCAAGATCGTCGAGGGCCGAGTAAACGGGTTCTTCAAGGAGAACGTGCTGCTCGAGCAGCCGTTCGCCAAGGACGCCAAGAAGACCGTCGGCAAGGTCCTCGAGGAGGCCGGGGCGACGGCCACCGGCTTCGCCCGGTTCCGCGTCGGCAGCTGACCTGCCAGACCCTCGAAGGGGGGTGGCCGCCCGCATCGGGGCGGCCACCCCCTTCGCCGTCTCTCAGGTCCTCGGCCGTGGCTGGGTCCAGGGGTGGAAGAGCCGGGTGACGAAGGGCAGGAAGACATAGGTCATCCACGGGATGGCGAAGGCGCAGGTGAGCAGGACCCGAGCCCACGCGGGCCAGCCGTCGGTCGGCGCGGCGAGCAGGTAGGTCAGCGCCAGGCTGGTGGGGAAGAAGGCGAAGAAGATCACGACCATCTGCTTCCACCGCGGCGGTGGCGCCGGGGCGTCGAGGTCCTCGACCGCGTGGTCGGCCGGCTCGTCGAACCAGCCCTCGATGCCGGTGCGGTGCTCGACCCTGGTGTCGCGGACGAGGTTGGTCCCGGTCGAGAGCCACCGGTTGCGCTCCGGCGAGCTCTGCCAGGTCGCCAGGCTCGCGGGGGAGTCGAACCGGTAGAGCATGTGCCAGTCGGCGGACTGGGGCGACGGGCGAACCCAGCCCGAGCCGAGGAAGCCGGGGAAGCGCTGGGCGAGAGTGGTGCCGGCCTCGGCCCAGGCGTGCATGAGGATCTCGTCCTCCGGGTCGACCCGCCGGGTGATGGCGACGGTCACGGGGCCGGTGGTGTCGGGCGAAGGGGGAGTGCTCACCGCCGCATTGTGCCTGCCGGGCGGTGGCGCGCCGAACCGGCTGCGCAGGCACGGGTGGACCCGCTGTGGGAGGATCACCAGGGCCGTCGACCGATGGCCGTTCCTGATGCGAAGGAGTGACCTTCCGTGGTGGAGACACCCCCGGCTCGTCGGTATCAGCGGGTCCTGCTCAAGCTCTCCGGCGAGGTCTTCGGCGGCGGCAAGATCGGGGTCGCCCCGGAGGTGGTGCGGGGGATCGCCAGCCAGATCGCCGACGCGGTGCGGGACGGGGTCGAGGTCGCGATCGTCATCGGTGGGGGCAACTTCTTCCGTGGGGCCCAGCTGCAGGAGCAGGGGATGGACCGCACCCGCGCCGACTACATGGGCATGCTCGGCACGGTGATGAACTGCCTTGCGCTGCAGGACTTCCTCGAGAAGGCGGGGGTCGACACCCGGGTGCAGACCGCGATCACGATGGGCCAGGTCGCCGAGCCGTACATCCCGCGCCGCGCGATCCGGCACCTCGAGAAGGGGCGCGTCGTGATCTTCGGCGCCGGGGCAGGCATGCCGTTCTTCTCCACCGACACAGTGAGCGCCCAGCGCGCCCTCGAGATCGGCGCCGACGCGGTGCTCATGTCCAAGAGCGGGGTCGACGGGGTGTACGACTCCGACCCCCGGACCAACCCCGATGCCCGCAAGCTGGACTCGGTCACCTACGACGACGCGCTGCGCCACGACCTCAAGGTCGTCGACGCTGCCGCCTTCAGCCTGTGCAAGGACAACGACCTGCCGATGGTGGTCTTCGGGATGGAGGGTGAGGGCAACATCACCCGCGGTCTGCGCGGTGAGGCGATCGGGACGCTGGTCCATCCCTGATCTGGGAGACTGTGGGCGCAGCCGCGCCCGCCGCAGCGGACCGCTGCCCGGCGAGAGACGAGAACCGGCCGAGACGGCCGCGAGGACAAGGAGTCGAGCATCATGATCGAGGACGCGCTCTTCGAGGCCGAGGAGAAGATGGACAAGGCCGTCGAGGTGGCCAAGGAGAACTTCGCCGGGATCCGCACCGGCCGGGTCAACCCCGGGCTCTTCAGCAAGGTGATGGTCGACTACTACGGCGCGCCGACCCCGTTGCAGCAGCTCGCCTCCTTCCAGACCCCCGAGGCGCGGGTCATGCTCGTCGCCCCCTTCGACAAGGGGGCGATGGGGGCGATCGAGAGCGCCCTGCGTGACTCCGACCTCGGTGCCAACCCGAGCAACGACGGCAACGTCATCCGGATCGTCATGCCCGAGCTGACCGAGGAGCGGCGCAAGGAGTACATCAAGCTCGCGCACAGCCAGGGCGAGGAGGCCAAGGTCTCCATCCGCCACGTGCGCCGCCACGCGAAGGACCAGATCGACAAGCTGGTCAAGGACGGCGAGGTCGGTGAGGACGAGGGGACACGGGCCGAGAAGGAGCTCGACACCCTGACCAAGAAGCACACCGAGACCGTCGACACCCTGCTCAAGCACAAGGAGGCCGAGCTCTCCGAGGTGTGAGCGCTCGCGCCTGCGTCGACATGAGTGACACCGCTGAGACGACCGCATCGTCGGGCCCCGAGGCGCCGGACCGGGCTCACCGGCACCTGGCTCCGGAGGCTCCGTCGAGCCGTGCCGGTCGCGACCTCAAGGCCGCGATCGGGGTCGGGGTCTCCCTCGCCGCGGCCGTGGCGCTCGGGCTCTTCCTCATGCCGGAGATCTTCGTCGGCATCGTCTGCCTGGCCATGGTCATCGCGGTCTGGGAGATGCGCCAGGCGTTGGCCGAGCACAGCTTCGCGGTCCCGCTCGTTCCCGTGGCGATCGGCGCGGTGAGCATGGTCGTCGCCGCGTACCTGCGCGGCCCCGAGGCGCTGGTGCTCGCAACCTGTCTGAGCCTGGTCGCGGTGCTCGTGTGGCGGGTGGCCGACGGCCTCGTCGGAGCGGTGCGAGACATCGCGGCCGGCGGCTTCACCCTCGTCTACCCCTGCTTCCTCGCCGGTTTCGCCGCGATGATGGTGGCCGAGCCGCAAGGGCAGTGGCGGATCTTCGTCTTCATCCTCGTCACCGTCTTCTCTGACATCGGGGGCTACGCCGTCGGCGCCACGCTCGGCAAGCACCCGATGGCCCCGTCGCTGTCGCCGAAGAAGTCCTGGGAGGGCCTGGCGGGATCGGTCCTCACCTGCGCTCTCGTGGCCGGCATCGCTGTCCCGCTGATCTTCGACGGCGCGCTGTGGTGGCAGGGCGCCTTGCTCGGCATGGTGGTCGCGCCGGTGGCCACGATCGGCGACCTCGTCGAGTCCAGCATCAAGCGCGACCTCGGGGTCAAGGACATGTCCAACCTCCTGCCCGGGCACGGCGGGCTGATGGACCGGCTGGACTCCCTCGCCCTGGTGGCCCCCGTCGTGTGGTTTGCCCTGCGCTTCATCGCTCCGGTGTGATGGGCCGATGACCGACCTGCCGGACCCGAGCACGAGGCGCCCCCGACCGGGGCAGCTGACGATGACCGCGCCCCGCCGCGGCAAGCCGCCGCGGCACTGGGCCGACCTGACCGTCGCGGAGCGCGCGGAGGCGGTCACGAGCCGAGGCCTGCCGGCCTTCCGGGCCAAGCAGCTCTCGACCCACTACTTCGTCCACCACACCGACGACGCGGCGCAGATGACCGACCTGCCCAAGACCGGTCGCGACGAGCTCGTCGGTGAGCTCATGCCGCAGCTGCTCACCCCGGTCCGCTCGATCAGCGCCGACCAGGGAGCGACGATCAAGTCGGTCTACCGGCTGCACGACGGGGCGCTCGTCGAGTCCGTGCTCATGCGCTACCCGCGGCGGGCGACGATCTGCATCTCCAGCCAGGCCGGGTGCGGGATGAACTGCCCGTTCTGCGCCACCGGCCAGGAGGGTCTGACCCGCAACATGTCGGCCGCGGAGATCGTCGACCAGGTGGTCGCCGCCAACCGGGTGCTCCAGGGCGCGGACACGGTGCTCGCAAGTCCCGGTGCCGAGCTGGGCGCCGAGGGTGAGGGGGACGAAGGGGGAGAGTCACCGGCCCCGGGCCGCGGGGCCGACCGGGTGACCAACGTCGTCTTCATGGGCATGGGCGAGGCGCTGGCCAACTACAAGGCCGCGATCTCGGCGATCCGCACGATGGTCGATCCGGCGCCGCACGGACTGGGGATGAGCGCTCGCTCGCTGACGATGAGCAGCGTCGGTCTGGTGCCGGGCATCGACCGTCTGGCCGCCGAGGGCATCCCGGTGACCCTTGCCCTCTCCCTGCACGCACCGGACGACGAGCTGCGTGACGAGCTGGTCCCGATCAACACCCGGTACAAGGTCGACGAGGCGATCGACGCCGCCCACCGTTACTTCCTCGCTACCGGCCGCCGGGTGAGCATCGAGTACGCGATGATCAAGGACATCAACGACCAGGCCTGGCGTGCCGACCTGCTCGCCGAGAAGCTCAATGCCCGCGGCCGCGGCTGGGTGCACATGAACCCGATCCCGCTCAACCCGACCCCGGGCTCGAAGTGGACCGCGTCCCGGCCGGGCGTGGAGCAGCAGTTCGTCGAGCGGCTCCGGGCCGGCGGCATCCCGACGACGGTGCGCGACACCCGGGGCAGCGACATCGACGGCGCCTGCGGCCAGCTCGCCGCCGCCACCGCCTGAGCGGGTCGCCGCGGCTCAGCGGGCGAGGATCAGCTCCGCCGCCTCCGCCACGTCATCGACGAGGTGGGTGCTCGAGCCGAGCTCACGCTGCGCGCCGAGAGCCTCCAGGGCCGGCACGACGGGGATCGTCCGGGTCCAGTGCTCGCTGTCGACGAGGATCAACGGCGGCACGGGCACCCCCACGCCGGCGTAGTACAGCGGGGTGACGGCCTGGAAGATCTCCTGGACCGTGCCTGCAGCGCCCGGGAGGACGACCAGCCCGGCGGTGCTGCGGCTGAGCAGGGCGTCCTCGCGGACGGCGTTGCTGAAGTACTTCGCGATCCCGCCGCAGAAGACGTTGGGCGGCTCGTGCCCGTAGAACCACGTGGGGATGCCGACGCTGCGGATCCCCGTCGTCCCGTCGCGCAGCTTTTCCTCGCGCAGGTCGGTCCGGGTCTGCATCGCCACCTGCGCCCAGTCGTCGATCGAGGGGCGGAAGGACGGGACGGTGGCGAGCCGGTCCAGCGCCTGCGCGAGCCGGTCGCTGGATCCCGCGAACGCCCCGAGGTTGGCGGCCTCCATCGCTCCGGGCCCGCCGCCGGTGATGACGACGAGGCCGGCGTCGGCGAGGGCGTGGCCGAGCGTGGCGGCGTCGGCGTACTCCGGGGTCCCGCGCTGCAGAGCGTGCCCGCCCATGACGCCGACCGCCTGGCGTCCGGCCAGCTGTTCGGTCAGCGCGTCCGTCATCGAGTCGTCGTGGATGGCGCGCAGCAGGGTAGCGAAGGTGTCGCGGTGGGTGCGCTTGTCCTGGCTCCACTCGTACGCCCGGGCGTCGGGGGTGGCCGCGTACCCACGGGCAGTCAGGTCCTCGTAGAGGTCGCCGGCCTGGTAGAGGGTGGCCCGGTAGGGGTTGATCGGGACGCCCGGGTCGGTGGGGAAGACCAGGGCGCCGTGCAGGCGAAGGTGGGTGGCGAGGCGGTCGCTGAGCCGCCCCCCGAGGATGACGAGCCCGTCGAGCTCGGTGCGGGCGAGGAGCAGCCCCTCGAAGGGGTGCAGGTCGAGGTCCTGGATCCGCACCCCGCGCAGCGGGGCGCGGGTGGCGAGCACCTCGCGCAGGTCGGTGGGCGTGGCGACCTCCCGCGCTGCCGGGTGGGTGCGGGTCTCGTCGCTGACCACCTCGGGTCGGTGCTGGCGCGTCATGACCCGAGCCTGGCACAGCGGTGCTGGGCGATCCGCCGGGAGGCAGACGCCCAGGTGTGACACCACCGGGTCAGGTGGTACACTCGCGCATGCCCACGACTCGTCCGCGTCACCAGATCACGGAGACCCCTGCTGTCGCCCGTGCCCTTGACCTCGCTGCCCAGCGTTGGCCGGGGGAGTCTCGCGGTCAGCTGCTGGTCCACCTGGTTCACGAAGGCAGCAAGGTCCTCGGCGAGGAGATGAATGACGGCGCGGCTCGGCGCGCGAGAGCTGTGGAGCTGACGAGCGCCAAGTACGTCGACCTCTTCGACGAGGACTACCTGCAGGACCTGCGCAAGGACTGGGCCGAGTGATCACCCTGGATGCCAGCCTGGTCATCGCTCACCTGTCGGCGCATGATGCGAACCACCATCGCGCCACCCGCTTCCTCCGTGACAGCACCACAGAGGTGCTTCTCATGCATCCGCTCAACCTGGCCGAGGTCCTCGTCGGTGGGGTGCGTGCGGGTCGCGGGCAGGAGATGCTCGAGGATCTGGGGGCGATGGGAATCACTGCCTCCGCTGCGGGCGAGAGCGACCCGCTCGCTCTCGCGACGTTGCGGGCCGAGACCGCGTTGAAGCTCCCCGACTGCTGCGCCCTCGCCACCGCGCTGAAGTCGGGCTCGGCGCTTGCGACGTTCGACGACCGCCTCGCCCAGGTCGCGACCTCCCGTCACGTCATGGTGTTGCCCGACCGGCCGGACTGACGGCGCGAAGGGGGTGAGCCACCGGCTCAGTGGCCGGTGAGACGGTCGAGCAGAGCCGCGGACCGGGCGGGCCGGCCCGTCGCCCGCTCCTCGCGGTCGGCCAGGCCCGCCAGCTGCAGCCCGGCGTTGACCCCCAGCCAGCGCAGCGGCTCGATCTCCCAGGACGGGGAGCGGTGCTGCACCCAGGGCAGCCCGGTCAGCCCGGTGCGCCGCCCGAGCACGAGGTCGGCGAGCGTCCGCCCGGCGAGGTTGGTCGCCGCCACCCCGTCGCCGACGTAGCCCCCGGCCCAACCGACCCGCGCGTCGGCCTCGAAGCCGACCGACGGGTGCCAGTCGCGGGGGATCCCCAACGGGCCGCCCCAGGCGTGGGTGAAGTTCAACTCCGCGTCAGGGAGCAGGTCGGTGAGCGTGCGGCGAAGGGAGGAGAAGACCGCCTCGTCGTGGTCGAAGGCCGGCGAGATCCGCGACCCGAAGTGGTACGGGGCACCTCGTCCGCCGAAGGCGATCCGGTCATCGACCGTGCGCTGCCCGTAGATGACGACGTGCCCGTGGTCGGCGAAGACCTCCCGCTCGCGCAGTCCGATCTGCTCCCACTGCGCGGTGCTCAGCGGCTCGGTCGCCACCATGAGCGAGTAGACGGGAGCGAGCCGGCGGTGCACCCTGGGCAGGCTTGCGGTGTAGCCCTCGGTAGCACGGATCATCGTGCCGGCGGTGAGCGAGCCGCGCCCACCGACGGTGACGAGGTGCCGGTCGCGGGTCGTCCGCCGCAGGCCGGTCACCGCGGAGCGCTCGGCGATCATCCCGCCGCGGGCCCGGACGAGACCGGCGAGCCCGTCGACGAGCCGGCGCGGGTGCACCCGCGCGCAGTGCGGGTCCAGCGTCGCGCCCCGCACCGCACGGCCCGGCGCATCGGCGACCGCGAAGCGCTCGAGAGTCTCCGCACGGGAGAGCCAGCGGGCGCCGCCGCCCCAGGTCGCATCGGCCTCCACCGCGGCCCGGGCCCGCTCGGCCTGGGCGTCTCCCCGCGCCAGGATCAGGCTGCCGCCCTTGACGAAGCCGGCATCCACCCCTTCGCCGCTGAGCACCGAGCCGACCTCGTCGACGGTGTCCCGCAACGCCTGGAGCATCGCCAGGGCGGCCGAGCGGCCGTGCCGGGCGGCGAGCCGCTCGGCACCGACCGGGAAGAGCGCGGACACCCAGCCGCCGTTGCGCCCGCTCGCGCCGAAGCCGATGTGCTCGGCCTCGAGGACGAGCACCGACAGCTCGGGCCGCTCGCGCAGCAGGTAGTAGGCGGTCCACAGGCCGGTGAACCCGCCGCCGACGATCGCGACGTCGACGTGGCTCGGCAGCGGCTCCGGGGCGGGCGCGACCTGGTCAGCCGCGCCGTCCCACCACAGCGGGTCGGTCACGTCAGACCAGCTCCGCGCCCTTGGTCAGGACCGCGCGCAGCCGCTGCTCGATGTCGTCGAACTCGGCCGGGCCGATGGTCAGCGGAGGGCTGAGCTGGATGACCGGGTCGCCCCGGTCGTCGGCGCGGCAGTACAGACCCGCGTCGTAGAGCGCCTTGGAGAGGAAGCCGCGCAGCAGTCGCTCGGACTCCTCGTCGGTGAAGGTCTCCTTGGTCTCCTTGTCCTTGACCAGCTCGATCCCGTAGAAGTAGCCCTCGCCGCGCACGTCCCCGACGATCGGCAGGTCGAGGAGGCGCTCCAGCGCGGCTCGGAAGCGCGGGGCGTTCTCCTGCACGTGGGGGATGATCCCTTCGCGCTCGAAGATGTCAAGGTTGGCCATCGCGGCCGCCGCGGCCACCGGGTGACCACCGAAGGTATAGCCGTGCGCGAAGGACGCGGTCCCGCTCTTGAACGGCTCGAAGAGGGCGTCGCTGGCGATCATCGCGCCCATCGGGGCGTAGCCGGAGGTCAACCCCTTCGCGCAGGTGATGATGTCGGGCTGGTACCCCATCGCCTGCGAGCCGAACATGTCGCCGACCCGGCCGAAGGCGCAGATCACCTCGTCGCTCACGAGGAGCACGTCGTGCTCGTCGCAGATCTCGCGCACCCGGTCGAAGTAACCCGGCGGTGGCGGGAAGCAGCCGCCGGCGTTCTGCACCGGCTCGAGGAAGACGGCGGCGACGGTGTCCGGGCCCTCCATCTCGATCGCGGCCTCGATCTGGTCGGCCGCCCAGCGGCCGAACGCCTTCTCGTCGGTGTCGAAGGGGGCGGGAGCCCGGTAGAAGTTGGTGTTGGGGACCTTGTGCGCGCCCGGGACGAGGGGCTCGAACATCTCCTTCAGCGGGGGTAGCCCGGTGATCGAGAGCGCGCCCTGCGGCGTGCCGTGGTAGGCGATGGCGCGGGAGATGACCTTGTGCTTGCCGGGCTTGCCGGTCAGCTTGAAGTACTGCTTGGCCAGCTTCCACGCCGACTCGACGGACTCGCCGCCGCCGCTGGTGAAGAAGACCCGGTTCAGCTCCCCGGGGGCGAGGCTGGCCACCCGCTCGGCGAGGTCGACCGCCATCGGGTGGGCGTAGGACCAGAGTGGGAAGTAGGCGAGCTGCCCGGCCTGCTTGGCCATCGCCTCGGCGATCTCGGTGCGACCGTGCCCGACCTGGTTGACGAAGAGACCGGCCAGGCCGTCGATGTACTCCTTGCCCTGCTCGTCGTAGACGTGGTGGCCCTCGCCCCGCACGATCATCGGGACCTGGCCGCCGTCCTCGTAGAGGGAGTGCCGGGCGAAGTGCTGCCAGAGGTGGTCGCGCGCGGCGGCCTGGCGGTCGGTACCGGCTGGGGTGGTGCTCATGAGTGCTCTTCTCTCTCGTGATCTGGCGGTCGGTCGGTGCGGCGGGTCGGGGCGCTCAGCGGGTGCCCCACCCGAAGTGCTGCTTGTCCAGGCGGAGGTAGACGAAGGTCTCGGTGGTCCGCACGCCGGCCAGGGACCGGATGCGTGAGGTGACGAGGTCGAGCAGGTGGTCGTCGTCCTCGCAGAGGATCTCGACGAGCAGGTCGAAGCGGCCGGCGGTGGTCACCGCGTAGATGACCTCGGGCATCGCGGTGACCACCTCGGAGACCGGCGCGATGTCGCCCTCGACGGTCAGGCCGATCATCGCCTGGCGGGTGAAGCCGACCTGGAGCGGGTCGGTCACCGCGACGATCTGCATCACCCCGGAGTCGAGCAGCCGCTGCACGCGCTGACGCACCGCGGCCTCGGAGAGGCCGACGTCCTTGGCCAACGCCGCGTAGGACTGGCGCCCGTCGACCTGGAGCAGCTCGATGAGCCGCTTGCTCACCTCGTCCAGGCGCGCGCCGCTCCGGCTGCTCGATACGTCGGTCATGGAGCCATGGTGCTCCGGAACGTCCCGCTAGGCAAGCGCTCGGCGACGGTATCCGTCGCAGATCGACCGATCGGCGACCGTTTCCGACATTTCTTCGCGGTAGGCCTGTCGGAACGGGTAGATCCGGGCGTATTGTCTGGCTCACACCCGACCCACGAGGAAGGAACCCCGAAGTGACTGACCCCCGCACGCTGCAGAACTTCATCGGCGGCGAGTACGTCGACTCCCAAGGCGATGCGTCCCAGGACGTCGTCGACCCGGCCACCGCCCAGGTGGTGGCCCATAGCCCGGTAAGCACCCAGGCCGACGTCGACGCCGCCTACTCCTCGGCTCAGGAGGGCTTCGCGGAGTGGGGCCAGATGATCCCCGGCGAGCGGCAGGCTGCGCTGCTGAAGTTCGCCGACGCGCTCGAGTCCCGCTCCGAGGAGCTGATCGACCTCGAGGCGCGGAACTGCGGCAAGCCCCGGGCCCTCGTCGAGAGCGAGGAGGTGCCGGTGATGGTCGACCAGCTGCGCTTCTTCGCCGGCGCCGCGCGGATCCTCGAGGGACGCGCCGCCGGGGAGTACATGAAGGGCTTCACCTCGTGGATCCGCCGCGAGCCGATCGGCGTCGTCGGTCAGGTCACGCCGTGGAACTACCCGATGATGATGGCGATGTGGAAGATCGCGCCCGCGCTCGCGGCGGGCAACTCGATCGTCCTCAAGCCGAGCGACACCACCCCGATGAGCACCCTGCTCATGGCCGAGATCGCCGCCGAGTTCCTGCCCAAGGGCACCTTCAACGTCGTCACCGGCGACCGGGACACCGGCCGGATGGTCGTCGAGCACTCGGTGCCCGAGCTGGTCGCCATCACCGGCTCGGTCCGTGCCGGTGTCGAGGTCGCCAAGTCCGCGGCGCTGGACCTCAAGCGCACCCACCTCGAGCTCGGCGGCAAGGCCCCGGTCATCGTCTTCGACGACGCCGACATCGAGGCCGCCGTCCAGGGCATCGGCGAGGCCGGCTACTTCAACGCCGGACAGGACTGCACCGCCGCGACCCGCGTGCTCTGCGCCCCCGGCATCCACGACGACTTCGTCGCCGCGCTGGCCGAGTTCGCCAAGAACGACGCGGTCCTCGGGATGCAGGACAACGCCGACGCCCTCCTCGGGCCGGTGAACAACAAGAACCAGCTGGAGAAGGTCCTCGGCCACCTCGAGCGCCTCCCCGAGCACGCGAGCGTCGCCGCCGGCGGTGGCCGCGCCGAGGAGATGGGCGAGGGCTTCTTCGTCCAGCCGACGGTCATCTCCGGGCTGCGCCAGGACGACGAGCCGGTGCAGGAGGAGATCTTCGGGCCGGTCATCACCGTCCAGCAGTTCTCCGACGAGGCCGAGGCCATCCGCTGGGGCAACGACGTCAAGTACGGCCTGGCCTCCAGCGTGTGGACCAAGGACTTCGGCCGCGCGATGCGGGTCAGCAAGGCCCTCGACTTCGGCTGCGTCTGGATCAACTGCCACATCCCGCTCGTGGCCGAGATGCCGCACGGCGGCTTCAAGCACTCCGGCCACGGCAAGGACCTCTCCATGTACGGCATGGAGGACTACACCCGGATCAAGCACGTCATGGCCAACATCGAGAGCTGACCGACCGGTCGGTCCCGACGGCCCCAGCACGACCCCCGGGCGAGGCGATCACCCCTTCGCCCTCGCCCGGGGCCGCACCACCCGAGCCCACCACCGCCCTGCAACGACGCACGAGAGCGAGCCGCGACGATGCGCTCCCGCCCACCCCTGGACCCCGCCACCGCGGCGCTGATCCGCGCCGCCCGAGCGCCGCAGCGCGGCAGCTTCTCCCGCCGCAGCCTCCTCGCCGGAGGGGGCCTGGGTGCCTTCGCCGCGCTCGCCGGTTGCGCCCCGCCCGAGCCGCCGGCCGGTGGGGTGGCGCAGCTCGACCTGCCCGAGGACGTCTCCGAGCAGGAGAAGATCGTCCGGTGGGCCAACTGGACCGCCTACCTCGACTACGACGAGGACTCCAAGAGCTACCCGACGCTAGACGCCTTCGAGGAGAAGACGGGGATCAAGGCGACGTACAGCGAGGACGTCGACGACAACGACTCCTACTTCAACAAGGTCGCCCCGCAGCTGCGCGCCGGGCAGGACATCGGGCGCGACATCGTCACCTTCACCGACTGGATGGCGAACCGGATCATCCAGCAGCAGCTCGCCCAGCCGCTGGACATGGTGCAGATGGGCAACGTCGCGCAGAACATGCTGCCCTCGCTGAAGGCCGTGCCCTTCGACCCGGGCCGGCAGTTCTCGGTGACCTGGCAGTCCGGCTTCGCCGGGATCGGCTACAACAAGAAGAAGGTCGGGCGGGAGCTGAAGACGCTCGAGGACCTATGGGCCGAGGACCTCAGGGGGCGGATCACCGTGCTCTCGGAGTTCCGCGACACCCTCGGGGTGATCATGCTCGAGCAGGGTGTCGACATCAACGGAGACATCACCACCGAGCAGTTCCAGGGCGCGGTGGACGAGGTCGACCGGCGGATCTCCGACGGCTACATCCGCCGGGTCAAGGGCAACAGCTACCTCGAGGACCTCAAGAGCGGCAACGCCATCGCCGGGATCGTCTGGAGCGGTGACCTCTTCGTGCTGCGGGCCGAGACCGAGGACGACAGCTGGGAGTTCGTCATCCCCGAGTCCGGCGGGACGATGTGGAGCGACAACCTCATGGTGCCGATGACCTCGACCCACAAGGACAACGCCGAGACCCTCATCGACTACTACTACGACCCGAAGGTCGCGGCCGAGGTGGCTGCCTGGGTCAACTACATCTGCCCGGTCGAGGGGGCGCAGAAGGCGATGGAGAAGATCGACCCCGACCTGGCCGAGTCGCCCTTCATCTTCCCGACCGAGGACTACCTCAGCGACAACAACATCCAGTTCTTCGCGGCGCTCGAGCCCGAGCAGGACGCGGAGTTCAGCGAGACCTGGCAGAGGGTGGTGGGCAACTGATGGGCCTCTTCAGCAGCAGCAAGGGCGCGTTCCGCGGGGCGAAGGGGGATCTCGTCCTCGACGGCGTGCGCAAGACCTTCGGGGACTTCACCGCCGTCGACGGGATCGACCTGACCATCCCGAGAGGCTCCTTCTTCGCCCTCCTCGGACCGTCCGGGTGCGGCAAGACGACGACCCTGCGGATGATCGCCGGGCTCGAGCAGCCCACCGAGGGCCGGGTGATGATCGGGCAGACCGACCTCACCGGGTCGCGACCCTACGAGCGCCCGGTCAACACCGTCTTCCAGAGCTATGCGCTCTTCCCGCACCTGAGCATCCGCGACAACGTCGCCTTCGGCCCCAAGCGAAGGGGGGTGAGCGACGCTGCGGCGCAGGCCGACTCGGCGCTGGAGCTGGTGCAGATGGGTCACCTGGCCGGGCGCAAGCCGGCCCAGCTCTCCGGTGGTCAGCAGCAGCGGGTCGCCCTGGCACGCGCGATCGTCAACAACCCCGAGGTGCTGCTCCTCGACGAGCCGCTCGGCGCCCTGGACCTCAAGCTCCGGCGGGAGATGCAGGTCGAGCTCAAGCGGATCCAGGACGACGTGGGTCTGACCTTCGTCCACGTCACCCACGACCAGGAGGAGGCCATGACGATGGCCGACACGGTCGCGGTGATGAACCAGGGGCAGATCGAGCAGATCGGTCCGCCGGAGGCGCTCTACGACCTGCCGAAGACCCGCTTCGTCGCCGGCTTCCTCGGCAAGTCGAACATGGGCAAGGCCACGGTCGTGGGGCGTGAGGGCGACCAGGTGGTCGTCGAGTTCGCCGGGACCACCGCGACCGTACCGGCTGCTCGGGCTCCCGAGGGGGCGGACGAGGTCTGGTTCGGAATCCGGCCGGAGAAGGTGCGGATCGTCACCGACCAGAGCGGCGGCCACCGTGACGACGTGCGGGTCACGGTCGTCGACGTCTCCTTCACCGGGGTCGCGACGGAGTACATCGTCACCGTGCCCAGCGGGCGCTCGTGGACGGTCTACGAGCAGAACATGGACGTTGACCCCAACCCGATTCGGCCCGGCGACACGGTGTGGCTGGAGTGGGATCCGGCGCACTCCTTCGCCGTGCCGCGCAGCGCCGACGACCCCGACCCGGCCGGTGACGCGGCCGAGCTCGAGAGCGCGGTCGCGTCGTGAGCGTCGTCGCCGAGCCCGCCGAGGAGCTGACGCCGCAGCGCGAGCCAGACCCGCCGCGGAGCAAGCGGCGCTTCAACACCACCGCCTTCCTCCTCCTGCTGCCCGGCGTGCTGTGGCTGATCGTCTTCTTCGTCGTCCCGATCGTCCAGCTCTTCACCGTCTCGCTGCAGAGCAAGTACCCGGGCTTCCCGGGGTACTACTACCGCGACGTCAACGTCGGCAACTACGTCACCGCGCTCGCGGAGTTCTGGCCGCACTTCGTGCGCTCGCTGCTCTACGGGGGGCTGGCGACCTTCTTCGCGTTCGCCCTGGCCTACCCGTTGGCGTACGCGATGGCGTTCAAGGCGGGCCGGTGGCGAAACGTCATGCTCATCTGCGTCATCGCGCCGTTCTTCACCTCCTTCATCCTGCGCACCATCGCTTGGCGTCAGATCCTCGCCGACGACGGCTTCGTCGCGAGCGCGCTGCGCACCCTGCACCTGCTGCCCGGGGACCGGATCACCGAGACGTGGATCGCGGTCGTGGCGGGCCTGACGTACAACTTCCTGCCCTTCATGGTGCTGCCGATCTACGCCTCGTTGGAGCGGGCCGACCCGAAGGTCATCGAGGCCGGGGGAGACCTCTACGGCAACGGCTTCACCACCTTCCGCACCGTCACGCTGCCGATGTCGCTGCCCGGGGTGCTCGCTGGCACGCTGCTGACCTTCATCCCCGCCTCGGGTGACTTCGTCAACGCGAGCCTGCTCGGGTCGGACCGAAGTACGAAGATGGTGGGCAACGTCATCGAGAGCCAGTTCTTCAAGGTGCCCGGCGGGTTCCCGGTCGCGGCCTCGCTGAGCTTCACGCTCATGGCGGTCATCCTCGTCCTCGTGACGCTCTACGTGCGCCGCTTCGGCAGCGAGGAGCTGGTCTAGGTGCGCACCGTGACCCGCTGGATCGGCGACCGCTTCGCGATGATCGCCGCGCTGCTCGTGCTGGGCTACCTCTTCCTCCCGGTGGCCTACACCTTCGTCTTCTCCTTCAACGACTACCGCAAGTCCAACATCATCTGGAACGACGCCTCCGGCCCGACCCTGAAGCACTGGAAGGACCCGTGCGGCGCTCCCGGGGTGTGCGACTCGCTCGTCACCTCGCTGCAGGTGGGGCTGCTCGCGACGCTGGTCTCGACGGTGCTCGGCACGCTGCTCGCCTTCGCCCTGGTCCGCCAGAAGTTCAGGGGCCGCGGCGCGAGCAACGTCCTCGTCTTCGTGCCGATGGCCACTCCCGAGATCGTGCTCGGCGCCTCGCTGCTGACGATCTTCGTCCAGGGATTCAGCCGGGTCGGGCTGCAGCTGGGCTTCTGGACGATCGTCATCGCGCACATCATGTTCTGCCTGTCCTTCGTCGTGGTCACCGTGCGGGCGCGCCTGCAGAGCCTGGACCCGCGCCTGGACGAGGCGGCGATGGACCTCTACGCCGACCCGCGCAGCACCTTCATGCGGATCACGCTGCCGCTGGTGATGCCCGGTGTCGTCTCGGCGGCGATGCTCGCCTTCGCGCTGAGCTTCGACGACTTCATCATCACCAACTTCGTCTCCGGCAACGAGACGACCTTCCCCAAGTTCGTCTACGTCAGCTACCTGCGCGGCATCCCCGCCCAGGCCAACGTCATCGGCTTCTCGATGTTCGTCATCGCTGTCGGCCTGGTCGTCCTCTCCCAGGTGGTCCTCTCCCGCAGAGGCCGCTGACCTCCCTTCGATCCCGTCAGGAGCAAGCAGATGCGAGTCCTCATGATCGGCGCCGGGGGCGTCGGCGACGCGGCCGCGAAGATCGCCGTCGAGCGTGACTTCTTCGAGGCCTGGGTGGTCGCGGACTACGACCTCGAGCGGGCGCAGCGCACCGTCGACGCGGCAGCCGGGCGAAGGGAGGGGGAGGCGCGCTTCGTCGCGGCCCAGGTCGACGCCTCGGACGCCGACGCGGTCACTGCGCTGGCCCGCGAGCACGAGGCGACCCACGTCTTCAACGCGGTCGACCCGCGCTTCGTCATGCCGATCTTCGACGGCGCGCTCGCGGCCGGCGCCGACTACCTCGACATGGCGATGTCGCTGTCGCGTCCGCATCCGGAGCGGCCATACGAGGAGTGCGGGGTCAAGCTCGGCGACGAGCAGCTGGCGAAGGGGGACCAGTGGGAGTCCGCGGGTCGGCTGGCGCTGGTCGGGATCGGGGTCGAGCCGGGGCTCTCGGACGTCTTCGCGCGGTACGCCGCCGACGAGCTGTTCAGCGAGATCGACGAGCTCGGGACCCGCGACGGGGCCAACCTCGTGGTCCGCGACGAGGACGGCAACGAGGTCTTCGCGCCCGGGTTCTCGATGTGGACGATCATCGAGGAGTGCCTCAACCCGCCGGTGGTGTGGTCGAAGGAGCGTGCCGCTGCTGCTGGCGGTGACGTCGAAGCCGGCTTCCACACCCTGGCCCCCTTCGCCGAGCCGGAGGTCTTCGACTTCCCCGAGGGGATCGGCCCGGTGGAGTGCGTGCACGTCGAGCACGAGGAGGTGCTGCTCATGCCGCGCTGGGTCGACGCGCAGCGGGTGACCTTCAAGTACGGGCTGGGCGAGGAGATGATCGCGATGCTGCGCCAGCTGCACGCCCTCGGCCTGGACTCCACCGAGCCGGTAACGGTCAAGGGCGCCCAGGTCGCGCCGCGCGACGTCGTGGCCGCCGTGCTGCCCGACCCGGCGACGATCGGGCCGCGGATGGAGGGCAAGACCTGCGCCGGGCTCTACGTCACCGGCACGGGCACGGACGGGCAGCCGCGGGCGGTTTACCTCTACCACGTCGTCGACAACGCCGACACGATCCGCGACTACGACGCCCAGTGCGTGGTGTGGCAGACGGCGATCAACCCGGTGGTGGCCCTGGAGCTGCTGGCGAAGGGGGAGTGGTCCGGCTCGGGTGTTCTCGGCCCCGAGGCCTTCCCGGCCCGCCCCTTCCTCGACCTGCTCGCCGCCGACAAACCCGAGGGCTACGGCTCCCCCTGGGGTATGGACGAGCGCTGACGCCCGGACCGCCCCCGCCAGATCCGAATCTCCCTAGGTTTCTGTCAGCCGCCCGGGAAAGTTCCTAGGCGTCTTGTCAAACGCCTAGGGATCTGCGGATTCGTGAGCGGGCAGGGCGGGCTGGGCGGGGTGGGCGACGGGCGGACGGGATCGGACGAAGGGGGAGCGGCTTAGCCCTTCGCCCGGTCCAGCTCCTCGCGCAGCGCGGCGACGAAGGCGTCGACGTCCCCTTCGATCGTGTCCCAGGCGCACATCCACCGGACCTGGCCGGTGGTCTCGTCCCAGAAGTAGAAGCGGAAGCGCTCCATCAGGGCCAGGCTGACCTCGCGAGGCAGGATCGGGAAGAGGGCGTTGGCCTGCGGCTCGTGGGGCA
Organism: Marihabitans asiaticum; assembly: GCF_007828725.1. GTDB lineage: Bacteria > Actinomycetota > Actinomycetes > Actinomycetales > Dermatophilaceae > Marihabitans > Marihabitans asiaticum. Next base: position 129,756 of record NZ_VIUW01000003.1, read on the forward strand.
GCTCGACCCCCTTGATGTCGCGGACCGCGTCGTACATCCGCTGAGCCATCGCATTGGCGTGACCACCGGTACGCAGCCACAGGTCGTCCTCGAAGAGCGCGAGCAGCTGGGCCGAGACGAAGCGCATCTTGCTCGCAAGCTGCATCGACTGCTTGCGGAGGTACGGCATGCCGCGGACCTTCTCCGGGGAGAGCACGACGACCGCCTCGGCGAGCATCGCCCCCGCCTTGGTCCCACCGAGGGAGAGCAGGTCCACCCCGGTATCGGCGACCAGCTCGCGCAGGCCGACCCCGAGAGCTGCAGCGGCGTTGGCGATCCGCGCGCCGTCGAGGTGCAGCAGCCAGCCGCGCGCGTGCGCCTGGTCGGCCAACGCCCGGATCTCCGCCGGGGTGTAGAGCGTGCCCATCTCGGTCGAGTTGGTGATCGAGACGACCTTGACCTGGGGCCAGTGCTCGTCGCCGGCGCGCAGCGGGACGGTGTCGACCAGCTCGGGGGTGAGCTTGCCGGCGGGGGTGTCGACGGCGTGCAGCTTGATGCCGGCGACCTTCTCCGGGGCCGCGCACTCGTCGACGTGGATGTGCGCGCTCGCGGTGCAGATCACCGACTCCCACCGGTCGGTCGCCGCCTGCAGCGCGGTGACGTTGGCGCCGGTGCCGTTGAAGACCGGGAAGACCTCGATGTGCTCGCCGAGCTGCTCGCGCAGCACCTCCTGCAGCCGGGCGGTGTAGACGTCCTCGCCGTAGGCGACCTGGTGGCCGCCGTTCGCCGCGGCGATCGCGGCGAGCACCTCGGGGTGGATCCCGGCGTAGTTGTCGCTGGCGAAGCCGCGGGTCTCGCGGTCGTGCAGGGGCGAAGGGAGGCTCTCGGTCACCCGGTCATCCTTCCAGGCTGTTCAGCGGCTCCCTAGCAGGGGCACGTCGAGGTCGTAGGCGAGGACGATCGCTCGGGCGAGGTCGGCCTCTTGATGAGGGAGCAGGTGGCCGACGACGCGCCCGAGGGACGAGACGGCGACGGTGGTGACGTTGTCCATGCTCACGGCGCCGGCCCTGTCCAGGCCGTTCGCCGGGCCGACGGGGAGCTCGCTGGACAGCCCCTTCGCCGTCGTCGTGATGGGTGCGACGGTCACCTTCGTCATCGCCGCTCGAGCCTCCTCGCGGGTAAGGACGAGCACAGGTCGGGTCTTGTCCAGGCGCGCCAGCCGGATCTCGCGCACCTCAGTCCACGTCCTGGGGATCGGCAGAACTCCACGCGACGAGGCCGTCAAGGTCGTCCGCCGTGCCCCTCTCGCGGAGTATCGCGGCATCTCGGAGGGCAGCCGCCCGTCTCATGTCGCGCTCGAGGGCCGAGGTGACGAGGGCGGCGCGGCTCGGCCCCACCCCTTCGGCCACAGACCTGTCGAGATACTCGACGACTGCATCGGGCAGGCGGACGGCGATCTGGGTTGTCATACCGGTACTCTACGTCGGTGCATCCCAGAGTGGGATGCACCGAGGGCGTTGACAGCCAGTCGAAGGGGGAACTCAGGCGGGTTGCGGCTCGCGGCGAGCCGACCCGGTGATCCCCTTCGTCTCCTCGATCGTCCCGGCGAGCTTCTTGCTCAGCGCCTCGTAGAAGACGTTGAGCGGGAACTCGTCGGGCAGGACGAGGTCGGTCATCCCCTTCGGAGGGCCGTCCAGCGGCAGCACCGAGGGGTCGGTCAACCCCTTCGCCCAGGTCGACCCCGGGTGCGGCGCCACGTACGTCGAGACGAACTCGTAGGCCGCGCGCCAGTGGCCGACCCGGCTGCGGTCGATCCCGGAGCGGTAGAGCTCCTCGACGGCGTCGGAGAGCGCGACGACCGCCTCGGGCACGCGCGCCCAGTCGAAGGACAGCGTGTTGTCGGTCCAGCGCAGCACGCCTTGCTGGTGCAGCCAGGCGAAGAGCAGCTGACCGCCGAGGCCGTCGTAGTTGCGCACCCGGTCGCCGGTGATCGGGAAGCGGAAGAGCCGGTCGAAGAGGATCGCCAGCTGCACCGGCCGCGCGTAGGGGTGTCCCTCGGCGTCCAGCTGCACCGCGACACGGAAGGTGTTGAGGTCGCAGCGCAGCTCCTCGAGCGCGTACATCCAGAACGGCATCCGCTGCTTGATCATGAAGGGATCGAAGGGCAGGTCACCGTGGCTGTGCGTGCGGTCGTGGATGAGGTCCCACATCGCGAAGGTCGACTGCGCGAGGCTCTGGCTGGCGACGAGCTGCTCGCCCTCCGGCGGCATCTGCAGCCCGAGGGTCTCGGCCGCCGCGGCGGTCACCGCGCGGAAGCGAGCAGCCTCGCGGTCGCAGAAGATCGCCCCCCAGGTGAAGCGCGGCACCTCGCGCACGGCGACGGTCTCGGGGAAGAGGACGGCCGAGTTCGTGTCGTAGCCGGGGGTGAAGTCGGTGAAGGTCACCGGCAGGAAGGCGCCGTTGGGGTAGGCGGCCTCGACCTCGGCGAGCCACTCCGGCCAGATGACGTCGAGCAGCACGGCCTCGAACACGCGGTCGAGGTTGCCGTTCTGCGTGTACATCGGGAAGACGACGAGGTGCTCGGTGCCGTCCTGCCGGTGGGTCTCGGGCCGGAAGAGCACGAGGCTGTCGAGGAAGTCCGGTACCCCGAATCCCTCGTCGACCCAGCGGGCGAGATCGGCGTCGAGCGCGGTGAGGTAGTCGGCGTCGTAGGGGTAGCGCGGGGCGAGCGCGGCGACCTGCGTACGGATGGTCCCGACGAGCTCGCCGGCGCGGGCGAGGACGGCGTCGAGGTCGCCGCCGTGGGCCTCGCGGTCGATGCTCCCGTCCTTGGTCTGGAGCTGGCGCAGCTCCTCGACGGCCGCCTTGAGGGCCGCCCACTCGGGGGTCTCGACGGTGGGGGTGAGGCCGTCAGGCGAAGGGGCGGACCCCCCTTCGCCGTCGGCCGCGGCCTCCTCGGTGCGGCCGGCCGACGGGACGGCCGCCCAGGTGACGAGGTTGGTCCAGAAGCGACGGTGGTCCAGGTCTGCGATGGAGTCGTCACCGACGAGGTCGGAGTCGGCGAGGACGACGACCCGGCCGTCGCCATGGGCGACCGTCACCGCGAGGGCGGCGCCGGACGGGTGAGCGGTCGCGCCCGACCGGGCGAGGACGCGGGCCCCCTTCGCCTGGGTCGTCTCGATCGCGCCGGCCCGGTAGAAGCACAGCTCGCCGACACCGGCCAGCACCCCCTGCCCCCCGGCGTGACCGGTCGCGAGCTCGGGCAGGACCCAGGTCGCGTTGCCCTGGTGGCGGCGGCCGGAGTCGGCCGACTCGTGCACCAGGGTCGAGGACATCGCCAGGCCGAAGGGGGCGAGGACCTCGTCGAGGTTGTTGCCGTGGGCGTCGTGGTCGCACTCGCCGAGGACGACCAGGCCACCACCGCGCTCGACGTGCCCGGTGATCGCCGTGATCTCGGCGGGGGAGTAGACAGGCGGCAGGTCGCCGCTGACCCGCTCGCTGCTGGCGGCCGCCGGGTGGGCGATGACGAGGACGTCGGCGTCGGCGAGGGCACGCTCGTCGAGCTCGCCGACGGCGTGCGCGCGCACCTCGAGGCCACGCTCGGCAAGGGCCTGGACGGCCTGGGCGAGCGAGGCATCGGCCGGGTTGGCGGGGTTCATCGCGGCCGCGCGCTCGCGGTCGATGGACCATGCGCTGCTGTGGGCCTGGTCGACGAGGACGGTCGCGAAGTCGCGCACGGGCGGCACCTTTCGATGAGAGAAGACGTACGTCGCCTAGGGTGCCAGCGCCGTAGATCGTCCTGCAAGCAGGCTCGTTCGACGGATGATCTGCGTGCTGCCAGGGATCGGCGGGCGCCTTGACAGCCGCCGGTTGGTCGGGCCTGTGGATGACCGCGCAGCGGTGTCACCGGACCCGGCTACGGTCGACCAGGTGCAGGAGAGCAAGCGCGATGCGGTGGGGTGGGCGGCCGGCCTGAGCGATGTCGTCCTGGCCCACCTCTTCGACGAGGGGACGCTGGAGCGGGCCCGGGTCTACGCCGAGGTCGCGGTCGGCGGTATCACCGTCGGTGACGGCGGCTCGGTCGTCCTTGCCGAGGTCCAGGGCACGCGCCCCCGCCCCTACCAGGTCCTCGTCACCGTCTCCGGCGACGTCACCGACCTCGAGCTCTCCACCCGGTGCAGCTGCCCGGTCGCCCGCCACTGCAAGCACATCGCTGCCGTCCTGCTGCGCCTGCGCTCTGAAAACGCTCCCGAGCAGCCCGCCCTGCCGCCGTGGCGCGAGCTGCTGGACTCTGTCGCGGCGCAGGACGACCGCGCCGAGGAGCGGGCCGAGAGGCAGCGGGCGGCGCCGGCTCCCGACCTCGTCGTCCTCGTCGAGATCGACGAGGTCCGGTATGGCTGGGGCCGTGCGCCGGTCACGATGGTGCGGCTGCGTGGCAGCCGGATCGGCAAGACCGGTCGGGCCGTGCGCAACCTCAGCTGGAGTGCCGTCATCGAGGGCAAGGGCTACAACGCCTACGCCGGGCGTGCCCGCCAGCCGATGGTGCGAGAGGAGCACGCGGCGCTCGCCGAGGAGCTGCTCGCCCTGGACGGCCGCGGCCGGTACCACTACCGCTCCTACGGATCGGCCGACGCGGTCGACCTCGGTGACCTCGGAGCGAAGGGGTGGGACTGGGTCCGCCGAGCGATGGACGCCGGGGTGAGCTTCGTCGAGGTACCGGGGCAGGAGAGCGTGCGAGTCGACCCGGACCCGGTCGCGCTCGTCGCCTCCCTGACCGGCGCTGACGAAGGGGGTGTTGAGCTTGAGGTGCGGGTCGACGGACGCGACGAGGCGGGAGCTGTCGTGACGCTCGCCGGCGACCCGGTCAGCATGGCCGTGCTGCACGCCGACGGGTCTCGGCTGGTCCGCCCGCTGGGTCAGACGCCTGCTGACCTGCTGGCGCTCGTCGGGGTCGGTCCGATCCGGGTCGAGGCCGACGACGTCGCCGACCTCCTCGCCACCTACCTGCCGGTGCTGCGCCGGCACACCCGGCTGGAGAGCCCCGACGGCGCGGTCGATCTCAGCGCCCTGCCCTGGACCCGCCTCGTCGCCCGGGTGCACTCTCCCGAGCACACCCGGCTCGAGGTCGAGTGGGGCTTCGAGCAGGTGAGCCCGCCGGCGCGTCGGGGTGGGGACGAGCAGGTGGCCGCCGTCGTCCCGGTCCCGGTCGTGCTGCGCCCCGAGCAGCGCGAGCGGCTGGCCGAGGTCGAGGCGTTGACCGAGCTGCCGGGCCACCAGTCGGGTCAGTCGGTGCGCCTGCCCACCCGGTCCACCTTCGACGGGGCGGACGCGGTCACCGTCGGCGAGATCGTCCTCCCACTCCTCGAGGACGACCCAGGTGTGCGCGTCGAGCGGCTCGGGACCCTCCCGCTCTACCGCGAGGCCGAGGACGACGCGGTCGTGCACGTGAGCATCGACGAGACGGAGGGGACCGACTGGTTCGACCTGAGCGTCGAGGTGAGCATCGACGGCGAGCAGGTGCCGCTGGTCAACCTCCTCGACGCGTTGAGTCGTGGCGAAGGGGTGATGCTCCTGCCGAGCGGCACATGGTTCCGCCTCGACCGGCCCGAGCTGGCGCAGCTGCGCGACCTGCTCGAGGAGGCGCAGGACCTCAGGGACCCCGAGAGCGGCGCGCTGCGGGTCAGCCGTTACCACGTGGGGTACTTCGACGAGCTGGTCGAGCTCGGCGTCGTCGAGCGGCAGGCTAAGGGGTGGGCGCGGCAGGTCGAGCGCCTGCGCAGCGTGCAGATCGACCCGGCGCCGCCGCTGCCCGACCAGCTGAGCGCCACCCTTCGCCCCTACCAGCTCGACGGCTACCAGTGGCTGAGTGCCCTCTGGGACGCCGGGCTCGGCGGGATCCTGGCCGACGACATGGGTTTGGGCAAGACCATCCAGGTCCTCGCCACCCTCTCCCGGGCGCAGGAGCGCGGCGACCTCGACGGTCCGGTGCTCGTCGTGGCGCCCACCTCGGTCGTCGGCACCTGGGTGGCCGAGGCGGCCCGCTTCGCGCCCCGCCTGCGGGTTGTCGCCCGACCACGCACCACGGCGAAGTCTGCCGAGCCGATCGCCGACGTCCTCGACCGGGCGGACGTCGTCGTCACGACCTACGCCGTCGCCCGGATCGACGCCGAGGCCTTCGCAGAGCACCGCTGGCGGGCGCTCGTCCTCGACGAGGCGCACACGGTGAAGAACCACCAGTCCAAGACCTACCGAGCGGTGCGGGCGCTGCCGCGGGAGGTCACCCTCGCGGTGACCGGCACGCCGGTGGAGAACTCGCTGATGGACCTGTGGGCCCTGCTCTCCCTCGTCGCCCCAGGTCTCTACCCACGCCCCGACCGCTTCTCCACCCAGTGGCGCCGCCCGATCGAGCGCGGCGACGGTGAGCGTCTCGCCGTGCTGCACCGCCGGGTGCGGCCCCTGATGCTGCGCCGCACCAAGGACGAGGTGGCGATCGACCTGCCGCCGAAGACCGTCCAGCTGCTCGAGGTGGTGCTCGACCCCGCGCACCGACGGACCTACGACCGGCAGCTGCAGCGCGAGCGCCAGCGCATGCTCGGACTGCTGCGCGATCCCGAGGCCAACCGGGTGGCGATCCTCGCCTCGCTTACCCGGCTCCGCCAGCTCGCGCTGGACCCGCGGCTGATCTCCGACACCGAGGGGGCCGGAGCAGCAGGTGGCCAGCCCGGGAGGGACTCGGCCAAGATCGACGTGCTCGTCGACCACCTCCGCGAGCTCGCGGGGGAGGGGCACCGGGCACTGGTCTTCAGCCAGTTCACCAGCTTCCTCGGGCTCGTCCGAGCCCGGCTGGAGCGTGAGCAGATCGGGTACTCCTACCTCGACGGGTCGACCACCGCTCGCCAGCGGGTGGTCGAGGACTTCCGGACCGGTGACGACCCGGTCTTCCTCATCAGCCTCAAGGCCGGCGGGACCGGCCTGACGCTCACCGAGGCCGACTACGTCTTCGTGCTCGACCCGTGGTGGAACCCCGCCGCCGAGACCCAGGCCATCGACCGCGCGCACCGCATCGGTCAGGACAAGCCGGTCATGGTCTACCGGATGGTCGCCGCCGACACCATCGAGGACAAGGTGGTCGCCCTGCAGGACCGCAAGCGTGACCTCGTCGCCCGGGTTGTCGACGACGACCCGCTGACCGCCGGGGTCACCGCCGAGGACCTCGCCTCCCTGCTCGATCCCGGCAGCGCCTGAGCGCGCAAGCCCCGCGCCGTCACACCCAGATCGCGGCGGGCAGACCGTCGGAGAAGACCTCCGGCGGATCGGGGAGCGAGTGCGCCGACCCCTGCGCGACCCGCAGCGCCGTCCACGCGGCAGCGCAGGCGTCGAGGACGTCGTCCGGACCGTAGCCCGACCCGGACAGGACCGACGGTGCGGCCAGGCCGACCGATGCCAGGGCGTCGAGGCGAGCGGACACCCCTTCGTCCTCCTTCTTACGCGCGCGGATCGGTGCGCCCGTCATCTGCGCGAACGCGACCTCGGGGTGGACCTCGACCACCCGCAGACCGGGGTGGGCGTGCACGAGGCTCTCGGCCTCCCGGATCTTCGGCGCGAGCGCCCAGGCCTGGCGGGACAACCCGTGCCCGGTGGCCGAGCGATGGGCCGCATTGGCCTCGTCGTAGGTCTCCCTCCCGATCGCCGCCCGGGACGGTGCGGCGAAGACGCAGCTGCTTCGGCCCGGCAGGGCGGTGCGCGCCTGCTGGTCGGCGAGCCGGGTGGTGCTGTCCGGCAGACCGATCGGTATGTCGATGCCGACCACGGCAGGGGTGAGTGCCTCCCGCGCCATCTCCACGAGGGAGTCGAGCTGAGCGGCGACGAGCACCCTCGGCCTCGGCGCGGCCGGGCTGAGGAGCGCACCGACCCACCCGGCGCGGCAGCCGTCGACACCGAGGACGGGGTGGCTCAGCTCGATCTGGTCAGGCCCGGCGGTCTGCACGCCGGGCAGGAACCCCTGGAGCATCGCCTCGTAGGCCCGTACCTGCTCCAGCTCGTCGCGCACCGCGCTCTCGGTGTCGCGGCGACCGAGGATCTCGACCAGCCGGTCCCGCCAGAATTCGGATGCCACCGGCCCATCATGACAATGCGCTCGGGCATAGCATCGGGACATGCCAGCAGTCACGCAGAAGTCCGCCCTCGAGTACGCCCCGACCCAGTTCTACATCGGTGGGGAGTGGCGCGACGGCGCCAGCGGCCAGGCGTTCGAGGTGCATGACCCCGCCACCGGTCGCACCCTGACCGAGGTCGCGGACGGCACGACCGCCGACGGGGCTGCCGCGCTCGACGCCGCGGTCGCCGCGCAGGCTGACTGGGCCGCGACGCCCCCGCGGGAGCGCAGCGAGATCTTGCGCGCGGCGTACGAGCGGGTGGCCGAGCTCACCGAGACGTTCGCGATGCTCATGACCCTCGAGATGGGCAAGCCGCTTGCCGAGTCCCGCGGCGAGGTCGCGTACGGCAACGAGTTCTTCCGTTGGTTCGCCGAGGAAGCCGTTCGGATCCACGGCCGCTACGCCGTCGCTCCTGCCGGCGGTACCCGGGTGATGACGACGAAGCAGCCGGTCGGTCCGGTCTTCGCGATCACGCCGTGGAACTTCCCGCTCGCGATGGGCACCCGCAAGATCGGCCCGGCGCTCGCTGCGGGGTGCACGATCGTGGTCAAGCCGGCGAGCGAGACCCCGCTGACGATGCTGGCGCTGGCCAAGGTCTTCGAGGAGGTCGGACTGCCTGCGGGCGTGCTCAACGTCGTGACGACGAGCCACTCCAGTGATGTCTCCGAGCCGATCATCCGCGACCCGCGGCTGCGCAAGCTGACCTTCACCGGCTCGACCGGCGTGGGCAAGAAGCTCGTCGAGCAGTCCTCGGAGCAGCTGCTCCGCCTCTCGATGGAGCTCGGCGGCAACGCGCCCTTCCTCGTCTTCGACGACGCCGACATCGACGCCGCGGTCGAGGGCGCGATGCTGGCCAAGATGCGCAACATCGGCGAGGCGTGCACGGCGGCGAACCGCTTCATCGTCCACGAGAGCGTGGCGGAGGAGTTCGCCGAGAAGTTCGCCAAGAGGATGAAGGCGCTGACCGTCGGCAAGGGCACGGCGAAGGGGGTCGACGTCGGCCCGCTCATCACCGAGAAGGCGCGCGACGGGGTGTCTGAGCTCGTCGAGGACGCGGTCGGCAAGGGCGCCCGCTGCCTCCTCGGCGGTGAGGTGCCGTCCGGCAAGGGCCACTTCTACCCGCCGACCGTCCTCGTCGACGTGCCGAAGAACGCGCGCCTCATGCGCGAGGAGATCTTCGGCCCGGTCGCGCCGATCACGACCTTCGCCACCGAGGACGAGGCGGTCACCTTGGCCAACGACACCGAGTTCGGGCTCGTCGGCTACGTCTACACCCGCGACAACGCCCGCACGATCCGCGTCGCGGAGGCCCTCGAGTACGGCATGGTCGGCGTCAACCAGGGCGTCGTCTCCAACCCGGCCGCCCCCTTCGGCGGGGTCAAGCACTCCGGCTACGGCCGCGAGGGCGGCTTCGAGGGGATCGAGGAGTACCTCGAGACGAAGTACATCGGCCTCGCCCTCTGACCCAAGAAGGCGGTGCTCAGTCGCCGGCCCGCGCACCTCGCAGTCCGGGGCGAGCTACCGCTTCGTGACCCTCCGGCCCAGCAGCGCTGCGAGCTGGTCGATCGCGGGTGCGTCCTGCGGCGCCGACTGAGGGGGCGCGAAGGGGGAGCGCTCGGCCGGGACCATCGCGAGCGCCTGTCGTGAGAATGGCACCAACGGGGCGATGAGCTCGTCCACGAACGGGCCCGGCTGGCCGATCGCCTGAGCAAGGTCCCAGCCGTGGACCGCCGCCTCCACCGCGGCGAGCTGGACGGCAACGACCGACGGGACCGTGCCGACAGGTACGTCGACCGTGCCAGCGAGTGCGCCCTCGGCGTCCAAGGTGTCCAGCAATCGGCCGGCCAGGGTCTCGAAGGACTCGGCCCCGGAGGTCGGGGCGCCGAATGCGGCGGTGTACCTCTCGAACGAGTCGCAAAGGTGCTGCGAAAGTGCTTCGACGTCCCACGGCGCGCACGGCGTCGACCGGCGCTGCTGCGCAGGGGTGATCACCGAGACGATCTGGGCGGTGACGTGCGTCGCGTGCTTCAGCGAGGGGAGGGGGCTGGGGGTGCTCATCGGTGGCTCCTTGATGGAAGAGGACACACGAACTGCGTGAACTTGAAAAAATAAAGTACGGAGACGCGAATGACAAGTGGTTGCGACCTATGCTTGCTGGCATGCGCTCCTACGGGCAGTACTGCGCCATCGCCAAGGCGCTCGATGTCGTCGGTGACCGATGGTCCCTCCTCATCGTTCGAGAGCTCTGGTACCGGGGCCCGAGCCGATTCACCGATCTGCGTGGCGGGCTGCCGGGCATCGCGACCAATCTGCTGACGACCCGGCTGCAGGACCTCGAGAGAGGTGAGGTGCTCGTGCGCGTGTCAGCGCCGCCACCCGCTCCTGCCTCGACGGTGCTCTACTCGCTCACCGACCGCGGTCGAGAGCTGCGCTCGGTCCTGACGTCGCTGGCCTCGTTCGGCGCCCCGCTGGCCCGTCGGTACGACGAGGGTGAGCACTTCCGCCACCACTGGCTGCACATGCCGGTCATGGCCTACCTGCGCGACCACGATCCGAACGGACCACGGAAGTGCCTGCGGGTGGGCACGGCAGAGGACGGCCTCGACGTTCTCGTCTGTGCCGGCGACCTCAGCGTGTCGATCGCGGACGCGAGCGTCACCCCTGATGCTCAGATGACCGGTCCGCCGGACACCCTTGTCGCCCTGATCAACGGCCGGCACACCCTGGCTGAGGCGCGCGACCGCGGGCTAGAAGTCACCGGAGACAGCTCTCTCCTCGGTCGAATCTGGGGTGCGTCCGAAGGCCCAGCGGGAGCCGGCCGTCGTGGGGGCTCGACGGAGCCTCAGACCGCGGGCGTATCGAAGTAGGACCGCCGCTCGACCACCCGGCCATCGCCGTCGTAGCGCAGGAAGTCGGCGAAGCCGAGCCGTGCCGTCGAGCCGTCCTTGAGCTCGCCCTCGAAGCGCCCCCGCACCGCGACCCGGTCGCCGTCGACGAGTAGGTCCTCGACGGTATGGGCGCCGTACTCGATGACCCGCTCGCCGCCGTAGAACTCCCGCAGCGCCTCGCGCCCGACCATCGGCGGGTACCCGGGCCGCCAGTACGTCGCCTCCGGGGCGAACCAGTCGATGACGCCGTCGACGTCTCCGGCGTCGACCATGGCGTAGTAGCGCAGGGTCGTGGCCGTCAGGTCCGCGCTCATCGCCGGTGGCTCTCGATGTGCGCGGCGGCCAGGTCCAGCGCCGCCCGGACCGGCGTCACGTCCCGCTCGTCTGCGCCGACGAGCACCTGCTCGACCCGGTCGCCGATGCGCTCGAGCCGGTCTCGCAGCTCCTCCTCGCTCCACCCGACCTGACCGGCGTGCACCTGGATGACGCCGCCTGCGTTGGCCATGAAGTCCGGGACGAAGGTCACGCCGGCGGCCGCCAGCTGCTGGGCGACCTCGGGGGTGTCGAGGGTGTCGTTCGCGGCGCCGGCGACGACCGAGGCCTTGAGGTCGGCGACGTTGTCGCTGGTGATCACCCGGGCGACCGCGCACGGCGCGAGGACGTCGCAGTCGGCGGCGATGACCTCATCAGGGGCGACGGTCGTCCCCCCGACCGACTCGGCGACAGCCGCCGCGCGCGGGGGGTCGATGTCGGAGACCGTCACTTGTGCACCATCGGCGGCGGCCAGCGCAGCGAGCGCCGCCCCGACGTGCCCGGCACCCTGGACGAGCACCCGGACCCCGTCCATGCCGCTGCCGAGCCGGTGGCGCACCCCGGCGCGCATCGCGGCATACGCACCGGCCGCGGTGTACGGCCCGGGATCGACCTCGTCGCAGAACGCCCGGGCGCCGGCGTCACGGATCGTCTGCATGTCGCTCATCGTCGTGCCCATGTCGACCCCGGGGATGTACGTTCCCCCGGTGCGAGCGATGAACCTGCTGTAGGCCTCCATCAGCCGGACCCGCTCGGGCGAGCCGTCCAGGGGCAGCGGCCCGTCGGCGATGACCACCGACTTCGCCCCGCCGTACGGCAGGTCCGCCAGCGCGTGCTTGAGCGTCATCGCGGCAGCCAGCCGCTGCGCCTCGGCGACAGCCGCGGCCTGGCTCGGGTAGGGGCGCCACCGCACCCCGCCGAAGCCGGGCCCGAGCGTGGTGTCGTCGATAGCGATGACGGCCCGCAGTCCGGTCGCGTCGTCGCGGCAGGTGATGACCTGCTCGCCGGCGAAGAGGTCGAGGGCGTCCGGTGTCGTCGAGCTCATCCATGCAGTGTGTCACTGGCCATCACGGGTCAGACTGACCCCATGAGTCGCACCTGGAGGACCCGGCTGCAGCTGATCGCCGGGCTGGCCCTGATCGTCCTCGCGGCCTGGATCGTCTGGAGCGGCACCAGTGGCACCAGTGGCACCAGTGACGCCGGCCGGCCGAGCGAAGGGGGCGGGGTCCCCCCTTCGTCGTCCTCGACCACCTCGGGCGAAGGGGGAGCCGCCACCGGCCGCAGGACGATCACCGAGTCCGAGCTCCCGCCCGAGGGGCGGGAGACCCTCGCCCTGATCCGTACCGGCGGCCCCTTCCCGTACGACCGGGACGGCGCGACGTTCTTCAACCGCGAGCGTCTGCTGCCCCACCAGCCTCGCGGCTACTACGCCGAGTACACGGTGCCGACCCCGGGCGAGGATGACCGGGGCGCGAGACGCCTCGTCGTGGGGGAGGCCGGCGAGGTCTACTACACCGACGACCACTACTCCAGCTTCGCGGCGGTCCAGGAGGAGCGATGATCCGGCTCGAGCCCGACGGGGTGGACCAGCTGCTGCTCGAGGCGATGTACGGCCGGGTCCACCTGCACGTCGTCGACGGCGGATTCGACCGGGACAGCACCTACGACGCTTTCGTCGAGACCTTCGACCTGCCGGAGCACTTCGGGCACAACCTCGACGCCCTCTACGACTGCCTGCTCGACGTCGCCTCGCGGCATGTCGGAGCGTGGACGCTGCTGTGGCGGCCGACCCCTGGCGGCGAGCAGGATCGTGGTCTCATGGGCGTCCTCGGGGACGTCGAGCTGGAGAGCGAAGGCCTCACCGTCGCGGTCTCGGTGCCGGCGGGGCACGCGCGAGCCGGTGCGTCATGATGGCTCGGTGACGACTCCGAGCCAGACCCAGGTGACCCTGAGCCAGGTGATGAACGCGACGGAGGCCAACCTCCTCGGGACCATCCACGGCGGCAACATCATGAAGGCGGTCGACGACGCTGCCGGGTCGGTCGCCAACCGCTTCGCGAAGGGGCCGGCGGTCACCGCGGCGATGGACGAGATGACCTTCCTCGTCCCGGTGCGCGTGGGCGACATCCTCCACGTCGACGCGCGGGTCAACTGGGCCGGGCACAGCTCGGTCGAGGTCGGGGTCCGGGCCGAGGTCGACCGGTGGGACGAGGTGAGCGAGCGCACGCACGTCGCGACCGCCTACCTCGTCTTCGTCGCGGTCGACGAGGACGGCTCGCCGCGCCCGGTCCCCGAGCTGGAGCTGGAGAGCGAGGAGGACCAGCGGCGCTTCCGCGAGGCGCAGATCCGCCGGCGCCACCGTCTCGCCCGCCGGGAGGCGATCCGGGCCTCGCGCGACGAGAGCGGCGAAGGGGGCGAGCCGTGAGCCGCCGCCGCGTCACCCTGCTCGGGTCGACCGGCTCCATCGGCACGCAGGGGCTCGAGGTGATCGCCGCCCACCCCGACCGGTTCGAGGTCAGCGCGCTTGCCGGCGGCGGCAACATCGCGCTGCTCGCGGAGCAGGCCGCGCGGTTCCGCCCCGGTGTCGTCGCAGCGGCCAGCGGGTCGGCTGACGAGCTGCGCGCGGCGGTCCGGTCGGCGCTCGAGGCGACGGGGGCGACCGGGGCGACCGGGTACGAGCCCGAGGTGATCGTCGGGCCGGAGGCGGCGACCGAGGTCGCCGGGCGCGACGTCGACGTCGTCCTCAACGGGATCACCGGGGCGATCGGGCTGCGCCCCACACTGGCCGCGCTGCGCGCGGGCGCCACCCTCGCGCTGGCGAACAAGGAGTCGCTCATCATCGGCGGCCCGCTCGTGCACGACCTAGCCGGCCCGGACCAGATCGTGCCGGTCGACTCCGAGCACTCCGCCATCGCCCAGTGCCTGCGCGGCGGGCGGTCCGGGGAGGTGCGCCGACTCGTCGTCACCGCCAGCGGCGGCCCCTTCCGTGGTCGTTCCCGTGACCAGCTGGCCGAGGTGACGCCGAGCGAGGCCCTGGCTCACCCCAACTTCGCCATGGGCCGGGTCATCACGACGAACTCCGCCACCCTGGTCAACAAAGGGCTCGAGGTGATCGAGGCGCACCTGCTCTTCGACATCCCCTTCGAGCGGATCGACACCGTGGTGCACCCGCAGCAGCAGATCCACTCGATGGTCGAGTTCCACGACGGCTCGACGATCGCGCAGATGGGCCCGCCGCGGATGCTCGTGCCGATCGCCCTCGGGCTGTCCTGGCCGGAGCGGCTCGAGGACGTCGACGAGCCGTGCGACTGGACCCAGGTGCAGAGTTGGGACTTCGCGCCGATCGACGACGAGGCATTCCCCGCGGTCCGGCTGGCGCGCCAGGTCGGTGCGGCCGGCGGGACCCACCCGGCGGTCTACAACGCGGCCAACGAGGTCGCGGTCGACGCCTTCCACGACGGCGCGCTCTCCTTCGTCGGCATCGTCGACACCGTGGCTGCCGTGGTCGAGCGGCATGACGACGCCCGCTTCGACGCGCACTCGGTCGACGGGGTCATGGCCGCCGACGCGTGGGCGCGAGAGACGGCGGCGAAGATCGTCTCGGGGTGAGACGATGGGCGCCATGCTGTACGTCGCAGGGGTGATCATCGTCTTCGTGGGCATCGCGCTGTCCATCGCCCTGCACGAGATCGGTCATCTCGTGCCCGCGAAGCGCTTCGGAGTGCGCGTGCCGCAGTACATGGTCGGCTTCGGCCCCACGGTGTGGTCGCGGCGGCGGGGCGAGACCGAGTACGGCGTCAAGGCGATCCCGCTCGGCGGATACATCCGGATGATCGGGATGTTCCCGCCCAAGGCGGGTGACGAGCCCGGCCAGGTGCGGACGTCGAGCACGGGTCGCTTCAGCCAGCTCGCCGACGAGGCCCGCGCCCAGTCCTTCGAGGAGCTGCGGCCGGGGGACGAGCACCGCCTCTTCTACCGGCTGTCCGTGCCGAAGAAGATCACGGTGATGATGGGCGGGCCGCTGATGAACCTGCTCATCGCCTTCGTCCTCTTCACCGGGATCTTCACCCTCTACGGCACGATGCAGGCCACGTCGACGATCTCCGGAGTCAGCGAGTGCGTCGACACGACCCGGGTCGGGCAGACCGCCGCGCAGGAGTGCACCCCTGACATGCCGGCCGCACCGGCCAACGAGGCCGGCCTACGGCCTGGGGACACCATCACCGCGATCAACGGCACGCCGATGAGCTCGTGGGAAGAGATCCGGGCGGCGATCCGCGACAGCGCCGGGCGTGAGATGACCATGGTCGTCGAGCGTGCCGGGCGGTCGGAGACCCTCACGGCGACCCCGATCCGCCTCCAGCAGCCCGTGCTCGACGACGTCGGCGGCTACGAGCGCACCGCGACCGGCGAGTACGTCACCGAAGAGGTCGGCTTCCTCGGCGCCTCGCCGACCGCCGAGCGGGTCACCCAGCCGGTCACGGCGGTCCCCGGGCTCTTCGGCGACATGCTGGCCCGGACCTTCGGGGTGGTGCTGGAGATCCCGCAGAAGATGGTCGGGGTGTACCAGGCCGCCTTCGGGGGGCAGGAGCGCGACCCGGAGGGGCCGATGTCGGTCGTCGGGGTCGGCCGGGTCGCCGGCGAGGTGGCGAGCTCGGAGGAGTTCGGCACCCCGACCGAGAAGCTCATGATGATCGTCAGCCTCCTCGCCTCGCTCAACCTCATGCTCTTCGCCTTCAACATGCTGCCCCTGCTGCCGCTGGATGGCGGGCACGTCGCGGGCGCCGCCTGGGAGGGCCTGAAGAAGACCTGGGCGCGCGTGCGGGGCCTGCCCGAGCCGGCACCGGTCGACGTCGCGAAGGCCCTGCCCCTCGCCTACACCGTGGCGATGGCCTTCATCGTCATGACCGGCCTGCTCATCTACGCCGACGTGGTCAAGCCGATCCGCCTGCTCTGACTAGCGCGGCTCAGCAGCTGGTCAGGCTGGGATGGATAATGGTGGGCATGACTGTCTCGCTCGGCATGCCGAAGGCCCCGGACCCCGTCCTCTCGCCGCGACGGCAGACGCGACAGATCAAGGTCGGCGCGGTCGGCGTCGGCAGCGAGTCGCCGATCTCGGTGCAGTCGATGACGACCACCCCGACGACTGACATCAACTCCACCCTGCAGCAGATCGCCGAGCTGACCGCCGCGGGCTGCGACATCGTCCGGGTCGCCTGCCCGAGCCAGGACGACGCCGACGCGCTGCCCGCGATCGCCGCGAAGTCGCCGATCCCGGTGATCGCCGACATCCACTTCCAGCCCAAGTACGTCTACGCCGCGATCGACGCCGGCTGCGCCGCCGTGCGGGTCAACCCCGGCAACATCCGGAAGTTCGACGACCAGATCGCCGAGATCTCGCGGCGGGCCGAGGCGGCCGGGGTCTCGATCCGGATCGGTGTCAACGCCGGCTCCCTGGACAAGCGGCTGCTCGAGAAGTACGGCAAGGCCACCCCCGAGGCCATGGTCGAGTCCGCCGTGTGGGAGGCCAGCCTCTTCGAGGAGCACGGCTTCCGCGACTTCAAGATCTCGGTCAAGCACAACGACCCGGTGACGATGGTGCGCGCCTACGAGCTGCTCGCCGAGCGCGGCGACTGGCCGCTGCACCTGGGGGTCACCGAGGCCGGACCCGCGCTGCAGGGCACGGTCAAGTCCGCCACCGCCTTCGGCGCCCTCCTCTCCCGAGGCATCGGCGACACCATTCGTGTCTCGCTCTCGGCGCCGCCGGTCGAAGAGGTCAAGGTCGGCACCCACATCCTCCAGTCCCTGGGACTGCGCCCCCGCAAGCTCGAGATCGTCTCCTGCCCCAGCTGCGGCCGGGCTCAGGTCGACGTCTACAAGCTCGCCGACGAGGTGACCGCCGGACTCGAAGGGATGGAGGTCCCCCTGCGCGTCGCCGTCATGGGGTGCGTCGTCAACGGCCCCGGTGAGGCCCGCGAGGCCGACCTCGGCGTCGCCTCCGGCAACGGCAAGGGGCAGATCTTCGTCAAGGGCGAGGTGATCAAGACCGTGCCCGAGTCCCAGATCGTCGAGAGCCTCATCGAGGAGGCGATGCGGATCGCCGAGGAGATGGGCGAGCCGGTCGACGGCGAGGGAGACGGCGAAGGGGTGGCTAAGCCCACCGTGACCGTCGGCTAGCGGCCTAGGCTGCCAGGGTGCTGCGCACCCGATCTCCGGTCAGGATGCTCACGGTCGAGGACCGTGACGCGGCCCTGGAGCTGTGCGCCCAGGACCCGGCGGCCAACGTCTACGTCGCGAGCCGGATCCTCGACGGCGCGATGGGTTTCGGCAGCACCGCCGTGACCGGCTACTTCGAGGACGCCCGCCTGCGCTCGATGGTCTGGACCGTCGCCAACGTCGTGCCGGTCGAGACCGACGAGCGGGCGCGTGCCGCGCTGGCCGACCGGGTGCGCAAGGTGCGCCGACGCTGCGCCTCCTTCCTCGGTCCGCAAGACCAGGTCATGGGCCTGTGGGGAGTGGCCTCGGCCGACTACCCCTCACCGCGCGCGGTGCGCGCCACCCAGCCACTGCTCGGCACGCGCGTCCCGCCGTCGGCGCTCGGCGTCCCCCTGGACCACCGGGTCCGTCCGGGGGTCGAGGCCGAGGCCGAGCTCGTACTGCCCGCCGCGACCGACATGTTCACCGAGGAGATCGGCTACCCGCCCTACCAAGGCTCACCGACCTTCTACCTCGACAGCCTGCGGACCCTGCTCCGCCGCCGTCGCACCTACGTCGTCATCGAGCACGGCGAGGTGATCTTCAAGGCCGACGTCGGGTCCGTGGCCCTCGGCTGCGCCCAGATCCAGGGGGTCTGGCTGCACCCGCGGCTGCGCGGGCAGCGGGCCGCCGCGCCGATGATGGCGTCGGTGATCGAGCAGACGATGGCCGAGCACGCCCCCTTCGTCACCCTCTACGTCAACGACTTCAACGCGGCCGCGCTCGCGACGTACCGGCGGGTGGGCATGGAGCAGATCGGCACCTTCGCGACGGTCCTCTTCTAGCCGCTGCCGGCGGCTGCGTAGATTGGGCCCATGAGCGCACCGCTGGACAAGCCCATCCTCGGCCTGGCCGGTCTCTTCCTCACCTCGGGAACCCTGCACATGGTGCGCCCCGAGGTCTTCGAGGCGATCGTCCCGCGACCGTTGAAGGGGTACCAGCGCGAGCTGGTCTACGCCTCCGGCGTGGCCGAGATCGGCTGCGGGCTCGGCCTGCTGCACCCGCGGACTCGCCCGGCGGCCGGCCTGGCCAGCGCCGCGCTGCTCGTCGCGGTCCTCCCCGCCAACATCCAGATGAGCCTCGACCACGGCGCCCGGGCGCGACGCAAGGCCACACCGGGGGCGCGCGCAGCCTTCGCCGGGACGATCGCCCGGCTGCCCCTGCAGTGGCCGATGATCCGCACCGCGCTGAGGGCCGCCGGTCGGCGGTGAGCCGTGAGCCAGCTCGAGTGGTCGCCGCTCACCGAGGCCGACCTGCCCGCAGTAGCCCAGGTGGCCGGCGCCTGCCTTGCGGCCGACGGAGGACTGCCCGACCTGGCTGACCCCGAGCGCCTCCGCTCGCTGCTGCTCACCGAGCGCGGCATCGTCGGTCGCGACGCCGCGGGCGAGGTCGTCGCCGCAGCCGCCCTCGGGTGGGAGGCGGGGAAGCTCAGCGTCGCCGGCCTGGTCGACCCGGGCGCGCGGCGCCAAGGTATCGGCGGGGCTCTTGTCGACTGGGCGCGGACCGAGGCTGCCGGCCGGCCGCTGCGAGTCATCGCCGAGACCGTCGGACCCGATACCGAGGAGCTCTTCGCCGCCGTTGGCCTGCACCGGGTCTTCGCCGAGACGGTGATGCGACACGACCTGCGCCACATCCCCTTCGTCCGGCTGCCGCACGGAGTGGTCAGCCTGCCCTTCACCGACGACACCTCGACGGCCTTCGAGCACGCGTACGACCGCTCCTTCGCCGACCAGCCGGGCTATCGGGAGGATCACCACCGGGCCTGGGGGGCGCAGATGCGTGAGCAGGAGGGGTTCTTGCCGGAGGAGTCCCGGGTCGCGGTCGACCAGGCGGGTCACGTCGCCGGCTTCGTCACCGTCAGCGGTCGGTGGATCGAGGAGGTCGGGGTCGTGCCCGAGTGGCGCGGCCGTGGCCTGGGCGCCCACCTCGTCGTGCGCAGCCTGGCCTCGATCAGGCGAAGGGGGCAGCCCTCGGCCTGGTTGTGCGTCGGGTCGCAGAACCCTGCACGTGTGCTCTACGAGCGGCTCGGGTTCACCACCTACGGGACGAGAGCTCGATACGAGGAGGTGGCCGGATGAGCCAGGCCGAGGGACCAGCGGTCGAGGTCAGCGAGGAGGTCCTCGAGGCCCTGCGCGGAGCGTCCCGGGTCGTCGCGCTGACCGGTGCCGGGATGAGTGCCGAGTCCGGCGTGCCGACCTTCCGCGACGCCCAGAGCGGGCTGTGGGAGCAGTTCGACCCCAGCCAGCTCGCGACGCCGGAGGCGTGGCGAGCCGATCCCCCCTTCGTCTGGGCCTGGTACGCCTGGCGGGTCGGTCTCGTCCGGTCCGTCCAGCCCAACCCGGGCCACTGTGCGCTCGCCGAGCTCGCGGACCTGCGCGAGGTCGCCGTGGTCACCCAGAACATCGACGACCTGCACGAGCGGGCGGGGTCGACGGTGCTCGCACACGTGCACGGGTCGCTGCTCGACTTCCGCTGCATGGACTGCGGCGCACCGTACGACGGCGAGATCGAGGTCCCGACCGAGCCGGTTGAGCGGCTCGACCCGCCGACCTGTCCGGAGTGCCAAGGGGACATCCGCCCCGGTGTCGTCTGGTTCGGCGAAGAGCTGCCGCGGGCCGCCTTCGACGACGCTGTCGCCGCGCTCGAGGCGCTCGGGCCGGGGGACGTGTGCCTTGTCGTCGGCACCTCCGGCATCGTCTACCCCGCAGCGGGCCTGCCTGCGGTCGCGCTGTCCGCAGGGGCGACCGTGGTCGAGGTCAACCCGCAGGAGACCGACGTCTCGGACATGTGCCACCTCCACGTGCGAGACACCGCCGCCCGGGTGCTTCCGACCCTGGTGGAGCGGGTCCGGTCTGGCTGACCGGACGCGACGAGGCTCGGTCGACCGTTCGTCTGATGTTCCCCGGGATCTGCGAAGGGGTGGGGGAGCCGTTCGTCTGAGGTTCCCCGGGGAGCTGCGAAGGGGTGGAGGAGCCGTTCGTCTGAGGTTCCCCGGGGAGCTGCAACGGGCGGGGGCGGATATCGTGGCGGGCGGCGTCTCACCCCCTTCGCCCCCTGACACCCAAGGAGCACCCCGCCGTGGTCATGCGCATGTCCAACCTCTTCCTCCGCACCCTCCGCGAGGACCCGGTGGACGCCGAGCTGCCGGGGCACAAGCTGCTCGTGCGGGCCGGGTACATCCGCCGCGCCGCCCCGGGCATCTACTCCTGGATGCCGCTGGGCATGCGAGTGCTGCGCAAGATCGAGGGCATCGTGCGCGAGGAGATGGACCAGATCAGCCAGGAGCTGAGCTTCCCCGCGCTGCTGCCCAAGGAGCCCTACGAGGCGACCAACCGGTGGACCGAGTACGGGCCCAACCTCTTCCGCCTCCAGGACCGCAAGGGCGCCGACATGCTGCTCGGCCCCACCCACGAGGAGATGTTCACCCTCGCGGTCAAGGACGTCTGCACCTCGTACAAGGACCTGCCGCTGAGCCTGTACCAGATCCAGACGAAGTACCGCGACGAGGCGCGGCCGCGCGCCGGGGTGCTGCGCGGTCGCGAGTTCATCATGAAGGACAGCTACTCCTTCGACGTCGACGAGGCCGGCCTGAGCAAGGCCTACGACGCCCACCGCGACGCCTACATCAAGATCTTCGACCGGCTCGGCTTCGAGTACGTCATCGTCCAGGCCGACTCCGGGGCGATGGGAGGCTCGGCGAGCGAGGAGTTCCTCGCGGTCAACGACGGCGGCGAGGACACCTTCGTGCGCGACGACCAGGGCTACGCGGCCAACGTCGAGGCCGTCGACATCCCGCAGGCCCCGCCCGTCGAGGTCACCGCAGGCCCGGCCCACGTCGAGGACACCCCCGACACCCCGACCATCGAGACCCTCGTCGCCGCGCTCAACCGCGACCACCCGCGCGAGGACGGCCGCGACTGGACCGCGGCCGACACGCTGAAGAACGTGCTCGTCATGCTCAAGCACCCGGCCGACGCGGGTGATCCCGAGCACCCGCAGGGCCGACGCGAGCCGCTGGCGATCGGGCTGCCCGGCGACCGCGAGGTCGACCCCAAGCGGCTCGAGGTCAAGGTCGCCCCGGCCGAGGTCGTCGCCTTCGAGGAGAAGGACTTCGCGGCCTACCCTGCCCTGGCGAAGGGGTACATCGGCCCCGGGGTGCTCGGCGAGGACAAGCCGAGTGGCATCCGCTACCTCCTCGACCCCAGCGTGGCGGAGGGCAGCGCCTGGGTGACCGGTGCCGACGAGCACGGCAAGCACGTCATCGACCTCGTCCACGGGCGCGACTTCACCGCCGACGGCACCATCCAGGCCGCGGTGATCCGCGAGGGCGACCTCGGCCCCAACGGCACCGGGCTCACCCTGGCCCGCGGCATCGAGATGGGCCACATCTTCCAGCTCGGCACGAAGTACGCCGAGGCCCTCGGCCTGCAGGTCCTGGATGCGGGCGGCAAGCTCGTCACGGTGCACATGGGCTCCTACGGCGTCGGGGTCACCCGCGCCGTCGGCGTCATCGCCGAGGACAACCTCGACGAACGGGGCCTGATCTGGCCGCGCGAGGTCGCCCCCTTCGATGTCCACGTCGTCGCCGCCGGCAAGGGCGAGGAGCTCTTCACCACCGCGGCCGAGCTCTGCGCCTCCCTCGAGGCGAAGGGGGTGGAGGTCCTCTACGACGACCGCGCCGGCAAGGTCAGCCCCGGGGTGAAGTTCAAGGACGCCGAGCTGCTCGGCGTGCCGACGATCCTCGTCGTCGGCAAGGGCCTGGCTGACGGGGTCGTCGAGATCAAGGACCGCCGCAGCGGCACGAGCCGCGAGGTGGCCCTGGAGTCCGCAGTCGAGGAGGTCGCGCGCGAGGTCCGGGGCGGATGAGCCGCGAGGAGGACCGAGCCCGCACCGTCTCGGCGGACCGACCCGAGCCGGGTCCGGTCGAGGCGGTCGTCTTCGACTGGGGCGGCACGCTCACCCCCTGGCACACGATCGACCTCGGTGAGCAGTGGCGGGTCTTCGCCCGCGAGGTGCACGGGATCCCGGTCGACTCCGCGGACGTCCCCGAGGAGGACCTTGCCCGGGCGCACGAGCTGGCCGAGCGGATCGCCGCCGTCGAGGCCGATGCCTGGCAGCGCACGAAGGGGGAGAGCTCCAGCGCACACCTCGACGACATCCTCCGCGAGGCCGGGGTCGACCCGCGGCACGACCGGCACCACCTAGCGCTGGCGGCGTACCGCCGCTTCTGGGAGCCGCACACCTTCACCGACCCGCAGGTCCGCCCGCTGTGGGAGGCGCTCAAGGCGCTGGGGCTGCGCGTCGGGGTGCTCTCGAACACCATCTGGAGCCGCGAGTACCACCGGGGGGTCTTCGAGCGCGACGGGGTGCTCGACCTGCTCGACGCCGATGTCTACTCCAGCGAGATCGCCGTGACCAAGCCGCACGCGGAGGCGTTCGGCGCGGTGTGCTCCGCGCTGGGTGTCCACCCCACCCGGGCCGTCTACGTCGGCGACCGCCTCTTCGAGGACGTGCTCGGCCCGCAGGAGGTCGGGATGCGGGCGATCTGGGTGCCGCACAGCGACATCCCTCGTGAGCAGCAGGTGGCCCTCGACGTCACCCCCGACGCCGTCGTCGACGAGCTGCGCGAGATCGAGGCCGTGGTGCGCGGCTGGCTGGGCTGAGCGCCCGAGTGGACATCGCTCTCGAGACCCTGCTCTGGGTCGGGCTCGCCGGCCTCACGGCCGGCTGGGTCGACGCGGTCGTCGGAGGCGGGGGACTGATCCAGCTGCCGGCCCTGCTCCTCGGGCTGCCGAACGCGACCCCGGCGCAGCTTCTCGCGACGAACAAGTTCGGCTCGATCTTCGGGACGACGACGAGCTCGATCACGTACTACCGCCGGGTGCGCCCCGACCTGCGCACCGCGCTGCCGATGGCCGCGGTGGCCTTCGTCGGCTCGGCGCTCGGCGCACTCATCGCGCTGCACATCCCCAAGGAGGCGTTCAACCCGATCATCCTCGTCCTCCTCGTCGCCGTCGGCGCGTGGACGCTGCTCAAGCCGTCGCTCGGCACGAGCACTGCGCTGCGGTTCGACGGCCGCCGGCACACCGGCGTGGCGATGCTCACCGGCTTCTCCATCGGCGTCTACGACGGAGCGCTCGGGCCGGGCACCGGGTCATTCCTCGTCTTCGCCCTCGTCGGGCTCATGGGCTACGCCTTCCTCGAGGCGAGCGCCAAGGCCAAGATCACCAACGTGGCGACCAACCTCGGCGCGCTCGCCGTCTTCGCCCCGGGCGGGCACGTGGTCTACCAAGTGGGTCTGGTGCTCGGGGCCGCCAACCTCGTCGGCGGGTACCTCGGCGCGCGCACCGCGGTGCGATTCGGCAGCGGCTTCGTCCGCGGCGTCTTCGTCGTCGTGGTCGCCGCCTTCATCATCCGGATCGGTGGTCAGCTCCTCGGGCTCTGGGGCTGAGCGGCGAGCAGCCACAGCGCGGCGAAGGGGGGCAGCCACACCTGGTCGTCCCCACCCCAGGGGATCGGGTCGCCGGTGATCTCGTCTACCGCGTCTGCCACGCCGAGGTCGCGCACCCGGTGGCCGGGCCACGGTCGCCAGCCCCCGGTGACGTTGTAGACCTGGACCATTCGGCCGAGGGGGTGCTCTCTGGCGAGGACGAGGACGCCGGGGTTGTCAACCGGCTGGACCTGGGTCTCGACGCTGGCGTGCAGGTGCGGCAGGCCGGCTCGGGTCGCGACGAGGTGACTCAGGTCCGCCATGACCTGCCCCGGCACGGTGGTCGGGTCGGCCGCGCGGGCGAGCCGAGCATCATCGAGTGCGGGCCGCCCCGCCCAGCGGTTGTCCGCGGCGTGGCGGGGGTCCTGCGCCCACTGCTCGTCGTTGGGCTGGGCGATCTCGTCACCGGACCAGATCACCGGGATCCCGCCGTAGCCGAGGACCACCGCGTGCGCCAGCCGGAGCGCGGCGACGGGTGCGCTCCCCCCTTCGCGCTCGGCCCGGGCCACCCCGATGAGCGAGGCCGCCGTCCCCGAGGTGCGCCGGTCACCGGTCTCGAGGTTCTCCTGGAAGGTCAGCCCCTCCGCCGCCGATCCGGGGAAAGCGCCGGTGTACCAGTCCGCGAGGAAGTGGCGGTGCCCCGGGCCGGTGACGCCGACCGCGCCGGCGAGGTCGTCCTCGATCGCCCAGCCGATGTCGTCGTGGCAGCGCAGGTAGGTGATCCAGGTCGCGGCGGCCGGCTTGGGCGGCAGCGAGCTGAGCGTGTGCGCGGCGAGGCGGACGTCCTGCGCTGCGAGCATCGACCAGACCTGGACCATGAGCGTGTTGTGGTAGGCCAGCTCGCTCACCCGCCCGCTGTGCGCACCCTGCCCGAGGTAGGGGAGCAGCTGGCTCGGCGCGACGATCGCCTCGGCCTTGAAGGCCACGGCAGGGCAGACGATACGGGCCAGCGCCCGGAGCACCTGGGTGATGGTGTGCACCTCGGGCTCACCCTGGCAGGTGGTGCCCATGCGCTTCCACATGAAGGCGATCGCGTCGAGCCGTAGGACCTCGACGCCATGGTTGGCCAGCTCGAGGACGACCTCGGCCAGCTCGAGGAGCACCTCGGGGTTGGACCAGTTGAGGTCCCACTGCCAGGAGTTGAAGGTCGTCCACACCCAGCCGTCGAGCTCGTCGTCCCAGGTGAAGGACCCCGGAGCGAAGTCAGGGAAGACCTCGATCAACGTCTCCTCGTAGGCGTCCGGCATTGTCCGGTCGGGGAAGACGTGGAAGTACTGCCGGTACTGCTGCTCACCGGACCGTGCCCGGCGCGCCCACTCGTGCTCCCTCGCGACGTGGTTGAGCACGAGGTCGGCGACCAGGCTGATGCCCTGCCCGCGAAACGTCGCGGTGAGCGCCGCCAGGTCGTCCATGGTGCCCAGGTCCTCGCGGACTCGGGTGTAGTCGGAGATGGCATAGCCACCGTCGTCGGCGCCGTCGCGGGTTGCCATGAAGGGCATGAGGTGCAGGTACCGCACCCCGAGGCTGCTCAGGTGGTCGACCCGGTCGGCGACGCCTCGCAGATCGCCGGCGAAGCGGTCGACGTAGCAGGCGTAGCCGATCATCGTCGGGTCCTGCAACCAGTCCGGTCGCAGCATCCGCTCCAGGTCGAGTCGGTGCAGCTCGTCGCTGCGCTCGGCGTAGGCGCGCTCGGCCAGCGTGACGAGCCGGGCGGTCAGGGAGTCCGCGGCATCGCCGTAGAGCGTGACCAGTCCGGCTCGCAGGTCGGGCTGCCACCGACGCACGCGTGCAGCGAGCATCTCGCGCCGCTCGGGCGGGACGGGGGTGGTCGGCATCTCCCGATCCTCCCAGGTGGATCACTACGGTGAGAGGCAGGAGGCTCTCTCATGACAGCTCGCACCGTCGCACAGAAGCTCCTCGCCGACCACCTCGTCTCGGGCGAGATGACGCCAGGGGAGGAGATCGGTCTGCGGATCGATCAGACCCTGACCCAGGACGCCACCGGCACCCTGGTCATGCTCGAGCTCGAGGCGCTCGGGCTGCACCGGACCCAGGCGGAGGTCTCGGTCCAGTACGTCGACCACAACCTGCTGCAGACCGACGAGCTCAACGCCGAGGACCACGCCTTCCTCCGATCGGCGTGCGAGCGGTTCGGGCTGTGGTTCTCCGGGCCCGGCAACGGCGTGTCGCACCCCACCCACATGCAGCGCTTCGGCATCCCGGGCAAGACCATGGTCGGATCCGACAGCCACACGCCTGCTGCCGGGTCCCTCGGCATGCTCGCGATCGGCGTCGGGGGCATCGAGGTGGCCAGAGCGATCGCCGGTGAGCCGTTGATGATCTCGATGCCGGAGGTCTGGGGCGTGCGCCTGACCAACGAGCTGTCCGACTGGGTGAGCGCCAAGGACGTCATCCTCGAGATGCTGCGTCGTCACGGCGTCAACGGCGGCACCAACCGGATCATCGAGTACTACGGTCCCGGGCTGGAGACCCTCACGGCGATGGACCGGCACGTCATCGCCAACATGGGAGCCGAGCTGGGGGCGACCACGACCGTCTTCCCCTCCGACGAGCGGGTGCGCGAGTTCCTCGCCGGTGAGGGGCGCGAGAGCGACTACGTCGAGCTGGTGGCCGACGAGGGCGCGGAGTACAACGTCCACGAGGAGATCGACCTCGCTGCCGTCGAGCCGCTCATCGCCCTGCCGAGCTCTCCGGGCAACGTCGTGCCCGTCCGCGAGGTCGCCGGCAAGGACGTCGAGCAGGTCGTCATCGGCTCCTCCGCCAACCCCGGTCTGCGCGACTTCGCCGTCGCGGCGGCGATCGTCAAGGGACGGCAGGTGGCCGACCACGTCTCGTTCGACGTCAACCCGACCTCGCGGCAGGGCCTGCAGGACCTGATGAAGATGGGCAGTGCGTTCGACCTCGTCGCCGCCGGTGCGCGCCTGCACCAGTCCGGCTGCATGGGCTGCATCGGGATGGGCCAGGCCCCCTCGAGCGGCGGCAACAGCCTGCGCACCATGCCCCGCAACTTCCCCGGACGGTCCGGGACCGCCGACGACCAGGTCTTCCTCTGCTCGCCGGAGACCGCGGCCGCGTCGGCCCTGCGCGGCGTCATCACCGACCCGCGCGACCTGCCCGACCTGATCGGGCTGAGCCACCCCGTCCTGTCCCTGCCGACGCTCTCGAGCGTCAACACCGAGATGCTCGTGCCGCCGCTGCCCGAGGAGGAGGCGCAGCAGGTCGAGCTGGTCAAGGGCGACAACATCTCGACGATGCCCGAGCTGGACCCCCTGCCCGACCGTCTCGAGCTCGCCGTCGAGCTGGTCGTCGGTGACAACATCTCGACCGACGGCATCCTGCCCGCCGGGGCAAAGGTGCTGCCGTACCGCAGCAACATCCCCAAGCTCGCCGAGTTCACCTTCTCGGGCATCGATCCCGAGTACGCCCAGCGGGCCGCCGCCCGGCGTGACGAGGGCGGGCACGCCATCGTCGGCGGCGCGAACTACGGGCAGGGGTCCTCGCGCGAGCACGCCGCCATCGCGCCACGCCACCTCGGGATGCGCCTGGTCCTGGCGGTCTCCTTCGCGCGGATCCACTGGCAGAACCTCGCGAACTTCGGGATCCTCGCCCTCGAGCTGACCGATCCCGCCGACCGCGACGCCGTCGAGCTCGGTGACGTCCTCGTCGTCGAGGACGTGGGCGAGGCGCTGGCGGCCGGCCACGAGCTGACCGTCCGGAACGACACCCAGGGGACGGAGTACCGGGTGCGGCACCGCCTCTCGACCCGGCAGGTGGAGATGGTCCGAGCGGGCGGGCTCATCCCCTGGTTACGGGCGAAGGAGGACTGACCACTCAGTCGTCGAGGGCCTTGATGATCGTCACGGCAAGGCTCACGCGGGCGGCGTCGTCGTCGCGAGTCGCCCACATCGCGTTCACCACCTCGCGCACGACGGTCCAGCCCCGCATCGCCTCCCACGAGATCTCGCCGACCTCGCAGAGGATCTCGGCCCGCCGCCGCACGAGGTAGCGGAAGGAGGACCCGGTGCCCATCTCCTCGGCCCGGTTCCACAGCATCGGCGCGATCTCGAAGGCGGGATGGCCGGCCATCGGCTTGGGGTCGATCGCCACCCAGTCGGTGCCGTCGGAGAGGACGTTCTCGTAGTGCAGGTCGCCGTGCAGCAGCGTCGCGTCGCACGAAGGATCGCTGATGAGGTCGCGGACGAGCGAGCCGGCCCGGCTCGCCATCCGGGGTGGCAGAGCGGCGTCGCCGATCACCTCTGCCTGTCGGCGCGCCCAGGAGGAGAGTCGGGGGGCCTGGGCGAAGGGGGTGACGTGCAGCTGTCCGAAGAGTCCGCCGACGATCTCGCACGCCTGCTCGTCCCAGGCCTGCGTGAGGTCCTCGTCGGTGAGCCGCTCCAGGAGCAACGCCCCTCGGGCCGGGTCGGCCCGCAGGAGGGTGACCGCGCCGGCGCCACCCCAGTGCCTCAGGGCTAGGTGCTCGGTGGCCGACTCGTGGTGCGGCCAGCCGATCTTGAGCGCCGCGCCGCGGGCCGGCAGGTCCTCACCGGTGACCGGGACGACGACGGCGTATCGGCCGTGACGGGTCGGGCCGCTCGGGACGAGACCCCACTCGCCGAGCAGCTCGCGCAGCAGGCGCGGCAGCCGGTCGGCCCACTCGGCGCCGCTCGGCCCACCCTCGGCGGGCAGGGCGCGGATTTGACGGTCGAAGTCGGTCGGGACGAGGTCACCCATCGCCACCACGTCATCCCAGGTCGAGGTGGAGCTCGGGTACGGACAGGTCACGGTCCGCCCCACGGTCGAGGACGTCGACCGTCCAGCTCACGACCTCGTGCGCGGCGCTGCGGTCGTCGGCGAGCTCCGCGAAGAGGCCCAGGTACGAGCGGGCCAGTCGGGCGAGGAGCGCACCGGAGAGCGCGCGTGCCTCGCCGGCGGTGCCGACCTGCTCGTCGAGCTGGTAGCCGAGGGGGGCGTCCTCGCCGCCGTCCTCACCCGCGCTCACCTGGCGGGTCCGCAGCCGGTCGAGCAGCTCGACGTCCTGCTCGACCTCCCCACGCAGCCGCTCGTCCCCCTTCGCCCCCGCCACGGTCAGGCCCCAGATGGCCGCGCGCGTCGCAGAGGCCGCCTGGGCGGCGGCCGGAGCGGCGACCCAGGTCCGTTCGTCGTCGTCCGCGGTCCACAGCTCGCGCTGGCCGTGGCGCAGCCGCGAGACGCACAGCCGGCCGACCTGGGGGAGCAGGGGTGAGGGGCAGGTGCGCAGCGCCGCCTCGTGGGCGGCGATGTCCTCGCCGACCGTGGGGGTGGGACGCCTGCGAGCGGCCGTGATCGAGGCCTCCGGCACTCGCAGCTCGGCCAGCGCTTCCGCCAGCAGGTCGGCTCGCTCACCCGCTCCCGCGTCCTGCTGGTGGGTGGTCGCGGCGAGCACGGTGAGGAGGGCGGCCTCTCCGTCGACCGGCTGTCGGGTCGGGACGAAGGGGAGGTTCGGCGCGTCCTCCTCGAGGCGCACGCCGCAGCCGGTTGCGGTGAGAAGCGCGGCGCCGACCGTCAGGAGGGCCGCGCGACGGGTCGGGGCTGGTGGGTGCACGCCGCCCATGGTCCCACCTCGGCGTCTGCGGCTAGAGTGGCGTGTCCACCGGACGAGCGGTGAGTGACACCTGACAGCTGCACACAGGAAGGGCGCCTCGATGAGCCTGGAGCACGACCTCGAGACGCACGTCGCCGACGCCCTCGGCGGCTCGGTCACCGTCGAGGAGGTCACGGTGACCCCGGCCGGACGCCGCCGCGTGGTGCGGGTCACCGTCGACCGGCCCCTCCCCGGGGCCGAGGGCTCCGACCCGGTCCCGCCGCTGTCCCTGGACGAGGTGTCCGAGGCGACCCGAGCCGTCAGCGAGGTGCTCGACGGCACCGACCTGCTCGGACAGCAGCCCTACACCCTCGAGGTCACCACCCCGGGGATCGGTCGCCCGCTCACGACACCGGAGCACTTCCGGCGCAACGTCTCCCGGATGGTCGAGGTCGAGCGCCTGGACGGCGACGCGCCGGTCACCGGGCGGGTCGTGCGCGTCACGGCCGACCGGGTCGAGCTCGAGACCCGTGCAGAGCGCAAGAAGCCCGCCACCGTGGTCGAGATCCCCTTCGCCGAGGTCCGTCGCGGCACGGTCCAGGTGGAGTTCAACCGCACGGACGAGGAAGGACGCTGACATGGACATCGACATCCAGGCGCTCAAGGCGGTCGAGCGGGAGCGGGAGATCCCCTTCGCCGTCCTCGTCGACGCCATCGAGGCCGCCCTCCTCGGCGCGTACCACCGCACCGAGGGCTCGTACAAGAACGCCCGCGTCGAGCTGGACCGCAAGGAGGGGCACGTCGTCGTCTGGGCGCGCGAGGAGCACCTCGTCCCCGACCTGGAGGCAGAGGCGGCGGCGGCCGCAGCTACAAGCGGAACCGCAGCCGGAGCCGCCGTCGACGAGACGCGCGACGACGCCGCCGAGAGCGACGGCAGCGGCGGCAGCGGCGGCGACGAGGTCAGCGGCGGCGACGAGGACAGCAGCGGCGGTGAAGGCGCGCGCGAGCGCCCCCGTCCGATGCGCAAGGAGCTCGGTCCCGAGTTCGACCACACCCCGACGAACTTCGGCCGCGTCGCGGCGGCGACCGCACGCCAGGTCATCGTTCAGCGGATGCGTGACCTCGAGGACGAGTCCGTGCTCGGCGACTTCCGTGGCCGAGAGGGCGAGATCGTCGCCGGGGTGATCCAGCAGAGCCCCAACCCGCGCCACGTCACCGTGGACTTCGGGACCGTGGAGGGCATCCTGCCCGTCTCCGAGCAGGTGCCGGGGGAGAGCTACCGGCACGGCGAGCGGATTCGGGTCTACGTCGTCAGCGCCCGCCGCGGGCTGCGCGGTCCCGAGATCACCCTCTCGCGTACCCACCCGAACCTCGTGCGCAAGCTCTTCGCGCTCGAGGTGCCCGAGATCGCTGACGGATCGGTCGAGATCACCTCCCTCGCCCGTGAGGCGGGGCACCGGACGAAGATCGCGGTGCGCTCCAAGGTCGCCGGGCTCAACCCCAAGGGCGCGTGCATCGGCCCGATGGGCCAGCGGGTGCGGGCCGTGATGGACCACCTCCAGGGCGAGAAGATCGACATCATCGACCACTCCGACGAGCCCGACCAGTTCATCGCGGCGGCGCTCTCCCCGGCCAAGGTTCAGACGGTCGAGGTCGTCGATCCCACGCTGCGCGCCGCTCGGGCGATCGTCCCCGACTACCAGCTGAGCCTGGCGATCGGCAAGGAGGGTCAGAACGCCCGCCTGGCGGCCAAGCTCACCGGGTGGCGGATCGACATCCGTCCCGACACCGACCCCCGGGCCGGTGCCGTAGCCGACCCTGCGAGCGAGAGCGTGTCCAGCCCCGAGGCAGGCAGTGCCTGACCGCACCGCCGAAGACGCTAGACTGTCGGGGGTCGACCGGACTGGACTCCGGCCGCGGACCCCTGGTGCAGATCCTCAGCGGACCTGCGTCGGGTGTCGGCAGACGGATAGCCGGTCGACGCTGCTGCGAGTTGTCGCGGAGACGAGAGAGGACGGCGCTGTCGTCCTTCGCCCCGATCCTCGACGGCGGTTGCCCGGGCGTGGAGCATGGCTGCACCCCAGCACCCGTTGCCTCGACCTCGCCGTCCGTCGACGGGCCCTGCCCCGCGCGCTGCGTACCGCCGCGCGCGCCGGTCTCGACGACGTCCGGTCCTGGGTCGAGGAGATGTCGCAGACGTTGTCCGTCCCGATGAACCGAGAGCGGGTTTGACGCTGATGAGCACCCGATGAGTACTCAGCGATGAGCATCCCCCTGTACTGACGACGGTCCGCGCCTTCTCGAATCGCGGGCCAGAGAAGGAGAAACGTGGCTAAGGTCCGTGTCCACGAGCTCGCAAAAGAGCTCGACGTGTCGAGCAAGACGCTGCTCGCGCACCTGAAGGAGATGGGGGAGTTCGTCAAGTCGGCGAGCTCGACCATCGAGGCGCCGGTCGTGCGGCGGGTCCAGGAGAACCCCCCCGCCCCGGAGACCAGCGCCAAGAAGCCCGCCAAGAAGTCGGCGGCGAAGAAGACCGCGAGCCCGGCGAAGGCATCCTCCGACGAGCAGACCCCGGGCTCCGCAGACGAGTCGGGACAGGCCGCGCCGGCTCCCAAGCCTGGCCCCGCCGCGCCGACCCCTGGGCCGACGCCGTCGGCTCCGAGCGCTGCTCCCGCGCCGACCCCCGGCCCGGCCGGTCCGGCCGATTCGCAGTCCGGCGAGCGCGCGGAGTCCGCGGAGTCCGGGGAGTCCGTGCAGGCCCCCGCCGCCGAGGCATCCGACCAGGCCCCGGCCGAGCCGCAGGCACGCCCCGCGACCCCCACGCCCGGTCCGACTCCCGGGCCCACCCCCGGCCCCGCCCCGGCGACGCCGGACGCGCCGAGGCCTGGCGCCCGCCCGTCTGGGCCCCGACCGGGCAACAACCCCTTCGCCTCCAGCCAGGGCATGGGGACCCGCCGCGAGGGCCGCGAAGGCCGCGATGGACAGGCCGGGTCCGGTGGTCCGCGCCCCGGCAACAACCCCTTCGCCTCGAGCCAGGGCATGCCCCGTCCGGGTCAGCGTCCGCCCCGTCCGGGCGGCGCCGCCGGTGCCGGTGGCCCGCGCCCGGCCGCTCGTGCCCCTCGGCCCGGCGCCCCGACGCCCGGGATGATGCCGGCC
Source organism: Marihabitans asiaticum (assembly GCF_007828725.1). Taxonomy (GTDB): domain Bacteria; phylum Actinomycetota; class Actinomycetes; order Actinomycetales; family Dermatophilaceae; genus Marihabitans; species Marihabitans asiaticum. The sequence goes on from NZ_VIUW01000003.1 coordinate 162,573, forward strand.
AGCTCCTCGGTCGCCCGACCCGGTGAGCGCCCCCGTGGCGGTCCCGGTGGCCGTGGCCCCGCAGGTCGTGGACCCGGCGGCGGCCGCGGACCCGGTGGCGGTCCCGGTGGTTACCGCGGCGGCCCCGGCGGTCGTGGCGGCACCCAGGGTGCCTTCGGCCGGGGTGGCGGCAAGAAGAAGCAGCGCAAGTCCAAGCGCGCGAAGCGTCGCGAGTTCGAGGAGATGCAGGCGCCGTCGGTCGGCGGTGTCATCGTCCCCCGCGGCGACGGCTCGACGGTCGTGCGGGTGCGCCAGGGTGCGTCCCTGACCGACTTCGCGGACAAGATCGACGCCAACCCGGCCTCGCTGGTCACCGTTCTCTTCAACCTCGGGGAGATGGCGACCGCGACCCAGAGCCTGGACGAGGAGACCTTCCAGCTCCTCGGCGCCGAGCTCGGCTACGACATCCAGATCGTCAGCCCCGAGGAGGAGGAGCGCGCTCTCTACGACTCCTTCGACATCAACCTCGAGACCGGGGTCGATGCCGAGGACGAGGAGGACCTGCAGGCACGCCCGCCGGTCATCACCGTCATGGGTCACGTCGACCACGGCAAGACCCGGCTCCTCGACGCGATCCGGGACGCCGACGTGCAGGCCGCCGAGGCCGGCGGGATCACCCAGCACATCGGTGCGTACCAGATCCACAAGGAGCACGAGGGTGTCGACCGGGCGCTGACCTTCATCGACACCCCGGGTCACGAGGCGTTCACCGCCATGCGTGCCCGTGGTGCCAAGGTCACCGACATCGCGATCCTCGTGGTCGCCGCCGACGACGGCGTCATGCCGCAGACGATCGAGGCGCTCAACCACGCCCAGGCGGCGGACGTTCCGATCGTCGTCGCGGTCAACAAGATCGACGTCGACGGCGCCGACCCGGCGAAGATCCGCGGCCAGCTCACCGAGTACAACCTCATCGCCGAGGAGTACGGCGGCGACACGATGTTCGTCGACGTCTCCGCCCGGCAGGGTCAGAACATCGACGACCTGCTCGAGGCCGTGCTGCTCACCGCGGACGCGGCGCTGGACATGCGGGCCAACCCCGACCGGGACGCCCGCGGTGTCGCGATCGAGGCCAACCTGGACAAGGGCCGCGGTGCTACCGCGACCGTGCTGGTACAGGCGGGCACCCTGCGGGTCGGCGACGCGATCGTCACCGGCAGCGCTCACGGCCGCGTGCGCGCGCTGCTCGACGAGCACGGCACCAACCTCGACGAGGCCAGCCCTGGCCGCCCCGTCCAGGTGCTGGGCCTGTCCAGCGTGCCGCGCGCCGGCGACACCTTCGTCGTCGCGCCGGACGACCGCACCGCTCGGCAGATCGCCGAGAAGCGCGAGGCGGCCGACCGTCAGGCCTCCCTGGCCAAGGCCCGCAAGCGGATCAGCCTCGAGGACCTCGACAAGGTCATCGCGGCCGGCAAGATCGACACCCTCAACCTCATCCTCAAGGGTGACGTCTCGGGTTCGGTCGAGGCGCTCGAGGACGCGCTGCTGCAGATCGACGTCGGCGACGAGGTCGACCTGCGGATCATCGACCGCGGTGTCGGCGCGATCACGCTGAACAACGTCAACCTCGCGGCCGCGTCCGACGCGATCATCCTCGGCTACAACGTGCGAGCCGAGGGGCAGAACGCCGACGTCGCCGACCGTGAGGGCGTCGAGATCCGCTACTACTCGGTCATCTACCAGGCGATCGAGGACATCGAGAGCGCGCTGAAGGGCATGCTCAAGCCGGAGTACGAGGAGGTCGAGCTCGGCACCGCGGAGATCCGCGAGATCTTCCGCAGCAGCAAGTTCGGCAACATCGCCGGCTCGATCGTGCGCAGCGGCGAGATCAGGCGTGGCGCCAAGGCCCGGATCACCCGGGACGGTGTCGTCATCACCGAGGGCATCGAGGTCGCCGGCCTGCGCCGCTTCAAGGACGACGTCACCGAGGTTCGTGAGGGCTTCGAGTGCGGTATCAACCTCGGCAGCTTCAACGACCTGCAGGAGGGTGACATCATCGCCACCTACGAGATGCGGGAGAAGCCTCGCGAGTGACCTCGTGAGAGCCCCATGACGAAGGGGGTGAGTCGGCCGATCGTGGCCGGCTCACCCCCTTCGCCGTGTGCCCGGGTCAGACCAGGTCAGGCCAGCACGCTCTCGCCGAGGTGCTCGCCCGGCTCGACGCCCGGCAGGACCGCGGCGACGCAGGACCCGACCGCCCGGGTCCAGATGTTGAGCAGGTCCTGCTCGGCCAGCCGGCGCTGCACCGGGACGAACTGGCGCTCCGCGTCCGCGCAGTAGGCCGCGAAGAGCAGCCCGTGCGGTGACCGGTGGGTGTCCTTGGCCTCAAGCGGCCCGCCGCTCAGGTCGTGGGTCTCCTCGTAGGAGTAGGGGCGGCGCAGGAAGCGCTCGTGCGCCGCGCGTGGCATCGCCCGCCGCATGTGCGAGCCCGGGTCGATGACCGGCAGGCCGCTCCCGGTCGTCGCGGTGAGGTCGGGAGGGGTGTGCTCCCCGCCGCCGGTCAGCGGTGCCCCGTCGCTCAGCCGGCGACCGATGGCGTTCTCCTTCGCCGCGGGGTCCAGGCTCTCCCAGGTGTCGAGGTTCATCGCGATCCGGCGCAGGACGAGGGTGCTCGCGCCGGACCAGATGCCATCCTCGGCGCCCCGCCAGATCAGGTGGTCGTCGGGGCCGTCGAGGACGGGTTGGACCGTGCCGTCGACCTGGCCCATCGCGTTGCGCTCGGCGGTCCACCGTGGGCGCTCGCTCGGTCGGCGGTAGCCCGCCTGCACCCAGCGTGGCCGGACGGCCGCGCCGGCGCCGGTGACGAGACTGCGGTGGGCGTGCGCGCAGGTGGTCGGTGACTGCGAGCCGATCTGCAGCACGATGTCGCCGCCGCTCCACCGGTCCTGCAGGGCGTCGGTGGCGAAGGGGGGCAGGTCGCCCAGCCACGCCGGGGCGAGGTCGTCGCGACCGACGCGCTCGAAGGCACTCCGACCGAGAGCAACCGAGACCGTGAGGAAGCGGGGATCCTGGGAGAGCTCGGGCGCGTGGTCGGCGAGCATGGGCCGTCCCTGGGTGAGTCGGCCCATGTCCTCGGTCCAGATCCGCAGGATCCGGCGCAGGTCGTCCAGGCTCGCCCCCTTCGCGAGGTCCAGAGCGACCCACCTCGTGTGGGCCGGGGGCGGCGTGGCGACGCCGGCCTGGCGGGGGCCGAAGAAGGGCATCACCTCGGCGCCGTCGTCCCCGCGGCCGGCGCCGGCCGGCGATTCCCCGTCATCGGAGGAGGCCGCCCGGGGGGCCGCGGCGTTCGCCACCGCGGCCCCACCGGCCAGGGTTGCCCCGACGCCCGACCCCAGGAGGGCCCGTCGCCCGGGACCGGGCTCGGCCGGCCACGAGTGGCTCGTGCGCATCGGGGCGGTCATCAGCTGGAGCTCTCTTCGGAGTGCTCGTGCTCGTGCTCGTCGTCGGAGTGATCGTCCTCCCCGCCGTCGTAGTCCTCCTCGGCGCCGCTGAACTCGCGCCCGGCGACGGTGAGGTCGACCGACTCCCCGCCCTTCGTCGTCACGGTGATGACGTAGTCCGTCCCGGCCACGACGGGCTCCTCGAGCTGCATGAGCATGAGGTGCGGGCCGCCGGGCTCGAGGACCAGCTCACCACCGGCGGGGACGGTGTGGCCGTCCTTCGCCTCCGTCATGACCATCTGACCACTGTCGTCGGTGGTCATGACGTGGGCCTCGACCATGCCGGCGATGTCGCTGCTGCCGCCGGTGATGACGATGTCCTGCTCGCCGGAGTTCCGCAGCGTGCCGAAGGCGCCGGTCATGCCCTCGTCGGTGGCCTTGACCCAGCCGTCGCTGATGGTCAGGGGAGAGGTGGCCTGCTCGGCTGAGCTGCTGGAGGTGGTCGGGTCGGTGGCGGAGGCGGTGGTGCTGGCGTCCTCCCCGCCGCAGCCGGCGAGGAGGGCGGCTGCGCTCACGGCGCCGAGGGTGGCCAGGGTGATTCGGGTAGCTCGCATGTCGTTCTTCCTGTGAGTGAGTGGGGTGCGTCTGGGCAGACGCGGTCATGGCGCCGCCGGCGGATGCCGGCGGCGCGAAGGGGGTCAGCTCACTCAGGCGGGAGGGGCGCGGGCCTGCGCCAGCCGCGCCGGCTCGAGCGTCGCCGCCACCTGGACGTGCCAGGTCGCCGGCGGCGTGCTCGCGACCGTCCAGACCGGGATCTCGGGCGGGCCGAGCCGCTCGAGGAGCGCGAAGAGGATCTGCTCGCCCCGCGACCACAGGGCCGCGAGTGCGGCGGCGACGGCGACGTGACCGAGCAGCATCTGCGGGCTGAGGCCGAGGTCGTGCGGCGAGACCGCGAGGGGCGCCGGCATCGAGTGCGCGTGTGCGCCGCCGGCCGCGTCGAGGTGATGACCCCCGGTGAGCGCGCTGAGGTGCACGCCGAGCTGGCCGAGAACGAGGACGGCCATGGCTGCTGCCGGTGAGACGGCCTGGCGGCTGAGCCGCAGGACCGGGATGAGCAGCAGCACGGCGACGCCGGTGAGGGTGGCTCCGCTCGGGGATGCACCGCCCGCATGGTCGTGGGCGATCAGCCCCGCGCCGATGGAGGTCAGCACGAGCACCAGGCTGCGCAGCAGGCGCAGCGCCGGGGCGGTGCCGATCCTCATGCCCCAGACGGTATCGCCCCGTCGTCGGTGGCAGCGCAGCGGCCCCATCCTGGAGGGGACGGTGATCGGGCCGATCGGCAGGTCCTCCCGCCAGGTATGGCGGTCGTCTCCTACACTCGCGCACGACAGCCGAGATCGACAGAGAAGACAGGGGAAGTCAGACATGAGCACGCCACCTCCGCCGAGCGACGGCGGCTACGACCCGCACAGCAGCGCCCCGACCTCCGGTCCCTATGGGAGCTACCCGTCCGCGCCCGGCGGCGCGAGCGCGATGGCCGGGGGACAGGGACCGATCGATCACCCCCAGGGCACGACCATCCTCGTGCTGGGGATCCTCGGACTCGTCGTCTGCAGCATCCTCGCGCCGGTCGCCTGGTATATGGGCAACAACGCGATGAAGGAGGTCGAGGCCAACCCGGGCCGGTACGCCAACGCGCAGAACATCAAGATCGGACGGATCCTCGGCATGATCGGCACTGCGCTCATCGTGCTCGGGCTCGTCTTCGCGGCGATCATCATCATCGGCGCCGTCGTCGCCGGCGCCAACGCCTGACCACCCAACCCCCTTCGCACCACCGAGCAGACAAGGAAATCGCCATGAGCAGCACCCCTCCTCCTCCCCCCGGCGGCGGCAGCCCCTACGACCCGACGGGCCCGTCCTCCTACCCGAGCTCCGGCTCCGGTGAGCCCGCCCCGCGCCCGGCCTCCGAAGGCACGCCGCAGTCCTCGCCCTACGGCACCGGGTCGGACCAGGCCCCGCCGACCTCGTCGCAGGGCACGGGCGAGTACGGCCCGCCCCCGGGACAGCAGCCCGGCCAGTACGGTCAGGCGCCCCCGCCGCAGCAGGGCTACGGCCAGCAGCCGTCCGGGCAGAACCAGACCCAGCTCTTCGGCATCGGCTCGATCGTCTCCGGCGTCCTCGGCCTGTGCTGCTGCGGGTGGTTCATCTTCAGCATCGTCGCGGTGGTCCTGGGGTTCCTCGGCCGCAAGAAGGCCGCCGAGGAGGGACAGAAGGACCAGCTGCCCAAGATCGGTCTGATCCTCGGTGTCGTCGGCATCATCGCCGGCATCATCAACTGGATCCTCGTCGCGACCGGTGTGATCGACGTCAACATGTACAGCAACGTCGGCGCCTGATTCGTCCCGCACAGGCGCCCCCGACCGCAGCGGTCGGGGGCGCCTGTCGTATCGCCTACCGTGGCAGCAGACAGCAGACCTGGAGGAACCCATGGCAGACCCGGCCCGCGCCCGCAAGATCGCCGACCGCATCAAGGAGGTCATCGCAGCCAACCTCGAGCAGGTGGTCAAGGACCCCGACCTCGGCTTCGTCACCATCACCGACGTCCGGGTCACCGGCGACCTGCAGCACGCCTCGGTCTTCTACACCGTCTACGGCGACGACGACCAGCGCGCGACGAGCACCCGGCTCCTGGAGGAGAACAGGGGCAAGCTGCGCTCTCTCGTCGGGCGCCAGCTCGGCATCCGGCTGACCCCGACCCTCGAGCTCATCCCGGACGCGCTGCCGGAGAACGCCTCTCACCTCGACGACGTGCTGCGCGCCGCCCGTGAGCGCGACGAGCAGCTCGCGGCCCGGTCCTCGCAGGCGACCTACGCCGGCGAGGCCGACCCGTACCGGGTCGCCAAGGACGAGGCAGCCGGTCCGGACGCCGAGTGACCGAGGCGGCCGCACGACCCGAGCGCCCGGCGAAGGGGGGCCGCCGCCCCTTCGCCGGTGACGGGCTGGTCGTCCTCGACAAGCCGGCGGGATGGACCAGCCACGACGTCGTCGGTCGGTGCCGCCGGCTCTACGGCACGCGCAAGGTCGGGCACGCGGGGACCCTGGACCCGATGGCCACCGGCGTCCTCCTCGTGGGGGTCGGCAAGGGGACCCGGCTGCTGACCTTCCTCGTCGGGTGCGACAAGGAGTACGAGGCGACGATCCGGCTGGGGCAGAGCACGGTCACCGACGACGCGGAGGGGGAGGTGAGCGCCAGCCGCGATGCGTCCGGGCTCACCGACGAGGCGATCACCTCCGCCATCGCCGCGCTGAGCGGAGACATCGAGCAGGTGCCGAGCGCGGTGAGCGCGATCAAGGTCGACGGGCGCCGCTCCTACGCCCGGGTCCGCTCGGGCGAGGAGGTCGAGCTGGCCGCGAGAGCGATCACCGTGGCCGCCTTCGACCTGCTGCGCCGCACCAACGGCGACGGCATCGTCGACCTCGACGTCCGGGTGAGCGTCTCCTCCGGCACCTACGTCCGCGCGCTCGCCCGCGACCTGGGGGAGGCCCTCGGGGTGGGCGGGCACCTCACGGCGCTGCGCCGCACCCGCGTCGGGTCCTTCGGGCTCGACCGGGCGCACGACCTGCTGGAGCTGTCGGAGGCCGCGGACGACGCGGACGCGTCCATGCCGCTGACCCCGCTCGCCGAGGCTGCACGAGCGACCCTGGGCGTGCGCGAGCTGACCGAGGACGAGGCGAGGTCCCTCTCCTTCGGGCAGCGCATCCCGTCGCAATCTCCCGGGAGGGACGAGCCGGTGGCTGCCATCTCGCCGAGCGGTGTCCTCGTCGCGATCCTCGACGAGAGCGGTTCGCGGTCCAGACCGCACGTCGTCTTCGCCCCCGCGGGTTCCTGATCCGTGGCCCGGACTTCGTAGAGTGCCTCCTGTGCAGCGCTGGAACTCACCCGAGCGGACGCCGAAGGACATGCGTCCGTGCGTGGCGACCTTCGGGAACTTCGACGGCGTCCACCGCGGTCACCAGGCGATCCTCGACCGCCTGACCGAGGAGGCGCGCGAGCGGGGCGTCCCCACGGTCGCGGTGACCTTCGACCCGCACCCGGTGCAGGTGCTGCACCCCGAGCGCGCTCCCGAGCTCATCGCGCCCGGAGAGCTGCGCGACGAGCTCCTCGCCGAGGTCGGTGTCGACGGAGTGCTCGTGATCCCCTTCACCGCGGAGTTCGCCCAGACCTCCGCCGAGGACTTCGTGGTGCAGACCTTCGTCGACGGGCTGGCTGCGACCTGCCTGGTCGTCGGCGCGGACACGAAGGGGTTCGGCGCCGGCTACACCGGAGACGTCGACCTGCTGCGCGAGCTCGGCCGAGAGCACGGGATGGACGTCGTCGTCGTCGACGACGTCGGTGACGACGAGCGCTGGTCCTCCAGCGCCGTGCGCCGGATGCTCGCCGAGGGCGACGTCGCGGGCGCTGCGGGCGTCCTCGGCCGGCCGCACCGCGTCATCGGTGAGGTCGTCCACGGCGAGCACCGAGGGCGGGAGCTGGGCTACCCGACGGCGAACATGAGCCGCGACAGCCTCGGGCTGATCCCCGCCGACGGCGTCTATGCCGGGTGGCTCGAGCGGCGTGACCTGCCCGCCGAGGACCCGGACCGCCGGCTGCCGGCTGCGGTGTCGGTCGGTACCAACCCCACCTTCGACGGTCACCGGCGGGTGATGGAGTCCTACGTGCTGGACCGCACCGACCTCGACCTCTACGGCGAGCAGGTGGCTGTCGAGCTCGTGGCGCGGATCCGTCCCACCCTGCGGTTCGAGAGTGTCGAGCAGCTCGTCGACGCGATGGGCGCCGACGTGGCCGCCTGCCGCGAGGTCCTCGGCGTCCCCTCGCCGTGACCCGACGTCCGCACTGATGGTGCTCGTGGCGCAGGCGACGCCGCCGCGACGCGACCGGGGGATGGCACGCCGGCTGCTGCGCAGCGACCTCATCCTCCTCGTGACGGCGCTGACCCTCAGCCTGCTCGGTGCCGTCCTCGTGCGGTCGGCAACCGCCCCCGGCTCCGGGTCCACCTACCTGGTCAAGCACCTGGTCAACCTGGCGATCGCCCTGGTCATGGCCGGCCTGCTGCTACGGCTGGACCGGCTCGCGCTGCGCGCGGTGGCACCGGCGGCCTACCTGCTGTCGCTGGCGGCGCTCGCGGCGGTGCTCAGCCCGCTGGGTTCGACGGTCAACGGGTCACGGTCGTGGATCGTGCTGCCGGTCGGCTTCTCGGTCCAGCCGGCGGAGCTGGCCAAGGTGGCGCTCTGCGTGGCCCTGCCGATGGTGCTCGTCGGGGCGGCGGAGCGCCGCCGGGCCCCCCGGGCCCGGGAGGTGCTGCTCGCTGGGGTGGTGGTCGGCCTTCCGGTCCTCCTCGTCCTCGCCCAGCCCGACCTCGGCTCGGCCCTGGTCCTCGTCGCCCTCGGTGTCGGGGTGCTCGCCGCCTCCGGCGCCCGCTGGCCCTGGCTCGTCGGGGTTGGGCTCGGCGCGGTGTCGGCGGTCGTGGCGGCCTTCACCACCCCGGTGCTGAGCCAGTACCAGCGCGACCGGCTGACCGTCTTCCTCGACCCGGCCGCAGACCCCCTGGGCATCGGCTACCAGACCCAGCAGGTCCTGGCGGCGATCTCCTCCGGCGGGCTGCTCGGAGCGGGACTCGGCCAGGGGGAGATCACCCAGTCCGGTCGCATCCCGTACCAGGAGACCGACTTCGTGTTCTCGGTCGCCGCGGAGGAGCTGGGATTCGTCGGTGCCCTGATGGTCATCGTGCTCTACGGGCTGCTCATCGCCCGGCTGGGTCTGGCCGCCGCCCGCTCGGACCACTTCGGCCGCCTGGTCTGCGTCGGCGTGGCCACCTGGTTCTCGGTGCAGGTGGTCGAGAACGTCGGGATGAACCTCGGGCTGATGCCGGTCACCGGGCTGCCCCTGCCCTTCCTCAGCTACGGCGGCTCGTCGATGTTCGCCTGCTGGCTGGGCATCGCCCTCGCCGTCGGAGTCGGCTCGTATCACCGGTCGGACACGAATCCGCGAGGTGGGTGACACAGGGCAGGACAAGGTGCGACAGTCTGCCCAGAGACCGGCCGAAGGTGCCCGGTGACGACCGTGAGGAGCGATCTTGACCACCCCGACCGAGACCTACGTCCACCACCCGGACGAGGAGCAGTACGACCAGCAGATCCTCGACAACCCGGCCCAGAGCGTCGGGCACCTGCTCCGGGACCGCATCGCCTCGACCCCGGACCTGCCTGCCTACTCCTACCCAGAGGGTGTCGCGTGGGGTGAGATGACGTGGCGCCAGTGCGGCGAGCGGGTGTGGCGGCTGGCGGCAGGTCTGGTCGACCTCGGTGTCCAGCCCGAGGACCGGGTGGGGATCGCGTGCAGCACCCGCATCGAGTGGGTGCTCTCCGACCTCTCGATCATGGCGGCCGGTGCAGCGACGACGACGATCTACCCGACGACGATCAGTGACGACGTCGCGTACATCGTCGACGACTCGGGCAGCGTGGTGATCATCGCCGAGGACGCCGACCAGGTGGCCAAGCTGCGCGAGGTCAGGGAGGCGATCCCCGAGGTGCGCACCGTCGTCGTCATCGACCCGGCCGGGGTCGACCTGGACGACTGGGTCATGACCTTCGAGGACCTGGAGCAGCGCGGCGCGGCCGCGCTCGAGAGCTCGCCGGACATCGTCGATGAGCGGATCGACGGCACGGAGCGCTCCGACCTGGCCACGATCATCTACACCTCGGGTACCACCGGTCGACCGAAGGGGGTCCGCCTGCTGCACGAGGCCTGGACCTACCAGGCCGCGGCGAACAACGCGACCGGTTGGCTCTCGAGCGACGACGTCCAGTACCTGTGGCTGCCCCTGGCGCACGTCTTCGGCAAGCAGCTGCTCATGATCTCCCTGGCCAGCGGCATGTCCACCGCCGTCGACGGGCGGATCGACAAGATCGTCGACAACCTCGCCGAGGTGCGACCGACCTTCATGGCCGCGGCGCCGCGCATCTTCGAGAAGGTGTACGCCCGGGTCAGCCTGGGGATGGAGGCCGAGGGCGGGGCGAAGCTCAAGCTCTTCAACTGGGCCAGCGAGCTAGGCCGGGAGCGAGCCAGGGCAGAGGAGGAGGGCAAGTCCCTCCCCTTCGCCAAGTCCGCCCAGATGGCGGTGGCGGACAAGCTCGTCCTGGCCAAGGTGCGCGAGCGCTTCGGTGGCAGGGTCCGCTTCTTCATCTCCGGCTCGGCCGCGCTCAACCACGACGTCGCCCGGTGGTTCAACGGCGCCGGCCTGACCATCCTCGAGGGCTTCGGCATGACCGAGACCAGCTCGGCGGCCACCGTGAACCGGCCGTACGCGAACCGCACCGGCGCCGTGGGCTGGCCGCTGAAGGGCACCGAGGTGCGGATCGCCGACGACGGCGAGGTGCTCGTGCGCGGCCCGGGCATCATGCAGGGCTACCACAACAAGCCGGAGGCGACCGCGGAGGCGCTCGACGCCGACGGGTGGCTGCACACCGGCGACATCGGTGAGATCGACGAGCGCGGGTTCCTCAAGATCACCGACCGCAAGAAGGACCTGTTCAAGACGAGCAACGGCAAGTACGTCGCCCCGTCGCTGATCGAGTCCACCTTCAAGGGGCTGTGCCCGTACGTCGGGCAGTTCCTCGTCCACGGCGAGGGCAAGCACTTCGTCACCGCGCTGGTGACCTTGGACGAGGAGGCCATCCAGCCGTGGGCGGAGGCCAACGGTCTGGCGGGGGCCTCCTACCAGGAGATCGTCAACTCCGAGCAGGCGCGCGACATGGTCCAGTCCTACGTCGACGAGCTGAACAAGGGGCTGAACAAGTGGGAGCGGATCGGCAAGTTCACCATCCTCGGCCGTGACCTCAGCGTCGAGGAGGGCGACCTCACCCCGAGCCTGAAGATGCGCCGCAAGGTGGTCTCGGAGAAGTTCAAGGACGAGATCGACCAGATGTACGAGGGCTGACGGCTCACGTCGGACGAAGGGGTGGTGCCCGGCCGGATCGGCCCGGCATCACCCCTTCGCAGGTCTTGGGCGGTGCCCGAATGGCGCCTACCCTGGTCGGCATGCCTGGAGAGTCCCACTTCGCCGCGCTCGAGCCGCTGCTCGAGCGCGTGACCAAGCCCATCCAGTACGTGGGTGGGGAGCTGAACTCCACGGTCAAGGACTGGAACTGCGGCGGCTACGGCCCGAAGGGGGACGAGCGCACCGTGCGCTGGGCGCTGATGTACCCCGACGCGTACGAGGTCGGTCTGCCCAACCAGGGCGTGATGATCCTCTACGAGGTCCTCAACGAGCAGCCGGACGCCCTCGCCGAGCGCACCTACGCGGTGTGGCCCGACATGGAGGTGCTCATGCGTGAGCGCGGCGTACCGCAGCTGAGCGTCGACGGGCACCGCGCGGTTCGGGACTTCGACGTGCTCGGCATCTCGTTCTCGACCGAGCTGGGCTACACCAACATGCTCACCGCCCTCGACCTCGCCGGGATCCCGCTCCACGCGGCCGACCGGGGCGAGGACGACCCGCTCGTCGTCATGGGCGGTCACGCGAGCTTCAACCCCGAGCCGGTGGCCGACTTCATCGACGCGGCGATCGTGGGTGACGGCGAGGAGGCCGTCCTCGGGGCCACCGAGCTCATCGGGGAGTGGAAGGCGGAGGGCCGCCCCGGTGGCCGGCGCGAGGTGCTGCGGCGGCTCGCCGAGACCGGCGGGGTGTACGTCCCGGCCTTCTACGAGGTCGACTACCTGCCCGACGGCCGGATCCAGCGGGTGGCGCCCGCCGAGACCGGCGTCCCGTGGCGGGTGGGCAAGCACACCGTGATGGAGCTCGACGAGTGGCCCTACCCGAAGGCGCCGCTCGTGCCCCTGGCCGAGTCGGTGCACGAGCGGATGAGCGTCGAGATCTTCCGCGGGTGCACCCGCGGCTGCCGCTTCTGCCAGGCGGGGATGATCACCCGTCCGGTGCGGGAGCGCTCGATCACCGGCATCGGCGAGATGGTCGAGCAGGGCCTGCAGGCCAGCGGCTTCGAGGAGGTCGGGCTGCTCTCGCTCAGCTCGGCCGACCACTCCGAGATCGCCGACCTCACCAAGGGTCTCGCCGACCGCTACGAGGGCACCAACACCGGTCTCTCCCTGCCCTCGACCCGGGTCGACGCCTTCAACATCGACCTGGCCAACGAGCTGACCCGTAACGGCCGCCGCTCCGGGCTGACCTTCGCCCCCGAGGGCGGCAGCGAGCGGATCCGCAAGGTGATCAACAAGATGGTCTCCGAGGACGACCTCATCCGCACCGTCGCCGCCGCCTACGGCGCCGGCTGGCGCCAGGTCAAGCTCTACTTCATGTGCGGGCTGCCGACCGAGACCGACGAGGACGTGCTGCAGATCGCCGAGCTCGCCAAGCGGGTCATCGAGACCGGGCGGGAGGTCGCGGGGCACAACGACATCCGGTGCACCGTCTCGATCGGCGGCTTCGTGCCCAAGCCACACACCCCCTTCCAGTGGGCGGCCCAGCTCTCCGCCGAGGACACCGACGCCCGCCTGCACAAGCTGCGCGAGGCGATCCGGGCGGACAAGAAGGTCGGGCGCAGCATCGGCTTCCGCTACCACGACGGCAAGCCCGGCATCGTCGAGGGACTGCTCAGCCGCGGTGACCGCCGCCTGGGCCGGGTCATCGAGCAGGTCTGGCGGGACGGCGCCCGGTTCGACGGCTGGAGCGAGCACTTCTCCTACGAGCGGTGGATGAGCGCGGCCGAGCGGGCGCTCGAGGGCACGGGCGTCGACGTCGCCTGGTACACGACCCGCGAGCGCGGCGAGTCCGAGGTGCTGCCCTGGGACCACATCGACTCCGGCCTGGACAAGGAGTGGCTCTGGCAGGACTGGCTCGACGCCCTCGACGAGACCGAGGTCGAGGACTGCCGCTGGACTCCTTGCTTCGACTGCGGGGTGTGCCCGCAGATGGGCACCGACATCGAGATCGGCCCGACGGGCAAGACCCTGCTCCCGCTCACCGTCCTCGGGTCCGGCAAGCAGACCATGGTGCGCGAGCAGGCGGCCCGCGGCGCCTGAGCCGCTGCCCGGTCGGCGGACCGGCTGTGCCCTCGCTGGCCGGACTGGGGGAGGATTCGGGGCATGAGCGCGACAGACCTGGGTCAGGAGCTGGCCGAGCAGCTGCGCCGCGCCGGGGTCGGCGACGTGCGTACCGACCCGCTCTCGATCGGGCTCTACGCCGCCGACGCCTCCATCTACCGGATCCCCCCGCGGGCCGTGGTCCTTCCGCGCGACACCGACGAGATCGCCGCCACCCTGGCCGTCGCGCGCGAGAGGGGGGTGCCGATCACCCCGCGGGGAGCGGGGACGTCGTGCGCGGGCAACGCGATCGGCCCGGGCATCGTGCTCGACACCAGCCGCTACCTGGGTCGGGTGCTTGAGGTCGACGCGGAGTCGCAGTCCGCGCTCGTCGAGCCCGGTACGGTGCACGCCGACCTGCAGCGGGTGGCGCGCGCCGCGGGCCTGCGCTTCGGCCCCGACCCGAGCAGCCACACCCGCTGCACCATCGGCGGGATGATCGGCAACAACGCCTGCGGCAACCGCGCCCTCGGCTACGGCCGGACCTCGGACAACGTCATGGCGATGGACCTCCTCCTCGCCGACGGTCGGGAGCTGTCGACCACGACGGGCGTGCGCGGGGGAGAGGCCAGCGTCAGGGGCGCCGACGACCTGCGCGACGCCCTGCACGGACTGACCCAGGCCAACCTCGGGGTGATCCGGACCGAGCTCGGTCGCTTCGGCCGCCAGGTGTCCGGCTATGCCCTGGAGCACCTGCTTCCTGAGAACGGCCGGGACATCGGCCGGATGCTCGTCGGCTCCGAAGGGACGCTCGCCGTCGTGACCCGGGCCCGGGTGCGGCTGGTCACCGAGCCGCCGGCGACCCGGCTCGTCGCCCTCGGCTTCGCCGACATCTACGCCGCCGGGGACGTGGCCCATCTCCTGCGCGACCTCGGCGCGGTCGCCGCCGAGGGCATCGACCGGCGGATCGTCGACGTCGTCCGCAGCCGGCGGGGCCCCTCGCACGTGCCCGACCTGCCGAAGGGGGACGCCTGGCTCTTCGTCGAGATCACCGGCGCCGATGAGGCGGAGGCCGACGACGCCGCCCGGAGGGTCATCGCCGAGGTGGCGGCGCTGGACGCCCGCGTGGTCACCGACGTCCGCGAAGTTCGTGAGCTGTGGCGGATCCGCGAGGACGGCGCCGGCCTGGCCGGCCGGTCGCCTCGCGACCGGCCCGCGCACGCAGGCTGGGAGGACGCGGCGGTCCCCCCTTCGCGCATGGGCGACTACCTGCGCGACCTCGACGCGCTGCTCCTGGAGCACGACGTCACCGGCCTGCCGTACGGGCACTTCGGCGACGGCTGCCTGCACATCCGCCTCGACGTCGACCTCGCATCGCCCGGTGCGGCCCAGCGCTACCGCGAGCTCGTCGAGGATGCCGCCGATCTCGTCGCCGCCTACGGCGGCTCGCTCTCCGGCGAGCACGGCGACGGCCGCGCCCGCAGCGCCCTCCTGCCCCGGATGTACTCGCAAGAGGCGCTCTCGCTCTTCGCCCAGGTCAAGCACGCCTTCGACCCCGCGAACCTCCTCGGGCCCGGCGTGCTCGTCGACCCGGACCCGGTCGAGGCCTCGCTGCGGATCCCGCGCGCCCGCTCGGTGACCCGAGCGAGCACCGACCTCGCCTTCGCCTACCCCGAGGACGACGGGGACCTCACCCAGGCGCTGCACCGGTGCACCGGGGTCGGCAAGTGCCGCGCAGCGGGCACGGCGACGACGGTGATGTGCCCCAGCTACCTCGCCACCCGCGAGGAGAAGGACTCCACCCGCGGGCGCGCCCGCATCCTCCAGGAGATGCTCGACGGGGGCACGATCACCGGCGGCTGGGCCGACCCGGCGGTGCATGAGGCGCTCGACCTGTGCCTCTCGTGCAAGGGCTGCGCCAGCGACTGCCCGACCGGCATCGACATGGCGACCTACAAGTCGGAGGTGCTGCACCAGACCTACCGAGGGCGCCGGCGCCCGGTCACCCACTACTCCCTCGGGCGGCTGCCGCAGCTGGCCCGCATCGCCTCCCGCGCCCCCCGCCTGGTCAACGCGCTCACCGGGCTGCCTGGGGTCAAGCGGCTCACCCTCCCGCTCGCCGGGGTCGACCCGCGGCGCACCCTGCCGACCTTCGCCCAGCAGACCTTCCGGTCCTGGGCGCACGGCGAAGGGGTGGTCCGTCCCGCCGCCGAGATGGCCGGGACGGCGGGAGCGGTGGCGATCTTCGTCGACTCCTTCGTCGACCACTTCACCCCGCACGTCGGGCGGGCCGCGGTGGCCGTGCTGCGCGAGGCCGGGTTCACCCCCTTCGTCCCGGCCGAGCAGGGATGTTGCGGGCTGACCCTGGTCTCGACGGGCCAGCTCGACGCGGCGCGTGAGTCTCTCGAGGGCGTGACCGGCGCGCTGCTGCCGGTGGTCGCTGCCGGCATCCCGGTCGTCGGCCTCGAGCCGAGCTGCACCGCGACGCTGCGTCACGACCTGCCGCGCCTGATCGACTCGGCGGACGCCGCGCGGGTGGCTGCGGGGGTGCGGACGGTCGCGGAGCTGCTCACCGAAGCCGTCGACGCCGGCCGGTGGGACCCGCCGGACCTCACCGGCGTCGAGGTCGTCGCTCAGCCGCACTGCCACCACCACGCCGTGATGACCTGGGCGGCCGACGAGGAGCTGCTCGAGCGGACCGGGGCGAGCGTGCGCCGGCTCGGCGGCTGCTGCGGTCTGGCCGGCAACTTCGGGGTCGAGCGGGGGCACTACGAGGTGTCGGTCGAGGTCGCCCGGCAGCAGCTGCTGCCGGCGATCGAGGAGGCCGCGCCCGACGCAGTCCTCCTCGCCGACGGCTTCTCCTGCCAGACCCAGGTCGCCGACCTCACCGAGCGGGCCGCGGTCCACCTCGTCGAGCTGCTCTCGTCCTCGCCGCGGCCCTGACCTCGCGCCCCTGATCGCCTGCTACCACGCAGTACTGGTCGTGATCACAGCCAGTACTGCGTGGTAGCGGGCGACGTAGGGTGGGGCGCCATGGCCAAGCGCACCCCCGAGGGACCACCACCGCCGCCCGCCGTGCAGAAGCTGCGGGTCCGGTATGCGCGTCGCGGGCGGCTGCGCTTCTCCTCGACCCGCGACTTCGCCCGGGCGCTGGAGCGGGCGTTGCGCCGCTCCGGGGTGCCGATGGCCTACTCCGCAGGCTTCCACCCCCACCCGAAGATCTCCTACGCCAACGGCGCCCCCACCGGGATGGCGAGCGAGGCCGAGTTCTTCGAGATCTCGGTCACCGAGCAGCTGGACCCGGAGCAGGTCCGCAGCGCTCTCGACGACGCCCTCCCCGACGGCATCGACATCCTCGACGTGGTCGAGGCCGCCCCGGGGGCGCTCGCAGACCGGCTCGAGGCGAGCCGCTGGCAGATGGTCTTCCACGACATCGAGAGCGGCGAGCTCGAGCAGGTCGTCCAGGCGTTCCTCGCGGCGGACACCGTCGAGGTCAGCCGCATGTTCAAGCGCGGGCGCAAGAGCTTCGACGCCCGCCAGCCGGTGCTCGGCGCGCGCGTCGAGGCCGGCGAAGACCCCCGCTGTGCGATACTGACCGTGGTCGTACGGCACACCACACCGGCCGTACGCCCCGACGACGTCCTCACCGCGTTGTCGCTCGTCGCGTCCTTCGCGCCGCCGAGACCACCGTTGGTCACCCGGCTGGCGCAGGGACGGTGGGACGAGACGACTGCGGAGATCATCGACCCGTTCGATGGCTGAGCACGCCGCCGGCCCGTCGCGGGTGCCGCGCAGAGCGCGAGCTGGCAGCGGGCAACACTGACTTCTTCCGGGCGTGGACGGACAGCACGGTCCACGCCGAGCCGCAGCAGCGGCCGGACGGTCCTTCGGGACGGTCGTGGCGTCCGGCGTTGCTGCAGGAGGTGCCGACGATGGCCACCGAAGACCAGCAGACCACTGAGCGCAACGAATCGAGCGAGGCCGCTGCCCCGGCAGGAGGCCCCGGGTTCGGGCTGCTCTTCCAGGCGCCCGAGCCGGCGCCGGCGCCGCGCCGCAGCCGCGCGCCGCGCCAGGGCGCCGAGGACGAAGGGTCCCCGAGCGCCAGCCAGGCCTCGGACTCGGCGCCGTCCGACAGCGACTCCGGGGACGACCATGGCGCGCCGCGCCGCCGCCGCGGGGGCCGAGGACGCAACAAGTCCGACGACGCGGCCAAGAGCGATGCCCAAGGCGAGGACTCCGGCGGCTCCGAAGCAGGAGGTGCGGACGGCGGCGACGCCGAGGCCGCCGAGGCCAAGGAGAGCCGCTCGGGCTCCAAGCGTGGCTCGCGCGGTGGGCGCAGCAAGAAGTCCGGCTCGGGAGGCGATGGCCAGGACGAGAAGGACCAGTCGGGCAAGGGCTCGTCCGGCAAGGGTCAGTCGCGGGGGGCGAAGGGGGGCAAGGCCGGCTCCGAGGACGCCTCGGCCGAGGACTCCGAGGGCCAGGACGCTCAGAGCGAGGACCAGGGCACGGACACCGAGGACGCCGGTGACGGCGGATCGGGAGGCAGCCGCCGCCGTCGCCGCCGCCGTCGCGGTTCTGGTGGCGGGGGAGACTCCCAGGATGACCCGCCCGGCACCGTGACGAAGGTCCGCGAGGGTCGCAAGGACCGCGACGAGCCGCAGGCGGTCAAGGGCAGCACGCGGCTCGAGGCCAAGAAGCAGCGCCGCCGGGAGGGCCGGGAGGCCGGCCGGCGGCGGACGGTGATCACCGAGGCCGAGTTCCTTGCCCGCCGCGAGAGCGTCAAGCGCACGATGATCGTGCGCAGCACCGGTGAGCGCACCCAGATCGGCGTCCTCGAGGACGATGTCCTCGTCGAGCACTACGTCTCGCGCGAGACCACCTCGACGATGGTCGGCAACGTCTACCTCGGCCGGGTGCAGAACGTCCTGCCGAGCATGGAGGCGGCCTTCGTCGACATCGGCAAGGGGCGCAACGCCGTCCTCTACGCCGGTGAGGTCAACTGGGACGCCCACGGCGTCGGCGGCGGCCAGGCGCGGCGGATCGAGAACGCGCTGAGCTCCGGCGACACCGTGCTGGTCCAGGTGACCAAGGACCCGATCGGCCACAAGGGCGCCCGGCTCACCTCGCAGGTCTCGCTGCCCGGTCGGTACCTCGTGTACGTGCCCGAAGGGAGCATGACGGGGATCTCGCGCAAGCTCCCGGACAAGGAGCGCAGCCGGCTCAAGGGGATCCTCAAGCAGGTCGTCCCCGACGGCGCGGGCGTCATCGTGCGCACCGCGGCCGAGGGCGCGAGCGAGGAGGAGCTGACCAAGGATGTCCAGCGGCTCACCAAGACCTGGGAGTCGATCAGCTCCAAGGCCGAGTCGAAGAAGGGCAAGAAGGGCGCCGCTCCCTCCCTGCTGCACGCCGAGCCGGACATGACCGTGCGGGTCATCCGCGACATCTTCAACGAGGACTTCTCCGAGATGGTCGTCTCCGGTGACGACGCCTGGCGGGAGATCCGCGGGTACGTCACCGATGTCGCCCCAGACCTCGCCGACCGCCTGGAGAAGTGGACCGGCGAGAAGGACATCTTCGCCGCGCACCGCATCGACGAGCAGATCGCCAAGGCGATGGACCGCAAGGTGTGGCTGAAGTCCGGCGGGTCCCTCGTCATCGACCGCACCGAGGCGATGACGGTCGTCGACGTCAACACCGGCAAGTTCACCGGATCCGGCGGCAACCTCGAGGAGACGGTGACGAGCAACAACCTCGAGGCGGCCGAGGAGATCGTGCGCCAGCTCCGGCTGCGCGACATCGGCGGGATCATCGTCATCGACTTCATCGACATGGTGCTCGAGGCCAACCGTGATCTCGTGATCCGGCGTCTGCTGGAGTGCCTGGGCCGCGACCGGACCAAGCACCAGGTGGCCGAGGTCACCTCGCTGGGCCTGGTCCAGATGACCCGTAAGCGGGTGGGGTCGGGCCTGATCGAGGTCTTCTCCGAGCAGTGCGAGTCCTGCAACGGACGCGGCATCCACGTCCACTCCGAGCCCGTCTCGGACGGCTCGGCCGCCAGCTCGGACGACAGCGGCGGTGGGGGCCGCTCCAAGCGCGGTCGCGGTAAGGGCGGCGCGAAGGGGGGCGGCAACGGCTCCTCGGAGGAGTCGTCGGAGCCCAGGGAGCCCAAGGAGCCCACGATCGACAAGAACGGGCGTACCGCCGCCCAGATCGCCGCAGCTGCGCACGCCGCGGCGGTGAAGAACATCGCGGACGACGAGGTCACCGAGGTCACCGAGGTCGTCGAGGTCGCCGACGACGATGGCGCGGACGGTGGCGCGGACGCTTCGAGGCTCCAGCCTGGCGGCTCTCGCACCTCAGCGAGCGAGGGTGAGAGTGCCTCGGCGAGCGACGGTGGGGACATCTCAGCGAGCGAGGAGGAGAGTGATCCGGCGAGCGAGGAGCCGAAGGCTTCGCCCCGTCGGCGCGGCGGGCGCCGGGCCGCGACCAGCTCGGGCGCACCGGTGAGCCTGCAGGCGGTCGACCTCAGCGCCCAGAGCGCGCCGACGGAGTCGATCACCTCGGTCGCCGGTGAGGTGAGCACGGCGGCCGACGCACCCCCTTCGCCCGACGCCGAGGACGAGGCGCCCGCGCCGCGCCGCAAGCGCAAGCGGGTCACCAGCGACGCCGGGCCCCCGACCGCGGCGAGCGAGTGACCGGCGCGGGTTTGTCGCCCGGCACCGGGCCCCGGTATCGTTGACCCTTGGTGCGCCCACCGAGCGGACGCCCACGCCTCACGACCGAGTCCTTGCGTCTCGTCGTCCGGCGGGGATTGTCGGCCGGTCAGACAGAGAGAGCGCCCCGTAGCACGAAAGTGAGTTCCATCTGATGTACGCGATCGTTCGCGCCGGTGGCCGCCAGGAGAAGGTCTCCGTCGGCGACACCATCCTCATCAACCGGGTCAAGGGCGAGGCCGGCGACGCCGTCGACCTCACCCCCCTGCTTCTCGTCGACGGCTCGACCGTCACCAGCGACGCCGACAAGCTCGCGAAGGTGTCGATCAAGGCCGAGGTCGTCGGTCCCGCCAAGGGCCCGAAGATCACGATCATGAAGTACAAGAACAAGACCGGGTACAAGAAGCGCCAGGGCCACCGCCAGCCGCTCACCCAGGTCAAGATCACCGACATCTCGGCCTGACGGCCGCCCAGACGCGAAGGACCAACAGCTATGGCACACAAGAAGGGTGCGTCCTCGACCCGTAACGGTCGCGACTCCAACCCCCAGTTCCTCGGTGTGAAGCGCTTCGGCGGCCAGGTCGTGGGCGCGGGCGAGATCCTCGTCCGGCAGCGCGGCACCCACTTCCACCCCGGCGCCAACGTCGGCCGCGGTGGCGACGACACGCTCTTCGCGCTCGCCCCGGGTGCGGTCGAGTTCGGCACCAAGCGCGGCCGCAAGGTCGTCAACGTCGTCCCGGCGGCCAGCGAGAGCTGATCGTCTAGGCGACACCGGAACCACGTCGAAGGGGGCGGGTCAGCTGGTCGCTGACCCGCCCCCTTCGCCTATCTGCTGGAGGGTGAGATGACGAGCTTCGTCGACCGGGTGGTCCTCGACGTCGAGGCGGGCAAGGGCGGCCATGGCGTCGCCTCGGTGCACCGCGAGAAGTTCAAGCCGCTCGGCGGGCCCGACGGCGGCAACGGCGGCAACGGCGGCGACGTGATCCTCGTCGTCGACACCCAGGTGACCACCCTCCTGGACTACCACCGCAACCCGCACCGCAAGGCGGCCAAGGGCGCGCCCGGCGCCGGCGACGAGCGCGACGGCGCCAACGGCGAGGACCTCGTCCTCCCGGTGCCCGAGGGCACCGTGGTGAAGAACCGGGCGGGTGACGTCCTCGCCGACCTCGTCGGGGAGGGGACCCGGTACGTCGCGGCGAAGGGAGGACGCGGCGGCCTGGGCAACAAGGCCCTGTCCTCGCAGCGGCGCAAGGCGCCCGGCTTCGCGCTGCTCGGCGAGCCCGGCGAGCACGTCGAGATCGTCCTGGAGCTGAAGTCGCTCGCCGACGTCGCACTCATCGGATTCCCCAGCGCGGGCAAGTCCTCGCTCGTCTCGGTCCTCTCCGCGGCCCGGCCGAAGATCGCCGACTACCCCTTCACCACCCTCGTGCCGAACCTCGGGGTGGTCACCGCCGGGACCCAGCGGTACACGATCGCCGACGTCCCCGGGCTGATCCCCGGCGCGAGCGAGGGCAAGGGGCTCGGGCTGCAGTTCCTGCGCCACGTCGAGCGCTGCTCGGTGCTCGTGCACGTCATCGACTGCGCGACCCTCGAGCCCGGGCGTGACCCGATGACCGACCTCGAGGTCATCGAGGCCGAGCTGGCGGCCTACGTCGGGGACGACGCGCTGGGCGGGGTGCCGCTGGCCGAGCGCACCCGCGTCGTCGTGCTGAACAAGGCCGACGTGCCCGAGGCGCGTGACCTCGCCGAGATGGTCACACCGATGCTTCAGGAGCAGGGGCTGGAGGTGCACGTCGTCTCGGCTGTGGCGCACATCGGGCTCAAGGAGCTCAGCTTCGCCCTGGCCCGGCACGTCGCGCAGGCCCAGGCCGAGCGGGAGAGCGAGGTCACCCCGCAGCGGGTGATCCTGCGGCCGAAGGGGGTGGACGACTCCGGCTTCGTCGTGCGGCGCGAGCGCACGCACGACGGCGAGATCTTCCGCGTCGTCGGCGATCGCCCCACCCGGTGGGTGCGCCAGACCGACTTCGGCAACGACGAGGCCGTGGGCTACCTCGCCGATCGGCTGGCCCGCGCCGGGGTGGAGGAGGAGCTGGTCAAGGCGGGCGCCGTCGCCGGGTCGACGGTGCTCATCGGGCCCGAGGACGACGCGGTCGTCTTCGACTGGGAGCCGACCCTCGTCAGCGGCGGAGAGCTGCTCGGCGGGCGCGGCACCGACGCCCGCTTCGAGGAGCGCACCCGGCGCACGAGCAGCGAGCGACGCGAGGAGTTCCACGCTCGCAAGGACGCCCAGACCGCCGCGCGCGAGGAGCTCGCCACGGAGCGGCGCGCCAGGCACTGGACCGAGGACGCCGGGGACACCGAGGACATCGAGGACATCGAGGACGACGAGTGAGCGCCGAGCGCAGCGACGCGCAGGTCCGCGCTCAGCTCGGCGCCGCCCGCCGGATCGTGATCAAGGTGGGCTCCTCCTCGCTCACCTCGGCCGACGGGGGGCACCTGGACCCCCTTCGCCTGCAGGGTGTCGTCGACGCCGCCGCCGCGCGAATCGCCGCCGGCGCCCAGGTCGTCCTCGTCTCCTCCGGCGCGATCGCCGCCGGGATCGGGCCGCTCGGCCTGCCCTCCCGCCCGCGCGACCTCGCGACCCAGCAGGCCGCCGCGAGCGTGGGTCAGGGCGCCCTCGTCGCTGCCTACGACGCCGCCTTCGCCCGGCACGGACGGACCGTCGGGCAGGTGCTGCTCACCGCCGACGACACGACCCGGCGCTCGCACTACACCAACGCCCACCGGACCCTGGCCCGCCTGCTCGACCTGGGCATCGTCCCGATCATCAACGAGAACGACACGGTCGCGACGAGCGAGATCCGATTCGGCGACAACGACCGGCTCGCCGCCCTCGTCGCGCACCTGATCGGCGCTGATGCCCTCGTGCTCCTCACCGACGTCGACGCGCTCTACACCGACAAGCCCGACCGTCCCGGTGCGCGGCGTCTGCCCGTGGTGCGCTACGCCCACGAGCTCGACGCGGTCGACACCAGCGCGACGGGGTCACGGGTGGGTACCGGGGGGATGCAGACCAAGGTCGAGGCCGCGACGATCGCCAACGCCGCCGGCATCACGGCGGTGCTCGCCGCTGCCAACGACGTCGCGGCGGCGCTCGCGGGGGAGGATGTCGGGACCGTCTTCGTCCCGACCTCCCGCCGCCGTCCGGCGCGGTCGTGGTGGCTGGCGCACGCGACGAGCTCGCGCGGCGCGATCGTCGTTGACGCCGGGGCGGTGGCTGCCCTGACCGAGCGCGGCACCTCGCTCCTGCCCGCGGGGGTGGTCGAGGTGCGTGGCACCTTCGCCGACGGTGACCCGGTCGACGTCGTCGGCGTCGACGGCACCGTCGTCGGCCGCGGCCTGACGAGCTACTCCTCGCTCGAGCTGCCGCGGGTCATGGGGCGCTCCACCCGTGACCTCGCGAGCGATCTCGGCCCGGACTACGAGCGAGAGGTCATCCACCGCGACCACCTGGCCGTGCACCCGCGGTGATGGCGCAGGGCCTGCCCACGAGCGGTCTCGCCCGGTGGACCGGCAGACCGGCCGGCCGGGCGCTCGTCGTCCTGCTCGTCCTCGACGCGATCTTCATCGCCGCGCACGTCTTCGGCTACTACGGGCTCAACGTCCTCGGACCCCGGTGGAGCATCAGCACCGACGGCGGCTTCCCGGAGATCGCTGGCAGCGCCTCACGGCGGGACCTGGCCTGCCCCAGCAGGCGTTGACCTCGCGCACGGCCTGATCGACGGCTCGTGGTCGGCGATGGCCTTCGGGCTGCTCGAGGACGGCGGTGAGATGGTCGTCTCAAGCCTGGTCGTGGCCTACGTCGTCCGACTGGTCAGCGGTGGACCGCCGCTGGCCAGGCCCCGCGCGCTGCGCGGCGGCGGGCTCAGCGCACCCGGGTGACGTCGAACTGCATCCGCGGGCTGGCGATCTCGTCCTGGCTCTGGACGAGCTGGAGCTCTCGCCGACCAGAGTCGAGGGTGCGCTTGACGAGGTCCCACACGCTGGAGGCGGTGCGGCCGAGCGCGAGCGCGGCGTCGCCGGTCTGCAGCAGGTGGGTGGTGAAGAGGGCCGCGGTGACATCGCCGGAGCCGTTGCACTTGATCGGCAGGTGCTCGGTCTGGACGATCCACGCGCCGTCACCGTGCACGGCGAGCATCTCGATCGTCCCCTCGGGACGGTCGGGCTGGAGCACCGAGGTGACGAGGACGGTCGAGGGACCCATCTCGCGGGCCGCGTCGACCGAGGCGAGGGTCGACTCCAGGTCCTCGGGCTCGGTCTCGGTGAGGAAGCCGAGCTCGAACTGGTTCGGCGTGATGAGGTCGGCCTGCGGCACGACCCGCTCGCGCAGGAGGACGGGGATGTCCTCGTGGACGAAGCAGCCCGACTTCGCGTTGCCCATCACCGGGTCGCAGGCGTAGATCGCGTCGGGGTTGGCCGCCTTGATCTGGCTCACCGCGTCGAGGATGACGTCACCGATCTGGGTCCCGCCCTGGTAGCCCGAGAGCACCGCGTCGATCTCGCCGAAGGCGTCGCGCTCGCCGACGCCGGTGATGATCTCGTGCACGTCCTCGGCCGGGAGCAGCGGGCCACGCCACTGGCCGTAGCCGGTGTGGTTGCTGAAGGCGACCGTCGGCACCGGCCACACCTCGACCCCGAGGCGCTGCATCGGGAAGACCGCAGCGGAGTTGCCGACGTGACCGTAGGCGACGGTGGACTGGATGGACATGATCGTCGTGCTCACGCGGACCATCCTCCCACCGCCCGGGGCACAATGGGCCACGCGGCCTCAGAGCGAAGCCGTGTGAAGGAGTGATCGTCATGTACTCGTCCGTCGGCATCATCGTGGTGCTCGTCGTCGTGATCGTCGCCATCGCGCTGATCGGGGTGCTGTTGTGGGTCGTCATGGGGCGAAGGGGGGATCAGCCGGCCTCGAGAACCGCGTCGGAGCGCACCGACCGCAGCGCGGCCCGGGCGGCGGCCGGGCCGCATGCCGAGCCGGGGGAGGGGACGGCCAGCCAGGAGAGTGCGGGGACCTCCTCGATGGAGGCGGCCGCGACGTGCGACCAGCCGGACCGGCCGGTCGGAGACGGCACGGACCGCAGGTCGGACGACGCTCAGGCCTAGCCCGCTCCCTCGCCTACGGTTGGGCCCATGAGTGCCTCGACCACCGATGCCGCGCCGGACACGAGCCGGCAAGCCGCTGCCAGCGACGCGGACGTCGCGCGGGTCCACGAGCTCGCCACCCGGTCGCGGGTCGCGGCCCGCAGCCTCGCCCTACTCACCCGGGCCGAGAAGGACGCCGCGCTGCTGGTCCTCGCCGATGCCGTCGACGCGGCGGCCGGGCGGGTCGTCGCGGCAAACGACGAGGACATCGAGCGGGGCCGGTCCCAGGGGATGGCGGAGTCCTTGCAGGACCGCCTCCGGCTGGGCGAAGGGAGGGTCGCCGACGTCGCGCAGGCGCTGCGGGACGTGGCCGCCCTGCCCGACCCGGTCGGTGAGGTCGTACGCGGCTCGACCCTGGCCAACGGGCTGCAGATCCGCCAGGTGCGCGTGCCCATGGGGGTCGTGGGGATGATCTACGAGGCCCGCCCCAACGTGACCGTCGACGCCGCCGGGCTCGGTCTGAAGTCGGGCAACGCAGTGATCCTGCGCGGCGGCAGCGCCGCCGCGAGCACCAACCGGGTCCTCGTCGACGTCATGCGTGAGGCCCTCGCCGAGGCCGGTCTACCGCGGGACGCCGTCCAGCTGCTTGAGGGCGGGCACGGCAGCGTCACCGCGCTGATGCAGGCCCGCGGGCTGGTCGACCTGCTCATCCCGCGCGGGGGTGCCGGGCTCATCGAGTCGGTCGTCACCGGCTCGACCGTGCCGGTGATCGAGACCGGGATCGGCAACTGCCACGTCTACGTGGACGCCGGGGCGGATCTCGAGCGCGCCCGGGCGATCACGGTCAACGCCAAGACCCACCGGCCCAGCGTGTGCAACGCGGCCGAGTCCCTCCTCGTCCACCGTGACGTGGCCGCCGACTTCCTCCCTTCGGCCCTCGCCGAGCTGGCCGACGCTGGGGTGCGCCTGCACGTCGACCAGTCCACGGCAGACCTGGCCGGGGACACTCCGGTCGAGGCGGCCACCGACGAGGACTACGCCACGGAGTACCACGGGCTGGAGATGAGCGTCGCCGTCGTCGAGGACATCGACGCAGCGATCGAGCACGTCGAGCGCTACGGCTCGCAGCACAGCGAGGCGATCGTCACCGAGGACCGGGCCGCCGCCCGCCGCTGGGTGGCCGAGGTCGACGCAGCCGCGGTGCTCGTCAACGCGAGCACCCGCTTCACCGACGGGGGCGAGTTCGGCTTCGGCGCGGAGATCGGCATCTCCACCCAGAAGCTGCACGCCCGTGGCCCGATGGCGCTGCCCGAGCTGACGACGACGAAATGGGTCGTCGAGGGCGAGGGCCACATCCGCTGAAGCCCCGACGCGCCCGTCGGGCGGCATGGTGAGGGCCCCTCCGAGAGATCGGAGGGGCCCTCACGCGTGTGCCGCACCACCGCCGGAGGCGCCGCGGTGACCAGCGGCGACGCCGACAGGCGTCGGTGGCGCATGCTGCAGGCCAGGAGGCACCGTCCGCTGCGGTCACCCGACGCCGAGGCGGCGTCGTCGCGCTCTCGCGCTGTGCAGCGGGCGTTTTCCCCATGGCCCGGTGGCTCCTGGTCGCTGCTGTCAGGGACGAGCAGCGCCAGGCGGTGCAGGGACGTGTCTACCCGCCACGCCGCACCCGATCAACCAGGTGGGTGAGCTGTGCGCCGAACGGGCGCGCGGCGCTTGGTTGTCCACAGGACGAGCCGCATCACGTCGTCCCCGTCCACAGCCCTGTGCACTAAGCCTGTGCACTAAGCCTGTGCAGGAGGCCCTGTGCACCGGTGCGGCGGACACCGCTCGGGGGAGAGGCGAAGCGCGCCGGCCGCACGGGTACGCTGGTCGGCATGCTGAGCACTGTTCTCACCCTTGCCGCCGAGGCCGAGGAGCACTCCGGTGCCCACCACACCGAGCTGCCCTTCAGCCAGTGGGTCTTCGGCGGGATCGCGCTGGCGCTCTTCGCCCTCGCCCTGGCGGCGCTGTGGTCCTTCCGTGGCACGGCCCACAAGTTTTCCGACGGCGCCCACGACGGTGACCACGCGCATGGGGCAGGTGCCGGTGAGGCGCCGCGTACCGATGGGTCGCACGCACTGGCAGACTCCGAGCACGACGTCGTCCCCGAGCGCGTGGGGCCCGCGCGCAGCGACGCACCCTCGCCCGACACGCGTCAGCACCCGAACCACGACTGACATGCGCCTCGGCGTCATGGGTGGGACCTTCGACCCCATCCACCACGGCCACCTCGTGGCCGCGAGCGAGGTGCAGAGCCTCTACGGCCTCGACGAGGTCGTCTTCGTCCCCACCGGTGAGCCCTGGCAGAAGGCGGACAAGCAGGTCAGCCCGGCCGAGGACCGCTACCTCATGACGGTCGTGGCCACGGCGTCCAACCCGCGCTTCACCGTCAGCCGCGTCGACATCGACCGCGAGGGGCCGACCTACACGATCGACACCCTGCGCGACCTGCACGCGGCCCGCCCCGAGGACGAGCTCTTCTTCATCACCGGCGCCGATGCCCTGGCCCAGATCCTGTCGTGGAAGGACGTCGACGAGCTGTGGGAGCTGGCCCACTTCATCGGCGTGACCCGGCCCGGGTACACCCTCTCGGAGTCCGGTCTGCCGGACGAGAAGGTCACGCTCCAGGAGATCCCGGCGATGGCGATCTCCTCCACCGACTGCCGCGAGCGCGTCGCCGACGGCGAGCCGGTCTGGTACCTCGTGCCCGACGGCGTCGTGCAGTACATCAACAAGTACGCCCTGTACACCCGATCCGAAGAGGGGAAGCCCACCACCACGTGAGCGCCACCGACCGAGCCGTCGAGCTCGCCACCCGAGCCGCCCGAGCCGCCTCCGACAAGGTCGCCGAATCCATCGTCGCCCTCGACGTCAGCGAGCAGATGCCGCTGACCGACATCTTCCTCGTGATCTCCGCCGACAACGAGCGCCAGGTCGCCTCCATCGTCGACGCCGTCGAGGACGCGTTGCGCGAGGTCGACGTCAAGCCGCTGCGCCGCGAAGGGGCCCGGGAGGGCCGCTGGGTGCTGCTGGACTTCAACGACATCGTCGTGCACGTCCAGCACGAGGAGGAGCGTGCCTTCTACGAGCTCGAGCGGCTGTGGAAGGACTGCCCGGCCATCGACCTGGGCCTGGAGCAGTGAGCGGCGCGACCGCCCAGATGACCGGCCTCGCCGCCCCGCGTCGCCTCGTCGTGCTGCGCCACGGCGAGACCGACTCCAACGCCAAGGGCATCTGGCAGGGCCAGCTCGACCACGAGCTCTCCGAGCGCGGTCACGCGCAGGCCAAGGCCGCAGCGCGGGCGCTGATCCCCCTTCGTCCCTCCCGCGTGCTCTCCTCGGACCTGCGCCGCGCCCAGGTCACCGGGCAGGACGTCGCGACCGCCTGCGGGGTCGAGCTGAGCACCGACGAGCGGCTGCGCGAGATCCACGCCGGTGGCTGGCAGGGACTGACCGGCACCCAGGTACGCGAGCGCTACCCGGAGGACGCGGAGCGGCTGCTCACCGGCGAGGACTTCCGTCGCGGTGGGACCGGGGAGACGATTGCCGAGGTCGCACAGCGTGCTCGGTCGCTCGTCGACGAGGTGATCGCCTCGATGGAGCCGGGGGAGTGCGTCGTCCTGGCGACCCACGGGGTGACCGCGCGCAGCCTGGTCTGCGACCTCGTCGGGCTGGACCAGCAGCAGTCCTGGCTGGCTATCGGCGGCCTGCGCAACTGCCACTGGGCCCTCCTCGAGGAAGGCCGCGCCGGCTGGCGGATCGCCCAGTGGAATGTCGGACCCGCCCAGGCGCTGGCCACCGACGGCGCCACCGCCTGAGGCCTGCCTCGGGACAGGGGCGCCGCTTCGCCGATTTGGTCGCGGCGGGGGGTGTCTGGGTAAGATTCCGCAGTCCCTTCGGGGGCGAGAGCGACACCGCTCGGGGCTGTAGCGCAGTTGGTAGCGCACCTCCATGGCATGGAGGGGGTCAGGGGTTCGAATCCCCTCAGCTCCACCGATGTGATGTCTCACGACATCTGCACGGCCCGAACCCTCACACCGCTCGCCAGATCTGCCCTCAGGGCAGAAGTTGCGCGCGAGTCGGCCGACACGCCCGCCATTTCTGACCGGACGGCAGAAGTGGCGAAGGGGTGAGAGACGATGGATGTCGTGCCGTCAGGACCAGCTACCGCCACGAGCCAGGCGGATACATCCGACCTCGCGTCGCGCAGGCGCGTCGCACCGGGGGTCGGGCTCGCCCTGCTCGCGGCGCTCCTCGCCTTCGCCGCCGGCCGGCTGGTCACCGGGGTCAGCCCACTGCTCGTCGCGATCGTCCTGGGGATCCTGCTCGCCAACACCACTGGCGTCCCGGCGTGGGCCCGGCCCGGCATCGAGGTCTCGGCGAAGAGGCTCCTGCGCGCTGGGATCGTCCTGCTCGGGCTGCAGCTCGTCCTCGGCGACATCCTCGCCCTCGGCGCGCCGGTCCTGCTCGTCGTCCTCGCGGTCGTCGCCGGCGGCCTGGCCACCGCGGTCTGGGCCGGCCGCCTGCTGCGTGTCCCACCAACCCTCGCGCTGCTCATCGGGTGCGGGTTCTCGATCTGCGGCGCGGCCGCCGTCGCCGCGGCAGCGGGGGTCACCGAGGACGACGAGGACACCGCCGAGCATGCCGCCACCGCGATCGCGCTCGTCGTGATCTTCGGGACCCTGATGATCCCGCTCGTCCCGCTCTGCGCCGCCGCTCTCGACCTCGCCCCCGCTAAGGCCGGGCTGTTTGCCGGCGCCTCGGTCCACGAGGTCGCCCAGGTCGTCGCCGCCGGCGGCATCATCGGCGGGGGAGCACTCACCGTCGCCGTCCTCGTCAAGCTCGCCCGGGTCCTCCTGCTCGCCCCCGTCATCGCGGGCATCGGCCTGCACCGCCGACGCGCCCTCGAGCAGACCGGCCGCAGCGGCCCGACCGGCACCACGCTGCCGCCGGTCGTCCCTCCCTTCGTCCTCGGCTTCCTCGCGATGGTCGCGCTCCGCTCGACGCTCGACCTGCCGGATGCCGCCCTCGACCTCGCGGCGATCGCTCAGACCGCCCTGCTCGCCGCCGCGATGTTCGCCCTCGGGTGCGGCGTGCGCGCCGCCGACCTGCGCAAGGGCGGGCTCGCCCCCTTCGCCCTCGCCGCGATCACGACCGCCGTCGTCGCCGGGATCGCCCTCACCGGAGTCATCCTGGCGGTGCGCTCATGATCGAGCTGCCACAGGGGTGGGCGGGGGAGGCGTGGTTCGTCGCCGCGCTGCTGCTGCTCACCGTCATCGCCACCCTGGTCATGCGCTGGGCCCGGCTCGAGCTCGGCTGGCAGGCGGTCACCGCGGTGCTGCGCGCCGCCCTCCAGCTCGGCGTCGTCGCGCTCGTCCTCTCCGGGGTGCTCTCGACCCCGTGGACCGTCGCCCTCTTCATCCTGCTCATGCTCACCACGGCGTCGCTGACCTCCGCGCGCCGGCTCACCGAGGTCTACCAGGGCCGCCGCGGCGCCGTGCTCGGCGTGCTCGCCGCCTCGCTGCTCACCGTCGTCCTCGTCTTCGCCCTGCACCTCATGGACTGGACCGTGCGCTACCTCATCGCCGTTGCCGGCATCATCATCGGCAACGCGATGGCCGGGGCGACCCTCGTCGGGCGCACCTTCCACGCCACCGCCCGCGAACGCGCCGGAGAGATCGAGGGCTGGTTGGCGCTCGGCGCCACACCGCCGGTCGCGCACGACGACATCGGTCGGCAGTCGGTGCGCGAGATGCTCATCCCCTCGGTCGACCAGACCAAGAGCACCGGCCTGGTCACCCTGCCCGGCGCCTTCGTCGGCGCGATCATGGGCGGAGCCAGTCCGGTGGAGGCGGCGAAGTTCCAGCTCGTCGTCCTCGCGGGGATCCTCCTGGCCAAGGCGGTCTCCGGGATCGTCGTCGCCCGGGTCGCCGGGCGCTCCCCCTTCGTCCCGTACGGATAACCTGCCCGGATGGACGGCACGCTGCTCGAGGTCATCGGCTGGCTCGGCTCCGCGGTGCTCGTTGTCTCGTTGCTGCAGACCAACCTGCACCGGCTGCGGTGGATCAACCTCGTGGGCTGCCTGGTCCTCATCGGCTACAACGCCGCAGTCGGGGTCTGGCCGATGGTCGGGCTCAACGTCGTGCTCGCCGTGATCAACGTCGTCCGCCTCGCCCAGGGCGCCCGCGACCGGCACGACGCCCGAAAGTACGAGGTGCTCGAGGTCCCCGGCGACGACGCCTACCTTAGGCACGTGCTGCGGGTGCACGAGGCCGACATCCGTCGCTTCAACCCCGGCTTCGTCCACGACCCCTTCGCCGACCAGGACGCCTACCTCGTGCTCACCGGTGACGAGACCGTCGGGGTGACGATCGTCGCGGACGAGGGCGAAGGGGTGGGGCAGGTGCTCCTCGACTACGTCACCCCCCGCTACCGCGACCGCAGCCCCGGCGAGTTCGTCTTCGGCAGCGACGGCCCGATCGGCCAGGGCCGGTTCACCACCGTGCGGACACCCCCTGGCATGGTCGCCCCCTACTACGACAGGCTGGGTTTCGTCTCGGCCGGCGACCGGTACGAGAAGCGAGTTGCTCGATGACGCGCGACGAAGGGAGAAGCATGTACCAGCTCATCAAGGGGCAGGAGCGCAGGGGCAGCGGCGGGGAGCAGCCGCTGGTCGACCCCTCGACGGGGGAGGAGCTCGGCACCGTCGACCTGGCCTCCACCGAGGACGTCGATGCGGCGGTGGCCGCTGCAGGCGAGGCGTACTCGGAGTGGTCGCGGCTGCCGCACGTCGAGCGGGCCACGATCATGCACAAGGCGGCGGACATCCTCGACGGCCAGTTCGAGGAGCTCGCCCAGGCCGAGACCGCCGAGTGCGGCAAGGCGATCCGGCTGTGCCGCGAGTTCGACGTGCCAGGCTCGATCGACAACGTGCGCTTCTTCGCCGGAGCCGCCCGGCACCTCACCGGCATGGCCTCGGCCGAGTACAGCGGTGAGCACACCTCGACGATCCGCCGTGAGCCGATCGGGGTCGTCGGCTCGATCGCCCCGTGGAACTACCCGCTGCAGATGGCCGCGTGGAAGGTGCTGCCCGCCATCGCCGCCGGCAACACCATCGTGCTCAAGCCCTCCGAGCTCACCCCGACGACCTCGCTGATCTTCGCCAAGGCCTTCCACGAGGCGGGAGCGCCGGCTGGGACGGTCAACGTCGTCGCCGGCAACGGGCCGGACGCCGGAGCGCACCTCATGCGGCACGAGGACGTGTCGATGGTCTCCTTCACCGGCTCGACCAGGGTCGGGCGCACGGTCCTGGAGGCCGCGGCGACCAACGCCAAGCGGGTCCACCTCGAGCTCGGGGGCAAGGCCCCCTTCGTCGTCTTCGACGACGCCGACCTCGAGGCCGCGATCCACGGCGCGGTCGCCGGGTCGCTGATCAACGTCGGGCAGGACTGCACCGCCGCGACCCGGGCGATCGTGCACCGCAGCGTGCTCGAAGACTTCGTCGCCGGCGTCGCCGACCTCTTCGGCCGGGTCGTCATCGGGCCGACCCGGGACGAGGCCACCGACATGGGCTCGCTCATCTCCTTCGACCACCGCGACAAGGTCGCCGGCATGGTCGAGCGGGCCCGCGGCTACGCCACCGTTGTCTGCGGCGGTGAGGCTCCGCAGAGCGGCGACCTCGCCAACGGCGCGTACTACCGGCCCACCCTCGTCACCGACGCGGCGCCGGACAGCGAGATCGTCCGCGACGAGATCTTCGGCCCGGTCCTGGTCGTCCTGCCCTTCGACGACGACGACGAGGCGATCCGCCTGGCCAACGACACCCCCTACGGCCTTGCCGCCTCGGCGTGGACCACCGACCTGGGCCGGGCGGGTCGGGCCAGCCGCGAGATCCAGGCCGGCTGCGTCTGGATCAACGACCACATCCCGATCATCAGCGAGATGCCGCACGGCGGCTACAAGCAGTCCGGCTTCGGCAAGGACATGTCGCATTACTCCTTCGAGGAGTACACCCAGGTCAAGCACGTGATGACCGACATCACCGGGGCCGCCCGCAAGGAGTGGCACCGCACGATCTTCACCACCTGACCGCGTGGCCTGCGTGGCTGGCTAAAGTCCGCCCCATGCGAGTCAGGAGCGCGGCCCTGTGGGCCCTCACCGCCGGGGCCGCGGCGGCGGACTGGGTGGCGGTCGCCACCGCGAACCGGCGCCTCGAAGTGGTCGCCAAGCCCGGCGCGATGGTCGCCCTCGGGGCCGCTGCGGTGTCCTCGGGTCTGCTGGAGCGTCCCTGGGGCCGAGCCCACCTCACCGGCCTCGCCTTCGGTCTCGGCGGCGACGTGCTGCTCCTCGGTGACGGCGAGGCGTTCTTCCTCGCCGGGCTGAGCTCCTTCCTCGTCGGCCACCTCGCCTACCTGCACGGCTTCTCCCGCATGGGGATGCGCCGCAGCCGGTGGGTGGCGGTAGGAGCGGCGGCGCTCGCGCCGTCCGTTGCGCTCAGCGCCCCGGCGCTGGCCCGCCTATGGGCTGACGGCGGCGTGGTCGCGGTCGCGCCGGTGGGCGCCTACGCGGGGGTGATCGCCGCGATGAGCCTGGGCGCCTGGTCGACGGGGGACCGGCTCCTCGGCCTCGGCTCGAGCCTCTTCGTCCTCAGCGACGCCGTCATCGCCGTCGACGCCTTCGTCGACCCGGTCGAGCAGGCGGGCCTGAAGGTCATGGTGCCGTACCTGCTCGCCCAGGCCCTCATGGCGGCGGCCGCGACCCGGTCCGGCAGCTGACCGGAGCGCTGGCTCCGCCCCCTTCGCCGGTATCGTGCGAGACCGGGCCCGAGCGGCCCTCGTCGACCGCGAGAGACAAGGACTCATGAGCCAGACCCCGCACCGTTACACCGCCGCCCTGGCCGACCAGATCGAGCTGGCCTGGCAGGACCGGTGGGAGGAGGAGGGCAGCTTCCGGGCCCCCAACCCGGCCGGCCCCTGGGCCGAGCCCGAGCGGGTCGCGCAGACCGACGGTCACCTCCTCGTCCTCGACATGTTCCCCTACCCCTCGGGGGCGGGGCTGCACGTCGGGCACCCCCTCGGCTACATCGCCACCGACGTCTACTCCCGCTACCAGCGGATGCTCGGCAAGAACGTCCTGCACTGCCTCGGGTACGACGCCTTCGGCCTGCCGGCCGAGCAGTTCGCCGTGCAGACCGGGCAGCACCCGCGCAAGACCACCGAGGACAACATGGTGGTGATGAAGCGCCAACTGCGCCGCCTCGGCCTGGGCCACGACGACCGCCGCGCCTTCGCCACGATCGACCCCGACTACTACCGCTGGACGCAGTGGATCTTCCTGCAGATCTGGGACTCCTGGTACGACACCGAGGCCGTCCGCGAGGACGGCGGACGGGGTCGGGCGCGGCCCATCGCGGACCTCGTCGCCTCCTTCGAGGCCGGCCGTGACCTGCCGAAGGGGTACTCGGGCACCTGGTCGCAGCTGTCGCCGACCGAGCGGGCGGCCGTGCTCGACGAGTACCGGCTCGCCTACACCAGCCACGCGCCGGTCAACTGGGCGCCCGGCCTCGGGACGGTCCTGGCCAACGAGGAGGTCACTTCCGACGGGCGCAGCGAGCGCGGCAACTTCCCGGTCTTCAAGGCCGACCTGCGCCAGTGGATGATGCGGATCACCGCCTACGCCGACCGCCTCGCCGACGACCTCGAC
The DNA here is from genome assembly GCF_007828725.1 of Marihabitans asiaticum. Classification (GTDB taxonomy): domain Bacteria; phylum Actinomycetota; class Actinomycetes; order Actinomycetales; family Dermatophilaceae; genus Marihabitans; species Marihabitans asiaticum. Next base: position 197,695 of record NZ_VIUW01000003.1, read on the forward strand.
CGGGTCGACTGGCCGGAGAAGGTCAAGGCGATGCAGCGCAACTGGATCGGGCGCAGCGAGGGCGCGTCGGTGACCTTCCCGGTCACGACGACTGCGGGCGAGGCCGCCGGTATCGAGGTCTTCACGACCCGCCCGGACACCCTCTTCGGCGCGACCTTCATGGTGCTTGCCCCCGAGCACCCGCTGCTGGACCAGATCGTCCCCGGCGGTGGCTGGCCCGAGGGCACCCGGCAGGCCTGGACGGCCGAGGCGGACACCCCTTCGTCCGCGGTCGAGGAGTACCGCCGCGCCGCCGCGCGCAAGAGCGACGTCGAGCGACAGATCGAGGACAAGGTCAAGACCGGGGTCTTCACCGGCGCCTACGCGACCAACCCGGTCACCGGCGCGCAGATCCCCGTCTTCGTCGCCGACTACGTGCTCATGGGGTACGGCACCGGCGCGATCATGGCGGTGCCGGCCCAGGACAGCCGCGACTGGGACTTCGCGACCGCCTTCGACCTCGACATCGTCCGGACGGTGCAGCCGAGCGAGGGCCACCCCGATGACGAGGCCTTCACCGGTGACGGGCCCGCGATCAACTCGGCCAACGACGAGATCAGCCTGAACGGCATGGGTGTCGTCGAGGCGAAGTCGGCGATCACCGCCTGGCTCGAGGACAAGGGCCTGGGTCGGGCCACGGTCAGCTACAAGCTGCGTGACTGGCTCTTCTCCCGCCAGCGGTACTGGGGCGAGCCCTTCCCGATCGTCTTCGACGAGGACGGGGTCGCCCATGCGATCCCCGAGGAGCAGCTGCCGGTCGAGCTCCCGGAGGTCGACAACTACTCGCCGAAGACCTTCGACCCGGACGACTCGAGCCAGGAGCCCGAGGCCCCGCTCAGCCGCGCCGAGGAGTGGGTCGACGTCGAGCTCGACCTCGGCGACGGCCCGAAGCGGTACCGCCGCGAGACCAACACGATGCCCAACTGGGCGGGCTCGTGCTGGTACTACCTGCGCTACCTCGACCCGGCGAACGATCAGGCCTTCGTCGACCCGGCCAACGAGGCGTACTGGGTCGGTCCGCGCGAGGAGACCGTCGCCGGCGCGCCCGCGGGGGCCACGGACCCCGGGGGCGTCGACCTCTACATCGGCGGGGTCGAGCACGCGGTGCTGCACCTGCTCTACGCCCGCTTCTGGCACAAGGTCCTCTTCGACCTCGGACACGTGAGCAGCGAGGAGCCCTTCCGCCGCTACTTCTCCCAGGGCTACATCCAGGCCCACGCCTACCGCGACGACCGCGGCCAGCCGGTGCCCGCCGCCGAGGTCGAGGAGAGCGTCCTTGAGGACGGGACGAAGGGGTGGACCTGGCAGGGCCGACCGGTCACCCAGGAGTACGGCAAGATCGGCAAGTCGCTGAAGAACGCGGTCTCCCCGGACGAGATGTACGAGCAGTTCGGCGCCGACACCTTCCGCGTCTACGAGATGTCGCTCGGGCCGCTGGAGCAGTCCAAGCCGTGGGAGACCCGGGCCGTCGTCGGCGCGCAGCGCTTCCTCCAGCGGGTGTGGCGCAACGTCGTCGACGAGGAGACCGGTGAGCTGCGGGTCACCGACGACGCCCTCGACGCCGACACCGAGCGGGTGCTCCACCAGAGCATTGCCGCGGTCCGCGCCGACTACGCCTCGCTCGGCTTCAACACCGCGATCGCCCGCCTCATCGAGCTGAACAACGCGATCACCAAGCTGCCCGCGCCGCCCCGGGCCGCGGTCGAGCCGCTCGTGCTGATGATCGCTCCGGTCGCCCCGCACATCGCCGAGGAGCTGTGGGCTCGGCTCGGGCACACCACGTCGCTGGTGCACGAGGACTTCCCCGTCGCCGACGAGTCCAAGACGGTCGAGTCCAGCGTCACCTGCGTCATCCAGATCAAGGGCAAGGTGCGCGACCGGGTCGAGGTGCCTGCGGACATCGACGAGGACGCGCTGCGCGAGCTGGCGCTGTCCCGGGAGAAGGTCGCGGCGGCGACCACCGACGGGGTCCGTACCGTCATCGTCCGTGCACCCAAGCTCGTCAACGTCGTCCCGGTCTAGGAGGTGCTCTCGTGAGCCGCGTCGCGGTCGTCACCGACTCCACCGCGACCTTCCCCGTGGGCAGCGATACCTCGTCGGTGCGGGTCGTGCCGCTGCAGGTGCTCGCGGGGGAGTCGACCTGGACCGACGGTGAGGTGAGCGGGCGTGACATCGCGGCCGCGATGCGCGAGAAGCAGCGGGTCAGCACCTCGCGACCGACCCCGCACGCGATGCTCGCCGCGTACGAGGCGGCCGCGGAGCAAGGGGCGAGCGAGGTCGTCTCGATCCACCTCTCCTCGGCCCTGTCCTCGACCTATGACAGCGCGTGCAGCGCCGCGGCGGACGCGCCGGTCCCGGTGCGGGTGGTCGACAGCCGCACGATCTCCTACCCGCTCGGGCAGGCGGTCCTGGCTGCCGTGGAGGCGGCGGAGGACGGGGAGGACGGCGAAGGGGTCGAACGTGCCGCCCTGGCGGTCAGCGGAGCCTCCGAGGTGCTGCTCTACGTCGCGACCCTGGAGCACCTGCGCCGCGGCGGGCGGATCGGCGGAGCCCAGGCGTTGCTCGGGTCGGCACTGTCGATCAAGCCGATCCTCGAGCTGCGCGACGGCGTGGTCGAGCCGCTGGAGCGAGTGCGCACGGCGGGCAGGGCCCTCGCCCGGGTCGAGGCGCTCGCGATTGAGCGGGCGGGCCGGCTGGCCGGCGAAGGGGGAGTGCTCCGGGCCGCCGTGGTGCACCTGGACGCGCAGGAACGCGCCGCCAGGCTGCAGGAGTCGCTGTCGGAGGCGCTCGACGTGCCGGTCGAGCTCGCCGAGCTCGGCGCCGTCATCGGCGCCCACGTCGGTCCGGGCACGATCGCTGTGGGGCTGACCGGCCGACCCTAGCGCCGAGTGCTCGCTCCGGCCAGATAGCCGTCGACGAGGGCGGTGACCGCACGCACCGAGTCCTCGACGCTGCGCTCGCACTCGGAGGTCTCGTGGTCCATCGACAGCATGAAGAGCGACCCGACGGTCGCCACCGCGAGCGATCGCGGCTCCGGCTGGTCCGGGACGTTGTGGCTTTGCGCGAGCGAGGCGATCATGGCGCTCACCTGGTCCAGCAGCGCCTGGCGGTGAGCGCTGAGCGCCGCGGACTTCTCGCTCCCGGGGCGCCAGAACTCCGCGATGACCAGCCGGGCGAAGCCGGGGTGTCCCTGGAGGAACTGCAGGGCCCACCGCGCAGCGGCCGTCAGCCCTTCGCGGGGGTCGTCTTGAGCCTCGAAGGCGTCGGCGACGCCGGTCATCACCAGCTCCAGGCCGTAGCAGAGCAGGCCCTCGACCATCGCCCCCTTCGACCCGAAGTTGTAGTACACGGTGCCCTTGGACACCCCGGCCGCGGCGGCCACCTCCTCGACGGTGGTCGACCCGGTGCCCTTCTCACTCATCACCGCCATCGCCGCCTCGAAGAGGCGCAGCTGGGTCTTGCGGGTGCGCTCCGGGCGCCGCCTGACGGGGGCGCCGGAGCGCTCGCTCGTGGTCGTCACCTCAGAGCACCACTTCCGGGTGGAGCTTGCTCAGCGTCCAGGTGCGATGGCGCACCGTGCCGAGGTAGCTGAAGGCCAGGCCAATGGCCAGGTAGAGCAGCATCAGGGCGCTCAGCCCGGCGATCGAGCCCAGGTCGACGCCGTAGATGAGCCGGCGCATCCCGGTCAGCCCGTAGCTCATCGGGAGCACATGGTGCAGCCAGCGCAGGGACTCCGGCAGGGTCTCGTAGGGCATCATCCCGCCGCAGGTCACGAGCTGGAGGATGAGCAGGATGAGCACGAGCAGCTTGCCCGGCGCCTCGAGCAGCGCGATGAGTCCTTGGACGATCGCCGAGAACGAGACTGAGACGAGGACGAGGAAGAGCAGCACCAGCCACGGCCGTTCCATCTCGAAGTCGAGGGCGAGCTTGACCACGGTGAAGAGCACCACGGCCTGACCGGCACCGATGAGCGCGAAGGGGAGCCACGAGCCGAGCGTCACCCGCAGGTTCGAGGTGTTCGAGGCCAGGGCGCGGTCGTTGGAGGCGCGGAGGAACTGCCCGGCCATGAGCAGACCGATCCACAGGGCGAGCACCATGAAGAACGGCCCCATCCCCTCGCCGTACGTGCTGGCCGAACCGAGTGAGCTGCCCTGCGTCTGCACCGGCTTGGACATCACCGAGGCGAGCGAGTCGCGCTCCTCCTCGTCCAGGTCGGGGATCTGGTCCTTGCCCTTCTCCAGGCCCTTGTTCAGCTCGTCGGTGCCCTCTTCGAGCCGGTCCGACCCGTCCTGGACCTGCCCGGCGCCGTCGTCGAGCTCGGAGGACCCCTCGACCGCCTTGCCGGTCCCGTCGGCCAGCTGCTCGGCACCGTCGAGCGCCCGCTCCTGCCCGGCGACGAGCTGCTCGACCCCGGAGACGAGCTGGCCGGTGCCGTCGCGCAGCTGGCCGGTGCCCTGGGTGAGGCGGGTCGCGCCGGCGTTGAGCTGACCGGCGGCCGAGTCGAGGTCCCCGACCTTGTCGTCGAGCGTGCTCAGCCCGTCCGCCAGGGTCCCCGCTCCGGAGCTCAGCTCGTCGGCGCCGTCGGCGAGGTCACCGGTCCGGTCGGCGAGGGTCGTGGCACCGTCGGCGAGCGTGCCGGCCGCGGTGCTGGCCTCCTCGAGACCGCTGTCGAGCCGGCCGGCGCCGGCGTCGATCTGCGCCACGGCGCCGATCAGGGTGTCGATCTGACCGCCGATGCTCGACCCGCCACCGGCCGCGCAGGCCGACCCGCGAAGCTCGGTGAGGCCGGACCCGACGTCGCTGGCCTCGAACCGGTCCAACCCCTTGGCGGTCGCGTCGGCCACCCTGCTGCGGGCCGCCTCGCCGGAGACGTCGGTGACGATCTGGTCGGCCTGGGCCTGGGTGAGTACCCCGGAGTCGACGAGCGGTTGCACCTGCTCGGCGACGACCGACCCGACCTCGGAGACGACCGCGTTGGAGACGTCCGTGCCCAGCCGGCCGGTCGCCTCCGCGTCGTTGATCGCCGAGAGATCGGTGCAGACCTGCTCGAGGTTCGTGGAGACCTCACCAAGGCCCGAGCTCTGGAGACTCTCGTCGAGCTGGGAGGTGCCGTCGCGCAGGTCCGAGGCACCTTCGCTCAGCGCTCGTGTGCCGTCGGCGAGCTCACCGGCACCCGAGCTGAGCCGGTCCGCGCCGTCCTTCAGCTGGCCGGCGCCGTCGGCCAGCTCGGCCGATCCGGACGCGAGGTCGCGTCCTCCCTTCGCCGCGGTGGCCGTCGCGTCCGACAGGCGGCCCGTTCCGTCGGCGAGCTGTCCGAGCCCGCCGGAGAGCTCGGTGGCTCCCTCGTCGACCCTGCGCGCCCCGTCGTCGAGAGCGCGAGCGCCGTCCAGGCCGTCTCGTGCGCCGGCGAGGAGCTGTCCCTGCCCGTCGACGAGGGTGAGTGCACCGTCGTTGAGCTGCAGGGCGCCGTCCTTGAGCTGGGCGGTCCCGTCCTTGAGCTGGTCGATGGCCGAGGAGAGCTCGACCGTGCCATTGGCGATCTCGCGCGAGCCGTCGGCCGCCTCGGCGACCTGGTCATGGATCGTGGTGAAGGAGGCGAGCAGCTGGCTCGCGGTCTCCTCGCCGACCTCCGAGGACACGGTGTCCCGGACGGTCGTGCCGGCCTTGCCCACGATGTTGGTCAGGAGGTAGTTGTTCGCGTCGTTGGTGATCAGCTCGATCCCGGCTGCCTCGGGGTCGACCGGACCGGCACTGCCGTCCTCGTCCGGGGCGAAGCGTGAGGTCGAGAGCAGGTGCTCGGTGAAGTCCGCAGGGGTCACGAGGGCGAAGTCGACCGTGCCGTCGGTGACGTCCTCGACCGCTGCCTCTCGGTCGGGGTAGTCGTGCCAGTCGAAGTCCGCGGACTCACGCAGCTCGTCGCCGACCTCCTGCCCGGTGTTGCGGAAGGTGCCATCCTCGGTCGTCGCGCCCTTGTCGCTGACGACCAGCGCGCCCTTGACCTCGTCGACGTTGCCGTAGATGTCCCAGTTGGAGTAGAGGTACACGCCGCCGTAGAGCAGCGGGATGCACAGCATCGCGATGAGCACGAGCTTGGGCATGACGCCGCCGGAGAAGCGCTTGATCTCGGTGAGAGCGAGGCGAAGGGAGGTCATGACGTGGTGCTTTCCTCATCGGTCTGTGCGGAGGTGTCGGGCGACCCTGTCTCAGCCGCCGTGTCGGCGGAGGTCTCGGTGGCCGGCTCGTCGACGGTGTCGATCGGTGCGTCCGGCTCGTTCTCGGCCGGTTGGTCCTCGGTCGGGGGTTGGTCCTCGGCCTTCTGGTCCTCGGCCTTCTGCTCCTCGGCCGTCTGGTCCTCGCCGCTCTCGTCGGCGTCATCGACGGCCGCGGCCGAGGTGCTCCCGCCGCGGGGGTCGGCGGACCCGGCGGTGGTGAGCGAGGCCGGCAGGTGCGAGCCGACATGGTGATCGGCCTCGTCGTCGCTCGCCACCGGGCCGGCGTGCTCCCCGCCGGCTGGGGTCTCTTCCTCACTCTCCCCGGCGATGGCCACCGGACCGTTCCACTTCTCGGAGATGTGCGGGACCACCGCAACGACGGCGCGGGGGTGGTCGGGGTCCTGGGCGAGCTGCTCCAGCCGGGGGATCCAGGTGACAGAGTGGTTGGCGTGGCGCGACGGGGTGTCGAACACGAGGAGGTCGGCCCCGGAGTTGCTGCGTGCCAGCGCGACGGTGAGGCGGATCCGCTGCTCGCCGGTGAGTTCCTCGTCCCAGAGGTTGTCGAGGTCCTCGAGGTCGTGGTCGGCGAGCCACTGCCCGGAATGCGGTCGGCGCAGGAAGGGGTGCGGCTGGTAGGAGAGCATCTCCGAGACGTAGTCACGGACCCGCATGTGGGTCTCGATCTCGTTGACCTCCGGGCTGTCGATGAGCTCGGATGCTCGGCGCAGGGCGGAGCGGGCGTCGTCGCCGCCCCAGCGCACGGTCCCGCCGCCGGGCTTCATCCGACCGGTGAGGATCAGGCTCAGGCCGGTCCGGGCCAGCTGGCTCGGCGCCTGGACGAGGATGAGCTCGCCGGGCGCGACGCTGAAGCTCGTCGAGTGGAAGAGCGGGGCGTGCCGCCCGTCGGCGGAGAGTCGGTCGACGGTCAGCACGGCCGCGACCGGTCCAGGCCGGGAGCTGGCCGCAGGCGAAGGGGGAGGGTCACCCCATCAGTCTATTTAGACTGACCGGTCAGTGCAAGATGACGGGGTGGGCGGACCGGCCCTTCATCGCAGGCGGGCGACCGCGGGCCCGGAGTCGTCCTCACCGACGAGCACGGTGGCGTCCTCGTCGGTGCGCCACACCTGTCTGCCCTGCCGCTGGAGCGTGCTGAGGAGCGCCGGGGCCGGATGGCCGTAGTCGTTGTCGGCGCCGACGCTGATCAGGGCCACCGGCGCGCGCACCTGCTCGAGGAACGCGACGTCGGCGTTGCCCGAGCCGTGGTGGGCCACCTTGAGCACGTCGAGACCGTCGAGTGAGGCGCCCATCGCGGGGTCGCGACGCAGGCGCAGCAGCATCGCGTGAGCGGCCTCGGCCTCGACGTCCCCGAGAAGCAGGGCGGACAGCTCGCCGACCTGGGCGCGCAGGACGACCGAGGCGTTGTTGGGGACCGACCCCTGCGCGATCCGGCGCGCGGGCCACCAGACCTCGGCGCGCATCTCGCCGTAGCGGAGCTCGTCGCCGGCGACCACCGTCGAGACCGGCACCTCGTGCTCGGCCGCGAGGCGCCGGACCCTCGTCGCCGACCATGCCGGCTCGGCGACGGGGGAGAGGACGATCTCGCCGACAGCCCGACCCTCCAGGGCGCCGGCGAGACCGTCGGCATGGTCGGCGTGCAGGTGGCTCAGCACCACCGCGTCCAGGGTCTGCACATCGAGGCGGTCGAGGCATCGGTCGACCGCGGCCGGCTCGGGACCGGCGTCGACGAGCACCGCTCGCCCGGGCCCGGAGCGCAGCACCAGCGCGTCTCCCTGACCGACGTCGCACATCACCATCACCCACTCCTTGGGGGGACCGGTGAGTACCCGCGACGGGAGAAGCGTGCTCGTCACGGCGGCGAGCACGGCAAGGGCCATCGCCGGTGTGGCCCGGGCCCGATGGGTCAGCCACGGCCAGCACAGCAGGCCCGCAAGACTCAGGCCGGCGAGGAGCCAGGCGCCCGCAGACCCGTCCGGCCAGTCGATCGAGCCGCCCGGCACGTCGGCAGCCACTCGCGCGGTCCCGGCGATCGCCAGGGCCGGGACCCCTGCGGCCCAGGCGAGCCACCCGGCTGCTGCGGGGAGAGGGACGGCCACAAGGGCGACGACGATCCCTGCGATCGTCGTCGGGGCGACGAAGGGGGCGGCCACGAGGTTGGCGAGCACGCTGATCGTGCTCACCGAGCCCTGGAGCAGCACGACCACCGGGGCGCAGGTGAGGTGGGCCGCGAGCGGGATGGTGCAGGCCGGGCCGACGACGTGCAGACGCCGGGGGAGGTGGGCATTGATCGCCGCCGACCACGGGCCGGCGAAGACGAGCAGCCCGAGGGTGGCGAGCGTGGAGAGCGCGAAGCCGTAGCTGCGGGCCAGCCAAGGGTCGAGGAGCAGCAGCGAGACGACCGCTGCCGCCAGCGCAGGCGCGCCGGCTCCGCGCCGGGACGCGCTCATCCCGAGCAGGCCCACGCTTCCCATGACGGCGGCGCGCAGCACGCTCGGCTCGGGCCGGGCGAGCATGACGAACCACGCGAGGCCTGCCGCGGCGACCCACGGACGCAGTTGCCGCGGGGCGGCGCAGAGCCGGGTGAGCAGCAGGCAGGCGCCGAGGACGATGGCGACGTTGCTGCCGGACACCGCGGACAGGTGGGACATGCCGGTTACGAGCATGTCGTCGTGCAGGTCCGGCGGGGTCTGGCTCGTGTCGCCGATCACGAGGGCCGGGACGAGCCCTCGGGCATCTGCGGGAAGTCCGGCGCTGGCGTCCCGCAGGCGCGAGCGCAGACCCTCGGCGAGCTCGAGGAGCTGCCCACGGCTGCCGCTCTCCGGGGGTCCTCGCGGCCGGAGGATGGCGAGCACCGGTTCACCCGGGTCGCTCTCCGCGAGACGTCCACGCAGGCTCACCTCGTCGTGCCAGCGCACCTGCGCCCATCCCGGCTCGCTCGTCTGGACTAGGACGGGGGCAGCAGTGACCCGCTGAGCTCCTCGGGCGGTGACCGAGGTCAGGCGCACGCGGAGGGTGATGGTTGCCTCCCTGCCGGGCCGGGCGCGGACCACCGGCTCGGTGAGCACCACCGCGCGCGCCGCGATGGTCGCGCGTGCCGCAGCCAGCTCGTCGACCCCACCGGCCGCGGCCCGCACCCCGTCAGCCGCCGCAGCGGTCGACGTGGCTGCCGCGGCGAGGACGCACAGACACCCGAGCGCGGATCGGCGCGAGCGGTCCAGTCCGCCGCCTCGGGCCAGCACCGCCGCCCATCCCGCCGAGATCGCGGCCAGCGCCCCAGCCACCCACCATCGCGAGGAGACCGGCTGCCCCAGCACCCAGACCGTGACCGCCCAGGAGAAAAGTGCCGGCAGGAGCAGTCGCACGTCGAGGCGTGCACCGCCGTCGCCGAGCGCGTCCTCGCCAGCCCTCACACGGTGACCTGCGGGCCGATCTGGGCGAGCATCTTCTCGCCGATCCCGCTCACCTCGGAGAGCTCGTCGACGCTGGTGAAGCGCCCGTTCTCGACGCGCCACCGCACGATCCTCCCGGCGAGCACCGGCCCGACGCCGGGCAGCACCTCCAGCGCCGCCTGGTCGGCGGTGTTGATGTTGACCAGAGCGGTCGGCGCCGAGCCACCGGACCCTCCAGCTGCCGAGCCGGCTGCGGAGCCGGGCGTGGCCGGCGCGGGCGCCCCGACCGGCGGCACCTCACCCTCGGCCGGCACGACGACCTGCTCGCCGTCCACGAGGAGTCGTGCGAGGTTCACATAGCTCAGGTCAGCCTCGGCGCTCGACCCACCCGCCGCCTGCACGGCGTCGGCCACCCGGGAGCCTGCAGGCAGGGTCACCACTCCCGCCCTGCTCACCTCACCGACGACATGCACGTGCACGTCACCGGCCGGTGACGTGCTCGCGGGAGCGGGCTCACCCCCTTCGCCGGTGCTGCCCGGCCCGGCCGCCTCGGCCTCCTCGCTCCCGCCCGTCGGCGACGGTTGCTCTGCGCCGAACCCGCTCCGGTCTCCCGCCTCGGCCACGCCGTCGCCCGCCACCGGCACCGGCTCGGCGGCCCGCTCGGCGAGCACCGTGCGCGCCCCGAGGATCAGGACGGCGACGAGCAGGACGAGGCCGACACCCAGGGCCGCCCGCGGCGAGAGACGCCACCGCGACTCCGCCACGGCAGCGGGAACCGTCACCGGACGCGGCGGCGGAGGCTCGTCGGGGGCGCTCGCCCCCTTCGCCTCGGCGGCCGCGAGGATCTGGCGCAGCCGCTCGCTCGGCTCGACCGGTGCTCTCATGACCGCGACGCTACGAAGCGACGCGCTGAGCGGCCGTTCAGCGACTCCCGATGTGGATCGTCACCCGCCCCTCGACGAGGCTGTGGACAAGGCTCCTCAGCCCGAGGCCGCCTCGCAGAGCGCGCGCATCGTCGCGGCGACCGCCGGGACGCGCTGCAGGTCGGGGGTGGTGACGACGTGGATGTGCCGGTGCGTCGGGGGGTTGAGCGCCTTGACGACGACCGCGTCGTTCGACGTCGCGTCGCGGATGAGATCGGGGATGAGGGCCACCCCGAGACCCGCCCCGACGAAACCCTGCACCGCGACATAGTCCTCGGTCTCGAAGGTCACGCTCGGGTTGAACCCCGCGTCGTGCGCGATCTGGAGCAGGTGCCCGCGGCAGCGCGCGCAGCCCGCGATCCAGTCCTCGTCCTCGAGGTCGGCGAGGTCGACGCGCTCCCGGTCGGCCAGCCGGTGGGTCAGTGGCAGGGCGACCCCGACCTGCTCGTCGAGGAGCGGCTCGACGACGAAGCCGTCGAGGTCCTCGCCGCGCCCCACGTCGCACCCGTCATAGCTGAAGGCCACGGCTAGGTCGCAGTCCCCAGTGCGCAGCGCCGCGATCGACTCCGGCGGCTCGGCCTCGGTGAAGGTGACCGTCACGTCCGGGTGCGAGGCCCGCATAGCGGCTAGCGCGCGGGGCACGAGGGTCGCCGACGAGCTGGGGAAGGCCATGAGCCGCACCCGACCGGCCCGCAGGCCGGCGATGGCGGCGACCTCCTCCTCGGCAGCGTCGAGGGTGGCCAGCACGGTCGTCGCGTGCCGCGCGAGCACCTGACCGGCCTCGGTGAGCCGCACCGACCGACCGACGCGCTCGACGAGCGCGGTCCCGGTGCGCTGCTCGAGGCGGCGCACCATCTGCGAGATCGCCGGCTGGGAGTAGCCGAGCGAGAGGGCGGCAGCGGTGTAGCTGCCCTCGTCGGCGATGGCGCGCATGACGCGCAGCCCTGCGGCGTCGATCATGAGCAAACCGTACCGGGCCGGTCCGAGGCGTCGTCCCCCTCACCGGCCGCCGCCGACGACGCATACTGGTCAGGTGACGGCACCTCCCTTCGACCTCGCCGCCACGGGGCCGCTCGAGGCGATCGCGGAGGTCCTCCGGCAGCGGCCCGCCCTCGTGCTCACCGGCGCGGGCATGTCGACACGCTCGGGCATCCCCGACTACCGCGGCCCGGACGGAACCCGCCGGGTCGCCCCGATGCACTACTCGGAGTTCCTCGCCTCGAGTCAGGCCCGGCAGCGGTACTGGGCGCGCAGCTTCGTCGGGTGGCGGCGATTCTCCGCGGCCCGGCCCAACGCGGCGCACCACCTGGTCACCGAGCTGCAGCGCCTCGGGGCGGTCGGGGACGTCATCACCCAGAACGTCGACGGGCTGCACCAGGCCGCGGGCACCGAGCGGGTGGTCGAGCTGCACGGCTCGCTCGCCGACGTGCTGTGCCTGGCCTGCGGTACCCGGGAGCGGCGCGCCGACCTCGACGCGCGGATGGCGGCGCAGAACCCCGGCTTCGACGTCGACAGCGAGGAGATCCGGCCCGACGGCGACGTGCGCCTCGAGCAGGTGCAGGTCGAGGCCTTCGAGCAGCCGAGGTGCCGCGTGTGCTCCTCGGACCTGCTCAAGCCTGACGTCGTCTTCTTCGGCGGCTCGGTGGACAAGGCGTTGGTGCAGCGGTGCTTCGCCCTGACCGACGCCGCACCCAGCCTGCTCGTGCTCGGCTCGAGCCTGCAGGTGATGTCCGGTCTGCGCTTCGTACGCCGGGCCGCGAAGAACGGGGTGCCGGTCGCGTTGGTGACCCGCGGGGACAGCCGGGGCGACGACCTGGTCACCTACAAGGTCGACGGCGAGCTGGCGCCCGCTCTGGAGCGCATCGCGGATCGGCTCGCCCTCGCCGAGCGGCCCGGCGGGGCGAAGGGGGATCAGCTCGCCTGAGCGAGGGCGGTGCGGACCAGCTCTGGGTCGGGGTTGGTGTGCGGCTCGCCGTCGATGAGCACCGTCGGGACGGTCTCGTCACCACCGTTGACCGAGCGGACGTAGGCGGCGGCGTCGGGGTCGGCCCAGATGCTCACCCAGGTGGCGCGCCTGCCCTGACGGCCGAGGGCGCCGCGCAGCCGGATGCAGTAGACGCAGCCGGGGCGCCAGTAGATGACCACCGGGTCCTCGCCGGTCAGGTCCTCGTGACGGGGACCGGATTGTCCGTTCAGCGGGGAGACCCACCAGGCGATGCCGAAGCCGGCGAGCAGCACGAGGACGGCCCGCAGGTCGCCGGCGAGCAGGCCGGGCAGCGTCGTCCACACCACCACGAGCAGGACGAGGCTCGCCGGCAGCCAGCGGCCCATGCTCAGACGCGGCGCAGGACGGCGGTGACCTTGCCGAGCACGGTCGCGTGGTCGCCGTCGATCGGCTCGTAGGCCGGGTTGTGCGGCATGAGCCAGGTCTTGCCGTCGCGGTGCTTGTACGTCTTGACTGTCGCCTCGTCGTCGAGCAGGGCGGCCACGATGTCGCCGTTGTCGGCGCTCGGCTGCTGGCGGACGACGACCCAGTCGCCGTCGCAGATCGCGGCGTCGATCATCGAGTCACCGACGACCTTGAGCAGGAAGAGCGAGCCCTCGCCGACGACCTGCTTGGGCAGCGGGAAGACCTCGTCGACGCTCTCCTCCGCGGTGATCGGCACACCGGCGGCGATCCGGCCGAGGACGGGGACGTAGGTCGCCGAGGGCCGCTCGTCGCCGATGCCGGTGACGTCGACGTCGTCGAGGTCGGCCCTGCCGCGGGGCGCCCCGATCTCCGTGGGCTGGGCCAGCGGTGAGTCCGGGCCAGCGGTGATCGTCTCGCCGTCAGCTGGGGAGACGACCTCGATGGCGCGCGGCCGGTTGGGGTCGCGGCGCAGGTAGCCCTTGCGCTCGAGCGAGGTCAGCTGGTGGGCCACCGAGCTCGGGCTGGTCAGCCCGACGGCGTCGCCGATCTCGCGCAGGCTCGGCGGGTAGCCACGCGTGGCGACGGCGCTGCGGATGACCTCGAGCACCTTGACCTGGCGCGCGGTGAGCCCGTCCCCGGTGTCGCGAAGGGGGAGCGGGCGCACGTTGGACCCGGGCGCCTCGGCGCCACCTCTCTCGTGCTTGCGACCCGTCATGTCGATCCCTCTCGTCTCGATGGTCCGCGCCTGCCGACCCCGCGCTGCCGGTGCGTTGTCGGTGGTGCCTGGTTGGCTCCTCGACATGCACGAAGAGTACGTCCTGGACCAGCCCGCGATCAAACATCTGTTCGAGGTGTGTCGCGAAGCTGCTTGCGACTGGTCGAACAGGTGTGCTAGACATCGAACAGATGTTCTCTCGAACACCGGTTCGAGGACACGTCGAGGAGGAGCTGACATGAGCGCCATCACCGCCTTCCCCGTCCGCGGGATCCCGGGCTACGGACACCGGTCGGTCGACCCGGCCGCGGACCGTCCCGGTCACCACGACGGCCGCGCCGTCCGACGGCTGACGTCGGTGCCGACCGGCGACGCCGTGCACACCCGGCTGCGGGTGACCCGCCGCGGGCGCGCCACCCTCACCCTCGCCGCGGTCGCCGCGGCGCTGACGGTCGGCCTGGGCCAGGCGGTGGCGGGCCCGGCGCCCGAGCCGCTGCGGTCGGTCACCGTCGAGCCGGGGGAGACGCTCTCGCAGATCGCGCGGGCCGAGCTCCCGGGCCTGGCGGTCGACGACGCCGTGGTCGCCCTGCAGGCGGAGAACGGGCTGGCTACCCCCTTCGTCCACGCCGGTCAGGAGCTGAGCATCCCGAGCCGCTGACGCGGCCGGTCAGACCACCCCGGGTCCCTCGACCCGGCCCGGGGGAGCGCGCGACGGCCACACCTCGACGAGGTGTGGCCGTCGTTGCTGCGTGACGGGGAGGTGAGGGTCGGGACACGCGATGAGTGGTCTTGCATCGCGCCGTGGTGTCGTGCTCCAATGTGGCACTACATCTAGTGGTTACACGGATGTCATTCGTCAACATCTAGTGAACATCGCACGGCGTGTCGTCCACAGGCAGGCCGGTGTTGTCCACAGCCGAAGGGGTGGCTGTCCACCCCTTCGTCCACACCGCCACCCGCTCCCGACGTCGAGAGGCCAGCCCCGTGCACTGCCCCTTCTGCCGGCACACCGACTCTCGAGTCATCGACTCGCGCACCGCGGACGACGGGTCCTCGATCCGGCGCCGGCGGCAGTGCCCCGAGTGCTCCCGCCGCTTCACCACGCTGGAGACCGCGAGCCTGTCGGTGACCAAGCGCTCCGGAGCCGCCGAGCCGTTCAGCCGGGCCAAGGTCCTCGCCGGCGTGCGGAAGGCCTGCCAGGGTCGTCCGGTCACCGAGGACGACCTCGCCCTCCTGGCCCAGCGGGTCGAGGAGAGCATCCGCGGTCAGGGCAGCGCCGAGATCGACGCCCACGAGGTCGGGATGGCCATCCTCGGACCGCTGCGCGAGCTCGACGAGGTGGCTTACCTGCGCTTCGCCAGCGTGTACCAGGCGTTCGACTCCCTCGAGGACTTCGACGCCGCGATCAGCGTCCTGCGCGCAGACCGCGAGCTGCGCGAGGAGCGCGAGAGCGCCGAGCCCGACGCCTCTCGCCGCGAGGCCCGCACCCCCTAGAGCTCCCGGGCACCGCCACGCAGACATGGCTGTCGGTGCCCGGTGACAACCTGAGAACAGTCCGACACAGCACACAGGAGAGATGGCATGACCGAGACCGCCGGCAAGGCCCGAGCCCGCCGCACCAGCAAGGACGCTGGCCTGACGATCGAGCGCATCTACACCACCGAGGGGGTCCACCCCTACGACGAGGTGACCTGGGAGAAGCGAGACGTCTCCCAGCAGAACTGGAAGACCGGCGAGACGATCTTCGAGCAGCGCGGGGTGGAGTTCCCCGACTTCTGGTCGGTCAACGCGAGCACCATCGTCACGACGAAGTACTTCCGCGGCGCCGTCGGCACCCCCGAGCGCGAGCAGGGGCTCAAGCAGCTCATCGACCGGGTCGTGCTCACCTACGTCAAGGCGGGCAAGGAGCACGGGTACTTCGCCACCGACACCGACGCCGAGGTCTTCGAGCACGAGCTGACCTACGCCCTGCTCCACCAGATCTTCAGCTTCAACTCTCCGGTGTGGTTCAACGTCGGCACCAAGAGCCCGCAGCAGGTCAGCGCCTGCTTCATCCTCTCCGTCGACGACTCGATGGACTCGATCCTCAACTGGTACAAGGAGGAGGGCTTCATCTTCAAGGGCGGGTCGGGCGCCGGGCTGAACCTCTCCCGGATCCGGTCGAGCAAGGAGCTGCTCTCCTCCGGTGGCACCGCCTCCGGCCCGGTCTCCTTCATGCGTGGGGCCGACGCCTCCGCGGGGACGATCAAGTCCGGTGGCGCGACCCGCCGCGCGGCGAAGATGGTCGTCCTCGACGTGGACCACCCCGACATCGAGGAGTTCGTCGAGACCAAGGCGCGCGAGGAGGACAAGATCCGGGCGCTGCGCGACGCCGGCTTCGACATGGACCTCGGTGGCGCCGACATCGTCTCGGTGCAGTACCAGAACGCGAACAACTCGGTCCGGGTCAGCGACGAGTTCATGCGCGCGGTCGAGGAGGGCGGCGACTTCGGGCTGACCTCCCGCAAGGACGGCTCGGTCATCGAGACCGTCGACGCGCGCGAGCTGATGACCAAGATCGCCAAGGCCGCGTGGGAGTGCGCCGACCCGGGCATCCAGTACGACGACACGATCAACGACTGGCACACCAGCCCCGAGAGCGGCCGGATCAACGCCTCGAACCCGTGCAGCGAGTACATGTCGCTGGACAACTCCAGCTGCAACCTCGCCTCGCTGAACCTGCTGAAGTTCCTGCGCGACGACGACACCTTCGATGCCGAGACTTTCCAGAAGGTCACCGAGCTCGTCATCACGGCGATGGACATCTCGATCTGCTTCGCCGACTTCCCGACCGAGGCGATCGGGGAGACCACCCGCGACTACCGCCAGCTGGGTATCGGCTACGCCAACCTCGGCGCGCTGCTCATGGCCACCGGCCACGGGTACGACTCCGACGGCGGCCGCGCGCTCGCCGCGTCGATCACCTCGCTGCTTACCGGCGCGTCCTACAAGCGCTCGACCGAGATCGCTGCGGTCGTCGGCCCCTACGCCGGGTACGCCCGCAACGCCGACGCCCACAAGCGGGTCATGCGCAAGCACCAGGCCGCGAACGACCAGATCCGGACCATGCACACCATGGACAAGGACATCCACGGCTATGCCACCAAGGCGTGGGACCAGGTCGTCAAGCAGGGCGAGAAGCACGGCTACCGCAACGCCCAGGCCTCGGTGCTCGCCCCGACCGGGACCATCGGCTTCATGATGGACTGCGACACCACCGGCATCGAGCCGGACTTCTCGCTGGTGAAGTTCAAGAAGCTCGTCGGTGGCGGGTCGATGCAGATCGTCAACCTCACCATCCCGCGGGCGCTGAAGCGTCTCGGGTACGCCGAGGAGACGATCGAGGCGATCGTCGAGTACATCGCCGACAAGGGCCACGTCATCGACGCGCCGGGGCTGAAGCCGGAGCACTACGAGGTCTTCGACACCGCGATGGGTGCCCGCGCGATCAGCCCGATGGGGCACGTGCGGATGATGGCTGCCACCCAGCCCTTCCTCTCCGGTGCGATCTCCAAGACGGTCAACCTGCCCGAGTCGGCCACCGTCGAGGAGATCGAGGAGGTCTACATCGAGGGCTGGAAGCTCGGCCTGAAGGCGCTCGCGGTCTACCGGGACAACTGCAAGGTGGGCCAGCCGCTCTCCGACGGCGGGTCGACCGCCAAGGAGAAGGGCCAGCAGGCTCAGGCCGAGGCCGCTCCGACGGTGGAGTACCGGCCGCTGCGTCGCCGCCTGCCCAAGCGCCGCACCTCGCAGACGACGTCCTTCGCCGTCGGGGGAGCCGAGGGCTACCTCACCGCCGGCACCTACGACGACGGTCAGCTCGGTGAGATCTTCCTCAAGTTCGGCAAGCAGGGCTCGACCCTGGCCGGGCTGATGGATGCCTTCTCCATCGCGATCTCGGTGGCGCTGCAGCACGGGGTGCCGTTGGAGACCTATGTCGAGAAGTTCACCAACCTGCGCTTCGAGCCGGCCGGCATGACCGACGACCCGGACGTGCGGATGGCGCAGTCGATCATGGACTACGTCTTCCGCCGGCTGGCGCTGGACTACCTCGACTTCGACACCCGGTCCTTCATGGGCATCCACACCGCGGAGGAGCGGGCCCGCCAGCTCGAGACCGGCTCGTACGAGGCGAGCGGATCCGAGGACGACGAGGACTACGAGGGCGACTTCGAGTCGTACTCGCAGTCGGTCGCCCCGTCGGGCAAGAAGCACGACGAGGTCGAGTCGACCGAGCCGGGTCACGAGGGCTCGGAGCACACGCCGGCCGGTGCCGGCGCTGCCTCGGCTCGCTTGGCCGGTGACGACGTCCACTCCTCGGCCGAGCTGCTGGAGAAGTTCCAGGGCAAGACCGCCGACGCTCCGATGTGCATGACCTGCGGGACGAAGATGCGCCCCGCCGGCTCCTGCTACGTCTGCGAGGGCTGCGGCTCGACCAGCGGGTGCAGCTGATCCGCTGAGTAGCTGACGAAGGGAGGGCCCGACCGGTTGATCCGGTCGGGCCCTTCGTCGCGCGCAGCGATGAGTGCTGCACCACTCAGTGACGTTGGCCGCAAGCCTGCGGCGAGCTGTCTCCTTGTGTTGAGTAGTTTGACGTCATGAACGAGCCATCGCCGTACGAGATGAAAGCCTGGGAAGAGATCCAAGCCTTCCAGGGACGCCAGTTGTCCGCACGCATGGCCGATGTCGGCCAGAAGGTCGCCGACACGGGTGCCGCCATTGGTGAACGTACGGGCATGTTCCTCGGGGATCACCCCCGCGCCCAAAAAATCGCACGACGTGGTCGCGACATCGCGGCCAAGGGCTCGAAGGCGGTCTCGAGCGGAGCACAGGCCGCCAGTGAGAGGCTCCCGTCCTGGACGGGCACGATCGGCGCGTCTGCGGAGCGCGCCACGGCGAAAGTCTCACGGGCTGGCCTCTCGCCCAAGCGGGTCGTCGCCCGGCACCAGAAGCACGGTCACGACATCACTCGTCTCAGCGACCTCCGGGCTCTCGACCTGGAGCAAGTCGACGCCGTGAAGGGCAGGTCCGCAGAGTGGCTCTACCCCGTCGGCGCCGCTATGACAGGCGCTGCCGCCAGCTTTGCCATCACCGGCAGCCAGGTGACCACCGCCGCGTCCGCCGGAGCTGCAGCCGCACCGGGGGCCGCCACCATCGTCGCCGCCATGGCTGGTGACTCTGCAGCAGTCCTCGGTCTCGGCTCACGAGCAGTCGGCCGAGCGGCATTGATGTACGGCTACGACCCCGAGTCCCCGGCCGAGAAGTTGTTCATCTTGTCCGTGGTCAACGCCGGAACTGCTGTGACTGCGACCGCCAAGACGGCTGCCATGAAGGACATCTCGAAACTCACCCAAGCGTTGGTTCGAGGCAAGACCTGGGAGATTCTCAACCAGAGCGTCGTTGCGCGTGTAACGGGGAAGTTCGCCACACAGTTCGCCGACCGATGGACCAAGCAAACCCTCGGCAAGGTCCTCCCGGGCATTGGCGTCGCCATCGGCGGCACGCTCAACTGGTCAACCCTCGAGGGCATCGTCGACACCGCAGACGTCGCATATCGACGTCGTTTCCTCCTCGAAAAGTATCCCGATCTCGCTACGGGGGACACCTTCGGCGAGGATATCGTCGACGCCGAGACCGTGACTGGCGATTCGGACGTCGATATCAGCATCGTTCGGGAGCTAGTTGAAGTCGGCGGGCCCGACCTCGACTCCGGCGCCTTCACCGAGCCAGGCTACGAAACAGAGAGCCCCGCAGGCCGGGAGTGAGGCGGACCTGGATCTGAATCTGTGCGTCCTACGAGCAGGGCGCCCAGCAGGGTGACGTCATCAATTGGCCCCGTAGGCCGAAGCTAGGAGTACCTATTCGGCACGCTGCGTGGCTCGTGCACCATCGGCGGTCCGTCGGCGTCTATCGAGACGGTGATGATCCGCTCATACTTCGTCAGCGGACGAGCAAGAGCACGTGCTCGCCCCTTGCCACCGGCACCGAGTGGATGACCCGCATACGCAGTATGGGGCCGGCCGCGGCTACAGACGTCGGGCTCACGCACCACCTCGGCCGACCCATCCGCCCCGAGCTGTCACGGCCCCCTTCGCCCCGCCTCAGCACTCGATGACGTTGACCGCGAGCCCGCCGCGGGCGGTCTCCTTGTACTTGACCTTCATGTCCCGGCCGGTGTCGCGCATCGTCTTGACGACCTTGTCCAGCGACACGACGTGGCTGCCGTCGCCGCGCAGGGCGGTACGGGCGGCGGTGATCGCCTTGACAGAGGCGACCGCGTTGCGCTCGATGCACGGGATCTGCACGAGACCGCCGACCGGGTCGCAGGTCAACCCGAGGTTGTGCTCCATACCGATCTCGGCGGCGTTCTCGACCTGCGCGGGGGAGGCGCCGAGGACGGCGGCCATCGCTCCGGCCGCCATCGAGCACGCCGAGCCGACCTCACCCTGGCAGCCCACCTCGGCGCCGGAGATCGAGGCGTTCTCCTTGTAGATCACGCCGATCGCGCCGGCGGTGAGCAGGAAGCGGATGATCCCGTCGTCGTCGGCGCGCGGGATGAACTCGTGGTAGTACCGCAGCACCGCCGGGATGATCCCCGCAGCCCCGTTCGTCGGGGCGGTGACGACCCGGCCACCGGCGGCGTTCTCCTCGTTGACCGCCAGGGCGTAGAGGGTCAGCCAGTCCATCCCGCGAAGGGGGTCGTCACTGCTCCCTTCGTGCCGCAGCCGGCCGTAGAGGCCGGGTGCTCGGCGCTTGACCTTCAACCCGCCCGGCAGCACCCCTTCGGTCCGCAGGCCGTTGTCGATGCACTCCTGCATCACCGACCAGATGTGCAGCAGCTCGGAGCGGATCTCCTCCTCCGAGCGCCACGACTTCTCGTTCTCCAGCATCACCTGGGCGATCGAGAGACCGGTCTCCTCGCAGATCGCAAGGAGCTGGTCACCGGTGGTGAAGTGGTGCGCGACCTCGGTGGAGTCCTCGACGATCTTCGTCGAGCCGGAGGCGTCCTCGCCGACGACGAAGCCGCCGCCCACCGAGTAGTAGCTGTGCTCGCTGACCAGCTCACCCCCTTCGTCCCAGGCGTGGAAGGTCATCCCGTTCGGGTGCAGCGGCAAGGTCGCTCGCCGGTGCAGCACGAGGTCCTCGTCCTCGTCGAAGCCGATCTCGTGCTCACCGAGCAGGCTCAGCCGGCCAGAGGAGCGGATCGCCTCGAGCTTGTCGGCTACCTCGCGCGGGTCGCACACCTCGGGGCGCTCACCGCTCAGGCCGAGCAGCACCGCGGTCGCCGAGCCGTGACCGTGACCGGTCGCGCCGAGGCTGCCGAAGAGCTCGGCTTTGACCCGGTGCACCCGCTCGAGGTCGCCGGCCTCGGCCAGTCCCTCGGCGAACATCACGGCAGCGCGCATCGGCCCGACGGTGTGCGAGCTCGAGGGGCCGATGCCGACGGAGAAGAGATCGAAGACGCTCAGTGCCACGTGCGTCACACTAACGGGCGTGTCTCACGATGCGGTCATCCGAGCCGCCGTGATCCGCTGCAGGGAGTGAGAGGGCGAAGGGGGGAGGTGACCGTTCGTCTGAGGTTCCCCGGGGATCTGCGGAGGGTGTGGAAAAGTCGGCGGCGGGATCGGGCAGATCGGGAAGTCTCATCCCATGACATTCATCGACCTGCCCCGTGACTGGCCCTCCCGATCCCTCACCGACCTGCGGCTCGCCGCAGACGTCGTCGACCTCGTCGTCCGCGAGGGCGACCGGTGGACCGGCTCGGTCTCGCTGCTCCTGTGCTCCGACGACGGGCGGATGATCCAGCCCGTCACCGTGAGCGACGTGCCGCAGAGCTCTACCGAGGAGGACCGGCGCGCGTTCTTCGACGCCTTCCTCGACCACCTCGGCCGGGCCCTCGGCTCCGTCGTGCTGGCGCTCGGACGGCCCGGCGAGCAGCCGTGCGCCGAGGACCTGGCCTGGCACGGCTCGGCGCTGACCGCCTGCCGGGCCGCGGGGGTCGAGCTCATCGCCACCTTCGCCGCAGCGCCGGAGGAGGTTCGCCTCGTCGGCACCGGCCAGGTGCCGCTGGACCTCGCCGGCTGAGCCTCGTCACCCGACAGGCGCCGCCGGGCTCAGCTCGTCAGCGATCGCCGCGGCGACATCGCCTGCGAAG
This sequence comes from Marihabitans asiaticum, assembly GCF_007828725.1. GTDB lineage: Bacteria > Actinomycetota > Actinomycetes > Actinomycetales > Dermatophilaceae > Marihabitans > Marihabitans asiaticum. The sequence continues at coordinate 219,595 of NZ_VIUW01000003.1, forward strand.
CCGGCCACATCCTCATGCGCCGCCCGCCGCGTCTGGATCACCCGGTCGACCACACCGTCGGCCAGCAGGTGCTCGGCGAGCACGCGCTGCCGAGCGGCGACGAGCGCGGCCTGCTCGGTATCACCGAAGAGGATGGCGCTCGCCCCCTCCGGCGGCAGCGGGCTGAGCCAGGCATCCGAGACCGCGACGACCCGGTCGGCGGGTAGCAGCGCGAGGGCGCCTCCGCCGGTTCCCTCGCCGAGCAGGACCGAGACGCTGGACGTGCGCAGGCTGGTCATCCGCGCGATGCAGCGGGCGATCTCGCCGGCCAGCGCGCCCTCCTCGGCGCGTGGGGAGAGGTCGGCTCCGGGGGTGTCGATGACCGTCACGAGCGGCAGCGACAGCTCCTCGGCCACCCGCATCCCGCGCCGCGCCTCCCGCAGCCCGGCCGGTCCCATCGAGGCCGCCGCCTGGTAGCGGCGGTCCTGCCCGACGAGCACGCAGGCCCGTCCACCGAAGCTCGCCAGCGCCAGCATCACCCCCGCGTCCGCCTCGCCGTGCCCGGTGCCGTTGAGCGGGATGACGTCGTCCGCGGCGTGCCGCAGCAGCTCTCGGATGCCGGGACGGTCGGCGCGCCGGGTCGCGGTGATCGCCGACCAGGTCCGCCTTACCTCCTCGGTCGTCGGCTCCGGGCGGGAGGCGAAGGGGGAGATGCTCGCCGCGGCGAGCGGATCCCCCTTCGCCCTCGGGGCGGGTGCCGTCTCGTCGCTGCTCGCGGACGATCCGGAGAGCACGGTGAGGGCCCGGGCGGCGACCGAGGCCAGCTCGCCGGTGGGGACGACCGCGTCGACGATGCCGTTGGCGACGAGGTTCTCCGCCAGCTGCACCCCGTCGGGGAAGGGGGTGCCCGTGAGGGTCTCGTAGACGACCGGGCCGAGGAAGCCGATGAGCGCCCCGGGCTCGGCGATCGTCATGTGCCCCAGCGATCCCCAGGAGGCGAAGACGCCCCCCGTGCTCGGGTGCCGCAGGTAGACGAGGTAGGGCAGGCCGGCGGCCTTGTGCTCGGTCACCGCCGCGGAGATGTCGACCATCGTGACGAAGGCGGGGGTGCCCTCCTGCATGCGGGTGCCGCCGGAGGCCGTCGCGGCGATCACCGGCAGGCGCTCTGCCGTGGCCCGGCGCACCGCGGCCACCACCCGCCCGGCCGCGGCCCGCCCGATGGACCCGCCGAGGAAGCCGAACTCGCTCACGACGAGGGCGACGTCGTGCCCACCGATCGATGCTCTGCCGGTGATGACCGACTCGTCGCACCCGGACCGCTCCGCTGCCGCGCGCAGCGCCTCGCGATACTCCTCGCAGATCCCCTCCAGCGGCACCGGCGCGTCCCAGGACTCGAAGCTGCCGGGGTCGACCACGGTCTCGACGAGGGCATGGGCTCCGAGGCGCTCTGGCATGCCCCGATCGTGCCGGACCGGCTGGGGCTAGGCTGCGGGCCGTGCTTGTGCCGTTGACCACGATCGTCGTCATCGCCTCGGTCGTGCTCGCCGTCGTGGCCGGGGTGTACGCCCTGCGGGCGAGGCTGATCGACGACCTGCTGCTCCTCGTCGCCGCCCTGGTCGAGGTCCTCCTGCTCGTCCTCGCCGTGGTCGCGGCGGTGCAGGCCCCCTCGGTGCGCACGCCGGGGGAGGGCGCGACGATGGCGGCCTACGCCCTCACGCTGCCTCTCGTCCCGCCCGCGCTCGCCTTCCTCGCGATCAAGGAGAAGACGCGCTGGGCCATGGCGGTGCTCCTCGCCGGCGCCCTCGTCGTCGCGGTGATGGCCTACCGGGTCCAGCAGATCTGGGTCGTCCATGCCTGAGCCAGCAGCACCCGGATCAACGGCGCGCCGGACCAGGCGCGCGATCGGCAGCGGCCCGGGCATCCTCCTCGTGCTCGCGTACGGCACGCTGGCGCTGGCTGCCACCGGACGCTCGGTGCTGCAGATCCTCGAGTACTTCGAGCGGGCGCCGCTGGCCTATCTGCTCTCGGCGCTCGCCGCGGTCGTCTACATCGCGGCGACCTGGGCGCTGGTGACCGACCGGCGCCGGCTCGCCCAGGTGACGATCACCGTCGAGGCCGTCGGCGTGCTCGCCGTCGGCGCGCTCAGCTACCTCGTGCCCGACCTCTTCCCGGACAAGACGGTCTGGTCGCACTTCGGGTCCGGCTACGGCTTCCTGCCGCTCGTCCTGCCCTTCGTCGGCCTGTGGTGGCTTGCTCGAAACCGTTGGGAGAGAACGGGACCCGAGGCTCGCTGACCATCAGGTGAGACGGGCTACGCGCCCGTCGGATCGGGGTGTGTACGCTGCGGGCCAAGGTCAAGAGCACCAGCGCCAAGCCCCGGCTCGCTGGTCGGCAACCCTCCACTTGCGGTGGGGTGCCCCGGGAGACGACCTGGGCCGTGTGCACACCGCACCGGTCAAGCGCGAGCACCAAAGGAGCACGACCCTCATGTCTGACCCCACCCAGTGGAAGTTCGAGACCCAGCAGGTCCATGCCGGTGCCGCCCCTGACCCGACGACGGGCGCGAGGGCGCTACCGATCTACCAGACGACCAGCTACCAGTTCCGCGACACCGACCACGCGGCGTCCCTGTTCGGCCTGTCCGAGCTGGGCAACATCTACACCCGGCTGATGAACCCCACCACCGACGCGGTCGAGCAGCGCATCGCCGCGCTCGAGGGCGGCGTCGCCGGCCTGCTGCTCTCCTCCGGCCAGGCCGCTACCACCTTCGCGATCCTCAACATCGCCGAGGCCGGTGACCACGTCGTGGCCAGCCCCGCCCTCTACGGCGGCACGTACAACCTCATCGGATCGACGCTGCCGCGCTACGGCATCGAGGTCACGTTCGTGGAGGACAGTGCCGACCCGCAGCAGTGGCGGGACGCGGTGCGGGAGAACACCAAGCTCTTCTTCGGCGAGACGATCTCCAATCCCAGCGGCGAGATCCTCGACATCGAGTCCGTCGCGTCCGTCGCCCACGAGGTCGGGGTGCCGCTCGTCGTCGACAACACCGTCGCTACCCCCTTCGTCCTGCGGCCGATCGAGCACGGCGCCGATGTCGTCGTCCACTCCGCGACGAAGTACCTGGGCGGCCACGGTACGGCGATCGCCGGGGCGCTGGTCGACGCGGGCACCTTCGACTACGCGGCGCACCCGGAGCGCTTCCCGAACTACAACCAGCCGGACGAGAGCTACCACGGTCTGCGCTACGGCCCGGACCTCGGGGTGGGCAGCGCCTTCGGTGCCAACCTCAGCTTCATCCTCAAGGCGCGCGTGCAGCTGCTGCGTGACCTCGGCTCGTCCGTCTCGCCGTTCAACGCCTTCCTCATCGCGCAGGGTCTGGAGACCCTCTCGCTGCGGATCGAGCGGCACCTGGAGAACACCCGCCGCGTCGCGGAGTTCTTGCAGGGGCACGACCAGGTCGAGAAGGTGGTGTGGGCCTCGCTGCCGAGCCACAAGCATCACGACCTGGCGCAGAAGTACGCCGCGAAGGGGGCGGGCGCGGTCTTGTCGTTCGAGATCGCCGGCGGCGAGGAGGCCGGTCGCCGCTTCGTCGAGGGGCTGAGCCTGCACAGCCATGTCGCCAACATCGGTGACGTGCGCAGCCTGGCGATCCACCCCTGGACGACGACACACAGCCAGGGCTCGGACGAGGGGCGTTACGCCGCGGGCGTGACCCCTGGTCTGGTGCGCCTCGCCGTCGGGATCGAGCACGCGGACGACATCATCGCCGACCTGGAAGCCGGCTTCGCCGCGGCGCGAGTCGGGGTCGCTGCCTGAGCCGCCTCACCCGAGTAGTTGCACCTTCACCCGAGGTCGGTCGTCGGGTGAAGGTGCAACTACTCCCTCAACCCGATAATTGGGAGGCGGGCGACGGGGTGGGGTCGGAGGCGGGCGAAGGGGGAGACGCGGGGGGTGTGGAAAAGTCCGGCACCCGGATCGGCTGATCTGCCTACCGTGCTCGGCATGACGGTGATGCGCATCGACGGCGACGGGATCGCCGCGCTCGGCGACCGGCTGGACGAGATCGCCGGGCTGCTCCAGGAGCAGGCCCAGACCCCGATGGGCGTGGACGACCTCGCCGGCTTCATCGGCCCGTCGGCGGCCGGGGCGATGGCCAGGCTGCTCGGTGACTTCGAGCTGGTGCGGGTCGAGCTCGACGAGCGGCTGCACACCCTCGCCGAGCTCGCCCGCGCCGCCGGGGCCTGCTATGTGGACACCGAGCGGGCGACCGCCCAGGCGCTGCGGCCGACGATCCTCGACGGGCACCGGGTCGGGCCGCGATGAGCGCCTACGGCGATGTCCGGGCGATGGACCCCGACCGGGTGCACCTGGCCGACGCCGCGTTCATCAGGGTCCGGGCACGGCAGCTGGACGAGCTGGCCGACCTCATCGACACCGTCGGCGGCCTGCTCCGCCAGGTCAGCACGATCGGGGTCTGGCAGTCCGGCTCGGGGGATGCCTTCGCCGCGCACGTCGACGACGTGCCGGTCACCCTGCGCCGGATCACCGCCCAGCTGCGTGCCGCGGCCGAGGTGCTCGCGGCGTACGCACCGCGGCTGACCGACCGCCAGGACGTGCTTGCCGAGGTCGCCCGCCAGCACGCCGCCGTCGGCGCCGCTGCCGAGGAGTGCGACCGCCGACTGGCGACGATGGCATCCGACCACCCGGCCGAGCCGATCGAGCGCGGTCGTCACGGTGATCTCATGAACCGGCTCATCGACCTCGAGCAGCGCTACCTCACGTCGTGCGGCGAGGCGGTCGCCGCGGAGGGGGCGGTTGCCGCCGAGCTGGTCGACATCGGCGACCAGCTCACCGACCCGCGCGGCTACGACCTCTTCGAGGGGATGCGCGACCTCGGCCGCAGCTCTGTGGTGGACAACCCCGTCTCGTGGGTGGTCAAGCCGCTCGCGCTGGCCAGGGTGATCGACCCGCTCGGCCAGGCCGGGCTCAAGGTCTTCTACGGGCAGGGCAGCTGGCGTGAGATCGGCAAGAGCTCAGTCACGGTCGGCCTGGACAGCGCGGTGAAGGGCAGCGGCTGGGCGGTGCGCAGGATGAGCGGCATTGCCCACGCCGCGACCGGGGCGAAGGGGGCGAAGCGCGCCGGGGTGGAGACCGGGGCCTGGAAGGCTGCCGAGAGGACCGCGTCGACGAAGGGGGCGGGAGCCCGGCGGACCGCGGCGCCGGGCCCGGCCGACACGCGGTGGGCACAGGTCAAGGCACGGGGTCAGGCGTGGCACGGCGTCGGCGTCGACGGCGCGAGGGGGGCGGCGCGGTGGGGCACTGGCAAGGCGATCGAGGCCGGCCGGTCCAAGAGCGGCATGCAGCTCGCCGACGACGTCATCGCCGACTGGACGATGGTCGCGGGCAGCTCTCGCGTGGTGCGGGTGGCTCAAGGCGTCAACACGGTCGCCAAGGTCGGCAAGCAGGCGAACGGCCAGGTGAAGACGGCACGCACGATCGGGGACACGGTCGGTCCGCGCGAGGAGGACCGGGCGTCGGCGGCGACGCGAGGCGCGCGCTGATCCGCACGTATCCTGGCCGGCATGCCTGGCCCCCTTCGCGCACCCGTGCTGGAGGGGGAGCTGCACTACCCGCCCCAGCTGCCGGTCGTCGCGGTCAAGGACGAGATCGCCGCCGCGGTCCGCGACCACCAGGTCGTCGTCATCGCCGGCGAGACGGGGTCGGGCAAGACCACCCAGCTGCCCAAGATCGCCCTCGAGATCGGTCGCGGTCAGGGCGGGCAGATCGGGCACACCCAGCCGCGGCGGATCGCCGCGCGCAGCGTCGCCGAGCGGATCGCCCAGGAGCTGCAGGTCGACCTCGGCGGTCTCGTCGGCTACCAGGTGCGCTTCGCCGACCACAGCAGCGACGACACCGCGGTCAAGGTGATGACCGACGGGATCCTGCTCAGCGAGATGCAGCGCGACCGCGACCTGCGCCGCTACGACACCCTCATCATCGACGAGGCCCACGAGCGCAGCCTGAACATCGACTTCATCCTCGGGTACCTCAAGGCGCTCCTGCCCCGCCGTCCCGACCTGAAGGTGATCATCACCTCGGCGACGATCGACCCGGACCGCTTCGCCGCCCACTTCGCCGATGCCGACGGCACCCCGGCGCCGGTGCTCGAGGTGTCCGGGCGCACCTATCCGGTCGAGGTCCGCTACCGGCCCCTCGTCGACGACGGGGGAGGGTCCGGCGACGAGGACCCTGAGGACCGCGAGGCGATCGACCAGACGACGGGCATCTGCCGGGCCGTCGAGGAGCTGTGGACCGAGCCCGACCACGCCGGCTCGGCCGAGCGCGACGTGCTGGTCTTCCTCTCCGGGGAGCGGGAGATCCGCGACGCCGCCGACGCCCTGACCGCGATGAACCTCCCCGGCACCGAGGTGCTCCCGCTCTTCGCCCGGCTCTCCGCCGCCGAGCAGCACCGGGTCTTCGCCCGGCACAGCGGCCGGCGGATCGTCCTGGCCACCAACGTCGCCGAGACCTCGCTGACCGTGCCGGGCATCCGCTACGTCATCGACACCGGCGTCGCGCGGATCTCCCGCTACAGCCAGCGCACCAAGGTCCAGCGATTGCCGATCGAGCCGATCAGCCAGGCCAGCGCCGACCAGCGCGCCGGCCGCTGCGGCCGCGTCTCCGACGGCATCTGCATCCGCCTCTACTCCGAGGAGGACTACCAGGCCCGCCCCGAGTTCACCGACCCCGAGATCCTGCGCACCTCGCTGGCCTCGGTCATCCTCTCGATGACCTCGCTCGGCCTCGGCGACGTCGCCCGGTTCCCCTTCGTCGAGCCGCCGGACTCCCGCCAGGTCGCCGACGGCATGCGCCTGCTCGAGGAGCTCCAGGCGGTCCACGAGCCCGCCCGCGGGGCGAAGGGGGAGCCGCGCCGGCTCACCCGCACCGGACGAACCCTGGCCCGGCTGCCGGTCGACCCGCGGCTGGGTCGGATGCTCATCGAGGCCGACCGACTCGGATGCCTCACCGAGGTGCTCGTCGTCGTCTCCGCGATGTCGATCCAGGACCCGCGCGAGCGTCCGCTGGAGCAGCAGGCCCAGGCCGACCAGCAGCACGCCCGCTTCCGCGACGAGCACTCCGACTTCGCCGGCTACTGGAAGCTCTGGACCTACCTGCGCTCCCAGCAGAAGGCGCTCTCCTCCAGCGCGTTCCGCCGGATGTGCAAGCGCGAGTACCTGCACTACCTGCGTATCCGGGAGTGGCAGGACCTGCACTCCCAGCTGCGCCGCGCCGCCCAGAGCGCCCGGATGGACACCCGCTCCCGGACCGCGTCGAAGGGGGAGGACCCGGACTTCTCCGTCGTGCACCAGGCGCTGCTTGCCGGCCTGCTCAGCCACGTCGGGGTCCGCGACGAGGACAAGCGCGACTATCTCGGCGCTCGCGGTGCCCGCTTCTCCATCCAGCCGGGCTCGACCCTCTTCCGCCGCCAGCCGCAGGTCGTCATGGCCGGCGAGCTCGTCGAGACCACCCGGCTGTGGGCGCGCACCAACGCCGCGATCGACCCCGCCTGGGCCGAGCGGCTCGGCGCGCACCTGGTCAAGCGCAGCTACTCCGAGCCGAGGTGGTCCAAGAAGCAAGCCAGCGCGATCGCCACCGAGCGGGTCACCCTCTACGGCGTCCCGCTCGTCGCCGGCCGCACCGTCCAGCTCTCACGCATCGACCCGGTCCTGGCCCGCGAGCTCTTCCTGCGCGAGGGCATCGTCGCCGGCGACTGGGACCACCAGCACGAGGTGCTGCGCCGCAACGCCCGCGAGCTCGCCCGGATCGAGGAGCTCGAGGCCCGCACCCGCCGCCGCGGCATCGCCGCGGACGAGGAGGACCTGCTCGCCTTCTACGACGCCCGGGTCCCGCAGGAGGTGGTCTCCGGGCGGCACTTCGACCGGTGGTGGAAGCAGGCCCGCCGGGAGAGCCCCGAGCTGCTCACGCTGGCGCCGGAGCACCTCGTCAAGCCCGACGCCGACACCGTCGACCAGGGCGACTACCCGACCCGGTGGCAGGCGGGCGAGCACTCCCTTCGCCTCACCTACCAGTTCGAGCCGGGCACCGACGCCGACGGGGTGACCGTGCACCTGCCCGTCCACCTGCTCAACCAGATCGAGGACTCCGGCTTCGACTGGCAGGTGCCCGGCCTGCGCGAGGAGCTGGCCACCGCCCTGATCCGGAGCCTGCCCAAGGCGACCCGTCGCTCCTTCGCGCCCGCCCCCGACCACGCCCGGCGCGCCCTCGTCGCTCTCACCGACGAGCCGGGCACCACCCCCTTCGCCGTCGCCCTCGGGCGGGCGCTGAAGACCCTCACCGGCATCGAGGTGCCGCCCGGCCAATGGGACCCGACCGCCGTGCCGACGCACCTGCGGATGACCTTCCGGGTCGAGGGGGAGCGGGGTCGCCGGCTCGCCGAGGGCACCGACCTGGCCGCGCTGCGCGACGAGGTCGCCGGGCACGTCCAGGCCCGGGTGAGCAAGGCGGGGGCATCGCTGGAGCGGGCCGGGCTGACCGACTGGGACCTCGGCGAGCTGCCCGCCACCGTCACCTCCGGCAGCGGGCGGGCGCAGGTCGTCGGCTACCCCGCCCTCGTCGACGAGGGCAGCAGCGTCGCGATCCGGGTCCTGCCCGACTGGCGCGAGGCGGAGGCAGCCGGACGCCTCGGCGTGCGCCGGCTCCTCCTGCTCGGCACCTCCCCGCCGTGGAAGCGGGTCCTCGCCTCGCTGAGCAACGCCGACAAGCTGGCGCTCGGTGACAACCCGCACGGGTCAGTCCCCGCGCTGCTAGAGGACTGCCTCGGCGCCGCCGTCGACGACATCACCGCCGAGCACGCTCCCGAAGAGATCCGCGACCGGGAAGCCTTCGACGAGGCGCTGCGGGCGGTGCGCACCCACCTCGGCGCGCGAACCCTGCTGGCGGTCCGTGAGATCCAGCCGATCCTGGTGCGGCGCAAGGCGATCCACGCCTCGCTGGACCGCATCACCGCCGCCTCGCTCGCCCCGGCGGTCGCCGACATGCGCGCCCAGCTCGACGGCCTCGTCGGCCCGGGCTTCGTCACCGCCGCCGGCCTGGGCCGGCTCTCCGACCTCACCCGTTACCTCCGCGGCATCGAGGTGCGCCTGGAGCGACTGGGGGACGCCCCGGCACGGGACGCCGAGCACCAACGGGTGATCGACGAGGTCGAGACCGAGTACGCCGACCTGCTCGAGTCGCTCGACCCGCTGCAGCGCGACCGTGAGGACGTGCGCGCGATCGCTTGGCAGATCGAGGAGCTGCGGGTCTCCCTCTTCGCCCAGTCGGTCGGCGCAGTCGGACCGGTCTCGGCCAAGCGGGTGCGCCGGGCCATGGCCGAGGTGCGTCGGGCCGTCGACCCGCACGGCTGAGGTCGGTGGGCGCCGCCACGCGGGTGGCCAGGGGGAATGCGCGACCCTCGCTGCCCGTTGCGACAATGACCGTCCACCCCGACGAGGAGGCACCACCGTGACCGACCCCATGGACCTCTACCGCTTCGAGGTCGACGTGGAGCCCGCCGCGCTGACACCCGGACCGATGATCGTCGCCTTCGACGGCTTCATCGACGCCGGCGGCGCGCAGAAGATCCTCGTCGAGCACCTCCTGTCCGGCGAGGACGCCCGCGTCGTCGCCTCCTTCGACCTCGACTCGCTCATCGACTACCGCGGTCGCCGTCCGGCGCTGGTCTTCGAGGCCACCCGCTACACCTCCTACGAGGACCCGGCGCTGCTGCTCTACCTGCTCACCGACCGCGAGGGCGAGCCCTACTACCTGCTCACCGGCCCGGAGCCGGACTACCGGTGGGAGGCCGTCATCATGGCGGTCACCGACCTCATGCGCCGGCTCGGGCTCACCCTCGTCGTCCAGGCGCACGGCATCCCCATGGCGGTGCCGCACACCCGTCCGATCGGGATGACCGCTCATGCCACCGACGAGCGCCTCATCGGTGACCGCAAGCCGGTCTTCGGGACCGTCCAGGTCCCGGCGGGGCTGACCAGCCTGCTCGAGCTGCGCCTCGGTGAGGCTGGCTTCGACGCCGTCGGCTTCTCGATCCACGTCCCGCACTACCTCGCCGGCGCCGCCTTCCACGACGGCGCGATCGCCGCGCTCAACGCGATCGTCGACGCGACCGGCCTCAACCTGCCCAACGACGCCCTCGTTCAGGCGGCGGGGGAGAACCGGCGGGCGATCGAGAAGGAGGTCGCCGAGAACGCCGAGGTCGGCGAGGCCGTGCAGGCCCTCGAGCAGCAGTACGACGTGCACCTGCGCGGGCTCGAGCGCCCCAGCCTGCTCGCCTCGGAGAGCGACGACATCCCGACGGCCGACGAGATCGGCGCCGAGTTCGAGGACTTCCTGCGCACCGTCGACGACGAGGACGCCAGCGGCAGCTGACGAAGGGGGATCCGCGCCGCCTAGTCCTTGGCCTCGGACCAGCGGCGCACCACGCTGACGTCGGCGACGAAGCGCACCCTGTCGTGGCCCACCCACCGCCGTGAGCTCGCGGCGAGCGCCTCGTGCACGACGTCGGCGCACCGCTGCGCCTGCTCCTGCCGCACGTGCACGAGCAGCTCGTCGTGCAGGCAGAGCACGACCTGGGCGTCGAGGTCGCGGACGCTCTCGCGCACCGTCACCGCCCACGCCTTGAACAGCTCGGCGGCCGAGCCCTGGATCACCGCGTTGCGGGCGAAGCGACCCCGGGCCCGGGCGAGGGACTGACGCTGGTCGGCACCAAGCCGCTCGCTCTGCTCCGGCAGGTTGGTCCGCACCAGGCGGCCGCCGACGGTCCAGACCGGCATGCCCCCTTCGCCTCGGCGTTGGGCGTGGTCCAGCAGACGCATGGCGACCGGGTACTCGCGCTCCAGGCCCCGCAGCGCCTCGCCGGCCGCCCCGCTGCGCTGGCCGTACATCGCGGCGAGCACCGCGACCTTGGCGACGCTGCGGTCCGACCCGAGTCGCTGCGCCACCGGGAGGTAGAGGTCCTCGGCGAGCGTCGCGGCCGCGAAGGCCTCGTCGCCGCTCACGGCCGCAAGGACGCGGGGCTCGACCTGGCCCAGGTCGGCGCGCACGATCAGGTGCCCGGGAGCCGCGGCCACGCCCGGACGCAGCTCGCTGGGCAGGCTGTGCAGCCCCGCCTGGGCGGTCATCCGGCCGGCCGCCCCGTCGCACGCCGACCAGGCACCCCGCAACCGGTCGTCGGGCCCCACGTGCGCGTCCAGCCAGCGCCACCCGTAGGTGGTCGCGATCCGCTCCCGGCGGCGCCAGTCGAGCAGGGCGGGGATCACGCGGTGGCGGTCGGCGTGCTGCTCCAGGACCCACTTGCGGGTGCTCGGCACATCGACGCCGGCGGTCGCGAGGAGCTGGCGCACCGAGGCCGGGTTGCGCAGGTCGACCCGCCCGATGCCGGGTACCGCCTCGAGGACGGAGCGGTCGCGGTCCGCTCGGCGTGCGAGCTCGTCCCGCTCGGTGATCGGGCGGGCCCCGGCAGAGCGGGTGATGAGCTCCTCGAGGACGGGGCGGTCGATCGGCAGGCCGTCGCGCTCGAGCTCCACGGCGAGCACCGCAGCCGCCGACTCGCTGTGACAGGTCGCGATCGCCCGCGGACCTCGCTGCTGCAGCGCCTCCCGCTGCGCGTGGGCGACCTGGACCGCCGCCACGGCCCAGGCACCGGCCTCCTCGAGCGTGGTCAGGGTGGAGTGGTCGACCTCGGCGCGCAGGTACCCGTCGCGGCGTACCGGCCACACCGGCCCACCGGGCGAGGCCGTCCTCGACGGCTCGGTCTCGCCGCCGTCCTCGCCTTCGTCGAGCAGGGCGAAGAGGTCGGTGCGAGGAGGTGACGGGAGGGTGCCGAGGTCCAACCCGCGCGCGGCGGCCCAGCACCGGTGCGGGTCGGCGCGCAGGCCGCCGTGCAGCAGCCGGTGCGCCTCGGCGACCGACCATGTGCGCGGCAGGGGAAGGCGCGCGAGGATCAGCGGGCGCAGCTCGTCGGCAGACCACGTCACCCAGCGCGTCGTCGGTGTCAACCGGGTGATGAGTGCCTCGACCTCGGAGCGGCCGGTCGCCATCGACGTCGCGCCGTCGGTCTCGACGACGGCGACCCCACCGGCGTCCGGCAGCAGGGCGAGGCCGCGCCACCGGGGCGCCGACGATGTCGTCACCGGGCCACCTTAGGGCGCAGCTGCGCCCCCTTCGCTCGCGGTCGACGTCGCAGTCATCGTGGCAGGATGCCTCCGACGGGCGAGGTCCTCCTCGCCGCAACGACCCCGACGAAGGGACACCTGTGGGCTTCATCTCCGACACGCTCGGCTTCGGCAAGGAGCAGAAGAAGCAGGTGCAGCAGACCCGCACCGCCCTCGAGCAGGCGCGCGAGCCGCAGGACCAGGGGGCCCTCAGCTCCAGCGTCTCCAAGCTCGTCGAGAACCTCCTCGACACCGGGATCGACGGCAAGGGTCCCTTCGACTCGGCGACCAAGGTCGCCGACGCGGCGCGAGCCAAGCACGGAGGCGACGTCGAGAAGGCGGTCGACGAGGTCGTCGGCGATCACCTCAAGCTCGTCGCCGCCAGCGGCTTCGTGACCAACCTCGGCGGCTTCATCACCCTGCCGGTGGCGCTGCCCGCCAACGTCCTTGGTTTCTACCTCCTCGCCACCAGGATGGCGGCAGGTGTGGCCCGGCTGCGTGGCTACGACATCACCGACCCGCACATCCGCTCCGCGGTCCTCCTCTCGCTCGTCGGTGCCGACAACCAGGACCTCCTCGCCAAGGCCGGGATGGTCGCCCCGACCGGGCGACTCACGAGCCTGGCCGCGCAGAAGCTGCCCGGGCCGGCCCTCATGGTGGTCAACAAGGCCGTCGGCTTCCGGATCCTCTCGACGGCGGGCAAGAAGACCTTTTCCCGATTCGGCCGGTCCATCCCGCTCGTCGGCGGCGCCGTCGGGGCCGGCCTCGATGGCTGGCTGATGAAGCAGCTCGGTGACCACGTGCGCACCGAGTTCCCGCCGCAGGGGGGCGCCCCAGGCGCCTGAGCCGGCCGGGCCGGTGGGAATCGGCGCGCAGTCGACGACGTTGGACCAGACAGAGACGTTTGCCGCCGATCCGCCGACAAGGAGCCGACGCAATGGCCCGACGACGCAACCAGGCCCGGTCCGCAGCCCACCTCGCCCGCGCGGTGCGCGGTGCGTCGGCGCCCGGGTCGCCGAGCCTGGGCCAGCGCCTCGCCGCGCTCCCACGGATGATCCGCGCGGTACGGGCCGGCGAGTACACCGGGATGAGCAACACCCGACTGCTCACCCTGCTCCTCGGGCTCGGCTACGTCATCTCGCCGGTCGACGTCGTGCCCGAGGGTCTGCTGCTCGTCGTCGGTCTCGTCGACGACGCGGTCGTCCTGTCCTGGCTGGCGGTGGCCCTGGTCCAGGAGACCGAGCAGTTCATCGCCTGGGAGCAGGGAGTGCGCGGCGGGGTCGGGCAGCCCATCCCCGGCGAGGTCGTGCCCGACTGATCGTCCGCCGGGCCGCGTCATCCACAGGTTGGCGGCGGACCTCCTCGATCTCCACAGCCCCGCTGTGAGGTGGGCGAGCGGGCGCCACGCGAGACGAGCGTGGCCTGCATGGCACCCACTTCTGTCACCAGTCCCGCCGACCTGGCGGTCGTCGTCCCCTACCTGCTCGGGTTCCACCCACGGCGCTCCCTCGTCCTCGTAGCGGTCCGTGGCAACCAGCTCGGGCTGCTCCAGCGGATCGACCTGCCCGAGCGCGACGAGGCGGGTGAGGTCGACCTCGAGCGCATGGCCAGGCAGCTGGTCGCCCGGGCCTGCCGCGACGGCGCCAGCCACATCATCGCCATCGCCTACGAGACCTCGCCGCAGGAGTCCCGCCGGACGGTCCGCGCGGTCGTCCGGAGCGCCTCGCGGTCGGTTCGCGCGGTGACCTCAGGGGTGGTGCGGGACGGCCGGTGGTACCCGGACGGGGGAGGGAAGGCGAACCGGGTCGGATACCCCCTGCCGGACCCCGAGAGGGTGCCCGCCGTCGCCGAGCTGATCCTCGAGGGCATGGCCGCGCTCCCGGACCGCTCCGACATCGCCGACCACGTAATCCCTGGGCGTGGGCCGCGGGTCGACGAGGTGGCCTCGCTCCTCGCGGAGCCGCCCGCGCAGACCGGCCCGGCCACGCCCGCGCGGTGGGCTGAGGTGTGGCGGCGAGTGCTGTCACCGCGAGGCCTGTCGTCCCGCGGCGTCGGTACAGGGCTTCACGGCCTGGGGGCGGACATCACCGTCGACGACCTCGTCGAGGTGATCCGCTCCCTCGAGGACACCATGTGGCGCGACGCCCTGATCGCCGTGCTGTGCCCGACGAGCGGCACGGCAGCGCTGCTCGCCGAGCTGCCGCTCGAGGCCGCGGGTGCCGCGGCCTGCGCCTGTGCCTGGATCACCGGACGCGCCGAGGGGCCGGCCTCGGCCGACGACGGGGAGGTGCTCGACCTCCCGTCGGCGCTCTCGGTGCTCGTCGCGGTCCTCGGCGAGATCCCGGCTGAGCGCTCTGCTCCGCTGCTCACCGTCATCGCCCACCTCGCCTGGTGGTCGGGGTCGGGCGCGCTCGCCGCGTGCGCGTTGGACGAGGCCCGTCGGCACGACCCGGAGTACCGGCTCGCCGTGCTGCTCCAGGGCCTCGTCGACCACGGTGTGCGCCTTCCGGCGGCCTGACGGCGCAGGAGGTGGGTCGGCGGCCGACGACCGGCGGGCGCTTCGCCGTGACGGCGCGCGTGGTCACATCGTGGAACTCGTCGTCGGTGCCGTTGGCCCCGGTCGTGGGGGCCGATATAGTTCACGGCAGGTCATGAGCTCCAGCGACAAGCCCCGGCTGGCTGGACGGCAACCCTCCTCGCGATGGGGTGCCCCGGGTGATGACCGGGCCGCATCGCAGTGGTGCGGCAAGGCGAGACCCCGGGAGCATCCCCATGAGTGTGACGTCAGTGGACCCTCGACCCACGTCAGCGTGGCTCCCGGGTGACGACCCCGGTGATCGTCTCTTCTGCCAGCTCGGCGCGCTCGACCTCGAGGGCGGCGACCGGCTACCGGAGCTGCAGATCGCCTACGAGACGTGGGGCCGGCTCGCTCCAGACGGGTCCAACGCGGTCCTGATCGAGCACGCCCTGACCGGTGACAGTCACGTCGTCGGCGAGGCATCGCCGGGACACCCCTCTGCCGGCTGGTGGGAGGGCATCGTCGGCCCGGGCGCGCCGATCGACACCGATCGCTGGTTCGTCGTCGCC
The DNA here is from genome assembly GCF_007828725.1 of Marihabitans asiaticum. GTDB lineage: Bacteria > Actinomycetota > Actinomycetes > Actinomycetales > Dermatophilaceae > Marihabitans > Marihabitans asiaticum. Next base: position 234,894 of record NZ_VIUW01000003.1, read on the forward strand.
CCGAACGTCCTCGGGGGATGCCAGGGCTCCACCGGACCGAGCAGCCCGGCTCCGGACGGTGAGGCGTGGGGTGGCCGATTCCCTCAGATCACCGTGCGCGACCAGGTGGCGGCCGAGGTCGCCCTGGCCGACCGGCTCGGCATCGACCGGTGGGCAGCCGTCGTCGGCGGCTCGATGGGCGGCATGAGGGCGCTGGAGTGGGCTGTCGGCCACCCCGAGCGGGTCGCCCGTGCGGTCGTCCTCGCGAGCACGGCCTACGCCACCGCCGAGCAGATCGGGTGGTCCGCACCTGCGCTGATGGCCATCCGCACCGACGGCCACTTCGCCGGGGGCGACTACTACCGCCAGCCCGTCGGTCCGGACGCCGGGCTGACCATCGCCCGGCAGATCGCGCACGTCACCTACCGCAGCGAGCTCGAGCTGCATGACCGCTTCGGACGCAGGCCGCAGTCGCCACTGACTGATCAGGGCGACGGGCAGTTCGCGATCGAGAGCTACCTGGCCCACCACGGGGCCAAGCTCGCCGGCCGGTTCGACGCGAACTCCTACGTCGTGCTCACCGAGGCGATGAACTCCCACGACATCGGACGCGGACGGGGCGGTCTTCGGAGCGCGTTGGCGAGATTCGGTGGCGAGCTGACCGTGGTCGCGGTGGACAGCGACCGGCTCTACCCGCCTCGGTTGAGCGAGGAGATCCAGGCCGCGCGGCCGAGCACCCGGCTGCTCACCGTGACGAGCCGGTGCGGGCACGACGGATTCCTCACCGAGAGCGACCAGGTCGGCGCGATCCTCGCCAAGGCTCTCGTACCCGGGGCCGGGCGTGATCTGCGCCAAGGGGCACCCGGTGCGGTGTAGCGTCAAGTCATCACCTGGCGCCTGAGGAGGAGCACACCATGACGATCGTCGTCGGATACGTCGCCACCAAGGAGGGGCACGCCGCCCTCGACCGCGCGGTGGCAGAGGCCAAGCTGCGGGAGCTCCCGCTCGTGGTGATCCACTCGGACCGTGGCGGCTCGGCCCTGACCGGCGACCACGCCGCGCAGCAGGAGAAGGTCCTGCAGGAGGTCCAGGCTGACCTGGCCGACTCCGGTGTCGAGGTCACCGTCCGGGGGCTGGTCCGGGGCAAGGAGCCCGCCGAGGACCTCATCGCGGTCGCGGAGGAGACCGATGCGGCGCTCATCGTCATCGGCCTGCGTCGCCGGACCCCGGTCGGCAAGCTCATCCTCGGATCCAACGCCCAGCGGGTGCTTCTCGATGCGCCCTGCGCCGTCCTCGCGGTCAAGGCAGAAGCGTAACTCCGGGCTCCACCGGGGGAGCGGGCTCGGCCGCTTTCGGGCTCCGGGGTGCGCGGATTTATAATGGTGGTAAGCCCGAGGCCGGGCCAAGTACCACAGCCCCGCCACGGAAGGTTGCATCACGCGTGTCGCCTCGCACTGCAGCGTCTGAGCCGTTGCCACGTGAGTTCGGCCACGACGCGATCCAGACGATGTTCCGCAAGGGGCGGGCCACCGGGCAGGTCACAGACGAGGACGTGGCAATCGCGATCCGCGACGCGGGGCTCACCCCGCGCCGCGCACGCGTGGTGCTGGCGACGTTGACAGAACAGGGAATCGAGGTTCACGTGCCCCAGGACGCACCGAAGAAGACGACCGGCGGGTCTGCCACGACGGGTCGGAAGTCGACGGCTGCCTCTGCGTCGAAGACGGCCGAGACCACCACGAAGAAGACCGCCGCGAAGAAGACCACGGCGAAGAAGACCCCCGCGAAGAAGGCTCCCGCGAAGAAGACCACGGCGAAGAAGAGCGCGCCGGAGCAGAAGGCCGCAGCGACCAAGGCTCCCGCGAAGAAGGCAGCACCGGCGAAGACCGCGGCCACGAAGGCGGCGCCGGCGAAGAAGGCCGCGACGAAGAAGGCGAGCCCCACCAAGTCCGCCGCCCGCGCCGCCAGCCCGGCGAAGAAGGCCCCGGCCAAGAAGACCGCCGCGACGAAGGGCGCCGGCACCGCGAAGACGGCTGCGAGCGCAGCCCCGGCTGCGGACGACGCCGACGAGCCATCGGAGCCGAGCGAGGACGAGCCGGCGGACGACAGCGACGACGTGGAGTCCGAGGAGCAGGAGCCGGCCAGCCCCGAGCCGACCAAGGCGGTCAAGAGCGAGAACGACAACAGCGACGAGAACGTCGGCTTCGTCCTCTCCAACCGAGACGACGACGACGCCCCGGCGCAGCAGGTCGTCACCGCGGGGGCCACGGCCGACCCGGTCAAGGACTACCTCAAGCAGATCGGCAAGGTCGCCCTGCTCAACGCCGAGCAGGAGGTCGAGCTCGCCAAGCGGATCGAGGCGGGTCTCTTCGCCGAGGAGAAGCTCGCCTCCGGCGAGAAGGTGACCGACAAGCTGGGCCGCGAGCTGTGGTGGATCGCCCAGGACGGCAAGAACGCCAAGAACCACCTGCTCGAGGCCAACCTGCGCCTGGTCGTCTCCCTGGCCAAGCGGTACACCGGCCGCGGCATGCTCTTCCTCGACCTGATCCAGGAGGGCAACCTCGGCCTGATCCGCGCGGTCGAGAAGTTCGACTACACCAAGGGCTACAAGTTCTCGACGTACGCGACGTGGTGGATCCGTCAGGCGATCACTCGGGCGATGGCCGACCAGGCCCGCACCATCCGCATCCCGGTGCACATGGTCGAGGTCATCAACAAGCTGGCTCGGGTGCAGCGGCAGATGCTCCAGGACCTCGGGCGCGAGCCCACTCCGGAGGAGCTGGCCAAGGAGCTGGACATGACCCCGGAGAAGGTGGTCGAGGTCCAGAAGTACGGCCGCGAGCCGATCTCGCTGCACACCCCGCTCGGCGAGGACGGCGACTCCGAGTTCGGCGACCTCATCGAGGACTCCGAGGCGGTCGTCCCGTCGGACGCGGTGAGTTTCACCCTGCTCCAGGAGCAGCTGCACAGCGTGCTCGACACCCTCTCCGAGCGTGAGGCCGGCGTGGTGTCGATGCGGTTCGGCCTGTCCGACGGCCAGCCGAAGACCCTGGACGAGATCGGCAAGGTCTACGGCGTCACGCGCGAGCGGATCCGCCAGATCGAGTCCAAGACGATGAGCAAGCTGCGGCACCCGAGCCGCTCTCAGGTGCTGCGCGACTACCTGGACTGATCGCCTACCTGGACCGAGTCCGGCGCCGCCCACCCGCCGCACTCCGGGCCGTCGCGGCTCCACGGGCCAGCGCGGAGGTTCCGCGACCCGGCAGCTCGCGCCACCAGGCGCGTGCCGATGTCGGCGCGAGGGCAGCCTGCACCCGACGGGAGCGGGACCGACCGCGGCGGACCCGCTGGACGACCCGGTCGACGTCGTGGCCGATGTCGGCGACGGGCGCCCCGGGCGGGGCGTAGCGGGCGCGCTCCACGGCGCCGACGATGGCGCCCATCCGCTCGGCGTTCGCGCTGCTCACCCCAGGGTGGCCCATCAGGTGTCGGCCGGACTGGCGTGGTGTCGCGCCCACCGGTGCCTCGACCCCCAGGTCCGCGAGCTCGGTGAGGAGACGGGCCCACTCCCGCTCGACCCTCTCGGCGGGGTCCACCTCTCGCCGCCGCGACCGCTCGCGCAGGACGAGCGCGGTCAGCGGCAGCACCCCGAGGAGGACGGCGATACCGAGCACGACGAGGAGGGGTCGCGCCCACGCCACCCCGGTGCGCTCGTCCGACGTCTGCGCTGCGGCGTCAGGGTCGCTCTCCTCGGTGCTCGGCGAGCTGGTGGAGCTCGTCGTCGAGGTCGAGCTCGACTCGACCTCGGCCCGCTGGATCGAGTAGCCCGGCACGTTCGCCGCTCGCCCGCCCGGGGTCGGCTCGAACCGCAGCCATCCCACGCCCGGGAAGTACAGCTCGGGCCAGGCGTGCGCGTCCGCGGCTCGCACGACGCGACCGCCGTCGACGTCCGAGGTCCCGGGGAGGAAGCCGACGACGAAGCGGGCGGGGATTCCGTGGGCCTGCGCGAGGTGGACCATGGTCGCGGCGAACTGCTGGCAGTAGCCCTGCTTGGTTCGCAGGAAGCGGCTGACCGGGTGCTCCCCGGGCAGACCCGGCTGCAGGTCGAGATCGTAGGAGAACTCGTCCCCGCGCAGATAGCTCTGGATCGCCTGCGCCGCCTCGAGGTCGCTGGACCCGGGGTCGACGATCGTGTCGAGGACCGCTCGGAGCTCGTCGGCGATCTGCGGGTCCACCTCGCCGGTCGTCGGTGACGGCCCACCGTCGCCGATGAGCCCGAGCACGGCCTCGGTGTCGTCGAGCGGCTCGACGTAGTCCACCTCGTAGGTGCGGCCGGCGCTCTGCGCGCGGGCCACGCCGTTCTGGTCCAGGGTCCAGCTCTCGACGTCGCCCCGCACAGCCACGGTGGCGAAGGGGGAGGGCAGCTGCGGCGCGAGCACGAGGTTCTCCACGAACCGGGTCGTCCAGCTCTCCTCCTGCGACGTCTCCACCCCGAGCGCGGCGAGATCGCCGGGCGGTACGGAGGACGTCGCCTCCTGCGGGATGCTCGCGCGGCCGTTGGCGAAGTCCTCGGCCACCCCGACGCGAAGGGGGGGAGGAGTCGGGTCGTCGGTCTCGTACCGGATGACCGGTGCCGGGTCCGGGTCCTCCAGGGAACGCCGCAGATCGATCTCGCTGGACAGCGAGATCTCGCCGCGACCGGGAGCTGGGCCCTCGCGGCCGCTGCGAAGCCCTTCGCCGAAGGCATAGGGGGACAGGTGCGGGATGACACCGGGCACGAAGAGGGCGAGCGCGAGGGCCATGGCTGCCAGCCCGACGCCCTGCCGGGTGTGGTCGCGGCGCACCCGCTCCTCGTGGTCCTCTCCGGACCTGCCGGCGAGCATCGTCACCCAGCGCATCACCCCGGCACGCGAGTGCGCGACGACCATCGTCATCCACAGCGCCGCGGGCAGGACGAAGAAGGCCCAGTGCAGCGGGTCGGTGGAGTTCGCGGCCGACACCGCGAAGACGGCGCCGATCGGGATGCCGGCGGCGACCGGGGCATCGCCGGTCGCCGCGGCGAGGTCGGCGGTGATGGCCACCATGCCGATGACCAGGGCCAGGGAGAACGCGACGCCGTCGTTCATCGGGGCCGGTGCGGCGGAGCCGGTGATGGTCTCGCGAGACTGCTCCATGAGCGCCACCGCCGCTCTCGCGGTCTCGGGGGTGGGGAGCAGGAGCACCAGGGTGGCGCGGGCGAAGTCGAGCGCCAGGGTGAGACCCAGCGCGAGCATCTGCCCCAGCAGCAGGACCAGCGCCGACCGGGTGAGCAGACGCATCAGCACGCCGGTGACCACGACCACCGCGACCGCGAGGACGACGTGGTGGAACCACCCTGGCCCGTCGAAGAGGGTGCGAAGGGGGAGGGCCGCGGCGAGCACGGCCAGGCCGGCCAGCGCTGCGGTGGGGACCGACCGGGTCATCGGGTCCCCCCAACGGCGGGCACGGGGTCGCCCACCAGCTCGGCCCACAGGTCCTCGACCCGATCGCCGAGATGCACGTCCAGGGCCCGCCACCCTCCGCCGATCAGCAGGTGCGTCGTCGGGCTCGACCGCCCGTCGCCCGTGCCGAGCACCGTAGGGTCGATGACGAGCGCGAGGCCCCGGCCCGCGGCGGTGAGCGCCCGGCCCTCGACCTCGCTCAGCGGGCCGACCACGGCGATGGTGCTCGCGCCGCCGTAGGAGCCCAGCTCTGCGGCGGACTCGGTGAGGGAGTCCGCGGTGGCTGCCGAGCACTGCTGTACCACCGCCAGCGCCTCGAGCGTCTCCTCGATCGAGGGCAGTGGCGCCAGCGCCAGGTGCGCGGGGTCCGAGGTCGCGAGGTAGGTCTCGACCTCCTCGGCCAGCAGGTGCACCGCGATCGAGGCGGCGGCCGACACCGCCCACTCGAAGGAGTCACCCGCTGCGCTGCCGGTGTGCACCGCGGCGCGGTTGTCGAGGAGGACCAGCGCGCGCGTGCGGCTCGGCTGATCGTCCTGTCGGACCATCATCGCTCCGGTCCGCGCCGTGGAGGGCCAGTGGATCCGGCGCAGGTCGTCTCCCTGCCGGTACTCGCGCACCCCGACGTCGCTCTCGCCGTGGAGGCTGAGCTGCGCCGTCGCGGGGGTCTCGCCTCCGGCTCCGGGTCGGGAGCGCGGCATGCTCGTGAGCCGGACGGTGCGAGGCAGCACGGTCACGGCGCTGCTCCCGGACAGCCGGCCGGAGCGGACCGCCAGACCGAACGCATCGCTGGCCCGGACGGTCAGCGGACCGAGCTGGTGGCGCCCCCGGAGCTCGGAGCGGATGGGATAGGTGACCCGCCGGTGCTCGGCGGCCGCGATCCGCGGGACGAGCATCCTCGGCCGGTCCCCGAGGGCGTGGCCGACCTCCTCCTCTGCCTGCAGCATCGCGGTCGTGCTCCGGCCGACGTTGTGGAGGTCGAGGGTCACGCTCGCCCCCTCGCCCGGGGCCACGGTCGCGGGGGAGACCTGGCGCTCGAGCGCGAGGGAGAGCGGGCGGGCGACGAGCAGCCGGGCGATGAGGGCGAGCCCGAGCAGGAGGACCCCGACGCGGGTCAGGTCCGGTACGCCGAGCAGGACGCCGGCGAGGACCAGCGCGGCCCCGAGTGCCAGGACGAGGCGCCCGCGCAGGGTCAGGCTCGAGCCCATGCCGCGCCGCTCACCGGCCGCCGGGGACCCGCGTCCGCTGGACGAGGTCGGCGATGACCCGCTCCGGCGTCTGCCTCGCGACGTGCGCCTCGCTGCTCAGCAGGATGCGGTGGCTGAGCACGGCCTGCGCCAGGGCCTGGACGTCGTCGGGCAGCACGTGGTCACGCCCGCGCAGCGCTGCCCGTGCCCTCGCGGCGCGCAGCAGGTGCAGCGTGGCACGGGGCGACGCGCCGAGCCGCACCGCGCTGCTCGTGCGGGTCGCCGCGGCGAGGTCGACGACGTACTGCCGGGCGGCGGGGGAGGCGTGCACCCGGCGGACGGTGCGGATCAGTGCGGCGACCCCCTCGGCGTCCGTCACGGGACGGACCTCCTCCAGCGGGGAGGCGGACCCGTGGTGATCGAGCATCGCCATCTCGGCTCGGGCGTCGGGGTAGCCGACGGAGACCCGGGCCATGAAGCGGTCGCGCTGGGCCTCCGGCAGCGGGTAGGTGCCCTCCATCTCGACCGGGTTCTGGGTCGCCATGATGATGAAGGGGTGGGGTAGCGCATAGGTCGTGCCGTCGACCGTGACCCGGTGCTCCTCCATGCACTCCAGCAGGGCGGACTGTGCCTTGGGGGAGGCACGGTTGATCTCGTCACCGACGACGACGTTGGCGAAGACCGCGCCGGGGCGGAACTCGAACTGCCGATCGTCCTGGTTGAAGACGCTAACCCCGGTGATGTCGCTGGGGAGCAGGTCTGGGGTGAACTGGATCCGCCGCATCGAGGTGTCCAGGGCCCTCGCGAGCGTCTTGGCGAGCATCGTCTTGCCGACGCCGGGCACGTCCTCGATGAGCAGGTGCCCCTCGGCGAGGAGGACGGTGACCGCCGCATCGATCACCTCGTCCTTGCCCTCGATGACCGAGCGCATCGCCTCGACCAGGGCGCCGGCGACCTGGGCCACCTCGTCGAGATCGCCCTGGCTGGGGGCACTGGGCTGCAGCTGGGTGGTCACCGGACTCCTCTCGGGGTGCACTCCTGCGTGCCCCACATTGCTCCCCCCGACCCTACGGCCCCGGGCCGCCCGGTGGCGTCGTCGCGGATGCGAGGTTGCGAAGGGGGTGAAGGGGTCGAAAGGGCGCCGCAAGCCGCGTCGTGCGCAGAAAGTCGCTCCACTTTGCACCACCGCGAGAAATCAGGGCTTCACCGACGAGAAACTGCGTTCTTGCGGTCATCGGATGGTGGTGTAGGGAGCAATAGTGGAGTAAAGTGGAGGACATCGGGACGCACTGGCGTCGCCTGGGTCGAGTCGGTTGGGAGGTGCTCCGGTGTTTCTCGGTACCCACACGCCTCGGCTGGACGACAAGGGGCGCCTCTTCCTCCCGGCCAAGTTCCGTGATCGCCTGGCGAACGGACTGGTCGTCACCCGCGGGCAGGAGCGCTGCCTGTACGTCTTCCCCCTCGACGCCTTCACCGAGATCGCCACCGCGATGCAGAAGGCTCCGACGTCGAGCAAGGCGGCGCGGGACTACATGCGTGTCTTCCTCTCCGGCGCCTCCGACGAGATCCCCGACAAGCAGGGGCGGGTGACGATCCCCACCGCGCTGCGCGAGTACGCCGGCCTGAGCCGCGACTGCACCGTGATCGGCGCCGGGAACCGCGTCGAGGTCTGGGACGCCGAGGCCTGGGCGTCCTACCTCGAGGCCACCGAGCAGGCCTTCTCCGACCAGTCCGAAGAGGTGATCCCGGGACTCATGTGACCGCTGCTGGGCCCTGGCCTCCAGCCGAGCCGACGCCGACGCGTCTTCCCCCGCGCCGGACCGGTCCGGATGGGGACCAGGACCCAGCAGCCCCGGGAGCACCGCAGACACCCATGACCGACACACCCGAGCCGATGCCCCCGAAGGAGGCAGCCCCGATGCGTACCCCCGCGGAGCGGCACGTGCCGGTCATGCTCGGTCCCGTCCTGGACCTCCTCGGCCCCGTCCTCACCGACGGGGCCGTCCATGTCGACGGCACCCTCGGCATGGGGGGACACGCCGAGGCGGTGCTGCAGCGACACCCCGGCGTCCGGGTCGTCGCGATCGACCGCGACCCGCTGGCGCTCGACCTGGCCAAGGGGCGGCTCGCCCCCTTCGCCGACCGGGTCAGCTACGCCCACGCGACGAACGACGAGCTGCCCGAGGTCCTCGACGACCTCGGGCTGGACACGGCCAGCTCGATGTTCTTCGACCTCGGCGTGAGCAGCGTCCAGCTGGACGAGCCCGACCGTGGCTTCGCCTACGCCCAGGACGCACCGCTGGACATGCGGATGGACCCCGGCGCGGAGCTGACCGCCGCCGACGTGCTCAACGACTACGACGAGCGCGAGATCGCCCGGGTCCTGCAGGAGTACGGCGAGGAGCGGTTCGCCCGGCGGATCGCCCGAGCCGTGGTCCGCGAGCGGGAGGTCACCCCCTTCGCCCGCTCCGCCCGACTGGTCGAGCTGCTCCGCGCCGCGATCCCCGCGGCCGCCCAGCGAAGCGGCGGGCACCCGGCGAAGCGGACCTTCCAGGCGCTGCGGATCGAGGTCAACGCCGAGCTCTCCGTCTGGTCCCGGGCGATGCCACGAGCGCTGGACCGCCTCGCCGTCGGCGGACGGATCGCCGTCCTGTCCTTCCACTCCCTCGAGGACCGGATCACCAAGCGAGGACTGACCGCTGGCGCCACGTCGAGCGCACCCGCCGACCTCCCGGTCGAGCTCGAGGAGCACGCCCCCGAGCTGCGGCTGCTCACCCGAGGGGCGGGCCGGGCCGACGCCGACGAGCTCGCCGCCAACTCCCGCTCCGCCTCTGCACGCCTTCGAGCCGCCGAACGCATCCGCCCACCCCGCACCACGCCGCCTGGCACCGGAAGGACCCCGCGATGAGCCAGCTCTCCACCGCGACCACTGTCGCCCGTCGTCCCAGCACCCAGGGCAGCCGCCGGTCCGGCCGCGACCTGCGCGTGCTCACCGCCGCCGACGCCACGGGCTCCCCGTGGTTCCCGGTGCTGCTCGTGAGCCTGCTCCTCGCCGGGCTGGCCGCCCTGCTGGCGCTCAACACGGCGATGGCCAAGGACTCCTTCGAGGCCGGGCGGCTCGAGGCGCGCTCGGCCGAGCTGTCCGAGACCCGGGAGGCGCTGGTCCAGGACGTCAACGCGCAGTCCGCGCCGCAGGCGCTCGCCGCCCGGGCCGGCGCGCTCGGGATGGTCCCCTCTGACGCGGCGGCCTTCGTCGACCTGGAGCAGGGCGCGGTGCTCGGCGTGGCGAAGGCCGCGGAGAAGCCGGACGGATTTACCGTGGACGCGGCCGCCTCGGCGTCGGGGAGCACCGCCCCGGGCGCGCCGGCCGACGATGAGGAGGGCAGCACGGCGGGCGAGGCGAAGGGGGCGCAGAAGGACGACAAGGGCACCAAGGACAAGGGCACCAAGGCCGACGGCGCAGAGAAGAAGGGTCCGCAGGACGCGGACTGACCCACCGACCCACCACCGCACGCACCCCGACGGATCCCCGGAGCGATCAGGACAGGAGAGCACGTGAGCCAGCGGCGTCCCTCCTCGACGGCTACCCGGCCGCGCCCGACCCGCGCGAGTGCGCCCCCACCCCGGACCGCGGCCCCGGCCCCGCCACGACCGGGCAACCCACGCCCGCGGATGCGCCTGCTCATGGTGGCCGCGCTCATCGTGCTCAGCCTCTTCGCCGCGCAGCTCGTGCGGATCCAGGGCATCGACTCGGCGGAGGTCGCCCGCGACGCCTTGCGTCAGCGGACCCTGAGCGAGGCGATCCCCGCCCAGCGAGGGACGATCTACGACGCCCACGGGACCGTGCTCGCCGCCTCGGCCGAGCGGCGCCGCGTCGTCGTGGACCAGAGCGCCGTGCCCGAGTACACGCGTACCGAGGGGGAGAAGCAGGTCAAGGTCGGCGTCGCCGGCGCCGCGGAGGAGCTGGCCGGGTTGATCGGCAAGGAGGAGGGCGAGGTGCGGACGGCGCTGACCGGGGACCGGCGCTACACCATCCTCGCCCCGAACATCTCGCCGCTGACCTGGCGCAAGATCAGTGCCCTGGGGATCCCCGGCGTCTACAGCGAGCGCGCGACCCAGCGCACCTACCCGCAGTCCACGACGGTCGCGAGCCTCGTCGGCTTCGTCCAGCCGCACGACCAGAGCGCCGGCGGGGGCCTCGAGCTCATGCTCGACGACACCCTCAAGGGTCAGCAGGGCGAGGCGACCTACGAGATCGCCCAGGACGGCAGCCGCCTCCCGAGCGCGGACTCCGCCGGCAGCTCGGCCCGGCCGGGCAAGGACGTCCGCCTGACCATCGACAACGACGTCCAGTGGTACGCGCAGAACGCGCTGGCGGCGAAGGTCGAGGAGACCGATGCGCTGTCCGGCACCGTCGTCGTGATGCGAGTCGACACCGGCGAGCTGGTCGCGCTGGCCAGCTACCCCACCTTCGACCCCAACAACATCGGCGACGCCGACGGAGTCTTCGCCAACCTCGCCTTCAGCGACGTCTTCGAGCCCGGCTCGACGAGCAAGATCATGACGGTGGCCGCGGGGCTCGAGGAGGGGACGATCACCCCCGACAGCCCGATGATCATCCCCGACCACCTCCAGCGCTACGACGCGACGCTGCGCGACTCCCACCCGCACCCGGTGGAGTACCGGACCGTCGGCGGCGCGCTGGCCGAGTCCAGCAACGTCGGCATGATGCTCATCGGCGAGACGCTGGAGCCGCGGACCATGGAGAGCTACTTCCGGGGGTTCGGCCTCGGGTCAAAGACCGGGCTCGGCTTCCCCGGCGAGTCGGCCGGGCTGCTGCCCGCGGCCGACAAGTGGGACGGCGTGCAGCGGTACACGGTGACCTACGGGCAGGGGCTCTCGACGACCGCGGTGCAGGTCGCCGGGGTCTTCCAGACCATCGCCAACGACGGCGTGCGGGTCACCCCGAGCCTGGTGGCGGCGACGTCGGACGGCGAAGGGGGGTGGACCCCCGCTCCCGCCGGCAAGCGGACCCAGGTGGTCTCCAAGGACACCGCCCGGTCGGTCAACCGGATGCTCGAGGGCGTCGTGACCGAGCAGGGCACCGCACCCAAGGCCCAGATCGAGGGCTACCGGGTCGCGGGCAAGACCGGTACCGCGGACCGATACGACGAGGAGGCGGGTGGCTACTCCGGCAAGACCGCGAGCTTCATCGGCTTCGCCCCCGCGCAGGACCCCGAGCTCGTGGTCGCCGTCATCGTGCAGCGACCGATCAAGGGGTACTTCGGAGGTCAGGTCGCGGCCCCGGTCTTCAAGGACGTCATGACCCACGCCCTGCAGGCGGAGAAGGTGCCGCCGTCGCCGATCGAGGGTGACCCGATCAAGACCAGCCTGGACGAGAAGCCCGCGGAGGACACCCCCGGGCTGCTACGTGACCGGGGCAACCCGGGCGCGAGGTAGGGTCGCCGGTCGTGCCATACCCCCGCCCTGAGGGGCTCACCCCGACAGCCGTGACCGACATCGCTCGGGTCGCCGGTGCCACCTCGCCGACGACGCAGGCCGCCGTCTCCGGGGTCAGCCTGAGCTCGCTCGCGGTCCAACCCGGTGACCTCTACGCCGCCCTTCCCGGCGCGAACGCCCACGGCGCGCAGTTCGTGGTCCAGGCCGCAGCGGCCGGCGCCGCAGCGGTGCTGACCGACGAGCGGGGAGCGAGACTGGTGCACGAGTCCGGGGTGGACCTGCCGACGATCGTCGTCGAGGACCCCCGAGCAATCCTCGGGGCGGTCGCGGCGATCGTGTACGGGACCGCGCTGCCAGCCGGACCGGGTATCCGCGCGGTCGGCATCACCGGAACCAACGGCAAGACCACCACCGCCTACCTCCTCACCAGCGCCCTCGAGGCCATGGGTCGGCGCGCCGGCCTGATCGGGACCGTGGAGACGCGGGTCGGCGCTGATCGGGTGCCGAGCGCGCGCACCACCCCGGAGAGCCCGGACCTGCACGCCCTGCTCCGGGTGATGTCCGACCGTGCGGTGCAGGACTGCGTGATGGAGGTGAGCAGCCACGCCCTCGTGCTGCACCGCGTCGACGAGGTCGTCTTCGACATCGCGCTCTTCACCAACCTCAGCCAGGACCATCTCGACTTCCACGCCGACATGGAGGACTACTTCGCCGCGAAGGCCTCGCTCTTCACGCCCGCACGGTCCCGCCAGGGCGTGGTCTGCGTCGACGACACCTGGGGCGCCCGACTGGCCGAGCAGGCCGAGGTCCCCGTGGTGACGCTCGCCTCGACGAGCGACACGCCGGCCGACGTCGTCCTCACCGAGGTCGACGGCAGCGACTTCCGTCTCGTCGGAGAGGTCGCCGGTACCGCTGTGGACCTCGCCCTGCGCAGCCATCTGCCCGGCAGCTTCAACCGCACCAACACGGCCATGGCTGCCACCGCGCTGCTGCTCGCCGGGCACGACCCCGAGACGGTCGGCGCGGCCGTTCTCGAGCGCCCCGTCGTGCCCGGTCGGATGGAGCTGGTCCCCGCCCCCGAGAGCTCGAGCGGGGAGGACCTTCCTACGGTCGTGGTCGACTTCGCGCACACCCCGGACGCCGTCGCCTCGGCGCTCGCGGCGCTGCGCGAGGACGCCGGCGGCGCCCTGGTCGCCGTGATCGGCGCCGGTGGCTCCCGCGACCCCGGCAAGCGTCCCGCGATGGGTGCCGCAGCGGCCGCCCATGCCGACCTCGTCGTCGTCACCGACGACAACCCGCGAGCCGAGTCCCCGGAGGCGATCCGCGCCGCCCTCGTCGACGGTGCCCGCCGCGGCCCCGGCGAGGTCGTCGAGGTCGCCGGCCGTCGTGCCGCGATCGCCCACGCTCTGCGCGCCGCGCGTCCGGGCGGCACCGTCGCCCTGCTGGGCAAGGGGCACGAGAGTGGACAGGAGATCGACGGCGTGACCACCCCCTTCGACGACCGGCAGGTGGCCGCCGACGAGCTCGTCGAGCTGATCAGGGAGACGGGGTCATGATCGCTCTCACGCTGGCCGAGCTGGCCGAGATCACGGCGGGCGAGCTGCACGGCGACGCCGAGGTCATTCTCGACGGACCCGTCGTCACCGACGCCCGGGAGGCCGAGACGGGGAGCCTCTACATCGCCCGGGTCGGCGAGCACGCCGACGGTCACGCCTACGTCGACCAGGCCGCCGAGCGCGGCGCGGCCGCCGCGCTGACCACCAGGGCCGTCGACGGGCTGCCGTGCGTGGTCGTCGAGGACACCCAGGCGGCGTTCGTCGCCCTCAGCAGAGCGCTCCTGGAGCGGGTCGAGGGCCTGCACGTCATCGGGATCACCGGGTCCTCGGGCAAGACGAGCACCAAGGACCTCCTCGGCTCGGTGCTCGCCGCCGACGGCGAGACCATCGCCCCGCAGGGCTCGTACAACTCCGAGGTCGGGGTGCCCCTCACGGTCTGCCGGGTCACCGAGAGCACCCGCCACCTCGTCGTGGAGATGGGTGCCCGAGGCGGCGGTCACGTCGAGTACCTCACCCGCATCGCCCCTCCGCAGGTCGGCATCGTCCTCAACGTCGGGCACGCCCACGTCGGCGAGTTCGGCTCGCTCGACGCGGTCGCGACGGCGAAGTCCGAGCTGGTCCGCGCACTCCCGCCGGACGGACTCGCCGTGCTCAACGCCGACGACCCGCGGGTCCGCGCGATGGCGCAGGTAGCGCCGTGCCCGGTGCTGCTCGTGGGGGAGTCCGCCGACGCGGACGTCCGCGCGAGCGCGGTGACCCTAGACGAAGGGGGCCGACCCACCTTCGCCGTGCACGCCCCCTTCGGCACCGCTCAGGTCACCCTCCCGCTCGTCGGGAGGCATCACGTGGGCAACGCCCTCGCCGCGCTCGCGGCGGCGCACGCTGCCGGGATGCCGCTCGAGAGCATCGCCCGGGCGATGGCCACCGCCCACCCGACCAGCCGGTGGCGGATGGAGGTCACCGAGCGTCCCGACGGGGTGCGGGTGGTCAACGACGCCTACAACGCCAACCCCGACTCGATGGCCGCCGCGCTGCGCGCCATGGTGACGATGAACTCGCGGCGGGGCGCCGACGACCGGCCTGGGCGGTGCGTCGCGGTGCTCGGCGCCATGCTCGAGCTCGGGCCGGAGTCGCCGACCTTGCACCGCGAGGTCGGTGAGCTCGCCGGCGAGCTCGGCATCGACATCGTCCTCTCGGTCGGCGACGAGGCCAGGTCCATTGCCGAGGGCGCTCGCAGTGCCGGGGTGGCCCAGGTAGACGAGGTCGGGGACGTTGATGCAGCCCACCGCGCGCTGTCCGGGCTGCTCCGATCAGGCGACGTGGTGCTGCTGAAGTCCAGCCGCGACGCCGGGCTACGGTTCCTCGGGGACAGGCTCGCCACGGAGTCCATGGAGGTCACGGAGTGAAGGCAGTACTCATCGCGTCCGTCGTCTCCCTCGTGGTGGCGCTCTTCGGCACACCGATGTTCATCAAGTACCTCGTGCGCCAGGGGTACGGGCAGTTCATCCGCGACGACGGCCCCACGAGCCACCACACCAAGCGCGGTACGCCGACGATGGGCGGCGCGGTGATCATCGCGGCCACCCTGATCGCCTATGCGGCCGCCCACCTGCTCACCTGGTCCGCACCCACCGCCAGCGGCATCCTCGTCCTGCTGCTCATGACGGGGCTAGGGGCGGTCGGCTTCGCCGACGACTACATCAAGATCAGCAAGCAGCGCAGCCTCGGGCTGCGCTCCCACCAGAAGCTCATCGGGCAGACCGCCGTCGGGGTGATCTTCGCCGTGCTCGCCCTGCAGTTCCCCAACGAGGCGCTGCGCACCCCGGCCTCGACCCACATCTCCTTCGCCCGAGACCTCCCGCTCGACCTCGCCTTCGCCGGACCGGCGTTGGGGATCGTGCTCTTCGTGCTCTGGGCCAACCTGATGATCGCGGGGACGAGCAACGGCGTGAACCTCACCGACGGGCTCGACGGCCTGGCCACCGGCGCGTCGGTCATGGTCTTCGCCGCGTACGTCCTCATCTCGATCTGGCAGTTCAACCAGAACTGCCAGACCACCCCCGGCATCGCCTGCTACGACGTCCGAGATCCGATCGACCTGTCCGTGGTCGCCGCCGCTGGCATGGGTGCCTGCTTCGGGTTCCTGTGGTGGAACGCCTCGCCGGCCAAGATCTTCATGGGCGACACCGGCTCGCTCGCCCTCGGCGGCGCGCTCTCGGGCCTGGCGATCCTCACCCGGACCGAGCTGCTCATCGTCATCCTCGGCGGGCTCTTCGTCGTCATCACCCTCTCGGTGATCATCCAGGTCGCCTCGTTCAAGACAACCGGCAAGCGGGTCTTCCGGATGGCGCCGCTGCAGCACCACTTCGAGCTGCTCGGGTGGCAGGAGGTCACCATCGTCATCCGCTTCTGGATCATCGCCGGGCTCTTCGTCGCCCTCGGTCTCGGGCTCTTCTACGCCGAGTGGGTGGTCGGGGCATGAGCGCTCCCACGGCCCGGCTGGGCGGCCTGACCCACCGCGACGCGGACTGGTCTGGTCTGCGGGTGCTCGTGACCGGCCTGGGCGTCTCCGGGTTCGCTGCGGCCGACGCCCTGCTCGAGCGCGGTGCAGAGGTGAGCGTCGTCGACGGCAAGGCGGCACCGGACGGCTCCCCGCTCGCACAGCGGGCGACGATCCTCGAGGTTCTCGGCGCGAGGATGTACCTCGGGGAGCAGGCGGGCGAGGTCGAGATCGATCCCGGCATCGACGTCGTCGTCACCTCTCCGGGGTGGCCGCCGCACCAGCGCCTCCTCGCCCGCGCTGCCGAGCTCGGCATCCCGATCTGGGGAGAGGTCGAGCTGGCCTGGCGCATGCGCCCCGAGAGCGGCGGCGCCCCGTGGCTGACCCTTACCGGGACCAACGGCAAGACGACCACTGTCCAGATGCTCACCTCGATCCTCCAGGCCTCGGGGCTGCGGGCCTGCGCCGCCGGCAACGTCGGCACCCCGATCCTCGAGGCCGTGCTCCACCCCGAGCCGTACGACGTCATCGCCGTCGAGCTGAGCAGCTTCCAGCTGCACTGGCAGGACTCGGTGCGCCCCCTCGCCTCGGCGTGCCTGAACATCGCGCCCGACCACGTCGACTGGCACGGCTCGTTCGAGGAGTACCTCGCGGCGAAGGGCAAGGTCTACGAGGGCACCGAGGTGGCCTGCGTCTACAACGTCGGCGATGTCGCGACGCGCACGCTCGTCGAGCGGGCCGACGTCGTCGAGGGCTGCCGGGCGATCGGCTTCACCCTGGGCTCTCCAGCGCCATCGATGCTCGGCCGGGTCGAGGACGTGCTCGTCGACCGCGCCTACGTCCCGGACCGGGCCCACCAGGCCGCCGAGCTCGCTACGGCGGCCGACCTCGGAGCGGACGGGCTCCCCGTCCCCGACCACGTCGTCGCCAACGCACTCGCCGCAGCGGCGCTGGCGCGGGCCTGCGGGGTCCCCCCGCACGCCGTGCAGGAGGGCCTGCGCGCCTGGCGGCCCGACGAGCACCGCATCGCCCACGTCCGCACCGTCGACGACGTCCACTGGGTGGACGACAGCAAGGCGACCAACCCGCATGCCGCAGCCGCGTCGCTGCGCGCCTACGAGCGGGTGGTCTGGGTGGCCGGAGGGCTCCTCAAGGGCGCCGACGTCGACGAGCTCGTGCGGGACAACGCCGACCGGCTCCGCGCGGTCGTGCTCATCGGGGCGGACCGCCAGCAGATCGCCGACGCGATCGAGCGACACGCGCCGGATGTCCCCGTGCTCGACATCGCCGCCACCGACACTGAGGCGATGGACCTCGTCGTCCGCCAGGCCGCCGCAGCCGCCCGCCCGGGTGACGTGGTTCTCCTGGCACCGGCGGCGGCGTCCATGGACATGTTCGAGAGCTACGCGGCGCGCGGCGACGCCTTCGCCCGGGCCGTGCACCGGCACTACGACCAGGGGTGAGCCACGTGAGCAGCAATGCGACGAGCGGAGGGTCGCTGTCGCGCCGCTCGTCGGGGTCCTCGGCGCGGACCGTGCTGCGGCGCCTGGAGTCGCCGCTGACCACCTACTACCTGCTCCTCGGCATCGTCGGACTCCTCGTGACCATCGGCCTGGTCATGGTGCTCTCCGCGTCGATGATCGCCTCCCTGAAGGAGAACGACTCCTCCTTCACGATCTTCCTCAAGCAGCTGATGTTCGCGACGATCGGCCTGGGCGCGCTGGCCTTCTCCGCCACCCGCAGCATCCGCTTCTGGAAGCGGGTGTCGTTGCTCGCCCTTGCGGGCGGGGTCGCGCTGCTGGCGCTCGTCCCACTCATCGGCCAGGGCTTCCAGGGCAACAAGAACTGGATCTACGTCGGCCCGGTGAGCATCCAGCCCAGCGAGATCGCGAAGATCGGGCTGATCCTGGGCGGAGCCTTGGTCCTGGAGCGCAAGCGTGCGCTCCTGGGCAGCCTCGGGCACGCCCTCGTCCCCTTCGTCGTCCCGATCACCGTCGTGGTCCTCGGCCTCGTCCTCGTCGGGCGGGACCTCGGCACCGCCCTGGTCATCGCGGCCATCGCCGTCGGGATGCTCTTCGCGGCCGGCGTGCGGCTGCGGTGGTTCGCGATCGGTCTGGGCGCGATGAGCGCGGTCGTGGCCGTCCTCGCCGCGACGAGCAGCAATCGCATGGAACGCATCCGGATCTGGCTCTACCCGGAGCAGTGCGCCCCAGGCACCGACCTCTACTACGCGATCTGCCGGCAGCCGATGCATGGTCGCTACGCCCTCGCCGACGGCGGCTGGTGGGGGGTCGGGCTCGGCGCGAGCCGGGAGAAGTGGGGATGGCTCTCCGAGCCGTACAACGACTTCATCTTCGCGATCATCGGTGAAGAGCTCGGCCTGCTCGGGACGCTGACGATCGTCGCGCTCTTCGCCGGCTTCGCCGTCGTCGGGCTACGGCTCTTCGACCAGACCGACGACTTCTTCGTGCGCCTCGTCACGGTGGGTGTGTGCGCCTGGATCCTCGTCCAGGCCATGGTGAACATCGGGTCGGTCATCGGGATGCTCCCGGTCATCGGGGTCCCGCTGCCCTTCGTCTCGGCCGGAGGGTCCTCGCTGGTCATGACGATGATCGGGGTGGGGATCCTCATCTCCTTCGCCCGCAGCGAGCCAGCCTGTGCCGCGGCGCTCTCGACCCGGCCCACCCTTCGGTCCAGGGCCCGCGCCCTGGTGCCGATCCCCTTCGCCCGACGGAGGACGCGCTCGTGACGCCCCCAGACAGCGGTCCCCGACGCGTCCTCCTCGCCGGTGGTGGGACCGCAGGCCATGTCTCCCCGCTGCTCGCGCTGGCCGACTGCCTGCGACGCCGCGACCCTGACGTCGACATCGTCGTGGTCGGTACCGCGGCGGGTCTCGAGGCACGGCTCGTTCCCGACCGGGGGTATGAGCTCGCGACGATCCCCAAGGTGCCGTTGCCGCGTCGGCCGAGCGCCGAGCTGCTCGCGCTGCCCGGTGCGCTCGCCGGCGCGGTCCGCCGCGCAGGCGAGATCATCGACGCGAGCGGCGCCGAGGTCGTCGTCGGGTTCGGCGGCTACGTCAGCACCCCCGTCTACCTCGCGGCCCGGCGCCGACGGGTCCCGATCGCGATCCACGAGCAGAACGCACGAGCGGGCATCGCGAACAAGGTCGGTGCTCGGCTGACGCGTCACGTCGCGACCACCTTCGCCCAGACCGAGCTGGCCCACGCGCAGGTCATCGGCATGCCGCTGCGCCGTGAGATCGCGGGCCTGGACCGCGACGCCCGGCGCGCGGAGGGGCGTTCCCACTTCGGTCTGCGACCGGAGCTGCCGACCCTGCTCGTCACCGGGGGCTCGCTCGGGGCGCAGCGTCTCAACGAGTCCTTCGCGCGATCGGTTGGGGTCCTGCAGTCTGCCGGGGTGCAGGTGCTGCACGTGACCGGGGCGGGCAAGGAGTTCGAGCCGGCGACGGAGGGGTCGACCGTGCCCTACGTCGTCGTGCCGTACGTCGATCGGATGGACCTCGCCTACGCCGCCGCCGACGCCGTCGTCTGTCGTGCCGGCGCCAACACCGTCTGCGAGCTGACCGCCGTCGGTCTGCCGGCCTGCTACGTGCCGCTGCCGATCGGCAACGGGGAGCAGCGGCTCAACGCGCGGGATGTCGTCGCGGCGGGCGGCGGGACGCTGACCGAGGACTCCGAGGTCACCCCGGCGTGGGTGCGCGACGTGGTGGTCCCGCTGCTCACCGACGAAGGGCGGTTGGCGGCGATGGCTGCCGCAGCCGAGGGCATCGGGGAGCGAGACGCCGATGAGCTGCTCGCCGACCTCGTCGTGCGGGCCTGGCGCTTGGGCGGACGGCGATGAACGTCCGGTCAGCGCTGCCCTTCCGGTTCGACGTCGAGGCAGACCTTCCGCCGCTGCACCAGCTCGCTCACGTGCACGTCCTCGCCATCGGCGGCGCGGGGATGTCCGCGGTCGCGCGGCTGCTGCTCGACGCGGGCCTGACCGTGAGCGGCAGCGACGCCAAGGACGGGCCCGTCCTGGACGACCTGCGAGCCCGCGGCGCCCGCGTCGCGATCGGTCACGACCCACGCCAGGTCGAGGGCGCCGACACCGTCGTGGTGTCCTCGGCGATCCGCGAGGACAACGTCGAGCTCGGCGCCGCGCGCGCGGCGGGGGCCCGGGTCCTGCACCGCAGCCAGGCGCTCGCCGTGGCGATGCAGGACTCCCGACGGGTCGCGGTCGCCGGGGCCAACGGCAAGACGACGACCTCCTCGATGCTCACCTCGGCGCTGCTGCACATCGGGGCCGCTCCCAGCTTCGCCCTCGGGGGCGAGCTGGCCGAGCAGCGGACGAACGCCGCGCTGGGCGAGGGCGACGACTTCGTCGCCGAGGCCGACGAGTCCGACGGGTCCTTCCTCGTCTACCACCCGCACGTCGCCGTCGTCACCAACGTCCAGCCGGACCACCTCGACTTCTACGGTGACTTCGCGACCGTCCAGGCCGCGTACGGGGAGTTCGCCCGCACCGTCCGTCCCGGGGGTCTGCTCGTGGTGTGTGCCGACGACCCCGGCTCGGCGTCGCTGGGGGAGAGGTTCCGTGGCGAGTCCGGCGACCGCACGGTCGTGTCCTACGGCTTCTCCGACACCGCCGATGCCCGCCTCGACGAAGTGACGCTCGAGGGGCATGGAGGGTCGGCGCGCCTCACCGTGGCCCGGCGGAGCTACCGATTGGTGCTGCGAGTCCCTGGCCGGCACAACCTGCTCAACGCCGCGGGTGCCTTCCTCGCCGCGACGCAGGGGTGCGGCCACGACCCCGACCGCGTCCTCGAGGGCCTGGCCGCGTTCGTCGGGACCCGGCGACGGTTCGAGGTCCGTGGCGAGGTCGACGGGATCACCGTCGTCGACGACTACGCGCACAACCCCGGCAAGGTCGCCGCGGTCGTCAGCACCGCTGCCGAGATCGCCCGCCCGGGTCGGCTGCACGTCATCTTCCAGCCGCACCTCTACTCGCGGACCAGAGACTTCGCCGAGGACTTCGCGCGAGGTCTGGCGGCCGCGGACGACGTCACCCTCCTCGAGATCTACGGGGCCCGTGAGGACCCGGTTCCGGGGGTGACCTCGGAGCTCGTCGCGGCGGGACTGCGCGCGGCAGGCCGCTCGGTCCAGGTGCGCTCGGAGGCGGACGCGCTGTCTCATGTCGTCTCCAACGCTCGCAGCGGTGACATCGTCATGACCGTGGGGGCCGGGGACGTCACCGCGCTGGCCGGGACGATCGTCGAGAGGCTCGGCGCTCGATGACCGCTCGAGACGGGCAGCACGACCGGTTCGTCGAGCGGGCGGCACGGATCACCGCCCTTCGTCGACGCCGCGTCCTGGCGTGGGTCGCGGGTGTCGCCCTCGTCCTCGGCCTGGCCTACCTGCTGTTGCTCAGCCCCGTGCTGGCCGTGCGGTCGGTCCAGGTCGTCGGGGTTGACGCTCCGGAGCAGGAGGCGATCCGCGGGTCGCTGGAGAGCTCGGTGGGCACCCCACTGGCTCGGTCAGACCTCGCAGAGCTCACGGACCGCGTCGAGGAGCGGCCGACGGTGGAGTCCGCAGAGGTATCGCGCGACTGGCCCTCGAGCCTGAGGGTCGACGTGGTCCCCAGGGTTCCTGCGCTGGCCGTGCAGAAAAGTAAACGTCAGGTAGAGATCTACGATATCGACGGGAATCTCGTCGAGCGCGCCCGGTCGGCGCCCAAGGGTGTCCCCACGGTGACAGCCGATGGCACCGAGGACGTCGGGGCCGACGGTGTCCGAGCCGCGTTGTCGCTGCTCGAGTCCCTCCCCGAGGAAGTCCGACGGACGGTCTCGTCGGTGACCGTGGATCCCGCGGAGCGAGTGTCCTTCCGCGCCGGCAAGACGACCGTCGTCTGGGGCGACGCATCAGAACCTCAGCTAAAGGTTGAGGTACTGTCGGTCCTGCTCGAGGAGAAGCCGCAGCGGATCGACGTCTCTACTCCGCGGATGCCTGTCACGCGCTAGGGCGTGACCCGAGGATCTCGACACGCAGGGCCCGTTCTTGCGGTGGCGGGGGAAGGGGCATACCGTCGGATCCGCAAGGTCATGATCTTGGAGTAATCCTCTACTCAAGGTTGAGATGTGACCTCCGCGCGAGCCCCTCACCGTCGGACCCACCCAGGAGACCCCCGTGGCATCTGCCCAGAACTACCTCGCCGTGATCAAGGTCGTCGGCATCGGCGGCGGGGGTGTCAACGCGATCAACCGGATGATCGAGGTCGGCCTCAAGGGCGTCGAGTTCATCGCGATCAACACCGACGCTCAGGCCCTGCTCATGAGCGACGCCGACGTCAAGCTCGACGTGGGCCGTGACCTCACCCGCGGTCTGGGGGCGGGGGCGGACCCGGAGGTCGGCAAGAAGGCCGCCGAGGACCACTCGGACGAGATCGAAGAGGTGCTCAAGGGTGCCGACATGGTCTTCGTGACCGCCGGTGAAGGCGGCGGCACCGGAACCGGTGGCGCGCCCGTCGTGGCCAAGATCGCGAAGTCGCTCGGCGCGCTGACCATCGGTGTGGTCACCCGACCGTTCACCTTCGAGGGGCGCCGCCGAGCGACCCAGGCCGAGTCGGGCATCGGCGCGCTGCGCGACGAGGTCGACACGCTCATCGTCATCCCGAACGACCGCCTGCTCTCGATCAGCGACCGCGCCGTCTCGATGCTCGACGCCTTCCGCAGTGCGGACCAGGTCCTGCTCTCCGGTGTCCAGGGCATCACCGACCTCATCACCACTCCCGGCCTGATCAACCTCGACTTCGCCGACGTCAAGTCGGTGATGCAGGGGGCCGGGTCCGCGCTCATGGGGATCGGCTCGGCTCGGGGCGAGGACCGTGCGGTCCAGGCCGCCGAGCTGGCGATCAGCAGCCCGCTCCTCGAGGCGAGCATTGACGGGGCCCACGGTGTCCTGCTCTCGGTCCAGGGCGGGTCCGACATCGGCCTCTTCGAGATCAATGAGGCCGCGCGCCTGGTTCAGGAAGCCGCCCACCCCGACGCGAACATCATCTTCGGTGCTGTCGTTGATGACGCCCTTGGGGACGAGGTGCGGGTCACCGTCATCGCCGCCGGGTTCGACGGCGGCTCGCCCAACCCTCGCCCGGACGAGCGGGCGCTCGGCACCGTCCAGGGGTCCAGCCAGAACCCTCGCCAGCCGCAGCCCGGTGGCCAGTCCGGTTCCGCACCCAGCCGTGAGCAGGAGCCGACGCCGCAGCGCCAGGCGCCGCAGCAGGCCGGGGCGATCGACGGGTCGGTGGAGCAGCCGGCGCGCGAGTCTGCCGGTCAGGCGGCGCAGGGTCAGGGCGAGCGGCCGTCTGCCGAAGGCGCTGCTGGCTCGCAGCCGGAGGAGCGGACCGCTGGCGAAGGGCGTGAGCGCGCCGCTACGCAGCAGCAGCCGCCGCGGCAGGTCACCTTCGACGACGGTGACGACCTGGACGTGCCCGACTTCCTCAAGTGAGCTGAGCCGCGCGTGCTCGCACCGAGCGACCCCCTGCGCTGGGAGCGCCGTGCGGGAGGTGTGCTGACCGCGCTCACCCACCGGCACGGTGGGGTGAGCGACGGGGAGTACGCCGGGCTGAACCTCGGCAGCCACGTCGACGACGTCGAGAAGTCTGTCCAAAGGAACCGGCAGGTGCTGAGCGAGCGTCTCGGCGTGCCGGTGGCCTACATGCGGCAGGTGCACGGTGCTGCGGTCGAGCAGGTGGGCGACGCGAGTGGCGAGCCGACGTGCGACGCGATGGTCACGACGACCCCCGGTCTCGCGCTAGCAGTCCTCGTCGCGGACTGCACCCCGGTGATGCTCGCCGACCCGGCGGCGGGGGTGGTCGGGGTGGCGCACGCCGGCCGGCCGGGGATGCTCGCAGGTGTCGTGCCCGCGGTCGTCGAGGCGATGGCCGACCTGGGGGCATCGGACATCAGCGCGGTCATCGGCCCGTCGGTCTGCTCGCGGTGCTACGAGGTCCCGGCGAAGATGCGGTCCGAGGCGGCGGCGGAGAACCCCGCGGCCTACGCCATGACCTGGGGCGGCACGCCGGCGATCGACGTGGCCGGAGCGGTGATGGCCCAGCTCGCCACCCTGCCCGCCGTCACCTCCTGCACCTGGCTCCCGGGGTGCACGCGCGAGGACGACTCGCTGTACTCCTACCGCCGGGACGGGCGCACCGGCCGGCTGGCCGGCGTGGTAGGCCTGTCCTCGTGACCGACCGATCCGCCAGACGCGACGAGCTGGGTCACGCGCTGCGCGCGCTCGACGACCGGGTCGACGCCGCGTGCCGTGACGCCGGCCGCCGCCGGGACGACGTGCACGTCGTCGTCGTGACGAAGTACTTCCCTCGCAGCGATGTCGACCTGCTCCTCGAGCTCGGGGTCCGCGACCTCGGCGAGAACAAGGCGCAGGAGGCGCAGGCCAAGCTCGTCGACGAAGGCGCGCTGCCCGCCGACGTCCGGGTCCACTTCGTCGGGCAGCTGCAGAGCAACAAAGCAGCGCTGGTGGCGGGGTTCGCCGATGTCGTGCACTCGGTGGATCGACCCAAGATCGTGCGTGCTCTGGCGAAGGGAGCCGGAGAGGGTCATGACCTGACCGCCCTGATCCAGGTCGACCTCGACGGGGAGGACCCAGGCCGTGGCGGAGCCGCGCCCGGTGCCGTGATCGAGCTCGGCGACCAGGTGGTCGAGAGCGGGCTGCGCCTCGGCGGCGTCATGGCCGTCGCGCCGCGTGGCGCGGACCCTGCCGAGGCCTTCGCCCGTCTGCAGGACCTGTCCGCGCGGCTGAGAGAGGCGCACCCGGAGGCGAAGATCGTCTCGGCGGGTATGAGCTCGGACCTGGAGCAGGCCATCGCTCACGGTGCGACACACCTGCGTGTCGGGTCGGCAATCCTCGGATCTCGTGAGTCACACCGGTAACTTCAGTCGCGACGGTGAATCGGCCAGCCGTGTTCGGCTGAGGCAAGGATCAAGACATGGGACTTCGTGACGCGATGGTCTACCTCGGGTTCGCCGAGGAGCAGAGGTACGACGAGTACGACGATCAGCTGGTCGACGACGCTCAGGCCGAGTACGAGATCGAGGAGGCTCCGCAGGCGGCTGTCACCAGGCTTCACCCGGTGGAGCAGGCTGACCGACGGGCCGCGGTGCGGGAGGTCTCCGTCGGGCCGCTGAACCGGATCACGACGATCCACCCGAGCACCTACAACGACGCCCGCGCCATCGGTGAGAGCTTCCGCGACGACGTGCCGGTCATCATGAACCTCACCGACATGGACGACGCCGACGCCAAACGGCTCGTGGACTTCGCCGCCGGCCTGGTGTTCGGTCTGCACGGCACGATCGAGCGGGTGACCAACAAGGTCTTCCTGCTCTCGCCCGAGCATGTCGAGGTGGCAGCCGAGTCCTCCGACGGTCCTGCGGCGAGGAACCTCTTCAACCAGAGCTGACCCCCCTTCGCACACCCCACGCGTCCCACAGGGCGCCCCCGCGGACACTCGCGGGGGCGCCCTGGCGTCGTTTCACCCCTTCGCCCTCCTGTCGCAACGGAGCGGGGCGACCCGCGCTCCACGACTGCCAGGTCTCTCGGGTATCAATGAGCCATGGAACTCCTCCGCGCGGTGCTGCACCTGGTGCTCTACGCCTTCTTCCTCGTGCTCCTGGCGCGGCTGGTCTTCGACTGGATCCAGGTCTTCGCGCGGGACTGGCGTCCGCGAGGGATCGTCCTCGTCGTCGCCGAGGCCGTCTACACGATCACCGACCCACCGCTGCGCGCCCTGCGGCGAGTCATCCCCCCGCTTCGGCTCGGCGGGGTGCAGCTCGACCTCGCCTTCCTCGTGCTGATCCTCGGAGTATCGATCCTGCTGAGCATCGTCTAGGCTGACGCGGTACGCCTGCTGATGCATCGGCGCCCGATGTCCTTCAGGGCGCGATGACCGTGCAACGAGGAGAAAAGATGGCGCTGACGCCAGAGGACGTCCTCAACAAGACGTTCACCCAGACCCAGTTCCGTCGTGGCTACGACGAGCGGGAGGTCGACGACTTCCTGGACGAGGTCGTCGCGGAGATGCGACGGATGGTCAAGGAGAACGAGGACCTGCGCGCCCGCGTCCAGGACGGTGGCTCTGCCGCGACGGGCGAGTCCACCGCGGCCGCCGCGGGGTCGGGTGCTGGAGCGGCCGACGACGGTGCGATCGCCAAGGAGAACGACTCGCTGCTCAAGGAGAACCGCGAGCTCAAGGCTCGGCTGGAGCGGACCGAGTCCGCCCTCGAGGACGCCCGCGCCAAGGCAAGCGAGCAGGACGCGCAGGACAAGAGCGCCGACGCCGCGCGAGGCCGCGACGAGAAGGCCCGCAAGGACCAGGACGCGCAGGTCGCCGACGCAGAGCGAGGTGCCGAGGAGCGGATCAGCACGGTCAACGCGCGTGCCGACGAGGCCGAGCGGGCCGCCCAGGAGCGGATCACGAAGGCGAACGCCGACGCCGAGAAGGCCGAGGCCGACTCGCGTCGTCGGATGGAGGAGGCCGGCGCGGCCACGCCGCCGCAGAGCGACGGCAGCAGCAGCATGGCGGCCCTGGCCGGAGGCGCAGCCGCCGGTGGGGGCGGCGCAGCGGGCTTGATCGCCCTGGCGCAGAAGCTGCACGACGAGCACGTGGCCGAGGGCCAGAGCCAGCGCGACAAGCTGGTCGCCGAGGCCCAGGCCAATGCGCAGGAGACCCGCGCCAAGGGCCAGGCCGAGCACGACGACCTCGTCGCCAAGGGCCGGGCGCAGAACGAGAAGCTGATCGGCGAGGGCACCAGCCAGCGCGACAAGCTGATCGGCGACGCCACGACGAAGTCGGAGGGCATGGTTGCCGAGGCGGAGGACAAGCGCAAGCGCATCCTCGGAGAGCTCGAGCAGCAGAAGTCCACGATCGAGAAGCAGATCGCGGACCTCAAGGCCTTCGAGAAGGACTACCGCAGCCGGCTCAAGGACTACATCTCCGGGCAGCTTCGCGAGCTCGACACGGTGGGGGTTCAGCCCAAGGGTGACCCGCGCCAGGAGCAGAAGCAGGCCTGATCGAGCGGTACCCGCAGACCACGGGCGGGGCGGTGCATCGTGACGATGCACCGCCCCGTTCCGCATCTCCGGGCGCGTTCCGGTAGCCGTCGGCCGTAGGGAGCGTCTATCCTGCGGCCACCCTCGGCCCGCACCATGCGGGTCGTTCGACGTGAGGACGGTCATGGCCAGGTCGACATCCGCCGGATCGGCGAAGAAGGCGCCGCCCAAGAAGACGGGCGCCACGAAGAAGGCCACCGCGAAGACGTCGACCTCGGCGAAGAAGGCGGCGCCGGCGAAGAAGAGCGCGAAGAAGGCCACGACGAAGAAGGCAGTGCCGGCGAAGAAGAGCACGAAGGCCAGCGCGAAGAAGACCAGCGCGA
Organism: Marihabitans asiaticum; assembly: GCF_007828725.1. Taxonomy (GTDB): domain Bacteria; phylum Actinomycetota; class Actinomycetes; order Actinomycetales; family Dermatophilaceae; genus Marihabitans; species Marihabitans asiaticum. The sequence goes on from NZ_VIUW01000003.1 coordinate 262,502, forward strand.
AGAAGGCCACGCCGAAGAAGGCAGTGCCGGCGAAGAAGAGCACGAAGACCAGCGCGAAGAAAGCCACGGCGAAGAAGGCCACGGCGAAGAACGCAGCGCCGACGAAGAAGACCGCGACCAGGGCGTCGTCGCAGACCGCCCCCCGTCGCGGGCGGAGCAGCGCCGGCACGCTCGCCCCGCGACTCGTGGTCCGTGAGGACGAGAGCCCGTGGACCAAGTCCGAGCTGAAGTCGGTGCGGGCCGAGATCGAGGGCGAGGTCGAGCGCCTCCGCGAGGAGATCGAGGTGGCCGAGCACGAGCTGGTCGACCTCATGCGCGATCACGCCGACGGCGCGGGCGACGACCAGGCGGACCAGGGCGCCAAGACCTTCGAGCGCGAGCAGGAGATCACGCTCACCAACAACGCCCGCTCGATGCTGATCCAGAACCTGCACGCGCTCGAGCGCCTCGAGGACGGTAGCTACGGGCAGTGCGAGTCCTGCGGCAACGCGATCGGCAAGCTTCGACTTCAGGCCTATCCGCGTGCGACCCTGTGCGTGCCATGCAAGACCAAGCAGGAGCGGCGCTGACCAGGGCCACGCTCACCCCCTTCGCCCTCGTCGCCGCAGCCTGCCTGGTCGCCGACCAGGCGAGCAAGGTCTGGGCCCTCCGATCCCTCGACGACGGTCACGTCGTCCCGCTCCTCGGCGACCTGCTCAGCCTGCGCCTCATCCGCAACCCGGGCGCGGCGTTCAGCCTGGGGGGCTCGAGCACGCTCGTCATGACCGGCCTGGCCGTGGTGATCACCGTCGTCGTCGCCGTTGCCGCCTGGCGCACCCGCAGCGTCGGCTGGGCGCTGTCGCTGGGTGCGCTCTTCGGCGGGTCTCTCGGCAACCTCTACGACCGCTTCTTCCGGGAGCCCGCGCCGGGCAAGGGGCACGTCATCGACTTCATCGACTACGGCGGCCTCTTCGTGGGCAACATCGCCGACGTCGCGATCGTCATCGGCGCTGTGGGCCTGCTCTGGCTCAGCCTCAGCGACGTCGGGCTGGACGGGGTCAAGGGCGGGCGGCACGCCCGAGCCGGGGAGGAGCCCGGCGTCGTCGGGGCGAAGGGGGAGGACCATGCCTGAGGTGCGCAACGTCCTCGTCCCCGACGGGCTGGCCGGGGAGCGGCTCGACACCGCCGTCGCCCGGCTCTTCGGGGTGTCGCGCAGCAAGGCCGCCGACCTGGCGGCGGAGGGCAAGATCCTCCTCGACGGTGCGGCCGCGACGAAGTCCGAGCGCGTCCATCCGGGCAGCCACGTCGAGATCTCGCTGCCCTCTCCCGGGGAGACCCCGGGCCTGGAGGTGGTCGCCGAGCCGGTGCCGGGCATGCGCGTCATCCACGACGACGACGACATCGTCGTCGTCGACAAGCCGGTCGGGGTGGCCGCGCACCCGAGCGTCGGGTGGAGCGGGCCGACGGTGCTCGGGAGTCTCGCGGCGGCGGGCTACCGGATCAGCACGAGCGGGGCGAGCGAGCGTCAGGGCATCGTCTCTCGCCTCGACGTCGGCACCTCCGGGCTGATGGTGGTGTGCAAGAGCGAGCACGCCTACTCGGTGCTCAAGCGCGCCTTCAAGGAGCGCACGGTCGACAAGGTCTACCACGCATTGGTCCAGGGCCTGCCCGACCCGCTCGTCGGCACGATCGACGCGCCGATCGGCCGGCACCCGGGGCACGACTTCAAGTTCGCGGTCATGGACTCGGGCAAGCCGGCGGTGACGCACTATGAGCTGATCGAGGCCTACCGGCACGCGTCCCTGCTCGAGGTGCACCTCGAGACCGGACGGACCCACCAGATCAGGGTGCACATGGCCGCGCTGAAGCACCCGTGCGTGGGCGACCCGATGTACGGCGCGGACCCCTCGCTCGGGACTCGTCTGGGATTGCAACGGCAGTGGCTGCACGCGATGGGGCTGGGCTTCGTCCACCCGGGGTCGGGGGAGTACGTCGAGTTCCGCAGCAGCTACCCGGCAGACCTGCAGGAGGCGCTGGACCGGTTGGACGACCTGGCCTGACCGGTCCACCCTCGCCCGACCGGGCGCTCGGGCGCGCCCTAGCTGACGCCTCGGTCCTGGCCTTGCCAGTACGGGGCGCGCAGCTTGAACTTCTGCAGCTTGCCGGTCGCGGTGCGGGCGAGGTCCTCGCGGATTTCGACCGAGGTAGGCGCCTTGTACCCGGCGATCCGGCTCTTGCACCACGCGATGATGTCCGCCTCGGTCGCGGTGCTGCCCTCGGTGAGGACGACGAGGGCCTTGATCGTCTCGCCCCACTTCTCGCTGGGCACTCCGATCACGGCCACCTCGGTCACGTCGGGGTGGGAGAAGATCACGTCCTCGACCTCGATCGAGGACACGTTCTCCCCGCCGGTGATGATGACGTCCTTGCGTCGGTCGCTGATGGTGACGTAGCCCTCGTCGTCGATCGAGCCGCCGTCGCCGGTGTGGAACCACCCGTCCTCCAGCGCCCGCGCGCTCTCCTCCGGCTGCTCCCAGTACCCCTCCATGACGACATTGCTCCGGGCGAGCAGCTCGCCGGAGTCCGAGAGCGCCATCCGCACGCCCAGCGCCGGCGCCCCGGCCCGGACGAGCCGGGTGGCCCGCTCCTGGGCCGGGAGCTCGTCCCACTCGGCGCGGGCGCGGTTGATCGTCAGCAGCGGGCTGGTCTCGGTCAGCCCGTAGATCTGGATGAACTCCCAGCCCAGCTCCGACTCGACCCGGGCGACGGTCTCGGTGGGCGGCGGAGCGCCGGCGACGATGATCCGCACGCGGTCCCGACCCGGGATCTCGCCCTTCCACCGAGCGGCTGCGTCGAGGACGGCGGCGACCACGGCGGGGGCGGCACACATCACGGTGACGCCGTGCTCCTCCACCCGCCGCAGGATCTCGGCCCCGTCGACCTTGCGCAGCACGACCTGCGGGACGCCCAGCCCGGTCAGCGCGAAGGGCATGCCCCAGCCGTTGGCGTGGAACATCGGCAAGGTGTGCAGGTACACGTCTCGGTCGGTGATCCCGGCGTGCAGCGCGAAGGTGAGGGCATTGACCCAGATGTTGCGATGGGTGATCTGCACCCCCTTCGGCCTGGCCGTGGTCCCCGAGGTGTAGTTGATCGTCGCCGTCGCGTTCTCGTCCGGCTGCCACGCTCGCGGCTCGGGAGAGTCCTCGCGCTCGGTACCGAAGAGGTCCTCGTCCTCACCGAGGACGAACGTGTGCTCGGCACTCACCTCCGCCCGGATGGCGGTGAGCTCGGGGTCGATGTAGAGCACCCGGGCGCCGGAGTGCTCGACGATGTACCGCACCTCCTCCGGGGCGAGGCGGAAGTTGACCGGGACGAGCACCCGACCCGACCCGCACACGCCGAAGAAGCTCACGAGCAGCCGCGCCGAGTTCTGCGAGACGACGGCGACCCGCTCGCCGGGCCCGACGCCCAGGGCGTCGAGGTGGGCCGCCTGGGCGTGGGCCAGCTCGCGTAGGCGGGTGGAGGTGAGGCCCTCGAGCGGGGGAGCGGGCTGGTCCGGTTCGTCGACCACCGCCACCCGGTCGCCGTAGACCGTCGCTGCGCGGTCGATGAAGTCGTTGACGGACATCGGGACGAACATGGCATCAGACCGTAGCGAGTCCCGCCGCCCCGTGGCGGCTGGCGAAGGGGTGTCAGCGCCTCGTCCTAGAATCGCGGGGATGCCACAGCCCCTGCCTCGCGAGAAGAACTTCGTCCACCTGCACAACCACACCGAGTACTCGATGCTCGACGGTGCGGCCCGGATCGAGGACATGTTCGCGACCGCCCAGGAGATGGGGATGCCGGCGATCGCGACGACCGATCACGGCTACCTCTTCGGGGCCTACGAGTTCTGGTCGACGGCGCAGAAGTACGACGTCAAGCCGATCATCGGGGTCGAGGCCTACGTGGCGCCGGGGACGCACCGCAGCGACAAGACCCGGGTGCGCTTCGGCGGTGACCGGAGCAACCCGCGCGACGACGTCTCCGGTGGTGGCGCGTACACCCACATGACGCTGCTGGCCCGCAACAACACCGGCATGCACAACCTCTTCACGATGAGCTCGCGCGGGTCGCTGGACTCGGTCTACGCGAAGTGGCCGCGCCTGGACCGCGAGCTGCTGAGCCAGTACGGCGAGGGGCTCATCGCCACGACCGGCTGCCCGTCGGGCGAGATCCAGACCCGGCTGCGGATGGGGCAGTACGACGAGGCGCTCGCGGCGGCGTCGGAGTTCCGCGACATCTTCGGGGCGGAGCACTACTTCCTCGAGCTGATGGACCACGGCATCGCCATCGAGCGCCGGGTCCGCGAGGACCTGCTGCGGCTCGGGCGCGAGCTCGGGCTGCCGCTGCTGGCGACCAACGACCTGCACTACGTCAAGAAGGAGGACAGCATCGCGCAGGACGCGCTGCTGTGCATCAACTCCGGGTCGACGCTGCTCGACCCGGACCGGTTCTCCTTCGAGGGCGACGGCTACTACCTGAAGTCGCCGGATGAGATGCGTCACCTGTGGCGTGAGCTGCCGGAGGCGTGCGACAACACCCTCCTCGTCGCCGACATGTGCGAGGTGTCCTTCACCGAGGGCGAAGGGCGCTTCATGCCGCGCTTCGACTGCCCGCCCGGGGAGACCGAGGAGTCGTGGTTCGTCAAGGAGGTGCGCTCGGGGCTGGCCAAGCGCTTCCCCGACGGTGTGCCCGAGTACGCCACCCGGCAGGCCGACTACGAGATCGAGGTGATCGTCGGAAAGGGATACCCGGGGTACTTCCTCGTCGTGGCGGACTTCATCAACTGGGCCAAGGACAACGGCATCCGGGTGGGGCCCGGGCGAGGCTCCGGAGCGGGCTCGATGTGCGCGTATGCGATGGGGATCACCGACCTTGACCCGGTCCCGCACGGCCTGATCTTCGAGCGCTTCCTCAACCCCGAGCGTAGGTCGATGCCCGACTTCGACGTCGACTTCGACGAGCGGCGCCGCAGCGAGGTGATCCGCTACGTCACCGAGAAGTACGGCGACGAACGCGTCGCGATGATCGCGACCTACGGGACGATCAAGGCCAAGCAAGCGGTCAAGGATGCGGCCAGGGTGATGGGTCACCCCTTCGCCGTCGGTGAACAGCTGACCAAGGCCATGCCCGCCGACGTCATGGGCAAGGGCGTGCCGCTGAGCAAGATGTGGGACAGCGAGCACGAGCGCTATGCCGAGGGCCAGGAGTTCCGCGACCTCGTCGCGAGCGAGTCGAACTTCGCGGAGATCCTCGAGACCGCGAAGGGGTTGGAGGGCCTGAAGCGGCAGTGGGGGGTGCACGCCGCCGGCGTGATCATGTCCAGCGAGCCGCTGATCGACGTCATCCCCATCATGCGGCGCCTCCAGGACGGGCAGGTGCTCACCCAGTTCGACTACCCGAGCTGCGAGAACCTCGGCCTGGTCAAGATGGACTTCCTCGGCCTGCGCAACCTCACGATCCTCGACGACGCCCTGGAGAACGTGAAGCTCAACCGCGACCTCGAGATCGACCTCGACGCGCTGAGCAAGGACATGACCGACCCCAAGACCTACGAGCTGCTCGCGCGCGGGGACACGCTCGGGGTCTTCCAGCTCGACGGTGGCGGCATGCGCACCCTGCTGCGTCTGATGCAGCCGGACAACTTCGAGGACATCTCCGCCGCGCTCGCGCTGTACCGGCCCGGCCCGATGGGCGTCAACGCCCACACCAACTTCGCGCTGCGCAAGAACGGCAAGCAGAAGCCGACACCGCTAGACCCCCAGCTCGAGGGCAAGCTGCAGCCGCAGATGGTGGAGGCGCTCGAGCCGATCCTCGGCACGACCTACGGTTTGTGCATCTACCAGGAACAGGTGATGGAGATCGCGCAGAAGCTGGCGGGGTACACCCTCGGCAACGCCGATCTCCTCCGGCGCGCGATGGGCAAGAAGAAGAAGGAGGTCCTCGACGCCGAGTACGTCCCCTTCAGCGAGGGGATGAAGGCCGGCGGCTACAACGAGGCGTCGATCGCGGCGTTGTGGGGAGTCCTCGTCCCGTTCTCCGACTATGCCTTCAACAAGGCGCACACCGCCGCCTACGGCCTCGTGTCGTACTGGACGGCCTACCTCAAGGCCAACTACCCCGCCGAGTACATGGCCGCCCTGCTCACCTCCGTCGGTGACGACAAGGACAAGTCGGCGCTCTACCTCGGGGAGTGCCGGCACATGAAGGTGCGCGTGCTCCCCCCGTCGGTCAACGAGTCCGTCGGACGCTTCGCCGCCGTGGGGGAGGACATCAGGTTCGGCCTGGAGGCGATCCGCAACGTCGGCCGCAACGTCGTCGACGCGATCGTGCGCGCCCGCGAGGAGAAGGGCCGCTTCACTTCCTTCGAGGACTTCCTCTCCAAGTGCCCCGCCGTCGTGTGCAACAAGCGCACCATCGAGTCGCTCATCAAGGCCGGAGCGTTCGACGACCTCGAGCACCCGCGCCAGGGGCTGGTCATGGTGCACGAGGAGTACGTCGACGCCTTCGTCTCGGTCAAGCGCCAGGAAGCCGTCGGTCAGGACAGCCTCTGGGATCTCCTCGGCGGCGACGACGACGACACGCCCGCCGGCATCGACGCGATGGGGCTGCGCACCGTCCCGGACGTCGAATGGGACAAGCAGGCCAAGCTGAGCTTCGAGCGGGAGATGCTCGGTCTCTACGTCAGCGACCATCCGCTCTTCGGGGTCGAGCACGTGCTCCAGCGCGCCGCCGACACCGCGATCTCTAGCCTCACCCAGGCCGAGTCCCTCGAGGAGCGCAAGGGTGACGTGACCATCGCCGGCCTCGTCACCGGCCTGTCCGTCAAGCGGACCAAGAAGGGCGACCTGTGGGCGATCGCCACCGTCGAGGACCTCGAGGGCTCGATCGAGTGCCTCTTCTTCCCCAAGACCTACATGACCGTCTCAACGATGCTCACCCAGGACATCGTCGTCGTGGTCAAGGGCCGGATCAACGTGCGCGACGACTCGGTGAGCATCTACGCCGAGTCGTTGACGATCCCCGAGATCACCGACGGCCCACGCGGCCCGATCACCCTCTCGATGGACCTGCGCCGGGCCACCACCGGTCGGATCGAGCAGATCAAGGACGTGCTCGGCCAGCACCCCGGCACCACCGAGGTCCACCTGCGGCTCATGCAACCCGGTCGGTCGGTCACCATGGCGGTGGACCCGGCGTGGCGGGTCGACGTCTCCGAGGCGCTCATCGCCGACCTCAAGGTGCTCCTCGGCCCGCGAGCGGTGTCGGCCTGATGGGTGAGCAGTCCCCGGCCCGTCCCACGCCGCCCGTCGCGCGCACCGGCAGCTGGCGCCGAGAGCACCACGGGCAGGTCTTCGAGGACCCCTACGAGTGGCTGCGCGACGGAGACTCCGCAGAGGTGCTGGAGCACCTGCGCGCCGAGAACGCCTACGCCGAGGCGATGACGGATCACCTGGAGCCGGTGCGGCAGGAGATCGTGCAGGAGATCCGCTCACGAACCCTCGAGACCGACCTCACCGTGCCCATGCCCGCCGGGCCGTGGTGGTACTACACCCGCACCGTCGAGGGGCTTCAGTACGGCATCCACTGCCGGGCGCCGCTGCGCGACCGCAGCGACGTGCCCGACCTCGAGCCGGGAGCGGCCTTGCCGGGCGAGCAGGTGCTCCTCGACGAGAACGCGGTGGCCGAGGGCCACGACTTCTTCGCCCTCGGCGCCTTCGAGGTCAGCCCCGACCACACCCGCCTGGCCTACTCGGTCGACACCGCCGGCGACGAGCGCTTCGACGTCGTCGTGCTCGACATCGCCAGCGGCGAGGTCCTCGACGACGCCATCAGCGGTGCGGGCTACGGCGCGGTCTTCTCCCGCGACGGCTCTCACCTCTTCACGGTGCGGGTCGACCAGGCGTGGCGCCCCTACCAGGTGTGGCGGCACGAGGTCGGGTCCGCAGCTTCCGGTGATGTCCTGGTCCACCAGGAGGACGACGAGCGCTTCTGGATGGGCATCGCCCCGAGCCGCGACGACCGCTGGGTCGTCATCGCGCTCGGCAGCCGCACCACGAGCGAGACCCATCTGATCGACGCCGACGACCCGACGGGGCCGGCGCGGTGCGTCTCTCCCCGAGAGGAGGGCGTGGAGTACGAGGTCGAGCCCGCCGCCGACCACCTGCTCATCACCCACAACCGCCGCCACCGCGAGTGGGACCTCTCCTGGGCCCCGCTGGACTCGACGTCCTCCGAGGACTGGCAGCCCCTGCTCGAGCGGGTCGACGGCGAGCGGTTCCTCCACGCCGAGGCCTACGACGACTTCGCCGTCCTCTCCCTTCGCAAGGACGGGGTGCCCGCCGCCCGGGTGCTCCCGCGCACGACCCGCTCCGCCCCCTTCGCCGGGTCCGACTACGCCGCCCCGCACGACCTGGTGGTCAGCGAGGACCCCATGGCCACGCTCGGGCTGATCGGCGCGGCCGACCCGGACACCGACCGGGTGCGGGTCACCCACGAGAGCTGGGTCAGCCCGCGCACCGTCCTCGACGTCGTCGTCGCCACCGGCGAGCAGGTCACGCTCAAGCAGCAGCCGGTCCTCGGGGTCGACCTGAAGGACTACGAGCAGCGCCGCGAGTGGGTCAGCGCAGAGGACGGCACGACGATCCCGCTCTCGATCGTCACTCGCCGCGGCGTCGTCCCGGACGGGAGCAACCCCGGGTGGCTCACCGGGTACGGCAGCTACGAGATCAGCCTCGACCCGTACTTCTCGATCGCGCGGCTCTCGCTGCTCGACCGCGGGGTCGTCTACGCCGTGGCGCACGTGCGCGGCGGCGGTGAGATGGGACGCGCCTGGTACGAGGACGGGCGGCTCGAGCGCAAGCAGAACACCTTCACCGACTTCGTCGACTGCGGTCGCCACCTCGTCGAGTCCGGCTGGGTGGCCCAAGACCGCCTGGCGGCCGAAGGGGGGTCGGCCGGCGGCCTGCTCGTCGGTGCCGCTGCCAACCTCGCGCCACAGCTGTGGCGCTCGGTGCTCGCCGCGGTGCCCTTCGTCGACGCGCTCACGACGATCCTGCGCCCGGAGCTGCCGCTGACCGTCGGGGAGTGGGACGAGTGGGGCGACCCGCTGCATCATGCCGAGGTCTACGACTACATGCGCGGCTACAGCCCGTACGAGAACGTCGCCGCAACCGCCTATCCGGCGATCCTCGCGACGACCTCGCTCAACGACACCCGGGTCAGCTTCACCGAGCCGGCGAAGTGGGTGGCGCGGCTGCGCGACCTGACGACGAACGACCCGGCGACCGCACCGATCCTGCTGCGCACCGAGATGGTGGCCGGTCATGGCGGACGCTCCGGGCGCTACGCGGCGTGGGAGCAAACGGCGTGGGAGTGGGCCTGGCAGCTCGACCAGATCGGGGCGTGTACGGTCGGGTGACGCAGACCACACCGACGTCGACGAGGACGTGACGACATGAACTCCCTGCTGCTCTCCGTCATCGGGATCGGCATGATCCTCGCCGGCTACGTCTTGTACTCGCGATTCCTCGCGGAGAAGATCTACGCGCTGGACGACTCCCGGCCCACCCCGGCGGTGCAGCTCGAGGACGGGGTCGACTACGTCCCGACGAACAAGTTCGTCCTGTGGGGCCACCACTTCACCTCCGTCGCCGGTGCCGCGCCGATCGTCGGCCCCGCCGTCGCGGTCATCTGGGGCTGGCTGCCAGCCTTCCTCTGGGTGACGATCGGCACGGTCTTCTTCGCCGGAGCGCACGACCTGGGGGCGCTGTGGGCGTCGGTGCGCAACCGGGGCCGCTCGATCGGGGCGCTGTCCGGGCGGTACATCGGCGCGCGGGGACGCAACCTCTTCCTCGTCGTGATCTTCTTGCTGCTGCTCATGGTCAACGCGGCCTTCGCCGTCGTCATCGCCAACCTGCTCATCGCGACACCGACGGCGGTGATCCCGACCTGGGGTGCCCTCGTCGTCGCGTTGCTCATCGGCCAGGCGATCTACCGGCTGCGCTGGAGCCTGCCGCTCGTCTCCGTCGTCGGCGTCCTCGCCCTCTACGCCCTCATCTGGATTGGCGACTCGGCTCCGCTGGCGCTGCCCGAGACGGTGCTGGGCCTGCCCGACAAGGCGGTCTGGATCGTCCTGCTCTTCCTCTACGCCGGCATCGCCTCCCTGCTCCCGGTGTGGGTGCTGCTCCAGCCCCGTGACTACATCAACGGGTTGCAGCTCTTCATCGCCCTGGGCATCCTCTACGGCTCGGTGCTCCTGGCCCGCCCGCAGATCGTCGCCCCGTCGTACAACCAGGAGGTGCCCGACGGCACCCCGTCGCTCGTGCCGCTGCTCTTCGTGACCATCGCCTGCGGGGCGATCAGCGGGTTCCACGGCATGGTCAGCTCGGGCACGAGCAGCAAGCAGCTGGCCAAGGAGAGCGACGCCCGGTTCGTCGGCTACTTCGGTGCGGTCGGCGAGGGGCTGCTCGCCCTCGGCGCGATCATCGCGACGACCGCCGGCTTCGCCACCCTCTCGGACTGGGAGGAGACCTACCAGGCGTTCAACGACGGTGGCGTGACCGCCTTCGTCGAAGGTGGTGGACGGATCGTCGAGGCGGGCCTGGGGTTGCCGCAGTCGCTCGCCGCGACGGTCATGGCCACCACCGCGATCCTCTTCGCCGCGACGACGATGGACACCGGGGTGCGCCTGCAGCGCTTCGTCGTCCAGGAGATCGGCGACATCGCCGGCGTGCGGCTCGGCAAGCTCGTCGCGACGGTCATCGCGGTCGGCGTGGCTCTCGCGCTGACCTTCGGCGCCGGCGCCGACGGCTCCGGCGGGCTGCTCATCTGGCCGCTCTTCGGCACGACCAACCAGCTCATGGCGGCGCTGAGCCTCTCGATCGTCGCGATCATGCTCATCCGTCGTGGTCGGACCCCGCTGCCTGCCCTCGTGCCCCTGGTCTTCCTGGGCATCGTCACGATCTACGCCCTCTTCATCCAGCTGGGCACCTTCTGGAGCGAGCAGAACTGGCTCCTCCTCGGGCTCGACCTCGTGATCCTCGTCGCCGCGGTCTGGGTGCTCGTCGAGGCGGTGACCGCGATGAGCAAGGCGAGGGGCTACGACGGCGACGACGACGCCGAGCTCGCCGAGCTGAGCGAGGCCGAGGTGAAGGAGCGGACGTGAGCGGGCGCAGCCGGCTCGCGGGGCTGCGCCGTGGACTGGCGGAGGCGTACGCGGCTCCCTACCGACGCACCCTGGCTCGGGCCCAGCGCGAGGAGGACGACCTGCTCATGGTCATCGTCATGGCTGAGGCGCTCGGTGTGCCAGGACCGGCGTCCTTCTACACCCTCGAGCTGCTGCCTGCGGTCTACGACGAGGTGCACGCCTGGCACCGCCGGATGGGCCTGGACTCCAGCCCGCTCGAGCACCTCAGCTGCTGCTGATGGGCGAGGTGCATGCCCTCGCGGCCGAGCGCGAGGTGATCTTCGTGGGCGGCAAGGGCGGGGTCGGCAAGACCGCGGTGGCCAGCGCGCTCGCGCTCGGCGCGGCGCGCAGTGGGCGAAGGGCGCTCGTGGTCTCGACCGACCCCGCGCACAACCTCGGCCACCTCTGGGGGAGAGAGGTCGGGGACGAGCCGGTGGACCTGCTGCCGGCTTCGACCCGCGCCGGCGGCCTGCGGAGTCTGGAGATCGACCCCGCCCGGACCACCGAGGACCACCTGCGCGCCGTGCGCTCCACCCTCCAGCGGCTCATGCCGGAGCGTCTCCACGGCGAGGTGGCGCGTCACCTCGATCTCGCCCGCGACGCGCCGGGCACCCATGAGGCAGCGGTGCTCGAGCGGCTGGCTGAGGTGCTCGAGCAGCGGCGGCCCGGGGAGCTCGTCGTCGTCGACACCGCGCCGTCCGGTCACACCGCCAGGCTGCTGGCCCTCCCGGAGATGATGCAGGCATGGACCGACGGGCTGCTACGGCGCCAGGAGCGCTCGGCCCGCTTCGGTGCGGCAGCGCGGGGCCTGGCGCCGGACGGTGGCGAACGCGGCGGGGCCCGAGACCGTCGGGAGCGTCGCGACGAGGAGATCCGGGCCATCCTGGAGCGTCGGCAGGCACGCCTGGGCGGGATGCGCGACCTGTTGCAGGACGAGCAGCGCGCAGCCTTCGTCATCGTGCTCGCCGCCGAGCGCCTACCGGTCCTGGAGAGCGCCGAGCTGCACGCTCAGCTGAGTCGGGCCGGGATGTCGGTGGGGGCGCTGGTCGTCAACAAGCGGTCGCCCGCCGGCGCCGGGGATCTCCTGGCAGCTCGGCGCGAGGTCGAGGACGGACACCTCACCCGGCTTGCCGAGCTGCTGCCCGGACTGCCGGTCACCCAGATCCCGCTGCTCGCGGGAGAGGTGCTTGGCGAGGAGGGACTGGATCAGCTCGGCCAATACCTGTGAGTGCATCGCCGCCGCGCTCGGCGTGTGCCGAGTCTGGCATGCGTAGTCTGGCGAGACCGACCGCCAGCGCCCAAGGAGCCTGACATGAGCACCGACGACACCCCTGCGCAGCGGTCGTTCACCGTGGCCGCGGCGCAGATCCGATCCACCGACGACCGCGAGGACAACCTTCGACAGGTCCGCGGGGCAGCGCAAGAGGCAGCTCGCCAGGGAGCGGCGCTCGTCGTCTTCCCCGAGGCGACGAGCAGCTGGTTCGGATCTTCCGTCCGCGCGGCGGCCGAGGACCTTGACGACGGAGCGACGCCGACACTGCTGCGCCGACTCGCCGGCGAGCTGGGGATCACCATCGCGGCCGGGTTCTTCACCCCGGCGGGCGGTGGCCGGGTGCACAACACCGTGCTGCTCACCGGGCCCGCCGGAGAGGCGGTCTATCGCAAGGTCCACCTCTTCGACGCCTTCGGCTCGAAGGAGTCAGATACGGTCGCCCCGGGAGAGGAGTACGTCGTGGCGCCGGTCGCCGACGGCCGGGGCGGGACCGTGCAAGTCGGCCTCGCCACCTGCTACGACGTGCGCTTCGCCGACCAGTTCACCGCCCTCGGCCTGCGTGGGGCCGAGGTGATCGCCCTGCCGACCTCCTGGGGGGCCGGGCCGGGCAAGCTCGAGCAGTGGCAGACCCTCACCCGGGCGCGGGCGCTGGACTCCCAGTCCTGGCTCGTCGCGGCCGGGCAGGCGCACCAGGAGGCGAAGGGGGCGGCGCCGCTGGGTATCGGTCACTCCGCGGTGATCGACCCGCTCGGCAACCCGGTCGACGAGCTCGGCTCAGAGCCGGGCCTGCTCGGGCGCACGATCGACCTCGGGCAGGTCGAGGCGGTCCGCTCGCGCATCCCGGTCCTCTCCGCTCAGCGGTGACCACCGGAGGCGCCGAGGGGCCGCTGCGGGCGCCCGTCGTCGGTCGGGGCGAGACCGCCCTGGCACCGCGGGCAGTAGAAGATCGTGCGCTCGCGCCCCGGCGGGCCGGACAAGGCGACCCGCACGGTGTCGCCGCAGCGCAGGCACGGCCGACCGGACCGGGCGTGGACGTACTGCGTCCGGTCGCGGCGGGTCTCACCGGTGCTGGACTGCCAGCCGGTCTGCGCGGCCCGTGCCATGAGGCGGGCGCCGCGCTCCAGCAGCGTCCGGACGGAGTCCACGGGTACCTCAGCAGACGGTAACCACGGCGGCAACGCCTTGATGAAGAGCAGCTCGCTCGCCCAGAAGGTGCCGATCCCGGCCACGACCCGCTGGTCGAGCAAGGTCTCGGCCAGACCGCGGGGGTCCGTCGTCACGGCGGCGGCGACCGCGCCGAGATCGACCGTAGGGTCTAGGATATCCGGGCCGAGGTGCTCGACGAGCTCGCCCTCGTCGGTGCGGACCAGGTCGAGCTGACCGAGTCGCAGGCCGACGCAGCGCCAGCCGCGCGCATCGAGGAGCGCCCGCACGTGCGGGTGGCGTTCGTACCGGCGCCCCGACGGGGACGACGGGCGCTCGACCCGCCACTGACCCTCCATCTTCAGATGGCTGTGGATCGTCCACCCGCCCTCGACGCGGTGCAGCAGGTGCTTGCCCCGGCTGACCACCTCCAGGGTGCGGGCCCCGACCAGGGGCGAGCCGTCGAGAGTGCCCCAGCGCAGGTCGACCCGGTCCAGCGGCACCCCGCTGAGGGCGCGGTGCAACCGGTCGGCGGTGCGGGCGACGGTATCTCCCTCAGGCACGAGCCGACCCTCGAGGTGCGCGGCGCAACCGCAGGCCCCGCGGAGTGGCGTGGAACCCGGCCTCCTCCAGTGCCCGCGTCAGCGGGTGCTCGCTGCCCAGCAGCTGCTGACCGTCGGCCCGCTGCACGGTGAGGCGCCCGAGCGCGCCCTTCGCCACGGCCTCGGCCAGCCCTCGGGCCGCCCGACCCAGGACCGCCTCCTCCGAGCTCCACGAGAGCAGGCTGCGCCCGCCGCGCTCGACGTAGAGCACGAGCCGGCCGTCGACGAGCACCACGAGCGCACCGGCCTTGCGGCCGGGCTGGTGCGACCCTTCGGACTCGGGCCAGCGCAGGGCCGCGCCGTAAGGGTTCGCGGGATCGGTCGCGGCGAGCACCCACACCTCGGCGTCACCGGAGGCCGAGCGGACCTGGTCGACCGCGCCGGGCACGGCGAACTGCGAGCCGCCCAGCCCCTCGACGAAGTAGCCGCGCCGCACCTGGCCCGCCTCCTCGGCGGCGGTGAGCACCCGGTGGATCGCCGCGAAACCTCCGGGCACGGACTCGGACTGCACCGCGCCCCGGGTGAGCACCCCGTGCCGGTCGAGCAGACCCTCGGCGAAGGCATGGATCCGCACCGTCGGGTCGGTCTCCACCTCCGGGAGGCGGGACCAGCGGCCGGCGACCTGCGGCGGCCCGGTCCGCGAGGGAAGCGGCGCCCGGCCCAGGCTGGTCCGCCGGCCGTAGCGGGTGCGCGCCACCGGGCGTCTCGGGGTGCGGTGCGCGGTCCGGCCGCCGGCGAGCAGGCCGCGCACCGGCGCGAGGGTGTCGCCGCTGGCCAGCCCGCGGTGGACGAGGTCCCACAGCAGCGCGGCGAGCTCGGTGTCGTCGGTCGACCCGACCTGCTCGGACAGGGCGCGGAAGAGGAAGGAGCCGCCCCCGCTGAGCGCGTCGAGCACCTGGCGGTGCGGCTCGGGCAGGTCCTCGAGCTGCGCCGGCGGCAGGGTGAGCGCGGCGGTGTCGGCCAGGTGCAGCGAGACCCAGCAGTCGTCGCCGGGCAGCGAGCCGTGCCCGGCCCAGAGCACCTCACCGGTCGAGACGAGCGCGTCGAGCATCCCCGGTGCGTAGTCGCTCACCCGGGCGGGAAGGACGAGCGACTCCAGCGCCGATGCGGGCAGCCGCACGCCGTCGAGCTGCTCGACGACACGGAGCACGCCGTCCTCGCCCCGCATGCTCCCGCCGATGCCCTGCCAGACAGGGACGAAGGCGGCGAGCTGCTCGGGCGGCACCGGCTCCACCTCGTGGCGCAGCGCGGCCAGCGAGCGTCGCCGCAGCAGCCGGAGCACCTCGGCGTCGCAGAAGTCGCCGCCGCTGCCTCCGCCCAGCTCGGACGGTCGCAGGTCGCCCTCGACCACACGCCCGCGCTGGGTCAGTCGGCGCAGACCGTCGCGCGCGACCGCCGTCCCGATGCCCCAGTGCGCTGCCGCGTCCTCGGCCGCGAAGGGGACGTGGGTGCGGGCATAGCGCGAGAGCAGGTCACCGAGCGGGTCCTCGCTCGGCTCGAGGAAGACCTGGGGCACGCCCGGTGGAAGCGGCACCCCGAGCGCGTCGCGGAGCCGTGCCGCATCCTCGACGACCGCCCACCGGACCTCCCCGGCGACGGTGACCTCGACCACCTGGCGCGACCGGGCCAGGCTGGTCAGGGCGGCGGACACCCCTTCGCCCCTCAGGGCGGGCTCGGACCGCTCCTCGATCGCCGCCGCCGAGAGCGGGCCGAGGGCCCGGAGCAGGTCGGCGACATCCTCGGCGTCGCGGGCACGCCGCCCGTCGGCGAGGCGCTGCAGCTCGGCCTCGGTGCGCTGCAACGCCTCGACATCGAGCAGGTCGGCCAGCGCCACCTGCTCGCCCTGCCCGAGGAGGTCTGCCAGCAGCGCCGGGTCGAGGGTCAGCGCGGCCGCGCGCCGCTCGGCGAGAGGACTGTCGCCCTCGTAGAGGAACTGCGCGACGTAGCCGAACATCAACGACGCGGCGAAGGGGGAGGGCCGCGGGCTCTCGACCTCTACGAGGGTGACCTCGCGGCGCTCGATGCCCTCCATGAGGCGCACCAGGCCAGGGACGTCGTAGACGTCCTGGAGCACCTCGCGGACGGTCTCCAGGACGATGGGGAAGCTGGGATACCGGCTGGCCACCTCGAGCAGCGAGGCGGCGCGCTGGCGCTGCTGCCACAGCGGCTGGCGGCGGTCGGGCCGCCGGCGCGGCAGCAGCAGGGCCCGGGCAGCGCATTCGCGGAAGCGGGCGGCGAAGAGCGCGGACCCGCCGACCTGCTCGGTGACGAGGGGCTGGATCTCGCGCGGGTCAAGGGTGATCAGCTCGATGAGCTCCTCACCCATCCGGCCGCCGGCGCCGAGCCCGCCATCGGCGTCGACCTCCCAGTCGGGCAGTCGCAGCACGATGCCGTCGTCACCGTGCATCGCCTGCACCTCGATGCCGTAGCGCTCGCGCATCCGCGCCGAGATCGCCAGCGCCCACGGGGCGTGCACCTGCCCGCCGAAGGGGGAGAGCACCGCGATCCGCCAGTCGCCGATCTCGTCGCGGAAGCGCTCGATGACGATGGTGCGGTCATCGGGGACGTGCCGGGTCGCCTCGCGCTGCTCGTGCAGGTACCCGACGAGGTTGTCCGCCGCCCACGGGTCGAGACCGGCTGCGGCGAGGCGCTCACGCGCGGCGGTGGCGGGCAGGCCGACGAGCTCGCGGACCATGCCGCCGAGGGCGGCGCCGAGCTCGGCCGGGCGGCCGAGCTGGTCGCCGTGCCAGAAGGGCAACCGGCCCGGCTGCCCCGGCGCGGGGGTGACGAGCACCTGGTCGTGGGTGATGTCCTCGACCCGCCAGGAGGTCGTGCCGAGGGTGAAGACGTCACCGACACGCGACTCGTAGACCATCTCCTCGTCGAGCTCGCCGACGCGCCGGCCGGGACCGTCGCCGCCGGCGAGGAAGACGCCGTACAGGCCCCGGTCGGGGATGGTCCCGCCGCTGGTCACCGCGAGCCGCTGCGCCCCGCGGCGCCCGGTGAGGGTGCCGGCGACCCGGTCCCAGGTGATCCGGGGGCGCAGCTCGGCGAAGTCCTCGGAGGGGTAGGCCCCGGCGAGCATGTCCAGCGTCGCCTGGAGGACCGGCTCGGCGAGAGTGGCGAAGGGGGCGGAGCGGCGCACGAGCGCGCCGAGATCGGTGACGGTCCAGTCGTCGAGGGCGCACATCGCGACGACCTGCTGCGCAAGGACGTCGAGGGGGTTGGTCGGCACGGTGAGGGACTCGATGGCGCCCTTGCGCATGCGCTCGACGACGACGGTGGCCTGGACGAGGTCGCCGCGGAACTTCGGCATCACCACCCCGTGGCTGACCGCCCCCACCTGGTGCCCGGCTCGTCCGACGCGCTGCAGGCCGGAGGCGACCGAGGGCGGCGACTCGATCTGGATCACGAGGTCGATCGAGCCCATGTCGATGCCCAGCTCGAGGCTGCTCGTCGCGACGACGCACGGCAGGCGGCCGGCCTTGAGCGCCTCCTCGATCTCGTCGCGCTGCTCCTTGCTCACCGAGCCGTGGTGGGCGCGGGCGAGGATCGCGGGCACGCCGCCGCCCGTCCCGGCCTGCCCGCCCACCTGGGCAGGCGGGCTCTGGGTCGCGACGTTCGAGACGGGTGGGGACGACGGGGTGACCTCACCCCCTTCGTCCGTGGGGGAGCCGGCGGCGGCCGCTGCCTCGAGCCTCTCGACGTGGATCTCGTTGAGCCGGGTGGTGAGCCGCTCCGCGAGCCGGCGACTGTTGACGAAGACCAGGGTGGAGCGCTGCTGCTGCACGAGGTCGACGACCCGCTCCTCGACGTGCGGCCAGATGGAGGTGCGGGCCTGCTGCCCGGCGGCCGGTCCGGTGAGGTCTTCTTCGACGGTCTGGCCGAGCTCGCCGAGGTCGGCCACCGGGACGACCACGTCGAGGTCCCACTCCTTCGTCGACGGCGGGGCGACGATCTCGGCAGGACGACCCCCGGCGAGGTAGCGGGCGACCTCCTCCATCGGACGCACGGTGGCCGAGAGGCCGACCCGCTGAGCGGGCCGGGGGAGGAGGGCGTCGAGCCGCTCGAGGCTCAGTGCCAGGTGAGCGCCGCGCTTGGTCCCGGCGAGGGCGTGGATCTCGTCGACGATGACCGTCTCGACCCCGACGAGTGCGTCGCGGGCGGCCGAGGTGAGCATGAGGAAGAGCGACTCGGGCGTGGTGATGAGGATGTCGCTCGGTGCCTTGGCGAAGGCGCGGCGCTCGCTGGCCGGGGTGTCGCCGGAGCGCACCGAGACACTCACCTCGGGCGCGTCGAGACCCAGCCGGGTCGCGGCGTGCCCGATGCCGACCAGCGGTGAGCGCAGGTTGCGCTCGACGTCGACGGCGAGCGCCTTGAGCGGGGAGATGTAGAGCACCCGGCAGCGGGCCAACGGCTCCTGCGGCGGTGGGGTGGAGATGAGCCGGTCGATCGCCCAGAGGAAGGCCGAGAGCGTCTTGCCCGACCCGGTGGGCGCGACGACGAGCGCGTGGCTGCCCGCGCTGATCGCCGACCAGGCTCCCTGCTGGGCGTCGGTGGGCGCGGCGAAGCTGCTCTCGAACCACGCGCGGGTCGCGGGGGAGAAGCGCTCGAGGACGTCGGGGCTGGTCATCGCAGGGGACAGCCTGCCACCCAGGACCGACAGCCCCCCGTCACATCTGCAGGGCAGGGGCACGAGGATGGCATCCTGCGGCCGTGCCGACCCTTCGCCGCCTGCTCCCCACCCCCGCCGACAGCGTCGACGCGGGCACCGAGTACACCTTCGCCTCACGACCCGGACCGGTCGTGCGCTCGAACATGGTCTCCAGCGTCGACGGGTCCGGTGTCCTCGACGGTCGCTCCGGGCCGCTCTCGGGAGCGGTGGACCTCGACCTGCTCCTGCTGCAGCGCTCGCTCAGCGATGTGGTGCTCGTCGGGGCGGGCACGGTGCGAGCGGAGGGGTACGGCGCCGTGCGCACCCGGCCGCAGGACATGGACCATCGCGGCGACCGGCCGCTGCGCCACCCGCAGCTCGCCGTGGTCAGTGCCAGCCTCGACCTCGACCTGTCCTCGCCGGCCTTCGTCGACGCCCCCGAACGGCCGATCATGATCACCTGCGCGACCGCTCCACCCGGCCGGATCGAGCGCGCCGGGGAGGTCGCCGAGGTGATCGTCGCCGGCGAGCGGCGGGTCGATGCCGCACGGGCGGTGGATGAGCTGGCAGCCCGCGGGCTGACCCGGATCCTTAGCGAAGGGGGGCCCAGCCTCCTCGGTGACCTCGTCGCCGACGACCTCGTCGACGAGCTGTCGATCACCATCTCACCGACACTCGTCGGCGGCGGAGATGCCAGTCGCATCACCGGCGATGTGCCGGCCCCGGCCCCTCGGGGACTGGCCCTGGCCGCCGCATACGAGGCCGACGACTTCCTCTTCCTGCGCTACGGACGAGCCTGATCAGAGCGCCGGCTGCTGCTGGGTGATGCAGTGGATACCCCCGCCGCGGTCGAAGAGGGGTCGGGCGTCGACGCCAACGACCTCGCGGTCGGGGTAGGCCTCGCGCAGCACCGCGAGCGCCTCCTCGTCGCGCGGGTCGTCGAAGACGCACGCGACCACCCCGTCGTTGCACACCAGGTGGTTGATGTAGCTCCAGTCGACCGGACCCTCGTCGTCGGTGAGGGTGCGAGGTGCCGGCACCCGGACGACCCGCAGCGGATCCCCCTTCGCGTCGGTCGCGGCCGCGAGCACCGCCTCGGCCTCCCGGCTCACCTCGAAGTCCGGGTGCGACGGGTCGTCCTGCCAGTGCAGCAGCACGACGCCCGGCTCGGCGAAGCACGCGACGATGTCGACGTGCCCACGGGTGCCGAACTCGCCGCAGTCGCGGGTCAGCCCGCGCGGCAGCCAGATCGCGGTGCTCACCCCGAGACGAGACGCTCGTCCAGGCGCTCGCCGACGACATCCGGCACCTCGTCATCGCCGAGGCCCACGACGTCGAAACCCTGACCCAGATCGGCATCGACGAGGACACCCTGTGCATCCTCGAGTGACCGACGTCGAGGCCTCGCTGCTTATCATGACCGCGCTCACGGCGCTCGGCGTGCGGGAGATCTGGGCCAAGTCCGGGTCCGCCCAGCACACGACCGCGCTCTCTCGGCTCGGGGCGGACCGGATCATGCAGCCCGAGCGTGAGGCCGGGCTGGCGATGGCCGAGGAGATCCTGTCTGGGCGGTGATCCCGGCAGCTCCCCTCGCCCCGCACCGACCGTCAGTCGGGCGGACGAAGGGGTGCTGCCGGCAGGGCAGCGCGGTCGGCGAGGAGGCCGCCGAGCCGGATGACGACCCAACTCGTCGCCGCCACGGCGAGGAGGGCTGCGAGGGCCCCGGTCGGGTGGTCGAGGGCGAAGGTCGGCAGCGTCCGATCGGGGACGGCGACGGCGGCGACGAAGGCACCGCACAGCCCGAGCCAGCTGCCGGTCATGGCGCCTCGGTGCGCGCGGACGTCGCCGGCGCGGATGCGCCAGATCCCGAGGGAGAGCGAGACGAGCGTGACGATCGAGAGGACGTGCAGCAGGCTGAAGGACCCGTTGTTGAGGTCGCGCAGACCGAAGGAGGACAGCGCGACGTAGAGCATCAGCCCGACCCAGACCCGGCCGACGAGGACGTGGCGGGCATCCCCCTTCGTCCGGCGGAAGAGCTGGTAGCCGCCGAGCGGCAGCGCGACGAGTGCGGCGGCGAGGTGGGTCACGAGCAGGTCGTCGGTCAAGGCTCAGCCCTCCTCTACCGTCTCGGCGAGCCGACGGACGTCGGCGGCCATGGCCTCCGGGTCGATCCCGAGCGACCGGGCGAGGTCGTCGAAGGAGCTGCCGAGCACTGCGCTCGCGTCATCGACGAGGCGGCGACCCGCGTCGGTGAGGTGGAGCGCCCGGCGGTTGCCCGTCCCGGGGACGCGTTCCGAGGCCATCGCCCCACCCGCAACGAGCGCCGCGACCGTCCGGCTCGTCGCCGGCTCGCTGACCCCGATCGCCTCGGCGAGGTCTCGCTGGGTCAGGCCGGGCTGCTCACCGGTGACGAGCAGGACGACGTAGCGGGAGTAGCTCGTCCCGAGGGCCGCGAGGCGGCGGTCGGCCTCGCGGTCCATGCGTCGCACGAGGACGTGCAGGTCGTGTGCAAGAGTGCCCATGGGTACATACTTGCAGAGGTAACTTAATGAAGCAAGATAATCGCTCAGGCGGTGCGACTCCGCCGAGTGCGGTGGGTCGGCCCAGGGCGCTCCTCAGATTGCCGGCTGCTGCTGGGTGATGCAGTGGATACCCCCGCCGCGGTCGAAGAGGGGTCGGGCGTCGACGCCAACGACCTCGCGGTCGGGGTAGGCCTCACGCAGGACGGCGAGCGCCTCCTCGTCGCGCGGGTCGTCGAAGACGCACGCGACCACCCCGTCGTTGCACACCAGGTGGTTGATGTAGCTCCAGTCGACCGGACCCTCGTCGTCGCGGAGGGTCCGCGGGGCCGGGACGCGGACGACCCGCAGCGGGTCCCCCTTCGCGTCGGTGGCGGCGAGCAGGACGGCCTCGGCCTCGCGGCTCACCTCGTGGTCGGGGTGCTCCGGGTCGTCCTGCCAGTGGAGCAGGACGACGCCGGGCTCGCTGAAGCAGGCGACGATGTCGATGTGCCCACGGGTGCCGAACTCGTCGTAGTCGCGGGTCAGCCCGCGCGGCAGCCAGATCGCTGTCGTCACCCCGAGGCGAGCGGCGAGCTCGGCCTCGATCGACTCCTTCGTCGCGCCGGGGTTGCGGCCGGGGTCGAGCTGGACCGTCTCGGTGAGCAGCACCGTGCCCTGCCCGTCGACGTGGAAGCCGCCGCCCTCGTTGACGATCGGCGAGGGCAGGTGGGTGGCGCCGGCGACGTCGGTGACGAGCCCAGCGACCTGCGCGTCGCGGCTCCAGCTGGCCCACTCCTGGCCGCCCCAGCCGTTGAAGACCCAGTCGACGCCGCCGAGCCGGCCGTCGGCGATGACGAAGGTGGGACCGATGTCGCGCATCCAGGCGTCGTCGAGGTCTGCCTCGACGATATCGATCTCGTGCTCGGAGCCGGTGCCGAGGTGCTCGCGGGCCACCCCGACGTCGGGCGGGGTGACGACCATCGTCACCGGCTCGAAGCGGGCCACCGCGCGCGCCACGGCAGCCCAGGTGCGCCGCGCATCGTCGGCCTCCTCGACAGTCGCGCCGAGCGTGTAGCCGGAGCTCGGCCAGGCCATCCAGGTGCGGTCGTGACGCTCCCACTCAGCCGGCATCCGCCAGTCGGTCATCTCTCGACCTCGGTGCCCTGCGTCACGGCGTGCGGGTCGACGCGCTCGTGCTCGGGCCTGATCGGCTCGGCAAGCACGCCGTAGGTGTCGGGCCGCCGGGTCGAGAGGAAGGGGAAGAGCGCGAGCCAGTCGTCGCGCTGCGCGAGATCGAGGTCGGCGACGAGCACCGCCTCCTCGTCGCGCGGCGCCTGGACGAGCACCCGGCCGTACGGGTCGGAGATGAAGGACGAGCCGTAGAAGTCGTTGACCCCTTCGTCGCCGGTGCGGTTGGGCACGACCATGAAGAGCCCGTTGGCGATGCCGTTGCCGACGATCACCTGCTGCCACAGCGGCTGGGTGTCGAAGTCGGGGTGGTCGGGCTCGGACCCGATCGCGGTCGGGTAGCAGAGCACCTGCGCGCCCCCGAGGGAGTAGGCGCGGGCCACCTCGGGGAACCACTCGTCCCAGCAGGTGGGCAACCCGAGGCGAAGGGGGGAGGACCCCCCTTCGCCCAGCGCCACCTCGTGCACCGGGTAGGGGTCGTCGGCCGGGCCCGCCCGGAAGTACTTGTCCTCGTAGTACCCGGCGGTGACGGGGATGTGGGTCTTGCGGGTGCGGGCGACGATCTCGCCGTCCGGGCTGATCACGACCGCGGTGTTGTAGCCGAGCCCGTCGGGCTCGGTGCCCTCGTCGGAGCCGTCGGGTCGCTCGGCCCGCTCGTACAGGGACGCGTGGACGAAGACGCCGTGCTCACGCGCGGCCGCGCGGGCGAAGGTGACGGTGGGGCCGTCCTGGAGGGACTCCGCGCCCGGGCCGGGAGGCTCGGTCGGCAGCACGTCGGCGGGGTAGCGCAGCAGGGTGATCTCGGGCAGGAAGACGATCTGCGCGCCGGCGCTCGCGGCCTGGCCGATCGCGTCGGTGAGCACGCGCACCAGCTCGTCCCCGTCCTCGCGCCAGGAGTGCTGGACCAGGGCGACCCGCACCGGGGCCGCGGTCGGCTCCTGGGTCCGGGCCAGGCTGGTGGGGACCTCGTCGGCTGTGATGAGTCGCACGCTCCGCAGTATGCCCGCCTGCGGTGACAGCGCCGGCCCGCGGTTACGGTGCAGTGGTGCGGATGAGTCAGTTCTGGTCGCTCATGGAGGGCGAGTTCGGCGCCGGGTACGCCCATACCCTGGCGCGCCACCACGTGCTTGAGGCGCTCGGCGGGCGCACCGTGAACGAGGCGCTCGACGCCGGCCTGCCGCCGCGGCAGGTGTGGCACGCGATCTGCGACGCGATGGACGTCCCCGAGTCCCGCCGGCTGGGGGAGGACACCACGATGGACGTCCCGCGCTCGGTCACCGACTCGATCGGGGAGTAGCCTCACCCCTCGTGCCCATCCTCCTCGCCCGCGGCCTGACCAAGACCTTCGGCGACTTCGAGGCGGTCAAGGGCATCGACGTCGAGGTGGCGAAGGGGGAGGCCTTCGGCTTCCTCGGACCGAACGGCGCCGGCAAGTCCTCGACGATGAAGATGGTCGCGGCGACCTCGCCGCGGACCGGGGGCGAGCTGAGCATGTTCGGCCTCGACCCCGACGTCGACGGCGCGGCGATCCGCGCCCGCCTGGGCAGCTGCCCGCAGCAGGACAACCTCGACGAGGAGCTGACCGTCGAGGAGAACCTCCACGTCTACGGCCGCTTCTTCGGCCTACCACGGGCGGTGATCCGCGAGCGCACCGAGGAGCTGCTCGACTTCGCCCAGCTCACCGAGCGCCGCCGCGACAAGGTCGAGCCCCTCTCCGGCGGCATGAAGAGGCGCCTGACCATCGCCCGCGCACTGGTCAACGACCCCGACGTGCTGCTCCTCGACGAGCCGACCACCGGCCTGGACCCGCAGGCCCGGCACGTGCTCTGGGACCGGCTCTTCCGGCTCAAGCGGCGCGGGGTCACCCTGATCCTCACCACCCACTACATGGACGAGGCCGAGCAGCTGTGCGACCGGCTCGTCGTGATGGACCACGGCCGGATCGTCGCCGAGGGCTCGCCGCGGGCGCTGATCCAGGAGCACTCCACCCGCGAGGTCCTCGAGCTGCGGCTGCCGGTCGACGGGCACGACGAGAGCGACGGCGGGCACACCGAGCTGGCTCACCTCGTCGAGGGCGTCGGGGAGCGGGTCGAGGCGCTGCCGGACCGCCTGCTGATCTACGCCGACCATGGCGACGCGGCGCTCGAGACGGTGACCGACCGCGGTCTGCAGCCGGTCAGCGCGCTGGTGCGCCGGTCCACCCTCGAGGACGTCTTCCTCCACCTCACCGGTCGGACCCTGGTCGACTGATGACGAGCGAAGGGGTGGCCCCCCTCGTCCCGCCGGGTCCCCGGCGCGTCGGGCTGGCGGCGGAGTACTTCCTCCGGGTCTGGCGGCGGACCTGGGTCGGGTCGGTCTTCAGCCGTTTCGGCGGGCCGCTGCTCATGCTGCTCGCGCTCGGGATCGGTCTCGGGTCGCTCGTCGACGACAGCTCCGGCGGTGTCGGCGGGGTCGGCTACCTTTTCTTCGTCGCCCCGGCGCTCATCGCGGTGCAGGGGATGATGGACGCCGCGCAGGAGTCGATGTGGCCGGTCTACGGCTACTTCACCTGGAACCGGATGTACCACTCGATGCTCGCGACCTCGCTCACGGTCACCGACGTCGTGCTCGGGCACCTGTCGGTCATCGCGATGCAGTCCGCGATCGCGTCGGCCGCCTTCGTCCTCGTCGCCTCGCTCTTCGGAGCCTTCGCCTCCTGGTGGGCGTTGCTGTCGATCCCGGTGGGGGTGCTGACCTGCCTGGCGTTCGCGACCGTGCTGTTCGGGGTGACCTCGCGGGCGCGTACCGACGGCGTCTTCAACGTCGTCTTCCGCCTCGTCATCACCCCGCTCATGCTCTTCAGCGGCGTGTTCTTCCCCGTCGACCTGCTGCCGACCGGGATGCAGGTCCTCGCCTGGGTCACCCCGCTCTGGCACGGCGTGGAGCTCTCCCGCGACTGCGCCACCGCGAGCGCCGACGTCATGTCCCTGGTTCACCTGGCGGTGCTGCTCGTCTTCGTCGCCGGCGGTCTGGTCCTCGCCCTGACCGGGATGCGCAAGAGGTTGGTGTCATGAGCACGACCGCCCGCCCCTCGGCTCCGGCGTCGCCGCGCACCGTGCCCCCGATCACGCCGGGGCTGATGCTCTGGCGCGGCGTGGTGGCCCGCAACGTGACCGCCTTCCGACGGCAGTGGCTGATCTTCCTCACCGGGCTCGCCGAGCCGGTCTTCTACCTGCTCTCGCTCGGCATCGGGGTCGGGGCGCTCGTCCCGAGCGTCACCGCCGAGTCCGGCCGCGTCGTCGAGTACGCGGTCTTCGTGGCCCCGGCGATGCTCGCGAGCTCGGCGATGATGGGCGCGGTCATGGACTCGACGTTCAACGTCTTCTTCAAGCTGAAGTACGCCAAGCTCTACGACGCGATGCTCGCCACCCCGATCGGGCCGCGCGACGTCGCGACCGGTGAGGTCGTCTGGTCCCTCATCCGGGGAGGGGCGTACGCGCTCGCCTTCTTCCTCATCGCCCTCGGGATCGGGGTGGTCGACCCCTTCGCCAACCCGTGGGCCTGGCTCGCGGTCCCTGCGGCCCTGCTCATCGGTCTGGCCTTCTCCGGGGTCGGGATGTTCGCGACGACCTTCATGCGCAGCTGGGTGGACTTCGACTGGATCTTCCTGGCGATCCAGCCGCTCTTCCTCCTCTCGGCGACCTTCTTCCCGCTGTCGACCTATCCGGACTGGGCCGAGCCGGTCGTCATGCTCAGCCCGCTGTACCACGGCGTGGCACTGGAGCGGGGGCTGATGCTCGGCGACGTCGGGCCCGGGCTGCTGCTCCACGTGCTCTATCTCGTCGTGCTCGGGGTGGCGGGTGCGTGGGGTGCCGCCCGCCGGATCGAGACCCTGCTGCGCTCCTGAGGCGCCTCGACCTGGCACAGTGCCGGCATGGGGCAACGGATGTTCGTCTCGGTGGGCCTGCCCGACCCGGTGCGCGAGGACCTCGCCGACTTCCTCGCGCCGCGCGAGGGGATGCCCTGGATCGACCCGGCGCAGTGGCATCTCACCCTGGCCTTCATGTCCTCGGTCCACGAGGCGCGGACGGACGAGCTGACCGAGCGGTTGGCCGAGGCTGCCGGCCGGGTCGCCCCCTTCGCCCTACGGCTCACCGGGGCCGGGTGCTTCCCGGACCCGACCCGCGCCTCGGTCCTCTGGCTCGGCGTCGACGACGCCGCCCGAGAGCCGCTCACCCATCTGGCCGCGTCCAGCCGGGCAGCCGCCAACGTCACCGGCGCCACGCCGGAGGGCAAGGCCTTCGTCCCGCATCTCACCCTCGCCCGGCTGCGCCGGCCGATCGAGGCCACCCGGTGGCTGCGGGTCCTCGACACCTGGACCAGTGACCCCTTCGTCGTCGACTCGGTCGAGCTGGTTGCCTCCTACCTGCACGAAGCGGCGAAGGGGAGACCCCGCCACGAGGTCCTGGCCTCCCTGCCCCTGGGGTCGGGCGGGTAGCCCGCATCGGGCGACGGTCAGGCGACGAAGAGGCAGAACGGGTGGCCGGCGGGGTCGGCGACGACGAAGAGGGGCTCCTCGGGATCGTCGGACCGGTCGAGCAGGACCCGGCCCCCGAGCGAGACCGCCCGGTCGACCTGCTGGAAGGCCAGGGCAGGGGAGCCGTCGGGGTAGCGCAGGTTGAGCCAGTCCGCGTCGTCCTCGCCCTTCGTGGGTGGCTCCGCCTCCTCGCGGTAGACCAGGCCGAGGAGCTGCCGGTAGAACTCCGCGAGCTCGCGCACGTTCTCGGCGTCCAGCACGGTCTGGCGCAGCCGGGGCAGGGGGTGGTCCATCACCCCATGATGGCGCCGCGTGCTGGCTCGGTGGCGTCCCGCAGACGACACGCGGCGTGTCGCGCCACCCTTGCCCAGGCTCGAACAGGTGTTCGGGATAGTGTCATCCACAGTGATCGCCGCGGCGACGCCACGATCCACAGCCTCACGGCGGCTGCGGATCGTTGTCGGTGGTGATCTCTAGCGTCTGACCAGGACGCGAGAAGTCCGACCGACGGTCCTGGTCGCCGGTGGGCGCGCACGACACGAGCAGAAGGAAGCAGGTAGCGCACATGGCAGACGTCACCGCCATCGACAGCAAGCTCCACGAGCAGAAGCTGAAGTCCCTCGAGAACGTCATGGGTCAGGTTGAGAAGGCCTACGGCAAGGGCGCGGTCATGCGCCTCGGCGACGACATCCGTCCGCCGATCTCGGTCATCCCGACCGGCTCGATCTCCCTGGACATCGCCCTGGGCATCGGTGGCCTGCCGCGAGGCCGTGTCGTCGAGGTCTACGGCCCGGAGTCCTCCGGTAAGACGACGGTTGCTCTGCACGCGGTGGCCAACGCCCAGCGGGCCGGCGGCATCGCGGCCTTCATCGACGCCGAGCACGCGCTCGACCCCGAGTACGCCAAGAAGCTCGGCGTCGACACCGACGCGCTCCTCGTCTCCCAGCCCGACACCGGTGAGCAGGCGCTCGAGATCGCCGACATGCTCGTGCGCTCCGGGGCGCTGGACATCATCGTCATCGACTCGGTCGCGGCGCTCGTCCCGCGCGCCGAGATCGAGGGCGAGATGGGTGACAGCCACGTCGGTCTGCAGGCCCGGCTCATGAGTCAGGCCCTGCGCAAGATCACCGGTGCGCTGAGCACCTCTGGCACGACGGCGATCTTCATCAACCAGCTGCGCGAGAAGATCGGGGTGATGTTCGGCTCGCCGGAGACCACGACCGGCGGCAAGGCGCTGAAGTTCTACGCCTCGGTCCGTCTCGACGTCCGCCGGATCGAGACCCTCAAGGACGGCACCGACGCCGTCGGCAACCGCACCCGGGTCAAGGTCGTGAAGAACAAGGTCTCCCCGCCGTTCAAGCAGGCCGAGTTCGACATCCTCTACGGCCATGGCATCTCCCGCGAGGGCGGCCTGATCGACATGGGGGTCGACCAGGGCTTCGTGCGCAAGGCCGGCGCCTGGTACACCTACGAGGGCGATCAGCTCGGCCAGGGCAAGGAAAACGCGCGGAACTTCCTCAAGGACAACCCCGAGCTCGCCGACGAGATCGAGACCAAGATCAAGAGCAAGCTCGGCATCGGTGTCCAGCCCGAGGAAGCGGCAGACGCCGAGCAGGTCGAGGACGTCCCGGTCGACTTCTAGAGCAGCGCCCCAAGGGACTCGTGAGCACCGTGCACAGCACCCCGCCGCCCGAGCCACGCGAGCAGCCGGATCCCGATGCCGATCCGCACGCCGTGGCCCGGGCGGTGGTGCTGCGCATGCTCACCGGATCGCCGAAGTCGCGCTCGCAGCTCGAGCAGGGGCTGAGGCGCAAGGGCTGCCCCGACGACGTCGCCGCCACCGTGCTCGACCGCATGGAGGAGGTGGGCCTGGTCGATGATCAGGCCTACGCCCGCGGCTTCGTCCGCTCCAAGCAGGAGGGGCGAGGGCTCGCCCGCCGGGCCCTGCAGCACGAGCTGCGGGCCAAGGGCGTCGACGAGGAGACCGCCCGGGAGGTGCTGGGCGACATCGAGCCCGAGGACGAGCGCGAGATCGCACGCCGGCTGGTGGACAAGAAGCTGCGCTCGATGCACGGCCTGGACCGAGCCGTGCAGACCCGGCGCCTCGCCGGCATGCTCGCGCGCAAGGGACACGGCGGCGAGGTCTCGCGCCAGGTGATCTCCGAGGCGCTCGACGCGCTGCCCGAGCATCGGCGCGACTGACCAGCCGTGAGCGGCGCCCCGATTGCATAGGGTGGGCGGCGTGAGTCAGGCGCAACGACAGTCCCAAGGTTCCGCGGGCCAGAGCCAGAGCCAGTCCCAGGGCCTCTTCAGCGGCTACGCCGCCGGCGAGGCGTGGGACGAGATGATGTCCGAGGAGGGGCAGCCGCGGGCTCCCTTCAAGCCGATCCATCACACGCTGCGGGAGATGGACCCCGAGAGCTTGAAGGAGCGCGCCGACGCGCTCGCGTCGATGTTCCTCGACCAGGGCGTCACCTTCGACCACGCGGGTGAGGAGCGGCCCTTCCCCCTGGACGCCGTGCCGCGCGTCATCGACGCCGACGCGTGGGCGGACGTCGAGCGGGGCGTGGCGCAGCGGGTGGATGCCCTTGAGCACTTCCTCGACGACATCTACTCCCGGCAGGGCAGCATGCCCCGCGCGGTCGACGACGGCATCATCCCCTGGCGCCTCATCGCCACCTCAAGCCACTTCCACCGCGCCGTGGCGGGTCTACGACCGGCGAACGGCGTGCGGGCCCATGTCAGCGGCATCGACCTCATCCGCGACGAGAACGGCGACTTCCGTGTCCTCGAGGACAACGTCCGGGTGCCCTCGGGTGTCTCCTACGTCATCGCCAACCGCCGCGCGATGGCCAACGTCTTCCCCGAGGCCTTCGCCACCATGCGGATCCGCCCGGTGCACGAGTACCCCCGCATGCTCCTGCGAGCGCTGCGCGCCGCGGCTCCCGAGGGCCGTACCGACCCGACGGTCGTCGTGCTCACCCCCGGTGTCTACAACAGCGCCTACTTCGAGCACACGCTCCTCGCCCGGATGATGGGCGTCGAGCTCGTCGAGGGGCGCGACCTCGTCGTGCGCAACGGCGAGGTCAAGATGCGCACCACCCACGGCGAGGAGCGCGTCGACGTCATCTACCGGCGCATCGACGACGACTTCCTCGACCCGGTGCACTTCCGCCGCGACTCGATGCTCGGCGTCACCGGGCTGATCTCCGCCCTTCGCGCGGGACGAGTCACACTGGCCAACGCCATCGGCAACGGCGTCGCCGACGACAAGCTCGTCTACTCCTACCTGCCGGACCTCATCCGCTACTACCTGGAGGAGGACCCGATCCTCCCCAACGTCGACACCTACCGGTGCAACGAGCCCGAGCACCTGCAGACCGTGCTCGACCGCCTCGACGAGATGGTCGTCAAGCCCGTCGACGGCTCCGGCGGCAAGGGCCTGGTCATCGGGCCCAAGGCCACCGGCCAGGAGCTGGACGAGCTGCGTGCCAACCTCGAGCGCGACCCGCGGGGCTGGATCGCCCAGCCCGTCGTCCAGCTCTCCACCGTCCCGACCCTCATCGACGGCAAGCTCCGCCCACGCCACGTCGACCTGCGCCCCTTCGCCGTCAACGACGGAGACAAGGTCGAGGTCGTCCCCGGCGGCCTCACCCGGGTCGCCCTCCCCGAGGGCCAGCTGGTCGTCAACTCCAGCCAGGGTGGCGGCTCCAAGGACACCTGGGTGCTCGCCGGGCGCAACGTCCGCGTTCCGTCGAACGAGGCAGCCGAGATGATCCTGCTCAGCAGCCAGCGCCCGCACAGCAGCGACGACGACGCACCCCCGACCGAGCCGCTGGACTCCGAGCCCAGCCCCACGCAGACCTCACCGCCCCAGGCGGTCCCGACGACGGGGGAGGAGAGCTGATGCTCAGCCGGATCGCCGACTCGTTGTTCTGGATCGGGCGCTACATCGAGCGCGCCGACGGCACCGCCCGGATGGTCGACACCCTTCGCCTCTCGCTCATCGAGGACCCGGCGCAGAACGAGAACTACACCTCCTCGATGCTGCTCGGCGGGATCATGGGGTACGACGAGATCAACCCCGAGGTGGGCTACGAGGAGGTCGCGCGTCAGCTCGTCTTCGACGCCGCCAACCCCAGCGCCATCTCCGGCTCGTGGCTCGCCGCGCGCGAGAACGCTCGCCGGGCACGCGAGACCCTCTCCACCGAGCTGTGGGAGGTCATCAACACCTCCTGGCACCGGTGGAACGGGCTCGGGACGAAGGCGGCCACCCAGCAGCACCTCGGGTGGGTGCGCGAACGCTCCGCGCTCGTGGCCGGCATCGCCGACGTCACGATGAGCCACGACGACGCGTGGAACTTCATCTGCCTCGGCCGATCTCTCGAGCGCGCGGACATGACCGCACGGATCGTCGCCACGGGGGCCCTCGACTGGGGTCCGAGCTGGGGGGTCGTCCTCTCCAGCTGCGGCGCGCAGCAGGCGATGCTGCGGACCATGCGCGGCGTGATCACCGACCGCAGCGCCGCGGCCTTCCTCAGCCTCGACCGCCGCTTCCCGCGCTCGGTCCTCGCCTCGCTCGAGGACGCCGAGCGTCGCCTCATGACACTCGCGCCCGACAACGACCGGGTCGGCTTCTCCGACGAGGGCCGCCGCATCCTCGGCGAGATGCGCAGCCGGCTCGAGTACAACGACCCCGACCACGTCCTCGCCGACCTGCCCAACCAGATGCGCCAGGTCCAGGACGCCGTCACCGCGGCGTCCGAGGCCATCGGCGACCGCTACTTCAAGTCAGCTCCGGTCCAGGAGTGGACGGGGGAGATCCTGTGAGCACCCGACGGCACCGCATCGTGCACCGGACGATCATGCGCTACGAGGACGACGTCGTCGCCTCGCACAACGAGCTGCGAATGATCCCGGTCGACGAGCCCGGGCAGACGACCGTCGAGGCACGCATCCGGGTGCGCCCGCACTCCTTCAGCCATCACTACACCGACCACTGGGGCACCGAGGTGATGGCGGTCGAGGTGCAGGTGCCCCACCGGGTCCTCGAGATCGAGGCCAGCTCGATCGTCGAGCGCTCCGAGCTGCCCGTCGAGGTGCAGACCAGCGGGTGGGACGCGCTGGCGGACGAGGCCACCTGCGACCTGCTGAGCGAGTACCTCAACATCGGGCCGCGCAGCCAGCCGCCCGCCGACCTCCAGGAGATCGCGAAGCAGGCGCGTGAGGAGCCGACCCCGCGCGCCGCCGCGCGCTTCGTCGTCGAGCGGGTGCACGAGCGGATGGAGTACGCGAAGGGGGCCACGAAGGTCTTCGAGAACGCCGCCGATGCGTGGGAGCGGGGTCGCGGCGTCTGCCAGGACTTCGCGCACATCACCATCGGGGCGCTGCGCTCGATCGGTGTCCCCACCCGCTACGTATCGGGGTACGTCGCGCAGGAGTCCGAGCTGCAGCGCGGCGAGGACTGCCCCGGTGAGTCGCACGCCTGGATCGAGGTGTGGGACGGCGCCTGGCTGCCCTACGACCCGACCAACCTCACCCAGGTCGACCTCGACTACGTCGTCGTCGGGCGGGGACGCAACTACGACGACGTCTCGCCGTTCCGTGGCATGTACGCCGGCCCCGAGCTGAGCGAGCTCGACGTCGAGATCACGGTGACTCGGGTGAGCTGAGCCAGTGCGAGACGCCCTGGCGGCGCTGCGGGGCCAGCCCTGGCGCGAGCTGCTCAGACCGGTCCCGGTGGACCTGCTGCGTCTCGTGGCCGCGGTCAGCGTGGTCGTGGGGACCTTGTGGTGGGGGTTCATCGGGTTCGCCCTCTTCATGCTCGTACTCGGCGGCTCGATGATCCCCCGCACGCTGCGCACGCCGGCCCCGCTCGACGTCGCCTACTGCACGACGCTCCTCCTCGGCGCCTGGGCCGCGATGCTCGACTGGTACGTCGCGGTGAGCTGGCTCGACGTCGTCGTGCACGCCGCGATGACCGGCCTCGTCGGCGCCATCGGGTACGCCGCGCTGGAGCGGGTCGGGCTCTTCGGGGACGGCATGACCCGGGCGGGCGTGGTCGTCGTGGGCAGCGCCCTGGCCACGACGCTCGCGCTGCTCTGGGAGATGGGGGAGTGGTTCGGCCACACCGTCCTCGACGACCGCATCCAGGTGGGCTACGAGGACACCCTCGGTGACCTCGCCGCCGGGCTCCTCGGCGCCGTCGTCGCCGCCCTGCTCCTCGCGGTGAGTCGGCCGTCGCCCGGGGGCCGGCGATGAGGGCTGCGGTGGACGCCGCGGCGCTCCCGAGCGTCTCGGTCGTCATCCCGGCCCGCGACGACGCCCCTGCGCTGCGCACCTGCCTCGCGCTGCTCGCCCGCCAGAGCCTGGCACCCCTCGAGGTCGTCGTCGTCGACAACGCCTCGCAGGACGAGACCGCGGCGGTCGCACGGGCCGCCGGTGCGGTGGTCCTGCACGAGGCGCAGGTCGGCATCCCGCCGGCCACGGCCGCGGGGTACGACGCGGCCCGCGGTGAGGTCATCGCCCGGCTCGACGCCGACTCGCGACCCGGCCCCCGGTGGGTCGAGCGGGTGGCCCGCGAGATGGCCGACCCTCAGCTCAGCGCGGTGACCGGCTGGGGCACCTTCTACGACCTGCCGCGGCCGCTCGTCGCACCCGCTGCGGCGCTCTACCTCGGTGCCTACTACCTGCTGAGTCACCTCGCGCTGGGCCACACGGTGCTGTGGGGATCGAGCATGGCCCTGCGCCGCAGCGTGTGGGTCGAGGTGCGCGGCGAGGTGCACCGCGACGACCCTGACCTGCACGACGACATGGATCTCGCCTTCGTCCTCGGGCCCTCCCGGCGGATCCGGTTAGCACCCGGCCTGCGGGTCGAGATGTCGGCCCGCTCGCTGCGCGGGGGCGAGCAGGTGCGGCGCCGCTTCGTCCGCGCGGTGCGCACCCTCGAGGTCAACTGGCGGGTGCACCCCCCGTGGCTGCGCTGGCGCGACCGAGGGGTGCGCCTCCGGCGAGCGGTCAAGGCCCGAGCAGGCCGAGCGTCATGACGATGAGCAGCTGGGTGACGAGGAAGCCGGTGAGGTAGTTCAGCCAGAGGA
Source organism: Marihabitans asiaticum (assembly GCF_007828725.1). GTDB lineage: Bacteria > Actinomycetota > Actinomycetes > Actinomycetales > Dermatophilaceae > Marihabitans > Marihabitans asiaticum. The sequence goes on from NZ_VIUW01000003.1 coordinate 296,685, forward strand.
AGCGTCGCCAGCCGGCGTGGGCCCGCTCGCACTCGGCGTCGGTGAGGTGGAGATAGGGCACGAGGTTCGCGAGGTACGGCAGGACCAGCGGGGCGGCGAGCCGGGCGGGCCAGGGGAGGGTGAGCAGGAGGACCCCGGCCAGCAGGTAGGCCGCCAGCGCCACGCGCGTCGTGGCCCGCGCGCCGAGGACGGTGCCGATCGAGGCGATACCCCCCGCCCGGTCGGCCTCGATGTCCTGCACGGCACCGAAGGCATGCGAGCCGACGCCCCAGGCGAAGAAGCCCCCGAGGGCGGCGAGGGCCACCCGGTCGAAGCTGCCCCCCGCCAGGGCGACGCCGAGCACCGCCGGGCTGACGAAGTGGGTGCTCGAGGTCAGGGAGTCGAGGAACGGGCGCTCCTTGGACCGCAGACCGGGTGCCGAGTACGCCACGACGGCGAAGACCGACCCGGCGAGCACGAGGGTCGCGCGGAGGTCGCCGAGGACGACCAGGGCGAGGACGAAGGGGAGGTTCGACAGCACCGCCGCCCACAGGGTGATCCGGTGCAGGCCACGGTCGAGGACGACCCCTTCGACCCCGCCCTTGCGCGGGTTGCGGATGTCGGACTCGTAGTCGAAGACGTCGTTGACGCCGTACATGAGCAGGTTGTAGGGCACAAGGAACCACAGCGTGCCGATGACCCAGGTCAGGTCGACCCGTCCGCCGGCGAGCAGGTAGGCGGCGGCGAAGGGGTAGGCCGTGTTGACCCAGGACAGCGGCCGCGACGAGCCGACGAGGTTGGCGACGGGGGAGCGCATCGTGGTCGTGGTCATCGGCCACCGACCCGGGCAGCACGCTCGTCGTCGGGGGTAAGGAGCAGGCGCAGGGCGGGCAGGGCCAGCGCCGCCGCGAGCGGCCAGGCGAAGTCCTCGGCCGGCGCGAGCCCGACGTGCACCCCGGAGAGCTGGCTCTCGTCGAAGCGGAAGAGGTCGGCGGCGATCATGACGTTGTCGAAGACCGCAGTGAGCACGACGAGGGCGAGCGCGGTCGCTCCGGTCGCCAGCCACCACCGCCGCGCGGGCCGGCGCAGCACCGCCGCGACGATGAGGACGAGAGCGGACCCGGCGAGGAAGCACCCGGCCAGACCTGCGTAGGTCATCGGGCCCCCTCCTCGGCGGCGGGCAGCAGCCGGGAGAAGAGCCCGTGCAGCACGCAGGTGAGGTAGCTGAGGAAGACGATGAAGGCGATCTCCTCGAGCGGCAGCTCCGGCAGCAGCTCGATCCCGGTCATCGCCGGTGACTCCCCGCGCACGTACATGCCCGACGCGATCGCGACGAGGTCCCACGCGAGGAAGAGCACGCTCCCGGCGGCCACGACGATGGCGGTGGGCAGTGGCCGGTCGAAGAGCGCGAGGCGCCACCGGTAGTCCACCAGAGCCATGCAGAGACCCGAGACGACCACCGTCGCGAGGTAGACCAGGCTCACTCCGCCCTCCCGCGGTCGGTGACGGCCGGGGTGCGGCTCGGCCCGCTCGAGGAGTCGCCGCGGAGCCGCTTGAGGACCAGCTCGGCGCTGATGAGGCACATCGGCAGTCCGATGCCGGGTCGGGTCGAGTAGCCGGCGTAGTACAGGTCCTCGACCTTCCTCGAGATGTTGTCCGCGCGGAAGAAGGCGCTCTGACGCAGGACGTGCCCGGGCCCGAGCATGCTGCCCGAGTAGGTGGAGAGGTCGTGGGCGAAGTCGGCGGGTCCGATCGTGCGTCGGACCTCGATCCGCTCGGCGAGGTCCGGCACCTCCGCCCAGGCCGCGATCTGCGTGATCGCGGCGTCGACCGCCCGCTCGACGAGGGGGTCACCCGCGCCGTCGGTGCCCCCTTCGCCGATGCCCGGGTCGGCCGGGACGGGCACGAGGACGAAGAGGTTCTCCTTGCCCGCCGGCGCCACCGTGGCGTCGGTGGCGGAGGGGCGGCACACGTAGATCGACGCGGGGTCGGGCACCTGCGGGTCGGGCCCGAGGATGTCGTCGAAGTTGCGGCGCCAGTCGGTGGTGAAGAAGAGCGAGTGGTGCGCGAGCTCGGGCAGCGCGCCGTCGACGCCGAGCAGCGCCAGGACACCTCCGGGACCGGCGTCGACCTGCTCCCACCAGGACTGCGGGTAGGTCTGCAGGTGCTCGGGGAGCAGCTCGGTCTCGACGTGGTGCAGGTCGGCGGCGCCGACGACGACGTCGCAGGCGATGACCTCCGGCGTCCCGTCCGGGCCGAGCACGCTCACCCCGGTGACCCGGGGTCGCGGGGCCTCCGTCGTGGTGATGGCGGTCGCGCTCGTGCTCGTGCGCACCCGGACCCCGTGCCGGACGGCGCAGCGCGCCAGTGCGTCGACGAGGGCGGTGAAGCCACCGCACGGGTAGAGGACCCCCTCGGCGAGATCCATCCAGCTCATGAGGTGGTACATGCTCGGCGCGCGGTCCGGGGAGGTGCCGAGGAAGACGGCCGGGTAGCCGAGAACCTGCCGCAGCCGCGGGTCCGTGAACCGGGCGGCGACGTACGACTCGAGGGAGCGGGTGAGCAGGCTGGACAGCCGCGGCCCGTTGCGCAGCACGTCGGTGTTGAGCAGGGAGCCGGCGCTGTCGAAGCTCGTGTAGAGGAAACGGTCGACCGCGAGCTCGTAGACGTGGCGCGCGGAGTCGAGGTAGTCGGACAGGGCCGCCGCGGCGCCGGGCTCGAGGGATTCGAAGAGCGCCTCGTTGGCCGCCCGCGTGCCCTGCACGTCGAGGGGTCCGTCATGGTCCTCGAAGAAGACCCGGTAGGCCGGGTCGAGGCGCACGAGGTCGAGCTCGGCGTCCACCGAGGTCCCCACCATCTCGAAGAAGTGCTCGAAGACCTCCGGCATGAGGTACCAGGAGGGGCCCGTGTCGAAGCGGTAGCCGTCGTGCTCCCACAGCCCGGCGCGGCCGCCGAGGTGCTCCGCGCGCTCGACCAGCTCGACCTGCCAGCCGTCGGCGGCGAGGAGCGCGGCGGTCGCCAGGCCGCTCACGCCACCGCCGATGACGCACGCGGTGCCCGGCTCGCGGGGTGCCCCGGTGCGGGAGGGGCGGGGGAGGAACCTCATCGGGCGCCTCGCACGAGGGTGTCGAGGACGACCGCGGCCTTGCGCGGGCCGGGGACGCGGATCCGCTCCGAGCGCAGCTGGTCGGCGGGGGTGCGGCGCAGCCGTGCGGACAGCTCGGCGAAGAGCCGGTGCGCCACCTCCACGGCGCGGCGGCTGCTCCGGGGCAGCTGCGCGATGGCCACGGCAGCGGCCGCGAGGTCGGCGTCGACGTCGTCGAGGATCCGGTCGCGCTCGGCGTCGTCGACCGCGCGGGGGTCGACGCCGGGGAAGTAGCCGCGGCCGAGGTCCTCGCGGTCGGCGGCGATGTCGCGCAGGAAGTTCACCTTCTGGAAGGCCGCGCCGAGGCGCTGCGCCCCGGGCCTGAGCCGGGCGTAGGCCTGCTCCGGGTCCACCTCCTCGGTGAGGAAGGCCCGCAGGCACATCAGCCCGACGACCTCGGCGGAGCCGTGGACGTAGGTCGCGAAGCTGGCCGGGTCGTGGGTGGTCCGGGTCAGGTCGGTTCGCATGGAGGCGAAGAACGGTTCAACGAGATCCATCCTGATCCCGCACCGTCGAGCGGTCCGGGCGAAGGCGTGGACGACGAGGTCGGAGCTGAGCCCGCGCTCGATCGCGCTGCCCACCTCGGACTCGAGGTGGTCGAGGACGGCCCGCTGGTCGTCGACGGTGACGTCGGGGCGGGGCGCGTCGACGATCTCGTCGGCGACCCGCACCAGAGCGTAGATGGCGCGCACGTCACCGCGGACCGGCGTCTCGAGCAGCCGGGTGGCCAGCCCGAAGGAGGTCGAGTACCGCCCGATGACGAGCTCGGCTGCCGCCTGCGCGGTCGCGTCGTAGCGCTGGTATGCCGGGCCGTCCCCCGGGCGGGGTCGGCGAGCTGCCCTCACTCGGCACCCTCCTGCAGGGAGCCGGACAGCTCGCGGACCCAGGCCACGAGCTCGGGCGGCAGCCCGAGGTCGGCCGCTCGGACGCTGGCCGTCCGGAGCCGCTCTAGGGCGAGGTCGCTGACGAAGGATCGCGACCCGGCGTCGGTGAGCGCGGCGCGCACCCGCGCGACACCCTGCTCGTCGAGCGTGGGGTCGCCGAGGTGGCGCTCGACGACCGGCCACGCCGGGGTCGAGCGGGCGTGGACGACGAGCGGGGTGCGCTTGCCCTCGCGCAGGTCGCCGGCGATCTCCCCCTTGCCGGTCTGCGCCGGCGCGCCGAAGACCCCGGTGAGGTCGTCGATGAGCTGGAAGGCCAGCCCGAGGTCGCGGCCGATCCGGCCGAGCCCGTCGACGACCGACGCCCGAGCTCCGGCGAGGACCGCCCCGCACTGCATCGGCAGGCTGAAGGAGTAGACCGCCGTCTTCTGCTCGGCCACCGCGAGGGCCTCCTCGAGCGTCGGCTCGCGCGCGCCGAGCGAGAGCCGGACGTCGGCCAGCTCGCCGGCGGCGGAGACCGCGAGGGCGTGGTCGAAGAGCTCGAGCATCCGGTGCACCTGCTCGCGCGCGACCGGGGCCGTCGCGACGGCCCGCAGGGCAGCACCGAGGGCGAGGTCCCCGGTGAGGATAGCCCCTGCGGTCGCGTAGGACCCGGCCGGTCCCGTCGCGGCACCGCCCCGGATCGCGGCGGCCCGGAACCTGCCGGGGGCGCTCGGCGCGCCGCGGCGCAGGTCGTCCCCGTCGATGACGTCGTCGTGGACGACGAAGGCGGTGTGGAGGAGCTCGACCGCGTCGGCGACCTGGTCGACGGCCGGCCCGGCGTCACCGCCGAGCAGGTCGTGGACCGAGCGGACGAGGCGGGGGCGGAACCGCTTGCCCCCGCTCTGCGCCGACTTTAGGGCCTCCTCGAGCGCCTGGCCGTCCCTCAGCTCGGGCCTGCGCCCGCCGGCGTCGGACGTCGGGCGGCTCAGGGGGTCGGCGGGGCGGTCGGCCTGAGTCCCGGCGGTCATGGGAGCGCACCTGCGCGGTCGAGGAGGCTGACGTCGGCCGGGAGCTGATCGAGCTGCAGGACCAGCCAGGGGCTGAGGGCCCACGGGGCCACCGCCACGGTCGTGCGCAGCTCACGGGGGGTCACCCAGGTCCACTCCACCGCCTCGTCCGGGTTCAGGCGCGGGGGCGTCGTGGTCCGGCCCAGCCAGACCGGGCAGACCTCGTGCTCCACGACGCCGCCGGGGTCGACCGCGCGGTAGCGGAAGTCGGGCAGCAGCGGCTCGAGATCGCCCAGGACGAGACCGAGCTCGTGCTCGGCGTAGCGGTGCACGGCGGCGACCGGGTCCTCCCCAGGTCGCGGGTGTCCGCAGAAGGCGTTGGTCCACACCCCGGGCCAGGCCCGCTTGCTCAGCGCGCGGCGGGTGAGCAGCAGCCTCCCGGCGCCGTCGGTGACGTGGCAGGAGAAGGCGAGGTGCAGCGGGGTGTCGCTCGTGTGCACGTCCAGCCGCGGTGCGGTCCCGGTGGGTTCGCCGTCCTCGTCGAGCAGGACGACGAGGTCGGCAGGGTCGCGCTCCGGTGCGGCCGTGGCGTCCATCGGTCGCCCTCTCGTCGGTGGTACGGCTAAGGGCCAGCATGTCACGAGGAGAGGGCCGCTCCGGGGGTGACTACCCTGGTGCGGTCATGACTGCTGCACCGAAGACCTACGACGTCCGCACCCACGGGTGCCAGATGAACGTCCACGACTCCGAGCGCCTCGCCGGCCTGCTCGAGACCGCCGGCTACGTCGACCACGCCTCGCTGCCGGAGGCGGAGCGCGGCGAGACCGCGGACGTCGTCGTGTTCAACACTTGCGCGGTCCGCGAGAACGCCGACAACAAGCTCTACGGCAACCTCGGGCAGCTGCGCCCCAGCAAGCAGCGCAACCCCGGGGTGCAGATCGCCGTCGGCGGCTGCATGGCGCAGAAGGACCGCGACACGATCGTCGCGAAGGCCCCCTGGGTCGACGTCGTCTTCGGCACGCACAACATCGGCTCGCTACCCGCCCTGCTCGACCGCGCCCGGCACAACCAGGAGGCCCAGGTCGAGATCCTGGAGTCCCTCGAGACCTTCCCCTCAACCCTGCCGACCCGCCGCGACTCGGCCTACGCGGGGTGGACCTCGATCTCGGTCGGCTGCAACAACACCTGCACCTTCTGCATCGTCCCCGCGTTGCGGGGCAAGGAGAAGGATCGCCGGCCGGGCCTGATCCTCGCCGAGCTCGAGGCGCTCGTCGCCCAGGGCGTCATCGAGGTGACCCTGCTCGGTCAGAACGTCAACAGCTACGGCGTCGAGTTCGGCGACCGGCTCGCCTTCGGCAAGCTGCTCCGGGCCGCCGGCGAGGTCGAGGGCCTGGAGCGGGTGCGCTTCACCAGCCCGCACCCTGCCGCCTTCACCGACGACGTCATCGAGGCTATGGCGCAGACGGGCAACGTCATGCCCAGCCTGCACATGCCGCTGCAGTCCGGCTCGGACCGGGTCCTCAAGGCGATGCGGCGCAGCTACCGCAGCACCAGGTTCCTCGGCATCCTCGAACGCGTGCGTCAGCAGATTCCGGACGCCGCGATCACCACCGACCTCATCGTCGGCTTCCCCGGCGAGACCGATGAGGACTTCGAGGAGACCCTGCGGGTCGTCGCCGAGTCCCGCTTCGCCAGCGCCTTCACCTTCCAGTACTCGATCCGTCCGGGGACCCCCGCCGCGACGATGCCCGACCAGGTGCCCAAGGAGGTCGTCCAGGAGCGCTTCGAGCGGCTCGTCGCCCTCCAGGACCAGATCTCCTGGGAGGAGAACCGCGGCGTCGAGGGGCGCACCGTCGAGGTTCTCGTCGCGACCGGCGAGGGCCGCAAGGACGGACAGACCCACCGGCTCTCCGGACGGGCGCGGGACAACCGGCTGGTCCACTTCGCCGTGCCCGAGGGCGGCGAGCACCCACGGCCCGGTGACCTGGTCCAGGTCGATGTCACCTACGGGGCCCCGCACCACCTGATCGCCGACGGTGCCCTGAGCGGCGGGGTCTACAGCGTGCGTCGCACGGCCGGCGGTGACGCCTGGGAGCGGGCGCAGGGTGAGCCGGGGGGCAAGCCGGCGGTATCGCTCGGGATGCCGGGGATCGGTGCGCCCCCCGCGCCGGCGATCGCGGCGAGCGCCTGCCAGACCGGCTGACCTGCTCGGCCTGACGCCCGCCCAGACATGACGAAGGGGGCCGCCCCACCAGTGTGGGACGGCCCCCGGACGGTGTCAGAGGTGGCTCACTCGCCAATCTTGCCGTCGAGGGTGTCCTTGCCCTTGTCGACGTGCTCGGAGCTGGCGCCCTTCGACTCGGCGAAGTCGCCGCCCTTCTCGAGCCCCTGGTCGGAGTACTCCTCGACCTTGTCAGGGTTGTTGTCCATGGCGTCCTGAGCCTTGCTCTTGGCGTCGTCCATGAAACCCATAGTGATCTCCCTTCGCTCGGGTCACGCTGCGAGCGCAGCGCTGCCCCACCAGGCAACCACAAGTACGAGCGCGGGTGGGGTCGAGAGGGGAGGGAAGTCTCAGCCGGTTGCAGATAGATGAAATATAAACTAAGGTAAGAGCCATGACAACGTCGAGCACCACCAACCAGTCCATCGCCATCACCCCCGGCAGCTACACCATCGACCCGAGCCACAGCGAGGTGGGCTTCGTCGCCCGCCACGCGATGGTCACCAAGGTCCGCGGCTCCTTCCGGGACCTGGCCGGCGAGATCGTCGTCGCCGACGACTTCTCCGCCTCGAGCGCGCGCGCCACGATGCAGGTCGCCTCGATCGACTCCGGCAACTCCGACCGCGACGGTCACCTCCGCTCCGCCGACTTCTTCGACGCCGAGACCCACCCCGAGATCACCTTCGTCTCGACCGGTGTCCGGGACGTCTCCGGTGACGAGTTCGTCCTCGTCGGTGAGCTGACGATCAAGGGCGTCACCCGTACCGTCGAGCTGGCGGCCGAGTACGAGGGCAGCGCTCAGGACCCCTTCGGCAACACCCGGATCGGCTTCACCGCGTCGACCGAGGTCGACCGTGAGGAGTGGGACCTGACGTGGAACGCCGCGCTCGAGACCGGTGGCGTCCTCGTCTCGAAGAAGATCGTGCTGAACCTGGAGGTCTCCGCGATCCAGCAGGGCTGAGCCGATGCACGGGGCGGATGGTCATGCGAGAGAATCCTCTCCATGACCATCCGCCCCGTCGTCATCACCGGCGACCCCGTCCTGCACACCCGGGCCCGGCCCGTGACTGAGATCGACGAGGAGATCGCCACCCTCGTGGCCGACATGCTCCAGACCCAGGACGCGGCCAACGGCGTCGGGCTCGCCGCGCCCCAGATCGGGGTCGGGCTGCGCGTCTTCACCTGGAAGATGGAGAACGCCGACGGGGTACCCGCCCAGGGCCACATCATCAACCCCTACGTCAAGGCCGCGAAGCCGGCGGTCGGTGACGCCGACCCCGAGCACGAGTCCGAGGGGTGCCTGTCCGTCCCCGGCTACTCCTTCCCCCTTCGACGCGGGGAGAGCGCCGAGGTGACCGGGTACGACCTCGACGGCAACGAGCTCGCCTTCACCGCCACCGGCTGGTTCGCCCGTTGCATGCAGCACGAGTACGACCACCTCAACGGCTTCCTCTACGTCGACCGGCTGGCCGACAAGCACAAGAAGAGGGCGCGCAAGGCCGTCAAGCGGGAGGGCTGGGGGGTGCCGGGCCACAGCTGGATGCCCGGCGAGGACGAGGACCCCTTCGGCCACGACGACGACTGATGGTGGCCCCGGCCCAGGTCGTGGCCGTCGTCGGGGCGACCGCCACCGGCAAGTCCGGGCTCGCCCTCGACCTCGCCGAGCGGCTCGGCGGCGAGGTCGTCAACGCCGACTCCATGCAGCTCTACCGAGGCATGGACATCGGCACGGCCAAGCTGACGCCCCAGGAGCGAAGGGGGATCGCCCACCACCTCCTCGACGTCCTGGACGTCACCGAGGAGTCCACGGTCGCGGACTACCAGCTGCGGGCTCGGGAGGCGATCGAGCAGGTCCGGGCGCGAGGCAGGTTGCCGATCCTCGCCGGGGGTTCGGGCCTCTACGTGCGTGCCGCCCTGGATGAGCTGGAGATCCCGCCGACGGACCCGGACGTACGGGCACGCCTCGAGGAGCGCAGCGCGGACGGTCAGGACGACCTGCTGCGCACGGAGCTGCGTGCCGCCGACCCCGCCGCCGCCGACGCCATCGAGCCGAACAACGTCCGGCGGGTCATCCGGGCCCTCGAGGTGATCGAGCTGACCGGCCGGCCGTTCTCGGCGACGGCTCCTACCAAGCGCTACGTCCTCCCTTCGGTCGTCATCGGGCTGTACGACGACTGGGACGCGCTGACCGCGCGGCTGGAGCAGCGGGTGCGACGGATGTGGGCCGACGGGATGCTCGACGAGGTCGCCGACCTCGACCGGGCGGGGTTGCGCGAGGGGCGCACGGCGTCGCGGGCGATCGGCTACGCCCAGGCGCTGCGCCAGCTGGACGGCGTGATCGGCGAGGCCGAGGCGATCACCTCGACGCAGGCGGCCACGCGGCGCTACGCCCGCCGCCAGGAGTCGTGGCTGCGCCCCGACCCGCGGGTGCGCTGGCTCTGCGTCACCGAGCCGGACCTGGTCGGCCGGGCGCTGTGCGAGGTCGAGGCCGGCGACGTCTCCCCCTGAGCTCGCGCACAATGGGGTCATGACAGTGCGCTTCACCAAGGGCCATGGCACCGAGAACGACTTCGTCGTCGTCCCCGATCTCGATGGGCGGCTCGACCTCACCGCGCAGCAGGTGGCGCTGCTCGCCGACCGCCATGCCGGGATCGGCGGCGACGGGGTGATCCGCGTCGTGCCGACGCGACTTGCCGATGAGCCGGACGTCCTGGAGCAGGCCGGCGCCGCCGAGTGGTTCATGGACTACCGCAACGCCGACGGCTCGCTCGCGCAGATGTGTGGCAACGGCACCCGGGTGCTCGCCGCCTGGCTGCGCCGCGAAGGGCTCATCGGCGACGGTGAGACCGCGATCGCGACCCGGGCCGGGGTGCGTCGGGTCCGCTTCGAGGGCGAGGAGGTCGTGACGCACATGGGGGCCTGGCGCCTCGTGCACGGCGACGAGGTGGCCGAGCGTGGGGCGGACTCCCTGGTCCACGTCGAGGAGGCTGAGGAGATCGACGAGCCCTACAGCGCGCTCTCGCTCGACCTCGGCAACCCGCACACCGTCGTGGCACTGCCCCCCGAGGTCTCTCTCGACGGCCTCGACCTCACGCGGGCGCCCGTGGTCCGACCGGCTCCGCGCGAGGGCAGCAACGTCGAGTTCGTCCGGGTGCTCGGGCCGGGTCATCTCGCGATGCGGGTCTACGAGCGAGGGGTGGGCGAGACCCGCTCTTGCGGTACCGGGGTGTGCGCGGCGGCCCTGGCGATGGGCATCTGGTCCGGGGCCGCGGACGAGTCCACGCAGTGGCGGGTCGATGTGCCCGGCGGCTCGCTCCGGGTGCGGGCGCTGCCCGGCCGCGAGGTCGAGCTCGCCGGTCCCGCGGTGCTCGTCGCCGATGGCGAGACCTCCCTCCTCTGACAGTCGTAGGACTGGCGTCAGTGGGTGACGCGCAGGACGCGGAAGCCCTTCGAGGACGCCTCCCGGGTGCAGACCAGGGCGAGCTCGTCGCCGATCCAGCGCTGCAGGCTGTCGGCGCCGAGGTTCTTGCCGACGACGAGCCACGCCTCCCCGGCGGGCGTCAGGCGCGGCAGCCACATCGACAGCAGCTCGTGCAGCGCCGCCTTGCCGACCCGGATCGGCGGGTTCGACCAGAGCAGGTCCACCTCTAGGTCGTCGGGCACGTCGTCGGGCCGGATCGCCCGCACCCGCTCACAGCCCAGGCTGGCGGCGTTGCGCCGGGTGAGGTCGAGCGCGCGCTCGTTGACGTCGACCGCGAGGACATCCAGGCCAGGCGAGCGCAGAGCCATCGCGAGGGCGATCGGCCCCCATCCGCAGCCCAGGTCGACAGCGGTGCCCGAAGGGGGAGGTGCGGGCACCTCGTCGAGGAGGATCGCGGTCGCCTTGTCCAGGCCTCCGGGGGAGAAGACCCCGCCAGCGGTCTCGACCGTGACCGTGGACCCACCCAGGTCGACCCGTTGGGGGCGGCGCTCCGCCTCCGTAGCCGGCACCCCTTCGCTGAAGTAGTGCTCGGTCACTCGGTCCCCGCCTGGGGTGTCTCCTCCGAGTCGGTGTCCTCGTCGACCCAGTCCAGGGTGCGGGTGACCGCCTTCTGCCACTGCCGGTACAGCCGGGCGACCTCGTCGTCGTCCATCTGCGGGCTCCACCGCTGGCCCTCGCCCCAGTTCGCGGTGATCTCGTCGACGGAGTCCCAGTAGCCGACGGCCAGCCCTGCCGCGTACGCGGCACCGAGCGCGGTGGTCTCGGCGACCTCGGGGCGCACCACGTCCAGCCCGAGGATGTCGGCCTGGAACTGCATGAGGGTCTCGTTGGCGATCATGCCGCCGTCGACCTTGAGCTCGCTCAGCCGATCGCCCGCCCGCTCGGCATCGGCCTGCATCGCGTCCAGCACCTCACGGGTCTGGAAGGCGGTGGCCTCGAGCACCGCGCGGGCGATGTGGCCCTTGTTGGCATACCGGGTCAGCCCGACGATCGCGCCGCGCGCGTCGGGGCGCCAGTGCGGAGCGAAGAGGCCGGAGAAGGCCGGCACGAAGTAGACGCCGCCGTTGTCCTCGACGGTGCCGGCGAGGTCCTCGATCTGGGGCGCGTCGTCGATCAGCCCGAGGTTGTCCCGCACCCATTGCACGAGTGAGCCGGTGACCGCGATCGACCCCTCGAGGGCATACACCGCGTCCTCCTCGCCGAGCCGGTAGCAGACGGTGGTGAGCAGGCCGTTGTCGCTCTCGACGATCTCGGTGCCGGTGTTGAGCAGCATGAAGCTGCCGGTGCCGTAGGTGTTTTTGGCCGTCCCGGGCTCGAGACAGGCCTGCCCGAAGGTCGCCGCCTGCTGGTCACCGAGGATGCCGGCCACCGGGGTGCCGTTGAGCACGCCGGGCTTGCACTCTCCGTAGACCTCGGAGCTGCTGCGGATCTGAGGCAGCATCGCCATCGGCACACCGATCGCCTCGCACAGCTCCTCGCTCCAGGAGAGGGAGCGCAGGTCCATCAGCATCGTGCGCGAGGCGTTGGTGACGTCGGTGACGTGGACCCCGTCGTTGTCCGCACCACCGGTGAGATTCCACAGCACCCAGGTGTCCATGGTGCCGGCGAGCAGCTCTCCGGCCTCGGCGCGCTCGCGCGCCCCGTCGACGTGGTCGAGGATCCAGCGGATCTTCGGCCCGGCGAAGTAGGTGGCCAGCGGGAGACCGCAGACTGCCTTGAACCGGTCGGGTCCGTCGTCGCCGGCGAGCTCGTCGACGAGTCGCTGGGTCCGCGTGTCCTGCCACACGACGGCGTTGTGGATGGGCTGGCCCGTGCTCTTCTCCCAGACCACGACGGTCTCGCGCTGGTTGGTGATGCCGACTGCGGCGATGTGCTTGCTGTTGAAGTTGCCCTGGGCGAGAGCTCCGCCGATCACCTTGCGGGTGTTCTTCCAGATCTCGATCGGGTCATGCTCTACCCAGCCGGCCCGCAGGAAGATCTGCTCGTGCTCGACCTGGTCGACGGCCGCCACCTCGCCCGACTCGTCGAAGATCATCGCCCGGCTGCTCGTCGTGCCCTGGTCGATGGCGAGGACGTACGTCTGCGAAGGGGTCATGACCGGCAGTCTGGCAGGTGCGAGACCTGGGCGGAGCGCGGTCGCTGGGGGACAGGGTCAGGGGGCTAACGTGGGTGGTTCAGAGGCGCCGTGAACCGCGGCGCCGACCGAGCCACCGGCAGGAGAGATCTGTGCCCGCATCCGTCGCACTCAACCCGGACCAGAGAGCCGCGGCATGGCAGGAGCTCGGAGCGACCGAGCTCGACGTGCTCGTCATCGGGGGCGGGGTGACCGGGGCCGGTGTCGCCCTGGACGCCGCGACCCGTGGTCTGAAGGTCGCCCTGGTGGAGCAGCGCGACTTCGCCTCGGGGACCTCGTCGCGCTCGAGCAAGCTCTTCCACGGTGGGGTGCGCTACCTCGAGCAGCTCAACTTCGCGCTGGTGCGCGAGGCGCTCAAGGAGCGTGAGCTGATGCTCACCCGGATCGCGCCGCACCTGGTCAAGCCGGTCGCCTTCCTCTACCCGCTCGAGCATGCGTTCTGGGAGCGCCCGTACGTCACTGCTGGCCTGACCCTCTACGACACGATGGGTGGGGCGCGCTCGGTGCCGCGCACCAAGCAGCTCTCCAGGCGGGGCGTGCGCACGATCGCGCCGGCGCTCAAGCCGGAGACCCACCACGGGGGTCTGCAGTACCACGACGCGCAGTGCGATGACGCGCGCCACACGATGATGGTCGCCCGGACGGCCGCGGCGTACGGAGCGCGGGTGCTCACCTCGGCCAAGGTCGTCGGTCTGCTCCACGCGGGGGAGCGGGTTGTCGGGGCCAGGGTGCTCGACGTCGAGTCCGGCGAGGAGACCGAGGTGCAGGCGTCGGTGGTGATCAACTGCACCGGAGTCTGGACCGACGACATCCAGACCATGGCCGGGGGCCGCGGTCGCTTCCACGTCCGGGCGAGCAAGGGCGTGCACCTCGTCGTCGCCCGAGACCGGATCAACTCCGAGACCGGCCTGATCCTGCGGACCCCGACCTCGGTGCTCTTCTGCATCCCGTGGGGTACCCACTGGATCATCGGCACGACCGACACCGACTGGAACCTCTCCCGGGCTCACCCCGCGGCGACCTCGGCAGACATCGACTACCTTCTCGGCCAGATCAACGAGGTGCTGCTCACCCCGCTCACCCGCGAGGACATCCAGGGGGTCTACGCCGGGTTGCGCCCGCTGCTTGCCGGCGAGAGCGAGGAGACCTCCCAGCTGAGCCGCGAGCACGCCGTCGCCCGTCCCCAGCCCGGCCTGGTCTCGATCGCCGGCGGCAAGTACACGACCTACCGGGTCATGGCCGCCGACGCCGTGGACGCGGCCCGGGAGGACCTGGGGGCCGGCGTGCCCGAGAGCGTGACCGCGCACATCCCGCTCGTCGGGGCGGAGGGCTACCAGGCCCTGGTCAACCAGCTCGATGCCCTCAGCCGGCGCCACGACCTGCCGACCTGGCGGGTGACCCACCTGCTCGACCGCTACGGCTCGCTCGTCGAAGACCTTTTCGAGCTCATGGCTGACCGCCCCGAGCTCGCCGAGCCGCTGGCTGGGGCCGAGGAGTACCTCGCGGTCGAGGTGGTCTACGCCGCCCGTGCCGAAGGGGCCCTGCACCTGAATGACGTGCTCACCCGGCGCACCCGGATCTCCATCGAGACCCTCGACCGCGGCCTCGAGGCAGCCGAGCCGGCCGCACGCCTCATGGCCGCTGAGCTCGGCTGGGACGAGGAGCGGACCTCATCCGAGGTCGCCCACTACCTGCGCCGGGTGCAAGCCGAGATCGAGAGCCAGCAGATGACCGACGACGAGCGCGCGGACGCCGAGCGCACCGAGGCGATCGACATCCGGACCCGCGCCCACGGCTGACCTGCAGGAGGACTGGGAGGCGGAGGGGACTAATCGCTCGCGTCGCGGCGTTCTCCGATGAGATCCTGAGGAGAACATGACTGAACCGCACACCACTGACATCTCCGACGACGGCTGGCTCGAGGCCGTCGGGAGCGACGACGACACCAACGCCGGGCAGCGCGCGGTGGACCGGGTGCTCTCCCGGCGTGCGTCGGCGCTCGCCGACGGGCGCGAAGGGGGACCCGCGGGCGCCCGAGAGCAAGCCGGCTACGACGGCGAGCAGCTTGACCGTGAGGAGCGCAGCGCCCTGCGCCGCGTCCAGGGCCTGTCCACCGAGCTCGAGGACATCACCGAGGTCGAGTACCGCCAGCTGCGCCTGGAGCGGGTCGTCCTCGCCGCCATCTGGACCGAGGGCACGCTCGAGGACGCGGAGAACTCGCTGCGCGAGCTCGCCGCGCTCGCCGAGACCGCCGGGTCGGAGGTCCTCGCCGGTGTGCTCCAGCGCCGCCAGCGACCCGATCCCGGCACCTACCTCGGCTCGGGCAAGGCCGCCGAGCTGCGCGACATCGTGGTCGCGGAGGGTGCCGACACCGTCGTCTGCGACACCGAGCTCGCCCCCAGCCAGCGGCGCGCGCTCGAGGACGTCGTCAAGGTCAAGGTGATCGACCGGACCGCGCTGATCCTCGACATCTTCGCCCAGCACGCGAAGTCCAAGGAGGGCAAGGCGCAGGTCGAGCTCGCCCAGCTGCAGTACCTCCTGCCGCGGCTGCGCGGCTGGGGTGAGTCGATGTCCCGGCAGGCCGGTGGCCAGGCCGCCGGCGGGCAGGGCATGGGCTCGCGCGGTCCCGGTGAGACCAAGATCGAGCTGGACCGGCGCCGGATCAACAGCCGCATCGCCAAGCTGCGGCGTGAGCTCACCGCGATGAAGACCCACCGCGACACCCGCCGCAACGCCCGCCAATCCCACCAGCTGCCCGCGGTCGTCATCGCCGGGTACACCAACGCCGGCAAGTCCACCCTGCTCAACCGGCTCACCCACGCCGGAGTGCTCGTGGACAACCAGCTCTTCGCGACCCTGGACACGACCGTCCGCCGGGCCGAGACCCCGGACGGGCGCGAGTACACCCTCACCGACACGGTCGGCTTCGTGCGCCAGCTCCCGCACGAGCTCGTCGAGGCCTTCCGCAGCACCCTCGAGGAGTGCGCCGACGCCGACCTCGTCCTGCACGTCGTCGACGGCAGCCACCCCGACCCGGAGGGTCAGATCAGCGCCGTGCGAGGGGTGCTCGCCGACGTCGACGCGGCCGACGTCAAGGAGGTCATCGTCGTCAACAAGGCCGACGTCGCCGACCCCGAGGTGGTCGAGCGCATCCTGCGGCACGAGCGGTACGCGATCGCCGTCAGCGCCCGTACGGGTGAGGGCGTGCCGGAGCTGCGCCAGCTCGTCGCCGAGGAGCTTCCGCAGCCCGACATCGAGGTGGACGTGCTCATCCCCTACGGCCGCGGGGACCTCGTCTCGCGGATCCACGAGGAGGCGGAGATCCTCATCGAGGAGCACCGCGCCGAGGGCACTCACGTCCAGGCCAAGGTGATGGGCGACCTCGCAGCCGAGCTCACCCCCTTCGCCGTGCAGGCTCATGCCGGCTGACCCGGCCGAGGCGGCCCGACCGCCCATCGCCGCGCGGATGAACGCGCTCATCTACGCCGTGCTCGGCACGCTGTGGTGGCTCCTCGCGCTCGCCGGTGGCTTCGTCTCGAGCACCGCGATCTGGGTCGCCGTCGGCTTCTTCATCGGTGCCTACCTCGTGCTCGTCGCCGTGCGGCAGGCCGACGACGAGCGGATCGAGGACCTGGGGGACCGCCGCCGGCTGTGGTGGCGGATCGTCATCGCTGCGGTGCTGGCGACCGGGCTCGTCGTGACGATCGGGCTGGCCGTGGACCGCCCGCAGCTGATCCTCCCGCTGGCGGCGGTGATCTTCGGGCAGCACCTCATCCCGTTGGCGCTCGTCCTGGACTGGGCGCCGTTCAGGACGATGGGGCTGGCGGCGACGGCGGCCGGCATCGGCGGCATCGCCGCGGCGGTGCTCTCGGGGCCGGGTGCCGCTGCGCTCGTCGCCGGGGGCCTGGTCGGCCTCGTCTGCTGGGCGGGCAGCATGGGCCTGGCTTCGCGCTCTGCCGGGATTGATTCGTAGGCTGTCCCGCGTGAACTGGGACGACTACGACGCCGCGCTCTTCGACCTCGACGGGGTGCTCACCCCGACCGCGACCGTGCACATGGCCGCCTGGGCCGAGATGTTCAACGACTACCTCGCCGGCCGGGATGGCCAGCGCCCGTACACCGATGAGGACTACTACGCCTACGTCGATGGCAAGCCCCGGTACGACGGGGTGCGTTCCTTCCTCGCTTCGCGGGGGATCGAGCTGCCCGAGGGGGAGCCCTCTGACTCCCCGGAGGTCGAGACGGTGTGCGGTCTGGGCAACCGCAAGAACGACGCCTTCAACGCCGTGCTGGAGCGGGACGGTGTCGAGCCCTACCCCGGGTCGGTGCGGCTGCTCGATGCGTTGGCGGCGAAGGGAGCTCGGCTCGCAGTGGTCTCCTCCAGCCAGAACGCGCCGGCGGTCCTGGCCGCCGCCGGGATCGCCGAGCGCTTCCCCGTCGTCGTCGACGGCGCGGTGGCCGCGGCGGAGGGTCTTCCGGGCAAGCCGGCCCCCGACACCTTCCTCAAGGCGGCCGACCGGCTGGGCGTGACCCGGGAGCGGTCGGTGGTGCTCGAGGACGCCGAGTCCGGGGTGGCCGCCGGGCGTGCCGGCGGCTTCGGCCTGGTCGTCGGGGTCGACCGCGGTGCCGGCGCGGACACCTTGACCGCGCGGGGCGCGGACGTCGTCGTCGACGACCTCGAGGAGCTGCTCCCGTGAGCCCGAACGGCGCTACCCCCGGTCACCCCGCCGAGCTCGCCGACCCGATCGACCGGACCCGCTTCCCCGTCGATGAGTGGCGCCTGGTCGAGTCCTCGCCGTCGACGAAGACCCTCGGCCGCGACGAGACCCTCTTCGCCGTCGGCAACGGCTACCTCGGCATGCGCGGCAACCCCACCGAGGGTCGCGACGCCCACACCCACGGCACCTTCGTCAACGGCTTCCACGAGACCTGGGAGATCCAGCACCCCGAGGCGGCCTACGGCTTCGCCAAGACCGGGCAGACGATCGTCAGCGTGCCCGACGGCAAGCTGATGAAGATCTACGTCGACGACGAGCCGCTGCTCCTCTCCCTCGCCGACCTCGAGCACTACGAGCGTGCCCTCAACTTCCGCGACGGAGTCCTGCGGCGCGAGATCATCTGGAACACCCCCTCGCGCAAGAAGGTCCGCATCCGGACCTCGCGGATGGTCTCCTTCACCGAGCGGCACCTCGCGCTGCTCACGATGGAGATCGAGATGCTCTCCGGCGACGCCCCTGTCGTCGTCAGCTCCCAGCTGCTCAACCGGCAGGACGGCAGCGACGAGTACTACGCGAAGGAGGCGGCGATGGGCGAGGGGTTCGACCCGCGCAAGACCGCCACCTTCGCGCATCGGGTGCTCGAGCCGCAGCTGGACTGGTGCAACGAGCGCCGGATGCTCCTGGGCCACCGGGTCGCGACCTCGGGGATGACCATCGCGGTGGGCGCGGAGCACGCGATCGTCACCGACAACGACTGGAGCGAGATCGAGGCCTCCGAGCCGGACCTGGCCAAGAAGGTGTATCAGGTCGACGCGCGCGAGGGCCAACCCATCACCATCACCAAGGCGGTCACCTACCACACCTCGCGGGGGGTACCCGTCCGCGAGCTGGCGGACCGCTGTCGGCGCACCCTTGACCGCGTGCGGCGGCGCGGGATCGAGCACTTCCAGCAGGAGCAGCGCCGCTGGCTCGACGAGTACTGGGCCGGTTGCGACGTCGTCGTCGAGGGCCAGCCGGCACTGCAGCAGGCGATCCGGTGGAACCTCTTCCAGCTGGCGCAGGCCACCGCCCGGTCGGACCAGCTCGGCGTCTCGGCGAAGGGGGTGACCGGGTCCGGGTACGAGGGCCACTACTTCTGGGACACCGAGGTCTACGTCGTCCCGTTCCTCGTCCACACGATGCCCGCCGCCGCCCGCAGCGCGCTGCGAGCCAGGGTCGCGATGCTCCCGCGGGCGCGGGATCGGGCCGAGGAGCTCGACGTCGACGGGGCGCTCTTCCCGTGGCGCACGATCAACGGCGAGGAGGCCTCGGCGTACTACGCGGCGGGTACGGCGCAGTACCACATCAACGCCGACATCGCCTACGCGCTGACGAAGTACGTCGACGTCACCGGCGACACCGACTTCCTCGCCCGGGACGGGATCGACGTGCTCGTCGAGACCGCCCGGATGTGGGCCGACCTCGGCTTCTGGCGAGGCACGGGGGAGGAGCGGTCGTTCGAGATCCACGGGGTCACCGGTCCCGACGAGTACACGACCGTGGTCAACAACAACCTCTTCACCAACGTCATGGCCCGGGGCAACCTGCTCTGCGCTGCCGATGCGGTCGAGCGGCTGGACGAGTACGCCGGTGATCGCGCCGACCTCGTCCGCAGCCGTCTCGGGCTGGCCGAGGACGAGGCCGCGACCTGGCGGGAGTGTGCCGAGGGCATGTGCATCCCCTATGACGAGGAGCTGGGGGTGCACCCCCAGGACGATCAGTTCCTCGACAAGGAGCTGTGGGACCTCGAGGGCACCTCGCCGGAGAAGCGCCCGCTGCTGCTGCACTTCCACCCGCTGGTGATCTACCGGTTCCAGGTGCTCAAGCAGGCCGACGTCGTGCTGGCGCTCTACCTGCAGGGAGACATGTTCACCGCCGAGGAGAAGCGGCGCGACTTCGACTACTACGACCCGATCACCACCGGCGACTCCTCGCTCTCCGCGGTCGTCCAGTCGATCATCGCCGCCGAGGTCGGCCTGCCCGACGAGGCGCTGGCGTACTTCCAGTCGGCGCTCTTCACCGACCTCGCCGACCTGCACCGCAACACCTCCGACGGGGTCCACGTCGCCTCCACCGGCGGTGTGTGGGCCTGCCTGGTGTCCGGCTTCGGTGGGATGCGCGACGGCGGGGGCGAGCTGACCTTCGACCCGCGCCTCCCGCGGGCCTGGGAGGCGATGAGCTTCCCCCTGACGATCCGGGGGAGTCGCCTGCGTGCCCGCGTGACCGGCGAGCGGTTCACCGTGACCCTCGAGGACGGCGACCCGGTCGCCTTCCGGGTCCGGGGCAAGGAGCACCGGGTCAGCGCCGACGCGCCGGTGGACATCGCCCTGGCGGACCGCTCGGACCGGCCGATGATCGGGCTCGATACCATGGCTACCGCGGGCTGAGTGCTCAGCCCAGGGCGGCGAGGACCTCGGCGCTCGTCGCGAGCGTGATCTGCGGCGGGTAGAGCCCGAGGACCGTCAGCGCCGCGCCGTGGTTCTGCGGGGTCGACCCGGCGCAGGCATCGGTGACGACGACCACCCGCGCACCGGAGTCGGCGGCGGGCAGCGCCGTGGAGAGCACGCAGCAGTCGGTCGAGACCCCGGTCAGGAGCAGGGTCGGGGTCGCTCCGACCCGATCGATGAGCTCCGGGCACCACTTGCCGAAGGTGGGCTGGTCGAGCGTCGGGTGAGCGGTGCGGCCGCGCAGGTCCGCGACGAGGTCGAAGACCTGGTCCGAGGGGGGACGGTCCGCGAAGGGCCACGCCGCGAAGTACTCCGCCCACGCCCCGGGGCGCGCCTGGCCGGGCAGCCAGCGGGTGATGACCGTCCGGTCCGGTCCGAGCGCACCGGCGAGCCGATGAAGCGGCTCGACGATCGACTCGAACATCGGTGACCCCCACGGGGACTCCTCCGGCGAGGCGAAGATGCGCTGCGGATCGACGACGAGCAGCCAGGCGTCCCCGAGGTCGGGCAGTCCCGTCTCGGCCGGCTCACCCCCTTCGCCCGTCATGCCCGCTCCTCCTGCCGGGCGACCGTGCCACGTCGAGCCAGGTAGGTCACGGCGAAGGAGAGGGAGAGGGCGAGGAGCACCCCGAGGTTGGCGTAGGCCCAGTTGCCCTCCCAGTATCCGTCGGCGGCGTTCCAGGTGCCGAGGCCGAGCGGCTCGAGCAGGAAGCCCTGCCAGTTGTTCCAGCTCGCCGCATCGGTGAAGGTGTTGACGACCAGGCCCCAGCCGAGGGTCGACGCGAGCGCCATCGTCCCGATCGAGACCCAGTCCCACGCGCCGTACCGCCCCGAGGTGTCGAAGAGCGCCCCCTCGTCGTAGTCGCGCCGGCGCAGCGCGATGTCGGCGATCATCACCCCCGCCCAGGCGGCGAGCGGCACCCCGAGGGTGATGAGGAAGCTCTGGAAGGGGCCGAGGAAGTCCTGGGCGACGAAGACGACGTAGAAGGTGCCGAGGGTGAGGATGATCCCGTCGATCAGGGCCGCCATCGGCCGGGGGATGCGCACGCCGAGCGAGAGCAGGGTCAGCCCCGAGGAGTAGATGCCGAGCACGGCGCCCGAGACGAGCGAGAGGATCGCGGCGAGCAGGAAGGGCACGAGAACCCAGGTCGGCAGCAGGGTGGCGAGGGTCCCGATCGGGTCACCGCCGATGCCCTCGCGTACGGCCTCGTCCGAGCCGGCGATGGCCAGGCCGTAGCAGACGAGCAGGGCCGGGGCGAGCGCGCCGCCGAGAGTGTTCCACCCGGCGATGGCGGCGCCGGAGGCATCGCGGCTCTGGTAGCGCGACCAGTCGGCGGCGATGTTGATCCACCCCAGACCGAAGCCGGTCATCACCATGACCAGCGCCCCGATCGTCGCCCCGGCGGACCCGGAGGGCAGGTCGGCGAGCGCAGCGGTGTCGATGTGGTCGACCGTCATCGCGACGTAGAGGATCGTGATCGCCGCGGTGATCCAGGTGAGCACCGACTGCATCCGCATGATGATGTGGTAGCCGGCGACGGAGGCCGCGACGATGAGGGCGGCGACGACGATCGCGGCGACCACCTTGGTGCCGGCGCCCCCGCCCCAACCGAGCCGGTCGAAGATCGTCGAGGTCGCGAGCACCGCCATGATCGCGAGGAAGGTCTCCCAGCCGATGGAGACGAGCCAGCTGACGACTCCGGGCACCTTCTGCCCGGTCACCCCGAAGGCCGCGCGGGAGAGGATCATCGTCGGGGCCGAGCCGCGCTTGCCGGCGATCGCGATGACACCGCACAGCGCGAAGGAGATGATCACGCCGACCACCGAGACGATCGCGGCCTGGGCGAAGGAGATCCCGAAGCCGAGGACGAAGGCGGCGTAGGAGATGCCGAAGACGGAGACATTGGCGGCGAACCAGGGCCAGAAGAGGTCGCGGGGCCGCGCGGTCCGCTCTGACTCCTCGATGATCTCGATGCCGGTGGTCTCGACGCCGCGCCTGCGGACGGCTTCGAGCGTGCGGTCCTCGTCGGGCGCGGTCTGGGTGCTCATGGCCGAACCTTCCCACAGCCCCGGTCGAGGGGCGAGGAGGGCAGCGACGGACGGGATGACGGCGACCTCTTGACCGTTGATCGAACACATGTTCTAATATAGGTAGACGACGAGGTCGACGGGGGAGGTGGACATGACGGACGTGAGCGACCTGGACTCGACTGGACAGGGGAGGCACGAAGGGGTGGCTGCCGCCGGCCGCGCGATCCTTGCGTCCGTGAGCGTCTGGGATGACGGCGTCGTCGAGCGGTTGCCAGAGGTCGAGTGCCTCGACCTCATCGCCGCGATGGAGAGCGTCAAGGCCGCGGCAGCCGCCGTGCAGGCGCGAGCGACGGCGGCCTTTGTCGCGTCCCGTGACCAGCGGGTCGACGACCAGCGCTCGCGCGGCGAGCTTGATGCCCGCCAGGCTGCCGATGCTCGAGCCGGCTCTCGCGCCGAGGTGGCGCTCGCTCGACGGTGCTCGCCCGCGCAGGCCGACCGTCATGTCGGCTTCGCCGCGGCGGTGTGCCACGAGATGCCCGAGACCATGGCCGCGCTGAGCGGCGGTGAGATCAGCGAGTGGCGGGCGACGCTCCTCGTGCGTGAGACCGCGACCGTCTCGGCCGAGCACCGGCGCGAGATCGACAGCAGGCTTGCACCCGACCTGCGTCGGCTCGGTGACCGTGCGCTGGGCAACGCTGCGCGCCGGGCCGCCATCGAGCTCGACCAGGAGGCGATCGTCGAGCGGCAGCGGCGGGCGGCTGCCTCGCGGCAGGTGAGCGTGCGTCCCGCGCCAGACGGGATGGCGTACCTGACGATCCTCGGGCCGATGGTCGAGATCGTCGGCGCACAGGTTGCGCTGACCCTCGCGGAGAAGCAGCGCTGGGTCGCGACCGGGGACGACGCAACCGACGCCGTCCGCGCTGCTGACCGGCGTGGCCCGGGGGCGTGGATCGCCGACCGAGCCCTCGAGCTGCTCTCGGGGAGGACGGAGGGCCAGCCGCAGGCGGTGGAGGTCGCACTCGTCATGACCCCGGGAGACCTGCTCGGTGGTGGGGAGGGCGTCGCGGAGATCCCCGGCCAGGGCCCGGTCCCCGGCAGCGCAGCCCGCGATCACGTCCTCCGACTGCTCGACCTGGCCGAGCAATCAACTGCCGCGGTCTGGCTGCGACGACTCTTCACCTCGCCGGACGGTCGCGACCTCGTCGCGATGGACTCCAGGCGTCGACTCTTCGGTGGCGGGCTGCGCCAGCTCATCGAGCTGCGCGACCAGATCTGCCGGATCCCGTTCTGCGACGCGCCTATCCGGCACGTCGATCACGTCGAGCGATATGCCGACGGAGGTCCGACGAGCGCGGTCAACGCCGGCGGCGTGTGCGAGCGGCACAACCACGTCAAGGACGCACCGGGCTGGCGGGTTCAGGTCGTCGCTGGCGGGCTCGACCCCGGGGGCGGAGCACACACCCTCGAGATCATCACCCCGGCCGGTCGACGACATCACGCGGTGGCGCCGCCGATCCGTGGTCACGGGACGAGCCCGACCGCCACGCCGTCGGCACGATCGCCGCTCGAGGACTATCTCGAACGACTCCTCGCCGAGGCGTCGTGAGCGAGGCTGCGAGATTGCCTGCGAGGATCGGCATCGTGAGGGAGCGCGAGGCGTACGTCGTGGCGACGACGGGCTTCGTGCGCGCGGTCGAGGCGCTGGCGGGGGACCCGAGATCGGACGTGGCCGAGGGGCTGCTCGAGCGCTGGCGAGAGCCTCATCGGGGCTACCACGACGAGCGCCACCTGGCCGAGGTGCTGTCTGCGGTCGAGGTGCTGGGGTCCCGTCCCGTGACCGTGCTCGCCGCCTGGTACCACGACGCGGTGTACGAGGGTCGCCCCGGCGAGGACGAGGAGGCCAGCGCGCGCCTGGCAGAAGAAGAGCTCGCGGCGCTGGGTGTCGAGGAGCGCGAGGTCGCCGAGGTGGCTCGACTCGTCCGGTCGACCGCCGCG
The DNA here is from genome assembly GCF_007828725.1 of Marihabitans asiaticum. GTDB lineage: Bacteria > Actinomycetota > Actinomycetes > Actinomycetales > Dermatophilaceae > Marihabitans > Marihabitans asiaticum. The sequence continues at coordinate 320,745 of NZ_VIUW01000003.1, forward strand.
CACGAGCTGCCGACGGACGGCGACAGCGACGAGGCAGTGCTTCACGACGCCGACCTGTGGATCCTCGCCACGCCCGCCGAGCGCTTCGACGAGTACTGCTCCGACGTCCGTCGCGAGTACGCGCACGTCGACGACGCGGACTACCGCCGCGGGCGGACCGCCGTGCTCACCCCCTTCGTCACCCGTCCCCGGCTGTACGCCACCGAGCACGCCCACGAGCTTTGGACCGATGCCGCGCGGGATAACCTCCGGCGCGAGCTCGGTCGGCTGCGCTGACCCGGAGACCGGACGCGCGCAGGCGCGTGATCAGCTCACGCCCGCTCACCTCGACCGCGCCGGCGGCGACGACCCGCTCGTACTCCCGGGCCGGGACGTCATAGTGGTCGAGGTCGAAGAGCCGCCGCGGCAGGCCGACCCGCCCGGCGAGCTCGTGCAGCTCCTCGAGCGAGGTGTCGGAGACAAGGTGGCTCCATGTCGTGTCCCAGCCCTCCCAGGTGGGCGGGTCGATGAGGATCACGGCGAGCTCACGATCACAGCCGCCGCAGCGCGGTCGCGAGTACGACGGGCTCACCGACCCGGTCGGAGGCGTCGAGGTCGACCTCGGCCTCGATCACCCAGTCGCCGTGCTGCTCGGGGTCGCTGAGCGTCTGCGTGACCCGCCACAGCCGCACGTCCGAGGTGGCCTCGGCCCCGCCATCGGGCATGCCCGGGGCTGGCCCGAGCGCGTCGGTCTCGATCCGGATCCGGTGCGGCCCTCTGGCGTCGGCGTCTGTGCCGATCGAGCCGTGCTCCTCCCAGTAGTCCCCGAGAGCGACATCCCAGTCGTCCCTCGTCATCAGGGGGGAGCGCCCGTCGTCGGCCAGGGCGCAGGCCGCGTGCTCCAGCGCGGCCAGCGCGTCGAGGTCGTCCCGCGCCGAGAGCGCGACCCGCTGCCACAACGCCCCACGGACCATCGGGCGGAAGGCCTGCGGCTGCGCCGAGATCGGGCGCGACGAGGGGCGCAGGTCACCGGGCTCGTGGTGCGCTACTGCCTCGGCCACATCGGCCGCTGGGTTCGCCAGGGCCTCCCACTCGTCGAGGAGCGAGGAGTCGGTCTGACGGATGACCTCGCCGAGCCAGCCGATGATCTCCTCGACCCGCTCGTCCCGGAACGACGCAGGCACGGTGTGCGCCAGGGTGCGGTAGGCGTCGGAGAGGTAGCGCAGCAGCAGGCCCTCTCGGGGGGCGAGCTCGTAGCGGCGCACGAGGTCGGAGAAGGACATGCCGTCCTCCCACATGTGCCGCACGATGCTGCACGGGACGAGCCCGTCCGCCGGCAGCCACGGGTGAGCGACGAGGTACTCCTCGTAGGCCGGGCGCAGCAGGTCGGCGAGCGGCTCCGGCCAGGTGATCTCGTCCAGCCGGGCCATCCGCTCCTCGTACTCCACCCCGTCGGCCTTCATCTCGGCGAGCGCGACGTTGCGCGCGGCCCACTGCTGCGCCAGGAGCAGGGGGCGGGGGGCATCGAGCACGGCCTCGACGACCGAGACCACGTCGAGGGCGTAGCTCGGGTCGTCAGGGTCGAGCAGCTCGAGCGCGGCGAGGGCGAAGTGGGCGAGCGGCTGGTTCAGCGCGAAGTCGGCGGGCAGGTCCACGGTGAGGGCGACGCTGCGCCCGTGCTCGTCCGGCGGGTCCAGACGGGTGAGCACCTGCGAGTCCAGGAGGGAGCGACCGAGCCGGATCGCCCGTCGCGCAAGGCGCGCTCTCCCCTTCGCGTCCTCGTGGTTGTCCCGGGTGAGACGAGAGAGCACGGCCACGGCGTCCTCCTCCCGGGCGACGACGTTGAGCAGGGTCGAGTTGTCGACCTTCATCCGGGAGCGCAGCGTCTCCGGCGGGTTGGACGTCAGCTTGGTGAAGGTGTCCTCGGTCCACACGACGAAGCCGTCGGGCGCCTTCTTGCGTTGGATCTTCTTGCGCTTCTTCGGGTCGTCCCCGGCCTTGGCGACGGCCCGCTCGTTCTCGATGACGTGCTCGGGCGCCTGGACCACGACGAAGCCCTCGGTGTCGAAGCCGGCGCGTCCTGCCCGCCCGGCGACCTGGAGGAACTCGCGCACCCGCAGCACCCGGTGGCGGTGCCCGTCGAACTTCGTCAGCGAGGTGAAGAGCACGGTGCGGATCGGGACGTTGATCCCCACGCCGAGGGTGTCGGTGCCGCAGATGATCTTCAGCAACCCCCGCTGCGCGAGGCGCTCGACGAGCCGGCGGTAGCGGGGGAGCATGCCGGCGTGATGCACCCCGACGCCCTTGCGCAGCAACGAGGAGAGGGTGCGGCCGAATCCGGCCGAGAAGCGGAAGCCGGCAAGCTCCTCGGCGAGCGCCGCCTTCTCCGAAGGGGTGAGCAGCTTGGGCATCGTCGCGAGGGTGCGGGCGTGCTCGGCGGCGTTGGCCTGGGTCTGGTGCACGACGTAGACCGGCACCCGGTCCCACTCCAGGAGGTCCTCGATGGTCTCCTGCAGCGGCGTCATCGACCAGGAGAAGGTGAGGGGGACCGGGCGGGGAGCGTCGGCGACGACGGTGACCTCGCGTCCGGTGCGCCGCTGAAGGTCCTCGACGAAGCGGGTGGTGTCGCCGAGCGTGGCCGACATGAGCAGCATCTGCGCGTCGACCAGCTCGAGCAGCGGCACCTGCCAGGCCCAGCCGCGGTCGGGCTCGGCGTAGTAGTGGAACTCGTCCATGACGACCAGACCGACGTCGGCCCGCCGGCCCTCGCGCAGCGCCATGTTGGCCAGCACCTCGGCGGTGCACACCAGCACGGGCGCATCCGCGTTCACCGCTGCGTCGCCGGTGAGCATCCCGACGTCCGCAGCGCCGAAGATCGCGCACAGGTCGAAGAACTTCTCGCTGACCAGGGCCTTGATCGGGGCGGTGTAGACCGCGACCTTGTCCTGGCTGAGCGCGTGGGCGATGGCGGCGGTCGCGACGAGGGACTTCCCGGACCCGGTGGGGGTGGTGAGGATGACGTGCTCGTCGGCGATGAGCGCGAGGGCCGCCTCCTCCTGGTGCGGATAGAGCGTCATCCCACGCTCTGACGCCCAGCGCGTCACCGCGTCGAGGACGTCCTCGGAGCTCGAGCTCGTGCTGACCTCGAGGGCGGGCAGTGGTGTGGCGGGCATCCTGGGCATTCTCCCACTCTGCCCCGGCAGGTTCCTCTCACCGAGACGACAGATGGGTCACGATGGACCCATGGGTTACCAGCCGTTCACTTCGTCGTCTGCGAGCATGCCGACCTCGATCGCCGGTGACGGCTTCATCGTGCGTCAGCCGGCGGAGTCGGACGCGGAGGCGCTCGGTGAGCTCGTCGGCGACCCGGAGCATGCTGCAGAGGTCGTCGCCAGCTGGGTCGGGCACTGGGAGGTCGACGGCTACGGGTCGTGGGTCGTCGAGGGGGCCGACGGTGCACTCCTCGGCTTCGTCGGCGTGCGCCCGCGCGAGGAAGACATTGCGCTGACGATTCGCTCCAGCGCAGCGGCTGCGGCGGACGGCCGAGCGGCTGCGGTGCTGCAGCTCGTGGTCGCTCACTCCCTGGAGTGGCTCCCCGACGCGCCGCTTCGCCTGAGGGTCGGCGCAGATGACCCGGCGACCCAGGCACTTGCGGAGTCGGCGGGCCTGGTGCACGTCGAGCAGCAAGATCACGAGGCCAAGGGTCGTCGGTGGCACGTCCTGGAGTCCCCGTACCCCCGCTCGTTCAGTCGCCTGCCCCGAGGCGCCACGGGCGCAGCTGCGCGGCCTGTGGACCCGGGTCAACGACGCTGGAGGGTCGGTCGGGTTCCTGCCCGGCGCCTCGGCCGAGGCGGTCGAGGCCGAGCTCGACCGGCGCGCCGCCGCACTGGAGTCCGGGACCCAGACCGGTCTGGCCCTGATGTCGCCCACGGGGTCGATCATCGGTGTCGGTTTCCTTCGTCGCGCGACCAATGAGCTGATGAGCCACGCCCGGGTCGCCGAGGCGGTCATGATCGACCCGCAGCGCCAAGGGCGAGGACACGGTCGCCAGCTCATGGCAGTGCTGCACCGAGCCGCGCGGGAGCAGGGCGTGGAGCTGCTGACCCTGGACTACCGCGATGGTGACGGCTTGGGCGACTTCTACGGCCAGCTCGGCTATCGCGAGGTGGGCAGGGTTCCCGGGCTGATCCGCGTCGCCGAAGGCGACGACCGAGACTCTGTGACCCTGGTGCGGCGACTCGACTGACCTTCTCTGTGCGCATCGATGGTTGTGTACTATTGGTACACAACCAACGATGCGCACAAAGGGAGTGGTCATGACAACGACGATCGACAGCCGGAGGACTCTCCTTCCGTTCGTCCTCACCGTCATCGCCCTAGCGATAGCGGTTCAGGTCGTGGTCGCGCTCGACGGGGGTCGTATCGGCCTACCGGCAGCCGTGGCCACCGTGGTTCTGGCGCTCTACTACGCCTGGTTCCTGATCGCTCGCCGTCACGAGCTGCGCCGTCTGCGTTTCGGCCCCTATCTCGCCCACGCCGCCACCTTCGCTGTCGTGATCACCTCGTTCCACCTCCACCTCTTCGTCCGCGCGTCCACGGGCGAGTGGGCCCGCACCGGCTTCCCGCTCGACGAGGGTTGGTTCGGTGCCGTGGTCGCGATGACGGCGCTGTGGGGGCTGGGCCTTCTCGTGCACACCGTGTCCGCGATCAGCCAGCGCGGCTTCGAGGACCGTCCGTGACGAGTGAGCACGACGAGTGGCTCGAGGAGATGACCTCGTCCTGGACCGAGGTCTACAAGAAGTCGATGACGACGGTGGTCGTCCTGGGCATCGTCCGCGACGAGCAGCCGATCACCGTCCAGGGTCTTGTTGACGAGCTCGCCGAGCAGACTGGGTGGACCTTCACCGAGCGCGGTCTCTACCGAACGGTGCGGCGGCTGATTGCGAACGGGGTCCTGCGGAGCACGGACGTCCCGGTCCCACGAACGGGCGTCAAACGCAAGGACCTGACCCTGACCGAGCTGGGCGCTGAGTACCTCGAGCGGATCCGCGGGGAGCTCATCGGGTAGACCTCGTGGAGGGTCTCCACCCTGCGCCTACAGTTGCCGCCATGACAGCCCCTGCTGACGAGCGCACCGAGCAGACCTCGACCCGAGGCTGGCGCCTCCACGGCGACGGACGAACCATCGCGCCCGGAGAGGTCGTCGGCCCGCGGGAGCGGCTCTCCTGGGGGCGCACCGTCGGCCTGGGCATGCAGCACGTCGTCGCGATGTTCGGCGCGACCTTCCTCGTGCCACTGCTCACCGGCCTGCCACCGGCGACGACGCTCTTCTTCTCCGGCGTCGGCACGATGCTCTTCCTCGTCATCACCGCCGGCCGGGTGCCGAGCTACCTGGGCAGCTCCTTCGCCTTCATCGCACCCCTCACCGCCGCCACGGCCAGCCACGACCTGCCGACGGCCCTCGGCGGTGTGGTCATGGCCGGTGTCGCGCTCGCCGTCCTCGGTGTCGTCGTCCACGCCGCCGGCGACCGGTGGTTGCGCGCCCTCATGCCGCCGATGGTTACCGGGGCGATCGTCGCGCTCATCGGGCTCAACCTCGCGCCGGCGGCGAAGAACAACTTCGTCGTCTCGCCCGTGACCGCCACCGTGACGCTCGTGACGATCCTCGTCGTGTCCGTCCTCTCGAAGGGGATGCTCTCTCGCCTCTCGATCCTCGTCGGCGTGATCGCCGGCTATCTCGTCGCCGCGGTCCGTGGCGAGCTGGACTTCACCCAGGTCGGGCAGGCCGGGTGGATCGGCCTGCCCGACTTCACCGCGCCGCACTTCGACATCGCTGTCGCCGGGCTCTTCATCCCCGTCATCCTCGTCCTCGTCGCCGAGAACGTCGGTCACGTCCGCTCGGTCGCGACGATGACCGGCGACGACCTCGACCCGTACATGGGCCGGGCACTCATCGCCGACGGCCTGGCGACCACCCTCGCCGGCTCCGGCGGCGGATCGGGCACGACGACCTACGCCGAGAACATCGGGGTAATGGCGGCGACCCGGGTCTACTCGACCGCCGCGTACTGGGTCGCCGCCGCCTTCGCCGTGCTCCTCTCGCTCAGCCCGAAGTTCGGCCAGCTCATCGCCACCGTCCCGCAGGGCGTGCTCGGCGGGGCAGGGACCGCGCTCTACGGGATGATCGGCCTGCTCGGCGTGAAGATCTGGGTGGAGAACAGGGTCGACTTCGGCAACCCGATCAACCTCATGACCGGCGCCGTCGCCCTGATCATCGGCATCGCGGACTTCACCTGGGCGATCGGTGACGTCCAGCTCGCCGGGATCGCCCTGGGGACCGCGGCCGCCCTCATCGGCTTCCACGGGATGCGCGCGCTGAACAGGGTGACCGGAGCGGTCCCCGACCCTCTGACGCCTGCATAGAGTGGGCGGCTGTGAGCGATCAGCCGAGACAGCCGCAGACCGCTGAGCACGAACGCCTCTCCCAGTCACCGACGAGCGACGACCCGTGGCGCCTCTGGGGCCCGTATCTCTCGGGCCGGCAGTGGGGGACCGTCCGCGAGGACTACAGCGCCGACGGCGACGCCTGGGAGCACTTCCCCTTCGAGCAGTCGCACACCCGGGCCTACCGGTGGGGTGGGGACGGGATCGCCGGGCTGACCGACCGCTACGGCTTCCTGCACGTCGCGACGGCGATGTGGAACGGGCGCGACGACCGGCTCAAGGAGCGCCTCTTCGGCCTGACCGGCCCGCAGGGCAACCACGGCGAGGACGTCAAGGAGTACTGGTGGCACCTCGACGCCACCCCCACCCACTCCTTCGCGGAGTACCTGTACCGCTACCCGCAGGCCGCCTACCCCTACGCCGAGCTCGTGGCGCGCAATGCCGAGCGCGGCTACGCCGACGACGAGTTCGAGCTGAGCGACACTGGGGTCCTTCAGGGCGACCGCTTCTTCGACGTCGTCACCCGGCACGCCAAGCGCAGCGAGACCGACGTCATCATCGAGATCACCGCGACCAACCACGGCCCGGACCCCGCGCCGCTGCACCTCGCCCCGCAGGTCGTCTTCCGCAACACCTGGAGCTGGGGGCGTGACGAGCGACGCCCGTCGCTGACCCGGGTCGCGACAGACGAGGGCGAAGGAGGCAGCGCCCTCGTCGCGGAGCACGACTGGCTCGGTCGCTACCTCGTCCTCGCGGACGACGCGAGCGACGGCGGGCGGCCCGAGCTGCTGCTCTGCGACAACGAGACCAACACGGTGGCCGCGTTCGGGACTGAGAAGGGGCAGGCGGCCCACCCCAAGGATGCGATCGACGCCGCGATCGTGAGCGGCGACCGGTCGCTGCTCGCCGCCGAGAGCGGCACCAAGGCCGCCTTCGTCTGGGCCTTCGACGCAGTCCCGGGGGGCGAGAGCGTCACCGTCCGGTTGCGGCTCGTCCGCGAGGACTCGCTCGATCACGACGGCAGGCTCACCCCCTTCGCCGACGCCGCCCAGCTCGTGCAGACCCGCCGCGCGGAGGCCGACGCGTTCTACGCCGCGATCATCCCCGAGCAGACGAGTGAGGAGGACCGACTCATCGCCCGTCGTGCCTTCGCCGGGCTGAACTGGTGCAAGCAGCTCTACCGCTACGACGTGCGGCAGTGGCTCGAGGGCGACCCCGACCCCGCCGAGCCCACCCCACCGCCGCAGCGCCTCGCGCCCCCGCCGCAGGGCCGCAACACCGACTGGCGCCATCTCGCCCTGGCCGACGTCATCTCGATGCCCGACGAGTGGGAGTACCCCTGGTTCGCGACCTGGGACCTCGCCTTCCACTGCGTCGCGATCGCGCACATGGACCCCGCCTTCGCCAAGGAGCAGCTGCTGCTGCTGTGCCGCGAGTGGGCGATGCACCCGAACGGGCAGATGCCCGCCTACGAGTGGAACTTCTCCGACGTCAACCCGCCGGTGCACGCCTGGGCGGCCTGGCAGGTCTACGCCATCGACTCCGGCGAGGATCACGACTTCCTCGTGCGCGTCTTCTCCAAGTTGCTGCTCAACTTCGGCTGGTGGGTCAACCGCAAGGACACCGACGGCTCCAACCTCTTCGAGGGCGGGTTCCTTGGGATGGACAACATCGGTCCCTTCGACCGCTCCGAGCCGCTGCCCGACGGTCAGGTCCTCGAGCAGTCCGACGCGACGAGCTGGATGGCCTTCTTCTGCCTCAACATGCTCCGCGTCGCGTGGGAGCTGGCCCGGGTGGACCGGGCCTGGGACGAGCTCGCGACGAAGTTCCTCGAGCACTTCCTCGCGATCGCCGAGGCGATGGAGAGCTTCGGGACCGGGTCGGTGCACCTCTGGGACGAGGACGAGGGCTTCTACTTCGACGTCGTCGTCGGCGAGGACGGGGTGAGCACACCGATCGCGGTCCGCTCGATGGTCGGCCTGCTGCCCCTCATGGCGGTGGCCAACGAGCCGGACTGGGTGCCCGGGGAGCTGAAGGACTACAGCCGGCGCCTGGAGTGGCTGCGCCAGCGCCGCCCGGAGCTGACCGGCTCGCTCGTGCACTCCGAGCGCGACGGGCGCGAGGACACCACCCTCTCGGTCCTCTCCCCGGATCGCCTGCGGCGCATCCTCGCCCGGCTGCTCGACGAAGGGGAGTTCCTCTCTCCCTTCGGCATCCGCTCGCTGTCCGCCGCGTACCGGGAGGGCACCACCGTCCACCTCGACGGGCGCGACCTGTCGGTGCGGTACGTCCCGGGTGAGTCGGAGAACGGGATGTTCGGTGGCAACAGCAACTGGCGTGGGCCGGTGTGGTTCCCGGTCAACGTGCTGCTCACCGATGCCCTGCGCACCTACGGGGTCGACATGTCCCGCGAGGTCAGCGTCGAGCTGCCGACCGGCAGCGGCCACGAGGTGAGTCTGCGCCAGGCCGCCCTCGAGCTGGACCAGCGGCTCATCAGCCTCTTCCGGCTCGGTGAGGACGGTCGCCGCCCCAGCGACCCGATCCACGTCCCGACCGGCCCGCTGTGGGGGCAGGCGCACCCGACCTTCAGCGAGTACTTCCACGGCGACTCCGGGCGCGGGCTCGGGGCCAGCCACCAGGCCGGGTGGACGGCGATCGTCGCCCACCTCATCTGCTCCACCGACACCGACGCGCACACCGAGAGGGAGAACGCATGAGGGAGAACGCATGAGTGAGTCGCTTGGGCCGTTGCAGGACAAGGTCGTCGTCGTCACCGGCGGCAGCTCCGGCATCGGCGAGGGCATCGTCCGCGAGGCCTCCGCGCAGGGCGCGCGGGTCATCATCGACTACGTCTCCGACGCCGAGCATGCGCAGGCCATGGTCGCCGAGCTCGGCGGGCCGGAGCGGGCGATCGCCGTCGAGGCAGACGTCAGCTCGGTCGCGGACCTGACCCGGCTCAAGGACGAGGCGGTCGCAGCCTTCGGCCGGATCGACGTCTGGGTCAACAACGCCGGGGTCGAGTTCTCCCAGCAGCTGCTCACCCTCACCGAGGACAAGTACGACCTGCAGATGGCGATCAACCTCAAGGGCGCGGTGTTCGGCTCCAAGATCGCCGCCGAGCAGCTCATCGCCCAGGGTGGTGGGGGAGTGATCGTCAACACCTCGAGCACCCACGAGGAGTGGCCGATGCCGAGCGACCTCACCTACTGCGTGAGCAAGGGCGGGATGAAGATGCTCACCCGGACTGCCGGGGTCGAGCTGGGTGAGCACGGCATCCGGGTGGTCAACGTCGCGCCGGGCGCCATCCGCACCCCGATCAACGCCGACGACGACGCCGCCGACCAGGCCGCCCTGCGAGCAGCGATCCCGCTGGGGTACATCGGCAGCCCCGAGGAGATGGGCAAGGTCACCTGCTTCGTCGCCTCCGACGCGGCGAGCTACATCACCGCGACGACGATCTTCGCCGACGGGGGCCTGATGCAGCAGCCGGGCGCCGTCTAGGACAAGCCGGAGATCTCCCCGGAGGCGTCGAGGTCGATCCGCTCGGCGTTGGGGTGGCGCGAGAGGCCGGGCATCGTGCGCATGTCACCGCAGATCGCGTAGACGTAGCCGGCACCGACGTTGGCGCGCACCTCGCGCACCGGGAGGCGCCATCCGGTCGGTGCACCGAGGAGCGCGGGGTCGTGACTGATCGACAGGTGGGTCTTGGCGATGACCACCGGCAGGTGGCCGAAGCCGAGCTGCTCGTACTCCGCGAGATGCTTGGACGCCACGGGGGAGAGGTCGATCCCGTCGGCCCCGTAGACGAGCGTGGCGACCGCCTCGATCTTCTCCGCCAGCGGAGCGTCCAGCGGGTAGGTGAAGGTCAGCTTGCCGGGCTCCTCCAGCGCCTCGAGAACGACCCGCGAGAGCTCCTCGGCGCCGGCGCCGCCCTCGGCGACGTGCCGGGTGACCGCGCAGCGCACGCCCATCTCGGTGGCCAGCTGCTCGATCACCGCGTGCTCGCTCTCGTGGTCCTGGGGGAAGGCGTTGATCGCCACGACCGGGCTGATCCCGAAGGAACGCACGATCTCGACGTGCTTGCGCAGGTTCGCCAGCCCGGCACGCACGTCCTCCGGTGACTCCTCCAGGAGACCCTCGGGCAGCGGCCGACCCGGCCTGATCTCGAAGCGTCCCGAGTGCGCCTTGAGGGCCCGCACGGTGACGACGACGACCGCGACATCAGGGGTGAGGCCACCCTGGCGGCACTTGACGTTGACGAATCGCTCGGCGCCCATGTCGGCGCCGAATCCCGCCTCGGTGACGACCACGTCGGCATGAGCGAGAGCGACCTGGTCGGCGACGACGGAGGAGGTCCCGGTGGCGATGTTGCCGAACGGGCCGAGGTGCACCAGCGCGGGCCCGCCCTCGAGGGTCTGCAGCAGGTTGGGCTGCAGGGCGTCACGGAGGATGACTGCCATCGCACCCGCCGCCCCGAGCTGCTCGGCGGTGACCGGCGCGCCGTCGACGCTGTAGCCGACGACGATCCGCCCGAGCCGCTCGCGCAGGTCGGTCAGCGAGGTGGCGAGGGTCATGAGCACCATGAGCTCGCTGGCGGCGGTGATGTCGAAGCCGGTCTGCCGCGGCACCCCGTCGACCCGCGCACCGAGCCCGACGACGACATCGCGCAGCGCACGGTCGTTGATGTCGAGCACCCGGCGCCAGGTGATGCCTCGTGGGTCGAGGCCGAGCTCGTTGCCGAAGTGCAGGTGGTTGTCGATCATCGCGGCGAGCAGGTTGTGCGCGGCGGTGATGGCGTGGAAGTCGCCGGTGAGGTGCAGGTTGAGCCGCTCCATCGGCAGCACCTGGCTGTACCCGCCCCCGGCCGCCCCGCCCTTGATGCCGAAGGTCGGCCCCATCGACGGCTGCCGCAGGGTGACCACGGCCTTGCTCCCGAGCCGGCGCAACCCCTGGGCCAGCCCGACGCAGGTCGTCGTCTTGCCCTCGCCGAGCGGGGTGGGCGTCACCGCCGTGACCACGACGTAGCGGCCGCGCTGCTCCCCCTTCGCCGCCTCGAGGCTGACCTTGGCGACGTCGCGCCCGTAGGGCTCGACCTGATCGGCCGGGATGCCGAGCTCGTCGGCGATCTCGCCCAGGGGTCGCAGGGTCGCTGCGGTGGCGATGTCGAGGTCGCTGGGGACGGTGGCGGAGGTTGTGGGTGTGCTCACGTCTCCCTTCATATCGCGAAGGGGTGGAGGTCAGCCGAGCAGCCCCCGCCGGCGGGCGATGGCGGCCGCCTCGGTGCGCGAGCTCGCGTCGAGCTTGGTGAAGATGTGCACGAGGTGGGTCTTGACCGTCGCCTCGGAGATCACCAGTGCGCGGGCGATGTCGCGGTTGCTGCGGCCGTCGGCGACGAGCGCCAGGATCTGGCTCTCCCGGGCGGAGAGGCTCACCCGCCCCTCCTGCAGGTGGGTCACGACGCGTCTGGCGAGGTCGGGCGTGAGCACAGTCAGGCCCCGCGCCGCGTCGCGGACGGCTCGCCCAAGCTGGTCCGGCGGTGCGTCCTTGAGGAGGTAGCCGGCGGCGCCGGCCTCGACGGCACGGACGATGTCGCGGTCCTCGTCGTAGGTGGTCAGCACGAGCACGGCCGGCGGCGAAGGGAGGGCTCGCACCTGCTCGGTCACCCCCACCCCGTCGATGCCGGCGCCGAGGCGCAGGTCGGTGACGAGCACGTCCGGGCGGTGCTGGGCCACGACGGCGACGCCGTCCTCGCCCGTGCCTGCCTCGCCGACCACGACGATGCCGTGCTGCTGAAGCATGGTGACCACCCCGAGCCGGGTGATCGGGTGGTCGTCGACGACGACCGCGGTGACGGCGTGCTCGGTCATGAGCGCTCCTGCGGCGGGTTGCTCGGTGCGGGGATCGGCACGGCGACGCAGACGGCGGTGCCCTCGCCGGGGGCGGACTCGACCTCCAGGCTGCCCCCGATCTCGCGCAGCCGGGCGGACATCGCGAGAAGTCCGTAGCCACCGCGAAGGGGGCCGTCCTCGCCCTCTCCGGGCGGGACCGACCGGCTCGCGTCAAAGCCGCGCCCGTCGTCGACGACGTCGAGCCGCAGCATCTGCTGGCCGCCCGGATCGGGGACGGCGGTGACCGTGACGCGCACCGTTGCGGCCTGGGAGTGGGCGCGGACGTTGGCCAGTGCCGACTGCGCGGCGCGCAGCAGGACCACCTCGGTGCCGGTGGTGAGCGGGGGCAGGTCGGGGTCGACGTCGAGGGTCGCCTCGATGCCCGTCTGCTCGGTCAGCCGTTGGAGGATCCGGCCCAGGGCGGCCGGGAACGAGGCACTCTCGAGGGGGCCGGGGGCCAGGGCGCCGACGACCCGCCGCGCCTCGTCGAGGTTCTCGGCCGCGGTGGTCTCGATCTGGCGCAGCAGAGAAGTCCGAGCCTCCAGGTCCTGCTCGGCGGCACCCGCACGGGAGAGCATGAGGATCGCGGAGAAGCCCTGCGCGAGGGTGTCGTGGATGTCCCGGGAGAGCCGGGTCCGCTCGGCGAGCACGCCGGCGTCACGCTGGCTGCGGGCCAGCTCTTCGGTCAGGGTCGCGGTCTCCTCCTGGGCCCGGAGCAGACGGGCCAGCATCTCCTGCCGTGCCCGGGACTCCCGGACCAGGCGCGCCTGGGCGCGAGCGACCCCGAGGGCGACGAGTGCCCCCAGGGTCGGGCCGATGAGGGCGGCGTAGCTGGTCTCGCGGCCGTGGGCGAGCGGCGCGGTCAGCACGACCGCGAGGATGGCGCCGCTCACCGCGAGCGCGGGGCCGAGGGGGAGCAGGTGACCGGCGAGCAGCCACAGGCTGAAGGCGATCCACACGTTCTCCGCGCTGATGACGGCCAGGAGGCACCAGAGCAGGACGAGGCCGAGCAGCCACGCGACGGCCGTGCCTCGGGTGCGGCCGGAGGTGCGCGACCGGGCCAGGCGCACGCCGAGGACGTACCAGAGCATCAGGGCGAGTGCGGCGGGCAGCTGGGCGAAGGGGGTCGCCCCCTCGGTCAGGGCACGCGTCGTGCACACGAGGAGGAGTGCCGCGAAGAGGAGGTGCTGGCCCACCTGGAGAGCGCGCACCGTGTCGGTAAGCCCGTCACGGGTGGCGAGATCGGCGGCCATAGCGGCCAACCTACCGGCGGGAGGCGCCGCGGCTCGGAGCCGCGGCCGGCCACCAGAACCGGTCGCCGAGGATCTCGACGGCGGCCGGGACGAGCATCGTGCGCACGAGGAGGGTGTCGATGAGGATGCCGATGCCGACGATGAGACCGAGCTGGGCGAGGACGACCAGCGGCAGCACACCGAGCGCGGCGAAGACCCCGGCGAGCACGATCCCCGCGCTGGTGATGACCGCACCGGTGCGCTCCACCGCGCGCACCATGCCGGCGCGGGTCCCGTGGGTCGCGGCCTCGTGTCGGGCGCGGTGGACGAGGAAGATCGTGTAGTCGACGCCGAGGGCGACGAGGAAGAGGAAGGCCATGAGGGGCACGGCGGTGTCCAGGGCGGGGAAGCCCAGGACGGTCCGGCTGAGGAAGGACCCCAGGCCCAGGGCCGCCATCGCGCTCGCGATGTTGAGGGTCAGCAGGACCAGCGGCGCGAGCACCGAGCGCAGCAGCACGAGCAGCACGAGCGCGACCACCGCGAGGATCAGCGGGGCGACGACGAGCAGGTCACGCTTGGCTGCCTCGCGGGCGTCGAGCGACTCCGCGCTCGCACCACCGACGAGCGCCTCAGCTCCTGGGACCTCGTGGACGGCGTCACGTAGCGAGGCGACGAGCTCTCGGCTGGCGGGGGTCCCCGGTGCCGGTTCGCCGACCACCGTGAGCACCGCGGTGCCGTCCGCCGGCGCGCCGCTCGGGCGGACCGAGACCACTCCCGGCACATCCTCGGCGGCGGCTTGCACCCCAGGCACGGCTCGGGCTGCGGCGGTGATCGTCAGCGGTGCGGTCTCCCCGGCGGGGAAGTGCTCGGCGACCACCGCCAACCCGCGCGCGGACTCGCTGCCGCCACGGAAGGAGTCCTCCTGGCTCAGCCCGACCGAGGTGCCGAGCAGGCCGCTCGCGAGGACCGCGAGGAGCACCGTCCCGGCGGTGAGGACGGCCGCCGGGCGACGACCGACCGCGGACGCGACCCGGCCCCACACCCCCTTCGCCTGCTCTCCCTCGGTGCCCGGCTGCGGGACGAAGGGCCAGAAGATCCGGCGGCCGCACAGCGCCAGCGCGGCCGGCAGGACGATCAGGGCGGCGGCCAGCGCGACGAGCAGACCCGCGGCCGAGGCCAGGCCTAGCCCCCGGGTGCTCGGCACGGCCGCCAGCAGCAGGGTGAGCAGGGCGAGCACGACGGTCAGGTTGCTCGCGAGGATCGCGGGGGTGGTGGCGGTCAGGGCTCGGGCCAGGGCGAGGCGGTGGTCGGCCTCGCGGCGCAGCTCCTCGCGGTAGCGGGAGATGAGCAGGAGGGCGTAGTTGGTGCCCGCGCCGAAGACGAGGACGCTGACGATGCCGGCGTCGAAGTCCAGGCCGGAGAGCGAGCCCGCGGCCGCCGCGACCCGACCCGCCACCTGGTCGGCGAGCCCGACGACCGCGAGCGGCACGAGCCACAGCACCGGCGAGCGGTAGGTGAGCAGCAGGAGCACCGCGACGACGGCCACGGTGACCAGCAGCAGCCGCAGGTCGGCCCCGTCGAAGGCGGAGGCCACGTCGGCGCCGAAGGCCGGGCCGCCGGTGATCGAGACCTCGAGCCCGGGCGGGGTCGGGGAGTCGGCGACGCGGTCGCGCAGCGCACCGATGGTCTCGGCGTCGCCGGTGCTCTGAGCCGAGAGGGTCATCGGCACCGCCACCATGGCCGCCTGCCCGTCCTCGCTGGGCCGAGGGGGTGAGGCCTGGTGACCGGTCTGCTCGCCGAGGGTGGTGCCGAGATCGGCGAGGTAGCCGAGGTCGGCGTCGGTGAGCTCGGAGCCGTCGCCACGAGAACCGACGAGGAGGACCGGCGCGATGTCGCTCCCGGGTCGTTGCTCCAGCTGCTCGGCGACGCCGGCCGACTCCGCGCCGTCGGGCACACCCGACCCGCGCGGTGGCGCCTCCACCGAGCCAAGGAGCACCGTGATCACGACGGCCACGAGGATGCCGAGGGCGAGGGCGACCCGGGCGCCGAGGCGCCCGGTGACCGCGCTTGCGGCGCGTGCAGGTTTGTTCGTCACCCTTCGATGACATCGCGGAGGGGGACCTGCGCACATCGGGCGAAGGGAGGGACCTGGGGTCAGTCCTTCGGTTGACCCGGCCCGTCGGTGGCCTGCGCGGACCGCGCCGCGCGGGCCACCTGGACTGCCCCGACGAGCCCGAGCGCGAGGCAGCCGGTGGCGGCGAGCACCACGACCCGGGTCGCGTCGGCGAATCCAGCGGCGAGCGCGTCGACGACCTGAGGGCCCATCTCGCCGAGCCGACCGGCGGTGCCCTGCTCCGCGAGCGAGCGGATCACGCCACCGGCCGAGGCCGAGGTCGATGATTCAAGGCCGTCGGCGACGTCAGGAGGCAGCCCGCCGACCTCCGCGAGCTGGGACGGGAGGGAGTGCGCCAGGCCGGCGGCGAGGACCGATCCGGCGAGCGCGCTGCCGAGCGCCGAGCCGACCTGTCGCACTGTCGACTGGGTCGCCGAACCGCTACCGGACTCTTCCGGAGGGACGTCCGCCAGCACGGTGGAGGTGAGCTGGGCCGAGGCGAGGCCGAGGCCTACGCCGTAGACGACCATCGCCGCGGCGATGAGCAACGGGCTGGCGTCGGGACGTACGACGAAGGCCGTCGCGGCCACGCCGATGACCTCGAGCGCGAGGCCGAGCACGACGACCCCTGGCGGTCCCATCCGGGCCGCGAGGTGTCGCGCCTGCGCGCCGGCGACGAAGGCGCCGATCGCCATCGCCGCGAGCACCCACCCGGCCTGCATGACGGTGAGGCCGAGGGCGTTGACGAGGAAAAGCGGGAGGACGAAGACGAGGGCGAACTCCCCGACAGCCACGGTCATCGCCGTGAGGTTGCCCCAGCTGAAGGTGCCGTGCCGGAAGAGCTCGAGGTCGAGGATCGCCGAGCGAGCCACCCGGGCGCGGTGGCGCTCCCAGAGGAGGAAGAGGCCGATGAAGGCCAACCCCAGCGCGATCGACACCGGGACGGGGGAGACCGGGGCGTCGGCCGGCCAGGTGACCCCGGCGACGGTGAATGCCCGCTGCGGCTTCCACCAGCCGAGGTCGGAGCCCTCGATGAGCCCGAAGACGAGAAGGCCGAATCCGATCGAGCTCGTGAGCAGGCCGTCGACGTCGATCCCGCGGCCGAAGCCCGCCCCCTTCGTCTCCGGGACAACGAGGAAGGTGCCGACGAAGACTGCCGCCCCGAGGGGAACGTTGACGTAGAAGATCCAGCGCCAGTCCACCGCGGTCGCCAACCAGCCGCCGAGGAGGGGACCGACCGCGGCCATGCCTGCCATCACCGCGCCCCACACCCCGAAGGCGGCGGCGCGATCACGCCCGCGGAAGGTCGCGTTGACGCTCGACAGGCTCGCCGGCAGGACCATCGCGCCGCCGACCCCCTGAAGGGCGCGGGCGGCGATGAGCGTGCCGGCGGAGTCCGCGGAGCCGGCGAGCACCGAGGCGAGGACGAAGGTGGCCACCCCCACCGCGAAGACGCGCCGCCTCCCCAACCGGTCGCCGAGGCGACCGAAGGACAGGAGGAGCGCCGCGAAGACGACTGCGTACAGGCTCCCGACCCACTGCGCGTCGGTGAGGTCGAGGTCGAGCTCGGTGATGATCGTCGGCAGGGCGATCGCGACGATCGTGCCGTCGAGGACGATCATCGACAGACCTGCGGCGAGGACCGCGAGGGCCCACCATCGTCGGGGATCGGCGCTGGGGTCCGCACTCGCGGCCCGGCCAGGGCGCTCGGGGCTCGCCATGCTCTGAGCGTAGGAGCCCGGGGCGTCGGACGGTTCATCCACAGGCTCTCTCTCCGATGGATCCGAGTCCGACGGACGCACATAGGGTGGGCCGGTGCCCTCCCTCGACGACCTGCTGGCCGCCGCCGTCGACGGCGTGGGTGGCACGACCCGGCCCGGTCAGGTCGAGATGGCCCACGCGGTGCAGCAGGCGATCAGCTCCGGCGAGCACCTGCTCGTCCAGGCCGGGACCGGCACCGGCAAGTCCCTCGCCTATCTCGTGCCGGCGGTCCAGCACGCGATGCGGGCCGGGCGACCGGCCGTCGTCGCGACGGCCACCATCGCGCTCCAGGGCCAGATCGTCGACCGTGACATGCCCCGCCTCGCGGACGCGCTCGAGGGCGAGCTCGGCCGCCGACCGACCTACGCCCTGGTCAAGGGCCGGCGCAACTACGTGTGTCGGCACAAGCTCGACGGCGGGTTCCCCGACGACGACGGGGGCCTGCTCGACGTCGGTGAGGTCGACGCGGCCGCCGGTCGGCTCGGACAGGAGGTGGTGCGTCTGCGCGAGTGGGCGGAGCAGACCGAGTCCGGTGACCGCGACGAGCTGGTCCCCGGAGTCTCCGAGCGCGCCTGGCGGCAGGTGTCGGTCAGTGCCGAGGAGTGCCTCGGTGGGCGCTGCCCCGAGTTCTCGGAGTGCTTCGTCGAGCAGTCCCGCGCCGCCGCCCGCGAGGTTGACGTCGTCGTCACCAACCACTCCTTCATGGCGATCGACGCCTTCGAGGGCCGGTTCCTCCTGCCCCCGCACGACGTCCTCATCGTCGACGAGGCGCACGAGCTGGTCGACCGGGTCACCTCCACGATCACCGACGACCTCACCGCCGGTGCGCTGCGTGCGGCGGGTAGGCGAGCGGGGAAGCTCGTGGAGTCCACCGACGAGCTGGACGACCTCGCGGACCACCTCGAGGCGCTGCTGGCCGAGGCTCCCGAGGGCCGGCTCCGCGGGGGACTGCCGGACGCGCTGGCGCTCGCCCTGACCCGTCTGCGCGACATCACCCGCGGGCTGCTCACCGAGCTGACGCCCGAGAAGGGGGGCGGCACTGACGGTGTCGACGGCGGGCGGCAGGTCGCGACCGCCGCGGTCGAGGACCTCTTCGACGTGGCGGGGCGGATCCTCGAGGAGCGCGAGCTCGACGTCGTCTGGCTCGCCGGCGATGCGCGGCGCGGGCCGGTGCTCCGGGTCGCGCCGATGAGCGTCGCGATGCTCGTGCGCGACCGGATCTTCGAGGACGACTCCACCGACGAGGCCGGCAACCGGACCGACCGGAGCGTGATCCTCACCTCGGCGACCCTCGAGCTGGGCGGCAGCTTCGACTCGGTCGCCCGCACCCTCGGCCTCTCGGGCGAGGGAGCACCCCCCTGGCGAGGACTCGACGTCGGGTCTCCCTTCGCCTATCCCGAGCAAGGCATCGCCTACGTGGCCGAGCACCTGCCCGCGCCCGGCCGCGACGGCCTCGCGACCCAGACCCTCGACGAGATCGAGGCGCTCGTGCGGGCTGCCGGCGGGCGCACCCTCGGGCTCTTCTCCTCGATGCGCGCGGCCCGGGAGGCCACCGAGGCGATGCGCGAGCGGCTCGGCGAGGAGATCGAGGTGCTCTGCCAGGGCGAGGACCAGATCACCACCCTGGTGCGCGCCTTCGCCCGGGATCCCACCACGTGCCTCTTCGGGACCCTCACCCTGTGGCAGGGGGTCGACGTGCCGGGGAGCAGCTGCCAGCTCGTCCTCATCGACCGCATCCCCTTCCCCCGCCCGGACGACCCGCTGTCCTCGGCCCGCACCGAGGAGATCGGTCGCCGCGGCGGCAACGGCTTCATGTCCGTCTCGGCGACCCATGCCGCCCTTCGCCTGGCTCAGGGTGCGGGTCGACTCATCCGCCGGGGCGACGACA
Organism: Marihabitans asiaticum; assembly: GCF_007828725.1. Lineage (GTDB taxonomy): Bacteria > Actinomycetota > Actinomycetes > Actinomycetales > Dermatophilaceae > Marihabitans > Marihabitans asiaticum. Next base: position 340,050 of record NZ_VIUW01000003.1, read on the forward strand.
AGGGGGTCGTCGCCTTCCTGGACAACCGGATGATCACGGCCCGCTACGCCGGGTTCCTGCAGCGCTCGCTGCCGCCGTTCTGGCCGACGACCGACCGAGAGCTCGTGCTTCGGGCGCTGCGGCGCCTGGACGAGACCGCCGAGCCGCCGCTGCCGGTCGCCGACCCGGCGCGGCGAGGGCTGACCGGGGCGGTGGTCTCCGGCAAGGCGGCGGCGGGCACGGACGCCGACGGCGCCGAGCACCCGCTGCCGGCCAGGGGTGCGGGCCCGTCGGCGACGAAGGGGGAGTGAGCCGTCGGTGGGCCGTGGCAGGGTGATCCCGTGACCGAGTCCGTCGACGTCCCCAGCCGCGTGCCCCCGCTCGTGCTCGTCAGCGGCCCGGAGGACCTGCTGGCCGAGCGTGCCGTCGACTCCCTGCTCCAAGACCTGCGGGTGTCCTCACCCGAGGTCGACGTCATCGACGTCGAGCCGGCGGGGTACGAGGCTGGCGCGCTCGGGGTGCACGTGAGTCCCTCGCTCTTCGGCGAGGACAAGGCCGTCGTCGTCCACGGTCTGCACGAGGCGACCGATGCCCTGCAGCAGGACCTGCTCGACTACCTCGCCGACCCCGTCGAGCACGTCACCCTCGTCGTCCTGCACGGCTCGGGCAACCGCGGCAAGCGGGTCCTGGACACACTGAAGAAGTCCCGGGCGCGCGTCATCGACTGTCCGGCGGTGAAGTCCGACCGGGACAAGGCCGACTTCGTCACCGGCGAGTTCCGCCGGGCCCGGCGCAAGATCACCCAGGACGCCGTGCAGGCCCTCGTCGAGGCGGTGGGCAAGGACCTGCGCGAGCTCGCCTCGGCATGCACCCAGCTCGTCGACGACACGACCGGGACGATCGACGCCGACGTCGTGGAGCGCTATCACGGGGGCAAGGTCGAGGCGACCGGGTTCCGCGTCGCCGACGCGGCGGTCGCCGGCGAGGCGGGGGAGGCGCTGCGGCTGCTGCGGCACGCGGTCGCGGTCGGGGTGGACCCGGTGCCGATCGTCGCGGTGCTGGCCGGTCAGCTGAGGCAGCTCGCCAAGGTCGGCGGTGCCGGCCGCGGGCGCTCGACCGACCTCGCGCGCGAGCTCGGCATGGCGCCGTGGCAGGTCGACAAGGCCCGCCGCGCCCTGAACGGATGGAGCGGCCCGGGCCTGGCCACGGCGATCCAGGCGGTCGCCGCCGCAGACGAGGAGGTCAAGGGGGGTGGCCGCGACCCGGTGTACGCGGTGGAGCGCGCGATCCTCACGATCACCCGCACCCACGGCTCCGGCTGAGCCACCACGGCCGATTTCCCGAGGCATCCGGCCCGCTGGTAGCCTTGGCGGTCGCGTGCGCGCCTCGGTCGTGCGCGCACTGCAAGCACGACCCAGGGTGTCTCTCCCACGGTATCCCCACGCCGGTCCCGAGACGTCCTGCCGCCCTCAACGGCAACCATCGACCATCGAAGGAAGAGCGCACACACGTGGCAAACATCAAGTCCCAGATCAAGCGGGTCAAGACCAACCAGGCCCGGACCGAGCGCAACCGCGCCTACAAGTCCGAGCTGCGCACCTGGATCCGCAAGGTCCGCCAGGCCGTCGACGCCGGCGACGCCACCCTGGCTAACGACACGCTCAAGACCGCGTCGAAGAAGCTCGACAAGGCCGTGAGCAAGGGCGTCATCCACCGCAACCAGGCCGCGAACAAGAAGTCGGCCATGGCCAAGCGGGTCAACAGCCTCAGCAGCTGAGCTGATCCCTTCACGACGACCCGGTCCTAGACCGGGTCGTCGTCGTATGGGCGGCCCTCGCGGATCGCCGCCATGCCGTCGAGCACCGCCTCGTACACCGCGCGGCTGACCGCCGCGCCCGGGCGCCGGACCGAGTGCGGGTGGATCCGCACGACGCGGTCGAGCCGGGCCTCGCTCGGCCGGCGCCGCCGGTCCCAGCCGCCGGAGCCGACGTCGATCCAGTAGCGACCCTGGGAGCGCTCCTGATCCTCGTCGAGGTCGTGGTCGATGCTCGTCATCGGCAGGGCGAGCAGCCACGGCCCGTCGCTGCCGATCACCAGCACCGGCCGGTCCTTGCCCTTGGCGTGGTCCTCCTCGTACGGAACCCAGGCCCAGACGACCTCACCGGGTTGCGCCTCGTCATCGACTCGGGCGGCGAAGGGGGCACCGGCCGCCCCGTCGAAGTCGCCGGGGTACTGGCTGCCGCGCGCGGCGGTCCGCTGGCTCTGGGTGTGCATCCTTGGGCCCCGACGGGGGCGGTCGCGGCGACGAGCCACCGCCTCGGAGGCAGCCGAGACCAGGCGACGGGTGGCCGAGGTCAGAGCGCTCATGGGGCCACAGGGTAGGACGGTCCGCGCCGACGCTGGGGGTTGCCGGGTACCCCCCTTCGCCCCGCCTGGCATCGGGCCAGGTCAGCAGCTCAGGTCAGCCAGCCCACCTGGCCCCGGAGCAGGGCGTAGCCGACGAAGGCGACGACGTCGAGCACGGTATGGGCGATGACGAGCGGCATCACCCGGCGGGTGCGGGTGTAGACCCAGCCGAAGAGGAGCCCCATGACGAGGTTGCCGGCGAAGCCGCCCACGCCCTGGTAGAGGTGGTAGCTCCCTCGGATCAGGGCGCTGGTAAGGATCACGACGACCACTCCCCACCCGGCCTGCCCCCACCGGGTGAAGAGATAGCCGACCATGACGACCTCCTCGAGCACGGCGTTCTGAATGGCCGCGAGGACGAGGACGGGCACGCTCCACCAGTGACTCTCGAGGTTCGCCGCCGCGACGGTGGTGTTGATGCCGATGGCCCGGGCGGCGAGGTACCACCCGAGGCCAGGCAGCCCGACGGCAGCGGCGAGGAGCAGGCCGCGGGCGAGGTCGGATCCCGGCCGTCGACCGTCGAAGCCGATCGCGCGGGCCGCGCGGGAGTCGTCGCGCAGCAGCAGGTGCAGCGCAAGGAGCGCGGGGATGAGGCCGAGCCCGACGTCGACCAGCTGGTAGGCCAGGTCCAGCCACGGCAGGTCCGGGGCGCGCGAGGAGTTCATCGCCGTGGTCTGCTCGCGCAGGGGCTCGGGTCGGGCGAGCTTGATGGCCAGGGCGAAGGCCGAACGCAGCGCGGACGCGCCGAGCGAGACGAGCAGCACGAGCACGGTCTCGGTCACGAGGGTCCGCGGCGACGCGGAGGTCCTCGGGAGCGGTGGGCGGGTCGCGGTCGGGGCCACGTGCGCAGCGTAGGTCGAGTTCTTCCGCGTCGGCTCTTGGGTGCGACAATGAGCCTCGATCCGTGCCCGCCCCCTTCGATCCTGCCCGAGGTGAGAGTCCCTCTCGTGTCACCCATCGCGACCCACGCGCTGCCGCCGCACGCGACCCCGCCGGAGCAGATCCGCAACTTCTGCATCATCGCCCACATCGACCACGGCAAGTCGACGCTGGCCGACCGCATGCTGCAGATCACCGGGGTCGTCCAGCCCCGTCAGATGCGCGCCCAGTACCTCGACCGCATGGACATCGAGCGTGAGCGGGGGATCACGATCAAGAGCCAGGCCGTGCGCATGCCCTGGCAGGTCCTCGACGAGACCGTCGCGCTGAACATGATCGACACCCCCGGGCACGTCGACTTCACCTACGAGGTCTCCCGCAGCCTCGCGGCGTGCGAGGGTGCGGTGCTGCTCGTCGACGCCGCGCAGGGCATCGAGGCCCAGACCCTGGCCAACCTGTACCTGGCGATGGAGAACGACCTGACCATCATCCCGGTGCTCAACAAGATCGACCTGCCCTCGGCGCAGCCGGAGAAGTACGCCGAGGAGCTCGCCGGGCTCATCGGGTGCGAGCCCTCGGACGTGCTCAAGGTCTCGGGCAAGACCGGCGAAGGGGTGGAAGAGCTGCTCGACGAGATCGTCACCCAGCTGCCCGCTCCCGAGGGCGACCCCGACGCGCCCGCTCGGGCGATGATCTTCGACTCGGTCTACGACACCTACCGCGGCGTCGTCACCTACGTGCGCGTGGTCGACGGCAACCTCACCCCGCGCGAGAAGATCGCGATGATGAGCACCAAGGCCACCCACGAGCTGCTCGAGATCGGGGTGATCAGCCCCGAGCCGATCCCGAGCGAGGGCCTCGGCGTCGGTGAGGTCGGGTACCTCATCACCGGGGTCAAGGACGTGCGCCAGTCCAAGGTCGGTGACACCGTCACCGCCGCCTCCGCCCCCGCGACCCGGGCCATCGGGGGGTACAAGGACCCCAAGCCGATGGTCTTCTCCGGGCTCTACCCGATCGACGGCTCGGACTACCCGGACCTGCGCGACGCCCTGGACAAGCTCAAGCTCAACGATGCCTCGCTGGTCTACGAGCCCGAGACCTCGGCGGCCCTCGGCTTCGGCTTCCGCGTCGGATTCCTCGGTCTGCTGCACCTGGAGATCTGTAGAGAGCGCCTCGAGCGCGAGTTCGCCCTCGACCTCATCGCCACCCAGCCCAACGTCGTCTACGACGTGACGATGGACGACGGCAGCGAGATCGTCGTGACCAACCCGAGCGAGTTCCCCTACGGCAAGGTCGCCGAGGTCCGCGAGCCGGTGGTCAAGGCGACGATCCTCGTGCCGAGCGAGTTCATCGGTGCGGTGATGGAGCTGTGCCAGGGCAAGCGTGGCCAGATGGGCGGCATGGACTACCTCTCCGAGGACCGGGTCGAGCTGCGCTACACCCTGCCGCTCGCCGAGATCGTCTTCGATTTCTTCGACCAGCTGAAGTCGCGCACCCGGGGCTACGCCTCGCTGGACTACCAGGACGCCGGTGACCAGGCCGCGGACCTGGTCAAGGTGGACATCCTCCTCCAGGGCGAAGGGGTGGACGCCTTCAGCGCGATCGTGCACAAGGACAAGGCCTACGCCTACGGCACGATGATGGCCGGCAAGCTCAAGGAGCTCATCCCGCGTCAGCAGTTCGAGGTCCCGATCCAGGCGGCGATCGGCTCGCGGGTCATCGCCCGCGAGACGATCCGCGCGATCCGCAAGGACGTGCTGGCCAAGTGCTACGGCGGCGACATTTCCCGCAAGCGCAAGCTCATCGAGAAGCAGAAGGAGGGCAAGAAGCGGATGAAGAACATCGGCTCCGTCGAGGTGCCGCAGGAGGCCTTCATCGCCGCGCTCTCCTCCGACGACGGCAAGGCCAAGGACGCGAAGTAGGGCAGGTCACGTCCCGGGCGTGCGCGCGGCCCCGCGGCCCCAGCCTAGGCTGGGTGTTCATGTCGCAGCCCACCTACGCGCTCTACCAGCGCGCCCTGCAGATGCCCTTCGGCAAGCGCCTCTTCTCCGTGCTCTACGCCCGCAAGGCGCGCTACTTCTGGACCGTGCGCCCGCAGGTGCGTGAGGTCCGCCCGCACCACGCCGAGCTGACCATCGCGAACCGCAAGGCGGTGCACAACCACATCGGCACGCTGCACGCGATCGCCGTGTGCAACGGGCTCGAGGCCGCGATGGGGCTGCTCGCCGAGGCGACCTGCCCGGCGGAGCAGCGCTGGCTGCCTCGGGGCCTGCAGGTCGAGTACCTCGCGAAGTCGACCACCGACCTGCTCTGCGTCGCTGAGACCTCCGAGGAGGACTGGGCGCGCGAGGCCCCCTTCGACGTCGACGTGCGGGTCAAGGCCGTGCGCACCGACGGGCAGGTCGCGGTGCAGGGCGTCATCCCGATCTACGTCACCGCCAAGCCGGCGAAGGGCTGACCTCAGTCCACGAGCCGTGAGCGCAGGCGCTCGACGTCCTGCGCGGTCCACCCCTGAGCGCGCAGCCAGCCGGCGGTGTCGCCGTGCTCGCGTCGGACCCAGCCGAGCACGCCGGTCATCGCCTCGGCGCGCGGGCGCTGCTCGTCGATCGTGTGCGAGGGCAGCGTGCGCCGGTAGGGCTCGACGTCGACGAGCCGTCCGATGATCGCCTCGATCCGCTCGGCGGAGAGCACGTAGTCGGCGACGATCTCCTCCTGGGGCACCCCGGCGACGTCCAGCGCGAGGGCGACGACCGTCCCCGTCCGGTCCTTGCCCGCTGCGCAGTGGACGATCGTGCCGCCGGCGCTGCGGGAGATGACGTCGAGCGCCGCGACGAGGGAGTCGGGGCGGGTGGTGATGTACCCGGTGTAGTGCCGGGACCAGAAGTCCGCGTCCCGCACCGGCTTCGCCCGCGGCTGCTCGTCGTCCTCGAAGCTGAAGGCCAGCGCGGCCTCTACGGTGCGCCGCTGGTCGGCGTCCTCGATGATCAGGCTGTGGTGGTGGTGGCGTAGCCCGCTCGACCGGAGCGGTCCCTCTCCGGTCACCTCGTGCTCGATGTTGCTGCGCAGGTCGACGACGTCGGTGACGCGGAGCTCGTCGACGAGGTGAGCCACGGAGCCGGGGGAGAGGTCCTGGAGGTTGTCGCTGCGGATCAGGCGTCGGGGCTGGACCTCACGGCCGTCCGATGTCGGCAGCCCGCCGAGGTCTCGCATGTTGACGACGCCCTCGAGCTCGATCCACCGCTGCATGGTCGCCACTGTAGGACCCGTTCGGTGCTCTCACCGACACCGACCGGGTCCGGGTGCGAGAGTGAGGGGCGTGAGCACCCAGAGCGTCGACGTCGTCGTCATCGGAGCCGGGCACCACGGGCTGGTCGCGGCCTGCGAGCTGGCCGATGCCGGCTGGGACGTGCTCGTCCTGGAAGGCGAAGAGCGCGTCGGGGGCGCCGTCGCCTCCCGTGACGTCGACGGGTGGGTGATGGACGAGTTCAGCGCCTGCCACCCCCTCGGTCTGGCCTCACCGGTCCTGCGCGGTCTCGAGCTCGACCGCTTCGGCCTGGAGTGGGCCCACGCCCCGGCCCCCGTGACCCATGTCAGCGGCCCGCTGGACGTCCAGGGCTCGGCAGTGCTCGCCCGACCTGAGCAGACCGCCGAGCTGCTCGAGCAGGACCATCCGGGCGACGGCGAGGCGTGGCTGCGGCTCTGCTCCCGCTACCGGGCCATCAGGGAGCCGCTCTGGCGGGCCCTGCTCACCCAGTGGCCCCCGACGACCTCGCTGCTGCCGCTCGTGCGCTCCGTCGGCGTCCTCGACCTGCCAGACCTGGCGCGCTTCGCCCTGCTCCCGGTGGCCCAGATGGGCCGCGAGATCTTCGGCGGTGCTCGAGGTCGGGAGATCCTCGCCGGCAACGCCCTCCACGCCGACATCCCGCCGGACGCCCCGGGCAGCGGCCTCTACGGATGGGTGATGTCGATGCTCGCCCAGGACGTAGGGTTCCCCTCCCCGAAGGGCGGAGCCCGGGTCCTCGCCCAGGCCTTGCGCAGCCGCGCCGAGTGGGCGGGTGCGCAGGTGGAGACCGGGCGGCCGGTGCGCCGGGTCCGGGTCGAAGGGGGGCGTGCGACGGCCGTGGAGACCGAGGACGGCCAGGTGGTGCGGGCCCGCCGTGGTGTGGTCGCCGACACCAGTGCCCCGGATCTCTACCGCCGCCTCCTCGACGACACCGACGTGCCGGGCGGGTTGCGGACCCGGATGGAGCGTTTCGTCTGGGACCTGCCGACGCTCAAGCTCGACTACCGGCTCAGCCGGCCGATGCCCTGGCGCGCGCAGCGGGCCCGGGGGGCGGCCGTGGTGCACGCGGGCCGGGACCTGCCGGGCCTGGTCACCTGGGCGGCCGAGCTCGGTGCCGGGAGGGTGCCGGATCACCCCTTCGCCCTCGTCGGGCAGATGGCCACGGTCGACCCGACCAGAGCCCCCCACGGCGGGGAGTCGCTGTGGCTGTACACCCACCTGCCGCGGCAGGTGGGTGGGGCGGCGGCTGTCGCGGTGACGACCGAGCGCTGCGAGCAGATGCTGGACGAGCTGGCGCCGGGCTGGCGGGACGGTGTCGTCGGTCGGGAGCACCGGGGGCCCGGCGACCTCGAGGAGGCCGACCCCAACCTCGGGGAGGGCGCGATCGCCGGCGGCACGATGCAGCTCTTCCAGCAGGCGATCTGGCGGCCGACGACCGGCCTCGGGGGGCCACGCACCCACATCGCCGGTCTCTATCTCGGCAGCGCCGCGATCCACCCCGGCGGTGGGGTCCACGGGGGGTGCGGGCATCTCGCGGCCCGGGCCGCCCTTCGCGACGCCTCCTGGTGGGGTCGCCCCACGGGGCTCGCTCAGCGCGCGGCGATCCGTGCCATCAGCCGGCGGGAGCCCCGGTGGTGAGGCCCGGCCGTCCTCAGAGCGGGGGGACGTCGCCCGGGTCGTCGGCGCGCTCCGCCAGCAGCGTCATGCGTCGCAGGGCCTCCCGGTTGCGTACGGCGATCGCGGCCTGACGGGCCGGCTCCGGCACGAGCAGCGCCGGACCCGAGACCGCGTCCTCGCGCATCTCCACCGTCGTGCCCTCCCCGTCCGGGGTGAGCACGATCTCGACGACCGCGGACCCGGCGGGTTGGGCATGGGCCTCCACGACGATACGTCGGCCCTCCTCGACCTCCTGCACCCGCGTCTCGTCGTCGCGCACCAGCGGCCAGGTCCCCACCGAGTGGTGCAGCGTGGCGCCTGGACCGGGCCAGTCGGCGCTCACCGCCCGCATCCGCGAGGCTCCGACCACCCAGTTCGGGTAGGTCCAGCCGTCGGCCAGGACGCCCCACACCTTCTCCGGCGAGGCCGGGGTGGTCCGTCGAACAGTTCGCATGAATGCCTCCGTCGGTAGGTCACGACCGACTCTAGGCGTGCGCACGTCCCGTGTGCCCGGTAGCAGGTGGCGTGCTGGGGGAGGCCGCGTGCCGCGATGGCAGGATGGGCCGGTGCCGCACACACCCGAGGGAGCCGACGTGCCGCCGCACGGTCCGCTCGACCGGTCGAGCGCGGCCCGGGTCGGGGCCCGGCCGCTGAGCATCTACGTGCACGTACCGTTCTGCGCCGTGCGCTGCGGCTACTGCGACTTCAACACCTACACCGCAGCCGAGCTGGGCACCCCCGACGGCCCTCCCGGGGCGAGCCGGGACACCTTCGCCGTCGGCGCTCTGGCCGAGCTCGACCTGGCGACCCAGGTGCTCGGGCTCCAGGCGCCGCCGGTCAGCACGGTCTTCTTCGGCGGCGGCACGCCCACCCTGCTCGACGCCGGCGACCTCGTCCGCGTGCTGGACGGCGTCCGCACGAGGTTCGGCCTCGCCGACGGAGCCGAGGTGACGACGGAGGCCAACCCGGACTCGGTCACCGAGGCCTCGCTGAGGACCCTGCGCGAAGGGGGCTTCACCCGGGTAAGTATCGGGATGCAGTCCTCCGTCGGCTCGGTCCTGCGCACCCTGGACCGCACCCACGACCCCGCGAATGTCGCCCGCGCCGTCGCCGCCGCCCGCGCGACGGGGCTCGCCGTCAGCCTCGACCTCATCTATGGCACGCCGGGGGAGAGCGTCCCGGACTGGCGTGACTCGGTGCAGGCGGCGCTGCAGCTGCAGCCCGACCACGTGTCGGCGTACGCCCTGACCGTCGAGGAGGGCACGAAGATGCACTCCCGGGTGCGCCGCGGCGAGCTGCCGCTGCCGACCGGGGACGACGAGGCCGACAAGTACGAGCTGGCCGATGCGCTGCTCACCGATGCCGGGTACCGGTGGTACGAGATCAGCAACTGGGCAGCCACCCCTGCCGACCAGTGCCGGCACAACCTCGCCTACTGGCGCGGGGACGACTGGTGGGGTGTCGGGCCGGGCGCGCACAGCCACGTGGCCGGCACCCGGTGGTGGAACGTCAAGCATCCCCGGACGTGGTCGCAGCGGCTCGCCGACGGGGCCTCGCCGGCCGCCGCCCGAGAGCAGCTCACCGACGAGCAACGCCACGCCGAGGAGGTGCTCCTGCGGATCCGCCTCGCCGAGGGCCTGCCGACCGACCGGGTCGGACCTGCGGGTCGCCAGGCCGTCGCGGGCCTCATCGCGGACCAGCTCGTCGACGGTCGCGAGGCGCTGGGAGGGCGGCTCGTGCTGACCCGCCGCGGCCGCCTGCTGGCCGACACCGTGGTCCGAGCACTGCTGGAGGAGGACGAGTGAGCGGCTCCGAGGAGATCGTCACCGCCGCACTGCGCCATCTCGACCTCATCGCGGTCGTGACCAACGCCCTGCTCGGGGCCGCGGTGGCGCGCCAGTTCCGGCTCGACGCGGTGGGCTTCGCCGTGCTCTCGATCGTCTCGGCGCTGGGCGGCGGGGTGATCCGCGACGTCATGCTCGACCAGACACCGGTCGCCCTGACCGACCGTGCCTACCTCGGCTGCGCGCTCGGCGCGGCGGTGGTCGCCTTCTTCGTCCGCTTCGAGGGCCGGCGGTGGCGCCAGGTCTTCCCCTACGTCGACGCCGTCGCGCTCGGCGCCTGGGCCGTCGCGGGGACGCAGAAGTCGCTGCTCTACGGGCTCTCCCCCCTGCCCGCGATGCTCCTCGGGGTGCTCACCGCCGTCGGGGGCGGAGCGGTGCGCGACATCATGCTCGGGCAGGTCCCTCAGATCCTGCGCCAGTCCGAGCTCTACGCCTCCGCCGCGCTCGCCGCGGCCGCGGCCTACGTGGCCCTCGACGCGCTCGAGGTGGAGGTCTGGGCGGCCCCCGCCGCGCTGCTCGTCGGGGCAGGGCTGTGCCTTCTCGCCCGACGACGTGGGTGGGTGGTGCCCACCGAGGGGAGGCTGCCCACCCCGCGCCTGCCCGGCGCCGTGCCGCAGAAGGCGGTCAACTCCTTCAGCAAGCTCGGCCGGCAGGTGTCGTCCCGACGCTCGAAGAGGTGGTGACCGACCGGTGGGCCGGTGATCCCCCTTCGCCGTTGTCCTGGTAGGTATGGACACCGATCACCTGATCGTGACCTGACCATCAGCTCGAAGGAGAGTTCATGAGTACCCAGCGCACCGCCGTCGTCACCGGAGCCGCCCGTGGCATCGGCAAGGCCGTCGCCCTTCGCCTCGCCCAGGACGGGAACAAGGTCGCCGTCCTCGACCTCGACGAGGGGGCTTGCCAGGGCACCGTCGAGGAGATCCAGGCCGCCGGCGGGCAGGCGCTCGCGGTCGGTGTCGACGTGGCCGACGAGGAGCAGGTCGCCGCCGCCGTCGAGCGCATCGCCGAGGAGCTCGGGGCGCCGACGATCCTGGTGAACAACGCCGGAATCATCCGCGACAACATGCTCTTCAAGATGACCACCGACGACTGGGACTCCGTCCTCGGGGTGCACCTGCGCGGCGCCTTCCTCATGACCAAGGCCTGCCAGGCGTACATGACCCAGGAGAAGTTCGGCCGCGTGGTCAACCTGTCCTCCACCTCCGCGCTCGGCAACCGCGGGCAGGCCAACTACTCGGCGGCGAAGGCGGGGATGCAGGGCTTCACCAAGACCCTGGCGATCGAGCTCGGCAAGTTCGGTGTCACCGCCAACGCGATCGCGCCCGGCTTCATCCAGACCGACATGACCGCCGCGACCGCCGAGCGGATGGGTGTCCCCTTCGACGACTTCATCGCCTACGCGGCCAAGGAGATCCCCGTCCAGCGGGTCGGCCAGCCCGAGGACATCGCGGCGATGGCGTCGTTCTTCTGCAGCGAGCAGGCCGGCTTCGTCTCCGGGCAGGTCGTCTACGTCGCCGGCGGCCCCCGCGACTGACCGACCTCCCCCTTCGCCCCCCTTCACCCCCCTTCGCACACCCCACCCCAGAGCCGAATCTCCCTAGGTTCCTGTCAGCCGCCCGGGAAATTTCCTCGGCGCCTTGTCAAACGCCTAGGGAGATTCGGATCTCAGGGGGCGCATCAGGGGGCGGTGACGAAGTCGATGAGCTCCTCGACCCGGCCGAGCAGCGCGGGCTCGAGGTCGGTGTAGCTGCTCACCTGGGCGAGGATCCGCTGCCAGGCCCGCGCGATGTCGGCCTGATCCTCGTGCGGCCAGCCGAGGTGGGCGCAGATCCCCCGCTTCCACTCCACCGAGCGGGGGACCTGCGGCCACTGCTCCATGCCGAGGCGTTCGGGCCGGACCGACTGCCAGACGTCGACGAAGGGGTGACCGACGACGAGCACGTTGCTCGGGTCGACCCGCGCGGCCTCGGCCACGATCCGGGACTCCTTGGACCCAGGCACGAGGTGATCGACGAGGACCCCCATCCGCCGATCGGGGGTGGGGGCGAAGTCCCGGATCGCGCCGGCCAGGTCGTCGACCCCGTCGAGCATCTCGACGACGACCCCTTCGACGCGCAGGTCGTGGCCCCAGACCTTCTCGACGAGCTCGGCGTCATGGCGCCCCTCGACGAAGATCCGCGAGCCCACCGCGACCCGGGCCGCCGCGCCCTGCACCGCGACCGAGCCGCTGGCGGTCCGTGAGCTCGCCTGCCGCGCCTGGGCCAGGGCCGCCCGGCCCGCGGCCTTCGGGGGAGTGAGGGTCACCGGCTCGCCGTCGACGAGGAACCCCGGTCCGAGCCGGAAGGCCTTGACCTTGCCGCGGCGGTCCTCGAGATGGACGACGTGCATGCCGCCGGACTTCTCGATCGCGATCGCCGCCCCGACCCACCCGGTCTCGACGTCCTCGAGCACCATCCCGGTCTGCGCCTCGACCTCGCGCGCACGGCGGCGCCCCGCCGCCCGCCAGTCGCCGGAGAGCACGTCGTCGCCATATCGGTCCGCCACGGCGCGGGAGACTAGCCGAGGACGGGCGAAGGGGGAGCGAGCCGGTTGGGAATGTCGCCACCCCTCCGTAGACTTGGCACTCAGTGAACGAGAGTGCCAACGGCACCGACCAGGTCCGAGATGTCGCCAGGAGGTGGGGATGAGCACCGACCGTCGGATGGCGGTCCTCGCCGCGATCGTCGAGGACTACGTGCGCACGAGCGAGCCCGTCGGGTCCCGCTCGCTGCTCGACCGCCACCAGCTGGGCGTGAGCGCCGCGACCGTGCGCAACGACATGGCCGCGCTCGAGGACGCCGGGCTGATCACCGCGCCGCACACGAGCGCCGGACGGATCCCCACCGATGCCGGCTACCGCACCTTCGTCGACGAGCTCGCCCAGCTCAAGCCGCTGTCGCGCGCAGAGCGCGCCGCGATCGCGCAGTTCCTCGACGGTGCCGACGAGCTCGACGAGGTGCTCGACCGCACCGTGCGGCTGCTCGCGACGCTGACCAAGCAGGTCGCCGTGGTGCAGTACCCCTCGCTCACCCGCTCGACCGTGCGCCACGTCGAGCTCGTCCCGATGAGCCCGACCCGGCTCATGGTCGTCGTCATCATGGGCACCGGCCGGGTCGAGCAGCGCGTCATCCTCACCGACACCGACTACACCACCCCGACCGGCCTCGACGAGCTCGCCCGCTCGCGGACGGTGATCAACGCCGCCGCGCTCGAGCGCCGGCTCGGCGATGCGCTCACCGCGCTGCGCTCCCTCGACGACGACCAGCACACCAGCTCCAGCCTCACCTCCGGCGTGCTCGCGGCGCTCGAGGACGCCGCCCGCGACGAGAGCGAGACCAAGGTCGCGCTCGCCGGCACCGCCAACCTCGCGCGCACCCCCTCGGACTTCCCGCTCACCCTCGAGCCGGTGCTCGACGCGCTCGAGCAGCACGTCGTCCTGCTCCGTCTGCTCGGCACCCACGCCGGCACCGAGGAGGAGGGGGCCGGCGAGGTCGCCGTGCGGATCGGCCGGGAGAACCCCGTGACCGGCCTGCAGTCCACCTCGATCGTCACCAGCGGCTACGGGGTCGGTGACGAACTGGTCGGGCACGTCGGGGTGCTCGGCCCGACCCGGATGAACTACCCCGCGGCGATCAGCCAGGTGCGTACCGTCGCCACCTACCTCTCCCGCATCATGGAGGGCTGAGCAGCGCCTCAGCGCCCCCACCGGACTACCGCCCCATCACGAGACCTACGAGGACGTCACCACCTGTGAACGACTACTACACCGACCTCGGCGTCGAGCGCTCCGCGACTGCGGAGGAGATCAAGAAGGCCTACCGCAAGAAGGCCCGCACCCTGCACCCGGACGTCAACCCCGGCCCGGAGGCCGAGGAGGAGTTCAAGCGGGTCAGCCAGGCCTACGACGTGCTCTCCGACGAGGGCAAGCGGCGCCAGTACGACATGGGTGCCGACCCCTACGGCGGCGCGCACGACGGCTTCGGCCAGGGCTTCTCCTTCAGCGACATCATGGAGCAGTTCTTCGGCACCGCCGCCGGTGGGCGCGGTCCCCGCTCGCGCCAGACGCGTGGCCAGGACGCCCTCGTCGGGCTGCGGATCGACCTCGAGCAGGCGGTCTTCGGCGGCACCCAGGAGCTGACGGTCGACACCGCGCAGACCTGCGGCACCTGCACCGGTGACGGGGCCCAGCCCGGCACGAGCCGGCGCACCTGCGACGCCTGCGGCGGCCGCGGCGAGGTGCAGATGGTCCAGCGCAGCTTCCTCGGCCAGGTGATGACCTCCCGGCCCTGCGCTGCCTGCCAGGGCTTCGGCGAGGTCATCCCGAACCCCTGCCACGAGTGCTCCGGCCAGGGCCGGGTGCGCGCGCGCCGGACGATGAACATCAAGATCCCCGCTGGGGTCGACAGCGGCACCCGGATCCACCTCGCCGGCGAAGGGGAGGTCGGCATGGGGGGCGGGCCGGCCGGCGACCTCTTCGTCGAGCTGCGGGTCCAGGACCACCCGACCTTCCGCCGAGAGGGCGACGACCTGCATGCCTCGATCGCCCTCCCGATGACCGCGGCGGCGCTGGGCACGACGGTCTCCTTCACCACCTTCGACGGCGACCGAGAGGTCGAGATCAGGCGCGGCACCCAGCCCGGCGACACGATCGTGCTCGACGGGCTCGGCGTGACCCACCTGCGCGGCCAGGGCCGAGGTGACCTCGTGATCCACGCCGACGTGCGTACCCCGACCCGGCTCGACGGCCGGCAGGAGCAGCTGCTGCGCGACCTGGCCGAGACCCGCGAGGAGACCAACCCAAGCGGCGAGCTGCGCGACCTCGACGACAGCCTCATGGGCCGGCTGCGGCACGCCTTCAAGGGGCGCTGACCGGGCGTGAGGCACCGGTGACCGCCCAGCTCTACCTCGTCCCGCCCGGCTCGCTGGACGCGCTGGCCGAGGGTGGGCGCCTCACCCTCATCGGCGAGGAGGCGCGACACGCCGCGACGGTCAAGCGGGTCACGCCGGGCGAGCAGCTGCTCGTCGCGGACGGGGCCGGCCGCAGCGCCGCGGCCGTCGTCGCGGCGGTCGGCGCGCGCGAGGTCGACCTCGTCGTGGAGTCGCTCCGCCACGACCCCGAGCCGCGCCCGCGGATCGTCCTCGTCCAGGCGCTGGTGAAGGGCGGGCGCGACGAGGACGCCATCGAGGCGGCCACCGAGCTCGGCGTCGACGAGGTGATCCCGTGGGAGGCCGAGCGCTGCATCGTCCGGTGGAAGGACGCCAAGCGGGCCAAGGGCCGGCAGAAGTGGACCAACGTCGTCACCGCCGCGACCAAGCAGTCCCGGCGCTCGCGGGTGCCCGCGGTCGGTGAGGTCCTCGGCACCGCGGCACTCCTGCAGCGGATCGGCGAAGGGGGCAGCGCCCCCTTCGTCCTCCACGAGCAGGCATCCACCCCGCTCGCCACACTCCCAGAGGATCGGCTGAGCGCACCCGAGGAGATCGTCCTCGTCGTGGGCCCCGAGGGCGGCATCGCCGCCGGCGAGCTGTCGCGGCTCGAGGGCGCCGGCGCGACCGCGGTCCGCCTCGGGCCGAGCGTGCTCCGCGCCGGGGTCGCCGGACCCGCCGCCATCGCCGTGATCGCCGCCCGCCTCCGCTGGGGCTGACGGTGACCCCTTCGCCCGTAAACTCGTGACCACGATGCCTGACTCCGACCGACCAGACCTCTCCGCCCTCGACGCCCTGCCCGACGAGACCGTGCGCACCGGCTCCGGCCCCGCCCGGATCGTCGACGAGACAATCGTCCTGCCCGACTCGGTCTCGCCCGTCGCCCTGCTCGGGGCGCGGGACGAGCTGCTGCGGACCATGGAACGGCAGTTCCCCAAGACCGAGATCCTCGTGCGCGGCAACGAGTTCCGCCTCAGCGGCCCCAAGGACGACGTCGACATCATCGACCGCCTGCTCGGTGAGCTCATCGAGATCGCCTCGACCGGCCAGGCGCTCAACCGCGACGCGGTCGAGCGCTCGATCTCGATGCTGCGCGGGCAGACCCACGACCGACCCGCCGACGTCCTGACGCAGAACATCGTGAGCAACCGCGGCCGCACGATCCGGCCCAAGACCCTCGGCCAGAAGCAGTACGTCGACGCGATCGACACCAACACCGTCGTCTTCGGCCTCGGGCCGGCCGGCACCGGCAAGACCTACCTCGCGATGGCCAAGGCCGTCGCGGCGCTGCAGGCCAAGCAGGTCAACCGGATCATCCTCACCCGGCCCGCCGTCGAGGCGGGGGAGCGCCTCGGCTTCCTGCCCGGGTCGCTGAACGACAAGATCGACCCCTACCTGCGCCCGCTCTACGACGCCCTGCACGACATGCTCGACCCCGAGTCGATCCCCCGGCTCATGGCGGCCGGCACGATCGAGGTCGCGCCACTGGCTTATATGCGTGGAAGAACCCTGAACGATGCCTTCATCATCCTCGACGAGGCGCAGAACACCTCGCCCGAGCAGATGAAGATGTTCCTCACCCGGCTCGGCTTCGGCTCCAAGGTCGTCGTCACCGGCGACACCACCCAGGTCGACCTGCCCGGCGGGACCGAGTCCGGGCTGAAGGTCGTGCGCCGGGTCCTCGACGGAATCGAGGACATCCACTTCGCCGAGCTGACCAGCCAGGACGTCGTGCGCCACCGCCTGGTCGGGCAGATCGTCGACGCCTACGACCGGTGGGACGCCAGCCGTTCCGGCGGCCGGACGAAGGGGGGAGAGGGCGCCCGATGAGCATCGAGCTGAGCAACGAGACCGACCACGCCGCGGACCTGGCCGAGATCCGTGAGCTGGCCGAGTACGTCCTGGACGAGATGCACGTGCACCCTCAGTCCGATCTCTACGTGCGCCTCGTCGACGAGCCGACGATCGCCGAGCTGCACGAGCAGTGGATGGACCTCGAGGGACCGACCGACGTGATGTCCTTCCCGATGGACGAGCTGCTCCCCGGACGGCCCGGCGAGCTCTCCGAGGGGATCCTCGGCGACATCGTCCTGTGCCCGGCGGTCGCTGCGCGCCAGGCGGTCCAGGCCGGGCACGCGGTGGAGGAAGAGCTCCTCCTGCTCACCACCCACGGCATCCTCCACCTCCTGGGCTACGACCACGCCGAGGTCGCCGAGGAGCGCGAGATGTTCGACCTCCAGCGCCGTCTGCTCCTCACCTTCCTCGCCGAGCGCGGCCGCACGGCCACGCCGCCCGCCGGCCGCTCGTGAGCGCCCCTCTCGTCCTCGCCACGATCGCGGCGGTCCTGCTGGCCTTCGTCCTCGCCCTCACCGAGTCGGCGATCGCCTCGACCTCCCGGGTCGCGGCCGACGAGGCCGAGGACGACGGGCGAAGGGGGGCGGGCCCCCTTCGCACGATCCTCGCCGACAGCTCCGGGTACGTCGCCGTCCTCACCTTCGTGCGGGCCATCGCCGAGGCCACCGCGGCCGTCATCGTCACCATCGTCGTGGCCGACATCGTCGAGGACGACACCCGGGCGCTGCTCGCCGCGGTCGCGGTCATGGCCCTCGTGTCCTTCGTCCTCGTCGGGGTGTCGCCGCGGACCCTCGGTCGCCAGCACAGCACCGCCGTCTCGCTGGCCGCCGCCCCCGTCGTCGTCGGGCTGCGCCGCGTCCTCGGCCCGGTCGCCCGGCTGCTCGTGACCCTCGGCAACGCCGTGACACCCGGCAAGGGCTACCGCGACGGGCCGTTCCGCTCCGAGGCCGAGCTGCGGGATCTGGTCGACCTCGCCGGGGAGTCGGCGCTCATCGAGGCCGGCGAGCGCGAGATGCTGCACTCGGTCTTCGAGCTCGGTGACACCTTCGCCCGCGAGGTGATGGTGCCGCGGACCGACATGATCACCATCGAGGCCGACAAGCCGGTGCGCAAGGCGATGAAGCTCTTCATCCGCTCCGGGTTCTCGCGCGTGCCCGTCGTGGGGGAGAGCACCGACGACATCGTCGGGCTGCTGTACCTCAAGGACGTCGTGCGAAGGGTCGACGCCGCTCCCGAGGCGGCGGGAGATCTCGTGAGCACGATGATGCGCCCCGCGCCCTTCGTCCCCGAGAGCAAGGCGGTCGACGCCCTGCTGCGCGAGATGCAGCAGGACCACATCCACGCCGCGATCGTCGTCGACGAGTACGGGGGAACCGCGGGGATGGTGACGATCGAGGACATCATCGAGGAGATCGTCGGCGAGATCGAGGACGAGTACGACCGGGAGACGCCGGGCGTCGAGGAGCTCGAGGACGGGCGCACGCGGGTACCTGCGTCGATGCACGTCGACGACCTCGAGGAGCTCTTCGACATCACCCTCGACGAGGAGGAGGTCGACACCGTCGGAGGCCTCATCGGCAAGGTCGGCGGCCGCGTCCCGATCCTCGGGTCCCGCGTCGAGATCGCCGGGCTCGCGCTGACGGCTGAGAAGATGGCCGGCAGGAGGCACCGGATCGCGACCGTCGTCGTCGACCGGCTGCCGGAGGAGAGCGACGAGAGCGAGGACGAGAGATGAGCGCCGGAGCAGCCGCAGGCCCCTACCGCGCCGGCTTCGCCTGCCTCGTCGGCCGGCCCAACGCCGGCAAGTCAACGCTGACCAACGCCCTCGTCGGTGACAAGGTGGCGATCACCTCGAGCAAGCCGCAGACGACCCGCCACACGATCCGCGGCATCGTCTCCCGCCCGGGACGCCAGCTCGTCCTCGTCGACACACCCGGCCTGCACAAGCCGCGGACCCTCCTCGGGCAGCGGCTCAACGACCTCGTGCGCGAGACCCTGCTCGACGTCGACGTCGTCGGATTCTGCTTGCCCGCCGACCAGCGGATCGGGCCCGGTGACACCTACATCGCCAAGGATCTCGCCGAGCTGCAGCGCGTGCGCCGCACACCGGTCGTGGCGATCGCGACCAAGAGCGACGCGGTGGACAAGCAGCGCCTCGCCGAGCATCTCATCGCGATCGACCAGCTCGGTGACTGGGCAGCCATCGTCCCCTGCTCGGCGGTGGCCGGAGACCAGGTCGACGACGTGCTCTCCGTGCTCGGCGAGCAGCTGCCCGAGTCGCCCGCCCCGCTCTACCCGGAGGACGTCCTCACCGACGAGCCCACCGAGACGATGATCGCCGAGCTCGTCCGAGAGGCGGCGCTTGAGGGTGTCCGGGACGAGCTGCCCCACTCCCTGGCCGTCGTCGTCGAGGAGATGGCCCCGCGCGCCGACCGGCCCGCGGACGCCCCGATGGTCGACGTGCGGGTTCACGTCTTCGTCGAGCGGGAGAGCCAGAAGGCGATCATCATCGGGCGCGGTGGGTCGAGGCTGCGCGAGGTCGGCACGTCGGCCCGCCAGGGCATCGAGCGGGTGCTCGGTCAGCGCGTGTATCTCGACCTGCACGTCAAGGTCGCCAAGGACTGGCAGCGGGACCCCAAGCAGCTGCAGCGTCTGGGCTTCTGACCTGGGCCGACGCCGTTGGCGACGAGCGGGTCGACGGCGCGAGCACCGGGTGGCGAGCGGGCGACCTTGTACAGTGAGCCCGCACGAGACCCAGGTCGGCGTCCGCGAAACCACCACCGGCGCGGTCGCCGACAGCTCTGTACGCCACCGATCGGAGAGTCCCTGTGAGCGAGGACACCAAGCACTCGAGCCAGCCGCCCGGCGAGGTCCCGCTGGCCGCGACCGAGACCGAACCGCCACCCCTGCCGCCCACTCACTACTCCGAGGGCGCGATCTCTGCCCCCCGGGTCTTCTGGCCCGCCACCGTGCTGCTGGTGGTCTTCGTGGGCTTCGCGCTCATCGCGCCCGGCACCCTGGACGAGGCGCTCGGCACGGTCATGGACACCGTGGTCGGCGACCTCGGCTGGTTCTTCGTGCTCAGCGTGACCGCCATGGTCTTCTTCTCCTTCTGGATCGGCTTCAGCCAGATGGGCAACATCGTCCTCGGTGACCCGGACGAGGACCCGGAGTTCTCCCTGCCGTCATGGTTCGCGATGCTCTTCGCCGCGGGCATGGGCATCGGCCTGGTCTTCTGGGGCGTCGCCGAGCCGCTGAACCACTTCGCCAGCCCGCCGCCGGGTACGGGCGACTCCGCCGCGGCACGGGCTCGTGAGGCGATGGACACCACCTTCTTGCACTGGGGTCTGCACGCCTGGGCGATCTACGTCGTCGTCGGCCTCGCGATGGCCTACGCCGTCCACCGCAAGAAGCGCCCGATCTCGATCCGCTGGGCCCTGGAGCCGATCTTCGGCGACCGGGTCAAGGGCTGGGTCGGCGACGTCATCGACGTCCTGGCCATCGTCGGCACACTCTTCGGCGTGGCGACCTCGCTGGGCCTGGGTGTCTCCCAGGTCGGGGCCGGTCTGGGTCACCTCGGCGTCGCCGAGGTCAACGACGAGGGGAGCGTGTCGACCACGCTCCTGGTGCTGCTCATCGTCGGTATCACCGCCATCGCCACGATCTCCGTGGTCACCGGTGTCGACAAGGGCATCCAGTTCCTCTCGAACATCAACATGGTCGTCGCCGGCCTGCTCATGGTGACCGTGCTGCTGCTGGGACCGACCTTCTTCCTGCTGAGCGACTTCGTGCAGCAGCTCGGTTCCTACATCCAGAACTTCTTCCGGCTCAGCTTCCGCACCTTCGCCTTCTCCGGCGAGGACGGGCAGGGCTGGCTCTCGCGCTGGACCACCTTCTACTGGGGCTGGTGGATCAGCTGGTCGCCCTTCGTCGGCGTCTTCATCGCGCGCATCTCGCGCGGACGCACCGTCCGGGAGTTCGTCTTCGGCGTCCTGCTCGCGCCCACGCTGGTCGGGCTGCTCTGGTTCTCGATCTTCGGTGGCAGCGGCATCTACCGGGAGATCTTCGGTGACGGTGGCCTGATCGACTCCGAGGGCGCGGTCTCGACCGATCTCGCCCTGTTCCAGATGCTCGACGGACTCCCGCTCTCGACCCTGCTGAGCGTCGTGGCCATCGGCCTGGTGATCGTCTTCTTCGTCACGAGCTCAGACTCGGGCTCGTTCGTCGTGGACATGATCGCCTCCGGCGGCGACCCGAACCCGCCGACCTGGAGCCGCATCCTGTGGGCCGTGCTCGAGGGCTCGATCGCCGCGGCGCTGATCATCGTCGGGGGCGCGGGAGGCAGCGGGCTGTCCGCGCTGCAGACCATGTCGATCCTCGTAGCCGTGCCGTTCGTCTTCGTGATGATCGGGATGGCGGTCGCGACCGGCAAGGCACTCATGCGCGAGAACGAGCTGCTCGTCCACGGGCGTCGACGGCAGTTCCGCAAGTCCCTGGTCCAGGAGGTGCGTAGCGAGGTGCACGACTTCGAGGAAGAGGTGAACGAGCTGCGTTCGGAGGTGCGCGACGTCCTCCACCGAGATCGAGAGCGACGACGCGACCGCTGACCTGCGCGTCATCATTCGGCCGGGCCCGCCGTCACGAGCACCGTGACGGCGGGCCCGCTGGCGTCTCGTAGGGTGGAGCACATGCACATCGGAGTCTTCGGAGCCACTGGACAGGTCGGTCAGGTCATGCGGGACCTGCTGGAGCAGCGGGAGTTCCCCGTGACCTCCATGCGGTACTTCGCCTCGGCCCGCTCAGCCGGCACGACCCTGCCGTGGAAGGGCGAGGAGATCGCCGTCGAGGACACCGCGACCGCCGACTTCTCGGGCCTGGACATCGCCCTCTTCTCAGCGGGTGGTAGCACGAGCACGGAGTGGGCGCCCAAGGTCGCCGCGGCGGGCGCCACCGTCATCGACAACTCCAGCGCGTGGCGCAAGGACCCCCAGGTGCCGCTCGTCGTCTCCGAGGTCAACGCCGCCGACCTCAACGACATCCCCAAGGGCATCGTCGCCAACCCGAACTGCACCACGATGGCCGCTATGCCGGTGCTCAGCCCGCTGCACGAAGAGGCCGGCATCGTCGGCCTGCGGGTGGCCAGCTACCAGGCCGTCTCCGGCTCCGGGGGTGCCGGTCTGGACGAGCTCGACTCCCAGCTGCGCGCCGGGTACGCCAGCGGCGACCCCAAGGACCTCGCCCGCGACGGGTCGGCCCTGA
Organism: Marihabitans asiaticum; assembly: GCF_007828725.1. Lineage (GTDB taxonomy): Bacteria > Actinomycetota > Actinomycetes > Actinomycetales > Dermatophilaceae > Marihabitans > Marihabitans asiaticum. Next base: position 362,175 of record NZ_VIUW01000003.1, read on the forward strand.
CCCTCCCTTCGCCTGAGACGTACGTCGTGCCGGTCGCCTTCAACGTCGTCCCCGTGGCCGGGTCGGTGGTCGAGGACGGGTCCCGCGAGACCGACGAGGAGCAGAAGCTGCGCAACGAGTCGCGCCGCATCCTGCACGCCCCTGACATGCGGGTCTCGGGCACCTGCGTGCGCGTCCCGGTCTTCACCGGGCACGCCCTCGCGGTGCACGTCGAGCTCGCCGACGAGCTGTCGGTCGAGCGGGCCCTCGAGCTGCTCGAGGAGGCGCCCGGTGTCGTCGTGACCGAGCACCCCAACCCGCTCGAGGCGACCGGGCGCGACGAGGTCTTCGTCGGGCGGGTCCGCGCCGATCAGGCGGCGCCCGAGGGCAAGGGCCTCGTGCTCTTCGTCGTCGGGGACAACCTTCGCAAGGGCGCGGCGCTCAACGCCGTCCAGATCGCGGAGGCGTTGCACGCCCGCCGCTCGTGAGCGCTAGGGTGACCGCCGTGCGGACCCTTCTGCTCCTTCTTCGCCGCGACGAGGCCTAGTACCGGCCGCCCCTCGTCGCGGAGGAGCTCGTGCCCGGCCGAGCCAGCAGCGACGACCAGGAGCAGTACGATGATCCACCCCCAGGCCCCCTCCGGGATGCCGACCCGCAAGTACCTCCCCTTCCAGGACCAGATCAGCGTCGAGCTGCCTGACCGCACCTGGCCCGACCAGGTGATGACGAAGGCTCCGCGCTGGTGCGCGGTCGACCTGCGCGACGGCAACCAGGCGCTCATCGACCCGATGGACTCCGAGCGCAAGCTGACGATGTTCCGCCTGCTCGTGCAGATGGGCTACAAGGAGATCGAGGTCGGCTTCCCCAGCGCCAGCCAGACCGACTTCGACTTCTGCCGTCAGCTCGTCGAGGGCGGTCACATCCCGCCCGACGTGACGATCCAGGTGCTCACCCAGTGCCGCGAGCACCTCATCGAGCGGACCTTCGAGGCGATCGCCGGTGCCCCCCAGGCGATCGTGCACTTCTACAACTCGACCTCCGTGCTGCAGCGTCGCGTCGTCTTCGGCGCCAGCCAGGACGGCATCATCGACATCGCGTTGCAGGGTGCGCGTCTGTGCAAGGAGCTCGAGGCGGGCATCCCGCAGACGGTCGTCTACTACGAGTACAGCCCCGAGTCCTACACGGGCACCGAGCTGGAGTTCGCTGCGCGGATCTGCAACGAGGTCATCGCCGTGATCGACCCCACCCCCGAGCACAAGATGATCATCAACCTGCCGGCGACCGTCGAGATGGCCAGCCCCAACGTCTACGCCGACTCGATCGAGTGGATGGGCCGCCACCTCGACCGGCGGGACAGCGTGCTCATCTCGCTGCACCCGCACAACGACCGGGGCGAAGGGGTAGCCGCCGCCGAGCTCGGGTACCTGGCCGGGGCCGACCGGATCGAGGGCTGCCTCTTCGGCAACGGTGAGCGCACCGGCAACGTCGACCTCGTCACCCTGGGGATGAACCTCTTCAGCCAGGGCATCGACCCGCAGATCGACTTCAGCCGGATGGACGAGATCCGCCGCACCGTCGAGCACTGCAACCAGCTGCCGGTCCACCCGCGCCACCCGTGGGGCGGTGACCTGGTGTACACCGCCTTCTCCGGGTCGCACCAGGACGCGATCAACAAGGGCTTCGACGACATGGAGCGCCGGGCCAAGGAGGCCGGCACCAGCGTCGACGACATCCCCTGGGGCGTGCCCTACCTGCCGATCGACCCGCACGACATCGGCCGGTCCTACGAGGCCGTGGTCCGGGTCAACAGCCAGTCCGGCAAGGGCGGGGTGTCCTACCTGCTCAAGGCCGACCACGGCCTGGACATGCCGCGGCGCCTGCAGGTCGAGTTCTCTCAGGTGGTCCAGCGCAAGACCGACAGCGAAGGGGGAGAGGTCAGCGCCGAGGCGCTGTGGCGGATCTTCTCCGACGAGTACCTGCACGGCGAGGTCGAGGGGGAGCGCTGGGGCCGCCTCAGCCCGGTCCGCTCGACCCTCACCGGCAGCGAGGACGGGATGGACCACATCGAGTCGGTCATCCGCGACGGCGGGCAGGAGGTCACCCTGCACGGACGCGGCAACGGCCCGATCGACGCCTTCACCGACGCCCTGTCGAGCATCGGCGTCGACGTGCGGGTGCTCGACTACCACGAGCATGCGCTCTCCGCCGGTGGTGATGCGCGCGCCGCGTCCTACGTCGAGTGCGCGGTCGGGGACCGGGTGCTGTGGGGGGTCGGGCTGCACGAGTCGATCGTCAAGGCCTCGTTGCGGGCGATCATGTCGGCGGTGAACAGGGCAGAACGCGACTCGGCTCGGGTCTCGCTCTAGTGTGGGCGGCGTGAGCCACGACCTGGACAGCACGGACTGGGAGGTCCGACCTCGACCGGAGGCCGGACGACGCGAGTCGGCGCTGCCGGTCTTCGTCCTCGCCGGGGCCATCGCCGCTCTCACCCTGGCCCGGCCGTGGATCACCGGGCTCTTCGAGGAGCACACCGCGCTCGCGTCGTGATTCACCGTCTTCGTGTCGATCTCGTTGCAGGCGCTGCCCTTCCTCGTCCTCGGAGTAGTGCTCTCGGCGGCGATCGCCGTGCTCATCCCACCGGACGCCATCACCCGGATGCTCCCGCGACGGCCCGCCTCGGCGGTGCCGGTCGCGGGACTGTCCGGGATGGTGCTCCCAGGGTGCGAGTGGGCCAGCGTGCCGATCGCCGGCTCGCTCGTCTCCCGAGGGATCCGGCCAGACCGAGATGGTGCTGGCCCGCTTCCTCGCCTCCTTCGCCACGGCGGTCATCGTCGGCTGGGTGTGGTTGCGGCTCGGGCGCGACGACATGATCAAGATGCCCTCGCGGGAGCACGTCCACGGCAGCCGCCTGGCGCAGATGGTCGCGGCGGCCCGGCACGACTTCCTTCACGCCGGGGGATTCCTCGTCCTGGGCAGCGCCGTGGCCGCCTCGGTGGGCGTGCTGCTCCCCACCGCCTGGTTTTCGACGGTCCCTCCGGTACCCTCATCGTCGCCGTTCTCGTCATGGCCGCCTTCGCCTTCGTCGTGGCCGTCTGCTAGCAGCGGGCGCGGTCGGTCACCTCGGCCTGAGCGAGGTCACCGCATCGGAGCTGCGGCGCGCGCATGCCGTCCACCCGATCAGCGCGGTGCAGAGCGAGTGGAGCGTGTGGTCGCCGCGATCGGCGAGGTGGCCGGGAGGTATGGAGCCAGCCGCGCACAGGTGGCACTTGCCTGGCTGGTCCAGCGCGCGGACCGGCTCGGCGTGACCTGCGTGCCGATCCCCGGATCACGGCGAGTCCAGCGGATGCGGGAGAACCTCGCCTTCGCCGATCTCAGGCTTGACGACGACGCGATGGCTGAGCTGGACGCGGTGGCGGCCGCAGTGGAGGGCGGCCGAAACATCAACTTGGACCCGACCTGGATCAGCTCCGGTCGCGAGTAAGCGGTCGGTCAGCGCACCCCGCGGACCCGGTACTGGATGCTGATCCGGGCGGAGGTCACCCCCTTCGCCTTGGGGACGCAGTGGTCCCAGGTCCGCTGGCACGACCCGCCCATGACGATCAGGTCACCGTGGCCGAGGGTCACCCGGGTGCTCGAGCCGCCGTCCCGAGGGCGCAGGGCCAGCACCCGGGCCGAGCCGAGGGAGACGATCGCGATCATCGTGTCGCGCTCACGGCTGCGGCCGATGCGATCTCCGTGCCAGGCGACGGAGTCCTCGCCGTCGCGGTAGAGGCACATCCCGGCGGTCGCGAAGGGCTCGCCGAGCTCGTCTCGATAGTGCTCGGTGAGGACCGCGCCAGCCTGGCGAACGATGTCGCGGGGGAGCGGCTCGCCCTCGGCGTAGAAGCGGGTCAGGCGGGGCACGTCGAGCACCCGGTCGTACATCTGGCGGCGCTCGGCGACCCAGTCCACCTCACGGACCAGGGTGTCCAGGACCTCGTGCCCGCCGGTGAGCCAGCCCGGTTGGACGTCGATCCACGCCGTGGCATCGAGCGCCCGACGACTCGGGGCCAGCGGCGCCAGCGTCGGCACCGCCGCCTCGTCGAAGAGGGTCGCCTGCAGCATGTGCCCAGGCTAGCAGCCCGATCGAACAGGTGTGCGAGGAACGGCGTGTAGGAGACTGTCCCCATGCCCCTCTACCGTGACTCCGGTGTCGTGCTGCGCACGCACAAGCTCGGTGAGGCGGACCGGATCATCACGATCCTCACCCGGTCGAGAGGCAAGGTGCGGGCGGTGGCGAAGGGTGTGCGCCGCACCAAGTCCCGCTTCGGGGCGCGCCTCGAGCCCGGCATGCACGTCGACCTGCAGTGCTACGAGGGGCGTTCCCTGGACACGATCACCCAGGCCGTCGGGCTGGACGCCTGGGGCCACGTGCTCGCCTCGTCCTACGCCGACTGGACGGCCGCTGTCGCGATCCTCGAGACCGCCGACCGGCTGACCGAGGAGCACGAGAGCGCGGTGGCGCAGTACCACCTGCTGTGCGGTGCCCTGCGCACCCTCGCCGGCGGCGCCCACGAGGCGACGCTGGTCCTCGACGCCTACCTGCTGCGGGCGCTCTCGGTGGCCGGGTGGGCGCCGAGCCTGCACGACTGCGCTCGGTGCGGGGCCGAGGGGCCGCACCGAGCGTTCCACATCGCCTCCGGCGGAGCGGTGTGCCCCAGCTGCCGCCCGGCCGGCTCCTCGGCGCCGGCGCCGGCGACCCTCGAGCTGCTCGGTGCGCTGCTGTCCGGGGACTGGGCGCGGGCCGACGACTCCGGCCCTCGCGAGCGTCGCGAGGGCAGCGGGCTGACCGCAGCCTTCGCCCAGTGGCACCTCGAGCGCGGGATCCGCGCGCTCGGGTACGTCGACCGCACCCCCGATCCCGGAAGGACACGATGAGCCGCTACGTCCCCCCCTTCGCCCATCCCAGCGGCGCCCGCCCGCCGGCACTGCCCCCCGAGCTCGTCCCGGGTCATGTCGCGATCGTCATGGACGGCAACGGCCGCTGGGCCAACGAGCGCGGGCTGCCCCGCACCCGAGGGCACGAGGCCGGTGAGGCGGCCCTGCTCGACGTGGTGGCCGGTGCGCTCGAGATCGGGGTCACCCACCTGTCGGCGTACGCGTTCTCGACCGAGAACTGGAAGCGCTCGCCCGAGGAGGTGCGCTTCCTCATGGGCTTCAACCGCGACGTGATCCGTCGGCGACGCGACCAGCTGCACGAGTGGGGGGTGCGGATGCGCTGGGTGGGGCGGCGCCCCCGGCTGTGGGGCTCGGTGATCAAGGAGCTGGAGACCGCCCAGGAGCTGACCGCCGACAACGACGCGATGACCTTGTACTTCTGCGTCAACTACGGAGGCCGGGCCGAGATCGCCGACGCCGTGCAGCGCATCGCCGAGGACGTCCGCCGGGGCCGGCTCAAGGGCAGCGGCGTCGACGAGCGGACGGTCGCCCGGTACCTGCCCGAGCCGGGGATGCCGGACGTCGACCTCTTCGTGCGCTCCAGCGGTGAGCAGCGCACGAGCAACTTCCTGCTGTGGCAGAGCGCCTACGCCGAGATGGTCTTCCAGGAGACGCTGTGGCCGGACTACGACCGCCGGCACCTGTGGCAGGCCATCGAGACGTACGCCCGGCGCGACCGGAGGTACGGGGGAGCCGTGGACCGCCCGTCGAGCTGACCCGCAGGTGCCCGATCAGTCGGCGCAGTCCTGGCAGGTGCCGAAGATCTCGACGGTGTGCTCGACGTCGACGAAGCCGTGCTCGTCGCTGACCCGGGTGGCCCAGCGCTCCACGGCAGGTCCCTCGATCTCCACCGCCCGGCCGCACCCACGGCAGACGAGGTGGTGGTGGTGCCCGGTGCTGCAGCTGCGGTAGAGCGACTCGCCGTCGTCGGTCCGGACGACGTCGACGTCGCCGTCGTCGCTCATCGCCTGCAGCGCCCGGTAGACCGTCGCCAACCCGATCTTGGTGCCCTCGCGCTGGAGGTGGGCGTGCAGCTGCTGGGCGGAGTGGAACTCCGGCGAGGTGGCCAGCGCCTCGGCGACGGCGCGGCGCTGCCGGGTGGGTCGTCGCGTGGTCTGGGTCATCGCTGTCCTCCCGTCGGTGTCGGGGCCGACTCTACGTCGTCGTGCTCACCGTCGTCGTGCTCACCGTGCTCGTGCCAGTGGTCGCCGTGAGCCGCGTGCCGGTGGCCGTCGTGCAGGTAGTCGACGTGGTCTCCGTGCAGCACCTGCTCGTGACCACAGCTCTCCCAGTGGACGTGCCCGTGGGGGTGCCCGGTGACCGGGGTGCTCCGGGACCGCCGCAGCGTCCTATGCAGGCCTGCTCCGGTGGCCGAGACGACGAAGACCGCGATGAGGATCAGGACGATGGTGCCGCCGGAGGGGGTGTCGGCGTAGAAGGAGGTGATCACCCCGCCGACGCTGGCGAGCACGCCGACGAGCACGGCCCACAGTAGCGACCCGCGGTAGCTGCGCCCGAGCTGCTGGCCGGTCGCGTTCGGCAGGATCATCAGGGCGCTGATGAGCAGCAGCCCGACGACGCGCATCGAAACCACGACGATCAGGGCAGTCAGCGCGGCGAGCAGCACATTGAGCGCGGTGACCGGCAGTCCGACAGCCCGGGCGTACTCCTCGTCCTGGGCCACGGCGAAGAGGCGCTGGCGCATCAGGCCCGTCGCCAGCACCACCGCGAGGGTCAGCGTCGCGAAGGTCACGAGGTCGGCCCGGGTCACGGTCGTGATCGCCCCGAAGAGGAAGCCGGAGAGGTTCACGGATGACCCGCTGGGTGCCTTCGCGACGAGGACCACACCGGCGGCGATCCCGCCGTAGAACATCACCGCGAGCGCGAGGTCGCCGCTCGTGCGGGCGTAGTGCCGCAACAGCTCGATGAGCACCGCCGCCACGAGGGTCACGACGAGGGCGACGAAGACCGGTGAGGTCGAGGTGGCCACCCCGATCCCGACGCCCGCGAGGGCCATGTGGCCCAGTCCGTCGCCGATGAGCGACATGCCCCGCTGGACGAGGAAGACCCCGACGAGCGGGGCGGCGAGCCCGACGAGCAGAGCAGCCATGAGCGCGTTGCGCATGAACTCGAGGGAGAGCAGGTCGCTCATCGGGCGCTCCCGGTGGTGGGGATCTGTCGTGGCAGGTGCGAAGGGGGCGGAGCCAGGTCGTCGTCGTGATGGTGGTGGTCGTGGGCGTGGTCTGAGTCGGAGAGTGCCGCGGGCGGGCCGTCGTAGGTGATCCCGCCGTCCCTGACCACGACGGCGCGGGTGACGATGTCGCGCAGGGCGGCGAGCTCGTGGGTGACGATGATCATCGTGGCACCGGACGCGACGAGGCGCGCCAGGACGTCGGCGAGCACCTGCTGGTTGCCGACGTCGACCCCGGCGGTCGGCTCGTCGAGGAGGAACAGCTCGGGGGAGGACGCCAGCGCCCGGGCGATGAGCACCCGCCGCTGCTGGCCTCCCGAGAGGGTGGCCACGTCGTGCGTCCGCTGGCTGCCCAGGCCGACGACGTCGATGGCGTCGCGGATCACCCGACGCTCGCTGCGGCGGTACTGGCGCCACGGCGCCCACACCGGGTGGTGGGGGACACGCCCGATGGCCACGATCTCCTCCACCGTGGCCTTGATCGCCGCCGAGAGGGTGTGCCGCTGCGGGACGTAGCCCAGTCGGGTGCGGTCCGAGAGCTCGTCGGCCGCTTCCCCGAAGAGCTCGACGGTCCCGGAGGTCAGCTGGGCAAGACCGAGGATGCCCTTGACGATGGTGGACTTGCCCGACCCGTTCGGCCCGAGCACCGCGATCACCTCGCCCGCGTCGACGGTCAGGTCGACCCCGGTCACGACGACGCGCTCGGCGTACCCGAAGGACGCCGAGCGCAGTCGGACGACCGGCGTGGCCAGCCGTGGAGAGGTCACGAGCAGTCCTGCCCCTTCTTCAGCGTCTCGAGGTTGGCATCCATGATGCCGAAGTAGTCATGCGCGGCGGAGGAGTCGGTGACCCCCTCGATCGGGTCGAGGACCTCGACCGTGGCTCCGGTCTCCTTGGCGATCGTGTCGGCGACGTCGGTGGGCACGAGCGTCTCGGCGTAGATCGTCGCGATGTCGTGCTCCTTGACGTGCGCGACGACCTCGGCCATCGCCGTCGAGCTGGGCTCGGTGTCCGGGCCGAGGGTGATGGCCTCCTGGTGGAAGCCGTACGCGTCGGCGAGATAGCCGAAGGCGGCGTGGTTGGTCACGAGGTCGTCCTGAGTGCAGGTCTTCAGGCCCTCGGTGAAGCTCGCGTCGAGGTCGGTCAGGCGGGTGCGCAGGTCCTTCGCCGCTGCCGTGTAGTCCGACTGGTGCTCCGGGTCGAGCCGGCCGAGCTCCTCGGCGATGGCGTCGGCGACATCGGCGTAGCGCATCGGGTCCAGCCAGAAGTGCGGGTCCTGAGAGCCGTGGTCGTGGTCGTGGTCGTCGCCTTCGTGCTCGTGGCCTTCGCCCTCGTGCTCGTCGGTCGTGCTGAGGTCGAGCCGCGCGGCCTCGGTCACGTCCAGGCTCTCCTTCGCCTCACCCACGGCGTCGTCGACCGCGGGCTGGAAGTCCTTGAGATAGACCAGCGCGTCGGCCTTGCTCACCGTGAGGACGTCCTGGGGCGAGAGCTCGAGGTCGTGCGGCTCGGCGCCGGGCTTGGTGAGGTTGTTCACGCTGACCCGCTCGCCCCCGACCTGCTCGATCGCGTACTGGAGCGGGTAGAAGGAGGTGACGACGTCGAGCGTCTCGCCTGCCGCCTCGCCCTGGCCCTCGGTGGAGGAGCTGCTCTCGCCGCAGGCGGCGAGGGAGAGGGCGGCGACGGCGGAGAGGGCGACGAGCTTCTGCATGACAACCATTCTCACTACTTCGATAATGGTTGTCAATCCAGCGCCCCCGCAGATCCCTAGGCTTCTGTCAGGCGCTCAGGAAGATTCCTGAGCGCCTGACAGAAACCTAGGGAAATTCGGATCTTTAGCGGGGGAGGGCGCGGACTATCGTGACCGCGACGACGAGCGCGATGACGGCGAGGCGCAGCAGCTTCTCCGACTGCGTGAGCCGGGGCCAGCTGATCGCCAGGACCCACACGAGGATGAGCGCGGCAGCGGCGAGGAGCAGCCACCCCCAGCTCTGCAAGACGCTCCCGATGATCACGAGCCCGAAGACGAAGAGCACCGGGACGGCGGGCGGCAGGCCGGAGACGAACCGGACCAGCGGGGCAGTGGCCCGCGCCACGGGGGTGTCCGACGGGGTCTGCGACGAGGGAGCGCGGTGGTCTGGCACGGGACCAGCGTAGGCGCCTGTCCAAGCGGTTCTCGCCGCACCCCGACGGGCCGATAACCTTGCCCGCATGGCCAAGCAGACCTCGACCGTCGACACCGTCGTCTCCCTGTGCAAGCGCCGCGGGTTCGTCTTCCCCTGCGGCGAGATCTACGGAGGGACGCGTTCGGCCTGGGACTACGGCCCGCTCGGTGTCGAGCTGAAGGAGAACATCAAGCGGCAGTGGTGGCGCTCGATGGTCCAGGGTCGCGACGACGTCGTCGGCCTGGACTCCTCGATCATCCTCCCGCGCGAGACCTGGGTCGCCTCCGGCCACGTCGGCACCTTCTCCGACCCGCTGGTCGAGTGCCTCCAGTGCCACAAGCGGCACCGCCTCGACCACCTCCAGGAGGCACTGGCCGACAAGGTCAACGCGAAGAAGGGCGCCGACGCCCCGGAGGTCAACCCCGACGACATCCCGGCGAGCGACATCGCCTGCCCGGACTGCGGGACGCGGGGGCGTTGGACCGAGCCGCGCGAGTTCAACATGATGCTCAAGACCTACCTCGGGGTGGTCGAGGACGAGAGCGGCCTGCACTACCTGCGCCCCGAGACCGCGCAGGGCATCTTCATCAACTTCCTCAACGTCCTCGGGACGAGCCGGCGCAAGCCCCCCTTCGGCATCGGTCAGATCGGCAAGTCCTTCCGCAACGAGATCACGCCGGGCAACTTCATCTTCCGCACCCGTGAGTTCGAGCAGATGGAGATGGAGTTCTTCGTCAAGCCCGGCGAGGACGAGCAGTGGCACCGCTACTGGATCGAGGAGCGGATGCGCTGGTACACCGACCTCGGGATCAACCCCGACAACCTGCGTCTCTACGAGCACCCGAAGGAGAAGCTCAGCCACTACTCCAAGGGCACGACCGACATCGAGTACCGGTTCGGCTTCACCGGCAGCGAGTGGGGCGAGCTTGAAGGCATCGCCAACCGCACCGACTTCGACCTCTCCAGCCACAGCAAGCACTCGGGCACCGAGCTGGTGTACTTCGACCAGGCGAGCGGGGAGAAGTACACCCCCTTCGTCATCGAACCGGCCGCCGGCCTGTCACGCTCGCTCATGACCTTCCTCGTCGACGCGTACGCCGAGGACGAGGCGCCCAACGCCAAGGGCGGGGTCGACAAGCGCACGGTGCTGCGCCTGGACCACCGCCTCGCGCCGGTCAAGGCGGCCGTGCTCCCGCTCTCGCGCAACGCCGACCTCTCGCCGAAGGCCCGCGACCTCGCCGCCGCGCTGCGCCAGCACTGGAACGTCGACTTCGACGACGCCCAGGCGATCGGCAAGCGCTACCGGCGCCAGGACGAGATCGGTACGCCGTACTGCATCACCGTGGACTTCGACACCCTGCAGGACGACTCGGTGACGATCCGCGAGCGCGACACCATGGCGCAGGAGCGGATCAGCATCGACCAGGTGCAGGCCTACCTCGCCCCTCGCCTCCTCGGCTGCTGAGGGCCGCGCGGATGCCTCTCGAGCTGGTGCTCGTCCACGGCAGCCGGCTCAACGCCGCCTGCTGGGGTCCGTTGCGCGAGAGGCTGCCCGGCCATGTCATCCACGCACCCGACCTGCCGGGTCACGGGACGCGCCTCGGCGAGGACTTCGACATGGACTCGGCGGTCGCCGTGGTCGAGCAGGCGGTCATCGAGTGCGCCGCCCCGCCGCTGCTCGTGGGCCACAGTCTCGGCGGGTACGTCGCGCTGGAGTGCGCGGCCCGGGCCGGGCATCGCGAGATCGCCGGACTGGCGCTGCTCGGCGCCTCCGCCGACCCGAGCACCCCGATGGCCGCCCCGTACAAGGCCGTCGGCGAAGGGGTGCGCCTGGGCCTGTCCGTGACCCGGCTGAGGGAGACCCTGACCGCCGCCGACAAGACCCTGCTGCAGCGGGCCCTCGGCGAGGCCGGTGAGGCCATCGTCGAGCACGGCGTGGACGTGGCGACCATCCCCGTCGCGTGGCAGGCCGTGGTCGATCACGGTGACCTCTCGCTGCTGCACGACGTGAGCGTCCCGGTGCGCTTCATCAACGGTCAGCTGGACCAGTTCCGGCTCGGGGAGCAGGACGCGCTGCGACTTCGGCCGGGCGCGACTGTCGTTCACGTGCCGGGGACGCACCTGGCTCCGGTCACCCACCCGGACGGGGTCGCGAAGGCGTTGCGCGACTTCATCGCCGAGGAGATCCGCCCAGGCCGAGCCGGTTGACCGCGGCCGCGGCCAGACCGCAGGCCAGGGCGCTCGCGACGGTGCCCCATGCGATGTCGACCGGGACGATGCCGACCGGGAAGCCGTCGATGACGGCGAGGCTGGTGAGGTCCCACGTCGAGTAGGCGACGAGCCCGAGCATCCCGCCCCGCAGCGCGGCCGGGGCGACGCGGCGAGCAGCCACCCCTTCGACGGTCCCGAAGTAGGTGAGCCCGCCGCAGTAGACGACGTAGAAGAGGGCCGCGGCGCTCACGTTTGCCGGCTCGGCCGCGAGAGGTCCGAGGGCGTCGCGGTAGTGCCCGCCGGCCACGATGCCCAGCCACACCCCGTCAAGCACCCCGAAGGCCACCGCCGTGGCGAGCAGCGAGGCCAGCCACCCTCTGCCGGTGACTGCGGTGCGCTCACGGTCGCGGTTCACGACTCCCCCTCGGCGTCGACGGTCGCGTTGGGGCGGCCGCTGTCGGTGATCCACTGACTCCAGGACCCGATGTAGGGCAGTGCGGCGATCCCGGCCTCGTGCATCGCCAGGACGCTGTGCGCGGCGGTGATCCCGGAGCCGCAGTACGCGCCGACCGGGGCGCTGCCGCCGCGGTGCGCGCCGACGGCGTGGAAGCGAGCTCGGAGCTGCTCCGCGGGCAGCATCGTGCCGTCGTCGGCGATCAGGTCGGCCATCGGCACGTTGACCGCTCCGGGGATATGACCGGCGACCGCGTCGATGGGCTCCTCCTCGCCGCGGAAGCGTGCCGGGGTACGCGCGTCGACGAGCACGCCGGCCTCGGCGACCTGCGCTGCCGTCACGGCGTCGAGCACGGCCTGCGAGCCCGGCTGCACGCTGACCCCTCCCGGCGGCGGGTCGACCTGCTCGGTGCTTGTCGGGTACCCCGCCCGCTCCCATCCGTCCAGACCGCCGTCGAGGACCAGGACCGAGTCGAGCCCGGCCCAGCGCAGCACCCACCAGGCGCGGGCCGCGGCCAGCGAGGTGCGTTGGTCGTACACGACGACCGTGTCGCCCTGCTCGACCCCGGCCTGGCGAAGGGCGCGCTCGAGCACCTCGGCCTCGGGCAGGGGGTGTCGACCGCCGGCACCGGGCGGGCCGGCCAGGGCCGTGTCCAGGTCAAGCGCCCGGGCCCCGGGGATGTGGCGGTCACGGTAGAGCTCGTCGTTCGAGCGCCCGCCGAGCTCGTACTGGACGTCGAGGACGACGACCCGGTCGTCACCCTCGAGCATCGTGCTCACGGTGGTGGGGGTGATCAGTGCACTCATGTCGTCTTCCCTTCGGCGGGTGAGCCCGCGACCTGGTCGGGTCCGTGGATCGGCACCTCGGTCTCGTAGTCGTCGTAGGAGCGAGGGTCCTCGCGCGGCTCGAGGTGGATGCTCATGATCAGCTCGGGGATCGCCTCGAGCAGCGCTTGATCGATCTCCTCAAGGCGGTCGTGCGACTCGCGCACGCTCCAACGCCCGGGGACAAGCATGTGTACCTGGGCGAACATCCGGTGCCCCGAGACCCGGGTGCTCAACCCGTGGAAGTGGACCTGCCCCGAGCTGTGGTCGGTCAGCACCGCGATGATCTGCTCGGTCGTCACCTCGTCCACCGGTGAGTCCATGAGGCCCTCGGAGGACTCGCGGAGCAGCTGCCATCCCGCGAGCAGTATGTTGGCTGCGACGACGAGGGCGACCACCGGGTCCAGCCACTCCAGTCCGCTGAGCCAGACCAGGCCCACGCCGAGCACGACCCCCACCGAGGTGACGACGTCGGTCATGAGGTGACGGCCGTCGGCGCGCAGGGTGATCGAGCGGTGGCGGCGCCCGGCCCGGATGAGGATGACGGCGACGGCGGCGTTGAGCACCGATGCGATCACCGAGATGGTCAGCCCGACCCCGACCTCCTCGAGCGGGCTCGGGTCGAGCAGTCGAAGCACCGACTGCCAGATGATGACCAGCGCCGCGACCGCGATCATCGCGCCCTCGATCGCCGCGGAGAAGTACTCGGCCTTGGCGTGACCGAAGTGGTGGGTCTGATCGGCGGGTCGCGCGGCGACCCGCAACGCGACCAGCGCAGCAATCGCGGCGACCAGGTTGACCAGGGACTCCACGGCGTCGGAGAGCAGGCCGACGGAGTCGGTGACCAGCCAGGCGCTCGTCTTCAGCCCGATCGTCGCCAGCGCGGCCGCGATCGCCACCCAGGCGTACCGCTCCAGCGAGCCTCGGCCCGCACCCACGCTCGATCGCCCCGTCACGACCCCATCCTCTCCCACCCCTTCGTCTGGCATGCTCGTGCCCGTGCGTGCAGCACCGCGACGACGCGAGCAGCGGCGGCGGCCCCGGAGGGCGACGGTCGCGCTCGTTGCTGTGCTGCTCGCGGCGGCTGGCTGCACCGGCAGCGAGGAGCCCACCGACGAGTCGAGCTCCACCCACGTCTCGGTGCACGAGCTCGACGGGGCGAGGGTCGACCTGCTCGCCGCCGATGTCCCGATCGCAGAGCTGCCCGAGACGACGGACCGGGAGGCGAGCGGCCTGCCACCGACCCTCGGGATCGAGCCCGGCCAGGACCTGCCCGGCCTCGCCGCGACCGACCAGCCCGTGCGCGCGGTGATGCTGCGCCAGGCGGAGACCTCGGCGCGGGTCCACCTCGTCCTCTACCTCCCGGGCGCCGAGGAGGAGTACGTCGAGGTCGACCGCGAGCTGCACGGACGACTGCAGGACGGCCCCGAGCCCCTCACGCCGCAGAGCAGCTGGATCTCCCGGGACGGACACCAGGTCGTCGTCCCCCAGCCGGGCGCGGTCGTCGTCGTCGACGTCGCGGGCGGATCGGTGAGCGAGGTCGCAATCCCCGACGAGACCGTCGCCCAGGCCGGCTGGACCGCCAGCGGCGACCTCCTCGCCCAGGGCCGCACGGCCGCGTGGCGGGTGAGCGACGGCACCGCGACGCGCGACCACGGCTCGACCGCGACCACCTCACGGCGGCTCATCACCAGCTCCCCGGGACACCTGAGCATGGCCTCCTACGACGAGGACGGTGGGATCGCCGGGGACCGGGGCCCCATGCCTGGACCGGTCAACAGCGTGCTGGGCCCGACCGCGGTCTCGCCGCAGGGCCGAGCAGCGGCCGCGGTCTCCCTCCTGCCGCCGGTGGCGGCGGACCTGGGTGCCGACGAAGCGATCTACATCTCCGCGCCCGACGCCACCGACGACGCCCGGATCCTCGCCTTCGAGCGGGGCGAGGGGTCCTTCTCCGGTCCACAGCCGTCGGGCTGGAGCGGCGAGCGGGTGCTGCTCTCCTCGACCTTCACCCAGACCCAGCCCTGGATCCTCGAGTACGACCCGGCCGAGGGCGCCGTGGCCCGGGTCGCCGAGCTCACCGGCTACGTCGGCGGCCCGCGCCCGAAGCCCGGGGAGCTGGTCCTGCACCCAGCGCTGGCCTCGCCCTGGCCCGCGGTTGGAGCCGACTAGCCCATCGATGGGACGATGGGGGCGTCATGAGCACCCTGACCGAGACCCCCACGACGCTGGCCCCCCTTCGCCTGGGGCCCCTCGAGATCACCTCACCGGTCGTGCTGGCCCCCATGGCGGGGATCACCAACCTTGCCTTCCGCCGGCTCTGCCGCCGCTACGGCGCGCAGGGCAGCACAGCGGGAGGCGCCAGCGGCGCCACCAGCCTCTACGTCAACGAGATGGTCACCTCCCGCGCGGTCGTCGAGCGGGCGCCGGAGACCATGCGGCTCCTCGAGCACGACCCCGACGAGTTCCCGCGCAGCGTCCAGCTCTACAGCGTCGACCCCGCCGCCACCCGGCTGGCGGCGCGCACGATCGTCCAGGAGGACCTCGCCGACCACATCGACCTCAACTTCGGCTGCCCGGTCCCCAAGGTCACCCGCAAGGGCGGGGGAGCGGCCCTGCCGTGGAAGCGTGACCTCTTCCGCTCGATCGTCGCCGCCGCGGTCGAGGAGGGCGCCCGCCGCGACATCCCGGTGACGGTCAAGATGCGCAAGGGGATCGACGACGCCCACCTCACCTACCTCGACGCGGCGCAGGCGGCGGTGGACGAAGGGGTGGCAGCGGTCGCCCTGCACGGGCGCACCGCCTCCCAGGCCTACTCGGGGCAGGCCGACTGGTCGGCCATCCGCCTGCTCAAGGAGACGGTCACGAGCGTCCCGGTCCTCGGCAACGGCGACATCTGGTCGGCCGAGGACGCCCTGCGCATGGTTGCCGAGACCGGCTGCGACGGGGTGGTCGTCGGGCGGGGCTGCCTGGGGAGGCCCTGGCTCTTCACCGACCTCGCGGCGGCCTTCGCCGGGTCCAACGAGCGGGTCCGGCCGACCCTCGGCGAGGTGAGCGCGACGCTGCGGTTGCACGCCGAGCACCTCACCGAGTTCTTCGACGACGAGCTGCGTGCCTGCCGCGAGATCCGCAAGCACATCGCGTGGTACCTCAAGGGGTTCCCCGCCGGATCTCACGTCCGCAACCAGCTCGCGCTCGTGGACTCCCTCGCGGCGCTGGATGCCCTCATCGCCACCCTCGACCCGGACGTGCCGTGGCCGGCAGAGGCGGCCGAGGGTCCGCGCGGCCGGGCGGGGTCGCCGCGTCAGGTCGCGCTCCCGGAGAACTGGCTGCGCAGCCGCGAGCTGGACCAGGCCCAGGCCGAGCAGGTCGCCCAGGCCGAGCTGTCGGTCAGCGGCGGCTGAGCCGGCCGGCCGACGCGGATCACCGGACGCCAGGTCACTCCACGACGACGAGCAGGTCACCCCCTTCGACCTGCTGGGCGGGGCCGATTGCGGCGCGCGCCACCTTTCCCCCGACCGGGCTGGTGATGCTCGCCTCCATTTTCATCGCCTCGATGGTCGCCACGGTGGCCCCGGCCTCGACGCTGTCGCCCTCGGCCACCTGGAGACTCACCACCCCGGCGAAGGGGGCAGCCACCTGACCCGGGACCGACGAGTCGGCCTTCTCGGCCGCCACGACGTCGGCCGCCACGCTCTCGTCGCGGACCCGGACCGGGCGCAGCTGACCGTTGACCGTCGCCATGACGGTTCGGATGCCATGCTCGTCCGGCTCGCTGATCGAGCTGATCCCGAGGCCGAGGGTCTTGCCCGGCTCGATCTCGACGCGGTACTCGTCGCCGTGCTCCAGGCCGTGCCAGAAGACGAGGGTGCCGAGGACGGAGGTGTCGCCGTACTTCTCCCGAGCGGCGAGCATCTCCTTGGTCGGCCCGGGGAAGAGCAGCTCGTTGAGCGTCGCTCGCGGCTCGTCGGCCAGGCGCTGCTGCTGCTCGGAGGTCAGCTCGGCCTGCGGGGTGCGGACCTGCCGGCCCTGCAGCGCCTTGCTGCGGAACGGCTCCGGCCAGCCACCCGGCGGGTCGCCGAGGTCGCCGCTGAGGAAGCCGATGACCGAGTCGGGGATGTCGAAGCGGGCAGGGTCGGCCTCGAACTCCGCCGGGTCGGCGCCCGCGCCGACCAGGGAGAGCGCGAGGTCGCCGACGACCTTGCTGGACGGGGTGACCTTGACGATGTTGCCGAGGATCGCGTTGGCCGCGGCGTACATGTCCTCGATGTCCTCGAAGCGATGACCCAGCCCGAGGGCGATCGCCTGCTGGCGCAGGTTGGACAGCTGCCCGCCGGGGATCTCGTGCCGGTAGACCCGGCCGGTGGGAGAGGACAGCCCGGACTCGAAGGGGGCGTAGAGGCTACGGACCGCCTCCCAGTAGGGCTCGAGGGCGAAGACGGCCTCGATGTCGAGCCCGGTGGGTCGCTCGGTGCCGTCGGTGGCCGCGACGAGCGCGGAGAGCGAGGGCTGCGAGGTCGTGCCGGCCATGGTCGCGCTCGCGGCGTCGACGGCGTCGACCCCGGCGTCGATCGCGGCGAGCAGGGTGCCGATCTGTCCACCGGCGGTGTCGTGGGTGTGCAGGTGCACGGGCAGGTCGAAGCGCTCGCGCAACGCGCGCACGAGGCGGGCCGCGGCGGGCGCACGCAGCAGACCGGCCATGTCCTTGATCGCGAGCACGTGGGCGCCGGCGTCGACGATCTGCTCGGCCAGCCCGAGGTAGTAGTCGAGGGTGTAGAGCTCCTCACCCGGGTCGAGCAGGTTGCCGGTGTAGCACAGTGCCACCTCGGCTAGCGCGGTCCCGGTCTCGAGCACGGCGTCGATCGCCGGGCGCATCTGCTCGACGTCGTTGAGGGAGTCGAAGATCCGGAAGATGTCCAGCCCGCTGCGCGCGGCCTCGGCGACGAAGGCGTCGGTCACCTGCGTCGGGTAGGGCGTGTACCCGACGGTGTTGCGACCGCGCAGCAGCATCTGCAGCGGCACGTTGGGCATCGCCGTATGCAGGGCGTCGAGGCGCTCCCACGGGTCCTCCTGGAGGAAGCGCAGGGCGACGTCGTAGGTCGCGCCGCCCCAGGCCTCCATCGAGAGCAGCTGCGGGGTCATCCGCGCGACGAAGGGGGCGACGTGCAGCAGGTCGCGGGTACGCATCCGCGTCGCGAGGAGGGACTGGTGCGCGTCCCGGAAGGTGGTCTCGGTGACGGCGACCTCGGTGCGCTCGCGCAGGTCGCGGGCGAAGCCACCGGGTCCGAGGCGGCGCAGCCGGTCCCGGGTGCCCTCCGGCAGGTCTCCCTTCGGCAGCTCGGGCAGCTTGTCCCGGGCGTGGATCGTCGTCGTGCGGGGCCCGTGCGGCTGGTTGACCGTCGTCTCGGCGAGGTAGGTCAGCAGCCGCGTCGCCCGGTCCTTGCCGGTGGGCGCCTTGAGCAGCTGGGGTCGCTCGTCGATGAAGCTCGTCGTCACCTCGCCGGCGAGGAAGGTCGGGTCGGCGAGCACGGCCTCGAGGAAGGGGATGTTCGTCGAGACCCCGCGGATGCGGAACTCGGCCAGGGCCCTTCGGGCGCGCCGGACGGCCATGTCGAAGGTGGACCCGCGGCAGGTGAGCTTGACCAGCATCGAGTCGAAGTGGGCGCTCACCTCGGACCCGACGAAGGTGGTGCCGCCGTCCAGGCGCACCCCCGACCCGCCGGCGGAGCGGTAGGCCGAGATGATGCCGGCGTCGGGTCGGAAGCCGTTGGCCGGGTCCTCGGTGGTGATCCGGCACTGCAGGGCGTAGCCCTGGGTGGCGATCTCCTCTTGGCGCACGCCGAGGTCGGCGAGGGTCGCGCCGCTGGCGATCTGCAGCTGGCTCACGACGAGGTCGGCCCCGGTCACCTCCTCGGTGACGGTGTGCTCGACCTGGATCCTCGGGTTCATCTCGATGAAGACGTAGCGACCGTCCTCCCCGAGGAGGAACTCCACGGTCCCGGCGTTGACGTAGCCGATCGATTGGGCGAAGGCGACGGCGTCGGCGCACATCCGCTCGCGCAGGTCCGGGTCGAGGTTCGGCGCCGGAGCGATCTCGACGACCTTCTGGTGGCGGCGCTGCACCGAGCAGTCCCGCTCGAAGTAGTGCACGACCTCTCCGGTGGCGTCCCCGAGGACCTGCACCTCGATGTGGCGGGGGTTGACCACCGCCTCCTCGAGGTAGAGCGTCGGGTCGCCGAAGGCGGCGTCGGCCTCGCGCTGTGCCGCCTCGAGCGCGTCGCGCAGCTCACCGGCCGCCTCGACCCGGCGCATCCCGCGGCCGCCGCCGCCGCTGACCGCCTTGACGAAGACCGGGAAGCCGATCTCGGCAGCGGCGCGCTCGAGCTGGTCCAGGTCGGTGGTGGGCTCGGCACCGCGCAGCGTCGGCAGCCCTGCCCCCTTCGCCGCAGCGATGGCCCGCGCCTTGTTGCCGGTCAGGTGCAGCACCTCGGCGGGCGGGCCGACGAAGGTGATCCCCGCCCGCTCGCACGCCTCGGCCAGCTGCGGGTTCTCGGAGAGGAAGCCGTAGCCGGGGTAGATCGCGTCGACGCCGGCCTCGACCGCGATCCGCACGACCGCCTCGTGGTCGAGGTAGGAGCGCACGGGGTGCCCCTCCTCGCCGATCTGGTAGGCCTCGTCGGCCTTCATCCGGTGCTCGGAGTTGCGGTCCTCGAAGGGGTAGATGGCCACCGTCGTCGCGCCCAGCTCGGTGGCGGCGCGGAAGGCGCGGATCGCGATCTCGCCCCGGTTGGCCACGAGGATCTTGCGGAACATGGGTATCCCTTCGCTCGGCTGGGTCGAGGCTACCGGTCGCCGTGGAGGGGGCCGCCGCTCGTTCCGGGGCACGGGACGGACACCGGGCATGCCTAGAGTGCCCCCGTGAGGTACAGCGACCACGCCCGGCGGCGCTGGGTCCAGGAGGATCCAGCGCACAAGCGTGCCGACCGTGACGACTTCGCGCGGGACCGGGGCCGGCTGATCCACTCGGCAGCCTTGCGCCGGCTCTCGGCCAAGACCCAGGTGCTCCAGCCGAGCAGCGACGACTTCATCCGCAACCGGCTCACCCACAGCCTCGAGGTCGCCCAGATCGGCCGGGAGTTCGGGGGAGCGCTGGGCTGCAACGCCGACGTCGTCGAGGTCGCCTGCCTCGCCCACGACCTGGGACATCCCCCCTTCGGCCACAACGGCGAGAGCGCGCTCGACGAGATCGCGGCCGACATCGGAGGCTTCGAGGGCAACGCCCAGACGCTGCGGATCCTCACCCGTCTCGAGCCCAAACGAGCCCACCCCGATGGCCGACCCGGTGGACTCAACCTCACCCGGGCGAGCCTCGACGCGTCGATCAAGTACCCCTGGCGGCGCGGCGACGGACCGTACCCGACCTCGAAGTTCGGGGTGTACGAGGACGACCTGGACGCCTTCGCCTGGGTGCGCGAGGGCGTGCCGGCCGACCGGCCGCCGGGGGCGCGCTGCCTCGAGGCCGACGTCATGGACTGGTCCGACGACGTCGCCTACTGCGTGCACGACGTCGAGGACGCGGTGGCGGCCGGGCTGCTCGACCTGCGAGCGCTGCGCGACATCGGGGTGCGCTCCACCCTGGTCGCCGCGGCGCGGCAGACCTACGCCGCGGACCTCACCGACGATGACCTCGGCTCCGGTCTGGAGCGGCTGCTGGCGACAGGCGCCGTCCCCGCCTCCTTCGACGGCTCCCGCCCTGCGCTGGCCCAGCTCAAGGACATGACCAGCCGGCTCATCGGTCGCTTCGTCCACGCCGCGGAGGCGGCGACCCGTCAGGTCTACGGGCCTGCCGACCTCTCGCGCTACTCGGCCTCGCTCGTCGTGCCCGCCACCAGCCGGGCCGAGGTGGCGATGCTCAAGGCGGTCGCGCACCACTTCGTCATGAGCGCCGACTCGCGGCGTGAGGTCTACGTCCATCAACGACAGGTCGTCACCGACCTGGTGCAGTGGTTCGCCGAGCGCCCCGAGCAGCGGCTCGACCCCGACCTCGCCGCCGACCACGCCGCGGCGACCGACGAGGCGGGGCGCCTGCGGGTCGTCGTCGACCAGGTGGCCTCGCTCACCGACGCCCGCGCGCTGCTGCTGCACGCGCACCGCTACGACTGACCCCGCTGGGGAGGGGAGTGCTCCCCATGGTCACCCCACGCACCCGGTGCCTACCGTCGGAACGCCGGGCGTACCGAGGTCGAGGAGCAGGGATGAGCGTCAGCGAAGGGATGGATGTCGAGCGGGTGCGGGCGAGCGAGCGCGCGGTGCTCGGGCAGGTGCGGGCCATCGAGGTCTCGCGGCTCGAGACGCGGCGATCTGCGGCCCGGTTGGCCCAGGCCTGGCAGGGCAGGACTCCTCGGGCCTCCAGCGCGGAGACCTGCCCGGAGGGACAGGCCTCGGGCCGGGTGGTGCTCAGGAGAATCGCGTCATGACGCTGCGCCGGTGGATGGCGCTCGCACTGGCCGCGGTGGTCGCGGCTCTCGGGGGTTGCGCGGGTGAGATCGAGGGGGCTGACGAGCCGGGGGCGGTGATCATCGGCACCAACGTGCAGGCAGACGTCGCAGGGAGCACCGTCGCTGTCTCCGGTATCGACGATGGCCGGGCGACCCTCCACCTCGTCGGATCGTCAGGGGTGGCCGAGCCGACGGAGGTTGTCGAGGGCGACGAGGTGAGGGTCGGCGAGAGCCGCTATCTCGTGCGGACCGTCGACGACGGTGCCCGAGCGTCGGGTGCCGGGCGAGACGGTGTCGTGGTCCTCGTCCCTGAGGACCAGTAGTCGCGCTAGGCGCTGCGCCACTGGCACTCGCCGGGAAGGACGACGGAGGTGAGACGTGGCGGGCAGGATCCGCGCTGAGGACGTGGTCAGCGTCAAGGAGCGCACCTCGATCACCGACGTCTGCTGGCGACACGGGCCGTCCCGGCCTCCTTCGACGACTCCCGCCCTGCGCTGGCACAGCTGAAGGACATGACCAGCCGGCTCATCGGTCGCTTCGTCCACGCCAAACGCGGTAGGAGGATGTGAGCGGACGGACCGCCCGGGAGGGCCTCCGGGCGGGTCACCCTTCGTCGAGTCGATGGGGCGGACTGAGGTGGGTCTGCGTGCCGTGACCGCGGCGGGAGCCGTCGTCGGCAGTCTGTCGCTCTCGGCGTGCTCCGCGGCCGCGGCGGGGCCACCGGCCACTACCCCGGACGATGCGGTCGTGCTCTCCGAGAACCAACCGGCCGACATCGACGGCGGCAGGGCAGTAGCCACCGGTGTCGACGGCGACAGCGCCACGGTACGCATCGCCGACGGCACCTCCCCCTTCGAGCCGCACGACGTCGAGGAGGGCACGACCGTCGTCATCGGTGCCGAGAGCTACAGGGTGGAGGCGATCTGGTCCGAGGGTGACTCCGGCGAGCCTGGAGGCCAGGGTGGCCGGGTCATGCTGGTCCCCACGCCCTGACCTCCAGCGAGGACCCGGTAGGCGGTCGGCCGGGCCGCACAACGGTCAGGTCCTAGACTCGCCCGAGGACGTCGAGGGAGCGAGGTGAGCGATGGCCGGGCTGATCCGTGCTGAGGACGTGGTCAGCGTCAAGGAGCGCACCTCGATCACCGACGTCGTCCGTGAGCACGTCACCCTGCGTCCGGCGGGCGTCGGCGCGATGAAGGGTCTGTGCCCCTTCCACGACGAGAAGACCCCGTCCTTCACCGTGCGCGAGTCGGTGGGCAGCTACCACTGCTTCGGCTGCGGCGAAGGGGGTGACGTCATCGACTTCGTCCGGGCCGTGGACCACCTCACCTTCACCGAGGCGGTCGAGCGGCTCGCCGCCAAGCTCGGGCTCGAGCTGCGCTACGAGGAGGGGTCGGCACCACGTCAGGGGGAGAGCCTGGGCAAGCGCTCCCGGCTCATCGAGGCCAACCGGGTCGCCGAGCAGTGGTACCACCAGATGCTCGTCGACACCAGGGAGGGCCGGGCCGGGCGGGACTTCCTGCGGGAGCGGGGGTTCATGCGCCCCGAGGCGGAGCACTTCGGGCTCGGCTACGCCCCTCGGGGCGGGGAGGAGCTGGTGCGGCACCTGCTCGGGCGTGGGTTCACCGACGACGAGGTGCTCGCGGCCGGGCTCTGCGGACGGGGTTCGCGCGGGCTGTATGACCGCTTCCGTGGTCGCCTGCTCTGGCCGATCCGGGACACGACCGGCGACACGGTCGGCTTCGGCGCGCGGCGGCTCTTCGAGGACGACCGGGTCCAGGCGAAGTACCTCAACACCTCCGAGACGAGCGTGTACAAGAAGAGCCAGGTGCTCTACGGCCTCGACCTGGCCAAGAAGGCGATCTCCACCGAGCGCAAGGCGGTCGTCGTCGAGGGGTACACCGACGTCATGGCCGCCCACCTGGCTGGGATCCAGCAGGCGGTCGCCACGTGCGGCACCGCCTTCGGCGTAGACCACATCAAGGTGCTCCGGCGGATCATGCGGGACGAGCCCGACCTCTCACCGGCCCGCGTCGTCTTCACCTTCGACGGCGACGCGGCCGGCCAGAAGGCGGCGATGAAGGCCTACGCGGAGGACCAGCGGTGGGCCAGCCAGTCCTTCGTCGCGGTCGCGAAGGACGGGATGGACCCGTGCGACCTGAGACTGCGTGAAGGTGACGCGGCGGTTCGCGACCTCGTCGAGTCCGCGGTACCGATGTTCGAGTTCGCCGTGCGCACCACCCTCGAGCGATTCGACCTCTCGAGCGCGGAGGGCCGGGTGCGCGCCATGGCCGCCGTGGCGCCGATCATCAACAGCATCCGAGACTCGGCGCTGCGTCCGGAGTACATCCGCACGGTTGCCGGATGGGTCGGGGTCGAGGTCGACCAGATGCGCTCGGCGACCCAGCGTGCGGGGCGAGCTCGCCCCCCTTCGCCGTCCGCTCCCACCCGACGACAGGGCGAAGAGGCCGTCCCCGAGCCCTCGGCCGGTGAGGCCGCCGTCAGCCTGCCGCCCCCAGACCTGCGCGACCCGGTGGTCTCCGCCGAGCGTCAGCTGCTGCAGTCGCTCCTGCAGTACCCGAGCCTGTTCTCGCCCGAGACGATCGACCAGATCGCTCCGCACGCCCTCACCGCACCTGCGCACGGCGCCGTGCTCGACGCGCTGCGCATCGTCGGCCTGCGAGCGGACCTCTCCCTCGCCGCGTGGCACTCCGCGGTCACCGACGCGGCCCCCCTCGCGGTCCGCGGGCTGCTGGCCGAGCTGGCGGTCGCCCCCCTGCCGGTCGTCCACGACAGCTCCACCGGGCTCCCGCCGCGGCCTTACGTCGACTCCCTGCTCGCCCGGGTGCAGGAGGTGTCGGTCAGTCGCCAGATCGCCGAGGCGATGTCGCAGATGAGGCGGCTCTCCGCCGCGCCGGACGGCGACCCCCAGCAGGTCCGCGAGCTCTCCGTGCAGCTCCAGGACCTCGAACGTCGCCGGGCGAAGATCCGAGAGGAGATCGTGCGATGAGGTGGCCCCGACGACAGCACCCGCCTCCCGCGCCCCAGGACCTCGACCATGGGGAGCGGGTCATCGCGGCCGCGCCGCTCGACGACGGCGGGACGATCACCGTGACCACCCACCGGCTGATCGTCGACGGGCCGGAGTCGGTGCGCTGCCCCTGGCACCTCATCGACAGCGGCGGCTACCGGCCCGACCGAGACGAGCTGTGGGCGAGCTTCGTCGACGAGCGCCCCCGCCAGACCTGGCGGATCAGCGCTCCGGCCCAGGTGCCCGACGCCTTCCGCGAGCGGGTCCAGGCCAGCGTCGTGCTCGTCGAGCGGGTCGACATCGACCGGGCGACCTCGGCGCGGGTGGTCCTGCGCAAGGACCTCTCCGACGGCGCCCTCAGCGTCCAGGTGCTCTACAAGGACGGCGCCGACCCCGATCATCCCGAGCTGCGGGCCGGCGTCGCGGACTCGGTGACTCGCCTCGCCGAGCACGTCGGGCGCGAGCTCTGAAGCGGTTTCGCCCGGCCGGAGAGTTCTTGCTATCGTGGCCCGGCGCGATCCCCTGTAGCTCAACTGGCAGAGCATTCGGCTGTTAACCGGAGGGTTGTTGGTTCGAGTCCAACCGGGGGAGCCAGTCAGGCCATGTCCCGGGATGCGTCCCGGGACATGGCCTTCGCCGTTCCCCCTTCGCCCTCACCCAGTCGTCGTCGCCGGGCTCGTCTCGGTCTCGTCCTGCTCAGGGGTGTGCAGGCAGGGCTCGACCTGGGGCGTGACGTAGGTCCTCGTGCCGATGAGCTGGGGCTCCGGGAGGTTGGAGCGGACGGCCGTGCGCCAGGCGCCGGAGCGCATCATCGTCTCCAGCGCGGCGGTGACCCGCTCGCAGAGCTGCTCGTCCTCCGGCCGCATGGCGATGCCGTACCGCTCGGTGCTGAACTGCTTGCCGGTCAGCTTGAGGTCGCGCTCACCCTCGTCGTCCATGAGGTACCCGGCGAGGATCGCCGCGTCCGAGGTGACCGCCGCGACGTCGCCCTCGCGCAGTCGCTCGACGCACGCGGCGACCGTGGGCTCGGTGACGATACGCAGGCCGACGAACTTCTCCACGAGCAGCGCCGTCCCGGCGCTGCCGGTCGCGCCGCACACGGTCTTGCCCCGAAGGTTCTTCGGCGAGCCGATCTTGCTGCCCTCCCGGACCAGCAGGTCCTGGCCGGTGACGAGATAGGGGCCGGCGAAACGCACGGTGCGCGCGCGCTCCTCGGTCATCGAGTAGGAGGCCACGACGAGGTCGGCCTGCCGGGTCGCGAGGAGCTCGTCGCGCTGGTCGGGCACGGACCTGACGAAGGTCACCTGCTCGACCCCGAGCTGCCCGGCGACGAAGCGGGCGATGTCGGCGTCCAGGCCGGTGTACGTGCCCTCGCGCTTCAGGCCCAGCCCCGGCTGGTCGTCGCTGATCGCCACGCGGAGCTCGTCAGGGGCGGGCGGCGCGCTCGCCTCGCTCGTCGTCGGCCCCATCGTCGTCGTGGTGGTCGACGTGGTCGTGCTCGGCGGGATCCGCTCGCGGTCGGCGCATCCCGGCAGGGCAGCGAGCAGCGCCACGAGAGCTGCTGCGACACCTACCCGCCTCATGGCGCCATCCTCGCACTGCGGCCGGCTCCTCAAGGTCAGCGTCTGCAGCGTGATCGCTCACTAGGCTGCGGTCATCGGCGAAGGAGGATCCGATGACGGATCAGGCAGAGCACCCGGCACTGGACGGCGCGCGGCGCCGGCCGTTCTGGACCGACCCCGACGTGCGCCCGGTCCCAGAGTCGGAGGGACCGCTCGCCGGGACGGCAACCACCGACCTCGCGATCGTGGGGGGCGGCTTCACCGGGTTGTGGGCGGCGCTCCAGGCCCGCGAGCGGGACCCGGGCCGACGGGTCATGGTGCTCGAAGGGGGGACCCTCGCCTTTGGCGGGTCCGGGCGCAACGGAGGTTTCGTCAGCCCCTCCCTCACCCATGGTCTGGCCCAAGGGGTGGCCTGCTGGCCGGACGAGATCGCGACGTTGGAGCGCCTGGGGGAGGAGAACTTCGCCGGCCTGCGCGCCGACGTCGAGCGCCTCGGGATCGACTGCGACCTGCACGTCCCCGGGGAGCTGACCTTCGCTCTGGACGAGCACCAGGTCGACGCGGTCCACGACTCCTACCGGCTGCACCGCGAGCATGGCGCGCAGGTGAGCCTGCTCGACGCCGAGGAGTGCCGCGCTGCCGTGAGCTCGCCGCGGTACCTGGCGGGGATGCGTGACCCCCTTGTCGGCCTGGTCGACCCCGCTCGGCTCGCCTTGGGCCTCGCCGCAGCCGCGCGCAAGCTGGGGGTGGAGATCGTGGAGTCGACGGTGGTGCGCGAGCTCGAGGTCGACGGCGCTGGCGTGCGGCTGCGCTGCGACGGGGGAGAGGTTCTCGCCGGCCAGGTGCTCCTGGCGACCGGACCCTTCCCGGGGTTGCTGCGCCGGATCGACGCCTGGGTGCTGCCGGTGTACGACCACGTGCTGATGTCCGAGCCACTGTCCGCTACGCAGCTGGACGCCGTGGGCTGGCAGGGGCGAGAGGGACTGACCGACGCGGGCAACCAGTTCCACTACTACCGGCGCACCCTCGACGACCGGGTGCTCTTCGGTGGCTACGACGCCAACTACCACTTCGGGGGTCAGATCGCGGTCGAGCTCGAGCAGGGGCCGTCGCACGACCTGCTGGCCCGGCACTTCTTCGAGATCTTCCCGCAGCTCGAGGGGTTGCGGTTCACCCACCGGTGGGCCGGGGTGATCGACACGACGTCGCGCTTCACCCCAGTCTTCGGCACGGCGAAGGGGGGACGCGTCGCCTACGCGGTCGGCTACACCGGGCTGGGTGTCGCCTCGACCAGATTCGGGGCTCGGGTCGGTCTGGACCTGCTCGAGGGCGCCGATAGCGAGGTCACGCAGCTGTCGATGGTGCGGGACAAGCCCGTCCCCTTCCCGCCGGAGCCGCTGCGCTACCTCGCGGTGCAGAGCACCCGCGCCGCGCTCGCTCGCGAGGACCGCACCGGGCGCCGGCCGCTGCTGCTCAAGGGCCTGGACGCGCTCGGCGTCGGATTCGACTCCTAGGTGGTGCGCTCGGGCGGGTAGCCTGCGGGGGCCGTCGCGCCGACGGCGCAGGGGCGGTAGCTCAGTCGGTCAGAGCAGCGGACTCATAATCCGTCGGTCCTGGGTTCAAGCCCCAGCCGCCCCACGGTGCGGACTGGCGACCCGGCGACAGGACACCGACTGCTCCCGGCGGTGCTTGTCGGTGCTGGCACCTAGAGTCGTGGCGACCAAGCCGTTAACCAGCGCGAGGAGCAGACATGAGCACCACCGACCGCGACACCGTCGCCGAGGTCATGAAGGACACGCAGATCGCGATCCTGACCTACCAGGACCCGCAGGGTCGGCTCGTCTCGACCCCCATGGGCACCCAGGACTTCGAGGACCCGGCGCAGATCTGGTTCCTCACCCGCTTCGACAGCGAGAAGGTCGAGGCGATCACCGCTCGTCCCGCGGTCAACGTCTCCTACTCCAGCGACAAGGGCTGGGTCTCGCTCTCCGGCACCGCACGCGTCAACCAGGACCGTGCCAAGATCGAGGAGCTGTGGGACCCCTCCGCCTCCGCCTTCATGAGCGGGGGTCCCGAGGACCCCGAGAACGTGCTGCTCGAGGTCGACGGCGACACCGCCCAGCTGTGGGAGTCGCCCGGCAAGCTCGGGATGCTCGTGACCATGGCCAAGGGCCTGGCCGGCGAGGAGCCGGCCAAGGACTCCGACGCGCCCGTCGTCGACCTCTGAGGAGGCCGCCCGCACCGTCAGCAGAGTGACCGCTGTGAAGGGTGGTGCTCACGAGACGGATGGTGCACAATGGCAGCACAACCGAGCTCGCTCGGACATACGGTTGCACCCGCTGGCCGCTCAGGTCGGCATCCCACCTCTAATCATCCAGGTGTGTGGCGTTGGGGAAGACGTCCATCGCACCGAGGAGGAACGGGATGTCAGCTACGACGCGAGGCGTGGTGTTCATTCACAGCACCCCGACGGCGCTCTGCCCCCACATCACGTGGGCGATGGAGTCTGCCCTGGGTCGTGACGTGTCTCTCGACTGGACCGAGCAGCCGCTCGGCCGGTCGCTCAAGCGTGCCGAGTTCTCCTGGACCGGAGCCCCGGGCACCGGAGCAGCGCTGGCGTCTGCCCTGCGAGGGTGGGACGGTGTCCGGTACGAGGTGACCGAGGAGCCCAGCCCCGGCCTCGACGGCTCCCGCTGGTCGCACACCCCCAGCCTGGGCATCCACCACGCCACCATCTCCGCCTCGGGCGACGTCGTCGTGCACGAGAACCGGCTCCGTGAGGTGCTCACCCTCGCCCAGGGCGCCGGAGAGGCCGTCGAGGACATGCTCGGCGAGCTGCTCGGCACCGCGTGGGACGCCGAGCTCGAGGCCTTCCGGCACGCCGGCGACGGCGCACCGGTGCGCTGGCTGCACAAGGTCGGCTAGGGGAGTCACCCCCTTCGCCATCGCCTCACAACGGGATGTTGGTGTGCCGCCCCCGCCGGGCCGGCGCGGAGGCGATGGTCGCCGCGATCGCGGACCGGGTCTGCGCCGGCTCGACGACCTCGTCGACCACCCCGATCTCCACCGCCCGCTCCAAACCGCCGGAGAGACGGTCGTGCTCGGCCGCCAGCTCGGCCTCGACCGCCTCGCGCTCGGCGTCGTCGACCTCCGCGAGCCGGCGCCGGTGCAGGATCCGGATCGCCGCGACCGAGCCCATCACCGCGACCTGGGCGTCGGGCCAGGCGAAGACGCGGGTGGCTCCGAGAGAGCGTGAGTTCATTGCGATGTAGGCGCCGCCGTAGGTCTTGCGGGTGACGACGGTCACGCGCGGGACCACCGACTCGGCGAAGGCGTGCAGCAGCTTCGCCCCGCGACGCACGACTCCGTCCCACTCCTGGCCGACCCCGGGGAGGTAGCCGGGCACGTCGACGAGCACCACGAGCGGGATGCCGAAGGCGTCGCACATCCGCACGAACCGGGCGGACTTCTCAGCCGACGCCGAGTCCAGGCAGCCGCCGAGGCGCATCGGGTTGTTGGCGATGACACCGACCGCGCCGCCACCGAGCCGCCCGAGCGCCGTGACGATGTTCGGCGCCCAGCGCCCGTGCAGCTCCTCGGTCGTTCCCTCGTCGAGCAGGTCCTCGACGACCGGGTGGACGTCATAGGCACGACGAGCCGACTCCGGGAAGGAGCGCGCGAGGTCACGGTCCTGCACGGACCCGGGGTCACAGGTGCCGACCGCCGAGGGGTCGAGCAGGGAGGTGATAGACCGAGCCCGCTCGAAGGCGTCGTCGATCGAGCTCGCGAGGACGTGCACCACCCCGCTGCGCCGGCCGTGGGGCTCAGGCCCACCAAGGCGAAGGGCGTCGACCGCCTCACCGGTAACGGACCGGACCACGTCCGGTCCGGTGACGAAGATCCGTCCCTCCGGCGCGAGGATGACGATGTCGGTCAGCGCAGGGCCGTAGGCGGCCCCACCGGCGGCGGCGCCGATGACGACGGAGATCTGCGGGATCAGCCCGGACGCGCGCGTCATCACGGCGAAGATCTCGCCGACCGCGTGCAGCGAGACGACCCCTTCGGGCAGGCGGGCCCCGCCGCTGTGCCAGATGCCGATGATCGGCAGCTCGTCCTCGATCGCGCGCTCGTACGCCTCGACCACCTTGCGGCATCCCTCGACGCCCATCGCGCCACCCATGACCGTCGGGTCGGAGGCGAAGGCGATGACGGGGCGACCCCGGACCGTCCCTCGGGCCGTGAGCATCCCGGAGGTGTCGTCCGGCGCGAGCAGCTCGAGCGAGCCGTCGTCCAGGCACGCCTCCAACCGGCGCTGGGGGTGCCGGGGGTCGTCCGCGCGGGCCGGCTTGCCGGCCGTCGTCGAGGACGCCTGGGCCGACGCGGCGTTGGGCTGGCGAGCCATCAGAGCGACCCGAAGGCGAGCGCCACGTCGTGGCCGCCGAAGCCGAAGGAGTTGTTCAGCGCCAGGAGCGGCCCGTCCCCGAGGGGTCGCGGCTCGTCCCGGACGACGTCGAGGTCGACCTCGGGGTCGAGCTCGGTGATGTTGATCGTCGGGGGCGCCACCCGGTGCTGCACCGCCAGTACCGTGAGCACGGCTTCGAGCGAGCCGGCCGCCCCGAGCAGGTGACCGGTCATCGACTTGGTCCCGCTCACGGCCATGTGGTCAGCGTCGGACCCGAAGGCGCGACGGATCGCGGCCACCTCCGCGACGTCGCCGACGGGGGTGGAGGTCGCGTGCGCGTTGATGTGGCTGAGGTCGGAGGCCGCGGCACCGGCGTCCTGCACCGCCTCGGTCATCGCCCGAGCGGCCCCGGCGCCCTCCGGCTCGGGGGCGGCGATGTGGTGGGCGTCGGCGCTGGTCCCGACCCCGGACAGGCGGCAGATGATGCTCGCCCCGCGGGCCCGCGCGTGCTCCTCGTCCTCGAGGACCATGACGGCGGCGCCCTCACCGAGGACGAAGCCGTCGCGGCTCGCGTCGTAGGGCCGCGACGCGCCGGCCGGGTCGTCGTTGCGCGTCGAGAGGGCCTGCATCGCCGCGAACCCGGCGATGGGCAGCGGGTGCACCGCCGCCTCCGCGCCTCCGGCGACGACGACATCGGCCTTGCCCGAGCGGATCATCCCCGCGCCGTAGCCGATCGACTCGGCACCCGAGCTGCAGGCCGAGACGAGCGCGTGCGCGCCCGCACGGGCGCCCAGCTCGAGCGAGATCGTGCCCGCGGCGCTGTTGGGCATGAGCATGGGGATCGAGAGGGGGTAGACCCGTCGCGCGCCCTTCTCCCGCAGGGTGTCCCAGGCGGTGATGATCGTCGTGATCCCTCCGATCCCGCTGCCGATCGCGACACCGAGGCGCTCCGGGTCGACCTCGGGCCTGCCGGCGTGGGTCCAGGCCTCACGAGAGGCCACGAGGGCGTACTGGGCGAAGGGGTCGAGCCGCTTGGTCTCGACCCGGGCCAGGACCTCCGCCGCCGGGGTGTGCAGGGTGGCTGCGAAGGTCACCGGCAGCTCGTGCTCGCCGACCCAGTCCTCGGTCAGGGGACGTGCGCCCGGGGTGCCGGCGAGGATCGCCTCCCAGGTGGTGGCGACGTCGCCGCCGAGAGGAGTGGTGGCGCCGAGGCCGGTGACGACGACGGAGCGGGAGGACATGAGGTCTCCTTCTTCTACGGAGCGAAGGGGGTGACGTCGGCCGGCTCGAGCGAGCCGGCCGACGCCTGGGGCTGGCCCTTAGGCCTGGTTGTTCTTGATGTACGTCACGGCGTCGCCGACGGTCTTGAGGTTCTTGACCTCCTCGTCGGGGATCTTCGCTCCGAACTTCTCCTCGGCGCTCACGGCGATCGTCATCATCGACAGCGAGTCGACGTCGAGGTCGTCGGTGAAGCTCTTGTCCGCGGTGACCTCAGCGGTGTCGACGCCGGTCTCCTCGGCGACGATCTCGGCGAGTCCGTCGAGGATCTCCTGCTCGGTGTGAGCCATGGGTGATGCTCCTTCTCTGGTGGTGATTTCTCGTGGGGTCGTGCTGCGGTGGTCCTCGCTAGGGGACGACGACCACCTGCCCGGCGTAGGCGAGGCCCGCGCCGAAGCCGATCTGCAGGGCGAGGTCGCCGCTGGCGATCTCGCCTTCCTCGAGCATCCTGCTCATCGCGAGCGGGATCGACGCGGCCGAGGTGTTGCCGGTCGTGACGATGTCGCGGGCCACGGTCACATGGTCGGGAATGCCCAAGGTCTTGACCATCGAGTCCACGATCCGCAGGTTCGCCTGGTGCGGCACGAAGACGTCGAGGTCGCCCGCCGTGATCCCGGCGCGGTCGAGGGTCTCCTGGGCGTGCTTGGCCACGGACCAGACCGCCCAGCGGAAGACCGTCTGGCCCTGCATCTTGATCGTCGGGAAGACGATGTCGGGGTTGTGCCGCACGTCGACCCACGAGTCGTCCTGGGAGATGACCCGGTGCTGGTCGCCGGCGCTGCCCCACACGGTCGGGCTGATCTGAGGGGTCTCGGAGCGGGAGACGACCGCGGCGCCAGCACCGTCACCGAAGATGAAGGCGATCGTCCGGTCGGTGGGGTCGGTGAAGTCGGACAGCTTCTCGACCCCGATGACGAGGACGTTGACCGCCGAGCCGGCGCGGACCATGTCCGAGGCGAGTCCGATGCCGTGGCAGTAGCCGGCGCACGCGGCCGAGATGTCGATCGCCATGCAGGTCAGTCCTAGGCGGTGCGCGACCTCGGGCGCCGCGGCGGGGGTCTGGTACGGGTGGGTGACCGTGGCGAGCAGCACGACGTCGATGTCCGAGGGCGTCAGGCCCGCATGGTCGATGGCACGCCGCGCCACGACCTCGCTCATGTCGACCACGCTCTCGTCCGGCGCGGCGCGGTGCCGGGTACGGATGCCTGTGCGCTCCCGGATCCACTCGTCGGTGGAGTCGATCTGCTCGCAGACCTCGTCGTTGGTGACGACCCGCTCCGGCCGGTACCCGGCGATGCCGCTGATCCTGGAGTGGAACCCGCCGGTCGTCGTGCCCAGTCCCGGGCTGAGGGTGACCATGCTCATCCGGTCTGTCCCATCGGGTGCAGCCGGAGGATCGGTTGACCCGGGCTTACCGGGTCGCCCTCCTCGACGAGCCACTCGAGCACCTGACCTCCGTGGGCGCAGACGACCTCGTGGGTGTCCCGCAACGACGAGACGCGAGCGATAACCGCACCGGGGTCCACGTCCTCCCCGGGTCCGGCGGGCTCCAGGGCCACGGTGCCCTTGGCCGGGGCGACCACGAGACGCCACGCGGGCGAGGACGCAGTGCGCTCCTCGCCGTGCTCGCGCACCATCCGCTGGGCCGCCTCCAGGTCGTCCGGGGTGCGCAGCGCGAGGGTCTCGACACCCTTGAGCTCACGCTTGGACAGGCCGGTGAGAGTGCCCGCTGGGGGCACCTCGATCACCCCGGTGACGCCCAGGTCGCGCATCGTCTCCAGGCAGAGGTCCCAGCGCACTGGTGAGGCCACCTGGCCCACGATGCGCTGGAGCACGTCGCGGCCCGAGGTGACGACGGTCCCGTCGGCGTTGCTCAGGAGGGGTACCCGGGCGTCGTGGGTGGAGACGGCTCGGGCGAGGCGGTGCATGACCGACACCGCCGGACGCATGTGCTCGGTGTGGAAGGCTCCGGCCACCTGGAGCGGGAGGACCCGGGCCTTCGCCGGAGGCTCCTCGGCCAGCGCCTGGAGCTGCTCGCGAGTACCGGCGGCGACCACCTGGCCTGCGCCGTTGACGTTGGCAGGGGTCAGGCCGTGCTTCTCGATGCTCGCCTGGACCTCGGCGGCGTCCCCGCCGACCACAGCGCTCATGCCCGTCTCGGTGACTGCCGAGGCATCGGCCATGGCCCGGCCCCGCTGCGCGACGAGGACCATCGCCTGCTCGGCGGTGATCACCCCCGCAGCGGCCGCGGCGGTGAGCTCACCGACCGAGTGCCCGGCGCCGACCCCGACGACTCGGAAGCCGTCGGCGGGGTGCTCGAAGAGGCCCAGGAGCCCCAGCATCCCGCTGGCGACGATGAGTGGCTGTGCCACCGCCGTGTCCTTGATCGTCGCCTCGTCCGAGACCGTCCCGTGCTGCTCGAGGTCCACGCCGGCGACGGTCGACAGCCAGTGCAGGCGGTCGCGCATGCCGGGCAGCTCGAGCCACGGAGAGAGGAAGCCGGGGGACTGGGAGCCCTGTCCGGGGCAGGTGATCGCTAGCACCCGTCTACTCTCGCGAGCCGCGGCCCCGTCCAGCGATACCGACCTCGCCAGCGTTCACCGTGTCGATTTAGAGGAAACCTCCAACAGGCGTCCTAGGGTGAGGGCGACCCTGACGGTGAAGGCGTCGTGCGGGTCCGCGAGGTCGAGCCCGGTGAGATCACCGATCCGGGCGATCCGGTAGCGCACCGTGTTGACGTGCACGAAAAGCGCGCGGGCCGTGCCCTCCAACCCTGACCGGGTGTCGAGGTGCTGCTCGGCCGTCTCGAGCAGCGCCGGCTGGGACTGCAGCGGCTCCCACACCGTCGACAGCAGCTCGAGGCGCGCCCACTCCTCTCCTGCGAGGGCCCGCTCGGGGAGCAGGTCGGCCGCGCTCACCGGGCGGGGACATCGCGGCCAGCCCGACGCCACGTCGTGCCCGGCGAGCGCAGCGCCCGCCGACAGCGGTGCGGCGACGAGGTCCTCGACGAGGTGACCGTGCACGACCGGCCCGTCCCCGAAGTGCTCGAGCAGGCTGTCGACGTCGCCGGCGAGGTCGTTCACCTGCCCCAGCACGACAACGAGGCGGCGGCCCTGGACCCCGGCGATGATCATCAGCCCTCGCCGGGCGGCCGATCGGTGCAGCCCCGAGACCACCCCTTCGAAGTCGTCGACGGACACCGCCGGTGATGCGCCCACCACGACGGCCACCGAGGAGGTCGCGCTCCACCCCAGGGCCGTCGCCTGCGAGCGGATCGACTCGTCCACCTCGCCGCGCAGGACGGCGTCGAGGACGAGCGACTCGAGCCGGGCGTCCCAGGCGCCACGCTGCTCCGCCGCCTCCGCGTACACCTGGGCGGCGCCGAAGGCGACCTCCCGGCTGTAGCGCAGCACGGCGTCGCGCAGCGCGGGGACATCGCCCGGGCGGGCGATCGTCTCGACGTGGGTCTCGACGACGTCGACCACCTCGCGCACGAGGTCCAGCGTCTGGGCCAGGCTGATCGATCGGGTGAGCGCCCGCGGCGCGGCACCGAAGATCGCCTCCGGGTGATGCCGGCCGTCGTCCGGCGGGCTCGCCATCCAGGCGACGAAGTCGGCGATGCCGGCCTGGGCGATCTGCGCGACCCAGGACCGCTCCTGGGCGGTCAGCTCGCCGTACCAGCCGTAGGTCTGCTCGATGCTGCGGGTCGCGGCCGTCGCGAGCTGACCGGAGCGCCGCCGCACGGCGTCACGGGTGCGCGCGGGGACGCGGGAACCGGCCATGCCGACAGCCTATTTGTCGATGACCGACAAGCGGGCCGGGGCGCCTCTAGTCGGTGCCGAACTCCATCGCCGCGCGGTCGAGGGCCTCGCCCTCCTCGTCGACGTCCTTCGTCGCCGGATTGGCCGCGATCTGCTCGGCGCCACCGGGTTCGAGGTCGCCCATGACGTCGGCGTAGCCGCCGCCGAGCTGGTCCTGAGCGGCGTAGACCTCCAGCTTGGAGCGGCTGTCGGCGATGTCGAGGTTGCGCATCGTCAGCTGACCGATCCGGTCCATCGGGCCGAAGGCGGCGTTGTCCGTGCGCTCCATCGAGAGCTTGTCCGGGTGGTAGCTGAAGTTCTCACCCTCGGTGGCGATGATGCTCCAGTCCTCGCCGCGACGCAGCCGCAGGGTGACCGAGCCGGTGACGACCGAGGCGACCCACCGCTCCAGGGACTCGCGCAGCATGAGCGCCTGAGGGTCGAACCACCGGCCCTCGTACATGAGGCGACCAAGCCTGCGCCCCTCGGCGTGGTACTCGGCGATGGTGTCCTCGTTGTGGATCGCCTGGACGAGGCGCTCGTAGGTGATGTGGAGCAGCGCGATGCCAGGCGCCTCGTAGATGCCGCGCGACTTCGCCTCGATGATCCGGTTCTCGATCTGGTCGGACATGCCCAGACCGTGCCGGCCGCCGATGGTGTTGGCCTCGTGGACCAGGGCCACCGGGTCGTCATAGCGGGTGCCGTTGATCGCGACCGGCCGTCCGCGCTCGAAGCGCACCGTGACGTCCTCGGTCTCGATCCCCACCGCCTCGTCCCAGAAGCGCACACCCATGATCGGGTCGACGATCTCGATCGACTCGTCGAGGTGCTCCAGGGTCTTGGCCTCGTGGGTCGCGCCCCAGATGTTGGCGTCGGTGCTGTAGGCCTTCTCCGCGCTGTCCCGGTAGGGCAGGTCACGCTCGGTGAGCCACTCGCTCATCTCCTGGCGTCCGCCGAGCTCGGTGACGAAATCGCTGTCCAGCCACGGCTTGTAGATACGCAGTGCGGGGTTGGCCATGAGCCCGTAGCGGTAGAACCGCTCGATGTCGTTGCCCTTGTAGGTCGAGCCGTCACCCCAGATGAAGACGTCGTCCTCGGCCATTGCACGCACGAGCATCGTGCCGGTGACGGCCCGGCCCAGGGGAGTGGTGTTGAAGTAGGTGCGCCCACCGGAGCGGATGTGGAAGGCGCCGCAGGCGATCGCCGAGAGCCCCTCGGCGACGAGCTGGGGTTTGCAGTCCACGAGGCGAGAGAGCTCCGCGCCGTACTGTGCCGCCCGGCCGGGGATCGAGGCGATGTCGTCCTCGTCGTACTGGCCGAGGTCGGCGGTGTAGGTGCAAGGGATCGCCCCCTTCTCCCGCATCCACGCGACGGCGACGGAGGTGTCGAGACCACCGGAGAAGGCGATCCCGACACGCTCACCTGCTGGCAGAGACGTCAGTACCTTGGACACGCGCCCGATCCTAGGCGCTCAGCCGTCATCGTCTCGACCGGCGTCCACCACCACACCGCACGGCGCGAAGGGAGCAGAGCGTGCCAGACCTGGGCCGTCCCCTGATCATCGGTCACCGCGGGGCATCGGGGTACCGGCCCGAGCACACCGAGGTCGCCTACCGCCTCGCGGCGCAGCTGGGGGCCGACTACATCGAGCCCGACCTCGTGATGAGCAGCGACGGTGTGCTCGTCGTCCGGCACGAGCCGGAGATCGGCAGCACGACCGACGTCGCGACGCACCCGCGGTTCGCCGATCGCCGGACCACGAGGACCATCGACGGGGTGGCGGTCACGGGGTGGTTCGCCGACGACTTCACCCTCGCGGAGCTGAAGACGCTCCGGGCGGTCGAGCGGCTCGGTGAGCTGCGCCCGGACTCGGCAACCCACGACGGGCAGCACGAGATCCTCACCTTCGAGGAGGCGCTGCGCCTGCGCGAGACCCTCTCCGGCGAGATGGGGCGAGAGATCGGGATCATCCCCGAGATCAAGCACCCGACGTATCTCCACGGCCTCGGGTTGGACCCGGAGACCGAGCTGGTCCGGCTGGTCACCGCCTTCGGGCTGAACTCGGTGTCGGCCCCGATGTGGACCCAGTGCTTCGAGGTGGCCACCCTCAAGGCGCTGCGGGAGCGGCACGGGTACCGCGCCAGGACGCTGCTGCTCATGACGCAGGAGGGCGGCCCCTACGACCTCGCCGAGACCGGGACCACCTACGCCGAGCTGTCCACGCCGGAGGCCCTGACCGGTCTCTCACCCTGGGTGGACGCCATCGGACCGGACAGGAGTCAGCTGATCTCTCGTCGACCCGATGGCTCGCTCGGTGACCCGACGACGCTGGTCGATGCGGCGCACGCGGCAGGGGTGCAGGTGATGCCGTGGACCTTCCGCGCGGAGAACGCCTTCCTGCCGCTCGACTACCGCCTCGGCGAGGACCCGGGAGGGCACGGCCGCGCGGTGGCCGAGGCTCACGCCTTCATCGAGGCCGGCGTCGACGGGCTGTTCTGCGACCACCCCGACATGTGCGTCACCGCACGCGACGGGGTGGCCGGCGAGGGGTGAGCGCCTCAGGCGTCGCCTCCAGCGGTGCCCGAGGTCCCGGCCTGGGTGTCGTGCAGCTGGTACTTCTCGGCCGCCTGCCTGGGCATGTCCTCGTCCACCCAGCCCCGGGCGGCGAGCAGCTGCAGGGCACGGACCGTCATCGAGGGACCGTCGACGTGGAAGTAGCGCCGGGCGGCAGCCCGGGTGTCGGAGAAGCCGAAGCCGTCGGTGCCGAGGGCGGCGAACTCCTCGGGCACCCAGGGGCGGATCTGGTCCTGGACCTGCTTCATGTAGTCCGAGACCGCGATCACCGGGCCGACGGTGTCCTGCAGCGCCGTGCTGATGTACGGCGTGCGCTTCTCCTGCTCGGGTCGCAGGAAGGCGTCCTCGTCGCAGCGCATCGCCTCGCGCCGCAGCTCGCTCCAGGAGGTGACCGACCAGACGTCGGCGACGACCCCCCAGTCCTCGCGCAGCAGCTCCTGCGCCTCCAGCGCCCACGGGAGCCCGACACCGCTGCCGAGCAGCTGGCAGCGAGGTGGGGTCTCGCCCAGGCCGTCGGCGTCACCGGACCGGTAGAGGTACATCCCCTTGAGCAGGCCGTCGACGTCGATGCCGTCCGGCTCGGCGGGCTGGACCATCGGCTCGTTGTACATCGTGAGGTAGTAGATGACGTTGCGCGAGGGGTCCTCCTGAGGCGCGTCCCCGCCATACATCTGCTCCAGGCCGGCCCGCATGATGTGCGCGATCTCGAAGCCGAAGGCCGGGTCCCAGGCGACGACGGCGGGGTTGGCCGCCGCCAGCAGCTGGGAGTGCCCGTCGGCGTGCTGCAGACCCTCGCCGGTCAGGGTGGTCCGACCAGCGGTGGCTCCGAGCAGGAAGCCGCGGGCCATCTGGTCCTGAGCGGCCCAGATGCCGTCACCGGTGCGCTGGAAGCCGAACATCGAGTAGAAGATGTACAGCGGGATGAGCGGCTCGCCGTGGGTCGCGTACGCGGTCCCGGCGGCGGTGAAGGCCGCGACCGACCCCGCTTCGTTGATGCCCGTGTGCAGCAGCACGCCCTCGTCGGACTCCCGGTAGGCGAGCATGAGCTCGGCGTCGACCGAGGTGTAGTTCTGCCCGTGAGGGTTGTAGATCTTCTTCGTGGGGAAGAACGAGTCCATCCCGAAGGTGCGCGCCTCGTCGGGGATGATCGGCACGAAGCGGTGGCCGATCTCCTTGTCCCGCATGAGGTCCTTGACCAGCCGCACCCACGCCATGGTGGTGGCGACCTCCTGCTTGCCCGAACCCTTGCGCAGCTGCTTGTAGGTGTCCTCCCCGGGCAGGGTCATCTCCGGGTAGCTCACGGTGCGCGTGGGCAGGTAGCCGCCGAGCTTCTCGCGACGCTCCTTCATGTACTGGATGGCCTCGTCGTCCGGGCCGGGGTTGTAGTACGGCGGGAGGTAGGGGTCCTTCTCCAGCTCCTCGTCGCTGACCGGGATCTTCAGGCTGTCGCGCAGCCCCTTGAGGTCATCCAGCGTGAGCTTCTTCATCTGGTGGGTGGCGTTGCGACCCGCGAAGTGCTCACCGAGGCCGTACCCCTTGATCGTCTTGACGAGGATCACCGTGGGCTGACCGGAGTGCTCGACCGCGGCCTTGTAGGCGGCGTAGACCTTGGTGTAGTCGTGGCCGCCACGCTTGAGCTTCCACCAGATGTCCTCGTCGCTCCAGTCCTCGACCATCCGGCGCGTGCGCGGGTCGCGGTCGAAGAAGTGCTCCCGGACGTACTGGCCGTCGTTGGCGCGGAAGGTCTGGTAGTCGCCGTCGAGGGTGTGGTTCATGAGGTTGACCAGCGCACCGTCGTGGTCGGCGGCGAGCAGCGGGTCCCAGCCGCGGCCCCACACGACCTTGATGACGTTCCAGCCGGCGCCGCGGAAGAAGGCCTCGAGCTCCTGGATGATCTTGCCGTTGCCCCGGACCGGGCCGTCGAGCCGCTGCAGGTTGCAGTTGATGACGAAGGTGAGGTTGTCCAGCTCCTCGTAGGCGGCCGTGTGCAGCAGCCCCCGGCTCTCCGGCTCGTCCATCTCGCCGTCACCGAGGAAGGCCCACACCCGCTGGTCGCTGGTGTCCTTGATGCCGCGGTTGTGGAGGTACTTGTTCATCTGGGCCTGGTGGATGGCGTTCATCGGGCCCAGACCCATCGAGACGGTCGGGAACTCCCAGAAGTCGGGGAGCAGGCGCGGGTGCGGGTAGCTCGGCAGCCCGGGGACGTCCTGCCCCGAGAGGTGGGCCGCCTCCTGGCGGAAGCTGTCCATGTCGGCCTCGTCGAAGCGCCCCTCGAGGAACGCCCGCGCGTACATCCCCGGGGCGGCGTGGCCCTGGAAGAAGATGTGGTCACCGCCGCCGGGGTGGTCCTTGCCACGCCAGAAGTGGTTGAAGCCGATCTCGTACAGCGTCGCTGCCGAGGCGTAGGTGGAGATGTGACCCCCGACCGAGAGGTCCGGGCGCTGGGCCCGGTGCACCTGCACCGCCGAGTTCCACCGGATCCACGCGCGGTAGCGGCGCTCGATCTCCTCGTCGCCGGGGTACCACGGCTCGTGCTCCGGGCGGATCGTGTTGACGTAGTCGGTGGTCGTCAGCGAGGGCACCCCGACGTTCATCGCCCGCGCCCGCTCGAGCAGGCGCAGCATCACGTACCGAGCCCGCCGCCGACCGGACTCGTCGACGAGCGCGTCGAGGGACTCGACCCACTCCTGGGTCTCGTCCGGGTCGATGTCGGGGAGGTTGGCCGGGATGCCGTTGAGGATCGGTCCGTCCTTGAGCCGGTCGTCGCCTGCCGTCACGTTCGGGGTCCTTTCGCGTCGCGAGCCACGAGCCCGGTGGGTCGTGTGCTCCCATCCTCCCACCTGGCGTGGCCCGCGTCACATGCCGGGGCCTCACCAAGGGGAGCGAGGGGGGAGCGAAGGGGGATGAGGTGCGCGGCGCTCGGTGCGGGTCGTGCTTCCATAGGGGGCGTGAGCGAGCAGGGAGCGGTCCTTCAGGACGTCACGGACCTTCCGGACGGTCTGCCTCTGCGGGGTTCCGCGGGCG
Organism: Marihabitans asiaticum; assembly: GCF_007828725.1. Lineage (GTDB taxonomy): Bacteria > Actinomycetota > Actinomycetes > Actinomycetales > Dermatophilaceae > Marihabitans > Marihabitans asiaticum. The sequence continues at coordinate 403,139 of NZ_VIUW01000003.1, forward strand.
CGGACTGGCGCGCGATCGACCCCAGGCTGGCGCGGGTCCGCCGGCTCGTGGCCTCGGTGTGGCTGCTCCCGCTCGCCCTCGGGCTGACCGTGCCCGCGGTGCTCGTGTCACCGTGGTTCGCGATCGGTGCGGTGCTGGCGCTGGCGCTGTGGATCTGGTCGGTGTGGTTCATCGGCCGGCAGGTCAGCGCGATCTCCTTCGCCGAGCTGGAGGACGAGCTGGCGATCCGCAAGGGCCGGCTCTTCCGCTCGCTGGTCACCATCCCCTACGGCCGGATCCAGTACGTCGACGTCTCCGCCGGGCCGCTGATGCGCCAGAGCGGGCTGGCCTCCATCGAGGTCCACACCGCCAACCCGGTGAGCGCCGGTGACCTGCCCGGCCTCCCAGAGGTCCAGGCCCAGCAGCTGCGGCAGCGGCTCACCGCGCTCGGTGAGAGCAGGCGCGCGGGCCTATGAGCGGGACCGCTCCCGAGGGCGGGTGGCGTCGCTTCCACCCCCTCTCACCACCCCTTCGCGGTGGCCTCTTCCTCCTCGCCGCCGTCGGCTACTTCCTCAGCCAGATGGCCGACGACCTCCTCACCGCGGCGACGGGAGGCCGCCCGGGGGACACCGGCGGCGGTCCTCCAGGCCCGGACGGGTTCGAGGCGTCCGCGGCGTCCCATCCGCTGCTCGCCCTCGCTGCCTTCGCCGTGACGTTGTCCGGGGTCGTGGCCCTCGGCTTCGCGTCCTGGTGGTTCTCCCAGTACCGGCTCGGACCGACGAGCGTCGAGGTCCGCACCGGGGCGCTCTTCCGGCAGCACCGGGAGATCCGGTACTCCCAGATCCAGTCGGTCAACGCCAACCAGCCGCTCCTCGCCCGGCTCTTCGGCCTCTCCGAGGTGCGGGTCGAGGCCGCCGGAGGCGAGGACTCGCACGCCTCACTGGCGTACCTGGGCAAGGCCGAGGCCGACGAGCTTCGCGACCGGATCGTCGACCTCGCCGAGCGCTCAGGTGCCCCGGTCGAGGGCGCCCTGATCGAGGGTTCCCCGGTCGAGGGTGCCCCGGTCGGCCCCGACCGGTACCTCTCACCACCGCAGATCCCCGGGAAACCTCAGACGAACGGTCATCCGGCGACGGGCGCCGGCGACGGGCGAGCCGCTGCGGCGACGCCTCCGCTGGTGCAGATGCCCTTCTCCCGCCTCGTGGTGGGCTCGGTGCTTAGTCCCGGCACCCTCTTCGTCCTCCTCGGTGGGCTCGTCGCGGCGGTCGTCGGGGTGCTCGTCGAGCCGGCGGCCGCGAGCGCCTTCGTCCCCGTGCTCTTCTTCGGGGGGATCAACGTCGTCAAGCGGCTCACCACCTGGGCCAACCTCACGGTGAGGCTGCAGGGCGACACCCTGCGGATGCGGCACGGGCTGACCACGCTGGCCACCTCCAGCGTGCCGGTCGGCAAGGTGCAGGCGATCGGCATCGCCCAGCCGTGGCTCTGGCGCGGCCTGGGGTGGTGGTCGATCTCGGCCAACGTCGCCGGGGTCAAGGTCGGCGGCGAGGACGTGGGCAGCGAGGGAAGCCTCGTCCCGACCGCGACCCGAGACGAGGTACGAGCGGTGGTCGGGGCGCTCGGACCGGGCATCGACCTCGCGCCCGTCCTCGAGGTGATGGACCACGGTCTGCCCGCGGCGGCGATCGGGTGCCCCCGACGGGCCAGGTGGTTCGACCCCTTCGCCTGGCGCTACCAAGGAGTCCTGCTCACGCCGGACCTCGTCGTCGTCCGCCGCGGACGGCTCGGACGGGTCGTCGAGGTGGCGCCCTGGCGCCGGGTGCAGTCCGTGGCGGTGAGCCAGGGCTGGCTGGCGCGCGGGCTGCGGCTCGCGGACGTGCGGGTGATCTCGACTCAGGGCGCGGTGCAGCCGCTCGCCCAGCATCTCGACGCGCGCACCGCGGAGGCCGTGGCCGAAGAGATCCGGCGACGCTCCAGCACCGCCCGCAGCGCAAGCATCGACAAGGGCCCCGCGCACGGCAGTTGCGGATCCGAGTCTGATTGGGTGGACTTGGGAGGCACGCAGCGCGACCAGCCGGTCGTGCCCACGACGGAAAGGACGCATCGGTGACGGGCGAGACCGCGGCCGCAGCCGTGAGCCGGCTCGGCCTGGAGAACGACCAGGTCATCCAGGAGTTCGGCTGGGACGAGGACACGGACGAGCAGTTCCGTGCCGCAGCCCAGGAGGCCATCGGGGCCGAGCTCGAGGACGAGGGCTACACCGGGGTGGTCGATCACGTGCTGCTCTGGTGGCGCGCCGGGGACGGTGACCTGACCGACGCGCTCGTGGACTCGATCGGCACCCTCGAGGACGGCGGCAGCATCCTGCTGCTCACCCCGTGCCCGGGCCGGCCCGAGGAGGTCGACCCCACCGAGGTCGAAGAGGCCTCCAGCACCGCCGGGCTGCACACCTCGGGCACCACGAAGTGCGGCCAGGACTGGATCTGCACCCGCCTGGTGTCCCCGAAGAGCCCCCGCTGAGCTGGTACCGCCGTGATCTCGGTCGGTGACCAGGCGCCGGAGCTCTCCCTGCGCGACCAGAACGGCGCCACCGTCGCGCTGTCGGACTACCGAGGCCGCAAGAGCGTGCTCCTCGTCTTCTACCCCTTCGCCTTCTCCGGGATCTGCACCGGTGAGCTGAGCGAGATCCGCGACGACCTCGAGAGCTTCGCCGGGGAGCGCCGCGAGGTCCTCGCGATCTCCTGCGACCCCGTGTACACGCTGCGCGCCTGGGCCGACCAGCAGAGCTACTTCTTCCCGCTCCTCTCCGACTTCTGGCCGCACGGCGAGGTCGCCCGCCGCTATGGCGTCTTCGACGAGGAGCGCGGCATGGCGGTGCGCGGCACCTACCTCGTCGCCCCGGACGGACGGGTGGCCTGGTCGCTCATCGCTGGGGCGGGGGAGCGGCGGGACTTCGCCGGGTACCGCGAGGCGGTCGAGCGGCTCGGCTGACGGCGAGCGGCAGGGGGAGCGCAGGCAGCGCCTGGCACAATGACTGCGCCTCGCCGCGCGAGGCCAGGGCCTGTAGCTCAGCTGGTAGAGCGCCACGTTTACACCGTGGATGTCGTCGGTTCGATCCCGGCCGGGCCCACATGAGCGTCACCGTGGGCGACGTCGTCGCCGTGCTCTCCCGTCTCTTCCCGCCGCAGAGCGCGCAGTCCTGGGACCAGGTCGGGCTGGTCACCGGCGACCTGGACCAGCCGGTCCGCCGGGTGCACGCTGCGGTCGACCCCACCCTCGCGGTGATCCAGGAGGCGCGCGACGCCGGCGCCGACCTGCTGCTGACCCACCACCCGTTGCTGCTGCGGGGGGTGCACTCGGTCGCGACGACGACGGCGAAGGGGGAGTCCGTGACCTCCCTCGTCGTCGGCGACGTGGCCCTCTACGTCGCCCACACCAACGCCGACTCCGCCGACCCGGGCGTGAACACCGCGCTCGCCGCAGCCGCCGGGATCGAGGCACCCGAGCCGCTGGCGATCGAGGAGGAGCGCCCGCTCGGGCTGGTCGGCAGGCTCGCCGCACCGCTGTCGCTGCGAGCGCTGGCGGAGCGGCTTCACGGCTCGCTGCCCGCGGCCCCGGGAGGGATCCGCGTGTCCGGACCCGCGGACGCGGCCATCGAGACGGTCGCGGTGATGGGCGGCGCCGGTGACGGCATGCTCGACGCGGTGCGCCGCAGCGGAGCCGACGCCTACGTCACCGCCGACCTGCGCCACCACCCCGCCCTCGAGGCCCGCGAGGAGTCCCGGGGCGGTCCGCCGTACCTCCTCGACGTCGGTCACTGGGCGGGGGAGTCGCTGTGGCTGTCCCGCGCCCTGACCGACCTGCTCTCCGGCCTCGCGGCGGACGGGCACGACCCGGCTACGGTGGACACCTACGTCAGCACCCTCTGCACCGACCCGTGGACCTTCACGGTCGGCGCGACCGGCCCCGAAGGAGCCCAGGATTGAAGGCCGACCCGAGCACCCAGCGCCGACTGCTCGACCTGCAGCAGATCGACACCCGGCTGCAGCAGATCGCCCACGCGAGGACCCGGATCCCGCAGCAGGCCGAGCTGACCGAGGCCGAGGCGCAGCTGGCCGGGGTCCGGGACGCGGTCGTCCTGGCCCAGACCCAGGTCAGCGACGTCGAGCGTGAGCTGCAGCGTGCCGAGGCCGATGTCCAGCTCGTCCGCGACCGGGCCGCGCGCGACCAGGCCCGGCTGGACTCCGGGCAGGGCAGCGCGAAGGACCTGCAGGCTCTGCAGCACGAGCTGGAGTCCCTCGCCCGGCGCCAGTCCGAGCTCGAGGACGTCGAGCTGGAGGTCATGGAGCGCGCCGAGGAGCGCCGCGGCGCCCTCGAGGAGGCGAGCGCGCGAGAGCCCGGCCTGGTCGAGGAGGTCGAGCGGCTCCGCTCGGAGGTCGCCGCCGCCCGCGCCGTCCTCGACCGAGACGAGCAGGAGGTGAGCGCCCCTCGCGACGGCATCGCGGCCGAGATCGAGGACCCGCTGCTCGCCCTCTACGACCGGATCCGGGCCCAGTCCGGCGGTCTGGCCGCCGCCGAGCTGACGGCGCGGCGGTGCGGCGGGTGCCAGCTCGAGCTCAACCCCGTCGACCTCGAGCGGATCAGCGCGCTGCCACCCGACGAGGTGGCGCGCTGCGAGGAGTGCGGGCGCATCCTCGTGCGCCCCGGCGAGTGATGCCCAGACGGCTGCGCCTCGAGGCCGACGGCGGATCGAGGGGCAACCCGGGGGTGGCCGGGTACGGCGCGCTCCTGCGGGACGCCGACAGCGGTGATCTGCTCGTCGAGCTGGCCGCGCCGCTGGGCACGGCGTCGAACAACGTCGCCGAGTACCGCGGCCTCATCGCCGGCCTCGAGGCGGCGCAACGGATCGGCGCTGACGTCGAGGTCGAGGCGGCGCTGGACTCCAAGCTCGTCGTCGAGCAGATGTCCGGGCGGTGGAAGATCAAGCACGCCGACATGCGCGCCCTCGCGCTCGAGGCGAGGAAGCTCGCCGACGCCATCGTCGCGGCGGGCGGGTCGGTCCGCTACTCCTGGGTCCCCCGCGCCGACAACGCCGACGCCGACGCGCTCTCCAACCGCGCCATGGACGGGGAGACCATCGAGCGGTGGCACGTCGCCACCGAGGAGGGAGGGGCCGACCCCGACGAACTCGAGCCGACCTCCGACGCCCAGCAGCTCCCCCTTCGCCCGCCGCCGCACCCGGGTGAGCCCACCCGGATCGTCCTCGTGCGCCACGGGGTCACCCGGCTCACCGAGGAGGGGCGGCTCGACGGGCGCGGCGGCGTCGACCCGGACCTCACCGAGACCGGTCACGAGCAGGCGCGCAGCGCTGCCGCAGCCGTCGCGGCCCTCGTCGGGGAGAGCGAGGCCACCGTGATCAGCTCGTCCTTGGCACGGGCCCGCCAGACCGCGGCCCACGTCGGGGCCGCCCTGGGCGCGGAGGTCGAGACCGACGCCGAGTGGGACGAGCAGTCCTTCGGCACATGGGACGGGGAGGCGGTCGGCGATCTCGTCGCGCGCGACGCCGAGGCCTTCCGGGCGCTGCGCGACGACGCCGCCTACGCCCCGCCGGGAGGGGAGTCCCACGACGACCTGACCGCCCGGGTGCTCCCCGCCTGGGAGGCCGTCGTAGCCCGCGGGGGGACCGTGGTGGTCGTCTGCCACCGCAAGCCGATCCTCGTCGTCCTCGCCCACGTCCTCGGGCTCGCCCACGACCGCATCTGGCGCCTTGCCGGCGCGCCGGGCTCGCTCACCGCCATCGAGGCCTGGCCCGACGGCCACGCCGTCGTCGCCTTCACCAACCGCACCTAGCCGACCCGACGACCTAGGCTGCGGCCATGCCTGCGCAGCGCCCACGGACGATCCGCCCGACCCGCACGACGCTCCCGAGCGGGGTGCCCGGCGGCGACGGCTCTGCCCTCCACGAGCGCTTCGAGCAGATCCGCGACGAGCTCGAGGTGCCGGCGGAGTTCCCCGACGACGTCCTGGCCGAGGCCTCCCGGGTCGCGGAGCAGCCGCTGCACCTCCCCGGCCGCGACGAGACCGACGTGCCCTTCTTCACCATCGACCCCCCGGGTTCGATGGACCTCGACCAGGCGATGCACCTGGAGCGCGACGGGGAGGGACACCGGGTGCGCTACGCGATCGCCTACCTCGACGCCTTCGTCGCGCCCGGGGGAGCCGTCCACGCCGAGGCCCGGCGCCGTGGCCAGACGATCTACTCACCGGACACCCGGACACCGCTGCACCCACCCGTCTTCTCCGAGGGGGCCGCCAGCCTGCTCCCAGGACAGCGCACCCCGGCCTACGTCTGGGACCTCCGGCTGGACGCCGAGGGTGAGGTGGTCCGGCACGAGCTCTACGCGGCGATGGTCCGCTCGGTCGACCGGCTCGACTACGACCAGGCCCAGGCAGAGCTCGACGACGGCGACGGCGAGGGCCGCATCGCGCTGCTCGCCGAGGTCGGGCGGCGCCGCATCGCCCTGGAGGAGGCCCGCGGCGGTGCCACCCTGCCGATGCCAGAGCAGGAGGTGGTGCTCGGCGCGGACGGCCAGGTCGAGCTGACCTTGCGACCCCTGCTGCCGGTCGAGCGCTTCAACGCGCAGATCTCGCTCATGACGGGGATGGTCGCAGGCGAGCTGATGCTCTCGGGGCGGGTCGGGGTGCTGCGCACCATGCCCGCGCCCGAGGACCGAGCGATCCGACAGCTGCGGGCGGTGGCGCTCGGGCTCGGGGTCGATTGGCCGCGCGAGTATGGCTACGGCGAGCTGCTCCGCTCGCTCGACGTGAGCGACCCGGCTCACCTCGCGCTCGTGCACGAGGCGACGATGCTCTTCCGCGGGGCCGGGTACACCGCCTTCGACGGTGAGCTGCCTGAGGAGACCGAGCAGGCCGCGATCGCTGCGCCCTACGCCCACGTCACCGCACCCCTGCGCCGCCTGGTCGACCGCTTCGGTCTCGCGGTGTGCGCGGCGATCAGCTCCGGGGACGAGGCGCCGGGCTGGGCGCGCGAGGCGCTGCCCGACCTGCCCGAGATCATGGAGCGCTCCGGGCGTCTGGCGGGAGCGGTCGAGCGGGCCTGCACCGACACCGTCGAGGCCGTGGTGCTCGCAGGTCGCGTCGGCGATCGACTGCCGGCGGTCGTCGTCGACGACGCGACCGGCCGCAGCGGGGGTCAGGTCGAGGTGCAGCTGCAGGACCCGCCCGTCCTCGCGCGCGCGAGCCACGACACCGGGACGAAGGGGGTCGAGCTCGGGTCGGCGGTGACGGTCCGGGTCGTGACCGCCGATGTCGCGTCCAGCCGGGTCGAGCTCGAGATCGTCGGCTGACGCTGCCGCCCCGCGGGTGGGTATCCTGGTCCCGGATGAGTCGGCCGGACGGCCGCGGCGTCTCGGCGTCGAGGAAAGTCCGGGCTCCGAAGGGCAAGGTGGTGGCTAACGGCCACCCGGGGCGACCCGCGGGACAGTGCCACAGAGAGCAGACCGCCGGTGCCTGGCGCCGGTAAGGGTGAAACGGTGGTGTAAGAGACCACCAGCGGGCCGGGTGACCGGTCCGGCTAGGTAAACCCCACCTGGAGCAAGTCCAGACAGTGCGCGTCACCAGGGCGGCCCGCCCGAGCGCACGGGTAGGACGCTAGAGGTCGTCGGTGACGGCGACCCCAGATGGATGGCCGTCGCGCGCCGCTCGCGGCGCGTCACAGGACCCGGCTTACAGGCCGGCTCATCCCCCTTCGCCCCCCGCTGTCCGCGCCGTGTGCGACAGCCACCCGGTGGCCGCCCCGACGAGCAGGACCAGCACCCCGGACACCAGCGAGGTGAGGGGGAGGGCGAGCGCCACGACGAGGCACCCGATCATCCCGAGCACGGGGATGGACCGAGCGAGCGCACCCGCCGGGAGCGTCGCGGCGCTGGCGTTGGCGATCGCGTAGTAGGCCAGGACGCACACGCTGCTGAAGCCGATGACGGCCCGGACGTCGAAGAGGACGACGAGAAGGACCACGGCGAGCGCCACGCTCAGCTCCGCGGCGACCGGGACCCCACGCTGATCGACCCGTGCGAGGAGGTGCGGCAGGTAGCGGTCGCGAGCCATGGCGAGCACGGTGCGAGAGACCCCGAGGAGCAGGGCCAGCAGGGCGCCGGTGGCCGCCACGCCGGCGACGACACGCAGCACCGGACCAAGCCACGGCACCCCGGAGATCTCCGCCGCCTCGGCCAGCGGCGAGACCCGCGCGCTGAGCCACTCGCTGCCGACCGATCGCAGCAGCGCGACGGCCACGAGGAGGTAGATCACGGCAACCGCGGAGAGGGCGATGAGGACCGCCCGGGGGATGGCGCGGGCCGGGTCGCGCACCTCCTCGCCCAGGGTCGCGATGCGGGCGTAGCCGGCGAAGGCGAAGAAGAGGAAGCCGGCGCCCTGAAGCACGCCGAGCACCCCGACCGGGTCGCTGCGAGGAGCGGACTCGACGAGCAGCTCGGGCGGCGCGAGGAGCATGACGGCGACGAAGGCGAGCAGGCCCGCGATGACGACGGCGGCGATCACCGTCGCTGCACGGGCGCTGCGCTGGACGCCGAGGAGGTTCAGCGCGAGCACCGCCAGGACGACCACGACCGCCAGGCTGGTGCTGCGGCCCGGCGCGAGGTAGGCGCCGACGGTGAGCGCCATCGCCGCCGACGATGCCGTCTTGCCCACGACGAAGGCCCAGCCCGCGAGGTGGCCCCACGGCGTGCCCAGGCGCTCGCGCCCGTAGACGTAGGCCCCACCGGACTCCGCGTACCGGGCGGCGAGCCGGGCGCTGCTGTGCGCGTTGAGACCGGCCACGACCACCGCGATCGCCAGCGCGAGGAGCAGGAGGTCGCCCGACGCGCGCGCCGCCGGTGCGAAGGCGACGAAGACGCCGGCGCCGATCATGGTCGCCAGGCCGACGGCGACCGCGTCAGGGGTCCCCAGGCGCCGCTCGATGGGTCAGCTCTCCCGCGCCGCCAGGTAGGCCGCCCCGATGATGCCCGCCTTGTTCTTCAGCTTCGCGGGCACGATCTCGGTGCGGATCTGCAGCAACGGCAAGAACTCGTCGGCGCGCTTGCTGATGCCGCCGCCCACGACGAAGAGCTCGGGCCAGAAGAGGTCCTCGACCCGCCGGTAGTAGGTGGTGAGCCGTTGCGCCCACTCCTCCCAGTCCAGCTCCTCGCGGTCGCGTGCCGACTCCGCGGCCCGGGTCTCGGCGTCATGACCGTCGATCTCGAGGTGGCCGAGCTCGGAGTTGGGCACGAGGTCGCCGTCGAGCAGCATCGCGCTGCCGATGCCCGTACCGAGGGTGGTGAGGATGACCAGCCCGTCCTGCTTCTTCGCCGCGCCGAACTGGCCCTCGGCGACCCCGGCGGCATCGGCGTCGTTGACCAGGGTCACCGGGCGGCCGAGGCGCTCGGTGAACAGCTCGCGGGCGTCGCAGTCGATCCACGAGGGGTCGATGTTCGCCGCGCTGCGGGCGACGCCGTGGGTGACGACCGCCGGCAGGGTGATACCGACCGGCGCGCCCTTCTTCAGCGAGAAGTGCTCGACGATCTCCGCGACGACCTCGCTCACCGCCTCCGGGGTCGCAACGTCCGGGGTGGGGATCCGGAGCCGGTCGTCGGCGAAGGCGCCCCTGTCCAGGTCGACCGGCGCGCCCTTGATCCCGCTCCCGCCGATGTCGACGCCCAGCGCGTGCTCTTTCTTACCCATTGGTGATCGCCTTCGACTCAGGGGAGGGTGAGGATCTCGTGGCCGTCCTCGGTGATGAGGATGGTGTGCTCGAACTGTGCCGAGCGAGCCAGGTCCTTGGTGACGACGGTCCAGTCGTCGTCCCACATGGTCCACTCGTGCGTGCCGAGGTTGAGCATCGGCTCGACGGTGAAGGTCATGCCCGGCTCGATGACGGTGTCGTAGCCGGGGGCCGCGTCGTAGTGAGGGATGACCAAGCCGGAGTGGAACGCGCTGCCGATGCCGTGGCCGGTGAAGTCACGGACCACGCCGTAGCCGAACCGGGCCGCGTACTTCTCGATGACCATCCCGATGACGTTGATCTGGCGGCCCGGACGGGCGGCCTTGATCCCGCGCATCATCGCCTCGTGGGTGCGCTCGACGAGCAGGCGCGACTCCTCGTCGACCTCACCGACGAGGTAGGTGGCGTCGGTGTCGCCGTGGACGCCGTCGACGAAGGCGGTGATGTCGATGTTGACGATGTCACCGTCCTGCAGCGGCCGGTCGTCGGGGATGCCGTGGCAGATCACCTCGTTGACCGAGGTGCACACCGACTTCGGGAAGCCCCGGTAGCCCAGGGTCGAGGGGTACGCGCCGTGGTCGAGCAGGTACTCGTGGGCGACCGCGTCGAGCCGGTCGGTGCTCACGCCAGGGGCGATCTCGGCCGCAGCCGCGGCCAGCGCCCGGGCAGCGATCCTGCCGGCGACGCGCATCCGCTCGATCGTCTCGGCGTCCTTGACCTCGCTCCCGGTGAAGGGGGCGGGCGCCGGCTTGTCGACGTACTCGGGTCGGGCGATCGTGGCCGGCACCGGGCGGCGTGGTGAGACCGCACCAGCACGGACCTGGTGGTCGGGACGTACGGCTGCTCCAGGCATAGGGTCGAGTGTAGGCATGGGCCGACGACGGCCCCGACACGAGAGAGGGATCACCGCGATGGTCTTCTGGTACAACATCGAGTCCGGCGAGGTCGAGGCCGACGAGGTCAAGTCGAAGGGGGAGAACCTCATGGGCCCCTACGACACCGAGGCGGAGGCGCGGGACGCGCTCGCGACCGCGGCCGAGAAGACCGAGAAGTGGGACGAGGAGGACAAGGCCTGGGAGGAGAAGGGCTGGGGGTCCGCCGCGGACGACGGGTCCTGCTGACCCTCCCTTCGCCTCCCGCGCAGCCGCCTCAGGACCGTCGGTAGAGGGCGAGGCAGTACGACCCGTCGCCGGGCCACCGCTCGCCACCCCAGCCGGCATAGCGCCGCACGAGCGAGAGACCGGCGGCGAAGGCCGCCCGCTCGACCTCGGCGACGCCGAGCGCCGAGGCGCCCTCGGGCTGGTGGCCCGGCAGGGACCAGCCGGCCACGAGCAGGCCGTCCGCGGCGAGATGGGCCCGGAGCCGCCGTAGGGCGGCGACGAGGGTCCCGTCGGCGAGGAAGGGCAGGACGTTGCCGGCGAGCAGGACGATGTCGAAGGCCTGGGTGCGCAGCTCGAGGGTGGAGATATCGGCGACGACGAATCGGGTGAGGTCGTCGAGCTCCTCGGCGACCTCGATCATGTGCGGGTCAGCGTCGACCCCGACGACGTCGTGACCCAGCCGGGTCAGCTCGGTCGCGACCCTGCCGGTGCCGCAGCCGGCGTCGAGGACGCGGATCGGCGCGGGCCGCAGCGCGTGCACGAAGCGGGCCTCGCCGTGGATGTCGACCCCGTCGGCGAGGAGGGCGTCGAAGTGACGCTGGTAGGCATTGGCCGCGTCGATCCCCCCGCTGACCTCGGACCATCGGGTCCGGATCTGCGGGGAGTCGAAGGGGGGAGGCTCGCTCATGACTCGAAGGAATGCTCTGCCGCCGGGAAGGAACCGTCCTTGACCTCCCGCACGTACTCGCCGGCCGCACGGGCCAGCTCGCCACGCAGGTCGGCGTACTTCTTGACGAAGCGTGGCGCCTTGCCGCCGCGCAGCCCCGCCATGTCCTGCCAGACGAGCACCTGGGCGTCGCAGTCCGGGCCGGCGCCGATCCCGACGGTGGGGATCGACAGGGCCTCGGTGACCGCCGCGGCGGTCGGGGCGGGGACCATCTCGAGCACGACGGCGAAGGCACCGGCCTGCTCGACCGCGCGCGCGTCGGCGAGGGTCTTCTCCGCCGCGTCGCCGCGCCCTTGGACCCGGTAGCCGCCGAGGGTGTGCTCGCTCTGGGGGGTGAATCCGATGTGGGCGCAGACGGGGATCCCGCCGCGGACGAGACGCTCGATGGTCGGAGCCATCTCGGCGCCCCCTTCGAGCTTGACCGCGTGCGCCAACCCCTCCTTCATGAACCGGCTGGCGGTGAGATAGGCCTGCTCTGGCGAGGCCTGGTAGCTGCCGAAGGGGAGGTCGGCCAGGACGAGGGCGCGCCGGGCACTCACCGCGACGCCTCGGGTGAGGGCGATCATCTGCTCGACGGTCACCGGGAGGGTGGTCTCGTAGCCGAAGACGTTGTTGCCCGCGGAGTCACCGACGAGCAGCACCTCGACCCCGGCCTCGTCGAAGATCTCGGCCGCATACATGTCGTAGGCGGTGAGCATCGTCCAGCGCTCGCCCGTCGAGGTCATCTCGTGCAGGTGCGGGATCCGGATGCGGCGCGGTGGCGATGAGGCTGCCCCGCTGGCGGGGCCACCCCCGTACGGCGGCTGGGGCTGGTCCGGCTGCGCGGGTCCGTTCTCAGGCATGGCGCCAGGGTAGCCACCCGGCTGCCGGCGGAGCCGAGGGAGCGAGATGGTCAGGCGGCGGTAAAGATCGGTTCAAGATCCGACAAGTTGCTTCCAGGGGAGAGGAATCAGTTGGTTGAGTGCAGCCACAGCCGCGCGGCGACGGAGCCCGCGGTCCGGAACGGAAGAAGTCACCCTGTGAGTAGACGCCACACCACGGCTCTGGCCGGCATCGCTTCCTCTGCGCTCATCCTCGCGATGGTCCCGATGTCCTCCTCCTCCGCGGCCCCAACCGCCGCGCCCCCGGCGGATCAGGACTCCGCCCAGCCTGCACAGACCGATGACAAGCCCCACCCGCTCGAGGAAGAACGCCGCCGGCTCCGTGAGGCCGCCGTCGACCAGCTCGTCCGAGGCGAGGCGAAGGTGACCACTCGGGCCGGCAAGGAGGTGATCGAGGTCGAGGGTGCTGCGCCGCCGAAGAACGCGCGGGCTCGCGCCGCTCAGAAGCCGTCTCGCTACGTCGAGTACGACGTCGACCGGACGGCCAACCTCTTCACGATCCTCACCGACTTCGGCGACCAGACCAAGCAGCCCCAGGGGGGCGAGCCGGGCCCGGTGCACAACGAGATCGAGAAGCCCGACCGGATCTGGGACGGCAACGCCACGGACGACAACTCGACCATCTGGAAGAAGAACTTCAACCGCAAGCACTACCGGCAGCTGATGTTCCACAAGCGCAAGGAGTCGATGCGGCACTTCTACCAGAAGCAGAGCAACGGCCGTTTCCTCCTCCAGGGCGACGTGAGCAACTGGGTGACCGTGCCCTACAACGAGGCCCGCTACGGTCACAACCCGGTCTCCGGCGACGGTACCTCCGAGGCCGAGGGCTACTGGAACTACATCAAGGACACCGCCACCGCCTGGTACGAGGACCAGCGTGCCCAGGGCAAGACCAAGCGCGAGATCAAGCAGTACCTCGCGCAGTTCGACGTCTGGGACCGTTACGACCACGACGCCGACGGAGACTTCAACGAGCCGGACGGCTACATCGACCACTTCCAGGCAATCCACGCCGGCGAGGGCGAGGAGGCCGGCGGCGGAGCGCAGGGTGAGGACGCCATCTGGTCGCACCGGTGGTACGCCTTCTCCAACGGCATCGGCCGCTCCGGGCCTCAGGGCAACCTCCTCGGAGGAGTGCCGCTCGGTGACTCGGGCATCTGGATCGGTGACTACACCACCGAGCCGGAGAACGGTGGTCTGGGCGTCTTCGCCCACGAGTTCGGCCACGACCTCGGCCTTCCCGACCTGTACGACACTGCCGGCGGTGACAACGGCACCGGCTTCTGGACGCTGATGTCCGGCGGTAGCTGGCTGAACGACGGCACCGTGGACATCGGCTCGAGCCCCGGCTACATGGGCGCCTGGGAGAAGCTCCAGCTGGGCTGGTCCGACGTGCAGACCGTCGAGGCCGGCAAGCGCGCGCAGACCGTGCCGGTCGGCCCGGCGGACCGGGACGACCCGGATCTGCCGCAGGCGGTCGCGGTGACCCTGCCGGACAAGAAGATCACCACCGACTACAACACCCCGCACTCGGGCTCCTCCGAGTGGTGGAGCGGGTCCGCAGACGACCTGAACAACACCCTCACCCGCAGCGTCGACCTCTCCGGAGTCACGTCGGCGTCGATGTCGGCGTGGATCGCTCACGATATCGAGGAGGGCTACGACTTCCTCGTCGCGGAGGCCCGGCCGAAGGGGGGAGCGACCTGGCAGCAGGTCGGGCCCACCATCGACGGCGGCGACATGAGCTGGACCGAGTACACCTTCGACCTGTCGGCCCTCGCCGGACAGGAGATCGAGGTCAGGTTCCGTTACCAGACCGACGGCGGGGTGCACCTCAAGGGTGCCTTCATCGACGACGTGCGGATCACCGCCGACGGTCAGGTCCGCCTCGACGACGACGTGGAGTCCGGGGACAACGGCTGGAGCGCTGACGGCTTCACCCGGATGGGTGGCTCGACCACCGAGACCGTCTCGCACTACTACCTCGCGGAGAACCGGGTGTACTCCGGGTACGACGCCTACCTGAAGACCGGGCCATACAACTTCGGGTGGGCCAGCACCAAGCCGAACTGGGTGGAGCGCTTCCCCTACCAGGACGGTCTGCTCGTCTGGTACATCGACAACGAGTACTCGGACAACAACACCTCCCAGCACCCCGGTCACGGCCAGGTGCTCCCGGTGGACGCCCGGCCCGACCCGATCACCTTCCGTGACGGGGTCAAGCTCGGCAACCGGCGGCAGCCCTTCGACGCGACCTTCGGCCGGCAGCGCACCGACAAGGTGACCTTCCATCGCAACGGCATGGCCGAGCGGGTGCGTTCGCAGCGCCCCGAGCGGACCTTCGACGACCTCGACCCGAACCGGTACTGGACCGCCGACAACCCGCTGGGCTCGACCAAGGTCGCGGGGACCGGCACCCAGATCAAGGTGATCGCCGAGTACGGGGACAACATGGTGCTCAAGGTGCGCAAGCGCTCCTAGAGCACGGCGGACACACCACTCGAACGGACCCCGGGGCGACGCACCGCGCCGCCCCGGGGTCCGTTCGTCGGGTACGGCAGGATGGGGTCATGGATCGCCAGCAGGAGTTCGTCCTTCGCACCATCGAGGAGCGTGACATCCGCTTCGTGCGGCTGTGGTTCACCGACGTCCTCGGCACACTGAAGTCGGTCGCGATCGCGCCCGCGGAGCTCGAGGGGGCCTTCGCCGAGGGGATCGGCTTCGACGGCAGCGCGATCGAGGGGTTCACCCGCGTCTACGAGGCGGACATGCTGGCCAAGCCGGACCCCTCGACCTTCCAGGTGCTGCCCTGGCGTGGCGAGAAGCCGGGCACCGCCCGGATGTTCTGCGACATCACCCTCCCGGACGGCAGCCCGGCCCTGGCCGACGCACGCTACGTGCTGCGGCGCACCCTCTCCCGGGCCGCCGACATGGGCTTCTCCTTCTACACCCACCCCGAGATCGAGTTCTTCCTGCTCAAGCAGGGCACCCCCGATGCCGCGCCGGTCCCGGTCGACCAGGGCGGCTACTTCGACCACGTGCCCAAGGGCACCGCCCACGACTTCCGCCGGGCCGCGATCACGATGCTCGAGCAGGTCGGGATCTCCGTCGAGTTCAGCCACCACGAGGGCGCGCCGGGGCAGAACGAGATCGACCTGCGCTACGCCGATGCCCTGTCCACCGCGGACAACATCATGACCTTCCGCACCGTGATCAAGGAGGTAGCGCTCGAGCAAGGCATCTACGCGACCTTCATGCCCAAGGTCTTCGCCGACCACCCGGGATCGGGCATGCACACCCACATGTCACTCTTCGAGGGCGACTCCAACGCCTTCTTCGAGCCGGGGGCGCCCTACTCGCTGAGCAAGACCGGTCGCCAGTTCATCGCCGGCCTGCTGCACCACGGCCGCGAGTTCACCCTCATCACCAACCAGTGGGTCAACAGCTACAAGCGGCTCTGGGGCGGGGGAGAGGCGCCGGCGCACCTCACCTGGGGGCACAACAACCGCTCCGCGATGGTTCGGGTCCCGATGTACAAGCCGCACAAGGCGCAGAGCAGCCGGGTCGAGGTGCGCACCGTCGACGCCGCCTGCAACCCCTACCTCGCCTTCTCGGTGATGCTCGCCGCGGGGCTGAAGGGCATCGAGGAGGGCTACGACCTGCCCGCCGAGACCGAGGACGACGTCTGGCAGCTCACCGATCGCGAGCGGCGCGCGATGGGCATCAAGCCGCTCCCCGCGTCGCTGTCGGAGGCGATCGAGGCGATGGAGTCCAGCGAGCTCGCCGCCGAGACCCTTGGCGAGCACGTCTTCGACTTCGTCCTGCGCAACAAGCAGCAGGAGTGGCACGACTACCGCAACCAGGTCACCCCCTTCGAGCTCGAGCACCTGCTGCCGCGGTTGTAGCCCATGCCTGACGACACCGGTGGCCGCACCCCCTCGGCCGACCTCTCCCGGCACGGGATCCTCGACACCCGGCGCGGGCACCAGCTCATCGAGGACCCGGCGCTGGACCCGCTGACCGGGCTGCGCGGCGAGGTGCTCGACGCGCTCGCGACGACCGCGGACCCCGACGCCGCCCTGCTCGGCCTGGTCCGCCTGCTCGAGGTCGCGAAGGGGGAGAGCGCCACCGGCCTCGTCGAGGCCCTGCGCACCGACCCCGCTGCGCGGGACCGGGTGCTCGGGGTGCTCGGGGCGTCCTCGGCGCTCACCGACCACCTCGTCGCCCACCCGGAGCACTGGCGCGACGTCGCCGCCGCCGAGGAGCTCGCGCCGCAGGAACGGGTCGAGGCGATGCTCGCCGCGGTCCGCGAGCCGGACGGGCTCGACCCCCAGGACGCCCTGCGGGTGGAGTACCGACGTCAGCTCTGTGGCATCACCGCCCGCGACGTCAGCGCACCCGACCCTGCCGAGCACCTGCCGAGCACGGCGAGCGCGCTCGCCGACCTCGCCGGGGCCGCGCTCGAGGCCGCGGTCGACATCGCCTCCCGCGAGGCGCCCGAGGACGCGCACCGCTGCCGCCTCGCGGTGATCGGCATGGGCAAGAGCGGCGGCCGCGAGCTGAACTACCTCTCCGACGTCGACGTGATCTTCGTCGCCGAAGCCCGCGACGGGTGCGACGAGGACGAGGCGCTGGCCGCCGCTACCCGGATCGCGACGCGGATGATGGCGGTCTGCTCGGCGTCGACGAGCCACGGCTCGCTGTGGCCGGTCGACGCGGCGCTGCGGCCCGAGGGCAAGCAGGGCCCGCTCGTGCGCACCGTCGCCAGCCACAAGACGTACTACGAGCGGTGGGCCAAGACCTGGGAGTTCCAGGCCCTGCTCAAGGCGCGCCCCGTCGCTGGCGACGCCGACCTCGGCCAGGCCTACCTCGAGGCGATCCGCCCCTTCGTCTGGGAGGCCTCCTCACGAGAGGACTTCGTCGACGACGTCCAGGCGATGCGGCGCCGGGTCGAGGACCACATCCCCTCCGGCGAGGCCGCCCGCCAGATCAAGCTCGGCCCCGGCGGGCTGCGTGACGTGGAGTTCAGCGTCCAGCTGCTCCAGCTGGTCCACGGCCGGGCCGACCCGTCAGTGCGCTCGGGGACCACGCTCGTCGCCCTCGACGCCCTCGCCCGCGGCGGCTACATCGGCCGGGAGGACGCCGCCACCCTCGACCACGCCTACCGGGTGCTGCGCGCCCTGGAGCATCGCATCCAGCTGCGGCGGTTGCGCCGCACCCACCTCATGCCGACCGCGGAAGCCGAGCTGCGCGTCCTCGGCCGGGCGATGAAGATCTTCGCCGATCCCGCCGACTCGGTGACCTCCCTTCGCAAGGAGCAGTCGGTCGAGGTGCGGCGGCTGCACGAGCGCCTCTTCTACCGCCCGCTCCTCTCCGCGGTGGCCAAGCTCTCGACCGACGAGGTCCGTCTCTCGCCCGAGGCGGCCAAGGACCGCCTCCTCGCGCTCGGGTACCGCGACCCCGACGGGGCGCTGCGCCACCTCCAGGCCCTGACCGACGGGGTGAGCCGGACCGCCTCCATCCAGAAGCAGCTGCTTCCGGTGATGCTCGGCTGGTTCGCCGACGAGGCCGACCCGGACGCGGGCCTGCTCGCCTTCCGCAAGGTCAGCGAGTCGCTCGGGACGACGCACTGGTACCTGCGCCTGCTGCGCGACGAAGGGGAGGCGGCGCACACCCTCGCGACCGTCCTCGGCGCGAGCCGCTTCGCCGCCGACCTGCTCCTCGCCAGCCCCGAGGCGGTGCAGATGCTCGGCGAGAGCACCGGGCTCGAGCCGCGCTCGCGTCAGGACGTCCTCGGCCGGATGCGGGCTGCCGCCGGCCGCAAGGACGACCTCGAGGCGGCGATCGGCTCGATCCGCTCGATCCGGCGCGCGGAGTACTTCCGGATCGCGGTGGCCGACCTCACCGAGCAGATCAGCCTCGACGAGGTCGGCGTCGCCCTGACCGATCTCACGAGCGCCACGATCGACGCCGCGCTCGAGGTCGTCGTCGCCGACGTCGAGGGCTCCCTCGGCCGCGAGCTCGGGACCGACCTACTCGTCGTGGGGATGGGCCGGCTCGGTGGCGCCGAGTCCGGGTACAGCAGCGACGCCGACGTCCTCTTCGTCCACGACCCGCACGACGGGGTCGGTGACCAGGAGGCGCAGGAGGGCGCGCTGGAGGTCGTCCGGCGGTTGCAGAAGGCGCTCGGGACCCCCGGGTCGGACCCCCCGCTCGGGCTCGACGCCGACCTGCGCCCGGAGGGCCGGTCCGGGCCGATCATCCGCAGCCTGGCCTCCTACCGCGCGTACTACGAGCGCTGGTCCGAGCCATGGGAGGCCCAGGCGCTGCTGCGGGCGGCGCCGGTCGCCGGTGACGCCGACCTCGGCGAGCGCTTCACCGCGCTGATCGACCCCCTGCGCTGGCCCGAGGGCGGCCTCTCCGTCGACGCCATGCGTCAGGTGCGCCGGCTCAAGGCCCGGATGGAGGGCGAGCGCCTGCCGCGGGGCGCCGACCGGCGCGCCCACTTCAAGCTCGGCTACGGCGGGCTCTCCGACGTCGAGTGGACCGTCCAGCTGCTGCAGATGCAGCACGCCCACTCGGTGCCGGGTCTGCGCACGACCCGCACGCTGCGCGCGCTCGCCGCCGCCGAGGAGGCCGATCTGGTGAGCACCGAGGACGCGGCCGTGCTGCGCCGGGCCTGGTCGCTCGCCTCCCGGCTGCGCAACGCCGGGATGCTCGCGCGCGGCCGACCCGTGGACTCGGTCCCGTCCAACGCCCGCGAGTCCGACGGGGTGGCCCGCATCGTCGGCCTGCCCCCGCAGTCCGGGTCGACCCTGGCCGACTCCTACCGTCGCGCGACCCGGCACGCCCGGGCGGTCGTGGACCGAGTCTTCTACGGGGAGAGCTGAGCTCACCCCTTCGCCTTGGCCGGTGGGCCGATGAGACGGGGCGAAGGGGGACCGCGCGGCGAACCTAGGATGGTCGCCATGCTCTCGACGACCGATCTGCGTGGCACCGCCTTGTCGGTGGCCGAGCTGCGCGCGGCGCTGCCGCGCGCCGAGTACGACGTCGAGGCGGCGCTGGGCGCCGTGGCTCCCATCGTCGCCGACGTGCAGGACCGCGGGGCGGCGGCCCTGCTGGACTGCGCCGAGCGGTTCGACGGGGTGCGACCGGAGCGGCTCCGGGTGCCCGCCGACGTCCTCACCGCCGCGCTGGAGATGCTCGACCCCGACGTCCGCCGCGCCCTCGAGGTCTCGATCGAGCGCGCCCGGGCCGTGCACGCCGACCAGGTCCGTACCGACACGACGACCCAGGTGGCTCCCGGAGGCACCGTGACCGAGCGCTGGGTCTCGGTCGAGCGGGTGGGCCTCTACGTCCCGGGCGGGCTGGCCGTCTACCCCTCGTCGGTCGTGATGAACGTCGTGCCCGCCCAGATCGCCGGGGTCGGCTCCCTCGCCGTCGCCAGCCCGCCCCAGCGCGACAACCCCGACGCGCTGACGGGCTACCCGCACCCCACGATCCTTGCCGCCTGCGCGCTGCTCGGGGTCGACGAGGTCTACGCCATGGGCGGGGCGCAGGCGATCGCGGCCTTCGCCCACGGCTTCACGGACACCACCGCACCGACAGAGGGGGGAGCGCACCCCCGGTGCGAGCCGGTCAGCCTGGTGACCGGTCCGGGCAACGTCTACGTCGCCGCGGCCAAGCGGATGCTCAAGGGCCTCATCGGCATCGACTCCGAGGCCGGGCCGACCGAGATCGCGGTGCTCGCCGACGCCACCGCCGACCCCGACCACGTCGCCGCCGACCTCGTGAGCCAGGCCGAGCACGACCCGCTCGCCGCCTCGGTCCTCGTGACCGACAGCCCGGAGCTGGCCGACGCGGTCGACGCGGCGGTGGCCCGCCGGGCGGACGCCACGAAGCACCGCGAGCGGGTGCGCACGGCCCTGACCGGCAAGCAGTCGGGCACCGTCCTCGTCGACGACCTCGACGCCGGCCTCGCCGTGGTCGACGCCTACGCCGCGGAGCACCTCGAGGTCATCACCGCAGACGCCGACACGGTCGCGGCGCGGGTGCGCAACGCCGGAGCGGTCTTCGTCGGCCCGTACAGCCCGGTGTCGCTGGGGGACTACGCGGCGGGCAGCAACCACGTGCTGCCTACCGGCGGCTGCGCCTGCCACAGCAGCGGGCTGTCGGTGCAGTCCTTCCTGCGAGGGATCCACGTCATCCGGTACGACGAGGCCGCCCTCGCCGAGGTCGCCCCGCACGTCGTGACGCTCGCCGAGGCAGAGGACCTGCCCGCCCACGGCGAGGCCGTCACCGCGCGCACCGACCCGCAGGGCGCGCCGCGATGAGTCGGATACCGGAGGTCGAGGCCGCGCTGCGCCCCGACCTGCGCGGACGCACCGCCTATGGCGCTCCCCAGCTCGACGTCGCCGTGCAGCTGAACACCAACGAGAGCAGCTACCCGGTGCCGGGCGAGGTGATCGCCGACGCCCTGGACCGGCTCCGGACCGACCTCGAGGGGCTGAACCGCTACCCCGACCGGGAGTTCTCCAGCCTCCGCGCCGCACTCGCCGACTACCTCGCGATGCAGTCCGGCGTCCGCCTCTCGCCGGCACAGCTGTGGGCCGGGAACGGCAGCAACGAGGTGCTCCAGCACCTCGTCCAGGCGTTCGGGGGCCCAGGGCGGACCGCCATCGGGTTCACGCCCGCCTACTCGATGCACCCGATCATCGCCGAGACCCTCGGCACCCGCTGGGTCGACGGCCAGCGTCACGCCGAGAGCTTCGACCTCGACGTCGACTCCGCCGCCGAGCAGGTGCGTGCCTGCGACCCGGACCTCGTCCTGCTCTGCTCGCCGAACAACCCGACCGGCACCGCGCTGCCCTTCGCCGCGATCGAGACCGTGCTTGCCGCGGCGCCGCGCGCGATCGTCGTCGTCGACGAGGCCTATGCCGAGTTCGCCCGGCCCGGGACCCGTTCGGCGCTGGAGCTGCTCGGCGACCACCACCGCCTCGTCGTGACCCGGACCATGAGCAAGGCCTTCACCCTGGCCGGTGCCCGGCTCGGCTATCTCGCCGCCCACCCCGACCTCGTCGACGCGCTCCGGCTGGTGCGCCTGCCGTACCACCTCTCCACGCCCACCCAGGCGGTGGCCGAGGTCGCCCTGCGCCACGCGCCCGCGCTGCTCGCGACCGTCGACGCGATCAAGGCCGAGCGTGACCGCCTCGTCGAGGAGCTGGCCGCGATGGGCCTGCGGCCCGTGCCGAGCGATGCGAACTTCGTCCTCTTCGGCGGGCTCGCCGACGCGGCGGAGACGTGGGAGGCTCTCCTGGCCGCCGGGGTGCTCGTGCGCGACATCGGGATCCCCGGGCACCTGCGGGTCACCGCCGGGACCCCGGAGGAGACCAGCCGCTTCCTCGAGGCGATGGGCGACCTCGTGCCGGAGCACCTCGACCATGCCCAGCGCCCCGCCGATCGACCCGCAGCCCACCGGCACCACGGAGGCACCTCATGAGCGAGCACCGCACCGCGACCATCACCCGCTCCACCTCGGAGAGCTCGGTGGAGCTGACCCTCGACCTCGACGGCACCGGGCGCAGCTCGGTCCAGACCGGGGTGCGCTTCTACGACCACATGCTCGCCTCCCTGGCCAAGCACGCCCTGATCGACCTCGACGTCCGCGCGAGCGGCGACGTCGACGTCGACGCGCACCACACCGTCGAGGACGTAGCCATCGTGCTCGGGGACGCCCTGCGCGAGGCGCTCGGCGACAAGTCGGGGATCTCCCGGTTCGGCGACGCGACGGTGCCCCTGGACGAGGCCCTCGTCCACGCGGTGGTCGACGTCGCGGGACGCCCGTACGTCGTCCACACCGGCGAGCCGGCGGGCCAGGAGCACGTCGTCATCGGAGGCAACTTCATCGGCTCGCTCACCCGGCACGTCTTCGAGTCGCTGGCCCACCACGCGGGGATCGCCCTGCACGTGCGGGTGCTCTCCGGCCGCGACCCGCACCACGTCGTCGAGGCCCAGTTCAAGGCCGTCGCGAGGGCGCTGCGCGCCGCCGTGGCCCGGGACCCGCGCGTCGAGGGCATCCCGAGCGCGAAGGGCTCGCTCTGATCGTGGGACCGCGCCGACGATGACCGCGGTCGTCCTGCTGCAGGCCTCCGCTCCCGCGGCCGCGTCGTGGGTGCGCCAAGGGGTCGTGCCCTGCCACGTCGCCGCCGCGGGCCGGTGGGCCGTCGTCGTGCCGCATCCCGGCGCAGCCTCTGCGCCACCCCCGTACGACGACGCGGTGAGCGTGCTGCTCTCGCGCGCCACGCACCGTCTGGGGCCGTCGATCGGGGCCGCCGTCACCGGCGACACCGCCGTGCTCACCACCCAACGCCCCGGATTCCGCACCCTGGCCCGGTGGGCCGTCCGGCCACGCCTCGGCCCGGTGGTACGCACCCCCGGGCTGGCCCCCCTTCGTCCGGGCGACCTCGCGCCCCTCTCCGGGGGTCGGCGCTCCGAGGGTGAGCTGGCCACCCTGCTGCGCCGGCGGGGCCAGACCGCCCACGAGTGGCTCGCCGACGTGCTCGGCTCCCTCGGTCTGCCCGGGGGCGACATCATCGTCAGTGGCGACGTCGCGGGCCCGCTCGTCGAACCCCACGAGCGCTCCGTCGCCGCCTTCGCCAGCGCCCTGAAGGATGTCCGCCCATGACCGCCTCCGTCGTCGTCCTCGACTACGGCAGCGGCAACGTCCGCTCCGTCGTCCGGGCCCTCGAGCATGTCGGCGCCAGCGTCGAGCTCACCGCCGACCCGGCCCGCGCCGCCGGGGCCGACGGGCTGCTCGTCCCAGGGGTCGGCAACTTCCATGCCTGCATCGCCGGCCTGAGAGCGGCCCGGGGTGAGGAGCTCGTGCGCGCCCGCGTGGCCCGCGACGCCCCGGTGCTGGGCATCTGCGTCGGCCTCCAGGTCCTTTACGACGGCTCGACCGAGCACTCCGCCGCCGCCGAGCCCGGGATGGGGATCTGGCGCGGGCGGGTCGAGCGCCTACCGGCCGACGTCGTTCCGCACATGGGGTGGAGCCCGGTGCGACCGGGGCCTGGGTCGGCCCTGTTCGAGGGGCTCGCCGACGAGCGCTTCTACTTCGTCCACTCCTATGCCGTCCCCGACGACGGCGAACGGGCCAGCCGCGTCGTCTCCACGGCCGAGCACGGGCACCGTTTCGTCGCCGCCGTCGAGGACGGCCCGCTGTCCGCGACGCAGTTCCACCCGGAGAAGTCCGGGGATGCCGGGCTGCGCCTACTGAAGAACTGGGTGAGATCACTGTGAATGACCGAGCTCTCGAGCTGCTGCCGGCCGTCGACGTCTCCGAGGGGCGCGCCGTCCAGCTCGTCCAAGGGGTCGCCGGCAGCGGGGGCCAGTTCGGCGACCCGGTCGAGGCGGCGCTGCAGTGGCAGCGTGAAGGTGCGACCTGGCTGCACCTGGTCGACCTCGACGCCGCCTTCGGCAAGGGCAGCAACGCCGATCTGCTCGCGCAGATCGTCGGACGGCTCGACATCGCCGTCGAGATGAGCGGCGGGATCCGGGACCAGGCCTCGCTGGAGCGCGCCCTTGCCACCGGCTGCCGCCGGGTCAATCTCGGCACGGCCGCACTGGAGGACCCCGCGTGGACCGCCCGGGCGGTCGCCGAGCACGGCGACCGGGTCGCGGTCGGTCTCGACGTGCGAGGGACGACCCTGGCCGCACGCGGATGGACCAGCGAAGGGGGAGACCTCTGGGAGACCCTCGAGCGCCTCGACCGCGAGGGCTGCGCCCGCTACGTCGTCACCGACGTGGCCAAGGACGGGATGCTCGCCGGGCCCAACCTCGAGCTCCTGCGCTCGGTGTGCTCACGCACCGAGGCGCCGGTCGTGGCCTCCGGCGGGGTGACGACACGAGATGACGTCGCCGCGCTGCGCACCCTCGTCCCGGACGGGGTCGAGGGGGCGATCATCGGGTCCGCGCTGTACCGGGGCACGCTCACGCTGGCCGATGCCATCGCCGCAGCGGGGCCGCAGTGACCCCGGGCCGAGGCGACGACCACGCCGGCTCCGCAGACTCCGCCGGGGTGCCCTGGGGAGGACGCACCCTGCCGAGCACGGGGTTCGAGGGGGACGACGGCACGCGCCCACCCTCGCTCGATGCTGCCCTGGGTCAGGGCGACGCCGTGCTCGTCGAGGGACTTCGGGGCGTCCGGCTGCTCGTGCCGGTGACCGCGGTACCTGGCGAGGCCGAGACCGACATGGCCGTGGTGCTCCTCGACCACCCCGACGGCCGGACCGCGCTGCCGGTCTTCAGCTCACTGGGTGACCTCGCCGCCTTCGACCCCTCGCTCCGGCCGGTGCCGGTGACGAGCGAGCGCGCGGCAGAGGCGGCGGTGACCGAGCGTGCTCACCTCATGGTGCTCGACTGCGCGAGCGACCACGCCGTCGAGATCCGGCCCAGCATGATGTGGGCGCTGGCCCAGCGCCAGCCCTGGACCCCAGCTCACGAGGACCCCTTCGTGCGTACGGCAGTGCACGGCGCGCTCTCGACCCACGACGAGGTCATCGAGCACTCGCTCGAGCCCGGGGACGCCCCCGGTCTCCTGGTCGTCGAGCTCGTCCTCGTGCCCGGCCTGTCCAGGGAGCGGCTGGAGTCGCTGGTGACCGATGTCGGTGAGCGGCTCGCGAGCGACGGCGAGCTGCGCGCCCGGGTCGACGAGATGTCCTTCCGGGTGCGCTGAGGCTCTCTCGGCGCGCGAAGCGGGCCGAGCGCCCCCTCGATTGGTGATGCGAGGGCCACGCGCGCTATCCTTGGCGATCGACCGGTCGCGTACGTTCGTGCGCGGCGCAAGAGAGGCCTCACCGCTTCCACCCAAGTCGAGCACGATCAGGTATCGCTCGTCCGGGTCTTCAGGTCGCGACGTCCTCGTCGCCCGGCCAGTCCGGCCGGACCGCGGGGGTGTCTGCGTTCGGATCGGTGGGCTTCTCGGGCAGGTGACGGGGAGCCCTTCGTCGTCTCCTCGGTCCGTGATCCGAACAGCAGAAGGAGCATCACATCAGCGAGCCTCGCATCAACGACCGCATCCGTGTTCCCGAGGTGCGGCTGGTCGGCCCCAACGGGGAGCAGGTCGGGATCGTCCGGGTCGAGGACGCGCTCCGGCTGGCGGCCGAGGCAGACCTCGACCTCGTCGAGGTGGCCCCGATGGCCAAGCCTCCCGTCGCCAAGCTCATGGACTTCGGCAAGTACAAGTACGAAGCCGCCATGAAGGCGCGTGAAGCGCGCAAGAACCAGGTCAACACCGTCATCAAGGAGATCAAGCTCCGCCCGAAGATCGACTCGCACGACTACGGCACCAAGAAGGGCCACGTCGAGCGCTTCCTCTCCGGCGGGGACAAGGTCAAGGTGACGATCATGTTCCGCGGCCGTGAGCAGTCCCGGCCCGAGCTGGGCTTCCGGCTGCTGCAGCGCCTCGCCGAGGACGTCGTCGAGCTCGGGACCGTCGAGTCCCAGCCGAAGCAGGACGGTCGCAACATGGTGATGGTGCTGGCACCGACCCGCAAGAAGTCCGAGGCCAAGGCCGAGCAGCGACGCCGCCAGGACGAGGCCAAGGCCGCCAAGAACACCAAGGCCGGCGCGCCCGACGAGGCCGGCGCGTCCGACGAGGACGCCGCGGACGTCGCGGAGGCCACGGACGGGCAGCCCGCCGAGAACGGCGCTCCGGCCCAGGGCTGACCTGGAGCTCGGTCGGCCAGCACGACTCACCGCACAGACTCACCACCGCAACCAAGCGAGAAGGAGATCGGCGTCATGCCGAAGAACAAGACGCACAGCGGCGCCAAGAAGCGCTTCCGGGTCACCGGCTCGGGCAAGGTCATGCGCCAGCGCGCGAACCACGTCCACAAGTTCCACGAGAAGAGCCCGCAGCACGCTCGGCGTCTGGCAAGCGACGTCGTCGTCTCCAAGGCCGACGAGAAGAAGATCAAGAAGCTGCTCGGTCGCTGAGCGACCGGACGCCCCCGACATCGAAGGAGTAATCACGTGGCACGCGTGAAGCGGGCGGTCAACGCCCACAAGAAGCGCCGGGTCGTCCTGGAGCGCGCCAGCGGCTACCGCGGCCAGCGCTCGCGGCTCTACCGCAAGGCCAACGAGCAGGTCATCCACAGCCTCGGCTACAGCTACCGCGACCGCCGGCAGAAGAAGGGCGACTTCCGCCGCCTCTGGATCCAGCGGATCAACGCCGGGGCCCGGGCCAACGGCATGACCTACAACCGGTTCATCCAGGGCCTGCGCGCCGCCGAGATCGAGGTCGACCGCCGCATGCTCGCCGAGCTCGCGGTCAACGACGAGGCGGCCTTCGCCGCGCTGGTCGAGATCGCCAAGGCCAATGTCCCCGAGACCGGCGCCTCCACCGGTGCCGCCCGGGACTGAGCCGGAGCGCACCGCGCGATCAGCCCCCGTGCTGACCAACCCGACCTCGGATCGGGTCCGGTCGGTGCGGGGGCTCTCGCGTCGTGGCGCGCGACGCAAGAGCGGCGCGATCCTCGTGGAGGGTCCTCAGGGGGTCCGTGAGGTCGTCCGGCACGCGCCCCAGGACCTGGTCGACCTGTACGTCACCGAGGCGGCCACCGAGCGCCACCGGGACATCGTCGACGGCGCCCGCTCCGCCGGCCGCTTCGTCCACGAGGTTACCGACGAGGTGCTCCGCGCGATGTGCGACGCGGAGCACCCGCAGGGGATGGCCGCGGTCGTCTCCTGGCGCCCCGCCGCGATCGACGACGTCCTCGACGCCTCCCCGGGCACGCTGATCTTCCTCACCAACGTGCGCGACCCGGGCAACCTCGGGACCGTGATCCGGGGAGCCGACGCCGCCGGCGCCGACGCCGTGCTCGTCTCGTCGGACTCGGTCGACGTGACCAGCCCGAAGGTGGTCCGCTCGACCGCCGGCTCGCTCTTCCACCTGCCCGTGGTCACCGGCCTCGACGTCGAGGACACGCTGGACCGGCTCCGGGCGGCCGGGGTGAGGACCTACGCCGCCGACGGCACGGGGGAGCGGACCGTCGACGAGGTCGACCGCCGCTCCCCGCATGCCTGGATCATGGGCAACGAGGCTTGGGGCCTGCCGACGGAACGTCGCCGGCGCTGCGACGAGACGGTCAGGGTCCCGATCTACGGCCACGCCGAGTCGCTCAACCTCGCGATGGCGGCGACATTGTGCCTGTACGCCTCCACGCGGGGTTGAGCACCCGCATCGCCCCAGACCTACTCCTTGATCACGTCCTGCTCGTCCTTGGCGTCCTCGGGCTCCCCGCCAGGGTTGCTCGCGCCCTTCGCCTCGTCGTAGGCGGCCTTGATCCGCTGGCCGATCTGCTCGTCGATGTTGCTCCAGTACGTAAAGACGTTGGAGAGCACCGGCTCGACGACATCGTCCAGCGTGCCGGCGACCGTGGCGACGAGCCTCTCGCGCGCGGCGTCGTCGAAGACCTCGCGCACCAGGGCGCCGGGCTGGGAGAAGTCGTCGTCCTCGGGGTGCAGCTCGTAGACCGAGCGCACCATCTCGCCGTCGGCCTCCCAGCCGGTGGGGACAGGGCCCTCCTCGTCGGCGTGCGGGCGGCCGAAGCTGTTGGGCAGGTAGGTCGGCGCGGACCCCGAGTGCTCGTAGGTCATCGCCCCGTCGAAGGCGTAGGTGTTGGTGCGCTCCACCGCCGGCCGGTTCACCGGGAGCTGCTCGGCGTTGGGGCCGACCCGTGCCCGGTGGGCGTGTCGTGGATGCTGCGGTGCGTGGTCAGGGGCTCCGGTCGTGGCGCGGCGCCTGGTCCTACGGAGCGGAGCAGTCGGGGCAGTAGCCCCAGTAGATGACCTCCGCCTCGTCGATCGAGTAGCCCTTGTCGTCCGCGGCGGTCAGGCACGGCGCCGCGCCGGGGGCGCACTCGACATCACTCATCGTGCCGCACGAACGGCACACGAGGTGGTGATGGTTGTCCCCCAGCTCGAGCTCGAACCGCGCCGGGTGACCGGCGGGCTCGAAGCGGCGGACCAGCCCGACCCGGGCCAGCGCGCGCAGCACGTCGTACACGGCCTGGGTGCTCACCGACCCAAGGCTCGCCCGCGCGCCCTGGGTGAGGGTGTCGACGTCGGCGTGCGGGTGGTCGGCGAGCTCGCGCATGACGGCCAGGCGTGGGGCGGTGACGCGCAGGGAGTGCCGTCGCAGCAGCTCAGCCGCGTCGTCGCTCGCCAGGGGAGTCGCCAGGGGGGAAGACATGATCCGCCTAGAATCTCACCAATCTTGGAACGGATCAAGACTGATGGCTCAGGATCTCCTCGGCCGCCGCCCGCATCTCGACCTTGCGCACCTTCCCGGTGACCGTCATGGGGAACTCGTCGACGACGTGCACGTACCGCGGGATCTTGTAGTGGGCCAGCGAGCCGCTGGCGAACTCCCGCAACGACTGCGCCGTCATCGGCTCGGCGCCATCGCGCAGCTGCACCCAGGCCATGAGCTCCTCGCCGTACTTCTCGTCCGGCACCCCGATGACCTGGGCGTCGAGCACGTCGGGGTGGGTGTAGAGGAACTCCTCGATCTCGCGCGGGTAGATGTTCTCTCCGCCACGGATCACCAGGTCCTTGATCCGGCCGGTGATCCGCAGGTAGCCCTGCTCGTCCATGACCGCGAGGTCACCGGTGTGCATCCAGCCGTCGCGCAGCACCTCCGCGGTCTTCTCCGGCTCGTCCCAGTACCCGAGCATCACCGAGTACCCCTTCGTGCACAGCTCGCCGGGCTCGCCCCGGGGCACGGTCTCGCCGGTCACCGGGTCTACCACCGCGACCTCGAGGTGCGGCCCTACCCGGCCGACCGTCCCCACCTTCGCCTCGAAGGGGTCGTCGGCCGTGGTCTGGGTCGAGACCGGGGAGGTCTCGGTCATCCCGTAGCAGATCGTCATGTCGGTGATGCCGGCATCGATGACCTTGCGCATCATCTCGGCGGGGCAGGGGGACCCGGCCATGATCCCCGTCCGGACACTCGAGACGTCGCGCTCGGCGAAGTCCGGCAGCGCCCACTCCGCGATGAACATCGTCGGGACCCCGTACAGGCTCGTGCACCGCTCCGCCTCGACCGCGTCGAGGGAGGCGGCGGGGTCGAAGCCGGCGGCCGGGATGACCATGCACGACCCGTGCGTGATCGCCGCGAGGTTGCCCATGACCATGCCGAAGCAGTGGTAGAAGGGCACCGGGATGCAGATCCGGTCCTCCTCGGTGTAGCCGCAGTACTCCCCGACGAAGAAGCCGTTGCCGAGGATGTTGCGGTGGCTCAGGGTCGCCCCCTTCGGGAAGCCGGTCGTGCCCGAGGTGTACTGGATGTTGATCGCCTCGCCCGGGTCCAGGCTCCCCTGGCGCTCCCGCAGCTCGCCGGCGTCGACCTCGTCACCGCGCTCCAGCAGCTGCTCCCAGCCCGACGAGCCGATGACCACGGTGCGGGCAAGCGACGGGACCTCGCTGGCGATCTCCTCGAGCATCGCCGGGTAGTCGCTCGTCCTGAACCGCTCGGCGACCACCATCACCGAGATGCCGGCCTGGTCGATGACGTACTGCACCTCGTGGGTGCGGTAGGCCGGGTTGACGGTGACGAGGATCGCGCCGATCTTCGCCGTCGCGAGCTGCACGTGCACCCACTCGGCGCAGTTCGGCGCCCAGATGCCGACGCGGTCCCCGGCCGCCACACCCACGGCGAGCAGGCCCCGGGCGAGCCGGTCGACGTCGTCGCGCAGCTCGCCGTAGGTCCACCTCCGCCCGCTCTGGCACTCCACTAGCGCCTCTCGCTCGCTCCATCGCTGCGCGGTCTCGTCGAACCGGTCACCGATCGTCACGGTCGGCACGGGGATGTCGGTGCGGCCGGTGGCATGGCTCGGCGTGGTCATCGTGAGACTCCTTCGTCCGACGTGGCTGACCCGCTCATCCTCGCCGGGTCGGGCAGCGCGCGCACCCCCGCGAGCGATCCCGACGACCAAAACCCCGATCCGGTCGGCGAGCGGGCGCCCGTAGACTCTCCACCCGTGTCCGGACCCAACACCAGCTACGACCCCGTCGAGGTGGCCGCGCTCGCCCCGGAGGCGGTCGAGTCGGCCGTCGACGCGGCCCTGTCCGCGATCGCCCAGGCCGACTCGCTCGAGGACCTCAAGGCGATCCGCCCGGCCCACCAGGGGGACAAGAGCCCCCTGGCCCTGGCCAACCGCGAGATCGGTGCGCTCCCGCCGAGCGCGAAGGCCGACGCCGGCAAGCGGGTCGGTCAGGCCCGCGGCCGGGTGGGCCAGGCCTTCGCCGCACGCCAGGCCGAGCTCGAAGCCGAGCGCGACGAGCGGGTGCTCCGGGAGGAGACCCTCGACCTCACCCAGACCTCCGGGCGGCGCCCGCTCGGACGGCGGCACCCGATCGAGCTCATGAGCCAGCGCATCGCCGACCTCTTCGTCGGGATGGGCTGGGAGATCGCCGAGGGCCCCGAGGTGGAGGCCGAGTGGTTCAACTTCGACGCGCTGAACTTCGACGCCGACCACCCGGCGCGCCAGATGCAGGACACCTTCTACGTCGACCCGCGCGAGCGCGGGCTGATCCTGCGCACGCACACCTCTCCGGTGCAGGCCCGCGCGATGCTCGAGCGGGGCGTCCCGCTCTACGTGGCGGCGATCGGGCGGGTCTTCCGCACCGACGAGCTCGACGCGACGCACATGCCGGCCTTCCACCAGGTCGAGGGGCTCGCCGTCGACGAGGGCATCACGATGGCGCACCTCAAGGGCACCCTGGACCGGCTGGCCACCGAGCTCTTCGGCGAGGGCATCACCACCCGGCTGCGCCCGTCCTTCTTCCCCTTCACCGAGCCGAGCGCCGAGATGGACCTGCGGTGCTTCGTCTGCCGTGGCGAGGACGCCGCCTGCCGTACCTGCGGCGGCACGGGCTGGATCGAGTGGGGCGGCTGCGGGATGGTCAACCGCAACGTGCTCACCGCGGTCGGCGTGGACCCGGACCGCTACACCGGCTTCGCCTTCGGGATGGGCATCGACCGGGCGCTGATGTTCCGCACCGGGGTGTCGGACATGCGCGACATGATCGAGGGCGACGTCCGCTTCGACGCCCAGTTCGGGATGGAGATCTGATGCGGGTACCCGTGGACTGGCTCGGCGAGCACGTCACCCTGGCGCCGGACGTCACCGGCGAAGGGGTGGCCGCCGCACTCGTGCGGGTGGGCCTGGAGGAGGAGGGGTTGCACTCCGGCGACATCACCGGCCCGCTCGTCGTCGGCCGGGTGCTCAGCTGCCAGCCCGAGGAGCAGAAGAACGGCAAGGTCATCAACTGGTGCACCGTCGATGTCGGTGACTCCAACGGGACCGGTGAGCCGCAGGGCATCGTCTGCGGTGCGCACAACTTCGGCGTCGGCGACCTCGTCGTCGTCATCCTGCCCGGCGGGGTGCTGCCCGGCGGCTTCGAGATCTCCGCTCGCAAGACCTACGGCCACGTCTCGGCGGGGATGATCTGCTCGACCCTCGAGCTCGGGATCGGTCAGGACCACGACGGCATCCTCGTCCTCACCGACCGCCCGGACGCCGCGGAGCTCACCCCGGGCCAGGACGCGATCGCGCTGCTCGGCCTGGACCGCGAGACCGTCGAGATCAACGTCACCCCGGACCGGGGGTACTGCTTCTCGATCCGGGGAGTGGCCCGGGAGTACGGGCACGCCACGGGTGCCCCCTTCGTCGACCCCGTCCCCGCCCTCACCGAGCGGGCGCCGGCGCCCACGGCCGACGGCTACCCGGTCGAGCTGCGCGACGACCGCCCGATCCGCGGCCAGGCCGGCTGCGGCCGCTACGTGGCCCGCGTCGTGCGGGGGGTCGACGTGTCCGCGCCCACCCCGCCGTGGATGGCGACCCGGCTCACCGAGGCTGGCATGCGGCCGATCTCCCTACCGGTCGACATCGCCAACTACGTCATGCTCGACCTCGGTCAGCCGTTGCACACCTTCGACCTGGCGACGCTGGAGGGTCCGGTCCTCGTGCGTCGGGCGCGAGCCGGGGAGCGCCTGCGCACCCTCGACGGGACTGAGCGGACCCTCGACGCCGAGGACCTGCTCATCACCGACGGGGGCGAGCGGGTCCTCGCCCTGGCCGGCGTCATGGGCGGGCAGGACAGCGAGGTCGGCGAGAGCACGACCGACATCCTCATCGAGGCGGCCCACTTCGACCCGGTCACCGTGGCCCGCACCGCTCGCCGGCACAAGCTGCCCTCAGAGGCCT
This sequence comes from Marihabitans asiaticum, assembly GCF_007828725.1. GTDB lineage: Bacteria > Actinomycetota > Actinomycetes > Actinomycetales > Dermatophilaceae > Marihabitans > Marihabitans asiaticum. Next base: position 435,889 of record NZ_VIUW01000003.1, read on the forward strand.
CGCGCCGCTTCGAGCGTGGCGTCGACCCGCTGCTCGCGCCCGCCGCGGCGCAGCGCGCCGTCGAGCTGCTCGTCGAGCACGGCGGCGGGGTGGCCGACCCCGGCGTCACCGACGTCGGCGAGCCCCCGCTCCCGACCCCGATCACCCTGCCCGTCTCGATGCCGAGCCGGATCGTCGGCGTCGACTACCCCGCCGAGGAGGTGCGCCGCTCGCTCACCGAGATCGGCGCCGCCGTGACCGGCGAGGACCCGATCGAGGTCACCCCGCCGAGCTGGCGACCCGATCTGCGCACCGGAGAGGATCTTGTCGAGGAGATCGCCCGGCTCGGCGGTTACGACCGCATCCCGTCGGTGCTGCCGACCCCGCCAGGTGGGTCGGGGCTGACCCACGCCCAGCGGGTCCGGCGCCGGCTGGCCGACCTCCTCGCAGACCAGGGTCTGAGCGAGGTGTGGAGCGCCCCCTTCGTCGGGGACGCCCAGCACGAGGCGCTCGGCCTGGACGCAGGCGCCGAGCGAGAGCGCACGGTGGCGGTGCTCAACCCGCTCTCCGACGAGCAGCCGCTGCTGCGCACCCGCCTGCTCACCACGCTCATCGACTCCGCCCGCCGCAACGTCTCCCGCGGGGCCAAGGACGTCGCCCTCTTCGAGATCGGGCTGGTGCTCGACCAGCGCGGGGAGCGTGCCGCCGCACCGACCCTCGACGTCGGAGCCCACCCCGACGCGGCGACCCTCGCCGCGATCCACGCCGGGGTCCCGGACCAGCCGCGCCACCTCGCCTTCGTCCTCGTCGGCGAGCGGGATCGGGCCGGATGGTGGGGCAGCGGCCGAGCCGCCGAGACCACCGATGCGGTCGAGATCGTCCGCGCCATCGGTGAGGCGCTCGCGCTGGAGGTCCAGCTGTGCGCCGACAGCGTCGAGCCGTTCCACCCGGGCCGGTGCGCCCGGGTCGTTGTCGTGGTCGACGGCGAGGAGCTCGCCGTGGGGCACGTCGGGGAGCTCGCGCCCGCGGTGGCCGCTGCGACGGGGCTGCCCGGCCGGCCGGTGGCCGCCGAGCTGGACCTCGACGCCCTCGTCGCGGCCTCCGGGGTGCCGGTCCGCGCCCGCACCCTCTCGACCTTCCCGGTGGCGCACACCGACGTGGCGCTCGTCGTCGACGACTCCGTCCCGGCCGCCGCGGTGGAGGGCGCCCTGCGCTCCGGGGCCGGCGCCGATCTCGAGGCGCTCGCGCTCTTCGACGTCTACCGCGGCGACCAGCTGGGGGAGGGACGCAAGTCGCTGGCCTACCGGCTCTCCTTCCGCTCCGGCGAGCGCACGCTGACGACCGACGAGGTGAGCGCCGCACGGGATGCCGCCGTCGCCGCGGCGGCGACGGCGACGGGGGCGGTGCAGCGGTAGGGCCGGGCAACGCCGCGCCAGGGGGCGCGTGTGGATACTCACTCATGGTCATGTAAGATCATGCAGATGAAGACGGCGGCGGTCGCAGGCGCGAGCGGATACGCGGGGGCGGAGCTGATCCGCCTGCTCGCGGGTCACCCGGACATCGAGGTCGGGGCCCTCACGGCCTCCGGCAACGCCGGATCCACGGTGGGCGACATCGCGCCCCAGCTCACCCCCTTCGCCGACCGCGTGCTCGACGAGACCACCCCCGAGGTCCTCGCCGGCCATGACATCGTCTTCCTCGCCCTGCCGCACGGCCATTCGGCGCGGATCGCCGCCGAGCTCGGTGAGGACACCGTGGTGATCGACTGCGGCGCCGACTACCGGCTGCGCGACGAGAGCGCCTGGACCCGCTTCTACGACACCCCCTTCGCCGGGACCTGGCCCTACGGCCTGCCCGAGCTCGTCACCGGCGACGGGACGAAGGGGAGGGAGAGCCTGCGCGGGGCCCGGCGGGTGGCGGTGCCGGGCTGCTACCCGACCGCGGTCAGCCTCGCCCTCGCGCCCGGCCTTGCCGCGGGCGTCTGCGAGCCCGAGGACGTCGTCGTCGTCGCTGCCTCGGGGACCTCTGGCGCCGGACGCGCCGCCAAGGCACACCTGATCGGCGCCGAGGTGATGGGGGCGATGTCGCCCTACGGCGTCGGCGGGGCGCACCGGCACACCCCGGAGATCGAGCAGAACCTCGCGCTCGCCGCCGGGCGAGCCGCCCGGGTGTCCTTCACCCCCACCCTCGCCCCGATGCCGCGGGGCATCCTCGCGACCGCGACCGCCCGGGTGGCCGAGGGCTGCGACGAGCGCGCGGTGCGCGACGCGTGGTCCCGCGCCTACGACGACGAGCCCTTCGTCCACCTCCTGCCCGAGGGGCGCTGGCCGCGCACCGGCGACGTGCTCGGGAGCAACCAGGTGCACGTCCAGGTCACCCTCGACGCGCATGCGGGTCGGGTCGTCGCCGTCGCCGCCGTCGACAACCTCACGAAGGGGACCGCCGGGGCTGCGGTGCAGTCGATGAACCTCGCCCTCGGCCTGCCGGAGGACACCGGCCTCCCGGTGATCGGGGTGGCCCCGTGAGCCGGATGCCGTTGCACCTGATGCAGCACCCCGAGCAGCTCGCGATCGCCCGGCTGGCCGCGGGGGAGGACCCGACCTGGCCGCTGGCCAGCGCCCGCTTCTGCTCCATCACCCGGACACCGGACGAGACCTCGGTGCTCTGCGACGCCCACCTCGTCCCGTCGGGCACCCGGCAGGAGGGGCCCTACGTCGCCTTCGAGGTCGCCGGTCCGCTCGACTTCGAGATGGTGGGGGTGATGCACGAGCTGCTCGGCCCGACGACCCAGCGGCGCATCCCGCTGCTGACGATGTCGACCTATGACACCGACTGGATCCTCGTCCCGGCCGAGCGGGCCACGGACGCAGCGACCGCCTGGCGCAAGGCGGGGCTGGTCGTCACCGCCTCGTCGCTCTCGTCCTGGACGCCACCGCCGAAGGAGGAGTCATGAGCGTCACCACCCCGCGCGGCTTCCGCGCAGCCGGGGTCACCGCTGGGCTGAAGGCCAGCGGGCGCCCCGACGTCGCCGTCGTGGTCAACGACGGCCCCGAGCACGTGGCCGCGGGCGTCTTTACCTCCAACCGGGTCGAGGCCGCCCCGGTCACCTGGACACGCCAGGTGGTCGGCGACGGCCGGGTCGACGCGGTGGTGCTCAACTCCGGCGGCGCCAACGCCTGCACCGGAGCCCAGGGCTTCGCCGACACCCACCGCACGGCGGAGCACCTGGCCGAGCGGTTGGGCGTCTCCGCCGGAGACGTCGCGGTCTGCAGCACCGGGCTCATCGGCGAGCTGCTGCCGATGGACCGGTTGCTGGCCGGGGTCGACGACGCCTCCGCCGCGCTGGGCGCCGAGGGCGGGCCCGCCGCGGCCGAGGCGATCATGACGACCGACACCGTGCCCAAGAGCGCGGCCGTCACCGGCGACGGCTGGAGCGTCGGGGGGATGGCCAAGGGCGCGGGCATGCTCGCCCCGGCGCTGGCGACGATGCTCGTCGTGATCACCACCGACGCGGTGCTCGCCGCGCCGGACGCCGACGCGGTGCTGCGCGAGGCGGTCCGCACGACCTTCGACCGGATCGACTCCGACGGCTGCCAGTCCACCAACGACACCGTCCTGCTCCTGGCCTCCGGCGCCTCGGGCATCACCCCGGGGCGCCACGAGCTCACTGAGGCGGTCCGCCGGGTGTGCGCCGAGCTCGCCCGCGCCCTCATCGGGGACGCCGAGGGTGCCCGCCACGACATCGCGGTGAGCGTGATCGGCGCTGCCTCCGAGGACGACGGGCTGGAGGTGGCTCGGGCGGTCGCGCGCAACGCCCTCTTCAAGTGCGCCGTCTTTGGTGAGGACCCCAACTGGGGGCGGGTGCTCGCCGCCGTCGGGACGACCTCGGCCGACTTCGAGCCGGGGGTGCTCGACGTCGCGATCAACGGGGTCCAGGTGTGCCGCGCGGGCGGGGTGGGCGAGGACCGCGGGAGGGTCGACCTCAGCGCCCGCGAGGTGCGTGTCATCATCGACCTGCACGCCGGAGAGCACGAGGTGACGGTGTGGACCAACGACCTCACCCACGACTACGTCCACGAGAACTCGGCGTACTCGACATGAGCGCCGAGGTGCCGACCCTGCGCGGCGCGATCGACGCTGCCGCCCTTCGCGTCGCTCGCAGCAAGGCAAGCACCCTGATCGAGGCGCTGCCCTGGCTGGAGCGATTCCACGGCGCCCTCGTCGTCGTGAAGTACGGCGGCAACGCGATGACCGACGATGCCCTGCGGCGCGCCTTCGCCGAGGACGTCGTCTTCCTGCGGCATGCGGGCCTGCGTCCGGTGGTCGTCCACGGCGGAGGGCCGCAGATCGCCGCGATGCTCCGTCGGCTGGGGCTGGCGAGCGAGTTCCAGGGCGGGCTGCGCGTCACCACCCCCGAGGTGATGGAGGTCGTGCGCATGGTGCTCATGGGCCAGGTCGGACGCGAGCTCGTCGGTCTGCTCAACGAGCACGGTCCGGTCGCCGTCGGGCTGTCCGGCGAGGATGCCGGGCTCTTCGGCGCCCGGCGCCGCAGCGTCGAGGTGGACGGCGAGGAGGTGGACCTCGGGCTCGTCGGCGACGTCGAGCAGGTCGACCCGTCGGCGGTACGCGACATCCTCGGCGCGGGCCGGATCCCGGTGGTCTCGAGCATCGCCCCGGACCTCGACGCGACCGGCCAGGTGCTCAACGTCAACGCCGACAGTGCCGCCGCCGCGCTCGCGGTCGCGCTGCGGGCCCAGAAGCTCGTCGTGCTCACCGACGTCGAAGGGGTGTACGCCGACTGGCCGGACCGGGACTCGCTGCTCAGCCGGCTCTCGGTCGCCGGCGCCCGCGAGCTGCTGCGGTCGGTGGACAGCGGGATGATCCCGAAACTCGAGGCCTGCGTACGGGCGGTCGAAGGGGGAGTGCCGCAGGCGCATGTGGTCGACGGGCGACAGGCCCACTCGATGCTCCTCGAGATCTTCACCACCGAGGGCATCGGGACGATGATCGTGCCCGACGAGACCGCCGGCGAGGCCACGCGATGAATGCAGAGACCGGCACGAGTGCACAGACCGGCACGCGCGCGCAGACCGGCACGACCGCCGACTGGCTGCAGCGCTACGACGACAGCGCGATCACGGTCTTCGGCGTGCCCGGCCTCGTCCTCGACCACGGTTCGGGATGCACGGTCTGGGACGTCGAGGGCCGCGCGTACCTCGACCTGCTCTCCGGCATCGCGGTGAACAGCCTCGGGCACGCCCACCCGGACCTCGTCGCCGCGCTGAGCAGGCAGGTCGGCCAGCTCGTCCACGTCTCGAACTTCTTCACCACGCCGGCGCAGGTCAGCGCCGCCGAGCGCGTGCTCGAGCTCGCGGCGGCGCCCCCCGGCTCCGGGGTCTTCTTCTGCAACAGCGGCAGCGAGGCCGTCGAGGCGGCGATCAAGCTCTCGCGCCGCACTGGACGGTCCCGGATCGTCGCGCTCGAGGGTGCCTTCCACGGACGCACCACCGGGGCCGTCGCGCTCACCCACAAGGCCGCCTACCGCGACCCCTTCGAGCCGCTCATCCCGGACGTCCACCACGTCCCGCCCGACGACGTCGGCGCCCTGCGGGCGGCCCTCGACGAGCGCACCGCCATGCTCATCCTGGAGCCGGTCCAGGGCGAGGCAGGGGTGCGACCGCTGAGCACCGACTACCTCAGGGCAGCGCGCGAGCTGACCACCGAGGTCGGTGCCCTGCTCGTCGTGGACGAGATCCAGACCGGCATCGCCCGGACCGGCTCGTGGTTCGCCCACCAGCAGCGCGGCATCGTCCCCGACGCGATGACCCTCGCCAAGGGCCTCGGGGGCGGGGTGCCGATCGGGGCGCTCGTGACCTTCGGCCCCGAGGTGACCGGTCTGCTCGCCGCGGGGCAGCATGGGTCGACCTTCGGAGGCAACCCCCTGGCCTGCGCCGCCGCGCTGACCGTGCTCGACACGATCGAGCGCGACGGTCTCGTCGCGCACGCCCAGCGCGCGGGAGACCGGCTGGCGCGCGCCATCACCGCGCTGGAGCACCCCATGGTGCGCGAGATCCGAGGGCGGGGCCTGCTGCGCGCCATCGCCCTGCGCGAGCCGTGCGCGGCGGCCGTGGCGCTGGCCGCGCGCGAGGCCGGCTTCCTCGTCAACCCGGTCGCCCCGGACGCGATCCGCCTCGCCCCACCGCTCGTCGTCACCGACGACGAGCTCGACCGCCTCGTCACCGCCCTCCCGACCATCCTCGACTCGGCCGCCGCCAGGAGCACCCCATGACCCGCCACCTGCTCGCCGACGACGACCTCACCCCGCAGGAGCAGCGCCGCGTCCTCGACCTGGCCCTGGCGATGAAGGCCGACCGCTACGCCCGGCGTCCGCTGGAGGGCCCACAGACCGTCGCGATCATCTTCGACAAGCCCACCCTGCGCACCCAGCTCTCCTTCGCCGCCGGAGTTTCCGAGCTCGGCGGCTACCCCATGGTCGTCGACGGCGACCTGGCCCAGATCGGGGTCCGCGAGTCCGTCGCCGACGTGGCCCGCGTCGTCGGCCGCCAGGTCTCGGCGATCGTCTGGCGCACCTACGGGCAGGACCGGCTCGAGGAGATGGCTCGACACGCCGCGGTCCCCGTGGTCAACGCCCTGACCGACGACTACCACCCCTGCCAGCTCCTCGCGGACCTGATGACGATCCGCGAGCACCGCGGCGACCTGGCCGGACGGAGCCTCGCCTATCTCGGCGACGGCGCGAACAACATGGCGCAGAGCTACCTGCTCGCCTGCGCCACCGCCGGGATGCACGTGCGCCTCGCCTCTCCGGCCAGCCACCGCCCGAGGGCCGACATCCTCACCCGCGCGGAGCGGATCGCCGCCGAGACCGGCGGCTCGGTCGGCGTCACCGACGATCCCTTGGCCGCGGTGGACGGCGTCGACGCCGTCGCCACCGACACCTGGGTGTCGATGGGCCAGGAGGGGGAGAAGACCTCTCGCCAGGCCGAGGACTCGCCGTTCACCCCCTTCGCCCTGACCCCCGAGCTGCTCGTCCGGGCCGCCCGGGACGCCCTCGTCCTGCACTGCCTCCCCGCCTACCGCGGGTTCGAGATCAGCGCCGAGGTCATCGACGGCCCGCAGTCGGTCGTCTGGGACGAGGCGGAGAACCGGCTCCACGCGCAGAAGGCGGTCCTGGCCTTCCTGCTCAGCGGAGGGAGCATGCCATGATCGTCTCGACCCGGCAGGGCCGCCAGGCCCGGATCGTCAAGCTCCTCTCCGAGCACGCGGTGCGCTCCCAGGTCGAGCTGCTCGAGCTGCTCGAGGCCGACGGCATCTCGGTGACCCAGGCGACGCTCAGCCGTGACCTCCTCGACCTGCGGGCCGAAAAGGTCCGGGTCGGGCGCGCCCTGGTCTACGCCGTCCCCGGCGAAGGGGGAGACCGCACCCCCCGGGCCGCCGTCGACCCCCAGGAGCACGACGACCGGCTCCGGCGGCTGTGCGAGGAGCTCCTCGTGACCGCCGAGCGCAGCGAGCAGATCGTCGTGCTGCGCACGCCCCCGGGGGCGGCCAGCTACCTCGCCTCGGCGATCGACCACTCACGGATGCCCGAGGTCGTCGGGTCGATCGCCGGTGACGACACGATCATGGTCGTCACCGTGGGCTCCGATGCCGCCGAGGGCCTCGTGCACCGGCTCCACGCGCTGACCGCGACCCGCGACGAGTCGACCGCGACACCACCCGCTACGACCGACACCAGCACCGACACCCCCACCGACAGCGAGACCGAGACCGAGGAGACCGCGTGACCCAGGACCAGACCACCGGCGAGGGTCGGATCAGCCTCTGGGGCGGCCGCTTCGCCGGCGGGCCGAGCGATGCGCTTGCCGCGCTGAGCAAGTCCACCCACTTCGACTGGCGGCTGGCGCCGTACGACATCGCCGGCTCGCGCGGCCACACCCGGGTGCTGCACGCCGCCGGGCTGCTCGACGACGACACCCGCGACGCGATGCTCGCCGGGCTGGAGCAGCTCCTGGCCGACGTCGAGTCCGGCTCCTTCATCCCCGCCGCCGACGACGAGGACGTGCACACCGCGCTGGAGCGCGGACTCATCGAGCGCGCCGGGGCCGAGGTCGGCGGGCGACTGCGCGCGGGGCGCTCGCGCAACGACCAGGTCGCCACGCTCTTCCGGATGTACCTGCGCGACCACGCGCGGGTCGTTGCCGCGCACCTGCTCGCCGTCGTGGAGGCTCTGCTCGCCCAGGCCGAGGACCACCCGACCGCGGCGATGCCCGGTCGCACCCACCTGCAGCACGCCCAGCCGGTGCTGCTGGGCCACCACCTCCTCGCGCACGCCTGGCCGCTGCTGCGCGACGTCGAGCGGCTGCGCGACTGGGACCGGCGCACCGCCTCCTCTCCCTACGGCTCGGGTGCGCTCGCCGGCTCCAGCCTCGGTCTCGACCCGGAAGCGGTCGCCGCCGACCTCGGCTTCGACTCCTCGGTCGAGAACTCGATCGACGGCACCGCGTCGCGGGACTTCGTCGCCGAGCTCGCCTTCGTCTGCGCGATGGCCGCGGTCGACATCTCGCGGCTGTCCGAGGAGGTCATCCTCTGGGCGACCAAGGAGTTCGCCTTCGTCACCCTCGACGACAGCTACTCGACCGGGTCGAGCATCATGCCGCAGAAGAAGAACCCCGACGTCGCCGAGCTGGCCCGCGGCAAGGCCGGCCGGCTCATCGGTGACCTGGCCGGCCTGCTCGCGACGCTCAAGGCGCTGCCGCTGGCCTACAACCGGGACCTGCAGGAGGACAAGGAGCCGGTCTTCGACGCCGTCGACACTCTCGAGCTGCTGCTGCCCGCTGTGGCGGGGATGGTGGCCACGCTGAGGTTCCACACCGACCGGATGGCCGCTCTCGCGCCCCAGGGCTTCTCGCTCGCGACGGACGTGGCGGAGTGGTTGGTTCGCGAAGGGGTGCCCTTCCGCATCGCGCACGAGGTCGCCGGGTCGTGCGTGCGGGTGTGCGAGGAGCGAGGCATCGAGCTGTGGGACCTCTCCGACGCGGACCTCGCCGCGATCTCGCCGCACCTCACGTCCGGGGTGCGCGAGGTGCTCTCGGTGCAGGGATCGATGGCCTCCCGGGACGCGAAGGGGGGAACCGCCCCCGCCCGCGTGGCCGAGCAGCTGCAGGCGGCCCGAGCCCGTGCCGACGAGCTCGGGGAGTGGGCGAGCACCCGCATCGTCGCCCGCTGAGCATTCGGTGAGCCCCGACCCCGCGCCGTTGCCGCGCTCGTTCTTCGACCGGGACCCGGTCGAGGTGGCGCCCGAGCTCCTCGGCGCGCACCTGCGCGTCGACGACGTCGTCGTGCGGCTCACCGAGGTCGAGGCGTACCGCGGCCAGGGGGAGGACCCCGGCTCGCACTCCTACCGCGGCCGCACCCCGCGGGTCGAGTCGATGTGGGGCCCGCCCGGTCACCTCTACCTCTACTTCACGTACGGCATGCACTGGTGCGCCAACCTCGTCTGCTGGCCGCCGGGCCGCTCCGGGGCGGTGCTGCTGCGGGCCGGTGAGGTGATCCGCGGCCACGACCTCGTCGCCGCCCGGCGCGCTGCGGTGCGACCACGGGACTGGACCCGCGGCCCGGCTCGGCTGACCAAGGCGCTCGCCCTCGACTCCTCTGACGACGGCTCGGACGCCCTCGGCTCGGGCCGGGTCGCGGTGTCGAAGAGGGAGGCTCTTCCCCCTTCGCTCATCCGCAGCGGACCCCGGGTCGGGGTGAGCGGACCCGGCGGGGACGCGGTCGCCTACCCCTGGCGCTTCTGGGTCGACGGTGAGCCGAGCGTGTCGGCGTACCGCCCCGGGCGGCGTGGCAGGCTTGCCCCCGACCCCGCTCCCAGACACGAAGGCAGTGACCCGCGGTGACCGACATCCTCGACGAGCTCACGTGGCGTGGGCTCGTGGCGCAGACGACCGACGAGTCCGCCCTTAGGCAGGCGCTGGCGGACGGCCCGATCACGGTCTACTGCGGCTTCGACCCGACGGCCCCGTCCTTGCACTTCGGCAACCTCGTCCAGCTCATCCTGCTGCGTCACCTCCAACGAGCCGGGCACCAGGTCATCGGTCTGGTCGGCGGCTCGACCGGTCTCATCGGCGACCCGCGACCGACGAGCGAGCGGGTGCTGAAGACCAAGGAGCAGACGGCGCAGGACGTCGAGCGCATCGCCGCACAGGTCCGCAGGATCCTTACCTCGAAGGAGGGGGCCGAGCCGGTCTTCGTGAACAACCTCGACTGGACCGCACCGATCTCGGCGCTTGACTTCCTGCGTGACTACGGCAAGCACTTCCGGGTCAACCAGATGATCAAGAAGGATGCGGTCGCCGCTCGGCTCGGGTCGGAGCAGGGGATCAGCTACACCGAGTTCAGCTACCAGATCCTCCAGGCGCTGGACTACCTCCACCTGTACCGTGAGCACGGCTGCACGCTGCAGACCGGTGCCCAGGACCAGTGGGGCAACATCACCGCCGGAGTCGACCTGATCCACCGCGTCGACGGAGGGTCGGCGCACGCCCTGACGACCCCGTTGATCACCGACTCCCAGGGCCGCAAGTTCGGCAAGTCCGAGGGCAACGCCGTATGGCTGGATCCGACGATGACCAGCCCGTACGCCTTCTACCAGTACTGGTTGGGCGTCGAGGACGCCTCGGTCGTGGCGTTGCTGAAGACCTTCACCGATCGTGGTCAGGAGGAGATCGCCGAGCTCGAGCGGCAGGTGGCGGAGGAGCCCTACCGCCGAGCCGCCCAGCGTGCTCTCGCAGCCGACGTGACCACGCTCGTGCACGGCGCCGACGCGACCGAGCAGGTGGTAGCGGCCTCGGAGGCACTCTTCGGCAAGGGGGACCTGCGCACCCTTGGGGCCGACACCCTCAGGGACGCCACGGACGAGCTGCCGGGGGGCGAGGTCGCCCCGGGCGACACCATCGTCGACGTGCTCGTCGCGACCGGACTCGTCGAGAGCCGCAACGCCGCCCGGCGGGCGGTGGCGGACGGTGCGGCCTCGGTGAACGGGGTCAAGATCGCCGACTCGGAGGCGGCCCTGGCACCGGAGGACTTCCTCCACGGGCAGGTGGCGGTCGTGCGTCGCGGCAAGAAGAACCTCGCCGCGGCTCGGCTCGCACGCGCCTGACGCCGGCTGCAGAGGCGGCCACACAGCCCCGATTTGGTTCGCGCGGCCGACACCGTCTACTGTTTCTCCAGTCAGCCCGATACGGGAGGAACGGACACCAAGCGGCGGCCCTTGCCGGGTCGCACCAAGTAGGCCGGTCCCCGGAGCTGAGCAAGTTGTGAGCCGCCCGGAAGGGCTGCTACAGTAGATGCTCGCCGCTACGGCGGTGAGCATGACGATCAGACGCCCTGATGGTGTGGCCCGGTTGGGTTGTGCTTGTTGGTGTGTGTGTGATTCTTGAGAACTCAACAGCGTGTCATTTTTTTAGTGATCGATGCCAATTTTTTTGGGCTGTCACTGGCGTGTGCCTGCATCGTTGTGGTGTGGGTGTGTGTTGGTGGTGGTCTTTTCCTTTGGTTGGGATTGTGATGACTAGGTTTTGCTAGTTGTTGCGTCTCGGCTGGGATGTTTGACACTTCGGTGTTTTGGATTGGCTCTTGCCCCTTGCTCTTGTGGGGGGTGGGGGTTTTGTTCATCAACGGAGAGTTTGATCCTGGCTCAGGACGAACGCTGGCGGCGTGCTTAACACATGCAAGTCGAACGATGAAGCCCGTGCTTGCACGGGTGGATTAGTGGCGAACGGGTGAGTAACACGTGAGTAACCTGCCCCGGACTCTGGAATAAGCGCTGGAAACGGCGTCTAATACTGGATATGACATCGCCTCGCATGGGGTGGTGTGGAAAGTTTTTCGGTTTGGGATGGACTCGCGGCCTATCAGCTTGTTGGTGAGGTAGTGGCTTACCAAGGCGACGACGGGTAGCCGGCCTGAGAGGGCGACCGGCCACACTGGGACTGAGACACGGCCCAGACTCCTACGGGAGGCAGCAGTGGGGAATATTGCACAATGGGCGCAAGCCTGATGCAGCGACGCCGCGTGAGGGATGACGGCCTTCGGGTTGTAAACCTCTTTCAGCAGGGAAGAAGCCTTTGGGTGACGGTACCTGCAGAAGAAGCACCGGCTAACTACGTGCCAGCAGCCGCGGTAATACGTAGGGTGCGAGCGTTGTCCGGAATTATTGGGCGTAAAGAGCTTGTAGGCGGTTTGTCGCGTCTGCTGTGAAAATCCAAGGCTTAACTTTGGACGTGCAGTGGGTACGGGCAGGCTAGAGTGTGGTAGGGGAGACTGGAATTCCTGGTGTAGCGGTGAAATGCGCAGATATCAGGAGGAACACCGATGGCGAAGGCAGGTCTCTGGGCCACTACTGACGCTGAGAAGCGAAAGCATGGGGAGCGAACAGGATTAGATACCCTGGTAGTCCATGCCGTAAACGTTGGGCGCTAGGTGTGGGCCTCATTCCACGAGGTCTGTGCCGCAGCTAACGCATTAAGCGCCCCGCCTGGGGAGTACGGCCGCAAGGCTAAAACTCAAAGGAATTGACGGGGGCCCGCACAAGCGGCGGAGCATGCGGATTAATTCGATGCAACGCGAAGAACCTTACCAAGGCTTGACATATACCGGACGCACTCAGAGATGGGTGTTCCCTTTGTGGCTGGTATACAGGTGGTGCATGGTTGTCGTCAGCTCGTGTCGTGAGATGTTGGGTTAAGTCCCGCAACGAGCGCAACCCTCGTTCTATGTTGCCAGCACGTGATGGTGGGGACTCATAGGAGACTGCCGGGGTCAACTCGGAGGAAGGTGGGGATGACGTCAAATCATCATGCCCCTTATGTCTTGGGCTTCACGCATGCTACAATGGCCGGTACAAAGGGCTGCGAAACTGTAAGGTGGAGCGAATCCCAAAAAACCGGTCTCAGTTCGGATTGGGGTCTGCAACTCGACCCCATGAAGTCGGAGTCGCTAGTAATCGCAGATCAGCAACGCTGCGGTGAATACGTTCCCGGGCCTTGTACACACCGCCCGTCAAGTCACGAAAGTCGGTAACACCCGAAGCCGGTGGCCCAACCCTTGTGGGGGGAGCCGTCGAAGGTGGGACTGGTGATTGGGACTAAGTCGTAACAAGGTAGCCGTACCGGAAGGTGCGGCTGGATCACCTCCTTTCTAAGGAGCTCACTCAACCGGCCCCACGTGGTGGGGTTGGTGGTGGCCTGTTTCGTCCCCGTGTGTGGGGCGGCAGGTTGCTCTGGGTGGAACATCGGTTGCGAGGCGCTCACTGCTGTGGGCCCTGTTGGCGTGAGTACGACCACCACGCGTCCCCTTCTCTCTTTTTCGAGGGTGGGGGTGCTTGGTGGTGGGGAAAGCTGCCTGATGGGGTCTGGTGTGGTGGGTGTCGGCACAGAAGAAGATGGCACGTTGTTGGGTCCTGAGGGATCATGCGCCGCCCGTGGGGTGGTGTGTGGTGGTCTCTGTGGCTGGGGCTGGCCGTGGCCGGTATACCCGTCGCCTGCAGAAGGAGTTCGCGCTTCTTTTGTTGGTGGTGTGTGGTGCTGGTGGTTTCGGTTGGTGGCTGGTCGTGTGTTGAGAACTGAACAGTGGACGCGAGCATCTTATCTTTGTGTATCTTTTGTGGCTCAAGTTTTTAAGGGCGCACGGTGGATGCCTTGGTACCAGGAACCGAAGAAGGACGTAGGAATCTGCGATAAGCCTCGGGGAGTCGATAACCAGACTGTGATCCGAGGATTTCCGAATGGGGAAACCCGGCTGGAGGTTAAGTCCAGTCACTCCCTGCTGAATATATAGGCAGGGTTGAGGGAACGTGGGGAAGTGAAACATCTCAGTACCCACAGGAAGAGAAAGCAACCGCGATTCCGTGAGTAGTGGCGAGCGAAAGCGGATCAGGCTAAACCGTGCCTGTGTGATAGCTGTCAGGCGTTGCAGGTGCGGGGTTGTGGGAGCTTGCCGGCGGAGCTGATGATCCGTCAGGGAGTGAGAAATGCGTGGCATAGTCGAATAGTCTTGAATGGCTGGGCGTAGAGGGTGCGACCCCCGTAGACGAAATGTTGTGCACTCCCGTGAGTTATCCCAAGTAGCACGGGGCCCGAGAAATCTCGTGTGAATCTGGCGGGACCACCCGCTAAGCCTAAATATTCCCTGGTGACCGATAGCGGACAAGTACCGTGAGGGAAAGGTGAAAAGTACCCCGGGAGGGGAGTGAAATAGATCCTGAAACCGTGTGCTTACAATCCGTCGGAGCAAGCGTTAAGTCTTGTGACGGCGTGCCTTTTGAAGAATGAGCCTGCGAGTTAGTGCTCAGTGGCGAGGTTAACCCGTGTGGGGAAGCCGTAGCGAAAGCGAGTCTTAAATGAGGCGTTTTAGTCGCTGGGTCTAGACCCGAAGCGGAGTGATCTACCCATGGCCAGGTTGAAGCGACGGTAAGACGTCGTGGAGGACCGAACCCACTTAGGTTGAAAACTGAGGGGATGAGCTGTGGGTAGGGGTGAAAGGCCAATCAAACTCCGTGATAGCTGGTTCTCCCCGAAATGCATTTAGGTGCAGCGTCACGTGTTTCTTACCGGAGGTAGAGCTACTGGATAGCCGATGGGCCTCACCAGGTTACTGACGTTAGCCAAACTCCGAATGCCGGTAAGTTGTAAGCGTGGCAGTGAGACCGCGGGGGATAAGCTCCGTGGTCGAGAGGGAAACAGCCCAGATCACCAGCTAAGGTCCCTAAGCGTGTGCTAAGTGGGAAAGGATGTGGAGTTGCCGTGACAACCAGGAGGTTGGCTTAGAAGCAGCCACCCTTGAAAGAGTGCGTAATAGCTCACTGGTCAAGTGATTCCGCGCCGACAATGTAGCGGGGCTCAAGCACACCACCGAAGCTGTGGCATCGACATCTTTGCTTGACATGACTCCTTGTGGGTGGTGTCCAGGCGTGTCGTTGGGTAGGGGAGCGTCGTGCGGCGAGTGAAGCGGCGGAGTGATCCAGTCGTGGATGCCGCACGAGTGAGAATGCAGGCATGAGTAGCGAAAGACGGGTGAGAAACCCGTCCGCCGAATATCCAAGGGTTCCAGGGTCAAGCTAATCTGCCCTGGGTAAGTCGGGACCTAAGGCGAGGCCGACAGGCGTAGTCGATGGACATCCGGTTGATATTCCGGAACCGGCGTGCAACCGCCCCTGGCGAACCGAGTGATGCTAAGAGTCTGAAACCCGCGACAGCTGGCCTTCGGGTCAGCATCTGCGGGTGGAACGCTCGACCCGATCTCGTAGTAGCCAAGCGATGGGGAGACGCAGGAAGGTAGCCTCCGCGTGGCGATGGTAGTCCACGTCCAAGGGTGCAGGGAGTCAGGTAGGCAAATCCGCCTGGCATTTATCCTCAGGCCTGATGGTGACCACACTTGTGGGAAGTAGGGTGATCCTATGCTGTCGAGAAAATCCTCTAGCGAGGGTGCATGCCGCCCGTACCCCAAACCGACTCAGGTGGATAGGTAGAGAATACTAAGGCGATCGAGTGAATCGTGGTTAAGGAATTCGGCAAAATGCCCCCGTAACTTCGGGAGAAGGGGGGCCCAAACCCTGAAGTGGCTTGCTCACTAGGGGTGAGGGCCGCAGAGACCAGGGAGAAGCGACTGTTTACTAAAAACACAGGTCCGTGCGAAGTCGCAAGACGATGTATACGGACTGACGCCTGCCCGGTGCTGGAAGGTTAAGAGGACCTGTTAGCCACTTTTGGTGGCGAAGCGGAGAATTTAAGCCCCAGTAAACGGCGGTGGTAACTATAACCATCCTAAGGTAGCGAAATTCCTTGTCGGGTAAGTTCCGACCTGCACGAATGGCGTAACGACTTCTCCACTGTCTCAACCGCGAGCTCGGCGAAATTGCACTACGAGTAAAGATGCTCGTTACGCGCAGAAGGACGGAAAGACCCCGGGACCTTCACTACAGCTTGGTATTGGTGATCGGGACGGCTTGTGTAGGATAGGTGGGAGACTGTGAAACACCCGCGCCAGCGGGTGTGGAGTCATCGTTGAAATACCACTCTGGTCGTTCTGGTTGTCTAACCTCGGTCCGTGATCCGGATCAGGGACAGTGCCTGGTGGGTAGTTTAACTGGGGCGGTTGCCTCCCAAAATGTAACGGAGGCGCTCAAAGGTTCCCTCAGCCTGGTTGGCAATCAGGTGGCGAGTGCAAGTGTACAAGGGAGCTTGACTGCGAGACAGACATGTCAAGCAGGGACGAAAGTCGGAACTAGTGACCCGACGGTGGCTTGTGGAAGCGCCGTCGCTCAACGGATAAAAGGTACCCCGGGGATAACAGGCTGATCTTCCCCAAGAGTCCATATCGACGGGATGGTTTGGCACCTCGATGTCGGCTCGTCGCATCCTGGGGGTGGAGTTGCTCCCAAGGGTTGGGCTGTTCGCCCATTAAAGCGGCACGCGAGCTGGGTTTAGAACGTCGTGAGACAGTTCGGTCCCTATCCTCTGCGCGCGTAGGAAACTTGAGAGAGGCTGACCCTAGTACGAGAGGACCGGGTTGGACGAACCACTGGTGTGTCAGTTGTCCCGCCAGGGGCACCGCTGATTAGCTACGTTCGGGAGTGATAACCGCTGAAAGCATCTAAGCGGGAAGCACGTCTCAAGATGAGGTTTCCACACACCCATGGTGTGAGAGGCTCCCAGCAGACTACTGGGTTGATAGGCCAGACGTGGAAGTGCAGCAATGCACGCAGCTGACTGGTACTAATAAGCCGACAACTTGACCAACAAACCATAAGAAACACCAACAGGTAAGAACTTACTGCTCGCGTCCACTGCTCGGTTCCCGAGACACGAACACCCACACCCCAACCGGGTAGTGGTTGAACACGTGAATATCTCGACAGAGTTACGGCTGTCACAGCGAAGGGGAAACGCCCGGCTCCATTCCGAACCCGGAAGCTAAGCCCTTCAGCGCCGATGGTACTGCACCGGAGACAGTGTGGGAGAGTAGGACGCAGCCGGACACCACTTCAAGTCGGAAGGCCCTTGGCCGCTCCCCATAAGGGTGATGCGACCAGGGGCCTTCTGCTGTGCTGGGAGTGGTCGTGTCAGACCACCGCGGTGGAGCAGTAATCTGTGCGCGGCCGTGCGCCGCCGACGAAGGAGATCGATGTGGCTGAGGACCGCGCCCGTGACGGGCGAGACGCGACCGGCGATCGACGCGGGCCGTCCCGCCGCGAGGGCTCTTCGACTCGGGGACGGCAACGCGGCGACGGGCAGGGCCGCGCGAGCTCGTCCCGGCCCGCGCGTGGGGGAGCCGACCGAGAAGGACGGGTCTCGGGCTCGCGGCTCGTCCCGAAGCAGGGGCGTCGCCCCGAGCCGGCTATCGCTGACGACGTCACCGGCGGCGAGCTGGACCGATCGGTGCGCGCCCAGCTGAGGACGCTGAGCAAGGACAACGCCGATGGGGTCGCCCAGCACCTGGTGATGGTGGCGCGACGGCTTGAGGAAGAGGACTACGAGGGTGCGATGGCGCACGCCGAGACGGTTGTCCGGCGCGCCGGCCGGGTCCCGGCGGCCCGGGAGGCGCTCGGCTTCGTCGCCTACCGGTCGGGCGACTTCGCCCGGGCGCTGACCGAGTTCCGCACCGTACGTCGGCTGAGCGGGTCCTCGCACCTGTTGCCGCTGATGATCGACTGCGAGCGGGGACTTGGCCGGCCCGAGCGGGCGCTCGAGCTGCTGCGTTCCCCTGAGGCGCGCTCCCTCGGCGCCGAGGACCAGCTTGAGATGCTCATCATCGGATCGGGGATCCGCCGAGACATGGGGCAGCCCCAGGCCGCGGTGCTGGCCCTGCAGAACGCGGTGAGCGGACCAGTACGGCCTGGGTCCGAACGGCTGTACTACGCCTATGCCGACGCCCTGCTCGAGGTCGGCCGCCGGGACGAGGCGCGGGAGTGGTTTGCCAAGGCGGCCCTGGCCGACAACGACGGTCTGACCGATGCCGCCGAGCGGGTCGACGAGCTGGACGGCGTCGGTCCGCTGGACGAGCTGTGACCCCTTCGCCGTCAGCGACCACGGCAAGCCCGCTGCGCGGGGTCGAGGGGCTGATCTGCGACCTCGACGGCGTCGTCTATCGCGGCGCGGACGCGGTACCGCACGCGGTCGAAGCACTCTCCGGCACCGGGCTGCCGGTCGTCTACGCCACGAACAACGCCTCACGTCCCCCCGAGGCCGTTGCCGAGCAGCTGCGCTCGCTCGGCCTGCACGTCGACCCCGCGGACGTGGTGACGAGCTCGACGACGGCTGCCGCCATCCTCGGCGAGCGACTGCCGCGGGGGGCACGCGTGCTGGCCATCGGAGGGCCAGGGGTCGCCCAAGCCCTGACCGAGGGCGGCTACGAGGTCGTCCTGCCGTCCGACGCGGCGGGCTCCGAGCCGGTGGATGCGGTCGTGCAGGGTTATGGCCCGCAGGTGTGTGCTGCCGACCTCGCCGAAGCTGCCTACGCCATCGAGGGAGGGGCGCTGTGGCTCGCGACCAACGATGACCAGACCCTCCCGACCGAGCGTGGCATCGCCCCGGGCAACGGCTCGCTGGTCGGTGCCGTGGCCGGCGCCGTGCAGCGTCGACCCGAGGTCGTCGGCAAGCCGAACGCGCCGATGTACCAGATCGCTGCCCGCCGTCTCGGCTGCCCGCCTGCGCGAGTACTCGCGATCGGAGACCGGCTCGAGACCGACATCGCAGGTGCCACGGCTGCCGGGACGAAGGGGGCGCTGGTGCTCACCGGCGTGCATGGCTGGGTCGATGCGGCCCAGGCCGACCCGACCGAGCGACCCGACCTGGTGCTCGAGGATCTGCGGGGTCTGCGGGGCGAGTACCCGCCCGCGCAGCTGAGCGAGGGGACCCACCGCCGCGGCGGGGCGATGGCGAGGTTCGACGGGAGTGAGGTGCGGCTCGAGGGGAGGGGCGTCGACGCCCTGCGCGCCGCTCTCGACGCGGTCTGGGCGGCGGTCGACGACGCCCGACTGACCCGCGCCGACGCCCAAGGCGTGATGCAGCGACTCGTGGAGCGGGCAGGGTAGCGTTGACGGGTCGAATGACCTCGTCGTGAAAGGCGTCGCGCCATGGATCCGGCCCGCAAGCTCGTCCACCTCTATCTCTCGGTCACCGAGGAGGTGCTCACCCGGGCCCTGGACGTCGTCCGTGTCGCGGATACCCTGCTCGTCGCCTCCGCCCAGTCGAAGGCGTCGTCGGCCGTGACGCCGCCCCGGGGGTCTGCCTGGCCGGAGGAGGAGACCGGCGACCTCGCCGGTGCGTCTGCGGCGCTGCGCGCCCGGACGGAGCCGGAGGAGCAGGAGCGGGCGACGAGGACACCGGCGACGAGGACGCCGGCGACGAGGACACCGGCGAAGAAGGCCTCGACGAAGAAGGCCTCGACGAAGAAGACGCCCGCGAAGAAGACGCCGACGAAGAAGGCCTCGACGAAGAAGACGACCGCGAAGAGGGCCCCGGCGAGCACGTCCGCCAAGAAGACCCCTGCCAAGAAGACCTCGGCCAAGAAGACCCCTGCGAAGAACACGTCGTCGACGTCCACCACCGCGGCGAAGCGCGGGACGAGCACGGCATGACCAGTGAGCCAGGTCCGACCGCCCCCGTCGCCACCGACGCCACCACCACCACCGATGCCACCCCCACCGAGACCGGCGACCTCGTGATCGACGGTGCTCTCGGTGAGCTCACCGCTCTCCCGGCAGAGGACCTCGACGGCATCCTTGGTGCGGCCGAGTCGTTGCACCGCACGCTGCAGGGCAGGCTGAGCGACCTCGGTGAGTGAAGAGCGCCGGCTCGACGTCGCCCTGGTGCACGGCGGGCTGGCCCGCTCGCGTGGACAGGCCAAGGACCTCGTCGATCGCCGTCTCGTGACCATCGACGGCGTGCCCGCGACGAAGGTCAGTCAACGGGTGCGCGCCGACCAGCTGCTCCAGGTGCTCGGTGACGACGCCCGCTGGGTCAGTCGCTCCGCGCACAAGCTCGTGGGAGCCTTCGACGCGTTCGCCGGATCCGCGCCTGCTGGACAGGCGGGCGCGGGGTGGCGGGTCGAGGGCCTGCGCTGCCTCGACCTCGGTGCCTGCACCGGGGGGTTCACCCAGGTCCTCCTCGACCGGGGTGCGGCGCACGTCGTCGCGCTCGATGTCGGGCACGACCAGCTGGCGGGCGAGCTGCGAGCCGACCCTCGGGTCACCGACCTCAGCGGGGTGACCGTGCGGGGCCTGAGCCCCGGCGACATCGGCGGCCCGGTCGACCGGATCGTCGCCGACCTGAGCTTCATCTCCCTTCGCCTCGCCCTGCCGTCCGTCCGGCGCTGTCTCCTGCCGGGCGGACAGGCCGTGCTCCTCGTCAAGCCGCAGTTCGAGGTCGGTCGGGCCCGCCTGAGCAAGCACGGTGTCGTCGGCTCTGCCGCAGCGCGGCACGATGCCCTCGTCGGCGTCCTCACCTCGGCGGGGGAAGAAGGGCTTGCCGTCCTAGGACTCGAGCGCAGCCCGATTACCGGCGGGGAGGGCAACCGCGAGTACCTGCTCTGGCTGGCCGCCGCGAGCGATGTCGGCATGTCGTGGCAGGCTCAGACCGAGACGGTGCGGGCCGTGACGACCCAGGAGGACCACTGATGAGCACCAGGCGCATCCTGCTCGTGGCGCACCCCGGTCGGCCCGAGGCGCTCGACGTCGCCGGGCAGGTCGTGGGGCGACTGCAGGCCGCAGGGCTCGAGGTAGCCCTCCCCGTCGGCGAGCTCATGGACGGCCCGCTCGGCACGACCCCTGGGGTGGTCCCGGGCGACCCGGCCGCTCCCGGGGGCGCGGCCGCGGGGTGCGAGCTCGTCGTGGTCCTCGGGGGAGACGGGACGATCCTGCGAGGGGCGGAGCTCGCGCGAGGCAGCGACGTCCCCGTGCTCGGGGTCAACCTCGGCCACGTCGGCTTCCTCGCCGAGGCCGAGCGTGAGGACCTCGACGCGACGGTCGAGCACATCGTCGGTCGCTCGTACACGGTCGAGGAGCGGATCACCCTCGAGGTCGTGGGCACCCTCGATGGCCGGGAGCTGGCACGCAGCTGGGCGCTGAACGAGGTGACCGTGGAGAAGGCGGCCCGCGAGCGGATGCTTGTGCTCACCGTCGAGATCGACGGGCGCCCCCTGTCGACCTGGGGGTGCGACGGGGTGGTGATGTCCACCCCGACCGGGTCCACGGCCTACGCCTTCTCGGCCGGGGGGCCGATCGTCTGGCCCGGCGTCGAGGCCGTCCTCGTCGTCCCGCTCAGCGCCCACGCCCTCTTCGCCCGTCCGCTGGTCCTCAGCCCGACCGCGCACCTCGCCGTCGACCTGGTCGCCGGCACCGACGGCCACGGCGTGCTGTGGTGCGACGGGCGGCGCGCCGTGGACCTGCCGCCGGGCTCGCGGATCGAGGTCTCGCTCTCCGGAGAGCCCGTCCGGCTGGCGCGCCTGACCGACTCGCCCTTCACCGACCGCCTCGTCGCGAAGTTCGACCTGTCGGTCGAGGGCTGGCGTGGTGGCCGCAGGGAGGAGCGTGCGGAGGACGAGGGGGCCTGTTGATCCAGGAGATCCGTATCCAGGACCTCGGGGTCATCGCCGACGCGACCGTCGACCTCCATCCGGGGCTGACCGTGCTCACCGGCGAGACGGGCGCGGGCAAGACGATGCTCGTCTCCAGCATCGAGCTGCTCCTCGGCGCCCGCTCCGACGCGGGTCTGGTCCGCGAGGGCGCCACCGAGTCCTCGATCGACGCCGTGCTCGAGGTCGAGGAGCCGTCCGAGGCGAGCATCATCGCGAAGGGGGCAGGTGCCCGCCTCGAGGACCGTTTGCTGCCGGTGAGCCGGGTGGTCCGGGCGGGCGGCCGGTCCCGGGCTCACGCGGGTGGTCGGACGATCCCGGTCGGCACCCTCGGTGAGATCACCCGTGGTCTGGTCGCCCTGCACGGCCAGGCCGACCAGTGGCGCCTGCGGCGAGCCAGCGAGCACCGCGAGGTCCTCGACCTCTTCGGCGGCGAGGCGGTCGCGGCCGCGCGCTCGGAGTACGACCAGGCGCGCGCCCGGTGGACCGGGCTGCGTGACGAGCTGGCCGAGCTCACCGCGTCCGAGGCCGGCCGGCGACAGGAGCTGGACGCCCTGACCTACCAGCTGGAGCAGATCGACTCCGTCGACCCGACCCCGGGGGAGGATCACGCGCTGCGAGAGGAGTCCGAGCGCCTCGGTCACGCGGACGACCTGCGGGTCGCCGCCCTGCAGGCGCACGGGGCGCTCAGCGGAGGAGAACTGCCCGAGCATCCTGATGCGGCTGCGCTGACCGCCGAGGCCGAGCGGGCCCTGGACCAGGTGCTCGACCGCGACCGGCGGCTCACCCCCCTTCGCGACCGGGTCGCCGAGGTCCGGACCCTCCTCATCGACGTCGCGGCCGACCTCAGCGGGTACGCCGCCGACATCGAGGTCGACCCCGAGCGGCTCGACGCCGTCCACGAGCGCCGCGCCCGGCTGACCGCACTCACCCGGCGCTACGGGGAGGACATCGACGCGGTCCTGGCCCACCGCGACAGCATCCGCTCCCGGCTCCTCGAGCTGCAGCAGGCCGACGACCGCCTGGACGGCATCGCCGAGCAGGTCGAGGCGGCCGCGGCCGAGGTGGCCGAGGCCGCCGAGGGGTTGACGCGGGCCCGGAGCCGGGCGGCTGAAGCCCTGGCGCAGCGGGTCGCCGAGGAGCTTGCCCACCTCGCGATGCCCGATGCGTCGGTGTCGGTCGTGGTCGGCGCCGCCAGCGGCGACGAGTCCGATCGGGTGCCTGGCCCGCACGGCCTGATACATGCCGGCCCGCACGGCGCCGACCGGGTGGAGATCATGCTTGCCGCCAACCCCGGCAGCCCGCCCCGCTCGGTCGCTCAGGCGGCGTCCGGGGGTGAGCTATCCCGCATCATGCTGGCGCTCGAGGTGGCCGTCGCCGACAGCGCGAGCTCGATGCCGACCTTCGTCTTCGACGAGGTCGACGCCGGGGTCGGCGGGCGCGCGGGGCTGGACGTGGGCGCGCGGCTCCAGGCGCTCGCCCGGCGCAGCCAGGTGCTCGTCGTGACCCACCTCGCCCAGGTCGCCGCGCACGCCGACCGTCACCTCGTCGTGCGCAAGACGACAGACGGCCGGGTCACCGCCAGCGACGTGCACGAGGTCACCGGAACCGACCGCCTCGTCGAACTCTCCAGGATGATGGGTGGGGCCGACTCCTCTGCCGGTCTGACGCACGCCGAAGAGCTGCTCGAGTCGTGCCAGGCCGGTCGAACCCCGAACCCGTCGGCCGACGCCGCGAGGGGGTGAGCGTGGTGGAGCGGAGGCTCTCGGGTGGCCGTGGGACGATGCCCCGGATGGCCCTTCGTCCGCAGCGCGCCGACCCCGGTGGCACCGACCTGCCTGGTGTGCCCGGGGTGCTGCGCATGGACCGGCGCACCAAGCAGCTGACCAAGCGGCTGCGGCCGGGTGAGATCGCCGTCATCGACCACGAGGACATCGACCGGGTCAGCGGGGAGGCCCTGGTGCAGTGCCAGCCGGCAGCGGTCGTCAACGCCGCCCGCTCGATCACCGGACGCTACCCGAACCAGGGCCCGGAGGCGATCGTCGAGGCGGGGATCCCCCTGCTCGACGCGGCCGGCCCCGAGCTCTTCGAGCGGCTCGCCGAGGGTCGGCCCGCTCAGCTCGACGGCGCCCGACTGATCAGCGGCGAGGTCGTCATCCCCGGCGAGCTGCTCACCGCCGAGTCCGTGCGCACGGCGATGGAGGAGGCCCGCGCCGGGCTCGCCGTCCAGCTCGAGTCCTTCGCAGAAAACACCATGCGCTACATGATCGAGGAGCGGGCGCTCCTCTTCGACGGGGTCGGGGTGCCCGACGTGCGCACCGACTTCGAGGGTCGGCACGCCCTCGTCGTCGTCCGCGGCTACCACTACAAGGACGACCTCGCGGCGCTGCAGCACTACATCCGGGAGTACAAGCCCGTGCTCATCGGTGTGGACGGTGGCGCCGACGCGCTCGTCGAGGCTGGCCACCGACCCGACCTGATCGTCGGCGACATGGACTCGGTGAGCGATGCGACCTTGTCCTGCGGTGCCGAGGTGGTCGTGCACGCCTACCGGGACGGGCGCGCGCCCGGCGTCGAGCGGGTGGAGGCCCTCGGGGTCGACCATGTCGCCTTCCCCGCCACCGGCACGAGCGAGGACATCGCGATGCTCCTCGCGGACGACCGGGGGGCCACGCTCATCGTCGCCGTGGGGACGCACGCCACGCTGGAGGAGTTCCTCGACAAGGGGAGGGCGGGGATGTCGAGCACCTTCCTCACCCGGCTGCGGGTGGGCAGCAAGCTCATCGACGCGAAGGGGGTGAGCCGGCTCTACCGAGCCCGCATCTCCGTGGGGTCGATCCTCCTCCTCGCCCTGGTCGGGGTGCTCGCGCTGCTCGTCGCGATGTGGGCCACACCGACCGGGCAGGCGCTGCTGCAGATCGTCGGGGCGTGGTGGGACGACCTGTGGGCGGCCACCGTGGGGGCGCTGTCGTGATCGACTTCCGCTACCACATGGTCTCCCTCGCCGCGGTGCTCGTCGCGCTCGCGATGGGAGTACTCCTCGGGGCCGGACCCTTGCGCGACGACATCGGCGACACCCTGACCGGCGAGGTCACCAAGCTGCGGCAGGAGAAGGAGACCCTGCGTGCCCAGTCCGAGGAGCGCGACCGGGCCCTGGAGGCGCAGGACGACTTCGTCGACACGCTGCTGCCCACCGTCGTCGACGGCCGGCTCGACGGGCGCGGGGTCGCGCTGGTGCGTCTGCCGCGGGCCGACAACGGCGACGTGACCGGCATCGCCGACGCGGTGCGGGATGCCGGCGGTCGAGTCACGGCCACCGTCACGGTCGACCAGGACTGGTTCGCCGCGGCGGGCTCGCGGACCATGGATCTCGCGCCCGGCTCGCCGCAGGTGCTCGCCGACGCCCGTCGTGCGATCGGGCGGACCTCTGGCGAGCCGACGATGCCCGAGATCCTCGGGCTGATCATCGGCAGCCGCTCGGCCGACAACCTTCCCCTCCCGTCGACCGCCCAGCGGCGCGCAGCGTTCGCCGTCCTCGGCGACGCGGGTCTGGTCAGCGGCGCCCCGCCCCAGGAGAGTCCGAGCGCCGTGGTCCTCGTGGGAGGCATGATCCCCCAGGACGCAGGCGACGGTCAGGGCGAGGACGATGCCGCGACCCGCACCGCCACGCAGCTCGTCGAGCTCGCCGCCGACATCGATCGACGCAGCGGCGGTGCGGTGCTCACCGCCCCCGAACCGTCCGTGGGCGGCCAGGCCGTCTCCCCGGTCAGCGTGGCCCGCGAGGACTCCGGGCTGAGCGACGGGCTGTCCACCGTCGACGGTCCGGAGCGGGCCATCGGCCGAGCCCAGGTGGTCCTGGCGCTCCAGGAGCAGCTCGCCGGCGACAGCGGGCACTACGGGGTGGCCGCCGACGCCACGTCGGCCATCCCCGACGAGTCGTGATGCGCCCCCTGAGCGCCGCGGGCGCGGCTCTGCTCGGCGCCGGCTGCGCGGCCGGTCTGGTCACCCTTGACCACCGCCTCCCGGCTCCGGCCCGACGCGCCCTCGAACGGACGAGCTTCGACGGGAGCGCCGTCACCCTCGCGGAGGGCCCCGCCTGGGTCGCCGCGACCGCCATCGCAGCCGCAGCCGCGGGAGACGCGACGGCGCTCGGCTGCGTCCTCGGCAGCGGGGCTGCCGGTCTGGTCGACGACCTCGTCGGGGACGCCGGGACGAAGGGGGTGCGCGGTCACCTCGGCGCGCTGCGCCGCGGCCGGGTGAGCACGGGGTCGCTGAAGATCGTCACGATCATCGGCGCCGCCGCCTGGGCGGCGCGCCGGGAGGCGGGAGGGGAGCGCGCGTGGCTGCTCGTCGATGCCGGGGTGATCGCCGGGACGGCCAACCTGCTCAACCTCTTCGACCTGCGTCCGGGGCGGGCGCTGAAGGTGGGCTGCCTCATCGGTCTCCCCCTGCTGACCCGGCCAGCTGGTCGGCCGGCGCTCGCAGCGGGTCTGGGTGCAGGTCTCGGGGTGCTGCCGCACGACCTCGCGGGGCGCTCGATACTGGGTGACTGCGGGGCCAACGCCCTCGGCTCGCTCCTTGGGCTCTCCGCGGTCCGGGCGCTTCGGCCGACGACGCGCGCCGGCGTGCTCGGAGGCGTCCTCGCACTCACCCTCGCCAGCGAGCGGATCAGCTTCACCCGGGTGATCGAGGCGACACCCGCCCTTCGCGCCCTGGACCAGCTCGGCCGGTCACGACCGGAGGGGGCGAAGCGGTGAGTGCTGGGCCACGCGAGAGCGTCGCCCTGCGCACGGCCGCCGCCCAGGTCGGGGTCGTCACCGGGGCCGCTCGGGTCGCCGGGCTTCTCCGGTGGCTGGCCTTCGCGGGAGCCGTCGGCGCGAGCGGGGTCGGGACGGTGTACCAGAGCGTCAACGCGGTCCCCAACCTCGTCTACGAGATCGCCGCCGGGGGAGTGCTGGCCGCGGTCGTCGTGCCGCTCGTCGCCCAGGCGAGCGGACGGGCGCGATCCGACCACGTGGCCTCGGCGCTGCTCACCCGGGCCGTCGCCGTCCTCCTCCCCGCCTCGATCGCCCTCGCCCTGGCGGCGCCCTGGATCAGCCGGGCCCTGCTCGCCGGGGTCGAGGTGGACGGCGCGGCCGCACTCGGCACCCGACTGCTCGTCCTCTTCAGCCCCCAGGTCCTGCTCTACGGCATCGGCATCGTCGTCACCGGGGTGCTGCAGGCGCACGAGCGACTCCTCGCCGCCGCGCTCGCGCCGCTGCTCTCGAGCGTGGTCGTCATCGCGACCTATCTCCTCTACGCTGCGGTCGTCCCGCGACCACCGGACGGCTCGGCGGTCATCCCCACGGCCGGCTGGGTGATCCTCGGGGTCGGGACGACCGCCGGGGTGGCGGCCCTCTCGCTGCCGCTGCTGGCCGTCGCGGCCTCGGCGGGGATCACCCTGCGGCCACGCTGGTCGCTCAGCGCCGAGGAGACCGGCCGCGCGGCCTCCCTCGCAGCGGCAGGAGTGGTCGCGCTGATCGCTCAGCAGCTGGCTCTGCTCGTCGTGATCCGGGTGGCCAACCGCTCCGGCGGCGACGGCGCCCTCGTCGTCCACCAGTACGCGCAGACCGTCTACCTCCTGCCCTACGCGGTGCTCGCCGTCCCGATCGCCACGGCCACCTTCGCCCGGCTCGCCCGCTCCGCCGGCGAGGAGGGCGCGGCGAGGACGCTGGGCTCGGCGCTGCGCGTGGTCACGGCGGTCTCCGGCGCGGCGGCTGCGGGCCTGGTCGCCGCCGCGCCCGCCGTGGGGGTCGCGTTCGGCCTGCTCGACCGCTCGGCGCGGCAGGCGGGCGCTGGGTCCGGGGCGCTCGACGCGCTCCCCGTGGCGCTGGCGAGCACCGCCCTCGGTCTCGTGGGCTTCTCGGTGACGGCGCTGGCGACGAGGTCGCTGTACCTGCACGGGCGGGCGGTGCAGGCCGGCCTCGCGATGGCCGTTGGCTGGGTGATCTCCGCGGGCGTCCCGGCGGTGGTGCTCGCCCCCGACGCCGGTCCTGGGCGAACGCTCGTGGTGCTGGGATGCTCCAGTGCTGCGGGGATGTCGGTCGCCGCCACGATCCTCCTCGTCCTCGTCCGTCGCGACTGGGGGCCGACAGCGGTGACCGGGCTCGCCCGCCTGGTCGGGGTTGTCGGGGGCGCGCTCGTCCTCGCGTGCGTGCTCGCCTGGCTCGTCCGGCGCTCCGACCTCACGGAGGTGCCGGCGCTTGCCGTGTCGCTCGGTGTGGCGACCGTGCTCGCCGCCCTGACCGCGGCCGCCGCTGCGGTCGTGGATCCCGTCGTGCGTGCGGCACTGCTGCGGTGGCGCTCATGACCCGGGTGCTGCTCGTGCTGTGGGAGAGCGCCGGGGGGATCGGCACCCACGTCCGTGACCTGGACGCCAGTCTGCGCACGCTCGGGCACGAGGTCACCGTCCTCACCGACGCCGCCACGCAGGACCGGTTCGCCTTCCCGCACGCGGTCGTCGACCCCAGCCCTGGTCGGGCGCGTGAGGTGGCCGGCGGGGTCGAGGTCGTGCACGCCCACGGTTTCCGAGCCGGCCTGCGCGCGGTGCGCGCCGCTCGCGGTGGCGGAGGTCTGGGCTCGGGCGGCCCTCCGGTCGTCCTCAGCCTGCACAACCAGGTCCGCGGGTCCCGGATCTCGCCGCGACGGATTGTCGGTGCGGCGGCGGCCCGCCATCTCGTGCGCGGCGCCACCTTCGTCACCGGCGCCAGCTCGGACCTCGTCGCGGACGCCGTCGCGCTCGGGGCGCGGGACGCCCGCCTGGCGCCCGTGCCCTCCCCGCGGGTCCCGGGGCTGCTGGCCACGGACCGTGCGGGCTGGCGGGCAGAGCACCGCGGCGAGCTGCTGTCGCGGTACGGGCTAAGCCCGCACCGACCGCTCGCCCTGGCGCTCGGGCGCGTCGCGCCCCAGAAGAGGCTCGACGCCTTCGTCGCCGCGAGCTCCTGCGACGGCGCCGCAGCTGCCCAGTGGGCGCTGGTCGGCCCGGGCCAGCAGGACATGGCGGGCCGGGTCGACGGGCTAGGGGAGGTCGCCATGCTCGGCGAGAGCGCCGAGGTCGAGGCGTGGTTGCTCGCTGCCGACGTCCTCGTCGTCCCGAGCGAGTGGGAGGCGCGGGCGCTCGTCGTGCAGGAGGCGATGGCAGCCGGCACGCCGGTCGTCGCCAGTGCCGTCGGTGGACTGGTCGACCTGGTCGACGGAGCCGGCGTGCTGGTCCCGCCCGGGCCAGGCCCCAGCTTCGCCGCGCGGATCTCGACGGGGGTGCTCGACCTCCTCGCCGACCCGGCCCGCGCCGAGCATCTCGCGGGCGTCGCGCGGGAGCGCGCCACCGGCTGGCCGGGTCTGCGGGACACGGCTCGGATGTGGGCCCGGTGGTACGAGGAGAGCCTCGACGTGCCGTAAGGTGGAAGCCCGTGGCGGCTCTCACCAAGCACATCTTCGTGACCGGAGGCGTAGCCTCTTCCCTCGGCAAAGGACTGACGGCCTCGAGCCTCGGGCACCTCCTCGGCCAGCGCGGCCTGCGGGTGACGATGCAGAAGCTCGACCCCTATCTCAACGTCGACCCGGGGACGATGAACCCCTTCCAGCACGGCGAGGTCTTCGTCACCGAGGACGGCGCCGAGTGCGACCTCGACATCGGCCACTACGAGCGCTTCCTCGGCGCAGACCTCGAGGGATCGGCCAACGTCACGACCGGCCAGGTCTACAGCCGGGTCATCGCCCGGGAGCGGCGCGGGGAGTACCTCGGCGACACGGTCCAGGTGATCCCGCACATCACCAACGAGATCAAGGACCGGATGCGCGCGCCCGCCGCGGGCAGCCCCGGGGTGAGCGACGGCGAGGCCCCAGACATCATCATCACCGAGATCGGTGGCACCGTCGGCGACATCGAGTCGCTGCCCTTCCTCGAGGCGGCGCGTCAGGTGCGGCACGAGATCGGGCGGGAGAACTCCTTCTTCCTTCACGTCTCGCTCGTGCCCTATCTCGCCCCGAGCGGGGAGCTGAAGACCAAGCCGACCCAGCACTCCGTCGCCGCGCTGCGCCAGGTCGGGATCTCGGCCGACGGGCTCGTGCTGCGGGCCGACCGGGAGATCCCCACCGACATCAAGCGCAAGATCTCGCTCATGTGTGACGTCGAGCCGGCCGCCGTCGCCGCCGCCGTCGACGCGCCGAGCATCTACGACATCCCCAAGGTGCTGCACAGCGAGCAGCTCGACACCTACGTGATCCGCCGACTCAACCTGCCGTTCAAGGACGTCGACTGGGACTCCTGGGACACCTTGCTGCGCCGGGTGCACCACCCCGAGCACGAGGTCGAGGTGGCGCTGGTCGGCAAGTACGTCGACCTGCCCGACGCCTACCTCTCGGTGACCGAGGCGTTGCGCGCCGGCGGCTTCCACCACGACGCCAAGGTGGCGATCCGGTGGGTCGCCTCCGACGACTGTCAGACCGAGGCGGGCGCGCAGAAGGCCCTTGGTGGCGTCGACGCCGTCCTCGTCCCCGGCGGCTTCGGCGTGCGGGGGATCGAGGGCAAGCTCGGGGCCCTGCGCTGGGCCCGCGAGCAGCAGGTCCCCACCCTGGGCATCTGCCTTGGGCTGCAGTGCATGGTCATCGAGTACGCCCGCAACGTCGCCGGCATCGAGGGGGCGAGCTCGACCGAGTTCGACCCGCAGACGCCGGCCCCGGTCGTCTCGACGATGGAGGAGCAGAAGTCCTTCGTCGAGGGAGCGGGCGACCTCGGGGGGACGATGCGCCTGGGGTCGTACCCGGCGCGCCTGGCTGACGGGTCGGTCACGGCGGGCGCCTACGGGGCGACCCAGGTCACCGAGCGGCATCGTCACCGCTACGAGGTCAACAACGCCTACGTCTCCGATCTCGAGGCGGCGGGTCTCGTCGTGAGCGGCACTCACCCCGAGCTGGGTCTCGTGGAGTTCGTCGAGCTGCCCGCCCAGGTCCACCCCTACTACGTCTCGACCCAGGCGCACCCGGAGTTCAAGTCACGTCCGGACCGGTCGCACCCGCTCTTCGCCGGCCTGATCGGCGCCGGGGTGCAGGCCCAGCGTGACGCCCGCCTCGTCGAGGTCGAGCGCGCCCGCGAGCCGGGCACGACGGCGTGAGCGAGCTACGCGACGAGCTGGTCCGGCGGGAGGTGGACTCATCGGAGCGCGTCTTCGACGGCGCCGTGTGGGACGTCCGCCGCGACACCTTCGAGCTCGAGGGGACCCGGCTGACCCGGGAGGTCGTCGACCATCCCGGTGCGGTGGCCGTCCTGGCGCTCGACGACGACGGGCGGGCCGTGCTCATCCAGCAGTACCGTCATCCGGTCGCGGCCAAGGAGTGGGAGCTGCCTGCCGGTCTGCTCGACGTCGAGGGCGAGGACCCGCTGCGGGCCGCCCAGCGCGAGCTGGCCGAGGAGGTCGACCTCGTCGCCGAGCACTGGTCGGTCCTCGTCGACTACTTCACCTCGCCCGGCGGGCTCGACGAGTGCATCCGGGTCTACCTTGCGACCGGCCTGGGCGAGGTCGCCCAGAGTGAGCGGCACGAGCGCGAAGGGGAGGAAGCCCACCTCGTCGTCCGGCGGGCCGGGCTCGAGGAGATCCGCGGGGCGATCCTCGCCGGTCGGCTGCACAACTCGACCCTGCTCGTTGCGGCCCTGACCGCCCTGGAGTACCGAGCCAGGGACTGGGCCGACCTCCGACCGGCCGACACCCCGTGGCCCGAGCACCCGGCGAACCGGTGAGTCTGCCATGCCCGTGCGGGGCGGGT
Source organism: Marihabitans asiaticum (assembly GCF_007828725.1). Lineage (GTDB taxonomy): Bacteria > Actinomycetota > Actinomycetes > Actinomycetales > Dermatophilaceae > Marihabitans > Marihabitans asiaticum. The sequence goes on from NZ_VIUW01000003.1 coordinate 467,320, forward strand.
TCCCCCTTCGCCCAGCACTGCGAGCCGATCCTCGACGGTGAGCCGGCGCAGAGCGCCGAGGCGCTCATGCGCTCCCGGTACACCGCGTACGACCTGCTCCAGCGGGGCGACGCCCGCGCCGCCGACCATCTCTGGCGGACCTGGCACCCGCGCACCCGCCCGGAGCGGGTCGAGCCGTCGCCCGGGCTGCGCTGGACCGGGCTGAGGGTGCTCGCGACCGTGGGCGGCCAGGCGGAGGACCTCGACGGACGGGTGCACTTCCGGGCCTCGTGGGAGACGGGGGAGGGGCCCACCTACCAGTCCGGCGAGCACGCCGAGGCCTCGACCTTCGTGCGGCGTGGCGGCCGGTGGGTCTACGTCAGCGGAGACGACCTGCCCTAGCGGCTACTGGTAGGAGACGAACCTCGGCTTGGGGTCGACCTCGGTCATCGTCCGCTGCGGGGTGAAGGTCGGCTTGTCCTCGTCGATGAAGTTCTTCCAGCCGAGCAGCACCCCATCGGGCAGGTCGGCCTTGATCGCGCCCCAGGTGCCCTGCTTCAGGTCCGGGGTGCCGTGCCCGTCGGCGTGGATGACGGTGACGATCTCGGGCAGGTCCGTGCGCAGCTGGTCGCGGTCGCGCAGCATCTGCAGCTGGAACTGGTGGAGCATGAAGACCTTCTGCGGCAGGCCCTTGGAGCGGGTCAGCTCGGCCAGCCAGGCGGCGGTCTCGTTGACCTCCTCGATCTCGACGTGGCCGATCTGCTCCATGTGCCGCTGGCCCGGCTCGAGTCGCCACTCCGGGTCCAGCGCCAGCCCGACGTGCGGCTCGGCGAGGAGCTCCTCGTAGATCTTGGCCTGGGTGACGAAGTCGGTGTAGCCGGGCTGGAGGTCGAGCAGCACGTAGACCCCCGCCTCCTTGGCGGCGTCGACCCACGGCCGGTACATCTGCGGATCGCCCTCGGTGGAGTAGTTGCCATCCTCGCCGGCGGCCGAGTCGGCGATGGTGACGATCACCTCGAAGGCGGGCATGAACTGGCTGTCGTCGATCGAGGCATAGTCGCCGACCAGACCCTTGACCCGCTCGATCGAGGTGTCGAGGTCCTGCTCGCCGAGAAGCCCCAGCCCGGCCACCCCGGGGTGACCGTAGAGGGCGATCATCCGGCGCTCGCCGCCCAGGGGCAGGATGCCTCCGGTCGGCAGGGTCTGCGCCGCTGCGGCCATGGTGGCTGCCCCGGCAAGCGCGTCGCCGGTGAGGGTGTCGCTGTCGCCGACCGCGACGAGCGAGGTCTCCCGCTCGGCGCGCAGCGCCTCGACGGCCTCGTCCTCGCGCGGGTCGCTCGCCTGCACCACGGTGGTGCCCTCCCCAGCACCGAGGACCGCGCGCACCGTCGCCACCGCCGCGCCGAAGGCTGCCTCGTCGGGCGTGGTCACGACGACCCGCCGGGTGTCGTCCCGCTCGACCTCGGGCAGCGAGTCGACCTGCTCCAGCGCGCTCACCGCCTCGCTCCACGCGCTCTCGCCCGAGGCGGAGCTGCTGGCCGAGCCGCTCGAGGTCTCGCTGGTGGTCTCGCTGGATCCGGCCGTCGTGGCCGGGAAGAGCCGAACCCGCTCGACGCCCAGCCGCTCCAGCTCGCCGCCCAGGTCGGGGGAGTCGACGAAGCACGGCACGCCGGCGGCGACGGCTGCCTCCCCGGCTTCGGTGAGCACCTCGTCGGCCGCGTCCGGGCCGACGACGACGGCTGCGGGGGAGGAGGCGATCAGGGCCGCGGAGACCGCGACCGCGGCGGCTGCCGGATCTCCCGGGGCGGTGACCGGCCAGCTGATCTCTTCCGACGGCTGCGCCCCGTCGGTGGACGTGTCGTCGCCGACGAATGGGATGTCCGGCCCGTCGGACCCGTCGCTGCACGCCGCGGCGACCCCGACGATCCCGGCCGAGCCGAGGAGCAGGGCGGCACGTCGGGTCAGGGCTGGCTGGTCAGGGCGGCGGGCGTTGGTGCTGGTCACGGTCACGACGGTAGCTGCCGGACAACACGTTTCCGCGCACATCCCCCTTCGCCCTATCATCGTGTCCGTCCGGTGGTGGCGGCGTGACGACCCGCCCGATGACCTCATCAGCCGCCAGGCCGTTCGCCCGACGCGACCGGGCACGAAAGGCCGAGGATCTCTCGGCGAAGGTGTGGTGGCACCGCGACCTGGCCCCCGCCCGCACCTGACTGGGCTCGCCGCTCCTCGGCAGCCGCTCTCGTGGTCTGCCGCGGACCTGACCCGAGAGGATCCCTCATGCTTCGTAGCCACGAGGCCGGCACCCTGCGCGCCGAGCACGCCGGTACCACCGTCACCCTCACCGGATGGGTGGGCCGCCGCCGTGACCATGGCGGTGTCGCCTTCATCGACCTGCGCGACGCCAGCGGGCACGTCCAGGTCGTCGCCCGCGACGAGGTGCTCACCGGGGCCGCCCACGACCTGCGCAGCGAGTTCTGCATCAAGGTGGTCGGTGAGGTGACCCCGCGCGAGGCCAAGGACGTCAACCCGAGCATCCCCACCGGCGAGATCGACGTCGTGGCCAGCGAGATCGAGGTGCTCTCGACCAGTGACCCGCTGCCCTTCCAGATCGACGAGCGCGTCACCGTCGGCGAGGAGGCGCGCCTGAAGCACCGCTACCTCGACCTGCGCCGCCCCGGCGCGCACAGCGCCGGCGCCGGCCTGCGGCTGCGCAGCAAGGTCAGCGCCGCCGCCCGACGGGTGCTCGAGGCGCGCGACTTCGTCGAGATCGAGACCCCGACCCTCACCCGGTCGACGCCCGAAGGGGCCCGCGACTTCCTCGTCCCCGCCCGGCTGTCTCCGGGGGCGTGGTACGCGCTGCCGCAGAGCCCCCAGCTCTTCAAGCAGCTGCTCATGGTCGCCGGGATGGAGCGCTACTACCAGATCGCGCGCTGCTACCGCGACGAGGACTTCCGCGCGGACCGGCAGCCGGAGTTCACCCAGCTCGACATCGAGATGTCCTTCGTCACCGAGGACGACATCATCGAGCTCACCGAGGCGCTGCTGGCCGAGATCTGGAAGGTCATCGGCGTCGAGCTGACCACGCCGTTCCCGCGGATGACGTACCACGACGCGATGACGCGCTTCGGCAGCGACAAGCCGGACCTGCGCTTCGGGGTCGAGCTCGTCGAGTGCACCGACTACTTCGCGGGCACCCCGTTCCGGGTCTTCCAGGCCGAGTACGTCGGCGCGGTCGTCATGCCGGGTGGCGGCAGCCAACCGCGGCGCCAGTTCGACGCCTGGCAGGAGTGGGCCAAGCAGCGCGGGGCGAAGGGCCTGGCCTACGTCACCGTCGGCGAGGACGGCGAGCTGGGTGGCCCGGTCGCGAAGAACATCTCCGAGGAGGAGAAGGCCGGCCTCGCCGCGCACGTCGGCGCCGAGCCGGGCGACTGCATCTTCTTCGCCGCAGGTGCGCCCAAGGCCAGCCGGGCTCTGCTCGGCGCGGCGCGGGTCGAGATCGGCAAGCGCTGCGACCTCGTCGACGAGTCGCAGTGGGCCTTCGTCTGGGTCAAGGACGCCCCGCTCTTCGAGCCGGCGTCCGACGCCGTCGCGGCCGGCGACGTCGCGGTCGGCGGGGGTGCGTGGACCGCGGTCCACCACGCCTTCACCTCGCCGAAGAACGAGTACCTCGACACCTTCGACGAGCGACCGGGCGAGGCCCTCGCCTACGCCTACGACATCGTCCTCAACGGCAACGAGCTGGGCGGCGGGTCGATCCGTATCCACCGCCGCGACGTCCAGGAGCGGGTCTTCAAGGTCATGGGCCTCTCGGAGGAGCAGGCGCAGGAGAAGTTCGGCTTCCTCCTCGACGCCTTCAAGTTCGGCGCGCCCCCGCACGGCGGCATTGCCCTGGGCTGGGACCGCCTCGTCATGCTCCTCCTCGGCGCCGACTCGATCCGCGACGTCATCGCCTTCCCGAAGTCCGGAGGGGGCTACGACCCGCTCACCGACGCCCCCGCGCCGATCACCCCGGAGCAGCGCAAGGAGGCCGGGATTGACGCACAGCCCGAGCCGAAGGGTGAGGCCGTTCAGGGCTGAGCGAGGTCTTCCACCTCGACCCGAGCGATGTTCGTCCGTCCGTAGACCCACAGGACGACCTCGCCGGGTGGCCCGGTCACGCGCTGACGGGGACGGCCACGGGTGACCGCCTGGGACCGTCCGTCTGGCGTGGCCAGGACGAGGCCCGGGGGCCGCCGACGGAGGATCCGCGCAGCCTGCCCGGCGCGGACCCACAAGGCCTCGTCGAGGGCGGCGCCGAGCGGCGGCCGGGTGATTCCCGCAGGTCGGGCGACGTCCTGCCCGTGGACGTAGTACTCGCCGAGCGAGTGCAGGTAGCGGTTGAACCGGTCGTCGGGCATGCACGCGAAGCCCGGTGGGGTGGCGCGCAGTCGGTCGACGAGCTCCTCGTAGCGCAAGGTCTCCTTGAGACGGGCGACGCGTCGGCGAGAGCCCGGACCGACCCACCACCTCGGGTCACGCTGCTTGAGCGACCAGAGATGGGCGGCCAGGTCGTGCGCGGTCCAGCCCTCGCACGCCGTCGGGCTGTCCGGTGCGACCCGAGCCAGCGTCTCGCAGCAACGCAGGTGCTCGGCGGCCTGCAGCTCCTCGGTTCCGGTGAGCGCCGATCTACGCGAGAGCACGGCGCACCGCTGCCTCGAGCTGGCCCGGCTCGCGCTCGCGCAGCTCGTAGCGGGCGCGGGTCAGCGGCTTGTCGACCGAGAGCACGCGCGTGATGTCGATCGGGGTCCCCGAGACCACGGCGTCGCACGGCACCGCCGCGATCGTCGCCTCGAGGTCACGGACCTGCTCCGCGCCGTACCCCATCGCCGGGAGGATGCCTCGCGCGTTGGGGTACGCCGCGTAGGTGTCCGCGATCGAGCCGACGGCGAAGGGGGTGGGGTCGACGATCTCGGTGGCGCCCGCCCCCTTCGCGCCGACAACGCCCGCGCCGAAGGACATCGACCCGTGGGTCAGGGTCGGGCCGTCCTCGACGACGACGACCCGTCGGCCCTCGACGACGGTCGGGTCCTCGACGGTGACCGGGGAGTCGACGAGGACGATCTCGGCGTCGGGGGCGAGCGCACGGACGGAGGCCTCGACGGCCGAGACGTCGTCGGGGGATGCGCTGTCGCACTTGGCGATGACGACGACGTCGGACATCCGGACGTTCGCCTCGCCCGGGTGGTACCGGGCTTCGTCGCCGGGGCGAAGGGGGTCGGCCAGCGTGATCATGAGGTCCGGTCGGTAGAAGGGCAGGTCGTTGTTGCCGCCGTCCCAGAGGATGACGTCGGCCTCCCGCTCGGCCTGCCGCAGGATCGCCTCGTAGTCCACGCCGGCGTAGATGACCAGCCCGGCGTCGATGTGTGGCTCGTACTCCTCGCGCTCCTCGATAGTGCACTCGTGCCGGTCGAGGTCCTCGTACGTGGCGAAGCGTTGGACCGCCTGCTTCGCCAGGTCGCCGTACGGCATCGGGTGCCGGACCGAGACGACGCGCCTGCCCATGCCGACGAGGATCCGCGCGAGGTACCGGCTCGTCTGGGACTTGCCCACGCCGGTGCGCACTGCGCAGACGGCGATGATCGGCACCGAGCTCTCGAGCATGGTCGACCGGGCGCCCATGAGGGTGAAGTCCGCACCTGCGGCGATGCACCGTGACGCCAGGTGCATGACCGTCTCGTGCTTGAGGTCGGAGTAGGCGAGGACCACGACGTCGATCGCCTCGTCGCGGACGAGGTCCTCCAGGCCCTCCTCAGCGACGATCGCGATGCCGTCCGGGTAGAGCGCTCCGGCGAGCTCCGCCGGGTACCGCCGACCGTCGATGTCCGGGATCTGCGTCGCGGTGAATGCCACGACCTCGCTCTCGGGGTCGTCGCGGAAGGCGACGTTGAAGTTGTGGAAGTCGCGGCCGGCGGCTCCGAGGATGACCACCCGGCGACGGACCGGAGGGGGTGTGGTGGGGGTCTGGACTGTCATCGCGCTCTCCACGGCTGAGGTCGACCGCGGTGACCGACACGCCCTTCGCGCGGGCAGTCCTGGCTGCGGGACCCGCCACTGCCATCGTATCGAGGGACGGCGCAGCCTCCGGTGTGCCACCGTGTGAGCTATGAGACTCGTCGTCGCGCTCGGGGGCAATGCGCTGCTGCGTCGCGGGGAGCGTCCAGAGGCGCGGGTGCAGCAGGAGCACGTCGCGGAGGCCGTCGCTGCCCTGGCGCCGCTCGCGCACCAGCATGAGCTGGTCGTCACCCACGGCAACGGGCCGCAGGTCGGCCTGCTCGCCGCGCAGAGCAGCGCCGATCCGAGTCTTGAGCGGCCGTACCCGCTTGACGTCATCGGCGCCCAGACCCAGGGGATGATCGGTTACTGGATCACGCAGGCGCTGCGCAGCGAGCTGCCCGGGCGAGGTGTCTTCGGCCTGCTCGACCAGACGCTCGTCGCGCCGGACGACCCTGCGCTGCAGCGTCCGACGAAGCCGGTCGGCCCGGTCCTCCCCGAGGTGGCTGCCAGCGCCGCCCGGAACCGCTACGGCTGGGACCTCGAACGCGAGGGCGACGGCTGGCGACGGGTCGTCCCTTCGCCGGAGCCGCTCGAGGTCCTCGAGACACGCGAGATCGAGACGTTGCTCGTCACCGGGGCGGTCGTCGTCTGCGGTGGAGGCGGTGGCGTCCCGGTGACGCGGGGGGAAGGGGGGCGGCTGCGCGGCGTGGAGGCCGTCGTCGACAAGGACCTCACCTCGGGCCTCCTCGCCGAGCGCATCGGGGCGGACGTCCTGCTCCTGCTCACCGACGTGGCGGGAGTCATCGCCGACCGGGGCACCCGGGAGCCCTCGCTCGTGCGCCGTCTGCGCCGTGCGGACGTGCGCGACCTCGACCTCCCCCCGGGGTCGATGGGGCCGAAGGTCGAGGCAGCGCTCCGGTTCGTCGAGCGGACCGGTGGACGTGCCGTCGTCGGCGACATCACCGGCGTCGCCGATCTCGTGGCCGGGTTGACGGGCACCGAGGTGCTCGCCGAGGGCGGTTCCTGAGGTCAGGGGACGATGACGGCGCGGCCGCGAAGAGTCCGGGCGTGCATCCGCTCGTAGGCGCTCGGGGCCTCGTCGAGGCTGAAGGTCTCGGTCTCGACGTGGATGGCGCCGCTCTGGGCCAGCGCGACGACCTCGTGGAGCTCGGGGATGGTCCCCCAGTACGGCGAGCGGACCGACGTCTCCCACGGCGTGGTGAAGAAGCCGACGGAGACAGCGCCATCGCCCACACCGACGATGACGATGTCGGACTGGAAGTGCACCATCTGCGCCGCGAGAGCGGTCGTGGCCTGGACCCCGACGAAGTCGAAGACAGCGGTGGCGCCCCGTCCTCCGGTCAGCTCCCGGACGGCGTCGACGGCGCTCTCGTCGGAGGTCAGGGCGTGGTCGGCGCCTACCTCGCGCGCGAAGGCGAGCTTGTCCTCACCGACGTCGAGGGCGACGACCCGGCAGGACGAGAGGGCCTTGAGGATCTGGATGCCCATGTGCCCGAGGCCGCCCGCGCCGATGACGACGGCGGTGGAGCCGGGGACGAGCTTGGGCAGCGACGGCTTGATCGCGTGGTAGGGCGTGAGGCCGGCGTCCGTCAGGGGCACGGCGCTGACGGGGTCGAGGTCGCCGATGGGCACGAGGTGCCGGGAGCGGTCGACGATCATGTACTCGGCCATCGCTCCCGGTGCCCCGAGACCTGGGGGCATGATCCCGCGCTTCGCAGCGACCTCGCAGTACTGCTCGGCGCCGGTGAGGCACGTGCGGCACGAGCCGCACCCCCACGGGCCGTAGACCGCGACCGCCGTGCCCACCTCGAGCTCCGTGACGCCCTCGCCGAGCGCGGCGACGACGCCCGCCCCTTCGTGGCCGAGGGTGAGCGGCAGGCCGTAGGCGTACTGATCCTCCGGCAGGCTCATGACGAACTCGTCGGAGTGGCAGGCACCGGCGGCGGTGACCTTGAGCAGGACCTCGCCGGGGCCGGGCTCGGGAGTGGGGATCTCGACGACCTCCGGCGGACGTCCGATCGACGTGTACTGCAGTGCTCTCATGGCATCTCCTCGACGGTGAGCGCGGCGCACGATCTGCGTCTCTGCACCTCCATCCTGGCACCACGACCGGGTCGGCGGACCCGGACTGTGGGACTCAGCGAAGGGGCCCGCTGCGCCACTCCACGGCCTGGTCGAAGCCCATGTCCCGGTACAGCCGGGCGGCGACGACGTTGTCGCTGTAGTGCTCGATGGTGCACATCGACGACTCGTCGAGGGCGTGACGGGTCAGCGCTGCCGTCACCGAGCGACCGATGCCCTCGCCGCGACGTGCGCTCGCCGTGGCGATGCCGGTGAGCTTCGGGTAGCCACCGAGCGACCAGTCGCGGCAGCCGACCCCGAGGAGCTGCCCTCGGGGGTCCCGCACGCCGAGCCACAGCTGTCCGGGCCAGGCGAAGGGGCGGCCGTCGGAGCGGGGGCTGTGCTTGGCGAGGAACGAGGTGATCTCCTCGCGGCAGGTCTCGTTGAGGTCCTCGACCGCGCGGGCCGGGGGAGCGGGCGGCCTGGTCGTCACGAGCCACTCCCAGTCGGTGTACGCCGCCGGATCGGTGCCCAGCGCCGTGATGACTTCGGGTGCGTGAGGCCGCGTGATCGTCGCGCCGCTCGCCCCGTGATCATCGAGCCAGCGCGCGGTCGGCGGGTCGGTGAGCAGCGAGACGATCGTCGCGGCGTCGTCGCCGAGGAGGTCCACGGGCGTGCCGTGCGTGCGGGTCGGACGCAAGACGAGGGCTGCCCAGCCCGTCCGCGACCGCAGACCCACGCTGCGCGTCGACGACGCATCGACCTCGCACTCGATGACCGGGTGGCCTCCGGCGAGGGCGAGGAGGTCCCCCTTCGTCAGGGCTGCGACGGTCACTCGGTGATGCCGTAACGCGCGTGCAGGCTCTTCATCCACCGCGGAGCCCACCAGTTCCACTCGCCGAGCACGGTCATCGTCGCGGGCACGAGGAGCATCCGCACGAGCGTGGCGTCGAGGACGATCGCGAGCACGAGCGCGACGCCGGTCTCCTTGACTGCCAGCACCTGCGCGGTGACGAAGCCGGAGAAGACGATGACCATGAGCAGCGCGGCGCTGGTGATGATCCGACCGGATCGCTGCAGCCCGAGCCGCACCGCCTCGTCGGTCGGGACTCCCCGCTCGTGCAGCTCGACGATGCGGGCGAGGAGGAAGACCTCGTAGTCCATCGACAGGCCGAAGCCGAAGGCCAGGACGAGCACGACGATCGTGGCTTCCACGGCGCCGACCGAGCTGAAGTCGAGCACGCCCTGGAGGTGCCCGTCCTGGAAGATCCACACCAGCGCGCCCAGGCTCGCCCCGAGGGAGACGACGTTCATCACCAGGGCCTTGACCGGGATGACCACCGAGCCGGTCATGAGGAAGAGCAGGGCGAAGGTCGCGAGGATGACCAGGGCGAGGGCGAAGGGGGCCCGTTGCAGCGTGCTCGAGGTGAAGTCGCGCAGGCTCGAGGCCTGTCCACCGATGGCGGCGTCGAAGGGAGGGCGGTCGGCGTGCAGGGCGGCGACCAGGTCGCGGCTGCGCTCGCCGAGCGGGTCGACCTCGCCGGTGCGCAGGCCGAGGACCTGCACCGCATCACCGGCGTCGGTCGTGCCGATCTGCTCGACCTGACCCACCTGCTCCACCCCGGGCAGCTGCGGCGCCTCCTGCTCGGCCCATCGCTGCACCTGCTCCGTCGGGGCGGTGGTGACGATGCTCACCTGAGGGCTGGAGAGGGCCGGGAAGTCCTCGGCGAGGGTCTCGATGAACTGACGTTCCGGCGCGCTCGTCGGGAGCAGCTCGGCGCCGGATGAGGTCGTGCGCAGCTGCAGGCTCGGCAGGGCGAGGGTGACCAGGACGGCGAGGACGGCGGTGATGACCAGCCACGGGGCACGTTGCACCCAGGCGGCGAGCCGGCTGAAGATGCCCTCGTCGCCGCTGGTCTCGGTGCCCTTGCGCAGCGGGCGGCGGGCGCCGAGCGCGCAGAGCGCCGGGATGAGGCTGGTCGCGACGAGCAGGGCGAGGACGACGACGCTCATCCCCGCAGCCCCGCTGGCCCGCATGAAGACGGTGGGGAAGAAGAGGAGCCCGGCCATCGAGATCGCCACGGTCACCGCGGAGAAGATCACGGTGCGACCGGCGCGGTCCAGGGTGCGTCCGGTGGCGGCGACCACCTGCTCGTGGGTCACCGCGCCCGGCCCGCCGTCGCCGCCGGCGCGCAGCTCCTCCCGGAAGCGGCTGACGACGAGCAGGCCGTAGTCGATGCACAACCCGAGTCCGAGGACGGTGACGATGTTGACCACGGTCGCATCGAGGTCGATGAGGTGGGAGAAGCCGAGCAGCGCCGCGAGCGCACCCCCGATCGAGGCGATCGCCCCGAGGATCGGCAGCCCGGCGGCGAGGAACCCGCCGAAGACGAGGACCATGACGACGAAGGAGATCGGCAACGCGATCCCCTCGCCGCGCTTCATGTCCGTCGACACCTGCCCGACGATCGCGTCGACGAGGTCCTTGACGCTGCCGGTGCTCGAGCTGCTCGCCTCAGAGGCCTCGGCGAGCTCGCCCAGACCGTCGGCGACCCGCGCGCGTGCCTGCTCCAGCTCGCCCGCGGTCAGGCTCGACTCGTAGCCGACGACGGTGACGACGTCGCTGGCCTGGCCCTCGCCGGGTCGGACGAAGGGGGCGGCCCGGGCGTCCGAGGGACCGTCGGGGAAGAGCAGGGGGTGGGCGACCTGAGCGACCCCGTCGACGTCGTTCAGATCGGCGAGCGCCTCCAGCGCGGCGGCCTGGGCCTGGGCGTCGGTGAGGTCGACGCCGCGCATGATCATCGTGTCGTCGGCGTAGCCGCCCCCGCCGGCCGCCTCGACGAGATCTCGGGCGTCGCGGGCGTCGCCCGGTGAGCTGATCTCGCCGCTGCCGAGCCGGTCGAAGAGCGGCTCGTTGCCCACTGCCCCGAGCGCGAGGGCGAAGCTCATGGCGACGAGCACCGCCCAGGCGGCCACGACCCGCCACGGGTGCTCTCCGACGACCTCGCCCCAGCGCCGCAGCAGCGAAGGGCGGGCGGGGGTGTCGGTCACGCGGGCTAGCCTGCCACTCGTGGCTGACGACGATCTCTTCGGTGCGGGCGCGGGTGAGCAGAGCGGCGGCGACGCGCACACCGCCCCGCTCGCGGTGCGGATGCGCCCGCGCACCTTGGACGAGGTCCGGGGCCAGGGGGAGGTGCTGCGGCCCGGTAGCCCGATGCGCCGCCTCGTCGAGGGCGCGAAGGGAGCGGCCGGCCCGGTGTCGGCGATCATCTGGGGTCCTCCGGGGACCGGCAAGACCACCCTGGCTCACCTCGTCGCGACCGCGGCGGACCGCGACTTCGTCGAGCTGTCGGCGGTGACCGCCGGGGTCAAGGACGTGCGCAAGGTGCTGGAGGATGCGGCGACCGCGCGCTCGCTCTACGGCCGCTCGACGGTCCTCTTCCTCGACGAGATCCACCGCTTCACCAAGGCCCAGCAGGACGCGCTGCTGCCGGGGGTGGAGAACAGGGACGTCGTCCTCGTCGCGGCGACGACGGAGAACCCCTCCTTCTCGGTCATCGCTCCGCTGCTCTCCCGCTCGATCCTCGTGACCTTGGAGTCGCTGGCTCGTGACGACGTCGCCGAGGTCGTCACGGCGGCGGTATCCGACGAGCGCGGCCTGGACGGACGCTTCGCGCTCGCCGAGGACGCCCGCGATCACCTCGTCGCGATCGCCGGCGGCGACGCCCGGCGTGCACTGACCAGCCTCGAGGCGGCGGCCGGGGTGGCCCAGGACGATGCCGGGGTGGTGCTCGACCCCGACGCGGTGCTGCCGATCACCCTCGCCCACGTCGAGCAGGCGGTGGCCCGTGCGGCGGTGCGCTACGACCGGACCGGCGACCAGCACTACGACGTCGCCTCGGCCTTCATCAAGTCGATGCGCGGCTCCGACGTCGACGCGGCATTGCACTACCTCGCCCGCCAGCTCGAAGCGGGGGAGGACCCGCGCTTCATCGCCCGGCGGGTGGTCATCGCCGCCTCCGAGGACGTCGGCCTGGGCGACCCGACGGCGCTGCAGACCGCGGTCGCCGCGATGCACGCCGTCGCCCAGATCGGGATGCCCGAGGCGCGGATCATCCTCGCCCAGGCGGTCGTGCACAACGCGCTCGCGCCGAAGTCCAACGCCGCCTACACCGGGATCAACGAGGCCGTCGCCGACGTGCGCGCCGGCAAGGTCGGGGCGGTCCCGGCGCACCTGCGGGGGAGCGGCTACACCCAGGCGTCGGATCGCGCGGCCGGCGCGTCGGGCGGGTCGAAGGTGCAGGGATATGTCTACTCCCACGACGAGGCCGACGGGGTCGCCGCGCAGCAGTACCTGCCCGACGAGCTGGACCGCGAGCTCGCCGACCGCTCCTACTACCGACCCACCGACCGGGGCTTCGAGTCCCGGCTGCAGGAGCGGTGGTCCTGGCTGAGAAGCCGGCTGCGCGCGCGCTGAGGGTGTCCAGCCCACCGAGATGTGAGGTGAGCTCTGCCCCCTTCGCCCCGTAAGATCCGGCGCAGGCCCGGACCGGGCCGACCCGACCGAGCCCGTCGGTCAGGGACCCGAGCAAGGACTGACGACACTCTATGGAGACTGCCGAGATCCGGCGCCGCTGGCTGACCTTCTTCGAGGGCAAGGGCCACGCGGTGATCCCCTCTGCCCCGCTGATCCACGAAGACCCCAACCTGCTCTTCGTCAACGCCGGCATGGTCCCCTTCAAGCCGTACTTCCTCGGGCAGGAGAGCGCCCCGTGGGACCGGGCGACGAGCGTGCAGAAGTGCGTGCGCACCGGTGACATCGACGAGGTCGGCAAGACCTCGCGGCACGGCACGTTCTTCCAGATGAACGGCAACTTCTCCTTCGGCGACTACTTCAAGCGCGACGCGATCGCCTTCGCCTGGGAGCTGCTCACCAGCGATCAGGCAGATGGCGGCTACGGCCTGGACCCCGACCGTCTCTGGGCGACGGTCTACGAGGACGACGACGAGGCCGAGCGGCTGTGGCAGGAGGTCACCCCGCTGCCCGCGGAGCGGATCGTGCGCCGCGGCAAGAAGGACAACTACTGGCACATGGGCGTGCCGGGTCCGGGCGGTCCGTGCAGCGAGATCTTCTACGACCGCGGCCCGGAGTACGGCCAGGAGGGCGGGCCGGAGGTCGACGAGGACCGCTACATGGAGGTGTGGAACCTCGTCTTCATGCAGTACGACCTCTCGGCGGTCCGGGCGAAGGACGACTTCGACGTGGCCGGTGAGCTGCCCGCGCAGAGCGTCGACACCGGCATGGGCCTGGAGCGCATCGCGAGCATCCTGCAGGGCGTCGACAACATGTACGAGATCGACGAGGTCTACCCCGTCCTCGCCAAGGCCGCCGAGATGACCGGCAAGACCTACGGCGCGACCGGGGCCAAGACCGCCGGGGAGTCCCACCCGGACGACGTGCGCCTGCGGGTGGTCGCCGACCACGTCCGTAGCTCCCTCATGCTCATCGGTGACGGCGTCACCCCCGGCAACGAGGGACGCGGCTACGTGCTGCGGCGGATGCTGCGCCGCGCGGTGCGCTCGATGCGTCTCCTCGGCTACGAGGACCCCGCGCTACCCGAGCTGCTGCCGGTGTCGATGGAGAAGATGAGCGCGAGCTACCCCGAGCTGCGTGACGGTTTCGAGCGGATCGCGCAGATCGCCTACGCCGAGGAGCAGGCCTTCCGGCGCACCCTCGCCTCTGGCACCCAGATCCTCGACACCGCGGTCGTGCTGACCAAGGAGTCCGGGGGAGAGCAGCTGTCCGGCAGCGACGCCTTCAAGCTGCACGACACCTACGGCTTCCCGATCGACCTCACCCTGGAGATGGCCGCCGAGCAGGGGCTGGCGGTGGATCGCGAGGGCTTCGTCGCGCTCATGGAGGAGCAGCGCCAGCGCGCGAAGGCCGACGCGAAGGCCAAGAAGGGAGGCCACGCCAACACCGAGGTCTTCAAGGAGCTGCGCTCCGCCGGGGCGACCGACTGGCGGGCGTACACCGAGCTGACCACCGAGGCGACCGTCGTGGGCCTGGTGAGCCAGGGCCGCCGGGTCGAGGAGATCGCGCCGGGGGAGTCCGGTCAGGTGGTCCTCGACCGCACGCCCTTCTATGCCGAGTCCGGCGGTCAGATCGCCGACGCCGGGGTGATCAGCGGGGACGGGACCCACCTCGTCGTCAAGGACGTGCAGCGACCGGTCAAGGGCCTCGTCGCGCACACGGTCGAGGTCGTCACCGGACCGGTCCGGGTCGGGACCCCCGTGCTCGCCGAGGTCGACCCGCAGTGGCGGATCGACGCCTGCCAGGCCCACTCGGGCACCCACGTCGTGCACGCCGCCCTGCGGCAGGTGCTCGGCCCGTCGGCCCTGCAGTCCGGCTCGTACAACAAGCCGGGCTACCTGCGCCTGGACTTCGCGTGGAACCAGGGCCTGTCCGCGGACGCCCGCGCCGAGATCGAGCACGTGGCCAACCTCGCGGTGCGCGACGACCTGCCCGTCTCGGCCGCCTACATGACCCTGCCCGAGGCGCGCGAGCAGGGCGCGCTCGCCCTCTTCGGCGAGACCTACGACGAGCAGGTCCGGGTCGTCGAGATCGGCGGGCCGTGGTCGCGTGAGCTGTGCGGAGGGACGCACGTGCGGCGCTCCAGCCAGATCGGGGCGCTCACCCTCACCGGCGAGTCCTCGGTCGGCTCCGGGGTGCGCCGGCTCGAAGCCTTCGTCGGGATGAACGCCCTGTCCTACCTCGCGACCGAGCGCGCTCTGCTCGCCCAGCTCTCCGAGATCGTCAAGGCGCCCGGACCGCAGCTGCCCGAGCGGGTCAGCGAGCTGGTCGCTCGGCTGCGTGACACCGAACGACAGCTCGACGCCCTGCGCAAGGAGCAGGTCGCCGCGGCGGCTGGCTCGCTGACCGACCAAGGCGAGGACGTCGGCGGGATCACCCTCGTCGCGACCCATGTCGCCGGCGGCTCCGCCGCCGACGTCCGCCAGATGGTGCTGGACACCCGCGGCAAGCTCGGCGAGGACCGTCCGGTCGTCGTCGCGCTGACCGGCGACGGTGGCGCGAAGCCGGTCGTCGTCATCGCCACCAACCAGGCCGCGCGGGAGCGCGGGGTCAAGGCGGGGGCGCTGGTGCGCGTGGCGGCCCAGACCCTCGGCGGAGGTGGCGGCGGCAAGGACGACCTCGCCCAGGGCGGAGGTGCGGACGCGAGCAAGGTCGACGACGCGCTCGCGGCCGTGCGGCGAGAGCTGGGGGCGAGCTCCTGAGCGCCGGCTGGCAGCGCGGCGTGCGCGTCGGCATCGACGTCGGCGCCGCCCGGGTCGGGGTTGCCGTGTGCGATCCCGACGGTCTGCTCGCGACGCCGCTGACCACCCTTCGTCGCGATCTCGACGGCTGGGGCGACGTCGAAGAGGTCGTCGAGGTGGTCGCCGACCGCAGCGCCGTCGGGGTCGTCGTCGGCCTGCCGCGGTCGCTGGACGGCGCGGAGAGAGCCGCCGCGCAGCACGTCCGCGAGTGGTGCGAGGCGCTTCGGACCAGGCTGAACGCCCGACCGGGGCTTGCCGACACGCCGATCCGCCTCGTGGACGAACGCCTGACGACGGTAGATGCTCACCGTGGCTTGCATGCCAGCGGATTGCCAGGACGATCCCACCGCACGGTTGTCGACCAGGCGGCGGCCGTCCTGATCCTCCAGGCGGCGATCGACCGGGAACGCAGTCTGGGGGAGCCCCTCGGGGAGCTCTTCGCCGGTCCCCCTGCTCGCAAGCCGAGACGTAAGGACGGTCGACGATGAACGCCCACCTCGAGGACGACATCTTCGACGACCATCGGCCGCCCCCGTCCTCGAGGCGTGAGCGGCGAGTGCACGGGCCCTCACCCAAGCGCGGACGCACGGTGGTCGCCGTGGTGATCGCGGCGGTGCTGGTCCTTGCGGCGGTCGTCTTCGCCTTCGGCTCCCTTCGCTCGCTCATCCCCTCCGGCGGGGAGGACTACGCGGACTACGAGGGGCCAGGCTCGGGCCAGGTCGAGGTGACGGTCGAGGAGGGTCAGTCCGGCTCGGACATCGCCTCCACCCTCACCGACGCCGGCGTCGTCGCCTCCGCCGGTGCCTTCATCCAGGAGGCCAACGCCGACCCCGACAAGGCGGCGAAGATCCAGCCGGGCGTCTACCAGCTCAAGGAGGAGATGAAGGCCAGCGACGCCTTCGCCTGGCTGGCCGACAACGCCAACCGGATCGCGGAGGGGCTGACGATCCAGGAGGGCCTGTGGCGCTCGGAGATCTATCAGAAGCTGTCCGAGAGCACGGAGATCCCGGTCGAGGACTACGAGGCCGCGGAGTCCTCCGACGAGCTCGAGCTGCCGGCCGAGGCCGACGGCAAGGTCGAGGGCTGGCTCTTCCCCTCGACGTACGAGTTCGAGAAGGACGCGACCGCCGTCCAGCAGCTCAACACGATGATCGGCAAGACCGTTGAAGAGCTGGAAAAGATCGGCCTGCCGCGCGAGGACTGGGAGCGCACCTTGACCGTCGCCTCGATCGTCGAGGGCGAGTCGGGTGCGGCGGACCGGGGCAAGGTCGCGCGGGTCGTGGAGAACCGGCTCGAGCAGACCGACGGCCCGACCGTCGGCAAGCTCCAGATGGACAGCACCGTCCACTACATCTACCAGGAGCGCGGCAAGGCCGGCACGACCGACGAGATGCGCGCCGACCAGAGCCCTTACAACACCTACGTCCACCAGGGACTGCCGCCGGGACCGATCAACAACCCCGGCGCCGCGGCGATCGAGGCGGCGGCCGACCCGGAGGAGGGTGACTGGCTCTTCTTCGTCACGGTCGACCCGAGCAGCGGGGAGACCAAGTTCACCGCCTCGCCCGAGGAGCACGAGCAGAACCGTCAGGAGTTCGAGCAGTGGTGCTCGGAGAACCAGGACAGCTGCTGAGGGCAGCGGTCCTCGGCTCCCCGGTCGCGCACTCCCTCTCCCCGGTCCTGCACACGGCCGCGTACGCCGCCCTGGGTCTGCGGGGCTGGGACTACGGGCGGTTCGAGGTCGACGAAGGGGGGCTCGCCCCCTTCGTCGTCGGTCTGGACGCCTCCTGGCGTGGGCTGAGCCTGACCATGCCGCTCAAGGTCGTCGCCTTCGACGTCGCCGAGGAGGTCTCCGGGCTGGCCCGGCGTGCCGGGGCGATCAACACGCTCGTGCGGACCGAGACCGGGTGGGCGGGGGACAACACCGACGTCCACGGGGTTGCCGCTGCGCTCCGCGAGGCGGGGGTGGAGCGCCCCGAGGAGGCGACGATCATCGGGTCCGGCGCGACGGCGCGCTCCGCGCTGCTGGCGCTCGAGGAGCTCGGGTCGGCGCGGGTGCGGGTCGCGGCGCGCAACGCGGAGGCGGTTGCGGTGCTGGCCGATCTGACCGCGGTCGACGTGGTGCACGTGCCGATCGCGGACTGGGCGGAGGGGGAGAGCCGGGTCGTTGTGAGCACGGTCCCCGGCGCGGGGGCGCAGGCTGCGACGGACGCCCTGGTCGCCTCCCCGGGCGACCTGTCGGGGACGGTACTGCTCGACGTGGTCTATGCCGACTGGCCGACCGGGCTTGCTCGGGCTGCCACTGCGGCGGGGGCCACGGTCGTGTCAGGTCTGGAGATGCTCGTGCACCAGGCGGCGCGGCAGTTCGAGCTCTTCACCGGCGAGGTCGCTCCTGTGGCTGCTATGCAGGCAGCAGGGCGGGAGGCGTTGCTACCTCGATAGGGCTCAGAGGTCCATGAGCAGGCCCAGTACCTCTCGGACCTCGCCGAGGGCTACCGGCCCGATGTTGCCCGTGCGGTCGTGGATGCGCGCCGTGGCGACGGAGCGCACGTGCTGGCACTGCGCCGAGGATGCTGCCGCGAGACCGTTGCCTTCGTCGGGATCGATGACGATCTCAGTACTGCTCCTGCGGCGTGTGCGGGTCAGGGGAACGACCTGGATGACGTTCGGTCCACCGCGCAGCACGCGAGCGGCGGTGACGACGACTGCCGGTCGTCTACGGCCGGCCTCGCTGCCGACGGGCGTACTCAGATCGAGTTCGACGACATCACCCCGGCGTCAGCATCGAGCCACCGGGTCTCGTCCTCGCTCAGCTCGGCGGCGAGGTCACGGGCCATCGCATCCTGTCGCAGCGCTCGCAATGCCTGGCTGACGGTCGCGTCAATCGTCTCGTGACGTTCGGCCGCGAGTCGGGTCACCTGGGCGTGGGTGTCGCGACTGATGCGGATGGCGGTGGTCTCGCTCATCGCCTCACCGTACGTCTCGTGTAGACGGATCGGTCTACGCGAGTTGGGTCGCGTTGGTTGGACGTTCGCCCCGCGGCGGCCACCGGGTTGGCGATGATCACCACCGTTCAGCGGTCAGCGACGGCCAGCGCTCACGGTAGGACCGGACCTTGTCCTCGTAGATCTGGGCGGGAGCGATGACCCGGTGCGGACACATGTGCATGGCCACGACGTCCTCGAGCCCGAAGGGGGCGTACACCGTCGGCCTCCCATGACAGGTCCCGGTCGTCGGGAAGGTCCAGCTGATTCATCCGGTCGAGGACGGCACGGCACACCGGGTCGGCGAGCACGGCCGCCACGGTCCATGCCTCGAGCGATGGATCGTCGGACAACACTCGGCGAGGCTAACGCCCCGGTCAGCGCTGCGCAGCGGAGCGTTGTCACCGGTCGGCCCTAGGGTCGTGAGCATGAGCAGATCAGCGGCGAAGGGCGAGTGGGACGGTCCGCCCTGCGCCGTCGCGCGTGAGCTCCTCGACTGGCTGACGACGGTCGGCCAGCAGGTCCTCGACGACGGCGAGACCATCGAGATGATCGAGCTGCTCGAGCGGGCGAAGGGGGCGGCCGCGGCCGCGCAGGCTCGGCTCACCTCCTCCTTCGTCGAGGGCCGTGACGCCGAGGTCGCGGCCCTGGAGTCCGGTCGCGAGATCGACGCGCGGACCGCGCGCCAGCGGCGGGCGGCCGCTCGCTCCGAGGTGGCGCTTGCACGACGGTGCTCACCGAGCCAGGCCGACCGTCATGTCGGGCTGGCCAAGGCGCTGACCGGCGAGCTGCCGCAGACGATGGCCGCGCTGACCAAGGGGGAGATCAGCGAGTGGCGAGCCACGCTCGTGGCCCGCGGTACCGCTTGCCTGTCGGCGGGGGACCGCCGTGAGGCGGATCGCCGACTCAGCCCCGACCTGCGAGGGCTGGGTGACCGCGGTGTGGACGCGGCGGCGCGCCGGGTCGCTGCCGAGATCGACGCCGAGTCGGTGGTCGAGCGGCACCGGCGTGCGGTCGCCTCCCGTCATGTGAGCGTGCGGCCAGCCCCCGACGGCATGGCCTTCCTCACCGTGCTCGGCCGGATGGTCGACGTCGTGGGCGCCAAGGCGTCGCTCGACGCTGCCGAGCAGGCCCGGTGGGTGAGCACCGGCGACGCCGCCCGAGACGCGGCGCGCGCAGCGGATGACCGTGGCCGCGGGGCCTGGATGGCCGATACCGCCCTCGCCCTGCTGTCCGGGCGGGGAGAGGGCGAGGTCCAGCCGGTCGAGGTTGGACTCGTGATGACCCCGGCCGCCCTCCTCCCTCGGCTCGGCGATGTCGCCGGCAGCCCGCTGGGGCGACCGAGCGACCCGGCGGAGGTCCCCGGGTGGGGGCCGGTGCCCGCCGAGATCGCCCGAGAGCAGATCGCGGACCTGCTCGCCGGGGTGGACGAGGGTGTCGCTGGCGACGACGCTGGCGACGACGCCGCGGGCGGCCGCGCCAGCCGCGAGCGCGACGGGGTCTGGATCCGGCGGCTCTTCACCGACCCGAGCGGGCGCAACCTCGTCGGGGCGGACTCACGGCGCCGCCTCTTCTCCGGAGGACTACGCCGCCTGCTCGCCCTGCGCGACCCGACCTGCCGGATACCGTGGTGCGACGCACCGACCCGCCACGCCGACCACGTCGACCCGGCCTCGACCGGGGGCGCGACGAGCAGCAGCAACGGGGCCGGTGAGTGTGCGCGGCACAACTACGACAAGGAAGCACCCGGCTGGAGCGTCGAGGTTCTCCCTGGATCTGGTCCGCACACCGTGCGGGTCCACGCCCCTACCGGGTCGACCCACGACGCAGCCGCACCACCCCTTCGCGGGCATGGCAGCGGACCCCCGGCGGCGGGCGAGCTCAGCCCGATGGAGGCATGGGTCGCGAGTCTGCTGGATGCGGCGGCGTGAGGCCCGGGCGTGAGGTCCCGGCCGACGTCGGCCCGCGGTGACAGATCGCGGACCGCGGTACGAGGCACGTCCGCGTCGATGGGAAGATCGAGCCATGCTGCGTTGGTTGACTGCTGGTGAGTCGCACGGCCAGGCACTGGTCGCGACCCTCGAAGGACTCCCCGCCGGCGTCGAGGTGAGCACCACCGACGTCGCTGCCGCCCTCGCCCGCCGTCGCCTCGGTTACGGGCGAGGCGCGCGAATGAGCTTCGAGCAGGACGAGGTGACCTTCCTCGGTGGGGTGCGCCACGGGGTGAGCCTCGGCTCACCGATCGCGGTGATGATCGGCAACACCGAGTGGCCCAAGTGGCAGACCGTCATGAGCGCCGACCCGGTGAGCGAGGCGGATCTCGCCGCGTCCAGCGACATCGGGGCGGAGAAGGAGATCGCCCGCAACCGTCCGCTCACGAGGCCCCGACCCGGGCACGCCGACCTCGTCGGGATGCAGAAGTACGGCTTCACCGAGGCCCGGCCGGTCCTCGAGCGCGCCTCCGCGCGGGAGACCGCCGCCCGGGTGGCCCTCGGGGAGATCGCGGGGCGCTTCCTCCGGCAGGCCTACGGGATCCGCCTCGTCGCCCACACCGTCGCCATCGGCGAGGGCGACGTCCCCGACGACGCACCGCTGCCCACGCCAGACGACACCGCCGCGCTCGACGACAGCCCTGTCCGCTCACTGTCCGAGCAGGGGACCGCCGCGATGATCGCCGAGATCGAGTCCGCGAAGAAGGCCGGCGACACCCTTGGTGGGGTCGTCGAGGTGCTCGCCTACGGACTCCCGCCGGGGCTGGGCAGTCACGTCCACGGCGACCGCCGCCTCGACGCGCGCCTGGCCGCGGCCCTCATGGGCATCCAGGCGATCAAGGGCGTCGAGCTTGGCGACGGCTTCGCGACCGCCCGCCGGCGCGGCAGCGCCGCGCACGACGAGATCGTCCGGGGCGAGGACGGCGTGATCCGGCGCAGTACCGGTCGAGCAGGCGGCACCGAGGGCGGGATGTCCACCGGCGAGCCGCTGCGGGTCCGCGCGGCGATGAAGCCGATCAGCACCGTCCCGCGCGCCCTGCAGACCGTCGACGTGACCACCGGTGCGGCCGCTACCGCGATCCACCAGCGCTCGGACGTCTGCGCCGTGCCTGCTGCCGGGGTCGTCGCCCAGGCGATGGTGGCGCTGGAGATCGCGCAGGCCTGCGTGGAGAAGTTCGGCGGCGACAGCGTCGCCGAGACCGCCCGCAACCACCGCGGCTACCTCGACTCGATCCCCGAGCTGATGCGCAGCTGGGACGGCGAGGAGTGGGGAGGGATCGCGTGAGCGCACCGGCACTCGTGCTCATCGGCCCGCCCGGGGTCGGCAAGTCCACCGTCGCAGCCGCCGTCGCCGAGCGCCTCGGAGCAGACCTGCGCGACACCGACGTCGACATCGAGGTCGCGCTCGGCAAGTCGATCTCCGACGTCTTCGTCGAGGACGGCGAGGAAGCCTTCCGCGTGGCGGAGGCAGCGGCGGTCGACGCCGCCCTGCAGCACGACGGAGCGGTCGTGTGCCTCGGCGGGGGAGCGGTGATGACCGCCGCCGTCGACGAAGGGGTGTCTGCCGCGGCAGCCCGTGGCGCCCGGGTCGTCATGCTCGACGTCGGCATCGCCGACGCGGCGAAGCGGATCGGATTCAACCAGTCCCGTCCGCTGCTCGCGGTCAACCCCCGCGCCTCGTGGCTGGCGATGATGAGCGAACGCCGTCCCACCTACGAGCGGCTGGCGACCGACGTCGTCGACACGGCTGGCCGCAGCGTCGAGGATGTCGTCGCCGAGGTCCTGGCCATCCTCGGGGAGGGCGAGTGAGCGCCGAGGCGACGACCGTCATCTCGGTGGGTGAGGACTACGACGTCCTCGTCGGTCATGGGGTGTCGCACGAGGTTGTCGACCTCGTCCCCGTCGGGGCCCGCCGGGCACTGGTGGTCCACCCAGAGCCGCTGGCCCGCCTGGCTGACCCGGTGGTCGCCGCTCTCGAGGGCGCGGGCCTCGAGGTGATCACCGGTCCGGTCCCGGACGCGGAGGCGGCCAAGACCATCGACGTCGCGGCGCGGCTCTGGTCGCAGATGGGGCAGGCCGAGTTCACCCGGACCGACCTCGTCGTCGGGGTCGGCGGGGGCAGCGTCACCGACCTCGCCGGCTTCGTCGCCGCCTCCTGGCTGCGCGGCGTCCCGGTGATCCACGTCCCGACGACCGTCCTCGGCATGGTCGATGCCGCCGTCGGCGGCAAGACGGGGGTCAACACAGCCGAGGGCAAGAACCTCGTCGGCGCCTTCCACGTGCCGGTCGGCGTGCTCTGCGACCTCGACTCCCTCAAGACCCTGCCGCCCGCTGACCTGCGGGCCGGGCTCGCCGAGGCGGTCAAGGGAGGATTCATCGCCGATCCGGCCATCCTCGAACTCGTCGAGGCGGATCCCGACGACGCGGTGAGGCCCGGCTCGCCCCGGCTGCGCGAGGTCATCGAGCGCAAGATCCGCGTCAAGGCCCAGGTGGTCGCGGCCGACCTCTTGGAGTCGCACCTGCGCGAGATCCTCAACTACGGGCACACGCTCGGGCACGCGATCGAGCACCACGAGCACTACCGGATGCGGCACGGCGAGGCGGTCGCGATCGGCATGGTCTTCGCCGCCGAGCTCTCCTCTCGCGCCGGCCGGATCGACGACGCGCTGGTGCAGCGACACCGTGACGTGCTTGCTGCGCTGAGGCTGCCGACCGGCTACGCCGACGCGACCTTCGACCAGCTGTACACCGCGATGCGTCGGGACAAGAAGTCTCGCGGCTCGCTGCTGCGTTTCGTCGTCCTCGACGGTCTCGCGCAGCCCGCCCGGCTCGAAGGTCCGAGCGAGGGGCTGCTGCGGGCGGCCTACGCGGCGATCGGGCGGTGACGAGGGGTAGGCCTCACTCCTCGACCGACGGCTCGGGTTGGTCCTCCTCGGGCTCGGCCATCGATTTCATCATCGCGATCACCTCGTCCTCGAGCTCGGGCCGCAGGTCGGCCCAGCCCTGCTGGTAACCGAAGGCTTCGCGCACGCTCATGCCCGAGCGCGACTCGCTGACGATCTCGATGTCCTCACCGGTCACGAGCGAGGGGTGCCACACCCCGATCGCCTCGGAGACCTTGAGCAGGTCACGGCGCAGCGTGTTGAGGTAGTTCGCGAGCCGCACCGACTTCAGCTCGGGGTCGAGCCCGCGCGAGAGCCAGTCGTTCTGGGTCGCGACGCCGGTGGGGCAGTGGTCGGTGTGGCACTTCTGCGCCTGGATGCACCCGATCGCGAGCATCGCCTCCCGCCCGACGTGGATGACGTCGCAGCCCAGGGCCATCGCGACCATCGCGTTGTCGGGCAGCCCGAGCTTGCCGGCACCGATGAAGGTGATGTCATCGGTCAGGCCCGCCTCGGCGAACACCCCGAACACCCGCGCAAAGGCCATCCGGAACGGCAGGGCGACGTTGTCGGTGAAGATCAGCGGGGCCGCGCCGGTCCCCCCTTCGCCTCCGTCCACCGCGACGAAGTCCACGCCGCGCTGCCCGTCACCCATCTGGCTGGCCAGCTCGATCCAGAAGCTGAGGTCGCCGACGGCGGACTTGATCCCGACCGGCAGGCCGGTCGCGTCGGCGATGGTCTCGACGAAGTCGAGCATCGAGTCCACGTCGCTGAAGGCGGTGTGCCGCGACGGCGAGGCGCAGTCCTCGCCCATCGGGATCCCCCGGATCTGCGAGATCTGCTCGCTGATCTTCGCGGCGGGCAGCATCCCGCCCAGGCCCGGCTTGGCGCCCTGGCTCAGCTTGACCTCGATCGCCTTGACCGGCGCGGACTCGACGAGCTCGACCAGCTGGTCGAGGTCGAAGCGACCCTCCTTGTCGCGGCAGCCGAAGTAGGCGGTGCCGACCTGGAACATCAGGTCGCCGCCGTTGCGGTGGTAGGGGGACAGGCCCCCTTCGCCGGTGTTCTGGTAGGCGCCGGCCAGGGCGACCCCACGGTTGAGCGACTCGACCGCCGGCCCGGACAGCGACCCGTAGCTCATTCCCGAGACGTTGACGATCGAGGACGGCCGGAAGGCGTGCCGCCGCTCTCGGGCGGCCCCCATGACCTTGGCGGCGGGGAGGTGGACGACGTCGTCGTGGTCCCCCTTCGCGCCGTGCGCCAGCGACGAAGAGGGGGCCACGTCGGAGAAGGTGCGGTGCTTGATCACGACGTGTGCGTCGTCGCGCTCGATGTCATTGTCGGTGCCGAAGCCGGTGTAGTTGTTCGCCAGCTTGCTGCTCGCGTAGACCCAGCCGCGCTGGTCCCGGCTGAACGGGCGCTCCTCGTCGTTGCTCGTGACGATGTACTGGCGCAGCTCGGGCCCGATCCGCTCGAGCAGATAGCGCAGGTTCCCCACGACGGGGAAGTTGTGCTTGAGGGTGTGCTCGCGCTGGAGGACGTCGTGCAGCGCGATGCCGCCGAGAGCAGCAGCGGCGGCACCGAGGATCTTCGAGGTCGACATGAGAGCCAGTGTGCCCGTATCGAGGCGGGAGACGGCTGGTTCGGCGGGTGGCTCTGTGCTCGATAGGATGTCCGGGATCATCGACACCAGACGTGAGGCGCGAGAAGACGTGGCAAGCACCAACGACCTGAAGAACGGCATGGTCCTCAAGCTCGACAACCAGCTCTGGTCCGTCGTGGAGTTCCAGCACGTCAAGCCCGGCAAGGGCCCCGCCTTCGTGCGGACCAAGATGAAGTCGGTGACGACCGGCAAGGTCGTCGACAAGACCTTCAACGCCGGGACCAAGGTCGAGACGGCCAACGTCGACCGCCGGACGATGCAGTACCTCTACAACGACGGCACCGACTTCGTCTTCATGGACCCCGACACCTTCGACCAGATCCCGGTGACCCCGGAGGTCGTCGGTGACGCGAGCAAGTTCCTCCTCGAGAACGGCGAGGCCGTCGTCGCCCGGCACGAGGGTGAGGTGCTCTTCATCGAGCTGCCTCCGTCGGTCGTCCTCGAGATCACCTACACCGAGCCCGGCCTGCAGGGTGACCGGTCCTCCGGTGGCACCAAGCCGGCCACCGTCGAGACCGGTGCGGAGATCCAGGTGCCGCTCTTCGTCGAGCAGGGCACCAAGGTCAAGGTCGACACCCGGGACGGCAGCTACCTCGGCCGCGTGAGCTGAGTGGCCAAGCGGACCAAGGCGCGCAAGCGAGCGGTCGAGCTGCTCTACGAGGCCGAGGCGCGCGGGGTCAACGTCGGTTCGCTGCTCGCCGAGCGCGTCGAGACGCCGACGACCCAGCACCCGCTGCAGGAGTACACGATCGCGATCGTCGAGGGCCTGGTCGAGCACTGGGCCGACGTCGACGAGCTGCTCTCGACCTACAGCCACGGGTGGACCCTGGAGCGGATGCCCGACGTCGACCGGGCCGTCCTGCGCGTCGGAGCTTGGGAGATCCTGCACTCCGAGGAGGTCCCCGACCCGGTCGCGATCTCGGAGGCGGTAGCCCTCGCGACCACCCTGAGCACCGACGAGTCGCCCCGCTTCGTCAACGGCCTGCTCGCCCGCATCTCCGAGGTCAAGCCCACCCTGGTGTAGGGCGGCCTTAGCGTCTCGATGATCCGCCCGGCAGAGCCCCATGATGCCGCGGCGATCGCTGCCGTCGAGCGGGCCGCGGGCCGGCGCTTCGAGGCGGTGGTGGACACCTCGAGGTGGACCGATCCGGTGCCTGGGGAGCGGCTGCGAGCCGGCGGGGACCTGCTCGTTGCCGACGGGGGAGCGGACGGCGAAGGGGGAGAGCGCGGGCTTGTCGGGTTCGTCCACCTCGTCCGGCCGGTCCCCGGGTGGTGGCACCTGGAGCAGATCAGCGTCCACCCCGACCACCAGGGCCGCGGCATCGGCGGTGACCTCCTCGATGCCGCCGAGTCGCTCGCCCGGGACGCAGGGGCCCACGCGCTCACCCTGCGGACCTACCGTGACGTGCCGTGGAACGGGCCCTGGTACGCCGCTCGGGGCTACGAGGTGCTTGACCCCTCCCCGTCGGCTCTGAGCCACCTCGTCGACACCGAGCGCGCTGCCGGGCTTCTCGACGGGCCCGAGCGGGTGACGATGGCGCGGCGCCTCGTCGACCCGGTGCCGGCGCGTCCGGCGGTGAGCGTCATCCCGCTGCGGGACGGGGCGGGCGGGCTGGAGGTCTTCGTCCAGCACCGCGCGGCGACGATGGACTTCGCCGCTGGCGCCGTCGTCTTCCCCGGCGGCCGGGTCGACCCTGTCGACACCGACCCCGTCGACACCGACCCCGCGGGCGACGACCCAGCCGGGTCCGACCTCGACCTCGCCGCGTGGCGGCACACCTCCCTCGCCGCGGACCCGACGCGGCTCGTCGTCGCGGCGCACCGCGCCGGGGTGCGCGAGCTCGCCGAGGAGACCGGCCACCGCGTGGATCTCGCCGACCTCCTCGCCTGGGACTGCTGGGTGACCCCTGCCGTCTCGCCGAAGCGCTTCGACGTCGTCTTCTTCGTCCTGCCCTGCGGCCCCGAGGACGAGCTGCGCAACACGACGACGGAGGCGGTGCGGGCCGGCTGGGAGCCGGTGGACGACCTGCTCCTATCGAGGGAGCGGGGCGAGGTCCGGCTCATGACGCCGACGCGGGTGATCCTCACCGAGCTGGCCAGCTTCGGCTCGGTCGCCGACGTGGTCGGCCGGCGTCCCGAGATCGTGCCGGGGCGACGCGACGGTGCGACCCGTCGGCCCCGGCGGGACCGATGGGACCAGAGCGAGGGCGAGACGGGGGACCGGGCCGCGCCTTAGTCGTGTCGCGCCTTAGCCGTGCGGGAGGTCCGTGCACACGCACGCGGTGTTGCCGTGGGTGTCCTCGAGCACGGTCCAGGACGGCTCGAAGCGGGTCTGCGTGACCCGTCCGCCGGCGGCGACCGCCGCCTCCACCCGCGCCTTGGCCTGGTCGTGCGGGACGTACACGTCGAGGTGGAACCGCATCGCGGGCTGCTTCTCGCTCCCTTCGCCGGCGCTCTCGCTGGCCTGCAGCCACAGGCCGGGCAGCTGTCCGGTCGGGTCGATGACCTCGTGGTCGGTGACGTTGTCCGGCGCGCCGGTGAGCACCGCCGACCAGAAGGGCTCGATCGCCTCGTGGTCGCCGGTGTCCAGCGCCACCTCGAGCACCTGCACGACGCTCGGGTCGGCAGGGACCCCCTGCTCGGCGGCGACTGCCGAGATGGCCCGCGCGAGGTCGACGTCCTTGCCGGTCAGCCCGCCCGCGTCGTGGGTGACGAGGGCGATGTCGACGTGCGGCCAGGTGAGGGTGACGTCGGGATGGTGGTTCGCCTCCTCGGCGAGCGGCGTGATCGCCCGGAGCAGCTCCATGCCGGCCGTGAAGCCCTTGGTGACGAAGCGGGTGCGCAGGGCGCCGCCCACCGGGCGCCAGTCGGGCAGGTCGAGGTCGAGGATCTCGGCGGTGCTCAGGGTGCTCATGACCCCACCCTGCCAGGACTCCAGGCGGCCCTCTAGAGTGTCCTGCGATCGACATCCTTTAACCGCTGTCCCGTGAGGCAGAGAAGGAGGTCTGCGGCGCATGGCCGACATGCCACGTCCTGACTCGACCATCGACGCCCGCGAGGTCCTCTCCGAGAGCGACATCGCCAGGGCCCTCAAGCGCATCGCCCACGAGGTCCTCGAGCAGAGCAGGGGAGCCGACGACCTCGTCATCCTCGGCATCCCCACCCGGGGGGTCGAGCTCGCCCGCCGCCTGGCCGCGCTGATCACCGAGATCGAGGGGCGCGAGGTCCTCGCCGGCTCGCTCGACGTGACGATGTACCGCGATGACCTGCGCGCCCAGCCCACCCGCGCCGCCCAGGAGACCCAGATCCCCGGCGGCGGTGTCGACGGCCTGGTCGTCGTCCTCGTCGACGACGTCCTCTACTCCGGGCGGACCGTCCGGGCCGCCCTCGACGCGCTCGCCGACTACGGCCGGCCGCGCGCGGTCCGGCTCGCCGTCCTCGTCGACCGCGGCCACCGCGAGCTGCCGATCCGCGCCGACCACGTCGGCAAGAACCTCCCGACCTCGCACAGCGAGCGGGTCTCGGTGCGCCTGCGCGGGTACGACGACGAGGCCGACTCGGTGACCATCTCCGGGGGGGCCCGATGAGCGCACCGGAGCCGCGCGCCGCGCGCCACCTCCTCTCGGTCGCCGACCTCGACGCCGCGGCCGTGCGTCGCATCCTCGACACGGCCGTGGAGATGCAGGAGGTCCAGCGCCGCCAGGTCAAGAAGATCCCGACCCTGCGCGGCCGCACCGTGATCAACCTCTTCTTCGAGGACTCCACCCGCACCCGCAGCTCCTTCGAGATCGCCGGCAAGTGGATGTCGGCCGACACGATCAACATCACCGGCAAGGGCAGCTCGACGAGCAAGGGCGAGTCGCTGCGCGACACGGCGCTGACCATCGCCGCCATGGGTGTCGACGCCATCGTCATGCGGCACGGCGCCTCCGGCGCGGCCCATCAGGTCGCCCGATGGCTCGACGAGCTCGGCACGGGTACCAGCGTGGTCAACGCCGGCGACGGCACCCATGAGCACCCGACCCAGGCCCTCCTCGACGCCTACACCGTCGAGCGCCGCCTCGGGTCGCTTGACGGGCGGCACGTGGCGATCGTCGGCGACGTCACGCACAGCCGCGTCTTCCGCTCCAACCTGCTGTCCCTGGCGATGCTCGGTGCCCAGGTCACCGTCGTCGCCCCGCCGACCCTCATGCCCAGCGGCGCGTCCGCGTGGGCCGAGCGCGACGGCTTCACGCTCAGCCACGACCTCGACGCCGTCCTCGCCGGAGAGGTAGCAGGCGGCGTCCCGGACGTGCTGATGATGCTGCGGGTGCAGCGCGAGCGGATGAGCGGCGGCTACTTCCCGACCCCGCGCGAGTACACGATCGGCTACGGCCTGACCCGCGACCGGCTCGCCGCCTTCACCGCTGCCAGCCCGCACGGCGTGATCTGCCACCCCGGCCCGATGAACCGCGGCCTGGAGATCGCCGCCGACGCCGCCGACGCGGCCAGCTCCCTCGTGCTCGACCAGGTGAGCGCCGGCGTCGCGGTCCGGATGAGCGTCCTCTACCACCTGCTGGCCTCCGAGGAAGGAGCGAGCGCGTGAGCGCCCCCGACACCGACCTGCTCATCGCCGGGGCCCGCGTCGCGGGCGGTGCGACCGACGTCCTCGTCCGCGGCGGGGTCGTCGTCGCCCTCGGAGCAGAGGCGACGGCGGAGGCGAAGGGGGAGCCCGCCCGCCTCGACGGCGACGGCCTGGACCTGCTGCCCGGCCTGGTCGACGTGCACACGCACCTGCGCGAGCCGGGCCGTGAGGACGCCGAGACGATCGCGACCGGCTCGGCGGCCGCGGCCGCCGGCGGGTTCACCGCGATCCTCGCGATGGCCAACACCACCCCGGTCACCGACACCGCGGAGAACGCCGAGCGGGTCCTCGACCTCGGCCGGGCCGCGGGGCTGGTCGACGTCCAGCCCATCGGGGCGGTGACCAAGGACCTCGGCGGCAGCGAGCTCGCCGAGCTCGCGCTGATGCACCGCTCCCGTGCCGCGGTGACCGTCTTCTCCGACGACGGCCGCTGCGTAGCCGACCCGCGGGTGATGCGGCGAGCCCTGGAGTACGTCCGCGCCTTCGACGGGGTGATCTCCCAGCACGCCCAGGACCCCGACCTCGCCGGTCCCAGCGCCTGCTGCGACGAGGGCGAGCTCTCCGGCCGCCTCGGCCTGCCGGGCTGGCCGGCGGCCGCCGAGGCGAGCATCATCGCCCGCGACGCCGAGCTGAGCCTGCTCACCGGAGCCCGGGTGCACGTCGCGCACGTCACGACCGCCGAAGGGGTCGAGGTCGTGCGCTGGGCCAAGGCCAGGGGAGCGCGGCTGACCGCCGAGGTCACCCCGCACCACCTCGCCCTGACCAGCGACCTGCTGCGGGGCTACGACCCGGTGTACAAGGTCAACCCACCCCTTCGCCCCGACGAGGACGTCGCCGCGCTGCGGGCCGCTCTCGCCGACGGCACGATCGACGTCGTCGCGACCGACCACGCCCCCCACGCCCGCCACGACAAGGAGCACGCCTTCGTCGACGCGGCCTTCGGGATGCTCGGGCTCGAGACCGCCTTCGCCGTCGTCCACGACCTCATGGTCCGCACCGGTGAGATGACGCTGGCCGACCTCACCCGGGTGATGTCCACCGCGCCCGCCCGGCTCGCCGGCCTGAGCGCGGCCGGCCACGGCGGCCTGATCGAGGTGGGCCGCCCGGCCAACCTCGTCCTCGTCGACACCGAGGCGCCGGTCACCGTCGACGCCACCCGCTCGGCCTCCCTGGCCCGCAACAACCCCTGGCACGGCCGCACCTTCACCGGCGCGGTGCGCGCCACCGTCCTGCGCGGCCGGATCACCTACTCGCCGCAGCCCACGACCGACCCCGAGGTGACCGCATGACCCCCGACCGGCAGCCCGCCGTCCTCGTCCTCGAGGACGGGCGCACCTTCCCTGGCCAGTCCTACGGCGCCCTCGGCGCCACGGTCGGCGAGGCGGTGTTCTCGACCGGGATGACCGGCTACCAGGAGACCCTCACCGACCCGAGCTACCACGGTCAGGTCGTCGTCATGACCGCGCCGCACGTCGGCAACACCGGGTGGAACGACGAGGACGACGAGTCGGCGCGGATCTGGGTCAGCGGCTTCGTCGTGCGTGACCCGGCGGTGCGGCCCAGCAGCTGGCGGGCGAGCGGCACCCTCGAGGACGAGCTCGCCACCCAAGGGGTCGTCGGTATCTGCGGGATCGACACCCGGGCGCTCACCCGGCACCTGCGCGAGCGGGGGGCGATGCGGGTGGGGATCTTCTCCGGCGCGGACCGGCCGGCGAGCGACGAGGAAGCGCTGGAGCGCGTGTGCTCCGCCCCGGCGATGTCCGGGGCCGACCTGGCCGGTGAGGTCTCGACGAGGGAGCGCTACGTGGTCCCGGCGAAGGGGGAGAAGCGCCTCACCGTCGCCGCGCTCGACCTGGGGATCAAGACCAACACCCCGCGCATGCTCGCCGAGCGCGGGATCGAGGTGCACGTCCTGCCCGCCGATGCGAGCATCGAGGACATCCGCGCCGTCGCGCCCGACGGGGTCTTCTTCTCCAACGGTCCCGGAGACCCCGCGACCGCCGAGCACGCGGTCGCGCTGCTGCGAGAGGTGCTTGAGGATCGCACCCCCTACTTCGGCATCTGCTTCGGCAACCAGATCTTCGGGCGAGCCCTCGGCTTTGGCACCTACAAGCTGAAGTACGGCCACCGCGGGATCAACCAGCCGGTGATGGACCGCACCACCGGCACGGTCGAGGTGACCGCGCACAACCACGGCTTCGCCGTCGAAGCCCCCCTGGACCAGGCGACGCAGACCCCCTTCGGGTCGGTCACCGTCAGCCACGTCTGCCTCAACGACGACGTCGTCGAGGGGCTGGAGCTGCGCGAGCCCTCGGAGGACTCCACGGGCCGTCTGCTCGCCTTCTCCGTGCAGTACCACCCCGAGGCGGCCGCCGGCCCGCACGACGCCGGGTACCTCTTCGACCGCTTCGTCACCCTCATGGAAGGTCAGGCCTAAAGTGCCCACGCGCGACGACATCCGCAGCGTCCTCGTCATCGGCTCGGGCCCGATCGTCATCGGGCAGGCCTGCGAGTTCGACTACTCCGGCACCCAGGCCTGCCGCGTCCTGCGCGAGGAGGGCATCCGGGTCATCCTCGTCAACTCCAACCCCGCGACGATCATGACCGACCCCGAGTTCGCCGACGCGACCTACGTCGAGCCGATCACCCCCGAGGTCGTCGAGAAGATCATCGAGCGCGAGCGCCCCGACGCGGTGCTCGCCACCCTCGGCGGTCAGACCGCGCTCAACACCGCGATCGCCCTCCACGACGCGGGGGTCCTTGAGAAGTACGGCTGCCCGCTCATCGGGGCGAACGTCGAGGCGATCCAGCTCGGCGAGGACCGCGAACGCTTCAAGGGCGTCGTCGAGCGCTGCGGTGCCGAGTCGGCGCGCAGCCGGATCTGCCACTCGATGGAGCAGGTGCTCGCCGCCGCCGACGACCTCGGCTACCCGGTCGTCGTGCGCCCCTCCTTCACCATGGGCGGGCTCGGGTCCGGCTTCGCCTTCGACGAGACCGAGCTGCGCCGGATCGCCGGCGCCGGCCTGCAGTACTCCCCCGTGACCGAGGTGCTCCTCGAGGAGTCGATCCTCGGGTGGAAGGAGTACGAGCTCGAGGTCATGCGGGACCACGCCGACAACGTCGTCGTCGTCTGCTCGATCGAGAACCTCGACCCGATGGGGGTGCACACCGGCGACTCGATCACCGTGGCCCCCGCGCTCACCCTCACCGACCGCGAGTACCAGCGGCTCCGGGACATCGGCATCGCGGTGATCCGCGAGGTCGGGGTCGACACCGGTGGGTGCAACATCCAGTTCGCGGTCAACCCCGTCGACGGGCGGATCATCGTCATCGAGATGAACCCGCGCGTCTCGCGCTCCTCGGCCCTGGCGAGCAAGGCGACGGGCTTCCCCATCGCGAAGATCGCGGCGAAGATGGCGATCGGCTACACCCTCGACGAGGTGCCCAACGACATCACCCAGGAGACGCCGGCGAGCTTCGAGCCGACGCTGGACTACGTCGTGGTCAAGGTGCCCCGCTTCGCCTTCGAGAAGTTCCCGGCGGCCGACCCGACGCTGACGACGACGATGAAGTCCGTCGGCGAGGCGATGGCGATCGGCCGCAACTTCACCGAGGCGCTGCAGAAGGCGCTGCGCTCGATGGAGGCCGCGGGGTCGACCTTCCACTGGGACGGTGACGAGCCCAGCCTCGAGCGGGCGCGCGAGCTGCTCGAGGAGGCGCGCACCCCCACCGACGGGCGGATCGTCCTCGTCCAGCAGGCGCTGCGCGGTGGCTGCTCGGTCGAGGAGGTGCACGCCGCGACGAGCATCGACCCGTGGTTCCTCGACCAGATGGCGCTGATCAACGACACCGCCCAGCGGATCCATGACGCCCCGCGCCTCTCGCCGGAGGTGCTCACCGAGGCCAAGCGGCACGGCTTCAGCGACGCCCAGGTCGCCCGGCTGCGCCGGATGCCCGAGTCGGTCGTGCGCGGGGTGCGCCACGCCCTCGGGGTGCGCCCTGTCTACAAGACCGTCGACACCTGCGCGGCCGAGTTCGCGGCCCGCACGCCGTACCACTACTCCAGCTACGACGTCGAGGACGAGGTCCAGCCGCGGGAGAACCCCGCGGTGATCATCCTCGGCTCGGGCCCGAACCGGATCGGTCAGGGCGTCGAGTTCGACTACTCGTGCGTGCACGCGAGCTTCGCCCTGCGCGACGCCGGGTACGACACGGTGATGGTCAACTGCAACCCCGAGACGGTCTCGACCGACTACGACACGAGCAGCCGTCTCTACTTCGAGCCGCTGACCCTCGAGGACGTCCTCGAGGTGATCCACGCCGAGACCGCCGCGGGCCCGGTGGCCGGTGTCATCGTCCAGCTCGGCGGGCAGACCCCGCTTGGGCTCGCCCAGGCCCTCAAGGACGAGGGGGTGCCGGTGGTCGGCACCTCGCCGGAGGCGATCGACCTCGCCGAGGACCGGGGCCACTTCGGCCGGGTGCTCGCCGAGGCCGGCCTCAACGCGCCGAAGCACGGCACCGCCTTCTCCGCCGACGAGGCGGTGCAGATCGCCCGGGAGATCGGGTACCCGGTGCTCGTGCGCCCGAGCTACGTCCTCGGCGGTCGCGGCATGGAGATCGTCTACGACGACGAGACCCTCGCCGAGTACGTGACCCGGGCCGCCGTCGCCAGCCCGGAGCACCCGATCCTGGTCGACCGCTTCCTCGACGACGCCATCGAGATCGACGTCGACGCGCTCTACGACGGCGAGGAGATGTACCTCGGCGGGATCATGGAGCACATCGAGGAGGCCGGCATCCACTCCGGTGACTCCAGCTGCACCCTGCCGCCGGCGACGCTCGGCGCATCCGAGCTGGCGCGGGTCCGCGAGGCCACCGAGGCGCTGGCGAAGGGGGTCGGGGTGCGTGGGTTGATGAACGTCCAGTTCGCCCTCGCCCAGGACGTCCTGTACGTCCTCGAGGCCAACCCGCGCGCCTCGCGGACCGTCCCCTTCGTCGCCAAGGCGACCGGGGTGCCGATCGCCAAGGCTGCCGCCCGGGTCATGCTCGGGGCGCGCATCGCCGAGCTGCGGGCCGAGGGACTGCTGCCGGCCCACGGCGACGGGGGAGACCTGCCCGCGCACGCCCCGATGTCGGTCAAGGAGGCGGTGCTGCCCTTCAAGCGCTTCCGCACCCGCGAGGGTGAGATCGTCGACAGCCTGCTCGGGCCGGAGATGCGCAGCACCGGAGAGGTGATGGGGATCGACACCGACTTCGGTCACGCCTTCGCCAAGAGCCAGCTCGGCACGCTCTCCACCGGACTACCAACCACCGGGGCGGTCTTCGTCTCGGTCGCCAACCGGGACAAGCGGGCCATGCTCTTCCCGGTCAAGCGGCTCGCCGACCTCGGCTTCAGGATCGTCGCGACGCGAGGCACCGCGGAGGTGCTGCGCCGCAACGGGATCGAGGCGGAGGTCGCGCGCAAGCACTCCGAGCGCGAAGGGGGCGAGCCGAGCATCGTCGAGCGGATCCTCGACGGCGAGATCGACATGGTCTTCAACACCCCGTCCGGCCAGCACGCCCGGGCCGACGGCTACGCGATCCGGGCCGCGACGACGGCGATGGACAAACCCATCGTCACCACCGTGCAGCAGCTCGGCGCGGCGGTGCAGGCGATCGAGTCGCGGATCCACGGCGAGCTGCGGGTCAAGCCGCTGCAGGAGCACGCCGCCGACCTCGACCTCTACGGGCGCAGCTCGTGACCCCGTCCCACCCGCTGGGCACCGCGGCCCGGGAGGGCGCGCGCGTGGTCCAGGTCGACGCCGAGGTGATCCGCAGCGCCCCGGCGGGCATCTACCAGCACCTCACCCTCGTCGCGCCCGGGATCGCCGAGCTGGCCCGACCCGGGCAGTTCGTCGCGGCCGCGATCGGCGACGAGCACTCCTCGATGCTGCTGCGCCGCAGCTTCTCGATCCACCGGGTCAGCCCCCAGGGCGCCTACGGCGGGACCGTCGAGATCGTCGTGGCCGCGCACGGACCCGGCACCGAGCAGCTCCTCGCCCTGCCCACCGGTGCTCGGGTCAACCTCATCGGCCCGCTCGGTCGCCCCTTCCCGGTCCCGCAGGAGCCGGTGGCCTGCGTGCTCGTCGGAGGCGGCTACGGGTCCGCCCCGCTCTTCTGGCTCGCGGACGTGCTGCGCGAGCGCGGTTGTCACGTCGAGATCGTCCTCGGCGCGGCGAGCCGCGACCGGCTCTTCGGCGTCCTGGAGGGGCGCCGGAGCGCCGACGGGGTCACGATCACCACCGATGACGGCTCGGAGGGCAGCAAGGGATGGGTCAGCGACGTGCTGCCCGAGCTGATCACCCGAACCGGCGCCTCGGTGATCTACGGCTGCGGGCCGATGGGGATGCTGCGCTCGCTGCACGAGGCCGCTCAGGAGCACGGGATCGTCGCCCAGGTCGCGGTCGAGGAGGCGATGGCGTGCGGCATCGGCATCTGCATGACCTGCGTCATGCCGGTCCGCGACGCGACAGGGACGACGAAGATGGTCCGCTCCTGCGTCGAGGGCCCGGTCTTCCGCGGTGACCGGGTGCGGTGGGATGCCTTCGTCGACGGTCGCTGCCTCGTGCCCGACGACGCGCTCGGCGCCCCCGAGGCGGGTGCGCGCTGATGGTCGACCTGAGCGTGGACCTCGCCGGTGTGCCTCTGCCGAGCCCGATGATGACGGCCTCGGGGTGCGCGGCGAACGGCCGCGAGATGCACCGGTTCATCGACATCACCGAGCTCGGTGCCTTCGTCACCAAGTCGGTCAAGGCGGCACCGGTGAGCGGCCGGCCGACCCCGCGGATGGCCGAGACCGACTCCGGGATGCTCAACTCGATCGGCCTGCAGGGCCCGGGTGTCGCCGCCTTCGTCGAGGAGGACCTCGCCTGGCTGCACTCGATCGGCGCGCGGGTCGTCGTCTCGATCGCAGGCGGCACGGCCAGCGAGTTCGCCGCCGTGGCGCGGCGGGTGGTGCGCTCCCCGTACGCCTCCGCTGTTGCGGCGATCGAGGTCAACATCTCCTGCCCCAACGTCGCCAACCGCGGGCTGGTCTTCGCCTGCGAGCCGAGCGGCTCGCACAAGGTGATCACCCTGGTCCGCGAGGAGGTGCCGCGGGGCATCCCGATCCTGGCCAAGCTGAGCCCCGACGTCACCGACATCACCGAGATCGCGGCCGCCGTGGTCAAGGCCGGAGCGCACGGTCTGACGATGATCAACACCCTGCTCGGCGTCGCGATCGATCCGGTGCGGCTCCGCCCGCACCTCGCGGCGACGACCGGTGGCCTCTCCGGCCCGGCCGTCCGCCCGGTCGCCGTGCGGGCGATCTGGCAGGTCAGCGCGGCCATGCGCGAAGGGAGGGTGCCAGCCGTGCCCATCGTCGGCGCGGGGGGTGTGCGCACCGGGGCCGACGCCCTGGAGCTTCTCGCCGCCGGCGCGACCGCCGTCCAGGTTGGGACAGCCGCCTTCAACGACCCGACGGCGCCGCTGCGGGTCGGCCGGGAGCTCGCCGACGCACTCGACGCGCTCGGAGTGGACCGGCTCGCCGACGTCGTCGGGATCGCCCACGAGGGAGGGCTTCGATGACGAGTGTGGAGGCCCCCTTCGGCACCCGCCTGCGCCCGGCCATGGACCGGCACGGGCCGCTGTGCGCGGGGATCGACCCGCACCGCGAGCTCGTCGAGTCCTGGGGGCTCACCTACGACTACTCGGGGGTCGAGCGCTTCGCCCTGACCTGCGTCGAGGCCTTCGCCGGGTCGGTCGCGGCGGTCAAGCCCCAGTCGGCCTTCTTCGAGGTCTTCGGCTCCCGCGGCGTCGCCCTGCTCGAGCGGGTGACCGACGAGCTTCGCGCTGCCGGCACCCTGTCCGTCCTCGACGTCAAGCGCGGCGACATCGGGACCACGGTCGATGCGTATGCGCAGGCCTTCCTCGGCACGGACGCCCCCGCACCGGCGGACGCGATCACGCTCAGCCCGTACCTCGGATACGGGTCCTTGCGCCCGGCGATCGATCTCGCGCACCAGACCGGACGCGGGGTCTTCGTCCTCGCGCTGACCTCCAACCCCGAGGGGGCGAGCGTCCAGCACGCCCGCGGCGAGGACGGCCGCTCCGTGGCCGCGACCATCGCCGACGGGGCCGCCGAGGACAACGCCGACGCCCTGGCTGCCGGTGAGCTCGGCAGCGTCGGTCTCGTCGTTGGTGCCACCGTCGGAAGCGCCGTCGCCGACCTGGGGATCGACCTGCCGAGGAGCGCTGGCCCCCTGCTCGCGCCTGGCCTCGGCGCGCAGGGCGCGACCGCGGATGACGTGCGCCGCGTCTTCGCAGGGGCGCTGGATCAGGTCCTCGCCTCGAGCAGTCGCGACGTGCTGCGTGCCGGACCCGACACCGCGGCCCTGCGCCGCCGCGCGCACGAGGTGGCCGCTCAGGTACGTGAGGTCGTGACAGGCGCCTGACGGCGCTGCGATCCTCAGTAGACTGGCGCGACCGCCCATCATCTGGCGCGTCCCACGAGAGCAAGGAGTCGGCGTGGCCGTCCCACCACTCACCACAGAGCAACGAGCCGATGCGCTCGCCAAGGCCGCTCAGGCCCGGCGTGAGCGCGCCTCGATCAAGGCGCGGCTGAAGAGTGCCGACGGCTCCATCCGCGAGGTCATCGGGGAGCGTGACCGCAGCGAGGCGATCGCGAAGATGAAGGTCACCGCCCTGCTCGAGTCGATGCCCGGTGTCGGGCGGGTCAAGGCCCGGCGGATCATGCGCGAGCTGGGGATTGCCGAGTCGCGGCGCCTGCGCGGGCTGGGGCAGCACCAGATCGCTGCCCTCGTCGCCCGCTTCGACGGCCAGTGACGGGACGCCTCACCGTCCTCGCCGGGCCGACCGCGGTCGGCAAGGGGACTGTCGCGGCCCACATCCGCGAGCAGCACCCCGAGGTCTGGCTGTCCGTGTCGGCCACGACCCGGCCCGCTCGACCCGGTGAGGTCGACGGCGTGCACTACCACTTCGTCAGCGGAGACCGCTTTGCCGAGATGGTCGCTGCGGGCGAGATGCTCGAGTGGGCCGTGGTGCACGGCCGAGCCTCCTACGGGACGCCCCGGCGACCGGTCGAGGAGGCCCTCGCCGAGGGGCGGCTGCCCCTGCTCGAGATCGACCTGCAGGGCGCGCGTCAGGTGCGGGCCAGCATGCCGGACGCGCGCTTCGTCTTCCTCGCCCCGCCGTCCTGGGACGACCTCGTGACCCGGCTCGTCGGCCGGGGCACCGAGAGCGAGGCCGAGCGGGCCGTCCGGCTGGAGACGGCGAAGGTCGAGCTGGCGGCGAGCAAGGAGTTCGACGAGGTCATCGTCAACGACGAGGTTCGGCGTGCGGCGCAGGAACTCGTATCATTGATGAGATCCGAGAAGAAGACCGCATCAGAACCAACCGGATAGGACACACGTGTCTGGTACCCAGGCGAACCCGACCGGCATCACCAACCCGCCGATCGACGACCTTCTGACCAAGGCCGACAGCAAGTACGCCCTCGTGCTCTACAGCGCGAAGCGGGCGCGGCAGATCAACGCCTACTACAGCCAGCTCCAGGAGGGCCTGCTGGAGTACATCGGCCCGCTCGTCGACGCCCAGGTGCACGAGAAGCCGATGTCGATCGCCCTGCGCGAGATCAACGAGGGGCTGCTCACGAGCGAGCCGATCACCGAGAGCGTCGCCTCCGTCGCCGCGGAGCAGCCGCTGGGCGCGGCGAGCGAGTCAGCCACCCCGGAGGCGGACCTGGCCTTCACCGACGACCAGGCCTGAGCGAGGTCTCGTGCGCGTCGTCCTCGGCGTGACCGGCGGCATCGCCGCCTACAAGGCGGCGCTGCTGCTCCGGCTCTTCACCGAGGCCGGGCACGAGGTCACCGTCGTCCCGACCGAGGCCGCCCTGCGCTTCGTCGGCGCCCCCACCTGGGAGGCGCTGTCGGGGCGGCCGGTGCGCAGCGAGGTGTGGGCCTCGATCACCGAGGTCCCGCACGTCCGCATCGGGCAGGAGGCCGACCTCGTCGTCGTCGCCCCCGCGACGGCGGACATCCTCGCCAAGGCCGCGACCGGCCTGGCCGGTGACCTGCTCACCAACGTCCTGCTCACCGCCCGCTGCCCGGTGGTCATGGCCCCCGCCATGCACACCGAGATGTGGCAGCACCCCGCGACGGTCGCGAACGTAGCCACCCTCCGTGCGCGGGGGGTGCGCATCGTCGAGCCCGCGTCAGGGCGCCTCACCGGCACCGACACCGGACCAGGCCGGCTGCCCGAGCCCGAGGAGATCTACCGGTCGGCTCTCGCCGCGGTCGAGCCGGTCGACAGCGAGCCAGACTTGTCTGGGCTCTCGGTGCTCATCACCGCCGGCGGCACCCGTGAGCCGTTGGACCCCGTCCGGTACCTGGGCAACCGCAGCAGCGGCAAGCAGGGAGTGGCGCTGGCGCAGACCGCGGCGGCGCGAGGAGCCGCGGTCACCCTCGTCGCTGCGCACCTGGAGGTCCCACCCCCTGCGGGCGTCGAGGTCGTGGCGGTCGAGACAGCGCTTGAGATGCAGCGGGCCGTCGCCGAGCGGGCGGGCGCGAGCGACGTCGTCGTCATGGCGGCCGCCGTCGCCGACTTCCGGCCGGCCGAGTACGCCGACTCCAAGATCAAGAAGAGCCACGACGGGCCCGGTGACGACTCCGCCCCGCAGATCGAGCTGGTCCGCAACCCCGACATCCTCGCCGGGGTCGTCGCGGACCGCGAAGGGGGGGACACCCCCTTCGTCGTCGGTTTTGCCGCCGAGACCGGTGACTCCACCGGCGACGTCCTCGCGCTGGGCCGCGCCAAGCTGGCCCGCAAGGGCTGCGACCTCCTGGTCGTCAACGAGGTGGGGGTGGGGATCACCTTCGGCCAGGACTCCAGCACCGTGCACCTGCTGCGGCCGGGCCACGAGCAGGTCACCGTCGGCCCCGCCCCGAAGGCCGCTGTGGCCCACGCCATCTGGGACCTCGTCCGGTCCGAGACGGCCACGTCCTAGACTGCTGTGCGCGCTCGGCCACGGCCGCGGCGCTTCATCCCGCCCCAACCCGTCAGGAGCACCCGTGGCCGGTCGCCTGTTCACCTCCGAGTCCGTCACCGAGGGGCACCCGGACAAGATCTGCGACCAGATCTCCGACACCATCCTCGACGCGATGCTCGAGCAGGACCCCGCCAGCCGCGTCGCCGTCGAGACGATGGTCACGACGGGCCTGGTGCACATCGCCGGTGAGGTGACCACCCAGGGCTACGTCGAGATCCCCAAGCTGGTCCGTGACCTCGTCGCCGACGGCGTCGGGTACGACAGCAGCGAGAAGGGCTTCGACGGCCGATCCTGCGGGGTGTCGGTCTCGATCGGTCAGCAGAGCCCCGACATCGCCCAGGGTGTCGACACCGCCTACGAGAACCGCACCGGCGGTGTCGACCCCAAGGACAAGCAGGGCGCCGGCGACCAGGGCCTGATGTTCGGCTACGCCTGCGACGACACCCCCGAGCTGATGCCGCTGCCGATCTCGCTGGCCCACCGGCTCAGCCAGCGGCTGGCGCAGGTGCGCAAGGACGGCACGCTGGACTACCTGCGCCCGGACGGCAAGACCCAGGTCACCATCGACTACGACGGCGACGCCGCGGTGCGGCTCGACACCGTCGTGATCTCGACCCAGCACAGCGCCGAGATCGACCACGAGCGCCAGCTGCCCGCGGACCTGCGAGAGCACGTCCTCGACCCGGTCATGGCCGACCTGCTCGGCTCCGGCGTCGAGCTGGACACCGCGGACTACCGCACCCTGATCAACCCGACGGGCACGTTCGTCATCGGCGGCCCCATGGGCGATGCCGGGCTCACCGGGCGCAAGATCATCGTCGACACCTACGGCGGGATGGCCCGTCACGGTGGCGGCGCCTTCTCGGGCAAGGACCCGAGCAAGGTCGACCGCTCCGGCGCCTACGCCACCCGCTGGGTCGCCAAGAACGTCGTCGCCGCGGGCCTGGCCCGGCGCTGCGAGGTCCAGGTCGCCTACGCGATCGGCAAGGCCCACCCGGTCGGGCTCTACATCGAGACGTTCGGCACCGAGACCGTCCCCGCCGAGCGCATCCAGGCGGCGGTCGAGTCAGTCTTCGACCTCCGGCCGCTCGCCATCGTCGAGGAGCTGGACCTGCTGCGCCCGATCTACCGGCCGACGGCCGCGTACGGGCACTTCGGCCGGACCGAGGCCCCGGGCGTGGACAATCCCTTCACCTGGGAGCGCACGACGAAGGTGGACCAGCTGAGGGCGGCTGCCAGCCTCTGACCTGGGTCCC
This sequence comes from Marihabitans asiaticum, assembly GCF_007828725.1. Lineage (GTDB taxonomy): Bacteria > Actinomycetota > Actinomycetes > Actinomycetales > Dermatophilaceae > Marihabitans > Marihabitans asiaticum. Next base: position 509,235 of record NZ_VIUW01000003.1, read on the forward strand.
GCGGGCCGCTGTCGGTCCCGCTGGGTAGGTTCGGCGACATGCCCACCGCAGACGAGCCCGAGCCGCTGCTCGAGCTGCCCGACCCCACGGCGAAGGGGGAGCGTGACGCCGGTCCGGGGACGGACCCGGTGGAGGAGTCGGCGGCGGTGGAGGAGCCGGTCGCGGCGGTCCTCGTCGACACCGGCCTGGCTCACCTGGACCGGGAGTTCGAGTACTCGGTCCCGGCAGAGCTCGCCGACGCCGCCCGACCGGGGGTCCGGGTCAAGGTGCGCTTCGCCGGCCGCGACCTGCCCGGCTTCGTGATCCAGCGCCGGGAGAGCGCCACCCACGGTGGGCGGCTCGCCCCGATCCGCTCGGTCGTCTCGGTCGAGCCGGTGCTCACGCCCGAGATCCTGCAGCTGGCCCGGCAGGTGGCCGCCGAGCAGGCGGGCACGGTGATGGACGTCCTCCGGCTGGCCATCCCGCCGCGGCACGCGCGCGCCGAGAAGGCGCTCCCGTCGTCAGGCCCGGACCAGCCCGGGGTCCAGGAGGCGACGCGAGCGCCCGAGAGCGACCCGTGCTCGGCGCTGGGTCGCTACCGCGCCGGGGCCGCATGGTGGCGCCGGGTGCACGCGGGGCAGTCCCCCAGGGCGGCCTGGCTCGCGGCGCCCTGCCTGCCACCGGAGCAGGACTGGCCCCAGGCGCTGGCCGAGGCCGCCCTGGCTGCCGAGGGGGCGGGGCGCGGCGCCGTGATCGTGCTGCCCGACGCCCGCGACGTCGACCGGGTGGACGAGCGCCTGACCGAGGTGCTCGGCCCCGGACGGCACGTCCGCCTCACCGCCGACCAGGGCCCCCAGGCGCGCTACACCGCGTGGCTGAAGGTGCTCCGAGGCCACGTGCGGGTGGTCGTCGGCACCCGGGCCGCCGCCTACGCCCCCGTGCACGACCTCGGCCTGGTGGCCTGGTGGGACGACGGAGACGACCTGCACGCAGAGCCCCGCGCCCCGTACCCGCACACCCGGCTCGTCCTCACCGCGCGGGCCGACCAGGCAGGGGCAGCACTGCTCGTCGGGGGCCTGACCATGTCGGCCGAGACCGCCCGAGAGGTCGGGGAGGGGCGGCTGCACGTCATCGGCGGTACCCCGCAGCGGCGGGCCGCCCCACGGGTCCTGGTCGCCGGCGAGGGGCTTGAGGAGGAGCGAGAGGGGCACGCCGCCCATGCGCGCATCCCGCCGAGCGCCTACCGGGCCGCACGCGAGGCGCTCGCCCACGGTCCGGTGCTGATTCAGGTGCCACGCCGGGGGTACCTACCGGCGATGTCGTGCGCCACCTGTCGCGCACCCGCGCGGTGCGAGCGCTGCCAGGGCCCGCTGGCCCTGGACGGGCCCTCGCAGGACCCCCGGTGCCGGTGGTGCGGGCACGCCGCCGGGCAGTTCACCTGCCCACACTGCGCGGGCACCCGGCTGCGAGCCGGGGTGATCGGGGCCCGCAGGACCGCCGAGGAGATCGGGCGCGCCTTCCCGGGTGTCGCCGTGATCACCTCCGGCGGGGACCGGGTGCACGCGCGCGTGCCGCGGGAGCCGGCGGTCGTCGTCGCGACCCCGGGCGCCGAGCCGGTCGCCGACGGCGGCTACGCGGCGGTGCTCCTGCTCGACGCCTGGGCGCTGCTGGACCGCCCCGACCTGCGGGCGGCCGAGGAGGCGGTCCGCAGGTGGTTCGGCGCCGCCGCGCTGTCGCTGCCCTGGTCCGCGGGGGGAGTGGTCGTGCTCGCCGGTGCCCCGGCCCAGGTGACCCTGCCCCCGGTCGAGGCGCTGGTGCGCTGGGACCCGCAGTGGTTCGCCGGCCGCGAGCTGGCCGAGCGGGCCGAGCTCGGTCTCCCGCCGACGTCGTGGTCGGCGCAGGTCCGCACCCTGCGCACCCGCGTGGCGGGCATCACCAGCGCCGTGTCGGGGTCCGGGGGTGAGGTGCTCGGACCCCTACCCGTGCCGGGTGACGACGCGGCGGTGCTCCTCGTCGTACGCGGGCCGTGGGAGCAGGCCGGCGCGCTCGCAGGGGCGCTACGGGAGGTCCGAGCGCGCGAGAGCGCGCACAAGGAGGCCGTGCTGACCTCGGTGCGGGTCGGTGCCGTCGACGGGGCCTGAGCCGCTCAGTCGTGGTCGGCGGCGTCCTCGTCGGTGGCCGGGCCCTGCGGCATCGCGCCGCCCTCGTCGGTCCAGTTGCGGCCGGTGTCGTCGTCCTTGGCCGGGTCGGAGACCGTGTCGGGCTCGACGGCCGGACGGTCCTCGCCGCGCTCTTGACGCTCGGCGGTCTTCTTCTCGTTCTCGCTCATGGGAGCACTCTGCGCCCGCCAGGGGTCCGGTCGCAACCGCCCGCGGCGCACCTAGACTGCCCTGTCGTGCGTCTCCTCTTCGCCGGCAGCCCGCAGGCCGCTGTCCCCTCCCTTCGCGCGCTCGCCGCGTCCGCGCACGAGGTGGTCGCCGTGCTCACCCGTCCCGACGCCCCGGTCGGGCGGGGTCGACGCCGCGAACCGACCCCGGTGCGGCGGGTGGCCGAGGAGCTCGGGATCGAGGTCATCACCGATCGACCGCGCGACGACGGCTTCGCCGAGCGTCTCGCTGCGCTCGACCTCGACTGCTGCCCGGTGGTCGCCTACGGCGAGATCCTCCCGGCCGAGGTACTGGCTATCCCCGAGCACGGGTGGGTCAACCTGCACTTCTCGCTGCTCCCGGCCTGGCGGGGGGCAGCGCCGGTTCAGCGCGCGATCATCGCCGGCGACGAGGTGACCGGTGCCAGCACCTTCGTCATCGAGCAGGGCCTGGACACCGGCCCGGTCCTCGGGTCGATGACCGAGACGATCCGCGACCGCGACACCTCGGGTGAGCTGCTGGAGCGCCTCGCCGAGGGCGGCGCCGAGCTGCTCGTCGCCACGATGGACGGGCTCGCCGCCAGCCGGCTGGAGGCGCGTCCCCAGGCGGTCGACGGGGTCTCCACCGCGCCCAAGCTGCAGCCCGCCGATGCGCGCATCGACTGGACCCGGCGCAGGAGCGCGATCGACCGGCTGGTGCGCGGCTGCACCCCCGCTCCGGGCGCCTGGACCACCTTCCGCGGGCACCGGCTGCGAATCGGACCGGTCACCTGCGCCGACACCGGTGCCGACACCGGCGTGAGCCTGCGCCCCGGCGAGATCCACCCCGGCAAGCGCGAGGTGCTCGTCGGCACCGCCGACCAGCCGGTCCGCCTCGGGCAGGTCACCCCGGTCGGCAAGAAGGCGATGGACGCCGCCGACTGGGCGCGCGGGGTGCGCATCGAGCCCGGTGAGCGGCTGGGAGAGGATGAGGTCTCATGAGCGCGGACCGACGAGGCGACCGGCCCACCGACGGGGGCCGCGGTGGGCGGCCCGCCGACGATCGGCGAGGTGGGCGGCCCACCGACGGTCGACGAGGTGGGCGGCGTGGTGGGCCCCCGCAGCGGTCGCGCACCGCGCCCGCGCAGCGCGGACGGCAGGGCGACCCGTCCCGCCTCGCGGCCTACACGGTGCTGCGTGCGGTCGCCGACGGTGCCTACGCCAACCTCGAGCTGCCCCAGGAGATCCGCCGCCGTCGCCTCTCCGGGCGCGACGCCGGGTTCGCCACCGAGCTGACCTACGGCACCCTGCGGATGCAGGGGCTCTACGACGAGATCATCGCCGTGGCGGCCGACCGGCCGGTCCGCCGCCTCGACCCCTCCGCCCTGGACGTGCTTCGCCTCGGGGCGCACCAGCTCTTCGGGATGCGCGTACCCGAGCACGCGGCCGCCGACCAGTCGGTCGCGCTGGCCCGGCAGGTCGCGGGCGCCGGAGCCGCCGGCCTGGTCAACGCGGTGATGCGGAGGATGTCCGAGCGCACCCTGGAGCAGTGGCGCGAGGAGGTCGTCCCTGACCAGCCGGCCGCCGCCCGTCTGGCGGTCTCGACCTCTCACCCCGAGTGGGTGGTCAAGGCGCTGCGCCAGGCGCTCGTCGGTCACGGCGCCGCGACGAAGGAGACGATCGACGAGCGCCTCGGCGAGCTGCTCACCGCCCACAACGTCCCCGCGCCGGTCACCCTCGTCGCACGCCCCGGCCTGTCCACCGCCGAGGAGCTGCTGGGCGCCGTCGGGCTGACGACCAGCGCGGGTGAGCACTCTCCCTTCGCCGTCGTCATCGCCGGCGGCGACCCGGGCTCGCTCGCCGCGGTCCGCGAGGGCCGGGCGGCGGTGCAGGACGAAGGCAGCCAGCTGCTGCCGCTGGCGCTCGCGCAGGTTCCCGTCGAGGGGGTCGACGGGGCAGAGCGCTGGCTCGACCTGTGCGCCGGACCCGGCGGCAAGGCGGGGCTGCTCGCCTCGCTCGCCGCCGAGCGAGGCGCCGCGCTCGTCGCCAACGAGGTGAGCGAGCACCGCGCCGAGCTGGTCCGCCAGACGCTGCGCCCAGCCCTTGCCGCCGCCCGGGAGGCGGGGCGCGAGCTGGAGGTACGCGTCGGGGACGGCCGCGAGGTCGGCGCGGAGGAGCCGGCTCGGTACCACCGCGTGCTCGTCGACGCACCGTGCACCGGTCTCGGGGCGTTGCGCCGGCGGCCGGAGGCCCGGTGGCGCCGCAGCCCGGACGACCTCACCACCCTGGGGCCGCTGCAGCGCGACCTGCTGACCTCCGGGCTGGACGCTCTCGCCCCGGGCGGGGTCCTCGCCTACGCCACGTGCAGCCCGCACCTGTCCGAGACCCGCTTCGTCGTCGAGGACGTGCTGCGCCGGCGGGGCGACGCCGAGCTGCTGGACGCCCCCGAGACGCTGCAGCAGGTCTGCGTCGGCGACCTCGAGGGCACCGGCGACGGGCCGATGGCCCAGCTCTGGCCGCACCTGCACGGCACCGACGGCATGTTCCTCGCCCTGATCCGCAAGACCCGCTGACCGACCACCGACCGCAGGGAGGGCACCGCCCGTGCAGATCTCACCGAGCATCCTGGCCGCCGACTTCGCCAACCTCCAGCACGAGCTCGAGGCGATCGCGACCGCCGACTGGGCGCACGTCGACGTCATGGACAACCACTTCGTGCCCAACCTCACGCTCGGGCTGCCGGTCGTGGAGAGCCTGCTGAAGGTCAGCCCGGTCCCGATCGATTGCCACCTGATGATCGAGGACCCAGACCGCTGGGCCCCTCCGTACGCCGAGGCCGGAGCGGGCAGCGTGACCTTCCACATCGAGGCCGCGGCGGACCCGGTGACCCTCGCCCGGGACATCCGGGCCCAGGGGGCCCGGGCGAGCATGGCGCTGAAGCCGGGTACCCCCTTCGCGCCCTACGAAGAGCTCCTGCCCGAGCTCGACATGGTCCTCGTGATGACCGTCGAGCCCGGCTTCGGCGGGCAGGCCTTCATGGCCGACCAGATGCCCAAGGTGCGCGAGGTGCGCGAGGCGGTCCGCAGGCGCGGGGGAGAGATCTGGATCCAGGTCGACGGGGGAGTCTCCGGGGAGACCATCGAGCGGTGCGCCGAGGCCGGCGCCGACGTCTTCGTCGCCGGGTCGGCCGTCTACGGAGCGGAGTCGGCAGCCGAGGCGATCGAGGACCTGCGCGCCCAGGTCAGCGGCCACGCCCACTGAGCAGGCGCCGCAGCCGGCCGGAGCGGGTGAAGAGCTCGTCGGGGTAGGCGACGTCGACCTCGTGGATGGTGACGTCGTGCCCGGCGAAGGCGGGCGCAGACCCGACCGGTCTGGCCTGCACACAGATGCCGGTCTGCACGTCCAGGGCGACCTCGTAGCTCTCCGGGTAGTCCCGACGATCGGCGACCGGGCCGCCCGCCTCGCCCTCGAACCACTCAGAGACCTCGCCCCAGAGCAGCGGGCAGCAGCCGCAGCGCGGGGCGTAGGCCCAGGTCGGCGTGACCCGGGCCCACCACGTCTCCCGGCCCCGTCGCTGCGCTGCTCGCAGCTCGGTGATGCGCGTGCCGGGCACCTGCTCACCCTCGGCGAGCGGGCGCTCCTCCCCGGTGACCGGGTCTCGGGAGGAGTCACCGTCGGCGACCTCGACCGGATCGAGCAGCGCGAGCCACAGGTAGGTCTGCCAGAAGGGGTCCGCGTCCTCGACGTCGTCCCGGTCCGGGCGGAGCAGGACCAGTCCGTCCTCGCCCAGGACCGGGTCGATCTCCCGGAGCCGGGGCAGGTGCACCGGCTCACCGCCGGTCCGGTCACCGTCGAGGGCGTAGCGCATCGCCACGGCGGGCTCGTGACGGCCCACCTGGACCTCCCCGGCGTACTCGACCCGGAGCAGGCTGCGGTCACGGATCCACGCCTGGGCGTCACCGACGTCGTCGCCGAGCGGGTCGTGCCACGTCAACCGCACGCTGCTCCAGCGCCACGGTGAGCTGCGAGCGAGGGCCCGGAAGGCGTCCTCGGAGGGTGCGGCATCCATCCCGCCATCCAATCGGGTGGCCGAGCCCACGGCCACCCGATTTCGGCCGGCGACCACCCTTCGCCACAATGAGCCGCGCACGCACCTCGTGACTCGGTGAGATCCCGAACCGGCGGTAGAGAGCCCGCGACCCGGCTGCCCAATGCAGACGGTGAACTCTGGTGAGACCCCAGGGCCGACGGTCATAGTCCGGACGAGAGGGGTGCGGCAGAGAAGGATCAACCATGTCTCTCCTCGAGTGGTTCTACTCGGCGGGCTTCGACGTCGCGGGTTACCGGCTCTCGGTGATGGAGCTCGTCGGCGTCACCTTCGGTCTCGGCTCGGCGATCGGCGGGATGCTCCGCAAGGTCTGGGCCTGGCCCATCGGGATCGTCGGCAACGCCATCCTCTTCTTCGTCTACGTCGGCATCACGATCGGGCTCGACGACGGCGCCGACAAGGCCCCGCTCTTCGGCCAGTCCGGCCGGCAGATCTTCTTCATCGTGACCAGCCTCTACGGCTGGTGGCGCTGGAGCCAGGTCAAGCGGGTCAACCAGCACGAGCGGCACGCCATCACCCCCCGCTGGCAGACGATGAACCAGCGCCTCCTGCTCGTCGCCGGGTGGGTCGCCGGCGTCATCGTCGGGCAGTGGGTCTTCGCCCAGCTCGGGGCCGGGTGGCCGGCCCCGCGGTGGTACTACTGGGCGGACGCGTGGATCTTCGTCGGCTCCTTCGTCGCGACCTTCGCGATGGCGAAGGGGTGGAACGAGTTCTGGCTGGCGTGGATCGCCGTCGACCTCGTCGGGGTGCCGCTGCTGTGGCACAGCGGCTACGTGCCGACGGCCGTCCTCTACGCCGTCTACGCCGTCTTCGTGGTGTACGGCTTCACCGTCTGGCTGCGGGCCTCGCGCACCGAGCGTCCCGACAGGCAGCCGGAGGAGAGGGCCGCGGGAGCGGCGACCTAGAATCTTCGCCGTGAAGACCTTCGAGGACCTGTTTGCCGAGCTGTCGGACAAGGCGGCGAGCCGCCCCGAGGGGTCGGGCACCGTCGCCGCCCTCGACGCCGGCACCCATGCGATCGGCAAGAAGGTGATCGAGGAGGCCGCCGAGGTGTGGATGGCCGCCGAGCACGAGGGGCAGGAGCGCCTCGCCGAGGAGATCAGCCAGCTGCTCTACCACCTCCAGGTGCTGATGATCGACGGCGGCCTGACCCTCGACGACGTCTACGCCAAGCTCTGAGAAGAGGAGTACTGCACCGCGATGCGCATCGCCGTCCCGAACAAGGGCTCGCTCTCCGAGCCCGCCGTCGCCATGCTGCGAGAGGCGGGCTACCGGGTGCGACGCGACAGCAAGGAGCTCGTCGTCGCCGACCCCGACAACGGCGTCGAGTTCTTCTACCTCAGGCCACGCGACGTCGCCGTCTACGTCGGCAAGGGGCAGGTGGACGCGGGTATCACCGGCCGCGACCTCCTGCTCGACTCGGCCAGCCCCGCCGTGGAGGCCCTGGCGCTCGGCTTCGCCCGGTCGACCTTCCGCTTCGCCGGTCGGCCCGGGACGGCGCAGACCGCCGGCGACCTCGACGGCAGGCGGGTGGCCACCTCGTACCCGGGTCTGGTGCGGTCCTGCCTCGCGCAGGCCGGGATCGACGCCGAGGTGGTCCGCCTCGACGGCGCGGTCGAGACCGCGATCACGCTCGGGGTGGCCGACGCCATCGCTGACGTCGTGGAGACCGGGACCACCCTGCGCAACCAGGGGCTGGAGGTCTTCGGTGAGCCCATCCTGCGCAGCGAGGCCGTGCTTATCCGGCGTCCGGGCAGAGACGAAGGGGGCGCGGTCGAGGTCCTGCGCCGCCGGCTCACGGGAGTGGTCACCGCCAGGCACTACGTGATGCTCGACTACGACTGCCCGGCTGAGCTCGTGGAGCGGGCCGCCGAGCTCACTCCCGGCCTGGAGTCGCCCACGCTCTCGCCGTTGCACGACGAGACCTGGTTCGCGGTGCGGGCGATGGTGCCGCGTACGCGGACCAACGCGATCATGGACCAGCTCTACGAGCTCGGCGCACGCGCCATCCTCGTCACCGAGATCACGGCGTGCCGGATCTGATGGCCGGCGACGCCCCCTTCGTCCCGCGGCGCGGCCGGGTCGTGCCCGCGGTCCTCGCCGTGGCCTCGGTCGTCGTCTTCACCGTCGTCGCCTTCGTCGTGCCCGAGCGCTTCCAGCTGGCGGACCGCGTCGCCTTCGTCGGCCTCGGGGTCGCCGTCGCGCTCGTCCTGAGCCGGTACGTCACGATCCGCGCCGCCGCGCACGAGGACGGTCTCTTCGTGCGCAACCTCGGGCCCGCGCAGACCATCCCGTGGCAGCAGATCGAGGGGGTCCGCTTCGCCGAGGGCATGCCGTGGGTCCGGCTCGACCTCGAGGACGGCGACGACGTGGCGGTGATGGCCATCCAGCGGGCCGACGGCCCGGGCTCGGTCGCGGAGGCCCAGCGGCTCAGCGATCTCGTGGCGCGGCATCGGCGGCGATGATCAGCTCGCGCGCCTGCTGGTAGCCCAGCCCGGTGACCATCAGCAGGTCGAGGCACATCGAGCGCATCTGGGCACGCATCAGCTCGGCGGAGAGCGAGGCGTCCTCCGCGCGGGCCGCGCCCTCGGCGGCGACGGCCGCCAGGGGCGCCCGGAGCGACTCGCCGGACCCGCGTTGCCCGAGGTCCTCGCTCAGCGCCGTGGCGGCGTCGGCGAGATGGGTGAGGAAGTCGAGGTAGGCGCCCGGGACCGGCTCGTCGGAGCGGACGGCGACGCCGCTGCGGCGGGCGAGGACCCGCAGGTTGCGGATGCACCGGTCGAGCGGGGTGACCGTCGCCGACACGGTCCGCAGGTCCGGCCTGCGACGCAGGTGGAAAGGAGAGATCGCCGCGACCTCGAGCGCCGCCTTCGCGTCCTCGCGCAGCTGGGTGACCGCGGTCTCGGTGGACCGCGCGCGGTGCAGCGCGCGCTCGGCGGCCACCTCGTCGCGCTCGCGCACGGCGTGCACGCAGTCGCGCAGGATCTCGGCCACCTCGTCGACCAGCTCGGAGACCTCCCGTCGCGGTCGGTGCAAGGGTGAGGAAGGCACGAGGGTCGCGAGAAGCAGCGCGATGACGCCGCCGACCACCGCGTCGAGCCATCGCGAGAGGGCGGCATCGGCGTCGGCCACGAGGGTGGTGATGATGATCGCCTGCACCCCGGCCTGGACGGTCAGCAGGGGACCGGCGCCGAGGAAGGTCGCGATGAACATCGCGATCGAGGCGGCGACCGAGATCTGCCAGACGCCGGTGCCGAAGGTGAGCACGAAGAGATCACCGACGAGCACCCCGACCGCGACGCCGACGACGAGCTCGGCGATCCGGCGCAGCCGCTGACCGTAGGTCAGGCCGAGGGTGACGACGACCGTGACCGGCGCGAAGAAGGGGGCGGGGTGGTCCAGGCCGTACCGGGCGAGCCACCACGCGGCCGCAGCGCCGATCGATGCCAGGAGGATCCGGCTGGAGCGGTCGAGGACCCGCTGGAAGCGAGCGCGGACCGTCGCGCGCGGGCGCAGCGCCCTCACCTCGGCCCGGATGCTCATGTCGCCAGCACGAGGTCGGCTTGCCCCTCCAGGCCCCTCAGCACCGACCGCTCCTGCCTGGCCCACCTCTCCCAGTGAGGTGCGAAGGTCTCGCCGTCCCGGTCCAGCGCGCGCCGGCGCCGGACAGCCTCCGGCGCGCTGAGCCAGACGGTGACGCACAGGAGCTCGCGGGCCGGCTCCGCCGTCGCGGCGCACCCCTCGAGGACGACGACAGGGGCGAAGGGGACGAACCGCACCGGCCCGGGGTGTCCCGCCCGCCAGTCCCAGGTCGGCAGCTCGGCGTCCTGGCCGTGGGACAACGGTCGGAGCAGGTGCTCGGCGAGCAGCGCGGGAGCCTTCGCGAGTCCGTCCCAGCCGGGGTAGACGCCCTCGGCGTGGACCACCGGCCACCCGGTGGCGGCGTGGACCTCGTCGGCGAGGTCGGTCTTGCCGGCGCCGCTGCGCCCGTCGATGCCGACGACCCGGGCAGCGCCCACCGGGGGAGCCTCACGCACGAGGTCGGCGACCCGGAGCGCGGGCGACGCGGCGGGGTCCGGCGGCTGATGCCTCACGACGTCCGAGGGTATCCCGGGACTAGGCTGCCGCTCGTGTCTGTGGCTGTACGTGTGATCCCCTGCCTGGACGTCGACGACGGGCGGGTGGTCAAGGGGGTCAACTTCGCCGACCTGCGCGACGCCGGCGACCCCGTGGAGCTGGCTCGGCGCTACGGGGAGGACGGAGCCGACGAGCTGACCTTCCTCGACGTGACCGCGAGCAGCTCGGACCGGTCCACCACCTACGACGTCGTCCGCAGGACCGCCGAGGAGGTCTTCATCCCGCTCACCGTCGGGGGCGGGGTCCGCACGGTCGAGGACGTCGACCGGCTGCTGCGGGTCGGCGCGGACAAGGTGGGGGTGAACACCGCGGCGATCGCGCGCCCGGAGCTCATCGCCGAGGTCGCCGACCGGTTCGGCGCCCAGGTCCTCGTGCTCTCGGCGGACGTCCGGCGGCGCCGGGACGACACCGGGGCGGTGACCGGAGGCTTCGAGGTCACCACCCACGGGGGACGCCGCGGGACCGGCATCGACGCGGTGCAGTGGTGCGCCCGGGCGGCCGACCTGGGAGCCGGCGAGATCCTGCTGAACTCGATGGATGCCGACGGGACCAAGGCGGGGTTCGACGTCGAGCTGATCCGCGCGGTGCGCGGGGAGGTCCAGGTGCCGGTGATCGCCAGCGGAGGGGCCGGCTCGCCCGCCCACTTCGCGCCGGCGGTTCAGGCCGGGGCCGACGCCGTGCTGGCCGCGAGCATCTTCCACTTCGGCGAGGTCGGCATCGGGGAGGTCAAGGACGCTCTCGAGCGCGCCGGGCACCCGGTCCGTCGGGGCCGGGCCGCGGCTCAGACGCCGAGGCTGGCCGAGGACAGCGACGCCACGGAGGCGTCGTCTCCGAGGAACTCCACCTGAGCCACGCCCTTGCGGCCGTAGAGGAAGAGGATCTGCTCGCCGGGGTGCCCGTGGATCTCGACCACCGGCCCCCGTCCGCGGCTCACCCGCTTGCGGGTCCGTGCGGTGACCAGCTCGACGTCGATGTCCTTCACGCCGCGCAGCATGAGGGGGGCCATCGCGACCAGCCGGGCGGACAGCCCGTCGGTCATGTCCTGGTCGAGCTGGCGCGGGTTGACCACGCCGCGGGCGCGCCGCACGTCCTCGTGGTGGACGAACATCTCGACGAGGTTCGCGGCCTCGTCCAGGGCCCGGAGCCGGGTCGGGTGCCACGCCGGTGGACCCGAGCGCACCTTCTCGACGAGGGACTCGAAGGGGGTGTCCTCGGCGAGCCGGCGAGTTGCCTGGTCGGTGCGCTGCGCGAGCGGCGGGGCGACGATGCCCGCGGCGAGGTCGAGCCGGTGGCTCTCGCGCAGCACGAGGTGGGCAGCCAGGTCGGCGGTGGTCCAACTCCCGCTGAGCGTGGGAGCGGTCGGTCCGGCAGCGAGGAGGGTGTCGCAGAGGGCGTGGCGTTCGGCGCGGGCGAGTCGCATGAGGTCTCCCAGGTCTGGTCGGGGTCGGCGATGCACGAGGTGTCGCTCTGACCTGGCAGGGTATCGCTGTGCCGACCGTCGGACCCGACCTGACGCCGCCCGGTGCGGGAGCCTCGGTCGCGCGGCGCGCCGCGCGGGTGATCTGGCGGGGCGTGCGCATCTCCCCACGTACCTTCGCCGTGGCCGTCGTCGGCTCGGCCGTCTTCGGGGTGATGACCGTGGCGATGGCCCGGGTCGTCGGCTGGGTGACCGAGGAGCAGATCACCCCTGCCGTCTCGTCCGGGCAGGTGAGCGGGCGCGATATCGGCGTCATCGTCGTGGCCGTCGTCCTCGTCGTCCTCGGCACGACGATCGGGGTCCTGCTCCGCCGCATCGGCGGTGCCATGACGATGTTCGCCGCCGCGGCGCACGACCGCCGTCTCGTCACCCGCCAGTACCTGCGCCTCCCGCTGTCCTGGCACCACCGCCATCCGTCGGGCCAGCTGCTGTCCAACGCGAACGCCGACGTCGAGGCCACCTGGATGGTCTTCATGCCGCTGCCGATGGCGCTCGGGGTCCTGGTGATGCTCCTCGTCGGCCTTCTCGAGATGACCCTCGTCGACCCGGTCATGGCGCTGGTGGGGCTGGTGGTCTTCCCACTGCTCATGGTCGTCAACGCCGTGTACCAGCGAGCGATGACACCCTTGGCGACCCGCGCGCAGGCGATGCGCGCGGAGGTGAGCGAGGTGGCTCACGAGTCGCTCGAGGCGGCGCTCCTCGTCAAGGCCGTGGGCGCCGAGCAGCGCGAGACCGAGCGGTTCGCCGAGGCCACGGACCGCCTGCGGCGCGCCAACGTCGCCGTGGGGCGGGCACGAGCGACCTTCGACCCGCTGGTCGAGGCGATCCCCCAGGTGGGCACCCTCGTCGTTCTGGCCGTCGGCACCTGGCGCGCCTCGTCGGGATCGATGACGGCGGCCGAGGTCGTCCAGGTCGCCTACCTCTTCGCGCTCCTCGCCTTCCCCGTGCGGGCGTTCGGGTGGGTGCTCGGCGAGCTACCGCGCACCCTTGCGTCGTGGGAGCGGGTCAGCGCGGTCCTGCAGGCCGAGGTCCCACCCGAGGGCGGCTCGCAGCAGCTCCGCGGCACCGGCCCGCTCGCGGTCGAGCTGGCCGGGGTCTCCTACCGCTACCTGCCGGGCAGCCATGCCGACCTGGCCGAGCGCGCCGCGGCGGACACCGTCGATCACCCTCCCTCCGCGGACCGGCCCAGAGCGCTGGACGGCGTCGACCTCAAGGTCGAGCCGGGTCGCACCCTGGCCGTCGTCGGGGCGACCGGCGCCGGCAAGTCCACCCTCGCCGCGCTCCTCGTCCGGCTGCTCCGACCGGAGGAGGGCTCGGTGCAGCTCGACGGCATCGACGTCGGCGACCTCGCGCCCGGGGAGGTGAGCAGATCGGCGGTGCTCGTGCCGCAGAGCACCTTCCTCTTCGACGACTCGGTGCGCGCCAACATCACCCTCGGGGAGGCCTACTCCGACGCCGAGGTGCGCTCGGCGCTGCAGACCGCGCGAGCGGACGGCTTCGTCGCCGCGCTGCCCCAGGGGTGGGACACGCGGGTCGGGGAGCGTGGAACGTCGCTCTCCGGGGGGCAGCGGCAGCGGATCGCGCTGGCACGGGCCCTCGTGCGCCGGCCCCGCCTGCTGGTCCTCGACGACGCCACCTCGGCGGTCGACCCCTCCGTCGAGCTGGAGATCCTGGCGGGCCTGGCTGCTCGCGGCGGCGGGACCGTCGTCCTCATCGCCTACCGTCTCTCCACCATCGCTCTCGCCGACGAGGTGGTTCATCTCGACCAGGGCAGGGTGGTCGACCGTGGGACGCACCTCGAGCTGCTCGAGCGCGACCCCACCTACGCCGAGCTGGTCACCGCCTACGCCCGACGGGACGCCGACACCTCCGACGATCGGCTGGACGGCGCGGCGCGATGAGTCACTCGACCACCCCGTCCGCCCCGGACCTGAGCACGTCGACCAGCTCGGTGCGCGAGACCGTCCGCCGCGGCTTGGCGCTCTCGCCCGAGCTCACCCAGGGTCTCGCTGTCACCGTCGCGCTGGCGGCGCTGATGACCCTCGGCCGGGTCGTGGTGCCGGTGGCGGTCCAGCAGACCGTCGACCGCGGGCTCGGTGAGGCTGGAGGTGTCGACGCCGGCGCGGTGGCCCTCACCCTCGTCGGGTGCGCCACCGCCGTCGTCGTCACCGCATGGGCGGCGCGGCTGGTGAACATCCGGCTCTTCCGGGCGTCCGAGGCCGGCCTGGCCACCTTGAGGACCACCGCCTTCCGACACATGCACGACCTCTCGGTGCTCACCCAGACCTCTCAGCGCCGCGGCAGCATGGTCGCCCGGGTCACCTCCGACGTGGACACCATCAGCCAGTTCGCCCAGTTCGGCGGCATCACCCTCGTCGTGAGCCTGGGGCAGATCGTCGTCTCGGCGCTGCTCATGGCCTTCTACAGCCCGATGCTGCTGCTCGTCGTCCTCGCCACCTTCGTGCCGCTGACGATGGCGGTGAGCCGGCTCCAGCCCATGCTGGGACGGGCCTACCTCGCGGTGCGGGAGCGGGTCGCGGACATGCTCGCGGCGATCTCGGAGGCCATCGGTGGGGCCGAGACCATCCGCGCCCATCACGTCCAGGGCCGCACCGCCGCGCGGATCGACCATGCGGTCGAGGAGCACCGTCGCGCGGGGGTACGAGCCCACGTCCGCAGCACCCTCGCGTTCAGCACCGGCCAGCTCTTCACCGGTCTGACCCTGGCGACCGTGCTCGCGGTGGGGACCTGGATGGCTGCCGGGGGGCGGATCACCCTCGGCCAGCTGCTCGCCTTCATCTTCCTCGTCACCCTCTTCACCCAGCCGGTACAGATCGCGACCGAGGTGCTCAACGAGCTGCAGAACGCCGTGGCCGGGTGGCGCCGCGTGCTCGATCTCGTGGACACGCCGGCCGATGTGGCCGACCCCGGTGACTCCGGGGTGGACCTGCCGCGCGGGCCGGTCACCCTCGACCTGCACGACGTCGACTTCGCCTACCCCGGGGGCGAGCCGGTGCTCCACGGGATCACCTGGCACGTCCCGGCCCGGGCCCGGGTCGCGATCGTCGGCGAGACCGGCTCGGGCAAGTCCACCCTGGCCAAGCTCGTCACCCGCCTCGTCGACCCGAGCGCAGGCACGGTCTGCCTCGACGGCGTCGACATCCGCGAGGTGCGCTTCGCCACCCTTCGCGACCGGGTGGCGTTCGTCCCGCAGGAGGGATTCCTCTTCGACGCCGACCTCGCGGTCAACGCCGCTGTCGGTGCGCCCGAGGCGACCGGGGCGAGCATCCTCGCCGCGATCGAGGACCTCGGGCTCACCGGGTGGGTGGACTCGTTGCCCGCAGGGCTCGCCACCCCGGTCGGGCCCGCAGGGTCGTCCCTCTCGGCCGGTGAGCGACAGCTCGTGGCCGTCATTCGTGCCTACCTCAGCGACCCCGATCTCCTCGTGCTCGACGAGGCGACCTCGGCGGTCGACCCGCGCACCGACGTGCGCATCCAGGTCGCCCTGGAGCGCCTCATGGCGGGGCGGACCTCGCTGACCATCGCGCACCGACTCTCCACCGCCGAGGCCGCAGACGAGGTCGTCGTCGTCGAGCAGGGCCGCATCGTCGAGCAGGGCCATCACCGCGATCTGGTCCGCGCCGGCGGGACCTAGGCGGGCCTGCACGCCTCGTGGACGGCCCAGAACGCGCGCTAGCCGCCTGCGCGGCGGTCGCGGGCCCCGACGCGAGCCGACAGCTCCCTCTGCGACGATGTGCCGGTGCCAGACCCCACCCCTTCGCCCCTCGAGCGCTCCCTGGCTGCCCGCCTGAAGCGAGACGAGCACGGCCTCGTCGCGGCGGTCGTCCAGCAGCACGACACCGGGGAGGTGCTCATGCTCGGCTGGATGGACGACGAGGCGCTGCACCGCACCCTGACGACCGGACGAGTCACCTACTGGTCGCGCAGCCGCGGCGAGTACTGGCGCAAGGGAGACACCTCCGGGCATGTCCAGCACGTCCGGTCGGTCGCCCTCGACTGCGACGGTGACGCCCTGCTCGTCCGGGTCGATCAGGTAGGCGCCGCGTGCCACACCGGGTCGCGCACCTGCTTCGCCGACGACCTCGGCGCGCTCGCGGGGGACGGCTCGTGACCGGCGTGCCCGAGCTCGGCTACGGCGGCACCTGGCCGGACGCCGACGCCTTCGCCGTGCTCGCCCGGGACCGCCGGGTCATCCCCGTCGTGCGCCGGCTCATGGCCGACGGCGAGACCCCCGTCTCGGTCTACCGCAAGCTGGCGAAGGGGGAGCCGGGCACCTTCCTCCTCGAGTCGGCCGAGCAGGGGGTGTGGTCGCGCTGGTCGATCATCGGGGCCGCGAGCCGGGCCACCCTCACCGAGAAGGACGGTCGCGCGGTCTGGATCGGCGAGCCACCTGTCGGGGTCCCGACCGAGGGGGCGCCGACGGAGGTGCTCCGGGCGACCCTCGAGGTGCTGGCCACCGAGCCCGTCGAGGGGCTGCCCCCGCTGACCTCAGGGATGGTCGGCGCCGTGAGCTACGACGCGGTCCGCCGCTGGGAGCGGGTCCCCGCGGACCTCCCGGACACCCTCGGGCTGCCCGAGCTCGGGATGGTCCTCGCGACGGACGTCGCCGTGCTCGACCACCTCGACGGCTCGCTCCTCCTCGTCGCCAACGCGATCAACTACGACAACTCGCCCGAGCGGGCCGACGAGGCGTACGCCGACGCCGTGCGGCGGCTGGACGCGATGACCCAGGCGCTCGCCCTCCCTTCGCCGTCGTCGGTCGCCACCGTCGACGCCGACGCCGCCGCGCGGCTGCTGGCCGGGGTGAGCAGCGATGTCACCGCCGCGCGGTACGAGGAGATCGTCGAGGAGGCGAAGGAGGACATCCGCTCCGGGGAGGTCTTCCAGGTCGTCCTCTCCCAGCGCTTCTCCGTCTCGTGCACCGCCGACCCGCTCGACGTCTACCGCGCGCTGCGCGCCGCGAACCCCAGCCCGTACATGTACTACTTCCGGCTGCCGCGGCCCGACGGCTCGACCTACGACGTCGTGGGTGGCTCACCCGAGGCGCTGGTCACCGTCACCGGCCGGGAGGCGCTGACCCACCCCATCGCGGGGACGAGGCCGCGGGGCAAGGTCGCCGACGACGACGTGCGGCTCTCCGAGGAGCTGCTCGCCGACGCTAAGGAGCGCGCCGAGCACCTCATGCTCGTCGACCTCTCCCGCAACGACCTGCAGCGGGTGTGCGAGCCGGGGACCGTCGACTGCCTCGAGCTGATGACCGTGCGCCGCTACAGCCACGTCATGCACCTGGAGTCCACCGTCGTCGGGACGATGCGCGAGGAGGCCAGCGCCTACGACGTGCTCACCGCGACCTTCCCCGCGGGCACCCTGTCCGGGGCGCCCAAGCCGCGGGCCCTGGAGCTGATCGAGCACTACGAGCGCAGCCGCCGGGGCGTGTACGGCGGGGTGGTGGGCTACCTCGACTTCCACGGAGACATGGACATGGCGATCGCCATCCGTACCGCGGTGATCGTCGACGGGCAGGCCCACGTGCAGGCCGGAGCGGGCATCGTCGCCGACTCCGTCCCGCACCTCGAGCACGAGGAGTGCGTCAACAAGGCCGCGGCCACGCTGCGGGCCGTGGCGACGGCGTCCGCGATGCGGACGGTTGGCGGGTGAGCCGGCGCTCGGCCCTCGCCCGCAAGCCGGTCGTGCTGCTGCTGTGCGTCGCCGGCGCGATCATCGCGCTCGTCGCCTCGCGGAGCACCTGGGTGACGGGGACGGTGACCGCCGTGACCGGCGAGGTCCCCGCTGCGGCAACCGGGGCCGAAGCCGCACCGGGTCTGGTCGGGCTCGCCCTCGTCGGCCTGGCCGCCGGGGTCGCCGCCGTGACGAGCGGGCGAGCCGGCCGGCTCGTCTCGGCCGTCGCGCTGGTCCTGCTCTCCCTCGCCCTCGTCGGCCTGGCGCTGCGGGCCGGGCTCGCCCCCTTCGCCATCCTGTCCGCCTCCCACGCGGACGGACCGGAGCGGGTGGTCGACGCCTCGGCCACCCCCTGGCCGGTCCTCGGCGCCGCGGCTGCCGCCCCCTTCGTCCTGGCCGCTGCCGGTGTGCTGACCGGCGGACGACGCTGGTCCGCCCTCGGTGAGGATCCGGGTGGGTCCCGCGCGCAGACGGCACCGAACCGTCCGACCGGACCGGCGCGCTCCGCCTGGGACCGGGTGAGCGACGGGGACGACCCGACCGACGGCTAGCCTGGGGCCATGCCGACCGTCCTCACCGACATCATCGACGGCGTGCGCGAGGACCTCGCGAGCCGGCAGCAGAGCACCTCACTCGCTGACATCCAGCGTCGCGCCGAGGCGGCTCCCGCAGCCCTCGACGTCATGCCGCGGCTCACCGCGCCCGGCCTGTCCGTCATCGCCGAGGTGAAGCGCTCCAGCCCCAGCCGCGGCCCGCTCGCCGACATCCCGGACCCGGCCGCCCTCGCCGCCCAGTACGCCGCCGGCGGGGCCGCGGCGATCTCCGTGCTCACCGAGGAGCGCCGCTTCGGCGGCTCCCTGGCCGACCTGCAGGCCGTCCGGTCCGTCGTCGACGTGCCGATCCTGCGCAAGGACTTCCTCGTCACCCCCTACCAGGTGTGGGAGGCGCGGGCCTACGGCGCCGACCTCGTCCTGCTCATCGTCGCCGCGCTGGACGACGCCCGGCTCGGCGAGCTGCTCGCGCTCACCGGGCAGCTCGGGATGACCGCGCTCGTCGAGGTCCACGACGAGGCCGAGACCGAGCGTGCCGTCGCCGCGGGCGCCGAGGTGATCGGGGTCAACAACCGCGACCTGAAGACGCTCGAGGTGGACCTCGGGACCTTCGCGCGGGTGGCACCGCACATCCCGGAGCACTGCGTCACGGTGGCCGAGTCCGGCATCCGTGGGCCGGAGGCGGCGACGGACTTCGCCCGCGCCGGCGCCGACGCGGTCCTCGTCGGCGAGGCGCTGGTCACCGGGGGAGACCCGGCAGCGGCGGTCGCGAGCATGCGAGCCGGTCGATGAGCGCCGCGCCGCGGCCGGGCCGGTTCGGGGCCTTCGGCGGCAGGTACGTCCCGGAAGCGCTCATCCCCGCTCTGGAAGAGCTCGACGAGGCCCGGCAGAAGGCGATGCTCGACCCCGAGTTCACCGACGAGCTCGAGCGGCTGCACCGGACCTACACCGGTCGGCCGAGCATCATCACCGAGGTGCCGCGCTTCGCCGCCCACGCCGGCGGGGCGCGGGTCATCCTCAAGCGCGAGGACCTCAACCACACCGGCTCGCACAAGATCAACAACGTCCTCGCTCAGTGCCTCCTGACCCAGCGGATGGGCAAGCGCCGGGTCATCGCCGAGACCGGCGCCGGGCAGCACGGGGTCGCGACCGCGACGGCCGCCGCGCTCATGGGCCTGGAGTGCACCGTCTACATGGGCAAGGTGGACACCGAGCGGCAGGCGCTCAACGTCGCCCGCATGCGCATCCTCGGTGCCGAGGTCGTCGCCGTCGAGCACGGCAGCGCCACCCTCAAGGACGCGATCAACGAGGCCCTGCGCGACTGGGTGACCAACGTCGAGCGCACGCACTACGTGCTCGGCACGGTCACGGGTCCGCACCCGTTCCCGGAGATGGTGCGCGACTTCCACGCGATCATCGGCGAGGAGGCCCGCCAGCAGGTCCTCGACCTCACCGGCCGCCTCCCCGACGCCGTCGTCGCGTGCGTCGGCGGCGGGTCCAACGCGATGGGGATCTTCCACCGCTTCGTCGACGACGCCGCGGTGCGCCTCGTCGGCGTCGAAGCCGGGGGAGAGGGCATCGAGGGTGGTCGCCACGCGGCCCGCTTCGCCTCCGCCGAGCCCGGCGTCCTGCACGGCGCGATGAGCTACCTCATGCAGGACGGGGAGGGCCAGACCCTCGAGACCCACTCGGTCTCGGCGGGCCTGGACTACCCCAGCGTCGGGCCGGAGCACGCGCACCTGCGCGACACCGGGCGGGCGCAGTACCGGTATGCCACCGACGAGGAGGCGATGGAGGCCTTCCGCCTGCTCTGCCGCACCGAGGGCATCATCCCCGCCCTGGAGTCGGCCCACGCCCTCGCCGGGGCCCTCGAGATCGGGCGTGAGCTCGGCCCGGACGGGCTCGTCCTGGTCAACCTCTCCGGCCGGGGGGACAAGGACATGCACACCGCGGCCCGTTGGTTCGGTCTCGTCGAGGACGAAGGGGGCAGCGCCCCGGCCCC
Organism: Marihabitans asiaticum; assembly: GCF_007828725.1. Classification (GTDB taxonomy): domain Bacteria; phylum Actinomycetota; class Actinomycetes; order Actinomycetales; family Dermatophilaceae; genus Marihabitans; species Marihabitans asiaticum. The sequence goes on from NZ_VIUW01000003.1 coordinate 529,533, forward strand.
CGGGGCGGTCGTCACCGGGGGAGCCGAGGATGTCGGCGCGGCGAGCGTCGCGGACGGGGTCCAGGCATGACCGCCGTACCGGCCGACGCGACCGGCGCGACCGGCGCGACCGGCGCGACCGACCGGGGCGTCGGCGAGGTGCTCGCGGCCTGCCGCCGCGAGGGGCGCGCCGCGCTCGTCGGGTACCTGTCCGTCGGCTACCCCGACGTCGCGACCTCGATCCGCGCGATGGAGACGATGTGCGCCGCCGGCGTCGACGTCGTCGAGGTGGGGATGCCCTACTCCGACCCGCTCATGGACGGCCCGGTCATCCAGCGAGCTGCTGCGGAAGCCCTGGCGAACGGGGTCGGCGTGGACCACGTCTTCGCGGCGACCGAGGCCGTCCGGGCGGCTGGGGTCCCCCCGCTCGTCATGAGCTACTGGAACCTCGTGCTGCGTCGCGGCGTGCCGACCTACGCCGCCGACCTGGCCGCTGCGGGCGGCGCCGGCCTGATCACCCCCGACCTCGTGCCCGACGAGGCGCAGGAGTGGATCGCAGCCTCCGACGAGCACGGCCTGGACCGAGTCTTCCTCGTCGCGCCGAGCTCGACGCCGGAGCGGATCTCCCGCGTGACCGAGGCGACGCGCGGCTTCGTCTATGCCGCGTCGACGATGGGCGTCACCGGGGCGAGGGCCACGGTCGGCGGCACGGCCGAGGACCTCGTGCGACGCACCCGGGAGCACACCTCGACCCCGGTCTGCGTCGGCCTGGGGGTCTCGACCGGGGAGCAGGCGGCTCAGATCGCCTCCTTCGCCGACGGCGTGATCGTGGGGTCGGCGCTCGTCTCCTGCCTCATGGACGTCGAGGTCGAGCAGGGGTTGGAGCGGCTCGACGCCCTGACCCGCGAGCTCGCCGCCGGGGTCCGCGCCGGGGTCCGCGCCGGGGTCAGCGCCTCGGGTGCGGAGGCGGACCGGTGAGGGCATCGTCTCGTGTCCTCGACGCCGTGGGCCTGCTCGCCCGGCTGATTCTTGGGGGAGCGCTGCTCCTCGCCGGAGGGCTCAAGGTCGGTAACCCCGTGGCGAGCGCACGCGCCGTCCAGGCCTACGACGTCCTCCCCTTCGAGCTGGCCCGCTACGTCGGCTACGGCCTCCCGTACGCGGAGGTGGTCCTCGGCGCTCTGCTCGTGCTCGGGCTCTTCACCCGAGTGAGCGCCGCCATCGGGGCGCTGCTCATGGTCGTCTTCGTCGTCGGGATCGCCCAGGCGTGGGCTCGCGGGCTGACCATCGACTGCGGGTGCTTCGGTGGCGGGGGGCAGGTCGCGGAGAACGAGACGAAGTACGGGCGCGAGATCGTTCGCGACATCGGCTTCGCGCTGTGCGGGGCCTGGCTTCTCTGGCGTCCGCAGAGCATGCTCAGCCTCGACCGGTATCTTCTCGGTCGCTGACCCGACCAGCCCGCCCTTCCATGTCCCCTGACCAGGAGAACCGATGAGTACCGACCGCAAGGCAAAGATCGACGCCGCGAAGAAGAAGAGCGGCGGGACCGGTGCCAACGCCATCGTCGTCGGCGGCATCGTGGCGATCGTCGCCGTGATCCTCGTCGTCGCGGGCGTCATCTGGTCGGCGCAGCAGGACAAGGGCGGCGACGGCTCGGCGCCCGCCAGCACCGAGATGGGCCAGCCCTTCAACCCCTACCCGGATGCCGAGCTCGTGGAGGGTGCGCCGACCGTCCACGTCTACGAGGACTTCCGCTGCCCGGCATGCAAGATCTTCGAGGACGCCTTCGGGCAGTCGATCACCGAGCTCGCCCAGGACGGCAAGATCGCCCTGCAGGTGCACCTCAAGACCGTCATCGACACCAACTTCAACCAGGACAACTCCGCGATCGCGGCGAGCAACGCGCTCTGCGCCGCCGACCAGGGCGTCTGGACCGAGTACCACAAGGCGCTCTTCGACAACCAGCCGCAGGAGCCGAACGAGTTCAGCCAGGAGCAGTTCGAGCAGCTCGCCGAGCAGGCCGGGCTCTCCGGCGAGAAGCTCGACGCCTGGACCGAGTGCGCGCAGAACGAGACCTACGTCGACTACGTCAAGAGTGTCGACGACCAGTCGGTCAAGGACGGCGTCACCGGCACCCCGTCGCTCTCGGTCGGTGACACCAAGGTCAACTGGGGCTCCTTCGCCACCGAGGACGGCCAGCCGGACATCGACGCCTTCGAGGAGGTCCTCACCTCCGGTGAGGTGCCGCAGGACCGGGTCGCCCAGCAGTGAGCCTCGGGCTCGCGCCGGCCACCCTGCCCAGCCCCGAGGTCGCCGCGCTCTCGCTCGGGCCGATCACCCTGCACGCGTACGCGCTGTGCATCCTCGCGGGCATCATGGCCGCGGTCTGGATCACCCAGCGCCGCCTCAGCGCCCGCGGCGGGCAGGACGGCGTCGTGGTGGACATCGCGCTGTGGGCGGTGCCGGCGGGGATCATCGGCGCCCGGATCTACCACGTCATCACCACCCCTGACCCGTACTTCGGCCCGCAGGGCGAGCTCGTCGACGCGCTGAAGATCTGGAACGGCGGCCTGGGCATCTGGGGCGCGGTCGCCGGGGGTGCGATCGGCGCGTGGATCGCCTGCCGGCGCTACGACGTGCCGTTCCTCACCCTCGGCACGGCCATCGCGCCGGCCCTGCCGGTTGCGCAAGCGGTGGGTCGCTGGGGCAACTGGTTCAACAACGAGCTCTACGGGGGCCCCACCGACCTCCCCTGGGCGTTGGAGATCCACCGCTGGGACGCCGGCGCGGGCCGGGCGGTCACCGACGCCTCCGGGCAGGCCGAGGTGCTCGGCACCTTCCACCCGGTCTTCCTCTACGAGTCCCTGTTCTGCCTGGTCCTCGCCGTCCTGCTCCTCCTGCTCGAGCGGCGCCTGCCGGACCTCGCCCCGGGCCAGCTCTTCGGCGCCTACGTCGCCGGCTATCCCGTGGGCCGGGTCTTCCTTGAGCTGATGCGCACCGACGAGGCCGAGGTGGTGCTCGGTCAGCGGCTGAACGTCTGGACCTCCCTCGTGGTCATGGGGCTCGGGGTGCTCATCTGGGTGGCGTGTGGGCGCCGACGAGCGTCGTCGACGAAGGACGCGGCCGATGAGGGCGGAGACTCAGGCCGTCTCACGATGAGAGACCAGAGGGTCACTAGGTAAGACGGCCCCCTGATATCCTCCGCTCCAGTGGCCGGTGCCGTCCACACCCGTGCAAGCCGACCTCGCCCCCCTGCGGCGAGGTCGGGGTGTCCCCACAAGTGAGAGGACGGTGATCGCCGGTGGCGACCTCGCCTTACCGCCGCTACTCCGCCCAGCCGTACGACCAGGGTCTCTACCGCTCGGCCGCCGAGCACGACGCCTGCGGTGTGGCGATGTTGGCGACGATGCGTGGTCGTGCCGGGCGCGACATCGTCGACCAGGCGCTCCTCGCGCTGACCAACCTGGAGCACCGTGGTGCTACCGGTGCCGACCCGCTCGTGGGGGACGGCGCGGGCATCATCACCCAGGTGCCGGACCGCTTCCTGCGCGAGGTGGTCGACTTCGAGCTCCCGCGAGCGGGCGCCTACGCCGTGGGGACCGCGTACCTGCCGCTGGACGCCGGCGAGCGACGCGAGGTCATGGGCCGGGTCGAGGCCATCGTCGGCGAGGAGGGACTGGTCGTCCTCGGCTGGCGTGACGTCCCGGTCGAGCGGGAGCTCGTCGGTGAGATGGCACGGGACTGCATGCCCCACTTCGCCCAGCTCGTCGTCGCCGCCCCCGGAGGCGAGGTCTCGGGCATGACCCTCGAGCGGCTGGCCTTCTGCGTGCGCAAGCGGGCCGAGCGCGAGACCGACGTCTACTTCGCCTCCCTCTCCTGCCGGACCCTCGTCTACAAGGGCATGCTCACGACTGCTCAGCTCGAGCCCTTCTACCCCGACCTCTCCGACGAGCGCTTCGAGAGCGAGCTGGCGCTGGTCCACTCCCGCTTCTCCACGAACACCTTCCCGAGCTGGCCGCTGTCGCACCCCATGCGCTACATCGCCCACAACGGCGAGATCAACACCGTCAAGGGCAACCGCAACTGGATGCATGCCCGGGAGTCCCAGCTCGACTCCAGCCTCATCCCCGGCGACCTGAGCAGGCTCTACCCGATCTGCACCCCCGAGGCGTCGGACTCGGCGTCCTTCGACGAGGTCCTTGAGCTGCTGCACCTCGGGGGCCGCTCGCTCCCGCACGCGGTGCTCATGATGATCCCCGAGGCGTGGGAGAACCACGCCACGATGGACCCGGCCCGCAAGGCCTTCTACGAGTTCCACTCGATGTTCATGGAGCCCTGGGACGGCCCGGCGGCGGTGACCTTCACCGACGGCACCCTCGTCGGCGCGGTCCTCGACCGCAACGGGCTGCGCCCGGGCCGGTACTGGGTGACCGACGACGGCCTGGTGGTGCTGGCCTCGGAGTCCGGGGTGCTCGACATCGAGCCGGAGCGGGTCGTGCGCAAGGGGCGGCTCAACCCCGGACGGATGTTCCTCGTCGACACCGCGGCCGGTCGCATCGTCGAGGACGACGAGATCAAGTCCGAGCTGGCGGCGGAGCACCCCTACGGGGACTGGCTGCACGCCGGTCGGATCAACCTGGGCGACCTGCCTTCTCGCGAGCACGTGCTGCACACCCCTGCCTCGGTCATGCGGCGCCAGCAGACCTTCGGGTACACCGCCGAGGAGCTCTCGATCCTCCTCACGCCGATGGCGAAGCAGGGCGCGGAGGCGCTCGGCTCGATGGGCACCGACACGCCCATCGCCGTGCTCTCCCAGAAGCCGAGGCTGATCTTCGACTACTTCACCCAGCAGTTCGCCCAGGTGACCAACCCGCCGCTGGACGCGATCCGCGAGGAGCTCGTGACGGCGCTGGGGACGGCGATCGGGCCCGAGGGCAACGCCCTGGACGCCGAGCCGGCTCACGCCCGCCAGGTCATCCTGCCCTTCCCCGTCATCGACAACGACGAGCTGGCCAAGATCGTCCACATCAACGCCGACGGTGACCTGCCCGGCTACGCGACCCACGTGGTGCGCGGTCTCTACGACCACCTGCGCGGCGGCGAGGGCATGGCCGAGCGGATCCGGGAGATCTGCGAGGAGGTGTCGGCGGCGATCGACGAGGGAGCGCGGTTCATCGTGCTGTCCGACCGGGACTCCGGACGCGACCACGCGCCCATCCCTTCGCTCCTCCTCACCGCCGCGGTCCACCACCACCTCATCCGGGAGAAGACCCGCACCCAGGTCGGTCTGCTGGTCGAGGCCGGAGACGTCCGCGAGGTACACCACGTCGCGCTGCTCATCGGCTACGGGGCGGCCGCGGTCAACCCCTACCTCGCGATGGAGTCCGTCGAGGACATGGTCCGTCGCGAGGTGATCACCGGGGTGAGCGAGGAGGAGGCGGTCGCCAACCTGATCAGGGCGCTCGGCAAGGGCGTGCTCAAGGTGATGTCCAAGATGGGCATCTCCACCGTCGCGAGCTACCGGGGCGCCCAGGTCTTCGAGGCGATCGGGCTGTCGCAGGAGCTCGTCGACGAGTACTTCACCGGCACGGTGAGCCAGCTCGGCGGTGTCGGCCTCGACGTCATCGCGCAGGAAGCCGCCGCCCGCCACGCCTCGGCCTACCCCCAGGACGGGATGCGCCTGCCGCACCGCACCCTCCCGGCGGGCGGGGAGTACAAGTGGCGCCGTGAGGGGGAGCCGCACCTCTTCGACCCCGACACCGTCTTCCGGCTGCAGCACTCGACCCGTCAGCGCCGCTACGACATCTTCAAGCAGTACTCCCAGCGGGTCGACGACCAGTCGGAGCGGCTGATGACCCTGCGCGGGCTCTTCGAGCTCGGCGGGCAGACGCCACGCGAGCCGATCAGCATCGACGAGGTCGAGTCGGCCGAGGAGATCGTCAAGCGCTTCTCGACCGGCGCGATGAGCTACGGGTCGATCAGCCAGGAGGCCCACGAGACGCTCGCCGTCGCGATGAACCACCTCGGGGCGCGGAGCAACACCGGCGAGGGTGGTGAGGACCTCGAGCGGCTGATGGACCCGGAGCGGCGCAGCTCGATCAAGCAGATCGCCTCCGGCCGCTTCGGGGTCACCTCGACCTATCTCACCAACGCCGACGACCTGCAGATCAAGATGGCGCAGGGCGCCAAGCCGGGCGAAGGGGGACAGCTGCCTGGTCCCAAGGTCTACCCGTGGGTGGCCAAGACCCGGCACTCGACCCCGGGTGTGGGGCTGATCAGCCCGCCGCCGCACCACGACATCTACTCGATCGAGGATCTCGCCCAGCTGATCCACGACCTGAAGAACTCCAACCCCGACGCCCGCGTGCACGTCAAGCTCGTCTCCGAGGTCGGCGTGGGCACGGTCGCGGCCGGCGTGAGCAAGGCGCACGCCGACGTGGTGCTCATCTCCGGCCACGACGGCGGCACCGGCGCCTCCCCGCTCACCTCGCTCAAGCACGCGGGCGGGCCGTGGGAGCTGGGCCTGGCCGAGACCCAGCAGACCCTGGTGCTCAACGGCCTGCGCGACCGGATCGTCGTCCAGGTGGACGGTCAGATCAAGACCGGACGCGACGTCGTCATCGCCGCGCTGCTCGGCGCCGAGGAGTTCGGCTTCGCCACCGCCCCGCTCGTCGTGAGCGGTTGCATCATGATGCGGGTCTGCCACCTCGACACCTGCCCGGTGGGCATCGCGACGCAGAACCCCGAGCTGCGCAGCCGCTTCTCGGGCAAGCCGGAGTTCGTCGAGACCTTCTTCGAGTACATCGCCGAGGAGGTGCGCGAGCACCTCGCGGCTCTCGGGCTCCGCTCGATCGAGGAGGCCATCGGGCAGATCGACCTGCTCGACACCCGGCGCGCCGTCGCGCACTGGAAGGCCAGCGGTCTGGACCTCGCCCCGGTGCTGCAGCGGGTGGAGTCCTTCGACGGCTCGGGCATCCGGCACAGCAAGGCGCAGGACCACGGCCTGGAGCACGCGCTGGACCACGAGCTGATCCGGATCGCTCGACCCGCGCTTGAGGACGGCACCCAGGCCAGCGGCGAGGTCAGCATCCGCAACGTCAACCGCACGGTGGGGACGATGCTCGGGCACGAGGTGACCAAGCGTCACCCCGAGGGGCTGCCCGACGGGACGATCAGGATCACCGCCCGCGGGAGCGCCGGTCAGTCCTTCGGCGCCTTCGTGCCGCGCGGGATCTCCCTTCGCCTCATCGGTGACGCCAACGACTACGTCGGCAAGGGGCTCTCCGGCGGGCAGGTCGTCGTCGTCCCGGCCGAGGACTCGGCCCTCGTGGCCGAGGACAACGTCATCGCCGGCAACGTCATCGGGTACGGCGCGACCTCCGGCGAGATCTTCCTGCGCGGGATCGTCGGGGAGCGCTTCTGCGTGCGCAACTCCGGGGCCACCGCGGTGGTCGAAGGGGTGGGTGACCACGCCTGCGAGTACATGACCGGTGGCGAGGTGATGATCCTCGGCCCAACCGGGCGCAACGTCGCGGCCGGCATGTCCGGCGGCGTCGCCTACGTGCTCGACCTCGACGCCGACCTCGTCAACCCCGAGCTGGTCGACGTCTCGGCGCTGCGCGAGGGCGACCGCGAGCGGGCCCGGGAGCTGCTGCAGGCGCACCTGGAGGTCACCGGGTCGGCGGTCGCACGCCGGCTGCTCGACGCCGGTGACGACGGCCTGGCACGGCTCTCGCTCGTCCTTCCCCGCAACTACCAGAAGGTCCTCGACATCCGCGCCGAGGCCGAGACCGAGGGTCTCGACGTCGACGGCGCCGAGGTGTGGGACCGGATCATGGAGGCATCGCATGGCTGACCCGAAGGGCTTCCTCACCACCCGTGAGCGCGAGCTGCCCGCCCGCCGACCCGTCGATGTCCGGATCAAGGACTGGCAGGAGGTCTACGAGGAGCAGCAGCTCGGCCAGCTCCAGCGCCAGGCGGGCCGCTGCATGGACTGCGGCATCCCGTTCTGCCACTCCGGCTGCCCGCTCGGCAACCTCATCCCGGAGTGGAACACCCTGGCCTGGAAGGGGGAGTGGCACGACGCCATCGAGCGGCTGCACGCCACAAACAACTTCCCCGAGTTCACCGGTCGGCTGTGCCCGGCGCCCTGCGAGACCGCGTGCGTCCTCGGCATCAACCAGCCGGCGGTGACGATCAAGCAGGTCGAGCTCACGACGATCGAGGAGGCCTTCGGTCGCGGGGACGTCCCGCCGCAGATCCCGGACCGGCTCACCGGCAAGACGGTCGCCGTCGTCGGCTCGGGCCCGGCGGGGCTGGCGGTCGCCCAGCAGCTCACCCGGTCCGGGCACACCGTCGCCGTCTACGAGCGGGCGGACAAGCCCGGCGGCCTGATGCGCTACGGCATCCCGGAGTTCAAGATGGAGAAGCGCATCCTGGACCGGCGGATCACCCAGATGCGCTCGGAGGGCACCCGCTTCCGCTCCGGAGTCGACGTCGGCAGCGAGGTCACCGGCCAGCAGCTGCGCGACCGGTACGACGCGATCGTGCTCGCGGTCGGCGCCACCGTGCCACGCGATCTTCCGGTCCCCGGGCGTGAGCTCGCCGGTGTCGTGCAGGCCATGGACTTCCTGCCCGACGCCAACCGCGTGGCCCTGGGCGAGGAGGTCGAGGGTCAGGTCACGGCCGCAGGCAAGGATGTCGTCATCATCGGTGGTGGAGACACCGGCGCCGACTGCCTCGGCACCTCCATCCGCCAGGGCGCCCGGTCGGTCACCAGCCTGGAGATCATGCCCCAGCCGGGGGAGGAGCGGGCGGCGAACCAGCCCTGGCCCACCTACCCGATGCTCTACCGCGTCGCGTCGGCGCACGAGGAGGGCGGCGACCGGGTCTACGCGGTCTCGACCACCGAGATCGTCGGGGACGACGAGGGCAACGTCGCGGGTCTGCGCCTCACCGAGGTGAAGCGCACCGACGACGGCTTCGAGCCGGTCGAGGGCAGCGAGCGCGAGATCCCGGCCCAGCTCATCCTCCTCGCCATGGGGTTCCTCGGCCCGCAGGGCGAAGGGGTGGTCGAGCAGCTCGGCGTCGAGCTCGACGAGCGCTCGAACATCGTGCGGGACCGCCGGTACATGACGAGCGTGCCGGGCGTCTTCGTCGCCGGCGACGCCGGTCGCGGCCAGTCCCTCATCGTGTGGGCGATCGCCGAGGGGCGGGCGGCCGCGCACGGCGTCGACGAGTACCTCATGGGCGAGTCGAAGCTGCCGCGACCCGTGGAGCCGACCGATCGACCGCTGACCGTCTGAGGCACGCGCCGGCACGTAGACTCGGGGCCATGCGCCGAGCGAAGATCGTCTGCACCCTAGGACCGGCCACGTCGACCCCGCAGCGCATCCAGGAGATCGTCGCCTCGGGCATGGACCTCGCGCGGTTCAACCTCTCCCACGGTGACTACGCCTTCCACGAGGAGAACTACCGTGCCGTGCGGGCGGCGGGGGACGCGATGGGCCGCGCGGTCGGCACGCTCGTCGACCTGCAAGGCCCCAAGATCCGCACCGGTCGGTTCGCGCAGGGCCCGGTGCGGCTCAACGCCGGCGACAAGTTCACGATCACGACCAGGGACGTCCCGGGGGACGCGACCGAGGTCGGCACGACGTACGACGGGTTGCCCCGCGACGTCAGCGCCGGGGACCGGATCCTCATCGATGACGGCAAGATCTCGCTCTCGGTCCACGACGTCACCGAGACCGACGTCCGCTGCGTCGTGATCTACGGCGGATCGCTCTCGGACAACAAGGGCATCAACCTCCCCGGCGTGCCGGTCTCCGTGCCGGCCCTGAGCGAGAAGGACGAGGAGGACCTGCGCTGGGCGCTGCACCTGCGCGCCGACTACATCGCGCTGAGCTTCGTGCGCAGCCCGCACGACATCCAGCGGGTGCACGCGATCATGGACGAGGAGGGGGTGCGTCTGCCGGTCATCGCCAAGATCGAGAAGCCGCAGGCGGTCGCCGACCTCGAGGCCGTCATCGACGCCTTCGACGGGATCATGGTGGCCCGGGGAGACCTCGGGGTCGAGATGCCCCTCGAGGAGGTCCCGGTCGTGCAGAAGCGGGCGGTCGAACTGGCCCGTCGCAAGGCCAAGCCGGTCATCGTCGCCACCCAGGTGCTGGAGTCGATGGTGGACAACAGCCGCCCGACCCGGGCCGAGGCCTCGGACGCCGCCAACGCCGTGCTGGACGGGGCCGACGCGCTGATGCTCTCGGGCGAGACCGCCGCGGGCAAGTTCCCGATCGAGACGGTCAAGACGATGGCTCGGATCATCACGAGCACCGAGAAGCAGGCGCTGCACCGCATCGGTGACCTCGACGGCATGGGCCGGACCCAGGGGGTGGTCATCGCCCGAGCGGCCACCGACATCGGCGAGGAGCTCGGGGTGAGGTTCCTCATCGCCTTCACCCAGACCGGGGGGACCGCCCGGCGCCTTGCCCAGCTCCGCCCGAAGCTGCCGATCCTTGCCTTCAGCCCACTCCAGGACGTCCGCTCCCAGCTGGCGCTCGTCTGGGGCATCGAGACCTTCCTGACGCCTGAGGTCACGAGCACCGACCAGTACGCGATGATGGTCGACGAGGTGCTGCTGGACTCCGGTCGCGGCGACGAGGGCGACAAGGTGGTCATCGTCGCGGGGTCCCCTCCCGGCATCCCCGGCTCGACGAACGGGATCCGGGTGCACCGGCTCGGCGATGCGCGCAACGGTGTGGCGAGCGCCTACCGGATGCTCTGACCTTTGGCGGCGCCGATATGCTGTGGTCCGCGCCGGGGTGGTGGAATGGCAGACACGGAGCACTCAAAATGCTCTGCCCGCAAGGGCGTGCGGGTTCGAGTCCCGCTCCCGGCACGTCGCCAAGCCCCCGCTGGCACGATCCAGCACGAACCGACAGTGAGGTCGTAGATGACGCCGACTGACCAGACCGGCTCCCAAGCCCCCCGGCGCATCCTCATCGCCGAGGACGAGGCGCTGATCCGGGGTGACCTGGCCGAGATGCTCGTCGAAGAGGGTTACGAGGTGGTCGGGCAGGCTGGTGACGGGCAGGAGGCGGTGGCCCTCGCCGAGGAGCTGCGGCCGGACCTGGCGATCTGCGACGTCAAGATGCCGGTCATGGACGGGCTCGCCGCGGCCGAGGCGATCGGCAACCAGCGGATCTGTCCCGTTGTCATGCTCACCGCCTTCAGCCAGCGCGAGCTCGTCGAGCGCGCGAGGGACGCCGGGGTGATGGGGTACGTCATCAAGCCCTTCACCATGGCCGACGTCCGCCCCGCCATCGAGGTCGCGATGTCCCGCTGGGCCGAGCTGCACGCGCTCGAGGACGAGGTGGCCGACCTCGGGGAGCGCCTCGAGACCCGCAAGGCGGTCGAGAGGGCGAAGGGGGTCCTGATGAAGAAGCTCAAGATCACCGAGGCCGAGGCCTTCCGGTGGATCCAGAAGACCGCCATGGACCGGCGGATGGGGATGCGCGAGGTCGCCGACGCGGTCGTGGCCGGGATGGACAAGGCCTGATCCACCCCCTTCGCCCGGTCAGCGCAGGCTGATCACCAGCTCGGTGAGCAGCGGGGCGATGACCAGGGCCGGCAGGAGGTCACCCACCGGGATATCGCGGATGCGCAGCAGCCGCAGCGAGATTCCGACGAGGACGAGGCCGCCGGTCGCGGTGAGCACGAGGATGTGCGCCTCCGGCAGAACCGACCCCAGGGCCCACCCGACCGCGGTGAGCGTGCCCTGGACGACCCCGACGCTGACCGCCGAGAAGAGCACGCCGACGCCGAAGGTCGAGGCGAAGGCCAGGGAGGCGAAACCGTCGAGGACCGCCTTGAGGGCGAGCTTGTCGATGCCCCGCCCGAGGCCGTCGTCGAGGCTGCCGAGGATCGTCAGGGGCCCCACGCAGAAGAGCAGGCTCGCGGTCAGCCATCCCTCGATGAACCGCTCCCGGCTCTCGTGCGAGGTGCTGCGCTGACCGACGACGCGCTGGACACGCCCGGCGAGGGACTCCAGCCGCTCCTCGATGCGCAGCAGGGACCCGGCGATCCCGCCGAGCAGCAACGACCCGAGGACCACGAGGATCGGGGCGCCGGAGCCGAGCGCGTCCGAGACGACGGGCGAGGTCACCTCGGCGACGCTCAGGCCGGCCATGAGCAGGGTGACCAGGCCCAGACCGTCGGTGACGACGCTGCGGGTCCGCTCGGGCAGACGGTTGCCGACGAGGATCCCCAGGCCGCCGCCGACGAGCACGGTGACGATGTTGAGCAGCGTGCCGGTGCCGATCATCGCCGTGCTCCCTCAGATCGCTCGGTCAGCTGCCCGGAGCCGCGTCGCGCAGCAGGCAGGTGATCCGGGCGGTGCAGGTGCGTCGCTCGCTCTCGTCGGTGATCACGACGTCGTAGGAGGCGAGGGTGCGCCCGAGGCTGACGGCAGTGGCGACCCCGGTGACGTAGCCCTCGCGGGCAGCGCGATGGTGCGAGGCGTTGATCTCCAGACCGACGGCGATCCTGTCCCGCCCCGCATGGACGGCCGAGCCGACGGAGCCGAGGCTCTCGGCCAGCACGACCGAGGCGCCGCCGTGCAGCAGCCCGTAGGGCTGGGTGTTGCCTGCCACCGGCATTCGTCCGACCACTCGCTGCGGGGAGACCTCGACGATCTCGATGCCCATCCGCTCGAGCAGGGTGCCCTCGTGCATGCCGGCCAGCTGCTCGAGCATGGCCTGGGAGGTCTCGTCGGTGTCACGGTGCTCGGTGTCACGCTGCTCCAGGTCGCTCACGCGTCCTCCTTCTGGTGATGTGCGGGGCCCACGGCGGGTGTGCTCCCGGGTGTCGATCAGGTGCAGCCTACGGTCGGGCAGCGTTGTCCGCGCGAGCGCCTAGGGTTGGGGGCGTGAGTCGACTTCTCCTCCTCGACGGGCACTCCCTGGCCTACCGCGCGTTCTTCGCCCTGCCGGCGGAGAACTTCTCGACGAGCACGGGGCAGCACACCAACGCGGTCTACGGCTTCACCGCGATGCTCATCAACGTGCTGCGTGACGAGGACCCGACGCATGTCGGCGTCGCCTTCGACATCTCCCGGCAGACCTTCCGCAGCGAGCAGTACGCGGAGTACAAGGCGGGCCGGTCGGAGACCCCGAGCGCCTTCAAGGGGCAGATCCCGCTGCTCAAGGAGGTGCTCGACGCCCTGCATATCCGCCACGTCGAGCTCGAGGGCTACGAGGCCGACGACATCATCGCCACCCTCACCACCCAGGGCCGTGCGGCGGGCATGGAGGTGCTCATCTGCTCGGGCGACAGGGACACCCTCCAGCTGGTCGACGAGGGCACGACCGTCCTCTACCCCCGCAAGGGGGTGTCCGACCTGGCCCGGATGACCCCTTCGGCGGTCACCGAGAAGTACGGGGTCGGTCCGGAGCGCTACAGCGACCTCGCGGCGCTGGTCGGGGAGAGCAGCGACAACCTGCCCGGGGTGCCCGGGGTGGGTCCTAAGACCGCCGCGAAGTGGATCGGCGCCTACGGCGACCTCGAGGGAATCGTCGCCAGCGTCGGGGAGATCGGCGGCAAGGCGGGCCAGTCGCTGCGCGACCACCTCGACGACGTGCTGCGCAACCGGCGGCTCAACCGCCTGCTCACCGACGCTCCGGTCGGGGTCGACGTCAGCGAGCTCGGGCGCCAGACCTGGGACCGGGAGGCGGTGCACACCCTCTTCGACAGCCTCGAGTTCCGGGTGCTGCGCGACCGCCTCTTCGAGACCTTCGACACCGCGCAGACCGAGGTGAGCGGCGGGCTGGCGGTCGACGGCGAGACCCTGGCGCCCGGCGCGCTGTCGGGGTGGCTGGCCGAGCACGGCGGCGACCGGGTGCGGCTCGGTCTTGACGTCGTCGGCGCCTGGGGCCGGGGGACCGGCGAGGTCGCCTCGGTCGCACTGTCCACCGCCGACGGGTCGGCGGCATCGGTCGACGTCGCCGAGATGACCCCGCAGGACGAGGCCGCGCTGCACGACTGGCTCGCCGACCCGACCCGGCACAAGGTGATGCACGACGCGAAGGGAGCCTCGCAGGCCCTCGGGGCGCGCGGCTGGTCCCTGGCCGGGCTCGAGGTCGACACCGCGATTGCGGCCTACCTCGTCCGGCCGGACCAGCGCTCCTACGACCTGGCGGACCTGTGCGTGCGCCACCTCGGCCGAGAGCTGGCGGTCGAAGGGGGCGGCGGCGGGGCGCCGCAGGAGCAGGGGGTGCTCGAGTTCACGGCCGACGAGGACGAGGCCGCGCAGGACTCGATGGTCCGGGCCCGGGCGGTGGCTGAGCTGGCCGGTGTCCTCCTCGAGCAGGTGGAGGACACCGGGGGCACCGATCTGCTGCGCGACGTCGAGCTGCCGCTGGTGGGGGTGCTCGCCGACATGGAGCGGGCCGGTATCGCTGCGGACATGGAGGCGCTGACCCGCCTGGAGGCCTACTTCGCCGACAAGGTCGCGCAGGCTCAGGCGGACGCGTGGGCGGCGATCGGTGACGAGCAGATCAACCTCGGCTCGCCGAAGCAGCTGCAGGCGGTCCTCTTCGACACACTCGGACTGCCTAAGACGCGGCGGACCAAGACGGGGTACACCACCGACGCTGAGGCGCTGGCCGATCTCTACGCCAAGACCGAGCATCCCTTCCTCGAGGCGCTGCTGCGCCACCGCGACGCGGCGCGGCTGCGGGTGACCGTCGAGGGGCTGATCAAGTCGGTCAGCGACGACGGGCGGATCCACACGACCTACCAGCAGACGATCGCCGCGACCGGCCGGCTCTCCTCGACCGACCCGAACCTGCAGAACATCCCGATCCGTACCGAGGAGGGGCGGCGAATCCGGGAGAGCTTCGTCGTCGGCCAGGGCTACGACTGCCTGCTCTCGGCGGACTACAGCCAGATCGAGATGCGGATCATGGCCCACCTCTCCGGTGACGAGGGGTTGATCGAGGCGTTCCGCTCCGGGGAGGACCTGCACCGCTTCGTGGGGTCGCGGGTCTTCGGCGTCGAGCCGGCGGAGGTCACCCCTGAGATGCGCAGCAAGGTCAAGGCGATGAGCTACGGCCTGGCCTATGGACTCTCGGCCTTCGGCCTCTCCCGGCAGCTGACGATCAGCACGGCCGAGGCGAAGGGGTTGATGGACGAGTACTTCGAGCGGTTCGGCGGCGTGCGCGACTACCTGCACGAGGTGGTCGAGCGGGCGCGGGCCACGGGCTACACCGAGACGATGCTCGGTCGGCGCCGCTACCTGCCCGACCTGGGCAGCGACAACCGGCAGCGCCGCGAGATGGCCGAGCGGATGGCGCTCAACGCACCGATCCAGGGCTCGGCAGCCGATGTGGTCAAGCTCGCGATGCTCGGGGTGCACGCCGCGCTGGAGGAGCGAGAGCTCGCCTCCAGGGTGCTGCTGCAGGTGCACGACGAGCTCGTCGTCGAGGTGGCGACGGGGGAGCGCGACCAGGTCGAGGAGCTGCTGCGTGAGCAGATGGGCGGTGCGCTGGAGCTCGAGGTGCCGCTCGAGGTGAGCATCGGGGCCGGCCGGTCGTGGCACGAGGCCGCGCACTGAGCGGCTCACGGAGGGCCGAGCATGGTCAGCTCTGGGCCGCTGGAGCGGTGTCCGTGGTACTTACCGCGATCATGCTGGCGAGCACGGCGCGGCACGGGCACATCCTGTTCCGGGACTTCGTGACCGTCCCTGACCCCGTGATCAACGAGGCCGCGCTGGGGATGGACGGCTACCTGCCGCGGGCGGTGCCGCTGGACCTGGTCACGGCGCTCATCGCCGGCCTCGTACCGCCCGCCGTCCAGCAACGGGTCCTGCTCCTCGTTGCTCTGCTTGGTGCAGGGATGGGTTTCGCGCTCCTGGTCCGATCATGGCCGTGGGCGCCACCGGTCGCCGCCGCGGCGGCGATCTGGAACCCCTTCGTCGTCGAGCGACTCCTGCTGGGCCAGGCTCCGACCATGCTCGCCTACACCACCATCCCGTGGCTGGTGCTGGCGTTCCGGGCGAAGGGGGGGCTGGGGCGCCGGACGCTCGTGCTGACCTGTGCCGCGTTGCCGGCTGCCCTTACCCCGTGGGGCTCGGTCGCCACACTCATCACGGTGACTGCGCTCATCGCCCACTCCCGTCGCCTCGCCACAGGTCTGCCGCTCCTCGCCGGCCCCGCTCTGCTCACGATGCCGTGGTTGCTCCCGGCACTGTCCAACGGTGTCGGGAGCGCGGACGCCGACGGTGCCGTTGCGTTCGCTCCGCAGGCGGATGCGCCTGGGGGTGTCCTCACGTCGATCATGACGCTCGGGGGCATCTGGGCGCAGGGAGCGCACCTGGCCTCCCGGCTCTCCGGCGGTCCGCTCATCGCCTCAGTGGCTCTGATCCTTCTTGCCGGGTACGGCGCCGTCCGCGCCAGTGCTGGGCGCGGGGAGGTCCGGCTCGCGCTCGCCGGTTGGTCGGTACCGACCGTGGTGGTGCTCGTGCTCGCGACGACGTGGGGCCAGGGCGTCGCGGCCCAGCTCCAGGCCGTCCCGGGTGTGGCCTTGATCCGCGACAGTCATCGCCTGCTGGGCTGGAGCGCCGGTGCCGTCGCGGTCCTCACTGCGCTCGGAGCGTCCGCCGCGGTCACCGGGCTCCGGTCCAGGCTGCGGGTGCGCGCGGCCGGCCCGGCGATGGCCGTCGTCGCCGTTAGTCTGTGCGCCCTCACCGCACCGGATGCCGGGGCGCGACTTCGCGAGGCGTACCGGCCCACCGACATCCCGCGGGAGTGGTCGCAGGCAGTCGCGGCGGTCCCCTCCGACGGGCGGGTGCTGGTCCTTCCGTGGCAGGCACTGAGGGCGCCGACCTGGGCCGACGGGCGCCCCTTCGTCGACCCTCTGCCACTTGCCGTGGACGCGCGCACCGTCCGGTCCACGACCCTCACCGTCGAGCGCGGCGGCTCGCTGATCACGGTGGACGACGGAGAGCCCGCGGCAGCGAGTCGATGGCGCTCGGGCCTGCTCGAGCCGCACGATCTCGACGCGCATGACGTCGAGGCTGTCTTTATCTGGAAGGACAGCCCGGGAGAGTGGCCTCGTCAGGTCCGGGGGTTCGAGCTGGTTCACGACGGGCCCGCCTTCGCGGTGTGGACACGCGACGATGCAGGACGATCGGGAGCGGGCGACGCGCCACCGTCGGGCGAGGCTCGCGCACAGGTCACGGGTCGACTACTATCTACTCTCGAGTAGAGAAAGGACTTTCATGTCGACTGCAACCTCGGGGCGCCCCAAGGCGCTTTCCGCCGTCATCAGCCTTGTCCTCGGAGCGCTTGCCGCATTCCTGCTGGTCTGGGCGCTGCTCATGGCCGTTTCGCCGGACAACACCTCTGGTATCGAGACGAGCGCCGACGAGGTCGTCAACTACGGGTCCTGAGTTCCGTCGGCGGCGATGACGCGACTGAGCTCGTCGTCCCACTCCTGAACCGTCGTCGACCAGCTGAACTGCGCTGCGTAGGCGCGCGCCGCTTCGCCAAGCTGCTCCCGCGTCTCGCGCTCGGTGAGCAGGGTGTCTACTGCGTCGACCATCGCGTCGAAATCTTCGACCAGGACGCCCGTGGTGCCGTCGACGATCGAGTCCTCGAGTCCTCCCGTGCCGTGGTAGGCGACGGTCGGCACGCCGTGGGTCGCGGCGTCGACAACCGTCAGCCCCCACCCCTCTTTGATGCTTGGTGCGATCGCGACCCACGCGCGAGCCAGCTCGGCGTGCTTGTCCTCTTCTGACAGGTAGCCGGTCATCGTCACGACGTCGCTCTGACCGGTCAGCCGTGCGTGCTCGACGAGTCGGTCGTGCCACCACCCCTCGCCGATGATGCGGAGCCGGAGGTCGGGATGGGTGCCGCGCAGCAGCTGGATCAGGTCGATTGCGTGCTCGACGCGCTTGTGCGGCACCAGTCGCCCCAGGACGACCAGCGTCGGAGCCGCGGCCCGGGGCACCGCCATGGCGCGGGGAGTGTCGGTCCCGTTGTGGATGATCCTGATCCGATCGTCAGCCACCCCGAGGTCGACCAGCTCATCGCGAGTCGGTGCAGAGACCACGACGTACCGCCGGTGGCGATAGACGTGTGGTGCTACTCGGGACTCGACGAGCCAGCCCAGGCGCGCCAGGAGGGGCCCGAAGATCACCGGCCACTGCTCGCGGTGGACGTGGTGGACGAGGACGACCACGGGAGTGCGGGTCACGAGAGGCGCCCAGAACGGGACGCCGTTCTGGGTGTCGACGACGACGTCGAAGGGCGCGTCGCGTCGCGCGGCGGCTCGCATCGCCAGGAGTGACGCGGCATACACCGAGAAGCGGCCGCCCGCGCGGTGGACGCGGTAGCCTCGGCGAGACTCATCGGTCGGAGCCCCGTCGTGCGCAGCGCAGAACAGGGTGACGTCGTGACCAAGAGCGCCAAGCCCCTCGCACACCCGCTCGGCGTAGTGCTCGGCGCCGCCACCCTCGGGGTGGGTGGAGTCTCGCCAGCTGAGGAAGGCGATGCGCATACGGAGTGCCTCCAACGGCAGAGAGAGGATCTGGATGTCTGCAGGACGGGCTGATGCTACCCGCAGGTATACCCCGCAGTACGCTCCCGGGAGCCTGCGGCGGAGCGTCGCGCTCTTCAGCGCGTTCCGCAGCGAGCAGACAGATCCCGATCGGTTCTACGGGCTACTGGCCGCCGACTCGGTCGCGGAGCTTGCACGGTGGAGACGGCTTGACGGCGCGCTGCTCGTCGACATCGGAGGCGGCCCAGGCTACTTCGCGGACGCCTTCGCGTCGGGCGGAGCACGCTATGTCGGGATCGAGCCCGATGTCGGCGAGCTCACCGCTCGAGGAGTAGCTGGGCGCAACTGCCTGCGGGGGTCCGGGACGGCGATCCCCCTTGAGTCGGCCTCGGTGGACATCGCCTTCTCCAGCAACGTGCTCGAGCACGTGAGCTCGCCGGAGCAGATGCTGGACGAGATGATCCGCATCACCCGAGCGTCCGGGCTGATCTACCTGTCCTGGACACCGTGGCTCTCCCCGTGGGGTGGTCACGAGACCTCCCCGTGGCACTACCTCGGTGGGCGTTCGGCGGCGGACCGCTACGCGGCCCGCCACGGACACCGCCCCAAGAACGACTTCGGCAAGACCCTCTTCGCCTGCTCGATCGCTCGCATGCGGCGAGCCGTCGCGGCCAGGGAGAGGGTTGGAGACGTCCGTGTGGTCGGTTTGCTGCCTCGGTACCACCCGTCGTGGGCCCGCTGGGTCATGCGTCTGCCCGGCGTCCGTGAGGTGCTGTCCTGGAACGCCGTGATCGTGCTGGAGCGGGGGTGAGTGGCGATCACTCCGGCGAGCCGGAGAGCCGCATCACTAGGTGGCTACGGGCACTTGGGCCGTCCGCGTTCCTGATCGCCTTCGCTCTCGTCCAACAGCCGGGTCGGATCGCGGGTGACACCAAGCTCGACCTCGTCGTCGACCCCGTCGGCTACCTCAGCAGAGCACTTCAGCTGTGGGACAGCACGGGGGCGGCGGGCCAGCTTCAGAACCAGGCCTACGGCTACCTCTGGCCGATGGGCCCGTTCTTCGCAGTCTTCGACCTGGTCGGAGTGCCAGCCTGGGTGACTCAGCGGTTGTGGTGGGCGCTTATCCTGCTGGTCGCCTTCCATGGGATGCGTCTCCTCCTCAAGCGACTTTCGATCGGCACCGAGGGGTCTCGGTTGCTCGGCGCGCTTGCCTACGCACTTGCGCCGCGCATGCTCCTCGGGCTCGGTGCGGTGAGCTCCGAGATCTGGCCGATGGCGGTTGCGCCATGGGTCCTGATCCCACTCGTCGCTGTGGGTCCTGGTGAGTTGTGGACCGCCGCGCTACGATCCGCTGCCGCTGTGCTCATGACCGGGGCGGTCAACGCGGTCGCGACCGGTGCCGTGCTCGTCCTCCCGGTGTTGTGGATCCTCACCCGGGAGCGCTGGCGTCTGGCATTGCTCTGGCGCTGGGCGGTTGCCGTCGCCGCGGTATCGCTGTGGTGGGTCGGCCCGTTGCTGCTCCTCGGCCGGTACAGCCCACCCTTCCTCTCCTGGATCGAGGCGGCGGAGGTCTCGACATCGCTCGCCTCGGCGACCGAGGCGCTCCGCGGTACGACGCAGTGGCTAGCGACGATCGGCTGGCCGCAGAACAGCCTCTGGCCGGCGGGCCCGATCGTCCTTGGCGCGACGCCGCTGGTCGCACTCGGCCTGGTGCTCGTTCTGCTTGGCCTGGCAGGCCTCGTCACCGCCCCGTCGACATGGGGTGGGTTCGCGCGCGTGGGCCTGCTGGCTGGGCTGGTGCTGGTGATGCTGGGGTCAACCACAGGGGCGCTGCCGTGGGCGCCGATCGCCGCGGCTCAGCCGCTGCTCGACGGCGCCCTCGCACCCTTGCGAAACGCCCATAAGTTCGAGCCTGTGATCCGCATCCCACTCGTCATGGGACTGACACACGCTGTCCCGGTGCTCGCGCGGTGGGGGGCCCGCCGACGATGGTGGCGGCCCGCACTCGTCCCCACCGTGGCGGCCGCTGCGGTCGTCGCCATGGGAGCAGGACCGGCCTTGGTAGGCGTTGTCCAGCGCGGGAGCTTCGTCGAGGTGCCCGACTACTGGCAGGAGGCTGCGGACTATCTAGAAGCGACCGACGACGGCGGTCGTGCTCTCGTCGTACCCGGTGCGACCTTCCCGGCATCGTACTGGGGCAACTCCCGAGACGAGCCGCTGCAACCTCTCGCCATGACTCCCTGGATGGTGCGCAACGCAGTCCCACTTGGCTCGGCCGGAGCGACCCGTCTGCTCAACGACATCGAAGCCCGCATCGCATCGGGGTACGGCGGCGAGGAGCTGGGACGGCTGTTCGAGCGCACCGGGATCACTCGTGTGCTCCTGCGCGCAGACCTCGACTACAGCGCTTCCGGCGCCCCCGAACCGCAGGTGACCGACGCTGCATTACGCTCCGCCGGTCTGCGACGGGTGAAGTCGATAGGACCAGAGGTCGGTCTCTCAGCATCGGCGACCCTACGACCCTTCGTCGGCGAGGAAGCTGCGCTGCCGGCGATCGGCATCTATGAGCTACCGGGCTCGAGCGGGGTGGTTCCCCCAACAGCTCGCGCCAAGCCGCTGGTCGTCGTGGGTGGACCCGAGGCGGTAGCGCTCACCGCGACGAAGCGCCCGATGGTCCTTGCCAGCGACACGCGGTCGGTCACCGAGACGGTCGAGACTGACAGCTCGGTCATCCTGACCGACACCCTGCAGCGCCGGGAGGCGAACTTCGCCGCCGTGCGCTCGCTGTACGGGCCGTTGCTCGCCGAGGACGAGCCGTATCGGGCGAATCGCGCCGACCACGACTGGCTGATGCCGTGGCTGCCGGCTGACGGTGGTGACGCACAGACCGCCGCGCTTCTGTCAGGCGCCGAGTCGGTCCGGGCCTCGAGTTCGCTGACGATGCCTGCCTTCGGCCAGAAAGGCGATCCATCTGCATTGCCCGAGTCGGCCTTCGACGGCTCCGGTGATACCGCCTGGCGATCCGCGGGAGAGGATCCAGTAGGGCAGTGGATCGAGGTCCAGTGGGAGGACCAGGTGGACCTCGGCCTCACCATCCCCGTCACCTTTGATATGGACGAAGGTGCCAGCGTGGCTGAGGTCCGGGTGGAGACCGATGCCGGAAGCGCCCGGACACCCATCACCCCGCCGGGCTTCGCCAGTGACCCGCCAGCCCGATACACCGTCGACGTCGCGGTGCCAGCCGGCTCCAGCAGTCGGTTCCGTCTGCGGGTGACCGACGTCCACGACGAGCGTCCCACGGTGTCCATCCGTGATATCGGCGCTGGCTCTCTTCCTCGGGTAGAGACCTGGGCGCGGGTCCCAGGGCCGGTGCCCGGTCAGCTGGCCGGAACCCATCTGCAGACCTCCATCGACCGTGCCTACGCGTGTATCACGGACCGGGCAGGTATCGTGCGCTGCCGGGACGGATCCGATCGGCGGGCGCCGGACGAGACCGACCTGCGCCGAGAGATCGAGCTCGCCGGCGAAAGCACGGTCGCGATCACCGGGACCCTCATTCCCCGACCTGCCTCGGACCGGCTGCTGGCTCGACTCGACGGGCTGGACGTCAGTGCATCGAGCACCTTCCACTCCCCGCAGACCGCGGCCGAGCTCGGCGTCGATGGTGACCCCTCGACGTACTGGGCGCCGAGGCCGGAGGCCGACGGCGACCCATGGATCGAGCTTTCCTGGCCCGATCGTCGGCCGGTCACCGAGCTGGCTCTGCAAACCGACCCTGCCGTGGGTGGGCGCAGACCCACGAAGGTCCGGATCCAGTCGGACGGCCGCAGTGATGTCGAGCGCGCGGTCTCCGCGGACGGCACAGTGACGATCCCTGAGGTACGCACGAGCCGGATCAGGGTCACCGTGCTGGAGGCCGAGTCGACGCGCCCGCAGCTGCTGCTCCCGTCCGACGAGCCCCCGGTGGTCATCGGTGAGGTCGAGGTGGTCGATGCGCCACGAAGTGCCCTGGACGGCGCCCAGAAGGTCGGGCTGAAGTGCGGTTTCGGTCCGTCGCTGCAGGTGGACGGCGAGGAAGTGCAGACCCGGGTGACGGGCACGCGCGAGCAACTGCGCCTGGGTCGGCCGATGAGTCTGACTGCATGCGGCGATGTCTCCCTGTCGGTGGGCACTCACCGGATCCGTGTGCTTGCCTCCCCTGCGTTCGCGCCGAGGACACTGACGCTCGCCTCAGACGCGCTCGCGGAGCCAGAGTCTGCTCCGGTCGAGCCGACGCGTTGGACAAGCACCAGTCGCAGCGTCGAGGTCGGCGAGCGGGCCGAGGCTGTGGTGCTTCAGGTTCGAGAGAACGCCAACCCGGGCTGGGTTGCGACCAGTGGCGGCGAGGTCCTGAGCCCGATCACTGTAGACGGGTGGTCCCAGGGGTGGGTTCTTCCCGCCGGAGGGGCAACCTCCGTGGACCTGGAGTTCCGCCCGCAGCGTGTCTATTTTGCGCTCATCGTGGGCGGACTGGTCCTGGCGGGCATGGTTCTCGCCCTCGCGGTCGTCAGCCGACGCAAGAGCACGACGGTTCCGACCACCGTTGGGACGCCTGCACGGCGCTGGTCGAGCATTGCGATCCCGTCCGCCGCGCTGTTCTTCCTGGGAGGGCCGCTGGGCCTGCTCGGTCTTGGTCTCGTGCGGCTCCCGGAGCGGTGCCGACCAGCGGTACTTCTCGCCGTGCTCGCCACGGTCTGGGTGGTGTGGTCAGCCGCTTCTCCCTGGCCCTCAGGGCTGGAGACGAATCGGGACGTCGTCAGTCAGCTGCTCGCCCTGACGGTGGTCGGCGCTGCCGTGTCGGCGCCACAAGCACGTGCTCGGGGACGAAGCGGATCCTAGAGTCGTCGCGCCCACTCCATGATCGGCTTCTCGAGCAGGCGCCAGCTCAGCTGCGCTACTGGGACGGTCACAGCCAGGGTTATCGCGCAGGTGAGCCAGAAGTGGCCACCGAAAAGCTGCCAGCCCGCGGTATCACGCACGAAGAACATGATTGGCAGGTGCCAAAGGAACACTCCATAGCTGATCGTTCCGAGGGCGACCATCACGCGGGATGCAAGGACCGATCGGAGGGCCGGGTGATCCAGCAGAGCAGCGGGCGCGACAAGCAGAACCGAGAACACCCCGTACCCGATGTGCTTGAAGAGGTCCGAAGCCAGACCTGGGCGGCTCAGGTCGAACGGGCCTGCGAGGGAGGTGGAGAGCACCCAGAAGAGCGATGCTGCGATCGCAAGCACGCTTCCCACCGACGGCGTGAGAGTGGCCCGCGCCACCGCGAGAAGCGGGGGGCGCACCCGAATGACCGCGAGGGCCATCCCCCCAGCGAACCAGTCCAGGTGGCACACCAGGGTCCGTCCCCAGGTGAACGTCCCACCCGAGTCCTCTGTCAACCACGCGCGCGCGCCCCAGGCGAGGGCACACAACCCTGCGAGGACCAGCATCTCTCTTCCGCCACGGCCGCGCGCCGCCTGCCCGATCAGCAGCGCTAGTAGAGGCAACGCGACGTAGAACATCACCTCGGTCGACAGGCTCCACAGCTGCGCGAGCCCAGGGAGCTGCCAATCTGACCTGACGCTCTGGAGCTGGACCAGGTTGGCCAGCCATGGCATGGCGCCTGCGGCCCGTGAGTCGGGCACCAGCAGGTAGGTCGCCGCAAGCACCGGAAGCAGGGCGGGCACGAGGCGGAAAAAACGTCGAACGGCATAGGGCCGGAGAGCAGGTCGTTCGCCCAGACCCGCGTGGTGACGGGCGTGGGGTCGGTAGAGCAGAAAGCCGCTGAGGACGAAGAAGATGGCGACGCCGATATCGAGACGCGCGAGTGGTCCCGGCAGCACGGTGCCACCGGTCCGGCCCGAGAGGAAGCCGGCGTGCGTCATCAGCACGGCTAGGGCCGCAACCGCGCGCAAGCCTTCGAGCTGGTTGTCACGCTCAACGGCTGTCGGTGTAGCCGCCGGAACCGTCACGGCAGTCATCGGCTCTCCTTCGGCAGCGTGACGGAGCCGCTGGTCAGGCAGACGTTAACCTCGGAATCGCTCTGACGTACCACAACCGCCCGCACTCGGGCATCGCGGGGGACGGGCGCGATCAGAGTGTGAGGACCTCGTCGTACGGTGATCGGTCGGACCGTCTCCGTCATGATGATCTCACCCTGGTCGGTGAGCACGCCGAGCTCGATGTCGGTGGCATCGCCCACCAGCGCTCCCACACGGACCAAAGAGCCGCGGAAGTAGCCTTGCGCTCCCGGAAGCCGGACGATGGCTTGACCGTCCACCGAGACGGCGGCGCACAGCTGCTCGGACTTCTCGGACGACATCAGTGCGGTCAGGTGGCCCGGTACCGGTTTGCCGCTCGGTGAGACCACACGGCTGTCCTCGCGAGCCACCGCTGTCGGCGTCTCGGGGGAAAGCAGCGCTATAAGCGGCTCCGTGGAGAAGTCCGGTTGGACCCACCACGGCACGATCGAGTCGGGCACTGCGGCCGGGAGGACGGGCGTCGATGGGTCACGCTCAAGTCCGCTGCGCAGCGCCTCTACATAGCTGGTCGAGGGGTTGGTGTGCCATCTCAGGCCGAAAGAGACCCATGAGAAGAGACTGAGTCCGACGACGCAGGCGACGCTCGCGGCGGCAGTTCGCCTCCAGGCCCGAGTCGGGGCGGGGATGGTGTCGAGGACGACCGCCAGCGTGACTCCGAGAGCAACGAGGACGTCGGGGTACAGGCGTAGGTCGTCGACGATGTCGGTCGCGCCTCGGCTGATCCGTCCGAAGTAGATGAGTACGTATACGGCCAAGACGAAGATCCCGGCAGGAGCTGCTACGTGCGCGATCCGGCGACGGGCGCTACGGTCCCGTGCCCGCCACAGGACGACAAGGAGCAGCCCTAGGCAAGTAGCGGCCGCGAAACCGGTAGGAGTCTGTGCCGAGGAGTATGCCCCGTTCTCGACCTGCCACCGCAGCGGACCGCCGAGCAGGGCCGGGATCTCGTTCTTGAAGAGCGAGCGTCCGGTGCTCGCCAAGAAGTGCCCAACGCTCGGGTCACCCTTGTCCAACGTGTCAAAATCCCCCGCTGCGTACACCCCGAGGAATGCGGCGGTGAACCCTGCAAGGGGCAGTGCGACGGGCAGCGAGGTCCGGAGTCGCTCGCTGATCGCGCCTCGACCGTGGACGAGGTGGACCCAGGCGATGACGAGGGTGAACAGGACGGCACGCTCGGAGAAGCAGTACGCCAGTGGCAGCAGGACGACGGGCAGCAGGGCCAACCGGCGATTCTCCTCACGGACGCCGCGGATCGTCGCCCAGGTTGCGAAGACCCCAAGGGCGAGCGCGGCGTGCGTGGTCAGGCTTTGACGAAACCAGGCGGTAGACGGAGCGAAGCCAGCCGAGGTGAGCAGGATCACAGTGCCCGCTACAGCGCCGAGCCGTCGTGTCGTCAGCTCGTTGATGAGCAGCCACACCGATGTAGCCAGCGTCGCGGCTATGAGGAGGGTCAGCACGACAGCGGGCCAGTGCTCGAGCGGGGCGCCGTGCGCCATGAGCCAGTCCACGGTTCTGGGGCCTGGTGCAAGATGGGTGCGGTTGCTCTCAATGATGAACGGCCAGGGTCCCCGGCCGGCTGCGTAGGCCTGTGCACGGAAGTCGTCGATGAAAAGGCCGCCGGGCACGACCAGCCAAGCCACGAGGATCAGGTGGAGACCGACCACCAGGAGCGCCGGACGATTCGCGCCACCACGTGACCGAGCCCAGTCCACGGCGGCGTCAAGGCGCTGACCGATAGTCTTGGCGCCTTCGCCGCGGGGGGTACTCACGGCCGGCACGATATCCCGTCGCGAGGCGTTCGCGAAGGTGCTCGTTGTCGCACCACGGATGTGACCCATGTCGCGCAGATGAACGATGCTCAAAGCGCTTTGGCTGCTATGTTGCCCGCAAGTAACCCGCAGAGATAGGTATCCACACGATGCGCAAGGTCCTCGGATTGATCAGCCTGGCCCTGGCCGGCCTCCTTCTCATGCTGTCGGTCCTCGCGCTGACCTGGATCCCGGGTCAGGTCAAGAAGACCCCTCTGGGCATCGACACCAAGACCTACCTGACCGGGGAGGCGTCGGCCCTGCCGACCGGTGGTTCCTCGCCGGTGCAGTACTTCAGCCACAGCGTCGCCGACCCCGAGAACTCGACCGACGAGGTCATCGCCTTCTCCACCTTCACCTGCCTCACCAAGGTCGAGGGCCCCAACCCTCCCGACTGCGTTGATGACAACGACGAGGACAAGCGCCTCGTCAACGCCGGCACGGACAAGTTCGCCACCGACCGCGAGACCGCGCTTGCGCTCGAAGAGGGTTATCAGGAGTACGTCGGCGAGGACGCCGAGCCCCACACCGGGCTGGTCAACAAGTTCCCCTTCGACGTCGAGCAGAAGACCTACCCGTTCTGGGACGGCGTCCTCGGTCGCGCGGTAGACGCCGAGTTCCAGGGCGAGGAGGAGCTCGACGGGTTGAACACCTACGTCTTCCGCGTCGAGTCCACGGACGAGCCCGCCGAGATCGCCACCGACGTCGAGGGCACCTACAGCAGCACCAAGGACATCTGGGTCGACCCAACGACCGGGTCGATGATCAAGCAGCACGAGAAGCAGGAGCGCAAGCTCGAGGACGGCCAGTCGGTGCTCGCTCTCGACATCGCCTTCACCGACGAGACTGTCGCGGCCAACGTCGCGGACGCCAAGGACAATGCAAGCAGCCTCGCCCTGATCGAGCGTCTCCCGCTGCTCTCGGCGATCGCGGGACTGATCTTCCTCGCAGTGGGCGCCCTCCTGCTGCTCTCCGGACGCAGCGGGTCGGACCGACGCCCCAGCGAGCCGCGCCATGGATCGGTGCGTGAGCAGGGCATCACCGAGGTCTTCGACGACCCGCAGCGGCGCTAACGACGGGCGCTGAAGATCACCGTCCCGGGCAGCAGATCTCCCCGCAGGGGTGACCACCCGCCCCACGTCTGAGAGTTCTGCGGGTGCCACTCCGGCTCGACCAGGTCCTCGACGACGAAGCCGGCGGCGACCAGCTCGCGCACCCGGTCACCGAGCGTGCGGTGATGCTCGGCGTAGGTGACGATTCCCCCTTCGCCCTCCACGTAGGGCGTGCGGTCGAAGTAGCTGTACCGTGCCGCCAAGCCGTCCGGTCCGGGAGCATCGGGGAAGGCCCACCTGATCGGGTGGGTGGTGGAGAAGACGAGCCGGCCCCCGGGCCGCAGCACCCGGGCGAGCTCGACCATGAGCCCCGCCGAGTCGGCGACGAAGGGGACCGCCCCGTAGGCCGAGACCGCGAGGTCGAAGGAGGCGTCGGCGAAGGGGAGTGAGCAGGCGTCCGCGACGGCGAGAGCGGGTATAGGGGAGCCGCCGGTCTCGACCCGCCGGTTCACCCCCTTCGCGACCTCGATCATCCCCTCGGACAGGTCGCTGCTCACCACCGTCGCGCCGCGAGCGGCGAGCCACCGACCGCCCTGGGCGCCGCCGGCGCCGAACTCCAGGACCCGAGCCCCACGCAGCCGCTCCGGCGGGCCGAGCACCGCCAGCTCGTCCTCGCGCCACCCCTCTGGCCCCCAGACCAGCTCGCAGTCGCCGAGGAAGTCGCCGTGCTCCGCGTAGTAGTCGGCGGCCTCGGAGTCCCACCAGCGCCGGTTGGCCGAGGTGGTCTCCCCGCCGGAGAGGGGACGACGGCCGAAGTGGGGATGCTCTGCCATGGGCTCATCGTGCCAAGGGCCCCCCGTTGGTGTTGCCGGAGCATGGTCGCTAGGATTGCTGGGCGACCGCTGTGCGCGCCTCTGTGGCATGCACCGACGGTCCACCAGCATTAACTGTCCACATCGATTACCTGTCCGCATCGGAGCTCCTACTACATGACTGCCACCACGGTCTCTCAGACCGCCCCCGAGATCGCCGTCAACGACATCGGCTCTCAGGAAGAACTTCTCGCCGCGATCGACTCCACGATCAAGGACTTCAACGACGGCGACATCGTCGAGGGTCACATCGTCAAGGTGGACCGCGACGAGGTCCTCCTCGACATCGGCTACAAGACCGAGGGCGTCATCCCCTCGCGCGAGCTGAGCATCAAGCACGACGTCGACCCCGGCGAGGTTGTCGCCGTCGGCGACCCGGTCGAGGCCCTTGTCCTGCAGAAGGAGGACAAGGAAGGGCGGCTGATCCTCTCCAAGAAGCGTGCGCAGTACGAGCGCGCCTGGGGCACCATCGAGCAGATCAAGGAAGAGGACGGCGTCGTCACCGGCACCGTCATCGAGGTCGTCAAGGGCGGCCTCATCCTCGACATCGGCCTGCGCGGCTTCCTGCCCGCCTCCCTCGTCGAGATGCGCCGCGTGCGCGACCTCCAGCCGTACGTCGGCAAGGAGATCGAGGCCAAGATCATCGAGCTGGACAAGAACCGCAACAACGTCGTCCTGTCCCGCCGCGCCTGGCTCGAGCAGACCCAGTCCGAGGTCCGCACCACCTTCCTCAAGGAGCTGCAGAAGGGCCAGGTCCGCTCCGGCGTCGTCTCCTCGATCGTCAACTTCGGCGCCTTCGTCGACCTCGGTGGCGTCGACGGCCTCGTCCACGTCTCCGAGCTGTCCTGGAAGCACATCGACCACCCCGGTGAGGTCGTCGAGGTCGGCGACGAGGTCACCGTCGAGGTGCTCGACGTCGACATGGACCGTGAGCGCGTCTCGCTCTCGCTCAAGGCCACGCAGGAGGACCCGTGGCAGCACTTCGCCCGGACCCACGCGATCGGCCAGGTCGTCCCGGGCAAGGTCACCAAGCTCGTCCCCTTCGGTGCGTTCGTGCGCGTCGAGGACGGCATCGAGGGCCTGGTGCACATCTCCGAGCTCGCCGAGCGTCACGTCGAGCTGCCTGAGCAGGTCGTCACCGTCGGCACCGAGATCTTCGTCAAGGTCATCGACATCGACCTCGAGCGTCGCCGCATCTCGCTCAGCCTCAAGCAGGCCAACGAGGACGGCGCGAGCATGACCGAGTTCGACCCGACGATGTACGGCATGGCCGCCGAGTACGACGAGCAGGGCAACTACAAGTACCCGGAGGGCTTCGACCCCGAGACCAACGAGTGGCTCGAGGGCTTCGAGGCCCAGCGCGAGGCATGGGAGAAGCAGTACGCCGACGCCCACGCGCGCTGGGAGGCCCACCGCGCCCAGATCGAGAAGTCCGCGGCCGACGACGCCGCCGCGGCCGAGGCGGGGGAGTCCACCAGCTCCTACTCCTCGGACAGCTCCTCGAGCTCGTCCAGCAGCACCAGCAGTGCCCCGGCGCCGGCTGCTCCGGCCTCCGAGGGCACCCTCGCCTCGGACGAGGCGCTGGCCGCCCTGCGGGAGAAGCTGACCGGCGGCTGACCTCAGGTCGCCCCAGGCGAAGGGGGCCACGCACCGAGTCGGTGCGTGGCCCCCTTCGGCGTCGGTGGGCGCACGGTGTCGGTGAGACTGCATAGAGTTGCCGGCATGCTGCATCTGGGACTGACCGGCGGCATCGGGTCCGGCAAGTCGACCGTCGCGCGCCGCCTCGCCGAGCTCGGCGCCGTCGTCGTCGACGCGGACCAGGTGGCCCGCGAGGTCGTGGCGAAGGGGGAACCCGCCCTCGCGCAGATCGCGGAGCGCTTCGGCGACCACCTGCTCACGGAAGAGGGTGAGCTCGACCGGCCGGCGCTGGGCCGGGTCGTCTTCGGTGACCCCGCTGCGCTGCGCGACCTCGAGGCGATCACCCACCCCGCGATCTGGGAGCGGACCGCCCGGCTGCGGGAGCAGGCGCGCGCCGAGGGGGCACGGGTCCTCGTCCACGACATGCCGCTGCTGCTCGAGAAGGACATGGGCGCGCAGTACCACCTCGTCCTCGTCGTCGACACCAGCGAGGAGACCCGGGTGCGCCGGCTGGTGGAGCATCGCGGCATCCCCGAGGAGGACGCCCGGGCACGCATGCGCTCCCAGGTGAGCGACGCGCAGCGTCGCGCGGCCGCTGATGTGCTCCTCGGCAACGAGGGCACGCCGGAGGATCTGGCGGCCCAGGTGGACCGGCTCTGGGCCGAGCGGCTCACCCCCTTCGCCGACAACCTCGTGGCCGGCCGCGCCGCCGATCGCCCGAGCGTGGTCCAGCTGGCCGATCCGGACCCGATCTGGCCCGGCCAGGCCGATCGCCTGATCGCCCGGATCCGGCACGCCCTGGGCGACCGGTTGGTCTCCGCGCACCACGTGGGCTCCACCGCGGTACCCGGGCTGGTCGCCAAGGACGTCATCGACATCCAGCTCGGCGTGGCCCACCTCGAGGACGCCGACGACCCCGCCTTCGTCGAGGCGCTCACCGCCGCCGGCTACCCCCGCCGCCTCGAGATCGACCACGACGTGAGCAAGGACGACACCCCCTGGCCCAAGCGCTACCACCTCACGAGCGACCCCGGGCGGATGACCCACGTCCACGTCCGCGAGGTCGGGTCGCCGGGGTGGCAGTGGACGCTCCTCGTCCGCGACTGGCTGCGGGCCGACCCGGAGGCGCGGGCGGACTACGCGGCGATGAAACGGGAGATCGTCGCGGCCGACGGTGTCTGGGCGAGGTATCCCGAGGCCAAGGAGCCGTGGTTCGCCGTGGCCGACTCCCGCGCGCAGGAGTGGGCGCGCCGCACCCGCTGGCAGCCGGGGGAGGACTGATGCCCTCCTACCGCGTCGCGATCGACGTCCACGAGACCCGACCCGGCGTCGCCCCGGCCACCCTGCTCCCGACCGCGGAGCGGCTCCTGGCCGCCACCCACCGGGTCGAGGACCGCTCGGTCGAGCTCGTATCGATGCAGCCGCAGATCCATCTGCGCTTCCTCGTCGAGCCGAGCAGCGACGCCGAGGAGGACGCCGAGGCCGAAGGGGTGGTCACCCGCCTCGTCGCCGCGCTGGGAGAGCACGCGATCCTCGGCGGATGGACCCTGCGCCGCGGTCCGGGCGGGCACTGGCGCTCGATCCGGGAGGGCGTTGCGCCCGGGGCGCCGGAGTTCCCGGTGGAGTTCTGAGGTTGTCGGTGGCGGCGTCTAGGTTGGTCTCATGCGTCCGGTGACCGATCTGCAGCGCACGGTGGCTCCCTTCGACGTCGTCTCGGAGTTCGAGCCGGCGGGGGACCAGCCGGCGGCCATCGCCGAGCTCGCCCGGCGGGTCAACGCCGGTGAGCAGGACGTCGTCCTCCTCGGGGCGACGGGCACCGGCAAGTCCGCCACGACCGCCTGGCTGATCGAGCAGATCCAGCGCCCGACCCTGGTCATGGCGCCCAACAAGACCCTCGCCGCCCAGCTGGCCAACGAGTTCCGCGAGCTCCTGCCGCACAACGCGGTGGAGTACTTCGTCAGCTACTACGACTACTACCAGCCCGAGGCCTACGTGCCGCAGTCGGACACCTACATCGAGAAGGACAGCTCGATCAACGACGAGGTCGAGCGGCTGCGGCACTCCGCGACCAACAGCCTGCTCACCCGGCGTGACGTCGTCGTCGTCGCGTCGGTGTCGTGCATCTACGGCCTGGGTACCCCGCAGGAGTACGTCGATCGGATGGTCTCGCTGCGGGTCGGCGAGGAGATCGACCGGGACACCCTGCTGCGTCGCTTCGTCACGATGCAGTACACCCGCAACGACCTCGCCTTCACGCGAGGGACCTTCCGGGTGCGCGGCGACACCATCGAGATCATCCCGGTCTACGAGGAGCACGCCATCCGGATCGAGATGTTCGGCGACGAGATCGAGCGCATCTACACCCTGCACCCGGTGACAGGGGAGGTGGTCCGCGAGGAGCAGGAGATGTACGTCTTCCCGGCGACGCACTACGTCGCCGGACCGGAGCGGATGGAACGGGCGATCACCGGGATCGAGCACGAGCTGGCCGAGCAGCTGAAGACCTTCGAGAGCCAGGGCAAGCTGCTCGAGGCGCAGCGGCTGCGGATGCGCACGACCTACGACATCGAGATGATGCGCCAGGTCGGCAGCTGCTCGGGGATCGAGAACTACTCCATGCACATCGACGGCCGCGAGCCGGGGTCGGCGCCGAACTGCCTGCTCGACTACTTCCCCGAGGACTTCGTCCTCGTCATCGACGAGTCGCACGTGACCGTGCCCCAGATCGGCGCGATGTACGAGGGCGACATGTCCCGCAAGCGCACCCTGGTCGACCACGGCTTCCGGCTGCCCTCGGCGATGGACAACCGGCCGCTCACCTGGGAGGAGTTCCTCGAGCGGATCGGTCAGACCGTCTACCTCAGCGCCACCCCTGGGGACTACGAGCGGGCCAAGAGCGACGGGGTGGTCGAGCAGATCATCCGCCCGACCGGCTTGGTCGACCCCGAGGTCGTGCTCAAGCCGACGAAGGGGCAGATCGACGACCTGCTCCACGAGATCACCGTCCGGTCCGAGCGCAACGAGCGGGTCCTCGTCACCACCCTGACCAAGAAGATGGCCGAGGACCTCACCGACTACCTCCTGGACAAGGGCGTCCGGGTGCGCTACCTGCACTCCGACATCGACACCCTGCGCCGGGTCGAGCTGCTGCGTGAGCTGCGGCTGGGCGAGTTCGACGTGCTCGTCGGCATCAACCTGCTGCGTGAGGGCCTGGACCTGCCCGAGGTCTCGCTCGTGAGCATCCTCGACGCCGACAAGGAAGGGTTCCTGCGCAGCTCGAGATCGTTGATCCAGACGATCGGGCGCGCCGCGCGCAACGTCTCGGGCCAGGTGCACATGTACGCCGACAACATCACCGACTCGATGCAGCACGCGATCGACGAAACGCACCGGCGCCGGGAGAAGCAGATCGCCTACAACCGCGAGCACGGGGTCGATCCCCAGCCGCTGCGCAAGAAGATCGCTGACATCACCGACCTGCTGGCCCGCGAGGACGCCGACACCGACGCGCTCATCGGCTCCGGGCGCGCACAGTCCCGGGGCAAGGGCGGAGCGCGCCCGGCGCTGGCCGACGAGGGGCGCCGCGAGCGCGGTCAGGACATGGCGGCAGGCGAGCTCGCCGACCTCATCCAGGAGCTGACGACCCAGATGCACCAGGCGGCGACCGACCTGCACTTCGAGTTGGCGGCCCGGCTGCGCGACGAGGTCGGCGACCTGAAGAAGGAGCTGCGCCAGATGACGGAGGCGACGCGCTGAGGGGCCAGCGGTCGTCGCAGGCGGGCTTGTCTGCGAGAATCCTCCGGAGCGGAGGGGAGTATCCCTACGCGGCGCCCTCGTCAGCACGGCGACCTCTCCGAGTGGAGCGGGAGCCCGGGGGCCCGGCCCCAGGGTGGGAGAGACCTCCGGACGTGACCAGCTGCTGTCCGGAAGGCAACCTGTGACCTCGACGATCGCCACCCTCCCGAGCATCTCGCCCGCGCTCATCAGCGGCGGCGAGATGGACATCCCCACGTGGGTATGGCTCCTCACGCTCGCCGTCGCCGCCGCGGTGCTGACCTTCGACGTCTGGTGGGTGGCACGCAACCCGCACGTGCCGTCGACCCGCGAGGTCTCGGTCGTGCTGGGCATCTACGTCTCGGCTGCGGTCGTCTTCGGCTTCGGCTTGTGGGCCCTGCAGGGTGGTGAGCGTGGGACGGAGTTCTTCGCCGGCTGGTTGACCGAGTACTCGCTCTCGATCGACAACCTCTTCGTCTTCCTGCTCATCATGGCGAAGTTCAACGTGCCTCAGAAGTACCAGCAGACCGCGCTGCTGTGGGGCATCATCATCGCGATCGTCCTGCGGACGATCTTCATCTTCGTCGGCGCCGCGGCGATCAACAACTTCTCCTGGGTCTTCTACATCTTCGCCGCGATCCTCCTCTGGGCCGCGATCACCCAGGTCCGGGAGCAGGGAGGAGACGACACCGCCGGGGACGAGGACAACCGGATCGTCCAGTGGGTCCAGAAGACCTTCCCGAGCACGACCGAGTGGTCGACCAAGCTCTTCGTGAAGGAGAACGCCAAGCGTCTCGTCACCCCGATGTTCATCGTCGTCGTGGCCCTCGGCCTGACCGACCTGCTCTTCGCTGTTGACTCGATCCCGGCGATCTACGGCCTCACCCGGGAGCCCTACATCGTGCTCACCGCGAACCTCTTCGCCCTCATGGGGCTGCGCCAGCTCTACTTCCTCATCGGCGGCCTGCTCAAGAAGCTGGTCTACCTCCACCTCGGCCTGGCCGTGCTGCTCGGATTCATCGCCCTCAAGCTCTTCCTGCACGCCCTGCACGAGAACGAGCTGCCCTTCATCAACGGCGGCGAGCACGTCCCGGTGCCGGAGATCCCAATCGCGGTCTCGCTGGGCGGCATCGTCCTCATCCTCGGCGTGACGGCGGCGGCCAGCCTGTGGAAGACCCGGAACGACGGGCCGCAGGACGCCGAGTCGAGCTGACCCCTTATCCGCCGGTCTCGGTCAGGTCCGACGGCGACTCCTGGCGCGGTCTCGGGCTGCCGAGGACGATCACGCTCGCGAGGACGACCATCGCCATGCCGGCGAGCTGGGCGCCGCCGAGGACCTGTCCGAGGACCACGAGCCCGGCCAGGGCGGCGACGGCCGGCTCGAGGCTGAGCAGGATCCCGAAGACCGTCGCGCTCAGCCGTCGCAGGGCGAGCAGCTCGAGCGAGTAGGGCACCACCGAGCTGAGCAGGGCCAGGCCGAGCCCCTTGAGTACGTGGTCGAGCCCGATCGCCTCGACGTTCAGCGCGCCCGCGGGCAGCACGACCGCGGTCGCCACGACCATCGCGAGGGTGAGACCGTCCAGCCGCTCGAACGCGGCCCCCGTGCGTGCCGAGAAGACGATGTAGGCAGCCCAGAACGCACCGGCGAGCAGTGCCAGGGCGATACCTCGCCAGCTCAGCTCATGCAGCGGCACGTGGGTCACCTCGGAGACGAGGACCACGCCCACCGCCGCTGCACCGACCGCGGCGATGTCGCGCGGCCGGCGCGAACCAGAGGCCGCGAGGAGCAACGGGCCGATGAACTCGAAGGTGACGGCCACCCCGATCGGCAGGTACGCCAGCGACGAGTAGAAGGCCCAGTTCATCCCGCCGAGGGCGAGGCCGAAGAGGACGACGGTGCGCCAGGCCTGGGCGCTGTGACCCGAGAGCCTCGGCCGGGCGACGGCCAGCATGATCCCGGCAGCGAAGAGCAGCCGCAGCAGGACCGCCGCCGCCGCACCGATCTGAGGGACGAGGGTCGCGGCCAGGGCGCCCCCGAACTGGACCGAGATCACCCCTCCGAGGACGAGGAGGGGTGCCGGGACCCGCGTGCTCACCAACCGCGCTCGCGCCAGGAGTCGAGCTCCGGGCGCTCCGCCGCCAGGGTGGAGTCGTCCCCGTGACCGGGGTAGAACCAGGTGCGGTCATCGTAGACCTCGAAGATCCGCTCGACGACGTCCTGGTAGAGGGTCTCGAAGTCCTGGTAGTCGTAGCGGTCGGTCGCTCCGACCCCGCCGGGGAAGAGGGTGTCACCGGTGAAAAGGTGCGTCGACCCGTCGGCTGCTGCGTAAGCCAGCACTACCGATCCCGGGGTGTGCCCGCGGACGACGGAGACCTCGAGCTCGACCTCGCCGCAGCGGATCCGATCACCCTGCTCGAGCGGGACGTCCGGTGCCACGGGCAGGTGGTCGGCGTCGTCCGCACCGGCGTAGGTCCTCGCACCGGTCTCCTCGGCGACCTCGGCCAGCGCGCGCACGTGGTCCCAGTGCCGGTGCGTGGTCACGAGGTGAGCCAGGCGCTGCCCGCCGAGCGCGACCAGCTCGAGGCAGCGTGGTGCGTCGTCCGCCGCGTCGATCAGCAGCTGCTCACCGGTGCTCCGACAGGTCAGGAGGTAGACGTTGTTGCTCATCTCGCTCACCGCCATCTTGCGGATGGTGAGGTGCTCCAGCTCTCGGACCTGGGCCGCGCCTCCCGGGGTGACCGCTCCGGTGTACTCCGTCTCCTCGATCATGGACCGACCGTACCCGCGGTGGCCTCGGCGAGGTCGTGCGCGGCCCCGATGAGGGTGAGGTGGGAGAACGCCTGCGGGAAGTTCCCGACCTGGCGCCCGGCGACCGGGTCGTACTCCTCGGCGACGAGGCCGACATCGTTGAGCACGGCGAGGAGACGATCCATGAGCTCGCGCGCCCGCTCGACCTCCCCGGTGACCGCGAGGGCGCTCACCAGCCACCACGAGCACGCGAGGAAGGGGTGCTCGTCGCCGGCCAGCCCGTCCACACCGGTCTCGGTGCGGTAGCGCAGCAAGAAGCCCTCGCGCATGAGGTCGTGCTCGACCGCGGCGATGGTGGACCGGACCCGGGGGTCGTCTGGCGGCAGAAACCCCACGAGGGGGAGGAGGAGCAGGGACGCGTCGACCTCGTCGGTGTCGTAGTGCTGGGTGAAGCTCTGCTTCTCCTCGTCCCAGCCCCGCTCGCACACCTCGGCGTGCACCCGGTCGCGCAGCTCCCGCCAGGTCCGCACGTCCCCTTCGTAGCCGTAGGTCTCGGCCGCGCGCACCGCGCGGTCGAAGGCGACCCAGACCATCACCCGGCTGTGGGTGAAGTGGTGTGTCGGCCCGCGGATCTCCCACAGCCCGTTGTCGGGCTCGTCCCAGTGCTCGACCAGGCTGTCGACGAGCGCCCGCTGCACCGCCCAGGACTGCGCGGACTCGGCGAGGCCGAGCGCGCGGGCGTCCTCGAGAGCGATCATCACCTCTCCGAGGACGTCTGTCTGCCGCTGGTCGACCGCGGCGTTGCCCACCCGGACCGGACGGCTGTCCGCGTAGCCGGGCAGGTGGTCCAGCTCGCGCTCGGGCAGCTCCCGACCGCCGTCCACCGCATACATGATCTGCAGGTCCTCCGGGTCGCCCGCGACCGCGCGGACCAGCCAGTCGCGCCATCGGCCGGCGGACTCGACGAACCCGGACCGCAGGAGCGACTCCAGGGTCAGCGAGGCGTCCCGCAGCCAGCAGTACCGGTAGTCCCAGTTGCGCTCGCCCCCGATGTCCTCGGGCAACGAGGTCGTGGGCGCGGCGACGATGCCCCCACGACGGGTGTCGGTCAGCAGCCGGAGCACGAGAAGGGAGCGCACCACGGCGGCGCGGTACGGGCCGTCGTAGGTGCACTGGCTCGCCCAGGCGCTCGAGCGCTCGACCGTGCTCTCGATCCGCTCGTCGACCGCAAGCGGCTCCGGCACCGGCTCCCACGACGGGCACCACGTGAGGGTGAGGTCGAGCACGTCTCCCTCGGTGACGGTGAAGCGGCCGCGGTGGTGGCGCCCGTCCGGGTCCGGGAGGTGCCCGCCGCGCAGGACGAGCATGTCCGGCCCGGCGACGGCCGTGAGCAGCGTCTCGCCGTGCTCCTCCCGCCGGGAGACCCATGGGACCACCCGGCCGTAGCCCAGGCGGACCACCCACTCCTGGGTCATCTCGACCCGCCCGCTCACCCCTTCGACCCGGCGGATGATGTCGGCCCGGCCGTCGGCGAGGGGCATGAGATCGGTCACCCTCACCGTCCCGCTCGCGGTCTCGTGCGTCGTCTCCAGGACGAAGGAGTCGCCCCGGTACGCTCGCGTCGTCGTGGCCGGAGCCGACGGGGTGAGCAGCCAGCGGCCGTGCTCCGGGGTCCCCAGCAGGGCGGTGAAGCAGGAGGCGGAGTCGAAGCGGGGCAGGCAGAGCCAGTCGATCGAGCCGTCCCGGCTCACGAGCGCCCCGGTCTCGGTGTCGCCGATGATCGCGTAGTCCTCGATGGGCGTGCTCATCTGGTCACCCTAGACACGGTTGCGATGGCTGTCGGGGGTGCGACCTACAGTTGACCGTGTGACTTCTCCGCGACGCGCCGGCTCGCGCGCCCACGACCAGATCGTCGTCCAGGGCGCCCGTGAGCACAACCTCAAGAACGTCGACGTCGAGCTGCCCCGGGACAGCCTCGTCGTCTTCACCGGCCTGTCCGGGTCGGGCAAGTCCTCGCTGGCCTTCGACACGATCTTCGCCGAGGGGCAACGGCGCTACGTCGAGTCCCTCTCGGCCTACGCGCGGATGTTCCTCGGCCAGATGGACAAGCCCGACGTCGACTTCATCGAGGGGCTGTCCCCGGCGGTCTCGATCGACCAGAAGTCGACCAACCGTAACCCTCGCTCGACGGTCGGCACCATCACCGAGGTCAACGACTACCTGCGGCTGCTCTTCGCCCGGGTGGGGCGGCCGCACTGCCCGGTGTGCGGGGAGCCCGTCGGCCGACAGACCCCGCAGCAGATCGTCGACCGGCTGCTCGACCTGCCCGACCGGACCCGCTTCCAGGTGCTCGCGCCGGTGGTCCGGGGGCAGAAGGGGGAGTTCGTCGACCTCTTCGCCGAGCTGCAGACGGCCGGCTACAGCCGCGCCCGGGTCGACGGAGAGGTCATCCAGCTCAGCGATCCACCGAAGCTGACCAAGCAGGTGAAGCACACGATCGAGGTGGTGGTCGACCGGCTCGTGGCGAAGGGGGGCGACCGCACCGCCAAGCAGCGCCTCACCGACTCGGTGGAGACGGCGCTCGGCCTGGCGTCGGGGATCGTCGTCATCGACTTCGTCGACGTGACCGACGAAGGGGGTGAGGTGCTGGACTCCCGCGGGGAGCCGCTGCCCTCGCAGCGCCGCTTCTCCGAGAAGATGGCCTGCCCCAACGAGCACGAGATCGCGCTCGACGAGCTCGAGCCGCGGACCTTCTCCTTCAACGCGCCCTACGGGGCCTGCCCGGCCTGCACCGGCATCGGGGTCGAGCTCGAGGTGGACGCCGACCTCGTCGTGCCCGACGAGGACCTCACCCTCCGTGAGGGCGCCATCCAGCCCTGGGCGTCGGGCACCCAGTCGGCCCAGTACTTCCAGCGGACGATGAGCGCCCTCGGCGACGACCTGGGCTTTGACATGGACACCCCGTGGCGCGCGCTGCCCGAGCGGGCCCGGACCGCGCTGCTGCACGGACGCAACCACAAGGTGCACGTCCGCTACCGCAACCGCTTCGGCCGCGAGCGTGCCTACTCGACCGGCTTCGAGGGGGTGGTGAGCTTCATCAAGCGCCGGCACGCCGAGACCGACTCGGAGTGGAGCCGGGACAAGTACGAGGGCTACATGCGCGAGGTGGCCTGCCCGACGTGCGGCGGTACCCGGCTCAAGCCGGAGGTCCTCGCCGTCACGGTGTCGGGGAAGAACATCGCCGAGGTCTCCGAGCTGTCCATCGCCGACGCCAAGGAGTACATCGACACCGTCGAGCTCACCGACCGGGAGCGCCACATCGCGGCCCTCGTGGTCAAGGAGATCGAGGCGCGGCTGAAGTTCCTCCTCGACGTGGGGCTGGACTACCTCACCCTCTCGCGGGCGGCCGGCACGCTCTCGGGCGGCGAGGCCCAGCGGATCCGCCTGGCGACGCAGATCGGCGCGGGGCTCGTGGGCGTGCTCTACGTCCTCGACGAGCCAAGCATCGGCCTGCACCAGCGCGACAACGCCCGCCTCATCGAGACCCTGACTCGGCTGCGCGACCTCGGCAACACCCTCATCGTCGTCGAGCACGACGAGGACACGATCCACGCCGCGGACTGGATCGTCGACATCGGCCCGGGAGCAGGGGAGCACGGGGGAGCGGTCGTCTACTCCGGCCCGGTCGACCGGCTCGCCAGCACCCGCGAGTCGGTGACCGGACGCTACCTGTCCGGGGAGCTGGAGATCCCGATGCCGCCGGTTCGCCGGCCCCGTGAGACCGGCCGCGAGCTGGTCGTCCAGGGAGCCCGGGAGAACAACCTCGCCGGCATCGACGTCACCTTCCCGCTCGGGCAGCTCGTCGCGGTCACCGGGGTCTCGGGGTCGGGCAAGTCGACCCTGGTCAACGACATCCTCTACAACGTCCTGGCCAACCGGCTCAACCGTGCCCGGCACGTGCCGGGACGGCACAAGACGGTGACCGGGCTGGAGCACCTCGACAAGGTGGTCCACGTCGACCAGAGCCCGATCGGACGGACCCCCAGGAGCAACCCGGCGACCTACACGGGCGTCTTCGACAAGGTGCGCGCCCTCTTCGCCGACACCACCGAGGCCAAGGTGCGCGGCTACCAGGCGGGACGCTTCTCCTTCAACGTCAAGGGCGGCCGTTGCGAGGCCTGCTCCGGTGACGGGACCCTGAAGATCGAGATGAACTTCCTCCCGGACGTCTACGTGCCGTGCGAGGTGTGCCACGGCGCGAGGTACAACCGCGAGACGCTCGAGGTGACCTTCAAGGACAAGTCGATCGCCGAGGTCCTCGACATGCCGATCGAGGAGGCCGAGGACTTCTTCGCGGCGGTCCCCTCGATCACCCGCTACATGAAGACGCTCAACTCGGTCGGCCTGGGCTACGTCAAGCTCGGGCAGCCCGCGACGACCCTGTCCGGCGGCGAGGCCCAGCGGGTCAAGCTCTCCGCCGAGCTGCAGAAGCGCTCCAACGGGCGCACCGTCTACGTCCTGGACGAGCCCACCACCGGCCTGCACTTCGAGGACATCCGCAAGCTGCTCCACGTGCTGCAGGGCCTGGTGGACAAGGGCAACACCGTGATCGTCATCGAGCACAACCTCGACGTCATCAAGAGCGCCGACTGGGTCATCGACATGGGCCCCGAGGGCGGCTCCGGCGGTGGCCGGGTCGTCGCGGAAGGGACGCCCGAGGAGGTCGTCGACCGGCACGAGCAGACCGGGTCGCACACCGGCCGGTTCCTCGCGCCGGTCCTCGCCCGCCATCCCCGGGTCGAGGTGGGCTCGCCGCAGGACACCCTCGCCGATCACATCACCGAGCACAGCGAGGCCGGCAGGAGAGCGGCGAAGGCGACCCCGCGGTCGGGGAAGGCGTCGGCGACGAAGGGGGCAGCGAAGGGCGCGGCGAAGCGGCAACCGAAGAAGGCGACGAGCAAGGCCGCGCCGTCGGCGAAGGCCAAGGCCGCCGCTCGCCGGGCCAAGCGCGCGGGCTGAGCGGGCCTCAGTCCTCGCCGAGGTAGGCCTTGCGCACCTCGTCGCTGTGCAGCAGCTCCTGGCCGGTCCCCTCGGTGACGATCTGCCCGACCTCGAGCACGTAGCCCTTGTCGGCGATCTTCAGCGCGGCCCGCGCGTTCTGCTCCACGAGGAGGATCGTCGTCCCCTGCTCGCGCAGGGTCGTGACGGTCGACATGATCCGCTTCATCATCAGCGGCGACAGGCCCATCGACGGCTCGTCGAGCATGAGCAGCTTCGGGCGGCTCATCATCGCCCGGCCCATCGCGAGCATCTGCTGCTCCCCGCCGGAGAAGGTGCCCGCGTGCTGGCGTGAGCGCTCGCCGAGGATGGGGAAGAGCTCGTAGGCGGCCTTGAGATCACGGTCGATGTCGTTGTCACGTCGACCGTAGGCCCCGAGCAGGAGGTTCTCCTCCACGCTCATCCGCGGGAAGATCCGCCGCCCCTCGGGCGAGTGCGCCAGGCCCAGACCGACGATCTGGTGCGCCGGCGTGGCGCTGATGTCCTCGCCCCGGTAGAGCACCGACCCGCCCGCCGGGCGGAGCAGACCGGAGATCGTGCGCAGCGTCGTCGTCTTGCCCGCGCCGTTGGTACCGATGAGGGTCACGACCTCGCCCTCACCGACGATGAAGGAGATGCCCTTGACGGCGACGATCTTGCCGTAGGCCACCACGAGGTCCTTGACCTCCAGCAGGGCGGTCATCGGCCGTTCTCCGACCGGGCCGAGGTCCGCGAGGGCTCGACGTCGACCCCTTCGGCGTGAAGCACCTCGACGTCCTCCTCGGTCAGCTCGTCCGCGCTGATGTCGTCGTCCTCCGACCCTCCGATGTAGGCCTCGATGACCCGAGGGTCGGACTGGACCTGCGCCGGGCTGCCCTCGACGAGCAGCGCGCCACGGACGAGGCAGAGCACGCGGTCGCACAGCGTGAAGATGAAGCGCATGTCGTGCTCGATCACCACCACCGCCATCCCGAGCTCGCGGATGCGGAAGATCAGCCGCATCGCCTCCTCGGTCTCCCGGGGGTTCATACCGGCCGTGGGCTCGTCGAGCAGCACGACCTGAGGCTCCGTGGCCAGCGCCCGGGCGATCTCCAGGCGACGCTGCTCGCCGTAGGGGAGGTTGCGCGCCAGGTGGTCGGCCTTGTCGTCCAGACCGACGAAGCGCAGCAGCTCCCGGCCCCGGTCGATCGACTCGCGCTCCTCGCGGCGGAACTTCGGCCCGCGCAGGATCGAGGTGAGAGCCATCGACGAGGTGCGGCAGTAACGCCCCACCATGACGTTCTCCAGCGCGGTCATGTTGCCGAAGAGGCGGATGTTCTGGAAGGTCCGCGCCATGCCCGCCGTCACCACGGCCCGGGGCCGCGGCGGCAGGGCCCGCCCGCCGAGGGTGACCTCACCGCTCGTCGGCTTGTACATCCCGGTCAGGCAGTTGAAGAAGGTCGTCTTGCCGGCGCCGTTGGGGCCGATCAGGCCCACGATCTCCCCTTCGTGCACCTGGAACGAGACGTCGTCGACGGCGGTGAGCCCGCCAAACCTCATGACGATGTTGCGGGCCTCCAGCACCACCCCCCGCCCGGGGGAGGACGGAGCATCGGCGTGGGGGACGGCTGCGGTGCTCACTGGAGCGCCTCCTTGGTCTGCGGCGACCGATCGGTCTGCGCGGCACGGTCCTGGTCGTCGTCGTGCAGCTCGAGCTGACGCCTCTTGTTCGCCACCAGACCCTCGGGCCGGAAGCGCATCATGATCACGAGGAGCAGCCCGAAGAGGAGCAGCCGGTACTCGCTGAAGAAGCGCAGCTTCTCCGGCATGAGCTTGAGCACGACCGCTCCGAGGATGACGCCCGCGATCGTCCCCATGCCGCCGAGGACGACGGCCGCGAGGAGGAACGCGGACTCGAGGAACTGGTACTGGTCGGGTGTCACCGAGGTGTCGTAGTGGGCCTTGACCGTGCCGGCGACACCGGCGAGGAAGGCGCCGCCGGCGAAGGCCAGCAGCTTCAGACCGAAGACGTTGACACCCATCGCCTCGGCGGCCCGCTCGTCCTCGCGGATCGCCACCCAGCCGCGGCCGATCCGGCTGTTGTTCAGCCGCGCGAAGATCAGCACGATGAGCGCGGTGATGAAGAGCATGAAGAGGTAGTAGTTGGCCGCCCGGCTGAGCTCGACCCCGGCGATCGTGTGCGACTCGCCGAAGTCGAAGCCGAGGATCGACAGGTTCGGGATCGCGGTGATCCCGTTCGGCCCGTTCGTCAGGTCCGGGCCGTTGTTGCCGTCGAGGTTGAACATCGCGAGCCGGAAGATCTCGCCGAAGGCGAGGGTCACGATGGCGAGGTAGTCACCGCTGACGCGTAGCGTCGGCGAGCCGACGATCAGACCCAGCAGGGCGGCGAACAGTCCGCCCATCAGGGCGGTGACGAGGAACGGCGGGGTCCACCCGATCGAGGAGGAGACCGACCCGGAGAAGATCGCCCCGACATAGGCGCCGGCACCGAGGAAGGCGATGTACCCCAGGTCGAGCAGTCCGGCGAGCCCGACGACGATGTTCAGGCCGATGGCGGTCGCGGCGAAGATCAGCACGAGGGTGGCGATCGACATGTTGATCTCCGACCCGTCCTGGGTGAACGGGAAGAGGAACGCCGCCGCGAAGGCGCCCAGGGTCAGCACGTGCTGGTGCCGGCCCGCGGCACCCCCGAGCCACTCGAAGACCTCGGCGCGAGCCAGTGCGGTGCCGATGACGCCGAGGGTGAGCAGGAAGAGGACGAACACCCAGG
The DNA here is from genome assembly GCF_007828725.1 of Marihabitans asiaticum. Lineage (GTDB taxonomy): Bacteria > Actinomycetota > Actinomycetes > Actinomycetales > Dermatophilaceae > Marihabitans > Marihabitans asiaticum. Next base: position 573,829 of record NZ_VIUW01000003.1, read on the forward strand.
CGTCGTCGCGGCCGAGGGCATAGGCGGCAGCGGCCAGCGCGAGCGCGCAGATCGCGACGATCGTCACGATCTCGACGGTCGCCGGCCCCTGGGCGCTGAACGCCTCGGGTGCGCGGGGTCGGTCCCGCACCATCCAGCCGCCGCCGAGCAGGAGCAGGGCGCCGACGAGGGCGATCCAAGCCCCCTCGTTGGCGTTGATCAGCCCACCGGCCTCGACGGCGATCGCAGCGAGCGACAGCGCCGTGTATGCGGTGGCGCCGATACCCAGGGCCCACAGCCCGGGACCGGCGTGCACCCAGCCCAGCGCTCGGCGCAGCACCGTGGGGGAGAGCGCCAGGGCGACAGCGGTGAGCCCGATGAGCATCGCGAAGACCTGCAGCGACACCGGCCACAGCCGGATGCTGATGTCACCGAAGATCGGCTCGAAGGACCAGGAGAGCAGGCCCGAGACGAGGAGCAGCGCGCCGCCGGCGAGGGCGAGCCGCAGGCCGAGGCGCTCGCGGCCGGTCGTGGTGCTGCTGGAGGTGATGGTGCTCATGCGCGGTCGACCACCTTGGCGCCGAGGAGGCCCTGGGGCCGGAAGACGAGGACGAGGATGAGCAGGGCGAAGGCCCAGACGTCCTTCCACGGCGATCCGCCGGGGAGGAACTGGACGGCGAGCGTCTCGAGGACGCCGAGGACGAGACCACCGAGGATCGCGCCCCAGACGTTGCCGATCCCGCCGAGGACTGCGGCCGTGAAGGCCTTCAACCCGGCGATGAAGCCCATCTTGAAGTTGATGTTCGTGTTGAGCAGACCCTGGGCGACGCCGGCGATCGCGGCCAGGGCCGCACCGACGGCGAAGGCGACGACGATGACGCGGTCGACGTTGATACCCATGAGCTTGGCGGTGTCGGGGTCCTGGGAGACGGCTTGCATCCCGCGCCCGGTACGGGTGCGGTTGATGAACCACCACAGGGCCGCGCCGCACATGATGAGGCAGCCGATGGTGAAGACCGCGGCCCGCTGGATGGTGACCGGCCCGAGCTCGATCGCCGGACCGGTGACCACCTCGATCTGGGGGAAGGGGATCTTCTGCTTGGCCGACGGGAAGTCCAGCCCGGGGACCTTGTCGTAGAAGAGGCGGACGAACTCCTGGAGGAAGACGGAGATGCCGATCGCGGTGATGAGCGGCGCGAGCCGCCCGGCTCCACGCAGCGGCCGGTAGGCCACTCGCTCGGTGAGGACCGCCACCCCCACCGAGGCGGCCATCGCGCCGAGGACGAGGAAGGGGAGCACCCACAGCGAGGTCTGCCCCTGGAAGAGGATGAGGTAGGTGCTCAGCGCGCCGAAGGCGCCGATCATGAAGATCTCGCCGTGCGCGAAGTTGATCAGCTGCACGATGCCGTAGACGACGGTGTACCCGACAGCGATCAGCGCGTACAACGAGCCGATCGTCAGCCCGTTGACGAGCTGCTGCAGGAACTGGTCCACATGGCCTCCTGGGTGTGGGGAGGGATGGTGGCGGCCCGAACGGGCGGGCGGAGCCGGTGGGCTCCACCCGCCACATGAGTCGAGGGGATTCTCTTGTCAGGGCGGGTCAGACCCGTCCGATCACTTGAACTCCTCGGTGTTGACGTCCGTCCACTCGCCGTCCTTGACCTCGTAGGCGGTGAGCACCCGCGTGGTCGTGTCCCCGAACTCGTCGAAGGCCACCTTGCCCGTGGCGCCGTCGAAGGTCACGTCGGCCATGGCGTCGATCGTCGCCTGGCGGGCGTCCTCGGCTGTCTCGGCGTCCTTGAGCGAGACCTTGAGCGCCTCGATGATCGCGTTGGCGGCGTCGTAGGACTGCGCGCCGTAAGCCTCATAGTCGTCGGAGTAGCCGCCACCCTCGTAGGCGTCGACGAAGGCCTGGGCGGACTCGAGCTTCTCGGTCGGCGCGCCGATGGAGGTCGCGAGGTCGCCGTTGGAGGTCTTGCCGGCGAGCTTGATGAACTCCGGGCTGAAGATCCCGTCGCCACCCATGAGCGGGACCTTCAGGCCCTGTGCCTTCATCTGCTGGCTCAGCGGACCGGCCTGCGGGTACTCCCCGCCGTAGTACACGGCGTCGGGCTTCTTGGCCTTGACCGAGGTGACGACGGCGTCGTACTTGTCGTCGTCGGGGTTGATCGTCTCCGCGGCGACGATCTCGCCGCCGAGCTTCTCGAACTCCTCGGTGAAGGACTCGACCAGCCCCTGACCGTAGGCCTTCTTGTCGTGGATCGTCGCCACCTTCTTGATCCCGGCCTCCTCGTAGAGGTACCGGGCAGCGAAGGGGCCCTGGACGGCATCGGTCGTGCAGGTCCGGAAGTAGTTCGCGTACGGCCGCGAGGGGTTCTCCGCGTCCTCGCCCTTGGTGAGCGAGACGCCGGTGTTGGCAGGGGAGACCTGGACGATCTTCGCGGTGTCGAGCACGGGGGCGACGGTGCCGGCGACCGAGGAGTTCAGCGTGCCGACGACGCCGACGACGTCCTTGTCGCCCGCGAGCTTGCTCGCCGCGTTCTTGCCGACGTCGGGGTTCGCCTGGTCGTCCTCGGGGGCGATCTCCAGGGTCCAGCCCTCGATGCCACCCTCCTCGTTGGCCTGCTTGATGGCCAGGTCCACCGAGTTCTCGATGCCCTTGCCCAGGGCGGAGAGGTCGCCGGACAGGGGGGCGATGACGCCGATCTTGGCGACCTTGTCGCCGCTGTCGCCGCCGCCCTCGGAGCCGCCGCCGGAGTCGCCGCCGCGGGTCCCGCAGGCGGTGAGGGTCATGGACGTCGCGAGGAGCAGGGCCCCCGCAGAGATGACGGAACGCTTGTGCACGTTGCCTCCTGAAGAAAGACCGGGCGAGGGCCCGTGACCCCCGACCGACGCGTGGGCTGAAGGAATAGTGGACCCGTTGGTACCGTGCGGGGTACCCCTCCCGCCGTCCGTGATCAACCTGTTACCAGGAGATCCCCTGCCCGTGGCTCGGGCCGGTGGTCTGGGACGATGGAGTCATGAGTCGACCTGCCGCCCCGACGCCCTCCGGTCCAGTCCCGCCCGAGGGGGTGGCCCGCCGCACCGCCCTCGTGGCGCCGGCAGGGGTGGCCGCGTGCGCGTGCCTGCTCGGCGGCTGCGGCGGGTCCGAGGGCGAGTCCGGCGGCGAAGGGGGTGCCGAGGTCACCGTGCCCAGCGGTGACGTCCCGGTCGGCGGCGGGGTGATCGTCGACTCGGTCGTCGTGACCCAGCCGACGAAGGGGGAGTACCACGCCTTCGACGTGACCTGCCCGCACCAGGGGTGCGCGGTCGGCGAGGTCGACGAGCAGGGCATCGTGTGCCCGTGCCACGGCAGCACCTTCGACCCGGCGAGCGGGGAGCCGACGGGGGGACCGGCCAGCAGCGGGCTGGGCCGCCGCACGGTGACCGAGGACGGGGACTCCCTCGTCGTCGGGTGAGCGGACTGCCCCCTTCGCCCGTCGGCCCTGCACCTAAGGTGGCCGGGTGGCTGACCCGGTGACCTATCGCCCCTCCCCGGGGTCCATCCCCGTGGACCCGGGGGTCTACCGGTTCCGCGACGCGCACGGCCGGGTCATCTACGTCGGCAAGGCGAAGTCGCTGCGCTCCCGGCTCTCCTCCTACTTCCAGGACCCGCGGGGCCTGCACCCGCGCACGGCGACCATGGTCCGCACCGGTGCGTCCGTGGAGTGGACCGTCGTCGCGACCGAGGTTGAGGCGCTCCAGCTCGAGTACGCCTGGATCAAGGAGTTCGACCCGCGCTTCAACGTCCGCTACCGCGACGACAAGTCCTACCCGTACCTCGCGGTGACGATGGCGGAGGAGTACCCGCGCGCGATGGTCATGCGCGGCTCCAAGCGCAAGGGCAACCGCTACTTCGGCCCCTACACCCACGCGTGGGCGATCCGCGAGACCCTCGACCTGCTGCTGCGCGTCTTCCCCGTGCGCACCTGCAGCAACGGCGTCTTCAAGCGCGCGGAGCAGGTCGGTCGGCCCTGCCTCCTCGGGTACATCGACAAGTGCTCCGCCCCCTGCGTCGGGCGGGTCAGCGCGCAGGAGCACCAGGCGATCGCCGAGGAGCTGTGTGACTTCATGGCCGGCAGCCACGACAGGTTCGTCCGCCGGCTGCAGCAGCGGATGCGCACCGCTGCAGAGGAGATGGACTACGAGCAGGCGGCGCGGCTGCGCGACGACATCGGCGCGCTCACCAAGGCCCTGGAGAAGTCGGCGGTCGTCCTGCCCGACGGGACCGACGCCGACGTCTTCGCCGTCGCCGACGACGAGCTCGAGGTGGCGATCCAGGTCTTCCACGTCCGCGGGGGCCGGATCCGAGGCCAGCGCGGGTGGGTCGCGGAGAAGGACGCCGAGACCCTCGAGGAGGTCGTCCAGCACCTCCTGCAACGGGTCTACGGCGAGGAGGACGTGCCGCGCGAGGTCCTCGTCCCGGTGCTGCCCGCCGACGCCGACGCGCTGGCCGCCTGGCTCTCCGAGCAGCGCGGCAGCCAGGTCGACCTGCGGGTGCCGCGGCGCGGCGACAAGCGGGCGCTCATGGAGACGGTGGCGCGCAACGCCAGCCAGGCACTGGCCCGGCACAAGGTCGCCCGCGCGGGGGACCTCACCGCCCGCAGCCAGGCCCTCCAGGACATCAAGGAGGCCCTCGGGCTCGAGGACGCGCCGCTGCGGATCGAGTGCTTCGACATCTCCCACATCCAGGGTCAGGAGGTGGTCGGGTCGATGGTGGTCTTCGAGGACGGGCTGCCGCGCAAGGCCGAGTACCGCCGGTTCGTCGTCAGGGGCGACGTCGACGGCCGCACCGACGACACCGCCGCGATGCACGAGGTCCTCACCCGCCGGATGCGCCACCTCGTGGCCATGGATGACCACGCCGGCGTGCCCCCTTCGGGCGGCGAAGGGGGGACACCCGCCGGGATCGACGAGGAGACCGGGCGGCCGCGCCGCTTCGCCTACCCGCCGAACCTCGTCGTCGTCGACGGTGGTGCCCCCCAGGTGGCCGCCGCGCAGCGCGTGCTCGACGACCTCGGGATCGAGGACGTCGCCCTGGTCGGCCTGGCGAAGCGGCTCGAGGAGCTGTGGTTGCCCGGCGAGGAGTACCCCGTCGTCCTGCCCCGCACCTCCGAGGGCCTCTACCTGCTGCAGCGGGTCAGGGACGAGGCGCACCGCTTCGCGATCACCTTCCACCGCCAGCGCCGGAGCAAGGCGATGACCGCCTCGGCGCTCGACGGCATCAGCGGTCTCGGGGCGGCGCGGCGCAAGGCGCTGCTCGCCCGATTCGGCTCCGTCCGTCGGATCAAGGAGGCCACGCCCGAGCAGCTGGCCGAGGTCCCCGGGATCGGGCCTGGGCTGGCGGGTCGCATTGCGGCAGAGTTGGGCTCGCAGGGTTCCGCGCCGGCGGTCGACCCACGGACCGGGGAGGTGCTCGATGACCACGCATGACGACGCAGGAGAGGGGCTGGCCACGGTGCACGGTGGCGATGACGAAGGGGTTCGGGGCGAGGTCTACATCGTGACGGGGATGAGCGGGGCCGGTCGCTCGACCGTCGCGAACGTCATGGAGGACCTCGGCTGGTACGTCATCGACAACCTGCCGACGCCGCTGCTCCCACAGCTCGTCGAGCTTGGCGTCACCGAGGACGAGGCGCTCGAGCGCGGCGTCCCCGTCGACCGGGTGGGGGTGGTCGTCGACATCCGGGCGCACGGCTTCGACCACCTCGTCGAGGCGGTCGAGCGCATCCGGGCTCGGGGCCGGAAGGCCACCCTGCTCTACCTCGAGGCCACCGACGAGGCGCTGGTGCGCCGCTTCGAGTCCGTGCGCCGGCCTCACCCCCTGCAGGGCGACGGACGCCTCCTCGACGCGATCCAGGACGAGCGCGAGCGGCTGGCGGACCTGCGCTCCACCGCCGATGTGGTCATCGACTCCTCCGGGCTGAACGTGCACCAGCTCTCGCGCAAGATCCACCCGATCTTCACCACCGAGGAGCACGCCGGGGTGCGGGTGGCCGTGATGTCCTTCGGCTTCAAGTACGGCGTGCCGCTCGACGCCGACTTCGTCTTCGACATGCGCTTCCTGCCCAACCCGTACTGGGTCCCCGAGCTGCGCTCGCGCACCGGCCGAGAGGTGCCGGTCGCCGACTACGTCCTGCGTCAGGAGGGCGCGCAGGAGTTCCTGGACGGCGTCGTATCGCTCTTCGTGCCGGTCACCGCGGGCTACCTGCGGGAGAACCGGCGCTACGTCACGGTCGCCGTGGGCTGCACCGGCGGCAAGCACCGGAGCGTGGCGATGGCCGAGGCGCTCGCCCGGCGGCTCTCCGGCCCAGGCCTGGACACCTTCATCGTCCACCGCGACCTCGGCCAGGAATGAGCAGGAGCGACCAGATGAGGACCACACCCGGCCTTCCCGCGCTCACGCCTCGAGGCACCTACCCGCAGGTCGCGGCCCTCGGCGGTGGGCACGGGCTGGCCGCCACCCTGTCCGCCCTGCGCCACATCAGCGAGCAGGTGACCGCGGTGGTCACCGTCGCCGACGACGGCGGGTCGAGCGGCCGGCTGCGCCAGGAGTTCGGGGTGCTCCCTCCGGGGGACCTGCGGATGGCGCTGACCGCGCTGTGCGACGACAGCGAGTGGGGGCACACCTGGAGCGAGGTGCTGCAGCACCGTTTCCCCGGCGCGGGGCAGCTGGGCCAGCACGCGCTGGGGAACCTCCTCATCGTCTCGCTGTGGCAGCTCAACGAGGACCCGGTGGCCGGCCTCGACCTCGTGGGGCGCCTGCTCCAGGCGCGCGGCCGGGTCCTGCCGATGTCCGCGGTGCCGCTCGAGCTAAGAGCTCAGGTCCGGGGAGTCGACCCGCAGCACCCGGAGCGGGTCGACATCGTCACCGGGCAGGTCCAGATCGCGACGACGGCCGGCACGGTGGAGTCGATCGCGGTGCTTCCCGAGGCGCCGCCGGCGCGGGTCGAGGCGGTCGAGGCGGTACGGGCCGCTGATGCGGTCGTGCTCGGGCCGGGCTCGTGGTTCACCTCGGTCCTGACCCACCTCCTCGTCCCTGACCTGCGCCGAGCGCTGGTGGAGACCCAGGCGCACAAGATCCTCACCCTCAACCTCGAGCTGAGCACGGGGGAGACCCAGGGGTTCTCGGTGGTGCGGCATCTCGAGACCCTCCGCGAGATGGCGCCGGAGCTGCAGGTGGATACCGTCCTCGTCGACGCAGGCCTCCTCAGGGGCGCCCACGACGACGTGCACGAAGCCTGCGCCCGCATCGGGGCCGTGCTCGAGCTCCACCAGGTCGCCCGACCGGGGCATCCCGGCCACCACGATGCGCTGCGGCTCGCCGCGGCGTACCGTGACATCCTCGACAGGCCCCGGACCGCCCGGTGAGCCGGACGACAGGCAGGATCCCCGCATGGCCATGACCGCCACGGTCAAGGACGAGCTCAGCCGTCACGAGGTGACCAAGGTCTGCTGCCGCAAGGCAGAGATCGCCTCGGTCATCCGGTTCGCCGGAGGGCTGCACATCGTCGGGGGCCGGATCGTCGTCGAGGCCGAGCTCGACACCGCCAGCGCGGCACGCCGGCTGCGATCCGACCTCGCCGAGGTCTACGGGCACTCCAGCGAGCTCATGGTGCTCGCCTCCGGTGGCATCCGGCGGGGCACCCGCTACGTCGTGCGGGTGGCACAGGAGGGTGAGGCGCTCGCGCGCCAGACCGGGCTGGTCGACAGCAGGGGACGCCCCGTGCGCGGGCTGCCCCCCAAGGTGGTCGGGGGAGCCCAGTGCGACGCCGCGGCTGCCTGGCGGGGGGCATTCCTCGCCCACGGCAGCCTCACCGAGCCGGGTCGGTCCTCGGCGCTGGAGGTCACCTGCCCGGGCCCGGAGTCCGCGCTCGCCCTCGTCGGCGCCGCCCGTCGTCTCGGGGTCAGCGCCAAGGCTCGTGAGGTGCGCGGGGTCGACCGCGTGGTGATCCGCGACGGCGACGCGATCGGGGCGTTGCTCGTCCAGCTCGGAGCCCACGACGCGGTCCTCTCGTGGGAGGAGCGCCGGATGCGCCGGGAGGTCCGGGCGACCGCCAACCGCCTGGCGAACTTCGACGACGCGAACCTGCGCCGCTCGGCCCGGGCCGCGGTCGCCGCCGGTGCGCGGGTGCAGCGGGCGCTGGAGATCCTCGAGGGTGACATCCCCGACCACCTGCGTCAGGCCGGTGAGCTGCGAGTGGAGCACAAACAGGCCAGCCTCGAGGAGCTCGGCCGGCTCGCCGACCCGCCGATGACCAAGGACGCCGTCGCGGGGCGGATCCGCCGGCTCCTCGCGATGGCGGACAAGCGCGCCGCCGAGCTGGGCATCCCCGACACGGAGTCATCGCTCACCGCGGACATGCTCGAGCCGTGAGCCCCCGTCGGGTGACCCCCGGGCCCGGCCTGCGGCGAGGGTGACCGACGGCATAGGCTAGGTGGTGCACCCGCGGCCCGAGTCGACGAGTGACCCGGCCGCACCGATCACCTGGAGGCATCGCAGTGACCGTTCGTGTTGGGATCAATGGATTTGGCCGGATCGGCCGCAACTACTTCCGTGCCGTGCAGGCGTCCGGCGCCGACATCGAGATCGTCGCCGCCAACGACCTCATGGACAACAAGAGCATCGCCCACCTGCTGAAGTACGACTCGGTGCTTGGCGTCCTCGACGAGGACGTCAGCGCCACCGAGGACTCGATCACCGTGGGGGACAAGACCATCAAGGTCTTCGCCGAGAAGGACCCCGCCGCCATCGCCTGGGGCGACGCCGGCGCGGACGTCATCATCGAGTCCACCGGGATCTTCACCGACGCGACGAAGGCCAAGGCGCACCTCGACGGTGGCGCCAAGAAGGTCATCATCTCGGCTCCGGCGAAGAACGAGGACGCCACCTTCGTCATGGGGGTCAACGACTCCGACTACGACCCGGAGAAGCACCACATCGTCTCCAACGCCTCGTGCACCACGAACTGCCTGGCGCCGATGGCCAAGGTGCTCAACGACGAGTTCGGCATCGTCAAGGGACTGATGACGACGGTCCACGCCTACACCCAGGACCAGAACCTGCTCGACGGCCCGCACAAGGACCTGCGCCGTGCCCGGGCGGCGGCCCTGTCGATCATCCCGACCTCGACCGGTGCGGCCAAGGCCGTGGCGCTGGTCATCCCCGAGCTCGAGGGCAAGTTCGACGGCTACGCGCTGCGCGTCCCCACCCCGACCGGGTCGGCCACCGACCTCACCTTCGAGGCCGGCCGTGAGGTGACCGTCGACGAGGTCAACGCGGCGATCAAGAAGGCCGCGGAGGGTGACCTCAAGGGCATCCTGAAGTACACCGAGGACCCCATCGTCTCGGCCGACATCGTCACCGACCCGGCCAGCTCGATCTTCGACGCCGGCCTGACCAAGGTCATCGGCAACCAGGTCAAGGTCGTCTCCTGGTACGACAACGAGTGGGGCTACTCCAACCGCCTCGTCGACCTGACCCAGCTGGTCGGCTCCTCCCTCTGATCCGTCACGGCAGCGAAAGGACCAGACGTGCGCACGATCGACGACCTCGGAGAGCTGCGCGGGCAGCGGGTGCTGCTCCGCTCGGACCTCAACGTCCCGCTCGACGGTGACCGGATCACCGATGACGGGCGGATCCGGGCCTCGCTGCCGACCATCACCCGGCTGACCGAGGCGGGCGCGCGGGTCGTCGTGTGCGCCCACCTCGGCCGGCCCAAGGGCGAGGTCGACCCTCGCTACTCCCTTCGCCCGGTCGCCGGTCGCCTCGGTGAGCTGCTCGGCCAGGACGTCGCCTTCGCCGAGGACACCGTCGGCGAGAGCGCCCACGAGGTCGTGGACGGGATCGAGGACGGCCAGGTGGCCCTGCTGGAGAACCTCCGGTTCAACCCCGGGGAGACGAGCAAGGACGAGAGCGAGCGCGCCGCCTTCGCCGACCAGCTCGCGGAGCTGGCCGACGTCTACGTCTCGGACGGGTTCGGGGTGGTGCACCGCAAGCAGGCATCGGTGTACGACATCGCCAGCCGGCTGCCGGCCGCCCTCGGCGGGCTCGTCCAGGCAGAGGTCGACGTCCTGCAGCGGCTCACCGAGGAGCCGGAGCGGCCCTACGCCGTCGTCCTCGGCGGGGCCAAGGTCTCCGACAAGCTCGGGGTGATCGACAACCTCCTCGGGACGGCCGACCGGCTGCTCATCGGAGGCGGGATGGTCTTCACCTTCCTCAAGGCGCAGGGCCACGAGGTAGGCACGAGCCTGCTCGAGGAGGACCAGGTCGACACCGTGCGCCAGTACCTCGAGCGCGCCGAGGAGGAGGGCGTCCAGATCGTCCTGCCGAGCGATGTCGTCGTCGCGACCGAGTTCTCGGCCGAGGCCGACCACGAGGTCGTCGCGGCCGACGCCATCCCCGCCGACCGGATGGGCCTGGACATCGGACCGGACGCCGCCCAGGAGTTCGCCGACGCGCTCACCGACTGCAAGACGGTGTTCTGGAACGGCCCGATGGGTGCCTTCGAGATGGAGCCGTACGCCGCCGGCACCAAGGCGGTGGCGCAGGCCCTGGCAGAGGCGACGAAGGGGGGTGCCCTCACCGTCGTCGGTGGCGGGGACTCCGCCGCCGCGGTGCGCCAGCTCGGCTTCGCCGACAGCGACTTCGGCCACATCAGCACCGGTGGCGGCGCTTCGCTGGAGTACCTGGAGGGCAAGGAGCTCCCCGGCCTGACAATCTTCGAGCAGCACGAGGAGAAGTGATGAGCACACGCACCCCGCTCATGGCGGGCAACTGGAAGATGAACCTCGACCACCAGCAGGCGGCACACCTCGTGCAGAAGCTCGACTGGACGCTGCGCGACGCCAAGCACGACTTCGGCGCCGTAGAGGTGGCGGTGCTGCCGCCCTTCACCGACCTGCGCTCGGTCCAGACCCTCGTCGACGGCGACCAGCTCGCGCTGCGCTACGGGGCTCAGGACGTGTCGGTGCACGACAGCGGCGCCTACACCGGCGAGATCTCGGGGGCGTTCCTCGCCAAGCTCGGCTGCACCTACGTCGTCGTGGGGCACAGCGAGCGCCGCGAGCACCACGACGAGTCCGACGAGGTGGTGGCCGCCAAGGCGGCGGCCGCCTACCGGCACGAGCTCACCCCGCTCGTGTGCGTCGGTGAAGGGCTCGAGGTGCGCCAGGCGGGCGAGCACGTCGAGCACGTCGTCGCCCAGGTCAAGGGATCGCTGGCCGGGCTCACCGACGAGCAGCTCGCGAGCGTCGTCGTGGCCTACGAGCCGGTGTGGGCGATCGGCACCGGTGAGGTCGCCACCCCCGAGGACGCACAGGAGGTGTGCGCCGCGGTCCGGGAGGCGATCGCCGAGATCACCTCGCCCGAGCTGGCCGACGGGGTGCGCGTGCTCTACGGCGGCTCGGTGAAGTCGGGTAACGTCGCGGCGATCATGGCCGGGGAGGACGTCGACGGAGCGCTCGTCGGCGGCGCCTCGCTGGACGCCGAGGAGTTCGCCGCGATCTGCCGCTACCAGAACCACCTCACGACCTGATCGGGCGGCGGGGTGCCTGCGGGTATCCTGCCGTCGAACCCCGCACCGACGACGAAGGCACGACCCGTGGACGTAGTACGCATCGGACTCCAGGTGATCCTCGTGATCACCGGGCTGATCCTCACCCTCCTCATCCTCATGCACAAGGGCAAGGGCGGCGGCATCTCCGACATGTTCGGCGGTGGGATGACGGCCTCCCTCGGGTCGTCCTCGGTGGCCGAGCGCAACCTCACCCGGTTCACCATCGTCGTCGGGCTGCTGTGGTTCGTCTCCATCGTCGGGATCGGTCTCGTCGACCGGTTCGACGTCTGAGGACGATCACCGATGGCCACGGGCGGGGGCAACGCTATCCGAGGGAGCCGGGTCGGGTCCGGACCGAGCGGTGAGGCCGAGCGCGGAGAGAGCGCTGCGCGGGTCGTGGTGTCCTACTGGTGCGGCAACGGACACGAGGTGCGCCCAAGCTTCGCCCGGGAGGAGGGCGTCGAGATCCCCGACCAGTGGGAGTGCCCCCGCTGCGGTCTGCCGGCCGGGCAGGACCAGGAGAACCCGCCCCAGGCTCCGAAGGCCGAGGTCTACAAGACTCACCTCGCCTACGTGAAGGAGCGGCGCAGCGACACCGAGGGCGCGGCGTTGCTCGAGGAGCGACTCGGGCAGCTGCGCGACCGCGGCACCATCCGCTAGGCCGCCTGGCCGCTAGACCGGGGTCGCCCCGTCCGGGTCGATCAGGCTCGCGGCGGCCTCGTCGAGGAACCAGACCGTGGCGCGCTGGCCCGTGACCTGCGCCGCGGTCGACGTGCTCGGGCCGGCGCCGGCGAGAGCGTCGCGCACCGCCTCCGCCTTGTCCGCCCCAGCCACGACGAACCACACCTGCACCACCCGCTCCATCGCCTCCAGGGTGAGCGAGACCCGCTCGGGTGGCGGCTTGGGTGACCCGTGCACCCCGACCGTGATCGCGTCCTGCGTCAGCTGGGCGGGGTGCCCGGGGAAGAGCGAGGCGACATGTCCGTCGGGGCCGACGCCGAGCATGAGGACCTCGAAGCCTCCTCGGCCATGCTCGCGGATCTGGTGGGCGTAGTCCTGTGCCGCGCTCTCGACGTCCGGTGAGCTCTCCGGCCCGAGGACACGGTGCACCGTCGCGGGGTCGAGGCCGAGACGGGTCAGTCCGGCATCGTCGGCCTGGGTGTCGTTGCGGTCCGGGTCGCCGGCCGGCAGGAAGCGCTCGTCGCCCCACCAGATCGCCACTCCGTCCAGGTCGTAGGGGTCACGTTGGTGGTCCTCGACCCAGGCGGCGACCGCGGCGGTGCCCATCGAGCCGCCGGTCAGGCCGACCTCCAGGGGTCGACCCGCCGCGCGCCCGGCGGGGATGACCTGCCGGAGCCGAGCCGCGACCTCGCGGGCGGCGGCATCGGCGTCGGGGCGGATGACGAGCTCCGGGCTGCTCACGAGTCCTCCGTCTCGGCGAGCTTGCGCCGAGCGGCCTTCTTCACCGCCGTGCTGTCCCGGGACTTCTTCTCCGGGGCGGCGCGCTCGACCATCGCCGCGGCGTCACCGGTGCGGGCCTCGCGCGCGAGCCGGGCGGCGGTGTATCGCCCCTCTGAGGGCGACGGGGCGTCTCCGCGAGCGACCGCGTCGGACATCGACATGCGGCGCACCGTCACCTTCGGGATGCCCTTGGTCAGGGCGTCCTCGAAGACCTCGTCGGGGTCGAGGCGGCTCAGCTCGTCGGCCAGGCACTCCTCGTCGCTGCGGTGCGGCAGCGCGATGGCGCGGTCTGGCTGCCCGGCCTGGCTGAGCACGGCGGTCTCACCGTCTTGGGGACGGACGAGGTCGATCGGTCCGCTGGCCCGCTCGAGGCGCACCGAGATGACGCCGGAGCGCTCCCGGGACCGGACGAGGGAGACCGGGCACTTCAACCGGAAGGCCAGCCAGCCCGCAAGCAGGTCGGCGGACGGCGAGTCCGAGGCGCCCGCGACGACCGCCTCGGTGACCTGCTCGAAGGGGGCGCGGTCCAGCACGCTGGCGAGGATCGCCCGCCAGTGCGTGACCCTGGCCCACGCCAGGTCGGTGTCACCATCGGCGTAGTGCTTGGCCAGGGTCCGCAGCGCGGGGCCGTGGCTGCCGGTCGTCGCCACGTCGGTGATCCGTCGCTGCGCCATCGCGCCGACCGGGTCGGCAGCAGGGTTCTTCGGCGGCTTCAGCGGCCACCAGGCGACGACGGGGGAGTCGGGCAGCAGGAGTGGGGTGACCACGCTGCGGGCATGCTCGACGAGCGGCCCGAAGAGCCGCAGCACGACGATCTCGCTCGCGCCGGCGTCACCACCGACCCGGATCTGGGCGTCCAGACGCGCCGAGCCGCGCTTGCCGCCGAGCGCGACCGCGACGATCCGGCACGGGTGCTGGTGGCTCGCCGCGGAGGCCGTCCGCAGCGCCTCCTCCAGGCCTGACTCCTCGACGAGCACGACGAGGGTCAGGACCCGGCTGAGCGCCATCGCGCCGACGTCCTGACGGACCGCGACGAGCTTCTTGCTCACCTCTCGGGTCGAGGTGCTCGGCAGGTCGACGATCACGGCATCCTCCACTCTCGTCCGTCACGTTCCATCATCGTCTCCGCGCTGTCCGGGCCCCAGGTACCGGCCGGGTAGGTGTCGATCGACTCGGCCCGAGCCCAGTAGCGCTCGACCGGGTCGAGGATCTTCCAGGACAGCTCGACCTCCTCGTGGCGCGGGAAGAGCGGCGGGTCGCCGAGCAGCACGTCAAGGATGAGCCGCTCGTAGGCCTCGGGACTGACCTCGGTGAAGGACCGGCCGTAGCCGAAGTCCATCGTGACGTCACGGACCTCCATCTGGTTGCCGGGGACCTTCGCCCCGAAGCGCATCGTGATCCCTTCGTCGGGCTGGACCCGGATGACCACGGCGTTCTGACCCAGCTCCTCGGTCTCGGTGTCGCCGAAGGGCAGGTGCGGCGCCCGCTTGAAGACGACGGCGATCTCGGTCACCCGCTTGCCCAGCCGTTTGCCGGTGCGCAGGTAGAACGGCACCCCGGCCCACCGACGGGTGTCGATGTCCAGGCGCATCGCGGCGTAGGTCTCGGTCGTCGAGCCCGGCGCCACCCCGTCCTCGTCGCGGTAGCCGACGACCTGCTCCCCGCCCTGCCACCCCTTCGCGTACTGCCCCCGGGCGGTGTGCCGGCCGAGGTCGTCGGGCAGACGGACCGCGGCGAGGACCTTCTCCTTCTCGGCGCGCAGGGACTCGGCGGTGAAGCTCGTCGGCTCCTCCATCGCGGTGAGGGCGAGCAGCTGGAGCAGGTGGTTCTGGATGACGTCGCGCGCCGCGCCGACCTCGTCGTAGTAGCCGGCCCGGCCGCCGATCCCGATGTCCTCGGCCATCGTGATCTGCACGTGGTCGACGTAGTGGCTGTTCCACACCGGCTCGAAGAGCTGGTTGGCGAAGCGCAACGCCAGGAGGTTCTGCACCGTCTCCTTGCCGAGGTAGTGGTCGATGCGGAAGATCGAGTCGGCCGGGAAGACCGACTCGACGATGGCGTTCAGCTCCTGGGCGCTCTCCAGGTCGTGGCCGAACGGCTTCTCGATGACGACCCGGCGCCAGCTCTCACCCTCTCCCTCGGTGAGCCCGCTGCGCTGCAGCTGCTCGCACACCGTGGCGAAGAACGCCGGCGGGATCGAGAGGTAGAAGGCATGGTTGCCGCCGGTTCCGCGCTCGGCGTCGAGCGTGCGCACCGTCTCGGCGAGCAGGTCGAAAGCCGCGTCGTCGTCGAAGACGCCCGGTACGAAGCGGAAGCCCTCGGCCAGCGCCTGCCACACCTCCTCGCGGAAGGGGGTGCGGGCGTGCTCCCGGACGGCGTCGTAGACCACCTTGCCGAAGTCTTGGTCCTGCCAGTCCCGGCGGGCGAAGCCAACGAGGCTGAAGCCGGGCGGCAGCAGGCCACGGTTGGCGAGGTCGTAGATGGCCGGGAGGAGCTTCTTGCGCGCGAGGTCGCCGGTCACCCCGAAGAGCACCAGGCTGCACGGTCCGGCGATCCTCGGCAGCCGCTTGTCGCGGGGATCGCGAAGGGGGTTGCGCGTCGCGCTGATCCGCGCCGGGCTCATCCGCGGGTCTCGCGCAGTGCGGCGGCGACCTGCGCGGCGCCGCTGCTGTCGGTGAGGTGCAGCGAGAGGACCGGGCGGCCGTGGTCGAGGAGGACCTGCGCGTCGCCGCCGGCCTGGGCGCTGATGAATTCGCCGAGGGTGAAGTCCTGACCCGGCACGGCGAGGTCGTGGTCCGGCTCGTCGGTGATCTGGACGAAGACCCCGTTCTGCGGGCCACCCTTGTGGTACTGGCCGGTCGAGTGGAGGAACCGCGGCCCCCAGCCGAAGGTGGCGGGTCGGCCGCTGCGCTCGCCGAGCTGGTCGGCGAGCTCCTCGAGCTCGGGGTGCACCTCGCTGCTGAGGTAGGCCATGACCGCGACATACCCGCTCGGCGTGAGTCGGCCCAGGAGCGCGTCGACCGCGTCGCCGACGGTCTCGGCGCCGCCCAGCCAGTCACCACCCAGGCCGCGGATCTCGACCGCGCCGTCGACCGCATCGGGCGCGGGGCGGTCCCCGCCGGAGGTCTCCATCAGCTCGCGCGCGGCCGCCTTCGCCGACTCGACGTCGGGCTGGTCGAAGGGGTTGATCCCGAGCAGCCGGCCGGCGACCGCGGTGGCCACCTCCCACAGGAGGAGCTGGGCGCCGAGGCTGCCCGCGACGTCGACGGTCGAGGCCGCGTCCGGCGGCGGTGGCGACTCCTCGCCCTGCGCGGTCAGCCGGACGAGGGTCGCGTCCTGGGGGAGGGACCGCTCGCCAGGGCTGCCGAGGACGACGGGCAGGAGCCCGGTGCCCTCCTTGCCCGTGGACTCGGCGACGAGCTGCTCGGCCCAGTCGCCGAAGCCGACGACCTGGGTCCCGTGGTCGACGAGGTAGAGCTTGTCGCGAAGGGGGGAGGTGCCGGCCATCGCGGCGCCGAGCCGCAGGCCTGGGTTGGCCTCGTCGTCGGCGTCGAGCAGGTCGGTGACGGACTCGGCGTCGTCGAGCAGCTCTTCGATGTCGGCGCCGGCCAGGCCGGAGGGGACGAGCCCGAAGGCGGTGAGCGCCGAGTAGCGTCCGCCGACCTGGGGGTCCGCGGTCACCACCCGGTAGCCCTTGCCGCGTGCCTCCTCCTCGAGGGGGCTGCCGGGGTCGGTCACGACGACGATCCGCTGCGCGGGGTCGATGTCGGCATCGGTGAAGGCCTGCTCGAAGCAGCGACGCTGGCTGTCGGTCTCGACGGTCGACCCGGACTTGCTCGAGACGACGACGACCGTGCGCTCGAGCTCGACCAAGGCCGCCCGGACGACATCGGGGTGGCTGGAGTCGAGCACGACGAGGGGGGCACCCGCGGTGGCGCAGATGACCTCGGGCGCCAGGGAGCTGCCGCCCATGCCGCACAGCACCACCCGGTCCACCCCCTGCTCGCGGAGCTCGTCGCGCATCGCCCGGATCTCACCGAGGAGCGGACGGGAGCTGCGGGCGAGGCCGACCCAGGAGAGCCGCTTGCTGGCCTCGGACTCCGCCTCCGGCCCCCACAGGGTCGCGTCCTGCTCGAAGAGCCGGCTCGCGAAGCGCTCCTCGACCAGGGCGGGAACGGCCGCCCCGATCGCGTCGGCCGCGGCGCCGGAGGCGCTGACCGAGAGCGCGCTCATCGCCGGCCTGCCTTGTCCAGCTCCTCCTGCACGCCCGAGAGCAGCTCGGCCCAGGACGCCTCGAACTTCTCGACGCCCTCGGCCTCGAGCTGGTCGGTGACCTTGGTGTAGCTGATCCCGAGGTCGGCGAGCTGGTCGAGGACCTGCTGAGCCTCGTCGTAGCGGCCGCTGACCTGGTCGCCGGCGACCTCCGCGTGGTCGAGCACGGCGTCGAGGGTCTTCTCGGGCATGGTGTTCACCGTGTTCGGCGCCGCGAGGTCGGTGACGTACATCGTGTCGGGGTAGTCCGGGTTCTTCACTCCGGTCGAGGCCCACAGCGGGCGCTGCCGGCGTCCCCCTTCGTCCTCGAGGCGCTGCCAGCGCGGGGTGGCGAAGACCTCCTCGTAGGCCTGGTAGGCCAGGCGCGCGTTGGCGATGCCGGCCTTGCCCCGCAGGGCGAGGGCGGCATCGGTCCCGATCTGCTCCAGCCGCTCGTCGACCTCGCTGTCGACGCGGGAGACGAAGAAGGACGCGACCGAGTGGATGGTGCTCAGGTCCCGGCCCGCCGCGTGCGCCTTCTCCAGGCCGTCGATGAAGGCATTCATCACCGCGCGGTAGCGCTCGAGGCTGAAGATCAGGGTGACGTTGACGCTGATCCCTGCCGCGAGGGTCTCCGTGATCGCCGGGAGGCCCTGCTCGGTCGCGGGGATCTTGATGTAGACCTGGGGCCGGTCGACCGTCTGCGCCAGGCGGGCCGCGACCTCGACGGTCTGCTCGGTGTCGCGCGCCAGCCGCGGGTCGACCTCGATGGACACCCGGCCGTCGACCCCGTCGGTCGCCTCGTAGACCGGGCGGAAGAGGTCGCAGGCCTCGCGGACATCGTCGGTCGTCAGGGCGAAGACCGCCTCGTCGACGTCGGTGCCTGCGGCAGCGAGCTCGGTGAGCTGATCGGTGTAGGCCTCGCCGTCGGCCAGGGCGGCCTGGAAGATCGACGGGTTCGTCGTCACCCCGACGATCCCCTTGGTGTCGATGAGCTCCTGGAGGTTGCCGCTGTCCAGCCGCTCACGGGAGAGGTCGTCGAGCCACACCGAGACCCCGACCTCCTCGAGGGCGGCGATGGGTGCGGGCTTGGCTGTCGTCATGTCTCTCACTCCTTGCGTCTCAGGCCTTCGTCGCGGCCTGGGCCGCGGCCTTGCTCTGCGCCGGCTGGGGGGTGCCGACGTCGGTGCCGGTCTCGTCGTCCTTGCGGGGTGCGGTCTCGAGCACCGAGGGGACCCCGTGGGCGGCCTTCGCCGCCTTGAGGGAGTCCTTGGCGGCCCTGACGACGGCCTGGGGGGTGAAGCCGAACTTCTCGTAGAGGGTCTCGTACGGAGCGCTCGCGCCGAAGTGCTCGATGCTCACGCAGCGACCGGAGTCGCCGACGATGTCGTGCCAGCCCATCGCCACACCCGCCTCGACGCTGACCCTGGCCCGCACCGACTTCGGCAGGACCGAGTCCTGGTACCGCCGGGACTGGCGCTCGAACCACTCCCGGCACGGCATCGACACGACGCGGGTCGCGGTGCCACCGCGCTCCAGGCGGGTCTGTGCCTCGAGTGCGATCGAAACCTCGGATCCGGTGGCGATGAGGATGACGTCGGGGGTTCCCCCCTTCGCCTCGGACAGGACGTAGGCGCCCTTCGCCGCGCCGGCAGCCTTCGCGTAGCGCTTCCGGTCCAGGACCGGCAGCGCCTGTCGGCTCAGCGCCAGCCCCGCGGTGCTGCCGTTCCCCAGGACCTGACCCCAGACAACCGCGGTCTCGTTGGCGTCCGCCGGGCGGACGACGTCGAGACCGGGGATCGCCCGCAGCGAGGCGAGGTGCTCGATCGGCTGGTGCGTCGGTCCGTCCTCGCCGAGGCCGATCGAGTCATGCGTCCAGACGAAGGTGACCGGCAGCTGTTGGAGGGAGGCGAGCCGGACCGCCGGGCGCATGTAGTCGCTGAAGACGAGGAAGGTCCCGCCGTACGGTCGGGTGAGGCCCTCGAGGGCGATCCCGTTGAGGATCATCCCCATCGCGTTCTCACGGATGCCGAAGTGCAGCGTCCGGCCGTACGGGCCGCCGGAGAACATCTCGGTCTGCTTGCTTCGGGGGACGAAGGACGGCTCGCCTTCCATCGTCGTGTTGTTCGAGCCGGCGAGGTCGGCCGAGCCGCCCCAGAGCTCGGGGACGACGTCAGCGAGAGCGGTAAGCACCTTGCCGGAGGCGGCGCGGGTGGCCATCCCCTTCTCGGTGTCGGCGGGGAAGGTCGGCAGCGCCCTGGTCATCCCGCTCGGCAGCTCGCTGGCCACGAGCCGGTCGAGCAGCTCGGCGTTCTCGGGGTTCGCCTTGCGCCAGGCTGCGTACCGCTTGTCCCAGTCCTTGTGCGCCGCCTTGCCCCGCTTGCCGACCTTGCGGGCGTGGGCGAGGACCTTGGGGTCGACGGCGAAGCTCTTCTCGGGGTCGAAGCCGAGCAGCTCCTTGGTCGCGGCGACCTCGTCCTCGCCGAGCGCCGAGCCGTGGGCGGCGCCGGTGTCCCGCTTGGTCGGGGCGGGCCAGGCGATGATCGTGCGCAGCTCGATGAAGGTCGGCTTGGTGCGCGAGCGCTTGGCCTTCTCGCAGGCGGCGAGCAGGGCGTCGACGTTCTCGACGTAGTCCTTGCCCGAGCGCCAGTCCACGGTGATCGTCTGCCAGCCGTAGGCCTCGTAGCGCTTGACGACATCCTCGCTGAAGGAGATGTCGGTGTCGTCCTCGATGGAGATCTCGTTGTTGTCGTAGATCACCGTGAGGTTGGCGAGCTCCTGGTGACCGGCGAAGGAGCTCGCCTCGGACGCGACGCCCTCCATGATGTCTCCGTCGGAGGCGAGCACCCAGATGTGGTGGTCGAAGGGGGAGTCGGCAGCCTTCGCGTCCGGGTCGAGCATCCCGCGCTGGCGCCGCTGCGCGGCGGCCATGCCGACGGCGGTGGCCAGACCGGAGCCGAGAGGGCCGGTCGTGACCTCCACGCCCTTGGTGTGGTGCACCTCGGGGTGCCCCGGGGTCAGGCTGCCCCAGGTGCGCAGCGCCTTGAGGTCGTCGAGCTCGAGGCCGTAGCCGCTGAGGTAGAGCTGGATGTACTGGGTCAGGCTGGAGTGCCCGCAGGACAGCACGAAGCGATCGCGGCCGAGCCAGGCCGGGTCGCTGGGGTCGTGAGTCATCACCTGCTGGTAGAGCAGGTAGGCGGCAGGGGCGAGGCTCATCGCGGTGCCGGGGTGCCCGTCACCCTTGTGCTGCACCGCGTCGGCGGCGAGCAGGCGGACGGTGTCGACCGCAGCGATGTCGAGGTCGTTCCAGCCCGCCTTGCGGGCGACCGGCTTCTTCACCGATCGGCTGCGGGTCGCCGCGCCGCCCCCTTTCGCCGTCTTCTTCTTCGTGCTGGTGGTCGAGCTCTTCGCGGTCAAGGTGCCTTCTCTCGTGGTCTGGCGTCGTGCGTGGCGCGTCCCCACCAGCCTAGACGTCGGGGTGGGGCGATAGCATGGTCGAGGCGCCACCCTGGCGCACCTTTTGCCGCGACCCATCCCGAGGACCCGTTGACCACGATCGAGCGATCGCACGCGCCTGCCGGTGCCGCTGAGCGGCGGCGGGGGAGCACGGTCCGGGCGTACGTCGCGCTGACCAAGCCGCGGATCATCGAGCTGCTCCTCGTGACGACGGTGCCGGTGATGTTCCTCGCCCAGCGCGGACTGCCCGACCTCTGGCTGGTCCTGGCGACCCTCGTCGGTGGATCGCTGAGCGCGGGCGCCGCCAACACCTTCAACATGGTCTACGACCGCGACATCGACGCCCAGATGGGGCGCACCGCGTCGCGGCCGCTGGTCACGGGGGAGGTGACACCGGTCGCGGCGACGGTCTTCGGCGTCGTGCTCACCCTCGCCTCGACCGGGTGGCTGTGGCTGCTGGTCAACCCGCTCTCGGCGCTGCTCTCGCTCGCGGCGATCGTCCTCTACGCCGTGGGCTACACGATGATCCTCAAGCGCCGCACGGCGCAGAACATCGTGTGGGGCGGGGTCGCCGGGTGCATGCCGACCCTCATCGGTTGGTCCGCGGTGACCAACCGGGTCGAGTGGCCGGCGATCATCCTCTTCCTCGTGATCTTCTTCTGGACCCCACCGCACTACTGGCCGCTGTCGATGCGCTTCACCGAGGACTACGCGCGGGCCGGGGTGCCGATGGCTCCCGTCGTCCAGGAGCAGATCACCGTCGCCCGCCAGATCGTCGCCTACTCCTGGGTGATGGTCGCGACCTCGTTGGTGCTCGTACCGGTGGCCGGGATGGGGTGGGTCTACCTCGTCGCCGCGGTCGCCTCGGGCGGCCTCTTCATCGCCGAGGCGCACCGCCTGCACTCTGCCGCTCGCCGAGGAGAGCCGCAGTCACGGCTGCGCCCGATGCGGCTCTTCCACTTCTCGATCACCTACGTCTCGCTGCTCTTCCTCGGCGTGGCGGTCGACCCCCTCCTGCACCTCCCCCTCCCGGGCCTCACCTGACCCCAGATTCGGCGGTCCGGGACTCGGGCGTCCGCGGGCTGGGGGTCCGCGACAGCACCATCGCGCGGGTCACGGCGACGACGAGCAGGGCAGCCATGAGCATGTGCGTGACGACCAGCACCTCGGGCAGGTTCGTCAGGTACTGGGTGTAGCCGACCAGCCCCTGGGCAAGGGTCACCGCAAGAACGACCCCCCAGGCCCGGCCGGGTATCTCGGAGCGGCTGGCGATGCGGGCGCCGATCCACACCGCCACGACGAGACCGACGAGCAGCATCACGGCGTCGGCGTGCAGCCACGAGATCGTCCGCGGGTCGAAGCCGGTCCGGGCCGGCGTCTCGGCGTCGCCGGAGTGCGGACCCGACCCGGTGACGACGGTGCCGAGCACGAGCACCACGCCCAGCACGGCCACCACGGCCCAGCTGGCCCGCGAGACGAAGGGGTGCAGCAGCGAGTTGGTCGGGCCCGCAGGCTGCCGCGCCCGCCACACCAGCCAGGCGGAGATCGCCACGAGCACCATCGAGGCGGTGAAGTGGAATCCGACGATCCAGGGGTTCAGCCCCGTCCGCACCGAGATGCCCCCGACGATCGCCTGCGCGGCGATCCCCACGAGAACACCGACGGTCCCGAGGATGAGGTCACGGCGGTGCCGGGCGTACCGCCACAGCGCCCAGAGCAGCGCGAGGGCCACGACGGAGAGCACGCCGGTGAGCGTCCGGTTGCCGAACTCGATGATCTTGTGGAAGCCCTCCTCCTGCTCCACCGTGGGCACGTAGGAGCCGGGCACGCACTGCGGCCAGGTGGGGCAGCCAAGGCCGCTGCCGGTCACCCGCACCAACCCTCCGGTGACGACGATGCCGACCTGGCAGACGAGGTTGGCGACGAGCAGGGCGGGCAGCCAACGTGTGTCGGCCTGGCGGGCGGTCGTGCTCACGCAGCCAACGGTAGGCGGTGCGGGTGGGTGGGCCGCACGCAGGTCGGGCGAAGGGGGAGTCTCAGTCGTCCCAGCGGAAGAGCCGCAGCGCCAGGCCGCTCAGGCCCGCGGCCCAGCCGAGCAGGACGAGCCACTCGATCCAGGGGATGTCTCCGCCGAGGAGGCTGGCCCGCAGGCCGTCCCCGAGAGCCCCGGACGGGAGCCAGCGGGTGACCGCGGCGAGCGCGGGGCTGATCAGGTCGGCGGCGAGCAGCAGTCCGCCGGCGCCGGCGAGGAGCACCCACACGAGGTTGGCCAGCGCGAGAACGGCCTCGGCCCGCAGCGTGCCCGCGAGCACGAGTGCGAGGGCGACGAAGCACCACGTCCCGAGGATCACCGAGACCAGCGCGGGCGCGATGCCCCCTGGTGCGGGGCGCCACCCCATGAGCGCGGCGATGATCGCGACGGCCACGAGCTGGAGCAGCAGCACGAGGAGCACCGCCACCGCCTTGCCGGCGAGAAGTCCGGCTCGCCCCAGCGGAGTCGTCCCCAGGAGCCGAAGCACGCCGTAGCGCCGGTCGAAGCCGGTCTGGATCGCCTGCCCGGTGAATGCGGTGCTCACGACGACGAGCGCGAGGACGCCGGGAGCGATCGTGTCGATCCGGGGCTCGGGCAGCTCGGGGTACGGGGCCAGGGCGAGCCCGACGAGGGCGAGCAGCGGCAGGACCACCGAGACGAGCAGCTGCTCGCCGTTGCGCAGCAGCACGCCTGCCTCGTGACGGGTCTGCGCGCCGACGCGCTGCAGGGGAGGGGCAGCGCTCATGCCGCCGCTGCGTCGGTCAGCTCGAAGTAGCGCTGCTCGAGGCTGCTCCCGGCGCTGACCTGCGCCGGACTGCCCTCGGCGACCACCGTGCCGCGATGCATGATCACGAGCCGGTCGGCGAGCCGCTCGGCCTCGGTGAAGGAGTGGGTCGTGACGACGAGGGCGGCGCCGTCGTCGGCGGTCCGCCGCAGCAGCGCGTGCACCTCACGCTGGGCGTGCGGGTCCAGACCGGCCGACGGCTCGTCGAGGAAGGCGACGTCGGGTCGGGCGAGCAGCGCGGCCGCAAGAGCCACCCGCTGGCGCTGCCCGCCGCTGAGCCGTCGGACCGGGGTCCGGGCGAAGGGGGAGAGCTCCAGCTGCTCGGACAGCTCGGCAAGGAGGGTGGTGCCGGAGTACAGGCGGTCGAGATGGGCGAGGAGCCGCTGGGGCGTGACCGACTGGGGAAGTCCGCCATCCTGGAGCATCACCCCGACCCGGGCCCGGTGCGCCGCGCCCGCGTGCCAGGGGTCGGCGTCGAGCACCCGCACGCTGCCACCGTCGGGTCGTTGCAGGCCCTCGAGGCACTCGATCGTCGTCGTCTTGCCGGCGCCGTTGGGGCCGAGGACGCAGGTGATCTCGGCGCGCTGCGCACTGAAGGTCGCGCCGTCCACGACCGGGCGGCCCCCGAGCACACGGGTCAGGTCACGCACCTCCACTGCAGCCACGAGCGGAGAGTCTAGGTCGGGCGGGGCGGTAAGGCTCCCCTGGGTTCACACCCCGACAGCAATTACGTAACATGGTCGTGTGCTTATTGGATCGGAGCCCGAGCTGGGCCGCGCGACGCGTGCCGCCGTCGGTCCCGCCGGCGAGCCCGACCACGACGCGCGCACCCGGGACCGGGTCCTGGCCGCCGTGAGCGAGCGCGGTCCGATCACGGCAGCGCAGATCGCCGATGACCTCGGCCTCACCCCGCCCGGTGTGCGACGTCACCTCGACCAGCTGCTCGCCGACGGCGCCGTCGAGTCCCGCGAGCGCACCACCGGCAAGCGTGGGCGAGGCCGCCCAGCCCGCGAGTGGGTCGTGACCGAGGTCGGGCACGACGCCCTGCCGACCCACTACGACTCGATGGCGGTCGAGGCGGTCCGCTTCCTGCGCCAGACCGCCGGCGACGACGCGATCCAGTCCTTCGCCCAGGCGCGGGCGACCCGCCTCGAGGAGCGGTACGCGGCCGAGGTCGACACGGCCGGCACCGACCCTGCCGAGCGCGTCGAGGCCCTCGTCACCGCCCTTCGTCGTGACGGCTACGCGGCCACGGTCCGACCCGTCGGCGACCGCGGACTCCCCGGCGTCCAGCTGTGCCAGGGCCACTGCCCGGTGCAGCACGTCGCCCACGAGGTGCCCGAGCTGTGCGAGGCCGAGGCCGAGGCCTTCTCCCGGCTCGTCGGAGCCCACGTCCAGCGCCTCGCCACCCTCGCCCAGGGCGATCACGTCTGCACGACCTTCATCCCCACCAGCACCCCAACAGAGAGGGCCACGCGATGAGCACCAACATCGAAGAGCTCAACCCCGGCCTGAAGGACCTCGGCCGCTACGAGTACGGCTGGCACGACACCGACAGCGCCGGCGCCTCGGCCCAGCGCGGGCTGAGCCAGGCCGTCGTCGACGACATCGCCGAGCGCAAGTCCGAGCCGGAGTGGATGCGTGCCCTGCGGCGCAAGGCGCTGGGCCTGTTCGAGAAGAAGCCCATGCCGACCTGGGGCAGCGACCTGACCGGCATCGACTTCCACAACATCAAGTACTTCGTGAAGTCCACCGAGCAGCAGGCCACGAGCTGGGAGGACCTGCCCGAGGACATCAAGAACACCTACGACAAGCTCGGCATCCCCGAGGCGGAGAAGCAGCGCCTCGTCGCCGGCGTCGCCGCCCAGTACGAGTCCGAGGTGGTCTACCACCAGATCCGCGAGGACCTGGAGGAGAAGGGCGTCATCTTCGTCGACACCGACTCCGGGCTACGGGAGCACGAGGACCTCTTCCGGGAGTACTTCGGCACCGTCATCCCGGCCGGGGACAACAAGTTCTCCGCGCTGAACACCGCGGTCTGGTCCGGCGGGTCCTTCATCTACGTCCCGCCGGGTGTCCACGTGGACATCCCGCTGCAGGCCTACTTCCGGATCAACACCGAGAACATGGGCCAGTTCGAGCGGACCCTGATCATCGCCGACGAGGGCAGCTACGTGCACTACGTCGAGGGGTGCACCGCGCCGATCTACAAGACCGACAGCCTGCACAGCGCCGTCGTCGAGATCGTCGTGAAGAAGAACGCCCGGGTGCGCTACACGACGATCCAGAACTGGTCGAACAACGTCTACAACCTCGTGACCAAGCGGGCCACCTGCGCCGAGGGCGCCACCATGGAGTGGGTCGACGGCAACATCGGCTCGAAGGTGACGATGAAGTACCCGGCCGTCTTCCTCATGGGTGAGCACGCGAAGGGGGAGACCCTCTCCATCGCCTTCGCCGGCGAGGGCCAGCACCAGGACGCCGGGTCCAAGATGGTGCACGCCGCCCCGAACACCTCGAGCAACATCGTGAGCAAGTCGGTCGCCCGGGGCGGTGGCCGGACGAGCTACCGCGGCCTGGTCCAGGTCCTCGAGGGCGCGACGAAGTCCAAGGCCAACGTGGTCTGCGACGCGCTCCTCGTCGACACGATCAGCCGCTCCGACACCTACCCCTATGTCGACGTGCGTGAGGACGACGTCGAGATGGGGCACGAGGCGACGGTCAGCAAAGTCTCCGACGACCAGCTCTTCTACCTCCAGTCCCGCGGCATGAGCGAGGAGGAGGCGATGGCGATGATCGTGCGCGGCTTCGTCGAGCCGATCGCCAAGGAGCTGCCGATGGAGTACGCCCTCGAGCTGAACCGCCTCATCGAGCTGCAGATGGAAGGAGCCGTCGGCTGATGAGTCTGCTGACGCAGAACCCGGGCCAGCAGGCCCACACCCACAGCGCGGACACGATGGTCCCGGACCAGTCCCGCGGCGAGCGCCCCCGATCCTTCGAGGTCGCCGACTTCCCGATGCCGACCGGTCGCGAGGAGGAGTGGCGCTTCACCCCCGTGGGTGACCTCGGCGCGCTGCTCGCCGACGAGGCCACCGGCGCCTGCCTGGACTGGGAGGAGTCGCTGCCCGAAGGGGTGACCCTGGGCAGCATGAGCGTCGAGGAGTGGCGCGGCCTCGGTCTGCCGCGTCCGGCAGACCGGCCGGCGGCGATCGCCGCCGCCCGCAGCGGCGGGGTCGCCGTGCTCGACATCCCGGCCGAGGCCGAGCTGACCGAGCCGGTCCGCATCCGGCTCACCGGCGACTCCGAGCAGGTCGTCCACGGGCACCTCCTCGTGCGGGTCGGGCGATTTGCCCGCGCGACGGTGATCCTCGAGCACGCGGGGACCTCGCGGTACGCCGAGCAGCTGACGGTGACCACCGAGGACGGCGCCGACCTCACCCTCGTCACCACCCAGGAGTGGGCCGACGACGCCCAGCACCTCGCCCAGCACGACGTCGTCGTCGGCCGGGACGCCCGGGTGCGCCACGTCGCGGTGACCCTCGGCGGGGAGGTGGTCCGGGTGTGCACCAACGCGACCTACGCGGGCACCGGTGGCACCTTCGAGGGCTTCGGCGTGTACTTCTCCGACGCCGGGCAGCACCTCGAGCACCGGCTCTTCGTCGACCACGAGGCGCCGCACTGCCGCAGCAACGTCGAGTACAAGGGCGCGCTGAACGGCGACACCGCCCGGGCGGTCTGGATCGGAGACGTGCTCATCCGGGCCGAGGCCGAAGGCACCGACACCTACGAGCTGAACCGCAACCTGCTGCTCAGCGACGGTGCCCGGGCCGACTCGGTGCCGAACCTCGAGATCGAGACCGGCGAGATCGCTGGCGCCGGCCACGCCTCGACCACCGGTCGCTTCGACGACCAGCACCTCTTCTACCTCCAGTCCCGGGGCATCCCCGAGGACGAGGCGCGCCGCCTCGTCGTGCGCGGCTTCTTCGCCGCGATCGTCTCGCGGATCGGCATCCCCGAGGTGACCGAGCGGCTCATGACCGCCATCGAGGACGAGCTGGCCGCCGTCTCGACGCAGGCGGGGGAGCGGGCATGACCGCCGCGACCGCGACCTACGGCGAGCCGGTCCACGTCTGCGGCGTCGCCGACCTCCCCGAGGTGGGCGCCGCCCAGGCCGAGATCGAGGGTCGCCTCGTGGCGATCGTGCGCACCGAGGACGGCGCAGTGCACGCCATCGACGACACCTGCACCCACGCCAACGTCTCCCTCTCCGAGGGTGAGGTCGAGGGCTGCCAGGTCGAGTGCTGGCTGCACGGCTCCACCTTCGACGTCCGGACCGGGGAGCCCTCCGGCCTGCCAGCCACGGTTCCCGTCGCGGTCCACCAGGTCACGGTCGACGACGACGGTCAGGTCTTCGTCGCCCTGGCCGCCGGCTGAGCCACCCACCGACAACCCCCAAGACACCACCCCTTCGTCAACCGGAAGAAGGCAAGCACCACCGATGTCGACACTCCAGATCACCGACCTGCACGTCAGCGTCGAGACCGAGGAGGGCGCCAAGGAGATCCTCAAGGGCGTCACCCTCACCATCAACAGCGGCGAGACCCACGCGATCATGGGCCCGAACGGCTCGGGCAAGTCCACCCTCGCCTACTCGATCGCGGGCCACCCGCGCTACACGGTCACCTCCGGCACGATCACCCTCGACGGTGAGGACGTGCTCGCGATGTCGGTCGACGAGCGGGCGCGCGCCGGGCTCTTCCTCGCGATGCAGTACCCGGTCGAGGTGCCGGGCGTGACGGTGAGCAACTTCCTGCGCACCGCCAAGACCGCCGTCTCCGGAGAGGCCCCGAAGCTGCGGCACTGGGTCAAGGACATGCGCGGGGCGATGGACAACCTGCGGATGGACTCCTCCTTCGCCGAGCGCAACGTCAACGAGGGCTTCTCCGGTGGTGAGAAGAAGCGCCACGAGATCCTCCAGATGGAGCTGCTCGAGCCGAAGTTCGCCGTCCTCGACGAGACCGACTCCGGCCTCGACGTCGACGCCCTGCGTGTGGTGTCCGAGGGCGTGAACCGCGCCAAGGAGGCCACCGGGTCCGGGGTCCTGCTCATCACCCACTACACGCGGATCCTGCGCTACATCACCCCGGACCACGTCCACGTCTTCGTCGACGGGCGGATCGCCGAGCAGGGTGGACCCGAGCTCGCCGACGACCTCGAGGCGAACGGCTACGACCGGTTCGTAACCGCCGGGGCCTGACGATGAGCCCCTTCACCGACGAGCAGCTGGACGCGATCCGCGCCCAGTTCCCGATCCTTGCTCGCCGGGTCCGGGACGACAAGCCCCTCGTCTACCTCGACTCCGGGGCGACATCGCACAAGCCGCTGGCCGTCCTGGACGCCGAGCGTGACTTCCTCACGACCGCGAACTCCGCTCCTCACCGGGGGGCGCACGCGCTCTCGGAGGAGGCGACGGAGGCCTACGAGGAGGCCCGGGAGACGATCGCGGCCTTCATCGGGGCCGAGCCGAACGACGTCGTGTTCACCAAGAACGCGACCGAGGCGCTCAACCTCGTCGCCTACGCCTTCTCCAACGCGGCGACGTCCGACCTGCCGGGCCACGAGCGCTTCGCGCTCGGTGAGGGCGACGAGGTGCTCGTCACCGAGATGGAGCATCACGCCAACCTCGTGCCGTGGCAGGAGCTGTGCCGGCGAACCGGCGCCACGCTGCGCTGGATCGGGGTGACCGACGAGGGTCGGCTCGACCTCACCGGGCTCGACGAGCTGATCACCGAGCGGACCAAGATCGTCGCGCTCACCCACGTGAGCAACGTCCTCGGCACGACCAACCCGGTGCGCCAGGTTGCGGACGCCGCGCACGCGGTCGGCGCGCTCGTCGTCCTCGACGCCTGCCAGTCCGTGCCCCACCGGCGGGTCGACGTCACCGAGCTTGGCGTGGACTTCCTCGCCTTCTCCGGGCACAAGGTCTACGGCCCGTCCGGCATCGGCATCCTCTGGGGCCGCCACGAGCTGCTCGAGGCGATGCCGCCCTTCCTCACCGGCGGATCGATGATCGAGCTCGTCCGGATGGAGGGCTCGACCTACGCGCCGCCACCCACCCGCTTCGAGGCGGGCGTGCCGATGACCAGCCAGGCGATCGGCCTCGCCGCGGCGCTGCGCTGGGTCGACGACCTCGGGATCGAGTCGGTGCGCGCCCACGAGGACGCCCTCACCGCCCGTCTGCTCGACGGGCTCGCGCGCCGTCCCTGGGTCCGGGTGGTCGGTCCGACCGACACCACCGACCGCGGCGGTGCGGTGTCCTTCGTCGTCGACGGCGTGCACGCGCACGACGTCGGGCAGGTGCTCGACGACTCCGGCATCGCGGTCCGCGTCGGACACCACTGCGCGTGGCCGCTGCACCGCCGGATGGAGGCCGCGGCCACCGCTCGGGCGTCGTTCGGCGTCTACAACACTGCGGCAGAGGTCGACGCGCTGCTCGCGGCGCTGGACCGGGTGCCAGACATCTTCGGCATAGAGACGGCCGGGTCGAGCGTTGACCCTGACCAGGTGCCGACGACGAAGGGAGCCTGACCCGGTGGACCTGTACCAAGAGCTCATCCTCGAGCACAGCAAGCGACCCTTCCACACCGGTCTGCGGGAGGGTCACCAGGCCGAGGTGCACCACGTGAACCCCACCTGCGGTGACGAGGTCACCCTCCGGGTCCACCTCGACGGCGACGGCCCGCACGCCCGGCTGGCCGACATCTCCTACGAGGCGACAGGCTGCTCGATCTCGACGGCCTCGACCTCGATGATGGCCCAGGAGATCACCGGCGAGGAGGTCGCCGAGGCGATGCAGGTGCACGCCGGGATGAAGGCGATGCTCACGAGCAAGGGTGAGGACCCCGGCGACGAGGAGATCATCGGTGACGGCGTCGCCCTCGCCGGCGTCGCGAAGTACCCCGCCCGCGTCAAGTGCGCCCTGCTCGGGTGGATGGCCCTGACCGACGCCCTGGCCCAGGCCGGCGTCGACCCGACCGCGCTCACCGCGACCCAAGGAGAGAGCTGACATGACCCAGACCCCCACCCCCGTCAACGTCGCCGACGTCGAGGAGGCGCTGCGCGACGTGGTCGACCCCGAGCTCGGCATCAACGTCGTCGACCTCGGTCTCGTCTACGGCGTGAGCGTCGACCCGCAGAACAACGCGATCATCGACATGACCCTCACCTCGGCCGCCTGTCCGCTCACCGACGTCATCGAGGACCAGGTCGCGCAGACCCTCGAGGGCCTCGTCGTCGGGCACCGGATCAACTGGGTCTGGATGCCGCCGTGGGGCCCGGACAAGATCACCGACGACGGCCGCGAGCAGCTGCGCGCCCTCGGCTTCAACATCTGAGTGACGCGCGTCGTCGAGGTGGCGCCCGAGCGCTACCCGGCGTGGCGTGAGCGCTTCGAGGAGCGCAATGCCGGCCTGACCGAGCCGCAGCGGGTCGTCGGGGTCGAGACCTTCGAGCACGACCTGCTCGGGCTCCTCCTCGTGCGCCGTGGCGGCTACGCGATCGGCCTGGCGAAGGGGGGAACCCTCGTCGAGCACAAGGTGGGGAGCGCCTACGTCCAGTCGCGGACGAAGAAGGGCGGGTGGAGCCAGCAGCGCTACGCGCGGCGCCGCGGCAAGCAGGCCGACGAGCTTGTCACCCGCGTCAGAGACCACGCCGCGCGGCTGCTCACCCACCCGGACCCACAGGCCCGAGCACGCAGGCTCGACGGGATGTGTCTCGGCGGAGATCGCCAGCTCCTCGCCGAGGTCCTCGAGGACCCGCGACTGACCCCCCTTCGCTCCCTGCCGACGCGTGAGCTCTACGACCTGCCCGACCCGCGCCTGACGGTGCTGCGCACAGCCCTGGAGCGGGCACGGGCGGTGCGGGTGACGATCGAGGACCCTGGCTGAGGGAGGTCAGACGTTCTCGGGGTTGTCCACCTCGAAGGTGTCGCACTGGTTGATGTTCTCGGCCTGCATCCCCTTGATGAACCAGCCCTGGCGCGCCTGAGCCGACCCGTGGGTCCAGCCGTCGGGGTTGACCCCACCGCCCGAACGCTTCTGGATCGTGTCGTCCCCGACAGACTTCGCCGCGCCGAGCGCGTTGCGGATCTGCTCCTCGGTGGGCTGCTCCAGGAGCGTGTTGCCGTTCTTGTCCTTGGTCGTCGCCGCGTCCTGGACCCACATACCGGCGAAGCAGTCAGCCATGAGCTCGACACGCACCGCGCCCGAGTTCGCCCCCTTCGGGTCCTTCTGGCTCTCCTCCAGCACGCCGTAGAGGTTCTGGATGTGGTGCCCGTACTCGTGGGCCAGGACGTAGAGCTCGGCGAGCGGGCCGTCCTCGGCCCCCAGCTGACGCTCCATGATGTCGAAGAAGTCGGTGTCGATGTAGATGCCCTGGTCGAGCGGGCAGTAGAAGGGGCCGACCTGGTTGCTCGCGGTGCCGCACTGCGACTGGGTCTGCCCGGAGTAGATGTTCACCGTCGGGTTCGGGAACTCCCGGTCGCCGAGCCCCTGCTTCAGGTCGGGCTGGTTGCTCCAGTAGTCGTAGAGGCTGTTCTCGCCGCCGACCATGAGGCACGTGCGGCTCTCGTTGGCGTCCGCCCCGGATCTGCACTCCTCGTACCCGCTGCCCTGACCCTGCTGCTGGCCCTGCTCGGCCGGCGCCTGGGACTGACCGCCGTCGCCACCGGGCAGGTTGCCGGTGAAGAGGAAGTAGACGACCGCGACGATCAGGCCGACGATGCCGCCGCCCCCGGCGATCACCGGACCACGGCCTCCACCGCCACCCCCACCCATGCGAGAGGTGTCGAGGGATGCGTTGTCGTTGAAACTCATCCGTGCCGCGTCCTTGTCTCGTCCGTGCGCGGGCCACCCAGGGGCGGGGGCCGGTGGCGCTTAGACTAGCCCGTGGCCCGTCGACGGGGCGCTGCCGCGCGACCCAGGCCGCCTCCCTTCGCCTGGAGAGGGCGCGGGACTCCGGCAGGCCACACCGACCCCCCACCATCGACCCCTGCAGGAGCACGATGATCACCGCCACCTCCGTCGAGCTGCGCGCGGGCTCGCGCATCCTCCTGGAGGAGGCGAGCTTCCGGGTAGCGCCCGGCGACCGGGTCGGACTCGTGGGGCGCAACGGCGCCGGTAAGACGACGCTCACCAAGGTGATCGCCGGCCAGACCCAGGCGGCCGGGGGCACGATCTTAAGCAGCGGCGATGTCGGGTACCTGCCCCAGGACCCGCGCACCGGTGACCTGTCGATCAGCGCCCGGGCGCGGATTCTCTCCGCCCGCGGCCTGGACACGATCGTCGCCGACCGCGCCGCCGCCGAGGAGGGGATGGCCAGCGAGGACCCCGAGACGATGGAGCGGGCGATGCGGCGCTACTCGCGGCTGGACGCCCAGTTCGAGTCCGCCGGCGGGTACGCCGCGGAGGCCGAGGCGGCCTCCATCGCCCAGGCTCTGGGCATCGAGAGCCACCGCATGGACCAGCCGCTCTCGACGCTGTCCGGCGGTCAGCGCCGACGGGTCGAGCTGGCGCGGATCCTCTTCAGCGGAGCCGAGACCCTGCTGCTGGACGAGCCGACCAACCACCTCGACGCCGACTCCATCGCCTGGCTGCGCGACCATCTGCGCGGTTACGCCGGCGGCCTGATCATCATCAGCCACGACGTCGATCTCATCGAGGTGGTGGTCAACCGGGTCTTCCACCTCGACGCGAACCGCTGCGAGCTCGACATCTACAACATGGGGTGGAAGCAGTACCTCCAGGCCCGGGAGACCGATGAGCGGCGCCGCAAGCGCGAGCTCGCCAACGCCCAGAAGAAGGCCGGTGCCCTGCTCGAGCAGGCCGAGAAGATGAGGGCCAAGGCGACCAAGGCCGCCGCGGCCCAGCAGATGATCCGCCGTGCCGAGCGGATGCTCGCCGGGGTCGAGGGGGAGCGGACCCAGGACAAGGTCGCCAAGCTGCGCTTCCCCGACCCGTCCGCGTGCGGCAGGACCCCCCTTCGCGCCTCGGGTCTGTCCCGCTCCTACGGGAGCCAGGAGATCTTCACCGATGTCGACCTCGCGATCGACCGGGGGAGCAAGGTGGTCGTGCTCGGTCTGAACGGCGCGGGCAAGACCACGCTGCTGCGGATGCTCGCCGGGGTCGACCAGCCCGACACCGGGCAGGTCGAGCCGGGCCACGGCCTCAAGCTCGGCTACTACGCCCAGGAGCACGAGAACCTCGACGTCGACCGGTCCGTCCTGGACAACATGAAGTCCGCGGCGCCGGACCTCGGGGAGACAGACGTGCGCAAGGTGCTCGGCTCCTTCCTCTTCAGCGGCGATGACGTGGAGAAGCCGGCCGGTGTGCTCTCCGGCGGAGAGAAGACCCGGCTGTCGCTCGCGCTGCTCGTCGTCAGCTCGGCCAACGTCCTGCTGCTCGACGAGCCGACGAACAACCTCGACCCCGCGAGCCGTGAGGAGATCCTCGGGGCACTCTCGACCTACAAGGGCGCGGTCGTGCTCGTCACCCACGACGAAGGGGCGGTCGAGGCACTGCAGCCCGAGCGGATCCTTCTGCTCCCCGACGGGGTCGAGGACCTCTGGGGGCCGGACTACCAGGACCTCGTGTCGCTCGCATGACCTAGAACACATAATTCAGCGTTATGCATTGCATAAGGAGACTCGCTACGCTCGCGGGGTGAACGCAACGACCCCTGCACAGGCTGCCCCACGAGCTGCACGGCCCACCCGCACCACGTCCACCGGCGCGTGGGCCGACGGCGACCGCTCCCCGCTCAACCACAACGAAGAGTTCAAGCAGGCCGACGACGGACTCAACGTGCGAGCGCGGATCCTGGAGACATACAGCCGCGAAGGCTTCGCCTCGATCGCGCCGGACGACCTCACCGGGCGGATGCGCTGGTGGGGGCTCTACACCCAGCGCAAGCAGGGCCTCGACGGAACCCACACCGGCGGGGACGGGCTCGACGACGAGTACTTCATGATGCGCATCCGCTGCGACGGCGGCGCGTTGAGCACCGAGCAGCTTCGGGTCGTCGCCGGCATCAGCACCGACTTCGCCCGCGGGACCGCGGACATCACCGACCGGCAGAACATCCAGCTGCACTGGGTGCGCGTCGAGGACGTCCCGCAGATCTGGGAGCGGCTTGAGAGCGTCGGTCTCGGATCGACCCAGGCCTGCGGAGACGTGCCGCGCGTCGTCCTCGGCTCGCCGGTCGCCGGGATCGCGGCCGACGAGATTATCGACGGCACGCCGGCGGTAGAGGCGATCGTCGGGCAGTACCTGGGCAGCCCAGAGTTCTCCAACCTGCCGCGCAAGTTCAAGACCGCGGTGTCCGGCAGCCCGAGCCTCGACGTCGCTCACGAGATCAACGACGTCTCCTTCGTCGGTGTGGAGCACCCCGAGCTCGGTCCGGGCTTCGACCTCTGGGTCGGCGGCGGGCTCTCGACCAACCCGATGCTCGCTCAGCGGCTCGGCACCTTCGTCACCCTTGAGGAGGTGCCCGAGGTGTGGGCCGGGGTGTGCGGGATCTTCCGTGACCACGGCTATCGACGGCTCCGCAACCGGGCCCGGCTGAAGTTCCTCGTCGCGGACTGGGGCACCGAGCGCTTCCGCGAGGTGCTCGAGCAGGACTACCTCGGGCGTGCGCTGCCCGACGGGCCGGCCCCCCACACCCCTGGTGAGCTGCGTCGCGACCACGTCGGCGTGCACCGCCACCGGGACGGCCGCGTCTGGGTCGGTGTCGCCGCCATCGGCGGGCGGGTGAACGGCGAGATCCTCGCGACGGTCGCCGACGCCGCCGAGGCGGCCGGCTCTCGGCGCATCCGCCTGACCCCGCACCAGAAGCTGCTCGTCCTGGACGTCGAGCCGGACCGAGCCGAAGGTCTGATCGCGACCCTCGACGGCCTGGGGCTACCTGCCCGCCCCAGCGAGTGGCGACGGGGGGTCATGGCGTGCACGGGCATCGAGTACTGCAAGCTCGCGCTGACCGAGACCAAGGGCCGCGCCCGCTGGACCGTCGAGCAGCTCGAGGCGCGCCTGCCGGAGATGGACGTCCCGATATCGATCCACCTCAACGGCTGCCCCAACAGCTGCGCGCGCACCCAGACGGCCGACATCGGCCTCAAGGGCATGGTGGCGAAGGGGGAGGAGGACCGGGTCGTCGAGACCTACCAGGTCCACCTCGGCGGCGCCCTCGGCGCCGAGCCGGCGCTCGCACGCAAGACCCGCGCGCTCAAGGTCCGAGCTGACGAGCTGCCCGATTACATCGAGCGCGTCTCACGGACCTACCTCGCGCAGCGGGGGAGCGGCGAGTCCTTCGCCGCGTGGGCCCGCCGAGCCGACGAGGAGGACATCCGATGAGCACGCCAGCGATCTACCACTGCCCGTTCTGCGCCGAGACCGACCTGCGGCCGGTCGAGGAACCCCGCGGAGCCTGGTCGTGCGGGTCCTGCGTACGCATCTTCACCGTCACCTTGCACCGCTCCGACCTCGAGGAGGCCCGATGACAACGGCGAGCACAGACCACGAGCAGGTCCAGGCCGAGCTCGAGGACGCGGCGGCCGAGCTCGCCTCAGCTGAGAGGGCTCACGGCGACCGGTACGAGGGCCGGGTCGAGGTGGCCCGTTCGGCGTTGCGATGGGCCCACGATCGGTACGGCGACGACCTGACCATCGCGTCCTCGATGGGCGACGTCGCGCTGGTCCACCTCGCTGGGACCACGCTGAGCGGGGCAGACGTGTTCTTCCTCGACACGGGGTACCACTTCGCCGAGACCCTCGCGACCCGCGATGCCTACGCGGCGATGCTGCCGTTGCGCATCCGCACGATCTACCCGCTCCTCGGCGTCGCCGAGCAGGACGCGCGCCACGGTCCTCGCCTGCACGACCGCGAGCCCGACCGGTGCTGCGCGATCCGTAAGGTCGAGCCGCTGGGCCGTGCCCTCGACGGCTACGAGGCCTGGGCGAGCGGGGTCCGGCGCCAGGACGCACCGCCACGTGCCGGCACGAAGATCCTCGAGTGGGATCACACGAGGAGCATGGTCAAGCTCAACCCGATCGCGGGCTGGACCGATGATGACGTCGACCGATACCTCGCTGAGCACGACGTGCCCCAGAACCCGCTCCAGCACAGCGGGTACACCTCGATCGGGTGCGCTCCGTGCACCCGCCCGACGCTCGAGGGCGAGGACCCGCGCGCCGGCCGGTGGTCGGGCAGCGCGAAGACCGAGTGCGGGATCCACACGTGAGGCAGGAGGCGCTCTGATGGGCGGTGACTCCTACCCGCTCAGCCTCGATCTCACCGATCGTCGCGTCCTCGTCGTGGGTGGTGGACCGGTCGCGGTGCGCAAGGCGCGTTCCTGCCTCGCCGCGGGTGCGCGGGTGAGCATCGTCGCTCCTCAGCTGGACGAGCCGGGCCTGGCGCAGCACCCCAGGGTGGTCTGGCACCGCGCCCGCTTCGATCGCCACCACCTCGCCCCCAGCACGGACCGCGCCGACCGGTTCTGGCTGGTCCACACCGCGACCGGCGTCACCGAGGTTGATACGGCCGTGGCTGATGCTGCCGAGGACGCCGGTGTGTGGTGCGTGCGGGCCGACGACGCCAGCCGATCCGCGGCATGGAACCCGGCCGTCGTCCGGGGCGCCGGCCCCGCCGAGGGGATCACCGTCGCAGTGACCGGCGGGGCCGACCCGCGGCGGGCGACGCGCCTGCGCGACGCCATCGGCTCTCGCCTGGACGGCACGGAGCTGCCGGTGGCCCGAACCCGCACGCAGCGGTCCGGGAGGCCTGCGGTCGGGCACGTCGCACTGGTCGGCGGGGGCCCTGGGCCCACTGACCTCATCACGGTCCGCGGGCGGCGTCTGCTGGAGGCCGCGGACGTCGTCATCGCCGACCGGCTCGGACCGACCAACCTGCTCGAGGGTCTTCCCGCCTCCGTGGAGATCCTCGATGTCGGCAAGCAGCGCGGCCACCACGCGGTCTCGCAGGAACGGATCAACGCGCTGCTCGTCGACCGGGCACGGCGTGGTCTGCGGGTGGTCCGGCTCAAGGGCGGAGACCCCTTCGTCCTCGGCCGCGGTGGCGAGGAGGCACTGCACTGCGCGGCCCACGGGGTCCCGGTGGAGGTCGTGCCGGGAGTCACCAGCGCGATCTCGGTCCCTGCCGCCGCAGGAATCCCGGTGACCCACCGGGGGATCAGTACCTCCTTCGTCGTCGCGAGCGGGCACGACGGGGCCGGCCCGACCCTCGACGCGGCGCGGGAGGCACCCCGCGATGCCACCCTCGTGCTGCTCATGGCGGTCTCGGCGCTCGGACGGACGGCAGCGAGGCTGGTCGCGACGGGTCGCGACCCCGACACCCCTGTCGCCATCGTCGAGCGTGGATGGAGCGCCAGTCAGCGGGTCACTCGAACTACCCTGGGACGCGCTGGTGAAGACGCCGGCAGAGCCGGGGTACAGGCCCCGGCCGTCGTGATCGTCGGTCAGGTCGTGACCGTGCCGGAGAGGATGCAGCAGGGGTGTACCGAAGCCGTCGGGTGAGGACCACCGTGGTGCTGCTCGCCCACGGGTCCCCCGATCCCAGGCACCGGCAGGCGGTGCAGGCGCAGGCCGAGCGGACTGCGACAGTCACTGGGCTGCCGGTGCGTTGTGCCTATCTCGAGACCGACACCCCGTCACCGGAGCAGCTCGGCGCTGAGCTGACCGGGACCGTGCTCGTGGTGCCGATGCTCATCACCCCGGCGTACCACGCCCGGGTCGACCTACCCCGCGCCGCAGACCTGCTCGGGCGCGGAGGGGGTCGGGTGGTGATGGCCGAGTCCCTCGCGCCCGACCCGATGCTCGTCGCGGGTTGCGTCGAGGTGCTCGATCGGTGCGGCGTCGACCCGTCCGGACGCGTCGTCCTCGTCGCCGGTGGCAGCTCCGACGGCGTCGCGGCGCGCGGGCTCGCGGCGCTCGTCGCGCGGCACGGGCCGCCCACCTGGCGCACCACCACCCTGGCCGACCTCGACCCGGTGCTGCTCGAACGCGACCCGGCCGTGGGGACCTACCTGCCCGAGCCGCCCGCGGCCGTGCTGCCCTTCGTCCTTGCCGAAGGGGTGTTGCACGACCGGGTGGGCCGACTCGCCCGCTCGCGCCACATCCCGGTGGCAGCCGGTGGACTGCTCGGGACGGCCGCGCTGGACCGGCTTATCGGCCGCCGGGTGGGACTGAGCAACTGAGCGAGCGCATCATCGACGGTGGATCCGCGGCGAGGACGGGTATACCGACAGGCCCGCGGGAATCCGTGCCCGCCATCGGTGGTTGAGTCATCGAGAGCAACTCAAGGAGGGCGGCCGGTGAGCCAGACCAACGGCTGGGCGCTGATGCGCTCGATGACCCAGGACCGCTCGGTCAACAGCGCATCGCTGCCGGCCGGCACGTCCCGGCGGGTCCTCGGCTACGCCCGGGGCATGCGCGGTCTGATCGCCGCCTTCCTCGCGCTCGTCACGGTCTCCGGGGTCACCGTCGTCGCGACCCCGCTCATCCTGCAGCGCCTCATCGACGACGGAGTCACCCCGGGACGAAGGGACGTCGTGGTCACCCTGGCACTCCTCGTCGCGGGCCTGGCGGCGGTGGAGGCGGTCGTCACGCTCGTCCAGCGCTGGGTCTCGGCCAGGATCGGCGAGGGGCTGATCTACCGGTTGAGAACGCAGGTCTTCGGCCACGTCCTCGCCCAGCCGATCGCCTTCTTCACCCGGGCTCAGACCGGAGCGCTCGTCTCCCGGCTCAACAGCGACGTCACCGGCGCCCAGCAGGCCTTCACGACGGTGCTCTCCAGCGTGGTGAGCAACGCGATCTCGCTCGTGCTCATCGTCGCCGCCATGGCCAGCCTCTCCTGGCAGCTCACCCTCGCCTCGCTCGCGCTCGTCCCGCTCTTCCTCATCCCCGCCCGGGTCATGGGTCGGCGCCTGGCCGAGCTGTCCTACGACCAGATGAACCTCAACGCCGACCTCGGCAGCCAGATGACCGAGCGCTTCAACGTCGGCGGCGCGCTGCTCGTCAAGCTCTTCGGCAAGCGGGGGAGGGAGCAGCGCGAGTACGACCAGCGGGCCGCACTGGTGCGCGACATCGGGGTGCGGATCGCGGTCAACCGCAGCGTCTTCCTCGTCATCCTCACCCTCGTCGCCTCGCTCGCGACGGCGATGGTCTACGGATTCGGCGGGGTGATGGCCGTTGACGGCGGCCTGACCGTCGGGTCCCTCCTCGCGCTGGCCGCCCTGCTCGCCCGGCTCTACGGGCCACTGACAGCGATCAGCAACGCGCGGGTCGACATCCTCACCGCGCTGGTCTCCTTCGCCCGCCTCTTCGAGGTGCTCGACCTGCGGCCCACGATCACCGAGCGTCCCGATGCGCGGCCGTTGCCGAGCGGGCGCGCGCTCGACGTACGGCTCGACCACGTCGGCTTCGCCTACCCCGGGGCGGACGAGGTCTCGCTCGCCTCGCTGGAGTCCCGCACGACCGGCGATCGTCAGGGCGGTGACGAGGTCCTGCACGACATCGACGTCACGGTGCCCGCTGGCTCGGTGACGGCGCTCGTGGGGCCGAGCGGCGCGGGCAAGACGACCCTCACCGCCCTCGTCGCCCGGCTCTACGACCCGACCACCGGCTCGATCAGGGTCGGCGGGATGGACCTGCGCGACGCCACCCTCGAGTCGGTCAGCGAGACCATCGGCGTCGTGAGCCAGGAGGCCCACCTCTTCCACGACACGATCCGGGAGAACCTCCTCTTCGCCCGGCCCGAGGCGACCGAGGATGAGTTGTTGCGCGCCCTCGAGGACGCTCAGATCATCGACCTCGTCCGCTCTCTGCCGTCCGGGCTGGACACCGTCGTCGGTGACCGGGGACACCGGCTCTCCGGCGGGGAGAAGCAGCGCCTCGCCATCGCCCGCCTGCTGCTCAAGGCACCGTCCGTCGTCGTGCTGGACGAGGCGACGGCGCACCTCGACAGCAGCTCCGAGGCCGCGGTGCAACGTGCCCTGGACACCGCGCTGCAGGGCCGCACGGCCATCGTCATCGCCCACCGCCTGAGCACGGTGAGGGGCGCCGATCAGATCCTCGTCCTGGAGGACGGAGGGGT
Source organism: Marihabitans asiaticum (assembly GCF_007828725.1). Classification (GTDB taxonomy): domain Bacteria; phylum Actinomycetota; class Actinomycetes; order Actinomycetales; family Dermatophilaceae; genus Marihabitans; species Marihabitans asiaticum. Next base: position 614,548 of record NZ_VIUW01000003.1, read on the forward strand.
CGTGGATCGCGGCACGCACCGGGAGCTCCTCGAGCGTGGAGGCCTGTACGCCCACCTGTACCGCACCCAGTTCGACGACGATACCCGCTTCTCGCCCGAGGTGCTCGACGGCGCTGCGACCGTCGGGCAGGGCGCGATGCGGCCCTAGGCGTCCTCCTCGTCCCAGATCCGGACCTTGGCGGGCCGAGCCCGCGGCTCGCCGCGGGCCTCCCGCTCCTCCCGACGCGCGGCGAACCAGACGACGGCGAAGCCCGCCGGGATGACGAGCCACCACTGGATGGCGTAGGCAAGGTGCGGTCCGGTGCCGGTGCTCGGCCGGTCCAGCGCGAGCGGTGACCCGGCGCCCTCGCGCACCCCCGCCCCGGTGTCCCGGACGATGTACCCGCCGAGAACCGGCTCGTCCCACGCCTCGGAGACCTCCGGGAGGTTGATGCTGGCCACCTGCCCCGGCGGCATGTCGCGCTCGAAGGACGGCTCACCGAGCCGGACCCACCCGAGCACATTCACCTCGCCCTCAGGTGCCGGCGGGATGTCCGGGGCGACGGTGGCACCCCCTTCGGCGAAGGGGATCCAGCCCCGGTCCACGACGAGCGAGCGCCCGTCGGCGAGGACGAGGCGTGAGAGCACCTCGTAGCCGTAGTCCCCGTCGCGGGGCCGGTTGCGCACGACGAGATCGTCGCCGGCGTACCGGCCGCTCGCCTCGACCCGGGTCCACTCCCGGTCCTGCGAGACCGGGGCGTCGTCCAGCACCTGCTCCACCGGCACCGGGGCCGCCTCGTAGTGACGCTCCACGCGGTCCGCGCGGGCCGCGCGATCCTCGTACTTGCCCCACTGCCACTGACCGAGGACGTAGGCGCCCACGGCGACGAGCAGGGCCACCAGCCACCACCGGAGCCAGCGCAGGGTGAGCGAGCGTCGCAGCACGGCGCGGTGCTCCGCGCTCACTCCCACGGCCGGCCGTCGTCGGGGATGTCGTCGAGCGCGCGGACCTGCACGGGGAAGGAACGAAGTGTGAGGAAGTCCCGCAGGGTCGTGGTGTGCTCGGTGCAGGCGAGCCACACCTTGCGGCGGGTGCGGTCGTGCAGCCGGGGGTTGCGCCACACGACGGCCGCGTCGGCGGCCCGCCGACACCCCTTCGCGCTGCAGACGAGCAGATCAGGACCGGTCATCGGGTCAGCTGGTCCCGTGGGACGGGCGCGACGGTGGTGTCGACCTGCGGCCGGACGGCGTTGGCGACGACCACCGCGATGTACGGCAGGACCACCGCGAGAACCACGCAGGTCCAGCGCAGCCAGCCCTCGGCGAAGTAGGCGAGGACGAAGCAGAGTGTCCGCAGCCCCATCATCGCCAGGTACTGGCGGGTGCGACGGTCGCGGTCCACCGAGGCAGGCTCTGGCACCGTCGTGATCGACGTGACCTGCTCGGGGTGAGGCATCACCCCAGGCTACGCCTGCGGCCTGAGAAGCCCCTGGCCACGGACCCCGCCTGGCTCTACCGGCCGGTAGTGATCTAGCGTGCGGACGTGACGCAGCGCACACCCGCGCATGCGGAGCCACCAGGGACGAGGAGCACACCCATGACGACGCCACGACGGACCCTCGTCACCGGCGGCAACCGCGGGATCGGGCGCGCCATCGCCGACCGCCTCGTCGCCGACGGGCACTCGGTGGTCGTCACCTCGCGCTCCGGCGACCCGGTCGACGGCCTCGAGGTCGTCGCCTGCGAGATCACCGACGCGGCATCGGTCGACGCCGCCTTCACCACGGCCGAGGAGATCCTCGGGGGGCCGGTCGAGGTGCTCGTCGCCAACGCCGGCGTGACCAACGACCAGCTGCTCATGCGGATGAGCGAGGACGACTTCACCTCGGTCCTCGACACCAACCTCACCGGCGCCTTCCGATGCGTGCGTCGGGCGAGCACCGGGATGGTCAAGAAGCGATTCGGACGGATCGTGCTCGTCTCCAGCGTCGTCGGGCTGTATGGCTCGCCAGGGCAGGTCAACTACGCCGCGAGCAAGTCCGGGCTGGTCGGGATGGCGCGGTCGATCACCCGCGAGCTTGGGGGGCGCGGCATCACCGCCAACGTCGTCGCGCCCGGCTTCGTCGAGACCGACATGACCGCGGAGCTGCCCGAGAAGACCCAGGACGAGTACCGCGGCGCCATCCCGGCCAAGCGCTTCGCCCAGCCCGAGGAGGTCGCCGGGGCCGTCGCCTTCCTCGCCTCCGACGACGCCGCCTACGTCAGCGGTGCCGTGCTGCCCGTCGACGGCGGCCTCGGGATGGGGCACTGAGGGCCTTCGAGGCTCCTCCGTCGTACCCCAGCCACCATCCTCTGCAGAAAGGCACCAGATGCTGACCGGCAAGACCTTCCTCATCACCGGGGTGCTCATGGAGTCCTCGATCGCCTTCCACGTCGCCCGGCTCGCCCAGGAGCAGGGCGCATCGGTGATCCTCACCAGCTTCGGCCGGACGATGCGGATCACCGAGAAGATCGCCGGGCGCCTGCCCGAGCGGCCCCCGGTGATCGAGCTCGACGTCACCGACGAGGCCCACCTCGACACCCTGGCCGACCGGCTCGGCGAGCACTGCGACCAGCTCGACGGGGTGCTGCACTCCATCGGCTTCGCTCCCGAGGGTGCCTTCACCTTCCTCGAGGCGAGCTGGGAGGACGTGAGCACCGCCGTGCACGTCTCGGCGTACTCGCTCAAGGCGCTCGCCGTCGCGGCGCTGCCTCGGATGCGCGAGGGCTCCTCGGTCGTCGGGCTCACCTTCGACGCCTCCTTCGCCTGGCCGGTCTACGACTGGATGGGGGTGGCCAAGGCGGCCTTCGAGTCCACCAGCCGGTACCTCGCCCGCGACCTCGGGCCGAAGGGGGTGCGCTGCAACCTCGTCGCCGCCGGCCCGATCAAGACCACCGCGGCCCGCTCGATCCCCGGCTTCGAGCAGTTCGAGGAGAAGTGGCAGGAGCGGGCGCCGCTGGGCTGGGACGTGACCGACCCTGTCCCCACTGCGCGCGCGTGCGTCGCCCTGCTCTCGGACTGGTTCCCCGCGACGACCGGCGAGATCGTCCACGTCGACGGCGGCTTCCACGCCGTCGGCACCTGACCCTCTACTGGGCCAGGCCGAGCGAGGGGAGGAGCAGGTCGAGCCGGCGCTCGTCGAGCACCACGTCGGCCACCGCCTGGAGCGCGGGCCTCGCGCAGAAGGCGACGCCGGTACCGGCGGCGGTCACCATGTCGATGTCGTTCGCGCCGTCACCGACCGCGACCGTCCGGCCCATCGGGATGTCGTAGCGCGCGGCGAGCTCGCGCAGGAAGTCGGCCTTGGCCGCCCGGTCCACGACCGGGCCGTCCACGCGGCCGGTGAGCACACCCCCTTCGACCTGCAGCCGGTTGGCCCGGACGTGCTCGATGCCGAGCTCGTCGGCCAGCGGTCGGACGACCTCCTCGAAGCCGCCGGAGACCAGGCCGACCGGCCATCCCCGGGAGCGGAAGGTGGTGACCAGCTCCCTCGCCCCGGGCATGTACGCGACGGCCTCGCGGACATCGTCGAAGGCCGAGACCGGCACCCCCGCGAGCGTGGACACCCGGGCGTGCAGGCTGGCGGCGAAGTCGAGCTCGCCGCGCATGGCGGCCTCGGTCACCTCCGCGACCTGGGCCTCGGTCCCCGCATGGGCGGCGATCAGCTCGATCACCTCGGCCTGGATCAGCGTGGAGTCGACGTCCATCACGAGCAGCATCGGGGACGACTGCTCGCGGGTCTGCGCGCTCAGCGCGGGACCTCCTGGCCCTTGCCGACGACGGTGATCCCGGACTCGGTCACGACGAAGCCGCGCGCCCGGTCGTGCTCGGCGTCGAAGCCGATCTGGGCGCCCTCGGGGACCACGACGTCCTTGTCGAGGATCACCCGGCGCAGCTGGGCGCTGCGCCCGACGTCGACGCCGTTGAGCAGCACCGAGTCGTCGATGCTGGAGTAGGAGTGCACGAAGCACCCGGGGGAGAGGATCGAGTTGTTCACCCGTGCGCCGGAGACGACGACGCCGGGGGAGACGCAGCTGTTCAGCGCCTCACCGATGCGGCCCTGCTCGCCGTGGACGAACTTCGCCGGCGGGTACGGCCCGTAGTGGGTGTAGATCGGCCAGTCGTAGTTGTAGAGGTTGAAGATCGGATGGATCGAGGTGAGGTCCATCTGCGCGTCGTAGTAGCTGTCGAGGGTGCCGACGTCGCGCCAGTAGCCGCGGTCGCGGTCCTTCGCCCCCGGCACCTCGTTGCTGCTGAAGTCGTACGCGAAGGCCTCACCGCGCGAGACGAAGTCCGGGACGATGTCGCCACCCATGTCGTGCGAGCTGTCCTCGTCGCGGTCGTCGCGGGTGACGGCGTCGATGAGCGCGTCGGTGGTGAAGACGTAGTTGCCCATCGACGCGAGCACCTCGTGCGGGGCATCCGGCAGCCCGACCGCGTCGGCGGGCTTCTCCCGGAAGGCGGAGATGCGCCGAGGGTCCTGCGGCTGGACCTCGACGACGCCGAACTGGGTGCTCAGCTCGATCGGCTGGCGGATCGCGGCGACGGTGCAGGCGGCGCCGGTGTCGAGGTGCTGCTCGACCATCTGGGAGAAGTCCATCCGGTACACGTGGTCGGCGCCGACGACGACGACGATGTCGGGGCGCTCGTCGGCGATCGCGTTGAGCGACTGGAAGATCGCGTTGGCGCTGCCGGTGTACCACGACTTGTCCACCCGCTGCTGGGCCGGGATCGCGGCGACGTAGTTGCCCAGCATGGTCGACATCCGCCAGGCGCGCGAGACGTGCCGGTCCAGGCTGTGCGACTTGTACTGGGTGAGGACGACGACCTTGCGGTACCCGGAGTTGATGACGTTGGACAGGGCGAAGTCGATGAGCCGGTAGATCCCCCCGAACGGGACGGCCGGCTTGGCCCGCTCGGCGGTGAGCGGCATGAGCCGCTTGCCCTCCCCGCCGGCGAGGACGATGGCGAGGACCTTCGGTGCTGCGGTGCGTCGCTGCGGCATGGCTGCCTTTCGGGTCGTCTTCACCCCCGAACCTAGCGCGTCGGCCCTACCGTGTGGGGTGTGCGTCTCGACATCCTGACCAAGGAGTACCCGCCGGCGATCTACGGAGGGGCGGGGGTGCACGTCGCGGAGCTGACGAGGGCGTTGCGTAGCCGCGGCGACCTCGACGTGCGGGTGCGCTGCTTCGGCGAGGAGAGGGGCGAAGGGGGGACCACGGGATACCCCGATCTCGTCGAGCTGGGAGGGGCCAACGCCGCGCTGCGGACGATGGGCGTGGACCTGGCGATGGCGCAGGACTGCGCCGGCGCCGACCTCGTGCACTCGCACACCTGGTACGCCAACCTCGGCGGGCACGTCGCCTCGCTGCTGCACGGCATCCCGCACGTCGTGAGCGCTCACAGCCTCGAGCCGCTGCGGCCGTGGAAGGCCGAGCAGCTCGGCGGAGGGTACGCCCTGTCCTCCTGGATCGAGGAGAGCGCCTACCGCTCTGCGGCCGCGATCATCGCGGTGAGCGCGGGCATGCGCGCCGACATCCTGCGCTCCTACCCCGGCATCGACCCCGACCGGGTCCACGTCGTGCACAACGGCATCGACGCCGAGCTGTGGCAGCCCGCCCGCGAGGACGAGGCGGTGCGCCGCCACGGCGTCGACCCCGGCCGGCCCAGCGTGGTCTTCGTCGGCCGGATCACCCGGCAGAAGGGCCTGCCCCTGCTCCTGCGAGCCGCGGCCGAGCTCCCGCCGGAGGTCCAGCTCGTGCTCTGCGCCGGGGCGCCGGACACCCCCGAGATCCAGGCCGAGGTCGAGGAGCTCATCGCGGGGCTGCGCCAGGAGCGCGACGGCGTGGTCTGGATCGCCGAGATGCTGCCGCGCGCTGAGGTCATCGCGCTGCTCAGCGCCGGCACGGTCTTCGTCTGCCCGTCGGTCTACGAGCCCCTCGGCATCGTCAACCTCGAGGCGATGGCGTGCGGCCTGCCGGTCGTGGGCACCGCGACCGGGGGGATCCCGGAGGTGGTCGCGGACGGCGAGACCGGCTGGCTCGTCCCCATCGACCAGGTGAGCGACGGCACGGGCGCGCCGACCGACCCCGAGAGGTTCGTCAGCGACCTCGCCGCCGCCCTGACCGAGGCCGTCTCAGACGAGGACCGCGCCAGGGCGATGGGTGCCGCCGGACGCGAGCGGGCGGTGCGCGAGTTCTCCTGGGAGAGCATCGCCGAGCGCACCCTCGAGGTGTACCGCTCGGTGCTCTGACCCCTTCGCCCCCTCCACAAAACCCAGCCGGCTGGGTTTCGTGGACCTGGCTGGCTTTCGAGACCCAGCCAGCTCATCAAGACCCAGCCGGCTGGGTTTCGTGCCTAGCGGGCCGGGACCCAGCCGGCGACCGCCGCGCAGGCGGCGTTCGTCGCGTCGACGAGGTGGGCATCCGCCCCCTTCGCCAGCGCGCGCAACGCCTGCTCCCGGTCTGCCGCGGTACGAGCGGTCACCGCCCCGGAGTGCTCCAACCCGATCCGAGCGGCTGCGGACGCCGTCCCCGCGAGCGTGATCACCCGGTAGGCGCGCTCCGGCAGCCGGTCCGGGAGCCCCCAGGCGCCGCCGAGCCGTTGCTCGGCGATCTCTCGTCCGAGCGAGTCGACGAAGGGGTG
>NZ_VIUW01000004.1 GCF_007828725.1 Marihabitans asiaticum
GCTCAAGCACCTCACCGGCTCCGCCGAGGGTCACCGGGATCAGCTCGGCGTCGCACGACAGGCGGCGCACCGTCGTCGGGTCGAGCAGCGTGCCCGCGTCGAGGCCACCGAGGGTGCGGCCGGCGCCGAGGCCGGCGCGCAGCTGGTCGAGCCCCATGGTCACGAGCAGCGATGCCTTGGCGCCCCGCCCGGCTCGGGTGTCCATCACCGAGGTCGCGCCCCGGACCAGGTCGATCAACGCGTCCGCCCGGCGCTGGTCGCTGCTGCGCAGGTCACGCTCCACGACCCCGGTCTGCGGGTCCTCGCACGGTGCCGGGCTCGACAGCGCCTCGAGGGCCGCCTCAAGCACGGCGGCACCCTCGGGGTCGAGCACCAGGCGGTACTCGTGCAGGCCGTCGTCGACGACGGGTCGCGAGAGCGCCCGCCCACGCCGTAACCGGTCCTGCTCGCGCTCGAGCTCGCCCGCGATGCCATAGCGGGCCAGCAGCTCGGGTCGGACCCGGCGCACTCCCCGCGCCCCCTCGATCTCGCCCATGGTGATCATCCCGCCGAGGACGGCGTCGCGTGCACCCTCGGCCAGGCGCGACTCGATCTTGGTGATCTCGGCGATGACCACGTTGGCCACCGACACCGAGATGCGTCCCGACTCGACGGCCTCGCGGACGAGCGCGTTGATCTCGCGCTCCAGGCTGGTGACCGCCCGGGCGATGCCGCCTCCACCCGCCTGCCGGGCGCCCATCGACCGATCGATCACCCACGCGGTGAGGGAGGCCACGTCGGACTCGGCGACCAGGCCGCGCTCGTGGGCCTCCCGCACCAGACTGAACCGGGCGGCCTCCGCCCGACGCACCAGCTCGTCGGTGAGGGCCAGCAGCTCGTCGATCTCTGCCGTGCCGGCCTCGAAGAGCCGCTCCTCGACGCCGTCGAGAGCACGCACCGCGCCCTCCATCGCGACCCGGCGGTCTCGCAGCGCGAGCACCGCCGCCGGGGGCGCGAAGGGGGAGGTCGTCTCCATGAAGCAACCCTGCCACTGACCACTGACAACGCTCTGACCTGGGAGAACGCCCGCCGCCTTCCCTCGGTCAGGACGGTACGAGCACCTCACCATCACCGCCGGCAGCCATCGCGGCGGCTACCTGCGCGACCTCGGCCTCCCAGACCTCGATCGGGATCACCGGGAGCAGGTCGTCCCACTCCACGGCGAAGCTGCCGATCACCTGGGCCAGCCGCTCGGGGCGGACCATGAGCAGCACGTGCAGGTGGGCTGAGCCGTCACCCCACTTGCCGATGTGCACCCTCCCGGCATTGGGCAGGGCGAGCATCGCGTTGTGGCAGCGGAGCACCAGCCGACCGAGCTCGCCGGCGAGCTCCTCGGTCATCTCCCCGAAGTCCATGTGCTCCCGGGTCTGCAGCCAGAAGGACAGCAGGCCGCCCCGCCCCTCGCACGAAGAGGCGAGCAACCATCGGTCATCCCGCCAGACCACCCCTTCGTCCGGGTGGGTGCACCGGAAGCACGGCCGCCCCCCTTCGCCGTCCCGGACCCGATCGGTCGCCACGGGCGGGTCGAGCGGTCGTGGAAGGACCTCCCCTTCCCCTGCCACCCATGGGAAGGCCGGCCACGACCGGAAGCCGAGGTCGTCCTCCCCGCGAGGCTCGAGGCGCGCGAGCTCGAAGATCTCCTCCGCCGACTGCGGCACGACTCAGTCCCGACCGGTGGCGCCCATCGCGCCGAGACGCGCGAGGAGCAGCGCCTCGGCGATGCACACCCGCTCGAACTCCCCGAGGTGCAGCGACTCGTTCGCCCCGTGGGCCCGGGTGTCGGGGTCCTCGACCCCGGTGACGAGGATCGCCGCGTCCGGGAACCGCTCGGCGAAGGCCTGGACGAAGGGGATCGACCCGCCGATGCCGACGTCGACCGGCTCGGTCCCCCACGCGTCGGCGAAGGCGGCCCGCGCCTGGTCGTAGACCGGCCCTTCGGCATCGGCCGCGAAGCCCCAGCCCTGCTCGTCCAGCTCGACCTCGACGGTGGCCCCCCACGGGGCGTGGTCGGCGAGGTGCCGCTGCAGCGCAGCCCAGGCGTCCTGCGGGTCCTGGGTGGGGTTGAGCCGCAGGTTGATCTTCGCGCTCGCCGAGGCGTTGAGGACGTTGCCGGCCTCCTCGACGCTCGGGCAGGTGATGCCGATGACCACGGCCGCGGGCTTGGTCCAGAGCCGGGAGAGCAGCGAGCCGGTTCCGATGAGCTCGGTGCCGGGCAGCAGACCGGACTCCTCGCGCAGCCGGGCCTCGTCGAAGCCGAGCTCCTCGTCGCTGCTCGCCGCGTCCTCGTGGACCAGGCCCTCGATCGCGACGTCGCCCTGGTCGTCGTGCAGGGTGGCGAGCAGGCGGGTCAGGCTGGTGATCGCCTCGGGGCAGGCCCCGCCGAACATCCCCGAGTGCACGCCGTGGTCGAGGGTGCGCACGGTGACGACGGCGCGCAGCGACCCGCGCAGCGTCGTCGTCAGGGCCGGGGTGCCGATCGCCCAGTTCAGCGAGTCGGCGAGGACGATCGCGTCGGCCTGCAGCTTCTCGCCGTGGCGCTCCAGGATCCGCGGGAGGGACTCGCTGGCGATCTCCTCCTCCCCCTCGACGAAGACGGTCACCGAGCACGGGAGCCGGCCGGCGTGGGCGCGCAGCGCCGCGACGTGGGCCATGACGCCCGCCTTGTCGTCGGCCGCGCCGCGGCCGTAGAGCCGCCCGTCACGCTCGGTGGGCTCGAAGGGCTCGCTGTCCCAGTCCGCCCGGTCCCCCGGGGGCTGCACGTCGTGGTGGGCGTAGAGCAGCACGGTCGGCGCGCCCTCCGGTCCGGCGAGGTGACCGATGACGGCCGGCCGCCCCCCTTCGCTGACGATCTCGACCTCAAGACCCTCGGCGCGCAGCAGCTCGGCGGTCGCCTCGGCGCTGCGCTGCACCTCGGCCTGGTCGAAGGAGTCCAGGCTCACGCTCGGGATCCGGGTCAGCGCCTCGAGGTCGCTGCGCACCCCGGGCATCAGCCCCTGGACCCGGGTCCGGACGTCGTCGATCTGGTCTGCGGTCAGCACGTCGTCAGTCACGTCCGTGACGGTATCGCGGGCCGGGGTCGAGCGCCTGCCACCGACGACGGCGAAGGGGGATGAGCCGGCGGGCACTAGAGTTGCCTCTCGTGTTCGGACGGAAGAAGCAGAGCGAGAACGAGCGGCAGGCGGCGACCGCCGAGGAGCGACCCCAGCGCGAGGGGGCCAAGAACCGTCCGACGCCCAAGCGCCGGGACCAGGAGGCCGCCCGCAAGCGCCCGCTCGTCGCCGACGACCGCAAGCAGGCGAGGGCCCGCGACAAGGAGAAGCGTCGCGAGTCCAATGCCAAGATGCGCCAGGCGATGGTCAGCGGCGACGACCGTCACCTGCCCGCCCGCGACAAGGGGCCGGTGCGCCGCTTCGTCCGGGACCGCGTCGACTCGACCTTCCAGCTGGGCGAGATCCTGCTCATCGTCATGCTCGCGGTGCTCGTGCTCTCCCTCTTCGCCCCGCGGCAGGCGACGCTGGTCTTCCTGTCGGTCTACATCATCTTCGCGATCGCGCTGGTCCAGGCGATCGCGACGTGGCGCAAGACCAAGCGGCTCATCCTCGAGAAGTTCGGCGAGGACACCGAGCTGCGCGGGCTGGCGCTCTACAGCGTGCTGCGCAGTTTCCAGATGAGGCGCACCCGGCTGCCGCGCCCGCAGGTCGAGCGCGGAGCCGAGGTCACCTGAGCGAGCAGCGCCTCAGGCCTGACGCACCTGGGTCTTGACGAAGGGGGGCTTGGTCACCGTCGCGGTCAGCTCGCGGCCGCGCACGTCGATGACGACCTCGTCGTCGACCTTGACCGAGCGCTCGACCAGCGCGAGGGCGATGCCCTCCTTGCGGGTCGGGCTGAAGGTGCCCGAGGTGACCACCCCGACGACCTGACCCTCGCCGTCCTTGACCTGGCAGCCCTTGCGCGGGATCCCGCGCCCGGTCACCAGCAGGCCCTTCATCACCCGCGAGGACTTGGCGACCCGCTGCGCGACGAGAGCCTCCTTGCCCCAGAACTCCGGCTTGTCCCAGCCCACGGCCCACGCCGAGGCGGCCATGACCGGGGTGATGTCCGGGCTGAGCTCGTTGCCGTGCAGCGGGTATCCCATCTCGGTCCGCAGGGTGTCGCGGGCACCCAGGCCGCACGGCAGGCCGCCGCGCTCGGTGACCTCCGCGAGCAGGCGGTCCCAGACCCCCTTCGCGCTGTCGGCGGGGACGATCAGCTCATACCCGCGCTCGCCGGTGTAGCCGGTGCGGCACACCGAGATCGTCGTGCCCTCGATCTCGGCCTCGTCGTAGGACATGTAGTCGTGGTCCACCGGCAGGTCCAGCGCCGTGAGCACCTCGTCCGAGAGCGGCCCCTGGACGGCGATGACGGCGAAGTCGTCGTGCTGCTCGGTGACGGTGACCCCCTCCGGCGCGGCGTCGCTGAGCATGCCGACCACCTCGGCGGTGTTGGCCGCGTTGGGCATGAGGAAGACGTCGTCGTCGGCGCGCAGGTAGAGGATGAGGTCGTCGACGACACCGCCGGACTCGTTGCAGCACAGGGTGTACTGCGCCTTGCCCGGCTCGATCCGGGTGATGTCGTTGGTCAGGCAGCGGTTGACGAAGTCGGCTGCGCCGGCGCCGGAGACGGTGGCCTTGCCGAGGTGGCTCACGTCGAAGATCCCGACCGCCTCGCGCACCGCCGTGTGCTCGGCGACGACCCCGCCGCCCGGGTACTCGATCGGCATGTCCCAGCCGCCGAAGTCGGCCATCTTCGCGCCGAGGTCGACATGGGCCTGGTGCAGGGGTGATGTGCGCTGCGTCATAGCCCGCAGGCTACTCGTCCACCCGCGGCGGCTAGCCTCGGCCAGGAACGACAACCTCGACCACCGTCGGAAGGATCGCCTGTGCCCACCCTGACCCTCGCAACGCGCTCGCTCGCCAGCTTCTCCGGAGACACCGTGATCATCGGTGTCCAGGCCGCCGGGCAGGAGAGCGGACGCTCCCGCAGCTCGCGCAAGGCCAAGGACGCGAAGGGGGCGGAGCAGCGCGCCGAGGTGGTCGCCTCGGTCGACCTGCCCAAGGACACCGCGAAGGCGCTGGGCGCCGCGGTCGAGGTCCTCTCCCCCAGCACCTCGGTCGGCTCGACCACCGTCGTCCCGGCCGTGGCCGGGCTCAAGGCGCGCAAGGTCCTGCTCGTCGGTGTCGGTGACGCCGACGTGAGCACCGACGACCTGCGCCGTGCTGCGGGTGCCGCCGTGCGGGCCTGCGCGAAGGACACCACGGTGCGCCTCGCCCTGCCGCACGCCGACGAGGCCCAGCTCGCCGCGATCGCCGAGGGCGCGCTGGCTGGCTCGTACAGCTTCACCGCCCACAAGTCGTCGCCGCAGGAGGCCAGCCTGGGCACGATCGAGGTGGCCTCGGCTCTGGGCCGCAAGGCCTCGCCGAAGGACGTGCTCGCCCGCGCCGAGGTCCTCGGCAAGGGCGTCGCCTGGGCGCGCGACCTGGTCAACACCGCGCCGAACCTGCTCTACCCGCAGTCCTTCGCCGACGAGGTCACCCAGGTCGCCAAGGCCTCCTCGGGCAAGCTGACCGTGAAGGTCCTCGACGACAAGGAGCTCGCCGAGGGCGGCTTCGGCGGGATCGTCGGTGTCGGTCAGGGCAGCTCCCGCCCGCCGCGCATCGTCGAGCTGAGCTACAAGCCGGCGCGCAGCCGCGGCGCGAAGAAGATCGGTCTGGTCGGCAAGGGCATCACCTTCGACACCGGTGGCGTGTGCATCAAGCCCGCCTCGGGGATGCTCACGATGAAGTCAGACATGGCCGGCGCCGCCGCGGTCGCCGCGACCGTCGTCGCTGCCGCCGAGCTGGCGCTGCCCGTCGCCGTCACCGGCTACCTCTGCCTCGCCGAGAACATGCCGGGCAGCAACGCCCAGCGTCCCGGTGACGTCGTGACGATGCGCAACGGCACCACCGTCGAGATCATCGACACCGACGCCGAGGGCCGGATGGTGCTTGCCGACGGCATGTGCCTCGCGGCCGAGCAGGGCGCCGAGACGATCATCGACGTCGCGACCCTCACCGGCGCCGCGGTCGTCGCGCTGGGCCCGGACATCTTCGCGGTGATGAGCAACGAGGACGCCCTGCGCGACACCGTTGGCGCCGCGTCGGCCGAGGTCGACGAGCCCTCCTGGCCGCTGCCGCTGCCGGTCGACCTGCGCAAGGGCCTGGACTCCCACGTCGCCGACCTCGCGCACAAGGCCGACCGCTGGGGCGGGACGCTGACGGCCGGGCTCTTCCTCCAGGAGTTCGCGAAGGGGGCCGACGGCGAGTCGATCCCGTGGGCGCACCTCGACATCGCCGGTCCCTCCTTCAACGAAGGGGGAGCCAAGGGCCACCTCGACAAGGGCGGCACCGGGGTCGCCGTGGCGACCCTGATCCGCTACCTCGAGCAGCTGGGCTGACCCCCCCTTCGCCCGCCACCCGATCGCCGGACCCGAAGGAGCGCTCCGTGACTGACAGCGACAGCACCGACACCTACGACCTCGTCATCCTCGGCGCCGGCAGCGGCGGCTACGCCTGCGCGCTGCGCGCCCGCCAGCTCGAGCTGAGCGTGGCGCTCGTCGAGGAGGACAAGGTCGGTGGCACCTGTCTGCACCGCGGCTGCATCCCGACCAAGGCGTGGCTGCACAGCGCCGAGGTGGCCGAGGCCGCGGCCCACGGCGCCACCTTCGGGCTGCGGACGAGCTTCGAGGGGGTCGACCTCGAAGCGCTGCACGGCTACAAGGACAAGGTCGTCGGGCAGCTGTACAAGGGGCTGCAGGGGCTGGTGAAGCAGTCCGGAGCCGAGGTCGTCCCCGGCCGGGGGCGCCTCGTCGACGCCAGCACCGTCGAGGTCGACGGGCGACGGCTCACCGGCCGCACCGTCGTGCTCGCCACCGGCAGTCATCCCAGGGTGCTCCCGGGCATCGAGCTCGGCCCGCGGGTCATGACGAGCGACCAGGCGCTGCGGCTCGAGGAGATGCCCGAGCGGGTCGCGGTGCTCGGCGGCGGGGTGATCGGGGTCGAGTTCGCCTCGATCTTCGCCGGGCTCGGGTGCGAGGTGACCGTCGTCGAGGCGCTCGACCGGCTCGTCGCGGCCGAGGAGCCGAGCATGAGCAAGGCGCTCGAGCGAGCCTTCCGCAAGCGCGGCATCGCGATGCGCACCGGCGCCCGGGTGTCCGGTGTCGAGGCCGAAGACGCCGGCGCGACGGTGCGGCTCGAGGAGGGCGACCCGATCGAGGTCGACCTCGTGCTCGTCGCGGTCGGCCGCGGGCCGAGCAGCGAGGGGCTGGGCTACGAGGAGGCCGGGGTGGCGATGGAGCGCGGCCTGGTCACCACCGACGAGCGGCTGCGCACGTCCGTCGATGGCGTGCGCGCGGTGGGTGACCTCGTGCCGGGGCTGCAGCTGGCGCATCGCGGCTTCGCCCACGGCATCTTCGTCGCCGAGGACGTCGCCGGGCTCGAGCCCGCTCCGGTGCGCGACGCGGTGATCCCGCGCGTGACGTACAGCGACCCCGAGATCGCCTCGGTCGGGCTGACCGCAGAGCAGGCCGGTGCGGCCGGCCACGACGTCGAGACGGTGAGCTATCCGTTGGGCGGCAACGGGCGCAGCCTGATCAAGGCCACGACCGGATCGATCACGATCGTCCGCGAGAAGGACGGAGCGGTGCTCGGGGTGCACATGGTGGGCGCGGGGGTGAGCGAGCTGGTCGGCGAGGCCCAGCTCATGGTCGGCTGGGAGGCCCACCCCGAGGAGGTCGCCTCCCTCGTGCACGCCCACCCGACCCAGGGCGAGGCGCTCGGCGAGGCGGCGATGCTCGCCGCGGGTCGGCCCTTGCACGCGCACGCCTGAGCCAAGCGGGTGTGACCTGCCTCGCCCATCGGCGGGCCGGTCGTGAGAGTCTGTGACCGAGCCCACGAGTGAGTTAAGTCCGAAGGAGATCCAAGCTCATGTCTGAACGCGTGACCATGCCGGCACTGGGGGAATCCGTCACCGAGGGCACCGTGACGCGGTGGCTGAAGAGCGTCGGCGACGAGGTCGAGGTCGACGAGCCGCTGCTCGAGGTCTCGACCGACAAGGTCGACACCGAGATCCCCTCCCCCGTCGCCGGGACGCTGCAGGAGATCCTCGTCGAGGAGGACGACACCGTCGAGGTCGGCGCCGACCTCGCCGTGATCGGCGACGGTGAGGGCTCTGGCGGCTCTGATGAGTCGGAGGACTCCGAGGACTCCGAGGACTCCGAGGACTCGACGGACTCCGACGAGGAGGCGAAGGGGGACGACGACGCCGCGGAGGCGGAGGGCTCCTCGTCCGAGGAGGAGGCCGAGGACTCGCAGGACTCTGAGGACGCGCAGGACTCTGAGGACGCGAAGGACTCTGAGGACGCGAAGGACGCGAAGGAGTCCAAGGGCTCCGGCTCTTCGGGTGGCTCGTCCGGTGGCTCCGACGACGGCGAGAAGGTCACGATGCCGGCCCTCGGCGAGTCGGTCACCGAGGGCACGATCACCCGGTGGCTCAAGGCCGAGGGTGACGAGGTCGAGGTCGACGAGCCGCTGCTCGAGGTCTCCACCGACAAGGTCGACACCGAGATCCCTTCGCCGGCCGCCGGCACCCTGACGAAGATCCTCGCCGACGAGGACGAGACCGTCGAGGTCGGCGCGGACCTAGCCGTCATCGGCGGCTCCGGCGGCGGGTCTGATGACTCCGAGGGCGACGAGTCCGGCTCCGACGAGTCCAAGGGCTCGAGCGACGACTCGAGCGAGGAGTCGGGCACCGACACCCCCGAGACCGAGGAGACCGCGGCCGAGGAGGACACCGACGACAGCGACCAGAAGGACGAGTCGCTGCCCGAGGACGGCGAGGGAGGCGACGTCGAGGACCAGCCGGCGGCCGACCACGACGAGGACGCCACGGACGAGAAGCAGTCCGCCAAGGACGACGACTCGAAGAAGTCCTCGGAGAGCAAGAAGTCCTCCGACAAGGGCGACTCCTCCGACAAGGGCGACAAGGGCGAGGACGACGGTCTGGCCGACTCCCCGACCGACCAGGGCGACGCCCAGGACGCTCGCGGTCCGGCGACGGCCTCGGCGCCCAAGGTCGACGGTCCCCCGCAGGACGCCTCGAAGTACGTCACCCCGCTCGTGCGCAAGCTCGCGGCGGACAACGAGATCGACCTCAGCACGGTCGAGGGCTCGGGCATCGGCGGACGCATCCGCAAGGAGGACGTCCTCGCTGCCGCCAAGGCCAAGAACCAGCCGGAGGAGTCCGCACCGGCCAAGGACTCCGGCAGCGGGTCCGGCGACTCCGCCGGCTCGGCGCCGTCCGGCCCGCCGAAGGGCATGGAGAGCTCGGTCCCGACCTCCAAGCGTGGCTCGCGCGAGAAGATGAGCCGCCTGCGCAAGGTCATCGCCGAGCGGATGGTCGAGTCGCTACAGGTCTCGGCGCAGCTCACCACGGTGGTCGAGGTCGACATGACCAAGGTCGCCCAGGTCCGCGCCCGGAGCAAGGACGACTTCCAGCGGCGCGAGGGCACCAAGCTCTCGTTCCTGCCCTTCATCGCGCTGGCGACCGCCGAGGCGCTCAAGCAGCACCCGGTGATCAACTCCAGCGTCGAGGGTGAGGAGATCGTCTACCACGGCGAGGAGAACCTCGCGATCGCCGTCGACACCGAGCGTGGCCTGCTCACCCCCGTGGTGAAGAAGGCCGGCGACCTCAACGTCGCCGGGCTGGCCCGCGCGATCGCCGATGTCGCCGAGCGGACCCGGGACTCCAAGATCACCCCGGACGACCTCTCCGGCGGCACCTTCACGATCACCAACACGGGTAGTCGAGGAGCCCTCTTCGACACCCCGATCCTCAACCAGCCGCAGGTGGCGATGCTCGGTACCGGTGCGATCGTCAAGCGCCCGGTCGTCGTCGGCGACGAGCTCGGTGGGGAGACGATCGCGATCCGCTCGATGATGTACCTCGCGCTCTCCTATGACCACCGGGTCGTCGACGGGGCCGACGCTGCCCGCTTCCTCGGGACGGTCAAGGCCCGTCTTGAGGAGGGCCACTTCGAGGCATGAGGGTGAGTGCAGGCATGAGCGCAGAGCGCGTTGTCGTCGCAGGCTCGACCGGCCTGATCGGCACCGCGCTCTGCGCGCACCTGCGTGAGCGAGGGACCGAGGTCGTCGAGCTGGTCCGGGGTGAGTCGGGCTCACCGCACCAGGTCCGATGGGATGCGGCGAAGGGGGTCCTCGACCCCGCCGCGCTCGAGGGCAGCGACGTCGTGGTCAACCTCGCCGGTGCCGGCGTCGGCGACAAGCGGTGGAGCCGGGAGTACAAGGAGACGATCCTGCGCTCCCGGGTCGACACGACGCGCCTGCTCGCCGAGCGGGCCGCGCAGGCCGGGGTCGCCCGGATGGTCGCCGGGTCCGCGGTCGGCTTCTACGGCGATCGCGGCGAGGAGGTGCTCACCGAGGCGTCGGCGGGTGGCACCGGCTTCCTTGCCGAGGTGGTCCGGGCCTGGGAGCAGGCGGCGGACCCCGCCCGCGAGGCCGGGATGAGCGTGGCGCATGCCCGCACCGGCATCGTCATGGCCCGCGAGGGCGGGGCGATGGACCAGGTGCTCACCCTCGCCCGGCTCGGGCTCGGCGGCCCGTTGGGCTCGGGTCGGCAGTTCTGGCCGCTCATCTCCCTCGTCGACGAGGTGCGGGCGTTGACCTGGCTGATCGACGGCGAGGTCGAAGGGCCGGTCAACCTCGGCGCGCCGCAGCCGACCCGCCAGGTCGACCTCGCCAAGGAGCTCGGCCGCCAGCTGCACCGGCCGGCGGTCCTGCCCGCGCCCAAGCCCGCGATGTACGCGGTCCTCGGCGAGTTCGCCGGAGAGATCCTCGGCTCGCAGCGGGTCCTGCCCCAGGTGCTCCGCGAGCAGGACTTCACCTGGGAGCACCCCGACCTCCCGGCGATGGTCCGCTGGGTCCTCTCCTGACCCATCCCCTCCTTCGCACCTGCCAAGGCAGGTGCGAGCTGAGCGGAGCGGAAAAGCGCCGGGACAGCGCCGGGACCGCGCTGGACGGCGAAGGGGGTCAGGGCCGGGTGATCGTCGCGATGCGCCACCGGTCGTCGAAGACGAGCTCGAGGTCGAGCGGCTCGCCCTCCACCGCGGGGTGCGGCGTGCCGTCCCCGTCGCCGTCCTCGACCACATAGGCGGACTGGTCGATCGCGGCGCGGACCACGACGGAGTCAGCCCCGTCGGTACGCACCACCTCGGCCGAGGCGACCGTGAAGCGCAGCCCCTCGTAGCTGCTCCCGGAGTCCGCCAGCTCGCGCAGCACCGCGGCATCGGCCCGGCGGGCCGAGGAGTCGCGCTCCGCGAGGTCCTCGAGCAGCTGCCGGTCCCGCTCGAGCAGCATCCGGGCCCGCAGCGAGGCGAGTGCCTGGGTCGTCGCCCTCGGGTCACGGCGCGGCGCCTGCCGGTCGGCGAGCAGTGTCTCGTCCACGCTCGGAGCAGCGGCCACGGCCTCAACCGCGGGTTCGACCGTGGCCGCCACCCCCTCTCCCCCCGGACTGGCCTGCGCGAGCCGCTCCCACGGCACGAGGACCGCGAGCACGAGCCCGACGATGCAGACCAGGGTCACAGGCGCGAGCCAAGGCCGTCCGGCCCGCTCGGCCGGGGCGGCATGGGCCGCCTTCCGCCGCGGGGCTCGCGTACCCCTTCGCCCCTCGGACGCCACCTCGACGGACTCGTCGTCCCGCCGCCGCTGCCACGGCCACCGCCGGCGAGGCGGATCGCCGAGGTCGAGCTCCCACACCGGTGGCTCCTCGAGCTCGCTCCGCTCCTGCTCGGCGGCTGAGCGGATCCGCCGGGTCAGCGAGGTCGCGATGTCCTCCGGCACGGTCATCCGAAGGGGGACCGCCGGGGCCGCGTCGAAGACGTCGGTGGCGAGCGGCTCGGCGTCGGGGCGTGCGGCCGGGTCGGGGTCGAGGCAGGACCGGATCACCTCGACCAGTCCGGCGGGGGCACCCGGGGCGAGCTGGTCAAGGTCGCCGCGGGTCGTCACGTGGCCTGGCGGCTTGCCGGTGAGGCAGAACCAGGCCAGCGCACCGAGCCCGTAGACGTCGGAGGCGGCGCTCGGCTCGCGCCCGAGGAGGACCTCGGGCGCGACGAAGCCGTCGGTCCCCCACGCATCCTCGGCCGCCCGGTCGAAGCCGACGAGGCGCGCGTACCCGAGGTCGCCCCACACCGGGCGCCCGGTGGAGTCGAGGAGGACGTTGCCGGGGGCGACGTCCCCGTGCACCACCCCGATCCGGTGCAGCCGGCCGAGCGCGGTCGCGAGCGGCGCGACGACGGTCACCGTCTCCCCGGCGTTGAGGAAGCCGCGCCCGGCCATGACGTCGCTCAGGCTGCCGCCGGCCATCCAGTCGAGGACGAGGACGGTGACTGGTCCCCCTTCGCCCTGCCCCGCGACGCAGTCGTGCACTCGCACGACGTGCTCACCGGCATCGGACTGCAGCACCGCGTGCTCCCGCAGCGCCTGCTCGTCGGCCTCGGCGTGCAGCACCTTGAGCGCCACGAGCGAGTCGTCGCTCACCCGCCGCGCCCGCCACACCGTCGCGGTGCTGCCCCGGCCAACCTGGGCCATCACCCGGTACCCGGGGACCTGCGGGGCGTCCGGGCGGGGCGCCCCGGCACCGCTCGCGGCCGTCGCGTGGTCTCTCGTGTCCTCGTCGAGCTCCATGCCCTCAAGGATGCCGAGATCCCCGGATTTGCCCGCGGACTTATCCACACCCCCCACGAAAGTGCTGCAGGCTCCCCGCTACCCGTGACCTGGCTCACGAGCGAACTACAGTAGGACCCATGCGTTTCGAGCACGTCGGCTTCGCCTCTGACGACCACGGCACGGTGGACTACATGGACGCGTGGGAGCTGCAGAAGCAGGTCCACGCCGGCGTTGTGTCCGGCGAGCGCGAGGACACCGTCCTGCTGCTCGAGCACACCGCGGTCTACACCGCCGGCAAGCGCACCGAGGCCCACGAGCGGCCCTTCGACGGCACCCCGGTCATCGACGTCGACCGCGGCGGCAAGATCACCTGGCACGGCCCGGGCCAGATCGTCGGCTACCCGATCGTCCACCTGCCCGACCCGATCGACGTCGTCGCCTACGTGCGCCGGCTTGAGGAGATGATGATTCGCGTCGCGCGCGACCTCGGCGTCGAGACGACCCGGGTCGAGGGCCGCTCGGGCATCTGGGTGCTCGGCGAGGACGGTGCGCGCGATCGCAAGCTGGGTCAGATCGGCATCCGGGTGAGCCGCGACGTGGCGATGCACGGCTTCGCGCTGAACTGCGACTGCGACCTCGGCTGGGCCACTTCGATCGTCCCGTGCGGCATCCCGGACGCCGATGTGTCCACGCTGAGCCAGGAGGCCGGCCGCGAGATCACCGTCGCCGAGGTGCTGCCCCTCGTCGAGCGCCACCTCACCGAGCTGCTCGACTTCACCACCCCGCTGCCCGACGAGCTGAGCACCGCCTCGTGAGCCGCCCGGTCACGGGCACCTACCGGCTGCAGCTGCACGAGGGGTTCGCCTTCGCCGACGCGCAGCGCCTCGTGCCGCGCCTCACCGAGCTCGGGGTCTCCCACCTCTACCTCTCGCCGATCCTCCAGGCCGCGCCCGGCAGCGAGCACGGCTACGACGTCGTGGACCACACGCGGGTGAGCGACCAGCTCGGTGGTCTCGACGGCTTCGAGTCGCTGGCGGCGGCGGCGCACGAGCACGGGCTGGGTCTGGTCGTCGACGTCGTGCCCAACCACATGGCCTTCGTCGCTCCGGAGCACCTCAACGCCCCCCTCTGGCGGGTGCTCAAGGAGGGGCGCGACGCCCCGACCGCGCACTGGTTCGACATCGACTGGAAGGCCGCCGGCGGTCGCCTCGCGGTCCCGATCCTCGGCGCGCCGCTGGCCGAGGTGCTCGACTCCGGTGAGATCACCCGCGACGAGGTGGCCGGCGAGCCGGTGATCCGCTACCACGAGCACGTCTTCCCCTTGGCTCTCGGGAGCGAAGGGGTGGATGAGCTGGCCGATCTGCTGGCCCGCCAGCACTACGTGCTGGCGCACTGGCGGGAGAAGGCGTCATGGCTGAACTACCGCCGGTTCTTCGAGGTAGACGAGCTGATCGGGGTGCGGGTCGAGGAGCCTGACGTCTTCGATGCGACGCACGCCGTGCTGCTCGAGCTGCACCATCGGGGGCTGATCGACGGCTTCCGGATCGACCACCCGGACGGCCTGAGCGACCCCACCGGGTATCTCGACCAGCTCGCCGCGGCATGCCGACCGGGCACCCCGATCTGGGTGGAGAAGATCCTCGAGGGCACCGAGCGGCTGCCCGCGGACTGGGCCTGCGCGGGCACGACCGGGTACGACGCGTTGCGGGTGGTCCAGGCGGCG
The DNA here is from genome assembly GCF_007828725.1 of Marihabitans asiaticum. Lineage (GTDB taxonomy): Bacteria > Actinomycetota > Actinomycetes > Actinomycetales > Dermatophilaceae > Marihabitans > Marihabitans asiaticum. The sequence goes on from NZ_VIUW01000004.1 coordinate 14,518, forward strand.
CTGGTCGACCCGGCGTCGACGCCGGTGCTGCAGCAGACCTGGGTCGCGACCGGGGGTGAGCCCGACTACGAGGAGGCGGTGACCGAGGCCAAGCGGCACGTCGTGACGACCGGGCTCGGCCCCGAGGTGGAGCGGCTGACCCGCCGGGCCCGGGAGGCGCTGCCCGAGCTGGATCCCGAGCGGCTGCGCGAAGGGGTGGTCGAGCTCCTCGTCGCCGGCGAGGTCTACCGGGCCTACCTGCGCCCCGGTGAGTCCTTGACCGACCGTGACCGCGGCCGGCTCGAGGCGGCGACCCGCACGGCACAGGAGGCTCGCCCCGACCTCGCCGCCGAGCTCGACGCGCTGCACGAAACTGCTGCATGCAGCACTTCGGCGTCGGACGACCAGATACATGTGCTGCACGGACAAGAAGGTGCTGCACGCAGCAGTTTCGAGGCCGCCGCCGACTTCGCGATCCGGCTGCAGCAGACCTGGGGGCCGGTCATGGCCAAGGGCATCGAGGACACGACCTTCTACCGCTGGCACCGGCTCGTCGCGCTCAACGAGGTCGGCAGCGACCCCAGCGTGCTCGCCGACGCCGGACCGCACCTCATGCACGACTGGGCGGCGCACGCGCAGGCGCACTGGCCGGCGACGATGACGGCCCTGTCGACCCACGACACCAAGCGCAGCGAGGACGTGCGCGCCCGCATCCTCGCCGCCGCGGGCGACCCCGACACCTGGCGCAGCCTCTCCGAGGTCACCGCGCGCGCCGCGGACGACGCCGGCATCGACCGGCCGACCGCGCACCTCGTCTGGCAGACCCTCCTCGGCGTCGGCGAGGTGAGCGATCAGCGCCTGGCGGACTACCTCACCAAGGCGATGCGCGAGGGCAAGGAGCACACCGCCTGGGTCGACGGCGACGCAGACCACGAAGCCGAGGTCATCGCCTTCGCCACCGAGGTCAACCGGTCCGGCCCGGTCCGCGACGCGCTCGACCACGCCCAGCGCGACCTGACCAGCGACATCCGCGCACTGACCCTCTCGGCGAAGCTGCTCCAGCTCGCCCTCGTCGGCGTCCCCGACACCTACCAGGGGTGCGCCGGCCTGGACCGCTCGCTGGTCGACCCGGACAACCGGCGCCCGGTCGACTTCGACGCCCGGCTGGACGACCTCGCCGACCTCGACGCGAGCGAGGCCCACCCCGCCTCCTCGCTGCACCTCGAGAAGCTGCACCTCACCGCGACCACCTTGCGCCTGCGCCGCGAGCGACCCGAGCTCTTCGGCAAGGAAGCGACCTACGAGCCGCTGCCGACCGACACCGAGCACGCCACCGGCTTCGTCCGGTCCGGCCAGGTGGCGGTCGCGGTGACCCGGGCCCCGTCGCGTCTGCGGCGGGCCGGGGGATGGACCGGCGAAGGGGTGACCCTCTCCCCCGGTCGATGGGTGGACCGGCTGACCGGGCGTGCGCACGACGGCGGATCGGTCCGCTGCGCGGACCTCTTCGCGGACTCGCCCGTCGCACTGCTCGTGCGGGAGGACCCGTCGAGGCTCTCTGGCGCTCGTACCTCAGGGACCGAAGAAGCCGACGAAGGGGCCAGCGATGAGCGCGGGTGAGCCGTACCGGGTGTGGGCACCGACCGCGGAGCGGGTCGAGCTGGCTCTCGCCGACGACGAGTCGCCCACGACCGGCGCTGGGCCCACGGACTTCGCCGACGTCGAGACCACCGAGCCGATGACCCGGGGTGAGGACGGATGGTGGACCAGCTCCACCCTGCGCACACCGGGGTGCCGGTACGGCTTCGTCGTCGACGGCGGGGCGCCCCTTCCCGACCCGCGCTCCCTGCGTCAGCCCGACGGCCCCTTCGGGCTCTCCGAGGTCGTCGACCCGGCCGACTTCGTCTGGACCGACGACGACTGGGCGGGGGTCCCCCTTCGCGGTGCGGTCATCTACGAGCTGCACGTCGGGACCTTCACCGACGAGGGAACCCTCGACGCCGCCATCCATCGGCTGGACCATCTCGTCGACCTGGGGGTGACGATGGTCGAGCTGATGCCGGTCGCGACCTACCCGGGCCGGCGTGGCTGGGGCTACGACGGGGTGAACATCTGGGCGGTGCACCCGGCCATCGGCGGCCCGTACGCCCTTGCCCGTTTCGTCGACGCCGCGCACGCCAAGGGCCTGGCTGTCTGCCTCGACGTCGTGCACAACCACATGGGCCCGAGCGGCAACACCCTCATCGACTACGGCCCGTACTTCACCGACGCGCACACCACGCCGTGGGGGCCGGCGCTCAACCTCGACGGGCCCGGCGCGGACGAGGTGCGCCGCTACGTCGTCGACCACGCGCTGATGTGGCTGCGCGACTACCACGTCGACGCGCTGCGCCTCGACGCCGTGCACGCCCTCGTCGACGACAGCGCCGTGCACGTGCTCGAGCAGATGGCGCTCGAGACCGGCGCGCTCGCCGACGAGCTGGGCCGGGAGCTGCTGCTCATCGCCGAGTCCGACCGCAACGACCCGGCCACGGTGCTGCCGCCCGTCGTAGGTGGTGCCGGCGGATTCGGCATGGACGGGCAGTGGGCCGACGACGTGCACCACACCCTGCACGTGCTGCTCACCGGCGAGACCCAGGGCTACTACGCCGACTTCGACGACCCGGCAGCGCTGGCCACCTTGTCCTCCACGCCGTTCTTCCACGCGGGCACGTACTCCACCTTCCGCGGGCGGGTCCACGGTCGCCCGGTCGTGCCCGAGCTGACGCCCGGCTGGCACTTCGTCGCCTCCCTGCAGACCCACGACCAGGTCGGCAACCGGGCCCGCGGTGACCGGCTCAGTCACCTCGTCTCACCCGGCCGGTTGGCCTGCGGCGCGGCGCTGCTGCTGTGCGGACCGTGGACGCCGATGCTCTTCATGGGTGAGGAGTGGGGTGCCTCGACCCGGTGGGCTTACTTCACCGACCACGTCGACGCCGAGCTCGCCGCCGCGGTCTCGCGAGGCCGGGCCCGGGAGTTCGCCGAGCACGGCTGGGGCGACGGGGTGCCCGACCCGCAGGACGAGGCGACCTTCACCGACTCGGTGCTGAGGTGGGACGAGCTGACCCGCCCCGATCACGCGCGCCTGCTCGACTGGTACCGAGAGCTCATCCGGCTGCGCCGGGAGGTCCCCGACCTCGGCGACCCCGACCTCACCGGTCCCCCGGCGCGAAGGGAGGACAGCGGTCTGCTCGTCCTGCCGCGCGGGCGGTGCGAGGTGGTCGTCAACCTCACCGGAGCCCCGGTCACCCGCGCGATGTCGGGCGAGCTGCTCGCCGCCTGGGGCGCGGAGCACAGCGACGTCCGGCTGACCCTCGAGGCCGACGGCTGCGCCGTCGTCGCTGTGGGCATCTCGCGCGATGCTGCAGCGGAGCGAGGATGAGCAAGGGGGAGCTGGCGGGCGAGCAGGGACCCACAGCTGGCTCGCCCGCAGCCGAGCTCGCTTCTCTCCTGCGAGCCGTGGGGCGGGGCGAGGAGTCCGCCCTCGCGACGCTGTACGACCTGACGTCACCGCGTGTCTTCGGGCTGGCTCTGCGGATCGTGCGAGACCGCGGGATCGCCGAGGAGGTGGTCCAGGAGGTCTACATCCAGGTCTGGCGTCAGGCTGCTGGCTTCGACCCGGCACGAGGGTCGGCGTTGGCCTGGCTGCTGACGCTGACGCACCGGCGGGCCGTGGACCGGGTGCGCTCCGAGCAGTCCCAAACCGATCGGCTGCACCGCTACGAACTCCTGGAGAGAGGTCAGCACCACAGCTCCGCCGAAGAGGAGGGTCAGGCCAGGATCGACGCCGCCGCGCTGCGTGCCGCGCTGGACATGATCGGTGAGCCGCACCGGACAGCGGTGGCCCTGGCCTATCTTGAGGGGTTGACCCACCGTGAGGTCGCCGATCACGAGTCGATCCCGCTGGGGACCGCCAAGACCCGGATCCGTGACGGATTGAGCAAGCTGCGCGACAGGATGAGAGGGGGTGACCAGCGATGACCGAGGACGAGCTGCACGACCTGGCACCGCTGTACGTCGTGGATGCCCTCGATGCCGACGAGGTTGTCACCTTCGAGGACCACCTGCGCGGATGCACCTCGTGCGCCGACACCGTGGCCGAGCTGTCCGAGGCGCTCGTCCCCCTGTCCGAGGGCCTTGAGGTGGCTCCCCCACCACAGCTCCGGCAGCGAGTGCTCGCCCAGGCCGCGACGAGCGCGACCGTCACCCCGGCCCACCGCACCCGCCGTCGCGCTCCGGTGTGGCTTGCGGCAGCAGCAGCGGCCGTCGTCGCAGCCGGTGGCGCCTGGGCTGCGGTGCAGTGGCTGGATGAATCACCGACCGAGCAGGTGGTGCAGGCCGAGGATGCGCAGCGCCACAGCGCCCCCACCGATGGCGGCCAGCTAGTCGTCGTGACCTCCGCCGCTCGGGACCGCGCGGTCATCACGCTCCCCGAGGTCGTCGAGAGCCCCGAGCGGGAGCAGGTCTACCAGGCGTGGTTCATCGGCGAGGACGGCTCGGCGCGGTCGGCTGGAGTGCTGTCGCAGGACGCGCTCGAGGGGCGTGAGGCACTGCTCACCGGTTCGCCGCGCGGAGCGAAGGCTGTCGCCCTGACCGTCGAGCCCGCGGGCGGCTCGACCCAGCCGACTCAGGACCCCTTCGCCGTCGTCCCGCTCGGCTGAGGCCTAGTCGCTCCGCACCATGGACGCGAAGACCACCGTGTTGTCGACGTGGTGGCCGGCTGCCTCGTCGAACTCCCCGCCGCAAGTGATGAGGCGGAGCTCCGGCCCGTCGGTCGGTCCGTAGACGCCGACCGTGTCGAAGTCGGTCTTGGCGAACTGCTCGACGCGGTAGACCTCGAAGGTGACGGTCCGACCGTCCTCCCGGTCGACCTCGACCTCATCGCCGGAGCGCAGCTCTCCCAGGGAGAAGAAGACCGATGGGCTCCCGCCCGAGCTCGTCACGTGCCCCTCGATGACCGTTGGCCCGACCTCGCCCGGAGTGGGCGAGCCGTCGTACCAGGCGGCCTGGTCGACACGCTCGCCCGAGGGCACCTCGAGGGTGCCGTCATCGGCCAGCCCGAGGGGGTGGAGGTCGCTCGCGACATCGATCTGCGGTACCCGAAGGCGCGCCGGCTCGGAGGCGGGGAGCGAAGGGGGTGAGCTCGGGGAGCTCTGAGCCGTCGAGGTGCTCGACGGCGGGGTCTGAGACGGGTGGTCCGTGGACGTGCCTGTCGAGGCCGACGACCGGGCACTCGACGGTGCGGCGCTCGAAGGCGTCGTGCTCGAAGGCGTCGTGCTCGACGCCCCGGGCGCTGGCGGATCGCCCTGCTGCGCCAGGAGCGCGACCACCACGGCCGCTACTCCGACGATCACCGCGACGACGGCCAGGGCCATGGTGGCGTTCGCCCCCAGGCCCCGGCCGTCCGTGCCGCGGGTCATGCTCAGCTCTCGGTGCGGCGACGCTGCACGAGGAGGAAGCCGGATCCGACGGCCGCGAGCAGGCCACCGCCGAGGAGGACCGGGGCGTACTCCACGCCCTCCGTGCTGCCACCCCCGGTCTGGACGCCGCCGCTCGGGGCGGACATCTGACCCATCTCGAGAGCCCCGCACAGGGCCGGGTTCGTGGCCTCGGCCGGGAGGCTGTCGTCGAGGTCGGACTTCTGGTCGCCGTCGTAGGTTCCGGAGTCGTTGTGGTCGACGCCGTGCACGACGACCACGCCGTTGCCCTCGTGCAGGTCCTTGGCGACGTCATCGGGCACGTCGAAGGTCCGCTCGTAGGTGTAGCTGCCGTCCGCCGGGAAGTTGTCGACGTCCAGGGCGGCGTCCGCGCTGGTGTCGGCGTCGTTGCCGGTCAGCGAGACCTTGACCATGCCGTAGTCGTCGGCCGCGTCGGTGACGCGGATCGCGCCGTCGACTCCGGTGCCCTTCATGTTGGGGTCGGGGCAGGAGTTGTTGCCGCCGATGTGGATGTGCTGGGCGTGCGGGGCACCCTCGAGCAGTCCCGAGACCGTGAGCTTGGCGGTGACGGTGTTGCCCGAGACCTTGACCCAGGCGTCACCGCTGCCGCCGGAGTCGTTCAGCTCGGTGAGGGTGCTCATCATCTCGACGGTGTCGTGGTTGTCGGCCGCCGCCGGCAGGGCGGAGAGACCGAGCAGGCTGGGCACCGCCAGAGCGGTGAGGGCGGTCTTCGTGGTCGTGCGCTTCATCGACGTCACTCCTTGTGTGGACGGCGCCACGGTCCCGTGGCGCTGGACGAGAAGTGATTCGGGCAGGTGGGCAGATCAGATTGTCGATGTGACCCAGATCACACTAGGGAGGTCGGTGGTCAGGTGTCGCCGACGGGCGGCCGACTAGCCCCGCAGTCCGACGATCGTCTCGAGGGTGTCGGCGGCGGACGCGGGCTTGTCGTCGCGGTAGCGCAGCACCCGGGCGAAGCGCAGGGCGACCCCTCCGGGGTAGCGCCGGGAGGTCTGCACCCCGTCGATCGCGACCTCGACGACCTGCTCGGGACGCACGTGCACGACGTGACCCTCGCGCGCGGTCTCGAGCTCGAGGAAGCGCTCGGTCTGCCAGCGCAGGATCTCGTCGGTCATCCCCTTGAAGGTCTTGCCGACCATGACCAGCTCGCCGTCGGCGCCGCGGGCTCCGAGGTGGATGTTGGACAGCTTGCCCCGCCGCCGCCCGCTGCCCCACTCGACGGCGAGGACGACGAGGTCGAGGGTGTGCCGCGGCTTGACCTTGGTCCACGCCGAGCCGCGCCGACCCGCCGCGTACGGCGCGTCGAGATCCTTGACCACCACCCCTTCGTGCCCCGATGCCACCGCCTCCTCGAAGAACGCCCGCGCCTGCGCCAGGTCACCGGTGAGCAGACCCGGCACTCGCGCCTGCTCCGGGACGAGGTCGAGCAGGACCTGCCGACGGGTCGCGTACGGCTCGTCGAGCAGGTCGCGGCCGTCGAGGTGCAGCACGTCGAAGACGAAGGGGGTGAGCGGGGTCTGCGCGCGCAGCACCTCGACCGAGCGTCGCGAGGCCGTGCGCGCCCCGGTCTCCTGGAACGGCCGCGGTCGGCCGTCCGGGCGAAGGGCGATCGCCTCCCCGTCGAGGACGACGGTCGTGGCCGGCAGCGCCTCGGCCATCTCGACCAGCTCGGGCACCCTCGCGGTGATGTCGTCCAGGCTCCGGGTGAAGACCCGGATCTCGCCGGTGGCAGCGCGGTGGATCTGCACCCGGATCCCGTCGACCTTGGTGTCGAGCGCGACCTCTGTCCCCGCGACGAGCTGAGCCACTTCGTCGATCTCGGCGGCTGACCCGGCGAGCATCGGCTGGATCGCCCGCCCGGGCTCGAGCCGGACGGCCGCCAGTCCCCCTTCGCCCTCGCGAAGGGCGAGCGAGACCATCGCGGGCAGGTCCCCGGCGAGCATCGAGGCCCGGCGCAGCGCCGCCTCGGGCACCTCGGCCGCCTCCGCAGCGGCGGCCAGGAGCACTCCGTCGAGCGAGCCCTGGCGCACCTCTCCGAGGAGCAGCCCCCTCAGGTAGGTCTGCTCCTCCTCGGTCGCCCGGCCGAAGAGGTCGGTGAGGATCGCCTGGCGGGCGGCTCGACCCCCTTCGCCTGCCAGCGCGGTCATGGCCGCGTCGACCTCGACGACGGTCAACGACGCCTCACCCGCCGGAGGAGGCAGCTCGGCCAGCGACCGCCAGCCCACCCCGACCCGACCCTGGGGCAGCGAACCACCCAGCCACGCAGCCACGACGGCGGACTCCTCCGGGACGACGTCGCGCAACAGGTCCGCGATGGCCGCCGCCTTCGCCCGACGTGACGAGGTCGCCGTCACCTCGTGGGAGGTGGCGACGACCTGGGTGAGGGCAGTGGTGAGCACGACGTCACGCTATGCCCGCGGACGGCGGCTCAGCGCATGTGCGTCCAGGGCTTGTCGAGGTCGAAGGAGCGCCCGCTCATCTCGGTCGGGGTGATCTCGACGACGGTGTGCTTCTCGGTCGAGACCCATGGCCGCAGTGGGACGTTGTCGGCCCGGTAGGCCTCCTGCCCCTCGAGCACCCGGGCGGTCCCACGCAGGATCACCGAGGTCGCGTGGTCGTCGCTGTACTCGTCGATCTCGAAGGCGACGTCATCGTTCATCACGACGCCGAGCAGCTTGTTGCCCTCGGACGTGCGGAAGAGCAGCGTCTGCCCGTCGACGGCGTAGTTGATCGGGGTGATGTGCACCTCCCCCGCGAGGTGGAAGGCCAGGCGGCCGAACTCGTGGCGGCGCAGGAACTCCCAGCAGGCATCACGATCAAGTTTGCGGACCGGGTCGCTCATCGTCTTCTCCCTCACCTCGTCGTGCTGCTACCCATCGTAGTACTCCGGGCCCTGGTCCGAGTGGGTCGCAGACCCCCCGGCTGCTCCGCCCCGCGCCCCCTGGCTGGCGGAACACACGGGCGTAGGGTGGTGTTGCAGGCCACATCGACCAACACATCCGAGAAGTGCCAGGAGGGCGTGCGTGACCGTCGCACCCGAGGGCCGTCGACTGCTCCGCGTCGAGGCGAAGAACTCCGAGACCCCGATCGAGCGTAAGCCGTCGTGGATCCGGACCACCGCGAAGATGGGCCCGGAGTACACCGAGCTGAACTCCATGGTGAAGTCCGGCGGGCTGCACACCGTGTGCCAGGAGGCGGGCTGCCCCAACATCTTCGAGTGCTGGGAGGACCGCGAGGCGACCTTCCTCATCGGTGGTGACGTGTGCACGCGGCGCTGCGACTTCTGCGACATCGCCAGTGGCAAGCCGACCGCTCTCGACCTGGACGAGCCGCGCCGGGTCGCCGAGTCGGTGCGTCAGATGGAGCTGCGCTACTCGACGGTGACCGGTGTGGCGCGCGACGACCAGCCAGACGGTGCGGCCGGTCTCTACGCCGAGACGATCCGTCAGATCCACGAGCTCAACCCCACGACCGGTGTCGAGATCCTTCCCCCCGACTTCGGTGCCAAGCCCGAGCTCGTCGGGCAGGTCTTCGACGCCCGGCCCGAGGTCTTCGCCCACAACCTCGAGACGGTGCCGCGGATCTTCCGCCGGATCCGGCCGGCCTTCACCTACGAGAAGTCGCTCAAGGTCCTCTCGATGGCGCGCGAGGCCGAGCTGGTCACCAAGTCCAACCTCATCCTCGGCATGGGTGAGGAGGACCACGAGATCGAGCAGGCGATGCGCGACCTCGTCGATGCCGGCTGCGACATCCTCACGATCACCCAGTACCTGCGTCCCAGCAAGCTGCACCACCCGATCGACCGCTGGGTCAAGCCGGAGGAGTTCGTGCACTGGAGCGAGCTCGGCGAGGAGATGGGCTTCAAGGGCGTCATGGCCGGGCCGCTGGTGCGCTCGAGCTACCGCGCCGGCCGCCTCTACGCGCAGGCGATGCGCCGGTGGGGCCGGGAGATCCCCGAGCACCTCGCCCACCTCGGCGAGGCCGGTGAGGCCGCCCGCCAGGAGGCTTCGACGCTGCTGGCGACGGGTCGGACCGGCGCGGCCTCCGCGTAAGATCGGCTCCACTATGGCTCGCAAGGACACCGCCGCCACCCAGGCACCCAAGGAAACCCGCAACCCCTTCAAGCGGACGTACGACGTCTACAAGACGGTCAAGATGATCGACCCGAAGGTGGGGCTGTGGATGCTCCTCGCCTTCGCCGTGGTCATCGCGGTGGGGCTGCTCATCGGCTGGCTCACGGGACACCCGTGGCTGACGCTGATCGTCGCGATCCCGGCGGCGTTGCTCGCCGCCATGGTCATCCTGGCGCGAAGGGGGGAAGCCGCCGCCTTCGCGCAGATGGAGGGCCAGAAGGGGGCCACCCTCGGTGGCCTGAAGATGATGCGCCGCGGCTGGTACTACGACGAGGAGCCGGTCGCCGCCGACGCGGCGAAGGCCAACGAGATCCACAACGCCGCGGTCGTCTTCCGTGCGGTGGGCAAGCCGGGCGTGGTGCTCTTCGGCGAGGGCCCGCACGGCCGGGCCGCGAAGCTGCTGGAGAAGGAGAAGAAGAAGGTCGCCCGGGTCGCCCCCGGCGTCCCGATCCACACCTTCCACGTCGGCAGCGAGGAGGGCGAGCTCACCCCGAAGAAGATGCGGTGGACCCTCACCCGGCTCAAGCCCGCGCTGTCGAAGGAGGAGATGTCGGTCGTGCTCAAGCGCCTGCGCTCCCTCCCCGGCATCCGCCAGGGCGTCCCCGCCGGCGTCGACCCCACCTCGGTGCGGATGAACCGAAAGGCCCTGCGCGGCAAGTAAGCCGTCGCGGTTCGAGGTATTCACGCCCGGCCCAACACCCCGGTCCTACCTCAAACCGATCAGGGTCAGACGCGGACGATGCGAGTTCCGGCTGCCTTGTCGTGCAGCCCGACCCCGTCGGCGTCGGTGATGACCGCCGGGATGACGAGGCACAGCAAGGCGGCCCGGATGGCACCCTGCAGGATCGTCGTCGTCGGGCGGGTCACCGGGACGACGGCCATGCGCAGCAACCGGTGGCCGAGGCTGCCGGCGGCGAAGGGGACGAGGATCGCGTGCTCGAGGAAAAGGATGGCCAGGGGGTAGAAGCTCTGCGCCGTCGGGCCGATGTCGGTCACCTGGCCGATCAGCCCGAAGGTGATCGCCAGACACGCGGCCCAGTCGATGGCGATGCCGAGGAGGCGTCTGCCGAAGCCAGGCGTCGGCGGCTGCGTCGGCTGCGTTGGCTGGGCGGGAGAGCTCACGGCAGGTGAGCCTAGTTGCCTCGCGTCCACACGGCGGGCCGACTCACCCCCTTCGCCCCCGTCGGTCGATAAGGTGGACGTCTCACGAGTCGGGATCGCCGTCTCATGTAACACCGCCGAAACATGCGAGTCATGACCGAGCAACGCGGCGGCCCTAGCCTCGGGAGCGATACAGCCGGTCGACGCCGGAAGTCGACCGCCCCACCCCAGGAGGATGGAATTGTTCAGCAGCGCTGACGAGGTCGTCGCATACATCAGGGAGCAGGACGTCAAGTTCGTCGACATCCGCTTCTGCGACCTGCCCGGTGTGATGCAGCACTTCAACGTGCCGGCGGAGTCCGTCGACGAGGACTTCTTCACCGAGGGCCAGATGTTCGACGGCAGCTCCATCCGGGGTTTCCAGGCGATCCACGAGTCCGACATGAAGCTCATCCCGGACGTCAAGACCGCCTACCTCGACCCATTCCGCGCGGAGAAGACGCTCATCATGAACTTCTCCATCGTCGACCCCTTCACCGGGGAGCCGTACAGCCGCGACCCGCGCAACATCGCGGCCAAGGCCGAGGCCTACCTGAAGTCGACCGGCATCGCCGACACCGCCTTCTTCGGTGCCGAGGCCGAGTTCTACGTCTTCGACGACGTGCGCTTCGAGACCAAGGCCAACGCCAGCTACTACTACCTCGACTCGATCGAGGCGGCGTGGAACTCCGGGCGTGAGGAGGAGGGCGGCAACCGCGGGTACAAGACCCGCTTCAAGGGTGGCTACTTCCCTGTCCCGCCGGTCGACCACTTCGCTGACGTGCGCGACAAGATGTGCCTCAACATGGCCAAGGTCGGCCTCGAGGTCGAGCGCGCGCACCACGAGGTCGGCACCGCTGGGCAGCAGGAGATCAACTACAAGTTCAACGAGCTGCTCCAGTCCGGCGACGACATCATGAAGTTCAAGTACATCGTCAAGAACACGGCCTGGGCCGAGGGCAAGACCGCGACCTTCATGCCCAAGCCGATCTTCGGTGACAACGGCTCGGGCATGCACACCCACCAGTCGCTGTGGAAGGACGGGGAGCCGCTCTTCTACGACGAGCAGGGCTACGGCGGCCTGTCCGACATCGCCCGCTGGTACATCGGCGGCCTGCTCAAGCACGCCCCGGCGCTGCTCGCCTTCACCAACCCGACGGCGAACAGCTACCACCGCCTCGTGCCCGGCTTCGAGGCGCCGATCAACCTCGTCTACTCGGCGCGCAACCGCTCGGCGTGCATCCGGATCCCGATCGCGGGCAACTCCCCCAAGGCCAAGCGCATCGAGTTCCGCATCCCGGACCCGTCGGCGAACCCGTACCTGTGCTTCGCCGCGCAGCTCATGGCCGGCCTGGACGGGATCAAGAACCGGATCGAGCCGCCGGAGCCGGTGGACAAGGACCTCTACGAGCTGCCGCCGGAGGAGCACGACGCGATCGAGCAGGTCCCGACCACCCTGCCCGCGGTGCTCGAGGCCCTCGAGGCCGACCACGAGTTCCTGCTCGAGGGTGACGTCTTCACCGAGGACCTCATCCAGATGTGGGTGGAGTGGAAGCGCGAGAACGAGGTGCTGCCGCTGCAGGTGCGCCCGCACCCGCACGAGTTCGAGATGTACTTCGACATCTGATCCTTGAGGGCATCGACGCAACCCCGTAGGCGAGGGGGGGTCCAGACCGGCCGGAAGAATCGGCCGAATCCGGACCCCCCCTCGTCGCCCAAGCGTCCTGGCCGCACTATCCTGATCGCCCGAAGGACCGGTCACCGGCTGACGGAAGGTGCGACGTGACGGAGCAGCGGAAGGCGTGGTGGGCGGTCTTGCTGTGGCCGCTCGTCATCACCGCTGCGGGCGTCCTCGCCTACCTGAGCTTCATGGACCAGCTGCCCGAGCAGGTGGCCACGCACTGGAGCTCACGCCAGCCCGACGGCTTCACCGCGCGGGAGGACGTGCCGTGGCTCGGGCTCATCGGCCTGGTCACGGCGTGGTTCACCGGCGGAGTCGTGCTCGCCGTCGGCGGGCGGGACGGCACGGCGCGGCGGCTGGCCGTGGGGCTCACCGCAGGTTTGGCGATCTTCACCTCCGGCGTCCTCCTGCTCGGCACGTACGGCCAGCGCGGACTCGATCACGGGCGCGGCGCCGACGGCCCCGAGTGGCCGCTGGTGCTCTCCTTGCTCGGCGCCCTGCTCGTCGGTGGCCTCGCCGCGCTCACGGTCAGGGGGCGGGTAGCGGGCGACGCGCGAGCCGCTCATCCCGTCCCGGCCGCCGCTCCCCGCGCCGAGCTCGCCCCCGACGAGAAGCCGGAGTGGTCACGCACGGCCCGCCCGGGTCGGTCGTTCGGGGTGCTGTTCGCCGTCGTGCTGGTCCTGATCGCCGGGACAGGTCTGCTCACCTCGGCATGGCTCTTCACGCTGCTGCTACTGGTGCTCGTCGGCGGGCTGCTCCTCGCGCTCAGCGCCTTCCGGGTCCAGGTGGACGCCACCGGTCTGCACATCACGAGCGTGCTGGGTCTCCCCCGCTGGCACCTGCCTCCCGAGGACGTGGCAGAGGCGCGGGTGGTCCAGGTCGACCCGCTGACCGACTTCGGCGGCTGGGGCTACCGCCTCGGCCTGCACGGTCGGACCGGCTTCGTCGTGCGCAAGGGCGCGGCTCTAGAGGTCGAGCGCGGAGACGGCACCGCATGGGTCGTCACGGTCGACGACCCGGAGCAGGGCGCGGGGCTGCTGAACTCCTTGGCCGATCGCGCACGACACTGACCGACGCGCGTCGCTGACCGAGGAAGGGGGCATCGCCCCCTTCGTCCAACCGGTTCCAGGATTCTCTTGATGACAGGTCGAGTCCGTCATCAATATATTGCATGCCCATCCCGAGTACGGTCGCCGGAGTGCCCCGCTCCCTCCTGCGCGACGAGGTCTTCACCCGCCTTCGTGACGCGATCACCGATGGCTCGCTCACACCGGGTGAGCAGCTGCGCGACCTCGACCTTGCCCAACAGCTCGGGGTGAGCCGCACCCCCGTCCGGGAGGCGCTGCTCCGCCTCGCCGAGGTCGGTCTCGTCATTGCCCGGCCGGGCTCGTCGACGACGGTCAGTCCCCTCGAGGTCAAGGCCGTCCAGGACGCCCGCGACGTCGTCGCCGCCATGCACGAGACCGCGGTCCGGGTTGCCGTCGACCGGCTGACCGAGGCCGACCTCGCGGAGATGAGCGAGGCCAACGCGCGCTTCGAGGCGGCGCTGCGCGACGGTGACCTCGAGGCAGCCCTCGCCGCAGATGACGACCTGCACGCCGTCCCGGTCCGGGCCGCCAACAACGACGCCGTGGCCGCGGTGCTCGACCAGTACTCCCCCGTGCTGCGCCGCGCCGAGCGGCTGCGCTTCTCCACCCTCACCGGCGGCGGCTCGGTCGCCCGGCACGCCGAGCTCATCAAGCTGTGCCGATCCGGCGACTCCTACGGCGCCGCAGCAAACGCCTTCGACACCTTCCACTCCCTGCCCGCCGCTCGCGGCACCACAGATCCGTCAGTCAACGAGGACTGACACCACCGAAAGGCGCCTCACATGGCACTGTCCGACTTCCCCCGCCAGCAGCTCACCTTCGGCCCGAGCCCGGTCCACACGCTCGACCGCCTCACCGAGCACCTCTCCCAGCGCGGCGGTGGCGCCACCACGATCTGGGCCAAGCGCGAGGACTGCAACGCCGGCCTGGCCTACGGCGGCAACAAGACTCGCAAGCTCGAGTACCTCATCCCCGACGCGGTCGCCTCCGGCGCCGACATGCTCGTGTCCATCGGCGGGTACCAGTCCAACCACACCCGCCAGGTCGCGGCCGTCGCGGCGAAGATGGGGATGCAGGCCGTGCTCGTCCAGGAGAACTGGGTGGACTGGCCGGACTCGGTCAACGACCGCGTCGGCAACATCCTGCTCAGCCGCGTCATGGGTGCCGAGGTCCGCCTGGACTCCGCCGGCTTCGACATCGGCTTCCGCGACTCCTGGAAGCAGGCGATCGAGGACGTCAAGCGCCGCGGCGGCACCCCGTACGCCATCCCGGCCGGCGCGAGCGACCACAAGCTCGGCGGTCTCGGCTTCGCGGGCTGGGCGCACGAGGTCGCCCAGCAGGAGGAGGAGCTCGGCGTCTTCTTCGACACCATCGTCGTGTGCACCGTCACCGGCTCCACGCACGCCGGGATGATCGCCGGCTTCGCCGACCTCGAGGCGGCCGGCGGACGCAAGCGGACCGTGCTCGGCATCGACGCCAGCGCCACCCTGGAGAAAACCCGCGACCAGGTCGAGCGGATCGCCCGCAGCACCGCAGAGCTCATCGGCGTGCCCCGCGACCTGCGCGACGACGAGATCACCGTGCTCGAAGGGTGGGCCGGCGACCTCTACGGCATCCCCGTCCAGTCGACCCTCGACGCGATCCGCCTGACCGGTCAGCTTGAAGGAATGATCATCGACCCGGTCTACGAAGGGAAGTCGATGGCTGGCCTGATCGACCTCGTCACCTCGGGACGCATCGAGCCCGGCAGCAACGTCCTCTACGCCCACCTCGGCGGGCAGCCGGCGCTCAACGCGTACAGCGCGCTCTTCACCCACACCGACCCGGTCGAGGTCTGAGCACCAGCTCGGGTCGGGGCTCTTGGTCGAGCAGCGCCGCTGGACGGCGGCGACCGCTCGCGCCGGTGAAGCCTGTGGACAAGTCAAGATGCGGATCTGGCGAAGTTGACTAGCCTCGTGTCCCAGGGGCGCCGCCAGGCGTCAGGTCTGAGGAATGGGAGCGCAGGGTGCGCAGGACAGGCATCGGGATCGTCGCGGCTGCCGCGTTGCTCGTCGCTGGGTGTAGTGGCGAGGGAGGCGAAGGGGGTGAGTCCAGCTCGACCTCGACCGTGAAGCCGACCGTGGTCAAGCCGGACGAGAGCGCTTCGAGCAGCTCGGGATCGTCGTCGGAGTCCTCCGGCTCTGAGTCGTCTGGGTCCGGCACGGCCTCCGCCTCCGGCGCCGCCACCGAGCCTCCTCCCGAGGCGCAGAAGAACACGAAGGCGGGAGCCGAGGCGTTCGCGAAGTGGTACTACGAGCAGGTTGGTGAAGCGACAGTTACGGGAGACGTCTCGGTGCTCAGAGAGGTCTCGGAACAGGGATGCAAGATCTGTCAAGCGACGGCTGACAAGACAGCGCAGGGCGCCGAGAAGTACGGACGAGTCAAGAGCAACCCATACACAGTGACACTTGTCGACGCTCGGAAAGACTCGGGTCGTCACGTCGTTCGCGTGAAGGTCAAGTACGACGACTACTACTTCGTCGATGAACGCGGTGAGGAAGCTGCGAGGGTCAAGGGCAACGAGTACGGCGTGACCCTGTTTCCGCGGTGGCACTCAAACCACTGGCAAATGTCCGACTGGGTAATCGTTCTATGAGTTCGCTGCTCACATCCATCCTGGCGCTACTGGTCGTCGCTAGCAGCGCCAGTCCCGCTGGCGCGACGCCGATCGACAACGACCCTCCGGCCACGATCATCACCGACCAGGCTTTGCATGTAGCCACCGGGCAGAGTCAAGTCATCGACTCCCACAAGGAGAAGCAGCAGCAGCGAGCACACTCGGCTGCCAGAGCGTCATCGGGAGGTCAGGACAAGGCGCCCGAGGTGCGCTGGGAGTCGATGACCCGCCCGTGCGCCTCCTCCGCTGCGGACGCACTGTGCGGCGCGGTCCGTGCCGAGTGCGGGATGCGTGGCGAGACCGCGACGCTGACCTTCTGGCGTCGCGAGGGCACGACCGACTGGGGCGTCGGGCGACCCAGCTGCAACGGCGACACCCCACCCCCACCACCGGAGGTCCCGGCCGGCGCGGTCATCGCCCAAGCTCCGCCGACCCCTTCCTTCGCCCAGATCCAGAGCGCCTTCGAGGAGCTGCCCTTCTGCATGCCCAAGCCCTCGATGGAGCCCGTGGGCGGACGCACCCTGGTCAACCTGCCGACCTTCTACCGGGTCACCTGGCCCGATGACGCCGGCTGCCTGCGCCCGGGCAAGACGAGCGAACCCGTCCAGCTCCTCTCCTGGAGCATCGACTTCAAGGTCGAACCCCACGCCTACCTCTACTGGTACGGCGACGGGCAGACCTCCGGGTGGACGACCAGCCCCGGCGGGACCCACCCCGACGGCGACATCACCCACACCTACGAGACCACCGGCGACAAGCTGGTCAAGGTCGACGCCCGCCTCACCGGCTCCTACCGCGTCAACGGCGGCGACTGGCAGGACATCGACACCATCGCCAACCTCCAGGATGAGCCCAACGTCCCCTACGAGGTCGTCGAGGCCAAGAACCGTCTCGTGAGCTGACGCCCCCTTCGCGAGTCGCTCAGGTGCGCACGTCGAACCGGTCGGCGTCCATCACCTTGGCCCAGGCGGCGACGAAGTCGTGGACGAACGTCTCGGCCGCGTCGTCGCAGGCGTACACCTCGGCGAGCGCCCGCAGCTCGGAGTTCGACCCGAAGACGAGGTCGGCGCGGGTACCGGTCCAGCTCTGGCCGTCACCGCCGGTCCCGTCGAAGCTGTCGCCACCCTCGCTGGGCGTCCAGCTGGTGGCGAGGTCGAGCAGGTTGACGAAGAAGTCGTTGCTCAGCTCCCCGACCCGGTCGGTCAGCACCCCGGCCTGCGAGCCGCCGCTGTTGGCGCCGAGGACCCGCAGACCACCGACGAGCACGGTCATCTCCGGGGCGGAGACGCCGAGCAGGTTGGCCCGGTCGATCAGGTGGTACTCGGCCGGCAGGAGGTTGTCGCGCCGCTCGTAGTTACGGAAGCCGTCGGACGTCGGCTCGAGGTAGGCGAAGGACTCGACATCGGTCTGCTCCTGCGTGGCGTCACCACGGCCGGAAGTGAAGGGCACCTGCACCTCGACCCCGGCTGCCCGGGCGGCCTGCTCCACGCCGACGTTGCCGGCGAGGACGACCAGGTCGGCGAAGGAGAGATTGACCTCGCCCTGGATGTCCTCGAGCGTGGCAATGACCTCGGCAAGCTCCTCGGGGTCGTTGACCTCCCAGCTGCGCTGCGGCTCGAGCCGGATCCGCCCGCCGTTGGCCCCGCCGCGCATGTCGCTGCTGCGGTAGCTCGACGCCGCCGCCCAGGCGGTCTTGACCAGCTGCTGCACGGTGAGCCCGGAGCCGGCGATCTTGTCCTTGGCCTCGGCCACGTCGGCCTCGCTCGTCCCGAGGTCGTTGGCCGGGATCGGGTCCTGCCAGAGCAGCTCCTCGGTCGGCACCTCGGGCCCGAGATACCGGGCCACGGGGCCCATGTCTCGGTGGGTCAGCTTGTACCAGGCCCGGGCGAAGGCGTCGGCGAACTGCTCGGGGTCGTCGTGGAAGCGACGGCTGATCTTGTCGTACTCCGGGTCCATTCGCAGGGCCAGGTCGGAGGTGAGCATCCGCGGCTCGCGCCGACCGCTGCCGAAGGCTTCGGGCACCATGTCCGAGCCGCCGCCGTTCTTCGGCCGCCACTGGCTGGCACCGGCGGGGCTCTTGGTCAGCTCCCATTCGTAGGCGTAGAGGATGTGGAAGAACTCGTTGTCCCAGCGCGTCGGGTGGTAGGTCCAGGTGACCTCCAGGCCCGAGGTGATGGTGTCCGCTCCCTTGCCTGACTCGTAGGTGCTCAGCCAGCCCAGTCCCTGCGCCTCCAACGGCGCGGCCTCGGGCTCTGCGCCGACGCTGGGCATCGGGTCGCTCGCGCCGTGGGTCTTGCCGAAGGTGTGCCCGCCGGCGATGAGGGCGACGGTCTCCTCGTCGTTCATCGCCATCCGACCGAAGGTGTCGCGGATGTCCTTGGCCGAGGCGACCGGGTCGGGGTTGGCCTCCGGCCCCTCGGGGTTGACGTAGATCAGACCCATCTGGACCGCGGCCAGCGGGTTCTCCAGGTCGCGCTCGCCGGAGTAGCGCTTCGATCCCCCTTCGTCACCGCCGAGCCACTCGCTCTCCGGCCCCCAGTAGACGTCGTCGTCCGGTTCCCAGGCATCGACCCGGCCACCCGCGAAGCCGAAGGTGGTGAAGCCCATCGACTCCAGGGAGACGTTGCCGGCCAGGACGATCAGGTCGGCCCAGGACAGGGAGCGTCCGTACTTCTTCTTCACCGGCCACAGCAGGCGGCGGGCCTTGTCGAGGTTCGCGTTGTCCGGCCAGGAGTTCAGCGGGGCGAAGCGCTGCTGGCCGGTGCCCGCGCCACCACGGCCGTCCTGCACCCGGTAGGTGCCGGCGCTGTGCCAGGCCATGCGGATCATGAAGGGGCCGTAGTGCCCGAAGTCTGCCGGCCACCAGTCCTGGGAGGTGGTCAGCACCTGCTCGATGTCGTGCTTGACCTCGGCCAGATCGAGGGAGTTGAAGGCCGCGGCGTAGTCGAAGTCCTCGCCGAGCGGGTTGGCCACTGCGGGGTTCTTGGCGAGGATCTTCAGGTTGAGGCGGTTGGGCCACCAGCCGCGGTTCGCATCTCCCTGGGTGGGATGGGTGATCGCGTCGTGCATCACCGGGCAGCCGGCGGCCTCGCCAGGTCCCGGCTCGTTCATCTCCTTGACCTGGGCGTCGTCGGTGGGCTGCTTCACGGCGCCCGCCTCGTTGGTCTCGGTCTCGTCATGCACGGACATGGCGGCTTCCTCTCTCGGGTGTCGGCACACGCTGGCCGTCGCCCCGAGGGCGAGGTGTGTGCTCGTCATTGACCACGAGAGACACGGTGCTCGCCTGTCTGGAATCTGTCAATACATTGACTCGTTCTCGTCCCCCCTTCGACCGCGCGACTCGGCACCTACCAGCCCAGGTCCGCCCGCAACGCCATCGGGTCCTCCACGGTCATCGTGGCGCCGGGGTGGGTGATCCGGCCGGTGGGGTCGATGCCCTTGACCGGCGTCGCGAAGGTCACGCACAGCGCCTCGCGCCCGTTGGTGGCGAAGGAGATGCCCCGGTCGGCGAAGGACAGGTGCGGCGGGCCGGCCGTCTTGACGAAGGCGAAGCCGCCGGTCAGCTGGGTGCCGGTGATGTTGCTCAGCGGGGTGCGCAGCGACCAGGGCCCGTAGCGCACGCGCAGCTCGTCGTCGGCGACGTCGACCCATGCCGTGCGCGGGGTGATGGCGAAGGCGAGGGCGGGCAGCCGGTAGGCCGGGTCGAAGGCGAAGGGGTGACGGCTCACCTGCTGCGCACCCAGTCGAGCAGACCGGCCGGTCCTCGCTGCTGCTCGCCGAGATAGGCGTCGAGGACGAGCAACCCACCGGTCGTGGCGGGGACCGCCCACTGGAGCCACTGGATGCGTCGCTCGAGCTCGGGAGCCGGGGTGTCGACCGGCTCGCCGGAGTCGTTGCTGCCGGTGCGAACGTCGCCGAGCTGCTGGCCGGTCGTATAGGCGCCGTACGACGCGGCGAGCGCGGCGCCGGTGAGCGCAGTCTTGAGGACGACCGCGGTGGTGGTCGGGGGGTGGGCGAGGGTGCGGCGGCGGTTGTCGGCGACGATGCCGAGCCCGCTGAGCAGGTGCAGTGCGATCGCGCCACCCTGCACCGGCCCCCACGCCTCCCAGCCAGCGCCGGAGATGTCGGCCTCGCCCGACTTGGTGCGGGCGCGCTCGGCTGCGGTGTTCAGGCCCACCGCGCCCATGAGGGAGCCGCCGAACCAGGCGGCGTTGGTCAGCAGATGGGTGGCCCGGATTGCGGTGCTGGTGATGGTCATATCTCGACAGTAGGTGACGAGGGGTCTCCGCTCGCTGTCTAGCGGTCCCCCATGAATCTGGTCTTGACCAGGAACGACAGCCTCGTCCCGGCGAGGAACTGCGGGGGCGGCATCGCCTGGAGGCTGCGCGCCCCCCTGTTGATATCTCGAGATGCGGATCGGGGTGGTTTCACTACCGTGGACCGGGTTGAGGACCCCGCACCGGAGCAGGGCGAGCATCGAGGAGCCGAGTTGTGCGCAGGACCACCACCGCTGCCGTCGTAGCCGTCGTACTTGCCGCCAGCGGGTGCGCCAGCGGCGAGGGCGAAGGTGGTGAATCCAGTTCGACCTCGACGGCACCTCCCAGCGTCGTCCCGACCGAAGAGAGCCCGTCGACCTCGTCGTCCGGGTCGGAGTCGTCCGGGCAATCGAGCACGAGTTCCGCCGGAGGCAACACCGAGCCTCCGCCCGAGGCGCAGAAGAACACCAAGGCCGGAGCCGAGGCCTTCGCGAAGTGGTACTACCTCCAGGCGGGCGCCGCGTTGGTCACCGGCGACGCCTCCACGTTTCGCAAGTACTCCTCCACCAGCTGTCGAGTCTGTCAGCGCACCGCGGACGAGACGGAGACGGGCGCCAAGAGGGACGGCCTCGTTCAGAGCAACCCCTACCGCGCCTCCGTCCTCGATTCCACCAAAGAGGGCAACAGCCGCCGTGTGAGAGTCAAGGTGAACTACGACGACTACTCCTTCGTGCGAGAGGACGGCTCGAAGACGACAGTCGAAGGCAACCAGTACTGGATTACCTCCACCACCACGTTCAATGGAGACCATTGGCAGGTCCAGGACTGGGTGGTGGTCATGACCGACGAGACACCCTGAGTCCTCGCCTCCGCACTCGCGCGGAACCGGCGGATCGCCTGCTGCCGATCCATCCGCACGCGAAGGGGTCGGCGACGCACCGATCTCCGGTCATCCGACGTCGACCCACCGCTGCAGACCGGGGCGGGTCGCCCCTTCGCCACTGGTGGCGGCGGCGACCACGGCAGCGAGGTGCTCGTTCCCGCCGGCGGGAACGGCGAGGTGCAGGGTTACGCGGGCGGCGTAGTCGGTGCCGGTGACATCGATGCCGGAGGCGCGCAGCTCGTGCTCGACCCGCCCCGCATCGGCGTGGTCGACGAGCAGGGTGTGCTCCTCGACCAGCCGACGTTCGAGAGGTTGCGCGTCGTCCAGGGCGGCACGGACGGCGTCGCCGTAGGCGCGGACCAGTCCCCCTGCCCCGAGCAGCGTGCCCCCGAACCATCGGGTGACCACGGCGGTGACATCGCGATACCCCGAGCCGCGCAGGACGTCGAGCATCGGCGTACCGGCCGTCCCGGCAGGCTCGCCGTCGTCGTTGGAGCGCTCGGTGCGCCCGTCCGGCCCGAGGATGAAGGCGCTGCAGGTGTGCCGGGCGTCGTGGTGAGCGCGGCGCTGCTCCTCGACGATCGAGCGGGCCTGATCTTCGCTGCCGGTGCGGGCGAGGCGGCAGAGGAAACGCGACCCGCGATCCTCGACCTCTCCCCAGGCGTCGTCGGCGATCGTGCGATAGCTCGTGACGTCCACGGACCGCAGGCTAGTCCGGCGATCGCCGGAGCATCGGGGACCGTTCGTCTGAGGTTCCCCGGGGATCTGCGGACGCAAGGCAGGCAGTGCGCGGCGATCAGAGCTGGACCGAGCGCAGGAGCAGGCTGGTCTCGCTGTTGACCACCCCGTCGACGGAGCGGATCTGCCCCATCACCCGGTCGAAGTCGGCCAGGCTCGCGGTGCGCAGCTCGGCGACGAGGTCCCACGCGCCGTTCGTCGTGTGCAGGGCGACGATCTCGGGCAGGCCGCGCAGCTGGCTGATCGCCTGCGTCGTCGAGCGGCTGCCGACCTCGATGAGGGTGACCGCACGGATGGTGTCCGGGTCGTCCTCGGTGCGCACCCGCGCGGAGAAGCCGAGGATCGTGCCCGAGTCGACGAGCCGACGCAGCCGCGCGTTCACCGTCGCCCGGGTGACGCCGAGCCGCTGCGCCAGCGAGGTCACCGACTCCCGGCCGTCGGCGCGCAGCGCCGAGATGAGTCGGCGATCCAGGTCGTCCAGGGCAGTCATGCGCATACTGTGCACCGCCACTGACCAGATCGTCTACTCCACTGACCACAATCGCGCATCACGCCCATTGTCGGTTCATTCTGACCTCTCCTACGGTGACGGCGTCCCCTTCGCACCCCTTCGCACCCCCTTCGCACCCCAAGGAGCCACCACCCATGGTCCGTTTCGTCGACGTCGAGCACATCGCCCGCTGGGCGGCCGAGGGCGACCTCGAGCACATCCTGCGCGAGCTCGCCGGGTACATCGAGGAGGACTTCCGCCGGTGGGAGCGCTTCGACCTCGTCCCCCGGATCGCGTCGCACTCCACCGACGGCGTCATCGAGCTCATGCCGACCAGCGACGGCGAGACCTACACCTTCAAGTACGTCAACGGGCACCCGAGCAACCCCGCCCGCGGCTACCAGACGGTGACCGCCATGGGCATGCTCTCCGAGGTGCACAACGGCTACCCCGCCTTCCTCTCCGAGATGACGCTGCTCACCGCCCTTCGCACCGCCGCGACCTCGGCCGCCGTCGCGCGCCAGCTGGCCCGCCCTGACTCCTCGGTGATGACCCTCATCGGCACCGGCTGCCAGGCCGAGTTCCAGGCCCTGGCCTTCCGCGCGCTGCTCCGGGTCAACCGGCTGCGGGTGTGGGACGTCGACCAGGCCGCGATGGCCAAGCTGGCCGCCAACGTCGAGCCGCTCGGCTTCGAAGTCGTCGTGTGCAGCAGCGGCGCCGAAGCGGTCCAGGGCGCCGACATCATCACCACGTGCACGGCGGACAAGGCCTACGCGACCGTCCTCACCGACGACATGGTCGCCGACGGGGTGCACATCAACGCGATCGGCGGCGACTGCCCCGGCAAGACCGAGCTCGACGCGCGAATCCTTGAGCGCGGCGACGTCTTCGTCGAGCTGCCCGAGCAGACCCGCATCGAGGGCGAGATCCAGCAGATGCCGGCCGACTTCCCGGTCACCGAGCTGTGGCAGGTCTTCGTCGGCGACGCCGCCGGGCGCCGCGACGCCGAGCAGATCACGATCTTCGACTCGGTGGGCTTCGCGATCGAGGACTTCTCCGCCCTTCGCTACCTGCGTGACGCGGTCGCCAAGAGCGGTCACTTCACCGAGATCGACCTCATCGCCGACCCGCAGAACCCCAAGGACCTCTTCTCTCTCGTCCGTGCCGCCACCCCGGCGCTGACCTCGGTGGGCTGAGGGTGTCGGTCCAGGCACCGGGGGCGGTCGTCATGGTCCGCCCGCACCACTTCACGCCCAACCCCGCGACCGCCGCGGACAACCGCTTCCAGTCCCTCGACCCGAGCCGGGAGGACGCGCGGATCGCCGCCGACGCCTACGACGAGGTGAGCGCGGCTGCCGCCGCGTTGATGGGCGAAGGGGTGAGAGTCCACCTCTTCGATGACGAGGACCCGGCGCGCTGCGACAGCGTCTTCCCGAACAACTGGTTCTCGACGCATGCCGGGGGCCGCGTCGCGGTCTACCCGATGTACTCCCCCAGCCGGCGGACCGAGCGGCGCGGGGACATCCTCGAGATGCTCAAGGGCGCCTACCGGGTGCACGAGGTCGTCGACTACTCCGGGCTCGAGCACGACGACGCCTACCTCGAGGGGACCGGCGCCATGGTGCTCGACCACGTCGGCCGGGTCGCCTACGCGGCGCGCTCGCACCGGACCAACCCGATGGTCCTCGAGCGCTTCTGCGCCCAGTTCGGGTACGACCCGATGGTCTTCGACGCGTGCGACGAGAGCGGCGAGGCGATCTACCACACCAACGTCATGATGGCGATCGGCACCGGGTACGCGCTCGTCGCGCTGGAGCTGGTGCGCAGCCCGACGCGAAGGGGGCAGGTGCGTGACGCGCTCGCGGCGACCGGGCGGGAGGTGCTGGAGCTGACCGCCGAGCAGGTGCGCGAGTTCGCCGGCAACGCGATCGAGCTCACCACGCCGACCGGCCGGGTGCTTGCGCTCTCCGAGCGCGCGGCGGCCTCGCTCACGCCGCAGCAGCGCGAGGTGGTCGAGGACAGCTGCCGGCTGCTGCCGCTGCGGGTGCCGACGATCGAGCTCGCTGGTGGGTCGGTGCGGTGCATGCTCGCCGGGGTGCACCTGACGCCTCGGGCTACCACCCCGGTCCCCGAGGTGCGACGAGCTCTGCGGGCGGTGCCCTGAGGCGCGAGGAGCCTCGACGGGACTGACGGGACCCGACGGGACCGCTCCACCCGCCGCCTTGAGCGTTGCCCCAGCATCTGGGGCAACGTCCAAGCGCACGTCGCCGCACCGCCCGCGATCCCGGGCGGTGCGGCGACGCTTCAAGCCGGGCGACACCCGCGATGAGCAGGTCATAGCCGTCGATCGGCGTACCGGTCGTTGCGAGAGAGGCCCGGATCTCGCCCGCGTGCTCGGCGGCGTCGGCATCGAGGTCGAGGACAACGACGAAGGGGGTGAACTCGCGGATCGCCCGTCGGTTGCGCGCCGGATCAGTCGACTGCGCGGCGCCGTAGACCAGCTCGCTCAGGGTGACGGTCGTGATGGCGAGGCGACCGGCCTCCTCCGTCATCTTGCGGCGCAGAGTCGGGCTGGCCCGGCCACGGAGGACGTCGATGACGACATCGGTGTCGAGCAGGTACGCCACGGTCACAGCGCGGCCCGCTCCTGCGCCTCGGGCTGCTCGCGCTCGCTCATGAAGTCTGCTGTCACGGTCACTCCGTGCTCGAACCAGAAGTCGATGCCGCGACCGACCGGGACGATGACTCGGGCATCACCCACGGCGACTATGTCGACCTCGCGGACGTCGTGGTCACCGAGACGACCCGCCGAACAGCCGCTCGAGCGGCGCCGGCCAGTCCGGCCAGCGCCCGAGAAATGCCGCCTTGGTCAGCGGCAGCTGATCTGATGCAGACGCCTGGCACTCACACCCGGTCTCAGCGCACGCCAAGAGCGTGGTCCCAGGGGCGGGTGAGCGGTGCAGCGCCCCTGGGTGGCCGCACAGCCGGCACACAGTGCCGTAGGGCCGTTGAGTCGTCATCTCGTACCCTTCGTGGTGGTCACTGAGACGCCTCCGTTCGCGGTCGACGGCGTGGCGCCAAGTGCGCGACGAGGAGCGTACGGAGCTCTTCACCGCGTCTGGTGAACTCGCTCGGCTCCATCTCACCAAACGGCTCCAGCCCATCGAAGTAGGCCGATGCCTCCGCAACGGCCAGCCTCGCGCTAGCAATCGATTCAAAGTAGACGCGCAGGCCCTTGAGGGTCACCTCCCGGCTCAAGTCACGAAGGTCCCCAGTCGTCAAAGCGTCCAGCCCCGTCGCACCGACTCTCGCATCAGTGGCGAATTGTGTGCTGACCTGCATCGCCGCTACCGCCGCGATCGCAGCGCGCAGGACGTCCTGCGCCTTGTCATGGCTCCGCTGACGGACGTTGAGCCAGTAGGTCAAGGCCGCGCCTGCAAGCACCGAGACGAACGGAAGTAGGGCCGCAACAGCCGTGGTCACTGAGACTCCTCATCACTAACGGGTACACCTTGCTCTCGCATCATGTTGTCGAGGGCGTAGGCGAGGGTCAGGAGCTGCTGGGTGAACGCACCTACCGCTTCGGCGTCGCCCTTCGTAAGTGGGTTGATCTCGTGGGTCGCTTCGTTCCCGACGTCCTTGATGCGGTCGACCCAGCTGAGCATCGACCTGGTGATGACACCTTCGCTCTCTAGGTGATCGACGCACTCCTTGAAGCTAGGTGCGCGCCCCTTGTCGTTGCGGGGGGAAAGACCCTTGTCGACGGCGACATGTAAAAGGAGTTTGCGGCAGAGCATCACCGCGGCGGTGTAAGCGGACGCGCCGAAACAGGTTCGCGCCTCATCCCAGATGCGCTCGTCCGCCTCGGGAAGTCCCTCGACCCGCGCGAATGGGCGGACGGGGGGATACACCGCGCTCCCCCTAGCCAACGCCCCATCGCCACAAGCAGCGCATCTCAGCCACCGCACGCTGTCGGTGTCCACGACTGACCTTCCCTGCACCGCCTTCGTGAGCGCCGCTACACGAACCATCCTGGCTGCCCCGCAGTGCGGGCATCTGACGTCATCCCAAGCCTGCGAGCTGGAGGCGTCCCAGCTTCTCCCCAGCTGCCCCAGGCCGTCGCTGATCCCGCTCACTTGCCCTCTGCCTCCTGCGCCCGAGCGCGCTTGATCGTGCGGTACACGGTGGTCACTGCGACACCTCGTTTGATTTCCCTCAGCAGAATGTCCATGTGTGGTCACCCACCGACTCGGGCGTCGCGGGGAACCCGTCCGGCCCCTGCCTCTCGTAGGTCATCCTGACCTCGTCAGGGAACAGGGCAAGCAGCCGTTCGTGCGTAGAGCGCACGAGACTGGCAGGCGCGTCGGGGGCAAGGACCAACGTCCAAGCCTCCAGCCCGAACTGCTCCACACCCGTGATGTAGAACGCAACGTCGAGGTGCGTCGTGGTGCCCGCCGCCCGGGCCTCGTTCGCGAGCTGGAGGATCCCCGTGGTTGGCCACTCGTCATCGAGGGCGGTGAGGTCATCCCGGGTAGCCAGGGCGTGCGACCACGCGGTATCAGCTGAGTACTCCCGGAAGACCTGCTCCCGGTAATCGGCCGACGGTGCCTCGGGCCCGGAGACGTCTCGATCCCCCACAAGATCCTGAACCCACTGGGGCAGGTCCCCACCACGGACCGTGTAATGCGCGCCGTGGCAATGGACGCGAGAGCATGCTCCGGTCTCGCGGAGGCCTCTCTGCTCGATCCGCTCCAAGTAGTCCGGCCAGCCCTCGCGCCGCCACCTCTTGATGAAGTCGAACATTGTCGTGGTCACTGAGACTCATCCTCCCGATGCCCTTGCTTCGCAGCGGCAATGTCCTCGTCGGTGTGAGTGGCAGTCATCTGCTTCATGCCCGGGCGGTATCCCGGTTGCGAGTGAAGCCACTCCCGCGCTTCCTCGGTGAGGCGAGCCTCGTCTGCCGCGCCGCGGCTCTCGCTGCCCTGCCCCATGCCCTCTCCCTTCGTCGTCGTCGGCGTCACCCCCGGGTGGTTGCGATCAGAGGCGGTGCTCGAGGCCTTCGAGGTGACCGAGGCGACGTGGACCGAGGCGGCCGAGCGCATCCCCGGCTTCGGCGCCTCGGAGACGCCGGCCTATGTGGCACGCGGGGTCGCCGCCCTCGCGGCCGACCCCGGGGTCGCTCGACACCACGGCGCGGTGCTCACCGCGCGCCAGCTCTCCGACGAGTACGGGGTGACGGACGTCGACGGGTCGCGACCTGACTGCTGGGGCCTCATTCGCGACCTCGGCTGGGAGGACCAGCCCCTCGGCGTCATCGACGACTACCGCTGAGCCCGGGGCGACCTACAGGGTGCCCAGCCCCGGCACGAACCGCCCCACCCGCTCGGCGTAGTCGCGGAAGTCCTGACCGTGGACCCGGAGCAGGTAGGGCTCCTCGACGAACCGGACCTGCAACTCCACGCCGATGGTCAGAGCGATGACCGCGGCCAGCGTCACCGGGTTGGGGACCATGACGAGGACGCCGATCATCGCCAACCCCATGGCGGTGAAGATCGGGTTGCGCACGAGGGCGAAGGGACCGCGAGTCACCAGGGCCGTCTCCTCGCTGGGGTCGACACCGATCCGCCACGAGGCGCCCATCGCCTGCTGGGACGCGATGACCAGCGCGAGACCGGCGAGGGCCACGACGAGCCCAACCCACCAGGCCACCCCCGGTTCGAGCGTCGACGCGGGTGCCACCAACGCGAGGACAGGCCCGACGAGGCCGAGGAGCACCGCGACGGCGAAGAGTGCGCCACCCCACCGTCCGGCACCGGCCTCGGAGGCGACGCGACGGATCCCGGTGTCGCCGGTCCTGCGGTACTGCTGCCAGGTTCGCGCGCCGAAGGCCAGGAGCAGGCCGACGACGTAGACGCCGAGCGCGACGATGGCACCGACCTCGACAGAGGGGGTCACGACGCGCCCTCGCGGTCGAGGTGGTCGTCGAGCGTCAGGGTCGCCCCCGCAGCCGCGAGGAGCGCATCAGCACTGCCGAGCAGCTCAGCGAGGCGCTCAGGATCAGCGAGCGCGAACCACGAGGACCTCCCTTCGGGTCGGACCGTGACCAGACCACAGTCCCGCAGGCAGGCCAGATGCACGCTGACGGTCGACTGGGCGAGGTGCATGTGGTCGACGAGGTCGCGGACCCGGTGCTCGCCCGTCGCCAGGTGATCGAGCAGCGCCAGCCGGGTCGGCTCGGACAACGCGTGGAAGAGCGCAGCGAAGGCCCCCCGTGCCTCGGCGCCGGCCAGCGCGCCACCTTCTTCATTGATCGTCATTTAACGATGATATCCCACTGTCACGATGAAAGTTGGGTTGGGGCACGACGAAGGCCCCGCCACGCGATGCGTGACGGGGCCTTCGGGTTTCGAGGCATCGGCCGCTGACGGCCTCTCTCCTCAACCCACGGTGGTACTGGCGACGTCACATATTCGAACTGCACGAATAGCTCGTGCTCGCGAGCATCCGAGGCCGTTAAGCCCTGCCAGTTCCGCTCCCCACAAGTCCAGTGACCGCGAGGCCGAAGTAGGTCATGCCAGCCGCCCAACGGCCGACCACTCGAGGCCGTCGCTGGACCCGCCGCAGTCACCGAGACCCTCCCTCATCTTCTTCGCTCCGGTCGATGGTGCGGTACATCGTTGCTCGGTGGTCAATTGAGACGCCTCTCCTGTCATCGCCGGAGTTCTCCTACATGCTGGCTAAGGGTCCGGATCGCTCGATCAATGTTGTTCAGTTCATTCCCATCCTCGGACGCACCCTTCCGCGGGCCACCCCAAGCTGCCGGTGAGACCTTCCCAAGGATCCCGACGTCAAACGCGAACGACTCGTTGAAGGGCTTCCCGCGGTCGTCTTGGTATGCCACAGTGACCGTCACTACTGACGGGGCGCCCGAAAGTTGGCCCGTGCCCTTGTGCGCGTACTGCCACATGACGCGATGTCTCGTTCCCGGCGGAAACTCGTGCTCGCGCGCAAGGTAAGCCAACAGCGGTTCGGAGATGTGATCGTCAGGGTCACGAGCGGTCCACGACTTCGGATCAGTTGTGATGCGAACTCGGCGCGCTGCGGAACGCCCGGTGCTGTGGAGGGTGAGGTCCCAAGCTCCGGGGCCATGAAGACTGGGAACGATGTCCGCCACCACGTAGGGCCGAGCGTCATCGCGCATCTGCCGGCGCAGAAGGTAAACCTGATATGCAGCGATGAGTGCGGTCATCAGCGCTGCCAGGGAGGTGGCGCCTGCGGTGGTCACTGAGACACCGCCTCGGGACGGGTGATCGATGTCCGACGCAGCCACGCAATAGCCAGACGCTCGTCGCGGTCCGTGAGCGCATGCGTCGCGGGCACCACGTGGTGGGTCACGTCGGCCCCCATTGCTGCCAGCCCCTGAGCACAGCGGAACCCATCACCGGGCGACCGCCGCTCGTCATGCGCACCGTCGAGGACCAGCACCGGGAGGCCGTCAAGATTGGAGAGGGGCGGGGTGACGAAGGGAGACAGCGGCCGGAAGAGCACCGCGCCGCTGAGCAGATCTGCGTGCAACATCAGCAGGGCTGCCGCCGTGATCGCTCCGTTGGAGAACCCCACGGCGACCGGCCGGACACAGCCAAGGTCATCGTGGATGACCCGGATGAACGCCTCCAGCCCGGGAATCCTGGCCCTGAGATCGTCCTCGTCGATGCGGCGGTCTGGGTGGCGACGAAAGAACGCGTGCCCGTCGGGCAGTCGGACCGTCCCACGCACACCGAGGTGCGCGCCGCTAGGCGTGAGCCGCTGAGCCAGTGGGAGCAGGTCGACCTCGCTGCCGTTCGAACCGTGGAACAAGATCAGCGGGACCTGCGACGGGTCCTCGCCCCGCAGCAGAATATATTCGGGCGCCGGCGAACTCACGGAATTCCCTCCCGGAGCGCCGTCACTGAGACACCTCACTGCTCTCCGCATTTGCTTCGATCACCGCAGGAAGCGCAGCAACCGTGACGGGGCCCTGTGCGTGCTGAGCCAGCCAAGTCAAGGAAATCGAGCGTCCGTCTTGCCGGATGATGGCGCGACGTGGCAGGACATAGAAGTCCCACTGTCGTGTGTCCAAGACGTCGTAGTTGTCGTGTTCTTGGGCCGTGTGCAGGCAGAAGACGTAGACGTCGGCGTGCCAGCCTTTGCCCACCGTGGCGCCTTGGGCGTGATCCCAGCCATTGGTCTGCGGGACCCGAAAAGTCGGTCTCGACACCCCGTTGGGCTGCCGCCACGCCTGAAGGTAGCCGCTCGCCTTGACCTCGACCTTCACGCCCGACGACGTGACGAGGTCATATGCGTCCCACTCCACGCGTCGGCCGGTGGCTCCCACCGCGCGAGCGACCACGAACTCCGCGAGGTACCCGCGGACGTTGTTCATCCGCAGGTCCGACATCGCCCACCGCCAGAAATCGAGAACCGTGGCGTCAATCCCCGTGAGCTGTTCGTCCCCAGACAATTCGGTGACCGCCGTGGGGTGGAGCTCGCTTCCCCCCGCGGTGCTCATTGAGACCCCTGACCGGCAGAGGCCGTAGGGCTGAACGGGTGGTGCCAGACCTTCCTAGGGCCTTCCGGCTTCGACGACCAGGACACCTTGAGCACGCGCGGTCCAAGGCCCCAGGCGGATACAGCGGTCACGACGCACGCGCTGCGCCCGGCAATCGTGCAACCGTCATCGAAGGAGAGTTTGACCGCGTTCTCACACTCGACTGAGACGCATGGGCAATGTCCGTGCCCAGGTTGGTCAGCAACAGATCGTTTCGGTCGCCTACCCCGGCATGGCTCAACCCCCACCGGACCTCGGCGGCCGCGTCGCGAAGGCTCCTGATCTGGCGTCGGTTCAGCCAAAAGCCGAGGGCCGAGCCCAGCAGTGCAATTACGGCGACGATGTTCGCCCAGCCCTCGGCGCTCATGTTTGCTCCGCAGCTTTTGCGCGCTTGACGGTCCGGTACACAGTCGCTCTGGACACGTTGTAGTCCTCGGCGAGCTGACCGACGGTCGCGGTGCCGGCCTCGTAGTCCTGGAGCAGCTTCTTCGTGCGCCGCTCGTTGAGCTTGGGCGGCTTCCCGTTGAGCCGGCCCTGCGCCCGCGCGATCGCCAAGCCCTCCATGGTGCGCTGCCGATTCAGGTCGGATTCGAACTCCGCGACCATCGCCAGTGCGTTGAACAGGAACTTTCCCACCGGGTCCTCCGGGTCGTGCAGCGACGGCCCCAGCTGCAACGCCGCTCCCTTGGCGTACACCTGACCCACGAGGTCGCGAGCATCTGGCACCGATCGGGCTAGCCGGTCGAGCTTGGTCACCGCGAGCACATCCCCAGGACGAAGGGCGGCGATCGCTTGTGTGAGCCCGGGCCGGTTCTTCATCGACCGCCCCGTGCGCTTGTCCGTGTAGATCCGCTCCCGGTCCACACCGAGGTCAGCCAGGCCCTTCAGCTGCGCAGCGAGGTCTTGGCGCTCAGTCGAGACCCGCGCGTATCCAATCAGCACGCCGCCCGCACCCTCCTGTGTCATTTGGGGTTCGTTGCTGCGATTCTACGACGTGCAGGTCAAATGCGACGGGCTCGCCGCGATCGGCGCGCTGAGCGGTCGACGCGATCGCGGTGTCGCATTTGACGATCGGGCAGGGCGACGTCCTTGGGCAGTCGCACCGCCTGGGTGGTGTTGTTCTTGAAGACCGTGGTGCGCGTCATCACAACCTCCTGTATATACGGCCAGGGCATACCCGGGATCGGACACCGGGGTGCCGACGGCGAACCGTCAAGCGGTGAGCCGGTGCAGCTCGACCTGCTTGGCGACCCGCCCGTCCCCGGATGACCGCCCGCGCAGGCGACGCCCGATCCACGGCCCGGCGAAGGTCCGCGCCCAGGTGACATGGCCGCGCAGGGTGTGCGGTGGAGCGGGCCCGTCGGGTGGGGTGAGCCAGTCGGTGTCGTTGGGCACGCCGAGCAGGTGCGCCGCGCCGACGGCGAGGCGCTCGTGCCCGAGGGCGGAGAGGTGCAGCCGGTCGTCGGCCCAGGCGCGCCGGTCCTCGAAGACGCTGCCGGTCGTCACGGTGGGCTCGAGCATGCCGTGGTGCTCAGCGAGGTAGCGGTACATGCCGTTGAGCTCGCGGCGTCGCGACTCGAAGACCCGGCTGACCGGCAGCACGGAGCGGATGTCCGGGATCGGCACGACGAGCACCCGCGCGCCGCGCTCGGTGCAGGGCGCGACGATGTCGACGAGGGCCTGCAGCAGCGCCTCGCGGTCGAACCGGGGGCGGAGCAGGTCGTTCATCCCCGCGGTGAAGGTGACGACGTCCGGCTCCATCGCCAGCGCTGCGTCGAGCTGGGTGTCGCGGATCTGCGCGGTGCGGTATCCGCGCACGGCGAGGTTGGCGTAGTCGATCGCCCCGTGGTGGTGGGCGAGGATCTCGGCGAGCCGGTCGGCCCACCCGCGGGGCGTGCCGTCGGGCCACGGGTCGTCACCGACCCCTTCGGTGAGGCTGTCCCCGATCGCGACATAGCGAAGGGGGCGAGCCGCCCCCTGGTCGGTGGGGCTGGAGTCGGGCGTCATGCCTGCGAGTCGTGGCCGGGCGAAGGGGTGGGATGTCCCCCTTCGCCTCGGGTCACCGACAGGGCCCACGGACCGCTCGCGTCGGCGCGGGTGTAGACGATGCGGAGGTGCTGGCGGTCCGGGGAGCCCTGCCACAGCTCGATCCGGGTGGGCTGGATCCGCCAGAGCCGCCAGTCCCCCGGCGCGACGGCGGCCTGGGCGGCGGGACTGCGGGCGGCGAGGTCGGCCTCGCACTCCTGCGGTGAGGCGAGCTCGACCGGCCCACGGACGCGGATGGCACGGGCCTGCGGCTGCCACCAGAGGTTGAGCGCGGCGGCCGGGTTGTCGGCGAGGTGGGCGGCCTTGCGGGAGGAGCCGGTGCCGGCGAACGCCCAGCCGCGCTCGTCGACATCCTTGAGCAGCAGGGTGCGCGCGTCCGGCACGCCGTCGGCGTCGACCGTGGCGAGGGTGACGGCGATCGGCTCGGGGACGTCGCCGTCGATGGCCGCGTCGAGCCAGGCGAGGGCGAGTTCGTGCGGGTCCGAAGGGAGGTCGTCCAGGTCGAGGCGCGGCGGCGTCCCCGTGAGGGTCGGGACGGTGCGGAGGCGGTCGGAGATGCTCACGTGGTCACCTTTGCACGCTCGAGAGTGTCAGCTGATGATGGTGGTGACGCCGGAGGCGCCATTCGCTTGTGGTGACGCGGCAGGCCTGCCCCAGACGTGAGCCCTGAGTGACGCAGAAGACCTCGTCGCCGATGACGAGCACGTCGTGCTCAAGCAGCTGGATCGGTCGGTCGCCAAGGGCCTCGACAGCACGGGCGAGCCGGGCCGGGTCGTGGTTGGCAAAGTTCATCGGCGTCCCGTCGGAGGTGAGGGCGCGAAGGGATCGTCCGCGCAGCGAGTCGACTGTCAGGACGACGACGGGCGCCCGGTCGCGGGCCTTCCCGAGCTGGATCCAGTGGATCTGGTGGCCGGGCCGGTAGCGGAGGTATACCTCCTTTCGACGGGCAGCCTGACGCACGCGTTGTCTCGCCGCCTGAACGCGGTGATAGGGTTTGAGCGGAGTTGGTCTGGTGTACCCACCAGGCCAACGCGAGACGGATGGCGCCTGCACCTCCACCCTTCGCTTCGTCTGCATCGAGGGCGAGCGGCAACGGAGGACCAGCGGTGGGCGACGACCTCCTCTCGGGGGTCGCCCGAAGCGGTCGGGTGGCCTCGCGTCCCGCTCACAAGGTCTCCATTGCCTTGGCGAGATGGGCGGACAGTCGCTTCGTGCGCCTCTGGCGCCCGAAGGTCCGGAGCAGGGCAGGCTGTAGTTCGACATCAGGGGTGTGCGGGTTTTTCGACCGGATGAGGCGCGCGGCGTTGCGGATTTCGGCGGGGCTGATATGGATGAAGGGTCGGTCGGCGGAGCTGTCGTTGGGCCGGAACTCGACCCAAGTCGCAGGGTCGATTTCGCGGGGCCAGACGAACCTGTCATCGTCAGCAAGCAGCCCGGCCTGCTGGATCTGGTAGGCGACCCTCTTCGCCCGGTTGGACCGGACGCGCTGAAGGCCGAACGACTGTGTTGTCTTGTCGGTGAGGCGGTCGAGGTGGATCGGACCCTCATAGGTCGCGATCTCGACAGCGACGTCGCGGACCTTCTCCTTCGCTCCCTTCTTCGGCAAGTCGTCGAGCACGTCGACGCCGCCAACCTGGACGACGGTCCAAGGCTCGAACTCAAGGCGCTTGTCACCGATCACGCTGGGCTCTCGCACGAGCACATCTGGGTCAGGTGCGACAGTCTCGGTCTTCTTCGCGGAGACCACGGATGGCGGCGCCTCGGAGGGACGAGGGAAATTTCGATGCGGTCTCGGCGACGACTACTTGCTCCGTCATGCCCTCCTGCGTTGCGAGTGCCTCATGCCGTATGCGCTTAGCCTCCTCCAGACCTTCGGTATCGCCAAAGTGCCCCAGAAGTCGCACGGCGAAGTCGTTGGCCCGGAAGGCCTCGTCGACCGTGAAGTCGTGCATGTGCGCCATCCGTTTGCGGACGATACGAAGCTCGTTGCCGATCGTGCTGACAGTCCGGTGCTAGTCGTCGAATGGGTAGCCGAAGTCGCCGAGGCGTTCGGTGAGCATGCGGAGCTGGGCCTGGAGGTCGTAAGTCCAGTACTCGTACCCGCTCGAGAACCCCTTCTTCTGGTCGAGGATTTCCAGGACCACGGTCCACGGGTGGCCGCCCAGGCTCGATGCGAGTCGATCGCCGATGATCGGGTCGAGCCGCTTGGCGAGGTAATCGAGTCCTTCCTTGACCGAGTCCTTCCTTGACGGAAAGGTTGGGCTTGAAGGTCATCAGAGTTGTCCGTTCTCGTTGATACCAGGGAGCACGCCATCGTCGAAGGTGAGCGCGTCCTGACCCGCGACGGCCTTATCGCTCGGAGGCTTGCGGAGTGCTGCAGGTACCCCGGGAAGCTCGTCGGCGGCTATGAACGGCCCCGCCATGATTTGCTCCAGTAGCGCGACGCCGTGGGGAACGAGTGCAACCGTCTCCTTGATGGCAGCGACTATCTCGATGAGCTCGACGCTCCATTCGTGCAACCAAGAGGTCGGACGGATGTGGTCAAGCGGAGAGGTACTGGAGGCGGCACGGCCAGCAGGCTTGGACATGCGATAGCCGAGCCACTTGGGGATCACATCCATCCCGCTCACCTCGAAGTTCCAAACGTCCGTGGGAACTCCTGTCAGGATGCCGTCGGCAACCTGCAAGGCCTCGGTGGCTGCGTGGTACTTGATGTCGGCCCTCCCGTCAGGGAGACGTGACGGCTCGGTCGTCCAGGTGATTCCACTTGTAGGAAGGGGACCGGTGCCGAACCGCTCGCCGAACGTCTGTAGCCAGATCAACCTCTGACCGTGCTTCACCATCTGCGCGAAAAGCTCCGGGTCGGACGTAAGCGGCACACGGGGCCCGGGAGTCTCTAGCGCCTCGTGGAATCGGTCGGTGTAGTCGGTGCCAGCGAGCACGCCGAAGGTGTAGGCGAAGAGCTGCTCGACGGTGACCTTGACCCCCAGCTTGTCGCTAAGAACCCTGAACGCCGCCGGGTCCGCGTTGGGTGTGCCATTGGCGTCGCGGTACAGCGGAACGATGTCCTTGCCGCCGTAGGAGCCGCGGAAGTGATGCTTGTCCGGCACGGCTGTCGTCAGCGTCGCCGCTGGTCCGCCGCCGAGACTCGTCGTGTTCATGGTCGTGAGGAACACCTGCTTGCTTGACAGGGATGCCCAGAGCGACGGACTCTCGGTCTTGGCGAGGCGAGGGTCATGGAAGGTCCACTGACGATCGAACGAGCGCATTCCGAAGCGGACGACGGGTTGGTGAGCGTCACCCGACTTGAGGTCGACGAGCTTCGTCATGCCGGGCACCTTGGTGGTGATGCTGCGCCCGGTCTTCGAAGGCGCGAAGTACTTCAGACGCTCGTCGGGCACACTCGTCGCAAGGAACTGCTCCCATCGCTCCTCTAGCAGTTCTTTGGTCGGGGCGACCGGCCACGTGCGACTGATCATCGACCCTGGCTGCTGCCACGGAAACAGGTCGGTCACTTTGGGGCACGCCGCCCAGTCGGCACCGCCTGCGGTCGGGATCAGGGGCGAGTGCCAGTCGGTACTCGCCTCAAGGGTGGTGAGCGTTGTCTTGCCCAAGGCGAGGTCGGTGAGGGCGGCGAGCTTGTCGGCACGGGTGCCCCAGTAGCTGGCGTAGCGGACGAGCGCGGGCTTGCTCCGGTCGCTCTTGCCGTGGCGGATGAGCGTGACGATGGCGACGGGTGACTCGATGTCGAAAACGTTCTCGTCCTTGCGGGTGCCCTTGTTGTCGCCGTGGAGATCGATGACAGTGATCTCGTCAGCAACCTCGCGGGCGAGTCGGCGAAGGCCCAGGAATCCGGGACCGTCGAGCCACGACGAGGCGGTGATCATGGACACGACGGCCGGACCCGTGTTCTCCTCGAAGACCTTCCAGATCGCCCAGCGCCAGAAGTAGACGTAGAGGTTGTAGAGGCTCGCGTGTGCGCTGAAGATGACGTGCTTCTTGGCGTCGTCGAAGATGTCGTCGAAGAGCGACCTCTCGCCGACGGCCTTGATGCCCTTGGTCTTCGCGGTGATGAACCCTCCCGTGCCTTGGCTCTCAACGCGGTCGTAGGGCGGGTTGCCGATCAGCACGTTGTGGTGCCAGTCGTACTTCACGCGGTCAGCCTGGACGCCTTCGGCGCCGATCGGGTCGTCGAGGCCACTGATGCGGGCGACGCGCTTCTCGGACAGAGTGTCGCCGAGGAAGACGGGGATGCGCTCCTGCTCTCGGAGGTCTTCGGGGAGGTCGAGCGAGACCTTCAGGTGGCTGACTGCGTAGGACGCGAGCGAGATCTCCAGGGCCGAGGCGTGGCTCAGCGCGGTCTTGACGCCGATCTCGCCCGCGTTGCGCTTTGCCTGCTCCAGCCACTCGACCAGGAAAGTGCCGGTGCCGTTTGCGGGGTCGAACATCGAGACCATCGAGTCCTCGGCGAGAGCGCCTTTCGGGATGTCGATGTCGGGGTGGGACTTGACGTACTCGCCCCAGGTCGTCGGGTCCGCGACGCCCAAGGGCAGACCGAACGACTTGAGCGCGTCGTCGACGGTCTTGACGATGTAGCGCACGACTGGTTTGGGCGTGTAGAAGGCACCGAGGTCCTTGCGCTGCTCCGGGTCGTACTGGGCGAGGAACTCCTCGTAGAAGTAGACGACGGGGTCGTCGCGCTGGTTGTCGGCTCCGAAGTCGGCGAGGAGCTCATCGACGTTGGTCCGGGCGAGCTGCTCGGCGAGGTCGGCGAGGCCGAGTTCGTCGACGTCGATGATGCCGTCAGAGCCCTCGCGGAAGCGGGCGTAGATCGCGTCCAGGAACTCGTTGTCGAACTTCATCACCGCGAGCGACTGCTCGGACTCGAACTGCTCCGGGTGCGCGATGCGCGCGGTGAGCAGGCCATAGACCATCGTCTGCGCGTAGACGTCGGCGAAACGTTCCTCGGTGATGTCGCCGAGGAGCTGCTCGCGGACGTCGCGGTACAGGCTACGGATCGGCCCGGTCTTGGTCTCGACGGTAAGCAGGTCGGCGACCTCGTCGCGGACGTCCTGGGCCACCTCCGCCATTCGGCGAGAGAGCTGCTTCGCGGTTCTGAGGCCTTCTCGGTAGCCGGCGAGCGCACGCCCGCCTACAGGGTCGACGACAAGTCGTGGCGCATCGTCAGCGGTCCACGACAGCTCAGGGACGGCCTTGCGGACCAGCAGGTCGAGGCGGGTCTCGGTGGGCTTGTCCGACCACGACAAGACCCGCAGGACACGCTTGCCGTCCTTCTCGCGGAAGTTCACGACATGGATGACCTTCTGGTCGCCGTTGGCGAAGCAGAAGAACAGCAGGTCGTCGAGTTCCCACGTGGGATGCGTGCCTGCGCCGCGCCCACGCTTGTTGCTCACGAGCCGGTGGACCAGACGCCGAACGGCAGTGATCGGGAGATTGCGGCCGTCGAAGTTGAGGAAGAAGACTCCGAAGTTCTGTTTGGCGGTGAGCGGCGGGAGCTGGGTGATATCGATGAGCTTGGCGACCTTGGCGGGGTCGAGGTGTAGTTCTTCCGGCTTCCAGTCGATGAGGATGTCGTCGGACTGGAGATGGGTGACGTCCGGCAGGGGCCAGGAGAGACCGTCGCGAAGGAAGTCGATGAGTGCCCAGGTGTCCTTTGGGGCATTGCGGATCAGCTCGCGCAGCTTGGCGTCGGCGACCATTCACTGCACCTCGATCCAGCAGAGCGTCTTGGGTGAAGGCGCATCGAGGGGCATCTGGGTCTCCTTGCGAAGCTGTTTGGTCTGGTCCCGTTCGAACTCGCGAAGCGCGGAGTGCACCTTTGAGTGGTCGCTGAAACCCTTGGCCTTGTCGGTCGGCTCGGCGGCGATGGCGGCCTCGACGGCATGGAGCCCGTGCTCGTCGCCGTCCGGTGTGCGCACCGACCACTGGATCTCGCCCGGTTCGATGCTCCACTTTGCCTCGGCACCGTCAGTGGCCTTTGTGAGCAAGGGGATGCGGCGACAGACGAACACACCTGTGGGCTTGCCGTCCTTGGCGGTGGAGATGCCGTCGGGGAGGCGGTCGACGAGCTCTTCGAGCCCGGGGTTGTCCTTGACGAGCGTCAGCCACTTGAGGCGGAGCTCCTCGATGGGCGCGATGTCGCCGTTGTACTCGTCCTTGAAGGCCTGGAATACCTTCACGTCGTCGTACAGGTCGGACTCGTCGATGAGCTTGCCGCCTGGGATGCCGAGCGTGCTGGATATCATCAGGGTCTTGCCGTGGACGCGGTTGTAGAGCTTGATGAGGTCCTCGATCTCGGTCGGCGGCAGGAAGTTGCGGATCTGGATGTGGCCGCGCGACTTCTTGGCCGACGGCCGCTCCTTGACCAGCTCCTTCTCGATCGCTGGGTTCATCCGGCGGTCCACACGGCCGATGCGCTGCATGAGGCGCACGGGGTTCCAGTGGATGTCGTAGTTGACCAGCAGCGTGCCGTCCTGAAGGTTGACACCCTCGCTGAGCACGTCGGTGGAGACCAGCACGCGGAGAGGGGCGAGCTTCGTGCGGTCGGCAGCCGACACCTTGTTGTAGAAGGGGGCGAACCGCTTGATCATCTCGTAGCGCGACGAGCCGGCGGTGCGCGAACCGTCGATCCGGTCGACGTCGGCGAGCCCGTCCTTCCGGAGGCTCTCTTCGAGGTAGCGGGCGGTGTCGGCGAACTCGGTGAACACGATCACCTGCTCGGTGCGGAACTCCGGCGTGAAGACGTCAGGGTCGAGCACCTCCTCTCCCTTCTTAGCCTTCACTTTGGTTCGTCCGATCAACAGGTCGCGGAGGCGGAGGTACTTGTCGTCCACCCCCGCACCGCCCAAGATCAGGTCCATGAACCGCTGGAGCTGATCAAGGTCCTCAAACGCTGCGTCGATCATGTCCTGAAGCTTGTAGTCGCCGCCCACCAGGTTGTAGTCGAGCTCGCTGAGCGCCTCCTCGGTGAGGTCTTCTTCGTGCCAGACCTCCTCCAACGTGGCGCGATAGCGGTCGTGGATTGCTTCCAGGGTGGGCTCGTTAGCTGTACGCCAATCGGCCAGGCGGATCTCCTGGTCGGGGTCGACCTTGGTGTTCACGTCGAGCCAGTGCAGCACCTTCGCCGACAAATCGAGGCAGGAGCCCGCGAAGGCAGCCAGGCTCGACTCGAAACGCTTGAGGAAGATCGTCCGGATCAGGGCGACGACCTGCTTCTGGCGGTTCTCGGCCTTCGTGTCGACGTCCTTCTTCGTCGAGAACGCCAAGGGGTAGTACATCGGCAGGACGAAGAGCGGGGTTGATCGGCTGAACGCGTTCTGCAGCTCGGTGAAGAGAGGGGTGTACAGCGTGCCGAAGTCGTAGGGAATGACGCGCGGCACCTGGGTGTCGGGGAAGATCACCTCCGAGCCGCCGACCACCTTCGAGCTCTCGACGGCGTACTTGCGGCTGTTCTGATGAATGATCGACTGGAAGAGCTTGTCCTTGGCCATCAGGTCTGCGATTGCGGCGGCATCTGGGACTGTGGCCTTGAACGGCTTCTCTAGCGCAATGAAGTACTTGCGCAGGCTCTTGATGCCGATGCTGGCGAAGTGGTCGTCCTCATCGACCCCGGTGAACAGCTCGGCCTGGTGGACGAGATCGAAGAGTGAGTTGTTGATTGGCGTGGCGGTCAGGTTGAATACGATCTTGCCCTGGCAGATCTTCTCCATGCGCCACCAGCGGGAGCCCCAGGGGTTCTCTTCAGTGGGCACCGTGCCGTGGTTCCGAAAGTTGTGGGCCTCGTCGATGATCACCACGTCGGCCCGCTTGGCGAGGTGCTCGATCTCCTCGGCACCGGCCTTCGTGGTGAGGTCCGTGTGAGCCTTTACGATCACGTTGGAGAACTGCCCGCCGTACAACTCAGGCAGTCTTTCCTTGATCTCTGGATTCCACACGGCGTCCTGGCCGGTCTTGGTCGCCATGATCAGCACGTTCTTGCGTTGCCGCACCGCGTAGTACTCGGTCAGCATCAGGCCCACGAAAGTCTTCCCGAGACCCACGCCGTCGGTCAGGAAGCCGCCACCCCAGCGGCGCGACATCTCGACGAGCGAGTGGAAGGCCTCCTGCTGGTAGGGGGCGAGCATCGGATAGATGACCGACTCCGACTCCTCCCAGGACTTGTCGGTGGGGTCGACGTTGGCCGTGAGAGCTTGGAGCGCCTTGGCATAGACCTCGAAGGGCGTGAATTCTCGAACGTTGTGCTCCACTACGGCCAGCAGCTCGGGATTGACCGGTGTCGCGTCGGCCCAGTGCTCTTCGTACCACGCCTGGAGATCGGCGACCTCTGGTCCCTGGAACTTCACGTTGAGCTCGACGTTCTGGGTGAGTCCAGGGCGGGTGAAGTTGGAGGAGCCGACCAGGGCCGCCGAGCCCACCACCTTCAGCTTGCTGTGTGTGATGTAGGCCTTGGCGTGGAACTTCTTGGGCTTGTAGACGCGGATCTCGATCTTGCCGGTCCGGACGCCGTCGACCACGGCGTCTACGCCTGTCAGGAAGGTGTCACCGTTCTGGCGTTCGATGTCGATCGAGGTGTCGAGCGCCGCTGCGATGGCGTCGGCTGTGGTCCTGCCCGTCTCGCCACCGATAAGGAGACGAATCTTGTCGACCTTCTGCCAGGCACCATCGAGTGCCAGGAAGGCACCGATCTCGAAGTGACCCGTGGCGATGTCGATTGCCGAGCTGATATCGCACCACTCACGAACGTACTGGAGAGCCTTCCACTCCTGCGCGGTGTTGTCGACGATGAACTGCTCTGAAGTGGCCAATGCTTGTCTCCTCGATGGTTCCTCGCTCCGAACTCTATGGGTCACGCTTGCCTCAGCCACCTCCTCTACTGATGGTTGACGCCTCACCCATGATCAGATGAGCCCTACCTTCGCGACGAACGCGTCTGCAACTGCCTTCCGCGTCTGGAACGACGAGCGGATGGTCAGGCGCGCTTCGCCGCTGGCCGTCACCGACGAGACCAACACACCCATGCTCTGCCAGTCCGGGTTGCTGTAAGCGAAGTAGTCGACTGGCTGACCGTTGCCAGCTGCGGCTGGCTCTGCCAGACGCTCGAGGCAATGCAAGTCTCTCTCGCGCGTACGCCAGATTTCGGCCGCGACCGCGACCACACCGTGGACCGACAGGGCGCTGCCGGCGATCGAGGAGCCTCGCAACGCCCGACGCTCGTCGATCGTCACCCGCCCGAACTCCGGTCGGACCTCTACGAGCTTGTCCCAGAATCGAACGAGGAAGGCCACCTGCTCGTCGCGTGCCTCAGTCGTGAAGGGGACATCGCTCCAGTGGTTCTCCAGCGCCTTGGAGAGCGTATTGAAAGCGAAGAGTTTCGCCGAGGATGCGGAGACGGAGTTCTTGAGCACTTCGACGTTGTTGAACGTCAAGTGGGGCGACCCGTGCACGAGCCGATTCGCGAGGTCGTCCGTGGTGAAGTCGTCACTGTAGGCGGACTTCGCCGCGCTCTCGTTCACCTTGTCGCCCTCGGTGTTGAAGCTGCGACCCACCCGGCTGGCGGTCCTTCGGTCGGCCACCCAGATGCGTACGGCGAACCGACGGTCGAAGAGGTGCAACGCGTCTGGGTTCATGGCTGCGATGTTGTCCGCAGCCTGCTGGATGGCCGTGATGCGGGACTGCGAGTCAACAGCGGTGTCGAAATAGCCAGTGAAGAGGATGAGGTTGTCGTCCTCCAGCTCGAAGTCGGTCCTGCCGGGATCGGGGTCGATCCGGATCGAGAGGTTGCCGATCACGCCGTTCCCAGCGAGGAGGTCGTGCGACCAGTTGCCCACCTTGCGCTTCGTCTTGGCGGACATCTTGTTCGTGCGCCAATCGGGGCGGATGTTCCCCTCAAGGCGAAGCAGGTCCGCATTGATGAGCTCGATGATCTGCCTCCCGGTGAGGACGGTCTCGAAGTGGACCCCGCCGGCATCATCCACCTCGCGAACGTCTTCAAGGATCAGGATGGGGTCGTGCTTGGCCATGGTGCTGCTCCTTTAGTACGGGTCTACGTATGCAACACCTGTCACTCTAGGACACGTAGGCCCGTATGACAAGCGAATAGGCGTAGACGCGCTCCCCCGCCGGCAACCACTGGCCCCTGGGCGTTTGGGGCTAGCCGAAGAGCCCTCCCCCGACGACGCCGCCAGCAAGCTCCCCGAACATCCGCGGTAGGTGTCACTCGACCAAGGACAGCGATGCACCCGACAATGTTGGGGCCTGGGTGGGGACGTCGACCTTGTCGCCCTGAGGGTCGGGTCATGCGGTCACCAGTTCTTGCTCCAGCAGTGACGCTGGCCTCCACCCTGGGGATTCGTACCCATCGACGACGATCGCGACTCGGGCCAATCGCAGTCGCCAGGCCCTCCCGACCTAGTCGCAGAGCTCGGCGCCCCTCATCCCCGGGTCCA
The DNA here is from genome assembly GCF_007828725.1 of Marihabitans asiaticum. Lineage (GTDB taxonomy): Bacteria > Actinomycetota > Actinomycetes > Actinomycetales > Dermatophilaceae > Marihabitans > Marihabitans asiaticum. The sequence goes on from NZ_VIUW01000004.1 coordinate 58,156, forward strand.
CTGAGCGGGCACTGCTCCGCGCTCAAGCACTTGCAGGAACCTGCGATTCGGCGACGCGCTCGGCAGAGCCGAGCACACCACCTTCGTCGCAGTCTCGTGATCCACACCCCGCAGCATGGCGTACGCGATGCCCACCGAAGGCGTCCGTGATTCAGCAGCCACGCAGTTGACGAGCACGACGGGCCCCTCGTCGCGCAGCGCGGCGACGGTCTCGGGCGCGTCGCGCAGCACGAAGGCCACGTTGCGGTCTCGCGCGCAACCACCGCTCGCCGGCGCGACGTGTCCGCCATCAATCTATGTGCGCCTGTCGAAGCGTGTGTTGCCTCTTCGCTTCCGCTCTGAGATCCCTGTGTTAAGCATCTCCTCATGGGCATCGAGGAGATGAGTGCGTACGACCAGGCCGCCTGGCAGGCGAGCATGGATGCCGTATACGAGTCACGCACTAAGCGTCGTGTTCCCGCTCAAGCACGGGAGTTCGCAGAAAGAGTGAGTCAAGCAGCATCGTCCGGTTACGACGCAATGCCTATGCGCGACCAAGCGGAATGGGTGATGGAGAAGGCATTCGACGGTGCGATGGCGGTCACATTCCGTCCGGCGCTTCGCTCGGTGAGGCCTACGGCCATGATCAACCGTGCGCAGGAGCGACACCCCGAGATCGGTGAGCTCAGCGACCTGCGCTCTCTGTCGCTGGCCGATTGCGACAAGCTTCGACGATCGCGCGCCGGCTTGACGGTTGCCACTGCGGCGGAGGGTGGAGGCAGTTCCTTGGCCGTCACGGGCGCCGAGATCGCCACAACGGTGTCGGGCGGAACAACGGCAGCCGTAGCGTTCGCTGCTATAGCTGCCGACACGACGGCGACCATGGCTGCGATGGGGCGAGCGATCGGGACCGTCGCTTCCACATACGGCTACGACGTCCGCGACCCTGAGGAAGAGTTGTTTGCCCTCGGCGTCATGTCCCTGGCATCAGCGGGGACACTCACGGGCAAGACCTCCGCCATGGCGTCCCTCTCTCGGCTAACTCAGCAAATGATGCGCCAGGCCACGTGGCGGCAGATGCGGCGGAACGTCCTGGTGAAAGCCATCGACAGCACATACAAAGCCCTCGGATTCAAGCTAACCCGAAGGAAGCTCGCCCAGACAGTCCCAGTCGCGGGCGTCCTGCTGAACGCAAGCGTAAATGCTGGTTTGGTCAACCAGACATTCAAGCAGGCAGAAGCGGTATATAGGCTGCGGTTCCTCTCGCAGAAGTACGGCATCGACCCCGCCGAGTGGCGGCGTGAGCAGGCGGAGGACCCCTCTGATAACGAGGGGGTCGTGAGGGCCGACGAAGAGCTTGAGCGGGTCATGGAAATGACGAGATCCGAGGAGGCCTCGCGTATCAGTGGATCCAGGCCTCCTGGGCCAGTGCGCGAGAGCTTAGAATCGTCATGACCGACCACCACGGCTCGCGCGATCACCCAGATTCTGAGCACAACAGAGTTGACAGGCACCCGCAGACGTGGCAATCGAGGTCGAGGAGACCGTCCTCGGCCGGCCGGCGCCGTGATCACCCACCATGTCGAGGACGTCGTCCCGCGCGCCCGACGAACCGGGTGAGCCGGTCCGATTACGCTCTCCACGAACACCCCTTGCGCTCGAACATATGTTCGAATAACGTACACACATGGAGACGTTGGCATGGCGACCGGCACCCGGGGTCGAGGGCGTCTTCGACGTGCCCGTCGCCCTCGTCAACGGTCCCTTCGTCAAGCTGAGCGACGACGAGGTCGACAACGGGCTGCTAGCCATTGACCGGTGGATGGACCACCTCCTCGAGGCGATCGACGCCGAAACCGACGACGAAGGGGGATCCCCGAGCGATCAGGTGCGCGACCGCATCCGCTCGATGGAGCGGCTTGGGAGGCGGCTCGACGCGGCGAGGCTGCGTCTCCTGGCTCGCGCGGAGCGGTCGCAGGTGGCCGAGCGGGCCGGGCACGTCGACACCGGCTCCTGGGTGGCACGCACCACCAACGACGACCGGCGCACCGCAGCACGCGATGTGGGCCTGGCCTTGTCCTTGGGCTCGCCTACCCGAGACGAGGGCGAAGGGGGTGACCCCGCGGCCGAGTCCGGCGGGCAGGGCGGCCAGGCAGAGACGGGCGAAGGGGGTGCCGTCGCCGACGACGGCGCGGTCACCTTGTCGAGGACACGGGTGGCCCTCGACGCCGGCGACATCAGCACCGCCCACGCCCGGGTCATCGCCCAGGCCATGGCCGACCTGCCCGACGGCCTCGACCCCGACCAGCGAGCCGCGTGCGAGGCCGAGCTCGTCCGCATGGCCCTGACCCGCTCCCCCAGCACCCTGCGCATCGCCGGACGCCGCATCATCGAAGCCGTCCAACCCGACCCCGACCAGGTCGACGCCCACGAAGACACCATCGTCGCCACCGAAGAAGAACGCGCCTACCAAGCCTCCGCGTTCTGGATCAAGGACAACCGGCGACGGCACCATGACCGGACACTTCACCGTCCCCTGGGCCTCCGGCGCCCTGCTCAAGAAGGTCATCGACGCCATGACCGCACCCCGCCGCCACCACCCCGACCCCACCAGCAGCCACACCGGCGACGACACCCACACCGGTGCTGCATTCGGCGCCGGCGCCGATGCGCCTCGCCCGGCCGCGACCGTCAGCGACGCCACCACCCCCAGCGACAGCCCCACCGGAGCCGACCCCTTCACCGGTACCGGCCGCGGCGCCCTGACCACCCGCTGGGACGAGATCGACTGGCAGCAACGCCGAGGCATGGCCCTGGCCGACCTCCTCCTGGACATCCCCACCGACCACCTCAGCCCCAAGATCGCCGCCACCCTCATCGTCACCACCCGCCTGCACGACCTCCGCGACGACCTCCGCAAGGTCTCCACCACCGACCTCCACGACACCATCAGCGCCGGCACCACCCGCCGCCTCGCCTGCAACGCCGGGATCATCCCCGCCGTCCTCGACGGCGACACCCTCCCCCTCGACCTCGGCCGCCAAAAACGCCTCCACACCCAAGCCCAACGAGTCGCCCTAGCCACCCGATACACCGAATGCGCCGCCGACGGCTGCGACCGCCCCTTCGCCTGGTGCGAAGCCCACCACCTCCAAGCATGGGAAGCAGGCGGAAACACCGACCTCGCCAACGCCGCACCCCTATGCGGTCAACACCACCGAATGATCGACGCACCCCACTGGACCCACCACATCACCCACCTCCCCGACGGCACCGTCACCATCACCTTCCACCGCAGGACGTAGATCGGCGCCTCCGCTGATTACCCGACAGCGCCGCTCGCCCTGTCACATCCCTTCGTGATCGCCCGTCATCACCACATGAGACGCGACACTGACGCTGTGGAACTCCACGGCCGCGTTCGCGACCGAGCGCCCCCGGCTGCTGCGCGTCGCCACGCACATCCTCGGCGATGCCGGTGAGGCCGAGGACGTCGTCCAGCAGGCATGGATCCGGTTGCACACCTCCGGGGCCGACATCGACAACCTCGCCGGCCGGCTCACGACGGTCCCACTCGCCTCTGCCTGGACCGGCTACGCGCCCGCACCCCCGTCCCCACCGAGGACATCGACACCGCCGCGATCGTGGCTGACCCAGCCGATGACGTCGTCCTTGCCGACACGGTGGGCGTCGCACTCCAGGCCGGGCTGGACCGGCTCTCCCCCAAGGAGCGGGTCGCCTTCGTGCTGCACGACAGCTTCGGCGTCGAGTTCTCCACGATCGCCTCGATTCTCGACACCAACCCAGCAGCCGCCCGTCAGCTGGCGAGCCGATCCCGCGCCAAGGTCCGTCAGCCGCAGCCGCAGGACGCCCTCGACGACTGGCAGGTCGTCGACGCCTTCATGGCCGCGGCCCGTGAGGGTGAGTTCGCCCGGCTCCTCGAGCTGCTGGCACCCGACGCGATCGTCGAAGGGGATGCCACGGCCGTCCTCATCGGCACCCCGGCGCGGATGGCCGGACAGGGCGAGATCGCCGAGTTCTTCAACGGGAGTGCCCACGCAGCCCTGCCGGTCTTCGTCGGGGGGCGGGCGGGGTACGCATGGTTCCACCAGGGCCAGGCCAAGGTCGCCTTCGACTTCACCGTCGACGAGAGCGCAGTGACCCGGATCGACTTCCGGGCCGACCCAGAGATCCTGGCGACCGTCGTGCGGCGGCGGGATCAGAGCGTGCGCTGATGTCACACTCCCGCGTCGCCAGTCGTCAACGACGCACAGACCCACCCACGAGAGGACACACGATGAAGACCATCACGTGCCGCCAGCTCGGCGGCCCCTGCGACCTGCAGCACCGAGGCGAGACCGGCGACGAGGTCATCCAGGCCCAGGACAAGCACCTCAAGGAGATGGAGGCCGCCGGCGATGCCGCGCACCAGCCGGCCCGCGACGACATGAAGGCGCGCTGGCTCCATCCGAAGAGGTCGCTCGGGTGGTACCGGGACACCAAGCGAGCCTTCGACGAGCTGCCCGAGGACTGACCGGCCACTCCCCCCTTCGCCTACAACCGCACGAGCATCTTGCCGGTGTTGGCGCCGGTGAGCATGTCCATGAAGGCCTGGGGCGCGGCGTCCAGACCCTCGCGCACCGTCTCGTCCCAGCGGATCTCGTCGGCGGCGATCCAGCCAGTCATCCGCTGCTGGAACTCCTCACGCACCTGGTCGGCGTACTTGCCGACGATGAAGCCGCGCAGGGTGAGCCGCTTGCCGATCGCCAGGGCGAGGTTGCGCGGCGCGCACGGCGGCTCAGTCGAGTTGTACTGCGCGATCGCCCCGCACATCGCGACCCGGCCATCGGTGTTGAGGTTGGCGATCGCGGCCTCGAGGTGGTCACCGCCGACGTTGTCGAAGTAGACGTCGATCCCGTCCGGCGCGGCCGCCGCGAGCTGCTCGGTCACCGAGCCGTCGTGGTAGTCGAAGGCCGCGTCGAATCCCAGCTCACCGAGCCGGGCGACCTTCTCCGCCGACCCGGCCGACCCGATCACCCTGGCCGCGCCGCTCAGCCGGGCAATCTGCCCGACGAGCGAGCCGACCGCGCCGGCCGCCCCGGAGACGAAGACGGTGTCCCCTTCGCGCATCTCACCCGCGACGAGCAACCCGGCATACGCGGTGATCCCCGGCATCCCGAGCACGCCGAGGTAGGCGCTGTCCGCAGCCGCGGAGGTGTCGACCGCCGTCGCCGAGCTCGCCTCGAGCACCGCGTGCTCGCGCCAGCCCAGCCGGTGCAGCACCGAGGTCCCGACGGCCAGGTCATCGCTGCGCGAGGCGATGACCGTGCCGACCGCGCCGCCGTCGAGCGGAGCGTCGATGGCGAAGGGAGGGACGTAGGACTTCACGTCGTTCATCCGGCCGCGCATGTACGGGTCGACCGACATCACCGAGTTCGCCACGAGCACCTCGCCGTCGGCGAGCTCGGGGATCTCGGTCTCGACGATCCGGAAGTTCTCCGGCGTCGGCGCGCCCTGCGGGCGCGAGGCGAGGTGCACCTCGCGGGTGGTCGTCGGGATGCTCTGGTCTGGGGTGCTCACGAGAGGTCCTCCTGGACGGTGCAGCGGGTACGAGATGTCGGGTTTGCGGTGATGGTGGTCGGCGGGCGAACGGCTGCCGGGACGGGCCGGCTCAGCGCTCGAGCAGCCGCAGCAGCGCCTGCGCCGCGCCGGCGGAGGACGCCGGGTTCTGCCCGGTGACGAGCAGACCGTCCTCGACGACGTGCTCCTGCCCGTCGGTGCCCTTGCGGTAGTCGGCGCCGGCCGCGATCAGCGCGTCCTCGACGAGGAAGGGGACGACCTCGGTCAGGCCCGCGGCCTGCTCCTCACCGTTGGTGAACCCGGTGACCCGGCGACCAGTGACGAGGAGGCTCCCCCCTTCGTCGGTGGCCTCGCGCAGGATCCCCGGGGCGTGGCAGACCAGGCCGAGCGGGCGCTCTGCGGCCAGGGTCTCGCGCAGCACCCGCTGGCTGTCGGCGTCACCGACGAGGTCCCACAGCGGGCCGTGCCCACCGGGGTAGAAGACGGCGTCGAAGTCGGCCGGGTCGATCTCGGACAGCACGGTCGTGCTCCCCAGCGCGGCCTGCGCCTGCTCGTCCTGCTCGAAGCGGCGGGTCGCGTCGGTCTGCGCCTGCGGGCTGGCGCTGTTCGGGTCGACCGGCGACTGCCCGCCCTTCGGCGAGGCGAGGGTGACCTCGTGGCCGGCGTCGACGAAGACGTAGTACGGCGCGGCGAGCTCCTCGAGCCAGAAGCCGGTCTTGTTGCCGGTGTCGCCGAGCTCGTCGTGGGAGGTGAGGATCATCAGGATGCGGGACATGAGATGCCTTTCGTGAGGTGTGTTCGGTCGGTGTGTGGGAAGGGGGTGCCGGGCGAAGGGGGTGACCCGGCCCGGTCTGGTCAGTCCAGGTCGACGGTGTCGTAGCTGTCGATGAGCCGCTGCCCGAGCGAGCGCAGCAGGTCGGCCTCCTCGGGGGTCAGGTCGAGCCGGTTGCCGACCTCGTGGCGCACCTGCGTGGCCGGGCCGGTCAGCTCGCGGCCGGCGTCGGTGAGCGAGACGCTGACCCGACGCTCATCCGCCGCCGAGCGGGTGCGCCGGACCAGGCCCATCGTCTCCATCCGCTTGAGCAGCGGCGAGATCGTGCTGGCGTCGAGGTGCAGCTGCTGGGCCAGGTCGGCGACGCCGAGGCCGTCCTCGTCCTTGAGCAGCAGCAGGGTGGCGAACTGCGGGTAGGTCAGCCCGAGCCGGGCCAGCCCGGGCCGGTAGGCGTTGGTCACCGAGCGTGAGGCCGCGTAGAGGATGAAGCACAGCTGCTCGCGCATGTGCGGCATCTCCTCGCCAGCCACGGCGGCAGAGAGCGAAGGGGGCGACGAGGGCGCTGCGCGCTCCGTCGGCACGGGTGCGGTCGTGCCCGCCATCGAGGTCGCCACCGGTCAGTCCCGGGTCGAGCCGAGCGCCCAGGCGACGAGCGCGGGCTGGAAGGCCAGCCGGACGGCCCGCTTGCGGTCGCTGTCCAGGCCGAAGGCGTCGAGGCCGGCCCGGTACTGGTGGACGTTGCCCGGGGTGACCGCGACGAAGAACGCGGCGACGATGTCACCGACGAGACGCTGGTGGTGCTTGGGCAGCGCGATGAGGGCCGCGCCCTGCGCGATCTCGACGACACCGGAGGCGAGGACGACGGCGTCCTTGGACCCGGGCACCCAGTCGGGCACCTGCGCCTGGAACTCCTCGCGCTCGGTCGTGAGGTGGCCGACGCCGGCGCGGACCAGGAAGGCGCCGAGGGCGAGGCGAGCCACGGTGCGGGCGGTGCTCATGGGAACTCCCTCCGGGGTTGCGGGTGCAGCGACCTCCTCAGGTTTGCACACCATTAGTTGGTGCACAAATCACTGATGACATCCCGTGGTGCTCAGCTGGGGGTGCGTCGATGCCCTAGCGTGGTGAGCAAAGAGCGGGCACCGCTCCCGAACCCAAAAGGACGACGATGACCCCACCACTGAGCACCCAGCACTCCCCCCTTCGCCGCACCACGCTGCGCGCCACCGCCACCGCCTCACTCGCAGCCCTCGCCCTCACCAGCTGCTCGATGGGTTCCTCCGACGAGGAGGAGCAGTCCCCCACCGAGACCCAGACCGAGTCCACCGAGACGGCGAGCGAGACCCCCAGCGAGACCCCGACCGAGACCGAGACCAGCACGACCAGCGAGACCTCGGAGGAGTCCGAGCAGAGCTCCTCGGCGGCCGCGCCCGCCTCCGGAGACGTCGCCGAGCCCGGGACCGAGGTCTCCGTCGGTGACTCGGTGGTCACCCACGTCCAGACCAGCGGGGAGAAGTCGGACGAGTACTTCGGGTACGCGACGCTCTCCACCACGGTCACCTCGGCGGAGCAGGGCGATCCTGCCCTCTTCGAGGAGGCGGAGAACTCCGGCGACTTCGCGGGCATGACGCCGTGGTTCGTCAAAGCCGAGCACGAGTGGCTGACCTACGAGGGCGAGCCGAACTCCAACATGATCCCCAACCTTGTCGCCTTCAACAGCGAAGGGGGCGAGGTGAGCCCGGTGATGAACTCCACCTGGAGCGGGGGCATCGACGGCTGCGAAATCTCGATGCCCGACGAGAAGGGTGTCGGTGAGAAGGCCACCAACTGTCACGTCTTCGCCGTCCCGGACGGGCAGCAGGTCGCGGCCGTCGGCTGGCGCGGCGACGACTACGCCGACGGCGGTGGCAGCGCCTCGGACAACCCGTACTACGACGACCCGGTGGTGTGGACGGTCGACTGACCGGCGGGCCGTCCGCGGCCGCGCGGCTCAGCCGATCGGGCTGGGGGTACGGTGACTGAAACCGTAAATGCGATTTATTCTCATTCGCCCCTTGGCTGCTGGATCGGACTCGTGACGCACACTTCACCCGTGACGGCCTCGCACACCCTCCCTTCGCCCGATCACGACGGGACCCACGACCACGGCGCGATGCACGACCACCACGACCACGGCGCGATGCCTGCGCTGGAGCGCCGCTGCGACGTCGCCGTCATCGGCGGATCCGCCGCCGGCCTGGCCGCCGCGCTGCAGCTCTCGCGGCAGCGCTGCCAAGTGGTCATCGTCGACGGCGGCACCCCGCGCAACGCCCCGGCCGCGGCCGGCCGGTGCCGTGAGCACGCACCACGTCGACGACGTCGTCCTGCGGGCGCGTGTGGTGAGGTGCGCGGGGTGAGGTGCGTGGGGTGATGTGCCCCGGGTGAGGTGCGCGGGGTGAGCCGCGCGGGTCAGTTCCGCTCTCGGCGAACACCTCTTGTCGTCGAACACCTGTTCGACTAGTGTTCCTCTATGACGACGTTGGCGCGACGACCCGCACCCGGTATCCCCGGTGTGGTCGACGTGCCCGTCGCGCTGGTTCGGGGTGGGCTGCTCGAGCTGACCGGCGACGACGTGGCTGACGACCTCGCAGCGATCGACCGGTGGGTGGACCACCTCCTCGGCGCGATCGACGCCGAGGCGCTCGGCGGCCAGACCGCCGGCCTCGACAGCGCGACCTCTACCAGCGACGGCGGCGACGCTCGCGACGGCTGCGACGCTCGCGACGGCGGTGGCGCTCGCGACGCTCGCGTCGGTAGTCGGATGTCTAGCGCACGCACACAAGAGCGCATCCGCGCGATCGAGCGCCTCGGCCGACGGCTGGACGCGGTCCGGCTGCGGATGCTCGAGCGCGCCGAGCGCGCACAGGTCGCGGAGCGGGCCGGGCACGTCGACACCGGCTCCTGGGTGGCGCGCACCACCAACGACGACCGGCGCACCGCAGCACGCGATGTCGGCCTGGCCCTGTCCTTGGGCTCGCCACGTCAAGACCCGGGCCGAGAGGGTTGCCCAGGCGCGGGCGGGCCGAGCGACGAGGCCGGGACGCAGCAAGGCGGCACCGCGACCGGCGGGGTGGGTGCCGCCACCGACCCGCGGTGCCCCGGGGACGGCGACGCGGGCGGACCGGGGCCGTTGTCGCGGACCCGGGTCGCCCTCGACGCCGGCGACATCAGCACCGCCCACGCCCGAGTCATCGCCCAGGCCATGGCCGACCTGCCCGACGGCCTCGACCCCGACCAGCGAGCCGCGTGCGAGGTCGAGCTCGTCCGCATGGCCCTGACCCGCTCCCCCAGCACCCTGCGCATCGCCGGACGCCGCATCATCGAAGCCGTCCAACCCGACCCCGACCAGGTCGACGCCCACGAAGACACCATCGTCGCCACCGAAGAAGAACGCGCCTACCAAGCCTCCGCGTTCTGGATCAAGGACAACCACGACGGCACCATGACCGGGCACTTCACCGTCCCCTGGGCCTCCGGCGCCCTGCTCAAGAAGGTCATCGACGCCATGACCGCACCCCGCCGCCACCACCCAGAGCGCACCGACACCCACACCGGAGCTGCATTCGGCGCCGGCGCCGATGCGCCTCGCCCGGCCGCGACCGTCAGCGACGCCACCACCCCCAGCGACAGCCCCACCGGAGCCGACCCCTTCACCGGTACCGGCCGCGGCGCCCTGACCACCCGCTGGGACGAGATCGACTGGCAGCAACGCCGAGGCATGGCCCTGGCCGACCTCCTCCTGCACATCCCCACCGACCACCTCAGCCCTAAGATCGCCGCCACCCTCATCGTCACCACCCGCCTGCACGACCTCCGCGACGACCTCCGCAAGGTCTCCACCACCGACCTCCACGACACCATCAGCGCCGGCACCACCCGACGCCTCGCCTGCAGCGCCGGGATCATCCCCGCCGTCCTCGACGGCGACGCCCTCCCCCTCGACCTCGGCCGCCAGAAACGCCTCCACACCCAAGCCCAACGAGTCGCCCTGGCCACCCGATACACCGAATGCGCAGCCGACGGCTGCGACCGCCCCTTCGCCTGGTGCGAAGCCCACCACCTCCAAGCATGGGAAGCAGGCGGCAACACCGACCTCGCCAACGCCGCACCCCTATGCGGTCAACACCACCGAATGATCGACGCACCCCACTGGACCCACCACATCACCCACCTCCCCGACGGCACCGTCACCATCACCTTCCACCGCAGGACGTAGAGGATCCCTGGCGGTTACCCATCGGTAGGATGTGAACGTGCAGACCCCGGTTGATCTCGCCCAGCAGCTGACCCGATGGGGGTTCGGTCAGGCCCTCCCGAGCCTGGTCTTCACCAGTCGAGCCCGCAACGGTGACCTGCAGGGGCAGGTCGTCAAGCGGACGACCCGGTCCCAGGACCTGCCCCTCGACCTCTTCGACCAGATCCGCGCTGCCGGACCGTTCGCGGTCGAGAAGATCGCGCACACCACGGCCCGACTCGACGTCGTGCGTGAGGTGCTCGCCAGCCCCGACGTCGCGGTCGGGCAGTTCACCCCCGACCAGTCCCCCTTCGTGCGCGCCGCAAGCTGGGCCGCCCGCAGCGCCCCGGTCGGGCCGATCACTCCCCCTTCGCTCCTCGCCGTCGAGCCGCCCGACCACACCCGCATGCGCAAGCTCGTCACCCGGGTCTTCACAGTGCGGGCCGTCGAGCGGCTGCGCGGGCGGACCGAGCAGATCGCCGGCGAGCTGCTCGACGAGATGGAGCGACGACGCCGCGCAGGGCAGCCGGTCGACCTCATCGAGTCCTATGCGGCGCCGCTGCCTGTCACCGTCATCTGCGAGATCCTCGGGGTGCCGCAGCGCCACCAGGCCGACGTCCTGCGGTTCGGCAACCTTGCCGCACCCAGCCTCGACTTCGGGCTGCCGCTGCGGCGGTTCCGCCAGGTCGAGGGGGCGCTGCGCGAGTTCGAGCAGTGGCTCACCGAGCACATTGAGCGCCTGCGACGCGAGCCAGGTGACGACCTCTTCAGCCAGCTCGTCGCCGCCCGCGATGACGACGGGCAGCCGCTCACCGATGTCGAGCTGCGGTCCACGGCCGGCCTCGTGCTCGCCGCCGGCTTCGAGACGACGGTCAACCTCATCGGCAACGCGACGGCGCTGCTCGACCAGCACCGGGAGCAACGAGAGGCGCTGCTTGCCGGCGACGCTCAGTGGTCCGTGGCGGTCGACGAGGCGCTCCGCCACGACCCGCCCGTGCTGCTCACCGCACGCACGACGATCCGGGACACCGAGATCGCCGGGGTCCCGATCCGGCGCAACCGGCCGATCGTCACCCTCCTGGCCGCAGCCAACCGCGACCCCGAGGTCTTCACCGACCCAGATCGGTTCGACGTGCACCGGGACAACGCCGCCGACCACATCTCCTTCTCGTCGGGCCGGCACTACTGCCTCGGCGCCGCCCTGGCCCGGATGGAGGGTGACGTCGCCCTGCGAGCCCTGCGCGAGCGCTACCCCGGGCTGCGCGTCGACCACGAACGCGCGCGCCGACGCAACACGCGGATCCTGCGCGGCTACGCCGCGCTTCCGGTCGTGCTCGAGCCGTAGAACGACCGAACGCGCACCTCGGGCGGCGATCGGCGCGGCACTCCGTACCGCTCCTGACGTCGCTCGACCCGCATGCGCAGACCCGGTGCAGCCAGGCCGGATGCGCGTGCAGTCGCTACTCCTGGACGAGGCGGTTGCGGGCCTGGAGTACCTCGAGCTCAGCGACCGGCTCGTCCTGCAGGTCCGCGACGGTGTTGATGTCCTGCCAAGCGCCGCCGTTGACCCGGAACTCACCCGCCAGCTTCGCGTCGACCTTGATGTCGTAGGTCCCAATGTCCTCGTAGCTGTGGATCACGTCCCCGTCGGGGTACTCACCCCCCGCACTGGCAACCCACTTCGAAGACTCGCCATCGCCGTAGTCATACCAGTACCCCGCACTGTCGACCCGGAACTCCACGCTCCACGACAGCAACTGCACCGGCTCACTGACGTCCCCTGGCCCCAAGCCCTTGCTCGGCCACTCCGCCCGGAAGTACGTCGGAAGCCGGATCAACGTCTTGTAGCCGGGAGGATCCACGAGGACCTTCGGCTGCGCGAACGGCAGCTCACGAAACGCCTGCTGCACCTGACCGAACGTCGGCGTCGGCGGCGTGACCACCTCAGCACCCGGCTCAGCCTCCGGACGACCGCACGTGGTCCCCGTGCTGCTCCACTCGCCGCCACCGACCCGACGCCAAGAGACATACCGGAAGTCCTGCTCACCGTCACCGTTCGTGCAGATGCTCGACAAGCTCTGCTCACGACGCCGCGACCCCCGGCGCGGAATTTCCCTCCGCACACCAACCCCGGAGCTGCACCTCGACCTTCGGCTTAGCCGATGCAGATTCAGCATGTGCCCCGGTGGAACCACTCGAGTCTTCACCCCCGCTTGGATCACCCGGCCCTGGAACCCAGCGACAGACACCTTCTCCTTGCATGCCCGCCGTGGTGGTGCTTGCCGCCGAGTCGCAGACCCAGCGTCCATCAGCACTCCCGGCCTGAGTGGGGGAGACCATCGCGACGAGACAGTTGACAACCGCCCAGACCTTCAACGCGTTCACCGCTCGTCGAATGTGAAGCCGTCGACGCGCCAGGCCCCGTCGGACCACACCAGGAATGCGTTGTACTGAAGGTCTGACTCCTCGATGACCTCCAGTGTGCTGCCTTCTCGGTCCACCAACTCGTGCTTCGGGGTACTCAACTCGGCTGAGTATGTAAGGACGTCGGGATCGCTGCCTAGCACCTTTTCGTTGCGCGGCTCAAGATAGGGATTGATGCTCTCTCTCTGGTCGTCCTCGTCCCACTGCTCGATCAGGGCGGCGAATCTGTCACATTCGACGCACTCATCAGTCCTGAACGGTTCGAGGTATGACATGTCGAGCGTCTTGGCTGCCTCGCCGAGGTTGATCACGTACTGCCGACCAAAGGCCTTCGCCCCCGCCTTCGAGTGCTGCTTGGCCGCGGAGGGCATCTCCTTCGACGCCTCGGTGATCTCCCCCGCCCCTGAGCTGGACGTAGAGCTCGACCCCGAGTCAGACGACGTACCCGACCCGGACTCAGACCCAGACGACGCAGAACCCGACGAGCTCTCCGAGGGCTTGACCACCGTCGGCTTCACCGTTGAGGTGCTCGAGGTCGCTTCACCCCCTTCGTCACCACCGCACGCAGTCAGTGCCAGCGCCACCGCTGCCACCCCGAGCACACCCCACCGACGGCTCTTCTGCACGAGCTCATCCCTTCGCCTGGCCAACACCTGCTGCGGTCGAGGCTAGCCACCCCAGCCCGATCCGCATCTTGAGCTATCCACAACCTGGTCGGGCCACGCGGCAGGGAGGGTGCCGATACCGTGCGCAGGGTGAGCGAGATCCACGACCTGACCGCCCTCGAGCAGGGAGCCGCCATCGCGCGAGGGGAGCTGACCCCCGCCGACCTGGCCGAGCACTACGCCAGCCGCACCGACGACGTCGGCGCGTACATCACCCCGACCCCGGAGCTGGGTATCGAGCACGCCCACCGGCTCACGTCGCAGGGCCGACCCGAGGGAGCGGGTCCGCTGTGGGGCGTCCCGACCGGCATCAAGGACCTCCACCCGACGAAGGGGGTGCGCACCACCTTCGGCAGCGCCGCCTTCGCCGATCACGTGCCCTCCTTCTCCGACAACATCGCCCTGACCCTCGAGGCGGCGGGCATGCCGAGCCTGGGCAAGACGAACACCCCCGAGTTCGGCACCCCCTGCTACACCGAGCCCGACGTCGCACCCCCGGCCGTCACCCCGTGGGATCGCAGCCGGATCGCGGGCGGGTCCAGCGGCGGAGCGGCCGCCGCCGTCGCCGCAGGTGTGCTCCCGATCGCCCCCGGGTCCGACGGTGGCGGCTCGATCCGTATCCCCGCCTCGTGCTGCGGGCTCGTCGGGCTCAAGCCGAGCCGCGGCCGGATCAGCCCCGCCCCCCTCTACGGCGACACCGCGGGTCTGTCTACCGCGGGACCGATCGCCCGCACCGTCCGCGACGCCGCCGCCCTGCTCGACGTCCTCGCCGGACGCCGGGTCGGCGACCCTTACTGGGCGCCCCCGCCGAGCGCCCCCTTCGTCGACGCCTGCGAGCGGACCCCCGGTCGGCTGCGGATCGCCCGGTTCATCGAGCCGGTGATCGTCGAGACCAAGATCCACGAGAGCAGCCGCACCGCGTGGGAGCGCGCCAGCCAGGTGCTCACCGACCTGGGCCACGAGGTCGAGGACATCGAGGTGCCCCTGCCCCGGGAGGCGATGCGCACCTTCTCGGTCGCGTGGTCCGCGCTCGCGGCGATCTCTGCTCCGGGCGACGAGCGGGCGGAGCAGCTGCGCCCGATCACCCGCTGGCTCGTCGCGCGTGGCTCGCAGACCTCGGGCCCGGAACTCGCCCAAGCCATCGGGCACCTGCGGCGGCACGCCGCCGACGCGCTGACCCGGCTCGCCCCCTTCGATGCGGTCCTCACCCCCACCCTCGCGCAGCTGCCGCCGCCGGTCGGGGCGCTGCGCGACGACGAGGACCCGGCCCGTGACTTCGCCCAGCAGAGCGCCTTCACCCCGTACACCAGCGCCTGGAACGTCACCGGCATGCCCGCCATCTCCCTCCCCCTGCACCGGCACGACGGACTGCCGGTCGGGGTGATGCTCGCCGGCCGCCCCGCCGAGGAGGAGCTCCTCCTCTCGCTCGCCGCGCAGGTCGAGGACAGCCTCCCGCCCACGCCCGTGGCCTGGGCGAAGGGGGTGAGCGGGCGAAGCGAGTAGCCGGGTCGAACGGGTGAGCCGCGCGAAGGGGTGAGCCGTCCCCCCTTCGGCCGTAGGCTCACGCTGGTGCTGCGCTCCGAACCGACTCCGTCGCGCGCCCGGCTGGGCGTGTCGGCGATGTTCTTCACCAACGGGGTGATCTTCAGCGCCCTGCTGCCCCGCTACCCGGAGATCAAGGACACCTTCGAGCTGAGCAACAGCGCGTTCGGCCTGCTCGTCGTCGCCTTCCCGGTCGGCGCGGCGCTCGGGGCGCTCTTCGCCGGCCGGGCGATCCGCGCGCTCAGCGCCCCCACGGTGACCGCCCTCGGCACCCTGCTCGTCGCGCTCGCCCTCACCGCTGCGGGATTCAGCCCGGTCGTCTGGCTCTTCGCGGGCGCGCTCGTCCTCGCCGGCGCTCTCGACGCGATCGTCGACGCCGCGCAGAACGTCCAAGGCGTCCTCGTCGAGCAGTGGCGCGAGCGGTCGGTCATCAACTCGCTCCACGCGCTGTGGAGCATCGGCGCGGCGACCGGCGGGCTGATCGGCGCCGCCGCAGTCGCTGTCGACCTGAGCATCGGCCTGCAGATGGCGATCAACGGCGCGCTGTGGTCCGTCGTGGCCGCCGTGAGCAGCTATCTCTCGGTGGTGCCCGACGAGGTGCGGGCGCGCATCCGGTCCGACTCCGCGCAGGAAAGCTCGGTCGCGGTGGGCAGCCCCGGCGCCCGGCGGCACGCGTGGCGGCTGCTCGCGCCGCTGGTGGTCCTCGCCTTCTGCGGAACCCTCATCGAGGACGTGGCGAACAACTGGGTGGTGCTCTTCCTCGCCCGTGAGGCCGGCGCTCCCGCGGCGGTGGCCGGGCTGGGTCTGACGGTCGTGCTGGGGGCACAGTTCGTCGGTCGGCTGCTCGGGGATCCGATGACCGACCGGTGGGGGCGGGAGGCGGTGGCCCGCAGCGGTGGCGTGATCATCGCGGTCGGGGCACTCCTGGCGATGTTCTCCCCGGCCTACCCGGTCGCGGTGCTCGGCTTCGCGCTCACCGGGCTCGGCTGCGCGACGCTCGTCCCGGCGGCGTTCGCGGCCGCAGGTCGGGTGCCGGGTCTGCCAGAGGGCACCGGGATCGCCGTCATCGGATGGCTGATGCGCCTGGGCTTCCTCGTGACCTCCCCCGCGATCGGGCGACTGTCCGACGCGACGAGCCTGTCCACCGCCATGGTCATCCCGGTGGCCGCCGGGCTGCTCGCGGCACTCGTCGCGAGCGTGGTCGGACGGCGCGCAGCGGCACGCCCCCGGACCGCCTGAGCTGGGCGCACCGCCGGACGCCCTGTCGTCGCCGGCACCTACGATCGTCCGGTGCGTGTCGTCTCCTTGCTGCCGTCGACGACCGAGATCCTCTTCGCCATCGGCGCCGGCGAGGACGTCGTCGGCGTGACCTTCGAGTGCGACCACCCCGAGGAGGCGCGCACCCGGCGCATCGTCTCGACCTCGGCGATCCCGCCCGGCCTGACCCCCCGGCAGATCGACGACGTCGTCGCGGCCGCCCTGCGCCGCGGCGAGGACCTCTACCACCTCGAGGCCGGCGCGCTGACCGACCTCGACCCCGACCTCGTCGTCACCCAGGACCTCTGCGCCGTCTGTGCCGTCGACGTGTCGGTCGTCGACGACGCGCTGGAACATCTCGGGTGCCGGGCCGAGGTCGTGACCATCGACCCGTACACCCTCGAGGACGTGCTCACCTCGATCGGCACCCTCGGCGCCGCCGCCGGCCGGGAGCGGGCGGCGGACCAGCTCGTCGCGTCCCTGCGGGCGCGCCTCGCCGCGGTCCGTGGCACGGTCGACGGCGAAGGGGGTAACCCACCTCCTCGGCGGCCCCGGGTTCTCGTCCTGGAGTGGCTCGATCCCCCCTTCGCCCCGGGGCACTGGATCCCGGAGATGGTCGAGGTCGCCGGCGGCACGCCCGCCCTCGGTGTGCGCGGGACGCCGTCCCGCCGGGTCACCTGGGCCGAGGTCGCCTCCTGCGGGCCCGATGTCGTCGTCTGCGCCCCGTGCGGTTACGGCCTCGACGAGGCGAGTGAGCAGGGCGCGCGAGTCACCGGCCGGTTCCCCGGTGTGCCGGTGTGGGCGGTCGACGCGGACGCTTCCTTCGCCCGGCCCGGTCCGCGGCTCGTCGACGGGGTCGAGTGCCTGGCCGGGATCTTCCACCCGGACCTTGCCGGGCCGCCCGACCCTGCCTTCGCGCGGCGGCTCGCGTGAACACCCCGAAGCGGGCCACCCCTGGCCCCGCCGCTCCCGAACGGGAGGGCGGGGTGTTTCGCGTACCGGGCATGCCGGCGCTGCTGCTGGCGACCCTGGCCGGGTTCACCGGGTACGGGCTGCTGCTGCCGGTGGCACCGTTGTGGGCGGTGCAGGGGGGTGCCGGCGAAGGGGGGTCCGGCCTGGTCAACGGCGTGGTCCTGCTCTGCACCGTCCTCACCCAACCGTTCGTCCCGGGGCTGCTGCGCCGGCGCGGGTGGGGTGTCGTGCTCGCCGTCGGGCTCACCCTGCTCGGGCTGCCCGCCCTCGCCCATCCGCTGTCCTCAGACCTTGGCGTGCTCCTCGCCCTGTCGGCGGTGCGTGGCGTCGGCTTCGGTGTGATCACCGTGACCGGCAGCGCTGCCGTCGCCGAGCTCGTCGACGCGTCGCGACGCGGCTCGGCGGTCGGCGCCTATGGGCTGGCCATCGCGGTGCCGCAGGTCCTCGTGCTGCCCTTCGGCCCGGTGGCGGCCGAGCACCTCGGCTTCGGTGCCGTCTTCGTCGCCGCGGCCTGCCCGTTGCTCGGTGTGCCGGCGGCGCTCGCGCTCGGCCGCTCCATCGCCTCGGCGCCGACCGCCGATGGTGGGAGTACCGGCGACGCGCCCGGCAGCTCCCCCGACGACCGCTCGCCCGCCAGGATCCGAGCGACCCTGCCGCCGCTCCTGCCGCCGATGCTGATCCTCCTCGGGGTGACCCTGGCGGGCGGCGCGGTCCTCACCTTCGCGCCCCAGATGACCGAGGGCCCCGTCCTGGCGATGGCAGCGCTCGCCGCGCTCGGAGGCACCGCGGCGGTGACGCGGTGGCGGATCGGAGGCCTGGCCGACCGCCACGGCGCGCGCCCGTTCGTGTGGCCGCTCGTCGTCCTCGGCGCCGCGAGCACCGCACTGCTCGCCCACGCGGTCCGGGCCGAGCAGTCCTGGCTGCTCCTGCTCGCCGCGGCGGCGCTCGGCGTTGCCTATGGCGGCCTGCAGAACCTCACCCTCGTGCTGTCCTTCGACTCCGTCACCCGGGAGCGGTACGGCATGGCCAGCGCGGTGTGGAACATCGGCTTCGACCTTGGCACCGGCCTGGGGTCGGTGCTCGTCGGTGCGATCGCCGCGCTGCTCGGCTTCCCGGCCGCGCTGCTCGTCGCTGCAGCAGTAACGGCCCTGACCCTCCCGCTCAGCCTGCTCGGCCGCCACCCCGCGCGCCGCGCCTGACGGCGAGCGAGCCCCCGCTCGGGAAGCGCCCGCCGTCAGGACCCGGTCACCAGAAGGCGATGACCAGTACCGCGGTCGCGGCCAGCATGACCCCGGTGAGCACGCGGTAGTTGGCCCAGATCGGGGTGCCCTCCAGCGCCTCGGACTCCTCGTGCCAGTACTTGCTCTTCCACGTGAGCTCGTCGGTCTTCTCCAGGTCCGGTGTCTTCCCCAGGAGCGAGACGACGACGATGAGCAGCAGGGAGAGTGCGAGGTTCAGCCCCGCGGCGTAGAGGAACTGGACCGTCGGCTCGTCGGGGAGGACCTGGGTGAAGATGAAAGCGAGCAGCCCGAGCGGCTGCATGATCACCAGGGTGAGGAAGGCGGCGTTCGCAGTCATCCGGTTCCACAGGATGCCGACGAGGAAGACCGCGACGACCGGCGGGACGAGGTAGCTCAGCACCGACTGGAGGTAGTTGTAGAGGGTGTCGAACTGGGCGATGAACGGCGCCCAGATGATCGCCACGACGAGCGCGACGATCGTCGCCACCCGCCCGATGAGCACCAGCTGACGCTGCGAGGTCTGCGGCTTGAGCGTCTTGACGAAGTCCATCGTGACGATCGTCGAGGCGGAGTTGAGGATCGAGTCCACCGTCGAGGTGATTGCCGCGATGACCGCCGCGAGGATCAGGCCGCGCACCCCGACCGGCAGCAGGTCGAAGACCAGCGTCGGGAAGACGGTGTCGGGGTTGTCCAGGTTCGGGTAGAGGCTCAGCGCCATGACGCCGGGCAGGATGAAGAGGAAGAGGAAGAGCAGCTTGATGAAGCCGGCGAGGAGCGCGCCCCAGCGGCCGTGGTCGAGGCTCTTCGCGCCGAGGGTCCGCTGGACGACGAGCTGGTTGGTCGTCCAGTAGTACAGGCCGATGACGAGCACACCGGTGAGCAGTCCCGGCCACGGCAGGTCGGGGTTGTCGGTCGGCAGGATGAGGCTCATCTTCTCCTCGCCCGCGGTCTGGGTCATCGAGTCCCACGACTCGATGGCGCCCAGGGTCGCGATGAAGACGATGACCCCGCCGATCAGGGTGACCGTCGCCTGGATCGAGTCCGAGACCATCACCGCGCCGAGCCCGCCGATGACGGTGTAGACCGCGGCGAGGAGGGCCAGCGCCGCCACCGAGACCCAGATCGGGATCTCCGGGTAGAGGGTCTTGACCACGACCGCACCGGCGAAGAGTGCCGCCGCCATGTCGATGAACATGTTGGCGAAGAGGTTGAAGCCGGCGAACGCCATCCGGGGCCGCCGGTCGAAGCGCTTCTCGAGGAACTCCGGCAGCGTGAAGGCCTTGCTGCGCAGGTAGAACGGGAGGATGAAGAAGATGAAGATCGCGAGGATGACGGTCGTCATCCACTCGTAGGCGAAGATCGAGATGCCCTGGTTGTAGGCGCCGCCGGCGAGCCCGACGAAGGTGGCACCGGACATGTTCGTCGCGACGAGCGAGAGCCCGACGAACGGCCAGATGAAGCTCCGGCCGCCGAGGAAGTAGTCCTCGGACTCGCTGGCCGCCTCACCTCCGGAGGCCTCGCGCTCGGCGGCCGCCTTCTTCTTCATCCGGCTGCCGACGACGAGCGGGATGATCCGGGAGAGGACGAGGTAGACGATGATGACGGTGAGGTCGATCGGCCCGACCTCGAAGTTGGGGGCTGCCGGTGCGGTGAGTGCGACGCTCATGACTGGGTGTCCCTCCGGACGACGAGGACCGGGCAGGGGGCGTGCCGCACGATGCCTTCGGCGTCGCTGCCCAGCAGGATCCGGGTGAACGCGTGATGCCCGCGGTTGCCCAGGACGATGAGATCGGCACTCAGCTCGTCGCGCAGGCGGAGCACCTCGTCGACCGCCCGCCCGAGACGCAGGTGCGGGATCGGACTCTGGCACCCGGCCTGCTTGAGCTCGGCGACCTGGGTGTCGAGGACCGCCTGCGCCTCCTCACGGGTCCGCTCGGCCTGTCCAGCGCTCGGCGTTTTTGACTGGGTCCACGGGCTGACCAGCCCGACGAAGACGACGTGCACCTCCGACCCGGCCTGATCGGCTAGGTCGACGACATGCTCTCTGGCGTAGTCGGACTCCTTCGACCCGTCTGCGGCGAAGAGGATCCGGCGTGGGAATCGTGAGGCCATGGCGTTGCACTCCCCGTTGAGTCGGCTGTGGCGTCCTCGTGACGCTACCCCTCACGCCCAGGTCAGGTCTCGGTCGGAACCTTGCGATGTGATTACGGCGCCGCGCCGTTGCGAAATAGGCAGACCCACCTGCGCGAAGGGGGCGTCGGCCAGGTCGACGAAGATTGCCGGCTGCGTCGGGCCGGGTCGACGAACAGTGTCGGCTGCGTCAGGCAGCCGACGCGGAGACCCGCTTGCCCTGCGGGACCAGGACGACGGGCGCCGTGGCCGCCTCGGCCAGGGCGACCCGGGCGGCGACCTCGGCGAGCACCTCCGACATCGGCACCTCCAGCGCCCCGCAGACGGCGGCGAGCAGCTCCGAGCTCGCTTCCTTCTCGCCCCGCTCGATCTCGCT
Source organism: Marihabitans asiaticum (assembly GCF_007828725.1). GTDB lineage: Bacteria > Actinomycetota > Actinomycetes > Actinomycetales > Dermatophilaceae > Marihabitans > Marihabitans asiaticum. The sequence goes on from NZ_VIUW01000004.1 coordinate 79,364, forward strand.
GAGGTAGCCGAGCGAGATCGCCGCGTCCTGGCTCACGTCGCGCAGGGTGCGTCCCTGGGCAGCACGAGTGGACCGCAGCACCTCACCGAGCTCTGCGCGCAGCACGATCATCCGTGCCTCCTCCTCGCGGTCCGCCTCATGTCGAGATCCACCGTACCCCCGGGCGCCGACACTGTCTGCACACCTCTCCTCGCCTCACCGCTCGGCAAGGACCGTCAGCGCGAGATCCAGCGCCTCCCCCACCGCAGCGCGCCGCACCCCGTACCGGTCGCCCTCGAGGTCGCGCCGCCGTACCGTGCAGTCCCCGCGCGTGGCGCAGGCGAGGTACACCGTGCCCGCCGGGTGCCCCTCATTGGACCCGGGGCCGGCCACCCCGGTGGTTGCGAGCCCGATGTCGCAGCCGAGCTCACGCAGCGCGCCGCGGGCCATCTGCTCGGCGACCGCCGGGTGCACGGTGCCCACCCGGGCGATGAGGTCGTGCTCGACGCCGAGCAGGTCGGTCTTGACCTCGGGCGCGTAGGCGATGACACCGCCCCGGAAGACGTCCGAGGCCCCGGGCACCCCGACGACGGTCGTCGCGAGGAGGCCTCCGGTGAGCGACTCGGCACAGCCGAGGGTCGCCCCCTTCGCCCGGAGCTGCGCCAGCAGCTCGGCTGCCATCTCGGCGGGGTCGCGGCGCACCGGTCAGCCCGTCGCCTTGCGCTCGCGCTTCATCCGCGCCCGGTCGCTCGTCTCGCGCAGGGTGAGCGCCTTGATGACGTAGTCGACCGCGGTGACCACGGTGACGAGCACCGCCGCGGCGAGGACGAGCCACCCGATCGCGGTCCACAAGCCGGAGAGCGGGAGCGTCCACAGCGGCGCCATGAGGATCGCCAGCGCGAGTGCCTGGAGGAAGGTCTTGAGCTTGCCGCCGCGGCTGGCCGGCATGACCCCGTGCCGGATGACGAAGAAGCGCATGAGGGTGATCCCGAGCTCGCGGGCGATGACGACGACGGTGATCCACCACGGGATGACCTCGATGATCGAGAGCCCGATGAAGCCGGCACCGGTGAGCGCCTTGTCGGCGATCGGGTCGGCGACCCGCCCGAAGTCGGTCTCGAGCCCCCGGGAGCGGGCGAGGTCGCCGTCGATCCGGTCGGTGATGATCGCGACGCTGAAGACGCCCAGGGCCCACCAGCGCGAGGCAGCGTCGTCTCCTCCTTCGCGCAGCAGCAGCCACGCGAAGACCGGGACGAGCAGGATCCGCAGGACCGTGAGCGCGTTGGGCAGGTTCCACGGGCTGGGGGCGGCGGGTGCGGGCGTGCTCACTGGACCACCCGGGCCACGAGGTCGATGCCCTCGGTGGACTCGACGACCGCGTCGATGAGGTCGCCGACGGCGAGGCGGGCGAGGACGTCCGGCTCGCCGACGAGGATCGTCTCACCGTCGACATCCGGGCCTTGGTGGTCGGCACGACCGACGGCGAAGGGGGTGCCCCCCGCCTTCGCGGCGGGGTTGTCGGCGTCGGCGAAGGGGGTGCCGCCTGTCTCCGCGTCGAGGTCGGCGTCGCGAGCGTCGTCGGCGAAGGGCGACTCGAGAGACTCGACGAGGACCCGGACCGGCTGCCCGATCCGGTCCTCGGCGCGCTGCGCCGCGAGCTCGTCGGCGAGGGAGCGGATCCGCTCCACCCGCTCGTCGATGACGTGGGGGTCGAGCTTGTCGCCCAGTCGCTCGCCCTCGGTGCCATCCTCGTCGGAGTAGCCAAAGACGCCGACGACGTCGAGCCGGGCCTCGGTGAGGAAGCGCTCGAGCTCGGCGAGGTCGTCATCGGTCTCACCGGGGAAGCCGACGATGACGTTGCTGCGGATCGCGGCGTCGGGCTGGCGCTCCCGGACCCCGGCGATCAGCTCGAGGAAGGACTCGGTGGACCCGAAGCGGCGCATCCGGCGCAGCAGGCCGGCCGCCGAGTGCTGGAAGGAGATGTCGTACCAGGGCGAGACCTTCTCGGTCGCCGCCATCGCCTCGAGCAGTCCGGGGCGGATCTCGGCGGGCTGGAGGTAGGAGACCCGGACGCGCTCGACGCCCTCGATCGCGGCGAGCTGGGGCAGCAGGGCCTGGAGCAGGTCGAGCTCGCCGAGGTCCTTGCCGTAGGAGGTGGAGTTCTCCGAGACGAGGAAGAGCTCGCGTACGCCGCGCTCGGCCAGCCACCGCGCCTCGGCGATGACGTCGGTGGGCCGCCTCGAGACGAAGGACCCGCGGAAGGTGGGGATCGCGCAGAAGGCGCAGCGCCGGTCGCAGCCCGAAGCGATCTTCAGCGGTGCCCACGGACGGTCGTCCAGGCGGGCCCGGGGCAGGTCACGCGTGGCCGCGCTGGCGCCGCCGTGGCCGGGAATCGCCACCTCGCCGGCGGCGTCGGCGCGCTCCAGCGGCGCGAGCGGCAGCAGGGTGCGCCGGTCCCCCGGGACGTGTGCCTCCGGGGCGTGCCCGGCAAGCACCGCCTGCAGGTGCGCGGACATGTCGCGGTAGGAGTCGAAGCCGAGCACCGCGTCGGCCTCTGGCAGCTCGTCGGCCAGCTCGCGGCCGTACCGCTCGGCGAGGCAGCCGACGGCGACGACGGCCTGGGTGCGTCCACTCTCGCGCAGCTCGCCGGCCTCGAGGATCGCGTCGATCGAGTCCTTCTTGGCCTGCTCGATGAACCCGCAGGTGTTGACCACCGCGACGTCGGCCTCGGCCGCGTCCTCGACGAGCTCCCAGCCCTGCGACGCCAGCCGCCCGGCCAGCTCCTCGCTGTCGACCTCGTTGCGGGTGCAGCCAAGGGTCACCAGGGCCACGCTGCGAGCAGGGGTCATGGGCTCCACTGTAGGTGCAGGAGCGGCCCCGAACCGCGCGGTCACTTGCTGCGCATCGCGGCCATGGCGACGAGCCGGCTGATCACCATGGCGATGTAGAAGACGCCGGAGATCTGCTCGACCATGACCGCGGCCCGAGCGTGCGGGCGCACGCCGATGATGTCGGTCGAGCCGACGCCGGTGAAGTTGGCGACCGAGCCGTAGAGCAGCTCCTGGAAGGACACCCGGCTGTCACCGCCGAGGTTGGTGAAGGAGCCCGGGTAGGCCTCCTGGATCGCGACGAAGAGATAGGTGAAGGCGAAGACGCCGACGGTGAACGCGGCACCGACGGCGAAGAGCTCGTCCTTGGTCACGAAGCGGTCGGCGAAGATGTACCCCAGCAGCGCGTACCCGGTGTAGAAGTAGAACGACGCGAGCAGGAGGTGGGCGGTGACGAGCACCCAGGTCTCGGCGTCGAAGACGGTCCACAGCTCGAGCCCCAGCGCCGGCACCCCGATGAGCAGCGCGACCCAGGTCAGGCTGGAGGTCGCCCGCACCGTCCACACCGCCAGGGTGAGGGCGACCAGGCTGAGCACGACGAGGGCGACCCGGTAGTTGGGCACCTCGTCGACCCACGGCATCGCGACGATCGCGAAGATCTGCACCGCCAGCAGCACCGCGGAGGGCTGCTTGCGGATCAGGGCACTCCAGTACTCCCGGCCGCTGAGTGGCTCCGGCGGTGCGTACCAGTCGCTCTGCGTCATGCGCTCAGGTTAGGCCGTGCCCGGCGGGCAGCGGCCTCACTCCCGACCCGTCAGCGACCACGCGTCGAGGTCCTCGTCCTCGTCGGCCGGGATGTCGGTGCCGATCGGGTCCTCCGCGTAGCGGGCCGAGCTCGCGCCGACCGACGGCGAAGGGGGCGCCGCCGCGCCGGGATCCTCGACCCGGATCACCTCGGTGTCGTGCTCGTAGGCGCGCGGGCCGCTCTCGCCGGCTCCTCCCCCTTCGCCCTCGTCCTCGGGTGCCGCGTCATCGCCGAACCCGTCGTAGGGCTCGCCCTCGTCCCCGGCGGGCTCGGGCACGTCCTCACCCTTGATCAGGGCGAGGGTGGTCGCGAGATCGTCGGGCTTGACGAGGACGTCGCGGGCCTTGGAGCCCTCGGAGGGGCCGACGACGCCGCGGGACTCGAGGAGGTCCATCAGCCGCCCGGCCTTCGCGAAGCCGACGCGCAGCTTGCGCTGGAGCATCGAGGTCGAGCCGAACTGGGTGTTGACGACGAGCTCGGTGGCCTGGAGCAGCACATCGAGGTCGTCGCCGATGTCCTCGTCGATCTGCTTCTTCGGCGTGTCGGGGACGACGTCCTCGCGGTAGCTCGGCTTGAGCTGGCCGGTGACGTGGGCGACGACGTCGTGGATCTCGGACTCGGTGACCCAGGCGCCCTGGACGCGCATCGGCTTGTTCTTGCCCATGGGCAGGAAGAGCGCGTCGCCCTGGCCGAGGAGCTTCTCGGCGCCGGGCTGGTCCAGGACCACCCGGCTGTCGGCGAGCGAGGAGGTCGCGAAGGCCATCCGCGAGGGCACGTTGGCCTTGATCAGGCCAGTGACGACGTCGACGGAGGGGCGCTGCGTGGCGAGCACCAGGTGGATGCCGGCGGCCCGGGCGAGCTGGGTGATCCGCACGATGGAGTCCTCGACGTCGCGAGGGGCGACCATCATCAGGTCGGCGAGCTCGTCGACGATGACGAGGAGGTACGGGTAGGGCTGGTGCACCCGCTCCGAGCCGGGGACGTCCTTGATCGTGCCGGCGCGGACCGCCTTGTTGTAGTCGTCGACGTGCTTGTAGCCGGTGCGCGCCAGGTCGTCGTAGCGCAGGTCCATCTCCTTGACGACCCACTGCAGCGCCTCGGCGGCCTTCTTGGCGTTGGTGATGATCGGGGTGATGAGGTGCGGGATGCCCTCGTATGCGGTCAGCTCGACCCGCTTGGGGTCGACGAGCACCATCCGGACCTCGTCGGGCGTGGCCCGCATGAGGATCGAGGTGATCATCGAGTTCACGAAGCTCGACTTGCCCGAGCCGGTGGCGCCGGCGACGAGGATGTGCGGCATCTTCGCGAGGTTGGCGATGACGTAGCCGCCCTCGACGTCCTTGCCGACCCCCATGACCATCGGGTGCTCGTTGTGCCGGGCGACGTCGGAGCGCAGCACGTCGCCGAGGCAGACCATCTCCTTGTCGGCGTTGGGGATCTCGATGCCGATCGCGGACTTGCCGGGGATCGGGCTGAGGATGCGCACGTCGGCGCTGGCGACCGCGTAGGCGATGTTCTTGCTCAGCGCGGTGACCCGCTCGACCTTGACGCCCGGGCCGAGCTCGACGACGTAGCGGGTGACGGTCGGGCCGCGGTGGAAGCCGGTGACCTGGGCGTCGATGCCGAACTCGTCGAGGGTGCTGGTCAGCGCCTCGACCACCTGGTCGTTGGCCGCCGAGCGCTCCTTGTGCGGCGAGCCCTGCTTGAGGAAGGTGCTCTCCGGCAGGGTGTAGGCGATGTCGCCGGCCAGGGCGAGCTGCTCGACCCGCTGAGGCAGCTGGGTCGTCGGCGGCGCCTGCGGGGAGGACTCGGCGGCCTTGTCCGAGCTCTTGTCCCCGCCCTTGCCGCCCGCGGGGGCGAGCACTCCGGGGCTGGTGGGCCGCTTCTCGCCGGGGCGCGGCCCCCCCTTCGCCTCGGTCTGCTCGGGCGAAGGGGTGTCGCCCGCCTGCTCGGCGGAGGCCGCCTTGCGGCGGCCGCGCTTGCCGGCCCGGGAGACCTCGGCGGCCTGGTCGTAGGCGACGTCGCCGTCACGCTCGTCGAGGTCGGCGGTGGCGCGGCGCTTGCGGGCGTTGCTCACCGCGGCGGTGGCGGCGGGGGTGCCCTCGTGCGGCTGGAGGTCTGCCGGGAGGTCGCCGGTCACCGCGGCCCGCAGGTAGGCCCCGCGGGTGGGCAGCTCGCGCAGCTCGGTGCCGGTGATGACGAGCAGGGAGTACAGGCCGAGGATGACGAGCAGGATCGTCGCAGGCCACACGGTCAGGCCCGCGGCGAGCGGGTCGGAGCCGAGGAAGCCGACGATTCCGCCTGCCTCACGCATCCCACCCGCACCGTCCGGGGGCTGCGGGATGCCGCGGCTGATGTGCACCAGGCCGCACGCGGAGAGGGCGAGCATGCCCAGGCCGAGGCCGACCCGTGACATGACGCCCTCCTCGACCCCGGTGAGGATCCGCCAGGCGAGGGCGACGAAGACGACCGGGACGGCGAGGGCGATGACGCCGAAGGCGCCGGCGAAGACGGCGTGGGTGAGGTCACCGAGCCAACCGCCGAGGCCCCACCACTCGCGGGCGGCGACGACGACGGCGAGGGCGAGCAGGCCGAGGCCGAGGCCGTCGCGCTTGTGCTCGGGGTCGAGGTTCTGGGCGGAGCGGCTCACGCTGCGCACGCCCGCACCGGTGGCACCCGCCAGGCCGCTGACGGTGCCGCGGACGGCGCGCACGGGCAGGGAGTCACCGGCCCGGTTGGCGGTGCGGGCGGACCCGCTGCGGGCAGCGGGCTTGCGGGTCGAGCCCTTGGCCTTCGGCGAGGTCTTGCGCCCGCCCGTGGTCGAGCTCTTGCGGCTGGCGCTGGCCTGCTGCTTGCGCACGGTCTCGCGCGCCTTCGCGCCGCGCTCGGTGCTGCGGCCGGGCCCGCTGGACCCGCCGGAGCGGCCTGGAGCTCGGGTGGAGCCGCCGGGGCGCGCAGTACTGCCGTTGCGTGTCGCCATGGCGCAAGCCTAGGGCAGAGTCACACCCATCACTTGGAGCACACGCGCACCAGGAGTGCCGCCCCCGGTTCGCGACGAGGGGGCGACGGGGCGGGGTGTGGACAGCCGGCGCGCGGGATCGGCGCCTTCGCTCTAGTCTCGCGGGGTGCTGCCGCTCGCCCTCGCCTGCCTCGTGCTGACGGTGGGGACGTGGCTGGCCTGGCGGTGGGTGGCGGCGGGGTCCTACCGCCGGGAGGGCGAAGGGGGTGAGCCCGCCTCCGCGACGCCGCCTCGACTGCGGCATCTCGTGCTCGCGGCTCCGGCGCTCGGCGGCGCGCTCGTGTGGGCCCACCGGGACGAGCCGGCCGCCGTCGTCGTCCTGCTCGCCGCCCTCGCCCCGTTCACGCTCGCCCTGACCGTGGCCGACCTCGACGTGCACCGCCTGCCCAACGCGCTGACCCTGCCGGCGGTCCCCGGCACGCTCGCGCTGCTTGCGCTCGCGGCCGCGACGTCCGGACGTTGGGAGGACCTGGTGCGCAGTATCTGGGCCGCCGGGCTGGTGGGCGGAGCCTTCGTCGTGGTCTCCCTCGCCCTCGGGTCGCGCGGCTTGGGGATGGGCGACGCCAAGCTCATGCTCAGCCTCGCTCCCCTGCTCGCCTGGCACGGGTGGGCCGTGCTCGCCACCGGGGTCTACCTGGGGTTCCTCTTCGGCGGCCTCGCCGCGCTCGTCCTGCTCCTGGCCCGCCGCGCCACCCGCGGCAGCCACCTCGCCTTCGGCCCCTACCTGCTCGCGGGAGCGGTGTGCGCCCTGCTGGCGGCGCGCTGAGCAGACCCAGCGACTCCAGTAGCACCGGCGACCAGCAGCTGCGCAGACGAGATCGACCGTGCCGGCAGCCCCAGGCGCGGCAAGCGCGCCGGCGGTCAGGCCTCGACGACTACGGGGATGATCATCGGCCGACGCCGGATCTTGCCGCCGACCCAGCCGCCGACGGCCCGCCGCACCACCTGCTGCAGCTGACCGGTGTCGGTCGTACCCTTCGCGAGCGCCTCTGCCAGCGCCGCCTCGATCTTGGGCCGCACGGAGGAGAAGATCTCGTCGCCCTCGGCGAAGCCGCGCGCGGTGATCTCCGGCCCGGCGATGACCTTGCCCTCGGTGACGTCGACCGCGACGACGACGGAGATGAATCCCTCGTCCCGCAGGATCCGCCGGTCCTTGAGCAGGTCCTCGTCGGCCTCGCCGACGCTCGAGCCGTCGACGTAGACGTAGCCGCAGGGCACCGCGCCGACCACCCGGGCCCGCCCGTCGACGAGGTCGATGACCACGCCGTCCTCGGCGAGCGGCACGTGGTCGGGGCGTACCCCGGTGGCGATCGCGAGGTCACGGTTGGCCACGAGGTGACGCCACTCGCCGTGGACGGGGAGCACGTTGGCCGGCTTGACGATGTTGTAGACGTAGAGCAGCTCGCCCGCGCTCGCGTGCCCGGAGACGTGAACCCGGTCGGGGCCCCCGCTGTGCACGACGTGCGCCCCGAGCCGCATCAGCCCGTTGATCACCCGCCACACCGAGCCCTCGTTGCCGGGGATCGGCGAGGACAGCAGCATGATCGTGTCGTCCTCGCCGACGTCGATGCGGTGGTCGCGCCCCGCCATCCGCGCCAGCGCGGCCATCGGCTCTCCCTGGCTGCCGGTGCAGATGAGCACGACCTTGTCGTCGGGCAGCCGGTCGAGCGCCTTGACGTCGACGAGCACGCCGTCGGGCACGTGGAGGTGGCCGAGGTCTGCGGCGATCCCCATGTTGCGCACCATCGAGCGACCGACGAGTGCGACCTTGCGCCCGGCCTTCTCGGCCGCGTCGAGGACCTGCTGCACCCGGTGGACGTGGCTGGAGAAGCAGGCAGCGATGATCCGCCGCTCGGCGTGCCGGAAGACCTTGTCGATCGCGCTGGAGATGTCCCGCTCCGGCGCGGTGAATCCGGGGACGACCGCGTTGGTGCTGTCGGTGAGGAAGAGGTCGACCCCCTCCTCCCCCGCCCGCGCGAACGCACGCAGGTCGGTGATCCGTCCGTCCAGCGGCAGCTGGTCCATCTTGAAGTCCCCGGTGTGCAGCAGGTTGCCGCCCGGGGTGCGGATGAAGACCGCGAGCGCGTCGGGGATCGAGTGGTTGACCGCGATGAACTCGCAGTCGAAGTCGCCGAAGACCTCGCGCATCCCCTCGCTCACCCCGAGGGTGTACGGGGTGATCTTGTGCTCCTTGAGCTTGGCCTCGACCAGGGCCAGGGTGAGCTGCGACCCGACGACCGGGATGTCCGGCGCCAGTCGCAGCAGGTAGGGCACGCCCCCGATGTGATCCTCGTGCCCGTGGGTGAGCACGATCGCAACGACGTCGTCCATCCGGTCGGCGATGTACTCGAAGTCGGGGAGGATGAGGTCGACGCCGGGCTGGTGGTCGTCGGGGAAGAGCACCCCGCAGTCGACGATGAGCAGCTTGCCGTCGTACTCGATGACCGTCATGTTGCGGCCGATCTCACCGAGCCCACCGAGCGGGACGACGCGCACTCCCCCCTTCGCCAACGGCTTGGGGAACTCCAGGTCGGGATGCGGGTGGCTCACGCGGCGCCCCCCGTCAGTCCGGAGGCAGCCAGGCCGCGGCGCAGGATCTCGAGGTGCTCCGGTGGTCCCTCGACCAGCGGCAGCCGCACGGTCGGGTGCTCGATGACGCCCAGCTCGACCATCGCCGCCTTGGCCATGATCGCGCCCTGCGAAGTCGTCATGATCGCGTCGACCGCGGGGACGAGCCGGTTCTGGATCTCGCGCGCCCGGGCAAGGTCGCCGGCGTCGACCGCGGCAACCAGCTCGGCGTGCTCACGCCCGCACACGTGCCCGACGACCGAGACGACGCCGGTCGCGCCGAGCGCGAGAAGGGGCAGGTTGAGCGCGTCCTCGCCGGAGTACCAGAGGTAGTCGGTCTCGCGCATGACCCGGACCGAGGCGGCCAGGTCCCCCTTCGCGTCCTTGACCGCGCGGATGCGCGGGTGCTTCGCCAGCTCGATCAGGGTGTCGGTGGCGAAGGGGGTCGCGGTGCGCCCCGGGATGTCGTAGAGCATGATCGGCAGCTCGGTCGCGTCGGCGATCGCGTGGCAGTGGGCGATGAGGCCCGGCTGGGTCGGCTTGTTGTAGTACGGCGAGACGACGAGCAGACCGGTCGCGCCCGCGTCGGCCGCGGCCTGCAGCATGGCGATGCTGTGGGCGGTGTTGTTCGAGCCGACGCCGGCGATGACGGCCGCCCGGTCCCCCACCTCGTCGGCGACGAGGCGCACCGCCTCGATGCTCTCGGCGGAGGTCAGCGTCGCGGACTCACCGGTCGTGCCGTTGACGACGATCCCGTCGTGGCCGGTGTCGACGAGGTGCCGGGCCACGGCCCGCACCCCCGCCTCGTCGATGGCCCCGTCGGGGGTCATCGGCGTCACCATCGCGGTCAGGACTCGGCCGAAGGGGTTCTGCGCAGGCATGGCGCGAGCCTATCCCCGATGGGGTGCCGGTAGATTCCCCGGCATGCGTCAGTACCTCGACCTGCTTCAGCACGTGATGGACGAAGGGGTCGAGAAGTCCGACCGCACCGGCACCGGGACCCGCTCGGTCTTCGGCTACCAGATGCGCTTCGACCTCACCGAGGGCTTCCCGGTCCTCACGACGAAGAAGCTGCACCTGCGCTCGATCATCGGCGAGCTGCTGTGGTTCCTGCGCGGCGAGACCAACGTGGCCTGGTTGCACGAGCGTGGCATCTCGATCTGGGACGAGTGGGCCGATACGAAGGGGGATCTCGGCCCGGTCTACGGGCACCAGTGGCGCAGCTGGCCGACGCCGGACGGCGGGTCGGTCGACCAGATCGCGCGGGTGGTCGCGTCCATCCGGACCACCCCCGACAGCCGGCGTCACATCGTCTCGGCGTGGAACGTCGCCGATGTCGACGAGATGGCCCTCCCGCCGTGCCACACGATGTTCCAGTTCTACGTCGCGCCGGGCGTCGACGGCGGGCGCGGGCGCCTCTCCTGCCAGCTGTACCAGCGCAGCGCCGACATCTTCCTCGGGGTTCCGTTCAACATCGCCAGCTATGCCCTGCTGACGATGATGGTCGCCCAGCAAACCGATCTCGGGGTGGGCCACTTCGTGCACACCCTCGGCGACGCCCACCTCTACCTCAACCACCTCGAGCAGGCCGCCACCCAGCTCGGCCGCGAGCCCGGACCGCTGCCGACGATGCGGATCACCCCACGCAACTCGATCGACGCCTATGAGCTGGAGGACTTCGAGCTGATCGGGTACGAGGCACAGCCCGGAATCAAAGCGCCGGTCGCCGTATGAGCCGGCCGACCCCCCTTCGCCCGGGCGAGCCGACCCCCCTTCGCCCGGGCGGGCCGGCTCCCCTTCGCCCTGGTCGTCCCGTCCATCCCGATCTGCGGGGGCGGATCCCGCTGCTCGCCGCCGCGTACGCCGTCATCACCCGGGACGCCCCGGGCGGCCGCGAGGTGCTGCTCCAGCTGCGCGAGGGCACCGGCTTCATGGACCAGTGGTGGGCGTGCGGTGCCGCCGGCCACGTCGAGGACGCCCAGGCTCCGTCGGTGGCGCTCGCGCGTGAGGTGCGCGAGGAGCTCGGGGTCGACGTGGTCTCGGCGCACCCGTTGACCACGATGCAGCGCGGCGGACTGGTGGGTCGGCGCGAGCAGCGGGCCGACTTCTTCTTCCAGGTCGACGCGATCGAGGGCGAGCCGCGGATCGTCGAGCCGGACAAGACCGCCGACCTGCGCTGGTGGCCGCTGACCGAGCTGCCCGATCGGGTCGTCCCCCACGAGCGCGTCGTGCTCGAGGCGCTCGCCGCCCAGCTGACCCAGGGCGTCCCCGTGCCGGCGCTGATCGAGCACGGCTTCGCCCAGCGGCTCACCCTCGTCGCCGCGATCGGGGCCAACCGGGCCATCGGGGTCGACGGCGGGATGCCCTGGCACCTGCCCGAGGACCTGCGTCACTTCAAGGAGGTGACGATGGGCGGGGTGATGGTCATGGGCCGGCGGACGTGGGACTCGATCGGCCGGGCGCTGCCGGGCCGGCGCACCGTCGTCATCACCTCGGACCGGTCCTGGTCCGCACCCGGCGCCGAGGTGGCTCACTCCCTGGCCGAGGCGCTGCTCGTCGCGGGCGACGGCGAGGTCTTCGTCGTCGGGGGCGGTGAGATCTACGCGCAGACGATCGAGCTCGCGAGCCGGCTCGAGATCACCCACGTCGAGGTGTCGCCGGAGGCGGAGGTGTTCTTCCCCGAGATCGATCCCGAGGCGTGGCGTGAGGTACGGCGCGACGAACGGGAGGGGTACACCTTCGTCAGCTACGCGCGGGTCGGCGAGCTCTGAGACGGGGACCCGCCGATCTCGTCGGTGGTGACCGTCCTGAGCGCCGGCCCTCTTAAGCATTGAACTTCTTTTGCATCAGATGAAGCTATGATCTTCATATGTCACATCTGAAGGGTCGCACTGTCGCCACGCTCATCGGCGACGTCGTCGGGTCACGGGACTCCGACGACCGACGAGGGCTGCACCGGCGCCTCCTCGCGGCACTGGCCGACGAGACCGCTCGGTCCGTGGCCCTCGAGCCGCCTGCGGTGACGGTGGGCGACGAGTTCCAGGGCTGCTACCCCACCGTCGGGGCCGCGATCGCCGCCGGCTGGCGGCTGCGGACCACCCTCCTGCCGGAGGTCGACGTGCGGGTCGGCATCGGGTGGGGGCCGGTCACCCGGCTCGACGACACCGTCCAGGACGGCCCCGGATGGTGGGCCGCCCGCGAGGCGATCGACTGGGTCGCCGAGGCCCAGACGAAGGCGGGGACCCGCGCCGTGCGCACCGCCTACCGCAGCGAGGAGCCCGGCGGCCCCGACCCGGCCGCGGTCGACGCGGCCCTGCGTTGTCGGGACCATCTGCTGGGATCACTGGACGAGAGGTCGCAGCGCATCCTAGGAGGACTCATGGCCGGTCGCACCCAGGCCGAGATCGCCGACAGCGAGGACATCAGCGCCTCGGCGGTGTCGCAGCGGGTTCGCGGTGACGGCCTGGCGCTGCTGCTGCAGGTCGCCGACCAGCTCGCCGAGGTCGGGGCCCGCCGATGATCACCCTCGCGACCTTCCTCGTCGGCATCGGCGTCATCGACCTGACGTCCAGCATCCTGCGCGCCGGGCCCAGGGGTGGCTCGCGCCCGGTGCTCGCCTCGCTCGCCTCGGGCTGGGTCGCCCTGCTGGTGAGCGCCGGGCTCACCGGTCAGCTGACCGGATGGTCGGGGTGGCTGCTCACGGCGCTCGCCGGCGGCTTCGCCACCGCCTGGGCCCTCATCACCCGCCGCGCCCTCGACCGCGGGGCGCCGCACCTGCTGCCGTTGCTCGTCCTGGCGCTCGGGGTGCTCGTGCTCGTAGTGCTGGCCGGCTTCGCGCCACCGAGCGAGGGGGGGCTCTCCCGCTGGATCGGATGGGCCGGCCTGCCCTGGCAGCCCACGCCGGAGCGGGCGGCACTGCTCGCCGGCCTCGCCCTGGTGCAGCTGAGCACCGGCAACGTCGTCGTCCGCCTCGTCCTCGTGAGCACCGGGGCGATGCAGGCCGATCCTCGGGGGGTCGAGCCGGCGGAGGAGCTCAAGGGCGGGCGCGTCCTCGGCCCGCTCGAGCGGCTCTTCATCCTCGGGCTCGGGCTCGCCGGCGAGGTGACCGCGGCGGGTCTGGTCATCGCCGCGAAGGGGCTGATTCGCTGGCCCGAGCTCAAGGCGCACTCCGAGGACGCCGAGCACCCGATCGACAAGGTGACCGAGTACTTCCTCGTCGGGTCCTTCGTCTCGTGGCTCGTCGCCCTGGTGGCGCTCGTCCTCGCCTCGGGCTGACCCCTATCCTGCTCCGGTGCCCATCCGCAGCGAGTCCGACGACACCGTCCACGTCCTGACGATCGAGCGCCCGGAGCGTCGGGGTGCGCTCGACCTCGACCACCTCGAGGAGCTCGACGCCGCGATCGCGGCGGCCGCCGGCGCCGGGGCACGCGCCCTCGTGCTCACCGGCAGCGACGGCCACTTCTGCGCGGGCGCCGACCTCACCCAGCTCGAGGACGTCAGCTTCACCCACCGGCTGGCAGAGGTCCTCGACCGGCTCGCCACGCTGCCCATCACGACGATTGCCGCGATCTCCGGGTCCTGCATGGGTCTGGGGATGCAGCTGGCGATCTCGTGCGACATCCGCGTGGCCGACGAGACGGCACGCTTCGCCGTCCCGGCCGCCAAGCTCGGTCTCATGGTCGACGCGTGGACGATCGACCGCCTGCGCCGGTTCTGGGGCGAGGGCGCCACCCGCTCGATGCTGCTCACGGCCGCCGTCCACGACATCGACGACGCCTGGCGCCTCGGCTTCGTCCAGCACCATGGCGACCTCGCGAGCGCTCGCGAGCTGGCGTCGGGCGCCGCCAGGCTGGCACCGTTGTCCCAGGCGTGCGCCAAGCTCGGGCTCGAGGTCGGCGACGGAGTCGGCTCGGCCGACTTCGAGCGGGCCTACGAGCGAGCCTGGTCCAGCGCCGACCTGCAGGAGGGGCGCCGAGCTTTCGCGCAGCGCCGTGCCCCCGAGTTCGAAGGAGCCTGATGAGCCAGCCCGGTGCGGACGCCTCGGTCCGCCAGGCCCGGTCCAACGACCTCCCAGCCCTCGGTGTGGTGCAGGCGCTGGTGTGGCAGCAGGCCTACGACGGGGTCGTCCCGCCCGAGGTCCACGCGCAGTTCCAGCCGTCCGCCTTCGCCACCGCCTGGCGGGAGTCACTGGCCCACCCGCCCGAAGGGGTGCACCGCCTCCTCGTCGCCCTGGCCGGCGACCAGGTGGTCGGCTTCGCCGCTCTCGGACCGAGCCAGGACCCGGACACCGGTCAGGCCACCGGCGAGCTCACCGCGATCGGCGTCCATCCCCAGGCGCGTCGTCAGGGCCACGGGTCGCGCCTGCTCAACGCCGTGGTCGACATGCTTCGCGAGCTGGGCGCCGACGCCGTCACGGCGTGGGCGCTCGCGACGCAGGAGGAGACCCGCGCCTTCCTCGCCGGCGCCGGGCTCGCTCCCGACGGCGCCTACCGCGACCGGGTGGTCGGCCCGGACGGGCAGACCGCGCGCGAGGTGCGCCTCGTCGCCGCCCTGGGTGAGGGCCAGAGCACCGACTGAGCGCGCAGTCATCGAGCGCCGTCCGCGACGACCTGAGCGCGCACCTGCCCTGGCAGATGCGGACAACCGGGCCAGTGAGCGCGCACCTGCCTTGGCAGGTGCGACGGGCGGAGTCAGGTGAGCGGGTACCTGCCTTGGCAGGTGCGAGGGCAGGTTCAGATGAGCGGGTACCCGCCTTGGCAGGTGCGAAGGCAGAGTTAGGTGAGCTCGAGGTAGTGCTCGAGGCCGACGGTGACGCCGGGTCGGCCGGCGACGGTACGGACGCCGGTCAGCACGCCGGGCATGAAGGACACCCGGTCGAAGGAGTCGTGGCGGATCGTCAGCTGCTCTCCCTCGCCGCCGAGCAGGACCTCCTGGTGGGCGACGAGGCCACGCAGGCGCACCGAGTGCACGGGGATCCCGTGCACGCTCGCGCCACGTGCGCCGTCCGGATCCTCCGTCGTCGCGTCGGGGGCCGCGCCGAGGCCGGCGTGCTCACGCGCGGCACCGATGAGGTCGGCGGTGCGGGCAGCGGTGCCGCTCGGCGCGTCGACCTTGCCGGGGTGGTGCAGCTCGATCACCTCGACCGACTCGTAGAACCGTGCCGCCTGCTGCGCGAAGCGCATCATGAGCACCGCGCCGATCGCGAAGTTGGGCGCGATGAGGACCCCCACTCCCCCCTTCGCCTCGACCTGAGCCCGCAGGGTCTCCAGGCGCTCCGCTGACCACCCCGTCGTGCCGACGACCACGTGCACGCCCCGCTCGACGCAGTGCGCGACGTTGGCCGGGCTCGCGCTCGGCACCGAGAACTCGACGACCACCTCGGCACCGCCCAGGTCGCCGAGGTCGTCGCCGTCGTCGAACCGGGCGACGAGGTCGAGGTCCGGGGCCGCCTCGACCGCATCGCAGACCGTCGCGCCCATCCGACCGGCCGCGCCGATCACCGCCACCGTCGTCCGGGTCGTCGTCGTGGGAGAGGTCGTCATGGCCTCACCCTATCGACGCCCCCACCTCGGCCTCGCCGCTCCCGATCAGCTCGCCTGCGAGGACGTTGCGCGGGGACGGGTCGATCGGGCTCACACCGTCCCGCTGCCGCTCGTTCACCTTCCGTTCATCTTCTGCTACCCTTCTGGTTAACACCCGATGAACAGGAGGTGTCCAGATGACCGTCTCTCCCCTCACCGTCCGGCGACCCGGCGCTCGCCTGACCTGCACGTGGGTCAAGGTCACGGACGCTGACGGCCGCACGCGGATGGAGATGCGTTGGATCGACGACGCCGGCCAGCGTTCGCGTCGCGCAGCCGCCTGACGACCGGTCCCCACGACAGACGCGAAGGGCTGCTCACCCACTCGGGTGAGCAGCCTTTCGTCATGCCTTCGGGGCCATCCGCGCCAGATCAGGCCGGCGGCAGCTCACGAATGCGAGACGCGTCCATGCCCAGCATCTGCGCGGGCCCTTCGTCGGGCACGAAGACGAGCGACGACGCCGCGCCGTGCGCCTCGAGATAGCCCTCACTGCCGTCTTCCCCGTAGATCGCGCGGTATCGCTCATCGGGCAGGTAGCGCCAGCCTGACTTGAGGTCACCCCGCAGGGTCAGGCCCTGGACGAGGTGCACGAGCAAGCCGCCCTCGACCCGCAGCGCCCGGAGCGAGCCGCCCGGAGCGGCCTTGCCTCCGTCGGGCCAGCTGGTGATGAATGCCGCCGTGCTGCGCTGGTTCTTCCCGGGCTCGAGCATCGCCCCCCGCCGCTCCTGGATCGAGCCGGGCACCTCGAGGTCTGCCTTGCCGGTCTCGAACCACTTCTCGACCTGGCCGGAGACCGCCGCCGCTCGCTTAAGGTCCGCCTCGTCCGCGGTCGCCTCGTCCGGCGAGAGGGGTTCGGGGAGCGCGTCGTCTCCCAGCTCGGCGCCGGCGAACTGACGCCACCCCCCTTCGGCCCCGGTGCGGACCATCACCCAGGCGTTCGGGGAGACCACGTCGTCCTCTCCCTCGGCCGACCACGTCTCGGTCCCGTGGACGATCGCCCAGAGCGGGTAGTCACCCTGCTCTGCCACGTACACCCCGTCAACCGAGTGCGTCCCGGTCCAGTCCGTGCCCTGGTCCTCGGTGTGCTGTGCGGCTCGCGTTGCCAGTTCGTCGACGAGCAGGGTGGGCCCGACATCCACCGTCGACCACGTGCTCCCGTCCCCGGCGTCGGACGCATCGCCCGGCTTCTCGTTCTCCACGCTGTACCGCTCCATGACCGCCACCGACTCGTCCTTGGTGAGCGGGACGACGCTCGGCTCGCCATGATCGACCGTGTGCGGCACCGCGCCGCACCCGGTCAGGACGGCAGCGGACCCGAGCGCGACCACTCGCCGAGCGGTGCGAGCAGAGGCAGCCTTCCGGCCCTCCCCGACCTCCCGCTCCTGCTCCTGCTCCACCGAGCGGTCCTCGCTCGTGGGGTCGGCCGCTGCGCCCCGCGGCGTGCGTCGCCGCCCCCAGCGCAGGCACACCAAGGCGAGGAGCAGCCCGATGCCTGCGGCCACCAGTCCAGCGAGGAAGCCACCCGGCACCTGGTAGCCCACGCCGACCTCGGGACGCTCACCGTCCGGGGAGGCCGGCATCGCGACGATCTGCATCTGCTCATCACCCAACGGCACGTCCAGGGCGACCCGGTCCTCGCCCTTCGCCTCAACGGACCAGACGTCGGTCTCCTCCGGTCGGCCCCGCGGGTAGTCCCGCTCACCGTCGCGCTGGTCGACATCGCCGATCCCGCTCATCCCGAGCGAGGCGATCTCGGTGTGCGCGACGTCCCGCAGATAGCTACGCCGACCACTCGAACCACACGCACCTGCACGCCCTGCCTCCCCTGGCCGGCACCCCTGCGGTTTCGACGCCCGGCCGTGACGCTAACAAGAACCCGCCCGGTCGGCAGGTCGAGTTTCCACAGGCTTAAGGCACAGGCACAGGCGAAGGGGGCTGCCCGGCCGGGCAGCCCCCTTCGCCTTCAGGGTGCGGTGAGGTCACCGTCAGCCGGCGGTGTCCTCCGAGGAGGCCGCGTCGCGGGCGTCGTCGGCGGGACCGGAGTCACCGTCGGTGCGCTGGTCGCCACCACCGTCGCCGCCTCGACCACGACCGCCGCGCCGACGACGGCGGCCGCCGTCGCGCTCGCCGCGCTCGTCGTCCCGGTCCTCACGCTCGGGACGCTCGCCGCCCTCGCGGGAGCCGCCCCGGTCGCCGCCCGACTGCTCGAGCTCGGCCTGCTGCTCGCCGTTGAGGACGGCGGCGAGGCTCAGCTTGCCGCGCGGGTCGATCTCCTTGAGCTCGACCTGGACCTTCTGGCCGACGCCGAGGACGTCCTCGACGGCGTCGATCCGCTTGCCGCCGACGAGCTTGCGCACCTCGGAGATGTGCAGCAGACCGTCCTTGCCGGGCAGCAGCGAGACGAACGCCCCGAAGGTCGTCGTCTTGACCACCGTGCCGAGGAAGCGCTCGCCGATCTCCGGCATCTGCGGGTTGGCGATCGCGTTGACCGCGTTGCGCGCAGCGTCGGCCGAGGGGCCGTCGGCGGAGGCGATGAAGACCGTGCCGTCGTCCTCGATCGAGATGTCGGCGCCGGTGTCGTCCTGGATCTGGTTGATCATCTTGCCCTTCGGGCCGATGACCTCACCGATCTTGTCGACCGGGACCTGGACGGTGATGATCCGCGGCGCGGTCGGGGCCATCTCGTCCGGCCCGTCGATCGCCTCGTTCATCACGTCGAGGATGTGCAGGCGAGCGTCGCGCGCCTGGGTGAGGGCGCCCGCCAGCACCGAGGCGGGGATGCCGTCGAGCTTGGTGTCGAGCTGGATCGCCGTGACGAACTCGCGGGTGCCGGCGACCTTGAAGTCCATGTCGCCGAAGGCGTCCTCGGCGCCGAGGATGTCGGTCAGCGCGGCGTAGGACGTCTCGCCGTCGACCTCGTCGGAGACCAGACCCATGGCGATGCCGGCGACCGGGGCGCGCAGCGGCACACCGGCGTTGAGCAGCGACAGCGTCGAGGCGCAGACCGAGCCCATCGAGGTCGAGCCGTTCGAGCCCAGGGCCTCGGAGACCTGCCGGATCGCGTACGGGAACTCCTCGCGCGTGGGCAGCACCGGCATGATCGCCCGCTCGGCGAGCGCACCGTGCCCGATCTCGCGCCGCTTGGGCGAGCCCACCCGGCCGGTCTCACCGGTCGAGTACGGCGGGAAGTTGTAGTTGTGCATGTAGCGCTTCTTGGTGACCGGGCTCAGCGAGTCGATCTGCTGCTCGAGCTTGAGCATGTTCAGCGTCGTCACGCCCATGATCTGGGTCTCGCCGCGCTCGAAGAGCGCCGAGCCGTGCACCCGCGGGAGCACCTCGACCTCGGCGGAGAGCGCACGGATGTCAGCCAGACCACGCCCGTCGATGCGGACCTTGTCGCGCAGGATGCGCTGGCGGACCAGCTGCTTCTGCAGCGAGCGGAAGGCAGCGGAGAGCTCCTTCTCGCGGCCGGCGAACTCACCGGGGGCGTCCTGGGTGCCCGCGAGGTCGGCCTTCATGGCCTCCTTGATCTCGTCCAGGCGGTCCTCACGCTCGGCCTTGCCGGCGATCGTCAGCGCCTCGGCGGTCTGCTGCGAGGCAGCCTTCTCGACCGCGGCGTAGGCGTCGTCCTGGTAGTCCAGGAAGACCGGGAACTCCTCGACGGGCTTCGCGGCGGTCTGGGCCAGCTCGGCCTGGGCCTCGCAGAGCACGCGGATGAACTTCTTCGACGCCTCGAGGCCCTCGGCGACGACCTCCTCGGTCGGCGCGGTCTTGCCCTGGTGGTTGACCAGGTCCCAGGTCGACTCGGTCGACTCGGCCTCGACCATCATCACGGCGACGTCATCGTCGACGACGCGGCCGGCGACGACCATGTCGAAGGTCGAGCGCTCGATGTCGCTGAAGTTCGGGAAGGCCACCCACTGGCCGTCGATGAGGGAGACCCGCACACCGCCGATCGGGCCCGAGAAGGGCAGACCGGAGATCTGGGTCGACGCCGACGCCGCGTTGATCGCGAGCACGTCGTACTGGTGGTCGGGGTGGATGGACAGCACCGTGATGACGACCTGGACCTCGTTGCGCAGGCCCTTGACGAAGGACGGGCGCAGCGGGCGGTCGATGAGACGGCAGGTGAGGATGGCGTCGGTGCCGGGTCGGCCCTCGCGCCGGAAGAAGCTGCCGGGGATGCGTCCGGCGGCGTACATCCGCTCCTCGACGTCCACGGTCAGCGGGAAGAAGTCGAACTGGTCCTTGGGGTTCTTGCCGGCCGTCGTGGTCGACAGCAGCATCGTCTCGTCGTCGAGGTAGGCGCTCACGGCGCCGCCGGCCTGCTTGGCGAGACGTCCGGTCTCGAACCGGACGGTACGGGTGCCGAAGGCGCCGTTGTCGATGACGGCTTCGGCGGATGTGATCTCTGGACCCTCCATTGGGCCCTCCATTTCTGTGCTTGCGTCACTCACCGGAGATCGTCGTCGTTGCGCCCCCGGCGTCCTGCATCACCGGCGGCTGCCGGTGCGGTGGGGACGTCTGCGCCCCCACAACGCGAAGGAGCGGCCCCGCATCAGTGGGACCGCTCTTCGCGTGGTCTTATCGACGGAGACCGAGGCGCTTGATCAGCGACCGGTAGCGCTCGATGTCCGTGGTCTCGAGGTAGCGCAGCAGACGGCGGCGACGACCGACGAGCAGCAGCAGCCCGCGGCGGCTGTGGTGGTCGTGCTTGTGCTCACGCGAGTGCTCGGTGAGGTCCTTGATGCGCTGGGTGAGGAGGGCGATCTGCACCTCCGGGGAGCCGGTGTCGCCCTCACCGGTGCCGTACTCGGCCATGATCTGCTTCTTCACGTCAGCGGTCAGCGGCATGCTTGGGGTCACTGCTCCTTCACTTGGTCGTTGCGCGGCGCGCCCGGGCAGGTCCACCGAGGCTCTACGGGTCCGCGGCCGTCTTGACGGCGACGCCCAGGCTACCGGGGCCCGGGCGTCGCCACCTAATCGACGAAGGGAGGGTCAGCAGGGGCTGTAGGTGAAGCTGAGATGAGGTAGACCTTCTGGCCCCCGTCGCCATACCTCGTGCACCCCGTAGAGAAGTTCCAGTAGGTGAGGTCGAAGGACGTCACGCTCGGCAACGTGATCCTCACGTTGCCGTTGGGGTCGTCGTGACCATGAGGTACCCGTAGCTGGTCAACGAGAACGGGGTGGCCAGCGTGCCGTTGCGCGTCACATACGTCCGGTTGACGATCTGGTAGCTGTAGGGAGAAGCGCTGGTGATCGACACCCCGTCATCGAAGTCGCAGGCTGCGTAGTCGATGTCGGTGATGGTGAAGCTGAGGTTGGTCACCGGCTCGCTGAAGGTGAAGGTCGTCGTCGAGCGGTTCGCAGTTTCACCGGGGTCTCCAAAGTCGTTTGACCTTCGCGAGTTGTAGATCGGCGACTGGTGGAAGATCAGACCGGTATCGCCGGTCGCTCCGACCTGGTGGCTTGTCACCTCGAGGTTGTCGTCGTCCGCGTCGCCCGGTGTTCCGGTCTGCAGGCCGGTCCTGGTGTTCGCCCCGATGGCCGTCTGCCTGATCGATAGGCTGATCGGCTGCCGGGGTCCCGCTCCGTCGGGATCGGGGATCGTGTAGGTGCCGCTGGTGTTACTGGTCCGCGTGTACCGCGTGCTCGACCAGTCGATCCTGCCTGCTACCGGATCGCACGACGCCGCGAAGGCTGGTGCCGCGGACATGACGGTGAGTGTCGGCGCCGCCCAGGCCACACCCTTGGCAACGGTACGGCGGTCGACGGTGTGCGATGACTGCGTGTCGTTCATCTCGAGGATTCGCCCTTCGTGGAGTCGAAGAACGATCTCGCCCCAGGGAGCGAGATCGCTCCCCCCCTCCGCGACGGAGGCGGACTGGACGAACGGCGTTGTCGGCCAATCCGATTCCTCAGGCCGTCGACACTACTGAGCAGCGCGCCGATACAGTGAGGATCTCAGGCCGATCGGCAGGCCATCACCTACACCGAGGAGCGGTACGGATGACTGCACACATCGTCGTCGGGACCGATGGGTCACCCCGAGCCCAGCGCGCCACCGACTGGGCACTCTCCTGGGCTGCCGCCGTCGACGGGCGGGTCACGCTCGTCTCCTCTGCGCCGATCCCGCCGGGGCGCGGTCCGGACTCGCCCGGCCTCGGGGAGAAGGCCCAGGCGGTCATCGAGGCCGAGCTCGACCGTGTCTCCGGCGGTCCGGTGGAGGTCGACGGCCGCGCGGAGATCGCCCACCCGGTGACCGCGCTGGTCCGCGCCAGCGAGGAGGCCGACGCCGTCGTCGTCGGGACGAAGGGGGACAGTGGCTGGCGTGGCGGGATCGTCGGCAGCACGTCGAGCAATGTCGCGGCCGCGGCACACTGCCCGACGGTCGTCGTCCCGAACACGGCGACGACTGAGTTCGACACGACCGGCCCGCTCGTCGTCGGGTTCGACGGATCCGAGGCGGCCACGCACGTCGCCCGGCTGGCGATCGAGGCGGCCGAGCAGCGCGGGCGGACGGTGCGGATGATCCAGGCAGGCGCCGGCGACTCCTCACCGCCCGAGCCGCTCCAGGAGCAGGTCGATGCGCTGCGCGCCGAGTTCCCCGGCGTCACCATCGAGTTCCAGACCGTCCAGGCCGACCCGGTGCAGGCTCTCACCGAGAGCGCGAAGGATGCGGCGTTCCTCGTCGTCGCCAGCCAGGGCCACCGTGGGGTACCCGGATTCCTCCTCGGCTCGACCACCCGAGAGGTGCTTCGCGTGAGCGAAGGCCCGGTCATCGTCATGACGGAGCGCTCGAAGCGGCTCTGGCCGCACGCCACCGCCTGACCCCGCAGGGGGCGACGCTCCGCGCTCAGCAGGGACGGTACGAGAAGGTGAAGTCGGTGAAGAAGATGGCCTGGTCGCCGTCAACAGGCTGGCCCGTGGGTGGCACGGAGTCGGTCTGGTTCCAGTAGGTGACGTCGAAGGAGGTCACCGCGCCGGTGAAGCTGAGGCGAACGTTACCGGTGTCGCGCCAGTCGTCGACCGGCGACTCGAGCACGTAGGGCCTGAACGGATCGGCCACGGTCCCGTTGCCCTTCATGTGGGTCGTACTCCTGATGGCGTAGCTGTACGTCGTCGAGCTGGTGACCGCTACGGCGTCGGCGTAGTCATACGTCTTCGCGTCGATGTCGGTGATCGGGTCGCAGGGCGATGCCGCGTAGGCCGACGCGCCCCGGCGACGAGGACGGTCGGGACCGTCCAGCCCACCCCCTTCGCCAGAGTGCGTCGACTGATGGCGCTCTGACTGCTGCTCACCCCCGGGTTTGCCCTCCGTCGATCTGGCCCCCGCTCGCCCGAACTCGGGCGAGCCGAGAGGGGACCTTACCCGGAAGGGCGACCTGATGTCAGATTCAACTACCGATCACAGGTTGATCATGTGCCCGGCGATGCCCTCGATCGCTTCCTTCACCGACTCCGAGAGGGTCGGG
Organism: Marihabitans asiaticum; assembly: GCF_007828725.1. Classification (GTDB taxonomy): domain Bacteria; phylum Actinomycetota; class Actinomycetes; order Actinomycetales; family Dermatophilaceae; genus Marihabitans; species Marihabitans asiaticum. Next base: position 102,620 of record NZ_VIUW01000004.1, read on the forward strand.
TGGGCGAAGACATTGCGGGCCACCTCGTCGGCGGTGAGGTCCCACTTCTGAGCGAGGGTGAGCACGGGCAGCAGCTCGGTGACGTCGGGGCCGATCATGTGAGCGCCGATGATCTCGTTGTGCTCGGCGTCGGCGACGACCTTGACGAAGCCGACGGCGTCGCCCAGGCCCATCGCCTTACCGTTGGCGCTGAAAGGGAAGGTCGAGGTCTTGACGTTGTAGCCCTTCTCCTTCGCCTGCTCCTCGGAGTAGCCGAAGGACCCGATCTGCGGGTGGCAGTAGGTGGCCCGGGGCACGAAGTCGTACTCCACCGGCATCGTCTCCGCGCCGGCGATGGTCTCGGCCGCGACGACACCCTGCGCCTCGGCGACGTGGGCGAGCATGAGCTTGGCGGTGCAGTCACCGATGGCGTAGACGTTCTCGACGTTGGTGCGCATGTAGTCGTCGATCGCGACGGCGCCCTTCTCGGTCAGCTCGACCCCGATGTCCTCGAGCCCGAAGCCTTCGACGCGCGGAGCGAAGCCGATCGCCGACAGCAGCCGGTCGGCCTCGAGGGTCTCCTCCTCGCCGTCCTTGGAGACGGTGACCTTCACGCCCGAGCCGGTGTCTTCCACCCCTTCGACCTTGGTGGAGAGCATGACCTTGACGCCGAGCTTCTTGTAGTGCTTGAGCAGCTCCTTGGACACCTCGGCGTCCTCGGTGGGCACCATCCGGTCGAGGAACTCGACGATCGTCACGTCGACCCCGAAGTTCTTCATCACGTAGGCGAACTCGACGCCGATGGCGCCCGAGCCGGCGATGATGATCGAGTCCGGCAGCTCCTCGTCGAGGATCTGCTCCTCGTAGGTGACGACGTTCTCGCTCAGCTCGACCCCGGGGATCATCCGGGTCACCGCGCCGGTGGCGATGATGAGGTGCTCGAAGCTGACCGTCTTGGTCTCGCCGTCGTTCAGCTCGACGCTCATCTCCGTCGGCGAGGTGAGGGTGCCCCAGCCGTCGATCTCGGTGATCTTGTTCTTCTTCATGAGGTAGTGGACGCCCTTGACGATGCCCTCGCTCACCTTGCGCGAGCGCTGGTGCGTCGGGCCGTAGGACATCGTCGCGTCACCCTCGATGCCGAACTTCTTCTTGTCATGGGTCAGCAGGTGCGAGAGCTCGGCGTTGCGGATCAGCGCCTTGGACGGGATGCAGCCGACGTTGAGGCAGACCCCACCCCAGTACTTCTTCTCCACCACCGCGACCTTCTTGCCCAGCTGAGCCGCGCGGATCGCCGCGACATACCCGCCAGGACCGGCACCAAGAACAACGACGTCGAAGTCAGCCATGGCCCCACCCTATGACCTCAGACACGTCCGAGCCGTCCTCGGGTCCGCCGTCCCACGACGACTCGAGGTGGATCTGGGGCCTCGGGGCGCGCGTGTCTACCTCGAACCGGATCGCGAGCTCAGTCCTCGAGCCGGCGCAGCTCCTCGTGGATCTCCCGCGCCGCGCCGGCCGCGGAGCCGCCGCCGGTCCCCCCTTCGCCGATGACGACCGCGACGACGTAGCGGGGCTCGTCGGCCGGCGCGTAGCTGACGAACCACGCGGTGTCCTCCTCGCCGAAGACCTCGGCCGTCCCGGTCTTGCCCGCCACGGGCCACCGATCGGTGTCGAAGCCGGCGAAGGCGCCCGCCGCGGTGCCCTGCCGCACGACATCCTCGAGCGCCGGGCGAAGGGTGTCCACGACCGCCTCGTCGAGATCCACGCGCGTCCGCTCGCCCGAGGCGATGGGGGTGCGCTCCCCCTCCGGCGACCGGGTCTCGCTGACGATCCGCGGCGCCCGGACCTCGCCTCCGGTCGCGATCGCGCCGTACACCTGGGCCATCTGCACCGGTGTCGCGAGCATGTCTCCCTGGCCGATCGAGAGGTTGACCTCGTCGCCCGGCCGGAACTGGTGCCCGCGCTCGCAGGACTCCTCGGCGACTTCCTTGAGGTAGTCGGCCCGCGCCCGGCTCGAGACCTCGGGGTAGCCCTCCCGGGCCCGCCGGCAGGTCTCGTCCTTGGTCTCCTCCCAGTACGCCTGCTTCCACCCCCGGTCCGGCACCCGCCCCGAGACCTCACCGGGCAGGTCGATCCCGGTCCGCTCCCCCAGCCCGAAGGCCCGCGCGCTGCGGACGAGGACATCATCGGCGTCGTCACCGGAGAGACCGCCCGCCTCGTCCCAGATCGACGCCGCCGCCTCGTAGAAGACCGTGTCGCAGGAGACCTCGATCGCCTTGCGCCAGCTGATCGTGCCGTACGCGCGCGACTCGAAGTTGCGGAAGGTGCGGTCACCGATGCGCACGCTCGAGCTGCAGCGCACCGGCTCGTCGAGGTCGACCCCAGACCGGGCTGCCGCGGGCAGGGAGACCACCTTGAACGTCGACGCCGGTGGGTAGCTCGCCGCGACGACCCGGTCGGTCAGCGGCGAGGACTCCGGCTCGGCGGTGAGGCGCCGGTACTCGGCCTGGCTGATCCCACCGGTCCACACCGACGGGTCGTAGGTCGGCAGGCTGGCCGAGGCGAGCACCCCACCGTCGCGCAGGTCGAGGACGACGGCGGCGGCTTCGTCGGCGGCGAGGCCGCGGGCCCGGGCGTCGGTGACGGCGCCGGCCAGGACGTCCTCGGTGGCGCGTTGCAGGTCGGCGTCGAGGGTCGTCACGACGTCTTCGCCGGGCACCGCCTCCTGCGAGCTGAGGGTCTTGATGACGATGCCGCGCGCGTCGACCCGCACCTCGGCCCGACCGGCCGTGCCGCGCAGCTGCTCGTCGTACTGCTGCTCGAGACCGGCCCGCCCGACCACGGCGCCGGCCTGGATCTCGCCGTCGGAGGTCTGCACGTCCTCCTCACCGGCTCGGGTGAGGTACCCGAGCACCTGCGGTGCGAGCGGCCGGTCCCGGTCGCGCCGGACCGCGGTGGTCGTCACCGCGACACCGGGGAAGCGCTCGGCCCGCTCCCCGAGCCCGAGGGCCACCTCGGCGTCCACCCCTTCGGCGACGGTCACCGGCTCGTAGGGCGAGCCCGCCCAGCACCGCGGCGGCGGTGCGGCCCCCGGCGCGCCGCAGAGGGTCATCCGGTCACGAAGGGAGGTCCGCTCGGTCCCGAGGGCCGCGGCCAGGCGGCGGATCACCCCTTCGCCGCCGTCGTCGAGATCGGCCAGGGCGGCCCGGTCGAGGGTGACGTCGACCCGGACGGCGTTGTCCGCCAGCGGCGTTCCGTGACGGTCGAGGATGCGTCCGCGCGGGGCGGGCCGGTAGACGGTCTTCGTGCTCGAGACCGGGGCCGATGCTGCGAGCTCGGCGCGGTCGGTCAGCTGCAGCTGCCCGAGCCGCCCGACGAGGGTGGTGAGCAGGACTGCGAAGACGGCGAAGATCGCGAGCAGGCGCCCGTGCAGGTGCGGCCCCCTCATCGCGGGCGCCGTCCGGAGAGGCGTCGGTCGACCGCGATGACGGCGGGCACGGCGACCAGCGCCACCGACGCGGTCAGCACGAGGTCGACCAGCAGCCCGACGAGGTCGAGCGGTGCGCCCGTGGTGAGCGCCCGCAGGACCGGGACGACGGCCACCACTGCCCACCCCGCAGCGGCTACCGCCGCCGGCCACCACAGCGGCCAGCCCGACACCCGGGTCGCCCGGCCGCTCACCCATCCCGCCCCGGCGTGGGTGAGCGCCGAGATCCCGAGCAGGTCCGTGCCGGGAGGGGTGAGGTCGACCAGCCAGCCGCCGGCCAGCCCGAGCAGCGCCCCGGGCAGCGGCCCGGCCGCCAGACCGACCGCGAGGACCACCACGAGGAGCAGGGAGGACGGGACCGGCACCCCGCGCGCTCCGAGCACGCTGGACAGCACGACCGCGAGCAGCGCCAGGGCCGCGCGCCAGAGCCAGACCCGGCGCCGGCTCATCGCTGGCCGTCGGAGACGACGACACCGACCACGTCGACGGCGGCGAGGTCGGCTGACGGCTCGACGGTCGCCGAGGCGGTCAGTCGTCCGGGCGCGTCGGCGACCTCGGCGACTGACCCGACGGGCAGGCCCGCCGGGTAGGGCACGCCGCCCGCGCTGCCGAGGGTGCGAACCGCGTCGCCCGCGGTGATCCGCCCCTCCTGCAGTGCCGTCACCGCGAGCTGTCCTGGCGCCTGGTCGAGCAGCGGGTCGCTGGCGCTGAGCCGGCCGAGCACCCCGGGAGACTGTCCGACCCGCACCCCGACGCTCGTGCCGGCGGCGCCGAGCAGCTCGACGTCGCTCGTCCAGCGACCCACCGAGACCACCCGCCCCACGAGGCCGTCGCCGTCGAGCACCGCGCGGTCGGCCTGGATGCCGTCCTCGGCGCCGACGTCGATCGTCAGCCGCACCGTGCCGCGCGGATCGGGGGTACCCACCCCCACCACCCGCGCGGGCGCCACCTCGAGGTCGTGCTCGGCGGCCGAGGCCACCAGGGCCGACTCCCTCTTCGCCGTCTGCGCCTGGCCCTCGAGCTCGGCCACCCGGGCCCGCAGGCGGATCAGCTCCGCCGACTCTGCCTCGACCTCTCCCGGCGACGCAGCGCGCAGCAGCGGCCCCAGCGCCGCCGACCCCGCCGAGCGGATCGGCCCGGTCGGTCCGCCCGCGAGGTCGGCGAGTAGCACGAGGACCGTGAGGGCGAGCAGGGCGAGGACGACGCGGCGCAACATCAGAACCGGCGCCCGTCGACGAGGACCGGCTCGAGCGTGGCGAAGTCGTCGACGCAGCGTCCCGCGCCCCGGATCACCGCGCGCAGCGGGTCGTCGGCCACCCGAACGGGAACCCCGAGCTCGTGCTCCATGCGCGCGTCCAGACCGCGCAGCAGCGCGCCACCGCCGGTGAGGACCACCCCGCGGGTGAGGACGTCTCCGGCCAGCTCGGGCGGGCAGGCGTCGAGCAGGCCGCGGACGAGGTCGACCACCTGCCGCACCGGGCCGTCCAGGGCGCGCCGGACCTCGTCCGAGCCGACCTCGACCGTCCGGGGCAGCCCGGTCACGAGGTCACGTCCTCGCACCCGGGTCCGGGTGGGCCGCGCCAGGGGGAAGGCGGATCCGCCTTCGACCTTGATGTGCTCGGCAGAGCGCTCCCCGAGCACCAACGAGTAGTGCTCCTGGACGTGCGCGCCGATCGCCTCGTCCATCGCCTCCCCGCCGACCCGGGTCGAGCGGGAGGCGACGACCCCGCCCAGCGCGAGGATCGCCGCGTCGGTCGACCCTCCACCGATGTCGACGACCGTCGAGGCCTCGGTATGGGTGACCGGCAGTCCGGCCCCGATCGCCGCCACGACCGGCTCCTCGACGACGAAGACCCGCCGGGCGCCGACCCGGATCGCGACGTCCTCGACCGCTCGACGCTCCAGCGGGGAGACGGTGCTCGGGACGCAGACGACGACGCGTGGCCGCAGCACCGTCGAGACCTTGAGCGAGTCGGTGAAGACCCTCAGCATCTGCTCGGTGACGTCCGGGTCGTGCACCGCGCCGCCGCGCAGCGGTCGCTCGGCGCGGATCGAGCCGGGGGTGCGGCCGAGCATCTCGCGGGCCGAGGTGCCGGCGGCGACGACCTCGCCGGTGTCTGCGGCGACGGCCACGACCGACGGCTCGTCGAGGACGACCCCCCGACCCTGGCGATGGATCAGGGTGCTCGTCGTGCCGAGGTCGATCGCCAGGTCACGGCCGGGCCGCAGGAAGAAGGACGACCGCGTGCTCACGCTGGGCAGGGTGCGCGAAGGGGTACGGCCGGGTCAGGAGGACAGGCCGGGGAACCAGATGCCGATCTCGCGCGCGGCGGACTCGGGCGAGTCCGAGCCGTGCACGACGTTCTGCTGCACCGCCTCGCCCCAGTCGCGGCCGAGGTCACCGCGGATGCTCCCGGGCGCGGCGGCGGTCGGGTCGGTCGCCCCGGCGAGGGAGCGGAAGCCCTTGATGCACTCCTCGCCCTCGATGACCACGGCGGTGACGGGCCCGGAGGACATGAACTCGACAAGCGGCTCGTAGAACGGCTTGCCCTCGTGCTCGGCGTAGTGCGCCGCGAGCTGCTCACGCGTGGGGGTGGTGACGGCCAGGGCGGCGAGGGTGTACCCCTTCGCCTCGATCCGGCGCAGCACCTCTCCGGTGAGGCCGCGGCGGTAGCCGTCGGGCTTGACGAGGATGAGAGAACGTTCGGTCACGCGGGCCAGCCTACTGGGGCTCGGGCTGGGCCTGGCTGGCGGCGCGCGCCTCCTGGGCGTCGATGCGCCGACCCACCCGCAGGCAGAGCACCCACAGCGCGAGGAAGATCAGCGCGACGCCGAACATCGCGGTGACGAGCAGGCCGCTGGCCACGGTGAGCGCCTGGACCACCCAGCCGATCGCCACACCCCCCGGCCGGCGGACGAGCCCGGCCGCGACGAGGCAGGCCAGGGCGAGGAGCGACAGGGCGACGAAGGGGGTGGACGAGCTGTCGTTGCCGGCGAACCCGCGCCCGACGAGGGCCCCGAAGAAGATGACGATCGACTGGCCGCCGAGGACGGCGGCCAGCATCCGCCAGGTGAAGCGGCCCGACCGGATGGCCGGGGCGGAGGCGGCGTCAGCGGTGCTCATGGCAGACCAGCGTAATGAGGTGGCTGGGGCGGGTTCATCGCCTGTCGCGCCGGTCGACCACTCGGAGCATGGTTCGCTGCTGCCATGAGCGAGCCGTCCCCCTCCCCAGGTGTCGCCGACCTCTCCCCGCTGGTCGAGCGGCTGCGCCGGGTGGTGCTGGTCGTCGCCGCCCTGAACTTCGCCTACTTCTTCGTGGAGGGCTCGATCGCCCTGCTCGTCGGCTCGGTCAGCCTGGCCGCCGACAGCGTCGACTTCCTCGAGGACACGGCGATCAACCTGCTGATCTTCCTCGCCTTCGGGTGGTCGCTGCGCGCACGCTCCCTGGTCGGCAAGCTCATGGTCCTCGTGCTCCTCGCGCCGGCCGCAGCCGCTGGATGGCAGGCCTGGCAGAAGCTGTCCAGCGCGGACCCGGAGGTGCCGGCCGCCCTGCCGATCGTGCTGGTCTCCCTGGGGGCGGTGGCGGTCAACGGCCTGAGCGCCTGGCTGCTGGCCCGGTACCGCGCGCACGGCGGCAGCCTCTCGCGGGCGGCCTTCCTCTCGGCGCGCAACGACGTCCTCGTCAACCTCGCGATCATCGCGATGGCGCTGCTCACCCTGCTCACCGACTCGGCGTGGCCCGACATCGTCCTCGGTCTGGGCATCATGGGCATCGCGCTGCACTCCGCCTGGGAGGTCTGGGAGGTCTCCGAGGAGGAGCGGCTGGCGAGCAAGGCCCTCGCCGGTGACGTGGACTAGCTCGCCTCGTCCTGGCCGAGGAGCATCCGCACCTCGGCGGCGGTGATGACCGAGCCGGTGGCGAGGACGCCGCCGGCCACTCCCCCTTCGTCCGCCAGGCCGGCGGCGGTGTCGAGGGCGTCGGGCAGCGCGTCGACCACGGTGACCCGGTGGCCGCCGAAGACGTCCTCGGCGATCTCACCGAGCTCGCGGGTCGACATCGCCCGCGGCGAGGCGGTACGGCTGATGACGACGTGGTCGAGCACCGGCTCGAGCACCTCGAGCATCGTGGCGGCGTCCTTGTCCTTGAGGACCGCGATCACCCCGACGAGCCGGGCGAAGGTGAAGGAGTCCTCCAGCGCGGCCGCGAGCGCCCGCGCCCCGGCGGGGTTGTGCGCCGCGTCGACGAGCACGGTCGGGCTGCGCCGGACGATCTCGAGCCGGCCCGGTGAGGTCGCGTGCTCCAGCGCCGGGCGCAGCAGGTCGTCGGCGAGGCGCTGCTCCCCGCCGCCGACGAAGGCCTCGACTGCGGAGACGGCGAGCAGGGCGTTGTGGGCCTGGTGCTCGCCGTGCAGGGTGAGCAGGAGGTCATCGTGCTCACCGGCGAGCGAGGTCATCGAGACCTGCTGGCCGCCGACCGCGACGTCGCGCGCGGTGATGCCGAGCTCGAGGCCGTCGAAGAGGATCCGGGCCCCGACCTCGGCGGCGCGGTCGCGCAGGATGCTCGCGACGTCGTCGTGCTGCGCCGCGGAGACGACGATGGCGTCGGCCTTGATGATCCCCGCCTTCTCGTGCGCGATGTCGAGGACCGAGTCGCCGAGGAAGTGCTGGTGGTCGATGTCGATCGGGGTGATGACACTGACCGGGGCGTCGATGACGTTCGTCGCATCCCAGCCACCCCCCATGCCCACCTCGACGACGGCGACGTCGACGGGTGCGGCGGCGAAGGCGGCGTACCCGATCGCGACGAGCACCTCGAAGTACGTCATCGGCGGCCCGCCCTCGGCCGCGGACTTGGCGTCGACCGCCTCGACGAAGGGGGCGACGTCGGCGTAGGCGTCGAGGAACTCCTGCCGTCCGATCGGCTCGCCGCCGATGCTGATCCGCTCCCGGATGTCGTGCAGGTGCGGGCTGGTGAAGCGACCGACGGTCAGGCCCATCTCGGAGAAGATCGCCTCGATGATCCGGGCGGTGCTCGTCTTGCCGTTGGTCCCGGTGATGTGGATCGCCTGGAAGGAGCGCTGCGGCTCGCCGGCGAGGTCCATCACCGCGGTGATCCGCTCCAGGCTGGGCTGCAGATCATGCTCGGGCGCGCGGGCGAGGATCGCCTCCTCGACGAGGCGCATCTGCTTGCGCAGCTCGAGCTGCTCGGCTGCGTCCTTCTGGGCGGCTTGCGGATCACCACTGGGCATGGCCCTGATTCTCTCAGCGCGCCCCCCAGATCCGAATTCCCCTAGGTTCCTGCCAGCCGCCGAGGAAATCTCCCGGGCGGATTGTCCGGATCCTCGGCGGCTGCGGGGCCCCCTTCGCGAAACCGTTGACAGGTGACCAAAAGGTCACTTAATGTCGAGGCATGGCCGATGACGACCTCGTGTTCAAGGCGCTGGCGGACCCGACCCGCCGGATGCTCCTGGACGCGCTCTTCGAGCGGGACGGGCAGACCCAGTCCGAGCTCGAAGGGGTCGTCACCGCGCGGGTGGAGATGACGAGGTTCGGGGTGGCCAAGCACCTGCGGCTGCTCGAGGAAGCGGGCCTCGTCGTCATCCGCAAGGAGGGGCGGAGCAAGCACCACTTCCTCAACGCCGTCCCGATCAGGGCCATCCACGACCGCTGGATCGGCAAGTACACGGCAGCCCGCGCCGCGGCGCTGCTCGACCTCAAGCGAGCACTGGAGGAAGAACCATGAGCGACACCCAGATCCATCGCATCTTCATCGACGCCCCGCCGGAGAAGGTCTGGCAGGCGATCACCACCCCGGAGTTCAGCCGGCTCTACGGCTACTCCGGCGACGTCTCCTACGACCTCTCCCCCGGCGGCCGGTACGAGCACCGGGCCAGCGAGGAGATGAAGAGCCTGGGCATGCCCGACGTCGTCGTCACCGGCGAGGTCATCGAGGCCGACCCGCCCCGCCGCCTGGTCCAGACCTGGTCTCCGGTGTGGATCCAGGACGAGGAGCCCGGCACCGTGACCTGGGACATCGAACCCACCGCCGATGGCGCCACCCGCCTCACCCTCACCCACACCGGGCTCGGCGCGCAGACGGCCGCGCAGGTCGGCGGCAACCCGGACCCGACGGCCGAAGGGGGCGGCGGCTGGCCCTGGGTGCTCTCCGGGCTGAAGACCGTCCTGGAGACCGGCCGGGCGATGGAGCAGCCGGCCTGAGTACCGGCAGGCGAAGGGGGCGCCGGCCGGCGCCCCCTTCGCGTCGGCCTCAGGGTGCGGGTCCCAGAAGCGCGAGGATCGCAGCGCTCGCGCCGAGGAGCACGATGGCCGGGGTGAACCACCACAGGACCACGCGCGGGAGCATCTGCTGTGGCATGACCGTCACCAGCGCAGGTCCCTCCCGGGTCGCCGTCCAGACCAGCACGAGCAGCTGCACCGGGACGAGCAGCAGCGGGGCGGCGAAGGGGGCGAGCCCCGCGACGCCGCCCCCGGCGGCGACGTCACGCCCGGCGAGGACGAGCGCTAGGGCCGCGCTCACGGCTCCTCCGATCGTGGCCCCAGCAGCCGGCAGCAGGAGATGGGTGGCGCGCTGGCGCCCCTCGCTCCACCCCAGGACCGGGACGACCGGCGACACCTGCTGGCGCAGCCCGGCTCCCCAGAGGGTGACCGCCCGGTAGAGCACGAGCGAGGCGAGCACCGCCAGCGGCAGCGAACGGGTCAGGGTGTAGCCCAGCAGACCCGACCCGAGCAGCAGCACGGAGATGGTCTGGGCGAGGCCGGGGCCGCGGCGCACGGCCAGCAGGTCACGGCGCAGCATCACCGCCCGGCCCGGTCGCAGGCGTCCCCGGTGGCGTGCCGAGCGCCGCCCGAGCTCGCGCGCCAGCCCCTCCCGGTCGCCAGCAAGGACGGCCCCGGCGACCCGCTCGCCGCGCTCGTCCTGCCCCGTCAGGTCGCCGGCCGTCAGCGCTCGCAGCGCCCTGCTCGCACGAAGCGGGTGGCCCCCTCCCACGGCGGCCACCTGACCCGCGAGCCAGCAGCGAGCGGCGGCGGCACCGACGAGGATCGAGCCGGCGACGCCGAGCAGCATCCGGCGCCACCCGATGATCCCGGCTGACCACAGCGACAGGCCGACGAAGGTGAGCAGGACGGCGATCACCCCCGTCGCACCTGCCGCCGCCAGCAGCCACCACCGTCGCAGCGAGACCGCGGTGTCCGCCGGCCCGGCGACCACATGCCGGACCCAGACCGGGGGCGGCGCCACCGGCCCGCGGACCGCCCCGGCGCGGTAGGCGACGAGAGGCGAAGTGAGGACGAGAGCCAGCGCGAGGAGCAGCGCGACCGGGCTGATGAGGAGCTGGACCGTCGCGGAGTCGCCGAAGCGGGTGAAGATCATGTGGCCGTACGGCAGGAGGTAGACCGCGCTGAGCAGTGCGACGACATAGACGACATAGACGACCGAGCCGACGCTCGCTACGCGGACGCCTCGGCGCACCACCGCCAGCGACCGGCCGACCACCACCGTCGAGTCGACCGGGCCCTCCCGGCGCGCGTCCACCGGGCCCCGATGCGATGTCACTCCTGCGCCACCACCAGCTCGAGCTCGGCATCGCCGAGCGCCTCGGCGACCACGGGGTCGTGGGTCGCGACGAGCGCCGTCGCGCCGGCCTCGACCCGTCGCCGCAGCAGATCAGCGACGATCCCACGGCGCTCGCTGTCCAGGCGCTGCTCGGGCTCGTCGAGGACGAGCAGATCGCCGGGGCGGAAGAGCACGAGCGCGAGATCGGCGAGCTGGCGCTGTCCCGAGGAGAGCTCGCTGACGAAGCGGTCGGCGAGGGCCGCGATGGTCAGCGCGTGGAGCACCTCGTCGATGCGCTCCTCGACCGTTCCTGGGTCACCTCCCCACGATGCGTCGACGAGGAGCAGGTGCTCGTAGACCGTGAGGTCCCGGTAGACCGCGCTGGGCCCGAGCAGGCCGGCGAGCCGGGCCCGGAAGGACGGGTCGCGCGGGTCCACCCCTTCGCCGTCGACGAGCACCTGGCCGGCGCTGGCTTCCTGCACCCCTGCGACGACCCGCAGGAGGGTGGTCTTGCCGGAGCCGTTGTCGCCGCGTACCACAAGGCAGCTGCCCGGCTCGACCATCCCGTGGACCGGGCGCAGCAGCGTCACCGGGCCGTGGCTGACGGCGACACCGTCGAGCTCGACACGCGGCGGGCTGGGCACGACCGTCAGGCCACCCTGGTGACCAGGATGCGCACGTCCTCACCGTCGGCGAGCCGGGCCTCGCTCACCCCGTCGCCCAGCGCCAGGGCGTCGAGCTGCGGCGCGGACCCGAACTGGCTGGCCAGGGTTTCCTCGACGATGAGCGCCTGGTGAGCGACCGTGGCCTCCCACAGCCGCTGGCTGCCGGTGACGGTCAGGCTGATCCGGTCCGAGACCTCCAGCCCGGCGGCCTTGCGCGCGTCCTGGACGGCGCGGACCACGTCGCGGGCCAGCCCCTCGGCGGCCAGCTCGTCGGTGACCTCGGTGTCGAGCACGACGAAGCCGCCGCCGGGCAGCATCGCGGTCGCCCGCTGGGAGGAGGAGTCGTCACCGGCGACCGTCTCGAGGGTGTACTCCCCCTCGCGCAGCTCCAGCCCGCCGGCGGTGACGGTGCCGTCCTCGGCCACCGACCAGTCCCCGCTCTTGCTGCCCTTGATCGCGTGCTGGACCTCCTTGCCCAGCCGCGGCCCGGCAGCCCGCGCGTTGACCGTGAGCCGCTGCTCCACCCCGAACTCGTCGGCCCGCGGGTCGGAGAGGTCGAGCAGGGAGACCTGGCGCACGTTGACCTCCTCTGCGACGATCGTCGCGAAGGGGGCGAGCCGCGCCGCGTCCGCGGCGACCACCGTGAGGTCGCGCAGCGGCAGCCGGGTGCGCAGCTTGCCCGCCTTGCGCAGGGACGAAGCGGTCGAGCAGACCTGGCGCGCGGTGTCCATCGCGACGACGAGGTCGTGGTCGGCCGGCAGGTCCGCGGCGGCCGGCCAGTCGGCCAGGTGCACCGAGCGTCCACCGGTCAGGCCACGCCAGATCTCCTCGGTGGTCAGCGGCAGCAGCGGCGCCGCGACCCGGCCGAGCACCTCGAGCGTGGTGTAGAGGGTGTCGAAGGCCGCCTGCGCGTCGCTCGTGTCCTCACCGGTCGCCCAGAACCGCTCCCGCGAGCGCCGGATGTACCAGTTCGTCAGGACGTCGGTGAAGCCGCGCACGGCGTCGCACGACCCGGCGATGTCGTAGGCGTCCATGCGCGCCTCGACGTCCTCGACCAGCTCACGCAGCTTGGCCAGGAGGTAGCGGTCCAGCGGGTCGGGTGACCCGGTCGACCACCGCGCCTCGTATCCCCCTTCGCCCCTCGCGTTGGCGTAGAGGGTGAAGAAGTACCAGCTCGACCACAGCGGCAGCAGCACCTGGCGCACGCCCTCGCGGATGCCCTCCTCGGTGACGACGAGGTTGCCGCCGCGCAGGATCGGGCTGGACATGAGGAACCACCGCATCGCGTCCGCGCCGTCGCGGTCGAAGACCTCCCGCACGTCCGGGTAGTTCTGCAGGCTCTTGCTCATCTTCTGCCCGTCGTTGCCGAGCACGATGCCGTGGCTGATGCACGAGCTGAAGGCGGGCCGGTCGAAGAGCGCGGTCGCGAGGATGTGCAGGGTGTAGAACCACCCGCGGGTCTGTCCGATGTACTCGACGATGAAGTCGCCGGGGAAGTGGTGCTCGAACCAGTCGGCGTTCTCGAAGGGGTAGTGCACCTGGGCATAGCTCATCGACCCGGAGTCGAACCACACGTCGAGGACGTCCTCGACCCGGCGCATCGTCGAGCGCTCCCCCTCCGGCCGCGGGTCGTCCGGGTTGGGCCGGGTCAGCTCGTCGACGAAGGGGCGGTGCAGGTCGGGGGCGTCGGGGTTGGCCGGGTCGCGCGGCAGCCGCCCGAAGTCGGCTTCGATCTGTTCGAACGAGCCGTAGACGTCGATCCGCGGGTAGGCCGGGTCGTCGGACTTCCACACCGGCACCGGGGAGCCCCAGAAGCGGTTGCGGGTGATCGACCAGTCGCGCGCGTTCTCCAGCCACTTGCCGAACTGGCCGTGCTTGACGTGCTCGGGGACCCAGGTGATCTCCTCGTTCGTCGCGAGCATCCGCTCCTTGATCGCGGTGACCTCGACGAACCAGGACTCCACGCCCTTGTAGATCAGCGGCTGCCGGCAGCGCCAGCAGTGCGGGTAGGAGTGCTCGTAGGTCTCCCGGCGCAGCAGGATCGTGCCCTCGGTGACGCCCCCACCGGCCTGGCCGCGGGTGGCCGCCTTGAGCGCGTCGATGATCGGGCCGTTGGCGTCGAAGACGTGCAGGCCCTCGTAGTCGGTGACCGGGGCGGTGAAGGTGCCGTCCTTGGCGACCGGCATGACCGCGGCGATGCCCTCGCGGTCGGTGACCTCCTTGTCGACCTCACCGAAGGCGCCGGCGGTGTGCACCAGGCCGGAGCCGTCGGTGGTGGTCACCGCGTCGTCGGCGGCGACGACGCGGAAGGCGTTCTCGTGCCCGAGGTAGTAGGCGAAGGGAGGGGTGTAGGTGCGTCCCACGAGGTCGGCACCGGTGTAACGGCCGAGGACCTGCGGGTCCTCCCCCAGCTCGCGGGCGTAGGCGGCGAGCCGCGCCTGCGCGATGACGTAGCGGGCGCTGCCCCCTTCGGCCCCGTCCGTCTCGGTGCCGGGCACCGCCGCCTCGACGACGACGTAGTCGATGTCCGAGCCGACCATGACCGCGAGGTGGCTGGGCAGGGTCCACGGGGTCGTCGTCCACACGAGCAGGTGGGCGCCGTCGAGCACGGGGTCCTCACCGGTGGAGTCCATCCGCAGGCCGACGGTGACCGAGGGGTCCTGGCGCTGCTGGTAGACCTCGTCGTCCATCCGCAGCTCGTGGTTGGAGAGCGGGGTCTCGTCCTGCCAGCAGTACGGCAGCACCCGGAAGCCCTCGTAGATCAGCCCCTTGTCGTATAGGGACTTGAAGGCCCAGATCACCGACTCCATGAAGCCGGGGTTCATCGTGCGGTAGTCGTTCTCGAAGTCGACCCACCGCGCCTGCCGGGTGACGTACTCGCGCCACTCGCTGGTGTACTTCATCACCGACTCGCGGCAGGCGGCGTTGAAGGTCTCGATCCCGGTCTCGCGGATCTCGTCGGTGGTCTTCAGCCCCAGCTGACGCATCGCCTCCAGCTCGGCGGGCAGGCCATGAGTGTCCCAGCCGAAGCGGCGCTCGACCCGCTTGCCGCGCATCGTCTGGTAGCGCGGGACGACGTCCTTGACGTACCCGGTGAGCAGGTGGCCGTAGTGCGGCAGCCCGTTAGCGAAGGGGGGCCCGTCGTAGAAGACGAACTCGCCCTCTCCCTTCGCGCCTGGGTCGCGCTGCTCCACCGACGCCCGAAAGGTGTCGTCGGCCTCCCAGTAGTCCAGGATGCCGCGCTCGATCTCCGGGAACCGCGGGCTGGCGGGCACGCCGAGGGCGCTGCCGGCATGGTCCGGCGAAGGGGTGGAGCTGGCCTTGGGGTAGGTCATCGGGCTTCCTGTGGTGCGTCGGCGGTCTCTTCGTCCTGCGTCGAGGACGACGCGACCGGGCCTGCCCGGTACCGCCGCGGTACCACCTCGCTTGCCGCCGGCTACCCCCTTCGCGAAGGGGGACCCGCGACCGCTCCACATCGGCTGTGACGGGCCGGACCCGTCCGGTTCTACTGAGGGCACCCGCGGTCGGGTGCCCGGTTCTTCCGGAGGCTCGCCGCTGATGACGGCTCGAGCGCCTGTGTTGGGCAGTGTAGTCGCCCGCGGTGGTCAGGGAGTACGCTGACCACCGTCGCCCGCCAGGGCGGCACGTGCCCGTTCGGGGGAAGCCGGTGAGAGTCCGGCGCTGGTCCCGCAGCCGTGAGGTCTAGGCTTCGGCTTCGTCCTCGGGACGACGACCCTCTTCGCCTCGGCGCTGCTCACCGCGGGCGTCGGGCCGTGGCTGCCCTTCCAGATGCTCGGCGCAGCCTAGGTCGGCCTCGGGGCCGGGCTGTCCCGCCGGCGAAGGGGCGCGCCGAGCTCGCCCTGCTCGCGGGCTACGGCGCGGTCTCGGCGCTGCTCTACGGCGTGGCGTTGAACTTCTCCTTCTGGCCCCTCACGATCCAGGGTGAGAGCGCCCTGTCATTCGTCCCCGGCGCGCCCGTGGTCGAGAACCTGCAGCGCTTCTTCGTCTTCTCGGTCTCCACCTCCCTCGGCTGGGACCTCGGCCGGGCCCTGACCAACGTGGCCCTCATCCTGCTCACCGGCCGCGCGGTGCTCGGTGCCCTGCGGCGAGCGGCCCGCAAGGCCGCCTTCGACGCGCCCGTCCGCTTCGACTCCCCAACTGACTCACTCCCCTTCGCAGATCCCCGGGGAACCTCAGACGAACGGTCGCCGCTCCGTTTCTCTCCCTTCGCAGATCCCCGGGGAACCTCAGACGAACGGTCCCCCTTCCCTTGACAGAGTCGCCAGCGCACCGGCAGGGCGAAGGGGGTGAGCCCGCACTCTGGCAGGATCGGTTCCATGCCGACCGATGTGCAGCGCCAGGAGTCGTGGCTGAGCCAGCCCGAGCTTGAGGACGTCCGCGGGCGGGTCCCGATGCTCTACGTCGTAGCCGTCCCGGTGCGGGTCGACGGTCACGGCTCGATCGAGTCCGTCGGGTTGCTGCTGCGCGCCAGCGACACCGGGAGCATGGAGCGCGAGCTCGTCGGCGGTCGGGTGCTGTATCACGAGCGGATCCGCGACGCCCTCGTGCGCCATCTCGAGAAGGACCTCGGGTCGATGGCGCTGCCCGCGGTGCCACCGAGCCCGCAGCCCTTCACCGTCGCCGAGTTCTTCCCGACCCCCGGGGTGACGCCCTTCCACGACTCCCGCCAGCACGCCGTCGCTCTGGCCTACGTCGTGCCCGTGACCGGGGACTGCGGGCCCCAGCAGGACGCCCTCGACCTCGCCTGGCTCACCCCCGCCGAAGCCGCTGACCCGCAGCTGCAGGACGACATGTCCGGCGGGCACGGGGTGCTGCTGCGCCAGGCCCTGGCGCACCTCGGCCACGCTGTCTGAGGCTCTCCCAAAATGCTGCCAGCAGCATCTTGGTGCGTCAGCAGCAGCTCGAACTGCTGCTGACTCATCAAAGTGCTGCCAGCAGCATCTTGGTCAGCGGGTGAACTCGTCCCTCTTGCGGCGCATGTCGGAGAAGTCCTTCGCGTAGGCCTCCTCGTACGTCGGCGCGGCGCCGCCGAACCGGGCGGGGAGGAAGCGCCGGTCATCGCCCTCCAGCGGAGGGTAGGCGGCGATCGTCTCGTCGAGGAGACGCTTCATCACCGTGCGCAGCTCCTCGGTCTTGTCCGTGATGTCGTCATCGGGCCCGACATGGATCGGCTCACCGATCGTGACGTGGATCGGGATGCCAGAGCGGCCCAGGTTCTTCGGCGCGTCCTTGGTCCAGATCCGGTGCGCGCCCCAGACGATCGTCGGCAAGATCGGCACGCCCGCTTCCTGCGCCATCCGGGCCGCGCCCTTCTTCAGCTCCTTGATCTCGAAGCTGCGTGACATCGTCGCCTCGGGGTACACCCCGACGATCTCCCCGTCCCGCAGTGCCTGCACCGCGAGCCGATAGGACTCCGCACCCGCGTGCCGGTCGACGGGGATGTGCTTGCAGCCGCGCATGATCGGCCCGCTCTTGGAGTTCTCGAAGATCGACTTCTTCGCCATGAACCGCACGAACCTGTGCTGCTTGCGCGCCGCCACCCCCGCCATGAGGAAGTCGACGTAGGCGGTGTGGTTGACCGCCATCACCGCTCCCCCGGTCCGCGGCACGTTCCCGCGCCCGCGGAAGGTGAACTTGTACCCCAGCGCCAGGAAGGTCGGCCGGCCGATCGCGATGATCGTGCGGTAGGTCGGCTCCAGCGGGAATCGCGTCATAGCGCAAGCCTATGCCCGCAGGCAGGCCGACCCGACCCGGGCGATTCGGTACCCCACCGACCGTGATGGGAAGATCAGGCCCATGACTGAGCTCGACCCCACCCCTTCGCCGATCCCCGATCGTCCCAGCCTGGACGGCCTCGAGGAGAAGTGGGGCCAGGTATGGCGCGACCAGGGCACCTACGCCTACGAGCGCACCGGCGAGCGGGCCACCCGCAGCCGCGTCTTCTCGATCGACACCCCGCCACCGACGGCGTCGGGGTCGCTGCACATGGGCCACGTCTTCAGCTACACCCACACCGACTGCATGGCGCGCTACAAGCGGATGCAGGGCTTCAACGTCTTCTACCCGATCGGCTGGGACGACAACGGCCTGCCGACCGAGAAGCGGGTGCAGAACTACTACGGTGTCCGCGGCGACGCCCACCTGCCCTACGACGAGGGTTTCGAGCCTCCCTTCGCCGGCACCACCAAGAGCATCAAGGCCGCCGACCAGGTGCCGATCAGCCGGCGCAACTTCATCGAGCTGTGCGACGAGCTCACCGTGCGCGACGAGGAGGCCTTCGAGTCCCTCTTCCGCCGGCTCGGCTTCTCCCTGGACTGGGACATCAGCTACCGGACAATCGACGAGCACAGCCGGGCGACCGCGCAGCAGGCCTTCCTGCGCAACCTCGCCCGCGGCGAGGCGTACACGGCCGAGGCCCCGGGCCTGTGGGACGTGACCTTCCAGACCGCGGTGGCCCAGGCCGAGCTCGAGGCGCGGGACTACCCCGGCGCCTACCACCGGGTCGCCTTCCACCGCGTGGGCGAAGGGGGGAGCGCCGGCGAGCCGGTCTACATCGAGACCACCCGTCCCGAGCTGCTCCCGGCGTGCGTCGCGCTCATCGCCCACCCCGACGACGAGCGCTACCAGGACCTCTTCGGCAGCTCGGTCACCTCCCCGATCTTCGGGGTCGAGGTGCCGGTCGTCGCCCACCCCTCCGCGGAGATGGACAAGGGTGCGGGCATCGCGATGTGCTGCACCTTCGGCGACCTGACCGACGTCATCTGGTGGCGTGAGCTGCAGCTGCCCACCCGGTCCGTGGTCACCCGCGCGGGCCGGATCCAGGGCGACGTGCCGGAGTGGATCACGGGCGAAGGGGGGTCCGCGGTCTTCACCGAGATGGCCGGCAAGACCGTGCACTCCGCCCGCGAGGTCGTCGTCGAGGCGCTGCGCGCCTCCGGGGACCTCGACGGGGAGCCGGTCAAGACCCAGCGCAAGGCCAACTTCTACGAGCGCGGTGAGAAGCCGCTGGAGATCGTCACCTCGCGGCAGTGGTACATCCGCAACGGCGGGCGTGAGCGGGAGCTGAACGAGGCGCTGCAGGCCCGCGGCGACGAGATCGACTTCCACCCCGCGTTCATGCGCTCGCGCTACAAGAACTGGGTGGCCGGGCTGAACGGCGACTGGCTGATCAGCCGGCAGCGCTTCTTCGGTGTGCCGATCCCGGTCTGGTACCGGCTCGACGCCGACGGCCAGCCCGACTACGAGGACCCGATCGCGCCGGGTGAGGACGCTCTGCCGGTCGACCCTGAGTCGCAGGCGCCGGACGGTTTCGAGGAGTCCCAGCGCGGCCAGCCCGGCGGCTTCGTCGGTGACCCGGATGTCATGGACACCTGGGCGACGTCATCGCTGACCCCGCAGATCGCCGGCGACTGGCGCGGCAGTACCCCCGGCACCGAGGGCGACGGGCTGTTCGAGCAGGTCTTCCCTATGGACATGCGTCCGCAGGGGCACGACATCATCCGGACCTGGCTCTTCGCCACCGTCGTGCGCGCCCACTTCGAGCACGGGTGCACCCCGTGGACCAATGCGGCGATCTCCGGGTGGATCCTCGATCCGGACCGCAAGAAGATGAGCAAGTCCAAGGGCAACGTCGTCACCCCGGAGGACGTCGTCAAGGAGCACTCCGCCGACGCCGTGCGCTACTGGGCCGCGAGCAGCCGCCTGGGCACCGACGCCGCGTACGACACCGGCCAGATGAAGGTCGGACGCCGGCTGGCGATCAAGCTGCTCAACGCGAGCAAGTTCGCCCTCGGATTCGGTGAGCCCGACCTCGAGCCGCGTCAGGGGCTGGCCTCGGTCGTCACCGAGCCGCTCGACCGGGCGATGATCGCGGCGCTGCTCGAGGTCGTGCGCGACGCGACCTCGAGCTTCGAGAGCTGGGACTACACGCGCTCCCTGGACCTGACCGAGACCTTCTTCTGGACCTTCTGCGACGACTACATCGAGCTGGTCAAGGAGCGGGCGCACGCGGGTGACGCCTCGGCCCGGGCCGCCCTGCGGCTGGCCCTGTCGGTCATCCTGCGCCTCTTCGCGCCCTTCCTCCCCTACGCCACCGAAGAGGTTTGGTCCTGGTGGCAGGAGGGCTCGGTCCACCGCGCCACCTGGCCTACCGTGGAGGAGCTCGCCCTGCGGGAGACGGGTGAGGCGAAGGTCCTCGCCGCCGTCGGGGAGGCGCTCAGCCACGTGCGCAAGGCCAAGTCCGACGCGAAGGTGGGGATGCGCAGCGAGATCACCTCGGCCACCCTCGTCGCTCCCCCGGGGCCTGCCGACCATGTCCGCCAGGCCGAGGCGGACCTCCGCGCGGCCGGCCGGCTCACCGGCGCGCTGAACTACGTGGTCGGCGAGGAGGTCGAGCTGCGCGACGTCGAGCTCATCCCCTTCGTCAAGCCCCCCAAGGCCTGAGCGGCCCCAGGTAAGTTGGTGCTCGTAGACGAGAGGGGCGAGACGTGATCAACCCGGTAACCGAGCTGCGGGATTTCCTGCAGGCCTCGCTGCTCACACCGGTCGAGCGAGACCACTGGGAGTCCGACGCACGATTCCAGCGGCGCCGGGTCGTCGCCGTGGTCACCCTGGTCCTCGGTGCGGTGGTCCTCGCGACCGCGCTGCGCATCGAGCCCGGTGACCCGCGCTTCTACTGGGCGACGCTCGCGCTCGCGGGGATCTGGGCGATCGGCGCGCTCGGCTCCGGCAAGCTGTGGCTGGGCCGCGGGCACACCCGGACCGGAGAGCTGGCGCGGCCGATCGTGCAGTCGCTCTCCCTCGGCGTCCTGCTGCTCGCGCTCTTCCTCGCCGGCGCCTTCGTCGTCGCGGGGATCCCCTTCCTCGCCGAACCGGTGCAGAACCTCCTGGACCATGCCCGCGTCGGTTCCCTGCCGCTCGTCGCCGCGATCACCGCCGTCAACGGCATCGCCGAGGAGCTCTACTTCCGCGGGGCCCTGTACTCGGCGGTCGGGCAGAAGCACGCGGTGGCGATCACCACGGCGGTCTACACCGCCGTCACCGCCGCCGGCGGCATCGCCCTGCTCGTCCTCGCGGGCCTCGCTGTCGGCCTGATCACCGGGCTCCAGCGACGGGTCACCGGCGGGGTCCTCGGCCCGATCATCACCCACCTCACGTGGTCGCTCGGGATGCTCTTCCTCCTGCCGACCACCCTCGACCTGGCCTCGTCGGTCTGGGGCGGCTGACCCCTTCGCCGGTCCGGGCCTGCTCAGCGCCGCTGCAGCGGCTCGGCCACCGGATCGCGGGCCAGGCGGGGCAGCTGGATCCCTTCCAGCGGGCGCGACCGGGTGCGCACCCGGCGATGCCCGGTCGGCTGGATGACCAGCCAGGGCACGTCCCACCCGGAGAGCCCCATGAGCCCGGCGGCGAAGGGGGTGTCGTCGACCTCGTGCACCGTCCCGGTGCCCGGGTCGTAGACATCGAGTCGCGTGTCGCCGTCGCCGGGGAGGACGAGGGTGACGTGGCGGGGCAGGGTCGTGCTCCCGACGTAGAGCAGCGCCGGCTCCCCCTCGACGACACGGTCGACGAGGGTGGCATAGGCATGCACCCGGCCGGCCTGGTCGAGATGCCTGAGCATCGCGTACTCGTACTGGGTCCCGACCCAGGAGGCGCCGTTCTCCAGCTCGGCCTTGGCCCCCCACGGTGGGGTCCCGAGGCTGCGCGGCCAGGGCGGGCGCAGCGCGCCTGCGCGCAGCTGCAGCGAGTTCGTCCGTCGGTGCACCGTGCGCTCGTAGCTGGCGAAGCGTTCCGCCCGGGAGTCGCCCTCAGCCCCGGGGACCGGGTGGCCGGCGCCGGTCATGACCCACCGGGCGAAGGGGGCGTCGACGAGCATCCGGGCCACGGTGAGGCAGGCGGCGCCGCATGTGAGAGACGACTGCTGCCTGGGCGCCGGCCTGCCTGCGCTTAGCCGGAAGGGAGTGCTCACCAGGCCGACCGGGTCAGGCCGAGCGCTTGTGCTTCGTCTTGCGCTTGCCGCCCTCGTCACGCCGCACGATCGTCGGCAGGACGTTGTCCTTGACCGTCTCGGGGGTCACGACGACCTGCTTGACGTCGTCGTCGCTGGGGACGTCGAACATCACCGGGAGCAGCACCTCTTCCATGACCGCCCGCAGGCCGCGGGCGCCGGTGCCGCGGGCGAGCGCCTGCTCCGCGATCGCCGCGATGGCCTCGTCCTCGAACTCCAGCTCGACCCCGTCGAGCTGGAACATCTTCTGGTACTGCTTGACCAGCGCGTTGCGCGGCTCGGTGAGGATGTCGACGAGGGCCTCGCGGTCGAGCGGGGTGACTGTGGTGATGACCGGCAGACGACCGACGAACTCGGGGATGAGCCCGAACTTCATGAGGTCCTCGGGCTGGACGTCGACGATCGACTCGGCGAGATCGGTCGGGGTGTGCAGCTCGGAGCCGAAGCCGAGGCCCTTCTTGCCGCGGCGCCCCTCGATGATCTTCTCCAGCCCGGCGAAGGCCCCGCCGACGATGAAGAGCACGTTGGTCGTGTCGATCTGGATGAACTCCTGGTGGGGGTGCTTGCGGCCCCCCTGCGGCGGCACGGAGGCGCTGGTGCCTTCGAGGATCTTCAGCAGCGCCTGCTGTACCCCCTCGCCGGAGACGTCGCGGGTGATCGACGGGTTCTCCGCCTTGCGAGCCACCTTGTCGATCTCGTCGATGTAGATGATCCCCCGCTCGGCCTTCTTGACGTCGTAGTCGGCGGCCTGGATGAGCTTGAGCAGGATGTTCTCGACGTCCTCCCCGACGTACCCGGCCTCGGTGAGGGCGGTGGCGTCGGCGATGGCGAAGGGGACGTCGAGCATCCGTGCCAGGGTCTGGGCGAGATAGGTCTTGCCGCAGCCGGTCGGCCCGATGAGCAGGATGTTGGACTTGGCGAGGTCGACGTGGTCCTCGTCGCGCTTGCTCGTCGCCGGCGCGTTCTCCTGGGCCTGCACCCGCTTGTAGTGGTTGTAGACGGCGACCGCGAGGGAGCGCTTTGCCGCGTCCTGCCCGATGATGAACCGCTGGAGGAAGTCGTAGATCTCCCGGGGCTTGGGCAGCTCGTCGAAGCCGAGCGCGGTGCCCTCGGAGAGCTCCTCCTCGATGATCTCGTTGCACAGATCGATGCACTCGTCGCAGATGTAGACACCCGGACCAGCGATGAGCTTCTTGACCTGCTTCTGCGACTTCCCGCAGAAGGAGCACTTCAGCAGATCGCCGCTCTCTCCGACTCGTGCCACGCCTGTCCTCCCAGTGCTTGCCGTACCAGTGGGTCGATCTCCCCGCTGACGGAACCGACGCTACCCGTCAGCCTCCGCCTGCCCTCTCATTGGACACCCGGCGGAGGCGGCGCGTCGCGCCTGTCCGCTGACAGCGCAACGGCGGACGAAGGGCGGCGGCACCCGCCCTCGCCCCCCGGCCGGGCCCCTCGGGCGCGACGACACCCGGAAACGCCGCAGCACGCGCCTCATCACTGAGACGCGTGCTGCCTGACGGGGCGTTCGCCCGGAGGTCAGTCCTCCATCGAGGCCTTGCGGGGCACGAGCACGTCGTCGATAAGGCCGTACTCCTTGGCCTCGTCCGCGCTGAGGATCTTGTCGCGCTCGATGTCCTCGCGGACCTGCTCGGGGGTCTTGCCGGAGTGCCGCGCCCAGGTCTCCTCGAGCCAGGTGCGCATCCGCAGTACCTCGTTGGCCTGGATCTCGATGTCGCTGGCCTGGCCGTACTCGCCACCGGCGAGGGCCGGCTGGTGGATGAGGATCCGGCTGTTCGGCAGCGCGAAGCGCTTGCCCGGCGTGCCGGCGGCCAGCAGCACCGCGGCGGCCGAGGCGGCCTGCCCGATGACGAAGGTCTGGATGTCGGGCTTGATGTACTGCATCGTGTCGTAGATCGCGGTCATCGCCGTGAACGAGCCACCGGGACTGTTGATGTACATGAGGATGTCGCGCTCGGGCTCCATCGACTCCAGCACGAGCAGCTGGGCGATGATGTCGTCGGCGCTGGCGTCGTCGACCTGCACCCCGAGGAAGATGATCCGGTCCTCGAAGAGCTTGGTGTACGGGTCCATCCGCTTCATGCCGTACGAGGTGCGCTCCTCGAAGTTCGGCAGGATGTACCGGCTGGACGGCGCGAGCTGCTGGGGCGCCTGGCCGCCCGGCCTGGTGCCGTACGCGTCGGCGTGCATGCGGGGGGTGGTGTTGATGTACATGAAGTCCTTGTCCTCGCTCAGTCGTCCGACTCGTCCGACACCGGGTTCTCGCTCGCCGGGCCCGCCTGGCTGGAGCTGACGAACACGTGGTCGACGAACCCGTACTCGCGGGCCTCCTCCGCGGAGAACCACCGGTCGCGGTCGGAGTCCTTCTGGATCTGCTCGATGCTCTGACCGGTGTGCTCGGCGATGAGCTCGGCCATCTGGGTCTTGACGAAGAGCATCTGCTCGGCCTGGATCTTGATGTCCGAGGCGGTGCCGCCGATGCCGCCGGACGGCTGGTGCATCATCACCCGGGCGTGGGGCGTCGCGTAGCGCTTGCCCGGGGTGCCCGCGGAGAGCAGGAACTGCCCCATCGACGCGGCCAGGCCCATCGCGACCGTGCACACGTCGTTGGGGATCCACTTCATCGTGTCGAAGATCGCCATGCCGGCCGAGATCGAGCCGCCGGGGCTGTTGATGTAGAGCCAGATGTCCTTGTCGGGGTCCTCGGCCGCCAGGAGCAGCATCTGCGCGGCGATCGCGTTGGCGTTGTCGTCGCGCACGTCGGAGCCGAGGAAGACGATGCGCTCCTTGAGGAGCCGCTGGTAGATGTGGTCGTCCAGGCCCATGCCCGACTGCGGGCCGGCTGCGACGATCTCGCGGGGGTTGCTCACGCTCGCTCACTCTCGTGGTCGTGATCAGGTCTTTGCAGGTGTTGCTCTCGACCCTAACGCCGGGTGCGCCGCGACTAGTCCCGCCCCCGTGATCTGTTCGCCCTGGGCGCAATACGCGCCGCGCCCCCTCACCGCACGAGGAGGTTGAGTACCACGGTCAGCACGACCGAGAGGACGATGGAGATGAGGATCATCGCCAGGCAGCCGGGTGCTCCGCCGAGGGGCCTGATCTGCACGCGGCGACGCTGCGGGTCGTGAGTCATGACCGGAGACTAGGTGCCAGGCCCCCGTCCCCGGCCGCAGACGAAGGGGTGAGATCTCACCCCTTCGGCCGGGTCACGAGCAGTGCCAGCCCCGCGTGCGCCTCGAGCTCGACGTGGAACCCGTGCAGCTGGTCGACCTCGCCGAACCTCGACCCGTCGCCCATGTCCATCAGCCGGGACCCGGGCGGGAGGTGCTCGCTGATCACCGTGCCCGAGATCGGCTCGGCGGCGAAGTTGAGCACGGTCACCTGCATCTGCCCCTCGATCTCCTCGTAGTCCTGGACCATGACGAGCATCGCGGGGTGGCTGACGTCGGGGATGTCGACCTGGGTGGTCGTGGCGATCTGGAAGTAGCCGCGCAGGTGCAGCAGCTGGCGCAGCCGGTGGGCGAAGGAGCGCTCGTCGGCGAGCTGGTCGGGCAGCGAGCCGTAGAGCGAGCGCGCCCGGGGCATCCCCGATCCGGACTCAGCGGCTTCCTCGGCGACTCCCATGAGGTCGTAGGCGCCGCGATGCACCCAGCGCGTGTCTCCCCCTTCGAGCAGCGGCGCGACCTTCGGATGGTCCGCGGCCAACGGCAGCGCGCCCACCAGGTCCCACCCGGAGAGCGCGAAGACGCCAGGCTGCAGCGCGTTGTACTGCGCGAGCAGCAGGTGCGCCTGGCGGATCCGCTCCACGTCGTCCTCGCCGATCGAGTCCAGCTCGGTGATGCCGAGCGAGGCGGCGACGATCGAGGCGGTGGTGCTCGCGATCCCGTTAGTCGTGAAGACGTGGTTGTACGGCGCGGCGTCGCCGGTGAGCCGGTCGGTGAGCTCGCCACGGATCGTCTCGGCCAACCGCTCGCCGGCGACCTGCTCGCCACGGAAGGTGAACTCCTCATCGCGGTGGTCGCTGGCGAAGTGGACCAGCTCGTAGGTCATCTCGTCGTGGTTCTGCAAGGCATGCACGAGCGAGCGCGCGGCGACGCCGCGCTCCATCGCCTCGCGCATCGTCAGCCGGAGGAACTCGGTGTCTCCGGTCGCGAGCGCATGGTGGTAGGCGGGCCGGTTGACGAAGTCGTAGGACAGGTCCGCCCCGGCCTCGGAGGTCGCGGCGATGTCGTCGATCGAGAGGTTGAGCTCCTGGAAGGTGAAGCCGCCGATCTTGCGCACCATCGAGCCGATGAGGTGGTTCGCCGCCTCGGAGAGGGGGTGCCCCTCGGACCAGGCGGGCGAGTCCTCGCCGGCCTTCTCGACCCCGAGGAATCCGTTGGCGTCGAGCCGCAGCCCGCCGGAGCCGAGGTCGCCGAGGCTGTGCAGGGCGTCGCCGATGACCATCCGCATCCCGGCGAAGGTGGGGTCGAGCCAGTTGATCGAGGGCTGCCCCTCCTTGAAGTAGTGCAGGTAGACCCAGCGGCGGGTCACCCCGTCCGGTCCGGTGACCGGTGGGGTCACCGACCAGTTGGTGTCCTTGACGCCGGGGACGTGGAAGATCACCCGTTGCAGCCGTCCGACGATGTAGCCGGCCTCGGAGAGCGCGGCCTCGGCCCCCTCGTCGAGGTTGACGGAGTCGCGGCCCTCGGGCACGTCCGGCAGCAGGTGCCAGTCCTGCTGCGGGACGTGGACCATGTGGTAGATCCCGGGGTAGTCACCCACCCCCATCTCGGCGAGCCGGAAGTCGGCGCCCTTGCCGGTGTGCCCCGGGACGATGTCGTCGATGACCGTGCCCTCGTGCTCGCCCGCGACGTGGCACAGCTCGCGGAACTCCTCCTCGGTGCCGAAGGCTCCGTCGATGTGGGTCGAGATCCGGTCGAAGTGCCCGTCGATGCTCGGGGTGGGGTGCCACCCGGAGATCCCGCCGGCCTGCTTGACCGGGCCGGTGTGCACGGCGTGGATGCCGATCTCGGCGAAGGTTCGCCACAGGTCGCGGTCACCGATCGAGGCGAGGAAGGACCGGCCCGGCGCGGTGATCATCGAGATGGGGTAGGCGGTGTACCAGACCGACGCGGTGCGCACAGCCAGTCGCGGGTCGGGGGTGGCGTAAGGGTTCTGCCACATCGCGCCGACGGCGGAGAACTGGCGGGCGATCTTGGTCGCGTCGGCGAGCATCGACTGCCCCTGGAGCCACTCGACGTAGACCGGGTTGTCCCCGAGCGGTTCGCCGGAGCGCAGCTCGGCCCAGGACGGCGCGCCCTGGGGGCGCAACCGCCCGCGCGGGCGCAGCGCTCTCGGCCGGGCCGGGAAGAGCACCTCGGCGAAGTTGTGCTCGGGCGACTCGGTCTCGAGCAGCTCGGCCTCGGTCGCGGCCTCGAGCAGCTCCTCGTCGGGCGTGCTCTGGTCATGGGTCCGATCAGCTTCCTGGCTCACCCGCACCAGCCTACGGGCGAAGGGGTCAGAGCCAGCCGTTGTCGTGGGCGAGCCGGGCCGCCTCGACCCGGTTGGTCGTCCCCGTCTTGCCGATCGCCGAGGAGAGGTGGTTTCGCACGGTGCCTGCCGAGAGGTGCACCCTTGCGGCGATGGTGGCGACCGGCGCGCCGGAGAGCGCCTCGGCGAGGACCTCACGCTCCCGGTCGGTCAGCGGGCTGGCGCCGTCGAGGAGCGACTCGGTCGCCAGCGTCGGGTCGACCACGCGCAGCCCGGCGTGCACCCGCCGCACCGCCTCGGCCAGCTCCCCGGCAGGGGTGTCCTTGACGACGAAGCCGCTGGCCCCGGCCTCGAGGGCGCGGCGGAGGTACCCGGCACGACCGAAGGTCGTGACGACGAGCGAACGGCAGGTGGGAGCCTGCTCGCGCAGGAGCGCGGCGGTATCGATGCCGCTCATGCCCGGCATCTCGATGTCGAGCAGGGCGACGTCCACCCCCTTCGCCCGCACCTGCTCGAGCACCTCGTCGCCACGGCCGACCTCGGCGACCACCTCGATGTCGTGCTCCAGGGAGAGCAGCGCGGCCAGCGCCCCGCGCACCAGTGCCTGGTCGTCGGCGAGCAGGACCTGGATGCTCATAGCTGCACCACGACCCGGGTGCCGGGCTCGGCCGGCTCGATGCGCACCGAGCCACCGATCGGCTCCACCCGCTCACGCAGGCCGCGGATCCCGTTGCCCTCCCGTGCCCCTCGGACACCCCGGCCGTCGTCGGTCACGACGAGCCGGTCCTCCCCCAGGGTGATCTCGCAATGTCGCGCGCCGCTGTGCCGCACGACGTTGGTCACCCCTTCGCGCAAGGCCCAGGCCACCGTGATCCGGTGGCGCGGGTCGACGTCCTCGAGCGCACCGATCACCTCGACGGTTGTGCCCGCCCCGGCCAGCGCCTGCCGCGCTGCGGTCAGCTCGTCGGCGAGGCGGGCAACGCGCAGCCCGGAGACCGTTGCCCGGATCTCGGCAAGGGCCTGGCGGGAGATGTCGCGGACCTGGGCCATCTCGTGCTTCGCCCGCTCGGGGTCGGTGTCGACGAGCCGCTCGGCCAGCTCGGACTTGACCGTCACCACCGTCAGGGAGTGGCCGAGCACGTCGTGGACGTCGCGGGCGACCCGCTCGCGCTCCTCGGCGATGCCGAGCTGGCGGCGGCTCTCGCGCTGGCGGGAGGCCGCGCCGTCGATGGTCGCGAGGAGGACGAGGGTGAGAGTGACCATCGGGTAGATGAGGAAGAAGAACCACAGCGGCTCGGCCCCGTCGACGAGGAGCACGCACCCCAGGAGCAGGAGCAGGGCCGCGCCGAGCACGGCGAGGGACTGGCGCGCCGGCATGGTGATGGCGGCGATGGACAGGATGAAGGGGATGAGCCCGAGGGCTCCGACCCCGATGATGGGTACCGTCGCAAGCGCGATCAGGCCGAGCGCCAGCACGTACCACCGGGTGTCCCGCATCAGAGCGTGCTCGGGTCGGTCGTCGACCCAGAGGCCGTGGAGGTAGACGACGGCGAAGAGCGCGAGGATGGCCAGGCCGAGGCCGCGGCGGGTCCAGTCGTCGGTCACGGTGAGCACCGAGCTGATCGGGAAGACCATGAAGACCAACCAGATCGCGCCCATGAGCCAGCCGAACCGCGCCCAGGCATCCTGCCCGCCAGCGCCGTGCCCGTCCGCAGCGCGAGCGTCCGAGCGGCGGAAAGCGCTCGGCGCTCGCTCGGTGCGGGGCTCGGGGGCCATACCGGTCACGGTAGCCCGGTCCGACCGACTCACTGGCGCCCGCGGCCGCGCCGCACGAGCAGCACGGCGAGGAGAGCGAAGACCGCCGCCCAGACGCCGAGGTTGGTGACCGAGATCCACAGCGGTTCCAGCTGTGGCGCCGAGCCGTCCTGGGTGAGCACGTAGCCCTCGGTGAGGGGGCGACGGGCCAGGCTGACGTAGCCGTAGAGCGGGGTGAAGCGGGCGATGTCGAGCATCGTGCCGGACAGCGGGACGAAGACGTTGCCGAGGAAGGCGAAGACGACGAGCATCCCCGACGCCGCCCCGACAGCGCTCTCGCTGCGGAAGGCCAGCCCGATGGCCAGGCCGAAGAGCGCGAAGACCACGGCTCCGGCGAGCACGACGATGGCGGAGAGCAGCCACGCCGTCGTCGTCCCCGAGGCGCCGGTGAGCACCCCGATGGCGTAGATCAGCGCGATCGGGATGGCGGCGATGAGCAGGGCGACGGTGGCCTTGCTCGCGACGAAGGTCGCGTCCCGCATCGGGGTCAGCCCCAGCTGCCGGCCCCAGCCCTGCATCTTCTCGACCGCGGCGAGACCACCGACGGCGGTCGTGGCGGTCACCGCTCCATAGGCGGCCATGGAGATCATGATCCACATCGCGACGTTGCCGTTGCCGGCTGCCGCGTCTTTGTAGTCCTGGGTGGCGCCGAAGATGACGTAGAAGAAGGCGGGCAGCACTGCGGTGAAGAACAGCCCGACCGGGTCGCGGACCACACGGGTCAGCTCGGTGCGGGTGAAGGTGGGGCTGATCAGGGTCATCGCGGGTCTCCCTGCGCGCTCTTGGTGGTCGATTGGTCCCGCGGGCTGGTCAGGGCGATGAAGGCCTCGTCGAGGGACCCGGTCGTGATCTCGAGGTCGTGCCCGCCGAGGTCGAGCAGGATCGACCTCGCGAGGGCGTCGGAGTCCGCGGCGAGCACCGTGACCCGCCTCCCCTGCCGCGCCACGGAGTGCACGCCGGGCAGGCTGCGCAGCTCCTCGTCGTGGGCCGGGTCGACGTCCGCCGCGACGACCCGGCCGGTGGCTCGGGCCCGGATCGCCTCGGTGGTGTCGTCGGCGACGACGCTGCCCTCGCTCAGGAGGACGATCCGCTCGGCGAAGGTGTTGGCCTCCTCGAGGTAGTGGGTGGCGAAGACGACGGTGCGCCCCTGGGCGGCCTCGGCGTGCATCGTGGCCCAGAAGTCCCGGCGGGCGGCGACGTCCATGCCGGCCGTCGGCTCGTCGAGCACGAGCAGGTCGGGGTCGGGCAGCAGGGCGAGCGCGAAGCGCAGCCGCTGCTGCTCCCCGCCGGAGCACTTGCTCACCTTCCGCCGCGCGAGCGAGCTGATGCCGGCCCGCTCCATGACCTCCGCGACCGGCTGCGAAGTCTCGAAGGTGGAGGCGATGACGCGCACGGTCTCCTCGACGGTGAGGTCGCGCAGCAGCCCTCCGGTCTGGAGCACGGCGGAGATACGTCCGGCGTCGACCGCCCGCCGCGGAGCCAGGCCGAAGACCTCGATCTCGCCGGAGCTGGGCTCGGTCAGCCCGAGCACCATGTCCAGGGTCGTCGTCTTGCCGGCGCCGTTGGGCCCGAGCACCGCGACGACCTCCCCTTCGCCGATCTCCAGGTCGACGTCTCTGACCGCGTGGACCCGGTCTCGCCCGCGGGCGAAGCTCTTGCTCACTCCTCGCAGCCGCAGCGCGGGCGCGGGATCTGCTCCTCTGGTCATGACTTCAGCCTGGCCGGGCGGAGCGGGTGAGGCACTCCCCCTTCGTCACGACCTCCCCATGACACCTGTCACCCCCTCCCCCTTCGCCCGCCTCCCCAGCCCCAGCCAGGATCCGAATTTCCCTAGGTTCCTGTCAGCCGCCCGGGAAATTTCCTGGGCGGCTGACAGGAACCTAGGGAAATTCGGATCTGAGGGGCGAAGGGGGCGGGCGAAGGGGGGTCAGCCGGCCGGTGGGGCGAACTCGCCGGCGTCACCGGTCGGGGTGCCCAGGTGCTCCCGAGCCACCCGGGGGACGACGAAGAGACCGGTAGCACTCACCGTCACCTCGCCCTCAGCGTCGGTCAGCTCTCCCTCGAGGCGCAGCTTCCACCCGTCGCGCTCGACCAGCCAGGCCGTGGCGCTCAGCTCGCCCAGCGGGGTCGGTCGCCGGTAGCGCAGGTCGAGGGTCGCGGTCATCGCCGGCAGGCCGATGCTCGAAGGGATGACCCCGAGGACCTGGTCGAGGACGGCCGCGGCGATGCCGCCGTGCAGGCAGCCCGGCGGACCCTCGTAGGCCGCGCCGACGGTGAAGCGGGTGGCTGCCCGCTCCCCGTCCCAGTCGATGCGCAGCGGCGGGGCGAAGGGGTTGAGCGCCCCGACCATCGGGTTGCCGTGGACCCGCATCCGGCCGTCGCTGCTCGGCTCGAGGCCGCGCGGTCCGTCGGCCGCGTCGGCGAGGAGGGACTCGGTGACCTCTCGGACGGCGGGGATCGCCGCGTGCAGCTGGGCCGGGTCGAGCCGGGTGCGCACGGTGGCGTCGAGCAGCTCGCGCACGGCGTCGGCGAGAGCGGCGCCGGCCTGCTCCTGCTCGCGCAGCGCGTCGGGGTCGGTCACCGGAACCAGGGCGTCGAAGCCACCTGCCGTCATCTGCCGCTGCTCTCCTTCGGGGTCGGGTCCAGGGCCGTGCGCCGACCCACGCTCTCATCCTCCTCGGCGACCGAGCCGAGCGTGAGCAGGGCCAGTGTGATGAGCACCGCAACGAGGAGCAGGGCCCGCAGCACACCGACGTGATCGCCGAGGAAGCCCAGCGCCGGCGGTCCGGCGATGAAGGCGCCGTAGCCGATCGTCGCGACCACCGACATCCGTGCGGTGGCCCGGGCCGGGTCGTCGGCCGCCGCGCTCATCCCGACCGGGAAGCCCAGACTCACCCCGAAGCCCCACAGCAGGGTGCCCAGGTAGGCGGGCAGCGGTGGGGCGAGCACGACGAGCAGCGAGCCGACGGCGGCGACGAGCAGCATCGGAGCGAGCACCCGCACCCGGCCGTACCGGTCGAGCAGCCGGGTGCCGAGCACCCGGCCCAGCGTCATCGCCGAGAGGAAGCAGGCGAAGGCGACCACCCCGGCCCACGCCGGCACCCCGTGACCCTCGACGAAGGCCACCGCGATCCAGTCGTTGGCGGTCCCCTCGGTGAAGGCCGCGACGAGGACGAAGACGCCGACGAGCACCGTGCGGCGCTCGGTCCAGGCCGAGCGGGCCGGTCCCTCGCCGGCGCCCACGGCCGAGCGCGGGTCCGAGACGAAGGCGCGCACCGCGGCGAGGACGACCCCGACGGCGAAGGTGGCGACGAGGCTGAGGTGCAGCAGCACCGGGACGTCGAGCGCGACCAAGGCGGCCCCGAGGAGCGCCGCGAGCACGGTGCCCGCGGAGAAGGAGGCGTGGTAGAGCGGCATCACCGACCTGCCGAGGGCGCGCTCGACGGTCGCCGCCTGCAGGTTCATCGCGACGTCCCACAGCGAGACCCCCGCGCTCGTCGCGAGCAGCGCGGCCGAGACGACGGCCCGGGAGCCGACGACCTCGGTCCCCAGCCCGATGCCGGTGATCCCGATCCCGCCGAGGACCGTGCCGATGAGCACGGCGCCGGTGGTCCCGACCCGGTCGGCTACCCGTCCGGCGAGCGGGAGGGCGAGCAGCGCCCCGACGCTCCCGGCGAGCAGCGTCACGCCGAGCTCGCCGGGGGTGAGGTCCAGCACCGCCTTGATGTCTGGCAGCCGCGAGGCCCAGGTCGCGAAGGTGATGCCGGCGAGCGCGAAGACGACGAGGACGGCCCGATGGGCCGTCCTCGTCGTGCTCAGCCGGGTGGGGACCGGCTCGTTCACTCCTGGGTCGACTCCTGCTCGCCCTCCCGGGCGCCGGTCGACTCACCCTCGGCGGTGTCCCCGCCCTCGGTGGTGGTCTCGGACTCGGTCTCGTCGGTGGGCTCCTCCGCGGGGGCGGGCTCGCCCCCTTCGTCCTCGCCGTCCTCGGTCGGGACGAGGTCGTCGAGGTCGATCTCGGTGCCCTCGGTGTCGGTGACCTTGGCCTTGTCGAGCACGGCGGCCAGCGCCTTGCGGCGGCCGACCTCACCGACCATGGCCTGGATCTGGCCCTGCTGGTCGACGAGCTGGGCGAACTGGTTGGGGTCCATGCCGTACTGCTGGGCCTGCATCATGAGGTACTCGACGAGCTCGTTCTGCCCGACCTCGATCTCCTCGGTCTCGGCGAGCTTGTCGAGGAGGAACTGCGCCTTGAGCGCGCTGCGGGTCGACTCCTCGACCTCGGCGCGGTGCTCGTCGTCCTCGAGCCGGTCCTCCTGCTCGAGGTGGCGGTCGACCTCGGCGGTGACGATGCTCTCCGGCAGGTCGATCTCGGTCTGCTCGAGCAGCTGCTCGAGGACCTTGTCGCGGGCCTGGATGCCCTGCTCGAACTTCTTCGCCTGCTCGGCCTGGGCGGTGACGTCGGCGCGCAGCTCCTCGGCGGTGTCGAACTCGCTCGCCAGCTGGGCGAACTCGTCGTCGACCTCGGGCAGCTCGCGCACCTTGACCGACTGGACGGTGACGGTGCAGTCGGCGTGCGAGCCGGCCTGGTCGCCGCCGGCGAGCGGGGCGGTGAAGTCAGCCGACTCCCCCGCGCTCAGGCCGACGAGCGCCTCGTCCATGCCCTCGAGCATGGTGCCGGAGCCCACCTCGTAGGAGATGCCCTCGACGGCGTCGACCTCGTCGCCGCCGATCTCGGCACGCAGGTCGATCGAGACGAAGTCACCGTCCTGGACCGCGCGGTCGACCCCGGTGAGGGTGCCGAAGCGCTCGCGCAGCTCGGTCATGCGCTGCTCGACGTCCTCGTCGGTGACGGTGAGCGGGTCGACGGTCACTGCCATGCCGTCGTAGTCGGGCAGGTCGAACTCGGGGCGCACGTCGACCTCGACGGTGAAGGCGAAGGTGTCCTCACCCTCGAGCGGCAGCGTGGTGATCTCGACCTCGGGCTGGCCGAGGGGGCGCAGGTCGTTCTCCTCGATGGCCTGGCCGTAGAACTCCGGCAGCGCCTCGTTGACCGCCTCCTGCATGACCGAGGCCTTGCCGACGCGCTGCTCGATGATCCGGTTCGGGACCTTGCCCGCTCGGAATCCGGGCACCTGGATCTGGCTGCCGATCTGCTTCAGGGCCGCGTCCACGTGGGGCTGCAGCTCCTCGTTCGGGACCTCGACGGTCACTTTGACCCGGGTCGGGTTGAGCTTCTCGACGGCACTCTTCACTGGGGGCACTCCACAATCTCGGGTTCGCGGGCGGATGTCAGTAACCGGAGACGGCTCGCTGGCCGTCCTGCCGGAGCGGGCGACGGGAATCGAACCCGCGTAGCCAGTTTGGAAGACTGGGGCTCTACCATTGAGCTACGCCCGCACACCTCCGTGAGCACGCCAGCGCGAAGGGAGCGGGCGTCACCGTGTCCGGAGGAGCACCGGCTAGCCTATGCGGGTTCCGGTGGCGAGTCGAAATCGGCTCGGGCGTGCCCGCGCCGGCCGGGACGAGCACGGGGTATGGCGCAGCTTGGTAGCGCGTCCGCTTTGGGAGCGGAAGGCCGCCGGTTCGAATCCGGCTACCCCGACCAGTCAGCGATCGCTGGTGTCGCGGGCGACGATCCTCAGCTCGTGGATCGCCCGGCCGGCACGGGTGCCCTTGTCCTCGAAGCCGTCGGTCGGCCGCCAGGCCGGCCGGTCCCCTTCGCTCACCTCGAAGCCGCCGTGCTCGGCGAGCTGCTCGCGCACGTGCTCGGCGTACTGCGCGTGGTCGGTCGCGACGAGCAGCGCACCGCCCGGTCGCAGCCGCGAGGCGATGAGGTCAAGGGTGTGCTGCTGGATCAGGCGCCGCTTGGCGTGGCGGGCCTTGGGCCAGGGGTCGGGGAAGAAGAGGTGCACCGCCTCGAGCGACCCCGCCTGAATGCTGGTCTGGAGCAGCTCGAGCGCGTCGCCGCGGTGCACGCGCAGGTTGGCGAGGCCCTCCTCGTGGGCCGCGGCGAGCATCCGGGCGATCCCCGGGACGTGCACCTCGACGGCGAGCAGATCGTGCTCGGGATGGCTGGCGGCGTAGGCGCGCGCCGCTCCGCCGTGGCCCGAGCCGATCTCGAGGACGAAGGGGGCAACCCGCCCGAAGATCTCGGCCCGCCGGGCCTGGTCGAGCAGCTCGGACCCGACCCCGTAGCGCGGCATGAGCCGGGCCATCCGCTCGTCGGTCAGCGGCGAGCTGCGCCAGCGAGGGGTGAAGGTGCGCACGCCGGACCGGTGCCGACCGTCCTCGGTCCGCGGCCGGTCCGTGGCGGGACGGCGAAGGGGGTCGCTGCTCGCCTGGTCATGGGGCTGGTCTGGGACGTGGTCGTCGACGGGGCTCATCGCGGCCCGAGCCTAGAGGGTCGGGTCTCTCTGGTCGGTCCCGGTCGATCCCGAGCAGTCGCGGTCAGTCCCGGTCGGCTCGGGTCAGTCGCGTCGGATGAGGATCGCGCCGCGGTCGTCGCCGTCGCCGGCGCGCCCCTGCTTGACCAGCTGGGTGGTCAGTCCGCGCAGTCCGTGCTCCATCGACTCCTCGGCGCGGCTGAGCATCCAGTCGATCCCGTCGGCGACGTCGGCGGTCGGCGACTCGACGACCCCGTCGGTGTAGACGAGCAGGGCGTCGCCGCGACGCAGCACCCCTTCGATCCGCGGGTAGGCCGGGTCGGGCAGCAGACCGAGCGCGGGCCCGAGCGCCGCGGTGACGGTGACCCACCGCCCGGCCTGGGCGTCGAACCGGACGGCCGGCGGGTGACCGGCGTGCCCGAGGCTGAACCGGCCGGAGGCGAGGTCGACGTCGAGGTGCACGGCGGTCGCGAAGCCGTCCTCCCACCCGGCGCGGCCGAGGTAGGCGTTGGCGGCGGCGAGCACGCGACCCGGGTCGGTCTGACCGACGAGCCCGCTCAGCGCGCCGGACAGCGCGAGCGAGCGGGTCGCGACCTTCTGCCCCTGGCCCGCGACGTCGACGAGGACGATCTCGAGGCGGCTGTCGTCGTCCTGGAGCACCGCCACATCGAAGTCGCCGGAAAACGGCTCGCCGTAGGCGCTGGCGAAGGCGCGCTCGGCGTACCAGCCCTCGGGCAGCGGCGGGATCGCCCCGGTGTCGAAGAGCCGGTCGCGCAGCTCGACGAGCATCTGGTCGCCCACGAAGGCCCCGACCCCGTGCCGGGCCCGGGAGGCGCCCGCGAGGAGGACGACGCCCATCGTTACCGCGACGGCGATCGGGCCGACGACGTAGGGCTGGGCCGGGCCGAGGACGACGGTGCCGATCATGAGCACGGTGATCGCCGCGCACAGCTGCAGCAGGGCCCGGAAGGGCAGCACGAAGCCGGCGACGAGCAGGGCCGGGATGAAGTACGCGGTGGGGACCGCGATCGGGTAGAGCGGGTGGAGCACGACGAAGGCGGCGCAGTAGAGCCCGAGGATGCTCAGGTGGACCCCGGTCGAGACGCTCGACACCGCCCGCAGCACGGAGTCGAGCACGACCGGGGCAAGGGGTCGCCCCGGGTGGGACGTGACCGCCATGGTGGGGCTCCGCTCTGCTGAGACGCCGCGTCCGGACGACGCGTGCTCGCGACTTTACGCGCTCAAAGGGCCAGGTCAGAGGATCTTTACCAAATGCTGACCAACGCGACTCCCGGCCGCCCGCGACGAAGGGGTATAAGTCCCCTTCGCCGGCTCGCGATCCCGCTCACGGCAGCGCGGGGAGCTCCCCCGAGGTCTCGAACCGGGTGATCATGTCGATCCTCCGCTGGTGGCGGGCCTCGCCGCTGAAGTCGGTCGCGAGGAACGTGCGCACCATGTCCTTGGCCTCCTCGAGCGACTGCATGCGGCCCCCGAGCGAGATGATCTGAGCGTCGTTGTGCTCCCGGGCCAGCTCGGCGAGCTCGACGGTGTAGCAGAGCGCGGCGCGGATGCCCTCGACCTTGTTGGCAGCCATCTGCTCGCCGTTGCCCGAGCCCCCGAGGACGATTCCCCGGCTGCCGGGGTCCGCCGCGACGGCCTGCGCCGCCCGCAGCACGTGGACGGGGTAGTCGTCGAGCGGGTCGTACGCGGTGGGGCCGTGGTCGGTCACCTCGTGGCCCTCCTGCTCGAGGAAGGTCAGCAGCTCCTGGTGCAGCTCGAAGGCGGCGTGGTCGCCGCCGATGTGGACGCGCATCGTGCTCCTGTTCGTGCGGTGCGAAGGGGGTGTGTCAGGCGCGGAAGATCGGGTCGCGGTCGCGGCTGCGCTTGAGCTCGAAGAATCCGTCGGTGCCGGCGACGAGGACGCACCCGTCCCAGAGCCGGCCCGCGGCCTCGCCCTGCGGCGCGGGGCTGACCACCGGGCCGAAGAAGGTGGTGCCCCCGATGGTGATGGTCGGGGTGCCGACGTCGTCGCCGACGAGCTCGACGACGCCCTGCTGCTTGGCCCGCAGGACGGCGTCCCAGGACGCGTCGTCGGCACCGTCGAGGACGCTCTCGGGCAGCCCCGCCTGCGCGACCGCCTCGGAGACCACGGCCTCGAGGTCGGTGCGCCCCTCGTGGTGGATGCGCTCGCCCAGCGCGTCGTAGAGGGGCTTGGCGATCTCGTCGCCGTGCTCGGCGATCGCCTTGGCCACGACCCGAGACATGGGGTGAATCTTGTCCTGGAAGGCGCGGTACCCCTCGTCGAGGTCCTTGTCCTCGTTGAGCGCCCACAGGCTCATCTGGCGCCACCGGACGCGCACGTCGCGGACCTGCTCGACCTCCATCATCCAGCGGGAGGCCATCCAGGCCCAGGGGCAGGCCGGGTCGAAGTAGAAGTCCACGTCCGCGATGTCTGGGGTGCTCATGGCGGCATCCTCGCAGACCGTGCTCGGCGCGGTCTGCCAGCATGACCCCCATGCCTGGAACCAACCTCACCCGCGACGAAGCCGCCATCCGGTCCGACCTGATCGAGGTCGACTCCTACAAGGTCGCCCTCGACCTCACGACCTCTGAGAAGGTCTTCGCGACCCAGAGCACGGTCCGCTTCAGCTGCCGCCGGCCGGGTGAGGGCACCTTCATCGACTTCATCGGCGAGTCCGTCGAGTCGGTCGAGCTCAACGGCGAGGCGCTGGACCCGGCGCAGGTGTATGCCGACTCCCGGATCACCCTGCCCGGGCTCGCGGCCGAGAACGTGCTCACCGTCCGGGCCACGGGGACCTACATGCACACCGGGGAGGGGCTGCACCGCTTCGTCGACCCCGCCGACGACGAGGTCTACCTGTACACCCAGTTCGAGGTCCCGGACAGCCGCCGGATGTACCCGGTCTTCGAGCAGCCCGACCTCAAGGCCACCTTCGCCTTCACCGTCACCGCGCCGGCCCACTGGCAGGTGATCTCCAACTCCCCCACCCCTGATCCGCAGCCAGCGGGAGAGGGCGTCGCGACCTGGGCCTTCGCCCCGACCGAGCGGATGAGCAGCTACATCACGGCGCTGGTCGCCGGCCCGTACGACGTCGTCCGCGACTCGGTGACCACCCGCGCGGGCGAGGTGCCGCTCGGCATCTTCTGCCGCCGCTCGCTGCGCGAGCACCTCGACGCCGAGAACCTGCTGTCCCTGACCAAGGCCGGCTTCGCCTACTTCGAGTCCGAGTTCGACCAGCCCTACCCCTTCGGCAAGTACGACCAGATCTTCGCGCCGGAGTACAACATGGGGGCGATGGAGAACGCCGGGTGCGTCACCTTCCACGAGATGTACGTCTTCCGCTCCAAGGTGCCCGACAGCCTCGTGGAGCGTCGCGCGCTGACCCTGCTGCACGAGCTGGCGCACATGTGGTTCGGCAACCTCGTGACGATGAAGTGGTGGAACGACCTCTGGCTCAACGAGTCCTTCGCCGAGTGGGCCAGCACCACCTGCCAGTCCGAGGCCACCGACTGGGAGGGTGCCTGGACGACCTTCTCGACCCACGAGAAGTCCTGGGCCTACCGCCAGGACCAGCTGAGCACCACCCACCCGATCGTCGCCCCGATCCGCGACCTGCACGACGTCGAGGTCAACTTCGACGGCATCACCTACGCCAAGGGCGCCTCGGTGCTCAAGCAGCTCGTCGCCTACGTCGGGCGCGAGGCCTTCCGCGACGGGCTGCGGGCCTACTTCGCCAAGCACGCCTGGGGCAACACCGCCCTGGCCGACCTGCTCACCGAGCTCGAGACCACCTCCGGGCGCGACCTGCGCACCTGGAGCC
Organism: Marihabitans asiaticum; assembly: GCF_007828725.1. GTDB lineage: Bacteria > Actinomycetota > Actinomycetes > Actinomycetales > Dermatophilaceae > Marihabitans > Marihabitans asiaticum. The sequence goes on from NZ_VIUW01000004.1 coordinate 141,885, forward strand.
AGCAGTGGCTCGAGACGGCCGGGGTCAACACCTTGCGGCCGGTGATCGAGACCGACGACGAAGGGGTGATGACGGCCGTGCGGGTCGAGCAGACCGCTCCGGAGGACCTGCCGACCCTGCGGCCGCACCGGCTGGCCGTCGGCTGCTACTCGCTGGAGGACGGGGTGCTCCGCCGGACCCACCGGGTCGAGCTGGACGTCGAGGGCGAGAGCACCGAGGTCGCCGAGCTGGCCGGTACGCCGCGGCCGGACCTGCTGCTCGTCAACGACGACGACCTCGCCTACGCCAAGATCCGGCTCGACGAGCGCTCGCTCGCGACGGTGCGGGACAACCCGACCGCCTTCGAGGACTCGCTGCCGCAGTCGCTCTGCCTCGCGAGCGCCTGGGACATGACCCGTGACGCCGAGCTGGCCGCCCGGGACTACCTCCCGATCGCTCTCGCCGCGCTGGAGGGGCAGGAGGACTCGACCCTGCTCAAGACGCTGCTGCTGCAGCTGCGGACCGCGGTCCAGACCTACGCCGCTCCGGCGGCCCGCGACGAGCTGCGCAGCACGGTCCGCGACCGGCTGGTCGCGCTGGCTCGCTCAGCGGCGCCGGGCAGCGACGCCCAGCTGCAGCTCGTGTCCGCCGTCGCCGAGATCACCGCCCCCGGCGACGACACCAGCTGGCTGGCCGGGCTGCTCGACGGCGACGAGGTGCGGGGCGGTCTCGCGGTCGACACCGACATGCGCTGGACGCTGCTCACCGCGCTCGTGGCGGCCGGGGACCGGACCGGCGCCCACGTCGACGACGAGGCCGCACGTGACCGCACCGCCGCCGGTCGGGAGCGGGCCGCCCGCGCCCGCGCGGCCGCCCCGACGGCCGAGGCCAAGGAGGCCGCCTGGCGCGCCGGCGTCGAGGACGCGAGCACCTCGAACTCGGTCATCGACGCCCACGCCCTCGGCTTCGGCCGGGCCAGCGACGAAAGCCTGCTCACCCCCTTCGTCCAGCGCTACCACGAGGCGCTCGTCGGCGTCTGGCGCGACCGGACGCACGCCGTCGCCGAGAGCATCGCGACGCTCTTCTACCCGATGGCCCTCGCCGGCCCGGAGCTGCTGGCGGCGACGCAGGCCTGGTTGGACGAGAACCCGGACGCTCCGGCAGGGTTGCGCCGCACCGTCGCGGAGAACCGTGACTCCGTCGCTCGGGCGGTGCGCGCCCAGGACCGAGACGCCCAGGAGGACTAACCGGTGGTGACGCCGACCCCCTTCGCCCTCGACCTCTCCTTCGCCTCGTTGTCGGTGACCACCGAGCAGGCGTGGGAGTGGTTCGCCGGGGTGCCCGCGCAGATCCTCATCACGCTGGTGGCGGCATTCGTCGCGCGCCTCGTGCTGCACCGCGCGATCCGCTCCTTCGTCGACTCCACCATCGCCCGGTCCGAGCAGGGCAAGCCGGCCCGCAAGGACAAGGGAGGCGCCGACCAGGAGCGGCACAAGCAGCGGGCGCTGACCATCGCCTCGTTGCTGCGCTCGATCGTCACCGTCGTCGTCGCCCTGCTCGCGCTGCTGACGGTCATGTCGCTCATCGGCATCCCGCTCGGGCCGCTGCTGGCCTCGGCCGGGGTGGGCGGCGTGGCGCTCGGCTTCGGCGCCCAGTCGCTGGTCAAGGACTTCCTCTCTGGCGTCTTCATGATCCTCGAGGACCAGTACGGCGTCGGTGACATCGTCGACACCGGCGAGGCCGTCGGCACCGTTGAGGAGGTCAGCCTGCGGGTCACCCGGCTGCGCGACATCGAGGGCGTGGTCTGGTACGTACGCAACGGCGAGATCGTCCGGGTGGCCAACAAGAGCCAGGGGTGGACCACCGCGATGGCCGACATCCCCTTCTCCTACCGCGAGGACGTCGACCGGGTCGGCCGGATCATCCGTGAGGCGATCGCCGGGATGGAGGATGATCCCGACTGGTCCAGCGCCCTGCTCGATCCGCCGCAGCTGCTCGGCGTGGAGTCGATCACCGGCGGCACGGTGACGATGCGCCTGCTGGCCCGGTGCGCCCCGAACGAGCACTGGGGCGTCCAGCGCGAGCTGCGCCGCCGGGTCAAGGAGGCCTTCGACGACGAAGGGGTGGCCGGCCCGCCCTTCCCCCCGCTCCCCCCGGCCTGACCCCACGAAACTGCTGCATGCAGCACTTCCTTGTCGGTGCAGCACCTGCATGTGCTGCACCGACGACGAAGTGCTGCAGGGTCGGGGTCCCGATGACCCGGGCCACCGTCCTGAGAGACTGGGTGCATGTTCCACCAGCCCGGCGAGACCTTCTACGAGCAGGTCGGCGGCCACGACACCTTCGTCGCGCTCGTCTCGGCCTTCTACGACGGGGTCAAGGCCGACCCAGAGCTGCGGGCGCTCTACCCCGAGGAGGACCTCGCCCCTGCCGAGCGCCGCTTGCGGATGTTCCTCGAGCAGTACTTCGGGGGGCCGAGCAGCTACAACGACGAGCGCGGTCACCCCCGACTGCGGATGCGCCACGCCCCCTTCGCCGTCACCCTCGACATGCGCGACCGCTGGCTGCGGCACATGTACGCCGCGATGGACACCCTCGACCTGCCCGAGGCGCACGCCGAGGCGATGCGCGACTACTTCTTCCGGGCCGCGCACATGCTCGTCAACACCGACGACCCCGGGTCTCGGTCCTAGCCCTGGACCGTCGGACCCAGCTCTCCAGAGCCCGCGCCGATCGTTGGCATGAGTGGGCCGGTCGCTGAGAGGATCGGGCGCATGCCCGATGAGCTGAGCACGACTCCCCTGCACCCCGGATCGCCGCCGAACGCCCCCTGGTGGCGTGATGCCGTGATCTACCAGGTCTATCCCCGCAGCTGGGCCGACGGCGACGGCGACGGCATCGGCGACCTCGCGGGGATCGCCGACCGCCTGCCGCACCTGCGCCACCTGGGGGTCGACGCCGTGTGGTTCTCGCCCTTCTACGTCTCCCCGCAGCACGACGCCGGCTACGACGTCGCCGACTACCGCGACATCGACCCCCTCTTCGGCTCCCTCGCCGACGTCGACGCGATGCTCGCCGAGGCGCACGACCTGGGGCTGAAAGTGATCGTCGACCTCGTGCCCAACCACACCTCCTCCGAGCACGAGTGGTTCCAGGCGGCGCTGGCCGCCGGGCCGGACTCGCCCGAGCGCGACCGGTACATGTTCCGCGACGGCGCCGGCGACGGCTCGCGGCCCCCGAACGACTGGAAGTCGGTCTTCGGCGGCCAGGCGTGGACCCGGGTCACCGAGGCCGACGGGCAGCCCGGCCAGTGGTACCTGCACCTCTTCGACGTCACCCAGCCCGACCTGAACTGGCAGAACGAGGAGGTCCGCGAGGAGTTCCGCTCGATCCTGCGCTTCTGGCTCGACCGCGGCGTCGCCGGCTTCCGGGTCGACGTCGCCCACGGCCTGGTCAAGGCCGAGGGACTGCCGCCCTACTCCCGCCGCGACCACATGCTCGAGCAGCGCACCGCGAACAGCCCGTACTGGGACCAGGAGGGGGTCCACGAGATCTACCGCGCCTGGCGAGCGGTGCTCGAGGAGTTCACCGACCCCGAGCGGATCATGTGCGCCGAGGCGTGGGTGCGTCCGGTGGAGCGGCTGGCCCGCTACGTGCGCCCGGACGAGTTCCACCAGGCGTTCAACTTCGAGTACCTCGACACCCCGTGGATCGCCGGCGAGCAGCGAGCGGTCATCGCCGAGTCCCTTCGGGTCAACGACGAGGTCGGCGCGCCGGCCACCTGGGTGCTGAGCAACCACGACGTCGTCCGGCACGCCAGCCGGTTCGGCCTGCCCCAGGACGAGCCCCGCCCCAACGGGATCAGTGCGCAGGACCGTCAGCCCGACGTCGCGCTGGGGCTGCGACGGGCGCGCGCGGCGACCGCGCTGATGCTCGCTCTCCCGGGGGGCGCCTACGTCTACCAGGGCGAGGAGCTCGGCCTGCCGGAGCACACGACGATGCCGCACGAGCACCGGCAGGACCCCACCTACGTGCGTACCGAGGGTGAGGAGGTGGGCCGGGACGGCTGCCGGGTCCCGATGCCCTGGGCGAAGGGGGAACCCTCCTTCGGCTTCGGACCGAGCCAGAGCACGTGGTTGCCTCAGCCCGAGGTCTACGGCGACCTGGCGGTCGACCAGCAGGTCGGGGTCGAGGGGTCGACCCTCGAGCTGTACCGGACGTTGCTGCGCCTTCGTCGCGAGCGCGGCCTGGGGCGTGGCTCGCTCGCAGAGGTCGACGGCTTCGCCGACGACGTCCTTGCGTACGTGGCGGGAGGTACTGACGCCCCGACGCTGGTCCTGGCGAACCTCGGGGGTGAGCCGGTCACGATCCCGGACGGCGCGGAGGTGCTCGTGGCCTCCGGAGAGCTCGCCGGCCGGGCCGTGCCGACCGACGTGGCGGTCTGGGCCACCCTGCCCACCCGGACGACCTGATGCTGGCCGTACGGCCGCCGAGACCGGCTGCCGCCTACCCCTACTTCGACGCGCCGACGCCGCTCGCCCTGGCCCACCGGGGCGGTGCGGAGTACGCGCCGAACGTCGGGCGGGAGAACACCGTCGCGGCCTTCGCCGAGGCGGTCGCGATGGGCTACCGCTACCTCGAGACCGACGTGCACGCCACGGCCGACGGTCGGCTCGTCGCCTTCCACGACGACGTGCTCGACCGGGTCACCGACGCAGTCGGGGCGCTGGCCGGTCTCCCCTGGGCTGAGGTCGAGCGCGCCAGGACCGACGCCGGCGACGCGGTGCCGCTCATGGACGAGCTCTTCGAGACCTTCCCCGACGCCCGGTTCAACATCGACATCAAGGCGCCGCGAGCGGTGCAGCCCCTCGTCGAGGCGGTCCGGCGCCACGGCGCCCTGCACCGGGTGTGCGTCGGCTCCTTCTCCGACCAGCGGCTGCGGGCCGCGCGGCGCCTCCTCGGCCCGGACCTCGCGACCTCCGCCGGCCCAGCGGGTGTCGCCGGGATGCGTCTGCTGCCCCGGCTGCTCAGCCGCCTGATCAGCTCACCGGCGCAGGCCCTGCAGATCCCGGTCACCCACCCGGTCGCCGGACGCGAGGTCACCCTGGTCCTGCCGAAGGTCCTCGCGGCTGCTCACTCCACCGGCAAGCAGGTGCACGTGTGGACGATCGACGACGCCGAGGAGATGCACCGACTGCTCGACCTCGGGGTCGACGGCATCGTCACCGACCGGATCGACACCCTGCGTGATGTCCTTGCCGAGCGAGGCACCCCGCTCCCGGGCTAGCTACCCTCCCGCGCCCGTGAGGGCCTGCACGGCCGACTCGACGGCGCTCGGCCGGCCCGCGACGCTCCACGTCGTGCCGCGCACGTCGACCTGCACCGTCTGCCCGCCGGCCGCCTGGACCAGCGCGGCACCAGGCAGCCAGTCCCACTCCGGGACGAGCGCCTGCGCCCAGACACCGATGCGTCCGGCCGCGACCGCGGCGAGGTCGCACGACCCGGAGCCGAGCATGCGTACCGTCGCGGCGCCGAAGCACAGTGCCCGCCACGGCTCGACGAGGTCCGGCCGCGTCAGCCGGGTGGGGTGGAGGTAGGTGGCCAGGCACACCTGGTCCAGCGGCAGGTCGTCGAGCGGGCGAAGGGGGGACCCGCCCAGCGTGGTCGGCAGGCCTCGTCCGCCGAGCCAGGCCTCCCCGGTGACCGGTTGGTGGACCGCCCCGAGCACCACCCCTTCGTCGTCGCGCAGCGCGAGCGCGCTGCACCAGTACGCCATGCCCGACAGGAAGTTGTAGGTGCCGTCGACCGGGTCGATCACCCAGGTCCGCCCCGAGGCGGACGGCGCCTCGGCACCCTCCTCGCCGACGATCCCGTCCTCGGGACGGACCTGGCGCAGCGCGGTGGTGACGAGCTCCTCGGCCGCGTGGTCGGCCGCGGTGACGACGTCGGAGATCGAGGTCTTGTGCCCAACCTGCCCAGCGGTCAGCCCCTCGGCGCGCATCTGCGCGGCCAGCTGCCCGGCTCGAGCCGTCAGCTCCGCGGCGAGCGCCGCGTCGTCGAGGTCGGCGAGGCCATCCAGCGGCTCGTGGGGGTCGGCACCAGCGGTGGTGAGGGTCTCGGCGTGAGCGTGCGGCGCGTCCACACCGGCCAGCGTACGGCGCCTCGCTCCGCCTCGGCTCACCTGGCGAGGACGAACCCGGTGCGGCTGGACAGCCGGGTCCACGGCCCCTGGCGGTGGACCGCCACCTGCCCGCCCGGGGATGGGGGCACAAAACCGAGCACCGCCATCCCGAACGCCGCTCCGGCGGGGATGGTGAGCGGCTCTGCGCCGGCGGCTGATCCCCCTTCGACCGCTCGTCCCCAGACCCGGGCTCGCAGGTCGGCGACGGCCGCCGACCCGGCCCCCTCGGGGGTGCCGGTCGCGACCTCGGCCACGCCCGTGGAGGCGACCTCGGACAACGCCGACCCGGCCACGGTCCCGAGCTCACGCCACCCGCCCAACGGCGGGCTGATCGCTGCCCACGCCGCCTCGACGGTGCTCGGCGGTACCGGCAGCTCGGTGATCGCGCCGTGGGCGAAGCGGTCGGTGAGCCCGGCGAGCGGGACCACAGTGTCCAGCGCCTCGTCGCCGCACGCCAGGGCGACGGTGCGCAGCCCGAGCACGAGACCCGAGCGCATCAGCCCGACCCCTGGCAGGACGCACACCCAGGCCGCGAGCACCCCGCCCTCGCCGCGGGGCACCACCTGGAGGCGGATCGCCCCGTCCGGGTCGTGCCGCTTGGCCCGCGCGACGAAGGTGCGCAGGTCGGCGGCCGACTCCTCGTCGAGCAGGTGCAGCGTGCTCATCGGCGCCGACGCAGCGCGACCGGCTCGGCGAGGCGCGAGCGCAGCACCTCACGCTCGCTGTCGCGCAGCCGCCGGGGCCGCTCCCCGGCGAAGTCGTAGGCCGACATCGTCGTCTCGGCCCGCATGTAGACGGCATCCCCCATCTCCGCCGGGTCGCGCAGCTCGTACCCGACGTCGAAGCTCGCACCCCCCAGCCGCGAGACCCACATGTCGATCTGCACCGGCGCGCGGCGGTAGACCAGGGGCCGCAGGTACTCGACCTCGGTGCGGGCGACGATCACCCCGCCCTCTAGCAGGGACTCCGAGCCGTGCGGTCCGAACCAGTCCTCGAAGCCGGCGATCCGGGCGTCCTCGAGGAGGCGCAGGTACTGCACGTTGTTGACGTGGCCGTAGGCGTCCATGTCGCTCCAGCGCAGCGGGATCAGGGCCGAGGTCCGCTCAGTCATGGCACCAATCCTCGCAGGCGGCAGCGCGAAGGGAGCATCGGCCGCCCTGGGTTGTCGGCGGGCTCACCTACGGTGGTCGACATGTCGCAGCTCGATGCCCCCGAAGCCACCGTCGCTGGTCCAGGCGAGGTCGACCCGTCTCTGGCTGCGCAGGCGCGCGAGGCGTTGCGCCGGTTGGTCGGGCGGGAGGACGTCGACTTCCGCGACGGGCAGCTCGAGGCGGTCGCCGCGTTGGTGCAGCACCGGCGCCGAGCCCTGGTCGTCCAGCGCACCGGCTGGGGCAAGTCGGCGGTCTACTTCGTCGCGGCCTCCCTCATGCGGGCGAAGGGGGCCGGCCCGGCCCTCATCGTCTCCCCGCTCATCGCCCTGATGCGTGACCAGGTCGCCGCGGCCGAGCGCGCAGGGGTGCGCGCGGTCTCGATGAGCTCGGCCAACGCGCAGGAGTGGGACGAGATCCGCGCGCGGCTGGCCCAGGACGAGATCGACGTGCTGCTCGTCAGCCCGGAGCGGCTGAACAACCCCCGCTTCCGTGAGGAGCAGCTGCCCGACCTGATCCGCCGCTGCGGGCTCGTCGTCATCGACGAGGCGCACTGCATCTCCGACTGGGGGCACGACTTCCGGCCCGACTACCGGCGCATCGCCGACCTGCTCGAGCAGCTCCCCGAGCAGACTCCCGTGCTCGCGACCACCGCGACGGCCAACGCACGGGTGGTCGACGACGTCGCCGAGCAGCTGCGCGCCGGCGGGCAGGAGGTGCTCACCGTCCGCGGCCCGCTCGCTCGGCGTTCGCTGCGGCTCGGGGTGCTGCCGGTCGCCGGCCCCGATGCGCACCTCGCGTGGCTGACCACCCACCTGGCGGAGCTACCCGGCAGCGGCATCGTCTACACCCTCACCGTCTCGGCGGCCGAGGACGTCGCGCGGGCGCTCGCCGACGCCGGTCACGCGGTGCGCCCCTACACCGGCCGCACCGACGCCGAGGAGCGCGCCGACCTCGAGGAGGCGCTGCGGCGCGACGAGGTCAAGGCGCTCGTGGCGACCAGCGCCCTGGGCATGGGATTCGACAAGCCCGACCTCGGCTTCGTCGTGCATCTCGGCGCACCGTCCTCGCCGGTGGCGTACTACCAGCAGGTGGGCCGCGCCGGCCGGGCCACCGAGCGAGCCGACGTCGTCCTCCTGCCGGGGCATGACGACCCGGCGATCTGGGCTTACTTCGCCTCGGCGTCGATGCCTCGCGAGGACCAGGCGCAGACCGTGCTGCGCACCCTCGCCGAGGCGAGCAGGCCGCTCTCGACCGCGGCCCTGGAGACCGCCGTCGACGTGCGCCGGACCAGGCTGGAGCTGCTGCTCAAGGTGCTCGACGTCGACGGTGCCGTGCAGCGGGTCCCCGGCGGGTGGACCACCACCGGACGGCCCTGGACCTACGACGCGCCGCGCTACGAGCGGGTCGACCAGGCGCGCCGACATGAGCAGGACCTCATGCGGCGCTACCTCGCCCTCGGGGAGGACGGGACCTGCCGGATGGCCTTCCTCCAGGAGTGCCTGGACGACCCCGACCCGCAACCCTGCGGCCGGTGCGACGTCTGCGACCCGGGCTGGGTCCCGGAGGCGGTCGACGACGCGGCGGTGTCCGCGGCCGGCCAGGCGCTGCACCGACCCGGCGTCCCGATCGAGCCTCGGGTCAGCTGGCCCACCGGCATGCCCCGGCTGGGTGTGGAAGTGAAGGGACGGATTCCCGCCGAGGGGCAGGTCGCCGAGGGTCGGGCTCTCGCCCGCACGACCGACCTCGGGTGGGGTCCTCGGGTCCGCGACGTCGTCTCGGGCGAGGACGGCGAGATCCCCGAGGCGATGAGCCGTGCGCTCATCGAGGTTCTGGCGGCCTGGCCCTGGGAGCAGCGGCCGGTGGGCGTCGTCGCGATGCCGTCCCGACATCACCCCAGCCTCGTCGCGTCGACCGCGTCGCACATCGCCTCCGCCGGGCGACTGCCCCTGCTCGGCAGCCTCGACCTCGTCGACGGCGGCCCGGTGGGCGAGCCCGGGGGCAACTCCGCCTTCCGCCTCGCGGGGGTGTGGGACCGGTTCAGCGTCGGGAACGAGCTTGGGTCAGCGCTGGCCGCAGCAAGCGGGCCGGTCCTCCTCGTCGACGACGTCGTCCACTCGCGCTGGACCCTCACCGTGGCCGGGCGCCTCCTGCGACGGGCCGGGGCCGACGCCGTCCTCCCCCTCGCCCTCGGACTCGAGGGCTGACCCCCTTCGTTGCGCGCGCAGCTGCTCGGCCCGCTCGCTGATGTCGACGGTCACCAGGGGCAGGAAGAACTGGATCGTCGGCCCGATGAGGAGGGCATAGAGGACGGTCCCCAGGCCCACGACTCCGCCGAGGAGCCAGCCGGCGGCGAGCACCGTCAGCTCCAGGCTCGTGCGCACCAGCCGGATGCTCAGGCCGGTGCGCTGCGCGAGACCGGTCATCAGGCCGTCCCTCGGCCCAGGACCGAGCTGGCTGCCGATGTAGATCGCCCCCGCCGCGCCGTTGACGACGATCCCTCCGAGGAGCAGCACCCACCGCCAGAGCAGGGACTCCGGGGCGGTGAGCAGCGCCAGGGTGGCATCGGTGGCCAACCCGATGACGACCGTGTTCGCCACCGTGCCGACCCCAGGCCACTGCCGCAGCGGCACCCAGAAGGCGAGCACCGCGACGCCGGTGAGGATGACCACCGTGCCGAAGGAGAGCCCGGTCAGCTTCTGCACCCCGTCGTGGAAGACGTCCCACGGGTCGAGCCCGAGCGTGCTGCGCACGAGCATGCCCATCGCGACGCCGTAGAGGACCAGGCCGACCATCAGCTGGCTGAGGCGAAGGGGGAGCCGGCCGGCCCTGAGCTGCTCCCGCGGGGTCAGCGGGACCAAGGGGACGTTGCGTCGCATGGGCCCATGGTGGACCAGTGCCGGCGCCGGAGGTGATGGCTGCTCATCGGCGGGCGACCCCGCCCCGGTCGCGCCCCATCGCCTAGGGTCCTCTGTCATGGACGACGGCACGCAGCAGGTCCGGTCGGAAGCGATGGCCGACCTTCTCGACACCTTGGACCTGACATCGGAGGGCAGCGCCCGGATCACGGTGGAGAGCAGCACCGACGAGCCGGTGGAGGTCGGGACCTCCTCGGCCGACGTCTTCGTCGGCCGATCCCAGCCGATGCCGTACGGGCGCGCCTTCGGCGGCCAGGTGCTCGCCCAGGCGCTGATCGCCGGCTCGCTCACCCTGCGGGAGGAGCATCCCGAGCGGCACCCGCACTCGCTGCACGCCTACTTCATGCGCCCCGGCGATGCGAGCCAGCCGATCCGCTTCGCCGTCGAGCGGATGCGTGACGGGCGGTCCTTCTCCACCCGGCGGGTGCACGCCATCCAGCGTGGGGCCCCGATCCTGTCGATGACCGCCTCCTTCCAGGACGACGCCGGCGGCATCGATCACCAGGACGAGGCGCCGGAGGTTCCCGGGCCCGACGAGCTCCCCAGCCTCGCCGACCAGTTCTCCGGCATCGACGACCCCAAGGCGCGGCACATAGTCAGTCGGCCCATCGAGCACCGGCACGTCCAGGGGAGCGTCAGTCTGCACCCCGCCGCCGACGCCTCCCCCGACCAAGACGTCTGGTTCCGCGCCGTCGGTCCGGTGGCCGACGACCCGTTCCTCCGCGCGGCCGTGCTCGCCTACGCCTCGGACTACACGGTGCTCGAGCCCGCGCTGCGCCGCCACGGGCTGTCCTGGGCGGACCACCGCCTGCGACCAGCGAGCCTCGACCACGCCATGTGGTTCCACCGCCCTGTCGACCCCGCGCAGTGGCTGCTCTACAGCCAGCACTCGCCCTCCGCCCAGGGTGGGCGTGGCCTGAGCTTCGGCCGGATCTTCGACCACGACGGCCGGCTCGTCGCGAGCGTCGCCCAGGAGGGCATGCTCCGGGTCAAGGACGAGACGAAGGGGTGACCCCGCACCTCGACGCGGCCGGCCTGCCCGTCGGTCGACCCGTCCCCGACTGGCAGCCCCCGCCTGCGCTGGAGGCGGTCGAGCTCACCGGGCGGCACGTCTCCCTTCGCCCGCTCCGTCCCGGCGACGACGCCCCGGGGCTGTACGACGCGCTCGGGGGCACCGAGATCCCGGCCGCGCTCTTCACCTACCTCGGCGTCGATCCTCCCGGGTCGCTCACCGAGACGGTCGGCGTCCTCGACGCCGCACTCTCGATGCCCGACTCCGCCGCGTTCGCGCTCGTCGTCGCCGGCCAGGTCGTGGGCATGGCCAGCTACCTGCGGATCACCCCGGCGCACGGGTGCGTCGAGATCGGCAACATCCTCTACTCCCCGGTGCTGCAGCGCACCACCGCCGCGACCGAGGCGATGCACCTGCTCGCCGAGCACGCATTCGCCAGCGGCTACCGCCGCTACGAGTGGAAGTGCGACGCCCTCAACGCGCCCTCGCGGGCCGCGGCGCTGCGTCTCGGTTTCGCCTTCGAAGGCGTCTTCCGCGACGCGATGGTCTACAAGGGACGCAACCGGGACACCGCGTGGTACTCGATCACCGCGCCCGAGTGGCCCGCGATACGCGACGCCCAGCGCCGCTGGCTCGACACGGCCCAGGACGGGTCGCCGACCACGTCGCTGAGCGCGCTCACCGCCGACCTTCGGGACGCTACAGCTGGCTGACCGTCCCGGGCGTGGCGTGCGGCTCCTCACGCAGGTGGGTCAGCACCGCCATGCTGCGCGGCCCCAGCTCCATCTGCGAGCCCGCCGCGTGCGTCTCGCTGGTGAGCAGGTCGGCGCAGGTGTCGATGATCGGGCGCCAGGTCTGGCCGTACTCACTCCCCGGCAGGGTGACCGTCACCGGCTCGTGCCCGGCGTTGAAGAGCAGGAGGAAGTCGTCGTCGACCACCGGTCGACCGCGCTCGTCCGGCTCCGGGATCGCCTGACCGTTGAGGAAGACGAGCATCGCGCTCGCCGACCCGTCGCTCCACTCGTGCTCGGCCATGTGGGCGCCGTCGGGCCGGAACCACTCGATGTCACCGATCGAGGACTCGCCGCCGTGGTCCGCCCGACCGGCGAAGAAGCGCCGACGCCGGAAGACCGGGTGCTCCCGGCGCAGGGTCACCACCCGGCGGGTGAACTCCAGCAGGTGCTGCTGCCAGTCCTGAAGCTCCCAGTCCATCCAGGCGATCTCGTTGTCCTGGCAGTAGACGTTGTTGTTGCCGTGCTGGGTGCGACCGAGCTCGTCACCGTGGGCGAGCATCGGTACCCCCTGGCTGAGCAGCAGGGTGGCGAGGAAATTGCGCTGCTGGCGATGACGCAGGGCGTTGATCTCCGGGTCGTCGGTCTCCCCCTCCGCCCCGTGGTTCCACGACCGGTTGTGGCTCTCGCCGTCGGCTCCTCCTTCGCCGTTGGCCTCGTTGTGCTTGCTGTCGTAGGAGACGAGGTCGGCCAGGGTGAAGCCGTCGTGCGCGACGACGAAGTTGATCGAGGCGTACGGTCGGCGCCCGGAGTTCTCGTACAGGTCCGAGGAGCCGGTCAGCCGCGAGGCGAACTCGCCCAGGGTCGCCCCCTGCCCACGCCAGTAGTCGCGGACGGTGTCGCGGTACTTGCCGTTCCACTCCGTCCACAGCGGGGGGAAGTTGCCGACCTGGTAGCCGCCGTCGCCGATGTCCCAGGGCTCGGCGATGAGCTTGACCTGGCTGATCACCGGGTCCTGCTGGATGAGGTCGAAGAAGGCCGAGAGCTTGTCGACCTCGTGGAACTGCCGGGCCAGCGTCGCCGCGAGGTCGAAGCGGAAGCCGTCGACATGCATCTCGGTCACCCAGTAGCGCAGGCTGTCCATGATCAGCTGCAGCACGTGCGGGTTGCGCATGAGCAGGCTGTTGCCGGTGCCGGTGGTGTCGTAGTAGTGGTCCGGGGCGTCGTCGACGAGCCGGTAGTACGAGGCGTTGTCCAGCCCGCGGAAGGCCAGGGTCGGGCCGAGGTGGTTGCCCTCGGCGGTGTGGTTGTAGACGACGTCGAGGATGACCTCGATGTCGGCCTCGTGCAACGCCTTGACCATGGCCTTGAACTCGGTCACCTGCTGGCCACCGCCGCCGGAGGCGTAGCCGTTGTGCGGGGCGAGGAAGCCGATGGTGTTGTAGCCCCAGTAGTTGCTCAGCCCCTTCTCCTGCAGGCTGGTGTCCTGGACGAACTGGTGCACCGGGAGCAGCTCGATCGCGGTGACCCCGAGGTCGGTGAGGTGCTCGATGATCGCCGGGTGGGCGATGGCGGCGTACGTGCCGCGGATCTCCTCGGGCACGTCCGGGTGGGTCATCGTCAGGCCCTTGACGTGAGCCTCGTAGATGACCGACTCGTGGTACTCGTGCCGCGGCGGGCGGTCGTGCCCCCAGTCGAAGAAGGGGTTGATGACGACCGAGAGCATCGTCTTGCCGAGGCTGTCCTCCTCGTTGCGCAGCGTCGGGTCGTCGAAGTCGTAGGAGAAGATCGCCGGGTCGTTCTCGATCTGCCCGTCGATCGCCTTCGCGTAGGGGTCGAGCAGCAGCTTCGAGGGGTCGCAGCGGTGCCCCTCGGCCGGCTCGTAGAGCCCGTGCACCCGGTAGCCGTAGCGCTGCCCGGGCTGGATGCCGGGGATGTAGCAGTGCCAGACGAAGCCATCGACCTCGGTCATCTCGACCCGGGTCTCCTCACCGTCCCTGCTCACCAGGCACAGCTCGACCCGCTCGGCGATCTCCGAGAAGACGGCGAAGTTGACGCCCGATCCGTCGTAGGTCGCCCCGAGGGGGTAGGCGTCGCCGGGCCAGATCTCCAAGGTGTCTCCTGGGCAGGGGTCGGTCGGCGGTCGCCCGCCGGGGGTCGTGCAGGGTCGTCCGAGCCTACCGAGGGTCTCGTCGCGGGACGGCATCCCGTGCCCTGAGGTCAGGAATGGCGGGCGTGTCGTTCGACACGCCCGCCATTCCTGCCGCGAGGGCACGCCCGGCGAGCAGTGCCGGCACCTGCCTTGGCAGGTGCGAGGCCGGTGGGCACCTGCCTTGGCAGGTGCGAAGGGGGGCGAAGGGGGGTCAGCCCGGCTTCGGTGCCCCCGGGCGCGCGTAGCGCCACCAGGTGATCGCCACGCACATGACCGCCCAGGCGACGCCGATGCCGTAGAAGGCGACCGGGCCGAAGAGGGTCACCCCGACGCCGAAGAAGAACGGGCCGAAGGCGGCGATCGCGGCGGTCCAGCCGATCACGCCGCCGGCCTGACGCCGCTCGAAGATCATCGGCATCTGCTTGAACGTCGAGGCGTTGCCGATACCGCTGAAGAGGAAGATCGCGAGCATGCCCCAGAAGAAGCGGTCGAAGCCGCCCTGGAGCGCCTCGGCCGATGAGGTGTCCGGGGTGAGCGCGGTCATGGTGAAGGAGATCGAGGCGATGAGCCCGATGCCCGAGATCAGCGTCCAGATCGCGCCGCCCATCTTGTCGGTCAGCGGGGAGAAGACGACGCGGGCAGCGGCACCGACGAGGGCGCCGAGGAAGACGTAGCTCACCGGGTCCGGCACGGAGTATCCCTGGATCAGCACCTCCGCGGTGGCGCCGCTGCCCCGGACGATCTCCTCGTTGCCGGCGCCGTAGAGGTTGAGCATGAGCAGCCCGAACTGCGCGGCCAGACCCGAGAAGGTCCCGAAGGTCATGATGTAGAGGAGCGTCATCCACCAGGTGTCCTGGTTGCCGAAGATGTCGAACTGCTGCTTGATGTTGGCCTTGATCGGCACCGACTTGAGCATCGTCCAGGCCATCGCGGCGCCGATGATCATCAGCGGCACCCAGACGAAGGCGGCGTTCTGGAACCACACCTCCTTGTTGGCCTTGCCGGCCACCTCGAGCTCCTGGCTGCCGCCGAAGACCGCGAGCGCGCCGAGGCCGATGAGGATCGGGGTGAGCAGCTGGACCAGGGAGACACCGAAGTTGCCCAGGCCGGCCTGGAGGCCCAGGGCCGTGCCCTGCATCCGCCGCGGGAAGAAGTAGCTGGTGCTCGGCATGAAGCCGGAGAAGGCGCCGCCGCCGATACCGGCGAGGAAGGCGAGGACCATCAGCTCCCAGTACGGAGCGGTCGGCGACTGCACCCGCACGCCCCAGCCGACGGTGGAGAAGACGAGCAGCAGGGTGGTCAGCGCGACCATCTTGCGGGTCCCGAGGATCGGCGGCAGGGTCATCCAGACGATCCGCAGCAGGCCGGCCGAGAGACCGGGCATCGCGGCCATCCAGTACAGCTGGCTCTTGCTGAAGTCGTACCCGAGGGCGTTCAGCTTCGGGATGATCGCGCTGGGGAGGAACCAGGCGACGAAGGCCAGGGTCAGGCAGA
This sequence comes from Marihabitans asiaticum, assembly GCF_007828725.1. Lineage (GTDB taxonomy): Bacteria > Actinomycetota > Actinomycetes > Actinomycetales > Dermatophilaceae > Marihabitans > Marihabitans asiaticum. The sequence continues at coordinate 157,500 of NZ_VIUW01000004.1, forward strand.
AGGTGGTGACCCACAGGGTCTTCCACGCCAGGCCCTTGTCCCAGGTGGCCTCGTCCTCGGGGTCCCAGGACTCGAGCCACTCACCGCCGGTGCGTGAGGTGTCGGTCGTGCTGCTCATCGGGTTGTCTCGCTCTCGTGACGAAGGGGGGTGAGGTCAGGTCGTCGGGACGGCAGCGGTCCGGACATCGGTGGCGTGGGGGGCCTCGACGTGGCCGGCCAGCTCGGGGGTGCTGCGGTGCATCATCCGCACGACGGTCCAGTGCATCCAGACCGCGCAGATCACGGTGAGGAGGAAGAGGACGAAGAAGGTGCTCGAGGGGAACCCGCTCCAGGCCTTGGTGTAGGCGAAGAGCGGCGGGAGGAAGAAGCCCCCCAGGCCTCCGAGCATCCCGACCAGCCCGCCGACCGAGCCGACGTTGTCCGGGAAGTACTCGGGGATGTGCTTGTAGACGGCAGCCTTGCCGACCCCCATCGCGCAGCCGAGGAGGAAGACGAGGATGGTGAAGGGGACGAGGCCGATCGCGTAGCCGAGGTGCTCGGTCGTCCGTCCGTCGGCGTGGTCGATGACGAGGTGGCCGTTGGGCATCATGAGGATGCCGGTGGTCAGGAGCATCACCGCGAAGGTGCCGTACATGACCTTCCGCGCGCCGAAGCGGTCCGAGAGCCCGCCTCCGACGGGCCGCAGCAGCGAGGCCGGGAAGATGTAGAGGGCGGTGAGCAGGGCCGCGCTCTGCAGCGAGATGTCGAAGTTGTCCATGTAGTACGTGGGTAGCCACGCGGCCAGGGCCACGTACGCGCCGAAGAAGGCGACGTAGTAGAGGCTGAAGCGCCACACCCGGACCTGCTTCAGCGGCACAAGCTGCTCGGCGAGGGGCCGACCCTGACCGGCCATCCGGTCCTGGCTCGGCGTGCCGAACCACAGCACGGCGGCCATGATCACGAGCAGGACGGCGTAGACGACGGGGATGAGGCGCCACCCACCCTCGACGATGCCGAGGTAGGTCGCCCCGGCGGTGCCCGCGATGATCGGCGGGCCGATGAACTTCGTGACCGACGCACCGACGTTGCCGGCCCCGAAGAGGCCGAGGGCGAAGCCCTGGCGCTCACGCGGGGTCCACGTCGAGTTCCACGCGATGCCGGAGGTGAAGGAGTTGCCGGCGAAGCCGACGAAGAAGGCGAGGACCAGCAGCATCGCGTAGCTGTTCGCGAAGGAGACGAGGAAGGCCGGGACGGCGGTGCCGAGCAGGAGGAAGGTCATCACCTTCCGCCCCCCGACCCGGTCGGTCATGATCCCGACCGGCAGTCGCCACATCGACCCGTTGAGCACGGCGAGCGCGATGATCCAGCTGAGCTGGACCTCGCTCAGACCGAACTCCTTGCTGATCGGCTTGCCGAGGATGCCGAACATCAGCCAGACGGCGAACATCAAGGTGAAGGCGATGGTGGAGAGCCACAGGACCCGCTGCGCGCCGCTCCCCTCGTCACGCCCGGCCACTGCGAAACTCTCCTTTTTATTCATCACAATTCGGGAGAGTACACAGTCACGACCCCCTCCACAAAGTCGGCATGCCCCTGCGGGACGCGTGGGTGAACACCAGACCAATCCGCTGCAAAATCGGCGGATTACGCAACGGATCCGTTGCCGAAATCGCCGACCGGCACGCCGCGTCGCTCCCTTCGCGCTATTCCTTTTTATCTGGCACACTCGTTCCCTGTGAGCGATTCGGAGGACGTCGGCCTGCTGCGCTCCGCCGTGCGCCGGGACCTCCTGGACACCCTGGCCAACCTGCCCGCCGACCGGCGCGACCGGGGGCTCTCGGCCACCGAGCTCGGCGAAGCCGTCGGCCTGCACGCCTCGACCGTCCGGTTCCACCTCGACCAGCTCGTCGCGGCCGGCCTGGCCACATCCCACTTCGAGCGCTCCGCGGGCGTGGGCCGGCCGAGCAAGCACTACGTCGCGACGAGCGGCAGCCTCGACGCCTCGCAGCAGGCCGAGTCCTTCGGGGTGCTCGCCTCGCTCCTGGCCGAGATGTTCGCCTGCACCCACGACGACGGCTCGCCGCTGACCCCCGAGGAGGCCGGCTTCGCCTGGGCGCAGCGCCACGCCACAGAGTGGGGTGGCGACCTCGTCGACGCCGGGACCGCCCGGAGCGCCGGCGCCTGGTTGAGCAAGGTCGGCGTCATGGTCGACCTCCTCCGCGACTGGGGCTACACCCCCAACCTGCGCACCGAGGACTCCGGGCGCACCGTCGAGGTCGACCTCGTCGACTGCCCCTTCCTAGCCCTGGCCAAGGACAACCCGCAGGTCGTCTGCGGGGTGCACCGCGGGCTGATCCGCGGCGCCCTCTCCACCCTCGGCGAGGGCGAGACCGAGACCTCGCTGACCCCCTTCGTCGAACCCAACCGCTGCCTGGCGCACATCACCACGAGGGCGGACTTCGCCCCCCGAGGAGGAACCCGATGACCGCGACGTCCGACCAGACCTCGCCGCTGCCCGAGTCCGCCGGGATGGACTCCCCCCTGTCGGCGGCCCTGGTGGGTACCCGCCGCTTCTTCACCAAGGCCGGGATCTCCCCCGACCAGCGCTCGATGTACCTCGAGGGCGGCCGCAGCGGCGACTCCTTCTACCGGGACCGCTGGAGCCACGACAAGGTGGTGCGCTCCACCCACGGGGTGAACTGCACCGGCTCGTGCTCGTGGAAGGTCTACGTCAAGGACGGGATCATCACCTGGGAGGCCCAGCAGACCGACTACCCGAGCACCGGCGCCGACCGGCCGGAGTACGAGCCGCGCGGCTGCCCCCGCGGCGCCGCCTTCTCCTGGTACACCTACTCCCCCACCCGGGTGCGCTACCCGTACGTGCGTGGCGTGCTGCTCGAGATGTTCCGCCGGGCCAAGGAGACGCACGGCGACCCGGTCGTCGCCTGGGGCTCGATCGTCCAGGACGAGGAGCAGGTCCGCACCTACAAGAGCGCCCGCGGCAAGGGCGGCCTCGTCCGCTCGACGTGGGAGGAGGTGACCGAGATGGTCGCCGCCGCCTACGTGTACACGGTCAAGCGCTGGGGGCCGGACCGGATCGCCGGCTTCTCCCCGATCCCCGCGATGTCGCCGGTCAGCTATGCCTCCGGTGCCCGCTTCCACGAGCTCATCGGCGCCCCGATGCTCTCCTTCTACGACTGGTACGCCGACCTGCCGCCGGCCAGCCCGCAGATGTTCGGCGACCAGACCGACGTCCCCGAGTCCGGCGACTGGTGGGACGCCGCCTACCTCATCATGTGGGGCAGCAACGTCCCGCTGACCCGCACCCCCGACGCGCACTGGATGACCGAGGCGCGTTACCGCGGGCAGAAGGTCATCGCCGTCGCCCCCGACTACGCCGAGAACGTCAAGTTCGCCGACGAGTGGGTGGCCTCGGCGCCCGGCACCGACGGCGCCCTGGCGATGGGGATGGGCCACGTCATCCTGCGCGAGTTCTTCGCCGATGCCCAGCACGACTTCTTCACCCGGTACAACCAGCGCTACACCGACCTGCCCTACCTCGTCACCCTCGACGAGGTCGACGGCGAAGGGGGCGACGCCCCGGCCTACCGTCCCGGCAAGTTCCTCGTCGCGGGCGACATCGACGGCCACCCCGAGGCGACGAGCGAGAACGCCATGTGGAAGACGGCCGTCCTGGACAGCGTCACCGGCGAGGTGGTCATCCCGAACGGCTCCATCGGGCACCGCTTCGGCGAGGAGGGCGCGGGCCGGTGGAACCTCGACCTCGGCGAGATCGAGCCGGCGCTCACCCTGTACGGCGCGCACGAGGAGTCGGTCGAGGTCGAGCTGGCCCGCTTCGACACCCCCGGCGGGGCGATGAGCACCGAGCGGCGCGGGGTGCCCGTGCGCCGGGTCGGCGGCCGGCTCGTCACCACCGTGCTCGACCTCATGCTGGCGCACTACGGCGTCGGCCGGGACGGGCTGCCCGGCCGGTGGCCGCAGGGCTACGAGGACCCCTCGGTCCCGGCGACCCCTGCATGGGCCGCCGAGATCAGCGGGGTCCCGGTCGAGCAGATCACCCGCCTGGCCCGGGAGTGGGCGCGCAACGCGCTCGACACCGGCGGCCGCGGGATGATCCTCATGGGCGCCGGGACCAACCACTGGTACCACTCCGACCAGCTGTACCGGGCGATGCTCGTCCTCACGACGATCTGCGGCACCCAGGGCCGTAACGGCGGCGGCTGGGCCCACTACGTCGGGCAGGAGAAGATCCGCCCGATCATGGGCTTCCAGCACCTCGCCTTCGCCCTGGACTGGGTCCGCCCGCCGCGGCACATGAACCAGACCGCGTACTGGTACGTCAACACCAGCCAGTACCGCTACGACACCTTCACCGCCGACGAGGCGAACGGCTCCCCCGGTGCCTTCGGGCAGCGCACGACGATGGACCTGCTCGCCCAGTCCGTCCGCCTGGGGTGGACCCCCTCCTACCCGCAGTTCGACCGCAGCTCCCTGGCCGTGGCCGACGAGGCGGTGCAGGCTGGGATGCCGGCCGGCGAGTACGTCGCCCGGTCCCTGAAGGAAGGCAGCCTCCACTTCGCCGTCGAGGACCCCGAGGCCCCCGACAACCACCCGCGCGTGCTCGCCCTGTGGCGCTCTAACCTCTTCGGCTCCTCCGCCAAGGGCAACGAGTACTTCCTCAAGCACCTCCTCGGCACGGACAACGCGGTCAAGGGCACCCAGGCCCCGCCGGAGCTGCGGCCGCAGAGCGTCGCCTGGCCGGAGGAGGCACCCGAGGGCAAGCTCGACCTGCTGGTCACCCTCGACTTCCGGATGACCAGCTCGACGCTGCTCTCCGACGTCGTCCTGCCGGCGGCCACCTGGTACGAGAAGCACGACCTGAGCACGACCGACATGCACCCCTTCGTGCACTCCTTCAACCCCGCCATCGCCCCGCCGTGGCAGTCCAAGAGCGACTGGGAGACCTGGAAGGTCATCGCCAAGCGCTTCTCCGAGCTCGCCGCCGACCACCTCGGTACCCGCACCGACGTCGTCGCCAAGCCGCTGTGGCACGACACCCCCGAGGCGATGGCCACGGTGCACGGCCGGGTCCTGGACTGGGCGGAGGGGGAGGTCGAGCCGGTTCCCGGCAAGACCCTCCCGGTGCTCGCAGCGGTCGAGCGGGACTACCCGGCGGTGTATCAGAAGATGACCGCGATCGGCCCGCTCATGGCCAAGGCCGGGATGCTCACCAAGGGCGTGAAGTACGAGGTCGGCCGCGAGGTCGAGATCCTCGGCCGGCGCAACGGCATCGTCCGCGGCGGGGTCGCCGACGGCCAGCCCAAGCTCGAGACCGACATCCAGGTCGCCGACGCGATGCTGCACTTCTCCGGGGTGAGCAACGGGCACCTGGCCACCCAGGGCTTCCGCTTCCTCGAGCAGCGCACCGGCACCGAGCTGCACGACCTCTCGGCCGAGCACGAGGGCAAGCAGATCACCTTCGCCGACACCCAGGCCGCGCCGGTGCCCGTCATCACCTCCCCCGAGTGGTCCGGCAGCGAGTCCGGGGGGCGGCGCTACTCCCCCTTCACGATCAACATCGAGCGGCTCAAGCCCTTCCACACCCTCACCGGGCGCCAGCAGTTCTACCTCGACCACGACTGGATGACCGACATGGGCGAGGGGCTGCCGACCTACCGACCACCGCTGGACATGAGCCGGCTCTCCGGGGAGACCCCCCTCGGTGAGCAGACCGAGAGCGAAGGGAGGTCCGTCGCCCTCTCGGTGCGGTACCTCACCCCGCACAACAAGTGGTCGATCCACAGCGAGTACCAGGACAACCTCTTCATGCTCAGCCTGAGCCGGGGCGGGCAGACGATCTGGATGTCCGACGTCGACGCCGAGAAGATCGGGGTGAAGGACAACGACTGGGTCGAGGCGGTCAACCGCAACGGCGTCGTCGCCTGCCGCGCCGTGGTGAGCCACCGGATGCCCGAGGGCACGGTCTACATGCACCACGCGCAGGACCGGCTCATCGACACCCCGCTCACCGAGACCGACAAGCTGCGCGGCGGGATCCACAACAGTCTCACCCGGATCATGCTCAAGCCAAGCCACATCATCGGCGGCTATGCCCAGCTGTCCTACTTCTTCAACTACATCGGCCCGACGGGCAACAACCGGGACGAAGTGACGATGATCCGCCGCCGCACCAACCAGGAGGTCACGTACTGATGCGCGTCATGGCTCAGATGGCGATGGTGATGAACCTCGACAAGTGCATCGGGTGCCACACCTGCTCGGTCACCTGCAAGCAGGCCTGGACCAACCGGGCCGGCACGGAGTACGTCTGGTTCAACAACGTCGAGACCCGCCCTGGCCTGGGGTACCCGAGGCGCTACGAGGACCAGGAGGAGTGGAAGGGCGGCTGGGTCCGCGGCAAGGACGGGCGGCTGAAGCTGCGCGCCGGCGGGCGGCTGAACAAGCTGCTCAACATCTTCTCCAACCCGAAGATGCCGAGCATCCAGGACTACTACGAGCCGTGGACCTACGACTACGAGACCCTGCTGAACGCCCCGGCGCAGAAGACCTTCCCGGTCGCCAAGCCCTACTCGCTCATCTCGGGCAAGCAGATGAACGTCTCCTGGTCGGCCAACTGGGACGACGACCTCGGCGGGTCGATGGAGCACGCCATCAAGGACCCGATGCTCAAGGGCATCGAGGACAAGGTGAAGTTCGAGTTCGACCAGACCTTCATGTTCTACCTGCCGCGGATCTGCGAGCACTGCCTCAACCCCAGCTGCGCGGCGTCCTGCCCCTCCGGCGCGATCTACAAGCGCACCGAGGACGGCATCGTCCTGGTCGACCAGGACCGCTGCCGGGGCTGGCGCATGTGCATCACCGGCTGCCCGTACAAGAAGGTCTACTTCAACCACAAGACCGGCAAGGCCGAGAAGTGCACCTTCTGCTACCCGAGGGTCGAGGTCGGCATCCCCACCGTGTGCGCCGAGACCTGCGTAGGGCGGCTGCGCTACATCGGGATCATGCTCTACGACGCCGACCGGGTCCTCGACGCGGCGTCGGTCGAGGACGACCACGACCTGTACCAGGCTCAGCGCTCGGTCTTCCTCGACCCCTTCGACCCCGAGGTCCAGCGTGAGGCCGAGCGGGCCGGCATCCCCGGTGACTGGATCGAGGCGGCGAAGGCTTCGCCGGTGCGCCGGCTGATCATGGACTACCAGGTGGCGCTGCCGCTGCACCCGGAGTACCGCACGATGCCGATGGTCTGGTACATCCCGCCGCTCTCCCCGGTCGTCGACGTCATCTCCGGCACCGGCTACGACGGCGAGGACGCCGACAACCTCTTCGCGGCGATCGACACCCTGCGCATCCCCGTGGAGTACCTCGCCAACCTCTTCACCGCCGGTGACGTCCGGCCCGTCGACGAGGTGCTCAAGAAGCTCGCCGCGATGCGCTCTTACATGCGCGACATCAACCTCGGGCGCGACCCGCGCGGTGAGATCCCGGCAGCGGTCGGCATGGAGGAGGAGGAGATGTACGAGATGTTCCGCCTCCTCGCCCTGGCGAAGTACGACGAGCGTTACGTCATCCCCACCGCCCACGGCGAGCAGGCGCACGCCCTGGAGGAGATCGCCACCGACTGCGCGGTGTCCGGCTACGAGGACCTCGAGTCGGGGCCGTTCGGTGAGGGCTCTGGTCGCGCGGCGATGACGCCGGTGGCTGCGGAGAACTTCCAGATGCTCCAGGAGCGGCAGACCTCCGACCAGCTCGTCGGCGGGGGCGGCAAGTCCGGCCGGGTCAACCTGCTCAACTGGGACGGCAAGGGCACCCCCGACGGCCTCTTCCCGGCCGGCTCGGGCGGGGAGTCTCGCGGCGGTGAGCGCTCGTGATGCCGTGGCGCCGGCACCGGCGCACCGCACCGGGGCTGGACCCGGCGGCCCAGGCCGACGCGTGGCAGATGATCTCCCTCCTCCTGGACTACCCGGACGAGCGGCTCGTCGCGCTGGCGCCCGTGCTCCGGGAGAGCGCGAAGGGGGTGCCCTCACCGGTCGGTGAGCCGCTCACCACCTTCGTCGACCACCTCGAGCGCACCCCGCTGGCGCAGCTGCAGAGCGAGTACGTCGACACCTTCGACGTGACCCGCCGCTGCGCGCTGCACCTCACGTACTTCCTGCACGGCGACACCCGCAAGCGGGGCGCCGCGCTCGTGCAGCTCAAGCAGGCCTACCGCCGCGCCGGGGTCGAGCTCGCCGACGAGGGAGCCGAGCTGCCCGACCACCTGTGCGTGCTCCTGGAGTTCGGCGCGAGCGCCGACCCGCAGGCGGCGTGGAAGCTGCTCAACGACCACCGGGTCGGCATCGAGCTGCTGCACACCGCGCTCAAGGGGCGAGGAGAGCACGGCTCGCCGTGGCTGCCGGTGGTGCAGGCGCTACGAGCCACCCTGCCCGCCCTCCAGGGCGACGACGAGGAGGCCCTGGCCCGGCTCGTCGCCGAGGGGCCGCCGCAGGAGGAGGTCGGCATCGACACCTCTCCCTACGCCCTCGACCCCGCCTTCGACGAGCAGCTGGCCGCGCCGATGGCCGGCGCGTCCTGCGACAGCTCGGGGGCACCCCTTCGCCGTACCGCTGATCTCGGCACCACCATCACCGTAGGAGCCCCGCGTTGAGCACCTTCCTCTGGGTCATCGTCCCGTACCTCACCCTGGCGATCTTCGTCGTCGGCCACTTCTGGCGGTACCAGTACGACAAGTTCGGGTGGACCACCCGCTCCTCCCAGCTGTACGAGGACAAGCTGCTGCGCATCGGCAGCCCGCTCTTCCACTTCGGCATGCTCGGCGTCGTCATGGGGCACGTCATCGGCCTGGTCATCCCCAAGGTCGCGACCGACGCCCTGGGGATCAGCGCCGAGACCTACCACTTCATCGCCCTTGCCGGCGGCATCCCGGCCGGCCTGGCGACCCTGGCCGGGCTGGCGATCCTCGTCTACAGGCGCCGCACGACCGGGCCGGTCTTCAGCGCGACGACCGCGAACGACAAGGTGATGTACCTCCTCCTCGCCGTCGTCATCATCCTCGGGGTGTGGAACACCATCGCCGGGTCGCTGCTCAACCTCGGCGGCCACTACGACTACCGCGAGGGCGTCTCGCCGTGGTGGCGCGGCATCTTCACCTTCCGCCCGGACGCCGACCTCATGGCGGATGCCCCGATCGGCTTCAAGCTGCACGCGCTCGTCGCCATGGCCCTCTTCGCGATGTGGCCCTTCACCCGGCTGGTGCATGTCTTCAGCGCTCCCCTGGGCTACCTCACCCGTCCGTACCTCGTGTACCGCTCGCGCGACGCCCGCAGCGGGCAGGGCACGGGAACCCGTGCGCCGCAGCGGGGCTGGGACAAGCCAGAGCTCACCCGCAAGCGCTGAGGTGCCCCTACCCGATCGACCGGTCGCCGCGCCACGGCGTACCGTCGGTGCCATGTCGCTGCCCGCCCTCGTCGAGCCCGGACCCGAGCTCACGCCCGAGCAGGTCACCCGCTACGCCCGGCACCTCCTCCTGCCCACCGTCGGCCGCGAGGGCCAGCGCCGCCTCCTCGGCGCGCGGGTCGCCGTCGTCGGCGCCGGCGGGCTGGGGTCGCCCGCGCTGATGTACCTCGCCGCCGCCGGCGTGGGGCGGCTGACGATCATCGACGACGACGCCGTCGACGCGACCAACCTGCAGCGCCAGGTGATCCACGACGCGATGTCGGTCGGCCTGTCCAAGGTCGAGAGCGCCGTCGACCGGGTCGGCGGGCTCAACGCCGACTGCGACGTGCGCGGGCGCGAGGTCCACCTCGACCCCGACAACGCCGTCGACGTGCTGCGCGACCACGACATCGTGCTCGACGGCAGCGACAACTTCGAGACCCGCTACGCCGTCGACGCGGCGTGCCACGAGCTCGGGGTGCCGCTGGTCTGGGCGGCGGTCTATCGCACCGCGGCCCACCTCACGACCTTCTGGACCGCCGCCCCCGGCGGGCAGGGGGTCGGGCTGCGCGACCTCTTCCCCCGGCCGCCGGCACCCGGGAGCGTCCCGGCCTGCGGCGACTCCGGGGTGATGGGCGCGCTCGTCGGCCAGGTCGGGTCGATGATGGCCGGAGAGGCGATCAAGCTCATCACCGGAGCCGGCTGCCCCCTCCTCGGCCGGGTGCTCTACATCGACTCACTCACCACCACCCAGCGCGAGATCCCGCTCGCGGCCTCCGACCGCTACCTCGGCGCGCAGCCGCCGGCGAGCGCCGACCTCCCCACGTGCGCCACCGTGAGCGCCGACCAGCTCGCCGCCGACCTGCAAGGGGGCTCTCCCCCCTTCGTCCTCGACGTGCGCGAGGCGGCCGAGCGTGACTTCGGGGTGATCCCCGGCTCGGTGCACCTGCCGCTGGCGGTGCTCACCGACGGCGATCCCGACGAGCTGCGCATCCCCCGCGACCGGCCCACGGTGCTCGTGTGCAAGACCGGGCCGCGCGCCTACCTCGCCGCCGGGGCGCTGCAGGCGCAGGGTTATCAGCGGCTGAGCGTCCTCGACGGCGGGATGACTGCGTGGGCCGAGCAGATCGACCCCTCGCTGCCCCGGTACTGACGAGCCCGCCATGCCCGATCCCCGTGAGCTTCTGACCCTCGAGCAGTACCGCGACGAGGTGCGCTCGCTGCTCCCCGGACCGACCGCGGGCGAGACGGTCCCGCTCGAGCCGGACCTGCCCGCCCTGCTCGGGCGGGTCCTCGCCGAGGACGTCCGCGCCCGAGGACCGGTCCCCGCCTTCGCCAACTCGGCGATGGACGGCTACGCGGTGCGCTGGGCCGATCTCGCCGGTCTGCCGGCGCGGCTGCGGGTGGTCGGTGAGGTCCCGGCCGGGTCGCCGGCCGACCCGGCGATCGGGCCGGGCGAGTGCGTGCGGATCATGACCGGCGCGCCGGTGCCGACGGCGGCCGACACGGTCGTCCCCGTCGAGCTGACCGACGAAGGGGTGGACGTCGTGACGATCGGATCGGCGCCCGATCGCGGAACCGGCGCGCACGTCCGCGCGGCGGGCGAGGACGTGGCGGCCGGTGACGTCGTCGCGCCGGCCGGGACGACGCTCACCGCGGCGGTGCTGGGCGCGGTCGCCGCCGCCGGGCACGCCGAGGTCGTCGTGCGGGCCCGCCCCGTGGTCGCGATTGCCTCGACCGGCGACGAGCTCGTCGCCCCTGGTGGCGACCTCGGTCGGGGCCAGATCTTCGAGTCCAACGGCACTCAGCTCGCGGCGCGGGCGATGCAGCTCGGGTGCGTGGCGCGGCGGGGTCCGGTCGTGCGCGACGACGGCGAAGCCTTCGTCACCGCGCTCGACGCGCTCGCCGACGGCAGCGATCTCGTCGTCCTCACCGGCGGGGTCTCCGTCGGGGCCTACGACATCGCGCGGGAGGTGCTCTCCGAGCGAGCCGGTGGGACCTTCCGGCACGTTCGGATGCAGCCGGGCAAGCCGCAGGGCTGGGCCCGTTGGCGAGGCACACCGGTGCTCGCGCTGCCGGGCAACCCGGTGAGCGCGGCGATCTCCTTCGAGGTCTTCGGCCGAGCCATGATCGACGCGCTGCTAGCCCGTTCTCCCGAGAGGCCCTGGCGCGCGGTGGCCGGCACGTCGTGGCGCTCCCCCGGCGGTCGGCGCCAGCTCGTGCCCGTCGCGCTCGACACCGACGACCAGGGACGGCTCGTCGCCACCCCGACCCACCGACGCGGCTCGGCGTCGCACATGGTCACCTCGCTCGCCGGCGCGGACGGCCTGGCCGAGGTTCCGGAGGACGCCACGGAGGTCAGCGCCGGAGACCTGCTGACGATCAGGAGAGTGCGATGACCCACCCGCTGACCCACCTCGACCAGGCCGGGCACGCCCGGATGGTCGACGTGACCGAGAAGCAGCCCACCGTCCGCGCGGCGACCGCCGCGGGCCGCGTGCGCTGCTCCGCCGAGGTCGTCGCCCTGCTGCGTAACGAGGCCGTGCCGAAGGGGGACGTGCTCGCCGTCGCCCGGGTCGCCGGGATCCAGGCGGCGAAGAAGACCCCCGAGCTGCTGCCGCTGGCGCACACCATCGGCGTGCACGGCGCCGTGGTCGACCTCGAGGTCGTCGACAGCGGCGTCGAGATCACCGCGACCGTGCGCACCGCGGACCGGACGGGTGTCGAGATGGAGGCGCTGACGAGCGTGTCGGTCGCCGCGCTGGCGGTCATCGACATGGTCAAGGGCATCGACCGCGGCGCGCACATCGACGACATCCGGCTGCTGCGCAAGGAGGGCGGCCGGTCCGGCACCTGGACCAGGGACGAGAGGGAGGGCTAAGCGATGGTCACCGTGGAGTATGACCTCGTCGTCGTCGCCGGAGGGACCGGCCAGCGACTCGGCGGCACGATCAAGGCCGACCTGCAGATCGGCGGTGAGCGGCTGCTCGAGCGCACCCTCACCGCAGCCAGTGGGGCATCGACCCGGGTGGTCGTGGGCGGGGACCAGGTCGCCGTCCCCGACGGCGTCCTCCGCACGCTCGAGGACCCGCCTGCCGGTGGCCCGGCCGCCGGAACCGCGGCGGGCCTGGCAGCGATCGACGCTCCCGCGCCGTGGACCCTGCTGCTCGCGGGTGACCTCGCCGACCCTGCGGCCGGCGTCGCCGCTCTGCTCCGAGCGGCAGCAGAGGCGGACTCGCCGGGGGCACCCGGGGTGGACGAAGGCGTCGACGGCCTGTGCCTCGCCGGGGAGGCCGACCACCCGCAGTGGCTCTTCGGCATCCACCGCACGGCAGCGCTGCGCGAGGCAGTGCAGGCCCTCGGCACCGCCCGGGACCGGTCGATGAAGGCGATGCTCTCCCCCCTTCGCCTGCGGACCGTCGCCGTGGACCCCGACACCATCGCCGACATCGACACCCCGGCCGACGCCCAACGCTGGGGCGCCGCCCCGACGGGCGGCCGCGAGCCTCGGCTCACCGACGACGAGGCCACCCAGGCACGGTGGCGGGCCTGGGTCGAGCAGGCCGCGGCCGTCGTCGGGACCCGTCCCTCGGACGTCGACATCGAGTCGATCCACCGGTTGACCAAGCAGATCGCCCACGGCTACGACCGCCCGCTCGCCCCCGTCGGCGCCTACATCGTCGGTCAGGCCGTTGGCGCGGCGCGCGCTCGCGGCGAGGTACCCGACGTCGTCGAGCTGAGCCGGGCGGTGGCCGGGACGATCAGGTCCGCGCCACCGAAGGCCGCGGACGAGGCGCAACGATGAGCGGGGAGGTCACGGTGCGCTGGTTCGGCGGTGCGGCCGAGGCCGCCGGCGCCGAGGAGGAGGCCTACCCGGCCGGGACGCTGGCCGCCGTGCTCGACGCGGCGGTGACCCGCCACGGTGACCCGGTCGCGCGGGTGCTGCCGCAGTGCTCGGTGCTCGTCGATGGGCGGAATGTCACCGGCGAGCCGGTCGAGGTCTCCGCCGGCTCAGTGGTCGACGTGCTTCCCCCCTTCGCCGGGGGGTGATCTCTGTGTGCCGGTGCGGCGCCGGTCAAAGCGGCCACATAGGCATGTGTCGGCGCAGGTTCAGCCACCGGGGCTGAGCTGCCGCGGGCCCAGCGCTCCGAGCTGCTGCAGACCAGCTGCGGTGTCGACGATCTCCCACATCTCGACAATGCGGCCCTCCTCCAGTCGGACGAAGAGCGCCTGATCCACCGTGACCCGCGCACCGGTCGGGGGCACGCCGAGGAATGTCCCGGTGTGCAGCCCCGATACCTCGACCCGCACCGCAACCGTGTCGCCGCGCGTCACCATCTCCATAACTCGGTGAGACAGCTGACTCAGCCCGCCCCTGGCCGCCCTCCAGGTCGCAATCGTCGCCTCTCGTCCGGCGATGGTCACCCGCCCTGGCGCGTGCGTGACGACGTCCTTCGCGACCAGCTCGGCGAGGGTGCACTCGGCGCCCGCGTCCCCAGCGGTTAGGTAGGACCGGACGACTGTTTCGGCATCCATCGCGGCTCCCGTTCTCGGCCTGTCCGAGTCTGCACCGTGTCCCTCTCCTGCGGCCAGTCCCGGTCCGTGAGCGGTCAGCCGCCGATCGCGCTCATCGGGCGGGGCGGCTGGAGGAAGCCCGGCTCGTCGATACCGTGCCCGGGCCGCTTGCCGGCGAGGCAGGAGTGGATGAGCGCGGTGATCTCCTCCTCCGACGACCCGTCGCGAAGGGGGGTGCGCAGGTCGGTCTCGTCGCGGGCGAAGAGGCACGAGCGCAGCTGGCCGTCGGCGGTCAGGCGCAGCCGGTCGCACGCCCCGCAGAACGGCATGGTCACCGAGGCGATCACCCCGACGGTGGCCGGACCGCCGTCGACGAGGAAGCGCTCGGCCGGGGCCGCGCCGCGACCGGGGACCTCGGTCAGCTCGAAGGCCTCGCCGAGCCAGGCGAGGATCTCGGCACCGGTGATCATCTCGCTGCGCTGCCAGACGTGCCCGCCGTCGAGCGGCATCTGCTCGATGAAGCGCAGCTCGTAGCCCCGCTCGATCGCCCACCGAGTCAGGTCGACCGCCTCGTCGTCGTTGACGCCGCGCAGCAGGACGGTGTTGAGCTTGATCGGCTCGAAGCCGGCCGCCTCGGCCGCCGCGATGCCGGTCATCGTGTCCTCGAAGCGGTCCCGACGGCTCATCGCGGCGAAGCGCTCGGATCGCAGGGTGTCCAGGCTGATGTTCACCCGGGTCAGGCCGGCGTCCTTCAGCGGCTGGGCGAGCCGCGGCAGGCGCAGCGCATTGGTCGTCATCGACACCTCGACCGGTCCGCTCTCGCCGGTCATCGAGGCGATACCGCGCACGACGTCGACGATGTCGGGTCGCAGCAGCGGCTCGCCGCCGGTGAGCCGCACCTCGGTGATGCCGGCGCTCACGGCCACGTCGACGATGCGCAGCAGCTCGTCGGTCGTGAGCAGCTCGGGAGTCGGCGTCCACGGCACGCCGTCGGCCGGCATGCAGTAGGTGCACCGCAGGTTGCAGCGGTCGGTGAGGGAGACCCGCAGGTCGCGGTGCAGCCGGCCGTGGCCGTCCACGAGGGGGCCGCCGGTGTCCTGCGCCACATGCTGTGCGGAGACGGTCCGCACGCGAGGTATGCCGAGATCGGTGCTCATCGCCCACCATCTCCGACGGCCTGCTGGTCCAGACCGCTCCAGACGTGCGCGCCGTCGGCGGTGTGCTGCTTCTTCCAGATCGGGACCTCGTGCTTGACCGCCTCGACCACCCCGCGGCAGACCTCGAAGGCGAGCGCCCGGTGGGCGCTGCCGACGACGACGACGAGGGCGAGATCACCCACCTCGAGATGCCCGACGCGGTGCAGCGCGACCCCGTCGGTCTGGCCCGTGGGGTCGAGCGACTCCAGGGTCTGCGCGACGACGCGCTCGATGGTGCGACCGGCGTCAGGATGGGCGGAGTAGTCCAGCGAGACCACCTCGCCGCTCGCCTCCGGGTCGTGGTCGCGGACCTGGCCGACGAAGCTCGCGACCGCACCGTGAGCAGGCGAGGTCACCTGCGCCATCGCGGCGCCGAGATCGATCGCCTCGGTCGCGATCTGCGCGCGCCAGCGGCTCATCTGTGGCTCCCTGCGGTCGGTCCCGTCGCTGCCCTCGGGCAGCACCTCACACGGTACGTCAGCGCAGGTCAGTGGTCGCCACCGACCAGCTGGTCGAGCACGTGACCCGCGAGCGGCAGGACGACGTCGAGGCCCTCGGCGACGGCGCTCGGGCTGCCGGGAAGGTTGACCACGAGGGCGCCGCCGTGGTGCTCGCTCGCCCGGACCACGCCGACCACCCCTCGAGAGAGCACGGCAAAGGGGGTGTGCTCGGCTCCGGTGGACCGGAGCAGCTCGGCGACGCCGGGCAGCTCCGCGTCGATCACCGCCGAGGTCCCCTCCGGGGTCTCGTCCCGCGGACCGACCCCGGTGCCGCCGCTGGTCACGACGAGCCGGGCACCCGCGTCCAGGGCGTCCCGGATCGCCCCGGCGACGCTCGCCCGCCCGTCGGGCACGACGACGAGGTGCGGCTCGTACCCCTTCGCCTCGAGCATCTCCACCGCCCGTGGACCGGACCGGTCGTCCCGCTCCCCGGCTGCGCTGCGGTCCGAGACGGTGATGACGGCGGCTCTCATGCCCCAACCCTAGGACCCCGCCCCCAACCAGACCCGCCCCCAACCAGACCCGCCCCCAACCAGCGCAGGTCCCTAGGTTCCTCCTCAGACGCTCAGGAATATTCCTGAGCGTCTGAGGAGGAACCTAGGGACCTGCGGGTCGCGGGAGCCTGTGGGAGCTCTCAGAGGCCGAGGTCGCGGCCGATGAGCTCCTTCATGATCTCGTTCGTGCCGGCCCAGATCTTGTGGACGCGGGCGTCCTTCCAGGCGCGGGCGACGCGGTACTCGTTCATGAATCCGTAGCCGCCGTGCAGCTGGACGCACTCGTCGAGGACGGCGCACTGGACCTCGGCGGCCCACCACTTCGCCTTGGCGGCGTCGACCGCGGTGAGCTTGCCCTCGCCGTGCGCCACGACGCAGTCATCGACGTAGGCCTGGGTGACCTCGACCTTGGTGACGAGCTCGGCCATCTTGAACTTGTTGTGCTGGAAGGTCCCGACCGGCTGACCGAAGGCCTTGCGCTCCTTGGTGTACTCGATCGTCTCGCTGAGGATCTGGGCGGCGCCCGCGACGTTGGCGACGGCGTTGCCGAGGCGCTCCTGGGGCAGCTTCTGCATCATCGCGATGAAGCCCATGCCCTCGGGGCCGAGCAGGCGGTCGGCGGGCAGACGCACATTGTCGAAGAACAGCTCGGAGGTGTCGGACTCGGGCTGACCGACCTTGTCCAGCGGCTTGCCCTTGGTGAAGCCCTCGTCCTCCTTCTCCAGGACGAAGAGGGAGATGCCCTTGGCGCCCTTGCTCGGGTCGGTCCGGGCGGCGACGACCGCGAGGTCGCACTGGTATCCGTTGGTGATGAAGGTCTTGGAGCCATTGAGGATCCAGTCCCCGGAGCCGTCGTCGGCCTTGACCGCGGTGGACTTCAGCGCGGCGAGGTCGGAGCCGCCGGAGGGCTCGGTCATGCCGATCGACATGATCTTCTCGCCCGCCGCGACGGCCGGCAGCCAGCGCTCCTTCTGCTCCTGGGTGCCCAGCGTCACGAGGTAGGGCGCGGTGATGTCGGAGTGGATGCCGAAGCAGGACGCGGTCGCGGCGTTGAAGGCGGCGAGCTCCTCGGCGAGAACGGCGTTGAAGCGGTAGTCCTCGATTCCGGCGCCGCCGAACTCCTCGGGGATCCCGAGACCGAAGAAGCCCTGCTTGCCGGCCTCGAGCCAGACCTCCCGCGGGATCGAGTGCTGCTCGATCATCTCCTCGGTCCGCGGGACGAGGGTGCGCTCGACGAACTCCTTGACGGAGGCGCGGAAGGCCTCGTGGTCCTCGTCGTAGATGTTGCGGGGCATGCGTGACGTCCTCTCAATCCCGTGACACAGATGGTTGCTAAGCGCTTGCTTACCTTACTCGCGGCGGGCATGCTGATCAACGTGACCCCGCGCACCCTGCCCACCCCCAGCTCGGACTCCCCCGCCGTGATGCGCCTCTTCGACGCGGCCGCGGACGCCTTCGCCGCCAAGGGATTCCACGCGACGACGACCCGCGACATCGCCTCGCGCGCAGGACTGTCACCGGCCGGGGTGTACGTGCACTTCGCGAGCAAGGAGGACCTGCTTTTCCAGCTCTCCCGGGACGGGCACGTCGGCGCGCGCGATGCGATGGCAGCGGCGGCAGGCGATGCGGACTCCCCGACCGAGGCGTTGCGTCAGATGATCGGCCGCTTCGCCCGGTGGCACGCCGAGGAGCTCACCCTCGCCCGAATCGTGCAGTACGAGTTCCGCCACCTCACCGACGAGCACCGCCACGAGGTCCTCGACCTGCGTCGCGAGATCGATGCGGTGGTCCGGTCCGTCGTCGAGGCCGGGATGACCTCCGGCGAGTTCGACGTACGCGACTCCCACGCGACCACCCTGGCCCTGCTCTCCCTCGTCGTCGATGTCGCCCGGTGGTACCACCCGGGGGTGCGGCGCACCCCGGACGAGATCGAGGAGACCTACGGCGCCCTGGCACTGCGCCTCGTCGCCGCCCGCTGATCCCCCTTCGCGCCACCCCCTTCGCACCTCCCCCACCCTCCTTGGACGCCCCGAAAATGCTGCTGGCAGCACTTCGATCAGCCAGCAGCAGCTCGAGATCCGGCTGGCTCCCCGACATGCTGCTGGCAGCATGTCGACAGAGCCGACCTTGACCAGTTGATCGAACGCGTGTTCGACTATCGCCATGGCCACGGTAGACCTCGCGACGTTGAAGGAGCGGGTGCGCGTCATGGAGCGGGGCACGCAGACGCGCACCCGGCTGACCCGCTCCGATGCCGTCGACCTGCTCGTCCCGGGCGGGCTGCGCGCCGGTGGCACCTATGCCGTGCACGGCTCGCAGACCCTCGTCGCGGCCCTGCTTGCCGGCGGGTCCGCCGCGGGGCGCTGGTGCGGGGTGGTCGGGATGCCCGACCTGGGCCTGGAGGGCGCGGCCGGCCTCGGGCTGGACCTCACCCGCACCCTGTCGGTCCCCGCCCCCGGACCGGACTGGGCCGAGGCGACCGCAATCCTCGTCGAGGCGTTGCCGCTGGTCGCCGTGCGCCCCCCGGGGGCGGTGAGCCGGCACGACGCGGCCCGCCTCTCGGCCCGGCTGCGGGCCCGCTCCAGCGCACTCGTGCTGCACTCCCCCGACCCCGCGTCGGACCTGCGCTGGCCCAGCCTCGAGGCGAGCCTGCAGGTCCACGCCCAGGCGTGGAGCGGTATCGGCGACGGGCGAGGGCGTCTGCTCGCCCGCGCCCTCGACGTCACCGTCGCCCCTCGCAGGGGGCGATCGCGCACGGTGCGCCTGGCCCAGGATGCGACGGGGAGGGTCACCCCCTTCGCCACCGTCGCCGACGCCCTCACCCCGCTGGCGGACCTGCTCGACGCCCGTGATCTGCCGGCTACCCTCGCCGCGAGCTGACGGTGAGCGCTGTCCGCGCCGGCACGACCGGGCTCGCCGCCGCCGGCCGGCGGCTCGTGCTGTGGTGCCCGGACTGGCCGGTCCGGGCCGCGGTGTGGGGCAGCGGCACCGGCTTTCCGCTCCGCCTGAGCGATCCGCTGGCACTGGTGGCGAAGGGGGAGGTGCACGCCTGCTCCTCCGCGGCCCGCGCTCTTGGCGTGCGCCGCGGCCTGCGGCTGCGCGAGGCGCAGGCTCGCTGTCCCGAGCTGCTCACCCTCGCCCACGACGCCGAGCTCGACGAGCGGCTCTTCGCCGGGCTGCTGCCCGAGCTCGAGGATGTCGTCGCCGGCATCGAGGTGATCCGTCCTGGCACGGCCACCCTTGTCGTCGACGGGCCGGCCCGCTTCCACGGCAGCGAGCTCGCCGTCGGCACCCTGCTCTGCGAGCGGATGGTGCTCCACGGTGTCGACGACGTGCGGGCCGGGGTCGCCGACACCGTCTTCGCCGCCGAGCAGGTCGCTCGCACCACCGACCCGCAGGACTGCGGCCTGCTCGCGAGCGAGGCGACCGTGGGCTACCTCGCCCCCCTGCCGGTCGACGCGCTCGGTGAGCCGGCCCTGGCCGACATCTGGCGCCGGCTGGGGCTGCGCACCCTCGGCGATCTCACCCTCCTCGACGAGGGCGACGTCCGCTCCCGCTTCGGCGAGGCCGGCGTGCGCTGCCACCGGCGGGCCCGCGGACTCGAGGACGCGACCTTCCTCCCTCGGCGGCCGCCCGCCCCCTTCGACGTCACGGTCCGCTTCGATACCGCGCTGACCCGGGCCGAGCAGGTCTGCCTCGGCGTCGGTCGGATCGCCACCCAGCTCATCGCCGCCCTCACCGCCGAGCACCTCGTCCTCGTCGGGTTCTGGGTCGAGATCGTCACCGACGACGAGCACGTGATGCAGCGCCGGTGGGCGCACCCGCGCTGCTTCGACGCCGCTGCCCTGGTCGACCGCGTGCGCTGGACCCTCGACGCCGAGCATCCCGGGGCGCCGGTGACCGAGGTGCGGCTCGTCCCCGACGAGACCGCCTCGGTCACCGCCGTCGCCGACGGGCTGTGGGGCGATCCCGCGACCGAGCAGGTGAGCCAGGCAGCCGCCCGGCTGCAGTCGATGCTCGGGCACGACGCGGTCGGGTTGCCCTCCCTTGGTGGCGGGCGCGGACCCGCGCAGCGGCAGCGGCTCACGCCCTGGGGGGTCGCCGCGGCGCGTGAGCTCCAGGGCCCGTGGCCCGGCCACCTGCCCCAGCCGGCACCGGCGACGGTCTACCCCGAGCCGACCCCGGCCCAGCTCGTGGATCGCACGGGGACCGCGGTCACCCCGACCGAGCGCGGCGGGTTGAGCGCGTCCCCGGCCATGGTGGGTGTGAGCGCGGACAGCCGTGGTGAGCGCGAACGCCGGGCGGTGCAGCACTGGGCCGGCCCATGGGCCGCCGACGAGCGGTGGTGGAGCCAGGAGGCCCGGGCCACCGCCCGCCTGCAGGTCGTCGAGGTCGGAGGCGACGCCTGGCTCCTGCTGCACGCCGACGGGCGATGGTGGACCGAGGCCCGCTATGACTGAGCCGGCCGTCGCCGAGACGCGCACCGCCCGGGCACGCACGACTCGGTCGCGGGTGGATCGAGCGCCTACGGATCAGGCGGGCTGATGGGCTGGCACAACCCCAAGCAGAGCTGGGCCGACCTCGAGCGGACCCTCTCGGACCGGATCGCCTCCCGGCCCGGGCTGGCCGCTCGCGCCGGGCTGCCCGACGGCGGCGACGCTCCCGGCTGGTCACGCAAGCGGCAGGCCTACGTCGCTTCGCCCGGAGTCACCCGCCCCGAGGACGCCCGCCCCTACGCCGAGCTGCACGCCCACTCGCACTTCTCCTTCCTCGACGGGGCGAGCAGTCCGGGCGAGCTGGTCGAGGAGGCGGTCCGGCTCGGGCTGAGCGGCCTCGCGCTGACCGACCACGACGGCTTCTACGGGGCGCCACGTCTCGCCGAGGCCGCGGAGAGCCACGACCTCACGACGGTCTTCGGCGCCGAGCTCTCCCTCGGCCTGCCCGAGCCGCAGGGAGGGCAGGCCGACCCGGTCGGGCAGCACCTGCTCGTCCTCGCCCGGGGGCCCGAGGGCTACCACCGCATCTCCTCGGCGATCACCACCGCCCAGCTGGCCGGGGAGAAGGGCCGACCCGTCCACGACCCGACCCGTCTCGTCGACGACCTGGCCGGGCACGTCGTCGTCCTCACCGGCTGCCGCAAGGGCGCGGTGCGTACGGCGCTGGAGCGCCGACACGACGGCACGCCGACCGGACGATCCCCTGCGCCGCCCCCGGGGAGCGAGCTCTCCCCCTTCGGGCTGCTCGACCTCGACGCCGCCGAGCGGGCGCTACGCGAGCAGGTCGACCTCTTCGGCGCCGAGCACGTCCTCGTCGAGGTGAGCCACGCCGGGCTACCCGGGGACGACCACGTCGCCGATGCCCTCGCCGAGGTGGCCCGCCGGGTCGGGCAGCCGGTCGTCGCGACGACCGGGGCGCACGCCGCGACGCCGGAGCGCACCCGCCTGGCTCAGGCGATGGCCGCGGTCCGTGCCCGGCGCAGCCTCGACGACCTCGACGGCTGGATCGCCGGGGTCGGCACCCATCTGCGCTCCGGCGAGGAGATGCACCGACTCCTCGGGCACATCCCCGGGGCGGTCGAGCGCACCGTCGACGTAGCCCAGGAGTGCGGCTTCTCGCTGCGCAAGGCGACGCCGCGCCTGCCCCAGCAGCACGTCCCCGACGGGTGGACGCCGATGGAGTGGCTGCGCGAGCTCGTCCGCCGCGGGATGCCCCGCCGCTACCCGCATGCCACCGAGGCGCACCACGCGCGGATCGAGCGCGAGCTCGACGTCATCGAGGCCAAGGACTTCCCTGGCTACTTCATCATCGTCCACGACATCTGCGCCTTCGCTCGAGATGAGGGGATCCTCTACCAGGGGCGCGGGTCGGCGGCGAGCTCGGCGGTCTGCTACGCGCTGGGGATCACCGCGATCGACTCGATCTACTACGACCTGCCCTTCGAGCGCTTCCTCGCGACGACCCGCGACGACGAGCCGGACATCGACGTCGACATCGACTCCGATCGCCGCGAGGAGGTCATCCAGTGGGTCTACCGCCGCTACGGCCGGCTCAACGCGGCGCAGGTCGCCAACGTCATCACCTACCGGCCGCGCTCGGCCGTCCGTGACGTCGCGAAGGCCCTCGGGCACTCGACCGGTCAGCAGGACGCGTGGAGCAAGACGATCGACCGGTGGTCCGAGGTCGTCAACGGTCACCACGAGATCCCGGCGCCGGTGGTCGACCTCGCCGAGGAGCTCATGGGTGCACCGCGTCATCTCGGCATCCACTCCGGCGGGATGGTGCTCACCGAGCGACCCGTGAGCGAGGTCTGCCCCGTCGAGCCAGCCCGGATGGAGGGGCGCACCGTCCTGCAGTGGGATAAGGACGACTGCGCGTGGATGGGCTTGGTGAAGTTCGACCTGCTCGGCCTGGGGATGCTCGGCTGCATCCAGCACACCTTCGACCACCTGCGGGTCCATCTCGGCGAGGAGTGGAGCCTGGATGCGATCCCGAAGGAGGAGGCCGGCGTCTACGACATGCTCTGCCGGGCCGACTCGATCGGGGTCTTCCAGGTCGAGAGCCGGGCCCAGATCGGCACCCTGACCCGTCTGCTCCCCCGGTGCTTCTACGACCTCGTCGTCGAGATCGCCCTCATCCGCCCCGGCCCGATCCAGGGCGGGGCGATCCATCCCTACATCCGTCGGCGCACCGGCGAGGAGCCGATCACCTACTTGCACCCCTCCCTCGTCCCGGTGCTGGAGCGCACTCTGGGGGTCCCGCTCTTCCAGGAGCAGCTCATGCAGATGGCGGTCGCCGTCGGCGACTGCGACGCCGATCAGGCCGACCTGCTGCGCCGGGCGATGGGTTCCAAGCGCGGTCTGGAGAAGATCGGGGCGCTGCGCGAGCAGCTCTTCGCCGGGATGGCACGCAACGGGATCACCGGCGAGCTCGCCGAGGGCATCTACGCCAAGATCGAGGCATTCGCCAACTTCGGCTTCGCCGAGAGCCACGCCCTGTCCTTCGGCCTGCTCGTCTACGCGAGCAGCTGGCTCAAGCTGCACTACCCCGCGGCCTTCCTCGCCGGGCTGCTGCGCAGCCAGCCGATGGGCTTCTACTCCCCACAGACCCTCGTCGCCGACGCCCGCCGGCACGGCGTCGAGGTCGCCCACCCATGCATCACCCGTTCCGGCGTCCACGCCGACCTTGAGCCCCTCACGGGCCCTGAGGTGCGAGGGACGAGCCTCGAAGGGCACGCCCACATCC
This sequence comes from Marihabitans asiaticum, assembly GCF_007828725.1. Classification (GTDB taxonomy): domain Bacteria; phylum Actinomycetota; class Actinomycetes; order Actinomycetales; family Dermatophilaceae; genus Marihabitans; species Marihabitans asiaticum. The sequence continues at coordinate 180,900 of NZ_VIUW01000004.1, forward strand.
GGCCCACCGGACGACCCGAGTGCCTCAACCGCGACCAGCCGGCTGTCCCTCCCTTCGACCCCGACTCCCCCGAGCCGGGAGCGGAGCACCGCCGCGACGGCAACCTGCGCGTGCGCCTCGGCCTGGCCGGGGTCACCGGGATCGACGTGCCGACCGCGGAGCGAGTCGTCGCGTCCCGGGACGAAGGGGGACCGTTTGCCAGCCTCGTCGACCTCACCAGACGGGTCGAGCTGACGAGCGCGCAGGTCGAGGCGCTGGCGACGGCGGGGGCCTTCGACGAGCTCGGGCTGACCCGCCGCCAAGCCCTGTGGGGTGCGGGTGAGGCGGCCCGAGAGCGCCCTGGCCAGCTCGACGTCGTCACCCCGAGCGTGAGCCGCCCTGACCTGCCGGCGATGAGTCCGCGCGAGGAGACTCTTGCCGACCTGTGGTCGACCGGGGTGGCGACGGGCGATCACCCGATCGCGCACGAGCGCGACTTCCTCGCGAGCATGGGGGTGCTGCGGGCGGTCGACCTGCGCACCGCCGAGGACGGATCGCGGGTCACCGTCGCCGGGCTGGTCACCCACCGGCAGCGACCGGCGACGGCGCAGGGCGTGACCTTCATCAGCCTCGAGGACGAGACCGGGATGACCAACGTCATCTGCTCTGTCGGGGTCTTCCTGCGCTACCGCCCGCACTCGCGCAGCGCGTCGGCCTTGCTCATCCGCGGGAAGCTCGAGAAGCGTGGCGGTGCGATCAACATCCTCGCCGACCGGCTCGACCGGCTACCGGTGAGCTCGACGCTGCGCTCCCGCGACTTCCGCTAGCCACGACCGGGGGCGATGACGTCAAGTCCGAGTGTTGCCGCAGCCTCACCGAGGCGGCGGTCGTAGGTGAGGACAGCGTCAGCCCCGAGACGTAGCGCGGCCTCGAGGTGGAGGGCATCAAGCGTCCGCAGGTAAGGCATCGGCAGCAGCCCCGCGCTGCGGTAGACCGCCCGGTCGAGCGCGGCGTGGGTGAGTCCGTCGAGGAGCCGAGTCACATCGCCATGGTCCAGGTCCTCCCGGACAGCCAGGCGCCGCAGCTCGGTCTCGAGGAGGTCGCTCGACACGAGCTCTGCCTCGGTCTCGTCGAGCCAGGTGAGCAGGGTCTCGCTCTCAGGCTGGTCCACGAGCAGCGCACCCATGGCCGAGGTGTCGACGTAGACGACGCTCACACGCGGTCCGCTCGTAGCTCATCGATCGAGTCCTGCAACGACGGCCTCGTTGCGCGGGTCACGCCGAGCGAACTCCACCCACCCCGACGCCGAGCCGGGCGCGTGATGGCGAGCGCCGGCGGCGGGGCGTCGACCGGGACGATCCGTCCGACGACGACCCCGCCGTTGGTCAGGGTGAAGGACGCACCGGCACTCACCGCGCGAAGCACGCGACCGGACTCGTTGCGCAGCTCGCGCTGCGACAGAGATATCGCCTCGCCAGGCACCTCGCCGGAGCGATCGCTGTGCTCTTCAATCCCCATGGACAGGGAGTGTAGCGCGCGTGCTACGCACGACGTCCTAACTGACCTCGACCCCGAAGCCGTGCAGCAACCCGGCCGCACCCACAAGGTCCACCCGTAGCCCTCGCACGTCGTTGGTCGTCGGGTCGATGACATAGCCGTGGCTGGTCGTGAGGTCGACCTCGCGCAGGTCGGCACGGACGAACCGCGCGCCGGCCAGGTCGCACTGGTCGAAGGTCGCTCCGCGCAGCACCGTCTCGTCGAGGTCGGCGCCGTCGAAGGTGCACCGCTCGAACCGAGCACCGCTGAGATCACACCCGCCGAAGGCGCCAAGATCGAGCCGGCACCCAGTCCACGTGCTTGGATCGGGCGGGATGGTCGGCCTGGCCATGGTCGACCAGGCGGTGCCGAGTGCCCGGATGTCGACGAGCCGGCAGTCGTCGAGGACAGTGTCGATGAGGCGGGCGCCGGAGAGGTCGACGCCGTCCAGCGTGCACCCTTCGAGACGGCACCCGGCCAGGACAGCCGCCGTCCAGCGACCGGTGAGGGTGCACCCGACGAAGGTCACCCCTTCGAGCCGCTCCCCTTCGGCCAGGTCTCCCGTCAGCTCTTCGTCGACGACAAGATCGCGCCCGGCGACGAGATCAAGGAAGCTGCCCACAGACGTGACGCTATGTCCTCCGGCCAGCTGGGCGCCACAGGTGGTGTGGACCACGGGGGCCGACCGTTCGTCTGAGGTTCCCCGGGGATCTGCGGGCGAAGGGAGTGACCGTTCGTCTGAGGTTCCCCGGGGATCTGCGAAGGGGGGAGTCAGTCGCGGGTGAGGCGGCGGTAGGTGACGCGGTGCGGGCGGGCCGCCTCCTCGCCGAGGCGCTCGATCTTGTTCTTCTCGTAGGCCTCGAAGTTGCCCTCGAACCAGTACCACTTGGCCGGGTTCTCCTCGGTGCCCTCGTAGGCGAGGATGTGCGTCGCGACGCGGTCGAGGAACCAGCGGTCGTGGCTGATGACCACCGCGCAACCGGGGAAGTCCAGCAGCGCGTTCTCCAAGGAGCCGAGGGTCTCGACGTCGAGGTCGTTGGTCGGCTCGTCGAGGAGCAGGAGGTTGCCGCCCTGCTTGAGGGTCAGGGCGAGGTTGAGCCGGTTGCGCTCTCCACCAGAGAGCACGCCGGCCTTCTTCTGCTGGTCCGGGCCCTTGAAGCCGAACTGGCTCACGTACGCCCGGCTCGGGATCTCGACCCGACCGACCTGGATGTGGTCGAGCCCGTCCGAGACGACCTCCCAGAGCGACTTCTCCGGGTCGATACCGCCACGGCCCTGGTCGACGTAGCTGATCTGGACGGTGTCACCGACGTCGACGGTCCCGGCGTCCGGCTCCTCCAGCCCAACGATCGTCTTGAAGAGCGTGGTCTTGCCGACACCGTTGGGGCCGATGACACCGACGATGCCGTTACGCGGCAGCGTGAAGGACAGCCCGTCGATGAGCACCCGGTCCCCGAAGCCCTTCTTCAGGTCCTTGACCTCGATCACCTTGTTGCCCAGCCGCGGGCCCGGCGGGATCTGGATCTCCTCGAAGTCGAGCTTGCGGGTGCGCTCGGCCTCGGCAGCCATCTCCTCGTAGCGGGCGAGGCGGGCCTTGCTCTTGGTCTGGCGCGCCTTGCTGTTGGACCGGACCCACTCCAGCTCGGAGGCGAGGCGCTTGGCCAGCTTGGCGTCCTTCTTGCCCTGGACCTGCAGCCGCTCCTGCTTCTTCTCCAGGTAGGTCGAGTAGTTGCCCTCGTAGGGGTAGAGCCGGCCCCGGTCGACCTCGGCGATCCACTGGGCGACGTTGTCCATGAAGTACCGGTCGTGAGTGACGGCGACGACGGCACCCTCGTAAGACGCGAGGTGCTGCTCGAGCCAGAGCACCGACTCGGCGTCGAGGTGGTTGGTCGGCTCGTCGAGCAGCAGCAGGTCCGGCTTGGCGAGGAGCAGCTTGCACAGGGCCACCCGGCGACGCTCACCACCGGAGAGGACCGTGACGTCGGCCTCCGGCGGGGGGCAGCGCAGCGCGTCCATGGCCTGCTCCAGCTGGGAGTCCAGGTCCCACGCGTCGGCGTGGTCGATGTCCTCCTGGAGCGAGCCCATCTCCGCCATGAGGGAGTCGAAGTCGGCGTCCGGCTCGGTCATCTCCTCGGAGATCGCGTTGTACCGGTCGAGCTTGGCCTTGATCTCCCCCATGCCCTCCTCGACGTTGCCGAGGACGGTCTTCTCCTCGTTCAGCGGAGGCTCCTGCAGCAGGATCCCGACGGTGGCGTCCTTGGCCAGCTGGGCTTCACCGTTGCTCGGCTGGTCCAGTCCCGCCATGAGCTTCAGGATCGTGGACTTGCCGGCACCGTTGGGGCCGACCATGCCGATCTTCGCGCCGGGGTAGAACGACATCGTCACGTCGTCGAGGATGACCTTCTCGTTGTGCGCCTTGCGGGCACGGGTCATGGTGTAGATGAACTCGGGCATGGCAGCAGGCTAGCGACAGCCCGGCCGCACCCTCGCATCCACCCCGGTCCCGTGCCCGCCTGCGTCGGGCTCTCCTCGGTGGTCCGCTCAGGCGGCGTGCGCGGCGAAGCCGCCCACTCCCCCGCTCTCGTCACCACGGGGTGCGGGAGCGCCCCCTTCGCCGTCGCTGTCGTAGCTCTCGTCGTAGGACTGACGCGAGGCCTCGTCGGCCATCCGGTCCTCGGACTCGTCCCGGCCCGGACGGGTCAGCTGGGTCTGACCCCACAGCAGGTCGTGGCCGACATGCATCGCCTCGACCTCGACGGAGGTCCCGTAGCTCTCGTCGGCCCGCTGGTACTGGCGCACCCGCTGCCGGCCGGTGACCACCACCGGCTCGCCCTTGTGCAGCGACTCGCAGACGTTGACCCCGAGGGCCCGGTAGCAGGCGACGTTGTAGAACGACGTCGGACCGTCCTCGAAGGTCCCCTCCCGGGTGCGCCTCCGCTCGCTCGTCGCCAGGCGGAAGGTGGTGAATACCTGACCGGCCTTCGTCGTGCGCTTCTCGGGGTCGGCCACCAGGCGGCCGCTGATCGTCACATATGTCTCGTACATGGGCTTCCTCCTCGTCGGTTGAGACGAGATCCACCCTCGCGCGCCGCCCCACCCACCGCGCGGGTGCCAGCGACGGCTGTGGACAGCCGCCTGGCCGCAGGCGCGGCTGTGGACAGGCTCAGCGCCGCTGCGCGGCCTCGACGCCCCGGCGCGCCCGGGCGTGCCGGGTCAGCACGTCGCGCACCGGTGCGATGACGACCCGCTCGGCCACCTCCGCGATCGCCCCCTTGAGGCGCTTGTCGATCTGCGCTGCCCGCCGTCTCGACCCTGGGCCGGCCAGCAGCCGGCCGAGGGCGGCCACGAGCAGGCCGCCGACGATGCCACCGGCGAGCAGGATGAACGGGGTGGCGAAGGGACCGACATCGACCGTCGGGATCGCCGGCAGCTGCAGCCAGGCCGCGAGCGCGATGGCGACGAGCCAGAGCAGGCCGAGCACCGCGGCCACGGCCAGGAGCACCTGCAGCACGCCGAGCACCGGCCACCACAGCGGGTTGCGGGCCCGCAGCGGGGTGCGCAGCACCGCCTGGTCGAGCTCGTCGGCGAGGTGGTCGTCGTAGGGCGCGGCGGTGTCGGCGATCTCGTCGGCCCACCGGGTCGGCAGGCCCTGACCGGCGTGCTCGCCGAGCCGTCGGGCGGCCAGGTCGACCGCCGCCCGGGCCGACGGGGTGGGCGGCGGGATCGAGGAGCGGCCGAGCACGGCACGCACGTCGGCCTCGGTGACGTCGGGAGCCTCCTTGTCCAGGCGCAGCCGCTTCAGCGGCGCCGGCCGCAGCGCCTTGGCCCACCGCGTGAACGGCCAGCCGGTGCGCGCAACGGTCTCCATGACGAAGTCGCGGCGCACTGCGTCGACGACCGTGGGCACACCGGCGGCTCGGGCGAGGGCGTCGACGAGCTCGCCGGAGCCGAGCTGGTCGACGTCCGGCTCGTCCTCGGCGACCGAGGGCGCCAGCCCCTTGGCCGCGGTCGCGACATCGGCACCGAGGCGGTGCCGGGCCGCGTCGGCAGAGGCGACGGCGGTGTGCAGGCGCTCGGTGAGCCGCTCCAGGCCCAGACCGGTCTTGCTGGAGGTGGCCACCACCTCCGAGTCGCTCAGCCCGTCGCGCTCGAGCAGCCGCGAGAGGTCCCCGGTCACCGTGTCGACCGCGGCCTCGTCGGGGAGCCGGTCGGCCTGGTTGAGCACCGCCACGGTCACCGCGCCGTACTCCTTGAGCACGGACACGTACTCGTCGTGCAGTACCGCGTCGGCGTACTTCTGCGGGTCGGTGACCCAGACGAAGACGTCGGCGAGCTCGAGCACCCGCCGCGCCTCCTCCCGGTTGGCCGCCTCCCGGCTGTCGAAGTCGGGCAGGTCGAGCAGCACGAGGGAGTCGAGCGAGTCCTCACCCTCGACGGTGTGACGTCGGCCGACGCCGAGCCAGTCGAGCAGGTCACCGACCGGCTCCTCGCCCCACACCGCGGCGGTCGGGGTCGAGGTCGTCGGCCGCCGCACGCCGACCTGGGCGACATCGGCTCCGACGAGGGCGTTGAAGAGCGAGGACTTGCCCGACCCGGTCGCCCCGGCCAGCGCCACAACGGTGTGGCCGCCGACGAGTGAGGTCCGCTCCCGCACCTTCTCGACGACCTCCGCGGCCCGCCGCGCGGGCTCCGGCTCGAGCTGGTCGCCCCCTTCGGTCAGGGCCTCGGCCAGGCTGTCGGAGCGCGAGAGCAGCTCCTCGACCGACAGGGCCGACACCTTCGCCTCACCCCGGAAGATCGGGCTCATCGGGTCGACCTCGCGGCCTGCACGGCCTCGGCCGCCTGGGTGAGGCGACGGACCTGCCCTTCGCTCACCTGGACGGTCCCGAGCACGGACTCGTAGCGACGCCGCTCTTCGTCGTAGAGGTCGGTGACCCGCTCGAGGAGGAGGGACCTCGCCTTCGCCGCCATCTCCCGGACCGCCTGGTCGCCGAAGATCGCCTCGAGGACCTTCTGCGCGAGCGCGGTGGTGCCGCCGGCGATGGCGACCTCGGGGGCGACGAGCACGCCACCGGTGTGGGCGAAGCTCACGAGCATGAGGAAGAGACCGATGCCGTTGACGCCGTACGCGGCGATCCGGGCGTTGGTGCGCCGGTTGCCGCCCTCGGCCCGGACGATGTCGAGGACGTCGCCCTGCCAGTCGCGCACGGTGCGCTCGACGGTCTCGCGCAGCGCCTCGGACGAGCGGGTCAGCTCGGGGTGCTCCTCGAGCAGCTCGGGGCCGGCCTCGGTGGAGCGCCACCGGCGGGCGGTCGTCGCCGCCGCGGCGTCGCCCTCGGCGATGACGAGGGCGGCCACCCCGTCGTGGAGGGCCTCGTCCAACGGCTTCGAAGGGGGCGGTGCCCCCTTGATCGCGTTGGTCACCCGGTCCCGCAGCCGGGAGACGCCCTCTTCGACGCGCTTGAAGAACTCGCCGGTGCCGACGAACTCCTGCCACCGGGCGAGGACCTCGCCGCGCAGCAGCTGGCCGTCGCTGATGCCGTCGCGGACCTGGTCCTCGGCGGTGTCGTAGGCGTCGTAGGCGACCTTCTCGAGCTCCTTGACCATCGCCTGCTGGGTCGTGGCGGCGGCGACGAGCTCGTCGGTGCGCTCGTCGAGGGAGCGCAGCGCGCCGGAGAGCGTCTGCTGGATGACGATGCCGCGGGCGCGCTGGTCGCCGGCGAGCGCGGTGAGCCAGGAGCGCAGCCGCGAGATGTCACCCTCGGGGATGAGGCCGCGCTCGTCGAGCGTGGTCTCGGGCACGGTGAAGACCGGGGAGGTCTCGAGCCCTTGCTCCCGGAGCATCTCGACGAGGTCGGAGCGCACGTCGTCCATCGCGTCAGGGTCGACGCGGTCGAGGATGATCGCGACCGCGGTGCCCCGGTCGGAGGCCTGCTTGAGCAGCCGCCACGGGACGGCGTCGGCGTAGCGGGCGGCGGTGGTGACGAAGAGCCAGAGGTCGGCGGCGGCGAGCAGCTGGGTCGCCAGGCCGCGGTTGGCGGAGACGACCGAGTCGATGTCGGGGGCGTCGAGCATGGCCAGGCCGGGCTGCAGCGCCTCGGACGCGGCGAGGCGCACCGTCCCGGGCTGCGGCTCGGCGCTCTCGCCGGTGACCCGGGAGAGCGAAGGGAGCACCCGCCCGTCGCGGAACCACCGGACGTCGTCGGGGTGGTGGATGAGGACCGGGCTGGTCGTCGTCGGGCGCAGCACCCCGGCCTCACTGACCTTGCGGCCGAGGACGGAGTTGACCAGCGTCGACTTGCCCGCCCCGGTCGACCCGCCGACGACGGCCAGCAGGGGCGCGTCGATCGAGCTGAGCCGCGGGATGACGTAGTCGTCGAGCTGCCCGAGCAGGGCGGCGCGGTTCTCCTTGGCCTGACGGGTCGACGGAAGGTCGAGCGGCAGCTCGGAGCGCTCCACCTCGTCGCGTAGCGCGATCACCCTGGCGAGCAGCTCCTCGCTGTCGACCGGCGCTCCGGGTGGTGTGGCGGACATGGTGCACAGGCTAACCCGGGTGTCCCCGCCCACCACGTCCGGCGAAGGGGGTCCCGTCGCCGGTCTCGATAGGGGCGCCCCCGGTTGGATTCGAACCAACGACCTCGGGATTAGAAGGCCCTTGCTCTGTCCAGCTGAGCTACGGGGGCTCGCGGGCTCGGGCCCGCGGTCGCTCAGTCTACGGAGACCGACCTGACATGATGAACCGCATGGCACTTCGGGTGGGCCTCGCCGAGGCGGTCGTCGCCGACGAGCCCTCCCTGCGCGACCTGCTCGACGACACCGAGCTGGCCCGGGCGGACCGCAAGCGCGACCCTGCCCCCTTCGTCAGCGCCCACGCCCTGGCCCGGCGGACTCTGGCCCGGGTCCTGCACGTCGACCCGGCCGATCTCGCCTTCGAGCGGCGCTGCCCCACCTGCGGGAGCGAGCGGCACGGCAAGCCGAGCATCGTCGCCCGCCCGGACTGGTCCTTCTCCCTCTCCTACACCGACACCCTCGCCGTCATCGCGGTGGCGCAGGGGCCGAGCGTCGGGATCGACGTCGAGCACGTCGAGGAGGCCGACTTCGACAGCTTCGACCGCCTGACCCTCGCCGAGGAGGAGGGCGCCGCCTTCGCGCAGGTGCACGGCCGGGACCTGCTCGCCGCTCGGGCCCAGGTGTGGGCGCGCAAGGAGGCGATCCTCAAGGCGACCGGTCACGGCCTGGTCGTCGATCCGACCGAGGTCGTCGTCACCGGGCCGGAGTCACCGGCGGCGCTCGTCGACTGGCGCGCCGAGGAGTCCAGGCCGGAGGCGGTCTCGCTCGCCGACGCTGACCTGCGCACCCCCGACCACCGGTGCGCGGTCGCGGTCCTCGCCGAGGACGCCCTCGAGGTCCACCGGATCGACTGAGGGCTCGCTCAGCGGCCGGGGTACCCGACGAACTCGCGCCGCCGGGCGGTCATCGAGTCCAGGAGCACCCGCTCGCTCGCGATCGCCTGCTGGTCGACCCGGTGGTGGTACATCCGGGCGCGCAGGAGGGCCAGCTCGGAGGCGGTGTCCTGGAAGGCGCGCATCGCGTCCACACCACGCGCCCCGGTCCGCGCCCTGGCCCAGCTGCGGGCCTCTCGACGCTGGCTCATCGAGGACAGCATCGAGACCTCGCCGGGGGCGAGCCAGCCGGTCTGGACGTAGGGCACGAGGAACTGGCCGATGATCCGACCCTCGCGGGCGCGGGCCCAGATGATGAACCCGATGAAGGCGAAGAAGAGGAGCATGCCGACGCCGTAGGCGAGAAGGAAGCTGTACGGCCCGCTGACGGCCGAGAGGTTCCACAGCGCATGGAGGAGGACCGCGGCGCACCATCCGACGAAGGGGGCGACCACCTTGACCCCGGTGCTCCGGCTGGACGCGGCCATCCCCACCCCGATGCCGGTCATCGCGGTAAACATCGGGTGGCAGAACGGGGAGATGATCCCGCGCAGGACGAAGGTCGCGACGAAGGCGTCGCTGCCGATCTCGGTGTACGCCCGGGCGAGGTAGAGGATGTTCTCGGTGAAGGCGAAGCCGGCCGCGCAGATGCCCGCATAGGTCACCCCGTCGGCCAGCCCGTTGAACTCGTGACGCCGGAACCAGAGCATCACGAGGAGGAAGAGCCCCTTGAAGGTCTCCTCGACGACGGGTGCCACGACGACGGCGCTGAAGGCCTCCGCGCTCGTCGCGTCGACCGAGGAGGAGACGATGACCATCGCCGCGGTGTTGAAGACCAGCGAGGGCAGGGTGGCGGCGAGCGCTCCCCAGAGGAAGGCGGTGAGCAGGTAGCGCCACGGCTCGGCCTCGAAGCGATCGAGCCAGACGAAGATCGGCACGACGATGCCGACGGGGATCAGCGCGAAGACCAGCCCGAGCAGGGTGGCGATGATCCCGAAGCTCAGCGAGAAGAAGAGCGCGAACGCGAGCGCGAAGAGGGCGAAGACCGTCGCGATGACGCCGGCCACCACCCAGCGGCGCATCCCGGGTCGGGGCGTGGGGTTCGGCCGGGCCAGCGCGGGGACGTACCGGGCGTCGTAGGGCTGCACCGTCTGCCAGCCGGGGCCCGGGTGGGGGTGCTGCCGAGGGGGCGGCGTCTGCGGGGGCCAGGTCATGACCGGGAGGGTATCCGGGGCCCCTGACCAGGCACGTGACGAGGACCGCGCAGCTTCGCCGGCGCGGGCGGGGACCGTCCTCGCACTGGTCGGCGTCGTACAGTCGAACGCGTGACACCGACAGCGAACGGACCGGACCGCGCCCACAACGACCGCATCGTGTGGATCGACTGCGAGATGACCGGGCTCTCGTTGGAGCAGGACGCGCTGGTCGAGATCGCCGCACTCGTCACCGACTACGAGCTGACCGTGCTCGGCGAGGGGGTCGACATCGTCATCCGCCCCCCCGAGGCCGCCCTCGCGCAGATGGGCGACTTCGTCCGCGACATGCACACCTCCTCGGGCCTCCTCGACGCCCTCGAGTCGGGCGTCTCGCTCGAGGAGGCCGAGGCCCAGGTCCTGGCTTACGTCACGCAGCATGCACCCGACCCGGGCAAGTCACCGCTGGCGGGCAACACCATCGCCACCGACCGCGCCTTCCTCACCCGGGACATGCCGGCGCTCGACGCCCACCTGCACTACCGGATGATCGACGTCTCCTCGATCAAGGAGCTCTCCCGCCGGTGGTACCCGCGGGCCTACTTCGCCGCCCCGGAGAAGAACGGCGGCCACCGCGCACTTGCTGACATCACCGAGTCGATCGCCGAGCTGCGCTACTACCGCGAGGCGGTCTTCCGCGACCCGCCGGGTCTGGGGTCCCCGCAGCTGAAGGAGATCTCGGCCCGTCACGTCGTGACTGCCGCGGGGGCGGGCGAAGGGGGATCCGCCAGCTGACTTGGCGCGGGCCCCGGCCGAGAACGACCGGGGCCCGTACCTGTTGGGGTGAGCGACGGGACTTGAACCCGCGACCCTCGCGACCACAACGCGATGCTCTACCAGCTGAGCTACGCCCACCATGGCTGGCGCTCTCGCACCAGACCGGCGTCAATCGTACCTGCTCCGTTGCGGTGCTCCGACCACCCCTTCGAGAACCCGCGGCCACCCCTTCGCCACGCCGCCGGCGGACCTCCCAGCCCCGCGTCAGGCGGGTGCGGCACCATGGCTCCCGTGAGCACTCACCGCCCGCCCTCCCCCGCCGTCGCCGCCCTGCGCGAGCCGGCGCTCTCCCTTCGCCTGCTGCTCGTCGCGGCCCTCGCCTGCGCCCTCACGCTGCTCGGCGGATCCCCGGCCCAGGCCCACGCCCAGCTCGTCCGGTCCAGCCCGGACGACGGGGCGACCCTCGCCGCGGTACCGCCGGAGGTGGCGCTGACCTTCAACGAGGAGGTCAACCCCGACTTCGTCACGGTGACCGTCTCGGGTGATACGGGCCAGGCCAGCACCGGTGAGCCCGAGGTCGACGGCGACACCGTCTACCAGGGGCTCGACCCGCGGATGGAGCAGGGCGACTACACGATCGCCTACAAGGTGACCAGCGCCGACGGGCACCCGGTCTCGGGGACCCTGTCCTTCACCTACGCCTCCAGCGGCGAGGAGCGCGACGCGGGTGCGCCCGCCGCGACAAGCAGCGACGCCTCGGGCGAGGATGGCGAGAGCGAGCCCTCGCAGGACGGTTCCGCGAGCGAGGGTGACGGCGAGACGTCCGGGTCCGCGGAGGCCACCGGCGAGGAGCCGTCGGACCCGTCCGAGACGTCGGCGACATCGGAGTCGCCTGAGTCGTCGGAGTCCTCGGAGTCCTCGACGTCGTCCGAGGACAGCTCGGACGAGCCGAGCACCAGCGCCACGAGCACCGACTCGGCGGAGGCGACAGAGACCGCCGACGACGCCGCGCCGTGGTGGCTGTGGCTGCTCGTCGCCCTCGGCGCGCTGGCCCTCATCGGTGGGCTCATCACCTACCTCGCCCGCCGCGGCGACCGTGACGCGGACTACGACCTGCGCTCCGATCGCTACGACGACGGCGAGCCCGACGTGCGCCGACTGCGCGACGACGACCCGCGCTGACCCCCTTCGGCACCGGTGGGCCGCAGCCGATTTCAGCGCCGCTGCCCACCGGTGCTAAGGTCTCTCCTCGCGCGCCAATAGCTCAATTGGCAGAGCAGCTGACTCTTAATCAGCGGGTTCGGGGTTCGAGTCCCTGTTGGCGCACCACACGACGAAGGGCCCCGGCCAGCTGGCCGGGGCCCTTCGTCATCGTCCCTCGCGGTGTCCTCGTCGGCCGAGGGTCACCACCGCTTCTTGCGGCGGCTCGCGACGACCTTGAGCAGCACGACGCCGGCGACGACGGCGGCCGCGATCGCGACCCGGTCCATGCGCAGGTCGCCGGACTCGGTGTAGGTCGCGTTGTGCAGTGACGCCCGCGCCTTTGCCTTCTCGCGCGCCACGACGTTCTTCGGTGCGGCGCGCTCGGTCAGCTCGTCGATGGTCTCGGCGAGGCGGTCGCGCAGCTCGGCGATGTCCTTCTCGAGCGAGCTCTCGCTGGGGGTGGCGTTGCTCATCGTGATGTGTCCGTCCTTCTCGTGTCTCTTGGTCGCGTCGTGCTGGTGTCTAGTCTGCGACAGATCAGGCCGTCTGCAGCCCTAGGTCACGCTGGATCTTCGCCACATGACCGGTGGCCTTGACGTTGTACATCGCATGGGTGACCTGGCCGTCCTCGTCCACGACGATGGTCGAGCGGATCACCCCTTGCACCACCTTGCCGTACAGCTTCTTCTCGCCGAACGCGCCATAGGCCGTCATGACCTCCTTGTCGGGGTCGGAGAGGAGGGTGATGGTCAGGCCGTCCTTCTCACGGAATGCCGCGAGCTTCTCCGGGCTGTCCGGGGAGATCCCGACCACCGTGTAGCCCTGCGCCTGGAGGACGTCGAGCCGCTCGGAGAAGTCGCAGGCCTGCTTCGTGCAGCCGGGCGTCATCGCCGCCGGGTAGAAGTAGACGATGACCTTCTGCCCGCGCAGGTCGGCCAGGGCCACCTGGTCCCCGGTGTCGGAGGTGAGGGTGAAGTCCGGAGCGGTGTCCCCCGGGGTGAGCGTGTCGGCCACCGGCCGACCTCCCTTCGCTTGATGCAAACTCTCTGCAATAGTTGGTCGGTCTGAGCACCAACGTACCCAAGGAGGTCGGCATGCACGTCCCCGACGGATTCCTCGACATCCCGACCTCGGTCGCCACCGCTGCTGTGGCGGGCGTCGGGGTCGCGGCCGCGCTGCGGCAGTCCCGTCGCGACTCGACGACCGGCTGGCGCCCCTCGCGGGGCTCGTGGCCGTCTTCGTCTTCGCCGCTCAGATGCTCAACTTCCCCGTCGGCGTCGGGGTGAGCGGACACCTGCTCGGCGGTGCGCTCGCGGCGGTTCTCGCCGGCCCGTGGGTGGCCACCCTCGCGGTGACGGTCGTCCTCATCGTCCAGGCGCTCGTCTTCGCCGACGGCGGCCTCACCGCGCTCGGCACCAACGTCCTGCTCATGGCGGTCGTCGGGGTCTGGGTCGGCTGGGCCGTCTTCGTCGCCGTGCGGGCGCTGCTCCCCCGCACGACGGCCATGGTCCCGGTCGCGGCGGCGGTTGCCGCGCTGGTGTCCGTCCCGGCGACCGCGGCGGTCTTCACCGGGCTATTCGCCATCGGGGGTGAGGCGCCGGTCGATCTCGGCACGATGCTCTCGCTCATGCTCGGCTGGCACGCCGTCATCGGGATCGGCGAGGCGATCATCACCTTCCTCGCCGTCTCCGCCGTCATCGCCACCCGTCCCGACCTCGTCCGCGGCGCCGCGCCCGCGCTCGACCGGGCCCGCGAGGAGCGCCTCGCCGCGGCCTGCACCACCGCCTCCGAGGGAGTCGCCTGATGCGCACCCGTGCCGTCGTGATCGCCGGCGTGGTCCTCTGCCTCCTGCTGGCCGGCGTCGTCTCCGGCTTCGCCTCGGCCAGCCCCGACGGCCTGGAGCACGTCGCCGAGCAGGTCGGGTTCATCGACGCCGCCGAGGACAGCGCAGCGGCGGACTCCCCGCTGGCCGACTACGGCGTCCGCGGGCTCGACGGCCCGCTCTCCGGTGGCCTCGCCGGGGTCATCGGCGTCGCACTCACCGCCGCCCTGATGTTCGGCCTGGTCCGCCTGCTCGGTCGGCGCCGCGACGCCGGCCACGATTCGCGCGACTAGGTGAGCGGACCGCACGGCCACTCCCTGCACTTCCACGGCCACTCCCCGATCCACCGCCTCCCCCCGGAGGTCAAGATCGCCGCCGCCCTCACCTTCGTCGCTGCGGTCGTGGCCACCCCCCGCGAGGCGGTCTGGGCCTTCGGGCTGCACCTGCTCGCCCTCGTCGTCGTGATCGCCGTCGCTCAGGTCCCGGCCGGCTTCCTCGCCCGGCGGATGGTGATCGAGGTCCCCTTCGTCGTCCTCGCGGTGACGATGCCGTTCATCTCAACGGGACCGACCCGGCCGCTCGGGCCGTTCGAGGTCTCCGTCGCCGGCCTGTGGGCCGGGTGGGCGCTCTTCGCCAAGGGCTCCCTCGGAGCGCTCACCGCCCTCGCCCTCGCCGCGACCACGGAGGCTCCCGACGTGGTCCGCGGGCTGGCCCGGCTGCGCCTGCCGGCCCAGATCGTGCTCATCATGTCCTTCATGATCCGCTACCTCGACGTCGTGAGCACCGAGCTGCGGCGCATGCGGATCGCCCGGGAGTCCAGAGGCCACGCAGTCCGTGGCATCCGGGCCTGGCCGGTCCTCGCGAGCACGGCCGGGGCGCTCTTCGTGCGCAGCTACGAGCGCGGCGAGCGGGTCCACCTCGCGATGCTCTCGCGCGGGTTCCAGGGCCGGGTCGACCTCGGCGAAGGGGGGTCCGCCGGCGGCCGCGACTGGCTGGCCGCCGCACTCCCGCTGACGGGAGCGGCGATCGCCGCTACGGCCTGGTTGAGCGGGGCGGGGAGATGAGCGCGCCGGTCCTCGAGCTCGCCGGGGTGCACCACGCCTACCCCGACGGCCACCCGACCCTGCGCGGTGTCGACCTGCACGTCCACCGGGGCGAGCGGGTCGCGCTGCTCGGGCCGAACGGCGCGGGCAAGACGACCCTCGTACTGCACCTCAACGGCATCCTGCGGCCCGAGGCCGGCCAGGTGAGCGTCGCCGGGCTGCCGGTCGACGAGGAGCACCTGCTCGAGGTGCGCCGGCGGGTCGGGGTGGTCTTCCAGGACCCCGACGACCAGCTCTTCATGCCGACCGTCGGCCAGGACGTGGCCTTCGGCCCCCGCAACCTCGGGCTGCGTGGTGACGAGCTGCGCGCGCGGGTCGAGCACGCCCTCGACGCGGTGGGCATGGGCGAGCACGCCGACCGGGCGCCGCACCACCTCTCCTTCGGGCAGCGGCGCCGGGTCGCCGTGGCGACGGTCCTCGCGATGCAGCCCGACGTGCTCGTGCTCGACGAGCCGAGCAGCAACCTCGACCCCGCGTCCCGCCGCGAGCTGGCCGACATCCTCGACCGGCTCGACGTTACGGTCCTCATGGTCACCCACGACCTGCCCTACGTCCTCCAGCTCTGCGAGCGCTCGGTCGTCCTCTCCGAGGGTCGGGTCGTCGGCGACGGCCCGACCGGCGAGGTGCTCGCCGACGAGGCGCTCATGGCGGCGCACCGGCTCGAGCTGCCCTACGGCTTCGATCCACGATCCGTTCCCCCCAGGACGCGCGCTACCACGCAGTAGTGGTCGTGATCGCAGCCAGTACTGCGTGGTAGCGGGCGCCGAGGGAGCCGTAGACTCGCGGCCGCGCCGAAGTGGTGGAACTGGCAGACACGCACGGTTTAGGTCCGTGTGCCCTCGGGTGTGCGGGTTCGAGTCCCGCCTTCGGCACGCAACTGCTGCATGCAGCACTTCGACGACGGTGCAGCAGATGCAGGTGCTGCACCGCCAAGAAACTGCTGCATGCAGCAGTTTCGGGTCAGGCCAGGTGCTCGCGCAGGCGGGGGGCCATCTTGCGGAAGGCCTCGCCGCGGTGGCTGATCGCGTTCTTCTCCTCGTCGGAGTACTGGGCGAGGGTGCGGGTGTCGCCGTCAGGCCGGAAGATCGGGTCATACCCGAAGCCGTTGTCCCCTAACGGCTCCCGGACGATGACGCCGGTCACCCTCCCTTCGGTCGCGACGGTCTCCCCACCAGGCAGGGCGAGCACGGCCGCGCACCGGAAGGCGGCAGCGCGGTGCTCGTCGGGCACGTCGGCGATCTGGTCGAGAAGCAGCCGGAGGTTGCGCCGGTCCTTCTCGGCGCGCGCGAGCTCCTCGCCCTCGTGCAGCCCGGACCACCGGGCCGAGAAGATCCCCGGCATCCCGCCGAGGACGTCCACGCTCAACCCGGAGTCGTCGGCGAGCGAAGGGAGACCCGTCGCCGCCGCGACAGCCCGCGCCTTAACGGTGGCGTTGCCGACGAAGCTCACCTCGGTCTCGGGGACCACACCGACCTCGGGGTAGGCGGCCATCGAGACGACCTCGAGGTCGAGGTCGGTCGCGGTCGCAGCGAGGATCTGGGCGAGCTCGTGCACCTTGTGCTCGTTGTGGGTGGCGAGCACCACCCGCCGCGACCCCTCGCTCACAGCTCGCGCTCCCGGGCGGGTCCCTCGAGGGCCTCCTGCTGCTTCACGGTCAGCGCGGCGCAGCCGGCGGTGGCGAGGTCGAGCAGCTGGTCGAGCAGCCCCCGGTCGAAGGCTTCGCCCTCGGCAGTGCCCTGCACCTCGACGAAGGCACCCTCGCCGGTCATCACGACGTTCATGTCGGTCTGTGCGGTCGAGTCCTCGGGGTAGTCCAGGTCGCACACTGCCCGTCCGTCGACGACGCCGACCGACACGGCGGCGATCGAGCCGGTGAGGGGCTTCGCACCCTGGGCGATCAGGCCCCGCGTCCGCGCGTCGGCGATGGCGTCGGCGAGCGCGACGTAGGCCCCGGTGATCGCGGCCGTGCGGGTGCCGCCGTCGGCCTGGAGGACGTCACAGTCCAGGACGATCGTGTTCTCGCCGAGCGCCTTGGTGTCGACGATCGCCCGCAGGCTTCGCCCGATGAGCCGGCTGATCTCGTGGGTGCGCCCACCGACCTTGCCCTTGCGCGACTCGCGATCGCCGCGGGTGTTCGTGGCGCGCGGGAGCATCTCGTACTCGCCCGTGACCCACCCGGTGCCCTTGCCCTTGAGCCACCGCGGCACGCCCTCGGTGAAGCTGGCGGCGCACAGCACCCGGGTGCGCCCGAACTCGACGAGCACCGAGCCCTCGGCGTGGTCGAGCCAGTTGCGGGTGATCCGGACCTCGCGGAGGTCTGCGGGCTGGCGCCCGTCATGGCGAAGGGGGGTGGCCTGCTCAGTCATGGTCGCCAGGCTAACGAGGTCTCGGCCACCGTCACGAACCCGCAGGTGACCCGGCGGTAACCTCGCCCTGCGGGGCTGGCAGGATGACGAGCGTGACGACCACGAGCACCGCGATCGACCTGAGCTACGGACGCACGGCGATCACCGTTCGTGACGCGGGGCCGGGGACCCCGGTGGCGGTGATCCTGCCGGCGATGGGCGTCGCCGCGGGGTACTACTCCCCCTTCGCCGAGGCTCTCCTCGCTCGGGGCGTCAGCGTCGTCAGCCCCGACTACCCCGGCCACGGCGAGAGCACCCCGGCGCTGAGCCGGTCGGTGAACTACGGCTACCACGCGCTCGCCGACGAGTGGCTCACCGGCGTGCTCGATGCCACCGGCGCGCAGCTGCCCGGGCGGCCGGTCGTCCTGCTCGGGCACTCCCTCGGCGGGCATGTGGCGCTGGCTCACCTCTCTGGGCACCGGCACGCGAGCGTGACGGCGCTGGTCACCGTCGGATCGGCCTCGCCGTACTGGCGCATCTACGACCGCCCAGGGTCACTCCTGCTCAAGACCCAGTTCGTCGCCCTGGTGAGCACCATCTGGCGGCTGTGGCCGGGGCACGCCCTCGGCTTCGGCGGACGGCAGCCACGTCGGCTCATGCGCGAGTGGGCCGGGTTCGCCCGCACCGGCAGGTTGCGTCCGCGAGGGCAGGAGGACTACGAGAGCGGGATGGCTGCGGTCGACCTTCCGGCGCTCGCCATCGACCTCGCCAACGACGAGCTCGCCCCGCCGCGGGCGGTGGACCACTTCGCCGGCAAGCTGGCCGGGGCACGAGTCGAGCGGCTCCACTTCGACAAGCCCGCGGGTGCGCCAGGTCGGGCCGTGGACCACTTCTCCTTCGCCCGCAGCCCGGAGCTGATCGACGAGGTCGTCTCGTCGTGGATCCTCGAGCACACCGGCGAGGCGCCTCAGCCCAGCGGAACCATCGACTGAGCGATCGACGCCTCGCCGCCGTCGACGATGACCTCCGCCCTTGCGCCGTTGACGAGCGGCAGCTGCGGCTGCTGGTGGCCGATGTCGGCGTCGAGCACGACGGGCACGTCGAGGTCGCGCAGGGCGTCAGCGACCGCGTCGTGCTGGGTCCAGCTCTCGGCATCCGGAGCCGGGGTGCGGCCGACGAGCACGCCGCTCGCCCGGTCGAACCAGCCCGCGAGCCTCAGGCCGTGCACCGCCCGCGCGACCTCGTAGGGCCCGGCCTCGGCCACCTCGAGGTAGACGACGAGTTCCTCCTCCGGCGCGAAGCCGGGGACGTCGGCGTACCGCGTCCCGGCGAGCGGCGAGAGCACCTCCACGCACCCGCCGACGAGCCGGCCGGAGAACCTGGCGGACCCCCCTTCGCCCCCCATCAGCCGCCACGCGGTGGGTTCGGCGAGGGTCATCGTCGCGACCTCCGGGTCGGCCGCGTAGTCGTCCCAGCCGGCGGCGCGATGGTGGCTCGCGGCCCGCTGGACGAAGGGGGTGCCCTGCCCGCCGCCGTGGCCGCTGTGCGTCGCCACGTCGAGCCAGTGGAGGTGCCCGTCGGCGGGTGCGTACGGCGTGTCCATGAGGTTGCCGCCGTGCAGGGTGGCCCAGCCCGCGACGAGGGTGAGCGGCAGCATCGTCGTCACCGTGTCGGAGAAGCCGACGTACCAGCACGGCTCGCTCGCTGCCAGCAGGTCGAGGTCGAGCAGCGGGAGCAGGTCGATCCCGGTCTCGCCGCCCCACGGCGGGACGACGGCGGCAACCTCCGGGTCGACGAGGAGGGCCATGAGCTCGTCGGCGCGCGCCTCCCGGCTCGCACTCACGTGCCCCGACCCGTCGCGCAGGCAGGTCCCCTCGACGACCTCGTACCCGCGCCGCCTCAGACCTCGTAGGTCGCGCCCGGCTCGGCGAGCTCGACCTCGCGACCCTCGCCGCGCCACACCGACGCCGCCTGCTCGCGGCACACCTGAGGGTCGTTCCACGGCGGGATGTGGGTGAGCATGAGCCGCCGGACGCCCCCGGCCTCGACCGCCACCTGCGCGGCACGTGAGCCGGACATGTGGATGTCGCGGATGTCGTCGCGTCCGTCGACGAAGGCTGAGTCGACGAGCGCGAGATCGGCGCCGGTGAGCAGAGGGCCCAGGGCCGGGCAGCTGTCGGTGTCACCGCTGTACGAGAGCACCCGCCCGTCGCACTCGACCCGGAAGCCGAACGCCTCGACCGGGTGGTTGACGCGGTGGGGCACGACGCGGAACGGACCGAGGTGGACCGGCACACCATCCAGGAGGCGGCGGAAGTCGAGCTCGCGCGACATACCCGCCTCGTCGATCCCCTCGTAGGCCGCCGCGAGCCGCTCGGCCGACCCGGCCGGTCCGTACACGGGCAGGCGCTGCGGCAGCGGACCTTCCGGACGGTACTTGCGGGTCACGTAGAGCCCGGTGAGGTCGATGCAGTGGTCGGGGTGCAGGTGGCTCACGAGCACCGCGTCGAGGTCCTCGAGCTCGGCGTGCCGCTGCAGCCCGCCGAGCGCGCCGTTGCCCAGGTCGAGCACGATCCGCCAGGTCCGCCCATCGGCCTCGGCGGTGACGAGGTAGCACGACGCCGGCGACTCCGGGCCGGCGAAGGACCCCGAGCACCCGACGATGGTCAAGCGCATCGTCACCCTCCTACGTTGCCGAAGACGTCGCCGACAGCCGGCCCGAGGAAGCGGCGCGCCAGCAGGCGGAACTCCTCGGCGTCGCCCGTCGTGGTGAAGCCGTGCTCCGGCGGCGGGCCGTCGTCGGGTCGGAGCAGGTCGCGGTCGGCGAGCACGCGGTAGACGTCCTTGGCCGTCTCCTCCGCCGAGGAGACCAGGGTCACCCCTTCGCCCATGACGTAGCTGATCACCCCGGTGAGCAGCGGATAGTGGGTGCAGCCGAGCACCACCGTGTCGACACCGGCCCGGCGCAGCGGCTCGAGGTACTCACGAGCGACGTCGAGCAGCTTCGGCCCGCTCGTCACGCCGGACTCGACGAACTCGACGAACCGAGGGCACGGCTGGGAGCGCACGTCCAGGTGCGGTGCGGCCGTGAAGGCGTCGAGGTAGGCACCGGACTGGTGGGTGCCGCTGGTCGAGATGACCCCCACCTTGTCGTTCCGGGTCGCGAGGACGGCCCGGCGCACCGCGGGCCGGATCACCTCGACGACCGGGACGTCGTAGCGCTCGCGGGCGTCGTGCAGGACCGCGGCCGAGGCGGTGTTGCACGCGATGACGAGGGCCTTGACGCCATGGTCGACGAGCCGGTCCAGGCACTCGATCGCGTACTCCCGGGTCTGGGCGATCGGCCGGGGGCCGTAGGGCGCCCTCGCCGTGTCACCGAAGTAGGCCGTCGCCTCGTGCGGCAGCTGGTCGAGCACCGACCGCATCACGGTCAGACCACCGAAGCCGGAGTCAAAGATCCCGATCGGCGCGTCCACGGCGACCACCCTACGTCGCTCAGAAGTCACCGGAGAGCGCCCGCCCGAGGGACTCCTGCAGCCAGGTGAGGAAGTCGTAGAGCATCACCGCGAAGGCGGCCGGGTCCTCGCCGTCGAGGTCAGCAGCGACCCGGTCGAGCCGCTCGGCGTCCTCGTCGGTACGCAGCCCGAGCCGCTCCCCCATGACGAGGCGGATGTCGGTGAGGCCGACAAGGACGGCAATCGCCTCCCCTTCGTCCAGGCTCAGCCGATCAGGGTCGGCCGGGTTGCCCGAGCCGCGCTCCATCACCTGCACCACCGTCCGCAGGTTGGCCGCCTTCCGGCTGCGCAGACCGGGCTCGGTGAGCCGGCGGAACTCCCGGGCCGCCTCCGGGTCCTCCCGATGGCCCGCCGGGAAGAGCCGGTCCAGCGCCGGGTCGCGGTCCTCCTCGAGCCCGGTGGAGCGCTCCGGCGCCGGCTCCCCGACGTCGGTGCTCAGCTGGCCGATCCCGGCGACGATGGCGTCGAAGCCGTCCTCGCTCCCTTCGGCGACCCCTTCGCGCGGGGTCGGCGCCCCTGCGGCGGGCTCGATCAGCTCGAGCACCTGCTCGGCGAGCTGGCCGACGACGGCCCGCTCGGATCGGTCCAGGTGGGCGACGAGCCGGCCCCGTCGGCGGCTGAAGGCGCGGGCCACTAATCGTCCTTCTGGAAGGTCGCCCAGAGCCCGTAGCCCTGCATCGCCTCGGTGTCGAGCTCCATCTGCTCCTTCGGGCCGGTGGAGACCACCGCCCGCCCCTTCTCGTGGACGTCCATCATGAGCCGGGTCGCCTTCTCCTTGTCGTAGCCGAAGTGGGTCCGGAAGACCCAGGTGACGTAGGACATGAGGTTGACCGGGTCGTTCCACACGAGGGTGATCCACGGCACGTCCGGGTCGACCTGGAGGTCTGACTCGGTCTGTTCCTGCTCCACGGGCGCGACGGACACGACGACAACCATAGGGTGGCAACCGTGAGCACTGCGAGTACAGGCACCGACCGACGGCGCAGCACCGCCCTGCTGACCGACCACTACGAGCTGACGATGCTCCAGGCCGCGCTGCGTGCCGGCACGGCCGGGCGACGGTGCGTCTTCGAGGTCTTCGCCCGGCGCGTGCCGGACGGCCGTCGCTACGGCGTCGTGGCCGGCACCGGCCGGGTGCTCGAGGCGATCGAGAGCTTCCGCTTCGGCGAGGACGAGATCGCCGACCTGCGCGAGCGCGGCGTCGTCGACGAGCGCACGCTGGAGTTCCTCGCCGACTACCGCTTCGACGGCGACGTGTGGGCCTACGCCGAGGGCGACGCCTACTTCCCGTACAGCCCGCTGCTCGTGGTCGAGTCCGACTTCGCGCACGGGGTGATCCTCGAGACGGTGATCCTCTCGATCCTCAACCATGACAGCGCGGTCGCCTCGGCGGCGTCCCGGATGACCGGTGCGGCGGGGACCCGGCCGTGCATCGAGATGGGGTCGCGGCGCACCCACGACGAGGCGGCGGTCGCGGCGGCTCGGGCGGCCTACATCGCCGGCTTCGCCTCGACGTCGAACCTCGAGGCCGGGCGCCGGCACGGCGTGCCGACGGTCGGCACCTCGGCGCACGCCTTCACCCTGCTGCACGACAGCGAGCGCGAGGCCTTCGCGGCCCAGGTCGACGCGCTCGGGACCGGCACGACCCTCCTCGTCGACACCTACGACGTGAGCGAAGGGGTGGCCACGGCCGTCGAGGTCGCCGGCACCGAGCTCGGCGGGGTCAGGTTGGACTCCGGTGACCTCGTGGAGCAGGCGCGTGAGGTCAGGGACCAGCTCGACGGGCTGGGCGCGACCGGCACCCGGATCACCGTGACCTCCGACCTGGACGAGTACGCGATCGCGGCGCTGGCTGCCGCGCCGGTGGACGGCTACGGGGTCGGGACGCGTGTGGTCACCGGGTCCGGCCACCCGACGGCGTCGATGGTCTACAAGCTCGTGGCCCGCGAGGACGCCGACGGGCAGATGATCGGCGTGGTGAAGAAGAGCAAGGACAAGAAGTCGGTCGGCGGGCGCAAGTACGCCCTGCGCCGGCTCGACGCCAACGGCGTCGCCCGCGCCGAGCTGATCGGCATCGGCGAGCTGCCCGAGGACGACGGCGAAGGGGTGAGCGACCGCGAGCTGCTCGTCCCCCTGATCCGTGGCGGCGAGGTGGTCGGCCGGGAGCACTGCACGGTCGAGGCGGCGCGGGAGCGCCACGAGGCCTCGATGGCCGAGCTGCCCCGCTCCGCGCACCAGCTGAGCCAGGGCCAGCCCGCCGTCGAGACGGTCTTCGTCACCGAGACCCCATAGCGTCACCGAGAGCCCGCAGCGTCACCGACCACCCCCCAAGCCCGTGGCACGGATGGCCGCGCAGAGGTATGCCCTCACGGGCGAATAGCACTCATCGGATATATCGACATGCACGTGGTGTATGCCCTATGCCCGATCAGTACTTTCCGCCCACAACGGGTGCTGTCACGGGCGCTCGCGGGGCTGCTCTCTCGCGCCCATCGGCTCGACGCGCGGGTCGGTACTGTGGGCCGCATGAGCCGCGCGCTGGTCCTCGTCGACATCCAGAACGACTTCTGCGAAGGGGGATCCCTGGCCGTCACCGGTGGTGCTGAGGTCGCCCGCCGCGCTGCGGAGAAGGTCGAGGCCGAGCGGGACGACTACGCCACCGTCGTCGCCACCCAGGACTGGCACATCGACCCCGGCTCGCACTGGGCGCCCGCTGGCACCGAGCCGGACTTCGTGGACACCTGGCCGGTGCACTGCGAGGTCGGCACCGCGGGCTCGGACTTCCACCCGAACCTGCGTCCCTCGCTGCACCACGTCGAGGAGATCTTCCGCAAGGGCGAGTACGAGGCCGCCTACAGCGGCTTCGAGGGGACGAACCAGGACGGCACCGGCCTGGCCGCGTGGCTCAGGGCGAAGGGGGTGACCCAGCTGGACGTGTGCGGCATCGCCACCGACTACTGCGTGCGCGCCACCGTGCTCGACGGGATCAAGCACGGCTTCGAGGTCACCCTGCTCACCGACCTCGTCGCCGGCGTCGCCCCGGAGAGCACCGAGAAGGCGCTCGAGGAGATGACCGGCGCCGGGGCCCGCACCGACGACCAGGCCGGCTGACTCCCCCTTCGCCGCTGTCGTCCGTCGTTCAACGTCCTCCGGTCCAGCTCCAGGCGTACTTGCCGTCGTCGCAGGCCAGACCGCCCTCGCCGATGTCCAGCGGGCGGAAGGTGTCGACCATGACGGCGGTCTCGTCGAAGTACTCGATGCCGATCGACTTCTCGTAGGCACCCGGCTGCGGCCCGTGCGCGTGCCCGCCCGGGTGCAGGCTGATCGAGCCGCGCGAGATGCCCGAGCCCTTGCGCGCCTCGTAGTCCCCGTCGACGTAGAACATCACCTCGTCGCTGTCGACGTTGGAGTGGTAGTAGGGCACGGGGATCGACAGCGGGTGGTAGTCGACCTTGCGCGGCACGAAGTTGCACACGACGAAGTTCCACCCCTCGAAGACCTGGTGCGCCGGCGGGGGCTGGTGCACCCGTCCGGTGATCGGCTCGAAGTCGCTGATGTGGAAGCGGTAGGGGTAGAGGCAGCCGTCCCAGCCGACCACGTCGAGCGGATGGAAGGGGTAGGCGAAGCGGGTGCCGACGATGCCGCCGGGCCCGTGGCCGCGGTGCTTGACCAGCACCTCGGTCTCGTCCTCGCGCGAGGCCCCGATGTCCTCGGCGAGGAGCGGGCCGGCCGGTCCGTGGATGTCACGCTCGCAGTACGGGGCATGCTCGAGCAGCTGGCCGTACTTGCTCAGGTAGCGCTTCGGCGGCGAGATGTGGCTGCTGGCCTCGGTGCAGTAGAGCCGCAGCACCGACCCATCCGCTGCCTCGCCCGACGGGGCGGGCAGCCACCGGTGGGTGGTGGCGCGCGGGATGAGCAGGTAGTCGCCGTGCGCGACGTCGAAGGAGCCGAAGACGGTCTCGACCCGGCCCGCGCCCCGCTCGACGTAGACCAGCTCGTCGCCGACGGCGTTGCGGTACCAGGGGCTGACCGTGCCGGTGGCCACGTAGCTCAGGCGCACGTCGCCGTTGCCGAGCAGCAGCCGGCGGCCGGTCACGGCATCGATGTCGGCGACCGATGCGTCGTCGTCGCCGAAGAGGGTGTGCGGCTGCAGGTGCAGCGGCTTGAGCGGGTGGTTGGCGGTCAGCGTCTGGTCCGGCAGCTCCCACACCTCGCTCGCGGTGATCTCGCTGGGGATCTCGCGGTGGTAGAGCAGGGAGCTGTCCGAGGAGAAGCCCTCCTCGCCCATGAGCTCCTCGTAGTACAGGCCACCATCGGGCGCCGGGTGCTGCGTGTGCCGCTTGGGCGGGATGTTCCCCATCGCGCGGTAATGGGCCATGATCTGTCCACCTCGTCGTGGGTTCGGCTGACGATCTGCACGATAGAGGATGTGATCGCGGCCACGCACCCAGTAGGCTCGAGGTCATGCCTGCTCCCCCTCCCCTGGTGACCGGGCTGATCCACGACGCGGCGGTCTTCCCTCCCGGCAACGCCCCGCTGGACCGCGCCCTGGCCGAGCACGGCGAGCATCGCCGCGCCTGGTACGCCGACCTGGTCGGGCCGCTCCTGGTCCCTGCGTCAGGGGTGGCCGAGCTGGTCGACCTCGTCGGCGAAGGGGGTGAGCTCGCCGTCGTCGTGGTGGCGCGCCCGGGCGTGCCGCCCGAGGAGATCACTGCGGCCCTGCGGGCCGCGGACGGCTCCACCGTCACGGTGCACGGGGTCGAGGCCGGCTGGAGCGAGGACTGGCGCGACCACCCCTTCGCCTCTGTGCCACTGGTCCTCGAGATCCCCCGAGGGCCGGACCGGGACCGGGCCATGACCGACGTGCGCGACGGGCGCGCCGAGGGCTACGACGTGCAGGCCAAGTTCCGCACCGGTGCGACGCCGACCTGGCCGTGGCCGAACGAGGACGAGCTGGCCCGGTTCATCACCGACGCGGTCCAGCTCGGCATCCCCTTCAAGCTGACCGGCGGCCTGCACCACCTCGTGCGCGCCGACCACGCAGGCTCCGATGGCACCCCCGACCCGCAGCACGGGCTGCTCGAGGTGCTCGTCGCCGTCGACACCGCGCTGAGCGACACCCTCGGGGTCTCACCGGAGGACCTCGCCGCGATCCTGGCCGACCGCGACGGCGAGCGCCTGGCCAAGGTGGTCGCCGGCTGGGACGACGGGCGCGCCGACCGGGTGCGCGCGACCTTCACGGCCTACGGCTGCTGCGGGGTCACCGACCCCATCGACGAGATGATCGACCACGACCTCCTGGAAGGACACGGACAGAGCGCATGAGCAAGCATCCCTGGCTGACCATCGGCACCGACCACCCCTTCGGGCCGCACCACCTGCCGTACGGCAGCTTCGCCCACGGCTCCGGTGAGCCCCGGCTCGGCGTGCGGATCGGTGACCACGTCCTCGACGTCGAGGCCGCCGCGGCCGCCTGCCACCGCGACACCCGCCCGTACCAGGGCGGCAACCTCGACCCGCTGCTCGCCGCCGGGCCCCAGGAGTGGGCGCAGACCCGCGAGTGGCTGGCCGACCTGCTCGGCGACGAGGACCGGGCCGACGTCCTTGCCCCGCACGTGCACCCGGTCGACGACGTCGTGATGCACCTGCCCTTCACCGTCGCCGACTACGTCGACTTCTACGCCAGCGAGCACCACGCGAGCAACGTCGGGCGGATCTTCCGACCCGACAGCGAGCCGCTCACCCCGAACTGGAAGCACCTGCCGATCGGCTACCACGGCCGCTCCTCGACGGTCGTCGTCTCCGGCACCGAGATCACCCGCCCGTCGGGGCAGCGCAAGGCCCCGACCGACGAGACGCCCACCTTCGGGCCGAGCGTCAAGCTCGACATC
Source organism: Marihabitans asiaticum (assembly GCF_007828725.1). GTDB lineage: Bacteria > Actinomycetota > Actinomycetes > Actinomycetales > Dermatophilaceae > Marihabitans > Marihabitans asiaticum. The sequence continues at coordinate 207,706 of NZ_VIUW01000004.1, forward strand.
GAGGCCGAGCTCGGCTTCGTCGTCGGCGGGCGGACCCGGCTGGGCGAGCCGGTGCCGGTCGAGTCGGCCCGCGACCACCTCTTCGGGGTCGTCCTGCTCAACGACTGGTCCGCGCGCGACCTGCAGGCCTGGGAGTACGTGCCGCTCGGCCCCTTCCTCGGCAAGTCCTTCGCGACGACGATCGCCGCCTGGGTGACGCCGATGGCTGCGCTTGGCCCGGCACGGGTCGACCTGCCCACCCAGGACCCCCAGCCGATGGACTACCTGCGGGGCGAGGCCGCGCAGGGCCTGGACATCACCTACGAGGTCGACTGGAACGGCACCGTCGTCTCCCGCCCGCCCTACGCGACGATGTACTGGTCGCCGGAGCAGATGATCGCGCACATGACCGTCAACGGCGCGACCCTGAGCGACGGCGACCTCTTCGGGTCCGGGACGGTGTCCGGGCCGGAGCCGGCCACCCGCGGATCCTTCCTCGAGCTGTCGTGGAACGGCTCGGAGCCGGTCGAGCTGGAGGACGGGTCGAGCCGGACCTTCCTCGAGGACGGCGACACCGTGACCTTCCGGGCCACCGCGCCGGGCGAAGGGGGTCCGCTGCACCTCGGAGAGTGCACCGGCACCATCTGCCCCGCCCGCTGACCCTCCCTCCTCATCCCCCTTCGCCCCGCCCCTGCGCCCGTCCATCCAAAATGTAAGGCGAGGTGGTGGGCCAGCGCTCTCGGCGCGTGGTTGGGGAAGGGTGAAGGGGGGATGAGCGGCTCGGTCAGGCGCGGACGACCTCGGTCCCGCCGACCTTGTCGTGCCAGGTCTGCCGGAGCGGGTCCCGCACGGCCCACACATGGTCGACGAGGAGCAGCGGCATCGCGATCCAGCTGAGGATCGGCACGTACCCGAGCAGCCAGAGCGCGACGCCGAATCCGGCTCGGCGCAGCGCCATGCCCGCCGTCACGGGCCCGTCGGCTCCCTGGGGGCGCACCCTGATCCCCGCGGCGAGCTTGCCGAGCGTCGCGGACCACCGGGTGAGCATCAGCACCTGGTAGGCGAGCACGGTGAGGGCAACCAGCGCCACGGCGACGGCCAGCCAGGCCCAGTCCATGAAGGCCATGAGGTCGGTCGGGGTGAGCTCGGAGACGGCGGTGGGGTCGTCGGCGTTGTCGAAGACGAAGCGCACGTAGTCGCGCATCCCGAGCGCCCAGGCCCAGCCGGAGGTGATCGCGCAGAGCACGCCGATGACGAGGGCATCGAGGAGCCAGGCTGCGGCGCGAGCGCCGAGCCCGGCCAACGGTCGACCGTCGCGCGCGACCGCACCCGTGCCAGGCGCCGGGCGCTGAGGGTGCTGCGCGGCGGGCTGCTGCCACCCGCCCCCAGGGCGGGGCTGATCGGCCTGGCCAGGCTGGCCCAGCTGACCAGGCTGGCCGGGCGCTCCGACCGGCGCGGGCGGTGCGCCCTGGGGCGCCCCCGTCATCTCCTCGACGGCAGCCTGCGGCCTGGCCGGCGCCTGCTTGGGGACACGGTGCTGCGACCAGACGATCCCGTCGAAGTAGCGCAGCTGCTCGGGGTCCTCCGGGTCGTCGTACCAGCCGGCCCGCTCGGGTGTGTGCATGGCCGCAAGGATGCCAGCACCACCCGGCGCGACCGGCACGGGCCGCGCCGCGTGGCCCTGCTGCGCCCGGGCCGCCACGTCAGGCACGATGCGGGGATGCAGACGCGGCGCCCCTTCGCCCCCGACGAGTACGAGCGTCGGCTCGAGGCGGTCCAGCGGGAGATGTCCTCGCGCTCCATGGCCGCCCTCGTCGTCGTCGACCCGGCGAGCATCAACTACCTGTGCGGCTACGACGCCTGGTCCTTCTACATGCCGCAGTGCCTCGTCGTGCCCAGCGCCGGTCTCCCCCACTTCTTCACCCGCGCCATGGACGTCAGTGGGGGCGCCATCACCGCCGATCTGCCCGACGACCGGGTCCACGGCTACCCCGAGACCCTCGTGCACCGCCCCGACGTCCACCCCTTCACGTGGATGACGGAGCGGGCCGTCGAGCTCGGCCTCATGCCCAGGTCGGGTGACGCCGAGGTGGGGGTCGACCTGGACGCCCACTTCTTCTCCGCCCGTGGCCACGCCTGCCTTGCCGAGGGCCTCGCCCCCACCCGGGTCGTCGACAGCCACCAGCTGGTCAGCTGGGTGCGCGTGGTCAAGTCCTTCGCCGAGCAGGACCTCATGCGGGCCGCGGGCAGGATCGCCTCACGTGCGATGAGCTCGGCGCTTGAGACGGCCGCCCCTGGCGTCCGGCAGTGCGACGTCGTCGCCGCCATCCAGCGGGCCCAGGCCGAGGGTGCGGGCGACGCCGGCGGCGACTACCCGGCGATCGTGCCGATGCTCCCGACCGGCAAGACCGCCGGCACCCCGCACCTGACCTGGTCGGACCGGCCGCTGCAGTTCGGCGAGGCGACGACGATCGAGCTCGCGGGGGTGCACCGCCGCTACCACGCCCCCCTGGCCCGCACCATCTCCCTCGGCAAGCCCCCGCGCCGCCTGATGCACACCGCGGGGGCGGTCGACGAGGGCCTGCACGCGGCGCTGGAGGCGATGGTCCCCGGCAACGCGGTCCGCGACGTCCACGAGGCGTTCTCCTCGACGATCGCCCACCACGGCCTGTACAAGGAGTCCCGCATCGGCTACTCCATCGGCATCGGCTACCCGCCGGACTGGGGCGAGCGCACGATCAGCCTGCGCTCGGAGGAGACCGCCGTCCTGCAGGCCGGCATGGCCTTCCACATGATCCTCGGCATGTGGGAGGACGACTGGGGCTACGAGACCTCGGAGTCCCTCCTCGTCCAGCCGCTCGGCCCCGAGCGCCTCACCGACGTCCCGCAGGGCCTCTACATCCGGGACTGACCCGGCTCTCCCCCTTCGCCGCTCGGGTGCCACGATGACGCCATGAGCGACCCGATGCACCTCTGGCTACGGCACGAGACCCGAGCGACCGAGCGGCGCGCGCCGCTCACCCCGGCCGACGCCGCCGCGGTGATCTCCGCCGGGCACCGGCTCACCGTCGAGTCTTCGCCGCAGCGGATCTTCGGCGACGACGAGTACGCGCAGATCGGCGCCGAGGTCGCGCCCGCCCTGTCCTGGACCGAGGCGCCCGAGAACACCGTCGTCCTCGGGCTCAAGGAGCTGCCCGACGCCCCCGCGGAGCTGGCCCACCGGCACGTCTTCTTCGGCCACGCCTACAAGGGGCAGAGCGGCGCGACCGCGCTCCTCGAGCGGTTCCGGCGGGGCGGTGGGACCCTGCTCGACGTCGAGTACCTGACGAAGGGGGGCCGTCGGGTCGTCGCCTTCGGCTACTGGGCGGGGTATGTCGGCGCCTCGCTGGCGATGCTGCACACCCGCGGCGCGCTGACCGGAGCGGTGCAGCCGATGGAGCGGGCCGAGCTCGACGAGCGGCTGCGCGGCAGCGCCGCCGACACCGGGGAGGACGAGCGCTACCTCGTCACCGGCTCGCGGGGACGCAGCGGCTCCGGCGCCCTCGACGCCATCGCCGTCGGCGGCGGGACCAGCACCGGGTGGGACCGCGAGGAGACCGCCGCCCTGGACAAGGACGCCCTCCTGGCCCACGACGTGCTCGTGAACTGCGTCGGGGTGAGCGAACCCGCTCCCCCCTTCGTCACCGCCGAGGACCTCGATCGCCCGGACCGCCGGCTGCGCACCCTCTCCGACGTCACCGCCGACTTCACCAGCGACCTCAACCTGCTGCCGGTCAACGACCGCGAGACCACGTGGGCCGAGCCGGTCCGACGCCTGCACGACGGCGCGCACGGGACGCCGCCGGTCGACATCGTCGCGATCGACAACCTCCCGTCGCTGCTCCCGCGAGAGGCCTCGACCACCTTCTCCGCCGACCTGCTCCCCCACCTGCTCGACCTGCCCCGCGGCACCGAGCCGTGGCGGGCCAGCCGGGAGGTCTTCGAGGAGAACCTCGCCCGGCTCGGCTGACCGGCGCCGCAGACAGGCGAAGGGGGTGCCCGCCGACCTCGTCGGTGGGCACCCCCCTTCGCGTGCGCGGGTCGGTCAGAGGTTGCCGCGCTTGTCCTGCTCGCGCTCGATCGACTCGAAGAGCGCCTTGAAGTTGCCTATGCCGAAGCCCAGCGAGCCGTGCCGCTCGATGATCTCGAAGAACACGGTGGGCCGGTCGCCGAGGGGGCGGGTGAAGATCTGCAGCAGGTAGCCGTCCTCGTCCCGGTCGACGAGGATGCCGCGCTTCTGCAGCTCCTCGATCGGCACGCGAACCTCGCCGATGCGGGCGCGCAGCTCGGGGTCCTCGTAGTAGCTGTCCGGGGTCGAGAGGAACTCCACGCCCTCCTTGCGCAGCTCGTCGACCGTGCGCAGGATGTCGCCGGTCGCGAGCGCCAGGTGCTGGGCACCCGGGCCCTGGTAGAAGTCGAGGTACTCGTCGATCTGGCTGCGCTTCTTGGCGATCGCCGGCTCGTTGAGCGGGAACTTCACCCGGTGGTTGCCGTTGGCGACGACCTTGCTCATGAGCGCGGAGTACTCGGTCGCGATGTCCTCGCCGACAAACTCCGCCATGTTCACAAAGCCCATGACCCGGTTGTAGAAGCCGACCCACTGATCCATCTTGCCGAGCTCGACGTTGCCGACGATGTGGTCGAGCGCCTGGAAGAGACGCTTGGGCGCGCCCTCACGCTTGACGAAGCCGGACTCGCGCGGGACGTACCCGGGCAGGTACGGGCCGTCGTAGGTCGCGCCGTCGACGGTGCGCTGCACGAGGGTGTGCCGGGTCTCGCCGTAGGTGACGATCGCGGCGATGCGCACGGTGCCGTGCTCGTCGGTGACGTTCTCCGGCTCCTGGACCACGGTCGCGCCGGCCCGCCGGGCCTGCTCGATGCACTTGTCGACGTCGGGCACCTCGAGGGAGATGTCCACGACACCGTCGCCGTGCTTGGCGTGGTGCTCGATGAGGGGGCTGTCGGGGGCGACCGCACCCTTGACGACGAAGCGGATCGAGCCGGACTTCAGCACGAAGGCCTTGTGGTCGCGGTTGCCGTGCTCGGGGCCGGAGTAGGCGATGAGCTCCATGCCCCACGCCGACTGGTAGTAGTGGGCGGTCTGGGTCGCGTTGCCGACGACGAAGACGATGGCGTCCCACCCGGTGACCGGGAAGGGGTCCTTGCTCTCGTCGTACTCGACGAGACCCACCAGCTGCTTGAGCTGGGCCATGTCGAGGTCTTCGGCGCGCTCCTGCTCGGTCAGCTCGGGGGTGCCCGCCGCGGCCGACGTCGTTGTCGTATCAGTCATGTCGGCACTGTCCCGTGACCGGTCACAGTGCGCAACTAGCGTCGCGCTCGATAGGCATCCTGTGCAGGCTCTTGCCCGCCTTGGCGGTCACTGCGCACAATGTGCCCATGGGCAGACCGGAGGGTATCGACGACCTCGACGCGCGGATCATCGCGTTGCTCACCGAACGACCGCAGATCGGGGTGCTCGGGGCCTCCCGTGAGCTCTCCGTCGCGCGCGGCACGGTCCAGGCCCGGCTGGACCGGCTGCAGCGCAGCGGGGTCATCGCCTCGCTGGCCCCGCAGGTCGACCCCGAGGCGTTGGGATTCCCGGTCACCGCTTTCTGCACGTTGGAGATCAACCAGCGTCAGGGGCACGCGCCGGTCGTCGCCCACCTCTCCGCGATCCCCCAGGTGCTGGAGATCCACAGCACGACCGGGCGCAGCGACCTCATCGTCCGGGTGGCGGCGCGCGACAACGCCGACCTCGGGGACGTCATCGACGAGATCATCGACGACGTCCACGTGCTCCGGGCAAGCACCTCGATCGCCCTGGTCACCCACCTCGCGATGCGCACCGGCCCGCTCGTGCGCAAGGCCGCCGACGACGCAGGCCGAGGCTGACGGCTTGGCGGCTCCTGCGTCGCATCTCGGCCGGCGTCCCTCCCTCAGTTCCTGAGGCACGCCCAGCTCAGCGGCGCCCGACGAACCAGCGGCGGATCGTCGTGATCCGCTCCCCCACCTGCTCGCTCGTCGCGGTCGCCAGCTCGGGGCCACCGCAGGCCCGCCGCAGGTCCATGTGCACGGTCGCGTGCGGCAGCGACCGCTTCTGCGCGTAGGCCGAGACGAGCTTGTTCAGCTCCCTGCGCTGGGCGGCGAGCGCCCGGTGCGCCGACACCGGCTGGGCCGGCCCCTTGCCCCGGCCACCCGACTTCTTGGTCTGCCTGGTCTGCCGCTCCGAGAGCAGCGCCTGCACCTGGTCGTGCTCGAGCAGCCCGGGCAGACCGAGGTAGTCCTGCTCGTCCTCGGAGCCGACGTCGGCGTGGGCGCCCCACTGCTTGCTGTCGTAGAGCACGTGATCGAAGTGGGCGTCGGACTCCAGCGCCTCGAAGGAGCCGAGCAGGTCATCGCTCGCGCCCTCGTCGCGGTTGGCGGCCGCGAGCAGTCCCTCTTCCTCGGACCACATCGGCGCCTCACCCTCGTCGCCGCCGGGCCGGTCCAGCGCGTGGTCGCGCTCGACCTCCATCGACCCGGCGTGGGCGAGGATCACCGGCACGCTCGGCAGGAAGACCGACGCGGTCTCCCCGCGCCGGCGCGCCCGGACGAAGCGGCCGACGGCCTGGGCGAAGTACAGCGGCGTCGAGGCCGAGGTCGCGTAGACGCCCACGCACAACCGGGGCACGTCCACCCCTTCGGACACCATCCGCACCGCGACCATCCAGCGCGAGGTGGCCCCCGCGAACTCCTCGATCCGCGCCGAGCTGCCCGGGTCGTCGGAGAGGACGACCGTCGGCTTCTCCCCGCTGATCTCGTGCAGGATCCGGGCGTAGGCCCGCGCCTGGGTCTGGTTGCTCGCGATGACGAGCCCGCCGGCGTCCTCGACGTGTCGGCGGACCTCGGTCAGCCGGCGGTCGGCGGCCGCGAGCACGGAGGGGACCCACTCCCCCTTCGGGTCCAGCGCAGTCCGCCAGGCCTGCGCCGCGACGTCCTTGGTCATCGGCTCACCCAGCCGCGCGGCCACCTCGTCGCCGGCGCGGGTGCGCCAGCGCATCCCCCCGCCGTAGGCCATGAAGAGCACCGGACGCACGACGTGGTCGGCGAGCGCCTGCGCGTAGCCGTAGGTGTAGTCGGCGCTGGAGCGCAGGATCCCGTCGTCGCCGTACTCGTAGGTGACGAAGGGGATGGGGTTGGTGTCGGAGCGGAACGGCGTGCCGGTCAGCGCGAGCCGACGCACCGCCGGGTCGAACGCCTGACGGATCGCGCTCCCCCAGGACTTGTTGTCGCCGCCGTGGTGGATCTCGTCGAGGATGACCAGGGTGCGCTCCCCCTTCGTCCGCTGCTCGTGGATCGAAGGGCGCGAGGCGACCTGGGCGTAGGTGAGCGCGACTCCGTCGTAATCGCTGGCGGTGTCGGCGACGCTGTTGGAGAACTTCGGGTCGAGGTGGATCCCCACCCGGGCCGCGGCGTCGGCCCACTGCGTCTTGAGGTGCTCGGTGGGGGCGACGACGGTGACGCCGGTGACCTCTCCCTTCGCCAGCAGCTCGGCGGCGACCCGCAGGGCGAAGGTGGTCTTGCCGGCTCCGGGGGTCGCGACGGCGAGGAAGTCGCGGGCGCCGGAGTCGAGGTACTGGTGCAGCGCCTCGGCCTGCCAGGCCCGCAGCGCCCCGGCGGTACCCCAGGCCGCCCGCTCCGGGAAGGCGGGTGGCAGGTGCTCGGCGGCGTGCTGACTCATACGGCGTCCAGGGTAAGCGCCCCCGCCGACGATCCCGAACCACCGTCCACAGCCCCCCTCGCCCGCCCCGCCCAGCCGGCCTCACGAAACCCAGCCGGCTGGGTTTCGATGAGCTGGCTGGGTTTCGAGACCCAGCCAGGTCCACAAAACCCAGCTGGCTGGGTTTTGTAGGCAGCCGACCGGTCAGCGGTGGGCTACCGGCGAAGGGGGACGAGCCCCCTTCGTCGTCCGGCTGTGCTCAGTCCTCGCCGTCCTGGGGGTCGCGCAGACCCTCCCAGATCTCCTTGCACTCCGGGCAGGTGGGGAACTTCTCCGGGTCGCGGCCCGGGATCCACTTCTTGCCGCAGAGGGCGATGACCGGCTCACCGGTCATCGCCGACTCGAGGATCTTCTCCTTGCGGACGTAGTGGGCGAAGCGCTCGTGGTCGCCCGGCTCCTGCAGCTGGGGGTCGACGTCGGTCTCGGGGCGCTCCAGCAGCGTCGTCCCGCCCGACTCGCCCGGAGATCCCGGGGCACCAGGGGCTTGGTCCGGACCGGTGGGGGGCAGCGGCTCGCTCATGGAGCCAGGATAGGCGGTGGTCAGTTGTGGCTGGGGTCCTGCGGATAGGTCGACAGCCAGGCCATCACCCCGCGCTGGCGTCGCAGCACCCGCCGCCACAGCGTGTCGGGGTCGGAGTCGAAGACGTCGCCGATCTCGGAGTCGACGACGAACCACCCGCCCTGGGCGATCTCGCCCTCGAGCTGGCTGGCCTCCCACCCGGCGTACCCGGCGAAGATCCGCAGCTCGCTGATCTCGGGCCAGATCAGCTCCTGCGGGGCGTCGAGGTCGACCAGCCCGATCGCGCCGAAGAGCCGCTTGATCCCCGGCGCCGGGTCGTCGTCGCCCGGGACCCCGACGAGCCCCACGGCGGAGTCGGTCTGCACCGGCCCACCCTGGAAGACCATCTGCGGACGGCTGGCGTTCTCCTGCCACCCGGGCAGGACCGTGTCGATCGGCGCCTGCACAGGCTTGTTGAGCACGACCCCCTGTGCGCCGCTCTCGTCGTCATGGGCGAGGACGAGCACGACGCTGCGCTCGAAGACCCCGTCGCTGATCTGCGGGGTGCTCACGAGGAGCCGGCCGGCACAGCTGTCCATGGCGCCCATTCTCTCCCGTCGGACGGCGAAGGGGGGTCAGCCGCGCTCTCGTCGAGGAGGGCGCTGCCCGCCCTGCCCGTCGCGACCACCCCGGCCGCCGTGGTCCCCGGGACGGCCACCGGGCCGCCCACCAGAGCGTCCACCCGGCCGGCCCCCGCGCCCGCCGTGGCTTCCGCGCGGCCCGCGGGTCCCGCCGTGCTTGCGGGCCGGCCGCGGGTCGAGCAGGGCCTTGAACTCCGCCTCGTCGATCGGCTCGCCCGAGACGGGGGTCGCGCCCGCCGCGGTGAGCACCTCGTCGCCCGGCGCCGCCTTGACCGGCCGCGCGTCCAGCCCGGCGTCCTGAGCCATCCGCTCCATCGTCTTGCGCTGGTGCGGCAGGGCCAAGGTGACCACGGTGCCCCGCTCGCCGGCGCGCGCGGTGCGGCCCGCCCGGTGCAGGTAGTCCTTGTGGTCGGCGGGCGGGTCGGCCTGGAGGACGACGGAGACGTCGTCGACGTGGATCCCGCGGGCGGCGACGTCGGTGGCGACGAGCACCGGGACGGTCCCGGTGCGGAAGGCGCCGAGCACCTTGTTGCGTGCGCCCTGGGTCAGCCCGCCGTGCAGGGCGGCGGCGCGCACGCCGGACTCGCGCAGCTGACGCGCGACCCGGTCGGCGCCGAGCTTGGTGCGGCAGAAGACGACGGTGCGCCCCTCGCGGTTGGCCATCTCGGCGGTGATCGCCTTCTTGTCGTGCGGGGAGATGAGCAGGATGTGGTGCTCCATCGTGTCCACGCTCGCCGTGGCGTCCTGGGTGGAGTGGGTGACCGGGTCGACGAGGTAGCGCTGCACGAGCCCGTCGACTCCCTTGTCCAGGGTGGCGGAGAAGAGCAGCCGCTGACCGCCCTCGGGCATGGCGTCGAGGATCGCGGTGACGGCCGGGACGAAGCCCATGTCGGCCATGTGGTCGGCCTCGTCGAGGATCGCGACCTCGACGGCGTCCATGGCCACCGCGTCGCGCTCCATGAGGTCGACGAGCCGGCCCGGGGTGGCGATGAGGATGTCGACGCCCTTGTTCAGCGCCGCGATCTGCCCGGTGTAGGACAGTCCGCCGGCGACGAGCTTGTGCCGCAGCCCGGTGACGTGCACGAGCGGCTCGAGGGAGTCGCTGACCTGCATCGCGAGCTCGCGGGTGGGCACGAGCACGACGGCGCGCGGGCGGCGCGGCGCGGAGCGCTCACCGCTGAGCCGGGCGATCGTCGGCAGCCCGAAGGCGAGGGTCTTGCCCGACCCGGTCTGGCCCCGGCCGAGGACGTCGCGCCCGGCGAGGGCGTCGGGGATCGCCGCGGCCTGGATGGCGAAGGGGGTGGTGATGCCGTCGCGGGCGAGCCGCTCGACGAGCCGGTCGGGCAGCCCGAGCGCGGCGAAGCCGTTGTCCTCGGCGACCTCGACGTGGCCGGCCTGGCTCTGGCGGGCCGCGGAGACCCAGGTGTCGGCCTCCATGCGCTCGGCCTCGGGGTCGATCTCGGGGCGGCTGTCCCGGCGGTCGTCGCGCCGGTCGTAGCGTCCGTCCTGGCGTCGGTCCTGGCGACGTCGGTCGCCGGGTCCGCGGCGCTCCTCGCGCCAGTCGTCGCGGCGCCCGCCCCGCTGGTCGCGCTCGTCCCGACGCTGGCCGCCGCGCTCGTCCCGAAGGTGGCCGCCGCGCTCATCGCGACGCTCCCCCCTGCGCTCGTCGGGCCGGTCGAAGCGGGGACGGTACCCGCGACGCTCGCCGTCACCGTGCTCGCCACCGTGGCCCAGCCGAGCGGGGCGACGGTCCTCCCCCTTCGCCGGGCGCGGGCGGCGGGGCCGCTCGCGCTCCCCCTTCGCCGTCTGCGTGGGGCGGGAGTCCGGGCCCTGCCCGCGGTGGTGCGGCTTCTTCGGCGGCTTGTTCTGCGCCGGCTTCTTGCCGGCCTTGCGAGCTGCCTTCTCGGCGGCGGTCCAGCGGGCCTTCTTCTTCGGGTTCTTCGCGGGCATGGTCGTTCTCACCTTCGTCAGGTCTCGCAGACTCGTCTGCGGCCGGCTCGAAGGCTCGACGTCAGGTAGACGGGTCCATCTGCGTCATGGTCGACGCGTCGGTCCGGGCGGCAGGTCGTCACGCCCGGGACGTCACGGGAGAGGGGTCAGCGGCTCGTGCTTGGGCCGTCGGGGCGCATCAGCGCGCCTGCCGTGACGATGAGCCCCCAACGATACCAGCGCGGCGGCGGGCGGCGGTCACCAGCAGCGCCGCGGCGCACCCTCCCGCGACCCCGACGAGGTCGGCGACGACGTCCCACGGGTCGCCGCTGCGGGCGGGCAGCAGGGCTCCCTGCACCAGCTCGCTGAGCGGGGCATGCACCGCCAGCAGCACCGCGAGCGCGCCCCAGCGCCAGCGCGCTACCGCGGCGCTCACGACCGGCGCAGCGAAGATCACGGCGTGCACGACCTTATCGCTCACCGGCACGCCACCCGACCCCGCTGACGGGGCGTAGAGCGCGACGAGCTGCATGAGGAGGAGCACCATCGTGAGTCCGGCCGCCCACGTGCGACGCCGGGCTGCTGCGAGGGTGGACACCGCACCAGGAGAGCACACCGCGGCCTCGAAACCGCAGGTGGATCGCCCTACGCTGGGACGATGAGCACTCCGATCGATCTGGACCTCGAGACCTTCCGCAGCACGGTGAGCGAGGGCGGGACCGTCCTCGTCGACTTCTGGGCGACGTGGTGCGGCCCGTGCGTGCGGTTCGCCCCGATCTTCGAGGACGCCGCCGGCCGGCACGAGGAGATCACCTTCGCCAAGGTCGACATCGACGCCAACCCCGAGCTGGCCTCGATGGCGCAGGTGACGTCGGTGCCGACGCTCATGGCCTTCCGCGAGGGGATCCTCCTCCACCAGTCCGCCGGTGCCCTGCCCAAGGCTCAGCTCGAGGAGCTCATCACCGCCGTGGCGGCTGTCGACATCGAGGAGGTCAAGGCCGAGATCGCGCAGCGGGATGCCGACGGGTCCGGCGCCGCCGACTGACGCCGCCGCCGACACACCACGGCCCGCCTCCCGAGGTCTCGGGGGCGGGCCGTGGCGCTGACGTGCTGCGTGGTGGTGGAGGTGGCGGGAATCGAACCCGCGTCCACTGACGGAGCAAAAGGGCTTCTCCGGGCGCAGTGCGCTATGGATTTTCTCGGCCTCAGGGCTCGCACGCACACGTTCCCTGACAGGCCCAGTCGGGTAGAAGTCCCACGCAGCGCCCCGACGACGCTGCGCAGCAAGATCTCTAGCTGACGCTGGGATCTAGGCCGAGATCAAGCCTAGGCCAACGGACTTCGGGCTCGCTCAGGCGGCGAGGGCGAAGTCGGTGCGCTTGGAGTTGGCACCTATTGGGTTTGCACGGGGCGTTCTCGAGATGACCGTGCATCCTCGGCCCGCTTCCCCTGATGAACCGGTCAGTGTCGAAACCGATCACCCCCATGGGGCAGCACGTCACGCTGTGGAGTTGTGTCGAAGGATCAGTATCCCCCTCAACGTCCCTCTCGCCAAGCGCATTCCAGCCCCCCGCTAACGGCCGGTGCCCAGCGGATGCGACCTATGCTCGCAGGACTACCCCACCTCAAGGAGGACCACATGGGCTTCTCGGACAAGATGGACAACGCCAAGGACCAGGCGAGCGGCAAGGCCAAGGAGGCCTACGGCGACGCCACCGACAACGAGCAGATGCAGGCCGAGGGCTCCGCGCAGGAGACCAAGGGCGACCTGAAGTCGGCCGGCGAGAAGGTCAAGGACGCCTTCAAGGAGTGACCTGACCCAAGCGAAGGGGGTGTGCCGGCTTGTCGCCGGCACACCCCCTTCGCCGTTGGTCCAGGGCGAGGCCCGGTCAGCGGCGGTGGCGTCCGAAGACGGCCCGCTCGGCCTCGCGGCGGTCCTGCTGCTCCTTGAGCGCGTGCCGCTTGTCGTACTGCTTCTTGCCGGTGGCGATGGCGATCTCGACCTTGACCCGGCCGTCGACGAAGTACAGGGACAGCGGCACGATGGTCCGCCCGCTTGCCTGGGTCTTGGCGTGGATCTTGTCGAGCTGGTGACGGTGCAGCAGCAGCTTGCGGCGTCGGCGCGGGGTGTGGTTGGTCCACGTGCCGTTGACGTACTCGGGGATGTGCGCTCCCTCGAGGTAGAGCTCGTCGCCGTAGAAGACCGCGAAGCCGTCGGTGAGGTTGGCCCGGCCCATCCGCAACGCCTTGACCTCGGTGCCCATGAGCGCGATGCCGGCCTCGAAGGTGTCCTCGATGAGGTAGTCGTGACGGGCCTTGCGGTTGCTCGCGATGACCTTGGTGCCGTCCTGCTTCTTGTCGCCCGCCATCAGAGGTATCGCCGGGGGTCGACCGCGGTGCCGTTCTGGTGGGTCTCGAAGTGCAGGTGGCAGCCGGTCGAGGTGCCGGTGGTGCCGATGTAGCCGATGACCTGCCCGCGGCTGACCGAGCCGGAGGTCCGGGCGAAGCTCGAGAGGTGGTTGTAGCTCGTCGAGAGCAGGCTCCCGCCGATCACGCCGTGCGAGACGACGATCTGGTTGCCGTAGCCGCCAGCGCTCCCGGCGCGCAGGATGCTCCCGTCCGCCGCGGCGTAGACAGGGGTGCCGCAGGCGGCGCCGTAGTCCCGGCCGGCGTGCAGCCGGGAGTAGGCCAGGACCGGGTGGAAGCGCATGCCGAACTCGGAGGTGACCGGGCCGTTGACCGGGCGGGCGAGCACGCTCGAGCGCGACGGGGCCGGGGGCGGTGCCGGCTGGGAGCTGGTCGTCGGTGCTGATCCGCTCGAGGACCCGCCCGAGGAGCGGGAGGAGTCGTCCGACGTCGAGGCGCGGGAGCGGGCTGCGGCGTCGGCCTGCGCCTGAGCCTCGGCCTCGCGGCGCGCCTCCTCCTGGCGCTTGGCCTCGGCCTCGCGCGCCTGGCGGATCTGCTCCTCGCGGATCTTCTTCTTCCGGGCTTCCTCCTCGAGCAGCTCGCGCAGCTCGTCGGACTCGGCCTCGAGGGCCCGGAGACGCTTCTTCTCCTTGTCCCGCTCGGTCTCGAGGGCCTTGGCCTGCTCCTCCTGCTGGCCCTGCAGCCCCTCGAGCTCGTCCTGGGCGGAGTCCGCGGCCGCCTTGGCGCTCTCTGCCTCGCTCAGGGCGGCAGCGGCGACGTCGCGAGCCTCCTCGGTCTTGACCTTGAGCGCCTTGAGGTGGTCCTCCTGGGCGACGAGGTCGGCGTGCGAGGTGCTCAGGTCGGTGAGCGACTGCGACTGCGCGCCACCGGCGGAGCTGGCGAGCACCATCTGGTCGACGATCTCGGTCGGGGTCTGCGCGCCGAGCGCGACGGCGAGATCGCCGACGCCCTGCCGCTGGTACACCTCTCCGGCGAAGGCGGCGACGTCCTCGCGGGCCTGCTCGATGCGCTCCCGGGTAGAGGCGATGTCCTGACGGGCCCTCTCCTCGTCCGCCTGGGCGACCTCGAGCGCAGCGGCGGCGTCGTCGTAGCCGGACTGGGCGGCCACCTGGGCGGCGGCGGCCTCCTCGGCCTTCTTGCGAGCAGCGGGCAGCTTGGCCTTGGTCGCCTCAAGCTGGCCGTAGGCGTCGCTCAGCTCGTTCGAGACCTCGTTCAGGTCCTGCTCGGTCTGCTCGATCTCGGAGTCGACCCGGTCCTTGCGGTCCTGCGGGTCGGCAGCGTTGGCGCCTGCGGCGAGGCCGACCGCCAGGCACAGCGCAGCGGCCGAGCTGATCCCAGCTCGGCCACGCCGGACCCGGCGACGGCTTGAAGAAGTCATCGGGAGCACCATAGCCAAGAAGACATGGCCGGCGCAGCCGTGTATCGACTCCCGCGTGTCTTGCCCGTCAGACGCGCAGGTACCGCCACAGGGTGACCGTCGAGGTGGCGATCGCGAGGAGCGCGACAAGCCCGAGGAGGAACGGCGCGACGACGAAGGTCTCGTCGCTGCTGACCAGCGCGGTGCCGGTCGTCTCCTGGATGAGGTACTTGTCGAACAACGCCCAGGCGGAGAACCACAGCAGCCCGACGGCGCAGAGCGTGCCGACGATCCCGGCGACGAGGGTCTCGATGATGAAGGGGGTGCGGATCGTGCCGTTGCTCGCTCCGACGAGCTTCATGATCGCGATCTCGCGGCGCCGGGTGAAGGCCGCCTGGCGGATGGTCGTGGCCATGAGCAGGACCGCGCTGACGAGGGTGAGCAGCGAGAGACCCACCATGACCGCCGAGGCGATGTTGATCGCCTGGAAGAGCTTGCTGAAGACCGATCGCAGGTCGGGCACGCTCGCCACACCGGGTGCGTTCTCGAAGGCGGACGCGATCGTCTCGTACTGCTCGGGCTCGCTCAGCTGGACGCGGTAGCTCGGCGGGATGTCACCGACCTCGATGTTCTTGCTCAGCGGCGAGTTCTCGTAGTCCTCCTTGAAGCGGTCGAAGGCCTCCTGCTCGGACTCGTAGTAGACGTTCTCCACCAGGGGCCGGGACTCCTCGAGCTGGGCCTCGATGGTCTCCTTCTGCTCGTCGGTCGCCGCGCCCTCGGAGCAGTTGGGCTGGCTGGAGGTGTCGGTGCACAGGTAGATCGAGACCTGCACCCGGTCGTACCAGTAGCCCTTCATCACCGCGACCTGCCGCTGGGCCAGCACGCCCACACCGAGCAGGTACATCGAGATCATCGTCACGAGCACGACCGAGATGGCGATCGACTTGTTGCGAGCCAGTCCCTGCCAGGCGTCGGCGAGCACGTTCCCGGCCCTCATCGCTCGACCTCCTCCTCGTCCCAGTCGTCCCAGTCGTCGGCGGTCACCGCCAGCGGCTCGCGAGCCTCCTCGTCGGCGATCCGCTCGGCCTCGGCGCGCTCGGCCTCGGGGTCGCGGTCCTCGTCGGCGACCGGGGCCGGCTCTGCCGTGCGCTCGTCGTCGGCGTCGAGGTCGACGGGCGAGCCGTCTCCTGCCAGGCCGGCGGCCGAGGCCGCCGCGAGGTACTCCTCCGGGCTGGGCACCCCTTCGCCCTCGTCCAGGTCGTCCGCGCTCTCGTCGCGCTCGACCGAGTCGACCACCCGGGGCACGTACTCGCCGTCGGCCTCGTCGCGGATGATCACGCCCCGCTCGATCTCGACGACGCGCTGGCGCATGCTGTCGACGATGACGTTGTCGTGGGTCGCCATGAGGATCGTCGTGCCGGAGTCGTGGATGCGCTTGAGCAGGCGGACGATGTCGAGGGAGGTGGCCGGGTCGAGGTTGCCCGTCGGCTCGTCGCAGAGCAGCACCGGGGGTCGGTTGACGACGGCCCGGGCGATCGCGACGCGCTGCTGCTCACCGCCGGAGAGCTCGTGGGGGAAGCGCTTGCCCATGCCGTCCAGGCCGACCAGCTCGAGGGTCTCCGGCACCAGCGCGCGGATGGCGCGGCGGGGCCGGCCGATCACCTGGAGGGCGAAGGCGACGTTCTGCTCCACCGTCTTGTTCGGCAGCAGCCGGAAGTCCTGGAAGACCGAGCCGATCTGGCGGCGCAGCTGAGGGACCCGCCGCTGCGGGAGCCGGCGCAGGTCGTGTCCACCGACGAGGATCCGCCCGGAGGTCACCTGCTCCTCGCGGATCGCCAGGCGCAGCAGGGTCGACTTGCCGGACCCGGACGCCCCGACGACGAAGACGAACTCACCGCGCTGGACGTTGAGGTCGACCTCGTGCAGCGCCGGGTGCTGCTGGCGCGCGTAGAGCTTGGTGACGTTCTCGAATCGGATCATCGTGGTGGTAGGCCCTCACGGGTCGGCGTCGGTCTCGGCTGGTCGTGGTCGGCCACACGGCATCCGGTGGTACCGCCAGGTAAGGATAGGTCGCCCGGCTGAGATCTTCGTGACCGCCCCGTGACCTGGCGTGGTGGGGTCGCCGGCTCAGGCGTCGGCGGCCGCCTTGGCCTCCTCGATGCGCCACCGCACGCCGGCCTCGATGAAGGCGTCGATGTCGCCGTCGAAGACCGCGGAGGGGTTGCCGGTCTCGTGGTTGGTCCGCAGGTCCTTGACCATCTGGTACGGGTTGAGCACGTAGGAGCGCATCTGGTCGCCCCAGCTGGCCTTGATGTCGCCGGCGAGCTCCTTGCGCTCGGCGGCCTCCTCGGCCTTCTTGAGCAGGAGCAGGCGGGACTGCATGACGCGCAGGGCGGCCGCGCGGTTCTGGATCTGGGACTTCTCGTTCTGCATCGAGACGACGGTGCCGGTGGGGATGTGGGTCATCCGCACGGCGGAGTCGGTGGTGTTGACGCTCTGCCCGCCGGGGCCGGACGAGCGGAAGACGTCGATCTTCAGGTCGTTCTCGGGGATGTCGATGTGGTCGGTGGACTCGATGACGGGGATGACCTCGACGGCGGCGAAGGAGGTCTGGCGGCGCCCTTGGTTGTCGAAGGGGGAGATCCGCACCAGGCGGTGGGTGCCCCCTTCGACCGAGAGGTTGCCGTAGGCGTAGGGCTCGTTGACCTCGAAGGTCACCGACTTCAGCCCCGCCTCCTCCGCGTAGGAGGTGTCCATGACCTTGGTGGAGTAGCCGTGCCGCTCGGCCCAGCGCAGGTACATCCGCATGAGCATCTCGGCGAAGTCGGCGGCGTCGACGCCGCCGGCTCCGGCGCGGATGGTGACCACGGCCTCGCGGGCGTCGTACTCCCCCGAGAGCATGGTGCGCACCTCGAGCTCGCCGACGGACTTCTTCAGCCGGGTCAGCTCGGCCTCGGCCTCAGCGATGGTCTCCTCGTCGCCCTCCTCGAGGCCCATCTCGGCGAGCACCTCGACGTCGTCGATGCGCGAGTCCATGCTGGTGACCCGCTCGACGTCGGCGCGGGCCCGCTGCATGGCGGAGGTGACCTTCTGCGCGTTGTCCGGGTCGTCCCAGATGGTGGGGTCCGAGGACTGCTCCTCCAGGTCGGCGATCCGGGCGCGCAGCGCGTCGAGGTCGGTGACCTGGCGCACCGAGTCCATCGTCGTGCGCAGCTCTTGGATCTCTTGGGTGAAGTCGACAGCCACGAGGGACAAGCCTACGGCAGGGGGCGAAGGGGGCTGGGGTCGCCGGCGACGCGACCCGCGGGTCGTCGGGCGGAATCCGGACCGAACCCGGGTACCCCCGGGCGGCTCACATCGCGGTGGTCGGGCCGCCCCCCGCGAGGACCTCCCAGTCAGGCGCCGCGAACGCGGGCCACACGTTGACCCCGGCCACCTCGCCGAGAAGGTCGATCATGGTGTCTTCAGCGAGCGTCTCGACTCGATTCTCCTGGGGCAGTGACGCTCCCTCGTCCACCACGCGCTCACCCATCGAGTCGACGAGGTGGCGGCGCGTCCTGTCGACCTCGCACACAGCGAAGGAGTAGGTGTCACTCGTGCTGCCGAAGAGAGCAGCCACGACTCGCCGGTGAAGCGCGCTCGACAGCGTCTCGTCCTCGGCCGCGACGAGCGTCCCCGGCTCGACGAGGACCAGCCATCCGTCGATCTGCCGAGCGACCACCATCTGCGGGTCGGGCGACACCGACGCCTGCTCCGCGCTCGACAGAACTCCCGTCGCTCGTAGTCCCACCGCGGCGAGATCCTCCACCGTCGCGCCCTGAACGAGGGTCATCCCCATGTTCATCCCCATGCCACCAGTATGCCGTCCGCGTCGCCTGCCCCTCGGGAAGTGGGCGAAGGGGGCGACGCCGCTCCCCTCGTGACCAGCCTGGGTGGCGAAGGGGGTCCGTGGGGAATTGCGGACGGGTCCAGTCGTCCTCACGAGTCTCCGCCGAGGGAGGTGAGGATGTCTCCTGAACCGAAGGCCCACGGGTCGATCGGCACCCACTTGTCTGGGTCGGTAGGTGCCTCGAGGTGCGACTGATCCACCGCGCAGGCGGTCGACGCGTCCTCGCTGACTGCAACGATGCGCACGCCACGCGATGCGCAGTACCGCGACAGGACTGATGCAGCGACGGCCGTCTGCTCGAGGGTCCCGTCGCATGACGCCATCTCGGGGAGGTGGAAGCGGAGCCCGAAGAAGGACTCCCCCTTCGGGCTCATCGAGATCCAGGTACCTGTGAGAGGACTCTCGATGACATCCACCGCTCCCTCCGGATACGCAGCCCGCAGGCCAGCGGCGCATCCCTGGACCACGCCATCCGGCAGACCGATCGCATCTCGGTTGAGGAAGAGGATCCCGCCCACGCTGTCTCCGTCCTTGTGCTCGAGTGAGGGCCGTCAGGTCATCGACGCCACAGACCCCCCGTCCTGCGATGCAGGACGGCGGCGGCAGGCCGGGGTCGAAGCAGTGCGCGAAGATCTCCACCGCCTCATCGCGCGTGAAGACCTCACCCAGGCTGACGTGTTGCGCCGTCCGCCCCACTCATGTGGATGACCTCGCTCGTGAGCCGATCCTCACTCCTGGGCGAGAGGTTGTGCTAACGGCCCACCACCGCTTCACCCTCCTCTGTGAAGCGCCAGCTTCCTTCAAGCCGGACCAGCACTTCCCGTGCCCCTGCCTGGCAAGATCGGGTGATGGACCTCACCCGTAGCAGCACCGTGGACGGCATCATCCGGCGCAGCGCCCGGACCTTTGGGGACAGGGTGGCATTGGTGTTCGACGATCGGGAATGGACTTATCGCGAGCTGGACCACGCGGTCACTCGAGGTGCAGCACACCTCCTTGACCGTGGGCTTGTGAAGGGTGACCGAGTCGCGGCCCTCGGGCGCAACAGCGACGCCTACCTCATCGCCTTCCTCTCCTGCGCGCGTGCGGGCCTGGTGCACGTGCCCCTCAACTACAACCTGATCGGCGACGAGCTCGCCTACCTCCTCGAGCAGTCCGGCAGCTCGATCGTCCTGGTCGACCCAGACCTGTCCGGCCGCATTGGCGAGCTCGGACCCAGCTTCGACGATCGACTGGACTCACTACCCCTTCGGGACGTACCCGGCGGTCTACTCGACATCGCCGCTCAGGGAGAAGCCCCTCAGATCGATGTCGATGTCGATGTCGAGGACGGAGACGTCGTCCAGCTGCTCTACACATCCGGCACGACGGCTCGGCCCAAGGGCGCGATGATGACCCACCGGTCTCTCCTCGCCCAGTACGTCAGCTGCCTCGTCGGCCTCGACCTGCGCGCGGACGACAACCCGCTCCACGTCATGCCGCTCTACCACTCGGCGCAGATGCACGTCTTCCTGCTGCCGTGGTTGGCCATCGGTGCACGCAGCACCGTGCTCGAGGTGCCAGACCCCGGGGAGATCCTGCGGAGGATCGAGCAGGATGGCCACCGCGCCTTCTTCGCCGCGCCAACGCTGTGGGTAGCGCTGACCAACCATGCAGACTTCGTCGAGCGCGATCTGAGCGCTCTGACCAAGGCGTACTACGGTGCCTCGATCATGCCCGGCCCGGTTGTGACTCGCCTCATGGAGAAGATGCCGAGCCTGGGTCTCTACAACTGCTTCGGGCAGTCCGAGATGGGGCCGCTGTGCACGGTCCTCCGCCCGGAGGAGCACGCCGAGCGGCCGCACTCTGCCGGACGAGCCGTGCTGATGACAGAGATGCGGGTCGTTGATGACGACGGGAGCGATGTCTCACCGGGAGAGATGGGCGAAGTGATCTATCGCTCACCGCAGCTATGCCTTGGTTACTGGAACAAGCCGGACGAGACGGCGGCCGCCTTCGTCGAGGGTTGGTTTCACTCGGGGGACCTCGTGCAGATCGACGACGACGGCTACATCACCGTCGTCGACCGGATCAAGGACGTCATCAACACAGGCGGGGTGCTCGTCGCGAGCCGCGAGGTGGAGGACGCGCTCTTTACCCACCCGGCGGTGGCCGAGGCGGCTGTCGTCGGCACCGCCGACGAACGCTGGGTCGAGGCGGTCACCGCCGTCGTCGTGCTCAAGGACGGTGAGGACGAGATCGGCACCGACGAGTTGATCCAGCATGCCCGTGCTCGGCTTGCATCCTTCAAGGTTCCCAAGGCCGTCCATATCGTCGAGGAACTACCCAAGAACACCTCCGGCAAGATCCTCAAACGCGAGCTGCGCGATCGTCTCAGCTGACCCATCTTCGGAGCGCAGACCCCCTTCGCCCCACCCTCAGACCGGCTGGTCCGAGGTCCCCGGCTCCGGCGCGGAGGCGATGAACTGGTTGAGCCAGCGGGCCTTGGGGTCGCGGTCGATGAAGACCGACTTGACGAAGAGGGTGAAGGGGATCGCCAGCAGCGCCCCGAGCGCACCGAAGACGTAGCTCCAGAAGATGAGGGAGAGGAACGCGGTGGTGGCGTTGATGCCGACGGCGTCACCGGTGAACTTCGGCTGCAGCACGCTCTGGATGACGAAGTTGACCACGCTGTAGATCACGATCACCCAGATCATCGTGCTCACTCCCCCGTCGAGCAGCGCCAGCAGCGCCGGTGGGATGAGCCCGAGGAAGAAGCCGATGTTGGGGATGTAGTTCGTGACGAAGGCGAGCAGGCCGAAGGTCAGCGCCAGCGGCACGTCGAGGATCATCAGCGCGACGACGTCGATGACGGCCACGATGATGCCGAAGAGGGTCGAGACGACCCAGTACCGGCGCACCCGCAGCCCGAAGTCGGTGAGCGCGTCGGCGACGTCGGGCTTGTCGGAGTGCACCATGCGCAGCCGCTTGGGGAATCCGCCGGCGTCCATGGTGAGGAAGAGCATCACGGTGAGCAGGAAGGCCATCGCCGTGGTGAGCCCGGTCAGGGTGTTCGCGAGCTGCGTCGCCACCCCGGTGAGGTCGCGCAGCTCGAAGTTGTTCACCGCGTCGGTGATCTGCTTCTCGCTGACCCCGAGCCCGATGAGAGTGTCCATGCCGTTGTCGACGAGGGAGTTGAAGGTGTCGGCGTACTTGGGCAGCTCGGTCGCGACCTTGCCGGCGGCCAGGCCGATGGAGCCGCCGACGAGGGCGAGCATGCCGTAGAGGAGCAGCAGCATGACGATCGCTCCGAGTGCTCTGGGTAGCACCTTGGCCATCGCCTGGTAGATCGGGAAGACGGCGATGATGAGGGTGATCGCCAGGAAGGTCGGGGCGATGATCGACCCGACCGACTTCAGCCCGCCGATGGCAACGACTGCCCCGGCGACGCCGAGGAGGACCACCAGGGTCGGCGGCAGCACCGCCCGCACCTCGGGCTGCCTCGGGCTGGGGTGCTCGTGGGTCCGCTCGGGTTGGCGAACCTCGCCGGCGGGGATGGTGTCCTCCCCGGCCAGGGCCCCTTCGACCTTCCCGTCGGTGCGCTGGGTCACCTCGGCGTCGTCCGGCGAAGGGGTGAGGTCGTCACCGTCGCGCTGGGGCTGGGTGTTCTCTGGTGTGCTCGACACGATCTGCCTCGTTTGGGGTGTGGGGTGTGCTTTACAGGCCGGCTTCGTCGACGCCGTGCCGGGCCTGCTCCGGGGTGAAACCTTCGTACTCGAGCTGGTCGATCAGCCCCTGCCGGGAGAAGGGCGAGTACTCGAGGTACTCCTTGGCGGAGCTGGCCGCCTGCTCCATCCAGTCGACGTCGACGGCGTCGACGGCGTAGGTGGCGTCCTGGGTCGAGTAACCCTCGAACTTCAGCTGGTCGATGAGCCCCTGGCGGGAGAAGGACGAGAACTCAAGATAGCTCTCGGCAGAGCGCAGCGCGTTCTGCTGAGAGACGCTGCCCTCACCGCTCTCCTCGTCCTCGCTGCTCTCTTGCGCCGGCTCCTCGCTCGTCTCGCTCGTCTCGCTCGTCTCGCTCGTCTCGCTCGCAGAGCTCGATGACGACGTCGGGGTGGAGGTGCTCGAGGTCGGCTCGGTCGTGGTCTCGCTGGTGCTCTCGCTCGGAGACGTCGTCGAGGCCGACGTGCTGGAGGACGTGGTCTCCGAGCGCCCCTCGCCGCTCTCGTCGCTGCTCGCCACGAGAGCGATGAGCCCGCCGATGAGGCAGAGCGAGAGGAGCAGGCCGACGATGCCGGCGATGATCCACACCGCCTTCGGGATGCCGGACCCCTTCTTCTCCGCCGGCGCGCCATCCTGCTGGGGCATCGGGGTGGTCGGTGCCTCCTGGGTGTGCTCGGTCCAGGCGGTGCCGTCCCACCATCGGGTGATGCCCTCGTAGTCCGGGTACCACCCGGGAGGGGTGTTGCCGTAGCCGTCGCCGCTGCTCGTCATGGGCCGAGCCTATGCGGCTGACTCTGCCAGCTCCGGCGCCGCGCTGAGTGCAGTTCGCCGACGGTCACGGCGTGCCCCCGGGCTGGTCGATGTCGGCTCGCGCCCTGGACTCCACCGAGATGGTCACCGAGCCCCCGAGCTCACGCAGCAGCCCCCCGACGAGGGGCAGGTCGGCCTCACCGGTGAGGGCGACCACCGCCGTCGAGCCGTCGAGAGCACCAGTTCCCGGCGCCACCTGCCACGAGAGCAGCCCTGCGGGACGAGCCCTGGTGGCGAGGGTCTCCTGCGCTGCCGCCGCGACCGCCGCCTCGGTGACGGGAACCGAGCGGCCGATCGCCCCGTCGTAGAGCTCGTCACCCCCTTCGTCGACGGCATCGAGTGCCGCGGCGTCCGCGGCATCGAGCAGGTGCATGCGCGAGATCTGCACCGAGGTCACCGCGACGGCACCCGCCACGAGGGTCATGATGATCACGGCCATGCCGAGCACGAGGAGGGTGAGCTGTCCGTCGTCCGACCGAGCCCGCGCACCGAGAGCCGTGCGGAGACGTCGGGGAGGGCGAAGGCGGCTGCGCGTCATGAGCGGACCTCGTAGCGCGGTACGGTCGAGACCTGGGTGGCCGACACCGGCACCTCCAGCGGGATCACGTCGCGGGCGAAGGCGGGGACGAGGGGCAGTGGGACCGTGACCGTAGCCGTCGACGAGATCGAGGCCTCGGGCGTGAAGCAAGGGGTTGCCGAGCAGCTGATCGACAGCTCTCCCTGCCCACCGAAGCCCTGGTCCTCGAAGGCGATGTCCGCAGCCGCCCGCGCCCGGCCCGGTGCCTCGCCCGCCTGCTGGGCGGTCACGTAGGCACGGCCCGCCTCGCGCGCGGCCTGGGTCACCGCGAAGCTGCCGGCCTGCAGCCGCGCCAGCATCATCACGAGGTAGATCAGCGGCACGAGCAGCAGCACCGCCAGCGCCACGAACTCCACGACCGCGGACCCGTCGTCGGCGCCGGCTCGGCGACGCACGACCACGATCCAGGGAGCGGGTCGCCTCACTGCTCCTCCATGAAGGCTCGGCCGGTCACGTCGAGCTGGCCGTCCGGCCCGAGCGGTCCGACGATCGGGAGCGGCGAGCTGACCCGGACCACGACGACGTGCACGCCCGCTTCCGTCGACTCCACCGATGCTGTGACGTCGTCGGCGTAGGCGCTCGAGATCGACCGGTCGATGAGCGCCCTGGCGCGGTCTGCGCCCTGCTCGGGGCTGGAGCCGACGCGCGCACCGTAGCGCGCTCCCTCTGAGGCGCACGAAACGAGCGTGTTGCGGATGTGCAGGGCCGTGCCGAGCTGCAGGACGGCGACGAAGATCAGCGCGAGCAGCCCGGAGGTCAGTGCGAAGTCCGAGGTCGCCGCCCCAGCGTCGCTGCGCAGGGAGCGACCGGAGCCGATCACGGGCTCTTGCGGCTGACCGAGCTGAGCGCGTCCTGGAACATGGCCTTGAGCTGGTCCTCGGCGATGGTCCACAGACCGATGACAAGGGCTGCGGTCATGATCGTGATGAGCACCCACCCGGGGACGTCGCCGCGCTCGTCGGCGGCCCGGTCGAGCGTGCGGATCAGGCGGGACCTCAGCGCGAGGTGCGCCTTGATCAGGGTGTGGGTCATGCTTCCTCCTTCTTACGGGCCGCCGATGGCGACCCTCGGTGGTTCAGAGTCGGAACTGGAAGAACTCGACGCCGGGGAAGACGGCGAAGACGACGGTGATCGGCAGGACGAAGAAGACGACCGGGACCATCATCGCGATC
Source organism: Marihabitans asiaticum (assembly GCF_007828725.1). Taxonomy (GTDB): domain Bacteria; phylum Actinomycetota; class Actinomycetes; order Actinomycetales; family Dermatophilaceae; genus Marihabitans; species Marihabitans asiaticum. The sequence continues at coordinate 232,489 of NZ_VIUW01000004.1, forward strand.
TCCTTCTTGCCCCCTTCCTCCATCACCTGGCGACGGCCCTCCTCGCGGACGTCCTGGGCCTGCGCTCGGAGCACGTCGGCGAGGGGTGTCCCCCGCTCGACCGCGATGACGATCCCGTCGACGAAACGGGCCAGGCTCTGCAGTCCGGTCCGGTCGGCCAGCCCCTGCAGTGCCTGCGGGAGGTTGGCACCGGCGCGAGCATCGGCCAGGCACTGACGCAGCTCGCGCGTCAGCTCGCCCTCCGAGGTGCGCACCACCCGCTCGAGCGCCCCGACCGCCCCCTCTCCGGCGGCGACGGCGAGCGCAAGAAGCTCGGCGATGGTCGGGAACTCGGCAAGCATCTGCTGCTCGCGTGAGTCGGCGGCGCGGCTGAGCATCGTGTCGCGGGCAAGCACTCCGAAGCAGAATCCCAGGCCGACGAGCAGCACGAGCGAGATCACCGACGACCCCCGGGTCGCCATCGCCACGCTGCCGACCAGACCGCCGAGGACGGCGCCGGCGAAGCCGGCCAGTACCTGCTCGGCGCGGAACTGGTCGACCTCGGGGTCGCGCCCCGCACGGAGCAACCTGCGTCGCACCGAGGGGTTGCCACCGAGGACCCCCTCGACCTGGGTGGCCAAGCCGCCGACGACCGGACGGAGCACTGCTGGCAGCGCTTCGGTGACGCTCAGGGTTCGGGCCGCGAGCAGCCTCGACGGCTTCGGGGCATCGCGCAGGTACGGCGCCAGACGATCGTCCAGCGTCGCCCTCCGGTGCCTCGGCAGGCCCTGGTAGATCAGGACCAGACCGAGTGCGAGCACCGCGCCGAGGACAGCACCGCCTCGGTGCAGCCCGATGTCGTGGACGAGCTCGTTCATCGCAGGACCCGGGTCTCGTCTGGCAGGCGACCGATCCGCATCATGAGCCGGTAGGCGGCGATGGAGAGAGCTGCACCAACGACCAGGACGACGAGCCCCGCCCGGCTGTCGTAGGCGGCGATCGACTGGGGTCGGGTGCACAGCATCGCCAGCACGAGCCAGGGGGCGCCCACGGCCAGCCGCGCGGCGTTGACCGTCCACGACTGGCGGGTCTCGAGCTCGGCACGGGTCCGGGCGTCCTCGCGAAGGAACGAGCTGAGGGTGCGCAGCAGCACGCCGAGGTCGGAGCCGCCGACCTCCCGCGCGATGCGCAACGACTCCACCAGCCGATCCCCCACCGGGTCCGACAGCCGGTGCTTGAGCCGATCGAGGGACTCGGCGAAGCGGCCGCTGGTCCGGTAGTCGGAGGCGAACTCGGCGAAGACCGGCCGCAGCTCCTCGGGGCCGCGGTGCGACAGCTGCGCGAGGGCCTCCGGGAGCGCGAGTCCGGCACGGACCGCCGAGGTGATGTTGTCGACGACGTCCGGCCACACGTCGCGCAGCTTGGCCCGGCGCCGACGCGCCCTCATCCGCACCAGCGCCATCGGCAGCCACCCAGCCATCGCGGCGAAGCAGAAGGCGACGGACGCGACGGTGGTCAGCGCGAAGACTCCGAGGAAGACGAAGAGGGAGCACAGTCCGCTGGCGAGGAACAGCACTCGCGGGGTGATCGTGTGGTGGCCGGCCTGGGCGAGATCGTCCTCGACCCGCACCAGGAGGCGAGGGCGTTCACGGACACGCTCGGTCCTGGGCCAGGTGGACCACCAGATGCAGAACAGCCCGCTACCGAGGAGCAGGCCCACGAGGATCCCGGTCATGCGCCTGCACCTGCCAGCAGACCGGCGAGGTCGTACCCGGCTCGCTCGAAGCGCTCTGGGTGCGGCGGGAAGCCGTCGGCGCGGACCAGCTCACCGCCACGCGTCGTGAACAGCTCTGCGATCTCCACGACGTCGTTCTCCACCCGACCCGGCAGGCCGACGATCTCGCGCACCCGTCGCACGCCGTCCCGCTCCAACGCAGCGTGCACGACGAGGTCGATCGACGAGGCGACGGTGGGGACGACGAATCGCGCGCTGACGTTCTCGCCGGCCAGCAGCGGGAGGGTGCACATCTTCGTCACGGCCTCACGCGCGCTGTTGGCGTGCACGGTGGCCATGCCGGGAAGGCCGGAGTTCAGGGCGATCAGCAGGTCCAGGCTCTCCGACTGCCGGACCTCACCGACGATGATCCGAGAGGGACGCATCCGGAGAGCCTCCTTGACGAGGCGGCGCAGCGGGACCTCCCCGCTGCCCTCGAGGCTGGGCTGGCGGCACTGCATGGCAGCGACGTCGCGCAGCGGGATCTTCAGCTCGAAGACCTCCTCGCAGGTGATCACCCGCTCCCGGGCGGGGATGGCCGAGGACAGGCAGTTCAGCAGGGTGGTCTTGCCTGCCTGGGTGCCGCCCGCCACGAGGATGTTCAGCCCGCTCGCCACCCCAGCGCTCAGGAACCGCGCCGCGTGGGAGGTCAGCGTCCCGAGCCGGACAAGGTCGTCGAGGTGGTCGGCCTTGACGACGAACTTGCGGATGTTGACCAGCCAGTGCTCCCGGCTGATGTCGGGGATGGTCACGTGCAGCCGGGAGCCGTCCGGGAGCACGGCGTCGACGAAGGGGGAGGACAGGTCGACCCGTCGTCCCGAGGACTTCAGCATCCGCTCGACGAGGTCGCGCACCCCGTCCTCGGTGAGGATCGTGCTGGTGAGCTGAGCCACGCCGTCCTTGGCGACGAAGACCTGGGTCGGCGCGTTGATCCAGATCTCTTCGATGGCTGGGTCGTCGAAGTACGGCTGCAGCGGGCCGAAACCCGCCACGGCGTCGAGCACGCGCTTGACCGCGTCCTCGAAGTTGCCGAGCAACGGCATCGCGCCGGACATCGCCCGCTCGTCGTAGTCGGTGACCGCCTCACGCACGAGGTCACTGACCGCGGTCGTGTCTCGCACCGGGTCGACCCCGGAGCGGCGGATCAGCTCCCTGACCTCGCTCTCGACCACCTCGATGGCCTCAGTCGCTGGCACGTGCGTCCCCTCCTGTCTCTGCCGTGCATGCGGGTTGACTCCCCCTGGAGCAACGAAAATAGCGAACGTCGGGCACTTCGTCCTGTCGAGAATCCACAGGTCGGATGTCAACGCCCCCTGCTGTGGAAAACTCCGGCGGCGCAGGAGGGCCTCCGGTCTAGCGTCGAGATGTGCTGATCGATCTCACGGTGTCCACGAGCCGGGGCGGAGCGCGAGAGCTGACCCTCGAGTCCTCCGCACCGGTCGGGGGCGACGTCGTGGCCGGCGCGCTGCGCGAGGCGCTGGACCTCAGCCCCGCTGACCGGCTCGTCGTCGACGGCGTTCCCGTCGACGACGCGCTCCAGCTCGGCTCTCCGCCGCTCATCCAGGGCGCCGCCCTCCTGGTCCGGCCGCCTGCACTCACCGGCGCACGAGCCAGCGCTCGCCCCCCTTCGCCCCTCGTCCTTGCCGTCACCTCCGGACCTGACGCCGGCGGCGAGGTGGCGCTGCGGCACGGGACGACGACCATCGGCCGCGCCGCCAGCGCCGACCTCACCCTCGCCGACGGGGCGCTCTCACGAGTTCATGCCGAGGTGTTGCTCGACACCGGAGGCGCCCGGATCCGCGACCGTGGCACGACCAACGGCACGACCGTCGACGGGACGAGCATCGCCGACGACTGGACCCCGCTCCATCACGGGAGCGCGATCGTGATGGGCCATCACCGGCTCGAGGCACGATCGGCGGTCCCCCACCGCCCGTGCACCACCCAACCCACCGGCGAGGGACACCTGGCGGTGACGACGTCGCCGTCGATCGAGCCAACGCCGCCGCAGGTGACGGTGACCTTCCCGGAGCGGCCCGGCCCGCCGGCGCGCAGGCAGCTGCCGTGGGTGATGATCCTCCTGCCCCTCCCGGTGGCACTGCTGATGGCGGTCCTCATCGGCCCTCGGATGATGGTCTTCGCGCTGATGTCACCGGTGCTGGTGCTCGGTAACCACGTCTCGGACCGGATGTCACGCAGGTCGGAGAGCGCTCGGGCGCTCGAGGAGTGGCGTCGGGAGATGCGAAGGGAGCGTGCCCGCCTCGACCTTGCCCTCGCGGAGGAGCTGCGTTGCCTGCGTCGGGCCCACCCGGACGCCCACGAGGTCGGACAGGTGGCCTCCCTGCCGTCGACCCGGCTGTGGGAGAGACGGCGGGAGCACGGGTGCCACCTCGCGGTCCGCGCAGGGACGGGACAGGTACCCGCTCAGGTGGAGGTGCGTCGCGGACCGGGTGACCGGCCCCGACCCCGGCTGACCGAGGCGCCGGTCGTCATCGACCTCGACGCCGAGCCGGTGGTCGGCGTCACCGGTGACCCCGACGCGGTCACGCGGTGGGTGCGCTGGTACCTCGCTCAGCTCCTCGTGCTGCACCCGCCGAGCGATCTACGCCTCGTCCTCGTCGGGACTCGTCATCGATGCACCGAGCTGGCCTGGGCACCCCACGTCGAGCAGTGGGACGTCGAGGAGCTGGCGGGGCTGGTCGACGAAGGCTCCGCGCCCGACACCGCAGACCCGTCATCGCAGACCACGCTGGTGGTGCTCGACGACCCGGCGAGCGTGCGCGAGGACCCCTCCTGGCGGCGCGTGCTCAGCGAGTGCCAGCGCCGAGGCCTCAGTGTGCTCGTCTCGGCCGACGTCGAGCGCGACCTACCGCACGAGTGCACGACTCTCGTCTCGTTGCGCGACGGCGTCGGCGATCTCGCTGATCGGCGTCGGCGCATCGACTTCGCTCCTGACGGCGTCTCGTCCACCTGGGGCACACGAGTGGGCAGGGCGCTGGCTCCGTTGCGGGACGCCACCCCGACGAACGCCGGTTCAGCTCTGGCGGATCGCGTCGCCCTGCTCGGTGTCCTCGACATCCAGCCCACCCCTGATGCGCTGCGCGAGCAGTGGGAGCAGACGTCGAGCTGGCGGGTGCCGGTGGGAGTGAGTGCTGACGCCACGATGCACCTTGACCTGCTCGGGGACGGTCCGCATGCCCTCGTCGGCGGGACCACCGGGTCGGGCAAGTCCGAGCTGTTGCAGACCTGGATCTGCTCGCTCGCCGCTCGCCTCGGCCCGCGCGACCTCAACCTCGTCCTCGTCGACTACAAGGGTGGCTCGGCCTTCGCATCCTGCGCCCAGCTGCCGCACACGGTCGGGCTGCTGACCGACCTCGACCCGGCGGGTGCACGACGCGCGCTCACCAGTCTCGACGCCGAGCTCCGCCGTCGTGAGCGGCTGCTCGCCGAGCACGGCGCGAGCGACATCGATGCCGTGCACGACCTGGGTATCGACCTGCCCCGACTGGTCATCGCCGTCGACGAGTTCCGCATGCTCGCAGAGGAGCAGCCCGAGGTCCTGCGTGACCTGGTCCGGCTCGCCGCGCTGGGGCGCTCGCTGGGAATCCACCTGATCCTGGCGACCCAGCGGCCTGGTGGTGTGATCACCCCGGAGATCCGGGCCAACGTCAGCCTGCGCATCGCCCTGAGGGTGCGGGACCGCTCCGACAGCGAGGATGTCATCGCCGCACCGGACGCCGCCGCGATCGCCGAAGGTCTGCCAGGACGGGCGTACGTCCGGACAGGGGGTGCTCCGCCGGTGGCCTTCCAGTGCGCCTACGGCGGCGAGCCTCAGTCTGAGGACCCAGGTCTGAGAGTGTTGGCGCGCGACGGATCGGTCCTCCTCACCCAGGAGTGCAGCAACTCCCCCGCGGCGGAGCTGCGAGGACCGACAGACATCGAGGCTGTCGTGGTGGCCGCCCGCGAAGCCTTCGCGGCGAGTGGTCTACCCATGCCTCACCGGCCCTGGTTGCCGCCCCTCCCTGCGATGGTGGAAGAGGGCCTGCTGCTCCCCGCTGCGGGAGAGGTGGTCTGGGGGCTGGCCGACCGTCCACACGACCAACGGCAGGAGTCCTTCGGCTGGACGCCGCAGGACGGGGCGTGGGCCATCGTCGGCGGTCCCGGGTCGGGGCGCACCACCGCGCTGCTATCGCTGCTCACCCGGGCAGACCGTGACCTGGACACCCCCGTGGTCTCGCACCTCGTCACCGCCTCCCCTCTCGTGGCCCGTCGGACGATGGGGCCGCGAGCCTGTGGCTCTGTCGTCGACCTTCACGATGCGCCCGCAGTCCGCCAGCTGGCGGAACGCGCCGAGACAGACGCCGACGAGAGGCGCCTCGCCCTGCACGACAGTGGGTTCCCGACCTACGGGCGGTGGCGAGCAGCCTGGACACGCGGGGATGCCCCGCCGCCGCCCCCGGTGCTCCTCCTGCTCATCGACGGGTGGGCGGAGCTGACCGCCCGGAGCGGCCCGGAGGACGCCGCAGCCGTGGCAGCCCTGACCCGGGTCGCGCGGGACGGCAGCGATCTCGGCATCTGCGCCGTGGTGGCAGGTGGGCGCGAGCTGCTCGTCGGCGGGATCGCCGGCTCGTTCCGTCGGCGTCTCGTGCTCGACCTGCCTGACCGGGCGGACCTGTTGTCCGCCGGGTTGCGATCGCCCGACGCGAGCGCTCCGCGGCCTCCCGGCCGCTGCTTCGTCATGCCGGAGGGCGTGCTCGCGCAGCTTGCGATGCCGGTCAGCGGCGCCGACGCGCCGGACGTGACGTCACGTCAGGTACGGGGACCATGGGGGTGGACCATCGAGCCGCTGCCCCCGCGGGTGAGCCTCGACGCACTTGCCTCCACGAAGGGGGAGGTCGCTGGCCCCGGAGTCGTCCTCCTCGGCCACTCCGGCGAGACCGGCCGCCCCGCCACGGTGGACCTACGCGGGACGGGGAGCCGGTGGACCGTCGTCGGTCCCTCCCGGTCCGGGCGCTCGAGTGCCCTTCGTCTGGCAGGTGCTGCCCTGGCCTCAGCGGGACGACCGCTCATCGTCGTCGCCACCGGCGAGACGGACCCTCTCGTCGGACATGCCACCCATCGCGTGGAGCCGGACGAGCTCGACGCCCTCGTGGACCTCATCCGCGGCGAGGATGCCCCGGTGGTGCTCATCGATGATGTCGAGCGGCTCGAGGGGACCCCCGTCGAGGCTGCCGTCCGAGAGCTTGCGCGGCCAGGAGCAGCGCCGGGTGTCGCCCTGCTCACGAGCACCTCCGCGGTCGCTGCGGGATCCATCCGCGGCCTGTCCGCCGCGCTGTGCCGCTCTCGCCACGGGCTTCTTCTCCAGCCGTGGTCACGTGCGGACGGTGAATGCTTCGGCGTACGGGTCCCGGCCTCACCGCGCCTCCCCGGTCGCGGCTACCTGGTCGCCGACGGCGCGGTCAGCCACGTCCAGGTGGCCTACCCGGAAGTCCCTGCCCTCCTGCCGTCCGCAGCGAGCAGCGGGTAGTCGTCGGTTGCCCGAGATCAGTACACACCCACCATGGCTGAGAGCCTGACCATCGACCCACTCACGGCGTGCTGCCCCGCATTGCGGGTCGCGGGCGCCCTCTGGCAGACCAAAGCCCCGCGGTGCCTAACTGGTGAGAACCAGACAGAGGACAGTTCCCGCGGGGCGGTGTTCCGATGGTACCGGTCATGACCGATGACGCGGCCTCGATTGACGCCTCACACGCGGTGCAGTGGCTGAGCGCGCCGCGCTACCGCCGCTACCTCGAGGTGGCCCGTGGGGATCACACCGTGGCGATGCAGACGTACTTGTGGGACTCCCGAGTCGCGGCCGCCGGAATCGTGGATGTAGGGCACCTGGAGGTCGCGGTACGCAACGCGTATGACCGCGAACTCACCCGACAGTTCCCGGACTGGTCCATCGACCCGCACTCGTCGCTCTTCCACCGTGAGCAGGGCGTCCAACGCGCCCGAGCTCAGCAGCGGATGCGCGACAGAACGAGCCGGGCCCGGATCGCAGACGCCAAGCGGGGACTGAGCTCGACTCCGTCACATGCCGAGGTCGTCGCAGCATTGACCTTCGGATTCTGGTCTGCCCTGACCGTTGGCGAGCGAACACCGACGCTGTGGAACCCGATGCTGCATCGGGCGTTCCCCAAGGAGACCCGGCGAGCGCGGGTGCATGACTTGATGGCCCGCGTGGTGAAGTTCCGCAACAGGCTGGCGCACAACGAGCCCGTGTTCTCCACCCCCTCGTGCCCAATGACAGGGCTCACGACTGCGACGGGGCTGGGACGGAGCGACGGGCCGGTGCCGGATCGGGTCAGTGTGGGCGGACCGGCTAGTAGAGAGCGTCGTCAGACCGGTCCACCGCTGGGGCGAGGGCGGCTGCGGCGATCCCGGCGAGCGCGAGGACCAGCAGCGGCACCGAGACCGCCGCACCGTTGGTGGTATGCAGGGTCCAGATCGCCGGCAGGAGCAGCAGGTTCCACACGATCGTCGGCGTGCGCGGCCACTGCCGCCTCGACCACCATGCCCGGGCCAGGACGAGCAGCAACCCGGCGAAGACGAGCGTCAGCGCCAGGGCCATGCCGGCGATCGACGGTTCGTCGGCAGCACCGGCCATGAGCTCGCGTGCGTAGAGCACAGCGACGGCGCCCAGGCCGAGTCCTTCGACGAGGCAGACGAGCGCGGCGACGGTCGCGGGAGTGCCCCTCTCAGAGGTCTGCGTCGTGCTGCTCACGCCTGAACTGTAGGTGCCCTGCAGATGTAGAAGAATTTTCTCACGAATCCCTAGCGCAACAGCGTCGCCGTCGCTAGCATGGTGGGCTGCCCGCCGTGATGCGCCAAGTCGTGATCCGAACACCACCGGAACACCCTTCGTTCATCATGCGTTCGGCAGGTAAGGCCCCTTCCACGGGGGTCGCTCGACCCGCACCGTCCGTCAACGCCGATCGACAGGAGCAGGGACCACAGCACCACCTGTCCACCCTCGACCGGTAACCCCCGACTGACAAGGAGCACCTCCCCATGGACTGGCGCGATCGCGCAGCCTGCCTCGACGAAGACCCCGAGCTCTTCTTCCCGATCGGCAACACCGGGCCCGCCATCGCCCAGATCGAAGAGGCCAAGAAGGTGTGCCGCCGGTGCGAGGTCATCGACACCTGCCTGAAGTGGGCGCTGGAGTCCGGTCAGGACGCCGGCGTCTGGGGCGGCCTCTCCGAGGACGAGCGCCGCGCCCTGAAGCGGCGCAACGCCCGCGCCCGCCGCGCCGGCTGACCGACCGGCATCGCGCCAGCTGACCGGCGCCGCGAGGGCTAACCCGACCGGCGCTTCAGCCGCGCGGAGAACGAGACCTTCGTCCCGCCCCCTTCGGCGTCCTCCCATCGGATCGAGCCCTTGAGGTCCTCGACCATCGCGGTGACGATCCGTGTCCCCAACCCCGCCCGGCTCGGCCGGAACCCGGCCGGCAGGCCGGCCCCGTCGTCGACGATGCTCACCCGGAGGATGTCCACCGCCCCGTCCGGGCGACGGTCCGCCGTGACGAGGATCGATCCCCCTTCGCCCAGGCCGTGCTCCACGGCGTTCTGCACCAGCTCGGAGACGATGAGCGCGACGGATGTCGCCTCCGAGGGGTCCATCCAGCCGAACGACCCCTCGACCCGAGAGCTCATCTCGTGCTCGGTGCGGGCCACCTCGACGATCGCGCGCAGCCCCCGCAGCGCGACCTGGTCGAAGTCGACCTCCTCGGTGAATCCGGTGCTCAGCGCCTCGTAGACCAGCGCGATGACCCCGATCCGCCGCTCGGCCTCCTTCAGCGCCGTCCGCCCGGCGACGTCCTCGAGCCGGCGGGACTGCATCCGCAGCAGCGCCGCCACCGTCTGCAGGTTGTTCTTCACCCGGTGGTGGATCTCGCGGATCGTCTCGTCCTTGCTCAGCAGTTCGCCCTCGCGGCGGCGCAGCGTCGAGACGTCCCGCACGAGCAGCAGCGCGCCGGTGCGCTGCCCCCGGTGCACCAACGGGACCGCGCGCAGCGTCGTCGTCGCTCCCCCGGCCGAGACCTCGGCGCGCCAGGCGGCCCGGCCCATGGTGACCAGGGCCAGGCCCTCGTCGAGCGGGCCGTCGATCTGCGGCAGGTTGCTCACCACCTGCGCGAGGACCTGACCGACGAGCGGCCCCTCGTGCCCGAGGCGGCGCAGCGCGCTCACCGCGTTGGGGCTGGCGAAGACCACCTCACCGTCCGCGTCGAGACGGATCACCCCGTCCCCGACCCGCGGCGCCCCCCGGCGCTGACCGGTGACGCTGGACCCGCTCGGCCAGTCACCGGTGAGGATCATCCGGCACAGGTCGTCGGCGACGTCGAGGTAGGCCTGCTCAAGCGCGCTCACGTCACGGGTGTCGTCGGGGGAGCGATGCCGAGTCATCACCGCGCTGCCGCCGGCCCCACCGACCGGGACCATGAGCACCCCCGCGGGGCCGGCGAGCGCGTCGCCGGTGATCACTCGCTCGGCGAGCCGGGCGACGTCGAGCGCCTCGGCGGTGTCGCGGTCCGGCCGCGTCCCGACCATGTCGTCGACGAAGGCCATCGGCCCGGTCATCGGCCGCGCATGCGCGGCCGCCACCCAGCCGTCCTCGCCGCGCACCCAGAGCAGGAGGTCGCAGTACCCGAGGTCGGCGAGCAGCTGCCAGTCCTCGACGAGCAGGCGCAGGCGCTCGGCCACCGCGTCACCGAGGGTGGTCGCCGAGGAGAGGATGGGCGAGGTGCTGCTCACGCCGGAGCCTCGACGCCCCGGGGCGGGACCGGTGCGGGTGTCAGCGGGTCACCGACCTCAGGGTGCGCAGCGCGACGGACAGGGCGGCGACCGTCGGCGTGGGTAGCGCCCGGATCCCGGCGAGGGAGTTGCGCACCCTCTGCCAGGACTCGTCGTGCGACTCCAGCCAGGTCGCGAAGCGCTCGTCGGGCTCGGGCGAGTCCAGCTCGCTGCTCGCGTCGAGCACCGAGCGGGTCAGGCTCTGCAGGGTCGCGTAGAGGTCGTCGCGCAGCGCGCCGCGAGCGAGAGAGTCCCACCGCTCGGCGCGCGGCAGCGCCGTCACCCGGTGCAGCAGGTCGTCGATGCGGAACTGCTCAGAGACGAGGTAGTAGACCGCGGCCACCTCGCCGGGCGTCAGCCCGGTGTCGGCGGCGATGTCGGTGATGTCGAGCAGCGAGTACTGGTCGAGGAGCGAGGCGGTCCACACCGCGAGCTCCTCGGGCACCCCGTCCCGCTGCAGCACCCCGGCCTCCTGGCGAAGCCGCTCAGCCTCCGAGCCCTGCAGCAGGTCGACGACCTGCGGGCCGAGCTCCTCGACGACCGGCGCGAACCGCTCGACCTCCCCGCGGATCGCCAGCCGACCCGAGCGGGCCGCGAGGAACCAGCGCACCGAGCGGTCCATCAGTCGGCGGAACTCGAGGTAGAGCCGGGTCTGCACCTCGGTCGGCACCTCGTTGTCGAGCGCCTCCACCGCGCGGACGTAGGGCTGCAGCCGGAAGATGTCGCGGGAGGCGACGAAGGCGCGAGCCACCTGCTCGCTCGTCGCACCGGTCTCGTCGCACGCCCGGTGCACGAAGGTGATCCCGCCCCGGTTGACCACCTCGTTGGCCAGGACGGTCGTGACGATCTCCCGGCGAAGGGGGTGAGCCCGCGCCTGGTCGGGATAGGCCTGGCGCACCTTGTCCGGGAAGTAGTCCAGGAGGAGGCCCTCGAGGGCCTCGTCGTCGGGCGTCGCGCTCTCCAGCAGGTCGTTCTTCAGCGCCAGCTTGGAGTAGGCGAGGAGCACCGAGAGCTCCGGGGAGCTCAGCCCGAGCCCCTCGTGCTCGAGGTGCTCGACCTCAGCCTGGCTGGGCAGGAACTCCAGCTCGCGGTCGAGCTCGCCGCGGGCCACCAGCGCCCGCATGAAGGTCTCGTGGACGGGGAGCATCGACCCGCCCTGCGAGCGGGCGTTGCCGAGCAGCACGTTCTGCTCGTAGTTGTCCCGCAGCACCATCCGCGCGACCTCGTCGGTCATCGAGGCGAGCAGCTCGACCCGGCCGTCCTCGTCGAGCCCGCCGTCGCGCACGACCTCCCCGAGGAGGATCTTGATGTTGACCTCGTGGTCGCTCGTGTCGACGCCGGCCGAGTTGTCGATCGCGTCGGTGTTGATCCGCACGCCGTGGCGGGCGGCCTCGATCCGGCCGCGCTGGGTGGCGCCGAGGTTCCCCCCTTCGCCGACGACCCGCACGCGCAGCTGGTCACCGTTGACCCGGTAGGCGTCACCGGCCCGGTCCCCCACCTCGTCGTGGCTCTCGGACGTGGCCTTGATGTAGGTGCCGATCCCGCCGTTCCACAGCAGGTCGACCGGGGCGCGCAGGATCGCGTGGATCAGCTCGGTCGGGGTCATCGCGGTCGGGCCGTCCAGCCCGAGCGCCCGGGCCGCCTGCTCGCTGACGTCGATCGACTTCGCGGTACGCGGCCACACCCCTCCACCGTCGCTGATCAGGTCGCGATCGTAGTCGTCCCACGAGCTACGGCCGAGGTCGAAGAGACGCCGCCGCTCCGGATAGGAGCTGGCCGCGTCCGGGTCGGGGTCGATGAAGATGTGCCGGTGGTCGAATCCGGCGACCAGCCGGATGTGCTCGGAGAGCAGCATCCCGTTGCCGAAGACATCCCCGGACATGTCGCCGATGCCGACGACGGTGAAGTCCTCAGTCTGGGTGTCGTGACCCATCTCGCGGAAGTGCCGCTTGACCGACTCCCACGCGCCGCGCGCGGTGATGCCCATCCCCTTGTGGTCGTAGCCGATCGACCCGCCGGAGGCGAAGGCGTCGCCGAGCCAGAAGCCGTAGTCCAGCGCCACCGAGTTGGCCAGGTCGGAGAAGGTGGCCGTGCCCTTGTCGGCGGCGACGACGAGGTAGGGGTCGTCGCCGTCGTGACGCACGACGCGCTCCGGCGCGACGATCTCACCGTCGACCCGGTTGTCGGTCACGTCGAGCAGCCCGGAGATGAACTGCACGTACGCCGAGCGGCCGGCCTCCATCCACGCCTCGCGGTCCTCGGCCGGGTCGGGCAGCTGCTTGCCGACGAAGCCACCCTTGGATCCGGTCGGGACGATGACGGCGTTCTTGACCATCTGCGCCTTGACCAGTCCGAGCACCTCGGTGCGGAAGTCGTCCCGCCGGTCGCTCCAGCGCAGCCCGCCTCGGGCGACGAGCCCGAAGCGCAGGTGCACCCCCTCGACCTGCGGGGAGCAGACCCAGATCTCGAAGGCGGGCCACGGCTTGGGCAGGTCGGGCACCTTGGCCGGCTCGAGCTTGAGGCTGATCCGCGGCAGCGGCTCGCCCGCCTCGTCGACCTGGTAGTAGCTGGTGCGCAGGGTCGCGGCGATCACCCCGACGAAGGCGCGGATCACCCGGTCCTGCTCGAGCGAGGCCACGTCGTCCAGCGCGGTCTCGATCCGCTCACGCACCGCCGCCTGAGCCTCGGCCCGGGCCCCCTCGTCGCCCTCGGCGTCCGGGTCGAAGCGCGCGGTGAAGAGCGCGACGAGGTCGGTGGCGATGCCGGGGTTGCTCACGAGCGCCTCGGCGAGGGAGCGCAGGCTCCACGTGGCCCGGGTCTGCTTGAGGTACTTGGCGATGGTGCGCAGCAGCGCCACCTCGCGCCAGGTCAGGCCCGCGCCGACGACGAGCGCGTTGAGCGCGTCGGACTCGGCCCGCCCGCTCCACACGGCCGCGACCACCCCTTCGACGAGGTCGCGCAGCTCCTCGTGGCTGTGCTGCTGCCAGCTCTGGGCGTCGGCGACCTTGAGACCGAAGTCGTACACCCCGATGCGCTCACCGTCGGAGCGGGTGAGGATGTAGGGCTCCTCGTCGATCACCTCGACCCCGAGGTCGCGGAAGACGGGCATGATGTCGGCCAGCGACACCCGGTCGATGCTGAAGAGCTTGAAGCGGCGCACCTGCGGCCCGACGTCGTGCCCGGTCTGCGGGTCGTAGAGCACCCCGGCGTAGCGGTGCTCCTCGTCGATCCGCACGGCGTTCTTCAGGTCGGCCACGGCCTGGGCGGCGGTGAAGGCACCCTGGTAGTCCAGCGGGTAGCCGTCGACGAAGGGGGCGAGCGCCGCCTCCGCGCTCTCCCGGCCGAGCAGCTCGACCGCCTTGGTCTGGAGCATCTCGGTCCAGCTGCGTGAGGCCTCGGCGACGCTGGTGCGCAGCGCCGCGAGCTCGGCGTCGGACGGGACGTGCACGGCTGCGCCGTCCTCGCGTCGCAGGACGTAGGACAGGCGGGCGAGGGAGTCCTCGGAGACCTTGGCGGTGAAGGTCGCCTCGTCGGCGCCGATCGCCTCCGAGAGCACCTCCTCGATGCGCTGGCGCACCGGCGTGGTGTACCGGTCGCGCGGCAGGTAGACCAGCGCCGAGACGAACTGCTGCTGCCCGTCGCCGCGCAGGAAGAGCGCGGTCTGGCGCAGGCCCTCGACCCTGAGCACCTCGTGCACCACCTGCTCGAGGTGCTCGGCCGAGCTCTGGAAGAGCTCGTCGCGCGGGAAGGTCTCGAGCAGCCGCAGCACCCGCGCCCCGCTGTGCGAGTCGCGGCTCCACCCGGCCGACTGGAGGATGTGGTCGATCTTGCGCTGCAGCACCGGGATGCTCAGGACCGGCTCGGTGTAGGCGCTGGAGGTGAAGAGGCCGACGATCCGGGTCTCCTGCACCTGGCCGTCCGGTCCCTGCCAGCGCACCGCGACGTGGTCGGGGTAGGCCACCCGGTGGACGGTGGCGCGCGAGGAGCCCTTGCCGATCCAGACACCGCGCTCGCCGTCGGCCAGGCCGCGCTCGGCGTCGCTCAGCTTGCGCTCGTCGCCGGTGAGCGTCCCCAGGCCCGACCCGGCGACGATCTCCATAGCGTCGCCGTCGACGGTGAAGTCACGCACCCCGAGCAGCAGCATGTGGTCCTGGGCCACCCACCGCAGGAAGTCCGCGCTCTCGGTGGCCCGCTCGTCACCCCCTTCGCCGATCCGCTCGGCCAGCTCCTGGACCCGGGCGCGCATCGGCTGCCAGTCCTGGACCACGATCTCGACCTCGTCGAGGACCGAGCGCACCATGGCCTCGCCGTCGGACTGCTCCAGCCCGGACCCGGCCACCTCGAATCGCATCCACGACTCCGCGACACCAGAGTCGGCCTCGGCGTCCGGGGCGAGGTCGGTGATCTCCTGCAGCCGGCCGTCGGCGTCACGCGCGACGCACAGCTGGGGGTGCACGACCGCGGTGATGCGGTGACCGCGGCCCTCCAGAGCGCCGCGCACGGAGTCGACGAGGAAGGGACGGTCGTCGGTGACGACCCGCAGGGTGCCCCCGTCGATCGCGACGAGGGTCTCCCCCGGCGCGCGCCGGGCGGCGAGCTCACGATGCGCGGTCGCCATGGCGAGCAGCTCCTCGGCGGAGCGGTCGCCGACCTCGGCCTCGACGTGCCGGAGGTATCGGCGGACGAAGGGGGGATCCTCGCCGGCGTCGGCGGCCAGGCGGGCGGCCTGCTCGACGGCGACGCTGTCGCTGCGGTCCTCGGTGGGGTCCTGGGCACTGGTGGAGTCAGCTGAGAGCGGAGCCATGGTCCTGTAAACGTGTCCTCGATCGCGTCGTGACGAGACCGACGTCGTCGTCGGTACTCGTCACACTAGCGCCGTCTGTCACTCACCCAGACGCCGGGCGAGGGCGGCCGCCTCCTCGTCGACCACCTGACCGATCGCCCCGGCGATCTGTCCCTCGAGCGAGCGGCCGATGAGGGGGATGGTGCAGCGCAGATCGCCGTCGATGACGAGCTGGCAGCCAGCGGTGGTGGGACGCAGCGCCGCGCTGCCGGTGAGGTTGATCGGTGCGCCGACGGTGTGCACCCGCAGGTCGGCTTCGCGGGCCCCGTCCGCGGTCGCCTCACCCCACTGCCGCTCGTCGATGACCGTCAGGTGGTCACCGACGACGGAGCGGACCGGGGCGGGCGCGCCGTCGGTGGGCTGCTGGATCTCGATGCGGACCACCGCGGTCTCGCCGCTGCGGCTGACGGCAGCGGTCGAGCCGTGGCCGACCGCGCCGACGCGATCGCGCTGGAAGTCCTCGTCGGTGATGACGGCATAGGCGTCCTCGACGGACGCGGGCAGGTCGTAGGTCTTGGTGAGGTTCACACCGGTCACCGTAGTGACCGCTGCAGGCTCTCGGCGTGATCGACGAGGACCGAGCGGCGGCGCTCGAGGAGGACTCGGCTGCGGGCCAGCGCCCGCTGCAGCCGTTCGATCGTCGCGTCCTGCTCGGCGACGTGGCTCGCGTCGGCCTCGCCGAGGACTCCGGGACGACGCACCACGGCCCCGTCGCGCAGCTCCAGCCCGACGGCGGCGGCCTGCTCCTCGACCCGGCGCAGCTCCCCCTTCGCCTCCGAGAGGGCGTCGGCGTACTCCTCCAGCGCCGATGCCAGCCGGGTCAGCTCGGCCCGGGAGGCGCCCGCCCGGGCGGCGAGGTCGTCCAGGCCGTGACGGTGGCGCACCGCCACCCGGCCGACCCAGCCGTCGGCCGCCTGCTGCTGGGCGCGGGTGAGGTCGTCGGTCGCGCCCGCGAGCGCCCGCTCGTGGCGGCGCAGGGTCGAGACGAGGGAGGCGAGCGACCCGGGGTCTCCCTGCAGGTCGGCGCTCACTGCCGGGCCTGCCCGGCCGAGGTCGATGCCGCCCCCGGCTGCGCGCCTGTCGAGTGCTGCGTGCCGGGCGACTGCTCCTCCGCGAGGCTGCCGAGGGCGAAGGACACCTCGAGCGCGTCGACCTCGATCGCGCGCAGGGCGGCGACGAGGGAGTCGACGGCGTCGTCGACGGCCCGCTGGCTGGCGTGGTCGCCGACGATCGGGAGGGCGTCGAGCAGCTCATCGGCCGCCTCGCCCGCGCAGCGACCGAGCCGGCCACCCGCGGCGCCCACCGCGCGCAGCTGCTCAGGGTCTCGGTGTACTCGCATGATCAGGCCAGCCTAGCGAGATCCGGCCCGGCGCCTCCGGCGTCGCCCACAACCCCCCTTCGACGCCCGCTACCACGCAGTACTGGCTGTGATCACGACCAGTACTGCGTGGTAGCGGGGGCGTCAGGGGGCGAGGTCAGCGGGCGGCGCTGCCCTCGGTGTAGTCGTCGTCGGTCTGCTTCCAGGAGAAGTGGCTGCGCAGCACCTTGCCGGTGGCCTCGATCGGGTGCCCGGCCTCCTGCTCCCGCAGCTGCTGGAACTCGCTCGCCCCGCCGTCCTGGTCGTCGATGAAGCGCTGGGCGAAGGACCCGTCCTGGATCTCGGAGAGGACCTCGCGCATGCGCTCCTTGACCGAGTCGTCGATGATCCGCGGGCCGGAGACGTAGTCGCCGTACTCGGCGGTGTCCGAGATCGACCAGCGCTGCTTGGCGATGCCGCCCTCCCACATGAGGTCGACGATGAGCTTGAGCTCGTGCAGCACCTCGAAGTAGGCGATCTCGGGCTGGTAGCCCGCCTCGGTGAGGGTCTCGAAGCCGGCCTGGACGAGGTGGCTCATCCCGCCGCAGAGCACCGCCTGCTCGCCGAAGAGGTCGGTCTCGGTCTCCTCGGTGAAGGTCGTCTTGATGACCCCGGCGCGGGTGCCGCCGATCCCCTTCGCGTAGGACTTCGCGATCTCCCAGGCCTGGCCCGAGGGGTCCTGCTCGACGGCGATGATGTCGGGGATGCCGCGCCCGGCGACGTACTCGCGGCGCACCGTGTGCCCCGGCGCCTTGGGCGCGACGAGGATGACGTCGACCCCGGCCGGGGGCTGGATGTAGCCGAAGCGGATGTTGAAGCCGTGGCTGAAGACGAGGACGTCGCCGTCGCTGAGCGCCGGCTCGATGTCCTGCGCGTACAGGCTGCGCTGGGCCTGGTCGGGCGCGAGGATGACGACGACGTCGGCCTCCTCCGCCGCCTCGCGCGGGGTGAGCACCCGCAGGCCCTCGTCCTGCGCCTTCGCGCGGCTCGAGCTGCCCTCCTTGAGGCCGACGCGCACGTCGACCCCGGAGTCGCGCAGGTTCAGCGCGTGGGCGTGCCCCTGCGAGCCGTAGCCGATGACCGCGACCTTGCGGCCCTGGATGATCGAGAGGTCGGCGTCGTCGTCATAGTAGATCTCGGCGGCCATGGTTGCGGTGCTCCTTGCTGTCGTGGTCTGCGTGGTCGGTGGTTTGCGGATGAGCGAAGGGGGGTCAGCGGCCGGATCGGTCGGTGATGGAGCGAGGGCCGCGGGCCATCGCCACCATGCCGGACTTGACGATCTCCTTGACCCCGAAGGGCGTGAGGATCTCCAGCAGCGCCTCGTGCTTGCTGGTGTTGCCGGTCGACTCGATGATCATCGCCTCCGGGGTGACGTCGAGGATGCGCGCCTTGAACAGCTGCGCGGTCTCGAGGATCGGGCCCCGCGTCGTCGCGTCGGCGCGCACCTTGACGATGAGCAGCTCGCGCTCGACCGAGGCGAGGGGGTCGAGCTCGACCACCTTGAGCACCTCGACGAGCTTGTTCAGCTGCTTGGTCACCTGCTCCAGCGGGAGGACGTCGACGTCGACGACGACGGTCATCCGCGAGACGTCGGGCTGCTCGGTGGGGCCGACGGCGAGGCTGTCGATGTTGAACCCGCGCCGGGAGAAGAGCGCGGAGATCCGGGCGAGGACGCCGGGCTTGTCCTGGACGAGGACCGAGAGGGTGTGCTTGCTGCTCATGTCGGCTCCTCACGCCTCCTGGTCAGCGGTGTCGGACTGGGTGTCGCTCTGCTCGTCGGTCTGCCCGCCGGTCTCGCTGTGGTCGGCGTCGGTGCCCTGGGCGTAGGCCTCGGACTCCTCGCGGTCCCAGTCCGGCGCGGCGTCGCGGGCGATCTGAATCGCGTCGTTGGACACCCCGGCAGGCACCATCGGCCAGACCATCGCGTCGCGCTCGACGACGAAGTCGATGACGACCGGCCGGTCGGTGATCTCCATCGCCTGCCGGATCGTCGCCTCGACGTCCTCGGGCCGCTCGCAGCGCAGGCCGACGCAGCCGTAGGCCTCGGCCAGCAGGACGAAGTCGGGGATCCGGCTGCCCACGGAGGTGTGCAGGTCGGTGTTGGAGTAGCGCTGGTTGTAGAAGAGCGACTGCCACTGGCGCACCATGCCGAGGCTGGAGTTGTTGATCACCGCGACCTTGATCGGGATGTCGTTGATGACGCAGGTCGCCAGCTCCTGGTTGGTCATCTGGAAGCAGCCGTCGCCGTCGATCGCCCACACGACCCGGTCGGGCTCGCCGACCTTGGCACCCATCGCCGCCGGCACCGAGTAGCCCATCGTCCCGGCCCCGCCGGAGTTCAGCCAGGCGCCGGGGCGCTCGTAGTCGATGAACTGTGCGGCCCACATCTGGTGCTGCCCGACGCCGGCGGCGTAGACCGCCTCCGGGCCCGCGATCTCGCCGATCTTCTCGATGACGTACTGCGGCGAGAGTGCTCCCGGCTCCTCGCTCGGGGTGTAGCCGACCGGGTAGGTCTGCGCCCACCCCTTCGCCCGGCGCACCCAGGCGCTGATGTCCTGACCCGGCTTGCCGCGGACCTCCTCGGTCAGCTCGGCGATGATCTCCTTCGCGTCGCCGACGATCGGGACGTCGGCGGTGCGGTTCTTGCCGATCTCGGCCGGGTCGATGTCGGCGTGGATGACCTTGGCGAAGGGGGCGAAGGAGCTCAGCTGGCCCGTCACCCGGTCGTCGAAGCGGGCACCGAGGGCGATGATGAGGTCGCTGCGCTGCAGCGCCGTCACCGCCGCGACCGACCCGTGCATCCCGGGCATGCCGAGGTGCAGCGGGTGGGTGTCGGGGAAGGCACCGCGCGCCATGAGGGTGGTGACGACGGGGATGCCGGTGGCCTCGACGAGGGCCCGTAGCTCCTCGTGGGCGCCGGAGCGGATCACGCCGCCGCCGACGTAGAGCACCGGCTCTCGGCTGGCCGCGATGAGGCGCGCGGCCTCGCGGATCTGCTTTTGGTGCGGCTTGACCGTCGGGCGGTAGCCGGGCAGGTCGATCTGCGGGGGCCAGGAGAAGGTGGTGCCGGCCTGCAGCGCGTCCTTGGAGATGTCGACGAGGACCGGGCCGGGCCGGCCGGTGCTCGCGACGTGGAATGCCTCGGCGATCACCCGGGGGATGTCGGCGGGGTCGGTCACGAGGTAGTTGTGCTTGGTGATCGGCATCGTGATGCCGCGGATGTCGGCCTCCTGGAAGGCATCCGTGCCGATCGCCGCGGAGCTGACCTGGCCGGTGATCGCAACCATCGGGACCGAGTCCATGTAGGCGTCGGCGATGGCGGTGACGAGGTTGGTCGCCCCCGGCCCGGACGTCGCCATGCACACCCCGACCTTGCCGGTGGCGCTGGCGTAGCCCTCGGCGGCGTGGCCGGCGCCCTGCTCGTGACGCACGAGGATGTGGCGGACCGAGGTGGAGTCCATGAGCGGGTCGTAGGCCGGCAGGATCGCGCCGCCCGGGATCCCGAAGACGACCTCGGCGCCGACCGACTCCAGCGCGAGGACGAGACTCTCGGCCCCGGTGGCCTCGCGGGCCTGGGCCGGGCGGGTCTCCTGCACCTGCTTCGCCACGGAGGCGGGGCTGGGGAAGGCCGTGCGGGGCTGCTCCGTCACGCTCTCACTCACGTGCTCTCTCCACTTCGTCTCGGGTCGTGACCGGGCCGTCACCATTGTCTTCTGCCATGAAAAAGCCCTTCAGTCCGGGTGGGGACGTGAAGGGCGCGCGCTGCGGCGAGGCTGGTGTGCCTCAGGCAGCGCGCCGGTGAAGTACGAGGACCGCGGTCATGGGCCTCACTGTCGTCTCAGCCCCCGCCCGTGTCAAACTCCGAGACAGAACCGTCCACGATACGGACGAGAGGAGTCGCCGCCCCGTCGCCAAGCGCGGAGCTGTCAGCGGGCCCGTCGGCGGAGACTCCTACGGCGTGCGGAAGGTCTCGAGGACCGCCGAGCCGTAGGACAGGTCGCTCCAGTGCCCCTGGTAGCGCAGCACTGCCGCAGCGCCCGGTGGGAACCCGTGACTGAGCGCCTCGTGCGCGTCGTCCTCACCCTCCCCGTCGGCGAGCAGGCTGACCACCTGCGGGACCGTCGGGGCGTGCCCGACGAGCAGGACCATGTCGGCGTCGACGGTGGACTCGCGCAGCACCCGCAGCACGTCGTCGGCGTCGGCCTGGTAGAGCACCTGCTCGACCTGGACCTCGGCCTCGGAGCACCCGCCGCAGGCCACCTCGTCGACGGTCTGCATCGCCCGGGTGGCCGGTGAGGTGATCACCTCGTCGCAGCCGAGGCCCTGGTCGTGCAGCCAGCGCCCCAGCGCCTGCGCCTGGAGCTGACCGGCCTCGGTCAGCTCTCGCTCCCGGTCCGCCCCGCCGGGCGGCGCAGCCGCCGCCTCCGCATGCCGGACCAGCACCAACGTCCTTCCCTCGGCTGCACGTGTCATACCGCTCAGTCTCCACCCGGCACGCCCCCCTTCGCTGGTCTTTCGCGATGGTGTCCGCCTCTCCCCTTCGCGCAATCCGCATCGGGGCCGCGCACCGCGGGGTAGCGTCTCGACCTGAGCGACGCGCCCGGCCGGGCGCGTCCGCCACCGTCTGCCACGAGGAGATGCCGATGTCCGAGATCGATGACCTCATCAGCCAGCTGCCGACCCAGCGCCTCGCCGAGCAGCTCGACGAGGACCCCGAGGCGGTCGACCAGGCCGCCCGCGCCGCCCTTCCCGCCCTGCTCGGCGGGCTGCAGGCCAACGCGATGGACCCCGGCGGCGAGGCCTCGATCCGGCGCGCGCTGCAGGACCACGACCCCTCGCTGGCGCAGGGCGAGATCGACGTCGACCGGGTCGACACCGCCGACGGGCAGGCGATCTCGAGCAACATCTTCGGCCCGCAGGAGGACGAGGTCGTCTCTCGCCTCGGCGGGGTCGGTGGTCAGGTCAGCTCAGGCCTGATCAAGAAGCTCATCCCGATCCTCGCCCCGATCGTGCTGTCCTACCTCATGGGCAAGCTACAGCAGGGCGGTGCAGGCGGGTCGACACCTCAAGCCAGCCAGGGGCCGGGTCAGGGCGCGCGCGAAGGGGGTGTGCTGCCTGGGCCCGACGGACCGCGCGGCCAGGGCAGCCCCGCCGACGACGGCGGCCTCGCCGACATCCTCGGCTCGATCCTCAGCGAGCGGCAGAGCGACCCGCAGCGCAGCGAGCCGCGCCAGGTCCCCAGCGGCGGGGACATCATCGGCGACATCCTCGGCGGCCTGCTCGGCGGCGGCCGCCGCTGACCCGCCGCCCCGCCACTTCTGCCCTCAGGGCACGAATCGCGGGGAACTCGTCCGACACGCCCGCCATTCGTGCCACGAGGGCACGAGTGGCGGGCGTCGCTCAGACGAGGTGGAGCGGCCCCTCGCCCCGGCCGAGACGGGTGAGCTGCTCGCGAAGCAGGGCCAGGGCGCGGGGGCGGAAGGCCTGACTCGCGCCGCCCACGTGCGGGGTGATGAGCACACCGGGCGCGCTCCACAGCGGATGCTCCGGCGGAAGCGGCTCGGGATCGGTGACGTCCAGCGCGAAGCGCAGCCGGCCCGCGTGACGGAGGGCCGCGTCGGTGTCGAGCACCGGACCACGGCCGACGTTGACCACCAGCGCATCATCGGGCAGCGCGGCGAGGGTCTCGTCGTCGACGAGGTGGCGAGTGTGCTCGGTCAACGGCGTGACGACGACGAGGATCTCGGTGCCGGGCAGCAGGTCGGGCAGCTCGTCGATGCCGTGGACCTGATCGACGAGGTCGTCGCCGTCGCGAGCTCGCGAGGCGACCGCGGTGACGTCGGCCTCGCAGGCGAGCAGACGGCGGACCACCGCCGCTCCGACCGAGCCGTAGCCGACGAGGGTCACCTGGCGGTCGGCCAGGCCGGGAGCGAAGGTGAGGTCGGCCCACTCCCCCGTCGCCTGGTGGCGGACCGCATCGTCGATCCGGCGCTGGGCGGCGATGATCAGACCGAGAGCCAGCTCCGCGGTCGCCGTGTCGTGCAGGCCGCGGGCGTTGGCGAGCGCGACCCCCTCGGGCACCCGGCCGGCGACGCTGTCGTACCCGGCGGTGAGCAGCTGCAGCAGCCGGACGGACGGCTTCTCGGCAAGCGCCGCAGCGGCCTGACCCTCGTCGAGGTACGGCGCGACCATCACCTCGATGTCGTCGTCCGGCGGATCCTCGCGCGGGTCCCAGACGAGCATCTCGACACCGTCGATCGGGCCGAGGTCGTCGATCCAGCTCTGGTCCGGCAGCGAGACGAGCACCATCACCCCGACGGTACCCGGCACCCCCTTCGCAGATCCCCGGGGAACCTCAGACGAACAGTCACCGGCCCCCTTCGCAGATCCCCGGGGAACCTCAGACGAACGGCCACCCGACCCCTTCGCAGATCCCCGGGGAACCTCAGACGAACGGTCACCCTCGCCCTTCGTAGACTTGCCGGGAACCGCCGGATCGCGACCTGAAGGAGCCACCGTGGAGTCGCTGAGCATCACCGCCGTCGCCGACGAGCTGAGCGGGGAGGCCGCCAGTGCCTCGGCCGGACGCTCAACCCGGGTGATCACCAAGAGCCCCGGCGGCCTGCGCCAGATGCTCCTCGCGCTGGCCGCCGGCCGCGGGCTGAGCGAGCACCAGAACCCCGGCCAGGCCACCCTGCAGGTGCTCCGCGGCGCGGTCCGCCTCACCGCAGGCGAGGAGTCCTGGGACGGCAGTGCAGGCGACTACCTCGTCATCCCCGAGCGCACCCACGACCTGCAGGCGAGCGAAGACTCCGTCGTCCTGCTCACCTTCGTCACCGGCTGAGCGACGGGTCAGGCGGCCCCGAGCTTGGCGAGGATCATCTCCCGGGCCTTGCCTGCGTCGGCCTGACCCTTCATCTCCTTCATCACCTGGCCGATGAGGGCGCCGGCAGCCTGGACCTTGCCGCCGCGGATCTTCTCGGCGATGTCGGGGTTGTCCGCGATGACCTTCTCGACCGCGCCCTCCAGGGCACTGTCGTCCTGGACCAGCTCCAGCCCGCGAGCGTCGGCGACCTGGGTCGGTCCCCCTTCGCCGTCGAGGACGCCCTCGAGCACCTGACGGGCCATCTTGTCGTTGAGCCGGCCGGCGACCACCATCGACTCCAGCTCGGCCACCTGCGAAGGGGTGAGCCCCACCTGGTCGGCGTACGTCACCAGGTCGGTGGCCTGGGTGTTGGCCCGGCGGGCGGGCTCACCGAGCCACCACTTGCGGGCGGCCTGCGGCGTCGCCCCGGCCGCGACCGTCTCCTCGATCAGCTCGACGGCGCCGGCGTTGAGCACGTCGCGCATCTCCAGGTCGGAGTAGCCCCACTCCCCCTGCAGCCGCTTGCGGCGCTGGGCCGGCGGCTCGGGCAGGGTCGCGCGCAGCTCCTCGACCCAGGCCGCGTCCGGCGCCACCGGGACGAGGTCGGGCTCGGGGAAGTAGCGGTAGTCCTCGGCGTCGGACTTCTCTCGGCCGCTCGTGGTGATCCCGGTGTCCTCGTGCCAGTGCCGGGTCTCCTGGAGGATCGACCCACCGGAGGTGAGCACGGCTGCGTGCCGGCACACCTCGAAGCGCACTGCGCCCTCGACCGAGCGGAGGCTGTTGACGTTCTTGGTCTCGGTGCGGGTGCCCATCGGCACGGCCAGCTGGGCGTCCGACGTCGGGTCCTCGCCGGCCTTGGGGCGAAGGGAGAGGTTGACGTCGCAGCGCATCGAGCCCTGCTCCATCTTGACGTCGGAGACGTCGAGGGCCCGCAGCAGGTCGCGCAGCGCCGAGACGTAGGCCTTGGCCACCTCCGGTGCCCGGTGCCCCGCGCCGACGAGCGGCTTGGTGACGATCTCGATGAGCGGTATACCGGCGCGGTTGTAGTCGACGAGGGAGAACTCGGCACCCTGGATGCGTCCGGTCGAGCCGCCGACGTGCAGGCTCTTGCCGGTGTCCTCCTCCATGTGCGCGCGCTCGATCTCGACCCGATAGGTCTCGGTGCCCTCGCCGGACTCGGCAGGGATCTCGACGTCGAGGTAGCCGTCGAAGGCGATCGGCTCGTCGTACTGGCTGGTCTGGAAGTTCTTCGGCATGTCCGGGTAGAAGTAGTTCTTCCGCGCGAAGCGGCACCAGTCGGCGATCTGGCAGTTCAGCGCCAACCCGATGCGGATGGCCGACTCCACCCCCTTCGCGTTGACCACCGGCAGGGCCCCCGGCAGGCCGAGGCAGACCGGGCAGACCTGGGTGTTGGGCTCGGCGCCGAAGGTCGTGGCGCAGCCGCAGAACATCTTCGTCGCCGTGCCGAGCTCGACGTGGACCTCGAGGCCCATCACCGGGTCGAACTGCGCGAGCGCCTCGTCGTAGCCGAGGACGGCGTCGTCTCGGGTCGTCGTCATCGCTCAGGCTCCCTCGGTCTGACGGGCGGTGGTGAGGTCGGGCGCACGGTCGAGCAGCGGACCGCCCCACTTCTCGAGAAGTCGCTGCTCCAGAGCGGCCCCGACGGTGTAGAGCCGGTCGTCGGCCATGGCGGGCGCGAGGATCTGGAAGCCGGCCGGCAGCCCGTCCTCGTCCGCCAGGCCGCTCGGCAGCGACATGCCCGGGATCCCCGCAAGGTTCGCCGGGATGGTCGCGATGTCACCGCGGTACATCGCCATCGGGTCGTCGGTCTTCTCCCCGAAGCGGAACGCCGTCGTCGGCGCGGTCGGGCTGACGAGGACATCGGCCTGGCCGAAGGCGGCGGCGAAGTCGTCGGCGATGAGGCGGCGGACCTTCTGCGCGCTGCCGTAGTAGGCGTCGTAGTAGCCCGAGGAGAGGGCGTAGGTGCCGAGGATGATCCGGCGCTTGACCTCGTCACCGAAGCCGGCGTCGCGGCTGGCCGCCATGACCTGCTCGGCGCTCGGCGCGGCGACGCCGTCGGGCCCGACGCGCAGGCCGTAGCGCATGGCGTCGAACCTCGCGAGGTTGCTGCTGGCCTCGCTCGGGAGGATGAGGTAGTAGGCCGCCAGGGCGTACTCGAAGCTCGGGCAGGACACCTCGACGACCTCAGCGCCGGCATCGACGAGGTGCTGCACGGCCTCGTCGAAGCGGGTCTGCACCCCGGGCTGGAAGCCCTCTCCGGTGAGCTCGCGGACGACCCCGATCCGCATGCCGGCGACGTCGGCGCGCTCCGCGGCCGCCACCACGTCGGGGACGGGAGCGTCGATCGAGGTCGAGTCCATCGGGTCGTGCCCGGCCATCACCTCGTGCAGCAGGGCGGTGTCCATGACCGTGCGCGCGCACGGGCCAGCCTGGTCGAGGCTGCTCGCGAGGGCGACGAGGCCGTAGCGCGAGACCCCGCCGTAGGTGGGCTTGACCCCGACGCTGCCGGTCACGGCGGCAGGCTGCCGGATCGAGCCACCGGTGTCGGTGCCGGTGGCCAGGGGCGCCTGGAAGGACGCGACGACCGCGCTCGACCCGCCTCCCGAGCCGCCGGGGATCCGGTCGAGGTCCCACGGGTTGGCGGTGTTGCCGTACGCGGAGTGCTCAGTGGAGGAGCCCATGGCGAACTCGTCCATGTTGGTCTTGCCGAGGATCGGCAGGCCCGCGGCCTTGAGCCGGCTCACGACGGTCGCGTCGTACGGCGGCACCCAGCCCTGGAGCATCTTCGACCCGCAGGTCGTCGGCATCCCGGTCGTCGTCATGACGTCCTTGACCGCGATCGGGACGCCCGCGAGGCGGTGCAGACTCTCCCCCTTCGCCCGTCGGCCGTCGATCTCACGGGCGGCGGACAGGGCCGACTCGCCGGCCACATGCAGGTAGGCGTGAACTGCCCCGTCGACGGCCTCGGTGCGGTCGAGGTGGGCCTGGGTCACCTCGAGCGAGGTCAGCTCGCCGGAGGCGAGCGAGGAGGCCAGATCGGCCGCAGAGAGGCGGGTGATGTCGCTCATGCTCACTCCTCGTCCAGGATGCGCGGGACGGAGAACCGCTGCTCCTCGGCGAGCGGGGCGCCGGCGAGCGCCTGCTCGGGCGTGAGCGAGGGGCGCACCTCGTCAGGCCGGGTGACGTTGACCAGCGGCATCGGGTGGCTCATCGGCTCGACATCCTCGATCGGCGCCTCCTGCACCTGGGCGACCGCCCCGAGCACCTGGTCGAGCTCGCCGACGAGGCGGTCCAGCTCCTGCGGCTCGAGGTCGATCCGGGCCAACGAGGCGAGGTGAGCGACGTCGTCGCGGCTGAGATCAGGCATGCGGGCCAGTCTATGGGCCCGCCGAGGACCCACCTGACCCCTCTCCTCGTCCAGGGGGCAGGCGGGGTCGGACCCGCGTACCGTGAGCCGCGTGACCGACCTGGATGCCACCGAGCAGCGACTCCTCGCGCTCCTGGAGCCCTACCGGGAGGGGTTGGTCGAGGGCACGATCTACGGGATGCCGAGCCTGGCGTGGCCCGGCGCGGCCAAGCAGGACTACCTCGTCGCGTGGAAGCAGGCGAGCCGCCAGGTGAGCCTCTACCTCCTCCCGGTCCTCGCCCACCCGGACGTCCTCGAGGCGGCAGGCGAAGGGGTACGAGCCGCCCAGACCGGCAAGGTCACCTTCGGATTTCGGGAGGTCGACGAGGAGCTGGCCGGGCAGCTCAGCGACTTCCTGGGAGTTCTCGCGCGGCGCTACCGCGCCGACCACACCGGGTGAGATCAGGGCGCGAGCGGCTTCGGCGTCGGTTAGGCCCCACCGGGGGTACCGCGCCAGCTGGCAGAGCGGCATGCTGGGTCCATGGCAACCACCGCACTGCAAGGCACCCCCGTCACCACCTCCGGCGAGCTCCCCACCGTCGGCTCGAAGGCACCCGCCTTCGACCTCGTCGGCTCGGACCTCTCCCCGCTGCGCTCGGCTGACGTCGACAGCCGGGTCGTGCTCTCGATCTTCCCCAGTGTCGACACCGGGGTGTGCGCGCAGAGCGTGCGCACGTTCAACGAGCGCGCAGCCGAGCTCGACGGCACCACCGTGGTCAACGTCAGCGCCGACCTCCCCTTCGCCCAGGCCCGGTTCTGCGGCGCGGAAGGGATCGACCGGGTGCAGATGGGCTCGTCCTTCCGGTCCTCCTTCGGCGAGGACTACGGCGTGCTCATCACCGACGGACCGATGGCCGGGCTCCTCGCCCGCGCGGTGGTCGTCCTCGACGAGGACGGCACCGTGCTGCACAGCCAGCTCGTCGAGGAGATCGGCACCGAGCCCGACTACGACGCTGCGATCGACGCCCTGAGCTGACGCTTCTAGGGTTGGCCCATGGCCACCCTCTTCAGCAAGATCATCGCCGGGGAGATCCCCGGACGGTTCGTCTGGGCCGACGACGTGTGCGTCGCCTTCCTGACCATCGAGCCGATCACCGACGGACACGTCCTGGTCGTCCCCCGCGCGGAGATCGAGCAGTGGACCGACGCCGATGAGCAGACCTGGACCCATCTGCAGCGGGTGGCGCGGATCATCGGCCGCGCGCAGCAGGCGGAGTGGGGCACCCCGCGGATCGGCATGCTCCTCGAGGGATTCCTCGTCGACCACCTGCACATCCACACCTGGCCGGCCCGCGGACCGCAGGACTTCGACCCGCACGCGACGATGAGCGACGTCGAGGACGAGCGGTTCGAGGACGCAGCCCGGCGGCTCCGTGAGCGCCTGACCGCCGACGGGCACGAGGAGCACGTCGCCGGCCCGGGCCCGCTCTGATGGCGAGCCGTCCGATCCAGAGCCGCGGGGGCAAGATCGCCGGCTTCGTCGTGCTCCTGCTGGTGTTCGGGGCGATGCTCGTGCTCGGGACCTGGGGCATCGCCGCCGACGGCGACACCGGCTTCGCTCTCGCCTGGGCGGCCATCCTTATCCCCGTCGTCGCGATCCTCCTCTACGGCCTGGTCGGCACGATCCGCGAGGGACGCCCGGCGGCACTTGAGGACTTGCGCCCGGTCGACGGCACAATCGGCACAGAGCCGCCCCCTGGCGACGGCTCCTCCCCGTGGAGCCTGGGGCAAGTGGCCGCAGGGATCGCCCGACGCCTGGACGGAGCGCCGTACCGGGTGCTCGCCGACGACGACACCATCGTGGTGACGGCCGACCTCGCCGACGCCAGGTGGCGCCACCTGCTCACAGCCCGCGGCCTGAAGGACACGATGACCGTCGTGCTCCGGCACACCGGCGGCAGGTCCCTGCGCCGGACCGACGAGACCCGGCAGATCGAGTGGCACGCCGGAGTACCCAGCATCGGGGCGAGCGCGAAGGTGAGCAGCGGTCGCCAGTGGGGCTATCGGCGCCAGATCAACTTCGCGGTGACCGAACGCGGGGTGAGCAAGCCGGTCGACTACGAGTTCTCCACCGCAGATCTCAACGGCCCGATCCGCGAGACGATGCAGGCAGCCGGGTGGAAGACGGCGCTGAGCGCCGACGCCAAGGGTGGCCTTGCCATGGCGGCCTTCGTCGGGGTGTCCCTGGCCGTGATGGGGGTCTTCGCGCTCGTCACCCAGCTCTGAGCGGCATCGGCGTCGCCCGAGCCGGCGGCGGGGAAGTCCGCAGGAGCATCAAGGGGACCGGAGGGCGCCCAGCGCCCGAGGACCTCAGCTCCAAGGGCGGCCCCGCCGCCGGCGTGACCGCGCGGGGAGCAAGCGGCTACAGCTCTTCCCCTTCGCCGTCGTCGAACCCGGCCACCGTGCCGGTCTCGAGCAGCTCCCGGAACTGGTCCTCGTCGAGCATCCGCAGGCCGAGCTCCTCGGCCTTGGCCGCCTTGGACCCGGCGTTGTCGCCCACGACGACCCAGTCGGTCTTCTTGCTCACCGACCCGGCGGCCTTGCCGCCGCGCACGACGATCGCCTCCTTGGTCTCGTCCCGGCTGAACCCGGAAAGCGACCCGGTGACGACGACCGTCACCCCCTCGAGGGTCCGCGCGATGGACTCGTCCCGCTCGTCCTCCATCCGCACGCCGGCCGCGGCCCACCGGTCGACTATCTGGCGGTGCCAGGCGTTGTCCTCGCCGTCGAACCACTCGCGCACCGAGGCCGCGATGGTCGGCCCGACCCCGTCGACCGCGGCGAGCTGCTCCTCGGTCGCGGTCCGGACCCCCTCCATCGACCCGAAGTGCTGCGCCAGCGCCCGCGCCGCGGTCGGGCCGACGTGCCGGATGGAGAGCGCGACGAGCACCCGCCACAGGTCCGCCCCCTTCGCCTGCTCAAGGTTCTCCACGAGCTTGGCGCCGTTGGCCGAGAGCACCCGGCCGTCGACGACCGCAGCCTCGGGGTCGCTCTTCTTGGCCATCCGCGTGTACAGCGGCACCCGGGCGATGTCCTCGGCGGTGAGTTCGAAGAGGGTGGATTCGTCGGTGAGCACCCCGGCCTCGAGCAGCTCCCCCGCCCCCTCCCAGCCGAGCGCCTCGATGTCGAAGGCTCCGCGCCCGGCGAGGGAGAAGAGCCGCTCGCGCAGCTGGCTGGGGCAGGTGCGCGCGTTGGGGCAGCGGATGTCCTTGTCGCCCTCCTTCTGCGGGGCGAGCTCGGTGCCGCACGACGGGCAGTGCGTCGGCATCGTGAACTCGGTCCGGGCCCGCCCGTCGGTCTCCCGCAGCTCGACGACCGGCCCGAGGATCTCGGGGATGACGTCACCGGCCTTGCGCAGCACGACCATGTCGCCGATGAGCACGCCCTTGCGGCGCACCTCGTGGGCGTTGTGCAGGGTCGCCATCGAGACGGTCGACCCGGCGACGGTGACCGGCTCCATCACCCCGAAGGGCGTGACCCGACCGGTCCGCCCGACGTTGACCTGGATGTCGAGCAGGCGGGTGTTGACCTCCTCGGGCGGGTACTTGTACGCGATCGCCCACCGAGGAGCGCGCGAGGTCGACCCGAGGCGCCGCTGGGTGGCGATGTCGTCGACCTTGACCACGACGCCGTCGATCTCGTGCTCGTAGTCGTGCCGCCGCTTCTCGACCTGGGTGATGAAGCGCTTGACCTTGCTGATCGAGTCGAAGACCCGGTAGTGCGGTGATGTCGGCAGCCCCCACTCGTGCAGGAGCTCGTAGCCATGGCTCTGGCTGTCGATGTCGAAGCCCTCGCGCCGACCGGTGCCGTGGACGAGCATGTGCAGCGGCCGGGTGGCGGTGACCTTGGGGTCCTTCTGCCGCAGCGAGCCGGCGGCGGAGTTGCGCGGGTTGGCGAAGGGGGGTTTGCCCGCCTCGACGAGGCGGGCGTTGAGCTCGGCGAAGCCTTCGAGCGGGAAGAAGACCTCGCCGCGGACCTCGACGAGGTCCGGCACAGGCTCCCCCGTCGCCGCGAGCCGCTCGGGGACGTCCTCGATCGTCCGGACGTTCATCGTCACGTCCTCGCCGGTGCGCCCGTCGCCTCGGGTCAGCGCGCGGGTGAGGCGTCCCCCTTCGTAGAGCAGGTTGACCGCCAGCCCGTCGATCTTCAGCTCGCACAGGTACCGCAAGCCCGTGCCGACCTCGCGCTCGACGCGGGCGGCCCACTCGTCCATCTCCGCGGGGCTGAAGGCGTTGTCCAGGCTGAGCATCCGCTCGAGGTGGTCGACGGCGGCGAAGTCGGTGGCGAAGGGGGCGGCGCCCACCTTCTGGGTCGGCGAGTCCGGCGTCGCGAGCGAGGGATGGGCCTGCTCGACCTCCTCGAGCCGGCGCATGAGCCGGTCGTACTCGCCGTCGCTGATCGTCGGGGCGTCCTTGACGTGGTAGGCGAACTGGGCGGCGCCCAGCTGGTCGGCGAGCTCGGCCCACTCCTCGCGGACGGGCTCGGGCACCTGGTCGGGCGTCTCCGGCTCCGGCGCATCCGGGTCGGCCTGCGGGATCGCGTCGTCTGCGGTGCTCACCCGGCTCATCCTGCCGCACGGCGCCGACAACGCCGGGGGGTCCAGGGTGCACCGCACCGGCCCCGTCGGCCAGCCCAGGCACTCCAGACACGCCAGCCGGCGCGACCGGTCACTGCAGCCTGATCCCGAAGAGGGCGCGGTTGCGCGTGGCGACGACGAGCATGTCGTCGTACACCGCAGGGGTCGCCTCGACCGTGCCGCCCAGCTCGATGCTGCTGAGGTCCTCCCCCGTGGCCGGGTCGATCATCCGCAGCGTGCCCGCCGCGTCGGCGAGCACGACGACGCTCGCGCCGTCGGAGCCGGTGACCTGCGTCGGGGTGCTCCACGAGAGGTGCTCGAGGTCCTTGACCCACCGCTGCTCGCCCGTGGCGGTGTCGAGCGCGACGAGCCGGCCGGTCTCCCCGTCAGGGGCGCGGGAGACGTTGAAGAGGACGAGCCCGGCCAGGTCGTCCCGGCCGAGCATCGGGGAGGCGAGCACTCCGCCGTTGGACCCGGCGTTGTACTCGGTCGGCACCTCGTGCTCCCAGAGCACCTCTCCGGTGAGGGCGTCGATCTTGCGCAGCTGGGCGGGGTGCTGGGAGCCGCCGGCCGCGCCGCGGTGGTCGATCTCGTTGCCGTGGTAGAGGTACAGACCCTGGTCGGTCACCTCCAGCGGCATCGTCGCGTCGGAGTCGTCGCCGACGTCGCGGGCCCAGACGACCTGCATCGTCGCGACGTCGACGCACAGCAGGTTGCCGTCGTTGTCGGAGAACCACACGAGGTTGCGGTAGGCCACCGGCGAGCTCTCGATGCCCACCTTGTCCGTCGCCGGTGTCTCGAAGGTGAGCCTTGTGATCTGCGGCTCGACGGTCACGGTCCCACCGTCGTACGTCGAGTTCAGCTCGACTCGGTAGATGATGCCGTTCTCGCCCGCGGCGACGAGGATGTCGTGCTCGGCGTCGACGAGGGACGATGAGTCGAAGGCCTGCCAGCGACGCTGGCTGAGCGGGTCTTTGGTGATGCTCGCCTCGACGTCACCCTCGATGAGGTCCAGGACGGCGAAGCGCATGTCGTACTTCTCCGGGTCGAGGGCAGACGGCAGCCCCTGCCCCGCGTAGAGCAGCGGGTACCCGCGCGGGTCGAGCGACCCGGTGCCCTTGAAGCCCTGACCGGTGGCGATCCCGTCCTTGGTGGGCTGCCCAGTCGCGAGGTCGACCCGATGGACGACCCCGTCGAACGCGGGCTGGAGCACCTCGACGGTGCCCGGCTCGATCCCCATCTCACGGGCCGTGTCGTCGGGCCAGCGGACGATGATCGGCTGCCCGGTCCACCCGGCGCCGTCCCACGTGCCGCCGAGCGCGGACAGCTCGCCGAGGGGCGCCTGCCAGGCCACCTCCATCGTCCGCTCGGTGAGCGATCGCTCGCCGAAGGTGCCACCGGTCCGCCACGGGCCGCCGCGCCAGGCCACGACCCCGTCGAGCTCGGTGTATTGCTCCTGGTCGGGGAAGGACACCGTCGCCTTCGCGTCGTCCGCGCTCAGGGGCTGGCCGTCCGGGCCCACCACCCGCCAGGTGATCTCGCCGGCGCCGTCGAGCATCGGCATCGACCATGAGCCGGGCGAGGTCTCGCTCGCTCGCGGCAGGTCCTCGGACTTCTCGGTCGAGACCGCCTCGCGCAGCTCCTCCGGCTCGATGACCTCGCCGCTGCCCACGTGCGGCACCCGTGGCTCGCCGTCCCCGAGGAAGACCTTGGCGACCCGCGCCACCGCGACGACCAGCAGTCCGATGACGACAAGGACGACCAGCCGGCGGCGCCAGTAGGTGCGTCTCGAGGTGGGCATGGGGCCGATCCAATCAAATGCGACCGACAACGAGCCGTCGACAGGCCGATCCGAGCGCGAAGGGGGGGAAAACCTGGCCGCCGCTCGAGCCTCGCGACGATTCCCCTGGACACCCCCTTCCCTGCGCCTCCCCCTTCGCGACAAGATGTCACCCCACCCTCCCTGACACAGGAGTCGATGATGACCAACCTGGCGAGCAACCTCGTCTCGACCGCCCAGCGCGACCCCGACGGCGTCGCCATCAAGCTCGACGACGCCGAGCTGACCTGGAGCCAGCTGCACGGCCTGGCCGCCAAGGCCGCAGGCGCGATGAAGAAGGCCGGGCTCGAGCCGGGCGACCGGGTCGCGCTGATCCTGCCGAACGTGCCCGCCTTCCCCGTGCTTCTCTACGGGGCGCTGCTCGCCGGCGGGACCGTCGTCCCGATGAACCCGCTGCTCAAGGCCGGGGAGATCGAGTACTTCTTCTCCGACTCCGGCGCCAAGCTCGCCTTCGTGTGGGGTGACTTCGTGAGCGAGGCCGTCGCCGGCGCCGAGTCGCTCGACACCAAGGTCATCCAGTCCGGCCCCGTCGGCCCGTCCGACGAGGATCTCCCGCCCGGCGAGGCGATCGCCACCCCGGTCGAGCGCGCCGCCGACGACACCGCCGTCATCCTCTACACCTCGGGCACCACCGGCCGGCCCAAGGGTGCCGAGCTGACCCACCAGAACCTCGACCTCAACGCCCAGCGCTCGAGCCAGGACATCATGGAGATGTCCTCGGACGACGTGATCATGGGCTGCCTGCCGCTCTTCCACGTCTTCGGTCTGACCTGCGGCCTCAACGCCGCCGTCCGGGTGGGCGCGACGCTGACGCTCATCCCCCGCTTCGACCCCGCGAAGGCGCTCCAGGTCGTCGAGCGCGACAAGGTGACGATCTTCCAGGGCGTGCCGACGATGTACGGCGCGATGCTCGGCCACCCCGACGCCGACAGCACCGACGTCTCCAGCCTGCGCACCTGCGTCTCCGGCGGCTCGGCGCTGCCGGAAGACACGCTGCGCCGCTTCGAGGAGAAGTTCGGCACCCAGATCCTCGAGGGCTACGGCCTCTCGGAGACGTCTCCTGTCGCCTCCTTCAACATGCCCGACAAGCCGACCAAGCCGGGCACCATCGGTCGCGCGATCCCCGGCTGCGAGATGAAGCTCATCGACGCCGACGGCAACGACGTGCCCCCCGGCGACGGCGTGGGCGAGATCGCGATCCGCGGCGACAACGTCATGAAGGGGTACTGGAACAAGCCCGAGGCGACCGCCGAGTCGATCCCGGACGGCTGGTTCCGCACCGGCGACCTGGCCACCGTCGACGAGGACGGGTACTACACCATCGTCGACCGCAAGAAGGACCTCATCATCCGCGGCGGGATGAACGTCTACCCGCGGGAGGTCGAAGAGGTGCTCTACAGCCACCCGGACGTGGTGGAGTGCGCCGTCGTCGGCGTGCCGGACGATGCCATGGGCGAGGAGATCGGCGCCGCGGTGTCGCTCGCACCGGACTCCGACACCTCGCTCGACGAGATCCAGGCCTACGTCAAGGACCGGATCGCGGCGTACAAGTACCCGCGCAAGATCTGGGCCATGGACGAGCTGCCCAAGGGCCCGACGGGCAAGATCCTCCGCCGCGAGGTCAGCGTCCCCGCCGACGCCTGATCGCACCCTGCTACCACGCAGTAGTGGTCGTGATCATGACCACTACTGCGTGGTAGCGCGGGTCAGCCCGGGTACTCGGTCAGCGAGCGGGCGACCTCGACAGCGAGGCGTTGGGAGCCGACGGCCGCCGAAGGGGGGAGCCCGGCCAGTCCGCATGAAGGGGTGACCCGCACCTGGGCGAGTCGGTCCTCGCCCAGACCGATCCGTCGCCAGGGGTCGACGACGCGGCGTCGGGCGGCCTGCCAGGTCGGCGTCTCGTTCCCCTGGCTGGGAACGACGCCGGCCCACAGCTCGCGCCCGCTCTCGACGAGAGCGGCGACCTCGTCCCAGGCCCGGGCGTCGAGCAGCGTGAGGTCGAGCGCGAGGGCGCCCACGCCGGTCTCCCCGATCAGGCCCACCGGCACGTCCGGGGCGCAGGAGTGGACCGCCGCCGCCACCCCGTCGGCCCGGTCGAGCACGCTCCGCAGGCCGGAGCGCACCTCCGACCGGTCGACGGCTCGGAGCCGGCCGTACCCGGACTGGGTGGGCAGCCGGCCCTCGAGGACCGCGGGGAGAGCCGGCTCGTCGAGCTGAAGCGTGAGCTGCGCTCCCGGCACCAGCCGGCGCAGATCGGCGAGGTGAGCGGCTACCCCTTCGCCGAGAGACTCCACGAGGTCACGGCGGGCGCCCGGGTCGCTCACCGCCCGCTCCCCCCGCGTCAGCTCGAGGGTCGCCGCGAGCGTCCACGGCCCGCACACCTGGACCTTGAGCGGACCGGACCAGCCGTCGTAGGCCTCGGCCAGCTCGTCCAGGTCCTGGCGCAGGTAGGCGGCGGCCCTCCCTTCGTCTGCGCCGGGGCGGTCGACCAGCCGCCAGCCGTACGGCTGGGTCTCCACGTGCAACCCCTCGAGCAGGGCGCCCGCGCGGCCGATCATGTCGGCGCCCGGGCCGCGTCCGGGCAGCTCGGGCAGGTAGGGCAGGTCGTCGACGAGCAGGTCGCGCACGGCCCTGATCGCCTCGCGCGGCTCCGTCCCGGGCCAGCTGCCGATGCCGGAGGCGACGATCTGCACGGGGTCTCCTGATGAGCGAGTTGGTCGGCCCGAGGACGCGGCGATACCGTGACCGGGCGCTGTGACGCGCCGCTGCATCGTCGCACACCCGGTCCCCCGCCGCCGCCACCCGACGCCGCCGGGCCGGACCGCACCACTCCCCCCTTCGCCGAAAGGCCCCGTCATGTCTGCCGACCTGCTTGAGCTGCCCGAGCCGCAGCTGCACCCGCACGAGCTCACCGTGCGGCGCGCGCTGCGCACGCCGCGGCTGCTGCGCACCGAGGTCCTCGCCGGGCTCGTGGTGGCGCTGGCGCTCATCCCCGAGGCGATCTCCTTCTCGATCATCGCCGGGGTGGACCCGCGGGTCGGGCTCTTCTCCTCCTTCGTCATGGCGGTGACGATCGCCTTCGTCGGTGGACGCCCCGCGATGATCACCGCAGCCACCGGGGCCGTCGCGCTCGTCATCGCCCCGGTCGCCCGGGACCACGGCTTCGACTACTTCGTCGCGACGGTGCTCCTCGCCGGGGTGATGCAGATCGTGCTCGCCCTGCTCGGCGTCGCCCGGCTCATGCGCTTCATCCCCCGCTCGGTCATGGTCGGATTCGTCAACGCCCTGGCGATCCTCATCTTCACCGCGCAGCTACCGCACCTGGTCGACGTCGGCCCGGCGGTGTACGCGCTCATGGCCGTCGGGCTGGTCATCGTCTTTGCGCTGCCCCGGGTCACGACGGCCGTGCCTGCGCCGCTCGTGGCGATCGTCGCGCTCACCGCGTATGTGTGGGTCACCGGCACCGACGTGCCGGACGTGCGCGACATGGGCGAGCTGCCGGACTCCCTCCCGGCACTCTTCGTCCCCGACGTCCCGCTGACGCTCGAGACGCTGCGGATCATCGCGCCCTACGCCCTCGCCATGGCCCTCGTCGGGCTCATGGAGTCGCTCATGACCGCCAAGCTCGTCGACGACATCACCGACCTGCACACCGACAAGACGGTGGAGGCGCGCGGCCAGGGCATCGCCAACATCGCCTCGGGGCTCTTCGGTGGCATGGGTGGCTGCGCGATGATCGGCCAGACGATGATCAACGTCAAGGCATCGCGCGCCCGGACGCGGATCTCGACCTTCGTCGCCGGCGTGCTCCTGCTCGTCCTCGTCGTCGGGCTCGGCGACATCGTCGGCCGGATCCCGATGGCGGCGCTCGTCGCGGTGATGATCCTCGTCTCGGTCGCCACCTTCGACTGGCACAGCGTGCAGCCCTCGACCCTGCGCCGGATGCCCCGCTCGGAGACCCTCGTGATGCTCACCACCGTCGTCTCGGTCGTCCTGACCCACAACCTCGCGATCGGCGTCGTCCTCGGTGTCGTCACCGCGACGGTCCTCTTCGCCCGCCGGGTCGCCCACCTCGCCGGGGTCGAGCGCGAGCTGGTCGAGGACGCTGACGGCAGCGTGCACGCGCGGTACACCGTGACCGGCGAGCTGTTCTTCGCCTCCAGCAACGACCTGTACAGCCAGTTCCACCCCAGCGACGACCCGGACCGGATCGTCGTCGACGTCAGCGGCTCGCACCTGTGGGACGCCTCGACGATCGCGGCGCTGGACGCGATCGAGGCGAAGTACCACTCCCGCGGCAAGTCGGTCGAGATCGTCGGGCTGAACGAGGCGAGCACCGCGATGCACCAGCGGCTCTCGGGCACCCTGCCCTCGCACTGAGCCGCGGGCGGCTACCAAAGCCGACCTGGCGGCTACCGCCGAGCCGCGACGAACTCCTCGACGGAGCGGGGAGGGCTGGCGCTCACCCCGTCGGTCGGCTGCGGCTCGCCGGCGACGAGGCGAAGGGGGACCACCCCGGTCCACACGTCGGCCTCCTCGGGAGCATCCGTGCCGCCACCTCGGCACTTGAGCGTGGCCAGCGTGCCGGTCAGCACCTCATCAAGGAGGGCGTCGAGCTCAGCGCGCTCGGAGCTGCCCCGCTCGGGGTAGCGGGTGAGGGAGTCAAGAGCCATGCCGGCGATCCTGCCAGCAGCGACCGTGACGGCGAAGGGGGTCAGCGCGCGGTTGTCGCGATGGTCGCCGACCCGACGACCCGGGTGCCGTCGTAGAGGACGACCGACTGCCCCGGGGCGACCCCCCGGACCGGCTCGTCAAGGTCGACGACAAGGCGCGACTCTCCCCCTTGGCCCTCTCCCCCGTCGCACGCCTCGACGCGGGCGGTGGCGGGGATCTCCTCCCCGTGCGCACGCAGCTGCGCACCGACCCGCACCTCTCCGCTCGGCGCGGGGCCGCACCAGCGGGCGGACTGCCCGACCACGTGGCGGACCCCGAGCAGGTCCGAGGTGCCGATGAAGACCCGGTTGTCCCGCGCGTCGACGCCGGTGACGAAGCGCGGCGACCCGTCCAGGGAGGAGCGCTCCAGCCCGAGCCCGCGTCGCTGCCCCACGGTGAACCCGTACGAGCCCTGGTGCGCGCCGACGACCTCGCCGCTGACCTCGTCGACGATCTCTCCGGGCCGCTCGCCGAGCCGCTCGGTGAGCCAGCCGCGGGTGTTGCCGTCGGCGATGAAGCAGATGTCGTGGCTGTCCGGCTTCTTCGCCACGGCGAAGCCGCGCGCGGCCGCTTCCTCGCGGATCTGCGGCTTGGTCGTGTCCCCGAGGGGGAAGAAGGAGCGGGCGAGCTGGTCGGCATCCAGCACCCCGAGCACGTAGGACTGGTCCTTGCCCTCGTCCACCGCGCGGTGCAGCTCGCGCCCTGCCGTCCCCTCGACGACCTGGGCGTAGTGCCCGGTCGCGACGGCGTCGAAGCCGAGGGCGAGCGCCTTGTCGAGGAGGGCGGCGAACTTGATCTTCTCGTTGCACCGCAGGCAGGGGTTCGGGGTGCGCCCGGCCTCGTACTCGGCGACGAAGTCGTCGATGACGTCCCGCTGGAAGGCACCGGCCATGTCCCAGACGTAGAACGGGATGCCGAGCCGGTCGGCGACCCGGCGGGCGTCCCCGGCGTCCTCGATGGTGCAGCAGCCGCGCGCTCCCTCCCGCAGGGTCTTCGCGCTCCGGGACAGCGCGAGGTGCACGCCGACGACCTCGTGACCCGCGTCGAGCATCCGGGCAGCGGCGACGGCGGAGTCGACTCCGCCGCTCATCGCGGCGACGACCCGCAGCCCGCCTCTTCCTTGCGCTGCCACTGCTCAGGCGGCGCCGCTCGCGCGGCGGGCTCGGTCGATGGCGTCGGGCAGGGCGGCCAGGGCGGCGTCAACGTCGGCCTCGGTGGAGGTCCAGCCCAGACTCAGGCGAAGGGAGCCGCGCGCCTCCTCCTCGGTCCGGCCCATCGCGAGGACGACATGGCTCGGCTGCGGGACACCGGCCTGGCACGCCGAGCCGGTGGAGCACTCGATCCCCGCCGCGTCCAGCAGGTAGAGGAGGGAATCGCCCTCGCAGCCGGGGATGGTGATGTGCGCGTTGCCCGGGAGGCGGGTCGTGACGTCCCCGGGCTCCCAGCAGCCGGAGATCCGCACGCCCAGGCCCAGCTCCTGGGTTCCGGCGAGCAGGCGGTCCCGTAGCGCGGCGACCCGGCGCGCCTCGGCGTCACGGTCCGCGACGGACTCGGTGAGGGCCGCTGCCAGGCCGGCGATGCCGGGGGCGTTGAGCGTGCCGCTACGGATCGAGCGCTCCTGCCCGCCGCCGTGGCTCGTCGGAGCCAGCACCGCGTCGCGGCGGGCGAGCATGGCCCCGACGCCCACCGGGCCGCCGAGCTTGTGCCCGCTCAGGGCGAGGGTCTCGGCCCCGGAGGCAGCGAAGTCGACCGGCAGGTGGCCGCAGGCCTGGACCGCGTCGGTGTGCAGCGGGATGCCGTGCTCGGCGCAGACCTGCGCGATCGCCGGGACGTCCTGGATCGTGCCGACCTCGTTGTTGGCCCACATCACCGCGACGAGGGCAACCGAGTCAGGGTCCTCCTCGATGACCGCCGCCACGTCCTGCGGGCGCACGGTGCCGCACTCCCCCGGCTCGACGAAGCTGATCGGGGCCCCCTGGGTCTGCGCCAGGTGCATGGCCGGGTCGAGCACGGCGTGGTGCTCCACGCCGGAGACGACGATCCGGGTGCGGGAGGGGTCCGCGGCTCGACGCGCCTCGTAGGAGCCGAGGACGGCGATGTTGTCGGACTCGGTGCCACCGCTGGTGAAGATCACCTCTGACGGTCGCGCACCGAGCGCCTCGGCGACCTGCTCGCGGGACTCCTCGACGACCCTGCGGGCGCGCCGCCCGGCACCGTGCAGGCTCGAGGGGTTGCCCACGAGGTGCATCTGCTCACAGACCGCCTCGAGCGCTGCCGCGCGCATGGGCGTGGTCGCCGCGTGGTCGAGGTAGGTGCTCATCGGATCGAGTCTAGGGAACCGCGATCGCTCGAGGGTGCGAGGCCGCCCGCGGCCGAGCCTCGAGACGATCCCCCTTCGCTCTCGTCCTAGGCCTGGAGCACGCCGGTGGCCAGCAGCGCGAAGATCACCAGCGCCAGGACGATCCGGTAGATGACGAAGGGCTTGAAGGTGTGGGTCGAGATGTACCGCAGCAGCCAGGCGATGACCGCGTAGCCGATGACGAAGGAGATGAGCGTCGCCACCGCGATCGGGCCCCAGGCCGGCTCGACCGGGTCGTCGGCGATGTCGAAGAGCTGCTGGAAGCCCGAGAGCAGGACCGCCGGGATCGCGAGGAGGAAGGAGTACCGGGCCGCGGCCTCGCGGGTGTAGCC
Source organism: Marihabitans asiaticum (assembly GCF_007828725.1). Classification (GTDB taxonomy): domain Bacteria; phylum Actinomycetota; class Actinomycetes; order Actinomycetales; family Dermatophilaceae; genus Marihabitans; species Marihabitans asiaticum. Next base: position 273,391 of record NZ_VIUW01000004.1, read on the forward strand.
CATGAAGAGACCACCGGCGATCGTGCCGCCGGAGCGGGAGACGCCGGGGATGAGCGCCAGGGCCTGCCACAGGCCGTAGAGCAGGCCGTGCCGCACGGTGAGCCGGTCCAGCTCGCGCTCCTGCTTGGCCCGCAGGTCGGCGTAGCCGATGACGAGTGCGAAGACGAGGAGCATCGTCGCCGTGAGCCAGAGGTTGCGCGCCGGCCCGGTGATGACGTCCTTGAAGGCCAGGCCGAGCACACCGATCGGGATCGAGCCGAGGATGACCATCCAGCCCAGGCGCGCGTCGGGGTCGCTGTGCGGCAGCTTGCCGACGACCGCGAGGCACCACGACCTGATGATCGTGACGATGTCCTTGCGGAAGTAGACGAGCACGGCGGCCTCGGTGCCCAGCTGGGTGATCGCGGTGAAGGCAGACCCGGGGTCATCGCCGAAGAACCGGCCGACGATCGACTGGTGGGCGCTGGAGCTGATCGGCAGGAACTCGGTCAGCCCCTGGACGATGCCCAGCACGATGGCCTGCAGCCAGTCCACGGTCGGTCCTCTCAGGTTCGGTGACGAGGTCGGTCAGTCCTACGACTGTCGGCGAGGGCATCGGGCGCCGCAGGGCCGCGCCGACAGTCGGAGGACTGTCGGCGCGGAGGCGGGCGAAGGGGGGGTCAGCTCACCGAGACGTGGACGTGGTCGTAGTGGTTGGCCGTCGCGCTGCCCCGGTCGGACATCTGCCGCCAGTCGCGGCCGGGCATCCAGATGCGCTGCTTCCAGATGATGTAGGTGATGTTGAGGCGGCTCGCGTTGGCCTGGAGGTAGGCCGCGACGGCGTCACCGTCGGCCGAACCGCACATCACGTCGACCGCTCGGCCCGAGCCGTGGTCGCCACCGTCACCGGCGCGGTAGCCGCCGATGTTGGTCAGGTGGGGGAACTGCGAGCGGACCGCGGAGTAGACGCCCGAGGCGTTGGGCCCGAGCCCGAGGCCGCTGGCCTGGGACTGGTAGGCGCCGGTGTTCACCGACGAGCTGGCCGAGGACTGGCCCGACGAGCCCGAGGAGGAGCTCGACGACGAGCCGGACGAAGAGCTCGACGACGAGGACGAGCTCGACGACGAGGACGAGCCCGAGGAACCGGACGAAGCGTTCGACGAGGAGCCCGAGGAGCTGGACGAGGACCCGCCGGTGCTCGACTGCCCCGAGCCCTGCCCGCTGCTCGAGGAGTCGGCTGCCGACGACGACGTGCTCTGCGCAGAGTCAGTCTCGACCTCGGGGGCCGGCTTCGGTTCGGGCTTGGGCTTCGGCTTGGGCTTCTCCACCGCGGAGATCCCGAGGTCGCCCGCCGCCTGGGCGCCATCGCGAAGGGGGGCGGGCAGCGAGGTCGGCGCCTGCAGCGAGGTCCGGGCCGCGCTGCGGTGGGCGGTGGCCGCGCCGCGGTCGGCGAGCAGCGCCTGGGCGCTGGCGGAGGCCTGCGCCGACGGCTCGGCCGAGGTGTCGGTGCTCGCGGCGGGTGCGGCGATGAGCGCGCTGGCCCCGAGCACGAGGCCGAGGCCGGTGCTGGACTTCAGGGCTGCGCCCTTGGAGCGGGTGAGAGCGGCGGCGGCGCTGCGAGCGCTACGGGCAGCGCGGCGTCGACCGACGTACTGATCGGGCTGGGTCACGGAGAGACCTTCAGGGTGCGGGGACATCAGGGGCTGCCCGGCCGCCGGGACACGGCGGCGTTGAGCAGGGCGTTCTCCAGGGTAGCGAGCGTTCGCCGGCAAGTCACATTTCGGTAACGCGGCGTGGTACGCGTCACGCCCCCGACCGGATGGACGGGGGCGTGACGACGGCGACAGGAGCGGGCGTCAGCCCTTCTTGCCCTGGACCGCCTCGGTGGCCTGCGGGAGCACCTGGAAGAGGTCGCCGACGACGCCGAAGTCGACCAGCTCGAAGATGGGCGCCTCCTCGTCCTTGTTCACGGCGACGATCGTCTTGCTCGTCTGCATCCCGGCGCGGTGCTGGATCGCACCGGAGATCCCGGCCGCGACGTACAGCTGCGGGCTGACCTGCTTGCCGGTCTGGCCCACCTGGCTGGAGTGCGGGTACCACCCGGCGTCGACCGCGGCGCGCGAGGCACCGACCGCGGCACCGAGGGTGTCGGCGAAGCCTTCGACCGGGCTGAAGTCGCCGCCGGTCCCCCGGCCACCGGAGACGACGATCGCCGCCTCGGTGAGCTCGGGACGCCCGGACTGCTTCTTCGGCTCAGACGCGGTGACCTTCGCGGCCTTGGCCTGCTCGGAGATCTCGGGGGTGAACTCCTCGAGCTCGCCCGCACCCTGAGCCTGCTCGGGCGTCGCGGAGTTGGGCTTGACGCAGATGATCGCGGCGCCCTTGGTGACCGAGGAACGGACCGTCCAGCTGCCCGCGAAGACCGACTGGGTGGTCTCCGGGCCGGACTCGCCCGCCTGCACGTCGACGGCGTCGGTGATCAGACCGGACTCGGTCTTGACCGCGAGCCGGGCGGCGATCTCCTTGCCGGCGGAGTTGCTCGGGATGAGCACCACCGAGGCGCCGGTCTTCTCGACCAGCTGGGCGAGGATCTCGGCCTGCGGGGCGACGAGGTGCTCGGTCGCCGCGGGGTCGGAGACGGAGATGATCTTCTCCGCGCCGTAGCGGCCGAGGAGGTCCTTGGCGGTCTCGGCGCCGGGGCCGATGAAGACCGCGGTCGGGGTGCCCAGACGGCGGGCGATGGTGAGCATCTCCGCGGCCGGCTTCTTCACCTCACCGTTGATCTGGTCGACGAGGACGAGGACGTCAGTCATGTTCTTTTCTCTCTCCTTCTCGCGCCGGCTCAGACGAACTTCTGCGCGGCGAGGAACTCCGCGAGCTTGGTCCCGCCGTCACCCTCGTCGGCGACGACCTCACCCTGCTCGCGCGGGGGACGCTTGGTGGTCTCGAGGACTGCGGTCCACGCGTTGGCCTGACCGACCTGACCGGCGTCGACCCCGAGGTCGGACAGGCCCCAGGTCTCGACCGGCTTCTTCTTCGCCGCCATGATCCCCTTGAAGGAGGGGTAGCGCGGCTCGTTGATCTGGTCGGTGACCGAGACCAGCGCCGGAAGCGAGGACTCGATCGTCTCGGTCGAGGAGTCGCCGTCGCGGCGGATCTTCACGCCCTCGCCCTCGACGGTGAGCTCGGAGGCGAAGGTCACCTGCGGCAGACCGAGCCGCTCGGCGAGCATCGCCGGGACGACCGACATCGTGCCGTCGGTCGAGGCCATGCCGGTGAGCACGAGGTCCGGGCTCCCGATCTTCTTGATCGCCTCGGCGAGCACGAGCGAGGTCGCGGGGGCGTCGGACCCGGCGATCGCCTCGTCGAGGATGTGCACGCCCTTGTCGGCGCCCATCTGCAGCGCCTTCTTGACCGCCTCGGCGGCGTCGTCGGGGCCGACGGTGAGGACGGTGACCTCACCCTCGCCGGCCTCGGCGATCTTCAGCGCCTCCTCGATGGCGTACTCGTCGAGCTCGGAGAGCAGCCCGTCGACACCCTCACGGTCGGTCGTGTTGTCCTCGGTGAACGCGCGCTCGGACTGTGCGTCCGGCACGTACTTGACGCAGACGACGATGTTCATCGCAGGCTCGTCCTCTTCCCTCTCATAGGTCCTGTGGCTCGTCGGTGCCTCGACGCGGTGGATTCCACGCGTCACGGCTCCCGAACACCCTCGACGGTATCGGCCGAGGGCGGATCTCCCCATCCTGGGGGGCCATGATGCTCACCACATCATCTCTCGACACTCAGCCCTGGGCCTGCCCCGACTGACCCGGCTGCGGGTCGGCCGACCCGTCCTGGCCACCCTGAGCCGACTCCTCGCCCTCCTCACCCGGCACCTGCCCGGTGGCGCGCTGGTGCCACACCTGGACGCCCTGCAGCACGAGTGGCACGGCGATGCCGAGCAGGCCACGCACGTCGGCGTTGCGCGGCAGGATGTGCTCGCTCGTGACCAGCAGGGTGTCGTTGGCGACCGCGGTCTTGACGAGGTTGAAGGCGACGTTGACGTCGTTGCAGATGCTCAGCCGCTCGACGTCGTCGGTCGGCACCGGCTCCTCGAGCCGCCACTGGCCGAAGACGCGCATGACGTTGGTGCCGTCGTCGGTGCGCACGAAGAGCTGCTGCTCCTCGAAGGTGAAGGCCACGTCGCCGTCGTCGTCGGTGCTCGCCTCGAGACCGAGGCTGGTCAGCGCCTCCTGTACCCGCTGGCCCAGGGGCTCCTCGGCGGGCTGCTCGGCGCCGTCTCCGCCGGCTGGAGCGGCTCCACCCTGGCCGGAGGTGGGGGTGAGGTTCGGCAGTGCGGTGGGATCACTCATGTCCCCCAACGTACCCACTCCCTAGAGTTGCGGCCATGTCGCCCGCCCCCTCATCCCGCGTCGACGACCCCGCCACCTCGCTCCCCCGGATGCCCGACCCGGGCGCGCGGCTGCGCGACGGCGGGATCGACGTGGCCGTCTTCGCCCCCTTCGCCACGCAGGTACGGCTCTGCCTCTTCGGCCCGGAGGGAGACCCCGCTGCCGAGCGCCACGTGCCGCTGACGGGACGGGCGAAGGGGTGGTGGTACGGCCGGGTCGACGGCGTCGGCGCCGGCGAGCGCTACGGCTACCGGGTCGACGGGCCGTGGGAGCCTGCGGCCGGGCACCGGCACAACCCGCACAAGGTGCTGCTCGATCCGTACGCGCGGATGGTCGACCGCGTTCTCACCGACTACCCGCCCCACCTCTACGGGCACGTGGTCGACGACGAGGGCGGGCACGACGTCATGGTGCGCAGCGAGCTCGACTCCGCCGGCCACGCCCCGCTGGGCGTGGTCGTCGAGGAGACCTTCGACTGGGGCGAGCACGAGCGGCCGCACCACGACCCGGCGCGGGCGGTGGTGTACGAGGTGCACGTCAAGGAGCTCACCGCGGCCCTGCCGGGGGTACCCGCCGAGCTGCGCGGCACCTACGCCGGGATGGCCCACCCGGCGGCGATCGAGCACCTGCAGCGCCTGGGTGTCACCGCGGTCGAGCTGCTGCCGGTGCACCACTTCGTCACCGAGCCCGAGGTGCTGCAGCGCGGGCTGGTCAACCACTGGGGGTACAACACCCTCGGCTTCTTCGCCCCGCACCTGACCTATGCCGCCGCGCAGGACCCCCAGGGCGCGCTCGACGAGTTCAAGGGCATGGTCAAGCTGCTGCACGCCGCCGGCATCGAGGTCTATCTCGACGTGGTCTACAACCACACCGCCGAGCAGTCCGTGCAGGGCGCCACCCTCTCCTGGCGAGGGCTCGCCGCGCAGACCTACTACCGCCTCGACGAGCGCGGTCACGACGTCGACGTCACCGGCTGCGGCAACACCGTCGACCTGCGCGAGCCGACGGTGGCGCGGATGGTGCTGGACTCGCTGCGCTACTGGGTCAGCGAGTGCGGCATCGACGGGTTCCGCTTCGACCTCGCGGTCGCCCTGGCGCGGGACCGGCACGACGACTTCGACCCGCAGCACTTCTTCCTCGCGGCGATCGAGGCTGACCCGGTCCTCTCCCAGGTCCACCTCGTCGCCGAACCCTGGGACCTGGGGCCGCACGGCTGGCGGACCGGGCAGTTCCCCTCCCCCTTCGCCGAGTGGAACGACCGCTTCCGGGACGCGGCGCGTGAGTTCTGGCTCACCGACCTCGCCGTCGCCCGCGGTGCGCGTCAGGGAGCCAGCACGCACGGCGTGCGGGAGATCGCCACGCGGGTCGCCGGCTCGGAGGACCTCTTCGACGACCCGGGGCGCGGGCCGCAGAGCTCGATCAACTTCGTCACCGCGCACGACGGCTTCACGATGTGGGACCTCACCGCGTATGACCGCAAGCACAACGAGGCCAACCTCGAGGACAACCGCGACGGGTCGTCGCGCAACCTCAGCTGGAACCACGGCGTCGAGGGCGAGACCGACGACGCCGCGATCCATGGCCTTCGGCGGCGCTCGCACCGCAACCTCCTCGCGACCCTGCTGCTGAGCACCGGCGTGCCGATGCTCGCCTCCGGCGACGAGATCGGGCGCAGCACCGAGGGCAACAACAACCCGTACTGCCAGGACGGCCCGCTGACCTGGCTCGACTGGGACCTCGAGGGGTGGCAGGAGGACCTGCTCGCGACCGCCCGGGCCCTCATCCGGTGGCGCAGCGAGCACCCGGCGCTGGGACGGCGCACCTTCTTCACGGGAGCGCCGCGCGACGGGCACGCCGCCCCCGACCTCGCTTGGTTCGACGAGCACGGCGAGCCCATGGGCGAGCAGTGGGGCGACTCCTCGCGCCGGACGGTGCAGATGTACCTCGCCGCACCCGAGCCCGGGCGCTCACCGGTGCTGGCGGTGCTGCACGGCGCCGGGTGGGACGGGCAGGTCACCCTGCCCTCGCCTCCAGGGGTCACCGGCTACCGGCTGCTGTGGGACTCGTCCTGGGAGCGCCCCGCCGCCGAGGATGCGCCGGCCCACCGCGTCGGCATGGACGATCGCACGGTGCTGGCCAAGGCCGCGACGGTCCAGCTCTACCTCGCCGACGACCCGAGCTGACCCCCTTCGCAGATCCCCGGGGAACCTCAGACGAACGGCCCCCTCCCCCCTTCACAGATCCCCGGGGAACCTCAGACGAACGGCCCCCTCCCCCCTTCGCAGATCCCCGGGGAACCTCAGACGAACGGTCCCGTCCCCCGCGCCGATAGGTCAGGCGTTGGCGACCAGGCCCATCGAGGACGGGAACTCCAGCAGCTCGTGGCGGGGCAGGACGCGCACGGTGTACCCGAACTGGCCGGTCCGCCCGATCTGGACCTGCCCGGAGTAGCGCGACTTGCCGTCCGAGTAGGACTCGACGAAGTCCAGGGAGTGCGCGGACCAGTCCGAGATGTCGTCGCTGTCGATGGCCGCGGTCCCGGTGACGACCTGCACGTCGACGTCGGCCGGCTCGAGACCGTCGAGAAGGACGTAGGCGTCGACCGTGAGAGTCTCACCCACCTGCGGGCTGTCCGAGACACCGCTGGCCTCGACGTGGTCGACCGAGATGCTCGGCCAGGCCTGCCGGATCCGTGCCTTGTACTCCGCGAGGTCACGCGCCCCGGAGCCGCCGTCACCCATGACCGCGGCGTTGGCCGAAGCGGCCGGGGTGTACAGCCGCTCGGTGTAGTCGCGGACCATTCTCGTGGCGAGGACCTTGGGCCCGAGGGTGCTCAGGGTGTGGCTGAGCATCTCCAGCCAGCGCTGCGGCAGGCCGTCCTCGTCGGTGTCGTAGAAGATCGGGGCGACCCGCTTCTCGATGAGGTCGTAGAGCGCCGCCGCCTCGATGTCGTCGCGGCGATCGGGGTCCTCCACGCCGTCGGCCGTGGGGATCGCCCAGCCGTTTTCCCCGTCGAACCACTCGTCCCACCAGCCGTCGAGGATGGAGAGGTTGAGCGCGCCGTTGAGGGCCGCCTTCATGCCCGAGGTGCCGCAGGCCTCGAACGGGCGAAGGGGGTTGTTCAGCCACACGTCGCACCCCGGGTAGAGGTGCCGGGCCATGGCGATGTCGTAGTTCGGGAGGAAGACGATGCGGTCGCGGACCTCGGGGTCGTCGGCGAAGCGCACCATCTGCTGGATGAGCTGCTTGCCCGTCTCGTCGGCCGGGTGGGACTTGCCGGCGATGACGAGCTGCACCGGCCTCTCGGGGTGGTTCAGCAGCGACTTGAGCCGCTCTGGGTCACGGAGCATGAGGGTGAGGCGCTTGTAGGTCGGCACGCGTCGGGCGAAGCCGATGGTCAGCACGTCCGGGTCGAGGACCGACTCGGTCCAGCCCAGCTCGGCCTCCGAGGCGCCGCGGTTGCGCCAGCTGTTGCGCAGCCGGCGGCGGGCCTCGGTCACGAGGTCGGCGCGCAGCTCGCGCTTGGTCGCCCACACCTCGCTGCCGGGGACGGTGCCGATCTCGTCCCACTTCTCGGAGACGTCAAGGTCGCCGCCGCCGAGATGCTCGCGGGCCAGCCCGAAGACCCGGTCGTCGACCCAGGTGGGGGCGTGCACGCCGTTGGTGATCGAGGCGATCGGCACCTCGACCTTGTCGAAGCCCGGCCACAGCCCGTCGAACATCTCCCGGCTGACCACGCCGTGGAGCTGGGAGACGCCGTTGGCGCGGCCGGCGATGCGCAGGCCCATGACCGCCATGTTGAAGATCCCGCTCGCGCCGCCCTCGTAGGTCTCTGCCCCGAGCTGCAGCAGCCGCTCGGTCGGGACGCCGGGCAGCTCCTGCGCACCACCGAGGTAGAGCTCGACCAGCGAGGCGTCGAAGCGGTCGATGCCCGCCGGCACCGGGGTGTGGGTGGTGAAGACGGTCCCGGCCCGCGCCGCCTCGAGCGCCTCGTCGAAGCTCATGCCCTGCTGGGTCAGCTCGCTGATCCGCTCGATGCCGAGGAAGCCGGCGTGCCCCTCGTTGGTGTGGTAGACCTCCGGCTCGGCCGCCCCGGTGAGGCGCGACCAGGCACGCAGCGCCCGGATCCCGCCGATGCCGAGGAGCAGCTCCTGCTGGAGACGCTGCTCGCCGCCGCCGCCGTAGAGGCGGTTGGTCACCTGGCGCATCGCGTCGTCGTTGCCGGGCACGTCGGAGTCGAGGAGGAGCAGCGGCACCCGCCCCACCTGGGCCCGCCAGACGTGCGCGTGCAGCGAGTGCTCGCCGGGCATGTCGACGGTGATGAGCAGCGGGCTGCCGTCGGGCTCGGTGACGAGCGACAGCGGCAGACCGTGCGGGTCGAGCACGGGGTAGTCCTCGCGCTGCCACCCGTCCGGGCCGAGGGACTGCTTGAAGTAGCCGGTCTTGTAGAACAGGCCCACCCCGACGATCGGCACCCCGAGGTCGCTCGCCGCCTTGAGGTGGTCGCCCGCGAGGATGCCCAGGCCGCCGGAGTACTGCGGCAGCACCTCGGTGATGCCGTACTCGGGGCTGAAGTAGGCGATGCTCGCCGGAGACTGTGCGCCCCCGTCGGCGTGCTCCTGGTACCAGCGGCGCGCCTGGAGGTAGTCGTCGAGATCGGCCTTGGCCGCGCCGACCCGGGCGACGAAGGACTCGTCGGCCGCCAGCTCGTCCAGCTCGGAGGCGCTCAGCTCGGAGAGCAGCCGGACCGGGTCCTGCCGGGCCGCGGCCCACCGGTCCGGGTCGATCCCGGCGAAGAGCTCACGGGTGGGGGCGTACCAGCTCCACCGGAGGTTGGTAGCCAGCTCGCCGAGTGCTGCGATCGGCTCGGGCAGGACGGTGCGGACGCTGAAGCGTCGGATGGCCTTCACCCGCACAGGCTAGTGGCGCCACCGCCCCACCCACCAAGCCGACGCGAACTAGCCGCCCCCTTCGCAGATCCCCGGGGAGCCTCAGACGAACGGTCCACCGCACTAGCCGCCCCCTTCGCAGATCCCCGGGGAACGTCAGACGAACGGCTCCCCCGCCCGCCCGTCCCCCCTTCGCCCGACGTCGGTCCATCCGGCGCGACTCGGGTCCGGAGCGCCACCGGGCACAACCATCGGCGGGCGAAGGGGGTGAGGCGGCCCGCGGGACAGGTAGCGTCGTCGGGGTGAGCCGCGAACTCGCCTTCGACCATGACCACGACCCGGACGCGCAGGCCGCGCCGCACCCGCCGCGCAGCAGCGCACCGCAGGTGCCGATCGGCCGGATCCCGGTCCTGGACGTGCGCCCGTGCGTCGACCACGGCGACCGGCCGGCCAAGTCGGTCGTCGACGAACCCTTCGACGTCACCGCGACGGTCTTCCGCGAGGGGCACGACGCCGTAGCCGCGACGGTCGTGCTCACCGACCCCGCCGGCGCGACCCACGACATCCGGATGGAGTGCGTCAACCCCGGCCTGAGTCACTGGGTGGCCGAGGTCAGCGCCGACCGCGAGGGCTGGTGGACCTACCGCGTCGAGGCGTGGTCCGACCCGTGGTCCACCTGGCTGCACGACGCGACGATCAAGATCGACGTCGGCGTCGACGAGGAACTCATGCTCGCCGAGGGGATCCGCGTCCTCGAGCGCGCCCTCGACGTGCCCGGTCGCACCCCGGCCGGACGCCAGGTCGTCCGCGACGCGATAGCCGCCCTTGACGCCCCCGCCGAGAGCTCGAGCGCCCGCGCGCGGCTGCACGCCGCCACCACCGAAGATGTGCGCCACGAGCTCGAGGCCGTCCTCCCCCTTCGCGAGCTGCTCAGCCCGGGCGACGACCTGCCGCTTCTCGTCGAGCGCCCGCTGGCCCTCTTCGGCAGCTGGTACGAGATCTTCCCGCGCAGCGAGGGCGCCCGGTGGGACGAGGCGACCGGTCGCTGGCAGAGCGGCACCCTGCGCACCGCCGCCGAGCGGCTCCCGGCGATCGCCGACATGGGCTTCGACGTTGTCTACCTCACCCCGATCCACCCGATCGGCACGACCGACCGCAAGGGCCCCAACAACACCCTCGACGCCGGGCCGGCCGACCCAGGCTCTCCCTACGCCATCGGCTCCCCCGACGGCGGGCACGACGCCATCCACCCCGATCTCGGCACCTTCGCGGACTTCGACGCCTTCGTCGCCCGAGCCCGCGAGCTCGGTCTCGAGGTCGCCCTCGACATCGCGCTGCAGTGCTCCCCCGACCACCCGTGGGTCACCGAGCACCCCGAGTGGTTCAGCACACGCGCCGACGGCACCATCGCCTTCGCCGAGAACCCGCCGAAGAAGTACCAGGACATCTACCCGATCAACTTCGACAAGGACCCGGCCGGGATCTACGCCGAGGTGCGCCGGATCATCCAGGTCTGGATCGACCACGGGGTGACCCTCTTCCGGGTCGACAACCCGCACACCAAGGCGCTGGAGTTCTGGCAGTGGCTCATCGCCGACGTCGCCGCCGACCACCCCGAGATCATCTGGCTCTCGGAGGCCTTCACCAAGCCGGCGATGATGCACACCCTGGCCAAGATCGGCTTCCAGCAGAGCTACACCTACTACGCCTGGCGCAACACCGCCTACGAGCTCGACGAGTACCTGACCGAGCTCTCCGGTGAGTCCGCGGCGTACATGCGCCCCTCCTTCTGGCCGACGACCCACGACATCCTCACCCCGTACATGCAGTTCGGCGGCCCCGCTGCGTGGAAGGTGCGGGCGGCGCTCGCCGCGACCCTCGTCCCCACCTGGGGCGTCTACGCCGGGTACGAGCTGATGGAGCACGTCGCCCGCCCCGGCGCCGAGGAGCAGATCGACAACGAGAAGTACGAGTACAAGGACCGCCGCTGGAGCGACTACGAGCCCGGCGGCGAGCGCGAGGGTCAGAGCCTGGCCGGCTGGCTGACGATGCTCAACCGGGTCCGCCGCGAGCACCCGGCGCTGCACCTGCTGCGCAACTACCACCGCCAGCACGTCGACGACGAGAACCTGCTCGCCTTCAGCAAGACCCGCCGCCTGCCCGACGGGCGGGACGACACGATCATCGTCGTCGCCAACCTCGACCCGCACAGCACCCGCGAGTCGACCGTGCGCCTCGATCTCGGCGCGCTCGGGCTCGACGGGGGGGACCGCTTCGAGGTCGAGGACCTCGTGACCGGCGCCGTCTGGGAGTGGGGTCGGGACAACTTCGTGCGCCTCGGTGTCGACGGCGAGCCGGTGCACGTGCTGCACGTGCGGGGCCGCTGATGGCCACGGTCTACGACGTCCCCCTCACCCCCGGCAAGGACGACCTGGTCCAGGACTGGATCGGGGTGCAGCGGTGGTACCAGGCGAAGGGGAGAGCGCCTCGCCTTCGCTTCCTGGACAGCTGGCGCCTGGACGACCCGGCCGGCGAGGTCGGGATCGAGACCCGGATCTACCTCGACGAGGCCGGTCCCGAGCCGGTCACCTACCAGGTGCCCCTGACCTACCGCGGCGCTCCGCTGCGCGAGGCGGCGGACGCGCTCGTCGGCGAGCTGGAGCACCCCGTCCTCGGGCACCGCTGGGTCTACGACGCGCCGCACGACCCGGTCTACGTCGCCGAGCTGCTGTCGCTGCTGCGCGGCCGCGCTCAGGCTCAGGAGGGCGACCGGAGCGACACCCCGCGTCCAGGCATCGCCGGCGCGCCGCACCCCGCCTGGACCGACGACCCGCGCCCGAGCTCGAGCCAGGTGCTGGCCGGTGAGCAGTCCAACACCTCCGTCGTCGTCGAGACCGAGCACCAGCCGGTGATCGTCAAGGTCTTCCGCACCCTCTCCGCCGGCGACAACCCCGATGTCACCGTGCAGGGTGCGCTCGCGGCCGCCCGCTCCCCCTTCGTCCCGGGCAGCGTCGGTCACGTCGCCGGCACCTGGTCCGGACCCGACGGTCACCCGTGCGACGGGCACCTCGCCTACGCCCAGGAGTTCCTCGCGGGCAGCCGGGACGCCTGGCGGGTCGTGCTCCACCGGATCGGCGAAGGGGTGGACCTGCGCGAGGAGATCCGTCACCTCGGGGAGGTCACCGGGGCGATCCACCGGACCCTCGCGGCCACTCTGGGGACGCAGCACGCGAGTCGGGAGGACGTCGCGGAGCAGGTCGCTCAGATGCGTCGGCGCGCGGGCGCAGCCTTCGCCGAGTCGCCGGGGCTGAGCGGATCCGAGGGTGCGGTCGGCACGCTCCTCGACGCCGCCGAGGAGGCGAGCTGGCCCGCGCTGCAACGGATCCACGGTGACTATCACCTCGGCCAGGTGCTCCTCGTCCCCGGCCGCGGCTGGGTCGTCATCGACTTCGAGGGCGAGCCGTTGCGGCCCCTGGCCGAGCGCAACCGGCCCGACTCCCCCCTTCGCGACGTCGCCGGGATGCTCCGCTCCCTCGACTACGCCGCTGCCTCCGCCGAGCTGACCGCCGACGAGGCGGCCGAGTGGGTCGCCACCCACCAGGAGGTCTTCCTCGACGGCTACGCCTCCGCCGCGCCCGACCCGCGCGAGGACGCGGCCGTGCTGCGCGCGCTGATCCTCGACAAGGCGCTCTACGAGGTCGTCTACGAGGCCCGCAACCGACCCACCTGGCTGCCCATCCCGACCCGCGCCGTGACCCGACTCCTGGAGGAGAACCAGTGACCCCGATCCCCAGCCACGCCATGCCCGACGCGCTGTGGGCGCTGGCGCACGGACGCCACAACCAGCCGCACGACGTGCTCGGCCAGCACCTGGTCGACGGCGGCCTGCGGGTTCGCGTGCTGCGACCGATGGCCGAGCAGGTCCTCGTGCGCTTCGAGGACGGAGAGGAGCTCGACCTGGAGCACGAGGACCACGGCGTCTTCGCCGGGCTGCGCGAAGGGGTGAGCTCGACGATGGACTACCGGGTCGAGACGACCTGGGACGGTCACGCGGTGGAGCAGGACGACCCGTACCGCTTCGCCCCGACGATCGGCGAGGTCGACCGGCACCTGATCAACGAGGGCCGGCACGAGCAGCTGTGGACCGTGCTCGGGGCGCACGTCCGGCGCTACGAGGGGCCGATGGGTGAGGTCACCGGGGTGTCGTTCGCGGTGTGGGCGCCGCGGGCGAAGGCGGTGTCGGTCATCGGCGACTTCAACGGGTGGAACGAGATCAGCCACCCGATGCGACTGCTCGGCAGCTCGGGGATCTGGGAGCTCTTCGTCCCCGGCGCCGAGACCGGGGCGCGGTACAAGTTCGCCATCCGCGGCGCCGACGACGTCCTGCGGCACAAGGCCGACCCGATGGCCCGCCTGGCCGAGGTGGCTCCGGCGTCCAGCTCGGTGGTGACCGAGAGCGGCTACGAGTGGTCCGACGAGGAGTGGCTCGAGCAGCGCGCCAGGCGCAACCCGCACACCGGGCCTATGAGCATCTACGAGGTGCACCTCGGGTCGTGGCGGCAGGGGCTGAGCTACCGCGACCTCGCCGAGCACCTCGTGAACTACGTCGCCGACCTCGGCTTCACCCACGTCGAGCTGCTGCCCGTGATGGACCACCCGTACCCGCCGTCGTGGGGCTATCACGTCACGAGCTACTACGCGCCGAACTCCCGCTTCGGCGACCCGGACGACTTCCGCTTCCTCATCGACCGGCTGCACCAGGCGGGGATCGGCGTGATTCTCGACTGGGTCCCGGGGCACTTCGCGACCGACGAGTGGGCGCTCGTGCGGTTCGACGGGCTGCCCCTCTACGAGCACCCGGACCCGCGCAAGGGGTGGCAGCCGGACTGGGGCAGCTACGTCTTCGACTTCGGGCGGCTCGAGGTGCGCAACTTCCTCGTCGCCAACGCCCTCTACTGGCTCGAGGAGTTCCACGTCGACGGCCTACGGGTCGATGGGGTCGCCTCGATGCTCTACCTCGACTACTCGCGGCGGGACGGCGAGTGGGTGCCCAACGTCCACGGCGGCCGCGAGAACCTTGAGGCGATCGGGCTGCTCCAGGAGGCGAACGCCACGGCCTACCGGCGGGCACCGGGGGTGGTGACCATCGCTGAGGAGTCGACGGCATGGCCGGGGGTGACCCGGGCGACGAGCGAGGGCGGGCTCGGCTTCGGGCTGAAGTGGAACATGGGGTGGATGAACGACTCGCTGCGCTACCTGGGCGAGGAGCCGATCCACCGGCAGTACCACCACAACCTGCTGACCTTCGCGATCATGTACACCTACAGCGAGAACTACCTGCTGCCGATCAGCCACGACGAGGTCGTGCACGGCAAGGGCTCGCTGCCGGGCAAGGTCCCCGGAGACCAGCACGACCAGCTGGCCACCGTGCGCGCCTTCCTCGCCTACATGTGGGCCCACCCGGGCAAGCAGCTGCTCTTCATGGGCTGCGAGTTCGCCCAGACGAGCGAGTGGGCCGACGGACGATCTCTCGACTGGCACCTGCTGGACCACCCGGCGCACCACCGGGTTCACGGCCTGGTCAAGGAACTCAACGCGATCTACACCGGCGACCGGGCGCTGTGGGCGCTGGACTCCGAGCCGGCCGGCTTCGAGTGGCTGGACGCGGACGACAACGGCGGGAACACCCTGTCCTTCGTGCGCTTCGCTGAGCGCGACCGCAGCGGGGACGACGTGCTCGCCGTCGTGCTCAACTTCGGTGGAGCCGACCGGGAGTCGCTGCGGATCGGGCTGCCTCGCGCCGGCACCTGGCGGGTCATCCTGGACACCTCCGGCTTCGACGCGGCCAGCTCGCCGAGCCAGGCCGGGGTCGAGGTCGTCGCTGAGGAGACCCCGTGGCACGACCAGCCATACTCGGCGCAGGTGCGGGTCGCCCGCCTGGCGGCTCTCTACCTGCAGCCGGTCCCGTCGGCGTCCGGCGCGTCCCCCGCGGGCACGCAGGACGCCGCGAGCTAGGTGGCCGGGCTCAGAAGAGCGCGCTCATGAGCGCGGTGCGACCCTTGCGCACCCGCTCGTCCTGGTTGCCGACCACGGCGAAGAGCTCGAGCAGATGGGCCTTGACCCGGTCACGCTCGTCGCCGGCGGTCACCTTGACCAGCTCGACGAGCCGCACGAAGGCGTCCTCGACGTGCCCGCCGAGGACGTCGAGGTCGGCGACGAGCATCGCCGCATCGACGTCGCGGGGGTCCTCAGCTGCCGCCTGACGGGCAGCCTGCAGGTCAGCCCCCTGGGTCCGGGCCATGAGCTGGACCTGGGCCAGGCCGAGCTGCGCGTCCTCGTCGGCGGGGTTCTGCGCGAGCGCCTGCTCGTAGGCCGCTCGGGCGGCGTCGAGGTCCCCGCGCTCGATCGCGTCGTAGGCCTCCTGGTGCAGCGGCGCCAGCTCCTCCTCGGGGACCTGCTCCGCGCTCATCTCGACCCGACCGGTGACTCCCTGCTGCACGGCGGCGGTGAGCAGCTCGTCGAGCACGCGGTCCAGGTCCTGCGCGGACGGCACGCCGGGGAAGAGCGGGATCGCCTGCCCCTGGATCAGGCCGAGCGAGACCGGCAGCTGCTGCGGCTGCAGGGCCTGCATGATCCCCGGGTTGGTCGCGAGGTCGATGCTGATCACCTGCAGCCGACCGTCCTTGCGCTCGGCTGCGGCCACGACCGCGTCGAGCGCGGCGCGGCTCTGCGGCTGCTCGGAGGTCCAGGCCACGGCGACCGCCGGCACGCTCACGGTGCGCTGGATCAGCTGGTTGAAGGTCGCGTCGTCACCGACGACGACGACCGGGGAGGCGAAGGGGTCGTCGCCGCCTCTGGGGGCACCTCCCCCTTCGCCGGCGGGCCGGCTCTGGTCGGTCTGCGAGAGGGCGCCGAGGTCGACGGCGCCGCGGAGCGAGGGGTTGCTGTCGGTCATGCCCCGATCCTCCCAGATGCCCTCGCTAGGACGAGCTCACGTCGCTGAGCTGCTCGAGAGCGCCGACGACCGAGGCCTTGCCATCCTTCGGCTCGACGAGCGCGACGACCTCGAGGTGCTTGACCGTGATGTCCTCGGTGATCGTCTCGTCGTCCGCGAGCTCGGCGAGCGGGCCCGGGAGCGTCAGCTCCTTGGCCTTGTCGGTGGCGGTGACCTTGTCGGTGCGGGTCAGCGCGGCGATCGTGAGGTGCCCGCCGTCGGCCAGCTCGAACCTGATCGCGTCGGCCGGGTCGTCCTTGGACCCACCCATCCCGACGGAGTGCTCGACGGTGTACTTCGCGAGCTCGTCGAGCTCCTTGGCCTGCTTCGCGGCGTTGGTCTGCAGCGCGGTCGAGAAGGTGTCGTCGGTCGCCACTGACTCCGGCGCCTTCTTCGGCGCCGGGTAAGCGACCGCCTTCGCCCAGTCCCTCGCGGCACCGAGGTCGTCCTCCCCGATCCCCTCGGGCGGGGTGACCGCCACGCCCTCCGCCGGGTCGGCGAAGGCGGGGATCGACGCACCGGAGGCCATCGGCACGGTGGCGAAGAGGTGGTAGGCCTCCTTGGGGCCGTCGGCGACGAGGACGTGCAGCTGCTGGACCTCGTCCACCCGGCTCGTCGCGAGGATCGAGCGCGGCCAGCCGGTGCCCTTGCTCACCGCGAGCACCGTGGTCTCTGCGGGGGTCTCCAGCGCGGTGCCCTTGTCGTCGCTCTGCTTCACCGACGCCCGGGCGGAGCTGACCTTGAGCGCGGGGCCGCCGAGCACCTGCTGCCGGCGCTTGTCGGCATCCTTGCCCGTGGCCTGGGACGCCGCGGCGGCCTCGCCGATCACCCGCTCGGTGACCACGGAGCCGGCCGCCTGGCTGATCGAGGCACCGGAGGTGTCCTCGGTCGGCGCATCCTGCACGCCGGCGATCGACGAGCAGCCCCCCAGCGTCAGAGCAAGGGCAGCGCCGGTCGTCGCGAGAGTGGTGCGTCGCATCATCAGTCGGTCTCCTTGACGGTCGTGTCCCGGCGCGGCCTGAGGGTGCGCAGCAGGAGGTAGGCAGCGACGCCGAGCAGGAGCAACCCGCCGAGCGTGAGGACCACTGCGGTGGTGAACCAGCTCTGGTCCGCGACCGAGAGGGTGACCTCGTCGACGGTCTGTCCCTCGGCGGCGGCGATGACCACGGTCTGCGGTGCCGCGGCCTGGTTCAGCGTCATCGCGACCGAGCCGGTGCCGGTCCGGGTGTCCTGCCACAGGTCGTAGGACTGCGGCGAGGTCTGACCCTCGCCGCTCGCCGTGGCGGTCTCCAGTGTCCAGCCCGGGACGCTCACCCCGGTGGCACGCATGGCCGGGGCGCCCTCGATGACGGACTCCGCATCGGAGGGGCGGGCGGCGCCGAGCCAGACCGGAGAGCCGTCTGCGGTGGTGGCCTGCAGGTCCACGGGAGACTCGACGCGGTTGATCACGTTCGGCCCGAGGACCACGACCTGCTCGCCGGGCTGAGCGCGAAACGTCGCGCGTCCGTCGCTGCCGAGCTGGGTCATGAACCACAGCCCGACCGCGGCGCACAGGAGCCCGGCGACCGCGAGGAGAGCGGTCAGCACACGGGTGATGAGGTGGGGCACGTCAGAGTTCCTTCAGGGGTTATCGGGCCGCGTCGGCCCGGGAGATCACTCCACGATCGCAAAGATCGGCGAAGGTCACAAAATCGTAAAGATCTGGGAATCAGCTGGCCGCGTCGATCTTCCAGCTCTGCCCCGAGCGCACGACGGTGACGGTGCGACGGTCAGAGGTGGGTTCGCCACCCGCGGGTTCGTCGTCGTCATCGTCGTCACCGCCATCACCGTCGTCCGTCCGCAGCGTGCGGGTCAGGGTGAAGCTCGCGGTGCCGGTCTGCTCGTCGACGGTGATGTCCTGCGCCGCGATCGAGTCGAAGCGGGACCAGAGCGCGACGTAGTCGCCCCGCCCTCCGGCGGTCTTCTGCATCGCCGGGGTGAGGTTGGACCAGGCCCGGCCGGGGTCCTCGGCGAGGGTGGCGTAGTGGCTTTCGACGAAGTCGGTGACCTCGGCTGCTGGGAACGTCGGCGCCGTCGAGGTGGACGAGGTCGGGCTGGACGTGGTCGAGGGAGACGTCGATGACACGGAGGTCGGGGTCGATGACTCGCTCGGGCTCTCCGACGGGCTTGGCGATGCCGAGGTCGGCGACGAGGAGCTGCTCGGCGACGCCATCCCGGCGGACTGCTCCTCCCCCCGGGTAAGGACCAGAGCAGTCACGACGCCGGCGATGACGAGCGCCGCGGCCGCTGCGAGGAGCCAGGGGAGCCAGCTCCGGCGCTCGCGCGCAGCGGAGTCGGACTGGCCCCGCGGGCGAAGGGGGGAGGAGCCGCCCGGCGTGGCAGCGATGCGCTCGAGGTCGGCCCGGGCGGTCGCCGCGTCACCACGGCGAGCGGGGTCTCGGTCCATGAGCCGCTCGATCACCGGTGCCAGCGCTCCGCCCCGGGTGAGCGGCTCGGGCTCGGTCGTGGCGATGTGACGCAGCGTCGCCAGCGGGTTGCCCTGGGACTGGTACGCGTCCCGACCCTCGACGGCGAAGTAGAGCGTGGCTCCGAGGGCCCAGAGGTCACTGGCCTGGCTCGGGTCGTGGCCGTCCGCGACCTCCGGGGCCATGTAGGTCGGGGTCCCGGTCACCAGCCCGGTACGGGTGATCTGATCGTCGCCGCCGGCGCGCGCCGTACCGAAGTCGGCGAGCTTGGGCCGGCGATTCCCGATGAGGACGTTGGCCGGCTTGATGTCGCGGTGGACCACTCCGGCGGCGTGCGCCGAAGCGAGCGCGGCGGCGAGCTGGGACCCGAGGTCGGCGGCACCGCGCGGCAGCAGCGGCCCGCGCTCCTGCACGGCCTCGCTCAGCGTCGGCCCGTCGACGTACTCCATCACGAGCCAGGGGGCGCCCTCGTGCTCGACGACGTCGTAGACGGCGACGACGTTGGGGTGGTTCAGCGCAGCCGCGTGCCGCGCCTCTCGCATGGCCCGCTGGGTATGCCCCTCGGTCTCTCCCGGGAACGCCGCGAGCTGCTTGAGCGCCACCTGGCGGCCGAGCCGCTCGTCCCGCGCGAGCCACACGGTGCCCATGCCGCCCCGGCCCACCGCACGCTCGGTGCGGTAGCGGCCGGCGACCAGCCCCGGGCCGGCGGGGTGCTGCGTGTCGGTGCTCACCCGACCACTCTAGGCAGCGGCGACCTGGGAGCGCCCTGAGCGGATCAGCGCCCGGGGACGGTGATGATCAGCGCATCGCCCTGTCCGCCGCCTCCGCAGAGCGAGGCCGCGCCGACCCCTCCGCCACGGCGGCGCAGCTCGTGCGCGAGGGTGAGGGCGAGTCGCGCCCCCGACATGCCGATGGGGTGGCCCATGGCGATCGCGCCGCCGTTGGGGTTGACCTTCTCGAGGTCGAGGCCGAGCTGCTTGGCCGAGGCCAGTCCGACCGCGGCGAATGCCTCGTTGATCTCGATGACGTCGAGGTCGCTCACCGAGATCCCCTCCTTCGCGCAGGCCGCCTCGATCGCGTTGGCCGGCTGCGCCTGCAGGCTGCTGTCCGGGCCGGCGACGACGCCGTGGGCGCCGATCTCGGCGAGGTACTCCAGCCCCAGCTCCTCGGCCTTGGCCTTGCTCATCACGACGACGGCGCACGCTCCGTCGGAGATCTGTGAGGCGGAGCCGGCGGTGATGGTGCCGTCCCCCGCGAAGGCGGGGCGCAGCCTGCCGAGGGACTCGGCCGTGGTGTCGCCACGGATGCCCTCGTCCTCGGCGAAGACGACGGGGTCGCCCTTGCGCTGCGGCACCTCGACGGGGACGACCTCGTCGGCGAAGCGGCCGTCCTCCCAGGCCTGCGCCGCCCGCTGGTGGCTGCGGGCCGAGAACTCGTCCTGCTCCTCGCGGCTGAACTCCTGCGCGCCGGTGTTGCACGACTCGGTGAGCGCCCCCATCCCCTGGTCGGTCAGGCTGTCGTGCAGCCCGTCGTAGGCCATCGAGTCCTTGAGGGTGGTGTCGCCGTACTTCGTCCCCGAGCGGCTGCCGGGCAGCAGGTGCGGCGCGTTGGTCATCGACTCCTGCCCCCCGGCGACGACGACGTCGAACTCGCCGGCGCGGATCAGCTGGTCGGCGAGGGCGATCGCGTCGAGGCCGGAGAGGCACACCTTGTTGATCGTCAGGGCGGGGACGACCATCGGGATGCCCGCCTTGACGGCGGCCTGGCGGGCGGGGATCTGACCCTCGCCGGCAGTGAGGACCTGGCCCATGATGACGTACTGCACGTCCTGCGGGCTGACCCCCGAGCGCTCGAGCGCGCCCTTGATCGCGAAGCCGCCGAGGTCGGAGCCGCTGAAGTCCTTCAGCGAGCCGAGGAGACGCCCCATCGGGGTCCGGGCCCCTCCGACGATGACGGACGTCGGGCGGTCTGCGGTCTGCGACATAGGTGTGCCTCCATCGAAACGGTCTCTCCACCCGGTCGGGGCGCTCGTGAGCGATCGACGCGGCGGGCGGCTCTCCCTTCGCACCCTACTCGGCCACCCCCACTCCCTCCCCGAGGCAGGAGGACTACCGTCGTGACCATGAGCGCTGATCTCTTCACCCACATCGACCACGTCGGCGTGGCCGTCCCCGACCTCGACGACGCCATCGCGTTCTACCGCGACGTCTACGGCATGGAGCTGGCCCACGAGGAGACCAACGAGGAGCAGGGGGTGCGCGAGGCGATGATGCGCGTCGGCGCGAGCGGGTCCTGCATCCAGCTCCTCGCGCCGCTGTCGCCGGAGTCGACGATCGCGACCTTCCTGGACCGCAACGGCCAGGGCATCCAGCAGCTGGCCTACCGGGTCGAGGACATCGACGCGGTGTGCGCGACGCTGCGCGAGCGTGGTCTGCGGCTGCTCTACGACACCCCGAAGCGCGGCACGAGCCAGAGCCGGGTCAACTTCATCCACCCCAAGGACGCCCGCGGGATCCTCGTCGAGCTGGTGGAGCCGGCCCCGTCTGATTGAGACGACCGGCGAAGGGGGGTCAGCCGCCTCTGCGGGCCCGCCAGCAGGAGGAGTGCCAGTGCCGGCGGTCCTCGGCTGAGCCCATGGCGTCGTCGGGCCAGACGACGACGTGAGCGGTCCCGGGAGCGATGTCGTGCTCGCACCCAGGGCATCGGTAGACGCGGGTGGAGGATGCGCCGGAGAGTCGCCGGACGGCCCAGCGGCGGCCCAGCCAGGACACGTGGGTCAGGCCGGCGCCGTGGACGGCCGACGGCAGGGGACGAGGGTCGTCCCGGCGGCGGCGATTGGCTCTGGGCACCCGGTCAGTGTGACCGATGGGTGCGGGGCCCGCGCCTGCCGGGCACGAGCCCCGACCTCCCCCCGGAGTGGAGGGCGGCGAACCGCCCTCCAGATGAGTAGACGCGGCGGCCTGCCGATCCGCTGCGTCGGGTGCGCTGGCTTTTTTCGGTCGGCGTCGCGCGCGTAGGGTGACCGGTCGTGAGAGTTGTCATCGCGACGTGCACCGTGGACTACGACGGGCGCCTCACCGCTCACCTCCCGCTGGCGACCAGGCTCCTCCTCGTCAAGGCCGACGGCTCGGTCCTCGTGCACAGCGACGGCGGCTCGTACAAGCCGCTGAACTGGATGTCCCCTCCCTGCGCGATGGCCGAGATCGAGCCCGACGAGGCCGAGGCCGCGGCGGGGGCGACGCTGGTGTGGAACGTTCAGCACGCCAAGTCCGAGGACCGGCTGCGGGTGATGATCCACGAGGTGCTCCACGACAGCCGGCACGACCTCGGGGTGGACCCGGGCCTGGTCAAGGACGGGGTCGAGGCTCACCTGCAGCGTCTGCTGGCCGAGCACATCAGCACCCTGGGCGAGGGATGGACGCTCACCCGGCGCGAGTACATGACGGCGATCGGCCCGGTCGACATCCTCTGCCGCGACGCCAGCGGGGGCACGGTGGCGGTGGAGATCAAGCGAAGGGGGGAGATCGACGGCGTCGAGCAGCTCACCCGCTATCTCGAGCTGATGAACCGTGACCCGCACCTGCGCCCGGTCACCGGGGTCTTCGCCGCCCAGGTGATCAAGCCCCAGGCCCGCACGCTCGCCGAGGACCGCGGCATCCGCTGCGTCACCCTGGACTACGACGCCCTCAAGGGCATCGACGACGTCGAGACCCGCCTCTTCTGAGCCGGCGGCGTCTCACCGCGGTGCCCCCTCGCCGGGCACCCCTCCTGGTTCGAGGTATACACGCCCGCGGCAGCAACCCCGGATCTACCTCAATACCCCCTTCGCGAGCGCCTCGCAGACCCCCGCCGGGGCACCGAGACCACCGGACAGTGCCGCAGCGGCATCGGCCAGCTCACGCGGCGAGAGGACCAGGGCGACGTTCTCCGCCGCCACCTGACGAACGCGTCGCTCCACCCACCCCGGGCCCAGCTCCGTCGGGGCGGTGAGCACGGCGAAGCGGGCCGGGCAGTGCAGCGTCATCCGCTCCTCCCCTCCGGCACGAGCCGTCCGGTGACCGCCGCGAGCAGCCTTTCGAGCGGTCCGACGCCGACGACGCGCCACCACACCCACCCCAGGCCCACCGTGGCGGCCAGCACCAGACCTCCGGCCACCGCCCAGTGGATCGCCGAGTCCCGCCGCGCGTCATCGACAGTGAGGACGTCGATGAGGACGACGTGGAAGACGTAGGCGCTGAGCGACACCGTCCCAACCGCGACCACCGGCGCGAGGATAGCCCGAGGGGCAGCCGGCAGGTGTGGCGCGAGCAGGATGAGGGCCGACGCCGTCGTCACCGCGAGCCCGACGTCGCTCAGCGTGTCCAGATAGCTGCCCGAGGTCTGCACCTCGAACCCGGCCAGCCGCAGCGCGACGAACGCGAGATAGCTCGTCGCGCCGACAGCGAGCAGCGCGACGAGGAGACGCCGCTCGAAGTGCCGCACCGCCATCACCACCCCGAGCAGGAAGAAGGGCAGGAGGTTGGTCAGCCGGTAGTACGGCGAGAGCACGATCCACTCCAGCACCTGCTCCCAGGGCGCCCCGCGGTAGGTCTGCACCCCTGGCAGGGCCGCCCGAGCAGCGGCGTTGACCAGCGGTGCCGCGAGGAAGGTCGCGGCGGTCACGATGGTCAGGACGGGGAGCCGCAGCCGGGCGAGCACCGTCCCGACGATCAAGGTCACGCCGAGGTGCTGGAGCACGATCGCGATGAAGGTCCCGAGCTGGTTCAGGGCCAGGCCGGTCGCGATGAGCAGCAGCCCGCGCACCACGTCGCGCCGGATCGCCGCCGCCGGGGTCACCCCCGGTCGCAACGAGACCAGACCGACGGAGATGCCCATCACCAGGGCGAAGAGCGGCGAGGCGAGGTTGTTCACCTGCGCGAGCACGCTGGAGATCACGAGGTCGTCTTCGGAGGAGTAGGGCGACCAGACACGCACGTGGGCGATGACCATGGCGATGATCGCGACTCCCCTGGTGAGGTCGACGCCGAGCACCCGGTCACCCTGGTCGCGCGGGGCGGGAACCGGGAGCATGCAGACATTGTGCGTGCTGGGACGATTGACCTCATGGTCAACCTCACGAAGATCTACACCCGCACCGGTGACGACGGCACGACGGCCCTCGGTGACTTCAGCCGGACCCGCAAGACCGACCCGCGGATCCAGGCCTACGCCGACGTCAACGAGGCCAACGCGGCGATCGGCGTCGTGCTGGCCTGCGGCGAGCTCGACGACGACGTGACGAGCACCCTCCTTCGCGTGCAGAACGACCTCTTCGACCTCGGTGCCGACCTGTGCACCCCGCTCGTCGCGAATCCCGAGCACCCACCCCTTCGCGTCCGTCAGCAGTGGGTCGACGAGCTGGAGGCGGACTGCGACCGCTACCTCGAGGCCCTGGAACCCCTGCGCTCCTTCATCCTCCCCGGCGGCACCACCGGAGCGGCGTACCTGCACGTCGCGACGACCGTGGCCCGTCGCGCGGAGCGCTCCGCCTGGGCGGCCGTGGAGGCGCACGGGACCGAGGAGGGACAGGAGCGAGGCGAAGGGGGGATCAGTCCCCTGGCGTTGACCTACCTCAACCGGCTCTCGGACCTGCTCTTCGTCCTGGCCCGGCGCGCCAACGCCGACGCCGGTGGCGATGTGCTGTGGCGGCCCGGCGGGGGTAGGGAGGACCCGCCCGAGCAGGTCAGGCGACGTTGACGTCAGCGCCGGGCGGGGCGGACTCGAGCCAGGACCGCATCGCCATGTAGACGCCGCGCTCGACGGCGATCGGGCACGGCTCGGTGTGCACGGCGTCGGAGACCTCGACCTGGACCGCCTGGCTCAGCCCCGGGATCGAGATCAGCTCATCGGCCGGGGTCGTCAGCTCGAGGTGGGCTCGCTCCCACTGCAGTCGCGGCCGGGTCGTCAGGGCGACCACCGGGAACCACGCCAAGGTGCTGGGGCCGAGCCGGACCAGACCGAGGCGCCACCGCGTCCCGTCCTTGCTGATCGCGGCGAGGGCGACCGGACACCCCTTCGCAATCGACCGGCGGCGCAGGACGACGGCCGTGATCGCCAGCGCGAGGAGCAGGGGCAGGCCGACGACGAGCAGCCACTCGACCTCAGGCAGCGCCCCCATGGACCGTTGTCAGCCCTGCTCTGTGACTGTCTCCGCGACGATGGTCACGTTGTCGTGGTCGACGGAGAGGAAGCCGCCGTCGACGCTGGCGGTCCGCTCGCCGCCCTCGGTCTTGATGACGATGTCGCCCTCGACGACGACACCGAGCATCGGGGTGTGACCGGGCATGATGCCCAGCTCGCCCTCGGCGCTGCGAGCTCGCACGAAGGAGGCCTCACCGGACCAGACTCTGCGGTCGGCGGCGACGAGCTCGACGGTCAGTGCACTCACGGCTAAGGGGTCCTTCTCTAACGTCGGGGGGAGGTCTGATCACATCGTAGCGGCCCGCAGCGCCAGCCACTCACCCCATGACCAGAGACCAGGTCTCCTGCCCGACCCCGACGCTCCACACCCGGTACACCGACCAGGTCAGCCACGCCCCGACGAGCAGCACTGCTGGGCGCGGCCGGACGAGGTCGAACAACCCCTCGGGACGTCTCCTGCGCGCGAGGGCGAGGAGGACGTAGCCCGCGGCGAACGCCGCGACGGCCATGAACACCATGCCGAAGGGGTTGTAGAAGAAGGCGGTCGAGATGTCGCCATGCGCGAGGTGGACCCAGGACCGGGTCATCCCGCAGCCGGGGCAAGGGATGCCGACGAAGGTGCGCAGCAGGCAGCTGCTCGGGCCCGCGGTGACCGAGCTGACCGGCCAGAGGAAGGCCACCGCGATCGCGATGGCGCTGCCTACCCCGAGGGCAACGGCGACCACCCGCTCGCCGAGGTTGCCGCCGCGCACGAGGACACTTCCTGCTGGCACGGACATGACGCGATCCTACAAGCACCCCTGAACGCACCAGGTCGGGGTGACCAGGCGCCGGATGAGAGCGCGCGGTCACCCCGACCTGGGGTGCGAAGGGGGTGCGGCTCAGAGGTCCTTCTGGATCTCCGCCCACTGACGCTCGACGTCGTCGAGTCCACCGCACATGAAGAAGGCCTGCTCACCGACGTGGTCGTACTCGCCGTCGCAGATCTTGGTGAAGGCCTCGATGGTGTCGCTGAGCGGGACCGTCGAGCCCTCGATGCCGGTGAACTGCTTGGCGACGTAGGTGTTCTGCGAGAGGAACCGCTGCAGGCGGCGGGCCCGCCCGACGAGGATCTTGTCCTCCTCGGAGAGCTCGTCGATACCGAGGATCGCGATGATGTCCTGCAGCTCCTTGTTGCGCTGGAGGATCGACTTCACACGGACCGCGGTGTTGTAGTGGTCCTCGCTGATGTAGCGCGGGTCGAGGATCCGGCTGGTCGAGGTCAGCGGGTCCACGGCCGGGTAGATACCGAGCGAGGCGATCTCACGGCTCAGCTCCGTCGTCGCGTCGAGGTGGGCGAAGGTGGTCGCCGGCGCCGGGTCGGTGTAGTCGTCGGCCGGGACGTAGATCGCCTGCATCGAGGTGATCGAGTGACCACGGGTCGAGGTGATGCGCTCCTGGAGCACGCCCATCTCGTCGGCGAGCGTCGGCTGGTACCCCACGGCGGAGGGCATGCGGCCGAGCAGCGTGGAGACCTCGGACCCGGCCTGGGTGAAGCGGAAGATGTTGTCGATGAAGAGCAGCACGTCCTGCTTCTGCACGTCACGGAAGTACTCCGCCATGGTCAGCGCGGAGAGCGCGACCCGCAGACGCGTGCCCGGCGGCTCATCCATCTGACCGAAGACGAGCGAGGTCTGGCCGAGGACGCCGGCCTCCTCCATCTCGACCATGAGGTCGTTGCCCTCACGGGTGCGCTCACCGACACCGGCGAAGACCGACACACCACCGTGGTCGCGGGCGACTCGGGCGATCATCTCCTGGATGAGCACGGTCTTGCCGACACCGGCACCACCGAAGAGGCCGATCTTGCCACCCTGGACGTAGGGGGTGAGCAGGTCGATGACCTTGATGCCGGTCTCGAACATCGTCGTCTTCGACTCGAGCTGGTCGAAGGCGGGCGCCTGACGGTGGATCCCCCACCGCTCCTGCACCTGGAGGGTCTCGCCCTCCTCGAGGTTGAGGCAGTCACCGGTGGTGTTGAAGACCTTGCCGAGGGTGACGTCGCCGACCGGCACGGTGATCGGACCACCGGTGTCCTGGACCTGGGTCCCACGGACGAGGCCGTCGGTGGGCTGCAGGGAGATCGCGCGGACCATGTTGTCGCCGATGTGCTGGGCGACCTCGAGGTTGATCTTGCGGCTGATGGTCTCGCCCTCGCCGGCCGGCAGCTCGACCTCGGTCGTGAGCAGGTTGTACTGGTCCGGCATGGCGTCAGCGGAGAACTCCACGTCGACGACGGGGCCGATGATCCGGGAGATCCGGCCGACGCCGCCGGCCTGGGTGGTGTCCTGGGTGGACTCGATGGTGGCAGTCATGTCCTGTCCTTCTCGCTTACTTGGCCTCGGCGAGGGCGCTGGCGCCGCCGACGATCTCAGAAATCTCTTGGGTGATCTCCGCCTGGCGAGCCTGGTTGGCCAGACGGGTGTACTTGTTGATGAGGTCCTCGGCGTTGTCGGTAGCGGACTTCATCGCGCGCTGGCGGGAGGCGAGCTCGGAGGCCGCCGCCTGCAGCAGGCAGTTGAAGATCCGGGCGTTGACGTACCGCGGCAGCAGCGCGTCGAGCAGCTCGTCCGCGCTCGGCTCGAACTCGTAGAGCGGGAAGACCTCGCCCTGCTCAGGGTCTTCCACCCCTTCGACGATCTCCAGTGGCAGGAGGCGGATGACCTCCGGCTCCTGGGAGACCATCGAGACGAACCGGGTGAAGACGACGTGGACCTCGTCCACTCCCCCTTCGCCGGTGTCGGTGACGAAGTCCTTGACCAGCCGCTCACCGATCGCCCGCGCGTCCTCGAAGGACGGCTTCTCGGAGAAGCCGGTCCACTCCGCGGCGTACTCGCGCTTGCGGAAGGTGTAGTAGGTCACCGCTCGGCGACCGACGAGGTAGGGCACTACCTCCTTGCCCTCGTCGGTGAGCCGCGCGACGAGCCGCTCGCTCTCCTTGAGGACGTTGGCGTTGTACCCGCCGGCGAGCCCGCGGTCGGCGGCGATGATGAGGACGGCCGCCCGCTTGACGTCGTCCTTCTCGGTGGTCAGCGGGTGCTCCTCGTTGGAGTACGTGGCCACCGCGGACGCGGTCTTGGTCAGGGCGCGCGCGTAGGGCGTGGACTCACGCACCGCCTGCTGGGCCTTGACCACCCGGGCCGCCGCCATGAGCTCCATGGCGCGGGTGATCTTCTTGGTCGCGCTGACGGTCCGGATGCGCTGCCGGTACTCCCGGATCTGCGCTCCCATACGTTTCCGCCTCTCTTGCGTCTCTGTCGTGCGAAGGGGGTGTCTGCTGGCTGTTCCGCCGGCTGGCCGGCCGGTCGGGTCGGGCGCTCACGCCCGACCCGACCGATGGCATCAGCGCTTCTGCCGGACGATCTGCTCCTGCTCGGGCTCCTGAGCCTTGTCCGCGGCGCCGTCCTCGGACTCGTCGCCGACCGGCACGTCCCCCTTGTTCGAGGGCTGGAAGCCCTGCTTGAAGGAGTCGATCTCGGACTGCAGCGCCTCGGCGGTGGAGTCCTCGAACTTGCCGGTCTCGCGGATCGCGTCGAGGAGATCGGCCTTGGAGTGGCGCAGGTGCGCGAGGAACTCGCTCTCGAAGCGGGTGATGTCCGAGGCCGCGACCGAGTCGAGCTGACCGGTGGTGCCGGCCCAGATCGAGACGACCTGCTCCTCGACCGGTAGCGGGCTGGCCTGCTTCTGCTTGAGCAGCTCGACGAGCCGCTCGCCGCGGGCCAGCTGCTGCTTGGACGCCGGGTCGAGGTCGGAGGCGAACATCGCGAAGGCCTCGAGCGCGCGGTACTGGGCCAGGTCGAGCTTGAGACGGCCGGAGACCTGCTTCATCGCCTTGACCTGCGCGGCACCACCGACACGGGAGACCGAGACACCCACGTCGATGGCGGGGCGGACGTTGGAGTTGAAGAGGTCGGCCTGGAGGTAGATCTGGCCGTCGGTGATCGAGATGACGTTGGTCGGGATGAACGCCGAGACGTCACCGGCCTTGGTCTCGATGATCGGCAGGCCGGTCATCGAGCCCGCGCCCATCTCGTCGGAGAGCTTGGCGCAGCGCTCGAGCAGCCGGCTGTGCAGGTAGAAGACGTCACCCGGGTAGGCCTCACGGCCCGGCGGGCGGCGCAGCAGCAGCGACATCGCGCGGTAGGACTCGGCCTGCTTGGACAGGTCGTCGAAGACGATGAGGACGTGCTTGCCCTGGTACATCCAGTGCTGACCGATGGCCGAGCCGGTGAAGGGGGCGAGGTACTTGAAGCCCGCGGCGTCGGAGGCGGGGGCGGCGACGATGGTCGTGTACTCCATCGCGCCGGCCTCCTCGAGCGTGCCCTTGACGGACGCGATCGTCGAGCCCTTCTGGCCGATGGCGACGTAGATGCAGCGGACCTGCTTGTCCGGGTCGCCGGTCTCCCAGAACTCCTTCTGGTTGATGATCGTGTCGACCGCGACCGTCGTCTTGCCGGTCTGGCGGTCACCGATGATCAGCTGGCGCTGGCCACGGCCGATCGGGGTCATCGCATCGACCGCCTTCAGGCCGGTCTGCAGCGGCTCGTGCACCGACTTGCGCTCGACGACGGTAGGCGCCTGCAGCTCGAGCGCGCGGCGCTCGGTGCTGGCGATGTCACCCATGCCGTCGATCGGCTGACCGAGCGGGTTGACCACGCGGCCGAGGTACTCCTCGCCGACGGGCACCGAGAGGACCTCGCCGGTGCGCTTGACCTCCTGGCCCTGCTCGATGTTGGAGAAGTCACCGAGGATGACGACACCGATCTCGTGGACGTCGAGGTTGAGGGCCAGACCGAGGGTCCCGTCCTCGAACTCGAGCAGCTCGTTGGTCATCGCCGAGGGCAGGCCCTCGACGTGGGCGATGCCGTCACCGGCGTCGGTGACCCGGCCGACCTCTTCGCGGGAGGCCGCGCCCGGGTTGTAGGACTGGACGTAGCCGTCCAGGGCGTCCCGGATCTCCTCCGGACGGATCGAGAGCTCCGTCATTGTTGTCTCTTCTCCTCGGTGCCGGGTGGTCCGGCTTGTCGTGTCGGGTGCGTTGGTCTAGGTGGTGGGTGGTGCGAAGGGAGGTCAGCCGCCGGCGAGGTGCCGACGCGCCTCGTCGAGGCGCCGCAGGACGGTGCCGTCGACGACCTCGTCGCCGACCTGGACCCGGATGCCGCCGATGACGTCCTCCTCGACGACCTGCTGCAGGAGGATCGGCTTGCTGTAGATCCGCTGCAGGGCCGCGGAGAGGCGCTCGGCCTGCTCCTCGGTGAGGGGGGTCGCCGAGGTGACGACGGCGGTGAGCTGCTCGCGCCGGCTTGCGGCGTAGCCGAGGTAGGTCTCGAGGACCCTGTCGAAGCGTCGCCCGCGCGGGGCGAGCACCGCCTGCCGGGCCAGTCGGACCGTCTCCGGCGAGGCCTTGCCCTCGAGCAGGGTGCGCACGAGCTCGGCCTTGCCCTCGCGGTCGCCGTGCCGGTTGGTCAGGGCGTCGCGCAGGTCGGGGTTGCCCGCGACGAGGCGCTCGAAGCGGAAGAGCTCGTCCTCGACCGCGTCGATCCGACCCGAGGACTCCGCACCGGCGAGCGCTGCCTCGACGGCGAAGCGCTCGACGGTGTCGCCGAGGTCTCGCTCGTCGCTCCAGCGCTGCGCCGCGAGGGTGCCGACGACCGAGAGGGTCTCGCTCGACACCTTGCCGCCGAGCAGCCGCTCGACCAGGCCACGCTTGTCCTCACCCTCTCGCGAGGGGTCGGACAGCGCGCGCCGCAGCGTCGCGTTGTCGTCGATGAGGGCGCTGACGGCGAAGAGCTCCTCGGCCAGGGAGCTCATGTCCCCCGCCTGACCCGCCGCCGCCTCGAAGGCCGACCGGCCCTCGTGCACGGCACCGCGCGAGCTGCCTCGCATCAGGACTCCTGACCGTCGACCGTGCTCGACCCGGGAGCCGAGGCAGTGACCTTCTCCGGCTGGACCTTGCCCGTCTCGAGCTCGGAGAGGAACCGGTCGATGATCGACTGCCGGGTGCTGGACTCGCTCAGCTCGTGGCCCACGATGCGACCGGCCAGGTCGGTCGACATCCGACCCACCTCACCGCGCAGCGTGACCGCGGCCTGCTGGCGCTCGGCATCGATCTGCTTGTGCGCCGACTCGGTGATCCGGTTGGCCTCGTCCTGCGCCTGCTGACGCATCTGCGCGACGATCGCCGCGCCCTCGGCACGAGCGTCCTCGCGGATCTGCGCGGCCTCGGAGCGGGCCTCGGCCAGCTGCGCCTCGTACTGGGCCTTGGCCGCCTCGGCCTCGGCCTGGGCGTTCTCGGCCTGGGCGATGCCGCCCTCGATGGCCGCGTGGCGCTCCTCGTAGGCCTTCTCGATGTTCGGGACGACCTTCTTCGCGACGACCCACCAGAGGATCGCGAACATGATCAGCCCGAAGACGAGCTCCTCCCAGTGCGGGATGAGCGGCATCGAGCCTTCCGCTGCCGGGACGAGGCTCACCACCGAGGCGGGGGTTGCCGTGAAGTGCACGGGGTTCTCCTAGGTACTGGTGCCGTTGACGTTGTGCCGTTGCCGGCAGATCAGTTGAAGACGAACGCGAGCACCAGACCGAAGATCGCGAGGGCCTCGGCGAGGGCGAAGCCGAGGATGGCGATCGGCTGGAGGAGATTGCGGGCCTCGGGCTGACGAGCGACACCGTTGATGTACGCGGCGAAGATCAGACCGACGGCGATGGCCGGGCCGATGGCGGAGAGGCCGTAACCGACGACGGAGAGATTGCCTTCCACGATGTTTCCTCTTTCGTGTGGGGTTGTCCGCCACGGCACCGTGCCGTGGGGAAGTTCAAGGGTGGAGACGGTTATTCGGTTGTGGCTCGGCGCGAGGGCCGAGAGATCAGTGGTCGTCGGCGAGCGCACCGGCGATGTAGCTCGCCGTGAGCAGCGCGAAGACGAAGGCCTGGAGGAACTGGACCAGCAGCTCGAAGACGAGCATGACACCCGCCATGAGGAAGGTCGGCAGCGAGACGAGCTTGAGCAGGATGTCGCCCTCGATGAGGAAGTAGAACGCTCCGGTGACGAAGAGGTAGATGAGCATGTGCCCGGCGAACATATTGCCGAAGAGTCGCAGCGCCAGGGTGAGCGGCCGGGTGATGAAGTACGTGATCAGCTCGAGGGGGAAGATCACCGGGACGACGGCCTTGGGCAGCCCGCCGGGGACCATGTGCTTGAAGTAGCCCCCGAGGCCGTGCTTCTTCACGCCGATCCAGTGGTACACGACGTAGACGACGAGGGTGAGCGCGATCGGGAAGCCGATCTTGCTCGTCACCGGCATCATGCTGCCGAAGAAGGAGCCGGCGAGGTTGAAGAAGAGCACCATCGTGAAGAGGGTGACGATGAGCGGCAGGTACTGGCGGAAGTGCCGGGTACCGATCATGTCGCGCGCGATGGTGTTGCGCGGCAGGTTGTAGAAGTTCTCGAAGAGCCACTGGCCCTTGCCGGGGACGACCGCGGCGTTCTTGCTCAGCGCGATCATCGCGAAGGAGAGCGCCGCAGTGATGATCGCCGCCCAGGCCATCTGGTTGGTCACGGTGATCGGGCCCAGCTCGAAGAGCGGCTGCCAGAAGATCTCGGGGGTGGGGGTCTGGTACCCCTCACCTCCGCCGCTGGCGGTCGGCGCGGTGCCGACCCAGGAAGCGGGCGCAGTCAAGGTCACTGGTTCTCCTCGTTCTGTGGCTCGGCACCGGTCTGCGTCGCGTCACCGCGCTCGATGGTGGGTGCCTGGGTCGTACCGTACCGGAGCCAGATGGTGTAGAGCGAAAGCACCATGCCGCCCACGACTCCGAGGGGCAGGAAGGCGCCGGTCCCGAGCCAGGCGTCGAGCAGCCAGCCGATGCCGCCGAAGAGCAGGGGGCCGGTGATGAGGTAGGCGATCACCGTCGCCCCGAGAGCGTCGGCCTGCGCGGCCGGGTGCGGGTCCTCACCGGTCGTCCAGGCGAGGTCGACGTTCGAGACGTCCTTCTTGGTCACCAGGCGGGGTGCCGGAGCGGCGTCCGGGCGCTCCGTAGCCCGCGGGCGAAGGGGGGTCATCGCGCCTCCTCCTGCGGGTAGAGGGGGTGCCGGGCCCTGGCGTAGCCGCTGATCTGACCGATCTGCAGCAGGACCGTCTGGACGATCGCGCAGACCGCGAAGGCGGGGCCGTCCAGCCACTCCTGGCCGCGCACGACGAGGAGCACCCCGACGAGCAGGATCAGCTGACCGATGTAGACGACGAAGGCTCCCGGGAGGGTCAGTCCGGCATTGCCGCGGATGATGAAGGACATCCCGATCACGCCCAGGAGGATCACTGCGAAGGCGGCGAGCGCACCGGCCAGCGCGCTGTAGCCGGCCTTCTCCCCCGCGAGCGCCCAGGCCGCCGTGGCGAGGACGAGCGTGCCGAGGCAACCGGTCAGCACGACCCCACGGAGCATGCCCTCGACAGGGCTGCTCGCGGCGGTGCGGTGACTCATCGTGGTCCTCGGGACGGCAGGGGTGGGGGCGATGATGACGGGGTCGGACGCGGCGCTCGGGGGCCGCTTCCGGTGCTTGTGAAAGTTATCACAAGCACCTAGGAGTGCACACGTTGGCCCGACTCGTCGAAGGTCTTGGGCCGGTGCCCCGGGGCCGAGTACCGGGGCAGCCAGAGGGTGAGCATGATCGCGACGAGCAGGAGGACGGTCACCCCGATCGCCGCCACCGGCGCCGGCAGCACGACGAAGCTCACCGAGCCGGCCGCCACGACGAGAGCCCACCACCAGAGGATGAGGACCGCGCGCCGATGACCGTGCCCGATCTGCAGCATGCGGTGGTGCAGATGCCCGGCGTCGGGGTGGAAGGGGCTCTGCCCGCGCGCGGTGCGGCGGACGACCGCCCAGACGACGTCGAGGAGTGGCAGCAGCATGATCGCGATCGGGACGAGCAGCGGCAGGATCGTCGCGGCGACCTTGTTGGAGCTGACGTCGGTCGGGTTGACCGCGCCGGTGGTGCTGATGGTCGCGGCCGCGAGGAGCAGGCCGAGCAGGAGGGCGCCGCTGTCTCCCATGAAGAGCCGTGCGGGGTAGAAGTTGTGCGGCAGGAACCCCAGGCAGCACCCGAGCAGCGCCGCCGAGATGAAGGCGGCGGAGGAGAAGACGTTGGGCGGGTTGTACGAGGCGGAGATGAGATAGCTGTAGACGAAGAAGGCGCCGGCCGCGACGGCCACGATCCCGGCGGCGAGACCGTCCAGCCCGTCGATGAAGTTCACCGCGTTGATCGAGAGGATGACGACGAAGATCGTCAGCAGCACGAGCAACGGCTCGGGGAGCACGGTCATGACCCCTAGTGGCAGCGAGAAGAACTGCACCCCGCTGAAGGCCATCACGCCGGCCGCGACGAGCTGGCCGCCGAGCTTGGTCGCCGGGTCCAGCTCGTAGAGGTCGTCTACCGCTCCGACGAGGCAGACCACCGCGCCGGCGGCGAGCACCCCGACCAGTTCGGCGGTCTCGAAGACCTGGGAGATGAAGGGCAGGCGCCATGCGAGCAGAGTCGCGGCGGCGTACCCCACGAGGATCGCGACCCCGCCGAGCCGCGGGATCGGCACCTGGTGCACGTCGCGGTCGCGGACCGGCGTGTATGCCCCGGCCCGCACCGCGACAGCCCGCATGAGCGGCACGGCGAGATAGGTCGTGGCGAGCGCCACGAGCACGATGAGGATGTACTCACGCACCCGCCCTCACCCCAGTCACGATCAACTCAGGCCCGTCAGCGCGGGTACGCGGGGAAGGCCTCGACCAGCTCGGTGACCCCGGCTCGCACCTCGCGGCTGACCGTGCCGTCGGGGTCGCCGTCGCCCTCGGTGACGGCCTTGTGGATGAGGTCGGCGACGGTGGCCATCTGCTCGGTGCCCATCCCCTGGGTGGTGAGGCACGCGGTGCCGACCCGGATGCCGGAGGCGATGCCCGGCTTCTGCGGGTCGTTGGGGATCGCGTTCTTGTTCAGCACGATCCCGGCGGCGTCGCAGCGCGCCTCGGCGTCCTTGCCCGTGACCTCGACCGGCTGGAGGTCGACGAGCGCGAGGTGGGTGTCGGTGCCTCCGGTGGTCGGCCGCATCCCGTGCTCGGTGAGCCCGCTGGCGAGCGCCTGGGCGTTGGTGATGACGTCGCGGGCGTACTGCGCGTACTCCGGGGTCGCGCACTCCTTGAAGTTCACCGCCTTGGCGGCGATCGTGTGCATCTGCGGGCCCCCCTGCATCATCGGGAAGACCGCCTTGTCCAGCGCCGCCGCGTGCTCTTCCTTGCACACGAGCGCACCGGAGCGCGGCCCGCGCAGCACCTTGTGCGTGGTGAAGGTGACGACGTCGGCGTGCGGCACCGGGCTGGGGATCGCCTTGCCGGCGACGAGCCCGATGAAGTGCGCGGCGTCGACCCAGAAGACCGCGCCGACCTCGTCGGCGATGGCCCGGATCCGCTCGAAGTCGATCAGCCTCGGGATCGCCGACCCGCCGGCGCAGATCAGCTTGGGCCGCTCCTCCTTCGCGAGCCGCTCGATCTCGTCGTAGTCGACGTCCTCGGTGTCCGGGTGTACCCCGTAGTGCACGGCGTCGAACCACTTGCCGGAGAAGGAGACCTTCGTCCCGTGGGTGAGGTGACCTCCGTGCGGCAGCGACATCGCGAGCAGCTTCTCCCCGGGCTTGAGGAAGGCGCCGTACACCGCCTGGTTGGCGCTCGCCCCGGAGTGGGCCTGGACGTTGGCGTGCTCGGCGTCGAAGAGGGTCTTGCAGCGCTCGATCGCCAGCTCCTCGGCCTTGTCGACCTCGGAGCACCCGCCGTAGTAACGCCGGCCGGGATAGCCCTCGGCGTACTTGTTCGACAGGGTCGAGCCGAGCGCGGTGAGCACCTCGGGCGAGGACAGGTTCTCGCTGGCGATGAGCTGCAGCCCCGAGCGGATCCGGCCCAGCTCGGAGAGCAGGACGTCGGCGACCTCGGGGTCGAAGTCCCGCAGGGCGGCGTAGTCGGAGCCGTAGAAGGTGTCGTCGGTCATCGGTCGTCCTCGCTGTCGTGGTTCGGTGCGGTCGGGTCGTCTGGCGAAGGGGGTGAGTTGCCGTTCGTCTGAGGTTCCCCGGGGATCTGCGAAGGGGGCGGGTTGCCGTTCGTCTGAGGTTCCCCGGGGATCTGCGAAGGGGGGTGAGCCGGCGCGCTGGTGCCGGCCGGCTCGGTGCTGCCCTCATCGAAGACCGAGATCACCTGGGCCTCGGTGATCACCCCTTCGCGCAGGATGGTCGGCGCCTCACCGGTGCAGTCGACGATGGTCGAGGGGAATCCCTCGCTCCGCGGGCCGGCGTCGAGGTAGACGGAGACGGCGGACCCGAGCTGGGTGGCCGCGTCGAGCACGGTCCGGGCGGGCGTCTCGCCGGTCTGGTTGGCGCTCGTGACCGCCATCGGGCCGGTCTCGCGAAGGACCTCGAGGGCGACCTCGTCGTCGGGCATTCGCAGGGCCACCGTGCCGTCGGTGTCGCCGAGGTCCCAGTGCAGCGAGCGCTGCGCGTCGAGGACGACGGTCAGCGGGCCCGGCCAGTACTGCTCGACCAGGTCTCGCACCCACGGCGGGATGTTGCGGGCCAGGCCGTCGAGGGTGCGCTGGTCGGGGACGAGCACCGGCGGCGGCTTCTCCCTCCCCCTCCCCTTCGCCTCGAGCACGGCCCGGACGGCCTCGGGAGAGAAGGCATCGCAGCCCACGCCGTAGACGGTGTCGGTCGGGATGACCACGACCTCCCCGCGCCGGACGGCGTCGACGGTGGCAGAGACTGCCTCGCCACGGGAGGTCTCGGAGGTGGCATCGACGACCGGGCTCATGGGGGCCACCCTATGGCCCCCGGACGAGACTGATCTCTGAGGTGCGCCGAGGCCCGGCGCACCTCAGGGATCAGCGGTGCTCAGATCGCGGACAGGATCCAGATCACGAGCGCGATGACGAGCAGCACGCCGACAATCGTCCAGATCGTTCCAGAACCACGCATCAGGGGACTCCTCTCGTTGGTGACATGGTTGTCACACTGGTAACCCTGGCATCTTCCGGGCCGGAGGCGGGGCTTTCGGGCAGGGCAGTTCGCGGCCCGTCGTCGCAGGTCAGCCAGGCCTGCTGGCGCCGATCCTCCGAGCGCTGAGCGCGCGGGGCTTGCCGGCGAGGTCGCGGTGATCGGTGACCTCGCTCCAGACCCCGGTCGCGTTGAGCGCTTCCGGGAGGGTCTCACCCTGGGTGTCCGCGTGCTCCATCACGAGCACCCCGTCCGGACTCAGCAGCCGGGCAGCCGTGGCGGCCACCGCTCGTGGCACGGCCAGCCCGTCGGCGCTGCGGCCGTACAGCGCGATCTGCGGGTCGTGCTCGGCAACCTCGGGGTCGATCGGCACGGCGGAGTCCGGGATGTAGGGCGGGTTGCTCAGGACGAGGTCGACGGCGCCGAGCAGGTCCGCGAGGTGCGGCACTGCCGCCGGAGCGGCGCCGGCATCGGCCTGCACCACCTCGACCGGCAGCCCCGTCCGCTCGACGTTGTGCCGGGCCCAGGCGAGTGCCTCCTCGCTCAGCTCGACGGCGACCACCCGGGCGCCCGGGATCTCGTCGGCGGCAGCCAGGGCGAGCGCCCCGGACCCCGTGCACAGGTCGACGACCACCGGCCCTCGCTCCCGGACGTGATGGCTCCGGCGATCGGCGTGGGCGGAGCGCTGCGACGAGCCTCGAAGGGCCGCCAGCCCCAGGTCGATGAGCAGCTCGGTCTCCGGCCGCGGCACGAAGACCCCCGGCCCGACCGCCAGCTCGAGCCGCCGGAAGCCCGCAACCCCCGTGAGGTGCTGCAGCGGCACGCGCCGGGCGCGCTCGTCGACGAGGTCGACCAGCCGCGTGCGTGCGTCATCGCTCAGCTCTCGCCCGAGGAGCAGGGCCCGCTCGACCTCGCCGCGGTCCAGCCCGAGCACATGCCCGGCGAGGAGCACCGCATCGACGCGGGGGGTGGGGACGCCGGCCCCGGCCAGACGGTCGGTCGCCTCGTCGACGGCCGCGCGAAGGGGGGTCACTCGCCGAGAGCGGCCAGCCGGGCAGCCTCGTCGGCCTCGACGGCCGAGTCGAGGACGGCGTCGAGGTCACCGTCGAGGACGGTGTCGAGGTTGTGCGCCTTGTAGCCGGTGCGGTGGTCGGAGATCCG
Source organism: Marihabitans asiaticum (assembly GCF_007828725.1). Lineage (GTDB taxonomy): Bacteria > Actinomycetota > Actinomycetes > Actinomycetales > Dermatophilaceae > Marihabitans > Marihabitans asiaticum. The sequence goes on from NZ_VIUW01000004.1 coordinate 311,512, forward strand.
GTTCTCGGGGAAGTTGTAGGTGCGGATCCGCTCGCTGCGGTCGACGGTGCGCACCTGCGTCGAGCGCGCCTGGGCATCGGCCTCGGCCCGCTCGTCCATGGCCATCTGGTGCAGCCGCGCCTTGAGCACGCGCATCGCGGACTCCTTGTTCTGCAGCTGGCTCTTCTCGTTCTGGCAGGAGACGACGACCCCGGTCGGCAGGTGGGTGATCCGCACCGCCGAGTCGGTGGTGTTGACGCTCTGCCCGCCCGGCCCGGAGGAGCGGTAGACGTCGATCTTGAGGTCGTTCGGGCCGATCTCGACCTCGGCCACGTCACCGACGTCCGGCATCACCCACACCCCGGCCGCCGAGGTGTGGATCCGGCCCTGGCTCTCGGTGACGGGGACTCGTTGGACCCGGTGCACTCCCCCTTCGTACTTCAGGCGCGCCCAGGGCGCCTCCCCCGGCGCGGGCGTTCCCCGGCTGGAGATGGCGACCTGCACGTCCTTGTAGCCGCCGAGGTCGGACTCGGTCGAGTCGAGGATCTCGGTGCGCCAGCCGCGCCGCTCCGCGTGCCGGAGGTACATCCGCAGGAGGTCACCGGCGAAGAGGGCCGACTCCTCCCCCCCTTCGCCCGCCTTGACCTCGAGGATCACGTCCCGGTCGTCGTCGGGGTCGCGCGGGATGAGCAGGCGGCGCAGTCGGTCCTCGGCACGCTCGAGCCGCTCCTGCAGCGCCGGGACCTCCTCGGCGAAGGCGGGGTCCTCCGCCGCCAGCTCACGGGCGGCCTCGAGGTCGTCGGTCGCGGCCCGCCACTCGGTGTGTGCGGCGACGACCGGGCCCAGGGCGGCGTAGCGGGTGTTGACCTCACGCAGCCGGTCGGGGTCACCGACGACCGCGGGGTCGGCGAGCTGCGCCTCGAGTGCGGCGTGCTCGTCGACGAGCGACCGGGCGGAGTCGAGCACGGTGAGATTCCCCTTCGATAGACGAAACGCGCCGACCAGCGCGGGGCTGGTCGGCGCGTGCCGGTGGTGCTACTTGGCGGCCTGGCCGTAGCGCTTCTGGAAGCGGGCCACGCGGCCACCGGAGTCCATGAGCTTCTGCTTGCCGGTGTAGAAGGGGTGGCAGTTGCTGCACACCTCGGCGTGGATGCGACCGCTCGGGGCGGTGCTGCGGGTGGTGAACGTGTTGCCACAGGTGCAGGTCACCGTGGTCTGCGCGTACTCCGGGTGGATGTCCTTCTTCACGTGCGTCTCCTTGGATGTCATCCGGGTCGACGGGCCCATCGCATCTGATGGTCGTGCGATGCAGACCCTGCGCGTGCCTCGGCGGAGGTGCGCCAGTCGTGAACCGGTCCAACGGGTGATTCTGCCAGAGGTCCTGGCTCGGTCCATAACTCGCGGCCGCCCGTCGGCATTCCCGCTCGATGAGGAGTGCGGCATCATCGGGGCATGGCTCGTCGACCGCTGCGCCGCGAACGCCCCGCCGCCGTGCCCACGGCCGACGGGCCGGTGCCCGGATCTCAGGTCCGCCTCGCCGGCCCCTCCGACATCGGGACGGTCATCGAGCTGCGGCACCTGATGTTCGAGGCGATGGGGACCCCGGCCGAGCAGCTCCTCGATCCGGGGTGGCGCAGCGAGGCAACGCGCTGGTTGCAGCTGCACCTCGAGGACCCCCGTACCGCTGTCGTCGTCGCCACCGCCGGTGGCGCGGTCGTTTCGTGCGCCATGGGCCAGGTCGTCGACCTCATGCCCTCGCCGGTACGGCGTGGCGACGCCGGTGGCCTGCTCACCAACGTCGCGACCTTCCCCAGCCATCGCCGGCTCGGTCTGTCGGAGGCCTGTGTCCAGGCGGTGATCGGCTGGTTCCGCGAGTGCACCGCCGTCGAGGTGGTCACCCTCAACGCGACCGAGGAGGGTTCTGCGATGTACGAGCGGCTCGGCTTCGAGGTCAGCACCTTCCCCGAGATGCGCTGCCGCCTGGACCGCTCGGCCGCCCCTGAAGAGGACGACGCCTGAGGTTCCCCGGGGATCTGCGAAGGGGAAGGCGACCGTTCGTCTGAGGTTCCCCGGGGATCTGCGAAGGGAAAGGCGAAGGAGCCTCGAAGCCGAGTCCGGCCTCGAGGCTCCCCTTCGCCCGGAGCGGCCCGGGTCAGGCCTGCTCGTCGTCGTCCAGGCGAATCGAGCTGGTCTGCTGCACCTGGGTGAGGAACTCGTAGTTCGTCTTCGTCTTCTTCAGCCGGTCGATGAGCAGCTCGACACCCTGCTGGGCGTCCAGCGCGGCGAGGACGCGGCGCAGCTTCCACATGATCTTCAGCTCCTCGGGCGCGAGGAGGATCTCCTCCCGCCGGGTGCCCGAGGCGTTGACGTCGACCGCGGGGAAGATCCGGCGGTTGGCCAGGCCACGGTCAAGCTTGAGCTCCATGTTGCCGGTGCCCTTGAACTCCTCGAAGATCACCTCGTCCATCCGCGAGCCGGTCTCGACCAGCGCGGTGGCGAGGATGGTCAGCGAGCCGCCGTTCTCGATGTTGCGCGCCGCGCCGAAGAACTTCTTCGGCGGGTAGAGGGCGGCGGAGTCGACACCACCGGAGAGGATGCGCCCGCTCGCCGGGGCGGCGAGGTTGTAGGCGCGGCCGAGCTTGGTGATCGAGTCGAGCAGCAGGACGACGTCGTGGCCCATCTCGACGAGGCGCTTGGCCCGCTCGATGGCCAGCTCGGCGACCGTCGTGTGGTCGTCCGCCGGGCGGTCGAAGGTGGAGGAGATGACCTCGCCATTGACCGCGCGCTGCATGTCGGTGACCTCTTCGGGGCGCTCGTCGACGAGGACGACCATGAGGTGGCACTCGGGGTTGTTCGTCGTGATCGCGTTGGCGATGGACTGCATGACCATCGTCTTGCCGGCCTTCGCCGGGGCGACGATGAGGCCACGCTGGCCCTTGCCGATCGGGGCGACGAGGTCGATCATCCGGGTGGTGAGCACGCTCGGGTCGGTCTCGAGCCGGAGCCGCTGCTGCGGGTAGAGCGGGGTGAGCTTGCCGAACTCCGGGCGGCGCTTGGCCTCGTCCGGGGTCATCCCGTTGACGGTGTCGAGGCTGACCAGCGGGTTGTACTTCTGGCGGTTGTTCTTGCCGCCGACGGTCTGCATCCCCTCGCCGTCCTGGCTGGTGCGGACCTTGCCGGTCACGGCGTCGCCCTTGCGCAGGCCGTTGCGCTTGACCATGCCGAGCGGCACGTAGACGTCGTTGCTGCCCGGCAGGTAGCCCGAGGTCCGCACGAAGGCGTAGTTGTCCAGCACGTCGAGGATGCCGGCGGCGGGGACGAGCACGTCGTCCTCGTGGACCTGGATCTCCTCCTCGCCGTGGTTGCCACCGCCACCACGACGCTTGTCGCGCCCACGGTTGCGGCCTCGGTTGCGCCGGCGACGCCCGCCGCCCTGGTCGTCCGGGCCGTTGTTGCCCTGGTTGTGCTGACCTCCACGGTTGTCGTTACCGCGGTTGTCGCCACCGCGGTTGTCGTTACCGCGGTTGTCGCCCCCGCGGTTGTCGTTGTCCTGGTTGTCGCCCCCGCGGTTCCCCCGGTCGTCGCCGCGATTGTCGTTGCCGCGGTTGCCCCGGTTGTCGTTGCCACGGTTCCCGCGGTCGTCGCCGCGGGTGTCGTCGCCGCGGTCACCCCGGTTGTCGTTCTCACGGTTGTCGTTGCCACGGTTCCCGCGGTCGTCGCCGCGGGTGTCATCGCCGCGGTCACCCCGGTTGTCGTTGCCGCGGTTCCCCCGGTCGTCGCTGCGGGTGTCGCGGCTGGTCTGGTCGCCCTGCTGGCGATCGCTGCGCTCGTCGCCCCGGCGGTCCTCGCGGCCCTGCTCGCGGGACTCCTCGCGCTCACGGGGCTGCTCGCGCCCGGCGCCGGCGTCCTGCTGCTGCTGGTCCGCGCTCGGAGCCGGACGCTCGTCGCTGCGCTGCTTCTGGGCGGGGGCCGAGCCCTCGCCGGACTGCTTGGCCTTGATCGCGGCGACGAGGTCGCTCTTGCGCATCTTGGCGGTCCCGGTGATCCCCATGCTCGAGGCCAGCTGCTGGAGCTGGGCCAGCCGCATCGCGCTGAGCGCGCCGGAGCGGCGTGGCGTGGTCTCGGCGCTCTGAGCAGCGCCTGTGGTCTCGCCGGTGGTGGTGTCTGTCACGAAGGACCCTTTCCCCTCGTCGTGGACCTGCCCCAGGGCAGGCCGGGTGCGCCCCGTCAATCGCGGGGACTCAGATGATCAGCCACTGCGTGCACCTCGTCGCTCGGCGAAGAGGTGAGGCGGTGACGGAGAAACTCCGCCCTCATCGGCGCGTGTGACTACGGCCGGGGCTCGTGGAGCACTCTCAATGTACCACCGTGAGCGCCGTGGCACCCACGTCAGGCACCCCCGGCGCGCTGACCTGCCAGGCCCGGACGTCGTCAAGCTCCCCCACTGCCTCGCGCACCACGTCGACCTCACCGCGTGTCGTGAGGACGAGCAGCGACGGGCCGGCCCCAGAGATCACCGCCGCGTGACCGCGTGCTCGCAGGCCGTCGAGCAGGCTCATCGACGACGGGTAGCTCGGCCGACGCTGCTCCTGGTGCAGCACGTCGACCGTTGCCTCGAGCAGGAGCGACGGGTCGGTCGTCAGCGCATGGGTCAGCAGGCCACCGCGGGCGGTGCTCTGCGCAGCGGTCGCGAGCGAGACCGACTGCGGCAGAACGGATCTGGCGTGCGCGGTGCTCAGCTGCGCACCCGGCACGCAGACGACGACGTCGATCTCGTCGTGCAGCGGCAGGCGCACCGTCCGGGTCAGGGGCGCGCCCTGGGCGCGCGGACCCATGACCGAGATCGTCGCCCCGCCGTAGACGCTGGCCGAGGCGTTGTCCGGGTGACCCTCGAGCGCGGAGGCGACCTGGTTGACCACGTCGAGCGCTGCCTCACGGGTCGTCCCGGTGAGCTCACCCTCCGCGTCCGCGGCGGCCAGGCACACCGCCGCCAGGGCGCCGGTGACGATCGCCGTCGCCGACGAGCCGAGACCTCGGCCGTGCGGCACGGCGTTGGCGCACCGCAGGTGCAACCCGGGCGGGACGCCCAGGCCTAGGTGCGCGAAGGTGGCGGCCAGGGTCCGCACGACCAGGTGCGACTCGTCGAGGGGGACAGCTCCCACCCCTTCGCCCTGCACCTCGACGACCACACCCGGCTCGTCGGTGACGGTGACGCTGGCCTCGTCCCAGACCCCCAGGGCCAGGCCGACCGAGTCGAAGCCGGGACCGAGGTTGGCCGAGGAGGCCGGCACCGTGACGGTCACCGAGGCCCCCGGCTCGGGCTGCGCCCAACGAAGGGGGGTCAGCTGCCCCTGGTCGAGGGTCATCCGTCGAGGCCGAGGGCGGTCGCGACGTCGTAGGCCTCAGCAGCGACTCGGACCGGCTCGATGTCCGCGCCGTCGGCGCCCTTGAGCGCCCACTGCGGGTCCTTCAGCCCGTGCCCGGTGACGGTGCAGACGATCGTCGCGCCGCCCGGCACCTGCCCCGCCGCGTGCTGCTTGAGCAGGCCGGCGATGCTCGCGGCGCTGGCCGGCTCGACGAAGATCCCCTCGGTCGAGGAGAGCAGGCGGTGCGCGTCGAGGATCTCCTCGTCGGTGACCGAGTCGATGACCCCGCCGCTGGTGTCGCGGGCCTCCTCGGCCTGCTGCCAGCTGGCCGGGTTGCCGATGCGGATCGCGGTCGCGATCGTCTCGGGGTCCTGCACCGGGTGCCCCTTGACGATCGGCGCGGCGCCGGCCGCCTGGAATCCCCACATCACCGGGGTGCGGGTGGCGACCGGGTCGAGCTGGCCGCTCACCCCCGCCGTGCTCTCGGCGTACTCGCGGTAGCCGCGCCAGTAGGCGGTGATGTTGCCGGCGTTGCCCACCGGCAGGCAGTGGATGTCCGGGGCGTCACCGAGGGCGTCGACGATCTCGAAGGACGCCGTCTTCTGGCCCTCGATGCGGGCCGGGTTGACCGAGTTGACCAGGTCGACGGGGTAGGACTCCGCGAGCTTGCGGGCGACCTCGAGGCAGTTGTCGAAGTTGCCGTCGACCTGCAGCAGGGTCGCCCCGTGGGCGATCGCCTGGCTCAGCTTGCCCATCGCGATCTTGCCGTCCGGCACGAGAACCGCGCAGGTCATGCCCGCCTTGGTCGCGTAAGCGGCGGCCGAGGCGCTCGTGTTGCCGGTCGAGGCGCAGATGACCGCCTTGGCGCCGCGCCCGGCCGCCATCGAGATCGCGGTCGTCATGCCGCGGTCCTTGAAGGAACCGGTGGGGTTGAGGCCCTCGTACTTCACGAGGACCCGGGCCCCGACCCGCTCGGAGAGCTGCTCTGCCTCGATGAGGGGGGTCCCCCCTTCGTGCAGGGTGATCACCGGCGCGCCCTGGAGCATCGGGAGCCGGTCGGCGTACTCGCGGATCACTCCGCGCCACTGGTGTGCCATCGAGATCTCCTCTAGAAGCCGACGACGCGCATGACCGAGGTGACCTCCGCGACCTCGGGCAGGGCGGACAAGGTGTCGACGGTCGCGGCCAGCGCGGAGTCCGGCGCGACGTGGGTGACGACGATGAGCTGGGCGCGCCCGCGGGTCTCCCGGCCGTCGTCGCGGTCCTCGATGATCTGCTGGCGCACCGTCTCGATGGAGACGTGCTGCTCGGCGAAGACGGCCGCGACCTTGGCGAGGACGCCCGGCTCGTCCGCGACGTCGAGACTGACGTGATAGCGGGTGAGGGCATCGCCCATCGGCAGCACGGGCAGGTCGGCGTAGGCCGTCTCCCCCGGGCCCCGGCCTCCGGCGACCCGGTGGCGGGCGACCGCGACGATGTCGCCGAGGACGGCACTCGCGGTCGGGTCTCCCCCGGCGCCCTGGCCGTAGAACATCAGCTCACCGGCGGCGGCCGCGTCGACGAAGACCGCGTTGAAGGCTTCGCGGACCGAGGCCAGCGGGTGCGAGCGCGGGATCATCGCCGGGTGGACGCGCACCGACACCCCGTCGCCGTCCTCGCCCGGGACCCGCTCGCAGATCGAGAGCAGCTTGACCACGCAGTCCATCTCGCGGGCGGCCTCGATGTCGCCGGCGCTGACCTCGGAGATGCCCTCGCGGTAGACGTCGGCGCTGGAGACCCGGGTGTGGAAGGCGAGCGAGGCGAGGATCGCCGCCTTCGCCGCCGCGTCGAAGCCTTCGAGGTCGGCCGTCGGGTCGGCCTCGGCGTACCCGAGGGCCTGGGCCCGCTCGACGGTCTCGCTGTAGCCGGCGCCGGTGGAGTCCATCGCGTCGAGGACGAAGTTCGTCGTGCCGTTGACGATGCCGAGGACGCTGCGCACGTCGTCGCCGGCGAGCGACTCGTGGATCGGCCGGAGGATCGGGATGGCCCCGGCGACCGATGCCTCGTAGTAGAGGTCGACCCCGTGGGCGTCAGCGGCGGCGTAGAGGGTCGGCCCGTCCTCGGCGAGCAGTGCCTTGTTGGCGGTCACGACGCTGGCGCCGTGCTCCATCGCCGCGAGGATGAGCGAGCGCGCCGGCTCGAAGCCGCCGATGACCTCGACGACGATGTCGGCCCGGGCCACCAGGTCCTCGGCGTCGGTGGTGACCAGGGCCGGGTCGACCCCGAGGTCGCTGCGGTCGCGCCCGGCGCGGCGCACCGCGATGCCGACCAGCTCCAGCGGCCGGCCGACGCGGGCGGCGAGCGCGTCGGCGTTGCTCGTGAGCTTGCGGGCGACCGCGCCCCCGACGGTGCCTCCGCCGAGCAGCGCGACCCGGATCGGGCTCTGCTCGCTGTCCATGGGTGCTTCTCCTTCACTCACTCGTCGACGTCCAACGCGAGGATGTCCTCGATCGTCTCGCGTCGCACGATCACCCGTGCGTGCCCGTCTCGCACCGCGATCACCGGCGGGCGCGGTGTGTGGTTGTACTGGCTGGCCATGCTGCGGCAGTAGGCGCCGGTGCCGGGCACCGCGATGAGGTCGCCGGGCTCGACGTCGGCGGGCAGGTACTCGTCCATGACGACGATGTCACCGCTCTCGCAGTGCCGCCCGACGACGCGGGTGACGGCCGGCTCGGCGTCAGAGCGCCGGCTGGCGAGCGTGCACGAGTAGTCGGCCCCGTAGAGGGCGGTGCGTACGTTGTCGCTCATCCCGCCGTCGACGCTGACGTACATCCGCTCGGCCTGCGGCCCGACCTGCACCCGCTTGACCGTGCCGATCTCGTAGAGGGTGAAGGTGCTCGGCCCGGCGATCGCCCGCCCGGGCTCGATCGAGATCCGCGGCCGCGGTGCGGCGGTTGCGACTGGGTCGTCGCCGAGCTGGTCGCCGGCGAGCTCGTCGGCAAGGTCGTCGAGCTGTTTGAGCTCCCGGTCGAGCACCGCGGCCATGTCGGCACCGAGGTGGGCCGGGGTCATCGGGTCGTGCTCGGAGGTGTAGGCGATGCCGTAGCCGCCACCGAGGTCCATCTCGGGCAGGTGCACGCCGTGCCGCCGGGCGACCTCGACGTGCAGCCCGACGAGCCGGCGCGCGGCGATCTCGAAGCCAGAGACGTCGAAGATCTGGCTGCCGATATGGCTGTGCAGCCCGAGCAGGGTGAGCGACTCCTGACCGAGGACCGCCTCGACGGCCTCCATCGCCGCCCCGCTGGCCAGGGAGAAGCCGAACTTCTGGTCCTCGTGGGCGGTGGCGATGAACTCGTGGGTGTGCGCCTCGACCCCGACCGTGACCCGCACCATGACCGGCGCGACGACGCCGAGCTCACGCGCCACCTCGGCGACCCGCTCGATCTCGACGAGGGAGTCCACGACGATCCGGCCGACACCATGCTCGAGGGCTGCGCGCAGCTCGGGGATGCTCTTGTTGTTGCCGTGCAACGCGATTCGCTCGCCGGGGAACCCGGCGCGGCGCGCCACCGCGAGCTCACCGCCGGAGCAGACGTCGAGGCTGAGCCCCTCCTCCAGCACCCACCGGGCCACGGCGGTGCAGAGGAAGGCCTTGCCCGCGTAGTACACGTCGGCCCCGCCGCACACTGCGACGAAGGGGCGGGTGAAGTCCTCCTGGAACGCCCGGGCGCGGGCCCGGAAGTCGTCCTCGTCGACGACATAGGCCGCGGTGCCGAACTCGCGCGCGATGTCGGTCACCGGCACCCCGGCCACGGTGACGACACCCTCCTCGTCCCGGCTCACCCCCTTCGCGTACAGCTGCGGCAGCAGCTCCATGACGTCGCGCGGGTACGGCAGCCACTGCGGCGCGGCGCCGGAGCCCTCGGCGTGGAGGATCCCCGCCTCGTGGGCGCGCATGTTGATCGTCATGAGCTCACATCCGGTGCGGGGCGGAGACCCCGAGCAGCGTCAGCCCGTTGGCGAGCACCTGGCGGGTGGCGTCGTTGAGCCACAGGCGGGTGCGGTGGGTGTCGGTGATCTCTTCGTCGCGAAGGGGGCGCACGCGGCAGGTGTCGTACCACTTGTGGTACGCCGTCGCGAGGGTCTCGAGGTAGCGGGCGACCCGGTGCGGCTCGAGCAGCTCGGCGCCCTGGGCGACGACGCGGGGGAAGTCGCCGAGGGTCGCGAGGAGGGTCGCCTCGGTCGGGTCGTTGAGGAGCGAAGGGGTGAACCCGTCACCCCGGTCGACCCCGTCCTCCGCCGCGAGCCGGGCGACGTTCGCGGTGCGGGCGTGGGCGTACTGGACGTAGAAGACGGGGTTGTCGTTGGTCTGCTTGCGCAGCTCCTCGCCGTCGAGGGTGAGCGGGCTGTCGGCCGGGTAGCGCTCGAGGCTGTAGCGCACGGCGTCGGCACCGATCCAGCTCACGAGGTCGCGCAGCTCGATGATGTTGCCGGCGCGCTTGGAGAGCTTGGCGCCATCGAGGTTGACCAGCTGGCCGATCTTGATCTCGATGTGGTGCTCGGGGTCGTCGCCGGCGCACGCAGCGATAGCCTTGAGCCGGCCGATATAGCCGTGATGGTCGGCGCCGAGCAGGTAGATCTTCTCGTCGAAGCCGCGGTCCTTCTTGCTCAGGTAGTAGGCGGCGTCGGCGGCGAAGTAGGTGGGCACTCCGTCGGCGCGGATGAGCACGCGGTCCTTGTCGTCGCCGAAGTCGGTGGTGCGCAGCCACACGGCTCCCCCGTCGTCGTAGACGTGGCCCTGCTCGCGCAGCCGGGCGACCGCCTGCTCGACCGCGCCGCCGTCGTGGAGCGTGGCCTCGGAGAACCACACGTCGAAGTGCACCCCGAAGTCCTCGAGCGTGCCCCGGATGTCGTCCAGCTGGGCGCGGTAGGCGAGGTCGCGCACGACCGGCAGCGCCTGGCCCTCCGGCAGGTCGGCGACGTCTGGGCGCTGCTCCCGGACCGACGCGGCGAGGTCGTCAATGTACGCGCCCGGGTATCCGCCTTCGGGCGTCGGCTCCCCGCGCAGGCGGGCGAGGACGGACGCGGCGAACTTGTCCATCTGCGCGCCGGCGTCGTTGATGTAGTACTCGCTCGTGACGTCGGCGCCGGACGCGTCGAGCAGGCGGCGCATCGAGTCGCCGAGGGCGGCCCAGCGGGTGTGGCCGATGTGCAGGGGGCCGGTGGGGTTGGCCGAGATGAACTCGAGGTTGACCGTCCGTCCCGCCTCGGACTGCCCCTGCCCGTAGGACACGCCGGCCTCGACGATGGTGCGGGCGAGCTCGCCGGCGCTGGCGGCGTCGAGGGTGATGTTGAGGAAGCCGGGGCCGGCGACCTCGACGGCGGCGATGCCGGAGGTCTGGGTCAGGTGAGCGGCGATGGCGGCGGCGACGTCGCGAGGGGGCTTGCCGGCGGGCTTGGCGAGCTGCATCGCGACGTTGGTGCTCCAGTCGCCGTGGCCCTTCTGCTTCGGACGCTCGACGCGGACGGTCTCGGGCACGTCGACGGACAGCTCTCCGGTGTCGACGGCGGCAGAGAGGGCAGCGGCGATGGCGGTCGCGAGCTCTTCGGGGGTCACCCGGCGCAGTCTAGGGATCCGGCGAAGGGGGTCGAGTCGGGTGTCCGGCGGCTGGCTCGTGCCGTCTCGGCGGATTCAGAGGCGAAGGGGTGGCGGTGCTAACCTGCTCCGGCGCCGCCCGAGCGGCGCACGCCTCCGTAGCTCAGGGGATAGAGCACTGGTTTCCGGTACCAGGGGCCGCAGGTTCGAATCCTGCCGGGGGCACCGCTGATCCTGCGAGCTTGCGAAGCAGGATGGATGGGCCCCCGGCAGAAGCAACAGGCGCTCGAACGGAGTGAGAGCGCCGACGGGGGCACCCACCCTCCCCCCTTCGCAGATCCCCGGGGAACCTCAGACGAACGGCCACCGTCCCCCTTCGCAGATCCCCGGGGAACCTCAGACCAACGGTCACGCCCGTCGCCCCTAGTTACTCGCGGGTAGGACGACACGAGCCAGTCTCGCGTCCCACTCGATCCCCAGATCTCGGGGTCACCCGGCCAGGTGGCGGCGACTCGTGTAGTTCTACCCGCGATTCACCCGGCTCACCGGGCCCCTTCGCTCGCCAAGGACGCCGCCTCAGCCTCGGGTCAACCCCGCTTGCGATCGTTGCGCAGCAGGTTGACGACGGCGGCGGCCAGACCGCCCCAGATCGCGGTGGCGGTGGCCAGCATGGTGAGGATCGCGGTCGTGCTCATCGGTGGCTCCTCTCGGGTCGGTGATTGTCAGCGGAGTCGGGGCCGGCGCGATCGAAGGGGTCGGAGGCGTCGGCGAGGTCTGACCCCGGGTCGTCGACCATCACGCCGCTGCGCCAGGGCAGCAGCGAGATGAGGAGAGCGGCGACGGGAAGCGCGGCGACGAGCCCCCAGCCGAAGACACCGAGCAGCTCCGCCGGGTAGTCCTCGTAGGGGCTCGCAATGTTGTCCCGGAGCTCGAGGTAGACCATGTAGCCCAGGACGACCGGGACGACCACTCCGACGAGCGCGTACCACCAGCGACCGAGCCGGATCGAGCCGTGGACGTTCAGGTGCCGGGCCAGCCGGGGCAGCACCCGGAAAACGAGGGCCAGCGCAAACATCGCGATCGCACCGACGCCGAGGATGCCGAAGCTGTTGATGAAGTGGTCGACCGTGTCGAGCACATAGATGCCCCCGGTGGTCCCCATGAGCAGACAGCTGATGACCGCGGTCGGCACTCCCACGACGAGCGTGCTCGCCACCCGCCCGGCGCCGGTCTTGTCACGCACCGCACTGATCCCGACCTCGACGACCGAGATGAGCGAGGTGAGCCCGGCGACGACGAGCGAGCCGAAGAAGAGCAGCCCGAGCAGAGTGCCGCCGGGCGCTTCGTTGAGGATCGTCGGGAAGGCGATGAAGGCCAGCCCGATCCCGCCGCTGACGACCTCATCGACTCCCACCCCCTGCGACTGCGCCATGAATCCGAGCACCGCGAAAACGCCGATGCCGGCGAGCAGCTCGAAGCCGGAGTTGGAGAAGGCGACCACGGACCCGGACCCGGTCATGTCGGTCCGCCGCCCCACGTAGCTCGCGTACGTGATCATGATGCCGAAGCCGACCGACAGGCTGAAGAAGATCTGCCCGAACGCGCTCACCCACACCGAGGTGTCGCCGAGCGCGGACCACTTCGGCTCGAAGAGCGCCTCCAGTCCAGTAGCGGCGCCGGGCAGGGTCAGGGCGACGACCACAAGGGTGACGAAGGCGACGACGAGCACCGGCACGAAGATCACCGCGGTCCGCCCGATCCCGCCCTGCACCCCGGCGGCGAGCACGGCGAGGGCGATCACCCACAGGACGACCATCGGAACGAGCACGCCCGGCACGATCTCGAAGGTGGGTCCGGGGTCCTCCGCAGCCCGCAGGAAGTCGCCGAAGAAGAACGCCTCCGGGTCCGACCCCCACGCCCGACTGGCGGCGAAGCCGGTGTAGCGCACGGCCCAGGCGATCACCGCGGCATAGTAGACGCCGATGACGAAGGTGATGAGCACCTGCCACCAGCCAAGCCACTCCGCGAAGCGCGAGACGCGACGGAAGGACAGCGGAGCCGACCCGCGGAACCGGTGGCCCATCGCGTAGTCGAGGAAGAGCATCGGGATGCCCGCCACGAGCAGCGCCACGACGTACGGGAGCATGAAGGCCCCTCCTCCCCCTTCGTACGCCACGTACGGGAACCGCCAGATGTTGCCCAGGCCGACGGCCGAGCCGATGGCGGCGAAGATGAAGGCCTTGCGGGTCGAGAAGCCGGCCGTCTCGACACCCCCGCGGCGGTCGTGGTCGACCTCGGTGGTGTGCGTGCTCATGTCGTTCCTCTGCGGATTGCGGCGACTGCGGGGACGAAGGGAGGGTGCCACGGCAGCGCCGGCGAGCCCGGTTCGTCCTGCAGCGTGGGACAGCCGGGCGAAGGGAGAGGCGACCGTTCGCCTGAGGTTCCCCGGGGATCTGCGAAGGGGGGTGGCCGTGAGATTGCCTCGGGGTGGCGGGCGGGTTACCGTCGCGTGTCCGATCGTTGACGGCCCGATCCTCACGCCTCCCTGGCGGATCGAGGGCAGGAAGGCGTTGCCTGGTGAAGGTGGCGGATCACCCCCCGGCCGAGCAGACCACCACAACGGGCGCGGCCCAGCTGGGCCGGCTGCTCCTCTCAGCTCTCTTCCTCGCGGCGGTGCTGGTCTTCACCCGCACCCAGTTCGGCCATCTGGACAACTCCTGGCTGCTGACCGCCGCCGCCCTCATCGGCGGCTACATGGCGATGAACATCGGCGCCAACGACGTCGCGAACAACGTCGGCCCGGCGGTCGGCTCCAAGGCGATGGCGCTCGGACTGGCGATCGTCATCGCCGCGGTCTTCGAGGCTGCCGGCGCGATCATCGCCGGGGGCGAGGTCGTGAGCACCGTCAAGAACGGGATCATCGACCCCGCCGACATCGAGGGCTCGATGGTCTTCGTCTGGGTGATGATCGGGGCCCTGCTCGGTGCCGCCGTCTGGCTCAACGTCGCCACCTGGCTCGGCGCCCCGGTCTCGACGACCCACTCGATCGTCGGTGGCGTCATGGGGTCGGGGATCGCTGCCGCCGGCTTCGAGATCGTCAACTGGTCGGTCATGGGCTCGATCGCCGCGAGCTGGGTCATCTCCCCCGTCGCCGGCGGCCTGCTCGCCGCCGGTCTGCTCTACGTCCTCGAGCGGGGCGTGCTGTGGCAGGCCGACCCGATCGTGGCCGCCCAGCGCTACCTGCCCTACCTGCTCGGCCTCATGGCGTGGACCTTCACGACGTACATCGCGCTCAAGGGCGTCAAGAACGTGCTCGAGATCAGCTTCCCCGTCGCCACGGTCATCGGTCTCGTCGCGGGCGTGATCACGGTGCTCATGACCCGACCGAGCATCAGGCGGCGCGCCCCCGAGCTCTCCGGCCGCACCGGCGTCAACGCCCTCTTCACCATCCCGCTGATCTTCGCGGCTGCGCTGCTCTCCTTCGCCCACGGCGCAAACGACGTGGCCAACGCGGTCGGTCCGCTCGCCGGCGTCGTCGAGGTGCTCGCCGAGGCGGGCACGGGGACCGACTCCTCGGCGAGCATCCCGCTCTGGGTGCTCGTCATCGGCGCCCTCGGGATCTCGCTCGGGCTGGCCCTCTTCGGCCCCCGTCTGATCCGCACGGTCGGCTCTGAGATCACCGAGCTCGACCGCTCCCGAGCCTTCTGCATCGCGCTCGCCGCCGCGCTCACCGTCATCGTCGCCAGCCAGCTGGGGCTGCCGGTCAGCTCCACGCACGTGGCGCTCGGCGGCATCTTCGGCGTCGGCTTCCTGCGCGAGTACCTCGACCAGCGGATGGCCCAGGCCGTCGAGGACGTGCTCCACAGCCACCAGGGCGACGAGCACATCGCCGAGGTCGAGCGCGTGCTCTACACCTTCGTCAACGGCGACGTCGAGACCAAGCGCGAGCTGCTCGACCAGCTCAAGGAGATGGGGCACGAGGCGGTCATCACCGCCGCCCAGCGGCGCAAGCTGAAGAAGGCCCTCAAGCGCCAGCTCGTCACCCGCTCCCACCTCTACCGCATCGTCGCCGCGTGGCTCATCACCGTGCCGGTCTCGGCCCTGCTCAGCGCGGTCTTCTACTTCGCGCTGCGCGGCATGATGGTCTGAGGCTCCCCGGGTATCTGCGAAGGGGAAGGCGACCGCCCGTCTGAGGCTCCCCGGGGATCTGCGAAGGGGAAGGCGACCGCTCGTCTGAGGCTCCCCGGGGATCTGCGAAGGGGGAAGGCGACCGCCCGTCTGAGGCTCCCCGGGGATCTGCGAAGGGGGAAGGCGACCGCCCGTCTGAGGTTCCCCGGGGATCTGCGAAGGGGGAAGGCGACCGCCCGTCTGAGGCTCCCCGGGGATCTGCGACCTACCGCTGGGTGGAGTCGGACACCTCTCCGACGAGCTCCTCGATGACGTCCTCGAGGAAGACCAGGCCGATGATCGCCCCGGCGTCGTCGATGACCCGGGCGACGTGCGCCCCGGTCACCTGCATGGTCCGCAGCACGTCCTCGACCTCGTCCTCGCGCTGGACGGTGGCGAGCCGGCGCAGCCGCTTGCGCGGCACCGGCTGGGCGCGCTCGGCCTCCTCGGCGTAGAGCACATCCTTGAGATGGAGGTACCCGGTGAGCTCGCCGGAGGCGCTCACCGTCGGGTAGCGAGAGAAGCCGTGCTTGGCGACGAGCCGCTCGATGTCCTCGGGGCTCGCGTCCTCGGGCACGGTGACGAGGTCAGCAACGGGGATCCCGACATCGGCGGCGTCCTTGTCGGAGAACTCCAACGCGGCCCCGACCAGCCCGTACTGGTCGGTCTCGACCAGGCCCTCGCGGTGGGACTCGTCGACGATCTGCTGCACCTCCTCGGCGGTGACGGCGCTGTCGAGCTCGTCCTTCGGCTCGATCCCCATCGCCCGCACGAAGGCCTTGGACACCCAGTCCATCGCCATGATCACCGGCTTGGTCAGCCGCATCACGACGAGCAGCGGCGGCACGAGCCAGCGCGCCGAGGCCTCGGGCCCGGCGATAGCGAGGTTCTTGGGCACCATCTCGCCGACGACGACGTGCAGGTAGACGACGATCATGATCGCGAGCACGAGCGAGGCGACGTCGGTCAGCCCGTGCGGCACCCCGAGCCGCTCCATCACCGGGTGCAGCGCGTGGTGCAGCGCCGCCTCGGACACGGCACCGAGGAGCACCGAGCACACGGTGATGCCGAGCTGGCAGGTGGCGAGCAGCACCCCGGTGTGCTCGAGGGCGTAGACCGCCTGGGCGGCCCGCTTGTCACCGGCGTCGGCCAGCGGCTCGAGCTGGCTGCGGCGGGCGGCCATCGCCGCGAACTCCGCGCCGACGAAGAAGGCGTTGAAGAGCAGCAGCAGGACCGTGACGAGGATGACCGTCGGACTCACGCGGGCTCACCCCCTTCGCCCTGCGCCGACTCGACCACCGGGTCGAGGCGCAGCCGGTCGACCCGCCGGCCCTCCATGTCGACGACGGTGACCCGCCAGCCCTGCACCTGCGCGGTGTCACCGACCTCCGGGATCCGGCCGAGCGCGTGCATCAGCCACCCGCCGACCGTCTCGTAGGCCGCGCCGTCGGGGATCTCCACCCCGCAGCGCTCGCTCACCTCGTCGGGTCGCCACAGGCCAGGGATGCTCCACGACCCGCCCGGCAACGCCCGGCCGGTGGTCTGGCTCCGGTCGTGCTCGTCGTTGACCTCGCCGACGATCTCCTCGACGACGTCCTCGAGAGTCACCACGCCCGCGGTGCCGCCGTACTCGTCGACGACACAGCCGAACTGCAGCCCGGCGTCGCGCAGCTGCAGCAGCAGCGGGTCGAGCCGCAGCGTCTCCGGGACCATGACGGGCGGGACCATAAGCGCGGAGACGGGCACGCCGCCGCGCTTGTCGTGCGGGACGGCGATCGCCTTCTTGACGTGGACGACCCCGTCGATGTCGTCCCAGTCGTCACCGAGCACCGGGAATCGGGAGTGACCGGTCGCCCGGGCCAGGGCGACGAGCTCGTCGGCGGTCGCGGTGCGCTCGATGGCGGTGGCCCGGTTGCGCGAGGTCATGACGTCGGCGGCGGTCTGCTCGCCGAAGCCGAGCGAGCGGGTCACCAGCCGCGCCGTCCCCGAGTCGAGCGTGCCGGCCTCGACCGAGGTGCGCACGAGCGAGGCGAGCTCGGCGGGCGAGCGGGCGGCGGAGAGCTCCTCCTGCGGCTCGACGCCGAAGCGGTGCAGCACCCAGTTGGCCGAGCCGTTGAGCACGGCGATGAAGGGCCGCAGCGCGGCGGTGACCACCCGCATCGGGCTGGCGACCACCTTCGCCGTCCCGAGCGGCGCTGACACCGCGAGGGTCTTGGGCACCATCTCACCGACGATCATCGAGAAGCCGGTGGCGATCAGCAGCGCCAGCAGGCTCGCCAGCCGGCCGGCGGAGGACTCGCCCAGGCCCACCCCTTCGAGCACCGGGCGCAGCAGCTCACCGATCGCGGGATTGGCGACGAAACCCAGGGCGAGGGTCGTGATGGTGATGCCGACCTGGCACGCGGAGAGCAGGGTCGAGAGCCGGCGAAGGGAGGACAGCACCGGGGCAGCGCGGGTGTCACCCTGGTCGACCGCGCGCTGGACCGAAGGGCGGTCCAGGGCGACCAGGGAGAACTCGGCAGCGACGAAGAGGGCGGTGCCGAGGGTGAGCAGCACACCGAGGAGCACCAGCAGCCAGGGGGTCATGATGGGCCGATCCTACGGCGTCGGGGGCGCTTCTCCCCCTTCGGTCGGACACGCCGATCACGCAGGTCAGCCCGCCGGATGACGCGGCCGGCCCGATCACCTGGTTGCATGTGGCGCATGAGTACCAGTGCAGGGGCCCGGCACACCGGGAGCAGACTCGAGATCAGCAACTTGTCGAAGAAGTTCGGGGGGTTCACCGCCGTCGACGACCTGACCTTCACCGTCGAGCCGGGCCGGGTCACCGGATTCCTCGGGCCGAACGGCGCGGGCAAGACGACGACGCTGCGGATGCTCCTCGGGCTGGTCAACCCGACGTCGGGGTCGGCGACCATCGGCGGGCGCCGCTACCGCGACCTGGACAACCCCCTCGGCACGGTCGGGGCGGCGCTGGAGGCGACGAACTTCCACCCCGGCCGGTCCGGGCGCAACCACCTGCGGGTCATGGCCGCGGCCGCTGGTCTGCCGAACTCGCGGGTCGACGAGCTGCTCGACCTCGTCGGCATCCCGGCGGCGGCGAAGAAGCGCGCCGGCGGCTACTCGATGGGCATGCGCCAGCGGCTCGGCCTGGCGGCGGCGCTGCTCGGCGACCCCGAGGTGCTCATCCTCGACGAGCCGGCGAACGGCCTGGACCCCGAGGGCATCCGGTGGCTGCGCGGGTTCCTCACGCATCTGGCGGGCGAGGGGCGCACCGTGCTCGTGAGCAGTCACATGCTCACCGAGGTGCAGCAGACCGCCGATGAGGTCGTCATCATCGCCAACGGGCGGATGGTGCGCTCGGGCACGGTCGCCGAGCTGCAGGGAACACCGCGCGCCTTCGTGCGCACCTCCGACCCGGACACGCTCGTCGGCGCGCTGCGCGTCGCCGACGTGACCGCCGAGACCACCGAGGGCGGCTTGCTCGTCGAGACCGACGACCTGCGCGTCGTCGGTGACGTCGCCCTGCGCGCCGGGCTGCCGATCTGGGAGCTGACTCGCAAGGCCGCCGACCTCGAGCAGCTCTTCTTCGACCTCACCGACGGCACCAACCGCAACTACACCGGCGCCCCGGCCGGCGACCCAGGGGGTCCGGCCCCCGCCGAGAGAGATGCCATCACCGGCCAGGAAGGAGCGAACCTGTGATCAACGCCGTCAAGTCCGAGCTGCGCAAGTTCTTCACCACCCGCCTCTGGTGGGGCATGGCGATCGGCATCTTCGTCGCCGCGGCGCTCTTCGCCGCGCTCTTCGCCCTCAGCTACACAAGCGAGGGGATGGGCGGGGCCGGCGGGCCCGGCGGAATGGAGGGCGGCGAGGTGCAGATCGCCAACTCCGTCTACACCTCCGGCCTGGGCATCGGGTACCTCCTGCTCCTGACGATCGGGGTGATGCAGATCGGGTCGGAGTACCGGCACAAGACGATCACCGGCACCTTCCTCAGCACGCCCCGGCGGGTCCAGGCGATCGGCGCGAAGATCATCGCCCTGCTCGTCCTCGGCGCCGTCTACGGCCTGATCAGCCTGGTCGGGTCGGTCGCCGTCGGCGCGCCGATCCTCGCGATGAACGACTTCTCGCCCTTCCCCGACATCGAGGTGCTGCGCTCCCTCGCGCTGGCGCTGCTGGCCCTCGGCCTGTGGGCGCTCATCGGCTTCGGCGTCGGCGTTCTCATCCCCAACCAGGTGGCCGCGCTGCTCGTCGGCATCGGCTTCGCCTGGATCGTCGAGCCGCTGCTGGGGTTCGGCCTGAGCTTCTGGGAGTTCGGCCGCGAGCACCTCGTGAAGTACTTCCCCAGCCAGGCCACCAACGCGATGGTCGACACCGTGACGATGGCGGGCCCGAACGCTCCCGAGAACCTGTCGTGGTGGGCGGCTGCGCTCGTCCTCCTCGCCTGGGCGGCGGTCCTCGCCGGCCTGGGCGCGCTGCGGGCGACCCGTCAGGACGTCGCCTGACCGAGGCGTCACCGTGAGCTGAGCGAAGGGGGAGGCGCGCGCCTCCCCCTTCGCCCGCCTGTTCGCACCTGCCAAGGCACGTCCCGATCCGGCCGCACCTGCCAAGGCAGGTAACCGGACCACCCGGGCCGTCCCCATCGGACCGCCCACGCGTTAGGCTTGCCAATGTGTGTGGCCCGTGCCACGGGCCCGTGAGTCGACCTCCATCTCGAAAGAGGCGTATCGCCCGTGCCCGACCCCACTGACGGCCCCGCAAACCTGACCGACTTCGGTCCGAACGAGTGGCTCGTCGACGAGCTCTACGAGCAGTACAAGCAGGACAAGAACAGCGTCGACAAGGCGTGGTGGTCCTACTTCGAGGAGATGGAGTCCGGCGGGTCCGGGTCTGCCAACGGCTCCGGTCCGGAGGCGAAGGGGGGTCAGCGCGCCGCCTCGAACGGCGGCTCGAGCGAGCCGAAGAAGGCCGAGACGAAGACCACCGAGTCCTCGAAGGGGGACTCGACGGCCTCCGAGGCGAAGCAGGCGGACGCGAAGAAGAGCGAGCCGAAGAAGGCGGACGCGAAGTCTGAGCCGAAGAAGGCCGAGTCGAAGAAGGCCGAGTCGAAGAAGGCCGAGGCGAAGAAGAGCGACGCCTCCTCCCCCACCCCCCGCGAACCCGACTCGAAGGACGCGAAGGACTCGAAGGACGAGCCCGAGGACGAGCTCGTGCCGCTCAAGGGCATGGCCGCCCGCGTCGTGAGCAACATGGAGGCCTCGCTGGAGGTGCCGACGGCGACGTCGGTGCGCGCCATCCCGGCCAAGCTGCTCATCGACAACCGGATCGTCATCAACAACCACCTCAAGCGCGCCCGCGGCGGCAAGGTGTCCTTCACCCACCTCGTCGGCTACGCGCTGGTCCGCGCGCTGCGTGAGATGCCGTCGATGAACGTCGGGTACACCACCGACGACAAGGACAAGCCGGTCATGGTCAACCCGGCGCACGTCAACCTCGGCATCGCGGTGGACCTGAAGAAGGACGACGGCTCCCGCTCGCTCGTCGTGCCCTCGGTCAAGGCCGCCGAGGACATGACCTTCAGCCAGTTCTGGGGCGCCTACGAGGAGCTCATCGCCAAGGCGCGCGACAACAAGCTGACCGTCGAGGACTTCCAGGGCACGACGATGACCCTGACCAACCCCGGCGGCATCGGCACGGTGCACTCGATCCCCAGGTTGATGAAGGGTCAGGGCGCGATCATCGGCGTCGGCTCCCTGGACTACCCCGCGGAGTGGCAGGGCGCGAGCCCAGAGACCCTCGCGCGCAACGCCGTGAGCAAGATCCTCACCCTCACCTCGACCTACGACCACCGGATCATCCAGGGCGCGGCGTCCGGGGAGTTCCTCAAGATCGTCCACGAGCTGCTGCTCGGCGAGCACGGCTTCTACGACACGATCTTCGAGAGCCTGCGGATCCCGTACGAGCCGGTGCGGTGGGTCCAGGACATCTCCGCCACCCACGACGACGACATCAACAAGGTCGCCCGGGTCCAGGAGCTGATCCACGCCTACCGGGTGCGCGGCCACCTCATGGCCGACATCGACCCGCTGGAGTACAAGCAGCGGCGCCACCCCGACCTCGACATCACCCAGCACGGCCTGACCCTCTGGGACCTCGAGCGCCACTTCGCCACCGGCGGCTTCGGCGGCGCCCCGTTCCTGAAGCTGCGCAACATCCTCGGCATCCTGCGCGACTCCTACTGCCGCTCGATCGGCGTGGAGTACATGCACATCCAGGACCCCGACCAGCGCGCCTGGGTCCAGGACCACATCGAGGTCGGCTACAAGAAGCCGACGAGCGACGAGCAGCTGCGCATCCTGCGCCGGCTCAACGCCGCCGAGGCCTTCGAGACCTTCCTGCAGACGAAGTTCGTCGGGCAGAAGCGCTTCAGCCTCGAGGGTGGCGAGTCGGTCATCGCGATGCTCGACCGCATCCTGTCCCGCTCGGCGGAGGACGCGATGGAGGAGGTCTGCATCGCCATGCCGCACCGCGGCCGGCTCAACGTGCTGGCCAACATCGCGGGTAAGTCCTACGGCCAGATCTTCCGCGAGTTCGAGGGCGAGCTGGACCCGAAGTCGGTCCAGGGCTCGGGCGACGTGAAGTACCACCTCGGCACCGAGGGGGAGTTCACCGGCGAGGACGGGTCCAAGACCAAGGTCTACCTCGCGGCCAACCCGAGCCACCTCGAGGCGGTCAACCCGGTCCTCGAAGGGATCGTGCGGGCCAAGCAGGACCGGCTCAACCACGCGGGTGAGGACTTCCCAGTGCTGCCGATCCTCATCCACGGCGACGCCGCCTTCGCTGGCCAGGGCGTGGTGGCCGAGACGCTGCAGCAGTCGCAGCTGCGCGGGTACCGCACCGGCGGCACGGTGCACGTCGTCATCAACAACCAGGTCGGCTTCACCACCGCCCCGTCGGCGAGCCGCTCCTCGGTGTACTCCACCGACGTCGCGCGGATGATCCAGGCGCCGATCTTCCACGTCAACGGGGACGACCCGGAGGCGTGCGTGCGGATCGCCGAGATCGCCTTCGACTACCGGCAGAAGTTCCACAAGGACGTCGTCATCGACCTCGTCTGCTACCGGCGCCGCGGCCACAACGAGGGCGACGACCCCTCGATGACCCAGCCGCTGATGTACAACCTCATCGAGAACAAGCGCTCGGTGCGCAAGCTCTACACCGAGTCGCTCGTGGGGCGCGGTGACATCAACGAGGACGAGGCGTCCGAGGCGCTCAAGGACTACCAGTCCCAGCTCGAGCGGGTCTTCGTCGAGACCAAGGAGGCCCTCAAGGAGGGCTCGGCCCAGCACGAAGACGACCCGCGCTCGGCGACCGAGGTCGACGACAACGCCGGCCTCGAGCGGCCCGCCGCCCAGCAGGGTGATGCGCCGCGCCGCTCCGACGTGGAGACGGCGGTCGAGGAGCAGGTGCTCCACCAGATCGGTGACGTCTTCAATGACCCGCCCGCGGGATTCACCGTCCACCAGAAGCTGCGTCAGGCGATGGCCAAGCGTGCCCAGAGCGTGCGCGAAGGGGGCATCGACTGGGCGACCGGCGAGCTGCTCGCCTTCGGTTCGCTGCTCAAGGAGGGCACGCCGATCCGGCTCACCGGCCAGGACACCCGGCGTGGCACGTTCGTGCAGCGGCACTCGGTCCTGATCGACAAGGAGACCGCCGAGGAGTGGACGCCGCTGAACTACCTCGGCGGCGACCAGGCCCGCTTCTGGGTCTACGACTCCCTGCTCAGCGAGTTCGCCGCGATGGGCTTCGAGTACGGCTACTCGGTCGAGCGGCCGGACGCTCTCGTCCTCTGGGAGGCGCAGTTCGGCGACTTCTGGAACGGCGCGGCGACGGTGGTCGACGAGTTCATCTCGGCCGGCGAGCAGAAGTGGGGCCAGCACTCCTCGGTCGTGCTGCTCCTCCCCCACGGCTACGAGGGGCAGGGCCCGGACCACAGCTCGGCGCGGATCGAGCGCTTCCTCACGCTGTGCGCCCAGGACAACATGACGGTCGCCTTCCCGAGCACCCCGGCGAGCTACTTCCACCTGCTGCGCCGTCAGGCCTACGCCCGTCCGCGGCGCCCGCTCGTCGTCTTCACCCCGAAGTCGATGCTGCGGCTGAAGGCCGCCGCCAGCCAGCCCGAGGACTTCCTCGAGGGCGGCTTCCGGCCGGTCCTGCCCGACCGGGACGGGCCGAAGGGGGAGGACGTCACCCGCGTCATCGTGGCCGCCGGCAAGGTGGTCTACGACCTCGAGGCGGAGCGTAAGAAGCGTGAGGACAACCAGACCGCGATCCTGCGGCTCGAGCGCTTCTACCCGCTCGCGGGGGCTGAGCTGGCCGAGGAGCTGGCGCAGTACCCGAACGCCGAGGTCCTCCTCGTCCAGGAGGAGCCGAAGAACATGGGTGCCTGGCCGTTCCTCGCGCTGAACCTGCCGCAGGCCCTCGCCGAGCACGGCGAGACCCGCCAGCTGCGGGTCGTGGCCCGCCCGGCGAGCGCGTCGCCGGCGGCAGGGACGGCGAAGAAGCACGCGGCGGAGCAGGCGGCCATCATGCAGGCTGCCTTCGACCGCTGACGGGCCGGCACGTGTACTTCACCGACCGCGGCATCGAGGAGCTGGCGGAGCGAAGGGGTGAGGAGCAGGTCACCCTGGAATGGGTCAGTGACCAGCTGCGCACCTTCGTCGACCTCAACCCCGAGTTCGAGACCCCCGTGGAGCGACTCGCGTCCTGGCTCGCGCGCCTGGACGACGACGAGCTCGACGACGAGTAGGTTCCCATGATCATGCACCCCACCACTGACGCCACCGGTCACGAATTCGCCCCGAGCGCCGGGTACGCCACCGCCCACGGCGACGACGACGGGGTCCGCCGGATCTCGGTGGTCTTCATCGGCGACGCGCTCGTCGCGGGTAACGGCGACCCCAAGGCGCAGGGCTGGGTGGGTCGGGTCATGGGCCGCACCAGCGTCGAGGGCGCGTACCTGACCCACTACAACCTCGGGGTGGCTCGGCAGACCTCCGGCGAGGTCGCCCAGCGCTGGGAGGCCGAGGCGCCGCTGCGGTGGCGCGGTGCGAGCGACCGGCGACTCGTCGTGTCGATGGGGCGCGACGACATCGACGGCGCGGTCTCGCTGGCCCGGCACCGGCTCAACCTGGCAAACATCCTCGACGAGTGCTCCAGCCAGGGCGTCGGGACCTTCGTCGTCGGTCCGGCCCCGACGGGCAACCCCGAGGCCGACGACCAGCTGCGTCAGATCACCGAGGCGCAGAAGGACGTGTGCGAGCGGCGCGGGGTGCACTTCGTCGACGTCTTCACCCCGCTCGCCGGTCACGAGCAGTGGGACAGCGACATCGCCTCGAGCATCGACGGCACCAACCCGGGGCAGGCCGGCTACGGCCTCATCGCTTGGCTGGTGCTGCACCACGGCTGGTCCGACTGGATCGCCTGACCCGCCTCCCCCTTCGCCCCACGCCTCTCCCCTCTCGCTCCTCCCCTCTCGCCCCCTCCCCTCTCGCCCCCTCCCCTCCCGCCGATTCGAGGTAGATCTGTCCCGCCCAGCCGGGCGCATCTACCTCTAATCGCCGACCCGGGGTGCGACTCGAGGTAGGACTGTCCCGCCCAGCCGGGCGCATCTACCTCTAATCGCCGACCCGGGGTGCGACTCGAGGTACGACTGTCCCGCCCAGCCGGGCGCATCTACCTCTAATCAGCGAAGGGGGTCGCCGCCTGCGGCCGTAGCGGCGGCAGGGCGAGACCACGGGCCAGCTGGTCGAAGAAGGCGTCGGCCTCGACCCGGAGCCCCACGACATTGATGCGCAGCACCCGGTCCTCCCCGAGGACAAGCTCGTTCGCTCGGAGGTAGTCCTCCGTCGTCTTCAGGCCCCAGAGGTGGCCCGCACCGTCGATCTCTACGACGACCCCGTTCGCCTCGTAGTAGCCGTCGAGGTACGCGTGACCGTTGGGCAAGGTCCGGAGCACCTGCCTGGTCGGGGCGGGGATGCCCCTGGCCCGGCACTGCGCGGTGAAGTCCAGCTCACCCAGCGAGTGAGCGCCATCAGCGATATCGCCCACCAGCGCCTTGATCAGGGCCCGCCGGGTCCGACCTCGCACGACCCGCTGAGCCTCGACCAGCTGCGCGCCGGTCACGATCCGCTGCTGAACGGCCATCGCGAGGATCGTCGCGGCTGACCGGTCAGTCACGGCCCAGTGCGCCGCCCGGATCGCTGCGACCGCCGGACGGGTGCGAGGCAGTCCGGAGCTCGTCTGCTCGTCGTCGACCCGCCGGGCGACCTTGTGCACCTTGACTCCCTCCGCGCTGAGGTAGTCGTGGCGGTGCAGGAGCGAGACGTGGACGACATCGTCGCGCCAGCCGGTGAGGCCAGCCGCCTGAAGCGCCGACACGCCATCGACGAGCGCCACCCCTTCGCCGGTCTCCCAGACAGCACGCCATCGCTGCGCCAGGTCGGTGAGCGGCGCGTCCCGCAGGTGGATCGTCTGGCGGCCGGCGACGCTCCACCGCCTCTGGCGCACCTGGCGAGCGGTCATCTTGCGGTCGATGCCCTTGCCACGCAGCCACACTCGGCTCACGGCGAGGTCGGTGTCCGCCGCCTGCTCGCACAGCCACGCGTGCATCTGTACCGGTGAGCGCTTCATGGCTCGACGATGCAGCGCAGCAGCTACGCCTCGCAGCACCCCGAGCGCTGGCGTGGATAGCCGTGCTCGCACCTGCGGGGTTGTGCAGGACTCTTCGTGCTCGCCCCACCCCATCGGCGATTGGAGGTAGAAACGCCCGGCTGGGTGGAACAGATCTACCTCGAATCAGCAACCGGGGGCGGCGAGTGGAGGTAGAAGCGCCCGGCTGGGTGGGACAGACCTACCTCGAATCGGCGAGAGGGGGCGGGGAGCGACCGGGGGCGGGGGGCGAAGGGGTCAGAAGCGGGCTTCGAGACCGACGATCGTCTCGACGGCCTCGTCGACCTCCCGGGCCATCGTGTCGAAGTGGTCCTGACTGCGACGGTAGGGGTCGGCTACGTCGTCGGCACCCTCGTCGACGCGGTGCCGGCCACGCTCGCGGGCCAGCTCGGCGGGGATCCGCGCCCACCGCTCATCGGGCCCGTCGCACCCCTCCAGCCGCTCGGTCCAGGGCTGGGTCTGCTCGGCCGCGTCGATCAGGCGCGCGATCTCCTTGAGCGTGAAGCACCGCTTGAGCAGCCGCGGGGCGTAGCTGAGCACGGCCCGGCGGTGCTCGACGGTCATCGCGAGCACGAGGTCGACGTCGTCGAGCATCCGCTCGCTGATCTGCCGCGCAGCGAAGTCGGCGTGCTCGATTCCCTTGAACTCCAGGTGCACGACACTGCCGGGGTCAACGGGGTGGTCGACGAGCGCACCGACACCGGCGCTGGACACCTCGAACGCCCCCGGGCGTACCTGCTCGAGCCGGTGCCCGAGCAGCAGGTGGGCGTAGGGCGAGCGGCAGATGTTGCCGGTGCAGACGGTGAGGATGCGCACGCTCATGTGCCCATCCTCGCGGCCCACGCCGCCCCGAGCCAAGCAGGCCGGCGCGTGGCGGTCGGCACGTCAGTCCCGCAGGTAGGCGGCGAGCGCCTCACGCTGATCGCGCGCCTGCCACCCGGTCGCCTCGAGACGCTCCAGCGACAGCGTGCTGCGGGCGGGCCGAGGCGAGACGGGTGTCGACGCCCCAGCCGTGTACTCCGCGGTCGACACCCCGGTCACGTCGTCGGCCGAGCGACCGCTCGCCACGAAGACCTCGCGGGCGATGTCGGCCCAGCTCATCGGCTCACCTGAGCAGGTGCACCCGTACACGCCGTACGGCGCGCCGACGTTGAGCAGGTGCGCGACCGCGCCGGCGAGGTCGTCGGCGAAGCTCAGCCGCCCCACCTGGTCGTCGACGACGCGGGGGGACACCCCTTCGCGCGCCAGCCGGGCCATCGTCGAGACGAAGTTGCCCCCCTCCCCGATCACCCAGGACGTGCGCAGCACGTAGTGCCGCGGGGCGACGGTGACCGCGAGGTCGCCGGCGGCCTTGGACTGGCCGTACACACCGAGGGGGGCCACCCCTTCGCCCTCGTCGTGCACCTCGGCGGTGCCGTCGAAGACGTAGTCGGAGGAGAAGTGCACCAGGGTCAGGTCGTGCTCGACCGCGAGCGCGGCGAGCGCGGCGGGACCGGTGGCGTTGGCCGCCCACGCCTCGCGCCGGCCCTGCGGGGTCTCGGCGGCGTCGACGGCGGTCATGGCGGCGGCGTTGATCACGACGTCGACGGAGGACCAGTCGTACTCGGCCAGCGCCTGCGGCGAGGTGAGGTCGAGCTCGGCGCGGGTGACCCCCTTCGCTCCCGGGAGGGCGCGCAGCAGCACCTGCCCGACCTGACCACCGGCCCCCAGGACGACGATCGAAGGGGGGTCGGCGGCGAAGGGGGTGACCTCACCGAGCCGCGGGTTGGCCTGGTCCTTGGCGGAGATCTCGGCCTCGGTGAGCGGGATCGGCCAGTCGATGGCGGCGTCCGGATCGTCGAGGGCGAGTGCGGGGTAGGTGATGCCGGGGCGCCAGTGGTCGTTGACGAGGTAGGTGTAGGCGGTGCCGTCCTCGAGCGCCTGGTAGCTGTTGCCGACGCCGCGGGGGACGAAGACGGCGGTGTCGGGGCCGATCTCGACGCTCACCGTCGCCCCGAAGGTCTCGCCCTTGCGGAGGTCGACCCACGCGCCGAAGACCGAGCCGGTGGCGACGGTGACGAGCTTGTCCCACGGCTCGGCGTGGATGCCGCGGGTGGCGCCGCGCGAGGCGTTGTAGGAGATGTTGCTCTGCACGGGACCGAAGTCGGGCAGCCCGAGCGCGGTCATCTTCTCGCGCTGCCAGGCTTCCTTGAACCAGCCGCGGGCGTCGCCGTGCACGGGGAGGGCGAGCACGAGCAGCCCGGGGATGGCGGTGGTGCGGGCGGCGAGCTCGGCCATCACTGCCCCTTCGCCGCGTAGGTAGCCTCGGTGCTCTCCTTGGCCGGGCGCCACCACGACTCGTGCTCGCGGTACCAGTCGATGGTGCGCTCCAGCCCGGCCTCGAAGTCGGCGAACCGGGGCTGCCAGCCGAGCTCGGTGCGCAGCCGGGTCGAGTCGATCGCGTAGCGCAGGTCGTGCCCGGCCCGGTCGGTGACGTGGTCGAAGTCGTCCTCGTCGCGGCCGAGCAGGCGCAGGATCGCGCGGATCACCTCGAGGTTGTTCTTCTCGCCGTCGGCACCGATCAGGTAGGTCTGGCCGATCTCCCCCTTCGTGAGAATGGTCCGTACGGCGCTGGAGTGGTCGTCGGCGTGGATCCAGTCGCGCACGTTCTGCCCCGCGCCGTAGAGCTTGGGGCGGGTGCCGCTGAGCACGTTGGTGATCTGGCGGGGGATGAACTTCTCGACGTGCTGCCACGGGCCGTAGTTGTTGGAGCAGTTCGACAGCGTCGCGGGGATGCCGAAGGATCGCACCCACGCGCGCACGAGGTGGTCGCTGCCGGCCTTGGACGCGGAGTAGGGGCTGGAGGGGTTGTAGGGGGTGGACTCGGTGAAGCGGGCCGGGTCGTCGAGCTCGAGGTCGCCGTAGACCTCGTCGGTCGAGACGTGGTGCAGCCGGGTGCCGTGGGCGCGGACCGCCTCGAGGATGGTGAAGGTGCCGACGAGGTTGGTCTGGACGAAGGGGGACGGGTCGGCCAGGGAGTTGTCGTTGTGCGACTCGGCGGCGTAGTGCACGACCGCGTCGTGCTCGGCGACGAGCCGGTCGACGAGGGCGGCGTCGCAGATGTCGCCGACGACCAGCTCGACCCGCTCCCCCAGCCCGTCGAGCGACTCGCCACTGGCGGCGTAGGTCATCTTGTCCAGGACCGTCACGTGCGCGTCGGTGTGCTCGATCACGTGGTGGACGAAGTTGCTGCCGATGAAGCCGGCACCGCCGGTGACGAGGAGTCGCTCCATGTCGCTCACCCTATGGTGGTGCCATGCGCGGCATCATCCTCGCCGGGGGGACCGGATCTCGTCTGCACCCGATCACCCGGGGCATCAGCAAGCAGCTGGTCCCGGTCTACGACAAGCCGATGATCTACTACCCGCTCTCGACGCTCATGCTGGCCGGCATCCGTGAGGTGCTGGTCATCACCACCCCGCACGAGGCCGAGGCCTTCCGTCGGCTCCTCGGGGACGGCTCGCAGCTCGGGGTCGAGATCAGCTACGCGGTGCAGCCGTCGCCGGACGGGCTGGCGCAGGCCTTCACGATCGGGGCCGAACACGTGGCGGGCGGGCCGGCGGCCCTGGTGCTCGGCGACAACATCTTCTACGGCCCGGGGCTGGGCACCCAGCTGCGCCGGCACTCCAAGATCGAGGGGGCGGCGATCTTCGGCTACCGGGTGGCCGACCCGACCGCCTACGGCGTGGTCGAGATCGACGGCGAAGGAAGGGCCGTCAGCCTCGAGGAGAAGCCGGCCCACCCGCGCAGCGACCTGGCGGTGCCGGGGTTGTACTTCTACGACGAGTCGGTGGTGGAGCGGGCTGCCGGGCTGCGCCCGAGCGGCCGGGGCGAGCTGGAGATCACCGACCTGAACCGGACCTACATGGAGGAGGGCCGGCTGCGGGTCGAGGTGCTGCCCCGCGGCACGGCCTGGCTCGACACCGGCACCTTCGACTCCCTCGCGGACGCGACGGCCTACGTGCGCACGATCGAGGGGCGGCAGGGGCTGAAGATCGGCGCCCCGGAGGAGGTCGCCTGGCGGGCGGGCTGGCTCAGCGACGCCGAGCTGGCCGAGCGTGCCGAACCGCTGCGCAAGAGCGGGTACGGCGACTACCTGCTGGGGCTGCTGAACTAGTTCTATCCACCCAAGTTAATAGACACCACCCAGCCTGCTACAGGGCCACGAGCCCCACATCAGAGCCCGTCACGCGAAGAGTCGAAGAGCCCATATAGGAGCCGGGTCGCCTCAATAGACTTAACCCCGCCAGCACCCGCGGGCCCTGGCCGCTGATCGGAATGGGGTGACGTGTGGATGACACTGTTGCGGTCCTTGGCCTCGGCTACGTCGGACTCCCCCTTACCCGAGAGGCCACCCGCGCCGGTCTGACGGTCGTCGGCTACGACGTCGACCAGGGCGTCGTCGACGCTCTCAACTCCGGCACCTCGCACGTCGACGACCTCTCAACGCCGACATCGTCGAGATGGTCAAGGCGGCCCCGACCTGGGCCCGATCAACGCCGCAACCGCTACCATCGCCG
Organism: Marihabitans asiaticum; assembly: GCF_007828725.1. Classification (GTDB taxonomy): domain Bacteria; phylum Actinomycetota; class Actinomycetes; order Actinomycetales; family Dermatophilaceae; genus Marihabitans; species Marihabitans asiaticum. Next base: position 341,892 of record NZ_VIUW01000004.1, read on the forward strand.
AGCACCTCGCTGCTGGCCAGACCGTCATCCTCGAGTCGACGACCTATCCCGGCACCACCGACGAGGTCGTTCGTCCCGCTCTCGAGGCGGGCGGGCTGAAGGCCGGCACCGACTTCCATCTCGCCTTCTCCCCCGAGCGGATCGACCCGGGCAACGAGCGGTTCGGAGCGAACAACACCCCCAAGGTCGTCGGCGGCCACAAGCCGGCCTGCGTCGACGCCGCCGCCTTCTACGGCCGCTTCGTCGACACCGTCGTCCGCGCCAAGGGCACCCGCGAGGCCGAGACGGCCAAGCTGCTCGAGAACACCTACCGCCACATCAAGATCGCCCTGGTCAACGAGATTGCCCGCTTCTGCCACGACCTCGACATCGACCTCTGGGACGTCATCGACGCCGCCAAGCCCAAGCCCTTCGGCTTCCAGGCCTTCTACCCAGGGGCCCGGCGTCGGCGGGCACTGCATCCCGATCGACCCCAACTACCTCTCGCACAACGTGCGCACCCGACTCGGCTACCCCTTCCGCTTCGTCGAGCTCGCGCAGGAGATCAACGCCACCATGCCGGCATACGTCGTGCAGCGCGCGCAGAACCTGCTCAACGAGGACAGCAAGGCCCTCCGCGGCAGCACCGTGCTACTCAGGGGTGACGTACAAGCCCGACATCGCCGACCAGCGCGAGTCCCCCGCGGTGCCGCGGCCCAGCAGCTCATCGCGAAGGGGGCGAAGGTCCAGTTCCACGACGACAAGGTCGAGAGCTGGCACGCCGTCCCTGACGCCGAGAAGGTCGACGACGGCGAGGCCGCGGTCGCCGCGGCGGACCTCGCCATCCTCGTGCAGAACCACAAGACCTACGACCTCGACGCGATAGCCGCTGCGGCCCAGCGGATGCTCGACACCCGTGGGGTGGCAAGCGGCGAGCGGGTCCGGAGGCTGTAGCGACCCCTTCGAGTCTCGTCGCAGAGCTCCGCCCATGCAGAACGTGGGACCCCAGCACCTCAGGGATCGTCTCGTGAAGCACCTCAGGGAATCGTCTCCGGGCCAGGCGCCCGCACGGGATCATCGGCACTGCCCTGCTGCTGCTCGGCCCGATCCTCTGGGGCGGGGTGCGTCGCGCCCTCGGCCTGCCTGCCTTCTCCGCACCCACCGACGACGACCTCCTCGCCGCGGGCCGACGTCACCCCCCTTCGCCGAGAGGACCCGCATGAGCCACGACGCCGCCGCCCGTCTCGCCCGAGAGGCCGGTGAGGCGCTGCTGCAGGTCCGCCGCGACAACGCCGACCTCGCGGCGTCGGACCCCAAGGCCCTCAAGGACCTCGGGGACGCGACCTCCCAGGCGCTGCTCGCCCGGCTGCTCGCCGAGCACTTCCCGGGCGACGCCGTGCTCTCCGGAGAAGCCGCGGACTCCTCGGCCCGGCTGAGCGCCGAGCGGGTCTGGATCATCGACCCCCTTGACGGCACCCGCGAGTTCAGCGAGGCCGGCCGGCCCGACTGGGCCGTGCACGTGGCCCTCTGGGCGAAGGGGGACCTCCTCGCCGACCGGCTCGGCGCCACCCTCATGCCGATGGGTTCGGCCGGGGTCAAGGCGATGTCCGTCGTCGACGGCGAGGCCGACGCCTACGTGCACGCCGGAGGGCAGTACGAGTGGGACTCCGCCGCCCCCGTCGCCGTCGCCCGAGCCCACGGCCTACACACCAGCCGCGTCGACGGCGCCCCGCTGGAGTACAACCGGCCCGACCCGTGGCTGCCCGACCTGCTCGTCTGCCGGCCAGAGGTCGCCGAAGAGATCCTCGATGCGATCCGCGCCAGCTCACCCTCGGTCGAGCAGACCTGAGCCTCGCCTGCCGCGCCGACAGGCGTTGATCTAGGACGCATTTGGCCATTTCGGTTGACGACCATATGGCCCGGGTGGAACATGAAGAGGCAACAAGGACCGCGATGGGCCTGACCATCGCACGGGGTGCCTCGACGGGGCCGTTGACCGGTTAACGAGGATCGTCAGGTATCGGCAGTATCGGTGGATGAGGGGCCGAGGCCGGGCCTGGTGCGGGGACGCACGTACGACCGCAGCTGCGGTGGGGATGAAGAAGAACCGGTTCGAGGGGAGCCGGGTGGGGCACGCCGATGGCGTGAGCAGAAAGAACGAGGGGAAGCAGTTGGGGACCATCGAGTGGGGATTCGACGACATCTCGGACTGGGGACGAGGTCCGCACCGGGCGCGGCACAGGCTGCACGAGCATCCGGCCTTCCAGCCCGGCGCGCTGGCGGACCTGCTGGACCGGGTGCCCCGCGACATCGTGCACCCGTACACGATGGGCAGCGACCCGGCCCGCACCGACCAGTGGAGACGGGGGGAGGTGACACATCTCTCCGGGGCTCAGCTGCTGGAGGTCGTCGAGCGTGGCCGGCTGTGGCTCAACATCGTCGACGTGGGGACGCACGACCCCACGATCGCCGACCTCACCCGGGGCCTCTACGCCGAGATCACCGACCTCGCGCCCGGCTTCGCGCCGACCTCGGTGAAGGCGACCCTGCTCATCGCCTCACCCACGGCGCAGGTCTACTACCACGCCGACAACCAGCCCAACGCGCTGTGGCACCTGCGTGGCTCCAAGCGGCTCTTCGTGTACCCGAAGGGGCAGCGCTTCATCACCGACGAGCAGCTCGAGCGCATCGTGGCCGGCGTCGCCGACGAGCAGCTGCCCTACCGGCCCGAGCTCGACCAGCACGCCACCGTCATGGACCTCGAGCCGGGCGACGTGGCCTGGTGGCCGCAGAACTCACCGCACCGCGTGGTCAACCTCGCCGGGCTCAACGTCTCGTTGTCCACAGAGCACCGCACGGCAGCCTCGACTCGACGCGAGCGGATCACCGCGAGCAACCACGCCCTCCGGCGAGGGATGCCCGCGCTGCCACCCTCCAGCACCGACCGCGGTCTGGCCACCAGCGGCAAGATCGCCCTCGGCCGGGTGCTACGCCGGGCCATCCGCCGGACCGGTGCTCCAGGTCCGCCTCCCACTTTCGAGATCGACCCGTCGTGCGACGGCGGAGTGCGGCTCACCTCATGACCACCGCCGCCCCCGTACGCCCGGACCCGGGCCACACCATCAGTCAGCGCACCCATGCTGCGCTGACACATCGAGCGACCCCGTTGTCCGCTGTCGTCGAGGACATCACCGACCTCCACGACGAGCTGAGCGTGCCACTGACCGCGCACGCCCGGTGGCTCCTCGCACGCGCCCAGGCCACCCGCCAGCCGTGCACCGCTGTCGTCGTCGACGACGTCCTGAGCGGGCGCGTACGCGCAGCCGCGCTGCTCACGAGGAGCCACCGCCCCTTCGTCCCCGTCGCCGAGATCCGTCTCGTCGGGCACGGCACGAGCGACGAGCTGTGCCTCGCAGCCGCGAGCGGGGACGCCGCCGAGGCGTTGGCCGACGGCATCGTCGACCTGCTCGACCGCGAACGCCTCTGGCATCTCCACCTCGAGCAGCTCCCGGCCGGAGACCCCGTGCTCCGCGCCCTGTCCGCCCGTCTGCCCCACACGCGGGTCACCGCCGGCGACGCGCTGCCTCGCACCGCCTGGCCGGCCCCGCGCCCGGAGCGGGGATGGGCCGCGCGCAAGATCCGCAACCAGGTGCGTCGCGCCGAGCGCGCCGCCGACGAGTCCGGCCTGCCCTGGTCGATCGACGTCATCGACGACCGCGACAGCGTGCTCGCCGCGCTCCCGGAGACTCTCGAGGTCAGGCGAGCCCGCGAGCTCGACCTCTCCCGGGTCGACGGTCTCGCAAGCGCCGACCGAGCAGGCGCCCACGTTGCCGCCATCTCCTCCGTCGCCGAGCACGGGCAGGTCGAGCTGTGGCGTCTACGCCACGCCGGTGAGCTGGTCGCCTATCTCGTCGCCGGGCACGACCACGGCTGGATCCGGCTGCTCGACAGCCGCATCCGACCGGGCAGCGAGGCGATCTCGCCCGGCCTGATCCTGCACGGACGGGCACAGGTCACCTGGTATGCCGACACCAAGATCGTCGGGGTCGACTTCGGCCGTGGCGCCTCCACCTTCAAGCACAAGTGGTGCCAGGCCGAGCACGAGACATCAACGCTGCATGCCTGGTCGCACCAATGGCTGGAGACCGTCGGGTCGGCCGCCACCAGCGCAGATCTCCGCGCCCGCGACGCACTGCGCTCCGCACGCGAGTCCTCCCCCATCTTCGCCCGCGCGGTCCGCGCGGTCCGACGCGCACAAACCGCCTCGGCCTCTCGCCCAGGCCACCGCTAGCAGCTGCGTCGGCGGTGAGGGACACACCGGCAGCGCAGCCACACATCGCACAGCTCGAGCACGACGTCTTGGGGGACCACCACGATGCACCGACTCACCAGTCACGCAAGAGGCAGACCCGCGAGCCCTCTCGCCGTCTCCGACGGGGCAACCCGTCCGGTCAGGCAGCCGGCTCACCACCGCAGCCGGAGCGCCCTGCTGCTGCTCCTCGCCGACCTGTGGCTGCCCCTGCTCGTCGCCGCTCTCGACCCGGACCGCGCATCCATCCTGCTCGCGGTCGCCGCGGGTCTAGCTCTCGCTCACCACTCCGCCGGCCTGTACCGCCGGCGATTCGTCGAGGACGTCCTCGATGACCTCCCGCAGATGATCCTCGGCGTCCTGGCCAGCCTCGGCCTGGGTGCCCTCGTGGTGATTGTCACCCACGAGCCCCTCACGTCCTACCCCGTGCTCCTGGGCCCCGGCCTGCTCGTGTCCTCGCTCGTGGGACGTCAGACCGTCTACTGGCATCGCCGGCGGCGGCGGCGCGCCTCGGACGGCAGCCAGCGCCTGCTCATCGTCGGAGACGGCGACGGCGGCGTCTCGCTCGCGCGCGCCCTCCTGTACCACTGCGGGCCGGACATCGTGCCGGTCGGGATCGTCGGCAGCGCCGGGTCCGAGATGCACGACGCCTCGCCCCTGCCGGTCCTCGGCGGGCACGACGACCTGCTCGAGGTCATCACGAGTCAAGAGGTCACCATGGCGATCCTGTCCTCGACGTCCTTGACCGAGTGGCGCCTGACCGACACCGTGAGCCGGCTCGGCCCGCGATCCGTCGACCTGTACACGGTGCCGGTGGGGTACAGCCTGTGGCGCCACCCCAGCGGGGTCACCGACAGCATCGCGGGGGTCCCGATCATCGCGCTCAACCTCGGTGGGGTCTGCGGGCACACCGCCCGGGTCAAGCGGGCCGTCGACGTCGTCGTCTCCGCGCTCGCCCTGGTGCTGCTCTCCCCGCTCCTGCTGGCCATTGCCATCGCGGTACGGATGGAGACCGGGCCCGGCGTCATCTTCCGCCAGGAGCGCATCGGTCGCGGCGGGCACCCCTTCACCCTCTACAAGTTCACGTCCCTGATCCCGGCTGACGACGAGGAGGCGGCGACCCGGTGGACCGTGGCCGGAGATCACGACGCGGTCGGCCCGGTCGGGCGCTTCATCAGGGCCACCTCGCTCGACGAGCTGCCCCAGCTGGTCAACATCCTGCGCGGAGAGATGAGCCTGGTCGGCCCCCGACCCGAGCGCCCCTACTTCGTCGAGCAGTACCGCGCCGTCTACCCCACCTACGACAGCCGGCATCGCGCGCCCGCCGGCCTGACCGGCCACGCCGCGGTCAACGGGCTGCGGGGCGACACCTCGATCGAGGAGCGAGCCCGCTTCGACAACCGCTACATCGACACGTGGTCGCTGTGGGGCGACGCCAAGATCCTGCTACGCACCGTCGGCTGCGTCGTGCGACGGCGAGGTGGCTGAGATGACTCACGCACTCACCGCCTTGCGGGTCTGCGTCGTGCTGCCCTCGGGCACCCGAGGTGGGGCTGAGGTCTGGCAGGAGAGGGTCGCGGCTACCAGCCGCCGGCTCGAGCTCGACATCGTCACCCTCGCCGAGGGCGCGGCCGCTCAGGCCTGGCGTGACCTCGGCACCCCGGTGACCGTGCTGAGCACCGGCCGGCGGGCGAAGGGGGCGGCCAGCACCATCGTGCGTCTGGCCGGCCACCTGCGCAGAAGCCGCCCGGACCTCGTCCTCGGCCACGGGGTCAAGGCCGGAGCCATCGCCGCCCTCGCCGGGCACCTCTCGGGCACCCGTCCGGCGTGGATGCGCCACGACGACTCCTTCGCCGGACGACCGGTGCAGGTCCTCGACGCCCTCACCGACGGGCGCATCCGGGCCGTCGAGCGACTGCTCACCGGGCACGTGCCGGAGACCGTCGCCGTCCCCGACAGCGTCCACGACCCGATCGGGCGGGCGCAGGCCTGCGCCGACCTCGACCTGCCCACGACGAAGGGGGTCCGGCGGGTCGTCATGGCCACCCGCCTTGTCCCGTACAAGGGCGTCGACGACGCCATCCGTGGGCTGACCTATGCCTCAGGGTGGGAGCTGCACGTCTACGGGCTGCCCGATGGTGCCCACCCCGACGAGGACGAGCGTCTGCGCGGCCTGGCGGCAGACCTGGGCCTCACCGACCGGGTGCACCTGCACGGCCCGGTCGAGGACATCGGGCGCCGTCTCTCCGCCTTCGACGCGGTAGCCGTCCTCACCCGCGACGACCCTGACTCCTACGTCAGCGGCGAGGCGTACGGCACATCGGCGCACGAGGGGATGCGCGGCGGTGTACCGATCCTCAGCACGCCGCCGCTGGACCGGCACCTCGGGGCGGCCGCCCTCTCGGTCCCCGCCGGCGACCCCCGGGGCGTCGCCGACGCCCTGCACCGGCTCGAGGACCAGACCGTCCACCGCGAGCTGAGCGACGCCGCCCTCGATCACGAGCAGAGCGCCCACGCAGGGCACAGCACCGCCGCACTGGAGCGGCACCTCGCCGAGACCGCCCGACGACCCGGCGCGGGACTGAGCGGCACCACCAGGATCTCGGTCGTCACGACCGTGCTGAACGAGGCCGACGGGCTCGACACCCTGCTGACCCGGCTGCGTGAGCAGCTCGGACCCGGCGACGAGATCGTCGTCGTCGACGGCGGCTCGCGCGACGGCACCCAGGCCGTCGCCCGACGTCACCACGACGCCGACCCCAGGGTCCGGCTCCTCGAGGCCCCCGGCGCGGGCATCTCGCAGGGCCGCAACATCGGCATCGCAGCCGCCCAGCAGGACCTCGTCGCGTGCACCGACGTCGGTTGCCACCCCCAGCCGGGTTGGCTCGACGCCTTCCGCGCGGCCGCCGCAGACCGCCCCGATGCGGGTCTGCTCACCGGCGTCTACACGGTCACCTCGTCCTCCCCACTCCAGCGGGCGCTCGCGGTGAGCGGATACCCCTTCGTCGACGAGGTCACCCACCCGACCCCGCTCACCCGCCTGCACGGCCGGTTCTTCGGGCGGTCCTTCGACGCGACCATGCCCACCGGACGCTCTGTCGCGATGACCCGGCAGGCCTGGCGCGACGCGGGCGGGTTCCCCGAGCATCTCGCGACCGGTGAGGACGTCACCTTCGGCCGTGCGGTGGCCCGCACCCATCCCGCCACCCTCGTCAGCGACGCCCTCGTCACCTGGGAGCAGCGGCCCACCTTACGCAGCACCCTGCGGATGTACTACCGCTACGGACTCGGGTCGGGACACTCCCAGGATCCCCTCTTGCTGCGGCGTGACGCTCTGCGTGCCCTGGCCTACCCCGTGGGCCTGGCCCTGCTGGTGCGCGGCGGGCCCCTCGGCAGGACGGCCGCGCTCGCCGGCGCCGCCGCCTACCTCGCGGTCCCGATCCGGCGCGCGGTGGATGGTCCCGACGCCGCCGCCGTCACCATGCTCGTGCCCGCCGTCGCCGCCCTGCGGGACATGGCGAAGGTCGCCGGCGCCGCCCGCGGCCTCATCGACGGCACCCCGGCCGCCCCCGACACCACCGCTCCACTGATGTCGGAGTCAGGGTGACGACCACAGACGCGCGCCAGATGACCCGCGCCGGACTGACCCTCGGCGTCGGCGAGATCATCGGCAAGCTCGCGACCCTGGTGATGCTCGGGGTCCTGGCTCGCGTTCTCGGCGTCGCCGACTTCGGCGTCTTCTCCCTCGGGCTCGGGTTGGGGGTGCTGCTCGGGGCGGTCGCCACCCTGGGCATGGACCAGCGGCTGGTCCAGCTCGCCGGCCAAGAGCCCGAGAGCCTCTCGGCACGCTTGTCCTCCCTGCTCGCGCTGCGTCTGACGCTGGCTCTCGCCGTGATCGCCGGCGCGGCCGTCGTGCTGCCCCAGGTCCTCAGCGACTGGCGGGAAGCGCTCGTCGCGATCATCCTCGTGGTCGCCGGGAGCACGGACAGCATCATCGAGGCCTTCCGCTCCGCCGCCAGCTCACGCCACCACCAGTCCGGCCCTGCGGTCGTCCTCGTCATCCAACGCTGCCTCGCCCTGGTCCTCGTCCTGACGGCGCTGCACCTGGACGGCGGCATGGTGGGGGCCGCCGGCGCCTATCTCCTCGCGGCAGCGGTCGGTGCCCTGCTCATGGCCGTGACTGCCTACCGCGGAGCGGACATACTCCCCAGACCGAGGCTGGTCAGCCGTGCTCACGTCCGCGACTTCACCGCCGCCATCCGGGTCACCGGTCTGAACGAGCTGACCGCGATGGCCCTCTTCCGCGTCGACGTCCTGCTCATCGCCTGGCTGGCCGGCACCGTCGCGGTCGGTCACTACACCGCCGCCTACCGCCTGCTCGAGACAGTCCTCTTCATCAGCTGGTCGGTGACCCGAGTCATCCTGCCCGCACTCGCTGACAGCTCCCCCGCGTCGCCGGACCGCTCACGGACGATGACCGGTGCCCTCGTCATCGTCATCGCTGCCTACCTGCCCTACGGCGCGGTACTCCTCGTCCGGGGAGACGAGATCCTCGGACTCCTCTTCGGCGCCCCCTTCGCCGACCCGACGATCATCGGCTGGCTGGCCCTGGCTCCCCTGCTCTTCGCGATCGCGCAGATCTACACCAGCGCGCTGCTCGCCGTTCGGCCCGACCCGGCTGTGCTCGCCGCCAGCGTGGCAGCCCTCGTGGTCGACATCGGCCTGGGCCTGCTGCTCATCCCGCGCTGGGGAGCTCCCGCAGCCGCCGCCGCGACCACGCTGTCGTATGCCGTGCAGGCCGTTGTGGTGGTCCGCGCGCTGGGTGGTGTCGTTGCTGCAGCCGCGCTGATCCGCAGCGTGCTCGTCTGTCTCGCGGCGACTCTCCTCGCCCTGCTCACCATGCTGCTGCCGCTGCCGCTGCTGCCTGCCCTCGTCCTCGCTGGCGTGGTCTACACGGTGATCTGGTGGACCGCCACCACCCGCTGGGACCGCCCCACCCACCAGCTCGTGCGCACCGTCACACGACGGGGGGTCCCCGGATGAACCTGCTGACCCGCCCCATCCAGGCTCCACCCGCGCCGGCCGCGGACCGGCAGCCGCTGCTGCCCGGGCTCACCGCCGCCGCCCTCGTCGTCCTGGTGCTCATCTCACCCTGGCTACCCGGGTGGATCCCGCTCCTGAGCGCCGTCGTCGCCGTGCTCTGGGGGTTCCTCACCCTCACCCGGTGGCACATGGCGCTCCCGGTGCCGCTGCTCGTGGCGGCCGGTATCCCGCTCGTCCAGGTGCTCTCGCTGCCGTTCGCCCTGGACCCGCAGCGCTCCCTCGTCCTCATCGTGGTCAGCCTCCTCGGCTGGACCACAGCCGCCGCGATCGTGGCCGTCGGTCCACGGCGCGCCCGGTGGGTGCTCACGGCCGCGAGCGCGAGCCTGGCCCTGGTCAGCGTGCAGTCCCTCACCGGGCTCGGGGACCTGACCAGCCACTCCGGCGGCTCGGTGGTCAGCGGACGTCTGCAGGGCACCTTCGCCCAGCCCAACGAGCTCGGCGCCTACGCCGTACTCCTGCTGCCGGCCGTCATCGCAGCCGCGAGCCTGACCCGCCGCGTGAGCACCTCCCTCGTCCTGTGGCTGACGACCCTGCCCGCCTTCGCCGCCCTCGCGCTCAGCCTCTCTCGCGGGTCCTGGTTGGCAACCCTGGCCGCCCTGCTCATCCTGGCCCTGCTCCTGCCCCGAGCGGGCGCCGTTCTCACCCTCCTGGCGACCGCCGGGGGCGTCGCCCTGGTCGGTGCAGCGACCCACGCCCCTGCCGGCACGGCAGGGGTGCTCCTCGACCGGATCGGCTCGCTGGACGACCCGGGCGCCTCGCCGGACGACCACCGGCCGTTCATCTGGGACCTCACCCTGCGGGTCGCCAGGGAGCACCCGGTCCTCGGTGTCGGCCCGGGCGGGATCGAGACCGCCGCGATCGGCGCCGACTCGCCGATGTCGATCGAGCCACCCTTGCACGCACACAATCTGCCCCTCACCGTGCTCGCTGAGAACGGCGTGGTCGGCCTAGCCGTCGCACTCGCCCTCGGCGTCGTCCTGTGCGTGTCTCTGCAGCGCTGCGTGCGCTCCCGCGAGCTGGGGTGGGCCGACGTCGGCGCCCTGACGGGGCTCTGCGGCGCCGCCGTGCACGGACTGATCGACATGCCCTGGCGCAACCCCACCCTGACCCTGACCGCCTGGGTGCTCTTCGGGGTGCTCGCGGCGGGATGGCTGAGCACCCACCCGGGCCGCTCCCCCCTTCGCGCCCCACCTCATCCCGACGTATCCACCCGTCCCTCCGAGAGAAGCGCCATGAGCCTGACCGAACCCACCGAGCGACGCAGCGCCGAGACCGCGAAGAAGGAACCCGTGAGAGAACCAGTCACTCCAGACAGCTCCCGCCAAGCCGACCCCCGACCACGCCGAACGTGGGTGCGCCGACCGGTGCTGCCGGCGGCCTTCGCGGTCCTCGCCACCGCAGCGTTGATCCTGCTGGTGAGCCTGCTGCCGACCCTGCAGGAGGCGAGCGCCGTGGTGGGGCTGCGCAGCGAGACCGGCGAGTCCGGCCAGGTGATCGGATCCGACGAGATGCGGCTCATCACCCAGCAGTACTCCGTGGCGCTCTCCTCCGACGTCACCGTCGACCGCGCTGTCGACGAGCTCGGCCTCGGGGCCGACGCGAGCGCTGACGCCGACGTCGATCCCGACACCACGACCGTGCGGATCGTCGCCCGGGCCGACAGCGCGGAGGAGGCGACCCATCTGGCCGACCAGCTCGTCACCACGGCCGCGGACCGAGCCGACGAGGATCCCCAGGTCTCCCTGGTCCGGCTCTCCGAGCCCAGCGCCGAGCACGCGGAACCGACCGTGTCCAAGCCGCTGCTGCTTGGCGCAGGACTCGTGGTCATCGTGGTCCTCACCATCGCTCTGGAGACGGCCCGGAGACGGTGGTGAGCGCAGCACCGGTGGTCCTGATGTACCACGGGCTCGGCACCGTGCCGGCTCATCAGGACCCCGACAACCTCTTCGTCCCAGTGGACACCTTCGCCCGGCAGGTGGACCGGCTCCTTCAGCGGGGCTACCACGTGCTGGGCGAGAGGGAGTTCATCGCCTGGCTCGACGGGGCACCCACCCCGTCGCGGTCGGCGCTCCTGACCTTCGACGACGGGCTGGTCTCCGTGCTGGAGGACGCAGCTCCCCTGCTCGCCGAGCGCGGGCTGCCCTCGATCGCCTACGTCTCCCCCGGTCTGGCCGGCGCCGGACCCGGCCCGGACGACCCCCCGGAGCGACGCCTCCTGGACGACTCCGGCATGGCGGCGCTGGCGGACGCCGGAGTCACCCTGGGTTGCCACAGCTGGGTCCACGACTCCATGCCGGGCATGACCCGGAGCGAGCTGGCCCGCGCCACCCAGGACGCCGGCGAGGCCATCGGCGCCATCACCGGGCAGGCCCCGCGGACCTTCGCCTACCCCTTCGGCCACCACGACGCCGCCGCGCGAGCAGCCGTGAGCGAGTCAGGGTACGACTGCGGCTTCGCCACGTACGACGGTGACGGCCGCTTCGCCCTGCCGCGGGTCGACATCAACGCCACCGACACCCCACGCACCTTCGACCTCAAGCTGCGCCGGGTCTACCCCACGGTGCGACGAGCGCTCTCCCGCCTCCCCGCGGCACGCAGGACGCTCCACCGGCTCGTGGGCGAGGCGGACCGGCGGTGACCCAGAGGGTCCTGCACGTCACGGCCTGCTTCAGCACCGGGGTCGCTCGCGCGATCAGCACGATGGTCGAGATGACCCCCGAGCTGGAGCACCACCTGCTGTGGGAGGGCGACAACGACCCCACCGACGTCCCCTTCGCCTCGGCCGAGCGCCTCCCCGCCGGCCTGCCGGCACGGGTGCGCGCGGTCCGGCGGGCGGCGCGGCGCACTCGGTGCGACGTGGTCCATGCACACTCCAGCCGTGCGGGCGTCTACGCCCGGCTCGCCGGCGTGCGGGCCGAGATCGTCTACCAGCCGCACGCGTACAAGCTGCTCGACCCCGCCCTCGTGACGCCCGTGCGCGCGCCGATCCACCTCGTCGAGCGGATCCTCGGGTCCCGCACCGACCAGGTCGTCGTGCTCTCCGGGCAGGAGGAGCAGCTCGCCCGCCGGCTGGCCCCGCAAGCCGCGATCACCTTGTTGCCCAACGTGCCCAGCCTGGCCGATCACGGGCCGCAGCCTCCGTCCGGGCTCGACCGCCAGCGCTCGGTGGTCATGTCCGGACGGGTGACCGCACAGAAGGACCCCGCCTACCTGGCCGACGTCGCCCGCGAGCTGCGTAAGGCGGACCGCACGGTCAGCGTGCGTTGGCTCGGCGGTCCCGACGACCCACAGCTGGCTGATCGTCTCGTCCGGGAGGGTGTGACGGTCACCGGGTGGTTGCCGCCCAAGGAGCTCGCCCGCGAGCTGAGCCAGGCCGGCGTCTACCTGCACACCGCCACCTACGAGGGGTTCCCGCTCAGCGTGCTTGACGCAGCCTGGTGCCGGGCGCCGGTCCTCGTCCGGGACATCCCCGCCTTCGCCGGCACAGCCCTGGCCTCGGTGGGGCCGCCGGCCGAGGCCGCCGCCCGCTCGCTGGCCGTCCTCGACGACCCGGTGCTGCGCCGCAGGGTCTGCGCCGGGAGCGAGTCGCTGCTGACGACGATGAGCAGGGAGGGTCAGCGCCGAGCGCTCGCCCGCATCTACCGCCTGGATCAGCCGGCGTGCGCCGCCACCGCGGCAGCGACCGCCTCGGCGACACCCTCCTGGAAGACCGGGGGGACGATGAGGTCAGGGCGGGGCTCCTCGACGAGGTCGGCGATGGCGCGCGCCGCGGCGAGCTTCATCTCCTCGCTGATCTGCACCCCGCCGGCGTCCAGCGCGCCCCGGAAGATGCCGGGGAAAGCAAGCACGTTGTTGATCTGGTTCGGGTAGTCGCTGCGGCCGGTCGCCACGATCGCGGCGTACTTGTGCGCCAGGTCCGGGTGCACCTCGGGCGTCGGGTTGGCCATGGCGAAGATGAAGCACCCGTCGGCCATCGTGGCCACCTGCTCCTCGGGCACCTGGCCGCCGGACACCCCGACGTAGACGTCGGCGTCGACGAGCGCGTCGGCCAGGGTGCCGCGCAGCCGCCGCGGGTTGGTCGTCGCGGCGAGATCCTGCTTGTGGGCGACGAGGTCGCGCCGGCCCGGCTCGATGATGCCGCGGGAGTCGGTGACGACGATGTCGCGCACCCCGGCGAGCTCAAAGAGCTTGGTCACCGCGACGCCGGCTGCCCCCGCCCCGGCGACGACGACCCGCAGCGAGCTCATCTGCCGGTCGGTGACCCGGCAGGCGTTGATCAGCCCGGCGAGCGCGACGATCGCCGTCCCGTGCTGGTCGTCGTGGAAGACCGGGATGTCGAGGCGCTCCTGCAGCTTGCGCTCGATGTCGAAGCAGCGCGGAGCGGAGATGTCCTCGAGGTTGATCCCGCCGAAGCTCGGTGCCAGCCGCTCGACGGCGTCGACCAGCTCGTCCACCGACCCCGACTCCAGGCAGATCGGGATCGCGTCGACCCCGGCGAAGTGCTTGAAGAGCACCGCCTTGCCCTCCATCACCGGCATCGCGCCCAGCGGGCCGATGTCACCCAGCCCGAGCACCGCCGTGCCGTCGCTGACGACCGCAACAGTGTTGTTGCGGGCGGTGAAGCGCCGGCTCAGCGTCGGGTCCTCGGCGATCGCGAGACACACGTCGGCGACGCCGGGGGTGTAGAGCAGGGAGAGGTCGTCCTTGTCGCGCAGCGGCTTGGTGGCGCGTACCTCGACCTTGCCGCCCTCGTGGGCCCGGAACGCAGGGCCGTCGAGGTCGAAGGAGGACTGCTGCTCGGGCTCGCTCACGCCCGCGATCATGTCACAGCGGCCCCCGCCGGTCGTGGGCGTCCGCGCAACGAGAGACTGGCGCGGTGCTGCCCTTCTTCCTCGTCCGGGTCACCGGCCCCTCGATGCAGCCGACCCTGCGCGAAGGGGACATCCTCCTCGTGCGGCGGGTGGGCCCTTCGAGGCTCGAAGGGGGTCACGTCGTGATCGTCGATCTGCCGCCGGACCCTGCGGGCCGGCCCCGGCCGCGCTCGGTCAAGCGGCTCACCGGACCCGACCCGGACGACCCGGCCCGGTGGTGGATCGACAGCGACAACCCGCGCGAAGGGGTGACCTCCTTCGACCCCTCCGTCGGGTCCCTCCCCCACGACGCGGTGCACGGCCGCGCCCTCCTGCGAATCCGTTGCACGGGGCGCAAACTCGGGCTCTCCCGGCTGTAGCTCACCCCCCTTCGCCTACTAAGTTGGGCAGTGACCGATCCGCTAGAGGAAGGAACCACATGCGTATCCGCGACCTCATCCGCATCCCCGCCGTCAGCGCCCACTGCGACCTGCCGTGCGGTGTCTACGACCCGGCCCAGGCCCGCATCGAGGCCGAGTCGATCAAGGGCATCATCGCCAAGGTCAAGGACAACGACGACCCCGACTTCCGCACCCGCGCGGTGCTCATCAAGGAGCAGCGCTCCCAGCTCGTCAAGGAGCACCTCTGGATCCTGTGGACGGACTACTTCAAGCCGCCGCACTTCGAGAAGTACCCCGAGCTGCACACCCTGGTCAACGAGGCCACCAAGCTCGCCGGCACCGCCGGCACCAAGGGTGAGTTCGACGAGGCCAAGGCCGACGAGCTGCTCGCGAAGATCGACGAGATCGACAAGATCTTCAAGGAGACCAAGCAGGGCTGACCTGCGAGCGCACGGCGCGAAGGGGTGGTGACCGCGATGTCGGTCACCACCCCTTCGTCGTCGGCTGGCGCACGAGGCGCTCGAGGATCTCGACCACCTCGGGGTCGTACTCGTAGCCGAGGCCGAGGTGCAGGCGCTCGAGGGCAAGGTCGATGATCCGATCGCTCGTCGCACCCTCGGTCAGGTCGTCGTAGGCGCTGACGACGTGGATGACCCGCGACGCCAGCGGGATCTCCTCGCCCAGCTCGTGGCTGCGCCGGTACGGAGTGTGCACCGCCGCTACCTCCTCGGCCGCGTCCGGGCTGGCGACTGCGGCGATCCGCCTCCCCGACGCCGCCATCGCCGCCACCTGCGGCTCCGAGGCATGCAAGGTCATCCCGTGCTCGAGCGGCACCGGCAGGCCGAGCTGACCGACGTCGTGGAGCATCGCCACCTGCTCCACCACCTCGGCGTCGGCGCCGCTCACCCCCATCTCCAGCGCCACCCGCAGCGAGAGATCGGCCACCCGCACCGAGTGGTCAGGCCGCCCCTGTGCCGCGACCTGGGGCAGCCGGGCGAGCAGCTGCAGCGTCTGCCGGCGGGTGCGCTGCACGCCGAAGTACCGGCGCAGGGTCACGAGCACCACCGCGACCGGGAGCAGGTAGAGCGGGAGAGCGGCGAGCCCCACCTCGGGGAAGCTCAGCGCGATGAGCGGCGCCGAGGTGGCCACTGCCAGGCCGATCGCGGAGTCGAGACGCCGCGTCCTGCCGGTCTGCGTCGGCCTGACGTCGGGCGACTCCCAGATCAGGGTGTAGACCCCCCGCTCGACCCCCCACGCGACCGCGCCGACGGCCACCAGGCTCAGCGCCAACGCCCAGAGCGGGCTGTCCGTGGCGAATGTCCATTCGAGAAGGTTGCGCCCCCCGATCGAGACGCCACGGGCGAGGAAGGCGGCGACCACCCCGCCGAAGAAACGCGCCGCGAGCGGGCCGAGGATCACCACCTGCTCCGCCCACCCCGCCTGCCCTGCCAACGCGGTGAGTCCCGCGGCGGCCAGCAGACACAGACCGATCATGCCCACGATCGAGGTCGCCGACGCGAGCTGGTTCCCCTCACCGAGCGCGGGGGTGAGGACGAGGGCGAGGATCGACACCGAGGACAACGGCGCCGACCAACGGGTCAGCGCGTGCACCGGCACGAGCTCGCCAATGACCACCGCAGCACCTGCGGCGACGACGAAGGGGGACCGCAGCGAGTCCGAGGGAGGGTCGAGCACGAGGCAGGCGGCGAGGAGCACGAGCGCGGCGGCCGCTGCGAGGCTCGCCCTCGGGGCACTCGCCCGCCACGGTTCGGCTGTGGAGACGCCCGGGCTCACCGTTCCCACCTCACGCCGGGCTCCCGGCATCGGAGGTGG
>NZ_VIUW01000005.1 GCF_007828725.1 Marihabitans asiaticum
ACCGCCCGCCGCCTCGAGGTCGGCCATCGCCTCGGTGAGGAGGGTCTGCAGGCTGCGTTCGAGATGGGAGAGGGAGAGCATCTCGACCCGGTGGACCGGGACCGGGTCGGCGTCGAAGGGGGTCCAGTCGACCCTGCGCCCGCTGGACCCGAAGGTCGAGTGCTCCGGGACGAGCAGACCGCCCACCCCCGGCACGACGAGGCACTCCCCGGCCTCGGCGACGGCGGCGAGCGCCTGCGGCGAGCACCGCGGCACCCCGCTGAGGCCGCCGGAGCCACCGAGCGCCACGAGCACGGCGCTCTCCCCGAGATCGCGCCACAGCGAGAGCGCAGGGACCAGGCCCGCGACGTGGTCGACGTCGGGCAGCGCCCGGGGCGCCACCTGCTCGACCGGGAGGTCACCGGCGAGACATCGGGTCGCCCAGAGCGCGACGCGCACGCTGCCAGGGAGCTCGAGCATCGGAGCATCGTAGACGGATAGGGTCCAGGCATGAGTGATGTCCTCGCCTTCGCCGACGTCGGGGTGCGGCGCGGCGGCACTGCACTGCTCGACGGCGTCGACTGGGAGGTCGAGGAGGGGCAACGCTGGGTCGTGCTCGGCCCGAACGGCGCGGGCAAGACGACACTGCTGCAGCTGGCCGCCGGGCGGATCCACCCCACGAGCGGGGTCGCCGGCATCCTCGGCGAGGTGCTCGGCGCGGTCGACGTCTTCGAGCTGCGCCCCCGGATCGGCCTGTCCTCCTCGGCGCTGGCCGCCCAGATCCCCGACCACGAGAGCGTGCGCGACGTCGTCGTCACCGCGTCCTACGGGGTGGTCGGGCGCTGGCGCGAGAGCTACCACGAGCTCGACCACGCCCGAGCCGATGAGCTGCTCGCCGCCCTCGGGGCCGCGCACCTGTCGGGGCGCACCTTCGGCACGCTGTCCGAGGGGGAGCGCAAGCGGGTCCAGATCGCCCGGGCGCTGATGACCGACCCCGAGCTGATGCTCCTCGACGAGCCTGCCGCCGGCCTCGATCTCGGCGGGCGCGAGGACCTCGTAACCCGGCTCGGCGAGATCGCCGCCGACCTCGCGGCGCCGGCGCTGGTCATGGTGACCCACCACGTCGAGGAGATCCCGCCGCACTTCACCGACATCCTCCTGCTGCGCGAGGGCCGGGTCGTCGCGCAGGGGCCGATCGAGATCACCCTCACCGAGGACAACCTTGCCGCCACCTTCGGCATGGAGCTCACCCTCGAGCAGCACGGGCAGCGTTTCGCAGCGCGTGCCCGGCAGGCATGATGAGGCGCGAGATGACCCTGTCCCGGTACGCGAGACGTCGGAGGTAGCACCCATGGAGTGGTTGAGCGACAACCTGTGGCTGGCCTGGATGGCCCTCGCGCTGATCTTCGTGGCGGTCGAGGCGGCGACCGTCGACTTCGTCTTCGTCATGCTCGCCGGCGGGGCCCTCGCGGCAGCTGCCGCGGCTGCGGCCGGAGCCGGCGTCATCGTTCAGGTGATCGTGGCGGTCGTCGTCTCGGTGCTCCTCATCGGGGTGGTCCGGCCGCTGGCCAAGCGCCGGTTCATGGCCGGGCAGGGAGCCGACACGATCGGCAGGGCCGGGCTCGAAGGGAGGACCGCTCGCGTCCTCGAGACCGTCACCGAGACCGACGGCCGGGTCAAGCTCGCCGGTGAGGTGTGGAGCGCGCGGGTGCCCGACGGTGAGGCGCCGTGCGAGCCCGGCGCGGAGGTGCAGGTGACCCGGCTCGACGGCGCGACGGCGATCGTCGTCGCGCGACCCGAGCACTAGCCATCACGAGGTGCCCGGCTCGCCGGGCACCGAGCAGGGGGAGCTGCCCGCCCGGGCAGCTCCAGGATCGAAGCAAGAGCAACGAACAAGGAGAGCTCATGGAGAGCCTGGCGATCTTGATCTTCCTGGCGGCACTCGTCGTCTTCGCGTTGGTCATCCTCTTCAAGACGGTGCGCATCGTGCCGCAGCAGACCACGCTGATCATCGAGCGGCTGGGCCGCTACTCGCGCACCCTCGAGGGCGGGATCCACATCCTCGTCCCCTTCGTCGACAAGGTGCGGGCGAGCATCGACCTGCGCGAGCAGGTCGTCAGCTTCCCGCCGCAGCCGGTGATCACCAGCGACAACCTCGTCGTCAACATCGACACGGTCATCTACTACACGGTCATCGACTCCAAGAGCGCGGTCTACGAGATCGCCAACTTCATCCAGGGCATCGAGCAGCTCACGGTCACCACCTTGCGTAACGTCATCGGCAGCCTCGACCTCGAGCAGACCCTCACCAGCCGCGACCAGATCAACGGACAGCTGCGCGGTGCGCTCGACGAGGCGACCGGCCGCTGGGGGATCCGGGTCAACCGGGTCGAGCTCAAGGCGATCGACCCGCCGATGTCGATCCAGGAGTCGATGGAGAAGCAGATGAAGGCCGAGCGGGACCGCCGTGCAGCCATCCTCAACGCCGAGGGCACCAAGCAGTCGGCGATCCTCACCGCCGAGGGTGAGAAGCAGAGCCAGATCCTCCGGGCGGAGGGCTCCGCCCAGGCCCGCGTCCTCGAGGCGCAGGGTCAGGCGCGCGCGATCCAGCAGGTCTTCGACGCGATCCACCGGGGCAAGCCGACCCAGAAGCTCCTCGCCTACCAGTACCTCCAGGTGCTGCCGCAGATCGCCCAGGGCGACAGCAACAAGATGTGGGTCATCCCCAGCGAGCTCACCGACGCGCTGCGCGGCATCGGCGGGGCGCTCGGCCAGAGCGGCACCCCCGACCTCGGCGGGGACGACGATGGCTGGGTCGAGCCGGAGGGGCCGGAGGACAACGCCTTCGCCGACACCGCGCTCGAAGACCCGGCAGACGCGCTGCGCGAGGCCCGCGGTCAGGCCGGTCAGGCCAGCCGTGAGGCGAGCGAGCACGCCACCCCGGCGGGCAGGGTGCAACCCAAGGGCGACCTGGCCGGGCCGGCCCCCGAGCCGCCGCAGCAGCCCGCGCCCCAGGCTCCTGAGCCCCAGGGCATGCCGGACGTGACACCCCCTTCGCCTCCCGCCGCTCCGGGCGAGGAGCCGCCTCCCGCCCGCTGATCGGGCCCGGACGAAGGGGGACACCGCCAGACGTAGGGTTGGCCGGGTGTCCCCCTTCGACGTGTTCGTGGTCATCCTCGCCGGTGTCGGCGCCGGGATGATCAACACGATCGTCGGGTCGGGGACGCTCATCACCTTCCCGACGCTGCTCGCGGTGGGCGTCCCGGCGGTCACGGCCAACATCTCGAACAGCATCGGCCTCGTCGCCGGCGGGGTCACCGGGGTGGCGGGCTACCTGCCAGAGCTGCGCGGCGCGGGGTCGATGGTCCGGCGGCTCGTCCCGATGTCGCTCCTCGGGGCGATGATCGGCGCGCTGCTGCTCCTCGTGCTCCCGGCGGCGGCCTTCGATGCGATCGTCCCGGCCCTCATCGCCCTCGGGGTGGTGCTCGTCCTCGCCGGGCCACGGGTCCAGCGGTGGGCGCGGGGGCACCACGTGGAGGGCCGCCCGGCACCGTGGTGGCACGTCGTCGCGCTCATGGCCGGTGTGCTCGTGGCGGGGGTGTACGGCGGCTACTTCGGCGCCGCGCAGGGGGTCATCCTCATCGGCCTGCTGAGCACGCTGAGCACCGAGCCGTTGCAGCGACTCAACGGGGTCAAGAACGTCCTCGGCACCATCGTCAACGGAGTCGCGGCGCTGACCTTCATCATCGTCTCGCCCGAACTCGTCGACTGGCAGGTGGCCCTGCTCGTCGGTGTCGGAGCCCTGGTGGGCGGATTCCTCGGGGCACGGGTCGGGCGCCGCCTGCCGCCGAACGCGCTGCGCGCCTTCATCGCCGTCATCGGCGTGGTTGCGATCATCGCCCTGGTCACCGGGTGAGCACCCTCCTGCTCCTCGGCCTCGTCGTCCTCGTCGGCTCCCTGGTCCAGTCCTCGATCGGCTTCGGGATCGCGGTCGTCGCCGCCCCCTTCGTCGTCCTCGTCGCTCCAGAGCTCATGCCGACCGCGCTGCTCGTCCTCGGCTTCACCCTGCCGCTGACCCAGCTCGTCGCAGGGCCCCGGGACATCGACTGGGCCCTGCTGCGCTCTGCCCTCGGGGCGCGCGTGCTGCTCACGCCGGTCGGGGTCTGGCTGGTCACCGTGCTGCCGGCCCGCGGCATCGCGCTCGTCGTCGGGGTGATGGTGCTCGTCTCGGTGGCGCTCTCGATCCGACGGGTCGATGCCGTCGCGACCCAGCGCAACGCACTGGCCGCCGGAGCCCTAACCGGCGTCTCCGGGACGGCGGCCGCGATCGGCGGACCGTTCTTCGCGATCGTGCTGCAGAACGAGCGCCCCGACCGGATCCGGGCGACCCTCGCGGCCTTCTTCGTCGCCGGCTCCACGGTCTCGATGGTCGCCCTCGCGATCGGGGGTCAGATGCACGTGGAGCAGCTTCGGGCGGCCGTGGCGTGGCTGCCCTTCCTCTTCGCCGGCTACCTGCTCAGCGGCCCGGTCAAGCGTCGGCTCGACCACGCCAGGATGCGCCGCTCCGTGCTCGCCTTCTGCGCGATCAGCAGCGTCGTCGTCATCCTGCGCGCTCTCGTCCTGTAGAGCGCTGCTCTACGCTGGCGCGCGTGCCGACCCCGATCACGACGAGCGAGGACCCCCGGCTGCGCGACTATGCGTCGCTGACCGACGTCCGGCTGCGCAAGCTGCTCGAGCCGGCCGGCGGCCTCTACCTCGCCGAGTCCGAGAAGGTGATCCGCCGCGCGCTCGCTGCCGGGCACCGCCCGAGGTCGATGCTCATGAGCCCGCGATGGCTCGAGCCGCTCGCCGACGTCGTGGAGCGCTGCGAGAGTGACGGCGTGCCGGTCTATCTCGCCGACCCCGAGGTGGTCGAGGGCATCACCGGCTACAACATGCATCGCGGCGCGATGGCCTCGATGCACCGCCCGGACCTGCCGACGGTCGCCGAGGTCTGCGCCTCGGCGCGCCGTGTGCTCGTGCTCGAGGACCTCGTCGACCACACCAACGTCGGAGCGGTTTTCCGCTCCGCGGCGGGCCTGGGCTTCGACGCCGTGCTCGTCACCCCGCGGTGCGCCGACCCGCTCTACCGCCGCTCGGTCCGGGTGTCGATGGGCACGGTCTTCCAGGTGCTGTGGACGCAGGTGTCGTCCTGGCCCGGTGACATCGCGACCTTGCGTGACCTCGGCTTCGTCGTCGCCGGGATGGCGCTCGCCGAGGACGCGACACCGTTGGAGGTGCTCGCCGCGGACCCGCCGGAGCGGCTTGCCGTGGTCGTCGGCACCGAGGGGGACGGGCTCACCCGCTCGGCCTTGGCACAGGTGGACCTCACCGTGACCATCCCCATGCGTGGGGGAGTGGACTCGCTCAACGCCGCCGCGGCGAGCGCGGTCGCGGCGTGGGCGCTGCGGGTCTGACCCGGGTCAGTCCTCACCCTCGATCTCGTAGGTGGGGGTGATCAGGGCGCGTCCGAGGGTGTGCCCGAGGTAGGTGAAGGCCGCGACCGTGCAGGTCACGGAGTCATCCACGCCGAGGTCGTCGGTGTCCAGGGCGTGCACGGCGAAGACGTAGCGGTGCGGTCCGTCGCCGGGGGGCGGTGCGGCACCGCCGTAGGCCTTGGTGCCGAAGTCAGTCGAGACCATGAAGGCGCCGTCGGGCAGCTTCGCGCCGCCCTCGGCCCCCGCGCCCTCGGCGAGCTCGGTCACGTCTGCGGGGATGCCGAGGACCGTCCAGTGCCAGAAGCCGGCCGGGGTGGGCGCGTCCGGGTCGAAGCAGGAGACCGCGTAACCCTTCGTGCCCTCCGGAGCGCCGCTCCAGGCCAGGTGCGGGGAGACGTTGCCTCCGCTGAGGCCCCAGTCGTCGAAGACCTGCTCCTGCCCCATCTCGGTGGCGTCCTGCACGGTGTCGCTGCGGACCTCGAAGGCTGCGGTATCCGGCAGGAGGGAGTACGGCTCGGGCGCAGTCGGTCGCTTCATGTCCATGCTCCCGACCCTAGGCCGCTCGGCCCCACCCGTGGGGGCGAAGGGGGGGGAGCCCGGGTCAGCGCACGAGCAGCCGAAGCAGCCGGTCGAGCTCGGCCTGGGGGTCGGTGGCGATGCCGGTGTGCACCGGTCCGGGTCGCACCACCGTCGAGCGGGGAGCGGAGATCCAGCCGAAGCGCCGACCGTCGTCGGGCAGGTCGGGTCGACCTCCGCCGGTGCGTCCGACACACACGTCGGCGATCACCTGCAGGGCGTCGCTCACGGCGCCGGTGTCCAGCTCGGGGTCGAGCGCGGCGAGCCGCCGCTCGTCGAGGTGGAAGCCGGCGAGGAGCGCGCCCGCCTGCTGCGAGCGCAGCACCACCCCGACGTTGACGAACTCCTCGCGCTCGGCCCGGGGGACGCAGCGCAGCACGACGTACTGGTAGGTGTGGCCGGCCGCCGGGCTCACCGGGCTCACTGCGCTCGCTGGGCTCACTGCGCTCACCGGGCACCCCCGGGCAGCCAGTGCTCGGGGTGGCGCAGGCGCTGCGCCAGGTGGTCGCGGTAGGCGCCTCGGACCGATTCGGCACTCTTGAGCTGCTCGCCCGGCGGAAGCCATTCGTCGGGGACGCGCTCGACCAGTGCCGCGATCGCCTCCTCGTCGAGCGCGGCCAGCGCTCGGTCGTGCACGGGCTCGACCGGCGCGGCGACATCGGCGAGCACGTGCTGGCTCGTGTCGTAGGGCGCCCGGACGAAGCGTTCGGCGTCCGGCGCCTTGCGCGCCCAGGCGTGGTGGAAGTACAGCGCCGCCCCGTGGTCGATCGCCCAGACCCGCTCGTGCCAGCGCAGCAGGTTGGGGTTGGCCCAGGTGCGGTCGACATTGGCGGTGAAGGCGTCGAGCCAGAGGATGGCGGCGGCGAGATCACGATCGGCCGGCCGCGACCCGTCGTAGCCGAAGGCGCCGGGCAGGTAGTCCATCCCGAGGTTCAGCCCGACCGAGGCGGTGAGCAGGTCCTGCACCTCCTCGTCGGCCTCCCACCGGGCGATCTCCGAGGACAGCTCGACGGTGACCAGCTCGGGCACCGGCACCCCGACCTCGGCGGCGAGCCCGGCGACGAGCACCTCGGCGGCGAGGACGCGCACACCCTGGCCGGCACCGCGCATCTTCGTGACGTACATCCCGAGGTCGTCGGCCTCGACGATCCCGGGCAGGGATCCCCCTTCGCGAAGGGGGACCGCGTACCGGGTCGCAGTGACGTGGCGGAGCATCTCGGGCACGACAGCGAGGGTACGCACCTGGGCCGTCGATTTCGTCGCCCCGGAGGACGGGTGTAGAGTCTGGCGTCGTTGCCCCGATGGCTCCCCGGCCGTCGGATCACCTGTCCGGGTGGCGGAATTGGCAGACGCGCTAGCTTGAGGTGCTAGTGCCCGTATTAGGGCATGGGGGTTCAAGTCCCCCCTCGGACACCGTGCGACCTCGTTACGGCGGGGTCGTTGCTAACGTATGACGAGTGCGACTCCTGGTTCTCGGAGCAGGTGGATCTCTTGGAGAACTCATCCATGCGCAAGCCCAGGCGCGCTTCCCCGGGACGGTGATCGCCGGGTATCGAGGACCGGGCGCAACCTCGGGGGATGTGACCTCCCGGTTTGTCGATGCGGCGAACGCCGACTCCCTTCGACGGGCGTTCCGCGGCATCGACTGCGTGATCAGCGCAGTCCCGCAGCGATCACCGGTCGTGCAACGGGTCTGTGCAGAGCAGGGCATTCCCAGCGTCGACGTGAGCGCGGACTACGACATCGCCCTTCGGGCGCGCAAGGAGGTCGCGCCCGACAGCGCCCCCCAGGTGGTCTGTGCAGGCCAGGCTCCGGGGGTGACCGGCTTGATGGCGCTCGAGCTGTACCAGGCGACGTCCGGTCCGGTGAGAGTCGGCTTCCTCATCGCCGACCGTGCACGTAGCGGTGCGACCGGGGTAGCGGACATGTTGCGGGCCGTGCAAGACGCCGAGGATGTGAGCTGGTTCTGCTACGCCGGCCTCGGCCGACGCACGGCCGCCCGACTGCGGACCGACGAGTCGGCCCTGATGCGTCAACCGCTGCCGCTGGAGGTGGTGGTCGCCTTCGAGAAGGATGCTGTCAACCGTGCCGTCATGGGGTTGCGCGCCGCACGGATGCTGTCTCTGCTAACTCGCCCGGGCGTGGCACGACGGCTGGCTCGGCCCCGGCAGCACCCGCACGATGAGGCGATTCTTCTCACCGCTGTCAGTGGTGAGGAGCGCCTGGTGGTCCGGTCGGAGTCCGACTACCTCGGGACCGCCTGCGCGGCCGTCACCTTCGCCCGGATGGCGTGCCGGACGACGGCCAGGGGAGTCCTGCACCCGGGCGACATGACCACGCTGGAGCAGGTGGTCCGTGAGATTCCCGAGGCGCTGAGCCGGGTGTCCGGCCCGGCCCCCGATCATCCGTGCGGATGACGCTGTCCCCCTCATCGTCCCGCGGCTTCGTCCGCGGTCAAGCGGTCTCGTCCGCGGGCCGCCTTCCCCGGGTCACGAGGACCCCGAAGGCGCCAGCGACGAAGAACATGACGATGCCGTAGCCCGCGGGCGGTACCGCCATCTCGGCCACCTGCAGCACCGTCACCGCCATGGCGATGGCGAGGGTGCTGTTGTGGATGCCGATCTCGAAGCCGGAGGCGATCGCCTCCGGCTGGCTCATCCCGAGCACCCGTGGCGCGAGGTGGCCGACGGTGAGGGACAGCGCGCAGAAGAGGGTCGTGACCAGCCCGACCTGGGCGATGTAGGTCCCGACGTTCTCGCGCTCGGCGAGGATGGCGCCGAGGACCACGAGAAGGAGCAGGACGGCCGAGGCGATCCGCACGGGCCGCGGTCCATCCGCTCCGCGAACGCGGGACGGGCGCGCCGGATCAGCATGCCGATCCCCACCGGGACCAGCACGATGGCGAAGACCTGGAGCACCTTGCCGACCTGCAGGCCGAGCGAGTCGTTGTCGGGCGCGAAGTGCGCGATGGCGAGGTTGGCGATGAGGGGCAGGGTGATGTCGCGAGCACCGAGTTGATCGCGGTGAGGGTGATGTTGAGCGCGACGTCGCCGCGGAAGAGGTGGCTGTACAGGTTGGCGGTCGTGCCGCCTGGTGAGGCGGCCAGCAGCATGAAGCCGACGGCGAGCAGCGGCGGGAGGGCGAAGACCGACGCCAGGCCGAAGGCCACGAGGGGGAGCAGCACCACCTGGCAGAGAAGCGCGACGACGACCGCGCGCGGTCGTCGCGCCACCGTGTGAAGTCCTCGGGCGTGAGGTCCAGCCCCAGGCCGCGCATGATGACGGCCAGGGCGATCGGGAGGCCGACCGTGAGCAGCGACGAGTCCAGGACCGGACGATAGGGCAGCGATCGACCCCGGACACGGCGTGCGCTAGCCCCACCTAGGGTGGGGACATGGATATCACCGCCCCCGAGCAGGAGGTCGTCCGGATCTGCCAGGAGCTCATCCGGATCGACACGAGCAACTACGGGCCCGACCGCGAGGGGCCGGGGGAGCGGGCCGCGGCCGACTACGTCATGCGTGAGCTCGAGGAGGTGGGCCTGAGCCCGCAGCTCTTCGAGGCCGAACCCGGACGCGCCACGGTCGTCGTTCGGATCCCCGGCGCGGACGAGAAGCGCGGCGCGCTGTGCATCCACGGCCACCTCGACGTCGTCCCGGCCAACGCTGCGGACTGGAGCGTCGACCCCTTCGCCGGGGAGATCCGGGACGGCTGCGTCTGGGGCCGCGGCGCGGTCGACATGAAGGACATGGACGCGATGATCCTCGCCTGCGTCCGGCACATGGCCCGCCGCCAGATCGTGCCGCCGCGCGACCTCGTCATCATCTTCTTCGCCGACGAGGAGGCCGGCGGCGACCTCGGCAGCCACTTCCTCGTCAACGAGCACCCCGAGGTCTTCTCCGGGGTGACCGAGGCGATCAGCGAGGTCGGCGGGTACAGCGTGACCATCTCGGGCGACGAAGGGGAGGAGCGCCGGGTCTACCTGCTGCAGACGGCCGAGAAGGGCATCGCCTGGCTGCGGCTGCGCGCCACCGGGACCGCCGGTCACGGCTCGGTGCCGACCGACGACAACGCCGTGGTGCACCTGGCCGAGGCGATCGGGCGGATCGCGGCGCACAAGTGGCCCCGGGAGTACATCGCGCCGGTGCGCCAGCTGCTCGACGGTCTCTCCGAGCTGACCGGCGTGAGCTACAACGACAAGGACCTCGACGAGCTGCTCAGCCACCTCGGGGGTGCCGAGGGGTTCGTCCGCGGCACGCTGCAGGACACCGCCAACCCGACGATGCTCGACGGCGGCTACAAGCACAACGTCATCCCGCAGGAGGCGACCGCCGCCCTCGACGCCCGCTTCCTCCCCGGGCACGAGGAGGGGCTCATGCAGACGCTGCGCCAGCTCGCGGGCGACAAGGTGAGCGTGGAGGTCGAGCACCGCGACATCTCGCTGGAGTCCCCCTTCGAGGGCCCGCTGGTAGACACGATGCGTGCCGCCCTGCAGGCCGAGGACCCGGACGCGCAGATCTTGCCCTACTGCCTCTCCGGAGGGACCGACAACAAGGCGCTCTCACTGCTCGGGATCACCGGGTACGGCTTCGCCCCGCTGCGGCTGCCGGCCGACCTCGACTTCGCGCCGATGTTCCATGGCATCGACGAGCGGGTGCCCACCGAGTCCCTGGAGTTCGGCGCGCGGGTGCTCATGCGGCTGATCGAGACCTGCTGACCCGCGGCATCCGGATGATCTTGCGGCGCAGCCACGAGCGCTGGGCGCCGCCGGTGTAGACCACGGTCCGGTGCAGCTCCCACCGCCCGTACTCGGCCTGCTCCGCGAGGGCCGCACGGATCTGCGAGCGGGTGGCGCCGCGGGGGAACGTCAGGACCTGGAACTCGTACTCGACCATCGAGACACATTCTTATCCCGGGCGGTACCGTCATGCCATGACCGCCGACGCGCGCGCCGCGCTGAACAAGCTCATCGCCACCTTCGAGCGGCACCTCGAGGCGTCATCGACCCGCAACGGGGAGGACGACCCGCGGGTCGTCGCGGCCTACGAGGACCTGGCCGACGCCTTCGAGGCGTACGACGACGCCCTCAACGACGAGTACGGCGAGATGACCCCCCTCATCGTCGTCGACGACAGCGACCTCGACGACTCTGAGGACTCGGGTGACGAGGAGTACGACGAGGACGAGGACGACACGTCCTACTCCGGGCTCGACGACGAGGACTACGACAGCGACGACGAGGACGCCGAGGACGACGAGTCGCGCTAGAGCCAGCCGGAGCGCTTGAACAGCCGGTACAGGCCGAGGCAAGCCAGCACCATGACCGCCAGCACGACGAAGTAGCCGTAGTAGACCTCGCGACCGCCGAGGTCCACGCTCGCGGTCAGCTCGGGCATGACCTCGAAGTTCATCCCGTAGATCCCGGCGATCATCGTCGGCAGCGCCGCCATCGCCACCCAGGCCGAGATCTTGCGCATGTCCCGGTTCTGCTCGACGCCGACCTGCGCGAGATGGGCCGAGAGGACGTCGCTGAGCAGCCGGTCCATCGACTCGATGTCGTCGATCACCTGGCTGAGGTGGTCGGCCACGTCGCGCAGCTGCAGCCGCAGCTCCTCGTCGAGGTCCGGGCCCTCGCCCCGCACGAGCTGGTGGAGCGGCCGCACGAGCGGCAGCGCCGCCCGCTTGAACTCGAGCACCTCGCGCTTGAGCCGGTAGATGTCCTCGGAGGTGATCGTCGACGCCGGGTTGAAGACGGCCGCCTCGATCTGCTCGAGGTCGATCTGCAGCTCGTCCTCGATCGCGAGGTAGTTGTCGACGATGCTGTCGACGATCAGATGGAGCACCCCCCACGGGCCGTGGCGCAGCTGGTCCGGGTCGGACTCCAGGCGGCGCCGCAGGTCGCCGAGTGGGCTCGCCTCACCCCGGCGGGTGGTCACGATGAAGTGGGGACCGACGAAGAGCATCAGCTCGCCGGTCTCGACATCGGAGGTCTCGTCGAGGTAGCGCAGCGGCTTGAGGACGACGAACCAGGTCTCGTCGTAGCGCTCGAACTTCGCGCGTTGGTCACCGGTGACCGCGTCCTCGATCGCCAGGTCGTGCAGGTTCATCTCATCGCTGACCACGTGCGAGAAGGTCGCCGGGCTGGGGTCCTTCAGACCCACCCAGACGAAGTCCGACGGGTCGTCGTCACGCTGCCTGATCTGCGCCAGGGTGGCGCCGAGGTCCTCGCACTGCTGGCGCTGCCCGTCGGTGTACCGGGCCTGGTCGACGATCACGGCGCCATCATGACGCACGTACCATGTCGGTGTGGCTCACTGCGTCCTCCTGCGGCATGGTCGCTCGACCGCCAACAGCGAAGGGGTCCTCGCTGGCTGGACCGACGGCGTGCACCTCGACGAGGCCGGCCGTCGGCAGGCGGCCGACGTGGCCGACCGACTGGCACACCTCCCCTTCGCCCGGGTCGTCACCAGCCCCCTGCTCCGGTGCCGGGAGACAGCCCGGCCGCTCGCAGAGGCCCTGGGCGTGACCCCGGAGGTCCATGACGGGCTGGGGGAGGCCCGGTACGGCGCGTGGACCGGTCGAGCACTGAGCGAGCTCGCGAAGGAGGACCTCTGGCAGACCGTGCAGCGGCGGCCGAGCGAGGCGGTCTTCCCGGAGTCCGAGGAGTACCCGCACGAGTCGATCCTGCAGATGGCGCAGCGGGCGGTCGCTGCCGTGAGAGCCATCGACGCCGAGGTGGAGGCGCAGAGCGGACCCGGCGCGATCTGGCTCGCGGTGAGCCACGGCGACATCATCAAGTCGGTGCTCGCCGACGCGGCGGCGACGCCCCTGGACGAGTTCCAACGCTACGTCGTCGACCCGGCCTCGGTGAGCGTTGTGCGCTACGCGCCGGAGCGAGCCTTCGTGCTGCGGGTCAACGACTCCGGGCCCCTCGCGGCGCCGAAGGAACCGCCCGCCGAGACCCCCGGCAGCGATGCCGCCGTCGGCGGGGGAGCGGGCTAGGGTCGCGACTATGAGCCTGATCGAGTACGACCCTCCGACGCGGTTCGTCGTGGGCACCGTCGGGGAGCCGGGCGCGAGGACCTTCTTCCTCCAGGCGAGCGACGAGGCCCGGCGCACCCAGGTGTCGGTCGAGAAGGTCCACGTGACCGTCCTCGCCGAGCGGATCGAGGAGCTGTTGGACCAGCTCGCCGACGCCGACGCCGGGGTCCTGGCGGCTGTCGGCTCGGCCGACAACGCGCCGCTGGACACCCCGATCGAGGAGGAGTACCGGGTCCAGGCACTCTCGCTCGCCTGGGACGAGGGCCGACGGGTCATCGTCATCGAGTGTCACGACCACGACCCCGACGAGGTCAGCGACACCGCTGCCCTCACCTCGGCGGACACCAACTCGCTGCGAGTCGTCCTCTCGCCCTCGCAGGCGCGTGCCTTCGCCCGCCGGTGCACCACTGTGGCGTCCGCGGGCCGACCGTCCTGTCCCTTCTGCGGTGGACCGCTGGACCCCTCGGGCCACATCTGCCCGCGGGCGAACGGGTACCGGCGCTGACCCCTGACGCGGCCGCGGGCCGGCTCGAGCACCACCTCCACGGTGGCGAGATTCACCTGCTCGGCGCGCACCCCGAGGCCAGCAACGTCGTGCTCGTCGCCGAGGTCGAGCAAGGCGGTGAGCGGGTCCTCGCCGCGTACAAGCCGGTTCGTGGCGAACGCCCGTTGTGGGACTTCCCGGACGGATCTCTGGCCGCGCGTGAGCGCGCGTGCTACCTGCTCTCTCGGGCCGCAGGCTTCGATAGCGTCCCGGTGACCGTGCTGCGCTCCGGCCCGCTCGGCCCCGGGTCAGTGCAGCGCTGGGTCGGGTCGGTCGAGGGTGGGCCCTCTCCGGTGGATGTCTCCGCGCCCGAGGAAGTCCCGGCCGGCCACCTCGTGGTCCTCGCCGGCGAGGACGAGCTCGGCCGCCCGGTGGTCGTGCACCACGCCGACACCGCGTCGCTGCGCTCCCTTGCGGTGCTCGACGCGGTGCTGAACAGCTCGGACCGCAAGGGCAGCCACGTCCTCCTCGAGGACGACCGCGCGGTGGCGATCGACAACGCGGTGAGCCTGCACACCGAGCCCAAGCTGCGCACGGTGCTGTGGGGGTGGGCAGGTCAGCCGCTGCAGGACCACGACCGGGAGCGGGTGATCCGCCTCGAGCGCGCGCTGGCCGAGGACCGAGCCCTGACCGACGAGCTCGACGAGCTGCTCACCGTGCCCGAGGTGGCCGCCCTGCGGGATCGGGTCGAGGCGCTCCAAAGGGACGGGGTACACCCGCTCCCGGGTGGGGACTGGCCCGCCATCCCGTGGCCCCCGGTCTGACCAGGCAGCGCGGGCGCCCGCCGTGCTCCTGCTCCCCGGCAGACCCGTAGGCTGCCGCCGTGAAGTCATGGACCGCCCCTGCCGTGCCCGACCTGCCCGGCGTCGGGCAGGTACCCGTGCTGTACGACACGGTGCGCGCCTCGCGCGAGACTGTGGTGACCGTCGACGGCGTCGCCCGGATCTACGTCTGCGGCGTCACGCCGTACGACACCACTCACATGGGTCACGCGGCCACCTACGTGACCTTCGACCTGCTGCACCGGGCCCTGCTCGATGCAGACGTGCCCGTCAGGTACGTGCAGAACGTCACCGACATCGACGACCCGCTGCTCGAGCGGGCCGCGCGCGACGGGGTCGACTGGCAGGACCTCGCCGCCGAGCAGACCAGCCTCTTCACCGAGGACATGGCGGCCCTGCGGGTCGTGCCGCCCGACGCCTACGTCGGCGTGGTCGAGTCGATGGAGCAGATCGTGGCGGTCCTCGCCTCGATCCGGGACGCCGGCCTGGCCTACACCGTCGCCGAAGGGGGCGCGGTGGACACCTATCTCGACCTCGCCCAGGTCATCGCGCCCGGGGACCTCAGCCGCTCCTGCCACCTCGACCACGACACGATGCTCACGCTCTCGGGCGAGCGCGGGGGCGACCCGGACCGGGCCGGCAAGCGCGGCCCGCTCGACCCGATGCTCTGGCGAGGGCGAAGGGAGGGTGAGCCGTCCTGGGAAGGGGGGCCTTTGGGTCCCGGTCGGCCGGGCTGGCACATCGAGTGCACGGCTATCGCCATGCACCACCTCGGCGAGCAGGTCTCGGTGCAGGCAGGTGGTTCAGACCTCGCCTTCCCCCACCACCCGATGACCGCGATCCAGGCACTGGCCGCGACCGGGCTGGAGAGCTTCGCGCACCACACGAGCCACCAGGCCATGGTGGGCCTCGACGGCGAGAAGATGAGCAAGTCCAAGGGCAACCTCGTGCGCGTGAGCGACCTGCGCCGCGAGGGAGTGGACCCGATGGCCGTGCGCCTCGTCCTGCTCGACCATCACTACCGCACCGAGTGGTCGTGGACCGACGAGGCGATGGGCGTCGCCGACGAGCGACTCCGGCGGTGGCGGTCGGCGACTGAGCGGGCCGCAGGTCCCGCCGTCGAGGAGACCCTCGCCGCGGTTCGCCTCGCCCTGGCCGACGACCTCGACAGCGCCGCAGCCTTGCGTGCCGTCGACCGGTGGTGCGACGCCGCTGGGGAGGACCCAGCGGCACCAGGAGCGGTCGCCGACCTCGTCGACGCCCTGCTCGGCATCCGCCTGCACGAGGACGCGGACGAGGCTTCTCAGCCGTCGCTCTGATCCTCGGGTCGGCGGCGCAGGTATCGCTCGAACTCCCGAGCGATGGCGTCGCCGGTCGCCTCGGGCAGGTCGGCGGTGTCCTGGGCCTCCTCGAGCACCTCGACGTACTCACGGATCTCGTCGTCCTGCTCAGCGGCCTCGTTCACCCCCCGCTCCCAGGCCTGCCCGTCCTCCTCGAGGGTGCCGTGCGGTAGTCCGCTGTCGAGGATCCGCTCCAGCCCGCGGATCAGGGCGAAGGTCGCCTTGGGCGAGGGCACGTGACCCGCGTAGTGGGGGATCCCTGCCCACAGCGAGATCGAGGCGAGACCCGCCTGCCGGGTCGCGTCGGCGACGACACCGACGATGCCCGTCGGCCCTTCGTAGGTCGAGGCCTCCAGGTCGAAGCGGGCGATCGTTCGCTCGTCGTCGCTGGTCGCCGTCACCGGGATCGGGCGGGTGTGCGCGACATCGGCGAGCAGCGCCCCGATGCTCACGACGGTCTGCACCCCGAGCTTGTCGGCGATCTGCAGGATCTCCTCGGCGAAGGAGCGCCACCGGAAGGACGGCTCGATCCCGATGACCAGCACGACGTCGCGGTCCAGCTCGTCCGGGGAGGCGATGAGCACCCGGGTGGTCCGCCAGTCGATCCGCCGTGACCCCGGTCGCCCCTGCACCACGGGGCGGGTGACCTGGAAGTCGTAGTAGTCCTCGGGGTCGAGCGCGGCCACGGTGTCGGCCTCCCACTCCTGCGCCAGGTGCAGCAGGGTCGACGTCGCCGCCTCGCCGGCGTCGTTCCACCCCTCGAAGGCCAGGACCATGACCGGGTCGTGCAGCTCCGGGATCTCCTGCAGCTCGATCACGTGGCTCCTTCCTCTTGCGTGGATCGCGCCCGCGCTGCGGCGCGGGACGTCGATCAGCCTACGGGGAGGAGGTGGCTACAGTTGGCCGACGTGACCGGCCGTCCCCTCTCTACCGATCCTCGGCTGCCCGACGCCGTCCTGTGGGACATGGACGGCACCCTCGTCGACACCGAGCCCTACTGGATCAGCGCCGAGCACGCCCTCGTGGAGCGCTTCGGCGGGACGTGGACCGACGAGCTGGCCCACCAGCTCGTCGGCAACCCGCTCCTGGTGAGCGCAGACTTCATCATCGCCAACAGCCCGGTCACCCTGACCCCGCACGAGGTGGTCCACGTGCTCATGGGGTCGGTCGTGGACCAGGTCCGCGAGCACGTGCCGTGGCGACCCGGTGCGGCGGAGCTGCTCGCCGAGGGCAGCCGGCTCGGCGTACCCGCCGTCCTGGTGACGATGTCCTGGCAGCCGCTGGCCAGGGCGGTCGTCGACGCCGCGCCTCCTGGGTCCTTCGCCCACCTCGTGACCGGCGACGAGGTCACCCACGGCAAGCCGCACCCCGAGCCCTATCTCACCGCGGCCGATCTGCTCGCCGCGCCGCCCGAGCGCTGCCTGGCGATCGAGGACAGCCCCACCGGAGTCCGCTCCGCGGTCGCCGCCGGAGTGCCCACGATCGCTGTGCCGCACGTCGTGCCGATCCCCGACGTCCCTGGCGCGGCGCGAATCCGCACCCTCGACGGGGCCTCGCTCAGCGAGCTGGCGCAACGTGCTCGCTCGGCGTCATCCCCGCCCCGGGAGAGCTGACCCGGGCCTGGGCCTCCGTCACCAGCTCCTCGTCGGACCGCCGGCCGGTCCTGCAGATCACGTTGATGCTCCTATTGGTTGTCAAGCGGCGGTGAGCCATTCGCGGTAGGCGGTGGCGAGGGTGTCGTCGCGTCGTGTGCCTCTTTCGAGGGTGGAGATGTGGGCGGGCCAGACGTTGAAGTGCTGGGCTGCTTGGGTCAGGGTGATGTTCTTGGCCTGCCGCAGGGGTCGGAGGTCGTCGATGGCGGGCACGGTGATGGTGCGGGTCAGGTACTTGAAGATTTCTCGGGCGATCGCTCGTTTGAGGCGGCGGAGGATCTCGCGGCTGGAGCGTCCTTTGTCGCGTTGGCGTTGGACGTAGGCGCGGGTGGGGTCGTGGCTGGACATGCGGACCAGGGCGATGCGGTGCAGTGCGTTGTTCGCGGCTCGGTCCCCGCCGCGTGAGAGCCGGTGGCGCTGGGTGCGCCCGGAGGATGCGGGTACGGGCGCGGTTCCGCATAGCGCGGCGAAGGATGCCTCGTTGTGGAGCCGGTCGGGGTTGGCCCCGGCGGTGATGAGCAGTTGGGCCGCGGTGTCGGGACCGACGCCGTGGGCGGCTAGGAGCCCGGGGTTGAGGGACTCGGCGACGACCTGGATGTCGTGCTCGAGGTCGCGGGCCTGCTGGTCGAGGAAGGCGTGCCGGTGCGCGAGGTCTTTCAAGGCGCGCAGCACGGCCCCGCCGACGAGATCGGTTCGGTCGGGTCGGCACCGTGCCAGGGCCTGGACCAGGCGGGGGATGCTCAGGGTCCGGTACTTCTCCCGGACATGGTCTGGGGCGGTGATCAGCAGCTGCTGGATCTGGTGGATGGTCGCAGTGCGCGCCTTGACCGCGGAACGGCGGGCAACGTGCAGGGCTCGCAGGCCGAGGATCTTCTCGTCCTTGGGCGCCGAGGTCGCTCGTCCGCTCAGGACCGCGCGGGCTGCGTGGTAGGCGTCGATCGGGTCGGACTTGCCCTGCCGGCGGCGCACGGTCTTGTCCGGTCGCAGGACCTCGAGGACCTCCAGCCCCGCCGCGGCGCAGGTACGGGCGATCCCGGCGCCGTAGGAGCTGGTGCCCTCGATCCCGACCCGGGCGATGCGACCGTGCTGATGCAAGAAGTCGGTCGCTGCTCGATACCCGGCCGGGGTCGTCGGGAACTGCTCGTCGGCGACCTCGCGGCCTAGGAGGGTGATCACGGCGACGTGGATGGTATCGGTGTGGGTGTCGATGCCCCCGACGATGTCTTCGCTGTCGATGGACTCGGGTGCTGGTGCCATGCTGGTCGTGCCCCTTTCGGCTTCGTTCGACTGGGTCGACGTCGGCCGTGGCGGACAGACAGGACACTGGTGAGGAACCGCCAAGCTCTTATCAGGTCATGACCGCCGCGGCCGGCGGCAAGCCCGAGGGGCCGGACAGATCAACTGGAAGGCAACCCAGCAGGGAGCCAGTCAGTGGGCGAGTCACGACCCCTCGGGCCCAGATTCCATCATCAGTGTCGGTGGTCGGTCGTAGCGTTGTTGTCATGACATCGACGTCCACCATCGAGACGGTTCAGCAGGGGCTCCTCGACCTGCAGTCCGGCGATGTGGATGCCTTGCGTGACCTGGCGATCGGCGACCTCGCGCTGGCACTGGACAGCATGAGCGACGAGACGCTGCAGACGATGACGCGAGAGCGGGCCGAGGTGGTCGTCGCCGCCACGCAGCGGGTGATGAACGCGATGAGCGTCATCCAGGCTGAGGCGTTGACGACCTTCGCCGACGAGACCCACCACCGGATGGAGCAGCGCGAGGCGCAGCGCCGGGCCGAATTCGAGGAGAGACGAGACGCCGCCGCAGCACGCGGGGTCAGCTTCCGCGAGCGGTGGCACCCGATCCCTGGAGCCGAGAGCTTCGCCGCCGCCGAGCTGGCACCGCTGCTGCACGTCTCGCCGCGCACCATGAGCACGCGGCTGTCCCGCGCGCGTCGCCTCGTGAGTCACCTCCCCGCCTTCCGGCGGCTGGGGCGAGCGGGCGACCTCGAGCCCTGGCGAGCCCACGCGGTCGTCCGCGCCAGCGAGCTCCTCGAGGTTGCGGACCTCGCCGAGTTCGAGGCGCGGGTCACGGCCGTCGATGTCCGCGAGCTGTCCTGCTCCGAGATCGGTCGGCGGGCGCGCCGAGCAGCGGCGGTTACCGATCCACGAGGGATCGAGGAGGTCGCCGAGCGAGCACGTGCGAGGCGGAGCGTGAGCTGCGCCCCGGACCGTGACCTGCCCGGTCTGACGACCTGGCAGGTCCGGATGCCCTCCGACATCGCGGCGAGGGCCTGGCGAGCAGTCGACGACCTCGCCCGGGAATACCACGCGGCTCGCCGAGACGCGGGAGACGCGGTGACCCTCGACCAGGCGCGTGCCGACGCCCTCGCCGATCTCGTCCTCGCCCGGGCCGACATCACCACGACGCTCGACCTCGTCGTCCCGCTCGCCGCGCTCGTCGCGGCGGGGACAGATCGCGACGGCGCCGGCGCCACTCCCGCCCACGCCACAGCTCAGGGCGAGCCGGCTGCGGGAGTCTTCCGGCCCGCCCACCAACTGGCGCCGTCCGAGATCCTCCGTCGGGACGGGTGCTCCGACCCGCTCGTCCTGAGCTGGGTCGACGGCACAGAGCTGCACGCAGCCTCGGTGGTCGAGTCGGAGGTCGCGCTTCAGCTCGGGGCACACCTCGAGGTCCTCGGCAACCCCCACCTCCGGCCGGCGCCGCCACCTGACCCGCTGCCGCCACCTGACTCGGTGGAGACCGGGTCGCCCGGCAGCGACCCACCCGAGAGCACACCCTGGTTCGTCCCGGGCCTCGTCGACGCCGGACGGATCGGCGAGCTGCTCCCGTCAGACATCTCGCGCATGCTCGCCGACCCCGATACCCGCATCCGGCTCCTGGGCTCGCATCCCACCACCGGCGCAGCAGTGGGCGACGCGACGGCCGCCTATCGTCCGGGCAAGACCCTCTCCAGACGGGTCCGCAGGCGCGACGGTACGTGCCGTTTCCCGGGCTGCGGCGCACCGGCCGCGCGCACCCAGCTCGACCATGTCGAGCCCTACCCCCGTGGCGCCACCAGCGAGCACAACCTGGTCTGCCTGTGCGCCGCCCATCACGGCTTCAAGCACCACGCCGGCTGGCGCCTCACGATGACCCCAGACGGCGTGTGCACGTGGACCTCGCCTACCGGGCGGCAGCACACCACCCACCCGGCAGTGGTGCATGACCTCGCCACCTGACCCGTCAAGGCCCGCCCGCCGACATGATCAGGGGGTGTAGCCCAGGTTGGGCGCAAGCCACCGCTCGGCCTCTGCCAGCGTCCAGCCCTTGCGCCGGGCATAGTCCTCGACCTGGTCCCGGCCGAGCCGCCCGACGACGAAGTACTGGCTCTGCGGGTGCGCGAAGTACCACCCGGACACGGACGCGCCGGGCCACATCGCCATCGACTCGGTGAGCTTGATCCCCAGGTCGTCCACCCCGAGCAGGTCCCAGATCTTGCTCTTCTCGGTGTGCTCGGGGCAGGCGGGGTAGCCCGGGGCGGGGCGGATGCCCTGGTACCGCTCGCCGATGAGATCCTCATTGGCCATCGACTCCTCAGGGGCGTACCCCCACAGCTCGGTGCGCACCAGCTCATGCAGCCGCTCGGCGAAGGCCTCGGCGAAGCGGTCGGCGAGAGACTCCAGCAGGATCGCGCTGTAGTCGTCGTGCTCGAGCTTGAAGGCGTCGATCCGGTCCTGGACGCCGAGCCCGGCGGTGACCGCGAAGGCCCCGACGTAGTCCGCCAGCCCGGTCTCCTTCGGTGCGACATAGTCCGCGAGCGACCGGTTGGGTACCCCTGGGCGGTGCTGGCCCTGCTGGCGCAGCATCGTCAAGGTCTCCCGCACCGACGCACGGCTCTCGTCGGTGTAGATCTCGATGTCGTCGCCCACCGCGTTCGCCGGGAAGAGGCCGATGACGCCGTTCGCGGTGATCCACCGCTCGTCGATGATCCGGTCGAGCATCACCTGCGCGTCCTCGTAGAGCCTGCGGGCTGCCCCGCCGGTCGCCGGGCTGTGCAGGATGTCCGGGAAGGAGCCCTTCATCTCCCAGGCGTTGAAGAACGGCTGCCAGTCGATGTACTCCCGCAGCGTCGCCAGGTCGTACTCGCGCAGCTCGATGCGCTGGGGGCGGGCGACGTCCAGGTGACCCAGAGCCGCCTGCTCGTCCCAGTCGATCGGTGTCCGGGCCGCCCGCGCGTCCTCCAGCGTGAGGAGCGGCCGGTCCCCGGACTTGGCCGCGTGACGGCGGCGCAGCCCCTCGTAGTCGCTGCTCGTCTGCTCCAGCAGCGCGGGCCGAGCGGTGTCGGACAACAGCTGGGAGACGACCGGCACCGAGCGTGAGGCATCCTTGACCCAGATGACCGGGCCGTCGTACTGCCCGTCGACCTTCACCGCGGTGTGCGCCTTGGAGGTGGTGGCACCCCCGAGGAGCAGCGGCTGGTCAAAGCCCTGACGCTGCATCTCCGAGGCCACGGTGACCATCTCGTCCAGCGACGGGGTGATCAGGCCGGAGAGCCCGATGATGTCGGCGCCCCTGCTGCGTGCCTCGTCGAGGATCTGCTGCGCCGGCACCATCACCCCGAGGTCGACCACCTCGTAGTTGTTGCACTGCAGCACCACGCCGACGATGTTCTTGCCGATGTCGTGGACGTCGCCCTTGACCGTGGCCATGACGACCAGCCCCTTGGACCGGGACGCCTCCTCGGGGCTCTTCTCGGCCTCGATGAAGGGGATGAGGTGGGCGACGGCCTTCTTCATCACCCGGGCGGACTTCACCACCTGGGGGAGGAACATCTTGCCCGAGCCGAAGAGGTCGCCGACGACGTCCATCCCCGCCATGAGAGGTCCCTCGATCACCTCGATCGGGCGACGTCCCTCCCCTTCGAGCTCGAGCCGCAGCGCCTCGGTGTCCTCGACGACGTGGTCGTCGATGCCCTTGACCAGGGCGTGCGTGATCCGCTCGCGAAGGGGGAGCGAGCGCCATTCCTCCGAGGCTGCCTCGGCCTTCTGACCGTCGGCGCGGTACTCCTCGGCGATCTCGAGCAGCCGCTCGGTGGCG
The DNA here is from genome assembly GCF_007828725.1 of Marihabitans asiaticum. GTDB lineage: Bacteria > Actinomycetota > Actinomycetes > Actinomycetales > Dermatophilaceae > Marihabitans > Marihabitans asiaticum. The sequence continues at coordinate 22,482 of NZ_VIUW01000005.1, forward strand.
TCGGCGCGGCGGTTGAGCACGACGTCCTCGATCCGCTCCCGCAGCTCTGGGTCGATCGAGTCGTAGGGCACGAGCGCTCCGGCGTTGACGATTCCCATGTCCATGCCCGCCTGGGCGGCGTGGAAGAGAAAGACCGCGTGGATCGCCTCCCGGACGGCGTTGTTGCCGCGGAAGGAGAACGAGACGTTGGAGACGCCGCCGGACACCAGGACGTGCTCAAGGTTGTCCTTGATCCACCGGGTCGCCTCGATGAAGTCGGTGCCGTAGGCGGCGTGCTCCTCGATCCCGGTCGCGACGGCGAAGATGTTGGGGTCGAAGATGATGTCCTCGGCGGGGAAGCCGACCTCCTCGCGCAGGATCCGGTAGGCGCGCTCGGCGATCTCGACCCGGCGTGCGAAGTCGTCGGCCTGCCCCTGCTCGTCGAACCCCATGATCACCACGGCAGCGCCGTACTTGCGGCACAGGCGAGCCTGCTCGACGAAGGGGGTGACCCCCTCCTTCATCGAGATCGAGTTGACGATGCACTTGCCCTGCGCGCGCTGCAGCCCGGCCTCGATGACCTCCCACTTGCTCGAGTCGATCATCAACGGCACGCGGCAGATGTCGGGCTCGGAGGAGACGAGGTTGACGAAGCGGCTCATCGCCTCGAGGCCGTCGAGCATCCCTTCGTCCATGTTGATGTCGATGACCTGGGCGCCGCTCTCGACCTGCTGTCGAGCGACGGACAGGGCGGCGGGGTAGTCGTCGGCCTCGATGAGCTTGCGGAACCGCGCGGAGCCGGTGACGTTGGTGCGCTCACCGACGTTGACGAAGAGCGAGAAGTCGGTGATGTTGAAGGGCTCGAGACCGGAGAGGCGCAGCGCCGGCTCCACGGTCGGGGGGACCCGCGGCGGGAGACCCTCGACCGCCTCGGCGATCGCCCGGATGTGCTCGGGAGTGGTCCCGCAGCAGCCGCCGAGGATGTTGACCAGCCCCGAGGAGGCGAACTCGGTGACCACCCCCGACATGTGCTCGGCTGTCTCGTCGTACTCCCCGAAGGCGTTCGGCAGGCCGGCGTTGGGGTAGACGGAGACGAAGGTGTCGGCCACCCGCGACAGCTCGGCGACGTAGGGGCGCATGTCCTCGGCGCCGAGCGCGCAGTTCAGCCCGACCGCCAAGGGGCGGGTGTGGCGCACCGAGTTCCAGAACGCCTCGGTGGTCTGCCCGGTCAGGGTCCTGCCCGACGCGTCGGTGATCGTGCCGGAGATGATGACCGGCCAGCGCCGCCCGTGCTCCTCGAAGAGGGTCTCCAGGGCGAAGATGCACGCCTTGGCGTTCAGGGTGTCGAAGATCGTCTCGACGAGGAGGAGGTCGCTGCCGCCGTCGACGAGCCCTCGCGCCTGCTCGAGGTACGCCTCGGCAAGCTCGGTGAAGGTGATGTTGCGCGCGCCGGGGTCGTTGACGTCGGGGCTGATCGACGCCGTCCGGTTCGTCGGGCCGAGGGCACCGGCGACGTAGCGGGGCCGGTCGGGGGTCGACCAGGCATCGCACGCCTGCCGTGCGACACGCGCCCCGGCGAGGTTGATCTCGTACGCGACGTCCTCAAGGTCGTAGTCGGCCATCGAGATGCGCTGGGCGCTGAAGGTGTTGGTCTCGACGATGTCGGCGCCGGCCTCCAGGTAGGCCTCGTGGATCTCCCGGATCACCTCGGGGGCGGTGAGGCACAGCAGGTCGTTGTTGCCCATGAGGTCGCTCGGCCAGTCGGCGAAGCGCTCCCCCCGGAAGTCGGCCTCGGAGAGGCCGCGGTTCTGGATGAACACCCCCATCGACCCGTCCAGCATGACCACGCGCTCCCGGAGCAGCGCGGTGAGCTCGTCGGTGGCGTCGGGCCGGTGAGCGGGCGAGGGCACGTCGGCGGTTGTCCTTGCAGATCGAGGGGGGTAGGGACCGCGCCATTATCGCCTAGGGTTCCACGCATGCCCGCACCCCCCGAGCACACCCCGTCGGGGCTGCGCCTGGCCACGATCGGCAGCATCCCGATCTACATCGGGTCCTCGTGGTTCCTCCTCGCGGCGATCATCGTCGCGCTCATCGGCCCCCAGATCGCCGCGAGCAACCCCGACCTCGGGGCCGCGGCCTACGCGGTGGCGCTCGCCCACGCCCTCGGGTTGCTCGTCGCGGTGCTCGTGCACGAGGCGTCGCACGCCGGGGTGGCCCGCCTCTTCGGGCACACCGTGCACGCCGTCGTCGCGGACCTCTGGGGCGGGCACACCACCTACGACCCGACGAAGGGCAGGCCGGGCAGCGCCGCCGCGATCGCTGGCGTCGGGCCGCTGAGCAACGGGATCCTCGGGTTCGTCGCCTTCCTCCTGCTGCCCGTGGTCCCCGCGGGTATCCCCTCAAGCCTCGTCGGCGCCTTCGCGCTGGTCAACGGCCTGCTCGCGCTCTTCAACCTCCTGCCCGGTCTACCCCTCGACGGCGGTCAGCTCGTCGAGGCGCTGGTGTGGAAGATCACCGGCACCCGCCACACCGGCCGGGTGGTCGCCGGGTGGTGCGGCCGCGTCGTCGCCGGGCTCGTCGTGCTCTGGGCCGTGCTGCCGCTGCTGTCGGGGGAGGGCCTGGACCCGTTCCGGGTCATCTGGGTGCTCCTCATCGCCGCCTTCCTCTGGCGCGGCGCCTCCGCGGCGGTGCAGGCGGGAGAGTCGCTGGGCGTGCTGGCACGGATCGACCCGGACAGCGTCATCCGCCCCGCCGTGGCGGTCCACGAGCGCTCGGTCGTGGCCGACGTCTCACGCCACGACGAGCACGCCTGGGTGCCGGTGGTGATCGACAACGGCGGTCGACCGACGGCGATGATCAGCGGCGCCGCCCTGGACTCCGTCCCCGCCGCCGAGCGGGCGCGCACGCCGGTGGCAGCGGTCATGGCGCCCCAGCCGCCCGAGTGGGTCGTGGCCCTCGACGGGGAGCGCTCGGACCAGGTGCGCGCTCTCGTCCAGGCCTTCCAGGAGCACGACCTGGCGGTGCTCGCCGTGACCCGGGGTGGCCGGATGGTCGGGGTGGTCTCGGTGCACGAGCTCGGCGACGCCCTGCGCCGGGCGCAGGGTCAGCCCGGCCGCGCCCGACCGTAGACTCCTGCCCCATGACTGCGACCGGATCTGCCTACCGCCGTGGCCCGTTCCGTGAGGGTGACCGCGTGCAGCTGACCGACCCCAAGGGTCGGATGCACACGATCACCCTCACCCCGGGCAAGCAGTTCCACACCCACCGCGGGCACATCACCCACGACGAGATCCTCGGCTCGCCCGATGGCTCGACCTTCACCAACACCGCCGGGGTGGAGTACCTCGCCCTGCGTCCGCTCCTCTCCGACTACGTCATGTCGATGCCGCGCGGCGCCGCCGTCGTCTACCCCAAGGACGCCGGTCAGATCGTCGCGATGGCCGACATCTTCCCCGGCGCCACAGTCGTCGAGGCCGGCGTCGGGTCGGGGGCGCTGTCGATGTCGCTGCTCCGCGCGGTCGGGGAGAGCGGGCGGGTCATCTCCTTCGAGCGGCGCGCCGACTTCGCCGAGATCGCCGTCGCCAACGCGCGCGCCTTCTTCGGCGAGGACCACCCCGCCTGGACCGTGGCCGTGGGAGACCTCGTCGAGGCTCTGCCGCAGGAGGTCGAGGCGGGCACCGTCGACCGGGTCGTCCTCGACATGCTCGCGCCCTGGGAGTGCCTCGAGGTCGTCGCCGACGCGCTCGCGCCCGGCGGGGTGCTCATCTGCTACGTCGCCACCGCGACGCAGCTGAGCAAGGTCGCCGAGGAGCTGCGCGTGAGCGAGCAGTTCACCGAGCCCGAGGCCTGGGAGGCCATCGTGCGCGGCTGGCACCTCGAGGGGCTCGCGGTCCGCCCGCAGCACCGGATGCACGGTCACACCGGCTTCCTCATCTCGACCCGCCGGCTCGCGCCGGGCACGACACCCCCCCTTCGCAAGCGTCGCCCGGGCCGCGGGTACGCCGAGCAGGACGGCGAAGGGGGAGCTGCCGGCGGCGTCCAGGACGCCGCCAGCGTCCTGCGCCCGGAGCACCAGGAGTGGAGCCAGGAGGCGCTCGGTGAGCGCCAGGCCTCGCCGAAGAAGATCCGCAAGCTCGTCCGAGGCGTGGTGCCCCCGCAGGAGCGCTGAGCCTCGTGGGCGAGGATGGCAGGGACCGAGCACGTGAGGAGGCGAGGATGAGCGAGTCACCGCAGGAGCGCGACGACGCCGAGCTGCGCCGCGTGCGACAGCAGCTCAGCGACAAGAGTGCCCAGCTGCGCACGGCCGGCTCCCAGAACGACCGGCTGATGCGCACCCTGAAGGAGGCGCGCGAGCAGATCGTCCAGCTGCGCGGCGAGATCGATCGCCTGGCCCAACCCCCTTCGGCCTATGCGGTGCTCGTCGCCGCACGCCCGGACGGCTCGGTCGACGTGCTGACCAACGGGCGCAAGATGCAGGTCGCGGTCTCTCCGACGGTCGAGGCCGACGAGCTCGAGGTCGGCCGCCAGGTGCTGCTCAACGAGGCGATGAACGTCGTCGCGGTCATGCCCTTCGACGACGCCGGTGACGTGGTGGTCGTCAAGGAGGTGCTCGACGACGGCCGGCTCGTCGTCCTCGCCGGCCAGGACGAGGAGCGGGTGGTACGCCCGTCCTCGCCGCTCGCCGGCGCGGTGCGCGTCGGGGACGCGGTGCTCTACGACACCCGCAGCAACGTCGCGGTCGAGGTCATCCCGCGGGCCGAGGTCGCCGACCTCGTCCTCGAGGAGGTGCCCGACCTGGCCTACGAGGACATCGGCGGGCTCTCCGGGCAGATCGAGGCGATCCGGGACTCGGTCGAGCTGCCCTACCTGCACCCCGACCTCTACGAGCGCCACCACCTGCGTCCGCCCAAGGGCGTGCTGCTCTACGGACCGCCGGGCTGCGGGAAGACGATGATCGCCAAGGCGGTCGCCGCCTCGCTCGCCCGCAAGGTGGCCGAGCGCGAAGGGGTGCCGGCCGGGTCGGGCAAGAACGCCTACTTCCTCAACATCAAGGGCCCCGAGCTGCTGAACAAGTACGTCGGGGAGACCGAGCGGCACATCCGGCTGATCTTCCACCGGGCGCGGGAGAAGAGCAGCGAGGGCACCCCGGTGGTCGTCTTCTTCGACGAGATGGACAGCCTCTTCCGCACCCGCGGGTCTGGGGTCTCCTCCGACGTCGAGACGACGATCGTCCCGCAGCTGCTCGCCGAGATCGACGGGGTCGAGGGGCTGGAGAACGTCATCGTCATCGGCGCGACGAACCGTGAGGACATGATCGACCCGGCGATCCTGCGCCCGGGCCGGCTCGACGTGAAGATCAAGATCGAGCGCCCCGACGAGGACGCCGCGCGAGACATCTTCGGCAAGTACCTCACGACCGATCTGCCGCTGCACGAGGACGACCTCGCTCGAGGCGGCGGGTCACGCGAGGCGGCCGTGCAGGACCTCATCGACAGCGTCGTCGAGCGGATGTACGCGCACTCGCGGGAGAACCAGTTCATCGAGGTGACTTACGCCGGGGGCGACCGCGAGACGCTGTACCTGGCCGACTTCACCTCGGGGGCGATGATCCAGAACGTCGTGGACCGGGCCAAGAAGCTCGCGATCAAGGACTACCTCACCGACGGCAGCGAGGGACTGCGCCGCGAGCATCTGCTGCACAGCGTCGTCGCCGAGCTGCGCGAGAACGAGGACCTGCCGAACACGACCAACCCGGACGACTGGGCCCGGGTCAGCGGCCGCAAGGGCGAGAAGATCGTCTACCTGCGCACCCTGCTCGGCGACGCCACCGGCACCCGCCCCGGCAAGACCCTCCCGACCGACTGACCTACCGAGTCGCCGCCGCCACCACGACCCGCCACCCGATCAAACCGGCCGCGAGGACGCCGGTCGCGACGAGGACGAAGGGCAGCGCCGTCCCCTGACCGCTCATGTCGCGCAGCGCCATCCCGCCGGCGAGCGTGGCGAGCCAGACCAGCACGCCGGCGATCCACGAGGCGGGGGAGCGGCGCAGCACGAGGAGGACGAGCATCCAGCCGAGTCCCAGCCCGACGACGAAGGGCCACGCCGTGTCCGCCAGACCGCGCAGGTCGAGCGCCTCGTCGTGGCTGCGCCGCCCGGCCAGGGCGAAGCCGAGCACGACGACCAGATCGATGGCTGCGGCAGCCGCCGGGCCGACCTCGCGGCGCTCAGGCACGGTCGAAGAGGGGCAGCTGCGGCGGGGCGTAGGTGGGGTCGACCCCGTCGAAGAGACTGGACACGGACTCACCGGCGTGGATCCGCGAGATCGCCTGGGCGAAGAGCTGGGAGACCGAGCGCACCTGCAGGTCGGGCCAGCCGGAGGGCGCGGGCACCGTGTCGGTCGTCACCACCTGGTCGATGAGCGGGTGCTCGCGCAGGCGCGCCACCGCCTTGCCGGCGAAGAGACCGTGGGTGCAGGCGACCGACACCCGGGGGCACCCGGTCTCCGCGAGCTTGGTGGCCAGCTCGATGATCGACCCCCCGGTGGCGATCTCGTCGTCGAGGACGATCGCCCGCTTGCCCGCGACGTCTCCGACGATGGAGTCGATGACGACCTGGTCGTCGGCCTTGCGCTGCTTGCTCCCCGCGGCGACCGGCAGACCGAGCAGGCGGGAGAACTGCGTGGCCTCCTTGGCGTTGCCGAGGTCGGGGGAGACGACGACGGAGTTCTGCAGGTCGGTGCCGCGGAAGTGCTCGGCGAGCACGCCGAGGGCGGTGAGGTGGTCGACCGGCACGGAGAAGAAACCATGCACCTGCGGCGCGTGCAGGGTCATCGTCAGCACCCGGTCCGCACCCGCGGCCGCGATCATGTCGGCGACGAGGCGGCCCCCGAGCGAGATCCGCGAGGCGTCCTTCTTGTCCGAGCGGGCGTAGGCGAAGTGGGGGATGACCGCGGTGATCTGGGCCGCCGAGGCGCCGCGGGCGGCGTCGATCATCAGCAGGAGCTCCATGAGGTGGTCCTGGGTGGGCGGCACGAGTGGCTGGACGATGTAGACGTCGCGCTGGCGGCAGTTGGCCAGCAGCTGACTCTGCAGGCAGTCGTTGCTGAAGCGGCTCGTCGTGCTCCGCGAGAGCGGGACCCCCAGCTCGCCGCAGATGCTCTCCGCCAGCGAGGGGTGGGCGCTGCCGGAGAAGACGACGATCTCGCGCATGATGCTCAGCCTCTCACCCGAGCACCTGGCGCAGGAAGGCCACGATCTCCTCGATGGCTGAGTCTGCGCCGGGGCAGGCGCCGGGCATCGAGAGGTAGCCGTGCGGGAGGCGCCGGTACTGGGTGATCCTCGCGTTGACGCCGCTGGCGCGGAGGTGCTCGGCGTAGCGCAGCCCGTCGTCGCGCAGCGGGTCGAGCTCGGCCACCTGGACGAGGGCGGGCGCGACCTCGGTGGCGTCGCAGTGGATCGGTGAGAGCAGCGGGTCGGTGCCGCGTGGGTCGTCGAGGGGGGCACCGTCGGTGCTAAATCTCCCGTCGAGATAGAGGTTGCGGAAGGTGTAGATCCCGTCACGGGTGAGGATGGGAGCGTCCGGGAACTCCTCGATCGACGGGGAGGCCATCGTGAGGTCGACCGCGGGGTAGACGAGGACCTGGCCGCGGATCGAGGGCCGGTCGTCCGGGCCGCGGCGGTGGCGCAGCTGCTGGGCGACGACCGCGGCGAGGTTGCCACCCGCGCTGTCCCCGGCGAGGGCCACCCGGGACACGTCCACGCTCTCCAGCGCCGGCGCCTGCGGGCCGTCGAGAAGGGCCGAGACGACGTCGATGCAGTCCTCGGCCGCGGTGGGGGCGAGGTGCTCGGGCGCCATCCGGTAGTCGATGCTCACGACGACCGCCTCGACCTCGCGCGCCAGGCGGGTGCAGATCGGGTCGTACATCCGGGTCGACCCCTGGACCCAGCCGCCGCCGTGGATGAAGACGATGAGGGGCATCGCTCCCGTGCTCCGCGGCTGGTAGCACCGAAGGGGGATCGCGGCGCCGTCCCGCGCGCTCACCGTGATCTCGGTGCGCCGCACGGTCGGGTCGATCGCACCGGTGAGCCAGGTGAAGGGCGCCACCCCGGGGTAGACGGTGGCCCTGCGCCGCTGCAGGTCCTCCATCGTCGAGGTTTCGATCGAGCCGCGGACCCGGTCGACGAGGCGGGTCAGCACCGCGGTCCGCAGGGCCATGCTGCCGGCTCGATCTCTCATGCGTCCTCGTTCTCGACGTGCAGGTGGTGGGCTATCTCCGCGCTCAGCTCCTCGAGCGCAGGGTATCCCGCAGCGGTGAGGCCCGGGAGGTTGAGGAAGCCGTGCGGTGAGCCCTTGTACGTGGTGTGCCGCACCTCGACACCGGCGCGACGCAGCGCCTCGACGAAGTGCAGACCGTCCAGGCGAAGGGGGTCGAGCTCGGCGGTCTGGACGAGGGTCGGCGGGAGCCCGGCGAGCTCGCCGAGCGCGGGGGAGATGATCGGGTCCGAGCCGTCGCGGTCGGGCCCGAGGTAGAGGCTGCGGAAGGCCTTGAGCATGTCGGGGGTGATCACCGGGAATCCCCGTCGGGGCGGGTCCGCCTCGTCGGCGAGGACCGCCTCGACCTCCCGGTCGGTGAGGTCCGGGGCGGGGTAGACCAGCGCGAGGTGGCGCAGCCCGGTGAAGCCGTCGGCCACGAGCACCTCGGCGACGACGGCGGCGAGGTTGCCGCCGGCGCTGTCCCCGGTGAGCGCCACGCGGGTTGGGTCGATGCCCAGCTCGGCCTCGGCGGAGATGGCCCACCGGGTCGCGTCGATGCTGTCGTGGGCCGCGGTCGGGGCGAGGTGCTCCGGGGCCATCCGGTAGCCGACGGAGACCACGACGGCCTGGGCCCGCCGGGCGATGACGGTGCAGACCGGGTCGAAGATGCTCGGGTGCCCCATGACGAAGCCGCCGCCGTGCAGGTGCACCACGAGCGGCAGCGGGCCGACGGCTCCCTCGGGGCGGTGCACCCGCACCGAGATCTGCTCTCCGTCGCGCATCGTGACCTTGCGGACCGAGGTGCTCACCCCCTTCGCCGGTGCTCCGATGACCCAGGTCACCGGACGGTGGACCGGCACGTGTCGGCGGGTCCGGGCCAGCTGGGCCGGGGTGAGCTGGTCGGCCGGGCCGCTCACGGCCCGGAGGAAGGCCGCGAGGGCACGGGTTCGCAGCGGCATCGAGGTCATGACCTCATCGAATCACCTCACTCATAGGGTGAGGCCATGACTGTGCGCCGCGTCATGGGGATCGAGACCGAGTACGGCATCTCGGTGCCGGGGCAGCCGTGGGCCGACCCCGTCCTTACCTCCGGGATGGTCGTCTCCCGCTACGCCCGCGAGCACGGCCTGCGCGCGACCCACGGCGCGTGGGACTACTCCGACGAGCAGCCCCTCGTCGACGCCCGCGGCTTCGAGATGCCCCGGGGCCAGGCCGACGTCTCCCAGCTCACCGATGCCGAGGACCCGGCGCTGGCCAACGTCGTCCTCACCAACGGCGCCCGCCTCTACGTCGACCACGCCCACCCCGAGTACTCCAGCCCCGAGGTGCGCTCGCCGCGCGACGCGGTGGTCTACGACCGGGCCGGTGAGCTGGTGATGCGCGAGGCGGTCCAGCTGCTCGCCGACCAGCCGCCAGGCATCAACCTCTACAAGAACAACACCGACGGCAAGGGCTCGAGCTACGGCACCCACGAGAACTACCTCCTCGCCCGGGACACCCCCTTCGCCCGGGTCGTGCGCGACCTCACCCCGCTCTTCGTCGCCCGCCAGGTGATCACCGGCGCCGGACGGGTGGGCCTGGGTCGCGACTCCGAGCGCCCCGGGTACCAGATCACCTCCCGCGCCGACTTCTTCGAGGCCGAGGTCGGCCTGGAGACGACCTTCAAGCGCCCGATCATCAACACCCGAGACGAGCCGCACGCCGACCCCGACCGCTACCGCCGACTGCACGTGATCATCGGCGACGCCAACCTCGCCGACGTCGCCAACCTGCTCAAGCTCGGCCTGACCTCCCTCGCCCTCACCCTCATCGAGGCCGACGAGGTCCGCGGCGCCCTCACCCTGCGCGACCCCCTGCTCGCGCTGCGGCAGGTCAGCCACGACCCGAGCTGCACCGCGACCGTCGAGCTGACCGACGGGCGACGGCTCTCCGCGGTCCAGCTGCTCTGGGAGTACCGAGAGCTCGCCGCCCGCCACCTCGACCGGGAGGGCAGCGACCCCGACACCGACGAGGTGCTCGGCCACCTCGACCGGGTGCTCGCCCTGCTCGAGGACGACCCGATGTCGGCCCGGGAGGACCTGGACTGGGTGGCCAAGCTGGCGCTGCTGCAGGGCTACCGCTCGCGCGACGGCATGGGGTGGGAGGACCCGCGGCTGCGGGCGATCGACATCCAGTACTCCGACGTGCGGGAGGCGAAGGGGGTGTTCGCCCGCCTCGAGCGGGCCGGCAGGGTCCGCCGGCTGACCACCGAGGACGAGGTGCGCCGAGCGGTGCAGGAGCCGCCGGTGGACACCCGCGCCTGGTTGCGGGGCCAGCTCGTCGCCCGGCACCCGGACTCGGTGGTCGCCGCCTCCTGGGACAGCGTCGTGCTGCGCGGCGTCGGGGGCGCCGCCCGGATCGGGATGCCCGAGCCGACCGCCCTGGGCCGCGCCGAGACGGCCGCGGCCCTCGAGCACGACGACCTGGCCGAGATCGTCGCGGCGCTCGCCGCGGACTAGGGTCTGCAGCAGGAGCGCCCGGCTCTCCCGGGCGCGCGACGAGACGAAGAAGGTGGCGTGATGGCGGGCCGGGAGCAGGTGCGACGCAGCGGCGGTGGCGGCGAGGACGAGCCCGGCGGGGAGGCCGGCTTCGGGCAGGTCGGCGCGACCAACGCCGCGCGTGACGAGTCGCTCGACGACGTGCTCGCCGACATCGACGGGGTGCTGGAGTCCAACGCCGAGGAGTTCGTCCGCGGGTTCGTCCAGAAGGGCGGCCAGTAACCGCGGTGGAGCGGCGCATCTACGGCATCGAGACCGAGTTCGGGCTCACCTGCGCCACCGACGGCAAGCGGCGGCTCACGCCCGACGAGGTCGCGCGCTACCTCTTCCGCTCCGTCGTGCGGTGGGGCCGCTCGAGCAACGTCTTCCTCGGCAACGGCTCACGCCTCTACCTCGATGTCGGCAGCCACCCCGAGTACGCCACCGCGGAGTGCGACGACCTCCTCGACCTCGTCGCCCACGACTGCGCGGGGGAGCAGATCGTCCAGGACCTCGTCGACGACGCCCAGGAGCGCCTGGCCGAGGACGAGATCGCCGGCGAGATCTTCGTCTTCAAGAACAACGTGGACTCCGCGGGCAACTCCTACGGCTGCCACGAGAACTTCCTCGTCGCCCGCAGCGACGACTTCGCCCGGGTGACCGAGCAGCTGCTGCCCTTCCTCATCACCCGCCAGCTCATCGCCGGCACCGGCAAGATCATGCGTCCGAGCACCGGGCCGGTCTTCTCGGTCAGCCAGCGCGCCGACCACATGTGGGAGGGCGTGTCCTCGGCCACCACCCGCTCCCGCCCGATCATCAACACCCGAGACGAGCCGCATGCCGACGCCGAGCGCTACCGGCGGATGCACGTCATCGTCGGGGACTCGACGATGACCGAGACGACGACCCTGCTCAAGGTCGGCTCGGCCTCGCTCGTGCTGCGGATGCTCGAGGCGGGGGTGCAGCTGCCCGACCTGGGTCTGGAGAACCCCATCCGCTCGATCCGCGACATCAGCCTGGACATCACGGGACGGGCTCCGGTCCGACTCCGGGACGGGAGCACGACGACCGGCCTGGCGATCCAGCAGCTCTACCTCGAGCAGGTGTCCGACTTCGTCGCCGCCGAGGGGATCGACGACCCCGTCACCGCGCGGATCCTCGACCTGTGGTCGCGGACCCTGCAGGCCATCGAGACCGGGCGCCTCGACCTCGTGGCGACCGAGATCGACTGGGTGGTCAAGTACCGGCTCCTGGACGCCTACGCCCAGCGCGGCGGGCTCGGGCTCGACCACCCACGACTGGCCCAGCTCGACCTCGCCTATCACGACATCGACCCGCAGCGGGGCGTGCACCGGCTGCTCCAGCGGGCGGGCAAGGTCGCCCGGGTCGTCGACGACGAGCGGGTCGCCGCGGCCGTGCAGACCCCACCGCAGAGCACTCGGGCGAAGCTGCGCGGCGACTTCGTCCGCGCCGCCCGGGAGGCCGGCCGCGACTTCACCGTCGACTGGGTGCACCTCAAGCTCAACGACGGCAACCAGCGCACGGTGCTGTGCAAGGACCCCTTCGCCGCCGTGGACTCCCGGGTGGACGCGCTCATGGATGCTGTCCGCGCCTGACCAGCCGGCGATCAGGACGCTCCCAGCCGGCCCTGGTTAGGGTGGACGCCGATCATCGCCCTTCGCACTTCGCGACCCGACGACCCCACGAGGTAACCCCGTGCTCAACTCTCGTGCCCGAGCCGCCGCCGCCCTGGCCGCCGCCGCGGCCCTGACCCTGACCGCCTGCGGTGACGACGAGGCCCCGGCCGAGGAGACCACCTCGACCGGCGCAGTCGAGCAGGTCGAGGTCGAGGCCGGCACCGACGACAAGGCGCCGACCATCTCGCTCGAGGAGCAGTCGGTCAGCGTCGAGGAGACCGAGGTCAAGACCCTCGAGGAGGGCAAGGGGGCCCCGGTCGCCAAGGACGACATCGTCACGATGGACGTCGCGCTCTTCAACGGTAAGGACGGCAAGCCGATCGAGGGAACCGAGACCTACACCGCCAAGCCGCTGGCGCTGGACATGGGCAACGAAGAGCTCTTCGCCGGCCTGCGCAACGGCGTCCTCGGCCAGAAGGTGGGCAGCTCCGCCGTCGCCGTGCTGCCGCCGAAGGAGATGTTCGGCGAGTCCGGCAACGAGCAGTTCGGGGTCGGCGCCACCGACTCGATCGTCATGGTCTACGACCTGAAGTCGGTGATGCTCAAGGAGGCCAAGGGCAAGGAGGTCAAGCCGAAGGGCGACCTGCCCACGGTCGAGTACCGCAGCGACCAGCCCGCGAAAATCACCATGCCCAAGGGCAAGGCGCCCAAGGACACCGTCGTCGAGCCGCTTATCGAGGGTGAGGGCGAGAAGATCGCGAAGGGCGACACCGCCTACGTCACGTACACCGGCGCGCTCTGGAAGGACGGCAAGGTCTTCGACTCGAGCAAGAACGACGGCCGCCGCCCCTTCGCCTTCCCGGTCGGGTCCGGACAGGTCATCACGGCCTGGGACAAGGCCGTCGAGGGGAGCTCGGTCGGCGACCGACTGCTGCTCGTCGTGCCCCCGAAGGACGGCTACGGTGACCAGGGCAGCCCGGACGGGACCATCAAGAAGAACGACACCATCGTCTTCGTCGTCGACATCCTCGGAAAGGTCTGACATGCCCTTCGACCCCAGCACCACCAAGCCGGAGATCGACTTCCCCGGTGACACCCCTCCCACAGAGCTCGTCGTCGAGGACATCACCGTCGGCGACGGCGCCGAGGCGAGCGCCGGCGACCCGATCCAGGCGCACTACGTCGGCGTCGCGCACAGCACGGGGGAGGAGTTCGACGCCTCGTGGAACCGCGGCGCGCCGCTGGCCTTCACCGTCGGCACCGGCCAGGTCATCCAGGGCTGGGACCAGGGCCTGCTCGGGATGAAGGAGGGCGGCCGGCGCAAGATCACCATCCCGCCGCACCTCGGATACGGCGACCGCGGAGCGGGCAACGTCATCAAGCCCGGCGAGACCCTGATCTTCGTCGTCGATCTCGTCAAGGTCGGCTGAGCGGGCTCGGCAGGAGCCCCGCCGCGTGCCGTCCGGCCGCGGCGGCCACGACGAAGGGGGCGGGATCGCGCAGGCGGTCCCGCCCCATCGTCGTCATCGGGACCGGCAGCTCGGCCAGGGCCTGATCCAGCCCGGCGCTCCGGACCCGCACCATGCGGGGCGCGCCGGCCGCGTCCGCGCAGAGCGCCTCGACCTGCTCGGTCAGGCCGGGCAGGACCGTCTCGTCGTCGGGGATCGCGAGGTCCGCAGCGCCGAGGAGCACCCGGGCCAGCGCGGCCCAGGCGTGGTGGGAGAGCCCGCGGTGCCGACCCCGCGGGTCGGCGCCGGAGACCCGCAGGGCTGCGATGCCCCGCCCCCGCAGGGTGTGCGCGGCGTTGAGCACCTCGCCGTGCCCGATGCCGGAGAAGCCCCACGGGGTGCCTGAGCCGGCGTTGCCCGGACCCTGGGCGACGACCGCGATGTCGGCCCCGAGGACGTGCCGGGCGGCGAGCAGCGCCGAGTGCACGGTGATCGCCTCGTGCTCACCGCCGAAGGCCTGGCCCGCGGTGATCGTCGCGTGCAGCACACCGGCCTCGCGCAGGGTGGCGACGGTGCGCGACAACGCCATCGGGAGCGCCCCGGTGTCGGTCATGACGTACACGACCCGGGCGTCGGGCCGGTGCGAGCGCACCCCGGCGAGGATCGCGGGGAGTGCCGAGTGCAGCTCGGCGGCGACGACCGGCATCCCGCCCAGGTCGCCCTCGGCGGCGGCTCCCTCGGTCATCGCCTCGTGCCAGGGCGACTCCTGCTCCTCCAGGGCGAGCACCATCGTCTGCTGCGGGGTGTAGCGCGCCTTGACGATGTGCCCGGCGGGGTCGGCACCGCCGGGACCGACGGCATCCTCGGGCAGGCGGTCAGGTAGCGCGATGACGAGGGCATGCCCGCCGGTGCCGAGGCCCTTGCGCAGGGCGGTGATGTTCAGCAGCACCGCGTCGCCGGGGCGGGGAGCGCCCGTGAGCGAGTCGTAGGCCAACGCCGGGAGCACCGCCCCGTCCTCCAGGGCGACCTCCCAGGTGCTCGCCTCGCCCCACCCGCCGGTGCGGGCCCGTACCTGCCCGCGACGCCAGTGGATCATGGCCGCCAGGCTAGCCGCCGGTGACAACGCCCTCGGGTAGCGTCGACCAGGTGGCCGTCAGCAACACTCCTCGCGCGAAGACCGAGCGTCTGATGAACCTCACCATGTGCCTGCTCTCCACCCGTCGGGCCCTGCCCAAGGCCCGGATCCGCACCATGGTCGAGTCCTACGCCGGGGTCGCCTCGGACGAGGCCTTCGAGCGGATGTTCGAGCGTGACAAGGACGAGCTGCGCGAGCTCGGCATCCCGTTGGTGACCGAGCACATCGGCGGAGCCTTCGACGACGAGGTGGGCTACCGCATCGACCAGCGCGACTACGCGCTGCCCGAGATCGACCTCGAGCCGGACGAGCTGGCCGTCGTCGGCCTGGCCACCCGGACCTGGGAGCACGCCGCCCTGGCCCCGTCGGCAGCCACCGCCTGGCGCAAGGTCTCGTCCGCCGACGGCACGGGAGAGGCGACCGAGACCCCCTTCGTCGGCATCGAGCCGAGCGTCGGTGGGGGAGAGCCGGCCTTCGCGGCGCTGAAGGACGCGACCCTCGGCGCCCGGTCGGTGACCTTCGACTATGCGAAGGGGGGAGCCGGCCGGCCCCAGACCCGCCGGGTCGACCCGTGGTCGCTCACCGCCTGGCGCGGGCGGTGGTACCTCACCGGGTACGACCACGACCGCGGCGAGCCACGAATCTTCCGCCTCTCCCGGATCACCTCCGCCGTGCAGGCCACCGGACCGCTGACCCATCCCGCCCCGGACGAGCACGACCCGCAGGCCGCGATCGAAGCGATCGCGGGCGGCGAGCGGGCGACCACCTCGGCGGTGCTGCGGGTCCGGGTCGGGGCGGGGCACTCCCTTCGCCGTCGGGCCCGCTCGACCACCACCCTGGACGACGACTGGGACCGGGTCGAGCTGGAGATCCCCTCGCCGGTCGCCTTCGCCGAGGAGGTCGTGGGCTACGGGGCCGACGTCGTCGCCGAGCAGCCGCCCGAGCTCGTCGACGCGGTGGTGGCCCGCCTGCGCGGGGTCCTCGGGCAGGGGGAGACGCGATGAGCCCCCGCCCACCTGCGGAGCCGGCGACCACCCGGGTCAAGCGGCTGCTGACGATGGTGCCCTGGCTCGTCTCGCGGCAGGGGATCGACCTCGCCGAGGCGGCCGCGGGGCTCGGGGTCACCGAGAGCCAGCTGACCGACGACCTCGACCTGCTCTTCATGTGCGGGTACGGACCGATGACCGACGAGCTGATCGACGTCAGCTACGAGGCGGGCCGGGTCTTCGTCGACAACGCCGACGCGATCAGCCGGCCGCTGCGGCTCGGGGTCGACGAGGCCGTCACCGTCATCGTCGGCCTGCGCGCCCTCGCCGCCTCCGGCGCCGCCCCGTCCGACGCGGTGGAGCGGGCGCTCACCAAGGTCGAGCAGGCCTGCGCCGCGGTCTCTGGGATCGAGCGGGTCGTCGTCATCCCCGACCACGCCGACGCCGAGGGCAAGGACCTGCTGCAGAGCGCGAGCTCCGCGGTGCAGGAGCGGCGACGCGTGCACCTGAGCTACCTCGTGCCCTCCCGCGACGAGCGCACCGAGCGCGACGTCGACCCGATGCGGGTGGTGGCCCTCGACGGGCACTGGTACCTCGAGGGGTGGTGCCACCGGGCCAGGGACACCCGGCTCTTCCGGCTCGACCGGATCGAGGCGCTGAGCGTCCTCGACGAGGACGGCACCCCGCCCGAGGGCGCCCGCAGCCGAGACCTCAGCTCCGGCGCCTACCCGTCCGACGTCGGCCACGACGCCGTCACCCTGCGGCTGCGCCCGGCGGCCCGGTGGGTGGCGGAGTACTACCCGGTGCAGGAGCTGCGCGAGGACGGTGAGGACCTCGTGGTGACCCTCGCGGCCCGCGACGAGGACTGGCTGGCCCGGCTCGTGCTGCGCGGCGGGGGAGAGATCGGTATCGAGGCGCCCGCCTCGGCCGCCGAGGCGGTCATGGCCCGCGCACAGGCCGCGCTGGGTGAGTACACCGGCTGACGCGCGTACACTCGGCGGCAGGCACGACCAGCACCGGTGCTCAACGATGCGAAAGGCCACCGCTATGCCCTCCCTGGGACCGATGGAGATCATCCTCATCCTCGTGGTGATCCTCCTGCTCTTCGGCTTCAAGAAGCTGCCTGACGCCGCCCGGAGCCTGGGCAAGTCCGCGCGGGTCTTCAAGTCAGAGGTCAACGAGATGAAGGAAGAGGACCGCCAGCGCGAGGAGGCCAGGCGCACCCGCGAGCAGGGCACCCTCTCCGGCTCGGCCCCCACGGGCTCGACGAGCACCACCCGCAGCGAGCCGGTCCGCGACACCGAGCAGCACGCCGCCGACGGCAACGCGATGATCGACGAGTCCCGGCCGCGCACGGACAACCAGTCCGGCCCGGTCTCCTGAAGCACACGCCCTTCGCCATCCGCTGACGCCACGTGGCCAGACGACGACGCCCGCCCAAGGACCCCGAGGGGCGGATGCCGCTCAAGGAGCACCTCCTCGAGCTGCGCCGCCGCCTCGTCATCGCCGCGATCGCGGTGGTCATCGGGGCGATCGTCGGGTGGATCTACTACGACCCGATCTACGAGCAGCTGTCCCAGCCGTTCCGTGACTACAAGGACCAGAACCCCGACAGCATCGTCGCGCTGAACTTCGCCAACCCGACGGCGGCGTTCAGCCAGCAGCTCTCGATCTCGATCTTCGTCGGCATCCTGCTCGCCAGCCCGGTGTGGATGTACCAGATCTGGGCGTTCATCATGCCGGGCCTGACCAAGCGCGAGAAGCGGGTCTCGCTGGCCTTCTTCGCCGCGACGGTGCCGCTCTTCGCCGCCGGATGCATCTTCGCCTACTACACCCTGCCCAAGGCCCTGCTCATCCTCTACGGCTTCACCCCGGACGAGAACACGAGCAGCAACATCCAGAGCACCACCGACTACTTCACCTTCGTCACCCGCTTCATCCTCGCCTTCGGCGCGGCCTGGCTGCTGCCGGTCGTGCTCGTCGCCCTCGCCGCGCTCGGGATCCTCAGCGCGCGGCAGATGCTCGCCGCGTGGCGGCCGGCGGTGCTGCTCATCTTCGTCGCCGCGGCGATCATCACCCCTACGCCCGACCCGTTCACGATGTTCCTCCTCGCCGGACCGCTCGTGCTGCTGTACTTCGGGGCATGCGGGATCGCGGCTCTCATCGGCAGGAAGCGCCAGGAGGCACGACCGGACTGGCTCGACACCCCCGAGGACGAGGCCTCGACCCTCGAGTGAGCCGGGTCGGCCTGCTCGTCAACCCCACCGCCGGCAAGAACGCCGGCGCCCGGGTCGGGACCACGGTCGCCGACCTGCTCGAGCGTGGCGGGGCCGAGGTCGTCGACCTCAGCGGGCTGGACGCCCACCGCGCCGAGGCGAAGGCCCGCTCTGCCGTCGAGGAGGGCGCCATCGACACCCTCGCCGTCGTCGGCGGAGACGGTGCGGTGCACCTCGGGGTCAACGTGTGCGCCCAGAGCGAGGTGCCGCTGGGCATCGTGGCGCTGGGCACCGGCAACGACAACGCCCGGGAGATCGGCCTGCCGGTCAAGGACGTCGAGACCGCCGTCGAGCGGATCCTGCATGGCGAGCCACGGCCGGTCGACCTCGGCCGCGCTCGCTCGGCGGGCGGCGAGGAAAGATGGTTCCTCGGCGTCCTCAGTGGAGGCTTCGACGCCATCGTCAACGAGCGGGCCAACCGGATGCGCTGGCCTCGGGGAGCGGCGCGCTACAACCTCGCCATCCTGCGCGAGCTGCCCGTCTTCTCGCCGATCCCGTACACCCTCGTCCTCGACGGGGAGGAGCTGCACGCCCGGGCGATGCTCACCTGCGTCGGCAACGGCCGGGCTTACGGCGGCGGGATGAAGGTCACCCCCGACGCCGACCTCACCGACGGGTTGCTCGACGTCCTCGTCGTCGACGAGATCAGCATCCCCGAGTTCCTGCGCGTCTTCCCCAGGGTCTTCTCCGGCTCGCACACCGACCACCCGCAGGTGCGCCTGCACCGGGCCCGCAGCGTGCGTCTCGAGGCGGCCGGGATCGTCGCCTACGCCGACGGCGAGCGGCTTTTCCCCCTCCCGCTCGACGTCGAGGCCGTCCCCGGAGCGCTCCGCGTCATCGTCTAGAGGTCCCGACTAGCCTGGCGAGCATGGCACCCGCCCCCCTCGACGAGTTCGCCGCGACCCTCGACTTCGCCCTGGACGACTTCCAGACGCAAGGCTGCGAGGCGATCGCCGCGGGCCACGGGGTGCTCGTCGCCGCCCCGACGGGGGCCGGCAAGACCGTGGTGGGCGAGTTCGCGGTGCACCTCGCGCTGCAGCGCGGGCAGAAGGCGTTCTACACCACCCCGATCAAGGCGCTCTCGAACCAGAAGTACCACGAGCTCGCCGCCCGCCACGGCCACGACCAGGTCGGGCTGCTCACCGGTGACACCTCGATCAACGGCGAGGCCCCGGTCGTCGTCATGACCACCGAGGTGCTGCGCAACATGATCTACGCGGGCAGCGCCACCCTCGACCAGCTCGGCTTCGTCGTCATGGACGAGGTGCACTACCTCGCCGACCGCTTCCGCGGAGCCGTCTGGGAAGAGGTGATCATCCATCTGCCGCAGTCGGTCCAGCTGGTCTCGCTCTCGGCGACGGTGAGCAACGCCGAGGAGTTCGGCGCGTGGCTGGCCGAGGTGCGCGGCGGCAACGAGATCGTCGTCTCCGAGACCCGCCCGGTCCCGCTCTGGCAGCACATGCAGGTCCAGCGCGAGGTCTACGACCTCTTCGCCGGTGGCGCGACACCGGACCCGAGCCGCGCCGCCCGGGTCAACCCGCGCCTGCTCGAGGCGATCCGCTCCGCGACCCGGTCGAGCGGCGAGGACCCGCCGGGCCGTCGCGACCGCGGCGGCCGTCAGGGTGGACGAGAGCGGGGGCGAAGGGGGGAGAGCCGCCCGGGCCGGCCGGGTGCTGGTGGCCGCTTCGGCGGAGCCGCGTCACGCACCCAGGTCATCGAGCAGCTCGACCGCGAGGGGCTGCTGCCGGCGATCACCTTCATCTTCAGCCGGGCTGGCTGCGAGGGCGCCGTCGGTCAGCTGCTCGCGAACGACGTGCGCCTCATCAGCTCGGAGGAGGGCCGCCGCAACCGGCGCACGCTCGAGGAGCGCTCGGCGGTGCTTGAGGGCGAGGACCTGAGCGTCCTCGGCTACCACCAGCTCCTGGCGGGCCTCGAGCGGGGCTACGCACCTCACCACGCCGGGATGCTCCCGATCTTCCGCGAGGTCGTCGAGGAGCTCTTCACGGCGGGCCGGGTCAAGGCGGTCTTCGCGACCGAGACCCTCGCCCTGGGGATCAACATGCCCGCCCGGACGGTCGTCATCGAGCGGCTGGTGAAGTTCAACGGCGAGGCGCACGTCGACATCACCCCCGCCGAGTACACCCAGCTGACCGGCCGAGCCGGCCGCCGGGGCATCGACGTCGAGGGGCACGCGCTCGTCGTGTGGTCGCGCGGCATGGACCCCGAGCAGGTCGCCGGGCTCGCCTCGACCCGGACCTACCCGCTCCGCTCGAGCTTCGCCCCGACGTACAACATGGCGGTCAACCTCGTCGCCACGGTCGGCCGCGCGACAGCCCGGGAGATCCTCGAGACCTCCTTCGCCCAGTTCCAGGCCGACCGCTCCGTCGTGGGACTGGCGACGACGCTGCGCTCCCAGCAGGAGTCGCTCGACGGCTACGCGGAGGCGATGCACTGCGACCTCGGCGACTTCCGTGAGTACGCGCAGATCCGGCACCGGATCACCGAGCTGGAGAAGGCCGGCCGCAAGCAACGATCCGCCGCGCGGCGGGCCGAGACCGCAGTCTCCCTCGAGGCCCTGCGCCGCGGCGACGTCATCATGATCGGGGGCCGCCGCTCGGGACGGGCGCTCGTGGTGCAGCCCGCCAAGACGTACAAGGGACGCCCCGGCGACCCTCTCGTGCTCACCGAGCACAAGCAGGTTCGACGCCTCGAGCCGCACGACCTCGACGGACCGGTCACCCCCTTCGCCACCGTCGACGTCCCCAAGGGCTTCAACCCCCGCTCGCCCAAGCATCGCTCCGACCTCGCCGCGACCTTGCGGATCAAGGCACCGCAGGAGGCGCCGCCCCCGCCGATCGAGGAGCGGGCGCGCCAGGCCGCGGCCGGCACCGACGGCAAGGTCGAGGAGCTGCGCTCGGCGCTGCGCGCCCACCCGTGCCACGCCTGCCCGGACCGCGAGGAGCACGCCCGGTGGTCCCAGCGGTGGTGGCGGCTCAAGCGCGAGCAGGCACAGGTGCAGCGCACCGTGGACTCGCGCACCGGGTCGGTCGCGGCGACCTTCGAGCGGATCTGCGGCGTGCTCACCGACCTCGGCTACCTCGACGGCGACGGTGAGACGGTGACCGCCGACGGGGCGCGCCTGCGCCGCCTGTACTCCGACAAGGACCTGCTCGCCGCGCAGTGCCTGCGCTCGGGCTCCTGGCAGCGGCTCGACCCCGCCGAGCTCGCCGCCGTGGTCTCGATGCTCGTGCACGAGCCGCGCCGGGACGAGACCGACCTCAGCCCGCGCCTGCCCACCGACGGGGTGGTCGAGGCCTGGCAGGAGATGCAGGTGCAGTGGGCCGAGATCGAGGCCCGCGAGCACACGGCCGGCCTGGACCCGACCCGTCACCCCGACGCCGGGATCGCCTGGGAGGTCCACCGCTGGGCCAGCGGACGCCGTCTCGACGAGGTGCTCGGCTCGGGCGACATGACCGCGGGCGACTTCGTGCGCCGGTGCAAGCAGCTGGTCGACCTGCTCGACCAGGTGGCCAAGGCGACCGAGGACCAGCGGCTGCGGCGCACCGCGCGCAGCGCGATCGAGAGCGTGATGCGCGGGGTCGTCGCCGCGGACCGGATCGACTGACCGCCCGGCTCAGCCCTCCGGGTAGAGCGCTGCCGCCGCACGTCCCAACGGGCCGGTGAGGCCGTGCTCGACCGCGAGCCGGCTCATCTGCGCCGGGTCGGGCAGCTCCTGCGGGATCCGCAGGTCGACCTCGGTGACCGGCACGTCGAGAGCGACCCGCACCACCCGGGGCGCCGCGTCGAGATACTCCGTGGCCGCCTCGAGCCGGGCGCGCTGAGCGCCCTTGATCGCCGGATCACCGCTGTCCACGGCCTCCCGCACGCCCGCCAACGACCCGTGCGCGGCGATGAGCTTGGCCGCCGTCTTTTCCCCGATCCCGGCGACACCGGGCAGCCCGTCGCTGGTGTCGCCGCGCAGCACGGCCATGTCGGCGTAGGCGTCGCCGGACGTCACCGCGTACTTGGCCCGCAGGAACGCCTCGTCGACGAGGTCTGGGTCACGGACGCCACCACGCGCTGTGTAGACCACACGGGTGGAGCTGGCGTCGTCGACGAGCTGGAAGAGGTCACGGTCGCCGGTCACGACGTCGACCGGCATCTGCCCGCGGTAGTGGTGGGCGAGCGTGCCGATCACGTCGTCGGCCTCGTAGTCGGCGGCGCCGACCCGGGGGACGCCTAGGGCGGCCAGGCACTCGGCGATCACCGGGACCTGAGGGCTCAGCTCGTCGGGCACCTCCTCGCCCTCGGCGGCATCCTCGGCCATCCGGTGCGTCTTGTACGTGGGGATGGCATCGACCCGCCACTGCGGGCGCCAGTCGTCGTCCCAGCAGGCAGCGAGGTGCGTGGGGGAGTAGCGACCGACCAGGGTCGCGACCATGTCGACGAAGCCGGCGACCGCGTTGGTCGGCAGGCCCGACGGACCCCCTTCGCGCGCCGGGACGCCGTAGAAGGCCCGGAAGTACAGGCTCGCGGAGTCGAGCAGGAGCAGACGGGGCGACGGCGACATGTGGCCCAGCGTAGAGCGGTCCGCCGCAGGGCCCGCTCTCGCTTAGGGTCGATGCATGGAAGACGCAGACCGGCGCATCCTCGACCTGCTCGTCGAGGACGGCAGGGCCAGCTACACCGAGCTGGGCAAGGCGGTCGGGCTCTCGACCTCCGCGGTGCACCAGCGGGTCCGCCGGATGGAGGAGCGGGGGGTGCTGCGCGGGTTCACCGCGGTCGTCGACCACGCCCAGGCGGGACGACCGCTCACTGCCTTCGTCGAGGCGACGCCGCTGGACAACAACGACCCCGACGACGTGCCGGAGCGGCTGCGCGGCATCGACGGAGTCGTCGCCTGCTACAGCGTCGCGGGAGACGCCAACTACCTGCTCATGGTGCGCGTCGCCACCCCACAGGCCCTGGAGGCCCTCATCGCGGCGCTGCGCGCCCGGGCCCACGTCTCGACCAAGACCACCGTCGTGCTCTCCACCCCGTGGGAGCGTCGCTGACCGTGCGCCCTGCAGCGTCCTTCCGGCCACCCTGGTGGGCCCGAGCCGTGCTCGCCGCAGGCGGCGGGCTGCTCGTCTGGCTCACCTTCCCCGACCACGGTCTTCACCCCCTCGGGGTGCCCGGGACCGCGCTGATCTGCCTCGCGATGTGGGGGAGCAGGGCGCGAGGCGCCTTCGCCCTCGGCCTGCTCGCCGGGCTTGCGATCTTCGCACCGACCCTGCACTGGTCCGGCATCTACGTCGGCGCCTTCCCGTGGCTGGCACTGGCCACCGTCCAGGCGCTGTACGTCGCGGTCATGGGAGCGGTCGTCGCCGCGGTGCAGCGGCCCCTGATCCTCCGGGGAAGGGAGGGGCTCGCGGCGCTCACCTTCGCCCTCGCCTGGGTGCTGCAGGAGCTGGTGCGCGGGTCCGTGCCGTTCGGCGGCTTCCCGTGGGCCCGGCTCGCCTTTGGCCAGGCCGACAGCCCGGTGGCGCGGTGGGCCTGGGTGGGCGGCGCGCCGCTGGTCAGCCTCGTCATGGTCCTCCTCGGCACCGCGCTCGCGGCCGTCGTCATCCGTCGCAGCGGGACCGATCTCGTGGCACTCGGGGCGGCCGCGGTGCTCGCGCTGGCGGGCCTGGCTCTCCCGCTCCCGGCGATGGCCGGGGACGACGCCACCCCGGCGCGGGTTGCCCTCGTCCAGGGGAACGTCCCAGCCCCCGGGCTGGACTTCAACGCCGAGCGGCGCAAGGTGCTCGACAACCACGTGACCGGCACCGAGACCCTCGCCGAGCGTGGTGAGCAGATCGACGTCGTCGTGTGGCCGGAGAACTCCAGCGACATCGACCCGTTGCGCAACGCCGACGCGGCCGCCCAGGTGCAGCGGGCGCTCGCCGCCGTCGACGTACCCCTCGTCGTCGGTGCGATCCTCGACGAGCCGGCCCCCGAGGTCTCCAACGCCAGCCTGCTCTACGCACCCGGCCAGGACGAGCCGGTGAGCCGCTACGTCAAGCAGCACCCCGTCCCCTTCGCCGAGTACGTCCCCTACCGGGACTTCTTCCGCCTCTTCTCCGACAAGGTCGACCTCGTGCGGGTCGGCTTCGCGAAGGGGGAGGGCCCCCGCTCCTTCGAGATCCAGGGGGCGCAGGCCCCCTTCGCCCTCGTCCCGACGATCTGCTTCGAGGTGGCCTATGACGGCCTGATGCGCGACGCCGTCGCCCACGCCGACGCCACCGGGACCCCGAGCGTGCTCCTCGTGCAGACCAACAACGCGACCTTCGGGTACACCGCCGAGTCCACCCAGCAGCTGGCGATCTCGCGGATCCGGGCGATCGAGCACGGCCGGCCCGTCGCCCATGTCTCCACCGTGGGGGTCTCGGCGGTGATCGGGCCCGACGGCGCCGTCGACCAACCCACCGAGCTCTTCACCCCGGCGCAGATCGTCTCGACCCTCGGCGCGCGCTCCGGTCTGACCCCCGCCGACCGCCTGGGGCCGTGGGTGGAGTGGCTCTGCGGGGTCGGCCTGCTCGGCCTGCTCCTCGCCTCACGGCGCCGACCGGGTCGGCCAGATAGGCTCGAGGGTCAGACCATCACCGAAGCGGAGATCCATGACCGTGCCTGACCCCACGCGACCCCCCATCACCAGGGTCGCCGTGCTCATCCCGACCTACAACGAGCGCGACAACCTGCCCCGGATCGTCGCCCGGGTGCGCGACGCCGTCCCCGCTGCCGACGTCGTGGTGCTCGACGACAACAGCCCGGACGGGACGGGTGAGGTGGCCGACTCTCTGGCCGAGCGCGACCCGCAGGTGCACGTCCTGCACCGAGCGGGCAAGGAGGGGCTGGGCGCCGCCTACCTCGCCGGCTTCCGCTGGGCGCTGGATCGCGGCTACGACGCGGTCGTCGAGATGGACGCCGACGGCTCGCACCGACCCGAGGACCTGCCCCGCCTGCTCGACGCAGCCGCGGATGCCGACCTCGTCATCGGGTCGCGCTACGTCCGCGGCGGCACGGTGGTGAACTGGCCGCTGAGCCGCAAGGCGATCTCGATGGGGGGCAACCTCTACATCCGCGCCATCCTCGGGATGCCGGTCAACGACGCGACCGCCGGCTACCGGGTCTACCGGGCCGAGACGCTCGAGGCGATCGGGCTGGACCAGATCGAGAGCGCCGGCTACGTCTTCCAGACCGACCTCACGGTGCGCACGGTGCGCGCCGGGATGACCGTCGTCGAGGTGCCGATCACCTTCGTCGAGCGGGAGGTCGGCGAGTCCAAGATGGACGGCGACGTCGTCAAGGAGTCGATGCGCCGGATCACCGGCTGGGGCGTCGATCACCGGCGCCGACAGGTCGGCTCGCTGCTGCACCGGGAGCGGACATGGCACCGGCTGTGAGGCAGGTGGGTGGAGGCGCGCCCCGGCGTCGCCGGTCCAGGGCGCCCTGGGTGCTCGCGCTGCTCGTCGGGCTGGTCGTCCTCGAGCTGGCGGTCATCGCGGCCGTGGGGGAGTGGATCGGGGCGCTTCGGACCGTGCTCGCGCTCGTGGCGCTGTCGCTGCTGGGCATGTGGATGCTCCGGCGCGAGGGTGCACGGACCTGGCGGGAGCTGCGGCGGGCCACCCGCAGCGGGCAGATGCCGAGCACGCAGATCGCCGACGCGATCCTCGTCCTCGTCGGTGGGGCGCTGCTCGTCGCCCCGGGCTTCGTCTCCGACGCGGTCGGGCTCGTCCTCATCCTGCCCTTCACCCGTCCGCTGGCTCGCCCGGTGCTGGCAGCGGCGATCGGGCGCAGGGTCTTCCGAGACCTCGGCGTGATCCAGGTGCGGACCACCTCGGGGTCGAGCGCCGCGGGCACCTCGGGTACCGCCGGTAGCGGTCGGCCCGGGCGAGCCGGCGGTCAGCGACGCGACGGGGAGGACGTCATCGAAGGCGAGATCATCGAGTAGCCGACGGGTTCCCCCTTCGCCGTCCTACGGCTCGGCGCCGAAGGATCAGGCGGAGCGCTTCTTGGTCTTCTCGCCGCGACGCTCGCGCAGCAGCTGCAGGCGCTCCTCGAGCAGCTCCTCGAGCTCGGGGACCGAACGACGCTCCAGCAGCATGTCCCAGTGGGTGCGGACCGGCTTGGTCGGCTTGAGTTCCGGCTCCGGGCCGTCCTCGAGCTTCGCGAGCTTGTTGCAGCGGCACTCCCACGTCGAGGGGATCTCGGCCTCGACCGAGAACGGCAGCTCGGTGCGGTGCCCGTCCTCGCAGACGTAGGCGATCATCTGACGCTCGCTGGGGACGACGTTGTCGGTCGTCTCCATGCTGAAGGACACCATGCGGGTGCCGCGGAGAGTGCGCTCTGCCATGTGTGGATGCTCCTCGTCGTGCTCGCCGTGCGCCGCCAAAGATGGGGGCACCCGCGAACAACGCTTGTCGGCCTGTCGTTTGTTCCGACGCGGCACCCTCGATCAGTTGCTGCATCGAGGAGGAAGATCACGTGGGGCGACGGCCTCGTCACCGCGCCGTGACAGGTGATCCCCTCCGCCCGCGCCGGGCAGTCCCACAGAATAGCGGAGATCGGTCGTGTCGCGCACATCCCCGGCGGTCCGCCGGTACGGTCAGCGCGTGAACCGTGAACCGGCCGCCGTCGATACCTCCCGCGAGGCGGACCTCGCCCCACCAGGCTCTGCTCTCGAGCGAGAGGGGACGGGGAGCACCAAGGGCAAGATCGTCTCGTGGGCCATGTGGGACTGGGGGAGCCAGCCGTTCAACACGGTGATCATCACCTTCGTCTTCGCCGTCTACATCACCAGCGAGAGCTTCGGCGACACCAACACCACCTCGACCGCGCTCGCGATCGCCACCGGGCTGTCCGGGCTGCTCGTGGCGGTCCTGGCGCCCGTGCTGGGACAGAACTCGGACCGCAGCGGCCGGACCGTGCGCAACCTGCGGATCCAGACCTGGCTGCTGGCCGCGCTCGCAGCGTCGCTGTACTTCGTCAAGCCCGAGCCGGGGTACCTCGTGCTCGGCCTGGTGCTCTTCAGCATCGGCTCGATCGTCTCCGAGATCGCCGGCGTGAACTACAACGCCACGATCGAGCAGGTCGCGGCGCCGCGCAACGTCGGCCGGGTCTCCGGCTTCGGGTGGGGGATGGGCTACCTCGGCGGGATCCTCGTGCTGCTCCTGCTGAACTTCGCCTTCATCGCACCGGAGCGAGGGCTGTTCGGGGTGAGCAACGACGAGGCGATCGACATCCGGGTGTCGATGATCGTGTGCGGCCTGTGGATCCTGCTCTTCACCATCCCCACCTTCGTGGTGCTGCGGGACCGCCCGCGTGAGCGCGCGCCGCGGGTCGGTCTGGTCGAGAGCTACCGGCTGCTCTTCACCTCGGTCAAGGCGCTGTGGTCCCGCTCGCGCAACACCGTGTACTTCCTCCTCGCCTCCGCGCTCTTCCGTGACGGGCTCGCCGGGGTCTTCGCGTTCGGCGCGGTGCTGGCTGCCGGCACCTTCGGCATGACCGCCGGGGAGGTGATCATCTTCGGCGCGGCGGCGAACGTCGTCGCCGGGGTCAGCACGATGGCCTTCGGGCTGCTCGACGACCGGATCGGACCGAAGGGCGTCATCGTCATCAGCCTCGTCGCGCTCGTGGCGATCGGGTTGGCAATCTTCGTCCTGCACGACGGGGGCAAGCCGGTCTTCTGGAGCCTCGGGCTGGTCATGACTGCCTTCGTGGGCCCGGCGCAGGCGGCCTCACGCAGCTTCCTCGCGCGGCTCATCCCGGAGGGCAAGTCCGGAGAGATCTTCGGTCTCTACGCCACGACCGGGCGCGCGGTGTCCTTCCTCAGCCCGCTCGCCTTCGCCGCCTTCATCGCCCTCGGCTCGGCGGTGACGGGGGAGGACAACACCCAGTACTGGGGCATCCTGGGGATCGCGCTGGTGCTGCTGGCGGGACTCGCGCTGCTGCTACCGGTGAAGGGCGAGGCACCGGCCCAGCGGACCTGAGCTGCGCCTGCTGCACCGCGGCGGGTCGGCTCGCTCAGCCGGCGTACTCCCAGTGCCACGGCTCCGGCAGGGCTCCGCCGGCCTGTGCCCAGGACGGGTGGAACCAGCCGTACAGCGGCGCGTTCTGCCGCATCCAGGCGTGAGCCGCGGAGCCGAAGTTGTTGATGCCGCCGCACAGGTCGAGGGCCTTGCCCAGACCGTGGTTGCTCGTCCCCGGCGCGGCCGCCCAGCCGCCGCGCTGGGACTTGATGATCACCTGCTCGGAGTACGACCGGTAGCTGTCGGTGATGCAGATAGGCGAGCCCATGTCGCGTGCGTACGCCTTGGTCATCGCGTTGAAGGCCGCGGCGGCCTCCGGCCGCAGGGACTCGCCGGCGGCCCCGAGCAGCGGGCAGAGGCCGTTCGGGGGGATCTGGCCGTTGGGGTAGAGCTCGTTGTTGTTCGAGCACGGCGTGCCGCCCTCGAAGGCCTTGACGTCCTGACCGGCCTGCTCCATCGCATCGGTCAGGGCCTGCTGCGCGTCCTGGGCGTCGGAGTCGACGAAGCCGAAGAGCTGCTGGGCCAGGGGGCCGGCCTTCTCCAGCTCCTCGGCGTGATCCGCACGCAGCGCCTCGATGCGGTCCTTGCGCGCCTCGACGACCGAGTCGAGCTCCTTGCGCGCCGCGTCGGCCTCGTCCTTGGCCTTCTCGGCGCGCTTCTCGGCCTTCTCGGCCTTGCGGGCCAGCTGGGCCTGCCCGATGGCCTCCAGGCGGACGAGGTCGACCGAGTGGATCCGCTCCTCGGTGAGGTAGCTGAGGTCGCCCGCGGAGTCGCCGGCGGCGCTGGGCTTCTTGGACATGATGTTGAGGAAGGCCAGGGTGTCGCTGTAGCCGCCGGCCTCGGTGTAGGTGTCGACCGCCCACTCACGCAGGTCCTCGCGTCCCGCCTCGAGGCGCTCGCGCAGTCGTCGAGCCTCCTCGCGGGCCTCGTCGGCCTCGTCCTTGGCGTCCTGGTAGCGCTCCTGAGCCTCGGAGTACTTCTGCAGCAGCTCGTTGGCCTTCTTCGAGTCCGCCTCGAGCGCCTCGACCTCGGCCGCGATCGCCTTGTTGTCCTTACGGATCTTCTCCGCCAGCTCGCGGGCTGCGGCCACCTGGTCGCTCACCTGCCCCGAGCTCAGCGACTCCGAGTGGTCGGAAGCCTGGCCAGCAGCACCCGACGTCGGATCGGCAGGGGCGACCGGCTCTGCGGAGGCGGTGCCGAGGGGAAGGGTGAAGGCCAGGGCAAGGGCGGCCGTGGCGGCCGCACGGCGGCGCGAGAAGCGGTCTGGCACGGGGTCGTGGTCCTCGGGATGTCAGGGGTCGTCAGGGATCGATCACCCATGATAGTGGGCTGAGACCGTTTTGTTACAACTTCTCCACAGTCTGCCCTCGTCGCAGGAGTGCGACGACCTCGTGATGGCGGGTCTGGGGGAACATGTCGACCAGGCGTGCCTCGAGCACGGACCAGGCCGGCATGGCCGCGATGTCGCGGGTCAGGGTGTCGACGTTGCAGCTGGAGTAGATGACCCAGCGGGCTGGGCTGGAGTCGATCCGCTCGGTGAGGTCGCCGATGCCGCGACGCGGCGGGTTGACGACGACGAGGTCGGCATCGAGCCTCGCCGTGCCGGCGTCCGCGCAGGTGAAGGTCGCGGCCCGGAGCCCGAGCTCGTCGGCGGTGGCGCGCGCCGACCGGACGGCCGCGGCGGAGACCTCCACGCCGTGCACGGGGGCGTGGGGCGCGGCGACGGCCGCCGCGAGGGCGAAGCCGCCCACGCCGCAGTAGAGGTCGAGGACCGAGGCCGGACCGACCCGGCCTACCCACCCCTTCGCCGTCTCGTACAGCGCTGCCGCCCCTGAGGTCTGGGTCTGGAAGAAGCCGCCTGGGCCGAGGCGAAGGGGGAGGCTTGCGACATCCATCACGAGGTAGCGCCGCTCGGTCAGCACGACCTCCTCCGGTCCCTCGAGGATCGCCTTGTGTTCCGGCTGGAGGTTGACGCTCACCACTGAGGCCGCAGGTAGCGCGGCCTGCAGCCGGGGGAGCGCCTCGTGCAGGCGGGGGAGATGACGGCGGGAGCGCAGGACGAAGCGGACCATCAGCTCCCCGCGGGGGCTGAGCGTGATGATCAGGTGCTTGAGCTCACCGCGTCGCCGTGGCACGTCGTAGGGCGGCACCTGCAACCTGTCCAGCATCTCCTTGAGCACCGGGAAGGACCGGGCCAGGGGAGCGGGGTAGAGGCCGCAGCCCTGCAGGTCGATCCCCGCGCCGTCGCGGCCGAGGATCCCGAGCGTGATGTCGCCGGGGACGCCGCCGACGACGAGCTTGGCCTTGTTCCGGAAGCCGGCCTCGGGTCCGACCCACGGCTCCAGCCAGCGGACGTCGGGCGCGACGAGGTCGAGCGCCGCCGCGACGGTGCCCTGCTTGTCGCGCACCTGCTCCTCGTGCGGCACCCCCATCAGCGTGCAGGAGCGGCAGAGCCCCGCGTCGAAGTAGTCGCACTGCACCGGGTCATCGTGCCAGGGGCCCTTTCATCCACAGTCCTGCGGCGCGGGTCTGGCTCGTCCACAGGCCGGCCGCGCCGGTCGTTCGGCGCACCCGAGAGGGCGCAGCATCGCCACCATGACTCCCACGGCACCCCCTTCGCCAGACCACCAGAGCGACGTCAACCGGGTCGAGCTCGCCGGCCGGGTGAGCGGCGACCCGCAACAGCGTGAGCTGCCCAGCGGCGACCCGCTCGTGACGCTGCGGCTCGTCGTGACCCGCGACGGGGGCGGACCGGTCGACACCATCGACCTTGCCTGCTGGTCGGCTCGCGCGCGTCGGACGGCCTCGCGCCTGGTCGACGGGGACCGGGTCACGGTCGACGGCCAGCTGCGCCGGCGCTTCTTCCGCACGCCGGGTGGACCGGCCAGTCGCTACGAGGTCGAGGTCGGCACCATCAGCCGCCGTCGCTAACGGGTGCCTACTCTGTCGGCATGGATGCCGCCCTGCTGACCAACATCGGCCTCGTTCTTCTCTTCGTCCTCATCGGGGGAGTCTTCGCCGCGACCGAGATGGCGATCGTGTCGCTGCGGCCGGGTCAGGTCGACGACATCGAGCAGGAGGGGGCCAAGGGGGAGAAGATCGCCGCTCTCGTCCGAGACCCCAACCGATTCCTCTCGGCGGTCCAGGTCGGGGTGACCGTCGCGGGCTTCTTCTCGTCCGCCTTCGGTGGTGCCACGATCTCGCCCTACCTGGCCGGCTGGCTCGAGAGTCTCGGCTTGGCATCCGGGGTCGCGGGGCCCCTTGCCCTGGTCCTGATGACCCTGCTCATCGCCTATCTCTCCCTGGTCCTGGGCGAGCTGGTGCCCAAGCGGCTCGCGATGCAGCGATCCGCGGGCTTCACCAAGGTCCTCGCGCCGCCGCTGGGCATCTTCGCCACGATGCTCACACCGGTCATCTGGCTGCTCTCGGTCTCGACCAACCTCGTCGTGCGGCTGCTGGGAGGCGACCCGGACGCCACGAGCGACGAGATGACGATCGAGGAGCTGCGGCGGGCGGTGATCGACAACGACGAGCTGCGCCCCTACAGCCGCGAGATCCTCGACGACGTCTTCCGCGCGAGCGAGCGCACGCTGGGCGATGTCATGCGTCCGCGACCCGATGTCGACTTCGTCGAGGCCGAGAGCACCATCGCCGAGGTCGCGGACTTCATCGCCACTTCGTCGCACAGCCGGTACCCGGTGATCGAGGACACCCTCGACGACGTGCTGGGACTGGTGCACATCCGCGACCTGCTCACCGTCCCCGCCGACGAGCGGGCGCAGACCCTGGTGCGCGAGCTCACGCGGGACATCACGGCACTGCCCGAGACCAAGCTCGTGCTGCCCACCCTGAAGCTCATGCGCGAGGACAAGACCCAGATGGCGCTCGTGATCGACGAGCACGGTGGGACCGCTGGTGTGGTCACCATCGAGGATCTCGTCGAGGAGGTCGTGGGGGAGATCTACGACGAGTACGACACCGACCCCGACCCCGAGGACGCGCTGGTGCACCAGGGGGGCAGCGCGCTCGTGCCGGGTGCCCTCATCGTCGAGGAGCTCGAGGAGGCGCTCGGGCTCTCGCTGCCGCAGGGCAGCTACGAGACCGTCGGCGGGCTCATCCTGGCGCGCCTCGGCCGGGTGGCCGAGATCGGCGACGAGGTCGAGCTCGACGGCGTGCGGCTGCAGGTCACTGCGGTGGAGGGTCGGCGGATCACCGAGGTGGAGGCCACCCGCGAGGCGCCGTCCGAGGGTGGGGTCGAGGAGGACGGCAGCGAGTGAGCACGCGGTCGGACGCCCTCTGGGCGCGGCACTGACGGGCAGTTGAAGAGTCGCACATACCTCCTTACACTCATGTAAGGAGGTGCGGGATGAGCACAGGAACGATGACGAGCAAGGGGCAGATCACCATCCCGAAGGACGTGCGTATCGCCTTGGGCCTGTCGCCGGGAGTCGTGGTGAGCTTCGTCCAGAACGGTGAGGGCGAGTACGTCATCAGCCGCGCGGGCACCTCGGCGAGCGACCTTGCAGGAGCGCTGAAGTACAGCGGCCAGCCGAAGACGCTCGACGAGATGGAGACGGCGATCGCCGAAGGCGCCACGGGACGGTGATCGGCTTCGACACCAACGTCGTCGTCCGACACCTCGTCCAGGACGACCCTGCGCAAGCACGAGCGGCGACGATCGCCTTCGAACGGCTGTCGCCGAGCAACCCGGGCTTCCTGACGACCACCGTCCTCGTGGAGACCTACTGGGTCCTGACCCGGGCGTACCGGATCGCCCCGGGCACGGTGCTGGGAACCCTGCGAGACCTGGCGGACTGCGCAGAGATCGTCATCCAGGACGAGCCGGAGGTCCGGGCAGCCTGGCGGCTGGCCGACGACGGCGCGGACTTCGCCGACGCGTTGATCAGCGCCGCCTGCAGCTCACGCGGGTGTGCCGCCGTGCTCAGCTTCGACCGCGCCGCTCAGGAGAGGCTGCGCTTCCAGCAGCCCTAGAGTGCTTGACCCGGGCTCGTCGCGCGCACGAGTAACGCCGATAAGCGACATTATGTCACTTCGGCATTGAGCACTGCACGTCTCAGCTCCGCGCATCGATGACCCAGGCATGGCCCAGCCCAAGCAGCACCGCGTCGGAGGTGAGCAGCTGGGCACCCTCCACACGTGCCTGCGCCAGGAGCATCCGGTCGAAGGGGTCGTGTCGGGCCAGCTCGACGAACCTGGACAGCGCCTCGGCGTGGGCGACGGTGAGCGGCAGCTCGGCAAGGCCGGCCCGCTCAGCGGCAACAGCGAGCGGCTCGGGGATGCTCAGACGCCCGAGCATCGTCTTGATCTCGACCTCGATCACACTCACCGCCGAGATGTACGTCGGGCCCCTCACGACTCGCTCCCGCGCCTCGGGGCCCAGCCGCGAGTCCCCCGCGAGAAGCCACAGCAGCGCGTTGGTGTCGAGGATCAGGGGCATCTCACGCACCGTGACCGTAGAAGAGCTCCTGGACCTGCGGGTCGAGCCCATCGCACACGCTCTCGTCCACGGCGTACCCCGTCCAGCCGTCGAGGCCGATGCGTACATCCGACCGCTCGTGGACAACGAGGTCGACGACGGGCTTGCCCGCCCGGGCGATCGTCACCTCCTCCCCCGCGAGCGTCGCCTCGATGAGCCGGGAGAGCTGCGACTTCGCCTCGTGGACGTTCACCTGGATCATGTCCAGTACCCTAGCTCAGCATGGCTAAGTCTGGCTAAGTCTGGCTAAGTCTGGTGCGGGCGATCCGGATCGGGCCCCTGGCCTGTCTCGGGTCGGGCACCATCTCGCCCTTCTGCTGGACCTCGACCACCCCTTCGTCGTGCAACGCGGCGGCGACCTCGCGCGCGAGGCTCATGTGCTCACGCCAGTCCTCACCGCCCACCACCCGGGCCGCGTCGCTGGGGCAGATCGTCGTGCCGTCGCGGTGAGACAGCAGCGACCGGATCGTCGCGGCCAGGCGCGTACGACGGCCATCCTCGGTCGGTGACCACCACGGCTCGCCTCGCTCTCCGAGGGCAACCTTGGCGTCCTGGACCCGTGGCCGCGCGGTCTTGGGGTCGGACTTCACGAGGCGGCGTGCGGCCATGAGCTCGGCGACAAGCTCGGCACGCAGAGACTCCGGGATCGCGGGGTCGCTCGCACGCCAGCGTCGCCCGTCGACGACGATGTACCGGCCATCGTCGGTGCGCTCCACCACCGGCTACACCCCGTAGGTCCAGCCGTCGAGCAGCCCGCGCAGGTAGGCCGCCTGACCGAGGTACTGGGCGGCGTCATCGATCACCGGCTACACCCCGTAGGTCCAGCCGTCGAGCAGCCCGCGCAGGTAGGCCGCCTGACCGAGGTGCTGGGCGGCGTCGTCGATCGCGCTGATCAGCCGCACCCCGCGGGTCACCGGCGGGTCCCACGACTCGTCGATCACCTCGCCGAGATCCTCGGGGCTCCACTGCTGCACCGCAGTCACGACCGCCGCCACGACCGACCTGACATACGCAAGCAGCTCATCGGCTGAGCTCACCCGCAGCGCGGCGATCTCCTCGGGTCCGTCACCCAGCCCGAAGGCAGCCGGTCCCGACTGGTCGCGGCGCACGCCGAGACGCTCGCTCCACCCCTCCCCCTCCCAGACCGACGTGCGACCAGCGAGGTCGGCCACCTGCGCGTCCAGCTGCGCGGCGGCGTGCCACACCAGCCAGGCAACCGAGCCCAGGTCCTGGCGTACCTGGCGGTGCAGGGTCTGGTCGTCAATACCCTCCAGCACCGCTTCGGCGCTGTGCTCGGGGCGGCGCGCCGCATCAGTCAGGAGGACGCGCAGGACGTCGCTGGAAGCACTCATGCCCACCAGTCTGCCTCCCCGTGGGCCACCATGGCGGGATGGACGCCGTCGACCACGCCTTCGCCGCCGTGGCACGGGAGAACTACCTCCTCCCGGGCACCCGCCACGGCGACCGGGATGCCCCGATCGCCATCGGCCACGGCCAGACCAACTCTCAGCCCCGCACCGTCGCGTCGATGCTGCGACTGCTCGACGTCCGGCCCGGCCAGCACGTCCTCGACGTCGGCGCCGGGTCCGGTTGGACCACGGCCCTGCTCGGGCACCTCGTGGGGCCCGCCGGTCGGGTGCGCGGGGTCGAGCTCCTCCCCCAGCTCGTGTCCTTCGGCCAGGAGAACCTCTCCCGGACCGACCGCCCCTGGGCCGACATCGTCCAGGCGGATCCCGACGTCCTCGGGCTGCCCCAGCACTCCCCCTTCGAGCGGATCCTCGTCTCGGCGGAGGCGCGACGCCTCCCGGCGCCCCTCGTCGACCAGCTGGCGCCCGGCGGGCGGATGGTCATCCCCGTCGACGGAGCGATGACCTTGGTCGAGAACGACGGTGACCGTCCGCGAGTCTCGACCCACGGTCGTTACCGGTTCGTCCCCCTCGTCACGACCGACTAGCCCACTTCTGGGCCATCGTCTCGACCACCTGAGCGCTCCGGGCAGTGGCGAGGCCAAGGTGCTTCTCCACCGCTGCGTTGCCCAGCCTGGACTCGCGCACGGTCTCGCCGAGCAGGAGGTGGACCACCTGACCCCTGACCACCGCCCTCTCCCCCGGCGCCTCGATCGCGTCGAGCAGCTCCTGAGCATCGGGCGGAGCCGGGTCGCGCAGGAAGGACACGAGGTGCTGGCCGACGTGCCCGGCGCCGATCTCCTCGGCGTCCGCGGCCACCTGGGCCAGATCGTCGGCCCGGAGCACGACGACCGGGACCTCGAACCCGCGGTCGGCCTCGAAGGCCCGCTCCAGACGGGTCGCGAGCCCCTGCGGGTCGTCCACGTCGGTGGTGAAGCAGACGTTGCCGGTCGCGAGGTGGGTGGACACCTCGGTCCCTCCGAGCCCCTCGACGACCCGGATGACCTCGGCCATCGGGAAACGGCGCTTGGCCCCGAGATTGATGGCGCGCAGCAGCGCGACGACGCGGGTCATGGCTCACATGCTCCCAGCGAGGGAGATGAGCATCCCCGCCCAGACGATGAACATGGCCCCGAAGGCGACGAAGAGGAAGGCCAGCAGCGCGGTTCCCACGATGCCGAGGACGTAGCCGATGAAGACGTGTTCGCGCCGGGAGTAGGCACCGGGGTTGGCATCGATCTCACGCAGCGCCTGCCGCCCCAGGTACCAGGCGACGGGGGCGACGACCGGGAGCCCGACGACCCCAAGGATGCCCAGGACGAGCACCACCGTCGCCTGCGGGTGCTCCGGCGGCAGAGCGAAGGGGGGTGGCGCCACCGGCTGCTGCGGCGGCCGTGAGCTGTCGTCCATGTCCGCAAGGGTAGTGAGTCAGCACGGGTAGTGAGTCAGCACGGGTAGTGAGTCAGCTCGAGGCGATCGAGCGCACCACAGATCCGAAGACCCCGGGCAGCAGGCCAGCAGCCGGGACGAGCGCAGCCCGCGGCACGCGCAGCCGTGTGGCGCCGACCAGACCGAGGGTCAGCGCCGTGTGCCGGCGCGTGAGCACCCGCCAGCGCCGGTCGTACCCTGCCGCGTCTCCGACGGACACCGACTCGACGGCCGCTGCCGCCTGCGCTACCCCGAGCATCACCCCTTCGCCGGTGAGAGCGTCGACGTACCCACCCGCGTCTCCCACGAGAAGGACGCGGCCGGCGACCCGCCGGCTGGCGCTGCGGCGCAGCGGTCCTGCTCCGAGGTCGCGACCCTCGACCTTCGCCCCAGCCAGCCGCGCGCGCAGGGTGGGAAAGGACTCCAGGTGGGCGTCCACCGACCGGCGGGCGCTGCTGAGCACCGCGACCCCGACGAGCCGCTCCCCCACCGGCGTCACGTACGCCTCCGCGTCGCGACCCCAGTGCACCTCGACATGGTCGGTCCACGGCTGCACCGCGTGATGCCGTCGCAGCCCATAGCGGGCCGGCGCGCCGACGGGGCGATCCAGTCCGAGCCCCCGCCGGGTGGCGGAGTGCAGCCCGTCGGCGGCGAGCACGTACCGGCTACGCAGCGCCCCTCGGGTGCTCAGCGGGGTGGTCGCCCCCTCGTCGTCCTGTGCGGGCAGTCCGGCGCGGGCAGCCACCACCTCGATCCCCGCCTCCGCGACCGTGTCGAGGAGCGTGCGATGCAGCGTGGTGCGGCGCACGCCGCGGCCGGTCCCCGCCGGCCCGAAACCAGCCGAGACCGATCGGTCGCCCGCCACATAGCGGACACCGGTGAGCGCATGACCGGCAGGATCGACGCCCAGCTCCCGCAGCGCCCGCAGCCCCCCGGGCATGATTCCCTCTCCGCATGCCTTGTCCAGCACACCTGAGCGTTGCTCGACGACGACGCAGCGCAGACCGAGCCGGTGGGCATGCAGGGCGGCGGCAAGCCCCACCGGGCCACCGCCGATCACCACGATGTCGAGCATCACTCCATAATGGCGGGTCGCGCGTCCGGTTGCTGGGAGCCGCGCCCGGTTAGAGTGTCCCGGTGCCTCACCCTCCCGCCCACCTGCTGCGGACGGGACACGCACTGCTGATGGCCACCCACCCGGGGCCTGCTGCTGCGGTGACCGCTCTCGCCGCAGGTCTGTGCCGCTCGGCCCACCTCCCCCGCGCCCGAGCGGTGGCGGTGGTCGGCGCCGTCGGGTCGGGCCAGCTGCTCATCGGCTGGAGCAACGACCTCATCGACGTGCGTCGCGATCGCCTCACCGATCGGCTGGACAAGCCCGTCGCTCGCGGCGAGGTGTCCCCTCGAGCCGTGGCGCGGGCCGCAGCGGGCGCGTGTGCGCTCAACCTCGTGGCGTCCCGCGCCCTCGGCGGGCGGGCCGCGCTCACCCAGCTCGCCACGGTGGCCAGCGGGTTGGCCCACAACCTCGGGGTCAAGGGGACGTGGGCATCGCCGGCCCCGTATGCGATCGCCTTCGGGTTGCTGCCGTCGGTCGTCACCCTCGCGCTCCCCCAGCCGGCCCTCGCGCCTCGGGCGACGACCGTCGGGGCCGCACTGCTCGGGGTCGGCGCTCATCTCGTCAACGCGCTGCCCGACCTCGAGGACGATCGCGCGACGGGGGTGCCCGGGCTCCCTCACCGGTTGGGCGAAGGGGTGAGCCGTCTCCTCGTCGGGTCGACCCTCGCCGCCTCGTCTTTCGTGCTCGCACTCGACCGGCGGCCTCTCGGGAGGGCCGAGCGGACGGTGCTCGCGGCCTCGCTGGCGCTCGCCGGGGCCGCAGCCCGCGACCGAGGCCGCGGGCGCGGCGCGCTCGCGGCCGTCGTCGGCATCGCCGCCATCGACCTCGCCCTCCTGGGCGCCAGCCTGACCGAGGAGACCGACGCGTGATGAGCCAGCCGGGCGCCACCAGCAGCCGGACCAGCACCCTGTGCACGGTCGGCACCGCCCTGCCCCCGCACCGCTACGAGCAGGCTGAGCTGAGCGAGATGTTCCTCGAGCTCATCGGCGACACCGGTCTCAACCCCGAGGTGGTACGGCGGGTCCACGGGAACGCGGGGGTGAGCACGCGGCATCTCGCCCTGCCCGCCGAGCAGTACCTCGCCCTGAGGACCTTCGGTGAGGCCAACGACGCCTTCATCGACGCGGCCGTCGATCTCGGCTCGAGAGCCCTGCTCGACGCGCTCGCCCAGGCCGGTCTGGCCCCGAAGGACGTCGACCTCGTTGCCTCCGCGACGGTCACGGGCATCGCCGTCCCGTCGCTGGACGCTCGGATCGCCGCCCAGGTGGGGCTGCGCCAGGACGTGCGGCGGGTGCCGCTCGTCGGGCTCGGCTGCGTCGCCGGCGCCGCGGGGATCGCCAGGGTGCACGACTACCTGCTCGGGCATCCCGAGCACGTCGCCGTCCTCGTCGCGATCGAGCTGTGCAGCCTCACCGTCCAGCGCGACGACCCCTCGATGGCCAACGTCGTCGCGAGCGGGCTCTTCGGCGACGGTGCCGCGGCCGTCGTGCTCACGGGGGCGCGGCACCCCGGAGCCGAAGGACGATCTGCTGAGGTGGTGGTCCGCGACTCGCGCAGCCGGATGTATGCCGGTACCGAGCGGGCGATGGGATGGGACGTCGGGCACACCGGTCTGCGCATCGTCTTAGGGGCAGAGGTCCCCCGCCTCGTCGAGACCCACCTGCGCGATGACGTCGACGGGTTCCTCGCCGAGCACGGACTCACCCGTGACGACATCGGGTGGTGGGTCGCCCATCCCGGCGGGCCGAAGGTCCTCGAGGCCATGCAGGCCGCCCTGGAGGTCCCCCGGGCCGCTCTCGGCCTGACGTGGACCTCCCTGGACCGGATCGGCAACCTCTCGTCGGCGTCGGTGCTGCACGTCCTCGCCGACACTCTGCGCGAGCGCCCACCGGCCCCTGGCACCCACGGGATGCTGCTCGCCATGGGCCCCGGCTTCTGCCTCGAGATGGTGCTGCTGCACTCAGGGGACCCTCGATGAGGTCACGCACCGCGTATCGCGCGCTGATCGCCGCCGTGGGCGTGGAGCGTCTTGCCGAGCTCGCCGTCGACAGGCGCAACCGTCGGTGGGCGATGGCGCAGGGCGGGGTCGAGTCCGGCCGGGGCCACTACCCGGTCATGGTCGGGCTGCACACCGCCCTCCTGGTCGGGTCCGTCGTCGAGGTCGACCGGTGCCAACGCACCTTCACCCCCGCCGTCGGGTGGCCCGCGCTCGGAGGCGTGGTCGCAGCGCAGGTGCTGCGGTGGTGGTGCATCCACAGCCTCGGGAGGCAGTGGAGCACCCGGGTCGTCGTCATCCCGGGCGCGACCCGCGTGGAGGCGGGGCCCTACCGTTGGCTGGCCCATCCGAACTACGCCGCGGTTGTCACCGAGGGCCTGGCGCTGCCGCTCGTCCATGGCGCCCGGGTGACCGCGGCCGGCTTCACCGCGGCCAACGCGATCCTGCTGCGTCATCGCATCACCGTCGAGGACGCCGCGCTGCGCTCGCTCCTCCCCCCGGCTCCGTGACCCTTCCTCGGCTCCGGCCGACCCCCCGCCGAGATGCCCGGCTCGTGCATCGTCGTGCGCGGATCGACGGGGTGGCGACCGCGTGGGTCGAGGCTTCCCCCGCGAAGGACGAAGGGGGCGCCCCCTTCGTCCTCGTCCCTGGGCTGTCGATGTCGTGGCACGCCTACCGCTGGCTCATCCCTCACCTCGCCGATACCCGATCGCTCCTCGTCGTCGACCCACCGGGTGCGGGACGCAGCCGCCGGCTGCCCGGCGACATGGGGGTCGAGGCGCAGGCCGCGCACCTCAGCCGCTGGCTCGATGTCGCGGGGGTCGACGACGCGGACCTGGCCGGTCACTCCCTCGGCGCCCTCACCGCCGCCCGGCTGGCCGCGTTGCGCCCCGGGCTCGCGCGCTCGGTCACGCTGATCTCTCCCTCGCCCGACCCCCGGCTCCCCCGGCTGCGTGACCACATCGGCGCTCTTGTCCGCGGCGTCCCCGACGAGGCGCCACGGGTCCTCGCCCAGGCGGCCGGCGACTATCTGCGTTCCTCCCCGCTGGCAGTCGCCGCTTTCCGCGCCGATATCGGACGCGGACCCGGCTCGGTGGCTCAGGGGGTGAGCGCCCCGGTCACCGTCGTGCGCGGCTCCGCCGACGAGGTCTCGAGCCAGGAGTGGTGCGCGGCCATCGCGACCGCAGCTGGCGGCCGACTCGCCGTCGTGCCCGACGGCGGCCACGGACTCCCCCAGCAGCACCCGCAGGCCGTGGCAGCGATCCTCGACCAGGCCGCGCTACGGTGACCGGGGTCTCATCATCCGGACCCCCCTTCGCCGACACCCAAGGAGCCCTCCCGCCGATGCGAGCCCTCGTCAAGACCGCGCCGGGACCCGGCCTGGAGATGACCGACGTCCCTGAGCCGACACCGGGGCCGCGCGAGGTGAAGATCCGGGTGCTCCGGGCGGGCCTGTGCGGCACCGACCTGCACCTGCACGACTGGGACGAGTGGGCCGCCTCCGTCGTGCGCACCCCCCAGATCATCGGGCACGAGTTCAGCGGCGTCGTCGCCGAGATCGGCGAGGACGTCACCGACGTCGCCGTCGGCGCGCTCGTCTCCGGCGAGGGTCACATCGTCTGCGGCCGCTGCCGGAACTGCCGGGCCGGGCGGCGCCACCTGTGCATCAACACCGAGGGGGTCGGGGTCAACCGGGACGGGGCCTTCGCCGACTACGTCGTCCTCCCGGCGAGCAACGTCTGGGTCCAGCCCGAGGGCTTCGACCCCGACCTCGCCGCGGTCTTCGACCCCCTCGGCAACGCCACCCACACCACCCTCTCCTTCCCCCTCGCCGGCGAGGACGTGCTCGTCACCGGCGCGGGCCCGATCGGGGTGATGTCGGTGGCCATCGCCCGCCACGTCGGCGCCCGCTACATCGCGGTCACCGACCTCTCCGACGAGCGGCTCGAGCTCGCCCGCGCCGCGGGCGCGGACATCGGGGTCAACCCGGCCACCGGCGACCTGCGCGAGGTGATGGGGCGGCTCGGGATGCGCGAAGGCTTCGATGTCGGCCTGGAGATGAGCGGTGCGCCACCGGCGGTCTCGGCGATGATCGACCACATGAACCACGGCGGGCGGATCGCGATGCTCGGCCTGCCCAAGGAGCCCTACCCCGTCGACTGGGGCAAGGTCATCACCCACATGATCACGATCAAGGGCATCTACGGCCGCGAGATGTACGACACCTGGTACGCGATGAGCGCGATGCTCTCGACCTCGCAGGACCTGCGGGACGCGGTGACCTCGGTCATCACCCACCGCGTGCCCGCCGAAGACTGGCAGAGCGCCTTCGACACCGCCCGCTCGGGTCGGTGCGGCAAGGTCGTCATGGATTGGAGCTGAGCACATGTACACCGTCAAGGACGCCCTCACCGATGAGCTCGTCGAGATCGAGCAGGCCGGGCTGACCAAGCACGAGCGGCTGATCACCAGCCCCCAGGCCGCGCACATCGAGACGACGAGCGGCGAGGCGCTGAACTTCTGCGCCAACAACTACCTCGGCCTGGCCGACCACCCCGACGTCGTCGCCGCCGCCCACCGAGGGCTGGACGAGTCCGGCTTCGGCATGGCCAGCGTGCGCTTCATCTGCGGCACCCAGACCGGGCACCGGGACCTCGAGCGCGCGATCGCCGACTTCGTCGGTACGCAGGACGCGATCCTCTTCCCGTCCTGCTTCGACGCCAACGGCGGAGTCTTCGAGGTGCTCCTCGGCCCCGACGACGTCATCATCTCCGACGCCCTCAACCACGCCTCGATCATCGACGGGGTCCGGCTGTGCAAGGCGCAGCGCAAGCGCTACGCGAACCGGGACATGGACGACCTGCGTGCCCAGCTCGAGGAGGCGAAGGGGGCGCGCCGGATCCTCGTCGTGACCGACGGCGCCTTCTCGATGGACGGCTACCTCGCCCCGCTGGAGCAGATCTGCGACCTCGCCGAGGAGTTCGGCGCCATGGTCATGGTCGATGACTCCCACGCCACCGGCTTCGTCGGCGAAGGCGGACGCGGGTCCCACGAGGCCTGCGGCGTGATGGACCGGGTCGACATCCTCACCGGCACCCTGGGCAAGGCCCTCGGCGGCGGCAGCGGGGGCTACGTCGCCGCTCCGCGGGAGGTGGTCGACCTGCTCAAGCAGCGCGCCCGGCCCTACCTCTTCTCCAACGCGGTCGCCCCCGCGATCGTCGCCGGCTCGCTCAAGGCCCTCGAGATCGCCCGCGACTCCGACGAGCCGCGCCAGGCGCTGCGCCGCAACGCCGCGCTCTTCCGCGAGCTGATGAGCGATGCCGGCTT
The DNA here is from genome assembly GCF_007828725.1 of Marihabitans asiaticum. Lineage (GTDB taxonomy): Bacteria > Actinomycetota > Actinomycetes > Actinomycetales > Dermatophilaceae > Marihabitans > Marihabitans asiaticum. The sequence continues at coordinate 65,532 of NZ_VIUW01000005.1, forward strand.
CGAGCTGCTCCCCGGCGAGCACGCGATCGTGCCGGTGATGTTCCCCGGTGAGGACGGTGCCCGCACCGCCGCGCAGATCGCCGACCGGATGCTCGAGCTGGGCATCTACGTCATCGCCTTCTCCTACCCCGTCGTCCCCAAGGGGCAGGCCCGGATCCGGGTCCAGCTCTCGGCAGCGCACAGCGAGGAGGACGTCCGCCGGTGCGTCGACGCCTTCGGTCAAGCCGCCGGTGAGGTCACCGCCGCCGGCGGCTGACCTCCCTTCGCCCGGGTCGGACTCAGTCCTCGAAGGGGGAGGTGTCGCCCGCCCCGTCGCGGGCCACCTCGGCGGTACCCGAGCTGAAGTCGATGACCGTGGTCGGCTCCATCTGGACCTCACCGGCGTCGATGACGATGTCGACGACGTGGTCGAGGGCCTCCTTGACCTCCCAGCCGGTCTCCGGGGTCGCGCTCTCCCCCGGCAGCAGCAGGGTGCTGCTCAGCAGCGGCTCCCCCAGCTCGGCCAGGAGCGACTGGACGACCGCATTGTCTGGGATGCGCACCCCGACCGTCTTCTTCTTCGCGTGGAGCAGGCGCCGGGGCACCTCCTTGGTCGCGGGGAGGATGAAGGTGTACGGCCCCGGCGTCGCGGCGCGGACCGCGCGGAAGACGGGGTTGTCGACGATGACGAGCTGGCCCAGCTGGGCGAAGTCACGGCACAGCAAGGTGTAGTGGTGCTTGTCGTCCAGCCGGCGGATGTCGCGGATCCGGTCCTTGATCTGCTGGTCCTCCAGGTGCCCCCCGAGCGCGTACCCGGAGTCGGTGGGGAAGGCGACGAGCGCCCCGTCTCGGATGCGCTCGACGACCTTGCCGATCGTGCGGGGCTGGGGATTGTCCGGGTGGACCTCGACATAGGTAGCCATCACCTCACCATAAAGTGCCTGGATGAGCACCTCACCCTCACCGGGACGCCTGGTCCTGGTCCGCCACGGCCAGACCGAGTGGAGCCGCGACGGCCGGCACACCGGACGGACCGACCTCCCGCTCCTGCCCGAGGGTGAGGAAGGACGCGGCGGCGCTGCGCCCCGCGCTGGAGCGCTTTGACTTCGCCCTGGTGCTGTCCTCGCCGCTGGTCCGAGCCCGCCGGACCGCCGAGCTGGCCGGCCTCGACCCGCAGATCGAGCCCGACCTGAGCGAGTGGGACTACGGCGGGGCCGAGGGCCGGACCACCGAAGACCTGCGCACGGAGCTCGGCGGGGACTGGGACGTCTTCGACGGGGTGCCGGTGGGGCAGACCCCCGGCGAGACGGTCGAGGAGGTCGCGGCGAGGGCATCCAGGGTGATCGCCCGGGTCCGCCCGATCGTCCACGGCGAGGGCGAGCTCGGCGCCGACGTGTGCCTCGTCGGCCACGGGCACGCCTTGCGGATCCTCACGGCAGTCTGGCTGGGCCACTCGCCCCACCTGGCTGCTCAGCTCATGCTCGACGCGGGGTCGCTGAGCATGCTCGGCTTCTACCGCGAGCAGCCCTGTGTCACGGTCTGGAACGTGCCGCACGACGGGCTGCGGGAGCTCGCCGGGTGAGCGCAGGTCAGGGCAGCTCCCAGGTGTGGACCGGCTCGTTGGAGTGCATCAGCTCGACGTAGCGGCCCAGCATCTGGCGCAGCGCCTCCGCCCGGTCGGCGCCTCGCTCCTCGAGGCGAGCCACGGTCTCGGTCTGCCAGGTCGCGCCGTTCTGACCGGTGACGCACCGCCCTTCGATCACCTCGAGGTAGCGGTCGCGCACCGACGGGGCCACGCCCCAGTCCGCCAACCCCTTCGCCGCCATCGGCAGCAGGTGACGCAGCACGAGCTCGTCGGCGCCCACCTCACCCAGCCCCGGCCAGTAGATCCGGGACTCCAGGCCACCGCGGGCCGCCGCGTCGAAGTTCGCCCGCGCAGCGGCGAAGGACAGCCGAGTCCACACCGGACGGTCCTCCCGGACCAGCTGGTGGACCACGCCGTAGTAGAAGGCGGCGTTGGCCAGGACGTCGAGGATCGTCGGCCCCGCAGGAAGCACCCGGTTCTCGACCCGGACGTGCGGTTTGCCGTCGGCGATGTCGTAGATCGGGCGGTTCCACCGGTAGACCGTGCCGTTGTGCAGGTTCAGCTCGGCGAGCGTCGGGGTGCCCCCGCTGTCGAGGACGGCGATCGGGTCCTCGTCGGTGGACTCGGCCAGCAGCGAGGGGAAGTAGCGCACGTTCTCCTCGAAGAGGTCGAAGATGGAGGTGATCCATCGCTCCCCGAAGAAGACCCGGGGTCGCACGCCTTGATTCTTCAGCTCGATCGGGCGGGTGTCGGTGGCCTGCTTGAAGAGCTCGATCCGGGTCTCGGCGTGCAGGCGCCGGCCGAAGAAGAACGGCGAGTTGGCCGCCAGCGCCACCTGCGGCCCGGAGATCGCCTGTGCGGCGTTCCAGTGGTCGGCGAAGTCACCCGGGCTGACCTGCAGGTGGAGCTGGACCGAGGTGCAGGCCGACTCGGGGGCGATCGAGTCGGCGAAGGTGTGCACCCGCTCCCCCGTGGGCCCCTCGATGTCGATGACGATGTCCTCGCCGCGGGCGAAGAAGATCGAGTCGTTGAGCGCGGTGTACCGGTTGTTGCGACTGATCCACTCGCCCTCGAAGTGCTCCGGGCGGATCGTCGGGAGGATGCCCACCGGGACGATCCGTGCACCGACCGCCTGGGCCTTCTCCTCCGCCCGGTTCAGCGAGTCCCGCAGGTGCTGCTCGAGGCTCAGCGCGGAGTCGCCGGGCAGCGGTCGGGGCGCGACGTTCAGCTCGATGTTGAAGCGCGCGAGCTCGGTCTGGTAGGTCGGGTCGTCGATCGCCTCGAGGACCTCGGCGTTGGCGAAGGCGGGGTCGTTGCGTTCGTCGACCAGGTTGAGCTCGATCTCCAGGCCGGTCAGCGGGCGCTCGGCCTCGAAGTGGGCCTGGGTGAGCATCCGCTCGAAGACGTCGAGGTTCTGGTGGACCTTCTCGCGGTACCGCTGCCGCTCCTCGCGGGTGTAGCTCTGGGCCTCGACTTCCTTGCCCATGGGTCCCTCCTCGCTGCGCCGGAGGGACCAGCCAAGCACACCGGCGGCACTCGCGGCAGGGTTGTCCCACGGCCGATGAGGGCGGTCGCGGCGCGGGTCCACGACGTTGTCGGTGCCAGGTCATAGCGTCTGTGGCATGCGGATGATCCATACCTCCGACTGGCACCTGGGCCGGTCCCTGCACGGTGTGGGCCTGCTCGAGGCGCAGGCGGGGTACCTCGACCACCTTGTCGAGGTCGTCCGTGGCGAAGGGGTGGACGCGGTCGTCGTCGCGGGGGACGTCTACGACCGGGCGATCCCACCGCCGGACGCGGTCGACCTGCTCTCCCAGACCCTGCTTCGGCTCCGGGACGCCGGGGCGAGCGTCATCCTCTCCCCCGGCAACCACGACTCGGCGAGGCGGCTCGGCTTCGGCTCCCCCCTGCTCGAGGAGGCGGGGGTGCACATCCGGTCCTCGCTGGCCGACGTGGCCCGGCCGGTGGTCGTCGACGGCGTCCCGATCTATCCCCTCCCCTACCTCGACCCGCTGTCCACCCAGGTGCAGACGCACCTCGGGGTCGAGACCCGGACCCATGCCGCCGTGGTCTCCGCCGCGATGGAGCGCATCCGGGCCGACGCCGGCACGCGCGGACCCGCCGCGGTCGTCGCCGCGCACTGCTTCGCCGGCGAGGGCATGGTCACCGACTCCGAGCGAGACATCTCCGTCGGCGGGGTCTCGATGGTCCCCGCATCGGTCTTCGACGGTCTCTCCTACGCGGCGCTGGGCCATCTCCACCGACCCCAGGAGATCACGCCGTCCGTGCGCTACTGCGGCTCGCCCGTGCCGATGTCGTTCTCCGAGACGGGCGAGACCAAGGGCTCCCTGCTCGTCGAGGTGGAGCCGGACGGGGGGACTCGCGTCGAGACCGTCCCTGCGCCGGTGCACCGCCCGCTGGCGGTGCTCACCGGCACCATCGACGAGCTCCTGGCAGATCCCCGGCATGCCGAGCACGAGCGCTCCTTCGTCCAGGCCGTCCTCACCGACCCGCTGCGCCCCCGCGGTGCCATGGACCGGCTGCGCGGCCGCTTCCCGCACGTCCTCTCGCTCCAGCTACGGCCCTCCCAGGCCGATGCCACGGTCCCGCGCCGACCGGTGTCGGTGCGAGGCCGATCGGCCGCGTCGGTGTGCCGCGACTTCGTCACCGACGTCCGCGACGGCGTCGCGCCCTCCGAGGCCGAGCGGCGGGTGATCACCGACGCCGTCGACGGCGCGCGTCGTCAGCGCGACACCCGCCAGGACGAGGGCCAGGTCGAGGGCCGAGGCGAGGGCCAGGTCTCTGGCCGGGGCGACTCTCGGGGGGCGGCGTGAGGCTGCACCACCTCCAGGTCGAGGCGTTCGGCCCCTCTCGGGGGGCGGCGTGAGGCTGCACCACCTCCAGGTCGAGGCGTTCGGCCCCTTCGCCGAGCGGCAGAGGGTCGACCTTGAGGCGCTCGGCGACGCGGGGCTCTTCCTCATCTCCGGGCCGACCGGCGCGGGCAAGACGAGCCTGCTCGACGCCGTCTCCTTCGCCCTCTTCGGCCGGGTTCCCGGCCATCGGCCGGTCAAGCAGCTCAAGAGCCAGCATGCCGACGACGCCGCGGTACCTCGGGTGGTGCTGGAGGCGACCCTCGCCGGGAGGCGCTTGCGCATCGAGCGCACCGCGGCGTTCGAGCGGCCCGGGCGCAAGACACCGGTGCAGGCGTCGATCGTCCTCGACGAGAGTGTCGGCGGCGAGTGGAGCACCGTCGCTCGGCGCCTGGACGAGGCCGGACGGGTCCTCGAGGACGTGCTCGGCATGACGGCGGAGCAGTTCCACCGGGTCGTCGTCCTGCCGCAGGGCGACTTCGCGGCCTTCCTCCACGCGACCAACGACGACCGAGAGTCGCTCCTGCGGCGCCTCTTCGACGTGGCCACCTACTCCGACATCGAGGCCTGGCTGCTTGAGGAGCGCCGCCGGCTCGACGAGCTGGGTACGCAGCGAGCCGCCCGGCTGAGCTCGGTACGAGCGGCCCTGCGACGCACGCTCGAGGACTGGACCAGCACCTCCGCGCCGCCCGTCGGCGAGGCGCCGCTCACCTCGGACTGCTCGTGGGTGGACGACACGCGAGGCGCGCGCGACCTGCTGGCGAGGACCGCGCCGCTGCACGGGGCGGTGATCTCCGCGGAGAACGACGCGCTTGCCGCGGCCGATCATGCCGAGACGACACACCAGCAGGCCTCCGTCGAGCTGGCTCGCGGGCGCGCCGAGGCCGCCGACCGCAGCCGCGGCGAGCGCGCGCGGGCCACCCTCGCGGCGCTCGCGGACGATGAGCCGCTGATCGAGCAGGCGCGTCGCCGCCTCGACGCGGCGTCCCGCGCCGACCAGGTGCACGTGGCGCGCGCACCCATGCGCAGAGCCCGCGCGGAGCTCGAGACCCAGGTCAGACGTGGTGATCTCGCGGCCGAGCAGGTGCCGGCTCACCTGCGCGATCTCGACGACCTCGACGCCGTACGCGCCGTGACCGCCGAGCTCGACGCGGGCGAGGCCGGGCTCGAAGAGATGGACCGCGCCCGGGACGAGCTGGAGAGCGGTGCGCAGCGCGGTCAGGAGCTGCGCCGCCGCGCCCAGCGCACCTCCGGGAGCGTCGAGCAGACCGCCGCGCGGCTGCAGGAGCTGCGCGGGAGACGCTCGGAGCTGGGTGCCACCCTCGACCGGGCCACGCTCGCGACGACGGCGCTGCTCGACCTGCAACGCTCGCGCCCCGAGCTGGATAGACGCCTGCGCGAACGCACGCGGCTGGAGCTGCTGTGCGAGGAGCTGCTGCCCCGCGCGGAGGAGCAGGAGCGCACCGCCCACACCGCCGCACTGGACGCCCGCCACACCTACCTCGACGCGCTGCAGCGCCGCCTCGAAGGCATGGCCGCCGAGCTCGCCGCCGGGCTGGAGCTGGCACACCCCTGCCCCGTCTGCGGCTCCGCCGAGCATCCTGCCCCGGCGTCGTCCTCGCACGAGGCGGTCGACGCAGACACCCTCGCCGCGACCGACGAGCGCCGTCGCCGGACGCACGAGGAGCACACCCAGGCGACGGGTCGACGGGACGCCCTTCTGCAGGAGCGGGACCAGCTGAGCGAGGCGGTGCAGGGTGACGAGCGCACCGCAGCCGAGCTGCAGGCGGCGAGCACCGCGCTCGAGGAGGAGATCGAGGCGCGCAGCGCCGAGATCGCCCAGGCCGAGCATGCACGCGCCGAGCTGACGACCCTCGACGAGCAGGTCGAGCACACGACCCAGCAGCTGGACGCTCTCCGCGCCGAGACCGCCTCGGCAGGGGCGTTGCTCGAGCAGCACGAGGTGGAGCAGGCAGCGCGGGTCACGTCGCTCGGCTCGGCCCTGGAGGATCACGCCGGATGCCGCTGCGGTCCCCCTTCGCCGCCGGAGTGCCGTGAGGACGCGACTGACGACGAGCTGCTCAGCCAGGACGCCCCGCCCCATCGCGCGGTCGCCGAGCTCGGCACCCTGGCCCGTCGCCACCGCGAGCACCACGAGGCCGTGCGCGGACGGGTCGACGCGTTGCTCTCGGCCACGACGGCGGCCGCGGAGGCCGAGGCCATCCTGCAGACGGCGACGGCCGACCTCGAGGATGCGGCGCGGCAGCACGGCTTCGACGACGCCGGGCATGCCGAGCAGTCCCGTCTCGCCGAGCAGGAGCTCAGCGATCTGCGCACCCGGGTGCGCACCCATGACGACGCGACCGCGGCCGCCCAGCACGTGCTGGCCGAGCCCGCCGTCGAGCAGTCCCTCCAGGGTGAGGCGCCAGACCTCGCCGCAGCGCAGCGGGCCGAGGCGAGCGCTCGCGGTGAGCTGCGGCGGGCGGGCGGCCACCACGAGGCGGTGCGACAGCTGGGCACGGCGTTGCGTCGGTGCCGCGACGACCTCGCGGACCTCGCCGAGTCCGAGGCGGTCGAGGACGGGCGCCGTGACGTCGTCACCGGGCTCGCCGAGCTGGCGAGCGGCCGGGGCCCGGACAACGTCGACGGCATCTCGTTGACGACATACGTGCTGGCCGCCCGTCTGCACCGCATCACCGAGCTGGCCAACGAGCGGCTCGGGTCGATGGCAGACGCCCGCTTCGAGCTCGTCGTCGACCACGGACGATCAGATCGCCGCCGGCGCGGCGGCCTCGGGCTCGACGTGCTCGACCACTGGACCGGCGAGGCGCGACCGGCCACCACCCTCTCCGGAGGCGAGACCTTCATGGTCTCCCTCGCTCTCGCACTGGGCACCGCCGATGCCGTCCGTGAGGAGAGCGGCGGCTCGGAGGTCCACTCGCTCTTCATCGACGAAGGCTTCGGCAGCCTCGACGACGACGCCCTCGAGCAGGTCATGACGGTCCTGGACGAGCTGCGCTCCGGTGGCCGCGCCGTCGGCGTGATCTCCCATGTCGCCGACATGCGCACCCGGATCCCGGCCCAGCTGCGCATCGAGCGCACCCGGGCCGGCTCCACCGTCGAGATCGAGGCGGTCGTCGCCGCGGTGTGATCAGTCCTGCGCGAGCTCCTCCGGCGAGGGGCACGAGCAAACGAGGTTCCGGTCGCCGTACGCGCCGTCGATCCTCGCGACCGGCGGCCAGTACTTGTCGGCTGCCTCGACCCCGGCCGGGAAGACGGCCGTTGCCCGGTCGTAGGACCGCTGCCACTCCCCCGCGAGCATCTGCGCGGTGTGCGGGGCCCCCCGCAGCACCGAGCTTTCGACACCGCCTTCGGCAGCGTCGTCGATCTCCCGCCGGATCGCGATCATGGCGTCGCAGAACCGGTCGATCTCGCCCTTGTCCTCGCTCTCGGTGGGCTCGACCATGAAGGTGCCCGCCACCGGGAAGGACATCGTCGGGGCGTGGAAGCCGTAGTCGATGAGCCGCTTCGCGACGTCGTCGACGGTCACGCCGGAGTCCTTGGTCAGGCCACGCAGGTCGAGGATGCACTCGTGGGCCACCAGCTCGTCGGTCCCGCTGTACAGCACCGGGAAGTGCTCGCGCAGCCGTGCGGCGATGTAGTTGGCGTTGAGCACCGCGACCTGCGTCGCCCGGGCGAGGCCGGCCCCGCCCATGAGCCGCACGTACGCCCACGAGATGGGCAGGATGCCAGCCGAGCCGTAGGGAGCGGCGCTGATCGGTCCGACCCCGCTGTCCGGGCCGGCCTCGGGGGCCAGCGGGTGGTTGGGCAGGTACGGGGCCAGGTGCTCGCGCACCCCGACCGGGCCGACGCCGGGCCCACCCCCGCCGTGCGGGATGCAGAAGGTCTTGTGCAGGTTGAGGTGGCTCACGTCCGCGCCGAATCGGCCGGGCTTGGCCAGGCCGAGCAAGGCGTTGAGGTTCGCCCCGTCGACGTAGACCTGTCCACCGGCGTCGTGGACCATGGCGCACAGGTCGCTGATGGTGTCCTCGTAGACCCCGTGGGTCGAGGGGTAGGTCACCATGATCGCCGCCAGCTGCTCGGCGTGCTCGGTGATCTTGGACTTCAGGTCGTCCATGTCGACGTTGCCGGTGATCGTGTCGGTCTTGACCACGACCACCTTCATGCCGGCCATGACGGCCGACGCCGCGTTGGTGCCGTGGGCGCTGGAGGGGATCAGGCAGATCCTGCGCTCGTCGTCGCCGCGGTCCAGATGGTAGCTGCGGATCGCCAGCAGGCCGGCCAGCTCACCCTGCGAGCCGGCGTTCGGCTGGAGCGAGACCGCGTCGTACCCGGTGACGTCGCTGAGCCACCCGGAGAGCTGGGAGATCAGCTCGCGGATGCCCTCGGTCTGGTCCGCCGGCGCGAAGGGGTGGAGGCCGGCGAACTCCGGCCAGGTGATCGAGACCATCTCCGTGATCGCGTTGAGCTTCATCGTGCACGACCCCAGGGGGATCATCCCTCGGTCCAGGGCGAAGTCGCGGTCCGCGAGCCGGCGGAGGTAGCGCAGCATCGCCGTCTCGCTCTGGTGAGCGTGGAATACCGGGTGGGTGAGGTACTCCGAGGTCCGGCGCAGGCTCTCGGGCCAGTCCGGCTCGATCAGCGGGGCGGTCGAGTTGTCCACCGCGTCCGGGCCGGGCTCCTCTCCCTTCGTCTCACCGCCGAAGGCGGACGCCACGGCCGCGACCTCCCCGGGGTCGGTGGTCTCGTCGACGCTGATGAGGACGGTGTCGCCGTCCTGGCGCCAGATGTTCACGCCCTGCTCAAGCGCTGCCGCGACGACGGCATCGGCCCGGCCCGGCACCGAGACGCGCAGGGTGTCGAAGTAGGGGTGGTCGCCGACCTCGGCGCCGCTGGCGCGCAGCCGCCCGGCGAGGTCCACCGCGGTGCCGTGCACCCGCAGGGCGATGCGGCGCAGGCCGCCTGGCCCGTGGTAGACCGCGTACATCGAGGCCATCACCGCGAGGAGGACCTGCGCGGTGCAGATGTTGCTCGTCGCCCTGTCCCTGCGGATGTGCTGCTCGCGGGTCTGCAGGGCCAGGCGGTACGCCGCCTGACCGGTCTCGTCTAACGAGACCCCGACGAGGCGACCGGGCAGCGAACGCTCGAGCCCGCCGCGCACCGCCATGTAGCCCGCGTGGGGACCGCCGAAGCCCATCTGGACACCGAACCGCTGGCTCGTGCCCACCGCCACGTCCGCACCCCACTCCCCGGGCGGGGTGAGCAGGGTCAGGGCAAGCAGGTCGGCGGCGGCGGTCACCAGCGCCCCGACCTCGTGCGCCGCGTCGGCGACCGCACGCCAGTCCTCGATCCGTCCGTCGGCGCCGGGGTACTGCACGACGACGCCGAAGACATCGCGGTCGCCTGCCGCGGCCCGCAGCGCCTCACCGGAGGTGACGCCGGTGAGGTCGGTGACGAGCACCGAGATACCGAGCGGCATGGCGCGGGTCTCGATGACCGCCTTGGTCTGGGGGAAGACGCCCTCGTCGATGAGCAGCACGGCGCCGTCGGCGACCTTCGAGGCGCGCCGCATGAGGGTCATCGCCTCCGCTGCGGCAGTGGCCTCATCGAGCAACGAGGAGCCTGAGGTGGTCAGGCCGGTGAGGTCGGAGACCATCGTCTGGAAGTTCAGCAGCGCCTCGAGGCGGCCCTGGGAGATCTCGGGCTGGTACGGGGTGTAGGCGGTGTACCACGCGGGGTTCTCCAGGACATTGCGCTGGATCACCGCAGGGGTGATCGTCCCGTAGTAGCCCAGGCCGATCATCGAGGTGTGCACGACGTTGCGGTCGGCCAGAGCACGCAGCTCTTCGACGACGGCGAGCTCGCTCGTCGCGGCCGCCAGCGTCAGCGGCTCGTCCTGCCGGATGACGGCCGGCACCGCGACCTCGCAGAGGCGCTCCAGGGTCGGCTGCCCGACCGTCTCGAGCATCGCCTCGACGTCGGTCTCTCGCGGTCCGATGTGACGGCTGACGAACTCGGGCATCGAAGGGTCGGTCATGGTCGAGGCTCCCTGGTGTCGTGGCACGGCGGTCTGCCTCCCCTTCTGTCGCACGAGGCTTCAGAGGTGCCTGATCCACGAGGTCCTGGCGCCTGAGAGGTTCCGGGGAGTTTGCCCCTTCGGCGCCCCGACCGTCCGTTCGACGTCGGGGGCTCTCCCTCATGGGGTGAACGGCCCTCGCGAGACTACCAGCGGGCCGGTAAGGCGAGCGCTCAGGCGAGCTTGGCGCGGCGGCGCGCGCCCACCTCGTCGCCGGGCACGGACTGGTCGGCCTGGTCGGGCTCGTCGTCCCAGCGCTCGCTCGGCAGCTCCATGAGCGAGCCTTCGACCTCGCGCCACACTCGCCCGACGGCGATGCCGAAGACGCCTTGACCGCCCTGCACGAGGTCGATCACCTCGTCGGCTGACGTGCACTCGTAGACGCTCGCCCCGTCGCTCATGAGCGTGACGTTGGCGAGGTCCTCCACCCCCCGCTCGCGCAGGTGCTGGATGGCGACCCGGATCTGCTGCAGCGAGACCCCGGTGTCGAGCAGACGCTTGACCACCTTGAGCACGAGGATGTCGCGGAATCCGTACAGCCGCTGGCTGCCGGAGCCGTGCGCTCCGCGAACCGACGGCTCTACCAGGCCGGTCCGGGCCCAGTAGTCCAGCTGACGGTAGGTGATACCTGCGGCCTTGCAGGCCGCGGGCCCGCGGTAGCCGAGGTCCTCGCGCAGCTCGGGGAGGTCGTCGTCGAAGAGGACGCCCTGGGCGCGGACGGCAGGCTGCGGACCGTTACCGCCAGACGTGCTGTCCACGGTGCCTCCTGGATGTCGACGAGGCCGCGTGCGGGCCTGCTGAGCGCACCGTGGTCGCGCCCGGTGCATCAATCACGGTACGACCACCCCCGGTGGGGGTCAACGACCGTGCCCTCTCCACCGGGGCGTGTCGGTCACGATCCGGTCTCGCCACCGGTCTCGAAGTCCTCGGGGTTGATGTCCTCGAGGAACTCCTTGAACTTCTCCACCTCGTCCTCCTCCTCGGAGGACTCGACACCGGCGTCGTCGAGGAGCTGGGAGGTGGCGACCACCTCCGCCCCGGTGCGCACCGCGAGGGCGATCGCGTCAGAGGAGCGCGAGTCGATCCGCGAGTCGTCGTCCAGCACGAGGCTGGCGTAGAAGACCCCCTCGTCCAGCCGCAGCAGCTCGACCGAGGTGAGCCGGCGACCGCACGCCTGAAGGACGTCGACGAGCAGGTCGTGGGTCAGCGGGCGCGGAGGCTCGACGCCCTCCTGGGCGTAGGCGATCGCACTCGCCTCGGCCGCCCCGATCCAGATGGGGAGGTACCGCGAGCCCTCCCGCTCACGGAGGAGGACGATCGGCTGCGAGGTCGGCATCTCGACGCGGACGCCGAGGACATCGAGGGTGATCACCCCACCACGGTAGTCCGACCGGCGCCGCAGCGGGCGATCGGATCAGCGCCCGGAGTCCCCGAGACCGCGCCGGACCAGTGCGGTGTGCAGGTCCAGACAGGTGGCGACGAGCCGGCGGGTGGGGTCGCCCTCCCCCTCGGGCGGCTCCGCCTCGCCGGAGAGCGCGTGCTCCACCAGGGCGACCTCACGCTCGGCCGCGCTGCGGAAGGGCCGAAGGTGGCGCACCTCGACGCCGTGCGCCACGAGTCGGCCGGCTGCCACGGCGACGTCGAGGTCGCTCTGGTCGTGGTGGGTGCCCTCCGAGCTCACCAGGCCGAAGCTGATCAGCTCGCGCAGCGTCGCGGCAGAGATGTCGGCGGCCTCGCGCAGCTCGGCCGCGGTGAGGCGAAGGGCGGGCCTCGGGGCGAGCGTGGTCTCCGGCAGCCCGGTGGGGCCGGCCGGCGGCGGCGAAGGGCGAACCGGCACGGCGTCGACCTCGGCGGTGACCAGGCCCCGGTCGAGGGCATCGAGGTGCTCGCGGATCACCCTCAGCGGGAGGAAGCGGTCGCGCTGAGCAGTGAGGACGAAGCGGGTCCGCTCGATGTCCTCGTCGGTGAACCGGCGAGACCCCTTCGGGGTGCGTCCGGGGGTGATGAGTCCCTGCGCCTCGAGGTAGCGGATCTTCGAGATGGAGATGTCGGGGAAGTCCGGCTGGAGCTGCTCGAGGACAGCCCCGATCCCGACGCTCCGCTGAGCCGCCACCGCCTACTTGGTACCGGCGTAGAAGACGAGCCGGAACTTGCCGATCTGCACCTCGTCGCCGGTGCGCAGCACCGCGCTGTCGATGCGTTCCCGGTTGACGTAGGTGCCGTTGAGCGAGCCCACGTCCCGCACGGTGAACCCCTCCTCGCCGCGGCTGAAGACAACATGCTTGCGCGAGACCGTCACGTCGTCGAGGAAGATGTCGCTGTTCGGCCCTCGACCGGACGTCACCTCGGCGTCGTCGAGGAGGAAGCGGGCTCCGGTGTTGGGTCCTCGCAGGACGATGAGCAGCGCGGTGCCCTCGCGAAGGGCGTCTACCGTCGCCTGCTCCTCACGGCTGAGGAGGTGGTCGATCACCTCGTGGTGCTCGGGCGCGGGCGAGCCGGTGAAGTGCTGGGTCGCGTGGTCCTGCCGCTGGACGGGTTCTTCCTGGCCAGTCATCCCAGACCTCCTCCTGCTCGTTTAGGTGAATACAGCGTAGATGACGCCGGGCCAGCTCGGGGCTGGACCCGGCGTCCTCGGGTCGGGTCAGGAGAGCTCTGCCTGGTAGGCCTCGGCGTCGAGCAGGGCGCTGGTGTCGGCGTCCTCGGAGAGGGAGATCTCGTACATCCAGCCGTCGCCGTAGGGGTCGGAGTTGACCAGCTCGGGCGTCGCCTCGAGCGCGTCGTTGACCGCGGTGACCGTGCCGGAGAGCGGGGCGTAGAGGTCCGAGACGGACTTGGTGGACTCGACCTCGCCGCACGAGTCACCCGTGCTCACCTCGTCGCCGACCTGCGGCAGGGTGACGAAGACGACGTCGCCGAGCGCCTCCTGGGCGTAGCTGGTGATGCCGATCCGCACCCCCTCGGCCGTCTCCCGGACCCACTCGTGGTCGGTGGTGTAGCGAAGGTCATCGGGGTAGTCGCTCATGATGCTCCTTGGTTCATCGTCTTAACCGCGAGGCGGCTTCGGCCCGACCCTACTCGGAAGCCTCCTCCTCCGGCACCGGGCGGGCGTACTCCCCCTTCGTCACCTCGTGGACCGCGTCGATGGACACGCTGTCCAGCTCGGCGACGCTCACCGTGCCACCGCGTCCGCGGACCGACTCCGAGATCCCTCCCGGGATCTCCAGCGCCGAGCTGAGGGTTTGAGGGTCGCCGATGACCTTGAAGGTGTACGGGCGCGTCAGGGGTACTCCGTCCGCGCTGATGGTGCCCCCGCTCCCGGTGAAGTGGGTGCTCGCGACGACGCGGACGTCGTCGACCTGCATCGCTTCGGCACCGGCGTCGCGCAGCTCCTGCATCGTGTCGATGAGGGTCGCGGCCGAGACCGCCTCCTCGCTGCCGTCCAGCGACACGGTGATCCCCGGACCGGTCGCCCGGACGGTCCCGGCCAGGATCCCCAGGGTGTCGAGCCGCTCCTGTGCTGCGGCGATCGCCTCCTCGGAGCCGCTAGCCGAGCGCAGCTGGTCTCGCGTCTGCTCGAGCTCGGCGATCTCGTCCTCGAGGCGCTCACCGTTCTGGGTCACGTCGTCGAGGATGCGGACCAGCTCTTCCTCCCGCAGGGTCTCCAGGCTCTGGTCCGCTGTCTCGGTGACCTGGGTCGCGATGGCGAAGCCGAGGAGCGCGGCCAGGGCGAGGGCGAAGAAGTTGGTCCGGGTGGCCCGAGGCCGGGCCATCCGGTAGAGCCGGCTCCAGGCGCTCGGGGTCGCGCCCCCTTCGCGGTCCGGGGTCGGCGTCTTCGGCCCGGTGCTGCGCTCACTCATGCCGAGAAGAGGTGACGACGGATGGAGGCCACGTTGGAGAAGATCCGGACGCCCAGCACGACGACCACCCCGGTGGAGAGCTGGGACCCTACCCCGAGCTGGTCACCGAGGAAGACGATGAAGGCGGCGACGAGGACGTTGGAGAGGAAGGAGACGACGAAGACCTTGTCGTTGAAGATCCCGTCGAGCGTCGCCCGGACGGCGCCGAACACCGCGTCCAGCGCCGCGATGACCGCGATCGGCAGGTAGGGCTGCAGCGCGACCGGGACGTCGGGCTGCAGTACCAGCCCGATGACCAGGCCGACGATGAGGCCGAGGGCGGGAATCATGAGGTCTCCTCCGTGGACGCCGTGTCCGCAGGCCGTGCCCTGCGCAGGGTGGTCGAGGCCACGCTCGGCAGGCTCAGCGAGTCCGAGGTCGTGATGGCCACCGTGATCTGGAAGTTCTGCTGCAGGCTCGTCGCGTACGCCCCCGCTGTGCCCGAGGCGAAGGCGGTCTCCATCGCCGTCGGGTCCCCGACGGCCTGGACGACGTACGGCCGGGTGAGCGGGCGGAAGTTCACCAGGATCGCGTCGCCGGCGAAGCGGATCGCCGACTGCGACGTGAGCCGCTGCCCGTTGATCGCGACCGCCTCGGCCCCGGCTGCCCACAGCCCGTTGACGATGATCTGCAGGTCGCGGCTCTGGACCCGCCCGTCCGTGGCGTCGGAGGTGCGCGGGTCCCCGTCCCCGTCGACGCTCGCGGTCTCGGCGTCGTCGAGCGTCAGCTGCAGCCCCGGCCCGGTGACGGCGACGGCACCGCTGGCGAGACGCAGTCGGTCGAGCTCCTCGGCACCGCCGGAGGCGAGCCGTCGGTCCAGCGCGGTCGCCGCATCGTCGACCTCGGCGCGCAGCTGCTGCAGGGCTGCGGTGCGCTCGTCGACCACCTCGTCGGCGGCCTGCACCCGCTCGACGAGGTCGGCCCGGGTGGCGGCCCTGGCCCCCTCCCTCGAGCGCAGATCGGCGCCGGCCACCCCGAGGAGCAGCCCGAGAAGCAGCAGGTACACGACGAGAACCGGGGTGCCCCAGCCCGTGCTCGGGGGCAGGCCCGCCGACTTCCTCGCGTCGGCCGCCGCCTGGTAGCCCGGGTCGAGGGGGCGCTCCAGCATCGAGGTGATGAGGGTCATCGAGGCGTCCGGGCGGCGGGGCGCGGCCTCGTCGCGCGGCTCTGGCTCGGTGTCACGCGGCACGGGTCCTCCCTTCGCCGGCGGCGCCGAGAGCGGCCAGGTCCCGCAGGTAGACGGCGCCGGAGAGGAGGTACAGCCCGACACCCCACCAGGTGAAGGCCCAGCCCACCGGGCGAGCGACGTCGGCGACCCACCCGGTGCCGTCGGCCATGAGCAGCAGCGGGAAGGCGTAGAGCAGGTTGAACGTCGCCGCCTTGCCGACGAAGTGCACGGGCAGCCCGCGGTGGGCCTTGTCCCGCACCGCGAGGAGAGCGAGCGAGAGGACGAGGTCTCGCCCGACGAGCAGGGCGACCAGCCACCACGGGATGATGCCCCGGTAGGCGAGCCCGAGGACGGTCGTGAAGATGTAGAGGCGATCGGCGATCGGGTCCAGCGATGCCCCGAGGGTCGAGGACAGCCCGAAGGAGCGGGCGATCTTGCCGTCGAGGTAGTCAGTCACCCCCGACGCCATGAGCGTGGCCAGGGCGATCCCGTCACGCTCGGTGACGATGGCCCAGACGAAGAGCGGAACCCCCAGCAGGCGCAGCATCGAGAGCAGGTTCGGCACGGTCCAGACCCGGCTCGCCAGCCTCGGCGCGTCCGTCACGGGGTCCCTGCTCACGGCGCCAGCGTAGGCGCTTGGCCTGGTGGCACAGTGGAGGCATGACGCGCGAGGTCCTTACCATCCCGCTGGAGCAGCTGCGCGAGCGCACCTCGGTGAAGTGGCGCCACCACGGCCCGGACGTCCTGCCGCTATGGGTGGCGGAGATGGATGCCCGACCCGCTCCCCCGGTCGTCGAGGAGCTCGAGCGGGTCGCTCGCACCGGAGACCTCGGGTACCCCGTCCCTGGGGACTACGCCGACGCGATCAGCCGTTGGTACCTCGCCGAAGCGGGCGTAGAGGTCGATCCGACGCGGGTGCGGCTCACCGTCGACGTGCTTACCGGCATCCGGCACGCGCTGCGCGCGGTGAGCCCGGACACTGCGCCGGTCATCATCACCACGCCGGTCTACCCGCCGTTCTTCACCCTCGTCGAGGAGATGGGGCGGCCCCTGGTGACCGCGCCGCTCGGCGAGGACGGGCGACTCGACCCGGCCGCGCTGGCCGAAGCCTTCGCGACTGCCGGCCGAGGCAGCGCGCTCCTCCTGGCCAACCCGCACAACCCGACCGGCACGGTGCCCACCGCGCAGGAGCTGGGCGAGGTCCTCCGCCTGGCCGAGGAGCACGGGGTGTCGGTGGTGTCCGACGAGATCCACGCGCCGTTGGTGCTGAGCGGCGCCGACTTCGTCTCGGTGCTGGCGGTGCCGGAGAGGTCCCGGGCGGTGGCGGTCATGTCAGCGGCGAAGGGGTGGAACCTCGCCGCGCTGAAGGCGGCGGCGATCGTGCCGGGACCTGCCGCGGACGAGGCGGTCTCGCGCATCCCCGCGACGACCTGGATGCAGGCGAGTCACATCGCCGCCCAGGGGCACATCGCTGCCTTCGACCGCGGCCAGGAATGGCAGGCCGCGCTGCTGCGCGACCTCGAGGCCAACCGGCGCCTCCTCGGCGAGCTTCTCGAGGAGCACCTGCCCGCCGTGCGGTGGCAGCCGATGGAGGGCACCTACCTCGCCTGGCTCGACTGCCGCAGTCTGGACCTAGGCGAGAACCCCGCTGCCCACTTCCTCCACGAGGCCAAGGTGGCGCTCAACCCGGGCCACACCTTCGGCAGCGAAGGCGCCGGGCACGCCCGGCTCAACATCGCGACCTCCCCCGAGATCCTCACCGAGGCGATCGAGCGGATGGCCCGCTCACTCCCCCGCTGAGCACCGCCCGTGGGGGGCAGCAGAAGAGGCCGTCTCCGGTTCCCGGAAACGGCCTCTGACCTGGGCTCTCGCCCTGGTCGGGATGACAGGATTTGAACCTGCGACCCCTTGACCCCCAGTCAAGTGCGCTACCAAGCTGCGCCACATCCCGTTGTGCTGTTGTCGACCCCGCCACCTTCCGTTGACCGGCCTCGGGCCGGCCCCCTTCGCGCGGAGCCAGGACACTCTAACTCAGCGGCGCGGGCGGCTCGTAATCGGCTTCAGCGCCCCCGGCGGCGGCGCTCGCGGACGCGGACCGAGATCTCGACGGGGCTGCCCTCGAAGCCGAACTCCTCGCGCAGCCGGCGCTCGAGGAAGCGCCGGTAGCCCGCCTCGATGAAGCCCGAGGCGAAGACGACGAAGCGCGGCGGCCGGGTCGAGGCCTGGGTGACGAAGAGGATGCGCGGCTGCTTGCCACCGCGGACCGGGTGCGGGTGCCCCGAGACGATCTCGCCGACCACCGAGTTCAGCCGCGAGGTCGGCACCCGGGTGTCCCAGGACTCCAGCGCGGTCTCCAGCGCCGGGACGAGCTTGTCGACGTGCCGTCCGGTGCGCGCCGAGATGTTCACCCGCGGCGCCCACTGCACCTGGACCAGCTCGCGCTCGATCTCCCGCTCGAGGTAGTAGCGCCGCTCCTCGTCAAGCAGGTCCCACTTGTTGAAGGCGACGACGAGAGCCCGGCCGGACTCGACGACCTGGGTGATCACCCGCAGATCCTGCTCGGCGACCGACTCCTCGGCGTCGATGAGCACCACCGCGACCTCGGCCTTCTCCAGCGCGGTCTGGGTGCGCAGCGAGGCGTAGAAGTCGGCGCCTCGGGTCTGGTGCACCCGGCGCCGGATCCCGGCGGTGTCGACGAAGCGCCACCACCGCCCGCCGAGCTCGATCAGCTCGTCGACCGGGTCGCGGGTGGTCCCGGCGACGTCGTCGACGACGACGCGCTCCTCGCGAGCCAGCTTGTTCAGCAGAGAGGACTTGCCGACGTTGGGGCGACCGAGCAAGGCCACCCGCCGCAGCCCGTCCGAGGGCCCCTGGGAGGCGACGGCGGAGACCTCCGGCAGGACGTCGAGCATCGCGTCGAGGACATCACCGCTCCCCCGCCCGTGCAGCGCCGAGACCGGCCAGGGCTGTCCGAGGCCGAGGTTCCACAGGGCCGCGGCCTCGGCCTCCTGGTGCAGGTCGTCCACCTTGTTGGCGACGAGCACGACGGGCTTGCCGGATCGCCGCAGCAGCCGGACGACGGCCTCGTCGTCGTCGGTGGCGCCGACCATGGCGTCGACGACGAAGAGCACGGCGTCGGCCATCTCGATCGCGACCTCGGCCTGCTCGGCGACCTTGAGGAAGACCCCCTCGGGGGTGGCCTCCCAGCCGCCGGTGTCGAGCAGGGTGAAGCGCCTACCGGCCCACTCCGCCTCGTAGGCCACCCGGTCCCGGGTCACCCCGGGGACGTCCTCGACGACCGCCTCGCGCCGCCGGAGCACCCGGTTGACCAGGGTGGACTTGCCGACGTTGGGTCGGCCGACGATCGCGACGACCGGGAGCGGGCCGTCGAGCGGCTCCTCGTCTCGCTCCTGGAACCCTTCGATGAGGGCCCGGTCCTCGGGCGTGAGCTCGAAGTCCTCCAGCCCTGCCCGCAGGACACGCTCCACCCCTTCGCCGTCCTCCACGGACGAGGTCGAGGCGTCGGGCTCCGGAGCGGAGTTGTCGGGGTGCACGGGGCTGCTCCTGGGTGAGGGTGAGGGGGCGCCGTCCGGCGCCGGTAGCCATTGTCGCAGCACGGCCTGCCGCCGCGCCGCGCGAAGGGGGTGACCTCAGCCCTCCCGCGCGGCGTCGACGAGCGCGACGGCAGCCGCGACCGACTCCTCGAAGGTGAGGTCGGAGGTGTCGAGGGTGCTCACGCCGTCTGCTGCGGTGAGGAAGGAGGAGACCGTGGAGTCGTCGCGGTCGCGCCGCACGACCTCGTCGCGGGTGCGCTCCACGGACTCGGCATCGGTGCCGCCGTGCAGCTCCTGCGTGCGCCGCCGGAGGCGGGCGTCCTCGCTGGCGGTGAGCAGCAGGCGGACGTCGGCGTCGGGTGCCACCACCGTGGTGATGTCGCGTCCCTCGGCGACGACGCTGCCGAGCTCGTCGCCGATGACGGTGATGAGGTCACGTTGCTGCAGCTGCAGCTCGCTGCGCACCGCGGGGATCGTCGCCACCGTCGAGACGCGCCCGCTGATCTGGGAGCTGCGGATCGCCTCGGTGACGTCGACGTCGCCGACGTGCACCCCCGGCTCGTCCGGGTCGGCGCCCATCGCCAGGGGCAGCTCACGGGCTGCGGCGACGACCGCGTCGGCGTCGCCGAGGTCGACGCCGGACTCCAGGCACCACCAGGTCAGCGCCCGGTACATCGCGCCGGTGTCGAGGTAGCCGGCCCCGAGGTGGCGGGCCACCGCGCGGGAGACGCTGGACTTGCCCGAGCCGGAGGGCCCGTCGACGGCGACGACGAAGGGGGTGCTCATGGCCGACGATCCTAGTGGCCCGCGGGAGCGGCGCCGTCGCGGCCGGGACGGGCCGGCTCGCCCTCAGTCGTGCAGCTGCCAGCCGCCCTCGGTGAGCGACTCGCGCAGGTGTCCGGCGGCGCCGGGGAGGACCGAGACCTCGGCGATGCCGAACGGCAGGCCGAGACCGTGGTCGAGCCGGATCTCCTCGAGGTTGACCCCGGCCTCGCCCATGTCGGCGAGCAGCCGGCCCAGCTCGCCAGGGCGGTCGCCGACGACGACGCTCACCACGGTGTACGCCGTCGGCGCCGCGCCGTGCTTGCCCGGGACCCGGGCGTGCCCAGCGTTGCCATCGGCGATGACCCGGGCGAGGACCGCCCGGGCACCCGGGGCGTCGGCGTCCACCCCGGTCCCCAGCTCCCCCAGGGCGGTGATCAGCGCGTCGAGGTCGTCCCGGAGCTCGTGCAGGACCGCGCTCACTGCCCCGGCGTTGCCGGCGAGGATCTGGGTCCACAGCCCGGGGTCGCTCGCCGCGATCCGGGTGACGTCACGCACGCCGGGACCGGAGAGCCCTACCGCGTCCTCGCTCAGGTGCTCCAGGCGGGCGGCGACGAGGCTGGCCGCGACCTGCGGCACGTGCGAGACCGCCGCGACCGCCTCGTCGTGCTCGGTGGGGCTGAGCGGGACGACGACCGAGCCGACCGCGGCGGCCACCCGCTCGACCAGCCGGACCGACCGCGGCTCCGTCGCCTCGTCGGCGCACACCACCCAGGCACGCCCCTCGAAGAGGTCGGCCCGCCCGGCCACGGCCCCGCTGCGCTCCCGTCCGGCCATCGGGTGCGATCCGACGTAGCGCTGCAACGGGACCCCGAGGCGCTCGAGGTCGTCGCGGATGGCGCCCTTGACCGAGGCGACGTCGGTCACGGTGGCGGCGGGGAACCTGGCGATGGCGTCGGCGACGAGCGAAGGGGTGACGTCGGGCGGCGCGGCGACGACCACGAGGTCAGGGGCCGGCTCACTCCCTTCGCCCTCGTGACCGGGCCGAGGACCGAGCCGGCCCGCCCCGAGGTCCCGGGCCAGGGTCATCGCGGTCACCGACTGGTCCGTCAGGACCGGGTCGGCGCCGGCGCGGACCAGGGCCAGCCCCAGGCTCGTGCCGATCAGCCCGGTCCCGATGATGAGGACCTCGGGCAGGTCGCTCACCACCCGACCGCCGCGTAGAGCGCGCCGATCTCCTGGCGGGTGAGGTTGCGCCAGCGTCCCGTCCTCGTCTGGCCCAGCTCGATCGGGCCGACCTGGGTGCGGGTGAGGGTGATGACCGGGTGGCCGACCTCCTCCATGAGCCGGCGCACGATGTGGTTGCGGCCCTCGTGCAGCACGATCTCGACGACCGCCTTGCCCGGCGAGGAGGCGACCACGGCGAAGGAGTCGACGACGACCGGGCCGTCCTCCAGCTCGATACCGGCACGCAGGCGTCGGCCGAGGTCCTTCGGCAGGGGCGCCGGCACCTGGGCGACGTAGGTCTTCAGCACGCCGAAGGCGGGGTGCTGGAGGCGGTGCGCGAGGTCGCCGTCGTTGGTGAGCAGGAGCAGGCCCTCGGTGTCGGCGTCGAGCCGGCCGACGTGGAAGAGGCGCTCCGGGCGCTCGGCGACGTAGTCACCGACGCAGGGGCGACCCAGCTCGTCGTTCATCGTCGTGACGACACCGAGCGGCTTGTTGAAGGCGAGGTAGACCCGGCTCTCGTCGAGCTGGACGCGCTCACCGTCGACGTGCACCACCTGGCGGCGCGAGTCGACCCGCGTGCCCAGCTCGGTGACCACCTGGCCGTCGACCTGCACCCGGCCCTCGGCGATGAGCTGCTCGCAGGCCCGCCGCGAGCCGACCCCGGCCCCCGCGAGGAGCTTCTGCAGCCGGACGCCGTCCGGGTCGTGCACGTCACCGGTCTCGGCCGACGGGGGCGTGCCCGCCGGCTGGGCGGCGCCACGGGGCTGGGCGGCTGCCCCCCGACCACGCCCGCGACCGCCACCCTGCGGGCGCCCACCGCGGCGGCTCATGCCCGCCCCTCGGCGGCCAGCTCGTCGAGCAGGTCCGCGTCCGGGAGGTACGGGGCGATCGGTGGCAGGTCGTCGAGCGACTCCAGCCCCATCCGCTCGAGGAAGAGCCCCGTCGTGCCGTAGAGGATCGCGCCGGAGTCACCGTCGTGGCTCACCTCCGTGATCAGGCCCCGGGTCAGCAGGGTGCGCACCACCCCGTCGACGTTCACCCCACGGACCGCGCCGATCCGCGCCCGTGAGATCGGCTGCCGGTAGGCCACGACCGCGAGGGTCTCCAGCGAGGCCTGGGTGAGCCGGGCCTGCTGCCCGTCGAGGACGAAGCGCTCGACGACGGACGAGTACGCCTCGTGGGAGTAGAAGCGCCATCCCCCGGCGACGGAGCGCACGGTGTACCCGTGCCGACCGTCCCGCAGGTCGTCCTCGATCTCGCGCAACGCCTCCTGCACGGCCTCCACTGTCACCTCCAGCGCCGAGGCGAGGGCGACCTCGCTCACCGGCTCCTCGACCACCATGAGCACCGCCTCCACCGCGCCACGCACCCCACCGGGGAGGTCGTCGACGTCGAGGGCCAGCTGGCCCCCTTCGTCGTCGGTGGTCCGCTGCTCGTCACTGACCGTCATCGCTGCTCTCTCCACTCTCCTGCTCGTCCTCGGCGTCGAACTCGTCGCTCACCGTGACCTCGGTGTCCTGCTCCCCGACCCACCGCACGGTCAGCTCCCCCAGCGCCTGGGCCTGCTCGAACGCGACGGCCTTCTCCCGGAAGAGCTCGAGCAGGGCGAGGAACCGCGCGACGACGACGAGGGTGCTGTCGGCGTCACGGACCAGGCTGCGGAAGGAGGCGACCCGCTCGCCGCGAAGCCGGTCGGCGATGATCCCCGCCTGCTCGACGACGCTGACCGTCGGTGCGTGCAGGTGGGTCAGCCCGACCGTCGGCTCCTCCTTCGGCGTGAGCGCCCGCGCGGCGATCATCGCCAGCTGCTCCGGGGTGACCGTGATGACCAGCTCGGGCAGCAGGCTCGCGAGGTGCGGCTCCAGACCCGCCTGGCGGGCGGTCATCCGAGAGCTGCGGTGCAGCTCGTCGGCGAAGCGGCTCGCGACCTCCTTGAAGGCGCGGTACTGCAGCAGCCGGGCGAAGAGGAGATCGCGCGCCTCGATCAGCGCAAGGTCCTCCTCGTCGTCGTCGCGGGTGATCGGCAGCAGCCGCGCGGCCTTGAGGTCCAGCAGCGTCGCGGCCACGAGGAGGAACTCCGAGGTCTGGCCGAGGTCGAGCTCGGTGTCGGAGTCCTGGAGGGTGCGCAGGTGCGCCATGAACTCGTCGGTGACCTTGGCCAGGGAGATCTCGGTGATGTCCAGCTGATGCTTGCTGATCAGCCCGAGGAGCAGGTCGAAGGGCCCCTCGAAGTTGTCGAGGTGGACGGTGAAGGCCTGCGCCGCGGCCCGGCGGGTGATGACCCCGCCCGGGACCTGCTCGTCGGGGGCCTCGGTCGGAGCGGCGACCGACGGCTCGGTCGTGCCAGTCATGCCGCTCAGGCTGCCCCGCCGCGCGCGATGAGCTCCCGCGCGAGCTGGCGGTAGGCGTTGGCCGCGTTGTGCCCGGTCGCGTAGGTGGTGATCGGCTCGGCCGCGAGGGTGGCGTCGGGGAACTTCACCGTGCGGGAGATGACGGTGTGGAAGACCCGGTCGCCGAAGTGGTCGACGACGCTGCTCACCACCTCTCGGCTGTGCAGCGTGCGACCGTCGAACATCGTCGCGAGGATGCCGTCGATCTCCAGCCGCGGGTTGAGCCGGTCCTGGATCTTCTCGATGGTCTCCACGAGGAGGGCCACCCCGCGCATGGCGAAGTACTCGGTCTCCAGCGGGATGATCACGCCGTGCGCCGCGGTGAGCGCGTTGACCGTGAGCAGCCCGAGGCTGGGCTGGCAGTCGATGAGGATGACGTCGTAGTCGTCGAGCACCGGCCGCAGCACCCGCGCGAGCACCTGCTCACGGGCGACCTCGCCGACGAGCTGGACCTCGGCGGCGGAGAGGTCGATGTTGGCCGGGACGACGTCGAGCCCGTCGACCGAGGTGCCCTGGATGACCTCCCGGACGTCGTGCCCGCGCTCGACGAGGAGGTTGTAGATCGTGACGTCGAGCTCGAGGGTCGGGACGCCAAGCCCGACGCTGAGCGCCCCCTGCGGATCGAAGTCGACGAGCAGCACCTTGCGGCCCACCTCGGCCAGGGCCGCGCCGAGGTTGATCGTCGTGGTCGTCTTGCCGACCCCGCCCTTCTGGTTGCACATGGCGATCACCCGGGCCGGGCCGTGCGAGGTCAGCTCCGGGGGCTCGGGAAAGCTCGGCAGCGGGCGTCCCGTGGGGCCGATCGGCTGCTCGCCGTGCTCGAAGCTGAGCGGCGGGGTTACCTCGGGTGCCACGTGCAGATCACTCCATCGCTGTCGTCGGTCAGCCTCACGCTGATCGCGCCGACCCTATCAAGCACGGCCGCGCCGTACCCGGGCGTCAACGAGCCCGCGGGTGGCTCTGCGCGTACACCTCGCGGAGCTGCTGCGCGGTGACCATCGTGTAGATCTGCGTCGTCGTCACCGACGCGTGACCGAGGAGCTCCTGGACCACCCGCACGTCCGCACCTCCCTCGAGGAGGTGGGTGGCGAAGGAGTGCCGCAGCGTGTGCGGCGAGACGTGCCCCGCGAGGTGCGCCCGCTGCGCCGCCGCCCGGATCACCGCCCATGCGCTCTGCCGGCTCAGGCGCGCCCCCCGCTGACCCAGGAAGAGCGCCGGCCCCGCCGCGCCCTTCGCGGCGAGCGACGGGCGCCCGCGGACGAGCCAGGCCTGGACGGCCTCGCGGGCGTACCGGCCGAGGGGGACGATCCGCTCCTTGCCGCCCTTGCCGAGGAGACGGACCGCGCCCGCGTCGAGGTCGACGTCGTCGAGGTCGAGGCCGACGGCCTCGGAGATCCGTGCCCCGGTCCCGTAGAGCACCTCGAGCAGCGCCCGGTCGCGAAGGGAGGTCGTCGTCTCCCCCGGTCCGCTCGCCTCCAGCAGCCGCGTGACCTCGTCGACGGAGATGGCCTTGGGGAGGCGGGCGGGGGGACGCGGCGGCGCGACGTCGGCGGCCGGGTCGTCCGAGGTGATCCCCTCGAGCGCGAGGAAGCGGTGCAGGCTGCGGACCGCGACCAGGGTCCGCGCGGCCGAGGTGGCCGCGAGCGGAGGGCGGTCCTCGGTGCCGGTCCGGAGGTCGACGAGGAAGCCGCTGACGTGCTCGCCCCGGACCTGCCCGGGGTCGTCCACGCCACGGGTCCCGAGGTAGTCCACGTAGCGCCGCACGTCGCGGCGGTATGCCGCGAGGGTGTGCCGGCTCGCGCCCCGCTCGACGTCGAGGTGGGTCAGCCAGGTCGACGCGGCCCGCTCGATCGCGCTCGGCGCGCGGCCGCGGTCGACGCTCAGGCGAGGACCTCCTCGACCGCGGTGTTGTCCATGTCGAAGGCGTCCGCGACCGCCTGGTAGGTCAGCGAGCCGTCGTGGGTGTTCAGGCCGCCGGCGAGGGACGGGTCGTCCACCATGGCCGCCCGCCACCCCTTGTCGGCGAGGACGGTGGCGTACTGCAGCGTCGCGTTGGTCAGCGCCCAGGTCGAGGTCTGGGGCACGGCGCCGGGCATGTTGGCCACGCAGTAGTAGACCGAGTCGTGCACGGCGAAGGTGGGGTCGTCGTGCGTGGTCGGGCGGCTCCCCTCGAAGCAGCCGCCCTGGTCGATGGCGACGTCGACGAGCACCGAGCCCGGCTTCATCTCGGCCACCATGGCGTCGGTGACGAGCTTGGGCGCCTTGGCGCCCGGGATGAGCACGGTGCCGATCACGAGGTCCGCATCGAGGACCTGCTCGCGGACCGACAGCGCGGACGACGCGATCTGGTGCACCCGGTTGTCGTAGCGCCAGAAGCTCATCCGCAGCTTGTCGAGGTCGGTGTCGAGCAGGGTGACGTCGGCGCCCATCCCGAGGGCGATGTTCGCGGCGTTCTGGCCCGCCACCCCTGCCCCGAGCACGACCACCTTGGCCGAGGCGACACCGCCGACACCACCCATGAGCAGCCCGGCACCACCCTGCGCGCGCATGAGGGTCTGCGCACCGACCTGCGGGGCGAGGCAGCCCGCGACCTCGGACATCGGGTAGAGGAGCGGGAGCATGCCCGAGGGCAGCTGCACTGTCTCGTAGGCGATCGAGGTGACCTTCTTGCTCACCAGCTCCTCGGTGAGCGGCTGGTCGGCGGCGAGGTGCAGGTAGGTGAAGAGGACCAGGCCCTCGCGCAGGCGGTGGTACTCCTCCTGGACCGGCTCCTTGACCTTCATCACCATGTCCGCGTCGCCCCAGACGTCGTCCGCCTGGTCGATGATCGTCGCGCCCTGCGAGGTGTAGTCCTCGTCCTGGATCGAGGAGCCGAGGCCCGCGCCCTTCTCGATGAGCACCTCGTGGCCGGCGTCGACCAGCTCGCGGACGCCGACGGGGGTGATGCCCACCCGGTACTCGTGGTTCTTGACCTCGCGGGGGATGCCGACCTTCACAGCTCGTCCTTCGTCGTCGTAGGACCGGGGACGCCGTTGTCGCCCGGTACGGCCGTCAGGCCGCAAGATGGAGTCTGCCATGCGGCGTCCGGCCGCCACGGCCCGACCAAGGAGTGCGCTCCATGAAGTTCTACGCCGATCTACCCGCCCGCCGGTTCGGTCAGGTCCTCGCCGACCTCGGGGTGCTCGGATGGGTGGTGCTGTGGGTGCTTGCCGGGCGCGCCGTGCACGCGGCCACGCTCAACCTGGCCGAGCCCGGACGGGCCCTCCAGGGCGCGGGAACGGGCTTCCAGGACCGGATGAACGGCGCCGGCGACCAGGTCGACGACCTGCCGCTGCTCGACGACCGGGTGGCGACGCCGTTCCGAGAGGCCGCGGGCGCCGGGCAGGACATCGAGTCGGCCGGGCGAGACCTCGTCACCGCGGTCGGCCGGCTCGCGACCGTGCTCGGGGTCGTCACGGCGCTCGTCCCGATCCTCATCGTCGGCGTCACCTGGCTGGCGCTGCGCTCCCGCTTCGTCCGGCAGGCCACCGCCGCCCAGCGGCTCATCGACGCCGACGCCGACCTCGACCTCTTCGCGCTCCGGGCGATGGCTCATCAGCCGATGACCCGGATCGCGGCGATCTCCCCCGACCCGGCCGGCGCCTGGCGGCGACGCGACCCCGACGTGGTGCACCGGCTGGCGCTCCTCGAGCTCCGCGCGAGCGGGCTGCGCCCGCCCCGACCGACGCCGGCGCTGGCCGAGACCGACCCGCCCGCACCACCGGCTTCGCGGCAGCGCGGCTGGACGCCCTGATCCGGCGCCCTTCGCTCCCCCTTCGTCCGCCGGCTCAGGTCGTGCGGACCACCCGCGGGCGCAGGTCCTCGGCCGGGCACTGCCAGCTGCCGGCCTGCGCGTCGACCTGCTCACCCGAGCGGATGTCCTTGACCTGGTCGCCGCCCTCCCCCGCGCCGGGGAACCAGACGAAGGGGATGCCGCGGCGCTCGGCGTAGCGGATCTGCTTGCCGAACTTGGCCGCCGACGGCGCGACCTCGCAGGCGATGCCGCGCCCGCGCAGCGAGGTCGCGACCCGCACCGAGACCGGACGCGAGTCCTCGTCGATGACCGCGACGAGCACCGCAGCCGGGGTCTTGCGGGTCGCGCGGACGAGGTCCTTGGCGAAGAGCAGCGCGAGCAGCCGCGAGAGGCCGATGGAGATCCCGACGCCCGGGTAGGTCGTGCGGCCGTCGCTGGCGAGGGAGTCGTAGCGCCCGCCGGAGCAGAAGGATCCCCACTCCTCGTACCCGATCAGCTGGGTCTCGTAGACGGTGCCGGTGTAGTAGTCCAGGCCGCGGGCGATCTTCAGGTCGGCGACGAGCGCACCGGGCGCGTTGGTCATGCCCGTGTCGATCACCGCGGCGAGAGCAGCCAGCCCCTCGTCGAGCACCGGGTGCTCGACGCCCAGGGCCCGGACCCGCTCGACGAAGGAGGTGTCCTCGGTCCGGATCGACGCCAGGCGCAGCACCTGCTCTGCCTGCTCGGCGCGCAGCCCCTGCCCGGTGAGCAGCTCGGTGACCGCCTCGGGCCCGATCTTGTCGAGCTTGTCGACGACGCGCAGCGTGCCGGCCACGTCCTCGATGCCCAGGCCGGCGTAGAAGCCCTCGGGGATCTTGCGGTTGTTCACCTGGATGACCATCGGCGGCAGCGGCAACTGGGCGAAGATCTCGGCCATCACCAGCGGCATCTCCGCCTCGAAGTGGGGGGCGAGCTCGCCGACGTCGACGACGTCGATGTCGCACTGGGTGAACTCGCGGAAGCGTCCCTCCTGGGGCCGCTCACCGCGCCACACCTTCTGGATCTGGTGGCGGCGGAAGGGGAAGCTCAACCGGCCGGCGTGCTCGACGACGTACCGGGCGAAGGGGACGGTGAGGTCGAAGTGGAGCCCAAGCTCGGCGTCACCGCCGGCCTCGAGATCGGCGGCGAGCCGGCTCACCGCGTAGATCTCCTTGTCGGCGTCCCCACCCTTGCCCAGCAGCCGCTCGACCGGCTCGACCGCCCGGGTCTCGATCGAGGGGAACCCGTGCAGCTCGAAGGTCGAGCGGATCACGTCGAGGAAGTGCTGCTCGACGACGCGCTGCTCGGGCAGGTACTCCGGGAAGCCGGAGAGGGGCGTGACCTTGGTGGGCCGGGGCTGGCTGCTCTGACTCACGTCACGTCCTTGAGGTAGGGGTTGCTCGCCTTCTCCCGGGCCAGGGTGGTGGCCGGGCCATGGCCGGGCAGGACGAGGCTGGAGTCGGGCCGGGGTGCGACGACGTCGCGAAGGGAGCGCAGCATGGCCTCGTGGTCTCCGCCGGGGAGGTCGGTGCGGCCGATGGAGCCGGCGAAGAGGACGTCGCCGGTAAGGAGGGTGCGATCGACCTGCGCCTCGTCCGGCACACCGTCGGGCACGGCGTCGACGGCGAACATCACCGACCCCTCCGTGTGCCCGGGGGCGTGCAGGACCTCCAGGTCGATCCCGGCGACCGAGAGGGTCTCGCCGTCGCGGACCTCGACCACCCGCTCCGGCTCCCGCCAGGTCGCCTGCGTGCCGAACTGCTGCTCGAGCATGCCGACCAACGCCTCACCGAGTGAGCTGGAGCCGAGCGGGTCCTCGAGGCGATACCGGTCGTCGGTGTGGATGTAGGCGGCCAGCTCGCCGCCGCACACCGGCGTCACCGAGTAGACGTGGTCGACGTGGCCGTGCGAGAGCAGGACCGCCGCCGGACGGAGACGATGCTCGGTGAGCACCTCCCGGAGGGTCTCCTCGACCCCGATGCCGGGATCGAGCACGAGACACTCCTCCCCCGGGCCGGGAGCGATGACGTAGCAGTTGGTCCCAAAGGCTGCTGCGGGGAAGGTCACGGTGAGCACGGCAGGTCAGCCTACCGACCGGAGCACGGACGTTAGGCTCGGCTCTCGTGAGCGACAACACCCCTTCGCCGAGCGACGACACCGTCGACCAGGCCACGCCGTCCCCCCAGCCGACACCCCGCCCCGCGGCACCCTCCCCTGCCGCGATGGCGAAGATGGCGCCGCGCCGTCCCACGCCGGCTGCGGCGCCGGCGCCGGTGACGTCCGACCACTCCGCCTCCGCGGAGTTCGGCCGCGTCGGCGAGGACGGGACGGTCTACGTGCGCGAGGGTGACGGCGAGCGTGCCGTCGGCTCCTACCCCGGCGCCGACGCCGCGGAGGCGCTGCAGTACTTCGCCCGCAAGTACGACGAGCTGTACGCCTCCGCCGTGCTGCTGCGGCGACGCCTGGACGCCCCCGAGGTCTCCGCCAAGGAGGTCGCCGACGGTCTCTCCTCGCTCAAGGCCCACACCGAGAAGCCCGACGTCGTCGGTGACCTCGCCGCCCTCTCCGCGCTCGTGACCGAGGTCGAGACCGGTGTCGCCGCCCACCGTGAGCGTGAGCGCGCCGAGCGAGCCGAGGCCAAGAAGGTCGCCGCCGCCGAGCGTGAGGGGATCGTCGAGCAGGCCGAGGCGGTCGCCGCCCAGCCCGAGGACCAGATCCGGTGGAAGGACTCCACCGCGCGGATGCGCGAGCTGCTCGAGCAGTGGAAGACCCACCAGAAGGCCGGGGTCCGGCTGGACAAGGACGTCGAGAACGCGCTGTGGCAGCGCTTCAGCAAGGCGCGCAACTCCTTCGACAAGGGCCGCCGGGCTCACTTCTCCGAGCTCGAGGCCACCCGCGGCGAGAGCAAGGGCCGCAAGGAGGAGCTCGTCGCCGAGGCCGAGCGCCTCGCCACGAGCACCGACTGGGGGCCGACGGCCGGGGCGTTCAAGCGGCTGATGCAGGAGTGGCGCCGCGCGGGGCGGGCCGGGCGCAAGGACGACGACGCCCTGTGGGAGCGCTTCCGCACCGCCCAGGACTCCTTCTTCTCGGCCAAGGACGCCGAGCAGGAGCGTGAGGACGAGAGCTACCGGCCCAATCTCGAGGTCAAGGAGAAGCTCTTGACCGAGGCCAAGGCGCTCCTGCCGATCAAGGACCTCGACGCGACCAAGGCCGCGCTGCGCAGCATCCAGCAGCGCTGGGAGGACGCGGGCAAGGTGCCGCGCGGCGACGTGGACCGGATGGAGAAGGGCCTGCGCTCGGTCGAGCAGGCCGTGCGCGACGCCGAGGACACCCGGTGGACCCGCAGCGACCCGGAGAAGTCAGCGCGCGCCAACAGCCTCGTCGCGCAGCTCGAGGCCAAGGTCACCGAGCTCGAGGCACAGATCGAGGCCGCGACCGACGACCGGCGCAGGGCTCGGTTGCAGGAGCAGCTCGACTCCACCCAGGGGCTGCTCGCGATGGCCCGCGCCGGCGCGGACGACCTCGGCGGCTGAGACCTTGGCGGCCGACCCGCTCAGCCGGTGATCCGGTAGGCGTCGAACACCCCGTCGACGTCCTGGACCTGCCGCAGCACGTGGGTGAGATGACCGGTGTCGGCCATCTCGAAGACGAAGCGCAGCTTCGCGGTGCGGTTGCTCGAGGTCTGCACCGTTGCGGAGAGGATGTTGACCGCGCTGTCCGAGAGCACCCGGGTGACGTCGGAGAGCAACCCGGAGCGGTCGAGCGCCTCGACCTGGATCTGGACCATGAAGAGGTTGTCGCTGCTGCCGGACCACGCCACGTCGATGAGGCGCTCCGCCTCGCGCTCGAGTGACCCGGCGTTGGTGCAGTCCCGCCGGTGCACGGACACGCCGTTGCCGCGGGTGATGAAGCCCATGATGTCGTCGCCGGGCACCGGGGTGCAGCACCGGGCGATCTTGACCCAGACGTCGTCCATGCCCTTGACGATGACGCCGGGGTCGCCGGTGCGCCGTCTGGACACCGGGGTGGGCACGGTGGCCTCGGCGAGGTCCTCGGACGCCCCATCCCGCCCGCCCGCGGCCGCGAGCAGCCGGCTGACGACGTGCTGCGCCGAGACGTGCCCCTCCCCGACCGCGGCGTAGAGCCCGTCGACGTCGGGGTGGCGCAGCTCGTCGGTGACGCTGGCGAGGATGTCGTGGGTGAGCAGGCGCTGCAGCGGGAGGTTCTGCTTACGGATCGCCTTGGCGATCGCGTCTCGGCCGGCGTCGGCCATCTCCTCGCGTCGCTCCCTGGAGAACCAGTGCCGGATCTTGTTCCGTGCCCGGGGCGAACGGACGAAGCCGAGCCAGTCGCGCGAGGGCCCGGCACCCTCGGCCTTGCTCGTGAGGATCTCGACCACGTCGCCCGTCTCCAGCGGTGAGTCCAGCGGCAGGAGGCGGCCGTTGACCCGGCTGCCGATGGTCCGGTGCCCCACCTCGGTGTGCACGGCGTAGGCGAAGTCGACCGGTGTCGACCCGGCGGGCAGGGCCATCACCTGCCCCTTCGGGGTGAAGACGTAGACCTCGGCGGCGTTGATCTCGTAGCGCAGCGAGTCGAGGAACTCCCCCGGGTCCTCGGTCTCTCGCTGCCAGTCCAGCAGCTGACGCAGCCAGGCCATCTCTCCGACCTGCCCGGACTCCTCGGCGCCTCCCCGCGCCGAGGGGTCGTCCTTGTACTTCCAGTGGGCCGCGACCCCGTACTCGGCGCGGCGGTGCATCGCGTGGGTGCGGATCTGGATCTCGACCGGCTTGCCGGCGGGGCCGATGACCGTCGTGTGCAACGACTGGTACATGTTGAACTTCGGCATCGAGATGTAGTCCT
Organism: Marihabitans asiaticum; assembly: GCF_007828725.1. Taxonomy (GTDB): domain Bacteria; phylum Actinomycetota; class Actinomycetes; order Actinomycetales; family Dermatophilaceae; genus Marihabitans; species Marihabitans asiaticum. The sequence goes on from NZ_VIUW01000005.1 coordinate 97,731, forward strand.
TGAAGCGCCCCGGCAGCGGGTTCCACCGGGCGTGCAGGGCGCCGAGCGCCGCGTAGCAGTCCCGCACGGTGTCCACGAGCACCCGGACCGCGACGAGGTCGTAGATCTCCCCGAACTCCCGTCCGCCGACGATCATCTTCTGGTAGACGGAGTAGTAGTGCTTCGGGCGCCCGGTGACGGTGGCGTTGATCCGCGCTTCCTTGAGGTCCTGGACCACCTGCGAGCGGACAGTGGCGAGGTAGTCCTCCCGCGCGGGGGCGCGCTCGGCGACGAGGCGGACGATCTCGTCGTAGACCTTGGGGTAGAGCGTGGCGAAGGAGAGGTCCTCCAGCTCCCACTTGATCGTGTTCATCCCGAGGCGGTGCGCCAGCGGGGCGTAGATCTCGAGGGTCTCCTGGGCCTTGCGCTGGGCCGAGGCCTGCGAGACGTACTTCCAGGTCCGGGCGTTGTGCAGCCGGTCGGCGAGCTTGATCACGAGGACCCGGATGTCGCGGGCCATCGCGACGACCATCTTGCGCACCGTCTCGGCCTGGGCAGCGTCGCCGTAGGTGACCTTGTCGAGCTTGGTGACGCCGTCGACGAGCTTGGCCACCTCGGCCCCGAAGTCCTCCTCGAGGTGCTCCAGGGAGTAGTCGGTGTCCTCGACCGTGTCGTGCAGCAGCGCAGCAGCAAGGGTCACCGGGGTCATGCCCAGCTCGGCGAGGATCGTCGCGACGGCGACGGGGTGGGTGATGTACGGGTCACCGCTCTTGCGTTGCTGGCCCTCGTGAGCCTGCGCGGCGACCCGGTAGGCCTCCTCGATGACCGAGAGGTCGGCCTTGGGGTGGGTGGCGCGGACCACCTGGAGCATCGGCTCGAGCTCGGGGACGGCCGAGGGCTGCGATCGGGAGCCGAGGCGCGCGAGCGAGGCCCGCGCGAGCTGGCGCGGGGAGAAGCCTCCGGCGCTGCCGGCGCCCTGCCTCGACTCCGTCATGCACAGAGCCTAGACGCTGACCAGCGCACCCACGGAACGGCCGGGGAGCTCCCCCCGCCCGCCGAGGTCACGAAGCTCGAGCACGACGTCCAGACCGACGATCTGCGCTCCCTGGGACTCGACGAGCTCGGCGGCGGCCCGCGCGGTCCCGCCGGTGGCGAGGATGTCGTCGATGACGAGGACCCGATCGCCCGGGCGAAGGGAGTCCTCGCGCAGCTCGATCGTGGCGCTGCCGTACTCGAGCTCGTAGTCGAGGGAGACCGTGCGCGGTGGCAGCTTGCCCTTCTTGCGGATCGGGACGAAGCCCGCGCCGAGGGCGAGCGCCACCCCGGTGCCGAAGATGAAGCCTCGCGCCTCGAGCCCGATGACGTGGTCGACCCCTCGGTCCTGGTACGGCGCGGCCAGGGCATCGACGACCAGGCGAAGGGAGTCGCCGTGGGCGATGAGCGGGGTGATGTCCTTGTACGTCACCCCCGCCTTCGGGAAGTCCGGGACGTCCCGGACCAGCTCGCTCACCCGCCGCCCCGCGGTCGCGCGCAGCGACACGGCGTCTGGCGCGCTCATCGCTTGGAGCGCGGTGTGCGTCGCGGCTGGTTGCGCGGGCCCGCCTGGGCGTACTTGTGCACGGTGCGGCCGGTCACGGTCTGGGGTGCGTCCGGGTCGGCCGGCGCTTCCTCTCGCGGCCGGGTCGGCGTGCTCTGCCTCTCAGACCCGGTGGCGGCGTGGGACCCGGTGCCGGCCCCCACCGTCGCGGGCGCGGACTGCTGGGCCGGGTGGCGCTCGTGGTAGCGCGCGGCCTCCTCGTCGAGCTCGACGACCGCACGGTCCCTGCTGCGCAGCTGGGCGAGCAGCGGGGTGGCGATGAAGACCGACGAGAAGGCGCCCACGGTCATCCCGACGAAGAGTGCGAGGGAGAGGTCGACGAGGGTGCCGGGGCCGAGCCGGGCGAAGCCGATGACCAGCACCGCGATGATCGGCAGCACCGCGATGACGGTGGTGTTGATCGAGCGCACCAGGGTCTGGTTCACCGCGAGGTTCGCGGCCTCGGCGAAGGTCTGCCGCCGGGTCTCGAAGGCGTCGGCGGTGTTCTCCCGCACCTTGTCGAAGACGACGACGGTGTCGTAGAGGGAGTAGCCGAGGACGGTGAGGAAGCCGATCACCGTGGCAGGCGAGATCTCGAAGCCGGACCAGGTGTAGATGCCGACCGTGATGAGCATGTCGTGAGCCAGGGCGATCAGCGCCGCCAGGGCCATCTTCCACGCCCGGAAGTACAGCGCGAGGAGGACAGCGGTGAGCGCGAGGAAGACGACGAGCGCCCGCAGCGCTTGCTGGCTCACCGACTCACCCCAGGACGGGCCGATGAGGCTGGCACTGACCTCGGCCGGCTGGACGTCGAACTGGCCGGCCAGGTCCTCGGTCACCGCGCGGACCTCGTCGCTGGTCAGCTCCTCGGTCTGTACCCGGACCGTGCTGCCGCCGATGACCGAGACGTTGGCCGACGCACCCGCTCCCGCCGTCTCGCGCACCGCGTCGGTCGCCCGGGTGGTGTAGTCCGAGGGGGCGCCGGCGGTCGCTACCCGGAACTCCGAGCCTCCGGTGAACTCCAGCCCGAGGTTCATGCCGCGGACCACGAAGCCGAGGAGCGCCACGACGAGGATCACCGCGCTGATCGCGTACCACGTCTTGGCGCGCCCGACGAAGTCGATGGAGCGTCGCCCCGTGTACAGGTCGTTGCCGAACGTCGCGATACGGCTCACAGGACTGCACCTCCGTCACTGGTGACCCCGGCTCTGGGCTTGCGCTCCGAGGGCAGGTCGAACTGGGCACGGCCCCGGTAGCGCACCCCGGCCTGCTGCAGGGTCTCGACCTCGAAGCCGGACCACGGGCTGCCGGACGCGAAGAACTTCCGGCGCGCCAGAAGGGTGAGCAGCGGGTGGGTGAAGAACCAGAAGACGGCGAGGTCGATGAGCGTGGTCAGCCCGAGGGTGAAGGCGAAGCCGCGCACCCCGGAGCTGGCGAGCACGTAGAGCACGGCGGCGGCGATGAAGTTCACCCCGTCCGCGACGAGGATCGTGCGCTTGGCCCGTTCCCAGCCGGCCTCGACCGCGGCCCGCAGGTTCCTCCCTTCGCGCAGCTCGTCACGCACCCGCTCGAAGTAGACGATGAAGCTGTCGGCGGTCACGCCGATCGCGATGATCAGGCCGGTGACCCCCGCCATGTCGAGGCGGTAGTTGTACCCCCAGGACAGGAGGGCGATCGCGAGGTAGGTCAGGCCGAACGCCACCGTCATCGAGCCGATCGTCACCAGGGCGAGCGCCCGGTACTGGAAGATCGAGTAGCCGACGACGAGGAGCAGGCCGACGATGCCCGCGATGATGCCGAAGCGCAGCTGCTCCGAGCCGAGGGTGGGGCTGATGTCGGCCTTGGACTGGACCTCGAAGGAGAGCGGCAGCGCGCCGAACTTCAGCGACTGGGCGAGGGCCCGCGCCTCCTCGATGGTGAAGCTGCCGGTGATCGAGGCGGTGCCGTTCGGGATCGCCTCGCGGAAGCCGGGCGCGACGAGCACGGTGCCGTCGAGGACGGTCGCGAGGGCGTTGTACGACGAAGGGGGGTTGGCCGGGGTCTGCCCGAGGTTGGGGAGCGCGACGAGGTCGCTGGAGACCTCGGAGTAGGTCTTCGTCGCCTCGCTGTCGAAGCTCAGGCTGATCTCAGGGGTGTTCGTGATCTGCCCCTGCGGGGTGGTCTGGTAGCCCGCGGCGGCATCGGTGATGCTCGAGCCGGCGACGACCTGCGGGCCGAGCAGGTACTTCAGCGAGCCGTCCTCGCTGCACGCGGTGATCGCCTCGTCCGGGTTGGTCTCGGGGACCTGAGAGGACTGCGCGGAGCAGTCCAGGTCGACGAACTTCTCGTAGGTCTCCTTCGAGATGTTGTTGGGGTCGGTCGGCGAGGTGGGTTCGCCCGAGGGCTCCCAGCCGAAGGGGTCGGCACCGGCCTGCCCGCCCTGGGGCGCCGAGGAGGTCGCGGAGTCACCGGCCCCCTCCTCACCCTCGGTCGGCGTCGCGGACGAGGACGCGCTCTCGGCAGGCTCGGACCCCTCGGACCCCTCGGACTGAGGCGGGGAGCTCTGCTCCGCCGGCGCCACCCGCGCGCGGTCGCGGGAGGCCGACGTCGGCGAGCTGGAGCCCGGGCTTGCCGAGGGGCTCTCAGAGGATCCCTCGCCGGACGACTCCGGCTCGCCGCCCTCGCTCGCCCCGGACTCGGTCGCGGTGGGCTCGGGCTGGGGTGAGCCGACGAACGTCGCAAGGACGGGTCGGAACTGCATCTGCGAGGAGGCGCGGATCGCGTCCTCCTGCTCGGCGCTGGGTCGTCCCGCCATAGCGACGACGATGTTCTCGTTGCCCTGGGTGGTCACCTCGGCGCCGCTCGTGCCCTGGGAGTCGATGCGCTGGACGATGATGTCCCGCGCCTGCTCGAGCTGCTCGGAGCTGACCCCCTGGCCGCCCTCGGTCACCGGCCGGAGCACGAACTGGGTCCCGCCCTCGAGGTCGAGCCCGAGCCGCGGCGACCAGTTGGCGTCGGAGAAGGTCACCCCCGCGCCGAGGGCACCGATGAGGGCGGTGACGGCGACGAGGAGGGCGATGAGCACGCGCCGGGCCCGCCGGGCGATGGGGTCACGGCGCTCCGTGGACATCACTCGGTGGCCTCGGGCGCCGACTCCTCGGCGGTGCCGGGTGCCCGCATGCCGATCGCTCGCCGGTCTACGGTGATCACCGTCCGAGGCGCGATCTCGAGCTCGGCCGTGCTCTCGGAGAGCTCGACGAGCCGCCCATAGATGCCCGAGGTGGTCACGACCTCCTCACCGACGGCCAGCGAGGCGTTGAACTCCTCCATCACCCGCTGACGTCGCCGTCCGGAGACGATCATGAAGATGATGAGGAGCAGCGGGAGGAGCAGGATCAGCAGGCTGCCGAGCGAGCCTTCGTTCATCGGGGAGAGCCTCGTGGGTACGTGGTGCGGGTCGGTCTGCGCCGCAACGGCGCGGTGGCCCGGTGAGGTCCGGGCCACCTGCGGAGTCTAGGCCAGGCGGACCTGCGTCCCCAGACGGCACTGCTCGCGGGCGCGCCGGGGTCAGCCCAGACGGCCGACGTCGCCCATGGGAAGGGTGGGCTGGGCGCCCTCCGGGGCGCGCAGGCCGAGATGCTCCCAGGCCAGCCGGGTGGCCACCCGGCCGCGCGGGGTACGGGCGAGATAGCCGGTGCGCACGAGGTACGGCTCGGCCACCGTCTCGACCGTGTCGGTCTCCTCCCCCACCGCGACCGCCAGCGTGGACAGCCCCACCGGTCCTCCGCCGAAGCGCCGGCACAGGGCGTCGAGCACTGACCGGTCGAGGCGGTCCAGGCCCGCCTCGTCGACGTCGAAGAGGGCCAGCGCGTCGTGCGCCGCCTGCTCGTCGACCGCTCCGTGGCCGTGGACCTGCGCCCAGTCCCGCACCCGGCGCAGCAGTCGGTTGGCGATCCGCGGCGTGCCCCTCGAACGGCCGGCGATCTCGGCGATGCCGGCGGGGTCCGCCGAGACCTGCAGCAGCCCGGCCGAGCGGCGCAGGATGGTCTCGAGGTCGCTCACCTCGTAGTAGTCGAGATGGCCGGTGAAGCCGAAGCGGTCACGCAGGGGCGCGGGCAGCAGGCCCGCGCGCGTGGTCGCGCCGACGACGGTGAAGGGCGCCAGCTCGAGCGGGATTGCGGTTGCCCCGGGGCCCTTGCCGACGATGACGTCGACCCGGAAGTCCTCCATCGCGAGGTAGAGCATCTCCTCGGCGGCCCGGGACATGCGGTGGATCTCGTCGAGGAAGAGGACCTCTCCCTCCGCGAGCGAGGAGAGGATCGCGGCGAGGTCACCGGCGTGCTGGATCGCCGGGCCCGAGGTGACCCGGACCGGCTGGCCCAGCTCGGCACCGACGATCATCGCCAACGTCGTCTTGCCCAGCCCCGGAGGCCCCGAGAGCAGGACGTGGTCCGGGGGCGCGGAGCGTCGCCGGGCGGCCTCGAGGACCAGGCCGAGCTGGTCGCGGACCTTGCTCTGCCCGGGGAAGTCGGCCAGCCGCTTGGGCCGCAGCGCGGCCTCGATCGCGGTGTCCTCCTCCTGACCCGGGTCACTGGGGTCGACGATGCGGGCCGTCGCGTCGTACGAGCCGTCGGCACCCCCTTCGGCCAGGTCGTGCGCCGACCGGTCCGGCGCCTCCCGCATCTCCGAGGAGAACCCCTTGTGCCGACTCATCCAGCGAGCTCTCGCAGGGAGGCACGCAGCGCCTCGGAGACCTCCGGGTCCTCGCCGAGCTGGTCGCTCGCGCGCTCCAGCGCTGCTTCGGCCTGCGAGACGGAGTAGCCGAGCCCCACGAGCGCCTCGACCACCTGCCGCTGCCAGGACTCCCGAGCGGGTGCCGCGACGGCATCTCCCTGGCTTGTCCCGGAAGGGATCTTGTCGCGGAGCTCGAGGACGAGGCGCTCGGCGCCCTTCTTGCCGATCCCCGGCACCCTGGTCAGGGCGCGGACGTCGTCGGCGCTGATCGCGCTGGCCAGCTCGTCCGGGCTGAGGACGGAGACGACGGCGAGGGCGACGCGCGGGCCGACGCCCGACACGCTCTGCAGCAGCTCGAAGGTGTCACGCACCCCCGCCGCGTCGAAGCCGTAGAGGGTGAGCGAGTCCTCGCGCACGACGAGGCTGGTGGCCAGCTCGACGGCCGCACCGGTGCGGCAACCCGCCGCGACCGCGGGTGGGGTGTAGACGAGCATGCCGACGCCGTGCACGTCGAGCACCAGGCGGTCGAGCCCGACGTGCCGGACGGTCCCGGTGAGCGAGGCGATCATCGCGCTGCTCCCGCTGCCGCGAGGCGGGCCCGCTCGGACGCCGCCGCCGCGGCGCGACGGTGCGCTCCGACTCCCCGCCAGGCGTGGCAGACCCCCACGGCGAGGGCATCGGCGGCATCGGCCGGTCGTGGCGCCTGGTCCAGGCCGAGGACGCGAGTCACCATGCTCGTCACCTGCGCCTTGTCGGCGCGCCCGGTCCCGGTCACCGACGCCTTGACCTCGGTCGGGGTGTACTCGTGCACCTCCAGGCCGGACCGGGCGGCGGCGAGGTGGACCAGCCCGCTGACCATCGCGGTCGTCATGACGGTGGGCACGTGGTCGGCGACGTAGAGCCGCTCGAGGGAGATGACGTCCGGGTCGAAGCGGTCGAGCCACACGTCCAGCTCGTCCTGGAGGTAGGCCAGCCGATCACCGGTCGTGCGCGCGCTCGTCGTGCGCACCACGCCCACCGCCACCATCGCCACCCGACCGGGTCCGGAGCCGCTGTCGACGACGGCCAGGCCGCACCGGGTCAGGCCCGGGTCGACACCGAGGACTCGCATGGCCGCTCCCTTCGTCCGAACATCTGTTCGTACGTCAACCTACGCACTACGCCGCGCGCCGCGCCACAGCGACACGCGAGGCTCAGCCCTCGTCGAGGTCGGCGAGCACCTCGTCGGGGATGTCGCCGTTGGCGTAGACGTTCTGCACGTCGTCGCTGTCCTCGAGCGCCTCGACGACGCGGATCATCTTCCGGGCCCCGTCGAGGTCGAGCGGGACCTGGAGGTTCGGCACCCAGGAGGCCTCGGCGGAGTCGTAGTCGACGCCGGCCTCCTGCAGCGCGGTCCGCACGGCGACGAAGTCGGTGGCCTCGGAGACGAGCTGGAAGGAGTCGCCGTGGTCGTTGATCTCGTCGGCGCCGGCCTCGAGGACGATCTCGAGCAGACCGTCCTCGCTGACGTCCTCCTTGCCCTCGCCCTGAGCCTTGGGGACCATGACGACGCCCTTGCGGTCGAAGACGTACTGGACCGAGCCGGGGTCGGCGAGGTTGCCGCCGTTGCGGGACAGCGCGGTGCGCACCTCGGCCGCCGCGCGGTTGCGGTTGTCGGTGAGGCACTCGATGAGCACCGCGACGCCGCCGGGGGCGTAGCCCTCGTAGGTGATCGGCTCGTACTCGGCCGCTCCGGCCTCGGCGCCCGAGCCGCGCTTGACGGCGCGGTCGATGTTGTCGTTGGGGACCGAGCTCTTCTTCGCCTTCTGGATCGCGTCGTAGAGGGTGGGGTTGCCCGCCGGGTCACCGCCGCCGGTACGCGCGGCCACCTCGATGTTCTTGATGAGCTTGGCGAAGAGCTTGCCCCGCTTGGCGTCGATCGCCGCCTTCTTGTGCTTGGTCGTCGCCCACTTGGAGTGACCGCTCACGAATTGTCTCCCTCGAGGTCCTGCGTGCTGGTTCGACGGACAACTCTAGTCGCCCCCTCGCTCTCGGGGGCCCGCGCCGCCCGTAACCTCGGTCGGGTGAGCTTGTCTTCACCGACCATCCGTCATCGGCGCACGGAGGACGTCGCGGCGGTGTGCGCGCTGCTCGCGAGGCAGCAGCCGAGCAGTCGGTACCCCTTCCAGTGGCCGCTGCCTTATCCCGTCGAGGACTTCGTCGTCCGACCCGGCGAGCTCGCCGCCGCCGTCGCCGAGCACGATGGCGAGATCGTCGGCCACGTCTCGGTGACCTCGCTCATCGCGTCGACCGCGTCCGGCGACGTCGCGACCGCGTTCGAGAGGGCGACCGGACGCCCCGCCGCGGAGCTCGCGGCGGTCTCGGTCCTCTTCGTCGATCCCGGGGTCAGGGGCGAAGGGGTGGGACGTCGCCTCCTCGAGACCGCCGCCCGGCACATCCGCGCGCTCGGTCGCCAACCGGTCCTCGACGTCGTCCCGACCCACCTCAACGCCGTCCGGCTCTACCGTCACCTCGGCTGGATCGACATCGGCACGATGCGTCCTGGCTGGCTGGACGAGGAGGAGCCCGAAGTGCTGCTCATGACCCTGCCGGCGGTGCCCCCTGCACCTGCTGAACCCGCCCAGTCTCGGGCCGCCGAGCAGAGCAGGAGCGCCTAAGTGGGGCGGCGCACGGCCCGGCGGCTCGTGACGAGGGTGCGCGGGGCCGAGGTGGATCGTCGGCCGGACACCCTCGCGGTTGAGGAGCCGCTGGAGATCCGGGTCGACGGCGAGCCCTTCACCGTCACGATGCGCACCCCGGGCGAGGACGTCGAGCTCGCGCACGGGCTGCTCCGCTCCGAAGGGGTGATCCGCACGCGCGAGGACGTGCGCACCGCCCGCTTCTGCTCCGACACCGGTGAGCTCAACGTGCTCGACATCGCGCTGACCGTCGCGGGGGGTCCGGCGCTCAGCTCGCAGCGCACGCTCGCGGCCTACGGCGGGTGCGGCCTGTGCGGGTCGAGCACGATCGATGCGGTGACCGACCGGCTCGGGGGGACGCCCGTCCCGGTGGCCACGTCGGTCACGCCGACGGCCGTGCACCGCGCCCTCGACGGCCTGCGCGAGGCCCAGTCGGTCTTCGAGCGCACCGGGGGCACCCACGGCGCGGCGCTGGCCGGTGCCGCGGGCGAGGTCGTCCACGTGCGAGAGGACGTCGGACGGCACAACGCGGTCGACAAGGTGCTCGGCGCGGTGATCATCGACGGCGCGGAGTCGCCGCCGCCGTTGCTCGTCGTGAGCTCGCGGGCGAGCTTCGAGATCGTCGCCAAGGCCGCCATGTCGGGGGTCGAGGTCCTCGCCTGCGTCTCCGCCGCGTCCAGCCTGGCCGTCGACGCCGCCGAGCAGCTCGGGCTGACCCTCGTCGCCTTCGCCCGCGGCGACCGCCTCACCGTCTGCAGCCACCCCGAGCGCATCGACGACATCTAAGGCCCCCGAATTTCCCTAGGTTCCTGCCAGACGCTCAGGAATGTTCCTGAGCGTCTTGGCAGGAACCTAGGGAAATTCGGATCTGGGGCGTGGTCAGCTGCCGTCGCGGGCGCGCGGGAAGCTGTCGTCGAGCTCGACGGTCTGCGGCAGGTCGGCATGGCCGGCGAGGCGGAAGAGCTGGACCACTCGCTTGCCGCGCACCCGCTGGACCTCCTTGACCGCATCGTTGTGGAAGCGCCGCGCGAGCTGCACCCTCAGGCCGGCCGCCTCCACCCGCTCCAGGGCGGCGGCGCCCAGCCCGCCGTCGTCGCGGGTCCGAGCGATGACGTCGTCGGGCAGGGCCGCGAGGAGCACCTCGGTCAGCTCGGACTCCACCCCTTCGCTCCCCGCGAAGTGCTGCCCCTCGAGCAGGTCACTCTCGAATGCTCGCTCGGTCGTGCGCTCCAGGGACTGGCTCGCCGCCCCGGCGATGAGGAAGCCCGAGGCCGGGTCGAGAGCGCCGGAGTTGGCCAGCTCGAGGGATGCCTCCGCGCGGCGCACCAGGGCCGCGTCGAGCGCGGAGAGCGCGCCCTCGACCTTGGCGTGCAGCCGGTCGAGCCGGGCAGCGGAGTAGCTGAGATACCAGGCGATGAGGATGACCAGCGCCAGGACGAGGGCGCTCCACTCCAGCGCGCTCATCTCGAACCGCCCCCCTGGCGCAGCGAAGCCACCCCACGGGGTCGCGGACGCGCATCGAGCACCGTCTCGTAGACGGCAGTGACCTGCCGGGTCACGACGTCCCAGTCGAAGACCTCGGCCCGGCGCCGACCGCGCGCGGCGAGCTCGTCGCGCCGCTCGCGGTCATGCAAGAGGCCGGTCAGCTGGGTCGCGAGGTCGCCGGCCTGCCCGGTGCGGAAGGTCGCCCCTGCCCGGGCGCCGTCGAGCACCCGGACGAAGGCGGGCAGGTCGCTCGCGAGGACCGGCGCACCGGCCGCCATCGCCTCGACGAGGACGATGCCGAAGCTCTCTCCCCCGGTGTGCGGGGCGACATAGATGTCGGCCGACGCGAGCAGGGCGGCCTTGTCCTCCTCGCTCACCGCGCCGAGGAACTCGGTGGCAGCGGCCACCTCCGCCGGCATCCGCGACCGCGCCGCCTCGCTCGAGCCCGGGCCGACGACGAGCAGGCGAGCGCCGGGGAGGGCACGCAGCACCTCGGGCATTGCCTCGGCCAGCACCGGCAGGCCCTTGCGCGGCTCGTCGATCCGCCCGAGGAAGGCGATCGTCGGCCGGCCCGGCGCCCCGCACCACTGCGGCCGCCGCCGCGCCGCCCCGAAGTAGCTGGTCCGCACGCCGTTCGGGATGACGACGGCATCGCCGCCGAGGTGGGTGGTGACGGTGCGCCGGGCGTCCTCGGACACGGCGATGCGGCCGTTGATCTTCTCCAGCGAGGGCCGCAGCAGCGGGTAGGCGGCCTGCATCGCCCGCGAGCGCAGGTTGGAGGTGTGGAAGGTCGCGACGACCGGGGAGGTGGCCGCCCACAGGGCGAGCACGGCGACGCTCGGGGTGACCGGCTCGTGGATGTGCAGCAGGTCGAAGTCGCCGTCGCTCACCCACCGGCCCACCCGGGCGGCCGCGATCGGACCGAAGTTCAGCCGGGCCACCGACCCGTTGTAGCGGATCGGCACCGCCCGGCCCGCCGAGACCACGTACGGGGGCAGCACGGTGCCCTCGTCGGCCGGGGCGAGCACGGACGCCTCGTGGCCCTGGTCGATGAGCTGCTCGGCGAGATCACGGATGTGGAACTGCACCCCGCCCGGCACGTCGAAGGAGTACGGGCTGACCAGGCCGACCCTCATGCCGCCTCCCCGCGGGCCCGCGCCAGCCGGTCGGCGTCGAGGTCGCTGAGGAACACCCGCTGCATCATGTGCCAGTCCGCGGGCCGCTCGGCGATCGCGCGGCCGAGCTGGTCGACGGACCGCTGGGTCACCCCGACCACCGCCTCCTCGCGGGTCTCCCCAGGTGCGGGGCGTACCGGCTCCCCCACCTCGATGTCCATCCCCCAGCGCCGACCGCGACGCTCGTGCCACATCGACACGACGTAGACCGGCAGACCGGTCTCGACGGCGAGGATCGCCGGGCCGGCGGCCACCCGGGCTCGGTGCCCGCACAGGTCGACCTCCACCCCCTTCGCCGAAAGATCTCGGTCGGCAAGGAGCGGCATGACCACCGGCTCGCCGCTGGCCAGCTGCTCCCGGAGACGGTCCAGGGTCCCCGGCGCGGCCGGGTAGATCGTCATCCCGAGCTCACCCTCGCGGAACGCGAGGAACGCCTCGAACATCTCTTCCGGGCGCAGCCGCTCCGCCACGGTGACCACGTGCCCGAGGTGCCGGGCGCACCACGCGCCCGCCAGGTCCCAGTTGCCCAGGTGCCCGAGGAAGCACAGCACCGGCCTGCCCTGGTCCAGGTCGGCGCGAAGGGAGGCCGCCCCCGGCCCGCCGAACCGCACCTGCTCGTCGATGTCGGCTCCGGTCAGAGCCGGGAGGCGGAACGCCTCCGCGTAGTAGCGGAAGGCCGAGCGCACCCCTTCGCCGGTCACCCGGTCCAGCTCCTCCTCGCCCAGGTCGGGGCGCACCCGGGCGTAGTTGCGCCGCAGCTGCTCGACCCCTTCGCCGCCACGCCGGTGCACGACCCGCGCCGCACGGTCGACGGCCGCGTACATGAGGCGCTCGGGCACGTAGCGCACGAGCGCCCAGCCCAGGCGGAAGGCGAGGACGACGAGCCGGTCGCGCACGTCAGCCCCGGGTCGCCGGCAGCGAGCCGTCGACGGCGGCGAAGGCCTGGCGCCGGACCGTGCCCATTCGCTGCACCACGGTGATCGCGCTCGCGACGGCGAGCAGCGCCAGCACGACGGTGAGCACGACCTGGGGCAGGCCGAGGCCGACCAGGCCGGTCGTGACCAGGGTGGAGACGAGCCGGTCGGCACGCTCGGCGATACCGACGTCGGCACTGAGCCCCACCCCTTCGGCGCGGGCCTTGGCATACGACACCAGGCTGCCCAGCACGAGGCAGGCCAGCGCCAGGCAGGCGGTCACGACGTGGTCGCCCCCGCGGAAGAACCAGATCGTCAGGCCCGCGAAGACCGCCGCGTCGCCGAAGCGGTCCAGCGTCGAGTCGAGGTAGGCCCCCCAGACGCCCTGGCGCCCCTGGAGGCGGGCCATCACGCCGTCGATCGTGTCGGAGAAGACGAACGCGGTGATGACGATGACGCCCCAGAAGAGCTCACCGCGGGGGAAGAAGAAGAGCGCACCGAAGCACACCCCGAGCGTCCCGACGACGGTGACGACGTCGGGACTGATCCCCAGCCGCAGCAGCAGCCGGGCGAGGGGGGTGAAGACCTTGGTGAAGAAGGCGCGGGCGTAGCGGTTCAGCATGGCGGGACCAGCGTAGCCGCGCGCCCGCTTGCCCTCTCCTCGCCACGCGCTGTTGGGTGTGCCCATGCGCGAAGGGGTGGGTGCCGGCTGGCGGCTCGTCGTCACCGGCCTCGTGGTGGGCGGGGTGGTGGCCGGCAGCCTCGTCGGGGATGACCGGTGGTGGCCGTTCGCACCGATGGCGCAGTACGCCTTCCTCGTCGAGGACGACGGCGGGGTGATCAACTCGCCCTACCTGGAGGCGACGACAGTCGACGGGGAGGAGGTGCGCGTCGGGCTCGACCGGGAGCACCTCGGGCTGGAGCGCTCCGAGCTCGAGGGCCAGCTGGCCTCGGTCGTCGCCGATCCGGGCAAGCTCCAGGCGGTGGCGGTGCTGCACGCCCGGCGCCAGCCCGAGCTGCCCCGGTGGCGGCAGGTACGGGTGATGAACGATCACCGCGTGCTCGGACCGGAGCCGGTCCGCGAGATCCAGACGCTCGCGACCTGGGACGTGGTGCACCCCTTAGACCCGGAGCGTGGCCTGTGAGGCGCCTGCTCGAGTGGTCCATGCCCCAGCTGCCGCTCGCCCGGGTGGCCTGGATGAGATGGCTGGTCTACCCCTTCGTCGTCTTCGACGTCCTCGTCAACGTCACCGACCCGATCCCGCACGGCGATGTCCCGGTCGCCTTCTACAAGGAGCTGCCGGTGCGCGACCTCCTGCTGCTGCTGCCGCAGCCCAGCCCGGTGTACGTGCGGGTGCTGCTGGTGGTCATCGTCGTCAGTGCTCTCGTGGCGGCGACCGGCCGGCTGCCGCGCCTGGCCGGAGGGGTGTGCGCGATCGGGATGCTGGACTGGATGAGCAACGCCTTCTCGTACAGCAAGATCGACCACGACCACTTCGCGCTCATGGTCGCCCTCCTCGTGCTCCCGACGGTCGGGGCGGCTCGCACCGACGACGTGGGCACCAGCCGAGCGGCCGGGTGGGCGCTGCGGATGATCCAGATCGGGGCGGTCGCGACGTACTTCCTCTCGGCGGTGGCGAAGATGCGCTTCGGCACCTGGCTGTGGGCCAACGGGTCGACCTTCGTCTGGGCGTTCAGCCGGCGCGGCAACGACGTCGCCCAGTGGCTGGGCTCGCACCCTTCGCTGGTGCACGCCACGCAGTGGACGCTGCTCGGGCTGGAGTTCCTCAGCCCGGTCATGCTGTGGCTGCGCGGCCGGGCCCTGCTGGTCGCGGTCGGGCTGTGCTTCGCCTTCCACGCAACCACCGCCTACCTGCTGCACATCCACTTCCTGCCGCTGGTGGTGTGCCTCTTCGCCTTCCTCCCCCTGGAGCGGCTCAGCCCGGCCAGGCCTGGGCGAGCGCTGCCCTGGCGTCCTCGAGCAGGATCGGGATCGCCTTGGTCTGGGCGATGATCGGCAGGAAGTTCATGTCGCCACCCCAGCGCGGGATGACGTGCTGGTGCAGATGCGCGGCGACCCCGGCGCCGGCGACGTCGCCCTGGTTCATCCCGATGTTGAAGCCGTGGGGGGCCGAGGTCTCCTGGATCACCTTGATCGCGGTGCGGGTCATCGCGGTGAACTCGGCCAGCTCTTCCTCGGTGAGGTCGACGTAGAGCGAGACGTGCCGGTAGGGGCAGACGAGGACGTGCCCGGCGTTGTACGGGAAGAGGTTCATCACGACGTAGCAGTGCTCGCCGCGCGCCACGACCAGGCCCTCGTCGTCCCCCTTCGCCGGTGCGACGCAGAAGGGGCACCCCTCCCCCGCGTCCGCACTCGGCCGCTCGCCGGTCACGTACGCCATCCGGTGCGGGGTCCACAGCCGGTCGAAGCCATCCGGGACGCCGGTGAACGCGCGAGCGTCCTCGGTCGGCAGCGGCTCGGGCCCGGTCGTCTCGCTCATCCCCGCGATCCTAGATCCCCCACCCCCAGATCCGAATCTCCCTAGGTTTCTGTCAGACGCTCAGGAAAATTCCCGGGCGCCTGGGCAGGACCCTCGGGGCCTATGGGATCTCGGTCGCCGAGAGTGACCCCGGGTCAGGGGGTCCACTGCATGACCCGAGGCGAAGGGGTGGTGAAGCCGGCCGACTCGAAGAGCGGCCGGCCGGCGTCGCTGCTGCGCAGCTCGAGCCAGCGCACCCCTTCGTCGCGGGCCGTCCGCTGCACCGCCGTCATCAGGGCGGCTCCGATCCCCTGGCGGCGGAAGGCGGAGGCGACGAAGACTTGCTGGACGTACCACCACTCCGGACGGGTCTGGGTCAGGGTCGGGAGCTTGCGCACACGCAGGGCGAGGAGGCACCCGGCCGGGTCGCCGTCGGGCAGCTCGGCGAGCCACCCCCGGTAGCGGTCGAAGGTCTGCAGGAAGGCGTCGGCGTAGTCGGTGAGGAAGCCGTCGCGCGGGATGTGCCCCGCCTCGCGGTCCTGCTGGATGCGCAGCGCAGCCAGGGCGAAGGCGTCGCGCCGCTCGACCGGCCTGATGGTCGCGTCCATGCCGGCACTCTAGGTGCTGCATGCAGCACCTTCGGGTCAGACCTGGGCGCGGGTGTCGATCGCCTCGCGGATCTTGGCGACCGCGTCGGCGACCGGCACGCCGTTCTCCTGGCTTCCGTCGCGGTAGCGGAACGAGATCGCCCCGGCCTCTTGGTCCTCGGCGCCCGCGATGAGGGTGAAGGGCACCTTGGACTTGCTCGCGTTGCGGATCTTCTTGGGGAATCGATCGTCGCTGCGGTCCATCTCGACCCGCACACCCGCGGCGGCGAGCTGGTCGAGGACCCCCTGGAGGTACGGCTCGAAGTCTTCGGCGACCGGCACCCCGAGCGCCTGGACCGGGCTGAGCCAGACCGGGAAGGCGCCCGCGTAGTGCTCGACGAGGACGCCGAAGAAGCGCTCGATCGAGCCAAACTTCGCCGAGTGGATCATCACCGGCTCCTGGCGTGTGCCGTCCGCGGCCTGGTACTCCAGCCCAAACCGGTGCGGCTGGTTGAAGTCGTACTGGATCGTGCTCATCTGCCAGGTCCGGCCGATGGCGTCGCGCGCCTGGACCGAGATCTTCGGGCCGTAGAAGGCTGCGCCGCCCGGGTCCTCGACGAGGTCGACCCCGTAGGCGGCGGCAGCCTCACGAAGCACGGCCGTCGCGGTCTCCCACTGCTCGTCGGAGCCGATGAACTTCGCTGCCTTGTCACCCTCGGTGTCGCGGGTGGAGATCTCGAAGTAGTAGTCGTCGAGCCCGAAGTCGGCGAGCAGCCCGGTGACGAAGCGCAACAGGTGGTCGATCTCAGCCGGTGCCTGCTCGGCCGTCACATAGGAGTGGCTGTCGTCCTGCGTCATCGCCCGGACTCGGGTCAGCCCATGGACGACCCCGGACTTCTCGAAGCGGTACACCGACCCGAACTCGAAGAGCCGTAGCGGCAGCTCACGGTAGGAGCGCCCGCGCGAGCGGTAGATGAGGTTGTGCATCGGGCAGTTCATCGCCTTGAGCCGGTACTCGGCGTGCTCAAGCTCCATCGGGGGGAACATCGTGTCGGCGTAGTACGGCAGGTGCCCGGAGGTGTGGAAGAGCCCGTCCTTGGAGATGTGCGGCGTCGAGACGTACTCGAAGCCCTCCTCGATGTGCCGCCGCCGGACGTAGTCCTCCATCTCCCGCTTGATCACCCCGCCCTTGGGGTGGAAGACGACCATCCCGGAGCCGAGCTCGTCGGGGAAGGAGAAGAGGTCAAGCTCGGCGCCGAGCTTGCGGTGGTCGCGCTTCTCGGCCTCGGCGAGGCGGTCGAGATAGGCCTTGAGCTCGTTCTTGCTCGGCCAGGCCGTGCCGTAGATACGCTGTAGCTGGGGGTTCTTCTCCGAGCCGCGCCAGTAGGCGGCAGCGGAGCGCATGATCTTGTACGCGTTGCCGAGGACCTTCGTGCTCGGCACGTGCGGGCCGCGGCACAGGTCACCCCAGGCGACCGTGCCGTCGCGGCGGACGTTGTCGTAGATCGTCAGCTGGGAGCCGCCGACCTCGACCGACGCCCCCTCGGCGGCGTCCTCGACATCGGCGCCGGCTCCGCCCTTGAGGCCGATGAGCTCGCACTTGTACGGCTCGTCCTTCAGCTCGGCCAAGGCGTCCTCGTCGCCCACCTCCCGGCGCACGAAGGCCTGGCCCTCGTTGATGATCTTCTGCATCGCCTTCTCGAGGGACTTGAGGTCCTCGGGCGTGAAGGGCTCCGCGACATCGAAGTCGTAGTAGAAGCCGTCGCGGATCGGCGGCCCGATGCCGAGCTTCGCGTCCGGGTTGGCCTGCTGCACGGCCTGAGCGAGCACGTGAGCGGCACTGTGCCGCAGCACGTCCAGACCGTCCTGCTCGTCCGCGGTGACCGGCTCGACGACGTCGCCGTCCGCGAGCACGTGGGCGAGGTCGCGCAGCTCGCCGCTCACCCGGGCGACGAGGACCGCCTTGTCGCCCTCGAAGAGCTCGGCCGCAGTGGTGCCCTGCTCGACCGTTCGCTCGTCTCCGGCGACGTGGACGGTGATCTGGGCTGGCACTTCGGGGCTCCTCGGGGGTGATCGGGTGTGCTGGCGATGGCCGGCCGGGGCGCGGCGGGCCACCGACGATGCTATCCGGGGCGAAGGGGTGACCCGCAGGCCTTATCGGGCGGGCGCCTGAACCCGGCCCGGGGCGGGGAGTTCACCGGTGAGGAGGTAGTCGGCGATCGCGGCCGCATGGCTGTCCATGGAGTCCACCAGCGGGAGCGGCGCCGCGCATTCGCGGAAGAGGACCTCGATCTCGGTGCATGCGAGGACCACGGCCTGTGCGCCCTGGGCCGCCAGCTCGGCGACGACCCGCACGAAGTCGCGCTGTGCTGCCTCGGTGACGACCCCCTTCGTCAGCTCGTCGAAGACGACCCGGTCCACCAGCTCACGGTCATCGGCGGTGGGGACGACGACGGAGATCCCCGCGCCGCGACCGCGTCGCCCCGTGGCGGCAACGGTCGGCGGGCGACGACGCCGCCATGCCCTGGTGCACCGCCCCGGCAGCGAGTCGGTGCCGGCCGTCGGAGCGATGATCCAGGCCTTGCGGCACCGGGCGCGCTGAGCCGACCGTTCGTCTGAGGTTCCCCGGGGATCTGCGAAGGGGGCGGGGAGCCGTTCGTCTGAGGTTCCCCGGGGATCTGCGAAGGGGTGGTCAGCGGGTCTCGACGGTGAGGACGAGGTGCTCGACGACCCGGTCGGCGGAGGAGCGCACCGGCTTGCGCAGGCCGAGGAGCGTCGGGTCACCGGGCTCGACGACGAGCTCGACCTTGCCCGGGAGCAGCACCGGCTTCTTGAACCACACGTGGCTGCTCGACGGTCCGCTCGCGGCCGGACCGAGGGTGGCCACGCAGCGTGCGTAGGTCCACATGCCGTGCGCGATCGCCGCCGGGAACCCCATCGCCTTGGCGGTCAGCCCGCTCATGTGGATCGGGTTCACATCGCCGGAGATCTTGGCGTACTGCCGGCCGAAGTCCTTCGGCAGCGACCAGATGGCCGCACCCTGTCCGGGCGACACCTCTGGCAGGTCCGGCATCGACCCGCGGGCCGCGTCCGGGTCACCCTTGCCCCGGGCGAGGTAGGTCGAGCGGCCCTCCCAGACCTGCTCACCGGACACCTCGGCGACCGTGACGATCTGCACCGTCGTGCCCTTGGGGTGCGGGGCGAGGTTCTCCGCGGAGACGGTGATGTCGAGCACATCCTCCGCGGTGAGCCGTCGGCGCACGGTGATCTCGTTCTCGACGTGCACCAGGCCCACCAGGGGCAGCGGGAAGTCCTCGCGCGACATCAGCTGCATCTGCAGCGGGAAGCCGAGGATGTGCGGGTACGTGTGCGGCAGCGTGTCGTCGGCGGCGAAGCCGCAGAGCCGCTGGTAGTCCTGCAGGTGCTGCCGGTCGACCACCTGGTCGGCGAGCCGGTAGGAGGTCTGCGGGAGGGAGTCACCCTTCTTCTTCCCGCCGAGCGCCGACTTGACGAAGACCGGCAGCAGGCTGGGGGTCTCGGTGAGCGTCTCGACCGCCATCAGGCCCCCAGGAGCATCTGGCCGCAGACGCGGACCGTGTTGCCCGTGACGCCGCGGTTGGCGTCCCAGGAGAACCAGCCGATCGTCTCGGCGACGTCCACCGGCTTGCCGCCCTGGTTGAGGCTGTTCATCAGTCGACCGGCCTCGCGGGTGGCGAAGGGGACCTTGTCGGTCATCTCGGTCTCGATGAAGCCGGGTGCGACCGCGTTGACCGTGACCCCCTTCGCCCGGACCTCCTCGGCCAGCGCCGAGGTCATCCCGATGACTCCGGCCTTGGATGCGCCGTAGTTGGTCTGGCCGCGGTTGCCGGCGATGCCGGCGATCGAGGCGACGTTGACGACGTGACCGCCGTCGTTGATCGCCGGGATCAGCGTCTCGTTCATCGCGAGGATAGAGCTCAGGTTGACGTCGAGCACCGAGGCCCAGCGGTCGGCGTCCATGTTGGCCAGCAGCTTGTCGCGGGTGATGCCGGCGTTGTGCACGACGATGTCGAAGCCTCCGTGCCGGGCACGGGCGTGCTCGGCGATCTTGGCGCCCGCGTCCTCGGCGGTGACGTCCACCTGCAGCGCGCTGCCGCCGATGCGGTTGGCGACCTCGGCGAGCGGCCCGCCGGCGGCGGGGATGTCGACGCAGACGACCGTCGCCCCGTCGCGGGCGAGCACGTCGGCGATGGAGGCACCGATGCCGCGCGCGGCGCCGGTGACGACCGCCACCTTGCCGGCCAGCGGCTTGTCCCAGTCGGTCGGAGCCTCGACCGACCCGACCGGCTTGCCGACGGTGACGACCTGCCCGGAGACGTAGGCCGAGCGGCCAGAGAGGAGGAAGCGGACTGTCGCGTCGACGGCGTCGTCGGCGCCCTCGGCCACGAGCACGGTGTTGGCCGTGCCGCCGCCGCGCATCTCCTTGCCGATGGAGCGCACGATGCCCTCGAGCGCCCGGCGCGCCGCCGCCTGGGCGACCGTCGCGGCGTCCTCGACCGGCCGGCCGATGACGATGATCCGTCCCGTCGGGGCGAGGGTCTTCAGCGCCGGGGCGACGATCGCGCGCAGCGTCTCGAGGTCCGCAGGTGACTCCACCGACGTCATGTCGACGACCACTCCGGCGACCGAGGTGGAGGCCTGGGTCGCGACCTGGACCCCTGCGTCAGCCAGCAGGGTCTTCACCCGGTCGGCGACGGGGGTGTCGCCGTGCCCACCGACGAGCACCGCGCCGTTGATCAGCTTGGCCCCGGCAGTGTGCCGCCGCAGCGTCGTGGGCCGGGGCAGGCCGAGGGTGGTGGCGAGCTGCTTGCCGAGCCCGCCGCTGACGAACTTGCCGTAGTCGAATGCCATGTCTCTTCTCCTGGTCGAAGGGGGTGGTGGGTCCGAGCGCGGCTCAGGCGCCCTCGAGGATGGCCACGACGCCCTGGCCGCCTGCCGCGCAGATCGAGATCAGCCCGCGGCTGCCCGGGCCCTTCTCGTGCAGCATCTTCGCCAGGGCGGCCACGATCCGGCCACCGGTGGCGGCGAAGGGGTGGCCGGCCGCCAGCGAGGAGCCGTTGACGTTGAGCTTGTCGCGGTCGATCGAGCCCAGCGGGGCGTCCAGACCCAGCTTGTCCTTGCAGAAGTCCTCGTCCTCCCACGCCTTGAGGGTCGAGAGGACCGTGGCGGCGAAGGCCTCGTGGATCTCGTAGTAGTCGAAGTCCTGCAGCGTGAGCCCGTTGCGGGCCAGCAGCCGCGGGACGGCGTAGGCGGGGGCCATGAGCAGGCCCTCCTCGCCGTGCACGTAGTCGACCGCGGCGGTCTCACCGTCGACGAAGTAGGCCTGCACGGTCAGCCCGTGCTCCGCGGCGTACTCCTCGCTGCCGAGCAGCACCACGGAGGCCCCGTCGGTGAGCGGCGTGGAGTTGCCGGCGGTCATCGTCGCGTCGTCGCCCTTGCCGAAGGCCGGCTTGAGCTTGGCCAGCTTCTCCATCGAGGAGTCCGGGCGCAGGTTCTGGTCTCTTGCCAGACCCTTGAAGGAGGTGACGAGGTCGTCCTGGAATCCCTCGTCGTAGGACCGCGCGAGGCCCCGGTGACTGGCCACCGCCAGCTCGTCCTGCGCCTCCCGGGTGATCCCCCACCGCTTGGCGGTCTGGGCCATGTGCTCACCCATGGACAAGCCGGTGCGCGGCTCGGAGTTGGCCGGCGTCTCGATCCCGAGGTCGGTCGGTCGGATGGCTCCCAGCGCCTTGAGCTGCGCGCCCGCCCCCTTCGCCCGGTTGACCTTGAGCAGCTTGGTGCGCAGCTTCTCCGAGACGGTGATCGGGGCGTCGGAGGAGGTGTCGACGCCACCGGCGATGCCGCTCTCGGCCTGGCCGAGCTTGATCTTGTTGCTCACGAGGATCGCGGCCTCGAGACCGGTGCCGCACGCCTGCTGGATGTCGTAGGCGGGGGTGTGCGGGTCCAGGCTGGAGCCCAGCACGCTCTCCCGGGTGAGGTTGAAGTCCCGGCTGTGCTTGATCACCGCGCCGGCGACGACCTCGCCGAGGCGCTGCCCGCCGAGGTTGTACCGGGCGACGAGACCCTCGATCGCGGCGGTCAGCATGTCCTGGTTGCTCGCCTGGGCGTACGGCCCGAACTGCCGGGCGAAGGGGATCCGGTTGCCGCCGAGGATCGCGGCACGGCGCGTCTGGTCGGGCTGGGGTGAAGCCACTGGCGCATCTCCTGAGGAATCGAGGGGGCCCGGCGGCGACGGACGTCGCCGGAGCCGGTGATTTATGCGATACGGACCGTAGCAGGTACCCCGAGTACCTGCTACGGTCCGCGACTGTGAGCACCACCACCGACGGCCGCAGCGCCCGCTGGGAGGCGCACCGCCGGTCTCGGCGTCGGGAGCTGGTGGAGTCGGCGCTGCACAGCATCCGCACGCACGGCGCCACGGTCGGGATGGACGAGATCGCGACAACGGCGGGCACGAGCAAGACCGTCTTCTACCGCCACTTCTCCGACCGCGCGGGGCTCTACCGTGCGGTGGCCGAGCGGGTCGACGAGCTGATCCTGCGCGATGTCGGCAAGGTGGTCGGCCAGAGCCTGCGCGACACCGATCTCACCGAGCTCGACGAGGAACCACGCCAGCTCATCGCAGCGGCCATCGAGGCCTACCTCGCCCTCGTCGAGCGCGACCCTGAGGTCTACCGCTTCATCGTCTCCGCTCCCCTCGTCGGCGCCGACCGCACCGGCAACGCCGCCGAGGTCGCCGCCGACACGACGACGAAGATCGCGCGACAGATGGGAGACCTCATCGCCGCGGCTCTCGTCGCCCGCGGCAGCGACCCGGCCCCGGCCAAGGTCTGGGGCCTGTCGCTCGTCGGCATGGTGCGCGCGGCCGCCGACGCCTGGCTCGACGGGCAGCTCGGCGACCTGGGCCGCCCGGCGCTGACCGAGCAGCTCACCGACCTCGCCTGGGCCGGAGCCCGCACCGCCTGGCGCCCGCGCTCCTGACTCAGCCCCACCCCTTCGCCCGGCTCGCTACCGTGCTGAGTACCACCAGTCGCGACCCGAGTGAGGACCCATGAGCACCACCGACACCTACGACGTCGTCGTCGTCGGCTCCGGCGCCGCCGCCTTCGCCACCGCGATCGGAGCGGCCGAGGAGGGGCTCTCCGTCGTGATGCTCGAGAGCACAGACCGGTGGGGCGGCAGCACGGCGATGTCTGGGGGCGGCCTGTGGCTGCCGGACAACCCGGTGATGCGGCGCGACGGGGTCCAGGACTCCCGAGAAGAGGCGCTGGCCTATCTCGACGCGACGGTAGGTGACGAAGGGAGATGCACCTCTCCCGAGCGCAAGGCCGCCTTCGTCGACGGCATCGCCGACTTCGTGGAGACGACCGAACGACACGGGGTGATCTGGCGGCGCGCCACTGACTACCCCGACTACTACCCCGAGCGACCGGGCGGCAAGATCGGCCGGGCGATCGAGGTCGAGCCCTTCGACGGCAAGCGGGTCGGGTGCTGGGCGCAGACCTCGCGCGCGCTCATCCCGCTGCCGATCATGACCGACGACGTCTGGGAGATCCAGCGAGCCTGGTCGACCACCGGCGGCATGCGCCGGGGCGTCGAGGTGATCAGCCGGGTCCTCAGCGGCCTGGTTCGGGGCAAGAAGCTGTACGGCATCGGGGCTGGCCTTGCTATGTCGCTCCTTGACGTGGCCGTGCAGCGGCTAGGTGTCGAGCTGCGGCTGAGCTCTCCTGTCACCGACCTGGCGCTCGACGGCGACCGGATCGTCGGGGTGACGGTCGCCGGGTCGGAGGTGGAGGAGACCATCTACGCGCGGCGGGGCGTGATGCTCGCCGCCGGCGGCTTCGACCACAACGAGGACATGCGCCAGAAGCACCACGGCATCGACGGCAGCCCGTCCGGCGCCCCGGGCAACCTGGGGCAGGTGCACACGATCGCCGCCCGGCACGGCGCCGCGCTCGAGCTGATGGACGACGCCTGGTGGGGCGCGTCGGTGGCGGGCCCGGAGGGGCACGACCCGACCTTCCTCGTCGGTGAGCGGGCGCTGCCGTACACGATCATCGTCGACCATCAGGGTCGCCGGATCGCCAACGAGGCGGAGTCCTACGTCGACCTCGGTCACGCCATGCTCGAGCACGACAAGGACGGCGCCTACTGGATGGTGGCCGACGCCCGCCACGGCCGGCGCTACCTGCGCAACTACCTCGCCGACCCTCGCGCCACCAAGGCGATGCGGCGCGAGGGTCTGCTCCACTCCGCCGGCTCCCTCGCGGACCTGGCCGACCTCATCGGGGCGGACCCGACCACCCTGACCGCGACAGTAGACCGCTTCAACCGGCTGGCCCGCTCCGGGGTCGACGTCGACTTCCGGCGGGGTGAGTCCGCCTACGACCGCTACTACGGCGACCCGACGGTCACGCCCAACCCCAACCTCGGTCCCCTGGAGAAGGCGCCCTTCACCGCTGTCCGGGTCGTCATCGGCGACCTCGGCACCAAGGGCGGCGTGCTCACCGACGAGCACGCCCGGGCGCTGCGTGAGGACGGCTCGGTGATCGAGGGCCTGTACGCGGCAGGCAACGTCTCAGCCTCGGTGATGGGCCGCACCTACCCCGGCCCCGGCTCGACCATCGGGCCGGCCACCGTCTTCGGGATGATCGCTGGACGGCACATGGCCCAGGCCTGACGAGGAAGGTGATGTGCGACCAACTCGCGACAGTGGACCTGAGGCGTCTCACAGAGCCCGTTGGCTTCCTTACTCTCGAGGAGATGCAGCGAGTCAGCGATGCCCTGGCCTTGGTCCTCGATCTGTAGCCGGGCGCCGCCGCGTCCCGTTTCGCGCCTGTAGGGCGCAGGTCACCCTTCACACCCGACCATCACCGGCCTCGATCTGCCAGAGTCGCCCTTATGGGTATCGCCGAGCAGATCCAGACCACCCTCGACGGGCGATGGGGTGAGGTGCGCCAGCAGCTGCGCGCCCAGCTCGACCCCGACACCTTCGGCCCACCGGCCGGCCTGATCCCCCTCGACGAGCACCGCCAGCGCACCCTCGACGCGGTCCTGCAGATGACCAAGACCGACGCGCCCCGCGACGGCCTGACGATCGAGCAGGGTGGCACCAACGAGCACGGCGCCTCGGTGACGGCGTTCGAGATGCTCGGCCATGCCGACCTCTCGGTCTACGTCAAGGCGGGCGTCCAGTTCGGTCTCTTCGGCGGCGCGGTGGCCAACCTGGGCACCCAGCGCCACTGGGACGAGTACCTGCCCGGCATGCTCGACGGCACCCTGCTCGGGTGCTTCGCCATGACCGAGACCGGGCACGGCTCGGACGTCCAGTCCCTGCTCACCACGGCGACGTACCTCCCCGACAGCGACGAGATCGAGATCAACACCCCTTCGCTCCCCGCCCGCAAGGACTACATCGGCAACGCCGCCCGCGACGGGCACATCGCCGCCGTCTTCGCCCAGCTCGTCGTCGACGGCGAGAACCACGGGGTGCACTGCGTCCTCGTGCCCATCCGGGACGACTCCGGTGAACCGCGCGACGGGGTGACGATCGGCGACTGCGGGGCCAAGATGGGTCTTCGGGGGGTCGACAACGGGCGGCTCACCTTCGACCATGTCCGCGTCCCGCGGCTGAATCTTCTCAACCGCTACGGCACGATCGATGACGACGGTCGGTACCACTCCCCGATCGAGAACCCCTCCCGCCGCTTCTTCACCATGCTCGGCACCCTGGTCCGCGGGCGGATCAGTGTCGCCGGCGGCGCCGGGGCCGCGACCCGGACGGCGCTCACCCTCGCGATCACGTACGGGTTGCACCGCAAGCAGTTCACCGCCCCGGACTCCGAGCGCGAGGTGACGATCCTGGACTACCGGGGGCACCAACGGAAGCTCTTCCCTCGTCTCGCCCGCTCCTACGCGCTCATGCTCGCGCAGAACGCCCTGGTCGAGCAGATGCACCGCATCGCTGCGGGTGAGGAGACGAGCGAGGAGGCCCAGCGCGAGCTCGAGGCTCGCGCGGCCGGCATCAAGGCGCTGACCACCGAGCACGCGACCGACACGATCCAGGTGTGCCGCGAGGCCTGCGGCGGCGCCGGCTACCTCTCGGTCAACCGCTTCGCCGACCTCAAGGCCGACACCGACGTCTTCACGACCTTCGAGGGCGACAACACGGTCCTGCTCCAGCTCGTCGCCAAGGGCATGCTCACCGGCTACAAGGAGGCCTTCCATGAGCTCGACACCCGCGGCGCCTTCTTCTTCGGCGCGCGCCAGGTCACCGAGGCGGTCATCGAGCGGACCATCGGTGGCTCGCTCATCCAGCGGCTCATCTCCGGCTCCCCTGGCCGCGACGCGGACAACGCCCTCTCCGACCGGGGTGGCCACCTGGACCTCTTCGAGGACCGCGAGAAGCACCTCCTGGAGACCCTGGCCATGCGGCTGCGCCGAGCCGGTGACGACGACGCGGACGGCTTCACCGTCTTCAACGACGCTCAGCCTCACCTGCTGCTCACCGCCCGCGCGCACATCGAGCGGGTGATCCTCGAGGCCTTCGTCTCGGCGATCGACGCCACGCCGGAGGGCGAGGCCCGCGACCTGCTCGACCGGGTCTGCGACCTCTACGTGATGTCGACCATCGAGGAGAACCGCGCCTGGTTCCTCGAGCACGGGCGCCTGAGCGCCTCGCAGGCGAAGGGGGTGACCGCCTCGGTCGACGAGCTGTGCGACGCCTTGCGGCCGCACGCCCAGACTCTCATCGACGCGTTCGCGATCCCGATGGCCTGGCGCGAGACCGAGCTGCTGGAGTTCCTCGGTGAGACGAGCGAGGACGACGGGCAGGGTGTGGCGCGCCGCTCCGCAACGCAGGACGAGGCCGTCAGCGCAGAGCGCTGAGCACCCAGAGCATGCTCTGGTTGTAGGGCGTGGCGATGCCGTGGCGGCGCCCGAGCTCGACCACGCGACCGGCGAAGATGTCGACCTCGGTCGGGCGACCGGCGAGGACGTCCTGGAGCATCGAGGTCCTGCCGTCAGCCGGTTGCCCCTCGAGGACGTCGTACCACCGCTGCACGTCGGTCGCGGTGAGGCGCACCCCTTCGGCGGCGGCGACGGCGACCACCTCGTCCTGCAGCGCCACCATGAGGGAGCGCGCCGGCTCCTGCCGCAGCCGTCCATAGGTGGTCCGGGTGGCGGCGGATGCCTGGTTGCCGCCGACGTTGACGAGGAACTTCCACCACATCCGGTGGGTCATGTCGTCGTGGACGGTGCAGGCGATCCCCGCTCGGTCGAGCAGCTCCGCCACCGCCTCCGTCCGCTCGCTCCCCCCTTCGCCCGGGGTGACGGTCGCAGGACTGTCGCCGATCTCGAGCCGGCCGGGCGCGGTGTACCGGACCGCGCTCCCTTCGCGCTCGGCGTCCATGGCCAGGGCGATGCACAGCAGTACCTGCTCCGGGCTGAAGCGCTCCCCGATCACCCGCTCGCTGTCCAGCCCGTTGAGCACGGAGACGAAGGTCGTGTCCGGCCCGACCAGCGGGGCCACCAGGTCGAGCGAGTCCTCGAGCTGGGCCGCCTTGACCGCCACGAGGACGAGATCGAAGGGGGCGTGCCCGTCCGTCGACGGGTCGAGGACGGGGATGTCCAGCGGTGCCCCGTTGACGGTCAGACCCTGAGTGCGTAGCCGCTCGGCTCGCTCACCGGCGGCGACGAGGACGACCTCGACCTCGGCAGCGGCCAGGTGGGCGGCGTACATCGCCCCGAGCGCGCCGGCGCCGACGACTGCCACGGACTCCAGGCGGGGAGCCTCGCTCACCGGACGCCGATCACCTTGTGCTCTCGGATCGACATCACGAGGGCGACGATCCATCCGATGATGGTCCAGCCGAGCAGGAGGTTGATCCAGAAGACGCTCCAGGCGTTGCTGTTGCCGCGCAGCGCGGCGATCGCCCACGGCAGCATGTAGCCGCCGGTGAGGATCGCGACGATGATCGCGACGGGCGCGCTGACGACGCGGTTCTTGCGGTCAGTGATGATGTCGGGCATGCCTCGACGGTACCGGTCGCGGTCAGCCGCGGGCGGGGATCGAGCGTGCGGGAGGCTGGTAGCCGAAGCGCTCTCCGGACTCGAAGGCGCTCCGATCGTTGCCGTAGGTCGGCAGCCCGCCGGCGCGGCGCAGCAGGTCCGCGGTGTGCATGACGTTCCACGCCATGATCGTGGTGTTGCGCCGGGTGAAGTCGCTGTCGAAGCCGGCTGGGTCGGAGCCCTCCTGCTCGTCGCCGAAGGAGGGGCCCGGGCCGATCTCGCCGATCCATCCGCAGTCGGCCTGCGGCGGGATGACGTAGCCGAGGTGCTGCATCGCGTAGAGCAGCGACATCGAGGTGTGCTTGACCCCGTCCTCGTTCCCGGTGACGACGGCACCACCGACCTTGCCGTAGTAGAGGGACTGGCCCTGCTCATTGAGCTCGCCGGACATCGCGTACAGGCGCTCGATGATGCGGCGGCACACCGAGCTCTCCTCACCGAGCCAGATCGGGGTGCCGATGACGAGGATGTGCGCGCGCTCCACGCGCGGCCACAGCTCCGGCCACGCGTCGTCCGGCCAGTCCTCGCGCATGTCGGGCTGAACCCCGGGTGCGATGGGGTGCTCGACCGCGTGGAGGGTGTCGACCTCGACCCCCGCGCGGCTCATGATCCCGCCGACCGCGTCGAGGAGGAGCCCGGTGTGGGAGCGAAGGGGGTCCTTCGTCAGCGAGCAGTTGACGAGGAGGGCGCGGAGCCCGTCGTAGCTGGGTGGTTGCTGGTGGGCGGAGGCGCTGGCGTCGGTCACCGGCCCACCGTAGGCCGCCTGGTCGAGGTGACTCGCGGGTACGACGGCACGAGTCACCCGGGTCGGCGCTGAGCGCCGCCAGATCTCGGGGACGAGCGCGAAGGGGGACACGACTGGTGTCGTCGTACCCGCGGGTCACGAGCCGGGACGCGCAAAGGGCCGCGCCCTCACCAAGCGGACGCGACCCGTGCAGATGTCGTGCGACATCACAGCGGTGGACGTAAAGGGACTCGAACCCCTGACCTTTCGCGTGTGAAGCGAACGCTCTAACCAGCTGAGCTATACGTCCAGGTCTCGGCGGCCGTCGCGGGCCGGCGAGCGAGAGCAGAGTACCTGGCCGGGTCGCGCTTCGTCACATCGCGGCCGTGCGGGCGATCCGCGCCGATTCCCCGGCTCGCGCACAGGTGCGGCGCCTACCGTGGTGGCGATCAACGGGAGGTGGGCGATGGAGACGAGCACGGTGATCGACGTCGTCGTCGTGGCGACGGTCCTGCTCGCGATCCTCGGTGGCGCGGCGCGGGGCTTCGGTCGGATGGTCGGCACCCTCGCCGGTGCGGCTGGTGGGCTGCTCCTCGTGCTGGCGGTGCTGCCCGACCAGCTCGACCGCCTCGAGGACCCGTCTACCCGCGGGGTCGTCCTCGTCCTCGCCACGACGCTCGTCGTCGCGACGGGTGCGGCCATCGGAGGCGTGCTCGGCGGTCTGGTCCGCCGCGGGCTGGAGGCGCTGCGCCTGGGCTGGCTGGACAGCATCGCCGGGGCGGTCGCCGGCTTCGTGACCGCTGCTCTGATCTGGGTCCTGCTCGCGAGCAATGCGGCCGCGCTGGCGCGACCGGAGCTGACGGAGGGGGTGCGCGCGTCCCGCTCGCTCCCTCCGCTCGTCGCCGCGGCACCCGACGCGATCCGTGACCTGCCTCCCCTCTCCCAGGCGCTCGCACAGACCCGCCCCGTCCTCGCCGAGGTCATCGGGGCGCCGGCGAGCCCCCCTTCGCTGCCCGCGGAGGTCTCCGACTCACCCGAGGTGAGCACCGCACTGAGCTCGGTCGTGCGCATCCACGGCAGCGCGAAGGGGTGCGAGGGGCAGGTCAACGGCAGCGGCTTCGTCGTGGCCCCAGGTCGGGTGGTGACGAACGCCCACGTCGTCGCCGGGGTCGACCAGCCCGCCGTGCAGGCCCGCGGCCAGCTGCCCGTCACCGGACGGGTGGTCTACCTCGACCCGCGCAACGACCTCGCCGTGGTGGCCGCCGACGGACTGGACGCCGCGCCGCTGGCGCTGAGCGAGGACGTCTCGGCCGGATCCGAAGGGGTCGTCGCCGGCTACCCCGGGGCGGGCAGCCTGACCGTCGGCGCGGCGACAGTGATGAAGGAGCAGCGCAGCCGGGTCACGATCGACGGGTCGGCCTCCACCCGGCGCGTCCTCCCGGTGGGCGCCGTCGTCGATCGCGGCAGCTCCGGTGGCCCGGTGCTGGAGATCGACGGCGAGGTCGCCGGGGTGATCTTCGCCAAGGCGGTCGGGGTCGAGCGGCTGGCCTACGCCGTCCCGCTGTCGGTCCTGCGGCCGGTCGTCGACGACGCCGGCGCGCTGGTCGACCCGGTCGACACCGGCCGGTGCACCCGCTGAGCGGCGGGCACGCAGCGCGCGCTCATCAGGCGGCGAGCCCGGGCAGCATCCGCAGGTACTCCTCGACCGCGTCCGGGGTCCATCCGGGCACGCCGGTGAGCAGCAGCACGAGGTAGCCGCACAGCCAGCAGAAGGCGAGGGTGAGCAGCACCATCGGGATCTTGAGCTTCCACGGCAGGTGCCGCGCCCACTGGTCGAAGGCCTTGACCTCGGCCTTGACGAACTGGGTCACCTTGCGCGCCCACCTGAACTCCGTGGACCACAGGAAGAGCCCGATGAAGATCACCACCCAGCCGGGGCCGACGAGCGGCACCATCGGGATGCCGACGATGATCAGGGCCAGCCCGACGACGAAGACCCCACCGCGGTAGAAGGGCGCGAGCGCCGGGTTGCACCGGATCGCACGCCGCCACGCGATCGGGTCCTCCTCGGGGTCGATCCGCTGGTCCTCGCCGAAGCGCTCGATCAGCTCCTCGCGGACCATCGCGTGCTGCTCGCCGCGGATCGCGCGGTACGGGCGGCGGTGGCCCTGCGCGTCCAGGCCGTGCCCGCGCGAGCCCGCGCCCTCCTCGTGCTCGCGGCCCTCTGCGGCCTCGGCGGTGGTGCTCACGGATCCATCCCCTCCTCCACCTTCGCCGCGAAGACCTGCGCGGCTCGGTCGGTCACCGGCGTCGCAGTACCGAGCTCGCGGCCGTCGACGCTGCCGACCGGCTGGACGTCACGCATCGTGTTGGTGAGGAAGACCTCGTCGCTGTCGGTCAACGCCGTCATCGGCAGGGCCTCCTCCCGGACCTCCATCCCCGCCTCGCGGCACCGGGCGATCGTCAGGTCGCGGGTCACGCCAGCGAGGCACCCAGAGTCCAGCGGCGGAGTGAGGATCACCCCGTCCCGGACGACGAAGACGTTGGACCCGGTCCCCTCGCACAGCTCGCCCCGGGTGTTCGCGAAGATCGCCTCGTCGGCCCCGTGAGCGCGCGCCCGGGCCAGGGCGATGACGTTGTCGGCGTACGAGGTGGTCTTCAGGCCAGCGGTCGCGGCCCGCTCGTTGCGGGTCCACGGGACGGTCGCGAGGTGGCCGTGGCTCGGCAGCGGCTGGGCCGGCACCAGGCCGACGACGTAGGTGAGCGGACCCTCGCCGCGGTCGGAGCCGAACGGCCCCGGTCCCCCGGTGACGGTCCAGCGAGTCCTCCCGAGCGGCATCGGTCCCGCCGCCTCCAGCACCGCGTCCACCCCGGCCATCAGCCGCTCGGCGTCGAACCCGTCCAGCCCGAGACCGTCGAGCGTGCGCTCGAGCCGACGCAGGTGGCGGCTCGGGGCGAAGACCCGCCCGTCGATGATCTTGCACGACTCGAAGGCGCCGTCGCCGACGGTGATCCCGTGGTCGACCGCCGCGATCGACGGACGCGCGCCGTCCACGAGCTGACCGTTCACCCATGTCGTCACCGCCGAGCTCATGGGGTCACTCTTGCAGAAGCCTGCGAGCGGGGCATCAGACCTCGGGATGAAGCCGCGCCCGACTGCGGGAGGACGCTCACCCCTTCGCCGTCGCCCGCCGCCAGCGCGAGGAGACGCTCCGCCTTCAGCTCGGTCTCCGACCACTCCGCTCGCGCGTCCGAACCCCAGGTGATCCCCGCGCCGGTCCCGAAGCGCAGCACCCGCCCTTCGCCGCTCTCCTCGACCCAGAACGTGCGGATCCCGACCGCCAGCGCCGCCGAGCCGGCATAGGCGTCGACCCAGCCGATCGCCCCGCAGTACGGGCCCCGCGGCACCGGCTCGAGGTCGCCGATGATCCGCAGCGCCGAGGACTTCGGGGCCCCGCTGACCGATCCGGGTGGGAAGGTCGCGGCGAGGATCTCGCCCCACCCCGCTCCCGGCCGGACCCGTCCGCAGACCTCGCTCGTGAGATGCAGCAGGCCGGGATGCTCCTCCACCGCGCACAGCGACGCGGTCTCGACGGTCCCAGGCACCGCGACCTGGCCGAGGTCGTTGCGCACGAGGTCGGTGATCATGACGTTCTCCGCGTGGTCCTTGGCGCCGAGGTCCGCCCGCTCCCGCCCGGTTCCCTTGATCGGGCGAGAGACGAGCCGATCGCCGTCGCGGAGGAGATAGGCCTCGGGCGAGGCGCAGACGACGTCGAGACCGGCTTCGGGCACGTGGATAGTCCCGGCGAAGGGGGCGGGGTTGCCGGCGTCGAGCAGCGGCGCCAGCGCGGGGAGGTGGCTCGTCCGGGGCAGCGGGGTGGAAAGCACGCGGCAGAGGTTGACCTGGTAGACGGTGCCGTCGGCGACGTGGCGCCGGATCGTCTCGACCCCGGCGATGTAGGCGTCCCGGTCGAGCGAGGAGTGCCAGGGCTCGGCCGGTGGCTGCCAGGTCGGCGAAGGGGGCGGCCCCCCTTCGCCCATCCGGTCGAATCGGACCGCGGTGAGCCGCCCCTCGAAGGTGACGACGACGGCCCATCGCCCGCCGGCATCGAGGTCACCGACGTCGTGGGTCACCGCGCTCGGCTCGGTGAGGACCGTGGTCCCGAATCGCGCGAACTCCACGGGCGCGAGCATGTCAGACGGCCGCTGCGGCGGTGCTCAGGCCAGGTGGCTCGGTGCCCACATCCGCAGGGTGGCGTCGACGACGACGTTGGGTCCCTCCCCGTCGAACGCGCGGCGGACCGCCGGGCCGACCTCCTCGAGGCTGACCCGTTCGGCGGGGACGCCGAAGGACTCGGCGAGGGCGACGAAGTCCGGCCGGGCCAGCTCGGTCGCGTACGCGCTGCCGAAGGTGTCGGTCATGTACTCGCGCAGGATCCCGTAACCGCCGTCGTCGACGATCAGCCAGGTCACCTCGGCCCAGTGCTGACGGGCCGTCGCCAGCTCGGCGATCGAGTATCGGGTCAAGTGGAACGGGCAGGAGACGACAAGGCCCCGGTCCGCGTCAGCGGACCGGGGCCTCTCGTGCTGGTGGGCGATACTGGGTTTGAACCAGTGACCTCTTCCGTGTCAAGGAAGCGCGCTACCACTGCGCCAATCGCCCGAGACATGCAGGTTCTGCATGGTCGAGGTGGAGACGGGATTTGAACCCGTGTAGACGGCTTTGCAGGCCGTTGCCTCGCCTCTCGGCCACTCCACCATGGAGGCGGTGAACCTTCCGAGCGGATGACCGGCCTCGAACCGGCGACCTCAACCTTGGCAAGGTTGCGCTCTACCAACTGAGCTACATCCGCACTTCGCGCTCCCGGCGGGTTCCCCCGTCGTTCGCGTGCGGAGCGACACTAGCCCACGCTCGGCGTGATCACCAAACCGCGTGCGGCTCAGGTCTGGGAGATCGACCGGTCGGCGGCCGAGTGCGGCCACAGCGAGCGGACGGCGGCGTTGAGCGCGGCCCCGATGAGCACCGAGATCGCGATCGTGTAGAGCCCGACGAGCAAGATGATCGGCGTCGTCAGCGGACCGTAGATCGAGCTGCCGCCGAGGGAGTCAGCGACGAGGGTGCGCATCAACCAGGACGAGAGCACCCACAGCACGAGGGTGAGCGCGGCGCCGGGCAGGTCCCTGCGCCACGGGTCGCGCTGCGGGGTCGATACGTGGAAGAGGGTGGTCAGCCCGAGCAGCACAAGGACGGTCACCACCGGCCAGTAGAGGTGGATCAGCCAGTCCACCCGGTCGGGCAGCAGGGAGCCGATCGCGGAGGGGCCGACGAGGACCAGCGGCATCATGACGCAACCGAAGAGCAGCCCCGCGGTGTAGATCGTCAGGCTCATCGCCCGGGTCCGCACGATCCCGCGCATGCCGCTCTGCCCGTACATGATCGAGATCGTGTCGATGAAGACGTTGAGCACCCGCGAGCCGGACCACAGCGAGAGCAGGAAGCCGAGCGAGATCAGCTCGCTGCGGCCGTCACGGAAGACCTCGTCCACGGTCGGCAGGAGCAGGCTGTCGATGATGCCCTCGGTGAGCACCGTGCCCGCGTACTCGGTGAGGTGGCGGGTGAAGTCGTCGACCGTCCCCTGGCCGATGACGTTGCCGAGGTAGCCGACCCCGGCGAAGAGGCCGAGCACGAGCGGCGGCAGCGAGAGCAGCGCGAAGAAGCCGGCCTCGGCCGCCAGCCCGGTCACCCGGTAGCGCAGGCAGATCCGCACGGTCTCCCGGGTGAGCCGCACCAAGGGGATGCCGAAGGGGACCAGCTCGACCTGGTCGCGCACCCTCGCCTTCGTCGACACACGAGGCACCGTAGGGGCGAAGGGAGGTCAGGTCGCCCCACCACGCGGCGGGGTGCCCAGATGCAGGCCATATCCTCCCGCCATGGCGACCCATGAGGTGACCAACCAGCCGCCCCCCTTCGTCGGGCACGACGTCTACCGGATGGACCCGGTGCTCACCGAGGCGGTCGACCGCTGGGTCCCGCCGTCGGACCGCGACGACGCTCACGCCGAGCTGAGCGACCTCGGCGCCCTGGCAGGCAGCGCCGATGTCGCCGAGATCGCCGACCGGGCCGAGCGCAACGCTCCCAGGCTGAGGACCCACGACCGCTGGGGCAACCGGGTCGACGAGGTCGACTTCGACCCGGCCTGGCACGACCTCATGCGGGTCGCGACGAGCGCGGGGCTCACGGCGGAGACCTGGACCAAGGGCCGCGACACCGGCGCACATGTACGCCGCGCCGCCGGCTTCGTCATCTGGGCACAGGTCGACGCCGGGCACATCTGCCCGATCACGATGACCCACGCCGCCGTCCCGGCCCTGCGGCACTCCCCCGAGCTCGCTGAGCGCTACGAGCCGCTGCTCGCCTCGCGCAGCTACGAGCCCGGCCTGCGGACCCCCGGGTCGAAGTCCGGCCTCATCGCCGGCATGGGGATGACCGAGAAGCAGGGCGGGTCTGATGTGCGGGCCAACACCACCGTGGCCGAGCGGGTGGGCGAAGGGGGCGTGCCCGGCTCTGCGTACCGGCTCACCGGGCACAAGTGGTTCTGCTCGGCCCCGATGAGCGATCTCTTCCTCATGCTCGCCAAGACCAGCCCGGACGCGCCGCCGAGCTGCTTCCTCGTCCCCAGGGTCCTCGATGACGGGGCCCGTAACCCCTTCGCCATCCAGCGGCTAAAGGACAAGCTGGGCGACCGGTCCAACGCCTCCTCCGAGATCGAGCTCGACGGCACCTGGGGCTCGCTCGTCGGTGAGGAGGGGCATGGGGTGCGCACGATCATCGACATGGTCGCCGCGACCCGACTGGACTGCGTCCTCGGATCAGCCGCGATCAGCCGGGCCGCACTGACCCGGGCGGTGCACCACGCCCGGCACCGCCGCGCCTTCGGGGCGGCGCTGATCGAGCAGCCGCTCATGCGCACCGTCCTGACCGACCTGGCGATCGAGAGCGAGGCCGCGACGCTGCTCGGGATGCGGCTCGCACAGGCGGTCGATGCCGGGGAGGTCGAGCTGGCTCGTCTCGGGGTCGCCGTCGGCAAGTACTGGGTGTGCAAGCGGACGCCCACCGTCGTCGCCGAGGCGCTGGAGTGCCTCGGCGGCGCCGGGTACGTCGAGGAGAACGGCATGGCCCGCCTCTACCGGCAGGCGCCGCTGAACTCGATCTGGGAGGGCTCGGGCAACGTGAACGCGCTCGACGTGCTGCGGGCGATCTCCCGGGAGCCGGCCAGTCTCAAGGCACTGTTCGAGGAGGCCGAGGCCGGCCGCGGGCAGCTCGCGACGCTCGACCGGGCGCTCGACGAGGTGTACGCCGAGGGCGCAGCCTTCGCCGGGGACCCGGCCATGGCGGCCGCCGGTGC
Organism: Marihabitans asiaticum; assembly: GCF_007828725.1. Lineage (GTDB taxonomy): Bacteria > Actinomycetota > Actinomycetes > Actinomycetales > Dermatophilaceae > Marihabitans > Marihabitans asiaticum. Next base: position 133,556 of record NZ_VIUW01000005.1, read on the forward strand.
CCGTCGTCTGGTGGAGAAGCTCGCCCTGACCCTGCAGGCCTCGCTCATGGCCCGCTACGCCCCGCCGACTCTTGCGGAAGCCTTCGTCGAGTCCCGGCTCGGCCCGGATGCACACCTCGGTCTCGGGGCGATCGACCCCGGCCTGGCGCAGGTCGCGGCCCCGGTCGCGCTCGAGCGATCCGGGGCCGCGTAGGTTCGTGATCAGCTGTCGGCGAGGCGCTGCTTCTGCTCCTCGATGTCGAAGTCGGCCTCGGGCCAGGTGAGGTCGAGCTTCTCCAGGTGCTCCTTGACGAGGTTCATCACTGCCAGGCGCGCGTACCACTTGCGGTCGGCCGGGACGACGAACCACGGGGCGTCGTCGGTGCTGCAGCGGTCGATGACCGCCTGGTAGGCCTCGCGGTACTCGTCCCAGTGCTGGCGCTCGTCGACGTCCTGGGGATTGAACTTCCAGTACTTGTCCTCCCGGTCCAGGCGCTCGGCGAGGCGCTCGCGCTGCTCGTCGGCGGACAGGTGGAGCATCACCTTGATGACGGTCGTGCCCTTCTCGACCAGGCCGCGCTCGAAGGTGTTGATCTGGTTGTAGCGGCGTGCCCACTGCGCGCGCGGGACGAGGTCGTGGACCCGCACGATGAGCACGTCCTCGTAGTGGCTGCGGTCGAAGACGCCGATCTCGCCCGGCTCGGGCAGCGCCTTGCGGATCCGCCACAGGAAGGGGTGGCTCTTCTCCTCGGCCGTGGGCGCTTTGAAGGCCGTCATCGCGACGCCCTGCGGGTCCATCGCGCCGATGACGTGACGCATGATTCCGCCCTTGCCCGCGGTGTCCATGCCCTGGATGACGAGCAGCACCGACCGCTGCCCACCAGCAGTCGCCTCCGCGTACAGGCGCTCCTGGAGGTCGCTGACGTGATCGGCCAGCGCGGCGAGCTCGTCCTTGCCCTCGCTCTTGCTGTCCTCCCAGTTCGGCGTGCTGCGGGTGTCGATGCTGGCGAGGTCGGTGCCCGGCTTGGCCAGCAGCGCCTCGCTCCACCCTCCGGAGACGGACCGCTTCGTCGCGCCCTTGGCGCCCTTAACGGTCGACGCCTCCGCGGCACTAGAAGGCTTGGACTTCCCGGCGTCGCTCTTCGAGACCTTGGTCTTCGAGTCCTTGGTCTTCGCGTCCTTCGGCGCCTTCGAGGACTTCGCGTCCTTGGACTGCTTGGCGGCCTTGACCTCCGGCTTGTCCTGCGCGGTCTTGGTCTTCTTCGACTTCTTCGCCATCCGCCCATGATGGCACCCATCGGGATTGCGCGGACGGGGTCAGGGCGAACGCATGTCAGGGGGTGAGGTACCCGGTGACGACCCGCTCCCACCGGACGGGGTCGACGTTCCACTCCTTGCAGTGCCGCGCCAAGGACCACGGCTCGAAGGTGACGAGGTCCGGGCGGGCCCGGGCCAGCTCCTCGGAGGGGCCGACGGGGACGAACTCGTCATCGCGCGAGTGGATGATCAGCATCGGGTGATGCAGCTCGTGGGCTCGGCTCACCCAGTCCGTCTTGGCGACATCGACCGACTCGTGCACCCCCACGAGACGCTTGGCCCACTGCGCACCCATGAGCACGTGACTGAGCTTGCCGACCGGGGCCGGGACGGAGTGCAGCCGGGCGTGATGGCCGAGCACGTCTGCCCAGCTGACCACCGGCCCGTCGAGCACGGCCCGGCTCACGACGGGGGCCAGCTCGGAGCGGTCGAGCACCTGCAGAACGATGGCGCCGCCCATGGACCATCCGAGCAGGACAATCTCCTCGGCGCCGCGCTGAACCGCGAGGCGCATCGCGGCCTCGATGTCCCGCCACTCCGACAGCCCGAGGTTGTACCGCCCGTCCGGACCTCTCGGCGCCTCGGTGTCGTTGCGGTAGCTGGGGACGAGGCAGGTCAGGCCGGCGCGGTGCAGGGCGGGGATGGCCCGCAGCGTCTCGTACCGGCGGGCGCCACGCCCGTGGACGAGCACGGCCCAGCGGCGCCCCTCCCCTGTGGCCGCGGGCACCACCCAAGCCGGCATGGCCCCCAACGGCGAGGGGACCATGACGTCCTCGTGCTCCAGGCCGAGGTCGAGGCTCGGGTCGCGCGAGTAGTAGTAGCCGTTGAGCCGGGCCGGACCCGTTCGGAGCACACCGAAGTCGACGCCCAGCAGCCGTCGGCGCACCAGGGAGTGGACGTGGTCGATGTCGAGCACGTCTCCGAAGCGCGCGTGCCCACGGTCTCCGTCGAGCCAGAGGCCGTAGCGGCCGGGGACAACGGTCTCGGGGGTGGCCTCGAGGGTGATCGCGTCGGAGTGGATCGCCCGGATCACGACGTCGTCGGGTCGGTATGGGTCAGGGGTGAGCACCCGTCGGGCGAAGTAGCTGGCGGCACCGACCCAGACCGATCCGGCGCCTACGAGCCCCCCGCCGAGAGCAGCGCCGGAGTAGGCAGCCAGCTTGCGGGTCGTCGCGCTCGAGCTCACCCTCTCATCGTGTCAGGTCCGCGCCGACGGGGGCATGATGTCGACTGTGAGACAGCCCATCGACCTGCCCGTCGACCCGATGCTCGCCAAGGCGGTCGCCGAGGTCCCTGATGCGGACGCCGTCACCGGCGGCTACCTCTACGAGCCCAAGTGGGACGGCTTCCGCTGTCTCGTGCTCAAGGACGGCGACGAGGTGGAGCTGGCCAGTCGGGGCAAGAAGCCGCTCACCCGCTACTTCCCCGAGGTCGTCCAGGCCTGTCGCGAGCACCTCCCGGCGAGGGTGGTGCTCGACGGCGAGATCGTCGTCCGCACCGGCGAGCCAGGCGCCCAGCGGCTCTCCTTCGAGGCGCTCGGTCAGCGGATCCACCCGGCTGCGTCGCGGGTCGCCCGGCTCTCCGAGGAGACCCCCGCTGAGGTCGTCGCCTTCGACCTCCTGGCGCTCGGTGAGGACAGCCTGATGGACTCCCCCTTCGCCCAGCGCCGCGAACGACTCGAGACGGTGCTGGCCGGTCTCGCCCCCGCCGCCCCGATCCACCTCACCCGGGTCACCCGGGACGCCGAGGAGGCGCGCCGGTGGTTCGAGCGCTTCGAGGGCGCGGGGCTGGACGGGGTCATCGCCAAGCCCCTCGACGGTGCGTACGCCCCGGGCAGGCGGGCGATGCTCAAGGTGAAGCACAAGCGCACCGCCGAGGCGGTGGTCACCGGGTACCGCGTCCACAAGTCGGGCGAAGGGGTCGGCTCGCTCCTCCTCGGGTTGTACCAGGACGGGCAGCTGTACAACGTCGGCGGGATCTCCGCCTTCACCATGGCGCGGCGTCGCGAGCTGGTCGAGGAGCTCGCGTCGTTGGTCCAGCGCGACGAGGACGGCCAGGTGGCGCACGCCGAGACCGACCGGTCCCGCTTCTCCTCGAGCAAGGACGTCTCCTACGTCCCGCTACGACCCGAGAGGGTCGTCGAGGTCGCCTTCGACCAGCTTGAGGGGTGGCGCTTCCGCCACACCGTCCAGCTGCTGCGCTGGCGGCCCGACCGCGACCCGGAGTCGTGCACGCTCGACCAGATCGACCGCGCACCGGCCTACGACCTCGGCGACGTCCTGGACCGCTGATCGCCTGCTTCGACGCCTCGACCAACGGTTGGTGGCGCTCGGCGGAAGCGGCTGACGACCTCGCAGGAGTCGTCGTAGTCAACCTCCGCGTGCGCGGTCGCGGGCAGGCGGCGTCCGGCTCGGTCGGTGAGGAGCAGCTCGGTCACGCCCCACCGATCTGCGGTGACCTCCCTCGCGTCCTCGTCGATCACGGCCAGCCAACACCCGACCTCCCCCAGCACCTGCGCCCACTCCTCCAACCGGACGCCACCCGGGGAACTCTCGAGTCGGGCAACCGCGGACTTGGTCCGGCCGAGTCGACGCGCAAGGTCGCGCTGAGACTCACCGCGGGCGCGCCGTCCTTGGCGTAGGACGGTGGCCGCGACCTCCGCCACGGTGAGCGCAGCGCGGCGCTGCGCCAGCTCCTCCGACCGGCTCGGCAGCGAACGCCCACTCTTCACCGGGCGAGGCGGCGACGGCCTGCCCGGGCTCGCGCAGAGGTCCACGCCTACTTCGAGGCAATCGAGGCAGTCCTCGCAGTCACCGACGGCAGGAGCCGCACCCGGCCGGCCTGCAGGCCCCTCGGTGACGACTTGGGCGTTGCCCCAGATGCTGGGGGAACGCCCAAGTCGCCGAACAGGCCCCGTGCCTCCGCCCCGACAAAGCCGACGAGGCGGGATCAGTCGGACACGCGGTTGCCGTCGGCGTCCCAGTGCTCGGCGACGCGCCGGCTGGGCTGGACCCGCGGCGGCTCCCCAGGCATCTTCGGATGGTCCGGCGGGAAGTTCAGCTCGCCCAGACCCCGCTCCTCGACGTCCTTGTCCCACAACGCGATCGCGGCGCCGACGTCTCCCTTCGCCTGGTCCATCCCGGCCCAGGGATTCTCCCCCTTCGCCCGCTCCGGGACGGTCCGGATGGTCAGCTCACCCGGGTCGACCGCGCCCAGCTCGTCCCAGCTGATCGGGGTGGAGACGGGCGCGCCGGGCAGCGGGCGCGGGCTCCACGCCGAGGCGATCGTGCGGTCGCGGCAGGCCTGGTTGTAGTCGACGAAGATCCGCTCCCCCCGCTCTTCCTTCCACCATGCCGTGGTGACCAGGTCGGGCATCCGGCGCTCGAGCTCTCGGGCGATCCCGATCACTCCGTGCCGGACGTCGAGGAACTCGTGCCGCGGCTCGATCCGCGCATAGACGTGGACTCCGCGGTTGCCCGAGGTCTTGACGAAGGGGGTGAGCCCGATCTCGGTCATAACCTCACGCAGTCCGGTTGCCGCCTCGACGACGTCGGAGAACGAGCGGCCCGGCTGCGGGTCGAGGTCGATCCGCAGCTCGTCCGGGTTGTCATTGTCGCCCGTGCGCACCGGCCACGGGTGCCAGGTGATCGTCGACATTTGCACGCACCACACGGCCGTGGCCGTCTCGTCGACGACGAGCTGGTCATGGGTCCGGCCGCTGGGATAGGTGCACTCGGTGACTCGCGCCCAGTCCGGGACCCCCTTCGGCGGGTTCTTGCTGTAGAACTCCCCACCGGTGATGCCATCGCGGAAGCGTTGCAGCGTGACCGGGCGGTCACCCAGCGAGTCCCCGACGAGCCGCTCGCCCACGGCGACCACATAGTCGGCGAGGTCACGCTTGGTGATCTTCGGGCCGTGCTCGCTCGCCGGCCACATCACCTTGTCGGGGCTGGACAGGCGGACCCGCCGGACCTCACCCTGCGGACCCTCGATCTCCAGCGCCTGCGCATCGGCCACCCTCGGAGCCTAGCGACCACCCGGACACGCTCGTCGACACCCTGGAGGGCGACGGGCGGACCGCGCTGACCGACCTGTCCCGGACCCTCCCCGAGAGCGAGCGCTGGACCTATGTCTACGACGGCAACAGCCAGGTGCTCGACCACATCCTCATCAGCCGCAGCCTGGCCACCTTCGGGTTGCTCGAGGGGCCGTGGCGGGAGTGGAAGAGTCGGTGGCTGCCGCCGGCCTTCCGCTACGACATCGTCCACATCAACGCCGCCTTCCACGACCAGGACAGCGATCACGACCCTCAGGTGGTGCGCCTCAAGCTCTGGTACTGACCTGGCGTAGCCCGGGAAGGCTCGCGAGCGCCGTGGTGTTGCACGATGGACACCCCACCTGCGAGGAGCATCGATGGAATCCACCGGTAGCCAGTACGACGTGACGAAGACCGACGAGCAGTGGCGCTCTGAGCTGAGCCCCGACGAGTACTCGGTGCTGCGCCAGGCGGGCACGGAGCGCCCCTTCACCGGGGAGTACACCGACACCGAGACCGAAGGGGTGTACGCCTGCCGTGCCTGCGGCGTCGAGCTCTTCACCTCTCAGACGAAGTTCGCCAGTCACTGCGGATGGCCGAGCTTCTACTCCCCGCTGGCCGGTGACAGCGTCGAGTACATCCAGGACGACTCCCTGCCCGGCCGTCCCCGGGTCGAGGTCCGCTGCGCGTCCTGCGGCAGCCACCTCGGGCACGTCTTCGAGGGCGAGGGATATGACACCCCGACCGATCAGCGCTACTGCATCAACTCGATCGCGATGACCCTGCGCCCGACCACCTGATTATCGGGTTGAGGGACTTGTTGCACCTTCACCCGACTACCAACCTCGGGTGAAGGTGCACGTTATCGGGTGAAGGCGCTCAGGCCGCGGTCGCGATCGCGATCGCGTCGCGAACGGCCGCGATGAGCTGGGCCGGGCGGTAGAGGTCTGCCCAGACCACCCGCACCACGACGTAGCCCAGTCGCCGCAGTTTGTCCTCGCGCTTCTTCTCGCGGAAGAGGGCGTCGGCGCCGCCGTCGGTGTACTTGACCTTGCCGTCGACCTCGATGATCACCTTCGCCCCGTCGACGACCAGGTCGGCCCGCGCCACCGCGCGTCCCGAGGGATCCTTGATGACAACCTGCGGGGTCGTGCGGATACCAACAGCGCGAAGGTGGGCCCGCGTCAGGGTCTCGCCGGGAGACTCCGAGCGGCCGTCGGCCCACGCCAACGCGCAGGTGACCCGCGACGAGCGTGGCCAGCCGCGCACCTGGGCCGCGGCCTCGTCGAGCTGGCCCGCGGTGGTCAGCTCGCGGTGCAGGGCAGCGTCGATCGGGGGCATCGCCCGGAGGATGCCCACATCCATCGCCATCTGGATCAGCGCCGCTGGCAGCGGGTCGCTGGGCCCCGCGGGTGAGTCGGCCCGCTCGTGCCGGATCGGCCGGATCCGGAAGTCGGTGGTGAGCACCTCTTGTCGTACCGGACGAGCGAGGTCCAGCCGTGCGACCGGGACGTCGACCACCGGCAGCCCCCATGCCGCGACCGTCGCGCTGCTGCTCAGCTGAGCGTCTGGGTAGAGCCGCAGAGCGGCGATGCTGAGGAGCGCACGATGGTCCTCGGCGCGTTCGGGGATGCGTGCGCAGCTGGCGCCGCGGGTCAGGCTCGAGAGCATGCCTCGGCGGCGCGCTTCGCGCATCGCCTGGTCGCTCACCCCCGCCGCGCGGCTCTCTCGCCGAAGGATGACCCCGTTGCCGTCGCGCAGCAGGAGCTCGATGGTGCTCGTCTCGTCCATGCGGCGAGCCTTCCCTGGGCGAACCACGGGGTCGGGCCGCACGCCGGGCCTGTGGGTAGCCGGTCGGCTCCTGAGCAACCTGTGGACGACTCCCCCTTCGCGCTGGACCCGAGAAGTTGCACCTTCACCCGAGGTCGGTAGTCGGGTGAAGGTGCAACACGTCCCTCAACCCGATAATTGGGGGACGGGGAGGCGAAGGGGGGTCAGCGCAGGCGGTCGACGAGGTCGGCGACCTCGACCCGAGGGCCGGTGTAGAACGGGATCTCCTCGCGCACGTGCAGGCGCGCCTGCGAGGCACGCAGCTCGCGCATGAGGTCGACGATGCGGTGCAGCTCGTCGGCCTCGAAGGCGAGCACCCACTCGTAGTCCCCGAGGGCGAAGGCGCTGATCGTGTTGGCACGCACGTCCGGGTAGTCCCGGGCCATCGCGCCGTGCTCGGCGAGCATCGCGCGCCGCTCCTTCTCGTCCATGACGTACCAGTCGTAGGACCGCACGAAGGGGTAGACGCACAGGTAGTCGCGCTGCTCCTCGCCGGCCATGAAGGCCGGGATGTGGCTGCGGTTGAACTCGGCCTGACGGTGGATCGCGGCGACCGACCACACCGGCTCCAGATGAGCGCCGAGCTCGGTGCGCAGGAAGCGGTGGTAGGCGTCCTGGAGTTGTTCGATGGTGTCGGCGTGCCACCAGATCATGAGGTCGGCGTCCGCACGCAGGCCGGCGACGTCGTAGACCCCGCGGATCGTCACCCCACCCTCGGTGAGCTCGCCGAAAAGCCCCTCGACCTCGGCGGCGAGCTGCTCGCGCGGGCCCTCGCCGAGCGGCGTGGTCACCGCGAAGACCGAGAACATCGCATAGTGGATCGAGCTGTTGATCGCCTCGAGCTGATCGCGGCTGGGCTTCTTCGGGACCGGGCGGGTACTCACTGTCTCTCCTTGCTGTTGTCGCGGCTGTCGTCGCGTGCGTCGTGGGGCTCCCCGGCAAGCGCGTCGAGGAGGGTCCGGGCGGCGGTGCGGGCGCTGTCGAGCACGCCGGCGATGCCGACGCCGTCATAGCTCGCGCCCGCGACGGCCAGGCCGGGCACGTCCGCGAGCCCCTCGCGGATGCGCCGCACCCGCCCCTGGTGACCGACGGTGTACTGAGGCAGTCCCCCGCCCCAGCGCTGCACGTGCGCGTCGGCGAGCTCGGGGACCGGACGGCCCAGCGCAGCGGCGACGTCACCCAGCGCCAGGGCGACGAGCTCGTCGTCGTCACGCTGCAGGGAGGTGGCGTCACCGGCTCGCCCGACCGACGCGCGCAGCAGGAGGACGCCCTCCTCGTCGGCGCGCTGAGCGGCCCACCCCCACTTCGTGCTGACGAAGGTGCTGGCCTTGATCACCTGCCCGTCGACCGCCGGCACGAGGAAGCCCGACCCGGGCAGGTCGGTCCACTGCCCGCCGCGTGGGACGGCGAGGGTCACCACGGCCATGGACGCGGTCTCGATCTCCTCGAGGCCAGCGGCGGCGAAGGGGGCGTGCGGGCGGATCAGCCGAGCGGCGGCGGGCGCGCCGGTGGCGACGAGCACGGCATCGGCGTCGACCCACGTGGGGTCGGTGGTGGGGCCGGTGAGGACCCGCCACCCGTCGGCGGTGCGCTCGACACCGCGGCTGAGGGTGCGAAGGCGGATCTCGCCTCCCCGATGACGCACCCGCTCGGCAAGGGCGAGGGGCAGCTGCCAGATGCCGCCCTCCAGCCCGAGGAGCATCGGGCCACGGCGTCCGGTGGCGGCGCCGGCGCCCACCGCGGGACGGTTCCCAGGGGTCGAAGGGGGAAGCACGGCCCGGACACCGGCGCGCACCGAGCCGTGCTGGCGGGACGCGTCGAAGAGCCGGCCCATCGTCGCCGCGAAGGAGAGGTCGTCGACCCGCCCGGCATAGACCCCGCCGAGCAGGGGCTCGACGAGGCGGTCGACCACGGCTCGGCCGTACTCGGCCGAGATCGCCTCGGCCACCGAGACCTCGCGATCGCTGCCGTCACCAAGGTGAGGGGTTCCCCCTTCGCCCGCCCGCTCGACCTCCTCGGCAGTAAGGACCTCGGCTGTGCTCGAGGCGTCGGAGGGGACGCCCATGAAGGTGCGCGCCGGGAGGGCGACGAGGGCGCCGCGGTTCCACAGCTGGGCGGGCACCGGCTCCGGGGAGACGACGCGGTCGGTGAGCCCGGCGGCGGCGAGCACCTCGTCGGCCGAGTCACCGGCCCGGATCGACTCGGCGCCGACGTCCAGGCGCACCCCGGCGACCTCGGTCGCGGCGATCACCCCGCCGACGCGGTCTCGGCCCTCGAGCACCGTGACGTGGTGCCCGGCGCGGGAGAGGGACTCGGCTGCGGTCAGTCCGGCGATCCCGGCACCGATGACGACGACTTCAGCCATGGCTCAACTCTGCCACTGCGGGTCTGCGGGTCAGCGCTGGCCCCGGACCGGCTGGGCGTGCACGTGCTCGACGACCCGGGTGATGACGTCGGGGTCGGTGGTGGGCAGCACGCCGTGACCGAGGTTGAAGATGTGCCCTGGCGCGGCATGGCCCTCGGCGGCGATGCGTTCCACCGCGTCCGCGAGCGGCTCCCACGGCGCGAAGAGGAGCGCCGGGTCGAGGTTGCCCTGCACCGGGTAGCGGGCACCGAGACGGTCGATCGCGTCGGTCAGCGACACCCGGTAGTCGACACCGACGACGTCTGCGCCGGCGTCGGCCATGTCGAGCAGCAGCTCCCCGGTCCCCACCCCGAAGTGGATCCGTGGCACGTTCAGGTCGGCCACCGCCGCCAGGGCGGCCGCCGAGTGCGGCTTGACGTGCCGGACGTAGTCGGCTCGGCTGAGGAAGCCGGCCCAGCTGTCGAAGAGCTGGACCATGCTCGCGCCGGCCTCGACCTGCACCCGCAGGAACGCCCCAGCGATCTGGGCCAGCCGGGCGCACAGGTCGTGCCACAGCTGCGGGTCGCCGTGCATGAGCGCCTTGGTGCGCTCGTGGTTCTTGCTCGGGCCGCCCTCGACGAGGTAGCTCGCGAGGGTGAAGGGCGCCCCGGCGAAGCCGATGAGCGGGGTCGCCCCGAGCTCGCTGACGAGCTGGCGCACCGACTCGGTGATGTCGGGCACGACGTCGGGAGTCAGCTCGGGCAGCCGGTCGAGGTCGGCCCGGGTGCGGAACGGCTCGGCGACGACCGGCCCCTTGCCCGGGACGATGTCGAGATCCACACCGACCGCCTGCACGGGGACGACGATGTCGGAGAAGAAGATCGCCCCGTCGACTCCGTGGCGGCGCACCGGCTGCAGCGTGATCTCGGTGACGAGGTCGGGGGTGCGGCAGGCCTGGAGCATCGCGGTGCCCTCACGGACCTTGCGGTACTCCGGCAGGGACCTGCCGGCCTGGCGCATGAACCAGACCGGGGTCCGGCGCACCGGCACTCCGCGGGCAGCACGGACGAGGTCGCTGTCGGCAGGGCTGTCGGCAGGGGCGTCGGGCAGGTCAGGCGCGTCGGGGGTCACGGGGACGATCCTCCCACTCCCCGCTCACGACGCGATGAGCGCGATACCGACGAGGGCCAGAGCCACCCCGGCCCACTGCACGGGTCGCAGCCGCTCGTGCAACACCACCCAGGCGAGCGCGATCGTCGCGACGGGGTAGAGCGAGCCGAGGACGCTGACTACCGAGAGCGGGCCGCCCTGGGCGGCCAGGCCGTACAACGCGTTGGCGCAGAGGTCGCCGGTGCCGAGGACGACCAGGCCGGGCAGCATTCCCCGCTCGACGGTGAGCGAAGGGGTGGAGAGGCGGCCCAGCCGGACCGAGAGGGTCAGGACGAGGAGCAGGAGCAGCAGGCCGACGAGCTTGAGCACCCACAGCGTGTGCAGCACCGAGACGTGCGCACCGCGCTCGACAAAGACGAGCGAGGAGCCCAGGCCGAGTGCCGCCACGACGGCGAGGACGACCGGCAGGGACCCGCCCGGCTCGTCCGGGCGGGTCTCCCCCTTCGCCTCCGGTCCGCTGGCCAGCACACCCCCGGTGACCGCGCAGAGGATCCCGGCCCCGATCACGGGGGTCATCGGGTCGCCGCCGACCAGGCCGACGGTCACCGGCACGAGGACTCCCGTCGCGGCGATCGGGGCGACGACCCCCATGCGTCCCGCCGCCAGGCCCGCGTAGAGGGCCCCGAGCCCGGTGGTCCCGCACACCGCCGCGAGCCCGCCCCACAGCGCCCAGCGCTCGTCCGGCAGCGGGAGGCCGGTGGCCAGGACCGCGGTGCTCGCGACGACCGTCGCGACGACCGAGGCCCAGGCGAGGACGACGACGGCGGGGCGCCGACGCGAGAGCAGGCCACCGACGAAGTCGGCGCTCCCCCAGGCAGCGGCGGCGAGCAACGCCAGGAGGACGGTCATCGCGGCAGGCTATCCGCCACCTCGCGGCGCGCCCTCCCTCGGCTGACGAGATCCGGCGCCTAGCCTGCGGGACGTGGTCACTCGCACCCTCCCCGGCACCGAGCGCACCGAGCCGGCCGACTTCACCGCCGCCCTGCGCTCCCTGCACGCCGCCCGCGTACGGCCCGAGGTCCGCCTGACCGAGGTGCCCGCCCCGACCCGGGTCGCGCCGCACGCCGTCGCGATGACCGGAGACGTGCTGGCCGACGACGGCGAGACCGAGCTGTCCAGCGGGCGCTTCGTCCTCCTGCACGACCCCTCCGAGCCGGACCCCTGGGGTGGCCCGTGGCGGGTGGTCACCTATGCCCGAGCCGAGATGGAGTCCGAGGTCGCCGGCGACCCGGTCCTCGGCGAGGTGGGCTGGTCCTGGCTCGAGGACGCTCTCGCCGAGCGTGGCCTGCAGCCTCATGCCGCCGCGGGGACGGTCACCTCGGTGGTCTCGGAGTCCTTCGGCGACCTCGCCGACCGGCCCGGCAGCGTCGAGCTCGAGATCCGTGCCTCGTGGAGCCCGAGCGACCCCGAGGCCGGCCTGCACCTCGAGGCGTGGGTGGACCTGCTGTGCACGATCGGTGGGCTCCCGCCGCTGCCCGAGGGGGTTGTCGCCCTGCCCGGACGACACCGATGAGCGAGTCACCCGCACCCGAGCCGGTGCTGGAGCGGCTCACCGAGCCCGAGGACGGGGTACCCCACGTCATCACCACCGAGCGCGAGCTGCTCGAGTGCGCCCGTGCTGTCGCCGCCGGGACCGGCCCGGTGGCCCTCGACGCCGAGCGAGCCAGCGGCTACCGGTACGGCCAGCGTGCCTATCTGGTCCAGGTGCGCCGTGACGACGCCGGGACCTGGCTCATCGATCCGATCGCCCTGCCCGACCTGAGCCCCCTCGACGAGGCCATCGGCACCGCCGAGTGGCTGCTGCACGCCGCCACCCAGGACCTCCCCTGCCTCGCCGAGGTCGGTCTGCGACCGCGTCAGCTCTTCGACACCGAGCTCGGCGCCCGCCTGCTCGGCCTGCCCCGGGTCGGCCTGGCCGCGGTCGTCGAGCACTACCTCGGGGTGTCCCTGGCCAAGGAGCACTCCGCCGTCGACTGGTCCACCCGCCCGCTCCCCACCCCGTGGCTGCGCTACGCCGCGCTCGACGTCGAGGTGCTGGCCGAGGTCCGCAACCTCATGGGCGTCGACCTCGCCGCGCAGGACAAGTCCGAGTGGGCTCGCCAGGAGTTCGACGCGCTGCTCTCCTGGGCTCCCGCGGTGCGCGAGGAGCCGTGGCGGCGGATCTCGGGCCTGCACAAGGTGCGCGGCGCCCGTGCGCTCGGCATCGCCCGAGAGCTCTGGTACGCCCGCGACGCCATCGCCCGCGACCGCGACATCTCACCCGGTCGGGTCGTGCCCGACGCCGCCCTCGTCGCGATCACCCAGGCCGCCCCGTCCAGCACGGCCGACCTGCCGACCGGCCACCGCGGCATCGCCCGCTACGGCCGCGACTGGGTGGCGGCGGTCGCCCGCGCCCGCGCGCTGTCGGACGCCGAGCTGCCCGAGCCGACGGTCCGCAGCGACGCCCCACCCCCGCCCCGCGCCTGGGCCGACCGCGACCCGCTCGCCGCCGCCCGGCTGACGCACGTCCGCGAGCAGCTCGCCACCTTCGCCGAGGACCGCAGCATCCCGGTCGAGAACGTCCTCACGCCCGACTCGCTCCGCCGGGTGCTCTGGTCCCCGCCCGAGCCGGCCACTCCCGAGGCCTTCGACGACGCCCTCGCCGCGCTCGACGCCCGCCCCTGGCAGCGCGAGGTGGTCGTGCCGATGATCGCTGCCGCCGTCGCCGAGCACCCCGGCTGACCCCCTTCGCTCACCGTCCCCGCTCGCTGAGCACCCCGATCCGTGAGGCGGATCACCACCCCCGCCGTGGTGAGGTGAGCGCTTGCTTAGTAGCGTCGCTCATGAGCGCGGGCACACGTCTGCGCGAACCCGTACCCGAGCGAAAGTGAGGGCCAGCCGTGCCCCGCACCATGCGTGAGGTCGTCTTCGTCGACGGGGTCCGTACCCCCTTCGGCCGCGCCGGGGAGAAGGGCATGTACGCCCAGACCCGCGCCGACGACCTGGTCGTCCGTTGTATCCGTGAGCTGCTCGAGCGCAACCCCGAGCTCCCGCCCGAGAAGGTCGAGGAGGTCGCGATCGCCGCGACCACCCAGATCGGCGACCAGGGGCTCACCCTCGGCCGGATGGCCGCCCTGCTCTCCGGGCTGCCGAACACCACCCCCGGCTACAGCATCGACCGGATGTGCGCCGGCGCGATGACCGCGGTCACCTCGGTGGCCGGCTCGATCTCCTTCGGGGCGATCGACGTCGCCGTCGCCGGCGGGGTCGAGCACATGGGGCGGCACCCGATGGGCGAAGGGGTGGACCCGAACCCGCGGGTGGTCGCCGAGAAGCTCGTCGACCCCAGCGCCCTCGTCATGGGCAAGACCGCGGAGAACCTGCACGACCGCTACCCCACCCTGACCAAGGAGCGCAGCGACGTCTTCGCCCTCGGCAGCCAGCGCAAGCTCAAGGAGGCCTACGAGGCCAACCAGATCCAGCCCGACCTCGTCCCGGTGGCCACCCGCCACGACGAGCGGGGCTGGGGGCTGGCGACAACCGACGAGCCGCCGCGGCCCAACGTCACCATGGAGGACCTGGCCGGACTGAAGACCCCCTTCCGCCCGCACGGCAAGGTCACCGCCGGTAACGCCGCCGGGCTGAACGACGGCGCCACCGCCTGCGTGCTCGCCTCCGAGGAGGCCGCCACCGAGCTCGGCCTGCCGATCAAGATGCGGCTGGTCGAGTTCTCCTTCGTCGGTGTCGAGCCCGAGGTCATGGGCTACGGCCCGGTCCCCGCCGCCGAGAAGGCGCTCGCCAAGGCCGGCCTCACGATCGAGGACATCGGACTCTTCGAGCTCAACGAGGCCTTCGCCGTGCAGGTGCTCGCCTTCCTCGAGCACTTCGGCCTCCCCGACGACTCCGAGAAGGTCAACCGCTACGGCGGGGCGATCGCCACCGGTCACCCGCTGGCCTCCTCCGGCGTGCGCCTCATGACCCAGCTGGCCCGCCAGTTCGAGGAGGACCCGAGCGTGCGCTTCGGCATGACCGCGATGTGCATCGGCATCGGCATGGGCGGCGCCGTCATCTGGGAGAACCCGCACCACCGCGACTACGGCACGCCGATCACGACCAGCACCGAGACCACGAGCGAGGCCCGAGCATGAGCGAGTACACCGAGGTCGTCACCCGCACCCCCGTCCAGGACGTCCAGCTGCCCGACGGCGCTGGCACGCTGGCCCTGGTCACCCTCGACAACGGGCACGACCACACCAAGCCGAACACCTTCGGCCCGCAGAGCATCGCCGGCGTCGCCGAGACCGTGGCGACCCTGCGCCAGCGCGCCGAGGCCGGCGAGATCCAGGCCGTGGCGATCACCGGCAAGCCCTTCGTCTTCGCCGTCGGCGCCGATCTCACCGGCGTCGCCGGGGTAACGCGGCGCGAGCAGGGGCTGGCGACCGCCCAGGCCGGGCACGCCGCCTTCGCCGCGATCATGGACCTGCCCGTCCCCACCTTCGCGTTCGTGAACGGCGCCGCGATGGGCGGCGGGGTCGAGATCGCGCTCGCCTGCGACTACCGGACGATGTCGGCCGGCGTTCCGGCCGTCGCGCTGCCGGAGACCTTCCTCGGTCTTGTGCCGGGCTGGGGCGGCTGCTACCTCCTGCCGCGTCTCATCGGCCCGCAGAACGCGCTCAAGGTCATCGTCGAGAACCCGCTCAGCCAGAACCGGATGTTCTCCGGCCTCCAGGCCGCGGGGCTCGGGATGGCCGACACGGTCATCGCCCCGGTCGACTTCCTCGAGGGGTCGATCCGGTGGGCCGCCGGCGTCATCAAGGGTGAGATCACCGTCGAGCGCGCCCCGGTCACCGACGACGAGAGCGTGTGGCGCGAGGCCTGCGACGCCGCCCGTGACCTCGCCGACGTCAAGACCGCCGGCAAGGCGCCCGCGCCCTACCGGGCGATCGAGCTGGTCGAGGCCGCCCGCACCGCGGAGCGGGAGTCCGCCTTCGCCGCCGAGGACGAGGCGCTGGGCGACCTGCTCATGACCGACGAGCTGCGAGCCGGGCTGTACGCCTTCGACCTCGTCCAGCGGCGGGCCAAGCGCCCGGCCGGCGCCCCGGACAAGGCGCTCGCCCGCCCCGTCGGCAAGGTCGGGATCGTCGGCGCCGGGCTCATGGCCAGCCAGCTCGCGATGCTCTTCATCCGCGCGCTCAAGGTCCCGGTCGTCATGACCGACCTCGACCAGGCCCGAGTGGACAAGGGGGTCGCCTACGTCCACGCCGAGATCGAGAAGTCGCTGGAGAAGGGCAAGATCAGCCAGGACAAGGCCAACCAGCTTCGGGGTCTGGTCACCGGGTCGACGAGCAAGGACGGCTTCGCCGACGCCGACTTCGTCATCGAGGCGGTCTTCGAGGAGATGTCGGTCAAGAAGACGGTGTGGGCCGAGGTGGAGGCGATCGTCTCCCCCGAGTGCGTCCTGGCCTCGAACACCTCCTCGCTCTCGATCACCGAGATGGCCTCGGAGCTGGAGCACCCCGAGCGGGTCGTTGGCTTCCACTTCTTCAACCCGGTCGCCGTCATGCCGCTGCTCGAGATCATCCCGGGCGAGCAGACCGACGACGCGATCCTGGCCACCGCCTTCGCCACCGGCAAGGCGCTGAAGAAGACGTGCATCCGGGTCGGGGACTCACCGTCCTTCATCGTCAACCGGCTGCTCGGCCGCTTCATGGGTGAGTTCAGCAAGATCGTCGACGAGGGCACCCCGGTCGAGGTCGCCAACGAGGGCATCGCCGGGCTCGCCCCGATGCCGCCGCAGGTCCTCGTCGGTCTCGTCGGCCCGGCGATCGCGCTGCACAACAGCCAGACCCTGCGCCGGGAGCTCGGCGAGCGCTTCTACGTCTCGCCGAACCTCGAGCGCCTCGTCGAGGCCGGCAAGACCGGCTACGACGACGAGGGCGTGGCCGAGCTCGTCGAGCAGCCCGTCTCCGCCGAGCAGCTCACCGCCGCTCAGGTGCGGGAGCAGATCCTCGGCGTCCTCGCCGAGGAGATCGCGATGATGCTGCGCGACGGCGTCGCCCAGGCCCCGATGGACATCGACCTCGCGATGATCACCGGAGCCGGCTTCCAGTTCTGGAACGGTGGCCTCACGCCGCTCCTGGACCGTGAGGGCGTCTCGGAGAAGGTCACCGGGCAGCGCTTCCTGCCCCCCGGTGCCGCCTCCGTCCCCGCCTGACGCCCCCTACCACGCAGTACTGGTCGTGATCACGACCAGTACTGCGTGGTAGGGGGCTCGTCGGGGGCTGGGGGGGGACGGCGAGAGCGAAGGGGGTGAGCCGCGCCGTCGTCGTCCTGGACTACGCTGCGCCGGTGGAGATCGCGGCCGTCCTGCTCGCCCTGGCCGTCACGGTGCTCGTCGGTGCCTCGCTGAGCACGCGCATCGGCGTCCCGGCCCCGCTCCTCCTCGTCCTCATCGGGGTGCTCGGCTCCTACCTGCCGCACGTCCCGGCGATCGAGCTCAGCCCCGAGATCGTGCTCGTCGGGCTTCTCCCACCGCTGCTCTACACCGCGGCGATCCAGACCTCACTGGTCGAGTTCACCGCCAACCGGGGCGCGATCCTCGCCCTGTCCATCGGGCTCGTGGTCGCGACCACGGTGGTCGTCGCGATCGTCACGCACGCCCTCATCCCGGGCCTCGGCTGGCCCGCAGCCTTCGCCATCGGCGCCGTCGTCGCGCCACCGGACGCCGTTGCCGCGACCGCCGTCGGGCGCCGGATCGGTCTGCCTCGGCGCGTGGTGACGATCCTCGAGGGCGAGTCGCTCTTCAACGACGCCACCGCGCTCGTCGCCCTGCGCACCGCGGTCGCCGCGATCGGGGGCGGGGTGGCCGCCGGGCACGTCGCCCTCGACTTCGCCATCGCCGCAGGCGGTGGCGTGCTCGCCGGCCTGCTCGTCTTCGTCGTCGTGGCCCGGGTCCGGCGGCTCATCACTGACCCGGTCCTCGACACCGCGGTCTCGCTGCTCACCCCCTTCGCCGCCTACCTGCTCGCCGAGACCATCGAGGCCTCCGGGGTGATCTCGGTCGTCGTCGCCGGGCTGCTCCTCGGCCACAAGGCACCGATCATCCAGACCGCTCGCTCCCGGGTGACCGAGCGCACCACCTGGGCCACGATCGCCTTCCTCCTGGAGAACGCGGTCTTCCTGCTCATCGGCCTGCAGGCCCAGCAGGTCCTCGCCGCGGTGGGCAGCAGCGAACTCGGGATCACCCGGGTCCTGCTCGTCTGCCTGGCGACCCTCGCCACCGTCGTGATCGTGCGCCTCGCCTGGATCTTCGGCTCACGGCCCTTCCTCGGGCAACGGCGGCGCAACCGCGCACTGCCACCACGCCAGGCGCTGCTCGTCGGCTGGGCCGGGATGAGAGGCGTGGTGACCCTCGCCGCGGCGTACATCATCCCGACGAGCACCCCGCACCGCGAGGTCCTGCTCGTCATCGCCTTCACCGTCGTGGCGGGCACCCTCTTCGTCCAGGGCCTCACCCTCCCCTGGCTGACCAGGACCCTGCGCGTCCCGGCGCCCGATCCGCGCAGCGACGCGCTGGCTCGGGCGACCCTGCTGCACCAGGCCGAGCAGGCGGGGCTGCGACGCCTCGACGAGGTCGAGGACGCGGGCGGCCACGACCCCGATGACGAGGGGATCGGCACGATGATCCGCACCCGGGTCGAGCAGCGCACCTTCGCCGCGTGGGAACAGCTCGGCACCCGCTCCGGCGCGGAGAGCCCCTCCGAGCGATACACCCGCCTGCGCCAGGAGATGATCGGCGCGGAGCGGGCCGAGGTGCTGCGCCGGCGCACCGAGGGCGACCTGCCCTCGGAGGTCGTCCAGGAGGTGCTCGGCATGCTCGATGTCGAGGAGACCATGCTGGAGTCCGCCTGGACCGCCCATAACCCACCCGGCGACCACGCCGCGCCCGTCGGTACCGGCGGGTGCAGCGACCTCGACGCCCACGCCAGGGTCGAGATGCCTCCTGGGGAGTCGTGCGAAGCCTGCCTGCGCGAGGGCACCCGGTGGGTCGCCCTTCGCCGCTGCCTGACCTGCGGCGAGGTCGCCTGCTGCGACTCCTCCGTCGCGCGGCACGCGAGCGCCCATTACCGCACCACCGCGCACCCCGTCGTGCAGTCAGCAGAACCCGGCGAGCTCTGGCGCTGGTGCTTCGTCCACGAGCAGACAGGATGACCTCATGCCCGAGCCGGTGATCTCCTGGGCACGAACGGGCAGCCCGATCCACGTCGAGTCCGTGCGCCAGGCGGCCGCGATGTTCTACGGGCGACCCGGCGACATCGAGGTCGACGAGGTTGCCGACATGGTCGTCGTCGGGGCCGGTCCCGCAGGTTTGGCCGCGTACGTGTACGCCGCGAGCGAGGGCCTGTCGACGGTCGCCATCGAGAGCGAAGCCATCGGAGGGCAAGCCGGGACGAGCTCGATGATCCGCAACTACCTCGGCTTCCCCCGCGGCATCTCCGGGATGCGGCTTGCCCTAGCGAGCCCGCTCGCAGGCGATCCGCTTCGGCACCCGCTTCTTCACCGGGTGGCCGGTCCAGGGCATCGAGATCGGCGAGGGCGGTGAGCCGCACCGGGTGCTCACGGAGGGCGGCACGGTCCGCGCCCGCACCATCCTCATCTCCAGCGGCGTGGACTACCGCCGGCTCGGGGTCGCCTCCGTCGAGGCGCTCGTCGGCCGAGGCGTGCACTACGGCGCGGCGATGGCGGCCGCCCGCGAGATGGAGGGCGGAGACGTCTACGTGGTCGGCGGCGGCAACTCGGCCGGGCAGGCAGCGGTGCACCTTGCCCGGTATCTGGAGTCGGTGACGATCCTGGTCCGACGCGCCGACCTGTCGGCGACGATGTCCTCCTACCTCGGCGCCGCTGTCGACTGCTCCTGGGTGCCGGAGGAGGTCTCCCGGGACGACCGCGGCTACATCTGTACCGGTCGGGACGTGCCCCGCGCGGCGTGGCGCGACGGCCTGCCACCGGCAGACCTCGCAACGACCGTCCCGGGCGTCTTTGCCGCCGGGGACGTGCGCTCGGGCTCGATGAAGCGAGTCGCGACAGCGACCGGCGAAGGGCGAGCGTCGTCCCCCCCGTCCATGCTCACCTCGGCGAGCTCTGACCCCTTCGCCCCGCTCCCCGTCCCCGCCCGACGCCCGCTACCACGCAGTACAGGTCGGGATCACGACCAGTACTGCGTGGTAGCCGGGTGGTCGGCGCGTCATGCTTGACCTAACTCATATATGAGTTATCGTCGTGGGATGAGTGATGACTACCTGCAGCGCATCGGTGCCCTGATCCGTGACGCACGGGTTCGCCAGGGCATGTCCCAGTGCGAGCTGGCCGAGGTGCTCGAGACCAGCCAAGGGGCGGTGACCCGAGTCGAGTCGGGCAAGCAGAACCTCACCCTGGACTCCCTCGCGAAGATCAGCGAGGCACTGGACACTGAGTTCCTCTCCATCGGCCACTCCGGGGTCGACGGCGCGGTCCACCTGCGCATCGACGGCGGCCGCCAGCTCTCCGGGGCGATCGACGTCAAGACGAGCAAGAACGCCGCGGTCGCCCTCCTGTGCGCCGCGCTGCTCAACAAGGGCACGACGACCCTGCGCAGCCTGGCCCGGATCGAGGAGGTCAACCGGATCCTCGAGGTGCTCAACTCCATCGGCGTGCAGACCGAGTGGCTGCCCGACAGCAGCGACCTCAAGATCACCCCGCCCGAGCGCCTGGACCTCGAGGGGATGGACCAGGCGGCCGCGCGCCGCACCCGGACCGTCATCATGTTCCTCGGCCCGCTGCTCCACGACGAGAAGGAGTTCCGCCTCCCCTACGCCGGCGGGTGCAACCTCGGCACCCGCACCGTCGAGCCGCACTTGAACTCGCTGAAGCACTTCGGCCTCGATGTCGAGGCCACGCACGGCTTCTACGAGGCCAGCGTGGTCGACGCCCTGGGCACCGACAAGACGATCGTGCTCACCGAGCGCGGCGACACCGTGACCGAGAACGCGCTCATGGCCGCGGCCCGCGACACTGGCACGACGACGATCCGCAACGCGAGCTCGAACTACATGGTCCAGGACCTGTGCTTCTTCCTCGAGGAGCTCGGGGTCCGCGTCGAGGGCATCGGCACGACGACGCTGAAGATCACCGGTGTCGCCGAGATCGACGTCGATGTCGAGTACAGCCCGAGCGAGGACCCGATCGAGGCGATGAGCCTCATCGCGGCCGCCGTGGTCACCGGCAGCGAGATCACGGTCCGGCGCTCCCCCATCGAGTTCCTCGAGATCGAGCTGGCGACCCTGGACCAGATGGGCATGCGGTACACCCTCTCCGAGGAGTACACCGCCGCCAATGGCCGCACCCGCCTGGTCGACATCACCACCCACCCCGGGCCGCTCAAGGCGCCGATCGACAAGATCCACCCGATGCCCTTCCCGGGGCTGAACATCGACAACCTGCCGTTCTTCGCGCTCATCGGGGCCTGCGCCGAGGGCACGACGACGATCCACGACTGGGTCTACGAGAACCGCGCGATCTACCTCACCGAGCTCTCCAAGGTCGGCGCGACGGTCAACCTGCTCGATCCTCACCGGGTGCAGATCACCGGCCCCACCGGGTGGCGGGCCAACGAGGTCACCTGCCCGCCGGCGCTGCGGCCCGGCGTGGTGATCCTGCTCGCGATGCTCGCCGCGCCGGGCGTGAGCTTCCTACGCAACGTCTACGTCATCAACCGCGGTTACGAGGACCTCGCCGAGCGGCTCAACGCCCTCGGCGCCGACGTCCGTCCCTTCCGGGACATCTGAGCCGCCACCCGACCGGAGACGAGAGCGAAGGGGGGCCACCCGGCCCCCCTTCGCTCTGCTCAGTTATCCGGGTTGAGGGGGTTGTTGCACCTTCACCCGACTACCGACCTCGGGTGAAGGTGCAACTAGTCCCTCGACCCGATAATTGCCCCGGTGACTCGCTCGACGACGCCGTCCGGGGTGAGCCCGGCGGCGTCGAGCACCTGCCCGCGCGAGGCGTGGGCGATGAACTCCTTGGGCAGGCCCATCCGCAGGCAGCGGGCGCCCTGCCCCTGCTCGGCCATGGCCCGGGAGACCTCGGCGCCGATGCCGCCGGCGACGTTGTTGTCCTCGAGCACGGCCACCACGCCCGCCCGCGCGGTGAGCGCGAGCAGGTCCTGCGGGACCGGCAGCACCCAGCGCGGGTCGACGACGAGCACCCGGTGGCCCTCGGCGCTGAGCTTCTCGGCCGCGGCGATCGCGGTGGGGGCCATCGCGCCGACCGAGACGAGCAGCACGTCGGGGTCGCTCTCGGCGTCACCGGCGAGCACGTCGAGCGACCCGATCTGGCCCGTCGCGGTGAGCGGCTCGGCGACACTGCCCTTGGGGAAGCGCACGATCGTCGGCCCGTCACTGACCTGCGCGGCCTCACGCAGGCAGGCTCGGATCTGGGCACCATCGCGCGGCGCTGCCACCCGGACGCCAGGCACGATCGCGGCCAGCGACATGTCCCACATGCCGTGGTGGCTCGCGCCGTCAGGCCCGGTCACCCCGGATCGGTCCAGGACGAAGGTGACCCCCGCCCGGTGCATCGCACAGTCCATGAGGAGCTGGTCGAAGGCCCGGTTGAGGAAGGTCGCATAGATCGCCACGACCGGGTGCATCCCGGCGAAGGCGAGCCCCGCAGCCATCGTCGTCGCGTGCTGCTCGGCGATGCCGACGTCGAAGATCCGCTCGGGGTAGGCGTCGGCGAACGGCTGCAGCCCGACCGGCATCATCATCGCCGCGGTGATCGCGACGATGTCGTCGCGCTCCGCGCCGAGCGCGAGCATCTCGTCGCTGAACTCGTCAGTCCAGCTGCGACCGGCGATCTCCAACGGAAGACCGGTCTCGGGGTTGATCTTGCCGATGCCGTGGAACTGGTCAGCGACATCGTTGACCGCGTGGTCGTAGCCGCGGCCCTTCTGGGTGATGCAGTGCACCAGCACCGGACCCCCGAAGTCCCGGGCCCGGCGGAAGGCCTGCTCCAGCGCGCCGAGGTCGTGCCCGTCAACCGGCCCGAGGTACTTGATACCGAGGTCCTCGAACATGCCCTGCGGCGCCCAGAAGTCCTTCGCCCCCTTCTTCAGCGAGTGGAAGGCCTGGTAGGCGGTCCGGCCCACGAGCGGGGTGCGATGGAGGGTCTCCTTGCCCCAGTCGAGCACCTGCTCGTACTGACGGTTGGTCCGCAGCGTCGCGAGGTGGTCGGCGAGGCCACCGATCGTCGGGGCGTAGCTGCGCTCGTTGTCGTTGACCACGATGACGAGCGGGAGGTCCTTGTCCGCGGCGATGTTGTTCAGCGCCTCCCACGCCATCCCCCCGGTCAGCGCCCCGTCGCCGATCACCGAGACGACGTGCCGGTCCTCGCCGCGCAGCCGGTACCCCTTCGCGATCCCCTCGCCCCAGGACAGCGACGTCGAGGCATGGCTGTTCTCCACGACGTCGTGCGCGGACTCAGCCCGGCTGGGGTAGCCGGAGAGCCCGCCGCGGATGCGCAGGGCAGAGAAGTCGCTGCGCCCGGTGAGGATCTTGTGCACGTAGGACTGGTGGCCGGTGTCGAAGACGATCGTGTCGCGCGGGCTGTCGAAGACCCGGTGCAGGGCCATCGTCAGCTCGACGACGCCGAGGTTGGGCCCGAGGTGGCCCCCGGTGCGGGAGACCTCCGCGACGAGGAAGGCGCGGATTCTCTCCGCGAGATCGCTCAGCTCCTCCTCGGTCATCTCGTCGAGGTCGCGGGGACCGCTGATGCGCTCCAGGTCCGTCACCGGGTGTCCTTCCAGGGGTGGGTACAGCCAGCGGTCCAGTCTAGGTGCTCGCCCCTGCGCGACCGCTGAGGATGGCCTGCCGAGGAGCGGCGGAGCTCAGACCGGACGGACCGTCAGCTCCTCGATCATCGCCTCCGGCGACGCGTCGACCGCGAGGCGCACCGTGGCGGCGACGGACTCGGGCCGCAGGTGCTCGCCGGCGTCGTAGTCGCGGCCCTGGGCGCGCTGCAGCTCGACCTGCATGTCGGTGTCGACCCGGCCGGGGTGGATCGAGACGACCCGCACCCGGCCCCGCTCCTCCTCACGCAGAGCGTCGGTGAGGGCGCGAAGGGCGAACTTCGACGCCGAGTACGAGCCGTTGCCCGGGTGCGAGCTGTGGCCGGATCCGGAGTTCAGCGCGACCACGGTTCCACCGGCGCTCCGAAGGGCGGGCAGCAGCCGGCGGGTGAGGTCGGCGACCGCCACGACGTTGACCTCGAGCTGGGCCATCCAGTCCTCACGGGTCAGCTGCTCGACGCGGCCTCGTCGCGCGATCCCGGCGCTGTGGACGAGCACGTCGAGCCGGTCGATGTCTGCGCAGGCTCGCTGGACCGCGTCCTCGTCGAGGACATCGGCGACGAAGGGGGACGCGCTGGCCAGCTCCTCGACGGCGGCTCGGACGTCGGCCTCGTCGCGGCCGCCGACGAGGACGTGGTGGGTTCGCGCGAGCTCGGCGCAGATGGCCCGCCCGATGCCGCGGGTCCCCCCGGTGACGAGCGCGACGGGACGGTCTGCCGGTGAGGTCGTCATGGTGGAACAGCCTAGGAGCCGAGCCGGTCCCCGGCACGGCGGAGGTGGTCGCGGTACGTGCCGAGCTCGGCGAGCAGCTCCGCGACCGAGCGCTCCTGCTCGAGGAGACCAGCGGCCTGCCCGGCGTACACCGGCGCCTCGGACGGGTCGTTGCGCTGGCGCGCCGCCGTCACCCGCTCGGTCACCCCGCTGGGGTCGCCGGCCTCGATGCTCGCGACGAGCTCGTCGATACGCCCGCCCCATTCCTCAGTGACCTCGTTGCGCAGCGCCCGGCCCCCGTGGTCGCTGGGCCACCCGAGGCGCAGCGCCCGGTCGAAGACGCTGGAGTAGATCGTCTCGTCGGCCCCGGCGGCGAGCACGGCCCTCTTCAGCTCGCCGGCGAAGGGGCTCTCGGTGCACACCGTGAAGGCCGTCCCGACCCAGGCACCGAGCGCCCCCGCCGCGATGACGGCGGCCAGACCCCGACCGGTGGCGATACCGCCCGCAGCGAGCACCGGGGTCTCGCCGGCGACCTCGAGCACCTGCTGCAGCAGGGGCAAGGTGGCCACGACCCCCCGCCCGTGCCCACCCCCTTCGCTCCCCCGTGCGACGACCAGGTCGACCCCGCAGTCCAGCGCCCGCCGCGCCTCCTCGACGCTGCCGACCTGGACCGCGAGCGGCACGCTCGGGTCCGCCGCGCGCGCCCGGCGCACCGGCTCCTCGGGGTCGCCGAAGCTCAACGAGACCAGTTCCGGCCGCTGCGCCACGACAGCCTCGAGCACACCGGGCAGCTCGGGCTGCTGCCAGTTCATCAGCCCGACGCCGAACGGCCGCTCCCCCAGCTCCTCGCAGCTGCCTCGCACCGACTCCTCGGTTGCGCCGTACGCGACGCTGATCATGCCCAGCCCCCCGGCGTCGCTCACCGCTGCGGCGAGCCGGACGTCGCTTGCCCCGGCCATCGGCGCCTGGACCACGGGCAGCGTGCGGCGCGCACGCAGGTCATCGAGCCAGCTCATGGCCGCGACGCTACCGCGAGGACCGACAGCGAAGGGGGGCCGGTCGCCTCGGCGACCGGCCCCCCTTCGAGGTGCTGCGTGATCAGCTCGCGAGCGAGCGGAGCACGTACTGCAGGATGCCGTCGTTGCGGAAGTAGTCCGCCTCGCCGGGCGTGTCGATGCGCATCACCGCGTCGAACTCGGTGGTCTCGCCGTCCTCGCTCGTCGCGGTCACCTTGACCGTCTTCGGCGCGGGGCCGTCGTTGAGCGCGGCGAGTCCCTCGATCGAGTAGGTCTCGGTGCCGTTCAGGCCGAGGGAGGCCGCGTTCTCCCCCTTCGGGAACTGCAGCGGCACCACGCCCATGCCGATGAGGTTGGAGCGGTGGATCCGCTCGAAGCTCTCGGCGATGACCGCCTTGACGCCGAGCAGCCGGGTGCCCTTGGCCGCCCAGTCGCGCGAGGATCCCGAGCCGTACTCCTTGCCGCCGAGGACGACCAGCGGGGTGCCCTCCTTGGCGTAGGACTCGGAGGCCTCGTAGATGCTCGTCTGCTCGCCACCGTTGGTGAAGTCGCGGGTGTAGCCGCCCTCGACGTCGTCGAGGAGGAGGTTCTTCAGCCGGATGTTGGCGAAGGTGCCGCGCACCATGACCTCGTGGTTGCCGCGGCGCGAGCCGTAGGAGTTGAAGTCCTTCTTCTCCACGCCGTTGTCCGCCAGGTACTGACCCGCCGGGCTGTCGGCCTTGATCGCACCAGCGGGGCTGATGTGGTCGGTGGTGACCGAGTCGCCGAGCAGGGCGAGCACCCGGGCGCCGGTGATGTCCTCGACCGGCTCCGGCTCCTTGCCCATGCCGTCGAAGAAGGGCGCCTTGCGCACGTAGGTCGAGTCGTCGTCCCAGGCGAAGGTCGCACCCTCGGGGGTGTCGAGGTTCTTCCACCGCTCGTCGCCGGCGAAGACGTCGGAGTACTTGCTGGTGAACATCTCCTTGCTGATCGTCTCGTCGATGACCCGCTGGACGTCGGCGGGGTCCGGCCAGATGTCCCCCAGGAAGACGTCGTTGCCGCTCTCGTCCTGACCGAGGGGGTCGGTGTCGAAGTCGAAGTCCATCGTGCCCGCGAGGGCGTAGGCGATGACCAGGGGCGGGGACGCGAGGTAGTTCATCTTCACGTCCGGGTTGATCCGGCCCTCGAAGTTGCGGTTGCCGGAGAGCACCGAGACCACGGTGAGGTCGTTCTCCTGGACGGTCTGAGAGATCTCCTCGGGCAGCGGCCCGGAGTTGCCGATGCAGGTGGTGCAGCCGTAGCCGACGAGGTGGTATTTGAGCTTCTCGAGGTAGGGCCACATGCCGGCCTTCTCGTAGTACTCGGTGACCACCTTCGAGCCGGGGGCCATGGAGGTCTTGACCCACGGCTTGACCGAGAGCCCCTTCTCCACCGCGTTCTTGGCGAGCATGGCCGCGGCCATCATCACCGACGGGTTCGAGGTGTTGGTGCACGAGGTGATCGAGGCGATGACCACGGCGCCGTCCTTGAGCCCGAAGCTCTCACCGTCGTAGCTCGTCTCGACCTCACGCAGGTCACCCTCGACGCCGTAGTTCTTCACGTCGAGCGCGAACTGCTGCTTGGCCTCGGTGACCACGATGCGGTCCTGCGGGCGCTTCGGGCCGGCGATCGAGGGCACGACCGCGGAGAGGTCGAGCTCGAGGTACTCCGAGTAGCGGGCCTCGGTGCTCGCGTCGTGCCACATGCCCTGCTCCTTGGCGTACGCCTCGACGAGGGCGACCTGCTCGTCGCTGCGACCGGTGAGGCGCAGGTAGTCCAGGGTCACCTCGTCGATCGGGAAGATCGCGCAGGTCGAGCCGAACTCGGGGCTCATGTTGCCGATCGTGGCGCGGTTGGCCAGCGGCACCGCTGCGACGCCCTCGCCGTAGAACTCGACGAACTTGCCGACGACGCCGTGGTCGCGCAGCATCTCGGTGATCGTCAGGACGACGTCGGTCGCGGTCGCGCCCTGCGGGATCTGGCCGGTGAGCTTGAATCCGACGACGCGCGGGATGAGCATCGAGATCGGCTGGCCGAGCATGGCCGCCTCGGCCTCGATGCCGCCGACGCCCCAGCCGAGCACGCCCAGGCCGTTCTCCATCGTCGTGTGGCTGTCGGTGCCGACGCAGGTGTCGGGGTAGGCGCGGGTGACACCGTCGACCTCGCGGGTCATCGTCACCCGGGCCAGGTGCTCGATGTTGACCTGGTGGACGATACCGGTGCCCGGCGGGACCACCTTGAAGTCGTCGAAGGCGGTCTGGCCCCAGCGCAGGAACTGGTAGCGCTCCTCGTTGCGCTGGTACTCGAACTCGACGTTGCGCTCGAAGGCGTCGCGCTGCCCGAAGACGTCGATCTGCACCGAGTGGTCGATGACCATCTCGGCCGGGGCGAGCGGGTTGATCTTGTCGGGGTCGCCGCCGAGGTTCTCGACCGCCTCACGCATCGTGGCGAGGTCGACGATGCACGGCACGCCGGTGAAGTCCTGCATGATCACCCGCGCGGGAGTGAACTGGATCTCGGTGTCCGGCTCGGCGTTCTCGTCCCACTGCGCCAGCGCGGTGATGTGGTCCTGGGTGACGTTGGCCCCGTCCTCGGTCCGCAGGAGGTTCTCCAGCAGGACCTTGAGGCTGTAGGGCAGCGACTGCGAGCCCTCCACCTGGCCGATCCGGAAGATCTCGTAGCTCTTGTCCCCGACGTTCAGCTCGCCCTTCGCGCCGAAGGTGTCCGCACTCGCCACAGCGACTCCTCAGATGTCTCGTACTTATCTTGACGTCAAGATAATCATAGCGCTGGCTCCGCCAGAGACGAAGCAAGCTCGTCCGAACACTCTCGCACGACCACCCCTGCCCGCAGCCAAGGCAACCCTTGCTTCGTCCCCGGAGATCAGCCGCGCTGGAAGGTCGCGACGCACTCCACGTGGTGCGTCATCGGGAAGGCGTCGAACGCTCGCAGAGCGTCCAACCGGTAGCCGTGCTCGGCCAGGGGCGCGGTGTCGCGCGCCAGGGCCGCCGGGTCGCAGGCGACGTAGACGACCGTCCGCGGCCCCAGCTGCGCGATGGCCCTCACGACCGGGCCACCGGCTCCGGTCCGCGGCGGGTCGAGGACAACCACGTCGGCGCTGGGAGGGATCAGGGGTGAGCGGGCTGGAGCGGCACCCCTGCGACCGCGCTGACGCCGGCCGCTGCGAGCCACCCCCAGGACGTCGTCCACCCGCCCCCGCAGAGCCACCGCCTGGTCCAGCCCGGCGAGGTTGGCCTCGAGGTGGCGCGTCGCGAGCGGGTCGGACTCCACCGCGACGACCTGACCTCGGGCCCCGACCGCGGCGGCCAGCGGCACCGTGAAGAGCCCCACCCCGCTGTACAGGTCGAGCACCCGGTCACCCGCGCCCGCTCCGGCGGCGTCGAGGACGGCTTCGACGAAGGCTCGCGGCGCATCCCGATGGACCTGCCAGAAGCCGCGCGCGTCGACGCTCAGCTCGTGGCTCTCCCCCGCCGCCTCGACCCGCTCGCGCACCGACACCCTCTCGGCGTCACCCGAGTCGTCGACCTCGAGCAGGAGCACATCGCCCTCCCCGCTCGGGCCGACGACGTCGACGGCCACCGTGCCCGGGTCCAGCCCTCCGGCCCGGGCGTCCGCCGCCGCGGCGGCGATCCCCTCCCTCACCGGGGCGTCGGCGATGGGGCAGTCCGAGATCGGGACGACGGCGTGGCTGCGGTGCCGACGCAACCCGACGAAGGGGGGAGCGTCTCCCCCTTCGCCTGTGGTCACCGCCAGCTCGACCCGGGTCCGGTAGCCCAGCCCGCCGGCGTCGTCGAGCGGCTCGACGACCACGTCACGGTCCAGCCCCGCCAGCCGCCGCAGCTGCTCCGCGACGACCCGGGCCTTCAGCTCGCGCTGGTGACCGATCTGCACGTGCTGGAAGTCGCAGCCGCCGCACCCCCCGGGGCCAGCGACCGGGCAGCTCGGCTCGACCCGACGGGCATCGGGGTGGAGCACCCGCACCGCGTCGGCCCGGACGAAGCGGTCACCGGGTGCGCCTTCGGTCACCCGCGCGAGCACTCGCTCACCCGGGATCGCGTGACGCACGAAGATCACCCGCCCGTCATGGCGGGCGACGCAGTGGCCCCCGTGGGCGACCGGCCCGACGTCGACGGCCACCTCGACGCCGGGGACCAGCTGGTCAGCGCTCGTCATCCCTCACCGCGCCGCACGTCGCCGGCGACCGGGCCGTCGAGCCGGTCCTCCATACCCTCGGAGCTGACCAGCTGCCACGGCACGAGGCTGACCATGACACCCGGGGTGAAGAGCAGGCGGGTGCGCAGCCGCAGCGCGCTCTGGTTGTGCAAGATCTGCTCCCACCAGTGCCCCAGGACGTACTGCGGGATGTACACGACGACGAGGTCCCGCGGGTTGCCCGAGCGGATCGAGCGGACGTAGTCGACGACCGGCCTCGTCACCTCCCGGTACGGCGAGGCCAGGCTCTTGAGCTCGATCGGGATGCCCCGGCGTACCCACTCAGCCTGCAGCGCCGAGGTGTCGTCCTTCTCGACGTCGACGGTCACCGCCTCGAGCCGGGCCGGGCGGGTCGCCGCTGCATAGGCGAGGGCCCGCAGCGTCGGCTTGTGGATCTTGCTCACGAGCACGATCGCGTGCACGCGAGAGGGCCGCAGCCGCATCGAGGTGTCGTCCTCGGCGACCGCCAGCTCTTCGGAGACCCGGTCGTAGTGGCGGCGGATCGCGCGCATGAGGAGGAAGACGAGGACCATGGCGGCCAGGGCGAAGCCGGCGCCATGGGCGAACTTGGTGATCACGACGACGACGAGGACGGTGCCCGACATCAGCGCACCCAGGGCGTTGATCGCGCGGGAGCGGTACATGCGGCGCCGCACCTGGTTGTCCTTCGCGACGGCCAGGTGGCGGTTCCAGTGGCGCACCATGCCGGTCTGGCTCAGGGTGAAGGAGATGAACACCCCGACGATGTAGAGCTGGATGAGCTTGGTCACCTCGGCGTCGTAGATGACGATCAGCACCACGGCCGCCGCGCCGAGGATGAGGATCCCGTTGGAGAAGGCGAGGCGGTCGCCTCGGGTGTGCAGCTGGCGCGGAAGGTAGCCGTCCTTGGCCAGGATCGAGCCGAGGACCGGGAAGCCGTTAAACGCCGTGTTGGCGGCGAGCACGAGGATGAGCGCGGTGACGACGGAGATGAGGATGACACCGGGGGTGAAGCCGGAGAAGACCGCCTTGGCGACCTGGCCCATCACCGTGTCCTGGACGTAGCCCTCGCCGACCGGCACGCCGTCCTTGAGCAGCTGGTTCGCCGGGTCGTCGACGAAGTGGACGCCGGTCCAGTTCGCCAGGGTCACCATCGAGAGCAGCATCGTCACGGCGATGATCCCCATGAGGAGCAGCGTCGTCGCGGCATTGCGCGACTTCGGCTTCTGGAAGGCGGGAACGCCGTTGCTGATCGACTCGACCCCGGTCAGCGCGGCGGCGCCGGAGGAGAAGGCCCGCAGGAGGAGGAAGGCCATCGCGAAGGTGCCGAGCTGCTCGTACCCCTCCTGCGGCGCCAGGGACAGCTCGGCCGACTCGGCGGCGGGCAGGTCGCCCATCGAGCGCCGTATGCCCCCGACGATGGTCATACCCAGGACGGCCAGCATGAAGAGGTAGGTCGGGATCGCGAAGGAGCGTCCCGACTCACGCACCCCACGCAGGTTCATCGTCGTCAGGGCGAGGACGACCAGACCTGCGGCGAGGGCCTCGTGGCCGCGGAGGAACTCGAAGGCCGAGGCGGCGTTCTGCACCCCCGAGCTGACCGAGACCGCCACGGTGAGCACGTAGTCGACGACGAGAGCGCTCGCTACCGTCAGGCCGGCCCGCGGACCGAGGTTGACGCTGGCAACCTCGTAGTCACCACCGCCGGACGGGTAGGCGTGCACGTTCTGCCGGTAGCTGAGGACGACGACGATCATCACCGTCGCGACCGCGAGCGCGATCTCCCACGAGTGGGTCAGCGCGATCGCGCCGCCGGCCAGACCGAGGGTCAGGAGGATCTCGTCGGGGGCGTAGGCGACCGACGAGAGGGCGTCGCTGGCGAAGACCGGAAGAGCGATCTTCTTCGGCAGGAGGGTCTCGTCGAGCTTGTCGCTGCTGATCCGGCGACCGACGAGGACCCTCTTGAGGAGACGGCCGGATGACACGAGCAGTGAGTCTATGCCGGATCGGGGCGTGTACCGTCAGCGGAGTGCATTTCGTGATCATGGGGTGCGGGCGCGTGGGAGCCTCCCTGGCTCGTTCGCTCGAGCGGGGCGGGCACGACGTGGCCGTCGTGGATCAGAACCGCGACTCCTTCCGGCGCCTGGGGGCCGACTTCGCCGGGCGACGGGTGGCCGGCGTCGGCTTCGACCGGGACACCCTCATCGAGGCCGGCATCGAGGACGCCTACGCCTTCGCCGCGGTCTCCAGCGGGGACAACTCCAACATCCTCGCCGCGCGGGTCGCCCGCGAGACCTTCGGCGTCGAGCACGTCGTCGCCCGGATCTACGACCCGGACCGGGCCGAGATCTACCAGCGGCTCGGCATCCCCACCGTCGCGACGGTCCGGTGGACCGCCGACCAGGTAATCCGACGGCTGCTGCCGCAGGGGCACGCTCCCGAGCTGACCGACGCCTCCGGCGCGCTCGTCGTGGCTGAGGTCGCGGTCAACCGCGCGTGGGTCGGGCGGCGCCTCACTCACCTGGAGGCGCAGACGGGGACCCGAGTGGCCTACGTCACCCGGCTCGGCGAAGGGATCATCCCGAGCCCGGACACCGTGTACCAGGACGGCGACCTGCTGCACCTGGTCATCCCTCGCCCGCGGGTCGGGGAGGTCGAGCGGCTGCTCGACCGCGAGCCCAGCGAGGAGAGCTGAGATGCGCGTCGTCATCGCCGGAGCCGGCTCGGTCGGTCGCTCCATCGGTCGTGAGCTCATCGGCAACGGACACCAGGTGCTCCTCGTCGACAAGGACGCGGACGAGGCGCGGATCGCCCGGCTGCCGGCAGCGAGCTGGTTGGCGGTCGACGCCTGCGAGATCTCCTCGCTGCAGGAGGCGGGGCTGGCCGACTGCGACGTCGTCGTGGCCGCCACCGGGGACGACAAGGTCAACCTCGTGGTCTCGCTGCTGGCCAAGACCGAGTTCGGGGTCCCGCGCACCGTGGCTCGGGTCAACAACCCGAAGAACGAGTGGATGTTCGACGAGTCCTGGGGCGTGGACGTCGCGGTCTCGACACCGCGCCTGATGACGGCGTTGGTCGAGGAGGCCGTGAGCGTCGGCGACCTCGTGCGGATCTTCGAGTTCCAGCAGGGCAGCGCGACGATGGTCGAGCTCACCCTGCCGGCGGACAATCCGTACGTAGGGCGCCGCCTGGGCGACATCACTTTCCCTCCCGACACGGTGCTCACCGGCATCATCCGGGACGCGCGCCCGCTCACCCCCAGCGAGGACGACGCCCTTGAGGCGCTGGACGAGCTGCTCTTCCTCACCACCGAGGAGATGGAAGAAGCCCTGGCCCAGATGATGGGCGCCCGCCGGAGCGCGATCGACCAGGCCTGAGCCCGGTCAGGCCGTCGCCGCCCAGCCGGTCAGGAGGCTGCCGGCTCGCGCAGCAGCTCGTCGTCGGGGTCGATCGGTGTCCGCCCGCGCAGGAGCATGGCGCCCATCACGGCTACCGCCCCGGCCCACAGCGGCCAGCCGAGCAGCACCTTGCTGATCGTCAGCCCGGCGACGTTGTCGGCGAGGTAGAGCGGTCCCATCACCCCCACCCGGATGGCGTAGATCGCGACGAGCACGAGGGTGAGCCGGCTGCACACGCTGACGGCGGCGGGGTTGCGCCGCCACCGTAGGAAGTCGCCCTCACGCGCGGCCGGGTCCGCGGCGCCCACCATGAATCCCACGAGCGGGTACCGCGCCACGATCGAGATCACCGAGGCCACGCCGTAGGCGAGGCTGGTGAGGATCCCGGGCAGGAACGCGTCCTCGGCCCGCCCGGTGCGCAGGGCGAAGAAGGCCGCGATCGCGGTCGCAACGACCCCCGAGAGGACGAACTGAACGGTCTGCCGCGCCGCGAGCCGGGCGAGGAGCAGCACGGCGAAGAGAGCCCCGGCCGCCCCGAGCGAGAGCACCCGATCGGCCGTCACCGCCCAGACGACGACGAAGGCGAGCATCGGCCCGGTCGTCTCCAGCGAGCCGCGCAGCCCGCCGAGAGCGTCCGAGAGGCGGCGCAGGATGAGCTCCTCGACGGTGGCCGGCGCCGGGGGCAGGCCCTCCTGCGGCTCGGGTGCCTCGCTCACGACGTCGGCAGGATCTCGTAGGCCGGGTTGTAGATCGTCGCGCCGCCTCGCCGGCGGCACAGGCGCCCCGTGGCGCGTAGGTGCCGGCCCGGCTCGACACCGGTGATCTCGCGGCGACCCAGCCACACCAGGTCGACCGCCTCGGTGCCGTCGTAGAGCTCGGCGACGAGCGCGGGCACCTTCGTGCTCGGACGGTGGGTGACGCTGCGGACCGTGCCCCGCACCGTGATCACCTCGCGGTCGGCCCCCTCGGCGACCGGCTCGCACCCCGACCGGCTGGCCTCGCTCCGCAGCTCGTCGGCGACGAGGTCGTCCTCGGACCGGGTGAGGTCGCGCAGGCGTTGCAGCAGGGTCATACCGCGTCCTGGCGGGGCATCCGCAGGGGAAGCAGCTCGCGCGGAGCCATCGGCTCGGAGCCGCGGACCACGACGACCTGGGCGAGCACCTCGTCGAGGACGGCGCGAGCCGCGGGATCGACCGCCGCCTGGCCGGAGTAGACCGCGCGGAGCATCCACCGCGGTCCGTCCACGCCGACGAAGACGGCCGGCGCGAAGACGGTGCGGCCCTCGGGACCGGCCTGCGGGAGCCGGGCGTGCAGCTCGGTGCCGAACGGCCCGAGCTCCTCCTCCGCCGTCCCCTTGCCCGCCTCGATGGCGGCCGCCAGCTCCGAGCGGATCTCGTCCCAGATACCGCTTGAGCGGGGAGCAGCGAAAGCCTGCAGCTGCACGGTGGCCTGGTCCCGGGTGACCTGGACGGCGTTGACCGCGTCCTTGCTCTGGTCGACCTCGAGGCGCAGCTCCATCCCGGCGACCACCTGCAGCCGGAGGCCTCCGAGGTCGACCCGACCGTCGTCGGCCTCGACATCAGCAGCATCGAAGGGGCCGGTGGTCGGGCCTGAGCTGGGCTGCGGCTCGACGGCGCCGGACGACTCCTGCGTCTCAGGGGCGTCGGAGGCCTCAAGGGCCTCGGGAGCGGCCGTGCGTCCCTTGCTCTTACGTCCGAACATCGGTCTCGTCCACCTCCTGCGTCATGAACCCACCGCTGGACCCGTGCCCAGTGTCACCCCGCTGCGACGCGGGAAGCGAATCGACCTCGACGAGCTCGGCGTGGGCGACCTGCTGGATGACGAGCTGCGCGACCCGATCGCCGCGCCGGATGACGACCTCGTCCGTCAGGTCCAGGTTGATGAGGTTGACGAGCACCTCTCCCCGGTAGCCGGAGTCGACCGTGCCGGGAGCATTGACCACCGACACACCGTGCCGAGCGGCCAGCCCGGACCGGGGGTGCACCAGTCCCACCCAGCCCTCCGGCAGGGCGATCGCGATGCCGGTCGGGACGAGGGCACGCTGCCCCGGCCTCAGGGTGACCGAGGCGACCGCGGTGAGGTCCGCGCCCGCGTCCCCGTCCTTGGCGTAGGCGGGAAGCACGGCGTCAGGGTGCAGCCGTCGGACCTGGACCTCGGGTCGGGTGGTCATGCTCAGGCGGCGCACTCCCGGCACACCGGCCCAGAGGAGCCCTCGCCGGCCAGCTGGCTGCGGTGGTGGACGAGGAAGCACTGCGTGCAGGTGAACTCGTCGGCCTGCCGGGGCAGCACCCGCACCGACATCTCCTCGCCGGAGAGGTCCGCACCGGGCAGCTCGAAGCCCTCGGCGGCCTCGGTCTCGTCGACGTCGACGTTGCTTGACTGCTTGTCGGCCCGACGGGACTTCAGCTCCTCGATGGAGTCCTCGTTGATGTCGTCGTCGTTCTTGCGTGGGGCGTCGTAGTCAGTCGCCATGAGTCCTTCGTCTTTCCCCTTCTCGAAGCGTCGTGCCCTGGTCTGCTCGTCAACGCTCCGCAGCCCTGATTTGTGCCCGCGTAGATCACCCGGCGCGCGGATTCTGCCCCACATCGCCTCCCTGGCGCCACCCGGGTCCAGGCTCGGTCGGTGAGCGACCGGTCAGGAGGGCTGCTCGACCCCGACCTGGGCGATGGCGCGCTGCAGCGCGGCCCGCAGCTCGCCCTGCACCGCCGGAGCTCCCGCGACGGTCATCTCGTCGCTCGGCGGGCCTCCGTCGAGGTCGCTCACCAGTGCTCCTGCCTCGGTCGCGACGAGCCACCCGGCGGCCTTGTCCCACGGGTTTAGTCCCCGCTCGAAGTAGACGTCGACCGTCCCGTCGGCGACCCGGCACAGGTCCAGCGCGGCGCTGCCGAGACGCCTGATGTCGCGCACCTGAGGCAGCAGCTCGGCGATCACCCGCCCCTGCCAGCGCCTGCGCTGTGCCGCGTACCCGAAGCCGGTGGCGCAGAGCGCCATCGCCAACGACTCCGGCTCGGCGACCCGCAGCGGCCGCGGGGCACTCCCCCCTTCGCCTCCGCGGGTATGCCCCCACGCGCCCCGTCCCAGCGCGGCGCCGAACTCCTCACCCGACACCGGGTTGACCACCGCGG
Organism: Marihabitans asiaticum; assembly: GCF_007828725.1. GTDB lineage: Bacteria > Actinomycetota > Actinomycetes > Actinomycetales > Dermatophilaceae > Marihabitans > Marihabitans asiaticum. The sequence continues at coordinate 169,595 of NZ_VIUW01000005.1, forward strand.
CGGCGACCGGCCGCCACCCGCCCGGCGCGTCGACGTCACCGACGACCGCCGCGACCGACACTGCGTACGCGGCCAGTCCATAGAGGTAGTTGACCGTCCCGTCGATCGGGTCGACCACCCAGGTGATCCCGGTGGTCCCCTCCGCTCCCCCGCGCTCCTCACCGGCGAAACCGTCGCCTGGACGCCGCCGCAGCAGCTCCGAGCGCAGCAGGTCCTGGCTCGCCTGATCCATCGCGGTCACGACATCGGTGCGGGAGGACTTCGTCTCGGTGACGACGATCTCCTCCGGGCGCTCACGGATGATCAGCTCTCCGGCGGCGACGGCGACCTCGCGGGCCGTCCGGGCGAGGTCGAGGACGTCGACGTCCTCGGGGATGGCGAAGGCGGTGAGCTCGGCGCTCACCTGAGGTCACCGAGCGCCGGGCGGGCCTCACGCAGGTTGGGGCAGCACCCGGGTGCGCAGGGCGTGGGCGGGACCGTGAGGCCGGCCCACGATCGCGGGGGCGGGGACTCCCCGCGGGCCATCGCCGCCCGGTCCATGAGCAGGTCGGCGAGCCCGGAGACGAAGCGCGGGTCGGTCCCGACTGTCGGCACCCGCACGAGGCGGACACCGACGCGCTCAGCGGTGGCGGCCGCCTCGGTGTCGAGGTCGTAGATGACCTCCATGTGGTCCGAGACGAAGCCGATGGGTGCGACGACGACGCTCGTCGCGCCCTCCGCCGCGAGCTCCTCGATCCGGTCGCCCACGTCCGGCTCCAGCCAGGCCATGGTCGGCGGCCCCGAGCGGGAGCAGAAGGTCAGCTCGCCGGTGATCTCGCGCCCGAGACGGCGACTCGCCTCATCGCAGATCGCGGCGCCCAGCGCCGCGTGCGCCCGGGAGTAGTCCCGCTCCTCGTCCTCCCCGGGGCCGGAGGTGAGGTCCATCGCGTCCGGGATGGAGTGGGTGACGAAGAGCAGCCGCGCGTCAGGGTCTCGCTCGAGCGCCTCGGCCAGGGCGTCGATGACCAGCTCGGCGTTGGTCGCGGCGAAGCCCGGGCTCGCGTAGTAGGGGCTGACCTGATCGACCGCGAGACCGTCGAGGCGGGGGTCCTCGAGGGCGTCGGCGAGGTTCTCCCGGTAGGAGCGGCAGCCGGAGTACGAGCGCCAGGCGCTGGTCCGGAGCGCGACGACGTGGTCGGCTCCGCCCGCGACGAGCTCGGCCAGGGCGTCGGTGGTGAACGGCGGCGAGTGACGGTTGCCCAGCGTCACGGGCACCTCGGCACCCCGGTCGGCGAGCTCGGCTCGCAGGTGGCGGGCGAGCTCTCGGCCGAGCTCGTTGATCGGCGAGCGACCACCGAAGAGGTCGTAGTGCTGCCCGACCTCTCGCAGCCTCTCGTCGGGGATGCCCTTGCCGCCGGTCACGCGGCGGAGGAAGGGCAGCACCTCCTCCGGCCCCTCGGGCCCGCCGAAGGAGTGGAGGAGCACGGCGTCGAAGGGAGCGAGCGGGTGGTCGGCCATGGTCGCCACGCTACGCGCGGCGTGGTGACCGCACCACGCAGCCTGCTGGTGGCAGGGTTGGTCATCGAGCTACTACCCCGAGAGGACGGTCATGCGAGATCTTCGACTGGTCGGCGTGCACGACGACGGCGAGCACCTCGTCGCGACGGACGACGACGGGCAGGAGTACCGGATCCGCATCGACGACCAGCTGCGCGCCGCCGCTCGCCGGGACCGTCCGCGGCTGGGCCAGCTGCAGATCGAGATCGACGGCAACGTCCGGCCCCGCGACGTCCAGGCGATGATCCGCGCCGGCGCGAGCGCCGAGGAGGTCGCGGCGCGCACCGGGTGGGACCTGGACAAGATCGCCCGGTTCGAGGGGCCGGTGCTCGCCGAGCGGGAGCACATCGCGAGCGCGGCCCGGCGGGTGCGGATGCGTGGGCAGAGCGCGGGGGCGAACGAGACCCTCGGTGGCCGCGCCTCGGGCCGGCTGGCCCAGCGCGGAGTGGACCAGGACTCCGTGGACTGGGACGCGGCGCGCGACGCGGATGGGCAGTGGACCGTGACCGCGCGCTTCACCGCCGGTGGCAAGGAGCGCGCCGCGTCGTGGTGGTTCGACGTGGCCGGCATGTCGGTGGTGGCCAAGAACGACGAGGCCCGATGGCTCTCGGAGGCGGACACGCCTCAGGGTGCGGTGCCCACGGCTCATCGCCCGACGGCCGTCTTCGACGTCGAGGCCGACGACGCCAAGGCCGCCCAGCGTGGCTCGGACGAGCTGACCGCGACGATGCGAGAGTCCGCCCGGGGGCGTCGGCGTGGACGCCGCAAGTCCCACTCCGAGCCGGTCCTGCCGATCGGCGAGGACGAGTCGGGATCTGACGCCGCCGGCGAGCCTGGCGGCGCCGAGGCCGATGGACGCAGCGCGCAGTCCGTGCCGCCGGCTGCCCGGGGCACCCATCCCGCCGACCTGCCGCAGCTCTCGAGCGACGACGCGGTCGCGGCCGCTGCCCCTGAGCAGGAGTCCGCCGCGAGCGGGCCTGAGGCCGGTCCGGCCACCGCCCCCTCCGACGACGAGGAGCGGACCGCAGGCGACCAGGCGGACACCCGCGACGAGCCGGCTCCGGAGGAGCCCACCAACGCGGACGGGACGCCGGGCGACGGATCGGACCAGCCCGCGACGGACCCGGACGAGGCGAGCGAGGACGGCGCGCTCGAGGGCGCGGCGGATAACGACACCGCAGAAATGGACACCGCTGACGACGACGCGAAGCCGGAAAAGGACACCTCGAAGCGACGCAAGGGCCGCGCCAGCGTGCCCAGCTGGGACGACGTGATGTTCGGCGGCCGCCGGGGCAAGGCCTAGCTCCGGCAGCGCGTGCTTGCTCGGCAGGACCACCCCCGGCGCGTCCGCCGGCTGGCTACGGGGCGGCGGGCAAGCCCACGGCCGGGGGTGGCACCGGACAGGCATCCAGATCGAAGGGCAGCACGTCGGCCGACAGCGCGGCCGCCTGCGCAGCCCGCGAGCTCATCCGGCGCATGTGGTGACGCCGACAGAGCACCTCGTACTCCACCTCGTCCTCGTCGTGGTCGGCGCTGGTCAAAGTGTCCCCGACGACGACCTGCTCGCCCTCGACGACCATGACTCCGCCGACGACCCGGGCGTTGTGCGTGGCCCGCGCCCCGCACCAGCACAGGGCGGCCACCTGCAGCACCTGGGTCCGGTCGGCCAGCTCCACGAGGCGCTGCGAGCCAGGGAAGAGCCGGGTGCGGAAGTCGGCCATGATCCCGAAGGCGAAGACCTCGATGTCGAGCTCGTCGACCAGGCGAGCGAGCTGCTCGACCTGGGCCGGGGTGTAGAACTGCGCCTCGTCGCAGATGACGTAGTCGACCGCGCCGCCGCCGGTGAGCTGGGCGACGACCACCCCCCAGAGGTCGAGATCCTCCTGGACCTCGACGGCGCCGGTGGACAGGCCGAGCCGGGAGGAGAGGACCGACGCCCCGGCCCGGTCCATCCGGGTGAAGATCAGCCCGCGGCGACCGCGTGCGCGGTGGTTGTGATCCATCTGCAAGGCCAGGGTGGACTTGCCGCAGTCCATCGTGCCGGAGAAGAAGACGAGCTCAGCCACAGCCAGCCACCCTATGCATCGCGCGCCTCACGCACCCTCGGCCTCCACCGTGAGCCACGGGACGGCGACCTCCTCGCGGGTCAGCGACCCGTGCAGGCCGATAAGCGCCAGCAGCTCCGGGCGGTGGTGCCGGGAGTCGACCACCGCGACCTCGCCCGTCATCGTGGCGATGACCTCCCCGACCCGAGGCCGGACCCGGTCCTCGACCGGCCCGAACCAGCCGGCGGTGATCGCCTCGTCCCTGGTGACCACGACCGCGTCGGCGCCCAGGCGCTCCTGCCAGGCAGCGAGCACCTCGGCTGCCGCCCCCGGCGCGCAGTGCAGCTGGAGCGACCGCGGCTCACCGGCGAGGTGCTCCACCCCTGCGTCGAGGTCGGGCTCGTGGGCGAGGTCCAGGCGCCGGTGCAGGGGCACGTCGACCATGCCGTGATCGGCGGTGATGTGCACCGCGGTCCCCGGCGGGCGGCCTGAGGCGAGGCGGGCCAGCTCAGCGTCGATGGACTCCAGCTCGTCCCCCCACTGCCACGACGAGCAGCCGTGCACGTGGCCCACCTTGTCCAGGTCCCCCCAGTAGAGATAGACCAGCGCCCGCGGCGAGGAGCGAAGGGCGGTCAGCGCGGCGTCCACGCGGGCCGCCAGGGAGTCTGCGGCGACGAAACGCCCCCCGCGCAGCGCCGCTCGGGTCAGCCCGGACCCGTCGAAGAAGGCCGGTCCGACCCGGACCACGTCGACCCCCTCCGCAGCGGCGGCCTCGAAGACCGTCCGGTGCGGCTGCCAAGTGCGAGGGTCCGGGCCATCCTCCCAGGACAGCTCGTTGAAGACCCGCCCCGTCGCAGGATCGAACGCCTCGTAACCCACGAGCCCGTGGCGTCCGGCCCGCAGGCCGCTGCCGAAGGTGGCCATGGAGGTGGCCGTGGTCGACGGGAAGCCGCTGCCGATCGTCACCGCCCGGCTGGGCTGGCCGGCCAGGCGTCGCAAGAAGGGGGCATGCCCACCCCGGCGGGCGAGCAGCTCGGCACCCAACCCGTCGACGAGGACGACCACCGCCCGGTCGGCATGGGCCAGCGTCCGGTCCCCCGCGGCGCACAGCCCAGTGACGCCCAGGCTGCTCGCCACCGCGGGCAGCAGCCGGTCGAGGCCGCCGTCGAGCTGCTCCGGGAGGCCGGGGACCGGCGAGCGCACGCTCAGCCGCCGACGCGGGCCGAGAGGTCCCGGGCGAAGCTGATCGCCTCGGACAGGGCCGCCGATCCCTCGGCCTCTGCGCTGATCCGCAGCGAGATGTCGTCAGCGGCGACGGTTCCTTCGTACCCGTGGTCGGCCTCGCAGGTCGAGTCCGAGCACGCGGCAGGGACGAGGTCGATCCGGCTCACCGTTCCCCACCCGACGGTCAGGGTGAGCTCCCGGCCCAGGGTCCCCGGCTGGTACTCGCTCGGCGAGGGGACGACGTGGGTGAGCATGACGCCACGGACGGTGCGAAGGGGGATGCACTCGGTCGTCGCGGTGGCGACGTCCGTGCGGTGCGCTGGGTCGTGCGGGAAGTCGTCGGCGTGCGCGATGACGAGTCGGGTCCCGGTGGTGACGAGGACGGTGAGGTGGCGACGGATCGCCTCCTGGTCGAAGGTCGTCTCCTGGTGCACCAGGTGCGTCAGCACCCCTTCGTCCCCCACCGCGGCCCGCACGACGTCGGCGACGAGCTCGGGGTAGTACCCGGCCCGTTCGATCGCGTCGAGCAGCGGCTGGGGCAGCGTCACCTCGGTGATGTCGGCGGGGACCTTCGGCATTCCGCCATTGTGCCTCAGCCTCGGCCGCCCGCCTCGTCGAGCGCTTGGCGCACGGGAGGTCTCAGCCCAGGGCACGGCGGCCGGGGTCGGAGCGCCGCTGCGCGGGTCGGATGAGGATCTCGGCACCGAGGACGGTGGCGCCGTCCTGGTGGGCCATCACCGGGTTCAGCTCGAGCGAGGAGAGCTCGAGGAGGTCGTCGCACATGAGCGAGAGCCGGCCGATGATGTCCTCGAGGGCGCGCCGGTCGGTCGGCGGAGCACCGCGGTAGCCGTCGAGCAGGGGGGCGAGCTTGAGGTCGTCGAGGATCTCGCGGCAGTCGACGTCGGTCATCGGGGGGATCCGGTAGGCGATGTCGTCGAGCAGGTCCGTCGGCGCGCCGGCCAGACCGACCGAGACGACCGGGCCGAAGAGGGGGTCCTCCACGGTGCCGAGCACGCAGGCGATGCCCGAGCGAGCCATCTTCTGCAGGACGAAGTAGTTGGCGTCCAGCGGCGCCAGGTGCTGGTCCATCGCGGTGAAGGCGGCGCGCACCGCGTCCGCATCGCGCAGGTCGACCCTGATGCCGTCGAGCAGCGACTGCCCACGGACCAGGGGGGAGAGTGACTTGACCACGACGGGGTAGCCCAGCTCTTCCGCGGCGTGCACGGCCTCGTCGGCGGTCTCGACCTCGACCCGCTGCCACAGGTCGATGCCGTAGGCCGTGAGCAGGCGGTGCGCCTCGTCGTCGGTGAGTGCCCGGCCGTCGGGGTCGTCGGCGAGCACGGCGTCGATGACCTCGCGGGCGTCGGCGATTCGGGTCCCCTCCCGCACGAGCGGGTCGCCCTTGTCCTTGGCCCGCCACATCCCGTAGCGCGTCGCCAGCGCGAGCGCGCGGACCGCTTCCTCCGGCATGCCGTAGAGAGGGACGGCCTGTCCCGGTCGCTCGGGCGCCTGCTGCGCTACGTCGTCCTGCGTCCCCTCCGCCGCGCCGTCGCTCGCCGGACCGTCCTCGTGGACCAGGCTGCCCGTGTCGACGCCGCGCAGACCGAGCAGGGTCGCGACGCACGGCTTCTCGGAGCGCCGCGCGGACTCCCTGACCGCCTCGACGACGTCCTGGTCGAGCGCTCCGACGGGTGGGATGAAGGCGACGACGACGCTGTCGACGTCCTCGGCGTCGAAGGCCGCCTGCAGTGCCGTCGTGAAGTCCGCGACGGAGGCCTCGGTCCCGACGGCGACCGGGCCGTGCACGACGTCGAGGTCCCACGCGAGCGCGTTGGCGGTGATGATCGAGCCGAGCTGGTGAGAGTTGGTGACGACCGCGACGCGGCGTCCGGCCGGTAGCGGCTGGTGGAGCAGCAGCTGCGCCGCGTCGAACATCTGGTGGACGTTCTCGACGTGGATGACGCCGGCCTGCTTGAGCATCGAGGTGAAGGCGTGCGGCTGCACCCGGGCCGAGCGGACCCGGTGCCCTGGAACGGGCGCGCCCGAGCTGATCACCGACTTCACGACGATGACCGGCTTGTTGGCCGCCAAGGCCCGCGCGATCCGGGAGAACTTGCGCGGGTTGCCCATCGACTCGAGGTAGAGACCCACGGCGTGGGTGCGGTCGTCGTCGATCCAGTACTGCATGACGTCGTTGCCCGAGACGTCGGCACGGTTGCCCGCCGAGGCGAAGACGGAGACTCCGAGGTTGCGGCGGGCGGCAGAGTAGAGGTTGGCCACGGCCAGCGCGCCGCTCTGGGAGTAGAGCCCGAGGAAGCCCGCCGGGGGGACCTGGGGGCTCAGGGTCGCGTTGAGACGCAGCGCCGGGTCGAGGTTGAGCACGCCGAAGGAGTTCGGGCCGATGAGGCGCATGCCGTTGTCCCGGGCGACCCGGAGCACCGAATCCTGCAGCGCGGCACCTCGCTCGTCGACCTCCGCGAAGCCCGAGGAGATGACCAGCGCGCCGTGCACCCCCTTCGCCGCGCACTCCCGAACCACCGCCGGAACCGACTCGGCGGGCACCGCCACCACCGCGAGGTCGACCTCGCCGGGCAGGTCCGAGACGGTGGCCACCGCGGGGAGGCCGAGCACCTCGTCGGCCTCGGGGTTGACCGGGTAGACGGCGCCGGTGAACCCGGTGTCGAGGACGTGAGCGAGCACCTGGTGCCCGATCGCCCGCTCGCGACGGCTGGCCCCGATCACCGCGACGCTGCGCGGGTGCAGCAGCGCGCGCACGCTCGCGGCCTCCGCGCGATGCTCCCGGGCGAAGCGCACGGAGAGCGACTGGGCCGTCGGCGCAATGTCGAAGTGGAGCATGACCACGCCGTCCTCGTAGCGCCGGCTGACCTCGTACCCGGCCTCGGAGAAGACGCCGAGCATCTTGCGGTTCTGCGGCAGCACCTCGGCCTCGAAGCGGGTGATGCCGCGCTCCTGCGCCAGCGCCGCGAGGTGCTCCAGGAGCACCGAGCCGATGCCCTTGCCCTGGTAGCTGTCGCTGATGTTGAAGGCGACCTCGGCGCTGCTCTCGTCGACCCGGTCGTACCGGCCGATACCGATGATGTCGTCCCGGACGAGGGCCACCAGGGCCATCCGGTCGACGTAGTCGACCTGGGTGAAGCGGGCGACGTCCTTGTCGCTCAACCGGCGAATCGGGGCGAAGAAGCGCAGGTAGATGGACTCCTCGGACTGCCCCGAGTGGAAGCGGTGGATGCCCTCGGCGTCGGAGGGGAGGATCGGGCGCAGGCGAGCCACGCTGCCGTCGCGCAGCACGACGTCGGCCTCGGCCAGGTGCGGGTATCCGGCGGGCAGATCCTCGCTCATGGGAGCGATCCTGCCACGTCGCGCCGGTCGCCTCGGCGGACGATGCCGGGGCGGCGAGATCCGCGCGCCGTCGGGGTGTCAGCCCTGGGCGGGCGGTCTCATCGGCGAAGATGGCCGGGCCGACCGTGTCCACCGACCGAGCAGGAGATCCACCCGCATGGCCCGCCGCCGGAGCACCACCACCACGCCCGCAGCCGACGTGCCGGAGCGGATCGTCGACATCGACGTCGCCGACGAGATGCGCGGGGCCTTCCTCGAGTACGCGGTCTCGGTCATCCACGCGCGCGCCCTGCCCGACGCCCGCGATGGCCTCAAGCCGGTGCACCGACGGATCCTCTACGCGATGCACGGCATGGGCCTGCGCCCCGACCGCGGCCACGTGAAGTCCAGCCGCGTCGTCGGCGAGGTCATGGGCAAGTACCACCCGCACGGCGACTCCGCGATCTACGACGCCCTCGTGCGCATGGCCCAGCCCTTCGCCATGCGCCTGCCCCTCGTCGACGGCCACGGCAACTTCGGGTCTCTCGACGACGGTCCGGCCGCCTCGCGGTACACCGAGGCGCGGATGACCTCCGCGGCCCTGCTCATGGTCGGCGGGCTCGAGGAGGACACCGTCCCCTTCGTCCCCAACTACGACGACCAGCTGCTCCAGCCCGAGGTGCTGCCGGCCGCCTATCCCAACCTCCTCGTCAACGGAACGACGGGGATCGCGGTCGGCATGGCCACCCAGATGCCGCCGCACAACCTCGGCGAGGTCATCGGCGCGGCCCGGCATCTGCTCACCCACCCGCAGTGCTCGCTGGACGACCTCATGCGATTCGTCCCGGGTCCGGACCTGCCCGGCGGCGGGCGCATCGTCGGGCTCGACGGCATCCGCGACGCCTACCTCACCGGGCGCGGCAGCTTTCGCACCCGGGCGACGACCCGGATCGAGAAGGTCTCCCCCCGACGCCAGGGAGTCATCGTCACCGAGCTGCCCTACCTCGTCGGCCCGGAGAAGGTGATCGAGAAGATCAAGGACGCGGTCCAGGGCAAGAAGCTCGAGGGCATCGCCGACGTCAAGGACCTCTCCGACCGGACGAAGGGGTTGGAGCTGGTCATCGAGATCAAGAACGGCTTCAACCCCGAGGCGGTCCTGGAGAAGCTCTACCGCCTCACGCCGATGGAGGAGTCCTTCGGGATCAACAACGTCGCCCTCGTCGACGGCACCCCGCGGACGATGGGCCTGAAGGAGCTGCTCACCGTCTACGTCGACTTCCGCGTCGACGTCGTCCGGCGTCGGACCGAGCACCGGCTGGCCAAGCGTCGGGAGCGGCTCCACCTCGTCGACGGCCTGCTCGTCGCGATCCTCGACATCGACGAGGTCATCCAGCTGATCCGCAGCAGCGACGACGCGGCCACGGCCCGCCAGCGCCTCATCGACGTCTTCGACCTCTCCGAGGCCCAGGCGAGCTACATCCTCGAGCTCCAGCTGCGCCGGCTGACCAAGTTCTCCAGGATCGAGCTGGAGCAGGAGCAGGGCGAGCTGCGCCGGGCGATCGCCGAGCTCGAGGAGATCCTGAGCGATGAGTTGGTCCTCACCAAGCTCGTCTCCGGCGAGCTCGCCGAGGTGGGCAAGGCCCACGGCACGCCGCGGCGCACGGTCCTGCTGGAGTCCGCCGGCTCCCCCGCGGCCTCCGCCACGCCGATGGAGGTCGCTGACGACCCGTGCTGGGTGCTGCTCTCCACGACCGGGCTGCTGGCCCGGACGACCACCGAGCACGAGCCGTCCCGCAGCGGTCCGCGGTCCAAGCACGACGCCGTCGTCGCCGCCGTGCGCACGACGGCCCGCGGCGAGGTCGGCGTGGTGACCAGCCGCGGGCGGGTGGCCCGGGTCAGCGCGCTCGAGCTGCCCACGCTGCCCGACACCAACGACGCCCCCTCCCTCTCCGGCGGCGCTCCGGTGGGCGCCTACCTCGACCTCGCGCCGGACGAGCGTGTCCTCACCCTGTCCTCGCTCGCCGAGGACTCCCCCGGGCTCGCCCTGGGCACCGCGCACGGCGTGGTCAAGCGGGTCACGACCGAGCAGCCGAAGGGGTCGCTCTTCGAGGTCATCGCGCTCAAGGACGGCGACGAGGTGGTCGGCGCGGTCGAGCTGCGCACCGGCGAGGAAGAGCTGGTCTTCATCACCGCCGACGCGCGCCTGCTCCACTTCGCGGCGTCGGCGGTCCGCCCGCAGGGGCGCGCCGCCGCCGGTGTGGCGGGGATCAAGACCACCGCCGATGCCCCGGTCGTCCACTTCGGCGCGGTCGACCCAGGCGCCGACGGCATCGTCGTGACGGTCAGCGGCAGCGCCGACAGCCTGCCCGGCACCGATCCGGGAGCGATCAAGGTCACCCCCTTCGCCGAGTACCCCGGCAAGGGCCGCGGCACCTCGGGGGTCCGCGCGCACCGCTTCCTCAAGGGCGAGGACGCTCTGCTGCTGGCCTGGGCCGGCCGGGGCGACGCCCGCGCCAGCGCCGCCAACGGCGTCGCGGTCGAGCTGCCCGCCGCCGACGGGCGGCGCGACGGCTCCGGCACCCCGGCCCAGCGCCCGATCGGCGGCATCGGCGGCTGGTGACGCCGCGCCGGTCGAGGTAGGTCTGGCGCGTCCAGCCGGGCGCGTCTACCTCTACCCGGCGAAGGGGGGAGGAGTTTGGCGTCAGTTGTTGGCGCCGTCGCGCTCCAGGTGCTCCGGGTCGCGCATGAAGGTCTTCTTGCCGAAGACCGCGCGGTTGACCACCCAGGTCAGGGCCCACAGCACGACGCCGAGCAGGAGCAGGCCACCGGCGATCGGGTACTGACCCTGCTGCTCCTCGCTGCGCGCCCACGGGCCGGCGAGGAAGGCGCACAGCAGCGCACCGATCACCGGCAGCGCGGTCGGGGCGTGGAAGTGGCGGCGTCCGACGTCGTCGCGGCGCAGGACGAGGACCGCGATGTTGACGATGGTGAAGACGCACAGCAGCAGCAGCGACGTCGTGCCACCGAGGAGCGCGACGATGTCGCTGTCGCTGTCCAGGGTGACGTAGGTGATGAGCGCGAAGGCGATCGCCGTGGTGAAGAGAATCGAGACCCACGGGGTGCGCCGCTTCGGGGCGACGTGCCCCAGCGGTCGCGGGAGGACGTCCTGGCGGGCCATCCCGTAGAGCAGCCGGCTCGCCATGAGCATGTTGATCAGCGCCGAGTTGGCGACGGCGAACATGGCGATGAAGGGGAAGATCTTGTCGAAGGGCAGGTTCGGCGCCCCGGCGGCGACGACCTGGGTCAGCGCGGACGCCTCATCCGGGTCGGCGAGCTTGCCCACCGGCACCAGCGCGACGGCCGTGATGGAGACGAGGACGTAGATCAGGCCGGTGATCCCCAGCCCGGTGAGCATCACCTTCGGGAAGGTCCCCACCGGGTCCTTGGTCTCCTCGGCCATGTTGACCGAGTCCTCGAAGCCGACCATCGCGAAGAAGGCGAGCGAGGTTGCCATGGTGATCGAGAAGAAGACGCCCTTGTCCTCACCGCTGTCGAAGACGGTGACCTGGGAGAAGTCCGCCTTGCCCTGGGTCACGGCGTAGAGGCCGATGAAGATGATGAGCAGCAGGCCGGAGAGCTCGATGAGGGTCAGCACGACGTTGGCCTTGACCGACTCGCCGACACCGCGCAGGTTGATCAGCGCGACGAGCGTCATGAAACCCAGCGCCGCGAGCAGGATCGGGGCCGCCCCGGCCTCCCACCCGAGCCCGAAGCCGTCGCTGAGGAAGCCGGCGAAGGCATTGGCCGCGGTCGATGCCGAGGTGATGCCCGAGCACATCACCGCGAAGGCGACGATGAAGGTGAGGAAGTGGATGCCGAAGGCCTTGTGGATGAAGGTCGCGGCGCCACCGGCCTGCGGGTACTTCGTCACGAGCTCGAGGTAGCTGAAGGCGGTGACCGTCGCGACCGCGAAGGCGGCGAGGAAGGGCGCCCAGGCGGCGCCTCCGACCTCGGCTGCGACCTTGCCGGTCAGGGCGTAGACACCGGTTCCGAGGATATCTCCGACGATGAAGAGCAGCAGGAGCTTGGGCCCCATCACCCTCTTGAGATCGGTGGCGTCCTCCCCGTCGACTCGCTGCGTCGTCGCGCTCTCGGACATGTGGCCCTCCCTGGTGGCGTTCTGCGCTCACGCGCAGAGACTTACGGTGGCGCAGATCACAGCCGCTGTCCAGAGCACCGCCGCAGGTGTCGCGCATCTGTGATCCGCCGCCTCGAGAACTGCACGCGGGTCGGGGCGAAGGGGGTGTGGCCGGATCAGGCGTCGATCCGCTCCCGGTCGAGCGCGTCGGCCGAGGCGACGATGAACTCGCGGCGGGGTTCGACGTCCTTGCCCATGAGCAGCTCGAAGACCTCGGCGACGGCAGCGACGTCGTCGAGGGTGACCCGGCGAAGGGTGCGCTGAGCGGGGTCCATGGTCGTCTCGGCGAGCTGGTCGGCATCCATCTCGCCGAGGCCCTTGTACCGCTGGATGGGTGACTTCACCGTCTTGCCGCGCTTCTCCAGGCTCGCGAGGGTCTTGCGCAGCTCGGCCTCGGAGTAGGTGTAGATCAGCTCGTTCTTCTTCGAGCCGGCACCCACGACCTCGATCCGGTGCAGCGGCGGGACGGCCGCGTACACCCGGCCCGCCTCGACGAGCGGCCGCATGTGGGTGAAGAACAGGGTGAGCAGCAGGGTGCGGATGTGTGCGCCGTCGACGTCGGCGTCGGTCATGATGATGACCTTGCCGTAGCGGGCGGAGTCGAGGTCGAAGCCGCGTCCGGACCCGGCACCGATCACCTGGATGATCGAGGCGCACTCGGCGTTCTTGAGCATGTCGCCGACCGCGGCCTTCTGCACGTTGAGGATCTTCCCCCGGATCGGGAGCAACGCCTGAAACTCGCTGTTGCGCGCCTCCTTGGCGGTCCCCATCGCCGAGTCTCCCTCGACGATGAAGAGCTCGGTGCCCTCGGTGCCGTTGCTGCGGCAGTCGCGCAGCTTGGGCGGCAACGAGGAGCTCTCCAGCGCGTTCTTGCGGCGCTGGGTCTCCTTGTGCAGGCGCGCGCTGATCCGCGACTTCATTTCGGCGACGACCTTCTCCAGCAGTGCCGTGGCCTGCTGCTTCTCCCCCCGCCGAGGGCTGCTGATCCGCTCGGTGAGCTCCCGCTCGACGACCCTGCTCACGATCGAGCGGACCGCTACGGTGCCGAGGACCTCCTTGGTCTGCCCCTCGAACTGCGGCTCGGCCAGGCGCACGGTGACGACGGCGGTGAGCCCGGCGAGGACGTCGTCCTTGTCGACCTTGTCGCTGCCGACCTTGAGCTTGCGGGCGTTGGCCTCGAGCTGCTTGCGGAAGACCTTGAGCAGGGAGGCCTCGAAGCCGGCGAGGTGGGTCCCGCCCTTCGGCGTGCTGATGATGTTGACGAAGGACCGGACCGTCGTGTCGTACCCGGTGCCCCAGCGCAGCGCGATGTCGACCCCGCACTCGCGCTCGACCTCGGTGGGCGTCATGTGTCCGGACGCGTCGAGGACGGGGACGGTCTCGGTGAAGGTGCCGCTGCCCTGGAGCCGCCAGACGTCGGTCACCGACGGGTCGGGGGCGAGGAACTCGACGAACTCGGTGATCCCGCCGTCGTGCGAGAAGACCTCCTCGACCGGTCCGTCGGCGCCCGGTGTGCCCGGCACGCGCCGCTCGTCGCGGATCACCAAGGTCAGGCCGGGGACGAGGAAGGAGGTCTGTCGCGCCCGGGCGACGAGGGCGTCGTAGTCGAAGCCGGACTCGGTCGGGAAGATGTGCGGGTCTGCCCAGTAGCGGATCCGGGTGCCGGTCGCCCCGCGCCGGGCCTTGCCGACGACGGCCAGCTCGGAGCCCTTCTCGTAGGCGGTGAACTCGTGGTCGGGGTCCTTCTCACCTGCCGACCCGGCGACGTCGCTGAAGACGCCGGGCTCCCCCCTTCGGAACGACATCGCATAGGTCTTGCCGGCCCGGTCGACCTCGACGTCCAGCCGCGAGGACAGGGCATTGACCACCGAGGCACCAACCCCGTGCAGACCGCCGGAGGCCGTGTACGACCCGCCCCCGAACTTGCCCCCCGCGTGCAGCTTGGTGAAGACGACCTCGACACCGGTCAGGCCGGTGCGCGGCTCGATGTCGACCGGGATCCCGCGCGCCTGGTCGCGCACCTCCACCGAGCCATCTCGGTGCAGGATCACCTCGATCCGGTCGCCGTGCCCGCCGAGGGCCTCGTCCACGGCGTTGTCGATGATCTCCCACAGGCAGTGCATCAGCCCGCGGCTGTCGGTCGTGCCGATGTACATGCCCGGACGCTTGCGGACCGCCTCGAGCCCCTCGAGCACCTGCAGGTGGTGGGCGGTGTAGTCCTGGGCGGTCTTGCTCGTCGCCTTCTTGGCGGCGGTCTTCGCTGCGGCTGGCACGGTGGCGCTCTCGTCCTCGCGGGGTGGGGGCTACGGTCTGCCCGCAGGGTAGAACGCACCCACCGACAACCCCGGCAGGCGCGCCACGCCCGGGCCCGAGCAGTGGGCTCCTGACGCACGGGAAGGATCCGGCGTGCTTCACTGTTGACCTGTCCGGACCCGAGACGGGTTCGCACGACGTGAGCACGAAAGAGAGATCAAGTGAACGCAACCCTGGTGTCCCCACTGACCGCGGCCGACCGCTGCGACCGCTGCGGTGCCCAGGCCTACGTCCGCGCCCGACTGCACGCCGGCGGCGAGCTCCTCTTCTGCGCCCACCACGGCCGTGAGCACCTGCCGAAGCTGCGCGACCAGGCCGAGATCGACGACCAGAGCGACCGCCTCCACGAGGACAAGGCCGCCGACGAGGCGCTCGACGAGAGCTGACCATGCCCGGCGCCGCGGCCCACGGCCTGCTCTGGGTCGCCGGGTCGGTCCCTACCGCGACCCCTGACCCGACCCCGGTGGCGATCTGGCCACTGCTGCTCGTCTTCGTCGTCGGGCTGCTCGGCATCGTCGTCCCGGTTCTTCCGGGCCTGATCATCTGCCTCGGCGCGGTCCTCGTCTGGGCCCTCGAGGTCGGTGGGACGCGGGCCTGGGTCACCTTCGCGGTCGCGGCGGCCGTCTTCCTCGTCGGGGTGGTGCTGCAGTACGCCATCCCGGGGCGCCGGATGAAGGCCGAAGGGGTGGGGCGAGCCACGATCGCGGTCGGCCTGGTCGCTGCCGTCGTCGGCTTCTTCGTCGTCCCGGTCGTCGGCGCTCCGCTGTTCTTCGTCCTCGGGATCTACCTCCTCGAGCGGTTCCGCTACCGAGACCCCCGGCGCGCAGCGGCGGCGACACGCTCCGCGGTGAAGGGGGTCATCCGCAGCATCGGAGTGGAGCTCGCCACCGCGCTGAGCATCGCGGTGGTCTGGGCTCTGGGGGTCGCCTCGCACTCGCTCTGAGGAGTCGCTGCGGGGTGCGCGGTGAGGGGCCTACCGATGAGGTGTGACCCGAGTCGGGTGAGGGTCAGTACCCGCTCGAGGACCAGCCGATCAGGTCGTCGTCAGTAGCCGCGCTCGCGGCGCTCGTCCCACCGCTGCTCGAGCCGCTGCATGAAGGTGCCGCTGCGCTGGGGCCGCTTCGCGCCCCGCGACGGCACCGCGCTCGCCCCGCCCTTGGCCCGTCGGCGCCGTCGGGGCGGCCGGGCCGTGGTGATCGAGGTGATCGACCCGTCATCGCCCACGACCCCGAGCGTGGCCTGGTCCTCGTCCGAGCCGGAGGCGACCATGTACGCGATCGAGGCGACGATGACCGCGAACCCGGCGACCCCGACCCACATCGTCGTGATGACGCCGAGGAAGACCAGCCCAACCCCGGCAAGGACGCCGACCAGGCCGAGCACCCTGCGCCTGCGCTGCTCAGGGGTAGGGCCGTCACCCTTCATGCTCGAGGCGAACCGCGGGTCCTCGGCGTAGAGCGCCTGCTCCATCTGATCGAGCATCTGCTGCTCGCGCTCCGACAGGGCCACGTCGACCTCCCTCACACCTGCTCATCCGGTACCCGGGGGCCATCGCTCTCCTCGGGCGGTCCTCAGTCTAGGTCGCCCCGGTCCTCTTCGGTAGCCCGACCTCCCCCCTTCGTCAGCAAGCTGGCCGGTCGCACGCTGCCGGCGCCGAACCGCGACGCCGCCCGGTCGACCGCCCGGTCGGCATCACGCCAGCCGTGCTCGGGCTCGTCGAGGGTCACCTGGACCGGTGTCGAGTCCGACCCCGTCAGACCCTCTACCCGTACGCCGACGAGACGGATCCGGGCGCGCTGCATCCCGAGCGCCTCGTAGAGCTCACGCGCGGCGGCGTAGATGTCGCGGCTGACATCGGTCGCGTCGCGCAGCGACCGGGAGCGCGTCACGGTGGAGAAGTCGGCGAAGCGCACCTTGATGCTCACCGTCCGCCCAACCAGCCGCTGCGCACGCAGACGCGCCCCGACCTTCTCCGAGAGGTCGAGCAGGACCTGACGGATGACCACCGGGTCGCCGACGTCCGCGCCAAAGGTCCGTTCGTGACCGACGCTCTTCTCCCGGCGCACCGGGTCCACGCCTCGTGGGTCCCGCCCCCACGCGAGATCGTGCAGGTGGGTGCCGGTCGCCACGCCGAGAGACTGGGTCAGGGTGGCACGCGGAGTCCGGGCGATGTCGGCGACGGTGCGCAGGCCGAGCCGGGCCAGCGCCTCCTCGGTCTTCTCACCGACCCCCCACAGCGCGGCGACGGGCAGCTGCTGGACGAAGGCGACGACCTCGTCGGCGGGGACGACGAGCATCCCGTCCGGCTTGGCCAGGCCGGAGGCGATCTTGGCGACGAACTTCGTGCTCGACACCCCGACCGAGCAGGTGATCCCCTGCTCGCGAACCACCTGGTCGCGGATCATCTGGGCGATGACCGCAGGAGAGCCCATCAGCCGGACTGCACCCCCGACATCGAGGAAGGCCTCGTCGAGGCTGAGCGGCTCGACGAGGGGGGTGACGCCCTCGAAGACGCGCATCACCGCGCGGGAGATCTCGGCGTAGAGCGCGTGATCCGGCGGGATCACCGTCGCCTGGGGGCACAGGCGGCGGGCCCGCGTCATCGGCATCGCGGAGGTCACGCCGAAGGCGCGGGCCTCGTAGGTGGCCGAGAGGACGACGCTGCGACCTCCGCCGCCGATGATCACCGGGGTACCGACCAGCTCGGGACGGGTGCGCAGCGACGCGGACGCGTAGAAGGCATCCATGTCGACGTGCAGGACGGTGCAGCCGGTGTCGTCGGGCGAGCCGTCGCCGATGCGGCGCGGGACCTGGAACTGGCGACGGCTCACCGCACGGGCTCGGGGAGGTCAGTCCTTGCGGGCGAGGGCATGCAGCTGGGTCCCGAGACGGGAGAGCACGGAGCCGCCGTCGTCGGACACCGCGGCCTGCTCCAGGGCGAGCAGGTCGGAGCGGTCGGCGTCGGAGTCGAGCAGCGCCCCGGGCACGAGGTCGCTGAAGATGCGGACCCCGTGCAGGCCGGCCACGGTGAAGCCGGCGCGGTCGAGCCGGGCCTCGATGTCGTCCTGGTCGAAGCGCCGCGGCATCGGGTCGCTCTCGCCCCAGCGCCCCTCGGGCGTGGCCAGGGCGGCCCGGGCCTGGTCGAAGCGCCCGGCGAGGGCCCGGCCGAGCACGGCGGCCAGGCGCTGCGCGGCGACCAGGCTGAGGTACCCGCCGGGAGCGAGCACGTCGGCGATCCGCCGCAGGGTCTCGTCGGGGTCGTCGACCACCTCGAGGGTGCCATGGCAGCAGACGAGGTCGACGCTGCCCGGGGCAAGAAGGTCGGAGAGGGTGTCGGCGTCACCCTGCACCGCGCTGATCCGACCGGCCGCGCTGGACTCCTCCGCGCGGCGCCGCAGCGAGGCCAGCGCGTCGGGGCTGGGGTCGACGACGGTGACGGTGTGGCCACCCTCGGCAAGGGGGACGGCAAGCCCGCCTGTCCCGCCGCCGAGGTCGAGGACGCGCAGCGCCCGCCCGAGCTCGCGCTCACGCTCGGTGGTCAGCTCGGCGACCTCGGCCCACACCGCCGCGGTGCGCAGGCTGCTCTCGACGCCGCGGCGTCGGGCGCCGCTGCCCGGTGTCGGACGGTCCTGGCTCACGATGCTCCCTTCGGCCCGCAGAGGCGGAGTCCTCGCTGGCTGATCCAGCCTAATGGGGCGTGCGAGCCGACCGGGTCGACCGCTCCTCGGTGGCTGTCCCGGCCGCCACGCCCGGCAGTGATGGTCGCGGTCGGCGATGTCGATCATGACGCCTGCCCCGTGATCTCGTCCTCTCCGGGGTCGGCGCGGAGCTCGCCGGGGACCACGGGCATGCTGGACATCTCGACGGGCACGAGGAGGGCCGGGAGGCTCGGCGCGGGCAGTCCCACCGTCGTCGCGGCGGTGATGAGGAAGTCCTCGCCGGCGCGGAGCAGGTCGTCGACGCCCCGCACGTCGCGCGGGGGGTGGCGGTCGGCGTGCTCGAAGTAGGAGGCCCACTCCCCCAGCTCCGGGGCGACGGTCACGAGCACCCGCCACGCGTCGGTCGGGCGGGCACCGGCCCCGGTCGAACCAGGGCGGCCGCGAGCAGCGAGGACCGCCGCCGCGGTCCGCAGCGTGGCGAGCCGTGTGGCGGCCAGGCGCTCTGCGGCGGACTGGACCCAGTGGGCCTCGGTCAGCGCGTCGGCCGCGACGCACAGGAGTCGGGTGGTCTGCTCGATCCGGCACGCTCCGGGCGCCCTTGGCACCTGTCGCGCCGCACCCTCCGGTGCCCCGTGCTCGTCTGGTGCCGTTCGTGCACCTGCCGCTCCCGGCTCGGTCATCGCACCCGTCCTCGCTCTCCTCGCCCGTGGGGCGCATCATCACCTCGTCCGTGCAGCATACTCGAACATGCGTTCGATCTTTTGCGAGGTGGGCGGCTGACCGGCGGCAGGCAGGACCGGACGCTCAACCGGCAGCGGTCACCGGGTGATCGCCTCCACCGGTCGGGAGGCGGCGGCCAGCTGGCCGGCCAGGTTCTCGTGCACCTCGAGCGTCGCGGTGGAGCGGTTCATCGTGATGAAGTGCAGTCCAGGAGCGCCCTCCGCGAGCAGTCGGCTGGCCAGCTCCGTCGCGATCTCGACCCCCACGGCGCGTACCGCCGCCCGGTCATTCTGGACCGGCCGCAGCCGCTCGAGCACCCGCTCGGGCAGCGGGGTGCCCATGAGCTGGGCCATCCGGTCGACCTGCTTCACGCTGGTCACCGGCATCAGCCCGGGCACGACAGGCAGGTCGCGTCGCGCCGCGAGCGCGTCTCGCAGCCTGAGGTAGCTGTCCACGTCGAAGACCATCTGGGTGATCGCGAAGGTGGCACCGGCGTCGGCCTTGCGCACGAGCGTGTCGATGTCGTCCGCCAGGGAGGCCGAGCTCGGGTGCACGTCGGGGAAGGCCGCCACCCCGACCTCGAAGCCTCCGGTCTCGCCGATCAGGCGGACCAGCTCGTCGGCGTGGCTCAATCCCCCGGGGTGGGCGACCCACTCCCCCCGCGGGTCACCAGGTGGATCTCCCCGAAGCGCGAGGACGTGGTCGATCCCGGCGGCCGCGTACCCCTGGAGCACCTGGCGCAGGTCGGACACGCTCTGCGATACGCAGGTCAGGTGGGCCATCGCCGTCAGCGAGGTCCGCCGGCTGATCTCCTGGGTGATCCGCAGGGTCCGGTCCTGGCTCGAGCCACCCGCCCCGTAGGTGACCGAGACGAAGTCCGGGCGCAGTGGCTCCAACCCCTCGAGCGCCTCCCAGA
Organism: Marihabitans asiaticum; assembly: GCF_007828725.1. GTDB lineage: Bacteria > Actinomycetota > Actinomycetes > Actinomycetales > Dermatophilaceae > Marihabitans > Marihabitans asiaticum. The sequence continues at coordinate 189,545 of NZ_VIUW01000005.1, forward strand.
GGACCGCCTCGCCCACGTCATCGCGTGGCGGCATGAACTCGAAGCTGATCGCCGGGCGGGCGTCCCACAACCGGCGGGTGATCGTCGCCGAGCGCTCGGGGGTGCCGTGCTGCTGGGTCATGGCGCGGACGATAACCGAGCGGCCCACCCGTAGGCTGATCGGGAACGATCTGTGAGACCACCGGCCCGCACGCCCGCGGGCGAGGAGAGATGTCGTGCCCCACCCCTTCGCCGACGACCTGCGCGCTCGGGTCCAGGCCCGCCTCAACGCCGAGCTCGCCCATCAGCAGCAGCACCTGGTCGAGATCGGCCCGGACGTCGGCGACCTCACCGAGGCCATCTCCGCCCTTCTCCTAGGCGGCAAGCGGCTGCGCGCGGCGTTCGCCTACTGGGGCTGGCGCGCCGGTGGGGGCGAGGACCGAGGCGGCGAGCACGCCACCCCGATCGCGCTGGCGGCCGCGATGGAGCTCTTCCAGGCCGCCGCGCTGCTGCACGACGACGTCATGGACGACTCCGACACCCGGCGCGGGCGACCGGCGGCCCATAGAGCCCTCGCAACGGCGCACGCGGAGCGTGGGTGGCGGGGCGATCCCGACGGTCTCGGCCTGGCCGGCGCGATCCTCGCGGGCAACCTCTGCCTGGACTGGTGCGACGACGTCGTCGTCCGCTCCGGGCTGAGCCAGGAGCGGCTCACCGAGACCTGGGCGGTGCTCGAGCGCATGCGCACCCAGCTCATGGCCGGCCAGTACATCGACGTCGTCGAGTCGATGCAGCCGTGGGGGGCGTGGAGCGGGTCGCAGCGGCTGGAGCGGGCCCGCCGGGTGCTGCGCTACAAGAGCGCGAAGTACTCCGTCGAGCACCCGCTGCTCATCGGCGCCGCCGCGGCCGGCGCCGACCCCGGGACCCGCGACGCCCTCTCGGCCTACGGCCTCGCCCTCGGCGAGGCCTTCCAGCTGCGCGATGACATCCTCGGGGTCTTCGGCGACCCGCAGGAGACGGGCAAGCCCGCCGGGGACGACCTGCGTGAGGGCAAGCGGACCGTCCTCGTGGCTCACGCCTGGCTAGCGGCGGAGCGCGCGCAGCGGGAGATGCTCGAGCGTCACCTCGGTGACGCCGACCTCGACGAAGGGGGTGTCGCGGCCTTCCGCGAGATCCTCACCGAGACCGGAGCGGTGGCGCAGGTCGAGGCGGAGATCGACGAGCTCGTGGGGCGTGCGAGGTCGGCGCTGAGCGATCTCTCGTCGCCGACCCACGGACCGGCGGACGGGACGAACGAGGCGCACGACGCGCTGGGCGAGCTGATCGCGCTGGCGACCGCCCGGTCGACCTGAGGCCCGGGGCCGGTCTGGACCTAGAGCGCCTCTTCCATCGCCCGGCGCCGGACCTCGGTCTTGTGGCCGGCCCGGATCGCGGCGATCGGGGTGGGACCGCCCGGGAGCGTGTGGTCAGGGGTGAACAGCCACTCGATGATCTCCTCGTCGCTCATCCGGGCGTCCTGCAGCACGACGACGGTGCCCCGCAGCGCCGGTAGCGGGCCGTCGTCGTCGAAGAACTCTGCGGGGACCGACAGCACGGAGCGCTCCCCGACCCGCACCGCGACCAGCTCGCGCTCCTGGATCATCCGACGCACATCGGTGATCCGCGCCCCGATCCGCTCGGCGACGTCAGGGACGGTCAACCAGTCGTGCACGAGGGAGGCGAGGGGGGCGTGCTCGCCCGACTGCTCGAGCGCCTGACCGGGGAGGTGGGTGCTGCGGTTCATCCCGAGATTCTCTCACCCGCCGGCACCCGAGGGTCCCCGGCGCCGACGCGCGACGCTGCACGACGCGACGCGACCTCGCAGGTCCCCGGTCGAGGCGGTGATCTCCGGTAGCGTCCCCACGGGAGTGATCACCCGTCACATCCGCCACAGCCGTCACAATGGCCACAGCTGGGGTCGGCCCCGAGCCAGTCGCCGGTCATCAGCCATCACGAGGAGACTCATGGTCCTGCCCGTCGTCCTGCCAGCCGCTACCCCGCCCCCGACGCTCGACCTGCCGTCCCACCCCTCCCAGGCGCACAGCGCCGAGCGGTCGGGACGCAGCCATGTCGTCAAGGCGGGTGAGACCCTCTACGGCCTCGCCGATCGCTACGGAACCACCGTCGCGGCGATCCGCGAGCGCAACGGACTCGATCACGGCTTCATCCACCCCGGCCAGGAGCTGCGCATCCCCGCCTCGTCGGGCTCGACGGAGCGCCGCCCCGACTCAGAGCGCCGCTCCGGCCGCACGACGACGTACACCGTCCGCCCCGGTGACACGCTCTCGGGGATCGCCGCCAGGCACGACATCAGCGTGGCCCGCCTCGCCTCGCTGAACTCGATCTCGCCTGCCGACTACATCCATGCCGGGGACCGGCTGCGCGTCGAGGGCTCGGCCGCCATACCGGCGAAGCGTGCGGCGGCCGGACGCAGCGGCGGTGGGACGCACGTGGTCCGCAGCGGCGAGACCCTCAGCGAGATCGCCGCCCGCCACACGATGTCGGTGAGTCGCCTCGCCAAGATCAACGGCATCTCCACGCGCGACTTCATCCACCCCGGCCAGCGACTGAGCCTGTCCGCCTCGTCCGGGCGCGACGCCAGCAAGACCACCCAGAGCAAGGGCACGAGCGGCGGGTCGTCCACCTCTCCCAGCACCCATCAGAAGGGCGATGACCACAACACCTTCGCCGGCCGCACCTACCCCGACTCGATCGTCGGCGCGGCGGCGAAGAACCGCGACATCCTCGGCTCGCGTGCGGTGCCGTCCCGGGACGAGGTCCGGCGGATGATCACCGAGACCGCCCGCCAGCACGGGGTAGACCCCAGGCTGGCCCTGGGACTGTCCTACCAGGAGTCCGGCTGGGACCAGCGACAGGTCTCCGTCGCCAACGCCATCGGCGTGATGCAGGTCATCCCCTCCTCCGGCGACTGGGCGTCGGGGCTGACCGGCAGGGAGCTCGACCTGCTCGACACCCAGGACAACATCACCGCCGGCGTCGTGATCCTCAAGGCCCTGAACCGACTCTCCAGCAGCGAGTCGCAGGCGATCGCCGGGTACTACCAGGGCCTGGCATCGGTCCGGGCGAACGGCATGTACACCGACACCCAGCAGTACGTGAAGAACGTCAAGGCGCTCAAGCAGCGGATGTAGGACTCCATGGCGCGAGCAGCGACGGCCGACCTCGTCGGGGTTCTCCTCGACGGCCGCTACCGCGTGCTCGAGCACCTCGCCGACGGCGGCATGGCGTCGGTCTACCTCGGGACCGACCTGCGCCTCGACCGCGACGTGGCGATCAAGGTGATGCGCCCCGACCTCGCGGCGGACGAGCAGTTCGTCTCCCGGTTCCGTCGCGAGGCCCGCAGCGCGGCCCGGCTGGCGCACCCGAACGTCGTGGCGGTCCACGACCAGGGCGAGTCCGCCGACGGTGTCTTCCTCGTGATGGAGCATGTCCCGGGGCAGACCCTGCGCCAGGTCCTCGACTCCGGCGACGGCCTTCGAGTCCGCGCCGCCCTCGACATCGTCCAGGACGCGCTCGCCGGGCTGGCCGCGGCTCACCGGGCCGGGCTGGTGCACCGCGACATCAAGCCGGAGAACGTGCTCATCCGCGAGGACGGCGCCGTCAAGGTCGCCGACTTCGGCCTGGCCCGCGCGGTGACCTCCCAGACCGCGACCGGCGCGACCGGGGTGCTGCTCGGCACGGTGAGCTATCTCTCCCCGGAGCAGGTCCAGCGCGGCATCGCCGATGCCCGCAGCGATGTCTACGCGATCGGGCTGGTCCTCTTCGAGATGCTCACCGGACGCAAGGCGGTCGACGGTGAGACCCCGATCCATGTCGCCTTCCAGCACGTGCACGGCGATACCCCCACCGTGCACGGGGTCGACCCCCAGGTGCCGCTCGCACTCTGCGAGGTCGTCGACTCCGCGCTGCAGCGCGACCCCGACCTGCGGCCGCGGGACGCAGGAGAGCTGCTCGAGCGGGTCGCTCGGGCCCGAACCGGCCTGACCGATGCCGAGCTGGATCGTCGCCCGGAGCCCGGGCCGCCGGGGACAGACGGGCCCGAGCCGCACCGGACGGAGCGTCAGCTTGGCCGGCCGACCGTGGCACAGCGGTCCGAGCCGACCGAGGGCGCGCTCTCGGGGGTCGTTGTGCCGCAGGACCGCTCGCCCCAGGCCACCGCGCCGCAGCGCCGTTCCCCCCTTCGCTGGCTACCGGTCCTGCTCCTCCTCGCAGCGGGCGCCGCCGCCGGCCTCTGGTACCTCACCATCGGTCAGGTCACGACCGTCCCTGACGTCGCCGGCCAGGAGCTCACCGGCGTCGAGGCGCGAATCGCCGACGCCGAGCTGAGCCTGACGACCCGGGAGGCTTTCGACGAGGAGGTCCCCGCCGGCGTGGCGGTCCGGTCGACCCCGGTCGCGGGCAGCGAGACCCGCAAGGGCAGCGAGGTCGTCGTCATCGTGAGCAAGGGGCCTGAGCGCTTCGCCGTGCCCGACCTCTTGGGGATGACCCAGGCCGAGGCGAGCGAGGCTCTCGGGCGGGTCGAGCTGGCAGCTGGATCGGTGTCCCAGGCCTTCGACGAGGACGTGCCCGAGGGCCAGGTCCGCAGCAGCAGCCCAGAGGCAGGCGCCGAGCTGAGACGCGACGCCACCGTCGACCTCGTCCTGAGCAAGGGTCCAGAGCCGATTCCGATCCCCTCGGTGGTCCAGCAGCCCGTGGCGGCGGCCACGGCCACGCTCGAAGGGGCCGGCTTCGTCGTCACCCGCGCCGAGGACGTCTTCGACCCGAAGGTGCCCAAGGGCGCCGTCGTCTCTCAGGAGCCCGCGTCGGGCACGGGCTACCGCGGCGACACCGTGACCGTCACCGTCTCGAAGGGCCCGGAGATGGTCACCGTGCCCGACGTCGACGGCAAGACCGAGGCTCAGGCACGCTCTGCGCTCGAGGGCGCCGGGCTGACGGTGTCGGTGCAGAAGTTCCTCGGCGGTCCGCTCGACCGGGTCCGCGCCACCAGCCCCGCCAGCGGCACGCGGGTCGTCAAGGGCAGCACGGTGACGATCCTCGTCGTCTGAGGTCCCTGTCGTCTGAGCTGCCTGTCCGAGGAGCCGGGCCCTACGCCTGGGCGAGCATCTCCGCGGTGAGGAAGGCCAGCTCCAGGCTCTGCTGGTGGTTCAGCCGCGGGTCGCAGACCGTCTCGTAGCGACGGTTGAGGTCACCGTCGAGGATCCGCTCGGCACCACCGAGGCACTCGGTGACGTCGTTGCCGGTCAGCTCGACATGGATCCCGCCGGGCACCGTGCCCACCTCGCGGTGGGCGTCGAAGAACCCGCGCACCTCCTCGACGACGTCGTCGAAGTCGCGGGTCTTGTACCCCGACGCCGACTCGAAGGTGTTGCCGTGCATCGGGTCGCAGATCCAGGCAACGCTCGCCCCGCTGCGAGACACCGCCTCAAGGATCGGCGGCAGCGCCTCACGGATCTTCCCCGCGCCCATCCGGGTGATGAAGGTCAGCCGACCCGGCTCGCGCTGGGGGTCGAGCAGGTCGATGACACGGAGCAGCTCGTCGGTGTCGGCCTTGTCGGAGACCTTCATCCCGATCGGGTTGCGGATCTTGCTCACGAAGTCGAGGTGGGCGTGGTCGAGCTGGCGGGTCCGCTCACCCACCCAGAGGAAGTGCCCGGAGGTGCTGTAGAGCTCGCCGGAGCGGGAGTCCACGCGCACGAGCGGCCGCTCGTAGTCCAGCAGCAGGGCCTCGTGCGCGGACCAGAACTCGGTGGACTTCATCGCCTCGAAGTCCGCGCCGCAGGCCGCCATGAACTTCATCGCCTTGTCGATCTCGCGGGCCAGCCCCTCGTAGCGCGCGTTGGCCGCGTTGGCGACGAAGCCACGGTTCCAGTCGTGCACGTGACGCAGGTCGGCGAAGCCGCCTCGGGTGAAGGCGCGCACGAGGTTCAGGGTCGCGGCGCTGGCGTTGTAGGCGCGAAGCAGCCGGTTCGGGTCGGGGGTGCGCGACGCATCGGTGAACTCGAAGTCGTTGACCATGTCACCGCGGTAGGCCGGCAGCTCCACCCCTTCGCGCGTCTCGGTGTCCTTGCTGCGCGGCTTGGCGAACTGGCCGGCCATCCGCCCCATCTTGATCACCGGCATCCCGGCGCCGTAGGTCAGCACCGCAGCCATCTGCAGGATCGTCTTGACCCGGTCGCGGATGTTGTCGGCCGTGGCGTCGGCGAAGGTCTCGGCGCAGTCTCCGCCCTGCAGCACGAAGGCCTCGCCGGCAGCCGCAGCGGCCATCCGGTCACGCAGGTCGTCGCACTCCCCGGCGAAGACGAGCGGCGGGTAGCTCTCGAGGGCGGCGACCGCGCTCGCCAGAGCGTCCCGGTCCGGCCAGGTCGGTTGCTGGGCCGCAGGCAGCTCGGTGGAGAGCCCGTGACGACGCTCGGGGCTGGACATCGCGGCGGGTGCTGCAGGTGGTGCGGTAGTCACCCGAGGCAGTCTAGGCGCGCCGTGCCCGGGGTCGGTCAGGCGTCCAGCAGACGGCCACCCTGCCTGCCGGTGGGCGAAGGGAGATGGGCCGGGTCGTCAGGACCCCTCGGCCCAGGGCGAGGACTCGGGCGGCGCAGGCTGCTCGGCGGCGTCCAGCGCGTCCTCGAGCTCTGGCGCGGCACGGCCGGGCTTGGCCGCCTCCTGCAGCTCCTTCGCCCGGATCCGGGCTCGCTTGAGCAGGCGCTCCTTCATCGACGTCGCGTACATGTCGACGTACTCCTGCTCCGAGAGCCGCATCAGCTCGTACATGATCTCGTCGGTCACCGATCGGAGGACGAAGCGGTCGCCTTCCATGCCCTCGTACCGGGAGAAGTCCAGGGGGGCGCCGATCCGGATGCCGATCTGCATGATCTTGGGCACGATCGTCCCGGTCGGCTGGGCCTTGTCGGTGTCGATCATCGCGACGGGGATGACCGGGACGCCGGCGGTCAGCGCCATCCTCGCCACGCCGGTGCGGCCGCGGTAGAGGCGCGAGTCCGGGGAGCGGGTGCCCTCGGGGTAGAGACCAAGCAGCTCGCCGCGCTCGAGCACCCGCAGCCCGGATCTCAACGCCGCCTCGCTGGCCTTGCCGCCGGACCGGTCGATGGGCAGCTGCCCAACCCCGCGGAAGAACATCGCGGTGAGGCGCCCCTTGACCCCCCTGCCGGTGAAGTAGTCGGCCTTGGCCAGGAAGGTGACCCGGCGCTCGACCACGAGCGGGAGGAAGATGCTGTCCGAGAAGGAGAGGTGGTTGCTCGCGAGGATCGCCGGCCCGTCCGCGGGGACGTGCTCGAGTCCCTCGACCTGGGGCCGGAAGAGCAGGGTGAGTATCGGGCCGAGCACGACCCTCTTCAAGAACCAGTAGAACACCGTTGTCCCTTCCTCGTCGGCGGGTCGAACTCTACCCGGCGGTTGCCTCGACGGGCGTGCGACGATGAGTCGCATGGGCTCAGGGCAGATGGACGAAGGAGAGGTGGACGCGACCTTCGCCGACATCGTCTCCCGGCTCGGCGACGAACCGAGCGTCCCGGCCCAGCGCACCGAGGTGCCGTGGCGGGTCGATCCGACCGGCTCGGTGGCCGATGCGCTGATGTCCCACGACGACGAGCTGCTCGACAGCGCCGACGAGCATTTCGTGCCGCCCCCTCCGCGCGAGCTCCCGCCGGCGACCGACAAGTCGTTCTGGGTGGCGCTGGTCGGCCTCGTCGGCGGGATCGCCCTCCTCCTGCTCACCCTGCTCCTCCAGGACAGCGCTCCGTCGTGGGCCGGCTGGCTGGGGGCGCTCGGTGTCCTCGTCGGCTTCGCCGCGATGGTCCTGCGTCAGCCGAGCCGGCGAGACCACCCGGGCAACGGCGCGCAGGTCTAGCGACTCCCGCAGGTCCGCTACTCCCCCGATCCAGCGCTCGCCGAGGTGGTCCCGGGGACCTCGGGCAGGTCGATGTCGACCCAGACCGGCAGGTGGTCGCTCGCGGCGACGAGGTCGTCCGGGTCGAGCCGCGCGCCGCGCTGCGGGAGCACGGTGATGTCGTCGGTGGCGAAGACGACGTCGAGCACCCGGTCGGGGTGCCGGGCGGGGAAGGTCGGCTCGAGCGGCGAGACCGGCTGCATCCGAGCGGAGATGAGCTGCCACGCCCTGCCGTCCGACTGCTCGTTGAGGTCGCCGGCGAGCAGCGCCGGACCGGGCAGCTCCTCGAGCCGGGCGAGGATGCTCCGGGTGTGCCGGACGCGTTCGTCGGTGTCCAGGCTGAGGTGGACGCTCGCCACGGAGACGTGGGCGTGGCCGAAGGGGGCGACCCGGGTGACCGCGAAGCCGCGCTGGTCCCAGCGAGCCGCGGCCGGCAGGTGGTGGTGGCTGACGGAGAGGACGTTGGTCCGCAGGTTGGTCAGCACCGAGGTCTGTCCGCTGCGCTGCGACCGGCCCGACCACACCAGACCGCAGCGGCGGGCCAGGTCGGTGACCCGGCTGCTCACCGGCGGGATCCACGGCACCTCCTGCAGGCAGAGGACGTCGGGGTCGATCGCGCGGATGACCCTGACGAGGGCGGAGACGTCGTCCTGGAGGGCGCGGATGTTGTAGGTCGCGACGCGCAGGGTCACGACCCGGCTCCCGGCTGCGCCGCCGCGCCGTCGCGGGCCAGCAGGGCGGCGCCGATCATCCCGGCGTCGGCGCCGAGCTCGGCGACGACGAGGTCTGCCTGCGGCCGGTAGCCCCGGCCGGTGAGATGACGGGCGAATGCCTCCCGGGCGGGGTCGAGGAGAAGGTCACCGGCGGCGGACACGCCGCCACCGACGACGAAGACCTCGGGGTCGAAGGCGGCGGCGAGGTTGGCCATCCCGACCCCGAGCCAGGTACCGATCTCGGCGAGCAGCTCGACCGAGGTGGGCTCCCCCGCCTTCGCCGCCCCCGTGATCATCGGGCCGGTCAGCTGGGCCGGGTCGCCGCCGACCCGCGCCAGCAGGTCGCTGGCCATCGGCGACTGGGCCGTGACCAGCGACCGGGCCTCGCGGACGAGTGCGTTGCCCGAGGAGTACTGCTCCCAGCAGCCGCGGTTGCCGCACTCGCACCGCAGCCCGGCGGGGACGACCTGCATGTGCCCGAACTCCCCGGCGATCCCGTAGCGGCCGCGGATCAGCGAGCCGTCGACGAGGAGACCACCGCCGATGCCGGTGCCGAGCGTGATCATCACCGCGTGGCTCGTCGACCGGGCTGCTCCGAGGCGGTGCTCGGCCCAGAGGGCGGCATTGGCGTCGTTCTCGACGATGATCGGCAGCCGCACCCGCTCGCTCACCGACGCCCGGAGCGGCTCGTCCCGCCAGGAGAGATGGGGGGCGAAGACCACGGTGCTCCCGTCGGCGGAGACGAAGCCGGCCGCTCCGATCCCGACGCCCGCGACCGGCGCCTCGCCGTCGGGTCGGCGCTGCATCAGCTCGGCGATGACCGCGACGATGGCGTCCTCGACGACCGAGGGCGCGGTCGAGCGGTGCGGGGTGACCTGGCGAGCCCGGTCGAGGATCGTCCCGTCGTGAGCGACCACCCCGGCGGAGACCTTGGTCCCGCCGATGTCGACGCCGATGGTCGGTGCGTCCGGCGACGGGCCGCTCATGCGCCGGACCCGCCGTCGGACCTGCGGTCGGACCTGCGGTCGGACTCGCCGTGGGCCGAGCCGTCACCCTCCGGATCGGCGTCGCCGAGGAGGACCATCGCTCGGTGGGCCGCCCCGACGACCCCGGCGTCGTTGCCCAGCTCGGCCAGCACGATCTGCGGGCTGGGACGGTGGCCCCGGCCGATCTGGTTGCGCACGAACGCCCTGCGGACCGGGTCGAGGATGAGGTCTCCGGCGGCGGACACCCCGCCGCCGATGACGACGAGCCGAGGGTCGAGGACCGCGCAGATCGAGGCGATGCCGTGCCCGAGCCGGGTCGCGACCTCCTCGAGCAGCTCGACGGCGGCGAGATCACCCTCCTGCGCCAGCTCGGTGACGTCGGTGCCGCGCAGGACCTCCGGGTCACCGCCGCAGCGCTCACGCAGCGCCTCACCGATCGGTGAGGCCGAGGTGACCAGCTCGCGGGCGTTGCGGGTCAGCGCGGTGCCCGATGCGTAGACCTCGAGGCAGCCCTTGTTGCCGCACCCGCAGCGCGGCCCGTCGGGGTCGAGGACGACGTGCCCGAGCTCGCCGGCGATGCCGAAGGCGCCGGTGAGCAGGTTCCCCTTCGACACGCACCCCCCGCCGACTCCGGTGCCGAGCGTGAGCAGCACCATGTCGTCGACATCTCGGCCAGCGCCGAAGACGTACTCGCCCCAGGCGGCCGCGTTGGCGTCGTTCTCCAGCACGACCGGCAGGCCGACCACCTGAGCGACCCGGTCGGCGAGCTCGACGTCGCGCCAGGGCAGGTTCGGGGCGAACCACACGTGACCGCGCGCACCGTCGACGAAGGCGGCGCAGGCCAGTCCCACGCCGAGCACCCCGCGGTCGCCCGCCGCCGCGACGAGCTCGGTCACGACACCGCCGGTCGCCGCGACGATCTCGTCCGTGCTGTCGGTCGGGGTGGAGACGCGGGAGCGCTCGAGGATGGTGCCGTCCGGGGCGACGAGTGCTCCGGCGATCTTCGTCCCGCCGATGTCGATGCCGATCGCGGGTTGGGTCATGAGCTCTTCCTCTGCTGTGCGATGTCGTCGTCGTGGACCGGGATGCTCACGCGCTCGGGCCGCCCGGTCGCCGCGGCGTCGGACGGCTCGCGTCCGGTCGCGAGCGCCTCGCCGAGCAGCACGAGCCCGGTGAGCGCTCGGTCGCCTGCGCCTGGGTCTGCTCGAAGCCGTGCGGCCATCTCCTCGGGGTCGCTCGCCCGGACCCGGGCGAGCAGCGCCTCGAGCAGGGCGACGACCGGCTCCTCGCTCATTGCCTGATCACCGCGGGTCCATCACGGTCGTGGAAGTTCCTGAGCGCCGGGTCGTCGAGCGCGGTGTCGTCGACCTCGGTGTCATCGACCACCGGGTCGGCCACTGCTCCGGGTCGGGCTCGAGCTCGACCTGCAGCACGCCCGAGGACACCCCGGCGCGGACCACCGTGCACCGGCGGTGCATCGCCGACAGGGGGAGGACCCGGCGATGCCGTCCGGCGGAGACGACGAGGTGATCACCCTCGCGGTCCAGGGTGAGATCCGCCGCGCCGAGCCCCGGGACGGGCAGGCTGAGGACGAAGGGGGATCCGTCGTCGCCCTGAGCGGGTGGCGGGCCCGGCGTACGACCCATGAGCGCGAGGGAGATCGTGAGCTCGGCCGTGCGGGCGGCCTCGAGGACCCCGGACCCGGGAAGGTGGTGGATGTGGGCGCGGGTCGCGAGGTGGGTGTCGAGCTCACCGAGCACCTCCGCCGTCTCCCGCAGGGCGGGCAGCACGTGCGGGGCCGGGCGGCTCAGGGAGCCGACCCCGGCGGGCGCCACGAGCGCATCCCACCGGGCCAGCACGGGGATCAGCTCGCTCAGCGCCCGCGCAAGCCGTGCCGGCAGAGCGACGACCCTGGACGGGTCGGCCTCGGGCGGGAGCGCGAGGACCAGGGTGCCCGGCGCCTCCGACGCGATGCGCACGGCGACACCGACCACGGCGCGCACCTCGGGGTCGTCCAGCGCGCCCAGCAGGTCGGCGCTGACGGCTGCGCTCAGGCCGAGCGCCGACAGCAGCCGGTCCCCCGCGTCCCGCAGGTCGGACCAGGCGACCGGCAGGTGCTCGTCGGCCGCGCCGACGGCCGCTGCGCAGCCGGCCAGGCCACCGCCGCCGACCAGGCCGGACCCCCAGGTGAGTAGCTCGCGGGCCGGCCGGGTTCCCCCTTCGCCTGCCGATCGAGCCTCCTGCCGACGGCCGTGCAGCGCGAGGTGGGCGACGAGGGCCCGCCGCCGGGTCTCGTCGCCGCCGCTGACGAGGTGCAGATCGGTCACCCCTCACCGCCCACGTGCCGGCCCAGGCCCCGTCAGGCCTCGCAGCGCTTCTTCAGGTCGCGCAACGCGCTGTCGGTGATGACCTTGGCCGCCTTGCGCTTGATCATGCCGAGCATCGGGACGTTGACGTCCACGACGAGGTCGTAGACGACCTCGGTGCGCCCCTCGCCGGCGTCGCTGAGGGTGTACGAGCCGTCCATCGCCTTGAGGATCGTCGCCTCGACCAGCGACCACGACGCGCGGCCCAGGCCGTCCTCCTCGATCTCCCACTCGTAGTCGAGGGTGTAGGTGTCCTTGATCGCCCCGGCGTCGAGGGTGAAGGTGGCACGGTCGGGCCAGCCGTCGCCGTCCTCGGTGAGGATCTCGACCTGCTTCATCTCCTTGATCCACTCCGGGTAGGACTCGAGGTCGGCGATGACGTCGAGGACCTCCCCCGCCGGCGCGTCGATGACGATGGTCGACCGTGTGCTGTCTGCCATGCGCGGCAGACTACCGGCCCGTCATTGGCGGAGCAGCAGGGCAGAAGCGGCGGACGGGGATCGCCGACCCCGCATCGGAGCCGACCGGAGGATCAGGCTCTGCGGCGCAATCTTCTGTGTCATGGCGCCCGGTGGCATAGGTTGGTCCCGGACCAGCCCGCGGTGAACGAAGGAGATCTCCGGTGCAAGACAGCGTCATGCCGATCCAGGTGACAGGCGAGCCGGGTGACTCGCTCGGCCGCATCCCGCAGGTCAACGCCGAGCGCAGCCCCCAGCGGGTGGCCTTCTCGATCAAGGAGCACGGCTCGTGGCGCGATGTCACCGCCGCCCAGTTCCTCGAGGAGACCCGGGCGCTGGCCAAGGGTTTCATCGCCCACGGGATCGAGCCCGGCGACCGGATCGCCCTGATGGCCCGGACCCGGTACGAGTGGACCCTCGTCGACTTCGCGGCCTGGATGGCCGGAGCCGTCCCGGTCCCGATCTACGAGACCAGCTCCGCGGACCAGGTCGAGTGGATCTGCTCCGACTCCGGCGCCAAGGCGCTCGTCGTCGAGACCGCGCAGCACGCGGCGACCGCTGGCGAGGCCACGCAGGGTCTCGACGGTCTCGAGCACACGTGGGTCATCGACAACGCAGACCTCGACGCGGTGAGCGCAGCCGGCAGCGAGGTCGACGACGCCGATCTCGAGGAGCGTCTCGAAGGCACCGGCCGCGACTCCCTCGCGACGGTGATCTACACCTCGGGCACCACCGGACGGCCGAAGGGGTGCGAGCTCACCCACGACAACTTCCTCGGCCTCGCCGAGAACACCGTCGCGCGGATGGAGGACCTGATCCACACGCCGGGCTCCTCCACCCTGCTCTTCCTCCCTCTGGCCCACGTCTTCGCCCGCTTCATCGAGGTGCTCGCGGTCGTCGGCGAGGTCCGGATGGGGCACAGTGCCGACGTCGCGAACGTCCTCGACGACTTCGCGAACTTCAAGCCCACCTTCATCCTCGCCGTGCCCCGGGTCTTCGAGAAGATCTACAACAAGGCCAACGAGACCGCCACGGCGGACGGCAAGGGCAAGATCTTCGCCAAGGCGGCCGACACCGCCACGGCCTACTCGGAGGCGCTCGCCAAGGGCAAGGTGCCGCTCACCCTCAAGGCGCAGCACGCCCTCTTCGACAAGCTCGTCTACGGCAAGCTGCGCGACCGGATGGGCGGCCAGGTGCAGTACGCGGTCTCCGGCGGCGCTCCGCTCGGCACGCGGCTCGGGCACTTCTTCCGCGGCATCGGGGTGACGATCCTCGAGGGCTACGGGCTGACCGAGACCACCGCGCCGGCGACGGTCAACGTGCCCGGCAGGGTCAAGATCGGCACGGTCGGGCCGCCGCTGCCCGGGACGTCGGTGCGGATCGAGGACGATGGGGAGATCGCGCTCAAGGGCGTCGGCGTGCTGCGCGGGTACCGCGGCAACGAGGACGCGACGAAGGAGTCGCTCCAGGACGGCTGGTTCCGCACCGGCGACCTCGGCGAGCTGGACGAGGACGGCTACCTGAAGATCACCGGCCGTAAGAAGGAGATCCTCGTCACCGCCGGCGGCAAGAACGTCGCACCCGGTGTCCTCGAGGACCGCCTGCGCGCCCACCCGCTCATCAGCCAGTGCATGGTCGTCGGCGACGGCAAGCCCTTCATCGCGGCGCTGCTCACCCTCGACGAGGAGATGCTGCCCGGCTGGGCCGCGAACCACGACCTCGGGACGCTCACTGTCGAGCAGGCTCGGGAGAACCAGACCGTGCTCGACGAGCTGCAGCGGGCCGTCGACGAGGCGAACAAGGCCGTCTCCAAGGCCGAGTCGATCCGCAAGTTCACCGTCCTCTCGGACGACTTCACCGAGGAGAACGGCACCCTCACCCCGTCGATGAAGCTCAAGCGCAACGTCGTGATGCGCGACTACGAGGAGCAGGTCGAGGAGCTCTACGGCTAAAGGCTCACCCCGGCGGGTCCCGGCCCGCGGCTAGCCGGTCTCGTGCAGCTCCTCCCAGATCGCCCACGGCTCACGCCTGGCGCGGGTCGCGTTCGCGGTCGCGGTCGAGACGAGCCCGGCGGCGACGAGCCGCCCCACGGCCTGACGCTCGGCCCGGTCGAGTGTCAGCTCCTCCGGACCCTCGACCTGCAGGCCGGTGTCCGCGCCGGCGGCGCCCACGCCGTCCGGGTCGAGCAGCGCGGTGACCATGCACCCGCCGCAGGCCACTCCTTGCACGGGGCAGGTGCGGCAGTCCATCCGCATGATGTCGCGGTCCATCCCTTCGCCTCCTTCATCTCGCCGGTCGACCCGACCCGCGTGGCCGGGTCCTCGGCCTGGAAGAGACGTTAGGAGGGGGCACCGACAACGACCTCGTCGTCGTCGGTCCCGGCCGCGCACGGACCGCTGTCCCAGGTCAGCGACCGGCCATGACCGTGGGTCCACGCGATGCCCTGCCCGCTCACCCCGAGGCAGAAGCGGCCGGCCGGGGGGTCGGTGCACATCGCGTCGGCGACGGACGGCAGCACCTCGGGGTGCTCGTTGCTGATCCACACCGCGTCGTGCTCGGCGCACAGCTGCGCCATGAGGTCCGGCCAGTCCTCGCGCAGGTCGTCCTCGAAGTACGCGGCGACCGCGGTGTGGAAGACGACGAGCCGGGCCTGCGGCGCCTCCGACCGTGCCCGGGCCATGAGCGAGGACAGGTCGGTGCGCGCATCGCCGCGCACGAGCGTGCGCTCCTCGCCTCCGACGAGCTCGGCCGCGGCGTCGAGCAGGGCCAGCCGGTCCTCGTGCTCGGGCCAGACGAGGGTCCGCAGCCACCGAAGGGTCTCCTCGTCGGTGATGTCGAGGGGGTTGAGGTCGAGCCCCCCGCGCCAGTGCACCTCGGGCAGGGTGCGGGGCAGGGTGGCCGGAAGCTGCTCGCGAGGGACGCCGTCGACCACCGACTCCAGGACGACCGATCGGTCGGCCTCGATCTCGCGGACCACCTCGCCCCGGTCGTCGAGGTAGCGGTAGCCGTACCGGTCCGGGTAGAGGCACAGCCCGCCACTCACGCCGACCTCGAGCAGCGCCAGCGGCGCGTACGAGACGTCGACGAGGACCCGGCCGAGCAGCGGGACCAGGCTGGCGCACCGGCGCACCTCGTTGGTCTGGGTCGACCTGGAGCGCATCGTGGCCGAGACCGCCGCCCACTGGTCGAGGACGCCCTGGCGCATCTGCGCGAAGGGGGCACGGTCGGGCACGCCGTGCCAGCGGGCGGCGGCGAAGAGCAGGTTGGGCTGGCGCTTGGGCGCCTCCAGCTCCCCGAGCCGCGCGATCAGCTCGTCGTCGGCGGCGACGCCGCGGGCCCAGTCGTCGTAGGTGGCCGACTCCCCCTTCGCGTAGTCCTCGGCGAAGCCGGCGTAGTACTCCCGGGTCTGCTCCAAGGACGACATCGGCTGCATGGACCGACGGTACCGGCGCGCCGCCGCCGACGTTGTCAGAGCCTCTGCCTACGGTGCTCTGACATGACCACCCACGCCACGCGACCAGCTCCGAGACCCGAGCCGGTGCAGGACGTGCTCGGGGTGGGCACCGACCTGCGGGAGGTGACCTTCGTCGTCGTCGACCTCGAGACGACCGGCGGATCTCCCCGGGACTGCGGGATCACCGAGATCGGGGCGGTCAAGGTTCGCGCCGGTGAGGTGATCGGCGAGCTGCAGACCTTCGTCGACCCGGGCGAGCCGATCCCGCCGTTCATCCAGTCCCTGACCGGCATCACCGACGCGATGGTCCGCGACGCCCCCGGCGTCACCGCCGCGGTCGCGAGCTTCCTCGAGTTCGCCCGGGGCGCGGTCCTCGTCGCCCACAACGCGCGGTTCGACATCGGCTTCCTCAAGGCGGCGTGCGCTGCGGGCGGGTTGGCCTGGCCCGGTCCCCAGGTGCTCGACACCGTCCATCTCGCCCGGCAGGTGATGCGCCGCGACGAGGTCCGCAACCACAAGCTCGCCACCCTCGCCCGCGCCTTCGGCGCGAGCACCGAGCCCGACCACCGCGCCCTGCACGACGCCCGGGCCACGGTCGACGTCCTCCACGGCCTGATCGGCCGGCTCGGGTCCCTCGGGGTCACGACCCTCGAGGAGCTGGCCTCCTACACCAGCCGGGTCACCCCCGAGCAGCGGCGCAAGCGGCACCTGGCCGACGGGCTGCCGAGCACCCCGGGCGTCTACGTCTTCAAGGACGGCCAGGGGCGTGCGCTCTACGTCGGGGTCTCGGTCGACATCCGTACCCGGGTCGGCTCCTACTTCACCGCCTCGGAGCAGCGCAGCCGGATGGCCGAGATGGTCCGGCTCGCCGAGTCGGTCACCCCGATCCCGTGCTCGACCACCCTCGAGGCCAGGGTGCGCGAGCTGCGGATCATCGCGGCGACCCGGCCTCGGTACAACAAGCGCTCCCGCAACCCGGAGAAGGTGTGGTGGGTGCGCCTGACCGACGAGTCCTTCCCCCGACTGTCCGTGGTCCGGCGGGTCCATCCGGGCGACGAAGGGTGGATGGGCCCCTTCCGCAACCGGGCGTCGGCCGACGACGCCGTGCGGGCCCTCCACGAGGTCGTGCCGTTGCGACAGTGCCTCACCCGGCTCAGCGCGAAGGGAGGAGGCACCGCCTGTGTCCTCGCCGAGATGGGTCGGTGCGCGGCGCCGTGCGTCGGTGGCGTGGACGTCGAGGGCTACGCGCGGACGGTGTCGGACGCCCTCGCGGTGATCGTCGGCGACAGCCGTCCGGTCCTTGCCAGGCTGCGCGAGCGCATGGACCGACTGAGCGAGCAGGAGCGCTACGAGGACGCGGGCGCGGTGCGCGACCGCCTGGCCGCGCTCGTGCGAGGGATCAGTCGGCGCCAGCGGGCGCTGCCGCTGACCCAGACCAGCGAGCTCGTCGCCGCGCGGCGTACCCCGCTCGGGGGCTGGGACCTCGTGTGCATCCGTCACGGTCGGCTCGCCGGCAGCACGAGCGCGCCCCGGGGCGCCGACCCGATGCCCTATCTCTCCGCGCTCCGGGCCAGCGCCGAGGTCGTTGAGCCCTCGACCGTGCCGGGAGCGGTCACCCTGCCCGAGGAGACCGAGCTGCTGCTGCGCTGGCTCGAGGAGCCGGGCACGCGCATCGTCGACATCGACGGCGCCTGGACCTGCCCCGTCGGGGGTGCCGCCGCGGCCCAGGCCGAGCTCGCCCCTGCTCTAGGCTGGGCCTCGTGATCACCGCCATCGTCCTCATCAACGCCGAGGTCAACCGCATCCCCGAGGTGGCCGCGACGATCGCCGAGATCGACGGGGTGAGCGAGGTCTACTCCGTCGCCGGCGACGCCGATCTCATCGCCATGGTGCGGGTGGACGAGCACGAGCGGCTCAACGACGTCATCGCCGACCGGCTCAACAAGGTGGCCGGGGTGACCGGCACGGCCACCCACATCGCCTTCCGCACGTACAGCAAGCACGACCTCGCCGCGGCCTTCGACCTCGGCGTCGGCGACTGAGCGCGTCGATCCCTGGGCGCGTCCACCCGTGGGCGCGTCGTCTCCTGAGCACCGAGATCCCTGAGCACCTCGACCCTTGAGCGAGTCGACCCGTGGACGTGTCGGAGCCCCTGGGATCAGTGGGACTCGGCGAGGCGGGTCGAGGTCTCGACCCAGCGATCCAGCGCGGCGGCCGCCAGGCCGTCGTCGATGACCCGCTCGATCGTCTCGACCGAGGCCGCGATCGCCGCCACCGGGTCGGCGACGGGCTCCCCCTTCGCCATCGCCAGCGCGTGCGCCGCTGCGGCGTTGAGCACCACGGCGTCGCGCGCCGGCAACCGCTCGCCGGCGAAGACCCGGCGGGCGATATCCGCGTTGGCCCCGGCATCGCCGCCCCGCAGGTCGGCCAACGTGCACGGCCTGACCCCGACCTGCTCAGGGCGCAGGGACGCCGCCGTGATCTGGCCCCCGCTCACCCACCACAGGCGCGAGCTGCCCGCCGGGCTCAGCTCGTCCAGCCCCTCGTCACCCCGGAAGACCACGGCCTCGCGCCGTCGCGCGGCGAAGACACCGGCGATGAGGGGGGCGAAGTGGGGGTTGGCCACGCCGACCGCGCTGTAGCGCGGCTGCGCGGGGTTGGTCAGCGGGCCGAGGAGGTTGAACGCCGTCGGGATGCCCAGCCCGCCCCGCACCGGGGCGGCGTGGCGCATCGAGGGGTGGAAGGCGTTGGCGAAGCAGAACGTGATGCCCGCCTGCAGGGCGGACTCGCGAACCGCCTCGCGGGAGAGGGTCAGCGACACGCCGAGCCGCTCGAGGACGTCGGCGGACCCGGAGGAGGAGGAGACCGCACGGTTGCCGTGCTTGACCACGGTCAGCCCCGCCCCGGCGAGCACGACGGCCGACATGGTCGAGATGTTCACGGTGTGGTGACGGTCTCCGCCGGTGCCGACGATGTCGACGGTCTCGCCAGGGACGTCGATCCGCACCGCGCGCCCGAGCATCGCCTCGGCGATCCCTTCGATCTCCGGCACGGTCTCCCCCTTCGCCCGGAGAGCCACGAGGAACCCGGCGACCGGCACCGGGTCGGCCTCACCGGACATCAGCTGGTCCATCGCCCAGCGCGCCTGCGCTGCGGAGAGGTCCTGCCGGTCCAGCAGGAGGGTCAGCAGATCCGGCCAGCTCGGCTCGGCCACGTCGTCGCCCGACGCGGGCACCGAGCGCCCGCTCTCGCCGCTCGACGTCACGTCAGTCGGCATCCGGCCCGGGACGACCCTCGTCGGTGATCGCCTCGGGCCGCACGGTGGCGCTCTGGCCGGTGCGGGCCAGGGTCGCGACGGTGTCGGCCAGGGTCACGGCGTCGATGGGGTGCGGGACGACGGCGTCGGCCAGCGACCAGGTCGCCAGCCAGCCGTCCTGCGGGCGCCCGGTGAGGACGAGGACCGGGGGGCACCGGTAGATCTCGGACTTCAGGGTCCGGCAGAGCCCCATGCCGCCGGTCTTGGCGGCCTCACCGTCGAGGATGAGCAGGTCGAAGTCGCCACCCTCGACCGCCGTCTCGACCGCCGGGGCGGTGGCGCACTCGAGCCAGGACCCGACCTCGACATCGCGCGCCGGTCGCCGTCCCACGGCGGCACGCACGGTGTCGCGCACGGTGATGTTGTCGCTGTAGAGCAGCACCGAGACCGTCGTCCGGTCCCTGCTGGTGGAGCTCGTGCCGTGGGCCTGGCCGGCGGTGGCGGAGGGCGTAGCGCTCATGTCTGCAGATGCTACCCGCGGGCCCGCTCACGGCTGCGATGTGGCCCGCGCGAAGCACCTGCGCAGCAGACTCGCCGCAAACGATCTGGGGGGGTGCACGCACAAGCGGGCCGGCGTCGGCCATAATGCTCTTGTGGCCACAGCACACTCACTGCGCTCTGACGCACCCGCGAAGACCCAGCCCGTGCCGTCCGACCCCGTCATGGGGCCGGTGACGCGACCGAACATGGTCTCCGTCGGGACCATCGTGTGGCTCTCCAGCGAGCTGATGTTCTTCGCCGGTCTCTTCGCCATCTTCTTCACCCTGCGGGCCATGCGCCCCGACCTGTGGGCGGAGCGGGTGCCGATGCTGGACGTGCCCTACGCGGCGATCAACACCCTCATCCTCGTGATCTCCTCCGTCTGGTGCCAGCTGGGCGTGATGAAGGCCGAGGCGCTGCAGCCCAGCCGCACCGGGAGCCTGCTCCAGGTGGGCAAGTGGGGCATGCGGGAGTGGTACGTCCTGACCTACATCTTCGGCGCCGTCTTCGTCTCCGGGCAGGTCGCGGAGTACGCCAAGCTCGTGAGCGAGGGCATCACCATGTCGGCCGACGCCTGGTCGTCGGTCTTCTACCTCACCACCGGCCTGCACGGCATCCACGTCACCGCGGGTCTCATCGCCTTCCTGCTCATCATCGGGCGGACCTTCACCACGCGTCATTACAGCCACGCCCAGGCCACCGGCGCGGTCGTGACCTCCTACTACTGGCACTTCGTCGACGTCGTGTGGATCGCGCTCTTCGCCTCGATCTACCTGCTCGGCGCCTGAGGCCTTCGATGACTCCCCTGACCACGACCGACGAAGGACGACGATTGACCAGGATCGACCGCCGCCACCCCGCCGCGCTGGCGCTGCTCCTCATGCTCGGCTTGATCCTCGCCGGCACGGTCTTCGCCGCTGTCGCGCCGAAGACCGCTGAGGCCAGCGCGCCGGCGCAGTCCGCTGACGTCGTCGAGGAGGGCCGTGAGCTCTTCGTCGCCAACTGCGCCACCTGCCACGGCGAGAACGGCCTCGGCATCAAGGACGTCGGGCCGAGCCTCGCGGGGGTCGGCGCGGCATCGGTCGACTTCCAGATGGAGACCGGGCGGATGCCGATGGCCAAGCCCGGCGTCCAGGCGCCGCGGGTCGAGGACGTGAAGTTCTCCGACGAGCAGATCTCGGCCATCGCCGCCTACGTCGCCTCCCTCGGCGCGGGCCCGGCGATCCCTGACGAGGAGTACACCGACGGCTCGAAGGGGGACGCCGGCAAGGGTGGTGAGATCTTCCGGGTCAACTGCGCCATGTGCCACAACTCCGCCGGCGCCGGCGGTGCCCTGACCCGCGGCAAGTACGCGCCGGAGGTGACCGGTGTCGAGGGCAAGCACATCTACGAGGCAATGCTCACCGGCCCGCAGTCGATGCCCGTCTTCAACGACCAGAACCTCACCCCGGAGGACAAGCGGGACGTCATCGCCTACATCGAGCAGCAGCAGGAGGCCGGCAACCCCGGCGGCAACCCGCTGGGCTCGCTCGGACCGGTCCCCGAGGGGCTCTTCGCCTGGACCATCGGTATCGGCCTGCTCATCACGGCGGCCGTCTGGCTCGGGAAGAAGTCCGCCTGATGCTGCCCGCCGCCACGAAGACGCAGAAGGATCACGTGCGATGAACGACCACACTCCCCAGGGCGAGCACGACAGCACCCCGGTGCCGCTGAACCAGGGCCATGTGCAGGGCACCGGCGGCATCCCGGAGCGCTTCGAGAACCCCGGCCTGCCGCCGCACGTCCACCGGGCATCCGACACCGACGAGCAGGCGGCCAAGCGGGCCGAGCGGACCATCGCCGGACTCTTCGGCCTCTCGATGCTCGGGACCGTCCTCTTCCTCGTCGCCTACTTCATGGTCGACGTCGACGAGATGACCTTCGTCCCCGGCATCGGCGACATGAGCCTGTCCAACCTCCTCCTCGGCCTGGGCCTGGCCCTGGCCCTGCTCGGCATCGGCCTCGGCGCGGTTCAGTGGGCCAAGACGCTCATGCCGGACGAAGAGGTCGTCGAGATGCGTCACCCGATGCGCTCCTCCGACGAGGCCCGCGAGGGGTTCGTCCAGACGATCCTCGATGGGGGCGAGAGCTCGCAGCTCACCCGGCGCCCGCTGATCAAGGCCACCCTTGGTGGTGCGCTCGGGCTCTTCTCCCTCCCGCTGCTCGTTCAGCTCGCGGGCAGCCTCGGACCGCTGCCGCGCAACGACCTGTCGGTGACGTTCTGGAACGGCGAGAAGGGCGAGGACGGCACCTGGACCGCGATGCAGCGCCGGCTGCACCTCGACCCGGAGGACCGGCCGATCAAGGCCAGCGACGTCACCATCGGGTCCGTCTTCCACGTCCTCCCCGAGGGGCTCCAGAGCGAGCTGCACGGGGCGGAGAAGCTCAACGAGATCACCAAGGCGTCCGTGCTCGTCATGCGCCTGAACCCCGACGAATTCCAGGACACCCCTCAGGGCCGCAAGGCCCGAGACTGGGGCTACCAGGGGATCGTCGCCTACTCCAAGGTCTGCACCCACGTCGGCTGCCCCGTCGGCCTGTACGAGCAGACCACACACCACCTGCTGTGCCCCTGCCACCAGTCCACCTTCGACGTGACCAACGACTGCGAGGTCATCTTCGGCCCGGCGGGGCGTCCCCTGCCGCAGCTGAAGATCGGCGTCGACGCGCAGGGATACCTCATCGCCGAGCAGTCCTTCCAGGAACCGGTCGGCCCGAGCTTCTGGGAGCGTGAGTCCTGATGAGCACCACCGCCCGCCCCGCGGACGCCCTCCGCGCAGACGACACCACCCGCCGCGAGCCCGCCTCCCCCGGCCTGAAGAAGGTCGGAGGGGTCGCCGGTTGGATCGACGACCGCACCGGCGCCGCCAAGGGCGTCGGCTACCTCATGAAGAAGGTCTTCCCCGACCACTGGTCCTTCATGCTCGGCGAGATCGCGATGTACTCGATGATCGTCTGCATGCTCACCGGGGTCTTCCTCACCCTGTGGTTCGACCCCACCCAGGGAGAGGTCGTCTACGAGGGCTCCTACGTCCCGCTCCAGGGCGTCGAGATGTCCCGGGCCTATGCCTCCACCCTGGACATCTCCTTCGACGTCAAGGGCGGCCTGCTGATCCGCCAGATCCACCACTGGTCGGCGCTGCTCTTCATCGTGGCCCTTTCGGTGCACATGCTCCGCGTGTTCTTCACCGGCGCCTTCCGCAAGCCGCGCGAGATCAACTGGGTCATCGGCTGCCTCCTGTCGATGCTCGCCCTCATCGAGGGCTTCGCCGGTTACTCCCTCCCCGACGACCTGCTCTCCGGCACCGGGCTGCGCGCGGCCCAGGGCTTCATGCTCAGCGCACCAGTCATCGGCAGCTACCTCAGCTACGCGCTGTTCGGCGGCGGCTTCCCGGGCGAGGACATCATCCCCCGCCTGTACTCCCTGCACATCCTCCTGCTACCCGGCATCCTCATCGCGCTGTTCACCGCACACATCGTGCTGGTCGCGGTCCAGAAACACACCCAGTACCCCGGGCCCGGACGCACCAACGACAACGTCGTGGGCTTCCCGGTCATGCCGGTCTACGCCGCGAAGGCGGGCGGGTTCTTCTTCATCGTCTTCGGTGGCATCGCCCTGATCTCCTCGCTCGTCCAGATCAACGCGGTGTGGGTGCACGGCCCGTACATGCCGAACGCCACCACGGCCGGGGCGCAGCCGGACTGGTACATGCTCTTCCCCGACGGCGCGCTCCGTCTGCTGCCCGGCTGGCTCGAGCACACGACGTTCGGCTTCACCTGGGCGTGGCCGGTGATCATCGGCTCGCTGCTCGTCATCCCGCTCTTCTACGCCGGCATGATCGCCTACCCGTTCATCGAGGCCTGGGTCACCGGCGACCAGCGTGAGCATCACCTGCTCGACCGCCCGCGCAACCGTCCGGTCCGCACCGGCCTCGGTGTCGCCGCCTTCACCCTGTGGGCCGTCCTGACGTTCGCCTCGAGCAACGACATCATGGCGATCAAGTTCGACCTGTCGATCAACGACATCACCAACGCGCTGCGGGTCCTGACCTTCGTCGGTCCGCTCATCGCCTTCTGGGCGACCCGGCGGATCTGCCTCTCGCTCCAGCGGCACGACCGCGAGACGGTGCTGCACGGCCGTGAGAGCGGGATGATCGTGCGGGGTCCTGACGGCGACTTCCACGAGGTGCACGAGCCGCTCGACCCGTACGAGCGCTGGACCCTCGTGCAGCACGAGGCCCACGAGCCGCTGCAGCTCGAGGCCGACGAGGTCGACGAGAACGGCGTGGCCCGCAAGGGCGGTGCGAAGCGCAAGCTGCGCGCCCGGCTCTCGGAGTTCTACTACGGCGGCGCCGTGCACCCGGTCACCCCGGCCGAGCTCGAGGCGGCCCACCACGATGGCCACGAGCACGAGGCGATCGAGAGCGCCAACCGCGCCGACGAGTCCGAGGTCGACCCGGTCCGGTCCGTCGGGGCGGAGCGGCACTGATCAGCCGCTCCCCCGCCTACGCGTACGGGCCCCGGAGGAGATCCTCCGGGGCCCGTCCCGTTGACTCGCGAAGGGAGGGACTCGCGCCATGAACACGGCCCCCGCCCCAGCCGCCCGCTCCACGGGCGAGGACAAGGCGCCCTTCCGGCTGGTCGTCATCCTCGCCGTCCTCGGGATGTTCGGGCCCTTCTCCATCGACACGGCCTTCCCCGCCTTCGCACGCATGGGCGAAGACCTCTCCTCCAGCCCTGCCGCGATGCAGCAGGTGGTCTCGGTCTACATGCTCGCCTTCGCCTCGATGAGCCTCTTCCACGGCCCGCTCTCCGACGCGCTCGGACGCAAGCCGGTGATGATCGCCGGCAGTCTCGGCTACGTCCTTGCCTCGGCGGTCTGCGCCCTGGCACCGACCCTCCCTCTGGTCCTGACCGGACGGGCCCTGCAGGGATTCACCGCCGGCGCCGCGACGATCGTTTCCCGGGCCGTGGTCCGCGACCTCTACGACGGTCCGGCCGCTCAGCGACTCATGAGCGCGATCGCGATGGTCTTCGCCATCGGTCCGGGGGTGGCGCCGGTCTTCGGCGGCTGGCTGCTGCTCACGGGCACCTGGCGGAGCATCTTCTGGGCGCTGAGCATCTACGGCCTCGTCGTGGCGGTCTCGTCGCGCTCGCCCTTCCGGAGTCCCTCCCACAGCATGAGCGTCGTCCGTTCCGACCCGGACCCCTCGTCAGCGACGTCATGACCATCCTGCGTGACCCGGCGTTCCTCCGGGTGAGCGCGGCGTCGGCGTTCTCGTTCGGCGCGTTGTTCTTGTGGATCAGCTCGACCCCGATCCTTCTCCCCCGGCTCGGCCTGGGAGAGCAGGACTTCGGGCTGCTCTTCGTCCCGATGGTCGCGGCGATGGCGACCGGCTCCTTCCTCGCCAACCGGCTGGCGATGAGCACGACGATCGCCCGCCGGGTCGGCATCGGCCAGGCTGTGGCCCTCGCCGCTCTGGTCGTCGGTCTCGCGCTCGTCCTGGTCCCGGCGACGAGCGGGGAGCTGCCCTGGTTCGTCATCGCCCCGGTGGGCCTGGGCTTCGGCACGGGGCTGTACTTCCCGCTCTACCAGCTGGCGATGATCGACCTCTTCCCTGGGTCCCGGGGCGCGGCGGCGAGCGGCGGGACCTTCCTGACCCTGCTGGCGAACTCGGCCGTCGCGGGCGGGCTGGCCTCGCTCGTTGGAGAGTCGCTCATCACGATCTCGGTGACCACGCTGGTCATGCTGGTGCTCGGCATCGCATGCTGGCGGTGGCACGTGCACACGGACGGGAGCCCCGGATGATCGACGTCGACGACGAGACCTTCGCCGCCGCCGTGACCGACGGCATCGCGACCGTCCCCGACGAGCTCATGAAGATGGCCGACAACGTCGCGATCTTCGTCGAGGACGAGCCCGGCCCGGACCACGCGGACCCGGCGCTGACCGACGAGGAGAACGCCGGCCTGCTGGGCATGTATCTCGGGACCCCGCTCACCGAGCGCGACACCTGGTGGTCGGCCGGCTCGCTGCCCGATCAGATCGTCCTCTTCCGCGGCCCCCTGACCCGGATGTGCGACAGCCTCGACCAGCTTCGCGACGAGGTGGCGGTGACGATCGTCCACGAGCTCGCCCACCACTTCGGGATCGAGGAGGAGCGGCTGCACGCCCTCGGCTGGGGATGAAGCGACCGGCTGCCGCTGGCAGCCTGCCGCCCGAGAACCTCACAGCGGACGCGGGCCCGCGCCGTGCCGGGCGCCGTGGCTCGCCACGCCGAGACTCAGCGGCGTGTGCTCGGCTCTCGCCGAGACTCAGCGAGCGTGCTCGCCGTGGAAGGACTCGTACACCCAGCCGACGACCGCGAAGACTCCGAACAGGGCACCGAAGGCGATGATCCACCAGGCGACGGCGGTCCCGAGGAAGATCAGGGCCGACGCGATACCGAGCCACAGCGGCCACCACGAGTACGGGGTGAAGGCCCCGTAGTACCCGGCCTGCTGCTCGATCTCGCCGTCGAGGTCGTCCTCCGGGCGCAGCGGCAGCTTGCGGGCCACCATCCAGAGGTAGAACCCGATCATCGCTCCCAGGCCCGCACAGAGGATGAGCGCAATGACGCCGACCCACTCGGTCCAGTCGGTGACGACGCCGTAGATGACCCCGACGACGAGGAAGAACCCGGCGATGATGTTGAACATCTGAATCTCAGGCTTCATGTCCTGGCCTTCCCTCAGCGCTCGTCAGCGGAGCTCGTCGTGACGCGACCGGCGGCCCGCTCGCGCAGGATCTGCTCACGCTGGTCGCTCGGGGTGATCGATGACGGAGCGTACGCCGGGTGGTTGAGGTCGAAGGCCGGACGCTCGGAGCGGATCTTGGGGATCGACTCGAAGTTGTGTCGCGGCGGCGGGCACGACGTCGCCCACTCCAGCGAGTTGCCGTAGCCCCACGGGTCGTCCTCGGTGACAGTCGGCGCGCTGCGCTGGGTCTTCCACACGTTGTAGAAGAAGGGGAAGAAGGACAGCGCGAGGATGAACGACCCGACCGTGGAGATCTGGTTCGCCAGCTGGATGTTGTCCTCGACCATGTAATCGGCGTACCGACGCGGCATGTTCTGCACGCCCAGCCAGTGCTGGATGAGGAAGGTCGTGTGGAAGCCGATGAAGAGCAGCCAGAAGTGGATCTTGCCGAGCCGCTCGTCGAGCATCCTCCCGGTGAGCTTCGGCCACCAGAAGTAAGTTCCGGCGAAGAAGGAGAACACGATCGTCCCGAAGAGGACGTAGTGGAAGTGGGCGACCACGAAGTAGGTGTCGGAGACCTGGAAGTCCATCGCGGGGCTGGCGAGGATGATCCCGGTCAGCCCACCGAAGAGGAAGGTCACGAGGAACCCGATCGACCACACCATCGGCGTGTCGAAGACAAGCTTGCCGCCCCACATCGTGCCGATCCAGTTGAAGAACTTCACGCCCGTCGGGACCGCGATGAGCATCGTCATGATCGCGAAGAACGGCAAGAAGATCTGGCCGGTGACGTACATGTGGTGCGCCCAGACCGACACCGAGAGCGCCGCGATGGCGATGGTGGCGAAGACGAGCGTCTTGTACCCGAAGATCGGCTTGCGCGAGAAGACGGGGATGATCTCGGAGATCATGCCGAAGAACGGCAGGGCGAGCACGTAGACCTCGGGGTGCCCGAAGAACCAGAAGAGGTGCTGCCACAGGATCGCCCCGCCGCTGGCCGGGTCGAAGATGTGCCCGCCGAAGCGTCGGTCGACGCCGAGGCCGATCAGCGCCGCCGCGAGAACCGGGAAGGCCATGAGGATGAGCACCGAGGTGACGAGGATCGTCCAGGTGAAGATCGGCATCCGGAACATCGTCATGCCGGGAGCACGCATCGTGATGATCGTGGTGATGAAGTTGACCGCACCGAGGATGGTGCCGAAACCACCGAGCGCCAGACCCCACACCCACAGGTCTCCACCGAGGCCTGGGCTGTAGGTCGGGTTCGACAGCGGCGTGTACGCGGTCCAGCCGAACGATGCGGCACCGCCGGGCACGAGCAGGCCCGTGCCGGCGATGACCCCGCCGAAGGCGAACAGCCAGAAGGCGAACATGTTCAGCCGCGGGAAGGAGACGTCCGGCGCCCCGATCTGCAGCGGCATGAGGGCGTTGGCGAAGCCGGCGAAGGCGGGCGTCGCGAAGAGCAGCAGCATCACCGTGCCGTGCATGGTGAACATCTGGTTGAACTGGTCGGGGTTGTCCACGACGTCCAGTCCTGGGGACCACAGCTCGGCGCGGATGACCAGTGCCATCAGCCCGCCGAGGAGGAACCAGACGAAGCTGGTGATGAGGTAGAGGTTGCCGATCACCTTGTGATCGGTCGTCGTGAGGTACTTGAAGACCTGGGTGCCCGCGCGCTCCTTGCGCAGCTCGCGGCGCTCCTGCTGGTCAGCCGTGCGCTGAAGTGCTCCACCGACGCTCGACATCACTGATCTCCTTCGGGAAGCAGGTCCTGGTCGCGAGGCACGATGTCCTCACGGTTGAGGTCGTTGGGCAGCAGGCCCGTCTGGCCACGGTCCTTGAGGTCCTGCATGTGGGCGTCGAACTCGGCCGGCGAGACGACCTTGACGTTGAAAAGCATCTGGCTGTGGTACGCGCCGCAGAGCTCGGCACACTTGCCCTGGTAGGTGCCCTCCTTGTTGGGGGTCACCTGGAGGCGGTTCACCACGCCGGGGACGAGGTCCATCTTCTCGAGGAAGGCGGGGACCCAGAACGAGTGGATGACGTCACGGGAGGTGAGGACGAACTCGACCCGCTCGCCGACCGGCAGGTAGAGGGTCGGCAACGTCTCCTCCGCTCCCTCTTCACCGGAGGCGAGCTCGGCCATCTGGCCGCTGTCGTGCACGTCGGCGTCGACGTAGTTGAAGTCCCAGGTCCACTGCTTGCCGACGACGTTGATCGTCGTGTCGGGCTCCTGGCTCACGTCGTGCAGCTTGCTCTGCGCGTCCTCGGTGAAGTAGAAGAGCGCGCCGACCATGAGCATCGGGACGACGGTGTAGAGCACCTCGAGCGGCACGTTGTACTGCAGCTGGACGGGCAGGCTGCCGTCGTCGTCCTTGCGCCGGCGGTAGGCGACGATGCACCACAGGGTGAGGCCCCAGACGAGGACGCCGACCGCCATCGCCGCGATCCACGAGCCGATCCACAGGTTCTCGACGAGCGGAGCCTCCTCGGTGACCCCCTCGGGGAGGTAGCCGTTGGAGAACTTCGTGTCGATCCCGACGGCGCTGCACGCAGAGAGGGCGACCATGCTGATCGCCAGCCCGAGGACGCCGAGACGGCGTCGGGTCCGGCCGACGTGGCGGTCAGTACGAGGCAAGGGACACCCACCTGGATCCGTTGAGACGTGTACGGGTCCCAAGGTACCCCAGCCGCTCACCTCCATGGTGGCTGGGTGGCCTGGTCGGCCACGGCGCGTCGCCAGTCCACCGGCGGGTCGTCGACCGCACCGGCGACAAGGCGGGAGTAGGTCGGCCGGCTCACCTCGGTCACCCCGAGAGAGGCCAGGTGCGCGGTCTGCCACTGGACGTCGATCACGGCGTTCGGGCGCGAAGGGGTGAGCACGAGCGCGTCGAGCGCGACGAGGGCGACCTTGGAGGCGTCCCGGGCCCGGTGGAACATCGACTCCCCGGCGAAGAGGGAGCCCACGGAGACGCCGTAGAGGCCGCCGACCAGCTCCCCTTCGCCCGGCTCCCCCGCCCACACCTCGACCGAGTGCGCCCAGCCCAGCCGGTGTAGCTCTGCGTAGGCCGCCGCGATCTCGCGGGTGATCCAGGACCCGGGACGGGCGGGGTCGGCACACCCGGCGACCACGGCGTCGAAGGCGCGGTCGACGCTCACCCGGTAGCGCCGCAGCGAGGTACGCAGCGAGCGCGAGACGTGCAGCCCTCCCGGCAGCAGGACGCCACGCGTGTCGGGGCGCCACCAGCCCAGGGGCGCGGTCCCCCCTTCGCCGATCCCCATGGGGAAGATGCCGCGGCGATAGGCCGCGACGAGGGTGGCCGGCGCGAGGTCCGCCCCGACCGCGACAAGGTCGTCGCCGGGCTGGTCGACCACCGAGTCCAGGTCGAACGCGGACGGCCCCGGGTCGATCGGGGGGTAGGGAGAAGGCACCGAGTGCCCCGCTCAGGACGGGTCGTGGCCCTGGGGCAGCATCGCCGCCGCGACGAGATCGGCGCTCTCGTCGCCGTAGGCCTCGCGCAGCCGCTCGAGGAAGGCCGGGACGGTGACGTCGTACTCCTGCGTGCCGACGGTCTCGATGACGTAGGTCGCGAGCATCGAGCCGATCTCGGCGCACTGGCGCAGTGGCAGCTCGAGGGACAGGCCGGTGAGGAAGCCGGCGCGGAAGGCGTCACCCACGCCGGTCGGGTCGGCCTTGCGGACCTCGCCCGCGACGGGGACGTGGATCGGCTCCTCGATCCCCTCCCCGGTGATCCGGGCCCCGTCCTTGCCGAGCGTGGTCACCCGGTAGCGCACCTGCGCGTCGATCTCGGCCTGGCTCCAGCCGGTCTTCTGCTCGG
This sequence comes from Marihabitans asiaticum, assembly GCF_007828725.1. GTDB lineage: Bacteria > Actinomycetota > Actinomycetes > Actinomycetales > Dermatophilaceae > Marihabitans > Marihabitans asiaticum. Next base: position 219,873 of record NZ_VIUW01000005.1, read on the forward strand.
TGAGCGAGGCCTCGTACTCGTTGGTGATGAGGTACTCCGCGCCGGTGATGAGGGTGCGGATGAAGGCTCCGTCGCTGAAGGCGAGCTGCTGGCTGGGGTCGGCGACGAAGGGGATGCCGCGCTCGCGGCACTCGTCGGTGTGGCGGCGCATCGCCTCGGGGTCGTCCGGGCCGACGAGGACGAGGTCCAGGCGGCCCACCCGAGCGGCGACCGGGGCGAGCTCGATCTCGCGGGCCTCGCTCATCGCGCCCGCGTAGAAGGTGGCGATCTGGGCCATGTCGTCGTCTGTGGTGCACACGAAGCGCGCGGTGTGCTGAGTCTGCGAGACGTGCACGGACTCGCAGTCCACCCCGTGCCGCTCGAGCCAGCTGCGGTAGGAGGCGAAGTCCTCCCCCACCGCCCCGAGCAGGACGGGCCGCTGCCCCAGCCGGGCCATCCCGAAGCAGATGTTGGCCGCAACCCCGCCGCGGCGGATCTCCAGCCGGTGCGCGAGGAAGGACAGCGAGATCTTGTCCAGCTGGTCGACGACCAGCGAGTCGCGGAAGCGGCCCGAGAAGGTCATGAGGTGGTCGGTGGCGATGGATCCGGCGATGGCGATGCGCACGCCGCGAACCTTATCCGGCCCGGTCGTCTATGGGCCGCAGACGGCGAAGGGGGTGTGCCGGGTCGTCCCGGCACACCCCCTTCGACTGTCGTCGGCTTTACCTCAGCTGAAGCTGTCGCCGCAGGCGCAGGAGCTGCCCGCGTTGGGGTTGTCGATGGTGAAGCCCTGCTTCTCGATGGTGTCGGCGAAGTCGATCGTCGCGCCCTCGAGGTACGGGCCGCTCATCCGGTCGACGACGACCTCGACGCCGTTGAAGTCGCGCACGAGGTCACCGTCGAGGCTGCGCTCGTCGAAGTAGAGCTGGTAGATCAGCCCGGAGCAGCCACCGGGCTGCACGCCGACGCGCAGGCGCAGGTCGTCGCGGCCCTCCTGCTCGAGCAGCGACTTGACCTTGTCGGCGGCGACGTCGGTGAGGAGCACGCCGTGGGTCTGCTGGCCGGTCTCGTCCTGGACGGTCATGAGGATCTCCTGGGGTTCGCGGTGGTTCTGCGGGGGTAACGACGCGGGTGGGTCGTGTTGTTCCCACCCACCACTGTAGGTGACGTCAGCTCGGGTCAACGCTGCGCCGGCTCATCGCTGCGGCGACCAGGTGGCGGCGACCCGCGCCGCCCGGTCGGCGAGGGAACCGACCGGGTCGAGCAGCGAGGCGTCGACGTCGTCGAGGCGTTCGGCGACCGCGTAGACCCCGCTGGCGCCCATCGCCATCGCCTCGCGGCGGCCGAGGAGCACCCGCCCGGCGATGATGACGACCGGGGTGGCGTGCCGGGCCGCGGCCTCGCACACTCCCGCGGCGACCTTGCCGGCCCGGCTCTGCCAGTCCAGCGACCCCTCACCGGTGATGACGAGGTCGGCGGCAGCCAGCAGCTGGTCGACCCCTACCGCGGTGAGCGTGGTCTCGACCCCGCTCACCCGGTGGCCGCCGAGGGTGAGCAGCCCGTAGCCGATGCCACCGGCGGCACCCGCCCCCGGCTCGCGGTCGAGTCGGCGGGGACGGCCGGTCATGAGGTCGGTCGGCGGGGGGCTGACGGTGGCCACGACGGAGGCGTAGTGCCCGAGCGAGGCCTCGAGCTGCTGGGCCAGCTCGGGCGAGGCGCCCTTCTGCGGGGCGAAGGTGGCGCTCGCGCCGTCGAGGCCGAGCAGCGGCACGTCGACGTCGGTGGCGACGACGAGCTCGACCCCGGCCAGTGCCGCACGGGCGCGCTCGATCGCTGCCAGACAGTCGTCCGCACCGGTCGCGCCCAGGCCGAGTCCCCCACCGGTCAGCACCTGGTTGTCGACCCCCGCGAGGGCGGCGAGCATCCCGGCGCCGGCGTCGTTCGTCCCGGAGCCGCCCAACCCGACGACCAGGCGGTCCACCCCTTCGCTCAGAGCGGCCCGCAGGAGCAGGCCGAGGCCGGCCGAGGTGGTGACCGCGGGGTCCCGCTCGCTCTCGTCCAGCAGGTGAAGGCCCACCGCCTGAGCGCTCTCGACCCAGGCGGTGCGCCGCCCGTCGCTCTCTGTGACGAGCACGGCGGCGGGCACCTGCCGGCCGAGCGGGTCGGTCACCGTCGTCGCGATGCTCTCCCCCGGGACCGCGGCGGCGACGACGTCGAGGAAGCCGGGACCGCCGTCGCTCAGCGGAAGCAGGGTGAGCAGGTCGTGGGGGGCGCTGCGGCGCCAGCCCTGCGCGATCGCCTCGGCGGCCTGGGTGGCGGTGAGGGTGCCGGTGAAGCAGTCGGGGGCGATGAGCACGTGCACGTCGGCGAATCTACCGATTGTCGTGGGTCGGCGCCCCTACGCTGGGCGAGATGACCTCCGCGCCCACGCTCCGCAGCGGCCCGGCCACGCGCGGGCTTCGTGGCCCGGCCGCCCGGGGACTCGTCGCGGGGTGGGCGGGTCTGGCGGTCGCCGAGCTGTCAGCCCGGCTGATCGGCTCGCAGGTGACCCCGCTCGAGGCTGTGGGTGCCTGGGTCGTCGAGCTGTCGCCGGGAGGGCTGGTCCGCGGGTCGATCGAGCTGCTCGGGGCGTGGGACAAGCCGGTACTCGTCGTCGGCATGGTGGTGGTGCTCAGCGCCCTCTACGCCGGGCTGGGGTACGTCGCCGAGCGGGCGCCGCTTCTCGGCGCTGCCGGCTTCGTCGTGCTCGCCGGGGTCGGGGCCGTCGCCGTCCTCACCCGCCCCGACACCTCCCCGGCAGCCGGGTTGAGCCTGCTCCTCGGGCTGGGGGCGAACGCCCTGTCGTGGGCCTGGACGGGGCGCCGGGACCTCGAGCCGGAGGAGGGACCGGGTGCCACGCGGCGGGTCCTGCTCGTCGCGGCAGGTGCCGCGGTGCTCGGGGTGTCGAGCCGGGTGGTCGGCCGGCAGCGCGAGCTCGTCGAGCGGGCCCGGGAGGTGCTGCGCCTTCCCGCCACCCGACCGGCCCCGCCAGCGGCCGCGCAGGTCGCTGCCCTTGAGGGGGTGACTCCCTGGCAGACCCCGAACGCCGACTTCTACCGGATCGACACGGTGCTCACTCCTCCGGCGCTCGACCCGGACCAGTGGCAGCTGCGGGTGCACGGCATGGTCGAGCGGGAGGTCGTGCTGGACCTGGCCGACCTGCTCGAGCGGCAGGTCACCGAGGCCTGGATCACCCTGAGCTGCGTGTCGAACCCGGTCGGTGGGGACCTCGTCGGCACCGCGTGGTGGAGCGGGGTTCGGGTGGCCGACCTGCTGGCCGAGGCTGGCGTGGCTGCTGAGGCCGACGCGATTCTCCAGACCAGCGCCGACGGGTGGACCTGCGCGACCCCGCTGTCAGCGGTGACGGACGATCGGGACGCGCTGCTCGCGGTCGCGATGAACGGCGAGCCGCTGCCGGTGGAGCACGGCTTCCCGGTGCGGATGGTGGTCCCGGGGCTCTACGGCTTCGTCTCGGCGACGAAGTGGATCGTCGACATCGAGGTGACCCGGTTCGCCGATGTCACCGCGTACTGGACGAAGCGGGGGTGGTCGGAGCAGGCACCGGTCCGGCTGGCCAGCCGGGTCGACCTCCCGCGCGCCGGCGCGACGGTGACTCGGGACGAGGCCGGCGCGGTGAGCATCGCCGGCTGCGCCTGGCACCAGCACACCGGCGTCTCGGCCGTCGAGTACTCGATCGACGCCGGGCCGTGGCAGGCCGCTCGCCTCGGCGAGACGCCCTCCGCAGACACCTGGGTGCAGTGGTCGGCGCGAGCGACCCTTGAGCCGGGCGAGCACACCGTGCGCGTGCGGGCGGTGAGCGCGGACGGCGAGGTCCAGACCGGCGAGCAGCGCGCAGTCGCGCCCGACGGGGCGACCGGCTGGGACGAGCACCGGTTCACCGTCAGCGAGAGCTGATCGCTCCGGGCTGGTCGGGGACGCTCAGGCCCGAGAGGCCGAGACCAGACCGTCCAGGCCGAGGGTGGGGTTGTTGGCCACCGGGACACGCTCGCCCTCCGGGATCGGCCCGGGAGCGGTGCCGTCACCGAAGGGGGATCCGCCCAGCTCCTCGCGGCCGTGCGGCTCGAGCCAGACCATCGGGTCGGGGCCCAGCGGGACGACCCCGGTCGGGTTGATGTCGCGGTGCACCTCGTAGTAATGGCTCTTGATGTCACCGAAGTCGGTGGTGTCACCGAAGCCGGGGGTCTGGTAGAGGTCCCGGGCGTAGGCCCAGAGCACCGGCATCTCGCTGAGCTTGGAGCGGTTGCACTTGAAGTGGCCGTGGTAGGCGGCGTCGAACCGCGCGAGGGTGGTGAAGAGGCGCACGTCGGCCTCGGTGATGTGCTCCCCGACGAGGTACCGGCGGGTCGAGAGCCGCTCCTGGAGCCAGTCCAGCGCCTCGAAGAGACGGTGGTAGGCCTTCTCGTATGACTCCTGGGTGCCGGCGAAGCCGCACCGGTAGACCCCGTTGTTCACGTCCTCGAAGACGCGCTGGTTGACCGCGTCCATCTCCTCGCGCAGCTCCTCGGGCCACAGGTCGGGGGCGCCCGCACGGTGGTGCGCACGCCACTGGGTGGAGAGGTCCTGGGTGATCTGCGGGAAGTCGTTGGTCACGACGGCGCCGGTGGGGATGTCGACGATCGCGGGCACGGTGATGCCGCGCGGATAGCCCGGCACGCGGGCCTCGTAGGCGTCCTTCAGGCGCGGAATCCCGAGCACGGGGTCGACCTGGCCGGGGTCGAGGTCGAAGGTCCAGCTGTCCTCGTCGTGGGTGGGCCCGGCGATGCCCATCGAGATGACGCCCTCGAGGCCGAGGAGACGGCGCACGATGATCGCCCGGTTCGCCCAGGGGCAGGCCCGGGCGACCGCCAGGTGATAGCGGCCTGGCTCGACCGGCCACTCCTGCTCGCCCACCGCGGTCTCGCCTCCGGGGGCCTTCGCCGGATCGGGTTCGGCGAGGATCCGGTCCGCGATGTAGGCCATGTCGCGGTTGTACTCCTGCTCGACGTACGTGCCCTGTCCCATCCACGACACGATAGTTGAGATGTGAATGACTTGTCCTCCCCGGCCCCCCCCCCGATCAGCGCTGGCCCTCCCCGGCCTCCCCCGGTCAGCGCTGGCCCTCCCCGGCCTCCCCCGGTCAGCGCTGGCCCTCCCCCGAGCAGCGCCCGACCTACCCCGCGCGAGCCGGGTGGATCAGCATTCGGTCATAGGAACCCGGCGAGAGATCCCAGATAACCGGGGTACCTCCCGATGACCCGCCACCCGACGACCCACCACCCGACGACCCACCACCCGAGGATCCAGCCCCTGACGAGACCTCGCCGGCCAGGCGGCGCCCGTGGACCAGGGTGTGGTGGCGCTGACAGAGCAGGGCCGCGTTGCTCAGGTCGGTCGGGCCAGCGTCGGCCCAGTGGATGAGGTGGTGCGCATCGCACCATCGCGCCGGAGTGGTGCAACCGGGATAGGTGCACCCGCCGTCGCGCAGCCACAACGTCTTGACCTGCATCGCGGAGAAGAGGCGCACGCCCCGACCCA
>NZ_VIUW01000006.1 GCF_007828725.1 Marihabitans asiaticum
GACATCCCAGCCGCCGCGAAGATGCTCTCCGTGAGCGAGTCCACGCTTGGCCGTGCGATCCGCGCTGGCGAGATCCCGGCGTGGCGACTTGGCAAGAAGTGGCGCATGTGGCGCCCGGCCGTCCTGCGCGCCGTCGTCGGCGAGGTCGCCCTCGTCCAGCACCCGCTGATCCCTGAGGGCGATCCAGAGGTCGTTGACCGCACCACCGCCGCAGGGCTGCTCGGCATCACGCCAGACACCTGTGCGCTGCTGATCCGGGACGGCACGATCCCCTCGCAGCGCATCGGACCTAACTACCGGATCTGGTGGCCCGCCGTGCGACAGCTGATGATCGACGGGACGGCCACGCAGGCTCCCCCCACCGGCGACAACGAGACCGCGGCGCACTAGGCCTTCCCTTTTCCGATCCACGTCTGCGGATCGATCGGCTTGTCGTTGACCCGGACCTCGAAATGCAGGTGACACCCGCTCGACTCGCCGTCGCTGCCGACCTTGGCGATCTGCTGCCCCGCCTGAACCTCGTCGCCGACCCGGGCGAGCAGCCCGTTGCCGTACATATGCCCGTAGCGGGTCGTGGTCCCCTGGCCATGGTCGACCTCGATGAGGTGGCCGTATCCGCCCATCGGGCCCGCGTAGACCACGCGGCCCTTGGACGGGGCGCTAATCGCCGCGTCGCACGGAGCGCCGATGTCGATACCCGCGTGCATCCGGGCGTACCCGAGCGTGGGGTGCATGCGCATGCCGAAGGGGGAGGTAATCGGGCCCTTGCTGGGCATGACCCGCTCCCCCGGGGCGGCGAAGACCGAATCTGCCTCGGAGTCCATGCACGCGCTGGCCGCTGGCAGGGCGCCCGTCCCCGCGCTGCCCTGGAACGTCGCGTGGACGTGGTCTTGGTGGTTGGCCGTGGGCGAGCCCCGGTTCTCCATCGGCTTCCAACCCCGGTCCGGGTACCAGCTGCGCTGCTGCCACAGCAGGTACTTCACACCGAGCTCCTCGTGGTTCTCCGTGAGGTACTGGGCCAGGGCGTCCCCCTTCGCCGTCCCGGCGTCGGTGAGGGGGACCATGAAGTCCGCCGCCAATCCCGACGGGTGGTCCGGGTAGGGGTCGTTGGGACGGTGCCCGCCGACGGTGGAGATCTTGAACTGGGGAGCGAGCACTCCGACCGCGCGGGCGGTCACGTCCCGGACGCTGCCGAGGTTGTACGCCTTGATCGTCTTGGCGGTGTCGACGTTCGTCGAGCCGGCCTCAGTGATCTGAGCCCCCTCTAAGGCGGAGACGAGCTGCTGCGCAGAGCGCCAGTGCTGCGCGTAGTGGTACGGGTCGGCGTTGCTCTGCACCCGGTGCGCGGCAAAGGTCGGAGCGAGGTCCTCCCACCCCTCGACCTCAAGGAGCGCCTTGTAGAAGTTCGTCGCGGCGCTCGAGGGGTTCATCCGGTCCTCGAGCGAGCCCCACCCGGTCGCGCGCTGCTGGAACAAGCCGCGGCTGTCCGGACCCACGGCGTCCCCCCGCTCCAGGTTGTTCAGTGTCGACTCGCCGATCGCCGTCATCACCGCGATCGTCTGCGCGTGCCGGGACAGGCCCATCTTCTTGCCCGCGTTGACGATGAGGGCCGCGTTCTTCAGCTGCTCACCGGAGTACGGGCCAACCGAGTCGGGGAGGTTCGCGATGTTGACCACGATCCCGTCCTCGGTCGGGATGCAGCCGTCGTTTGGGCTCTCCGCCCCGCCCACGAGGAAGCTAGACGCCAGGAGGCCGCCCAGCAGAACCGCTGGCAGCCCGAGCGCGACCTTCTTGCTCACGAGCCCCGCTCCGGCTCGATCCGTTCAGCCAGCCACGGGGCTCCCTGGCCCGTGCGCGCCATCAGGACCGTGTACTTGCCGCGATCGGTGCTGATCTCGACCGTCGCCAGGTACGGGCTCGAATCGTCGGCGATCCGGCCCTTCCCCTTCACCTCGCGCACGGGCACCGCGGCCACGTCGACTGAGTTGTAGACCTGCCGGGCCGAGGGGGTCATCATCGGCCCCAGGTCGCGCCACCACTCCCCCTGCGAAATGTCCGGGCGGGCAAAGGCCGTCAGGACCTCCTCGGCCGCAGTGATCGCCTCTCGTCGCGCCTGCTGATCCCAGGTCGGCGACGCCACCGGAGGCGTCGTCTCGGTCATCTGCGCGTCGTTCGGGCCGGACGGCGTCGAGGTCGCCTGGGTCGAGGTGGAGGACCCTGACGACGTCGAGGACGTCGGCGGCGGATCCTCTCCCCCACTGCTGCACGCTGTCAGCACCGCGACAAGCGCGGCGCACGTCAGCGAACCCCTCCCTGCTCGGTTCATGTGCTGCGGCCCCCTTCGGGCTACTGGTTGCGCTGCTCCTCCATCCAGTCGCGAACCTCAGCCGCCAAGATCACCCAGGACGTCCCGACCTTGTAGGCCGGGATCACTCCCGATGCGAGCCACCGACGCACCGTCGGTTCACTCACACCGAAGATCTCCCCGAGCTCCTTCGTCGTCAAATGCTCGCCGTAGGGCGCAAACAGGTCGTCAAGACGACTAGCCATCAGCAACCCCATGTGTACGAGAAAAGCACATGTGAGCGCTTTGCGCTACCGTGAGCGCATAGGAAGTTGTCGAGTCGAAGGCCAGCACCCCCGCACGGTATCCGCCGACCCGCCCTCATGAAGGAGCATCCGATGGACGAGCTGAACGCCGTCATAGCCAACATCCCTATCGCTGGAGCGCTACTTGTCGCGCTGATGACCTTCGCCCGTCCGGTCCTGCGCCTCCTGGCGGTGGGCGTCTTCGCCGTCGGCGCCGTCATTGCCACCCAAAGCGAGGGAGCTGACCGGCTCCTCACCCTGCTCAACCTCGTTGCCGGCGTGACGCTCTGGCGGCTGGGGGCGCGACCCAGGAGGTCGTCACACCAGCCCCATCCGACACGCTCATGAAAGATCCCGCACATATCTGATATGCGCGGCTAGGTTCTATCTATGGCTGGACGACCGAGCAAGGGCGATCGCACGCTGATGGCTGCGCGGATACCCAACGCAGCGGCAGACAGGGTCCGAATCGAGGCTGCGGCACGCGGCCAGTCCCTCTCGGAGTACATCGCTGCCGTCCTGTGCCGCGAGGTCGGTCTGCCTGACTTGGCCCCCGCCGAGAACCCCGCGAAGGACGGGGAACTCCCCCGACAGGAAGAGTGGGAGCTTACGGGCTAACCCCTAATCAGGGCAGTGCCCTGACATGACGAAAGCCCCGGCGGCAACCGGAGCTTCCATCGTCAAAAGCTAGGTGGGAGACCGAGCGGCAACTCGGTGACTTCCCCGATCTGAACCACTCACCGAACCGTGAGGAGGCGGCTTTGTGCTGCCCACTTTAGACGACTCTGTCTCGAGATTGCCAGTCTCTGGCGAGATCTTCTCGGCGTGTCCAGGCGTCCCCACCGACTTGCGAGAGCGGCGTCGAGCCGCGCTGACTGCACGGGAGTGCCCGGACGGCCTCGGGCCGTGGGTGCAGCGGCAGTGCCTCCGTCACCCCGAGTTGCTCCCCCGCCGGCACCCCACTGACCGTGCTCGACGACGCACTGCCCGCCCCTCAGGCGTGCACTACGAGACCCCCGCCGGCGCCTACGCAGGCGTGGCCGCGTGGCGCTCACGCGAGCACTGGCTGGCCTGGGTCGTGCCCGTGGCGATCGCTGCTCACCCTGAGCTGCGTGCCGGGCTGGTCTCCGAGGACCTGCTGCGCCGCTACCTGGTGGTGCGCTCCGGCTACGCACACCGCCGCACCGGCCGGGGCGCCACCGTACGCCCGGACACCCTCGCGAGCGTCCTCGGCGTCACCAAGCGGCAGGTCCAGAACTGCGCCCGCGTCTCCCGTGCGATCGGGCTCGAAGTCGTCATCCAGCGAGGCCGGATGCTCACCTGGGCCGAGCGGATGGAGGCATGGCGCTCCGGTTCTCACCAGAGGGGTCTGGCCACCGAGGTCGCCTTCACGACCCCGTCCGGGCTGGGGAAAACCCCTGGGGAGATTTTCACCCCCCCTAGGAGGACCAAGTCCTCCTCAAAAACTCACCTAACACCTCCCTCCCCTGACGCCGCACGCGGCGAGAAAAAGGACGCGGCTCCGCCGCGGCCACCACGAAGAGGGGCGGCTCGACGCCGAGCTGGCACCCAACTCGGTGCCGAGCTCGTCAAGATCGTCCCCTGGCTGCGCCAGGAGGCCCCCAGACGCCTCGGACCGGCCCTGGCACGCTTCGCCACCGCCCCCACGCCGTGGAGTCCCCAGGACGTCGTCCTGGCTCTCGCAGACCTCGCCAAGCGCCGCGGTCAGATCGCTCCCCTCACCGCAGACCGAATCGCCACTCGTCCCGCCGTCGTCCTCGCCGGGCTCCTCCGGCACCTCGACGTCGAGGCCGACCACCCCAGTCACACACCCTTCGTCGACCCCGCCACCCTCAAGCCCTGCCGCCGCACCGACTGCGACGGCCACGGCTGGGTCACCATCAGCGACGGCCGCGGCCGCCACGTCGTCGCCAAGTGCCCCGATTGCCCACCCGGCATCCGCGCCAACGTCGTGGACGACGGACTCGACGAGGAACCGCCGTTCTAGGCCTGCGAATGCGGCTCTCGCTACACCGGTTAGGTCGAGGGGCGGCCTGTCCGCTCTGTAACCGGGGTGATTCGTCACGAATCACCCAGGCCCAGGCTCCGACACGCCCACACCTCTGAGAGGTTGCGCCCACCCCCGTCCTGTTACATGCTTTACATGTAACGTATGCAATCGAGTGAAGGGGACGACCATGGCGAAGCCAGCCAAGGGCATGTCGACCACCCTGAACCGCGCCAGGGTGGCCCCCTCGCGCAAGGGCGGCGTGGTCGAGGCGATGAAGTCGCGGGCAGCGGCGGTCGGCGAGAGTCGGATGATTCCCCTGGGTGACATCCAGCCCAACCCCGATAACCCCGCGGAGAGGTCGCGGCCGGGGGAGGGGCTGGTGGCCTCGATCCGCGCGGTCGGCGTCATCCAGGACCTGGTGCTCGTGCCGCTCGAGCTGTGGCGCGCGAATCACCCCGAGCACGAGGACGTCGTCACCGACGCTCCCTACGTCGTGCTTGCTGGGCACCGGCGACTGGCGGCCGCAGCCGCCGCCGACCGCGATGAGGTCCCGGCCCGGGTCCGGGAGGACTTCGACCCGACGACGCTGGACTCCCTCGTCGTCCACGAGAACATCCACCGGGAGGCGCTGACGCCCATCGAGGAGGCCATCGCCTACCGACGGATCATGGAGCGCCAGAGCCTCTCCCAGCGGGCCCTGGCCAAGCACACCGGGGTCTCGCAGTCGCAGATCAGCAAGAAGCTCAAGTTGCTCGAACTCCCTCCGGGACTCCAGGAAGTCGTCGGCGCGGGGCTGCTCGGCATCGAGGAGTCCGCCACCGTCCTCGACGAGGACCCCGACGTGATCCAGCTGGTCAACGAGGCCGCCGCAGCCGCCGAGGAGGAGTTCGACCTCACCGAGGCCATCACCCATGCCCGGTACGACGCGCGAGTGGAGGTCGCGCGAACCACGGCCGTCGAGCAGGCGGAGCAGCGCGGAGCGCCCTTCGTCGCCTTCGACGAGCTCGACGCACACCTCAAGTGCGGCACTGGCAGCGCCTGGAACCACCGACTCAACGATGACAAGGCCATCGCCCAGGCCCAGGACGCGGGCACTCTCGTCGTCAGCCACAGCCACGTCGCCCCATTGGGCGGAGGAGGGAAGGTCGAGTTCTACACGACCGAGAAGCCGAAGAAGGCCCCCGCATCCAGCCGGCAGCAGGAGCAGGCCGCGAACGACACCCAGCGTCGCAAGGCCAACAAGGCCAGGCGGGCCGCTTTGCTTGACATGGTCGCCAAGTCCCCGAAAGCGGACGTCATCCGCCGAGGACTGCTCGCCTGGGCGATCAACGGCGCCAGCTGGGGCTCAGAGACCCTCCGCGTGGCCCAGCCGCTCCTGGAGCACGCCGAACTGATCCCCACGGGACTGAACTACTGGGACATTCGCGTCCACCTCCGCACACTCGATGAGCGTGCGCAACTGCACGCCGCCTGGGTCCTGCTGATCGCCAAGCGCGACGAAGAGGTTGGACTGCCCCAGGACCATCGGAAGTGGGGACAGGTGCACCTCGAGCACTACGCCTGGCTCGCCGAGCAGGGCTACGACCCCAGCCCGTGGGAGCAGGGCAAGCTCGCCGAGGCCCGAGAGACCGTGAACGCTCAGCAGCAGGAAGAGGACACAGCCGATGACTGATTCGCCACGAATCACCCCCGTCCTAGCCATCGTCTCTGGGGCAGGCAGCGCAGGGAAAACCACCACGGCAACGACCCTGGCCGCCCTCCTGGCCCAGGACGGGCAGCGGGTGCTGCTCATCGACCTGGACCCCCAGGCCAACGCCACGACTGCCGTCGGGGTGGACCCCGAGACGGTCACCCATACCGCCGGCACGGTCATGCTCCGCGAGATCACGCTGGCCGAGGCGATCGTCTCGACCCCGATCGAGGGACTGTCACTGGTCCCGGCCAGTGACCTTCTCGACCAGCAGCGCATCCTTCTCGGGACAGTCACCGGTGCGGAGCAGCGGCTCAAGCACGCCCTGCGCGGCGTCGAGGATCTCGCCGACGTCGTGATCCTCGACTGCCAGCAAGGCGTCGGGGAACTGTTCCCAGTTGCGGCTCTCGTGGCGGCGACCGCAGCCTTGACCACGACCTTCCCTTCGACCAAGGAACTCCAGGGGCTGCCGCGCACCGAGGGCATCGTCACCGACGTCGCCGACGCCTACAACCCCGATCTGGCCCTGGTCGCTGTCGTCCCATGCAGCGTTCCCCCGGTCGGGGCGGGCCGGTTCTACGCCGAAGCCATCGACGCTCTCCAGGGCGCCTACGGCGGCCTCGTCACCCCACCCGTGCGCCGCTCCGTTGTCGCCTCGCGCGCCTACGACCAGCGGACCCCGCTCCCCATCGGAGCATCGGGGGAGCCCGTGACCGAGGACTACCGCGCCGTCCTTGCCGATCTGCGGGCGAAGGGGGTCCTGGCATGACGCCCAAGGAGAACCTTCAGGCGCAGGTGCCTGCGCAGCACGCCGAGCGGGTGCGCGGGACGGTCGCTGGGATGCAACGCGTTCACGGTGCCGCCTACACCCTCACGCAGTTCCTCCTCGACGCCACCGAGGAGCACTGCCGACGCCTCGAGGCGGAGCATCACGACGGGCAGCCCTGGCCGCCGATGCCGAAGGGTGACCTGCCCCGGGGGGCCCGGATCGGGCAGGCCAGACCCGCTGGCCGCGCGACCTCATCCACGGGTGATTCGTCACGAATCACCCCCGAGCCGGAGGGCGGGTGAACCCCGTGCGCCGCCACTTCTCAAGGCGCGACTTCTCAACAGGCGGATGCCGTACCCGTACTGCACAATGGCGAAGACTTGATTACGTCCACAAGGGGGAAGCGGGATGGCTCGGCCACGTCGGAGCACCGACGACGCACAGCTGGCCTTCGACCTCTTCGGAGATGGAGAGCCCGACCGCGATGAACGAGCTCGGACAGCTAGCGATGGACCACTGGAAGACGTGGCTCCCCGAGCAGTACCAGCAGATCCCGGACCCGGAGACCCACTTCGCGGCCCTGGGCCAGACCGCCCACGAGCAGATGATCCAGATCGAGGAGGACATCCTCCGAGCATCACCGGCCGACCCGGACTATCTCAAGGAGGTCGGGAGGCGGAACATGGCCCGCCTGACGGCCCGCGAGACGATCTTGTCCGAGCTGCTCCCGACACCTCCGCAGAGCGACGACGACGCGCAGGACCCGACGCCGAGCCCGATCGACCCGACGGGGATGCCCAGCGACCCGAGCCACCCGCTGTGGGCGGACCTGGACGACGACTCGATCAGCCCAGCGGAGTTCCAGGCCCGGCGGAAGGCTTGGATCGACTCACTGCCGATCCGCTGACCCTCCCCGAGGGGGCGCCGAGGTTCGTTCCCCGCGGTCAGGAGCACCTCGGGGGGTCCTCAGAGACCAGCGCACGAGGTTTCGGGGATGCCGTCGCTGCCCGCTCCCGGCTCGCGAGGAACCTTGCTGCGCTGCACTGGCTCCAGGTCGCCCAGTCCACCGGGGGCGTCAACGCCCACATGCAGGAGCAGATCGCTCGGTGGTCCGGGTGGGGCGCGCTGCCCCACGTCTTCGACGAGCGGAACACCGAGTACGCCGAGGACCGCGCCTACCTGCGCGAGATCCTCACCCCGGCCCTCTACGCCGCAGCGTCCCGGTCGACGATCAACGCCCACTTCACCGACGCCGCGATCGCCACCCAGATGTGGGACGCCCTCCAAGGACTGGGGTTCACCGGGGGAGAGGTCCTCGAGCCCGGGTCCGGGTCGGGAAACTTCATCGGCCTCATCCCCGAGGACCTGCGCGGGGATACCCACGTCACCGGCGTAGAGGTCGACGCGGTCACCGCCAACATCTCCCGGGCCCTCTACCCGGACGCCACCGTCCGCACCGAGTCCTTCGCTGAGACCCCCTTCGCCCCCGGCACCTTCGACGCCGTGATCGGCAACGTCCCGTTCGGGCAGCTGCGCCTCCACGACCCGCGCCACAACCCGGACAACCTCCCGATCCACGACCACTTCATCCTCAAGGCCGTCGACCTCGTCCGCCCCGGTGGCACCGTCGCCGTCCTGACCTCCCGCTACACCCTGGACAAGACCGACAGTCGCGCCCGCGAAGGCATCTACGCCCAGGCCGACCTCCTCGGCGCCGTCCGGCTCCCCGCAGGTGCACACCGACGCGCAGCAGGAACTGACGTCGTCACCGACGTCCTGCTGTTCCGCCGGCGCCTCGAGGACGAGACGCCGGGCGACGACACATGGCTGCGCACTGTGCCCGTCGAGGGCCAGGTCCACGCCAGCGCCTACTTCGAGCAGCACTCCGAGCACGTCCTCGGTACCGTCACTGTCGGCACGGGACAGTTCGGCCCTGAGCTCCAGGTCCACAGTCCCGAGCTCGACCAGACCCCGGCCCGGCTCGAAGAGACGCTGCGAGCTATCACCGCAGCCGCGACAACTGCGGGCCGCGTGCACCAGCCCCAGGGCGGTGATTCGTCACGAATCACCCCGACTCCGGTCGCGATCACAGGCAACCCGCTGCGCTTCACCGGCTTCATCCAGGAAGCGGGGGAGGGGTTCACCCAGGTCCGCGACGGCCAGAGCCACCCCTTCGAGGTCCCCAAGTCGCGCCGCGACGAGATGCGCGCCCTGCTGGCGCTGCGAGACACCACGCTGGCCCTCCTCGACGCGGAGGCCGCCACGGTCGAGGACACCGGGGACATCGCCGGACTCCGGGCCCGTCTCAACGCGCAATACGACACATACGTGCAGCGCTACGGGCCCCTCAACCGGGTCACCCACCGCCGCACCGGCCGGGTCGACGAGAACACCGGGCAGGACATCCTCGCCCGCGTCCTGCCCCGCTCTATCGTCCAGTTCGGCGAGGACCCCTTCGCCGCGCCCGTCCGATCGCTGGAGGTCTACGACGAGGCCACCGGCACCGCCACGAAGGCCGCGATCCTCCGCGGCCGAGTCCTGGAACGCCGGGAGGTCCTCACCTCCGCAGACACCCCGGCCGACGCCCTGGCCATCTGCCTTGACCAGCGCGGCGAGATCGACCTTCCCGTCATCGCCGACCTACTCGGCGCCGACACAGACGCCGCACGCGCCCAGCTGGGCACGCTCGTCTACGACGACCCCGCCACCGATGGCCTCGTCCCCGCCGCGGAGTACCTCTCCGGGGACGTGCGCAGCAAGCTCGCCGCCGCCACGACGGCGGCCGCCGACGACGACCGCTTCCAGAGCAACGTCGAGGCACTGACCGCCGTTGTCCCCGACGACCTCGGGCCCGAGGAGATCCATGCCAGCCTCGGGGCGGTCTGGATCCCTGACACCGATGTCGAGGCCTTCCTCCAGGAGACCCTGGACGATCCCTCCGTCCGGGTTCGCCATGGCGCGGGCGCGATGTGGACCGTGGCCGGCAACAAGCGCACCGTGGCCGCCACGAGCACCTGGGGCACCGAACGCCTCAACGCCCTCGACCTCACCACCCGTCTGCTCCAGCAGCAGGAGACGGTCATCCGGGACGAGATCGAACGCCCCGAGGGCGGCACCGTCCGCGTGGTCAACGCCGAAGCGACCGATGCCGCCGCAGAGAAAGCGGCCGCTCTCCGTGACCGGTTCGCGGAGTGGGTCTGGCAGGACCCGGGCCGCTCGGCACGCCTGGCCCAGGCCTACAACACGATGTTCAACAGCATCGTGCTGCGCGCCTACGACGGCGAGCACCTCACCCTGCCCGGACTCGCCAAGTGGTTCCACCCGCACCCGCACCAGCGAGCCGCGGTGCACCGCATCGTCAGCGAGCCGTCCGTGGGGCTCTTCCATCAGGTCGGGGCAGGCAAGACGGCCGAGATGGTGATGGGCACCCAAGAGCTGCGACGGCTCGGGATGGTCAACAAGCCAGCCATCGTCGTGCCCAACCACATGCTCGAGCAGTTCACCCGCGAGTACCTCGCGCTCTACCCCCGTGCCAACGTCCTGGCCGCAGGCACCGAGGACCTACAACGCGACAAGCGCCGCCTCTTCGTCGCCAAGGCCGCGACCGGCGACTGGGACGCCATCATCATGACGCGCGGCGCTTTCCAAGCACTGCCGGTCTCCACCGAGACCGAGCGGACGTACATGCAGCGAGAGCAGGAGGCCCTGCGCGCCTCCCTCGAACGCCTGGCCGGTGACACCGCCGACACCCGGATCGTCAAGCAGATGGAGACCCGGCTGGCCAACAGCGAGGAGCGGCTGAAGAAGGACCTCGACCAGCGTCGTGACGCCGGGCTGACCTTCGAGCAGCTCGGCATCGACTACCTCATGGTCGACGAGCTCCACGACTACAAGAACATGCGGATCGTCTCCTCGATCCGCGACGTCGCCCACGATGGGGCCCAGCGCGCGATCGACCTCGACATGAAGATCGACTACCTGCGCCGCCGCAACGGGGCACGGGTCTTCACCGGGGCGACAGCGACACCGATCGCCAACAGCGTGGCCGAGGCCTACGTCATGCAGCGCTACATCCGCCCCGACCTCCTCGACGAGGTCGGCATCGTCGACTTCGACTCCTGGGCCGCGACGTTCGGCGAGACCGTCACCCAGGTGGAGCTGGCCCCCGAAGGAGGCGGCAACTACCGGACCACGACGCGGTTCGCGAAGTTCCGCAACGTCCCCGAGCTGCTACGGATGTGGCACGTCGCCGCCGACGTCAAGACCGCCGAGGACCTCACCCACCTCAAGCGACCCGAGCTGAGGGCCAGGCGCGACGGGCAGCGACTCCCCGAGACGGTCCTCATCGCACCCAGCCCCGAGCTGAGCGAGTACGTCAGCGACCTGGGGGAGCGGGCCGAGAAGGTCCGAGCCAGGCTGGTCCCGCCCACCGAGGACAACATGCTCAAGGTGTCCTCCGAAGGGCGAGCGGCTGCACTCGACCTTCGGCTCGTCGGGCAGGACCAGGCCGACGACACGCTGATGCCCGTCCCGACGAAGCTCGAAACAGCAGCTGAGCGCATCCACAGCATCTGGCAGACCCACCGCGACGACACCTACGCGATGCCCGACAGCGAGGGGCAGACCCACACCACCCCTGGCTCTTTGCAGATCGTGTTCTGCGACCTTGGCACCCCGACCGGCTCCGCCCCCTTCAACGTCTACGAGAACCTGCGACAGGAACTCGTCGCGCGGGGCATGGACCCGGCCCGGGTCCGCTTCATCCACGAGGCCAACAACGACCGCAAGAAGGCGCTCCTGTTCGAGCAGTGCCGCACCGGGCAGGTCGACGTCATCATCGGATCGACCTCGAAGATGGGCGTCGGGACGAACATTCAGACGAGGGCGGTCGCCCTGCACCACCTCGACTGCCCCTGGAGGCCAGCCGACATCGAGCAGCGCGAAGGGCGGATCCTGCGCCAGGGCAACCTCAACCCCGAGGTCGGCATCTACCGTTACGTCGTCGAGGGCAGCTTCGACGCCTACTCGTGGCAGACCGTGGAACGCAAGGCGAAGTTCATCGACCAGATCATGAGGGGCACTCTCGACCAGCGCGAGATCGAGGACCTCGGCGACAACACGCTCAGCTTCAACGAGGTCAAGGCCCTTGCCTCCGGCGACCCGCTCGTCCTCGAACGCGCAGAGCTTGAGCAGGAAGTCGCCACCCTGACCCGCCTCGAACGTTCACACTCCCGAGCCCAGGCCGGTCTGCGCACCAGGATCCACACCGCCGAGCAGGATCTCGACCGTGCCCTGGAACGCATCCCGCGGATCGAGGCCGCGATCGCCGGCAGCACCGACACTCGCGGCGAGAACTTCCGCGCCCGCACCGCAGACGGGCGCACCCACAGCAACCGTGCCGACGCCGCGGCCACCCTGCGCCACACCCTTGGGGCCCACCTCGCCCGCCTGGACAAGCACACCCGTCCCGAGGCCGAGCCTGACCAGGTCCTCATCCTCGGCGGGCACACCTTCGACGGGCGCGTGCGTCTCGCCCGTCTCGGCGGCCAGGACGTCGCCCAGGTTCGCCTCGGTGACCTCCCGGACATCAGCGTCGACATCGACCTCTCCGAGAGCGGGCATGGCGGCATCACCCGCATCGAGAACGCGATCGCCAACTTGCCCCGCGCCCTAGAAGCCGCGCAAGGCGCAGCCGAACGCGCACGACGCGAGATCGCCGAGGCCCAGGACAGCATTGGCGTCCCCTTCGCACGCGCAGACGACCTCAAGGACGCCCGCGACCAGCTGGCCCAGGTCGAAGAGCGCATGAGCGCCCCCAAGGCCGACCCCGCAGTCGTCGCGCCCGCAGCGACTGATTCGCCACGAATCGGGGATGATGACGAGGTGCTTCCCCCGGACCAGGCCGTCAGCCGTGCTCAGGAGGCCCGTGCACGCCTCCAGGCCACCATCGAGGCCCAAGGGTCACGCCGGGCTGAGCCGCGCCGTGACCACCCAGCCAGGCAGCCCTCACGTACTCACGGGCCCACGACAGGACTGGGATGACCGGAACCACCCCAGCAGCCCTGGACAGCACGCTGCGCGAGGTCTTGGGGCACCTCACCAAGGCCCGGACCTCCATCAGCGACACCCACCCCCTGAGCGAGCACCTCGAGGAGATCGCTCTCACCCTCCACGAGGTCGTCGACCTCGAGGCGCCGGACATCACCATCGACACCACGACGAGCCCCGAAGACGCACTCCGCGGAGCGGAACGCGCCCTCGACGCGATCCCCGCGCAGGACCGCCCACTGTGGCTGCTCCCGCTCCGAGCCGAGCTGGCGATTCTGCGACGCAGGAGCACCGCATGAGCCTCGACGACACGATCCAGCGCGTCCAGGACGCCGGGTGGCAATCCGTGGCCAACCTGCCCGACGCCGAGAGCACCACCGCCAGCGACCTCGCCGGGTGGGCCGCAGTCGCCCGAGCAGCCGCCCCGCTCCTGCAAGACGCAGGCCACGACCAGGTCACCACCGCCCTGACCGCAACAGCACGGAGCATCCCCGCCAGGCCCGCCACGCAGGCCGACCCCACCTCGCACCTGGCCGAGCTCGCCGCTGCGATCGAGGACCTCACCTCGGAGGTCAACGCCCAACCCCAGCGACGGGAGGACGCCGCCACGGCCGTGGCTGTCACCCTCCAGGCCGCAGCGATGGTCGAGGCCGAGCACACCCGAGACGCCCCCAACCCCCAGGTCCGCCAGGTCGGTCACCAGCTCGCGAAGGTGGCGGTCGCCGCCCGCTCAGCCCACAGCGATCGTCGGGCACGCGCGATCTCCCCAGGCCCCAGGCCCGAGGCCGCGACAGCCTCACCGACGGCCCGACGGGAGCAGGCCCGCACCCCGCAATCCCGGGATGATTCGCCACGAATCACCCCGGCCGAGACTCGCAGCCAGGGCCCGTCCCTCACCTAGAGGCGCGGAGCACCCGGGGACGCCGGCCTCTTCGCCGGCGGACGCCATGGGGTGCCCCCGGCGCGCGAGTGCCAGGTCACGGTGATCGGTTCGCCCATCGCGATCAGCAGCTCCACACGCCGCGACCGGCAGCCTTCGCGGCCTTGGATGGGGCCCGGTAGTCGGCCTCTCGGGTGTGCGTGCGCGCCTTCGCGGTCTTCCACGCGTGGCCCTGGCGCAGCATCACCGCAGTGACGTCACGACTCTTCCCGTCCCCGCCAGGCAGGTCGACGTAGCGCAGCAGGCGACCGTTATCGTCGCGGTCGTCGTTCTTCGGGTCGCTGACCAAGGTGACATCCTTGCCCTCGAGGAGACGCTTGGCGGCCTGGGTGCTCTCCTTCGACCAACACTGCGCAGGGTTGGTCTCGGGGGCATCCATCCCGAGGATCCGTACCCGCCCCAAGTCACGGCCGCTCTTGTCCGCCACCACCACCGTGTCCCCATCGACGACCCGAGTCACAGTCCCCGTGGTCGATTCCGCAGAGCCGCTGCCGGACCAAAAGGTCACGTCCGGCAGGCCACTCAGCAGCAGGAAGACCGCACCGAGCCCCAGGAGCGCACCAACCACCCGCACGGACGGGGCCTGCCGCCCCTTGCGTGCGTTCGGGCAACCGATGGTGCTCTGCCGATGCCGCTGCCCGCACGAGCAACTCCGCAGCCTTGCCATCGCGTCCTCCTTGTCTCGGTGGGTCTGACCATCCTTGGGCAGAGCACCGACAGCGCAACCGGAGCGACCAGTTTGGGCTTTCCCCAGTTGCGGTCACCGGGTCGACGTTGTCCACTGATGTGACGAGTCCACGCGACACCCCGGGACCGACCGACACACTGAGGCCCATGACCAACCACATCGCCGAAGCCATCGCCCAGCTCGAGGTCGCCGAGGTTGTCGGCGAGGGCCTCCTCGCTGACGACATCCGCTACACCCGGACCACCCTGGTCCTTGCCACCGGACGCATCGAAGCAGACACCCCTCTTGCCGTCAGCAGCGCCCATGAGCACCTGCTCGCCGCCGCCGCAGCTCTCGACGCGGGCGTCACCGCAGGGGAGACCACGGCCGCAGATGTGCTCACCGCACGCAGCGAGCTCGCCTCCCTTCTCCTGCGTGCCCAGGAGTTCGATGCCTGACGTCTTCCTCGACGACCTGCTCGATGACATCTCGGCCGCCGCCTACCGCTACGCCGCGACCATCACCGCAGGGTCACGAACGCAGGACCTCGAAAGCCGAATCCGGTCCGACTGGGAGGTCATTCGCCCGGCCGCTGTCCGAGCGCTATCAACCATCCCCACCCTCGGCGGGGCCCGCACAGCCGCCGATCCCGTCCTGAGGGGCATCTCAGACCTTCCGACGGTTCGCAGCAGGGCGCCGCAGGGATCAGCCCGTGAGGAGGCGGTGCACCTCGCACGCCTCCTCGGCGTGACCGCCGACGTCCTGGTCAGCGCCTCGCTGCGACCCGACTTCAGCGAGGAGCACGCGCGCGCTGCGCTCACACAGGTCACCAGCGCCGTCGGTGCAGTCAGCCGAATCTCGGCGGCCGCAGCAGCCACCACCGCCGCCGAGGCCAACGCTCACACCGCAGCTGCGGCTCGGCGGGCTGTTATTCGCTACGACGCACTGGAGAGGACCTGTCGAAACATCGGCCGGCAGGGTGAGCGACCCGTCGTAGGAATGGCCCCGGCGCCGACGACCCTGGCCGGGGCGATCGCCCGATGGTGCGCAACGACTGAGCGGGCACTAGAGCCCACGCAGGTCAGCAGCCATGTCATGCGGGCGGCCCCGGCAGACCTGCGGTACATCCACGCCGCCACAGCAGCACTCACACATGCCGCGAGGCACTCGCCAAGCACCCAGACCCTCTCGCAGGTCGCCAGGGTGCTCGGCTCGGCACAGAGCGCCTGGGGTGACGTGCTCGACGCATGGCCTGCGCAGACCCGCACCCAACCCGGAGGGCGCGAGGACTTCGAGCAGCTCCAGGCAGCGCACGACCTGCACGACCGCATCCGAGAGGCCGTCCGCTCGGGTCCAGGCTGGGCCACCGCCAACGAGATACATGACCGTGTCGACGTCGGGCACGAGCTCCGCGCTCTCTCCGACCTCACCGGGAGCGCCCTGCGGCGGGTCGCGGATCGCTACGCGGCCACGACTCGCACCCTCGTCGACAACGAAGTCGTCACCTTCCCGGCTCGCCAACTACCCAAACCGGGCGGAGGGCAAGGACATGACCCACGAATCTTGACCGCAGCGGCGAAGGGGGGCTGGGTCCCCCTCCCCGCGACATCAGCACCAGCCTTGACGCTGCGTACTGCGGTCGACGTCGCGAGCCTGTCCACCACCCGAGCAGGAACCGCGTTGCGGGCGCGGCGAGAGCCGCCGCCCAAGGCTGGCGGCCGAGCACTTCCCACCGCGCAACGCGATAAGCCGCGCCTGGACCCGCCGCAGCACCCGCAACGCAGGATCTGAACGCCCGCTAGGAGGGACGCGCCGCCCATCCTTATCCGGAAGAGGCGGCCGATGAGTACGTTCGCCCCCTCCTGCGGAGCCTGTCCTACCTGCGGCCAGCGCTCTTGCGGCCACTGTTGTGCATCCGGGTGGTGTGAGCTCGAAGGCCGCCAGCGGTCACGAGGATGCGGTGGCACTCTGGGCAGACGTGCTCCTGCTGGTCGAGCCAGTGGGCGAGGGTTGAATGCCACCACCACGCGGTGGGGTCGTAGCCGTCAGCGGTCGGGAACCGGCCGGTGCGTCGATGCCTGGTCAGGGTGGCGGAGGTCCATCCGGTGAGTGTGAGGACCGCTCCTCGGCCGAGGCGCCGCCCGTCGAGGACGACACGGCCTGTGGCCATGTCCTTCGCTAGCCGTGACCGCGTCAGGTTGAGGGCAGCAGCTACCTCGTCGACGGTGGCTCCGGCAGTCCAGAGATCGGATGCGCGGCGCAAGGCTGTGTAGCCATGCCGGGTCGGTGTGGGCAGCCCGTCGAGGGCGGTCGTCACGGCCACGGGGTCTGCGCCCCACGCGGCGGCGGTCAGTCGGTCGAGTGCTCCGTTGGCACGTGCGTGAGCCCAGTCGGTGATGTCCTCGATGTGAGGTGCGATGAGCAGGAGGCCAGCGGTCTCGATCGCATCGTGGACGTCAGCTCTGCTGACGGCCAAGGCACGAGCTATCGCGCTGGGTCGTTCCCCATCCATCCGGCATTGCAACGCCCAGCGGCGCTGCGGCGTGAGGGCCTGTCGGGTCTCGGCCGACCAGACCCGGATGAGCTTCACCGACGTGAGGTCATGGCGTGCGAACGCCTCACGCCAGTGTGGATGGAGCGCGCTCAGGGTGTCTTTGCCGTTAGTGTCACTCATCAGAGTAGGGGTCCTCATCGGCGGAGGTTCGCAGTGCCGGCCCTGTGCGCAGGTCGCTCTCCCACCGCCACGCCACCCAGTGCTCTACACCCTAAAACAGGGTCACGCAGGAGCGGTTGAGGGCTCTGTCGTAGATCGGTAACGCTCTCGTTCGGAGACCGGGGGTCGAGTCCGGCCCGTGACGAGATGGCGGGCGATGAAGGCCGCAATGACGATCGTTGCGGCCATCCAGGGCTTTCAACGGATCAGCCAGCGTCGCCGCAACAGGTTCGTTAAGTGACACGCGTTCGCCGAGCAAGAGGGACAGCAGCCCACCTACTCTGTTGGGATGCCCGACCATAGCTTCCCCGTCGATCACCCCGACGATGAGAAGGAGTTGCTCTTGGACTGGCTCCGCTTCCTTCGGGGCGCCGTCGTCCGAAAGGCATCTGTGGGCAATCAGAATGCCCATTGGCGTCCCGAGGAACGTCTGCTGAGTCTGATCGGGATCGTCAACCATCTGACCCACGTCGAGTGGCGCTGGATCGACGGTGGCTTCCTCGGAGTGGGAGTTGAGCGCGATGAGGCCGAATTCCAGCCCGGCGAGGAGTTGACGATCGACGCGGCCATTGGCGCGTACCAAGAGCGGTGGTTGATGACGGACACCCTTGTGCGATCGACTCCGCTGGACAACTCCTGTCAGCTGGAGGGTCAAGGGGACGTTAGTTTGCGCTGGGTGCTTCTTCACCTGATCAACGAGACGGCTCGTCACGGCGGGCATGCCGATGCTGTCCGCGAACTGCTCGACGGAACCACCGGCGAGTAAGGCCGGAGCGGACTTCGCCATTCACGGATTCCCATTCGGCGCGCGGAGGTGGTGTGCAGAGGACGTGCAGCCAATTTCGGAAACTGACAGCGCAGACGGCACGTGGCGGTGGCACGCGCGGCATGGGCGTGCGGTGACGATGGGTTAGTGCGACAGCAGGTTAAGTCCGGACGGGTCAAAACTGTCGGGACTGCTGCACCCCTCCTCGTCGGTCATTGCTCTGCCAGAAGGTCTACTCCGGGGTTGTTGCGAAGGTGCCTGGCCATGACGTGGTAGTTGATCGGGGTGTGGTCGAGGACCTTGCTGAGCATGACGGCGAAGAACCGTTCAGGGCTGATCTCGTGCGGGACCAGATCACCTCGGAGGGTCACAGAGGGAAGCGTGGCCAGCTGCTGTCGTACTACCGCATCGTCGTCGCCGTCATCGTTCTCGACGAGGGGCTCGGGTTCGGCTAGGGCGGAGGGGTCGATAGGTGCTTCGTCGTCGGGGTCTGCCCCGGCTTCGTCGGCGCTTGGCAGCGGTCCGGAGTACTCAGGGACAACTAGCGCGACCGCGTGGTATGCGTCCTCCTCGCGACCAAGCTTGGTGAGCAAGTCGACCAGCCAGTTCGCCTTGTCGAGGCTCTGGTCCCAGCAAGTCGAGCGAAGTCCGTAGACGAACCCGCACGCGGCTTGCGGGTGGCGTAGCCGAAGGTTCTTGGCGTCTCCGTACGACTCTTCTACGCGGTTGGCGGCGTTGTTGCCGAACGAGGAGTCCATGCGCTTGGTCGAGATCAGCACCTCGGGGCCGGTCGACCAGTGGCTGAGGATGACGTCGACTTGCTTGAGGTAGTTCTTCCCGAGGATGTTCCCGCTGGCGGCGCCGCCGTTGCGGCTGCCGCCCTTGGCGATCCTCCCGCGGAGAGCGTTCGCGGTCTGCTTCGTCTGGCCGTTGACGAAGTCGAGAACGTCCTGGGAGATGACCCTGGGGGCTTCTTCTCGCGGCCAGACGCGGTCCGGCTCGAGACCGGCCCGGCGAAGTTCGTACGCAACCCAGACGTCCAGGGCCAGAGCAGGGACACCGGAGGTGGTGGCGGCATCGAGTAGAAGGGGCACCCCCAGAAGTTGCTGGAGGACCTCGTAGTCAGGGGCGAACACTCCGGGCTCTACCCAGGGATTGGTGCGTCGACCGGGGGCCTCGGTGACGATGGGGTCGAAGAGCCGCCAGGCTTGAGCCTTCTTGGTGTCGTCAGCCACGGGAGACCTCCCGGGCGCGGTCCATGCGTCGCTTCGCCAGAGCGTCGCGATCAGAGCGGATCGCGGCTTGAGGCTTCTTCCCAAGGCGGAGGGCTCCGGTAAGCAGGACCTCGTCGACGAGGTCCACCGCCTGAAGCAGATTGCCGGCGCGCAGAGCCGCGGCGACCTTGGGTCGGAGCGCGGTCAAGGCCTCCGCGTGCGCGGTCACCAGCGCGGGCGAGGGCACGGCAAGTAAGTCTGCCTCGCGTGGCTCGATCTTGAGCATGCCGCCCCCGTACGCCCGGCCGACCGTCTCGGCTGAGAGGAGAGTGACGGAGTTCAGGCTGGCGATCGGCAGCAAACGGCGGCCGAGGTCGCTGTGCTCCTGGCGGAGGTAGACCCCATGCACCGAGTTGAGGTGGTGGGCTCGAACACGGTTGGTCGACAACCGCGGGGTGTCCGCGTTCATGTAGGTGAGGAAGAGGTCAGCGGGCCGGAGGTAAGGCACACGCCACCACGGGGTGCGAACCTGGCACTTGTAGGCCTCGTGCACGTCAAGGGCCTCGCCCGACGCGATGTATCGCAGTGCCGCAGCGGACGGCTTCGCAGCAGGCCGGAAGAGGTGTGTTGCCTGCCCGGCGTTCCCGAGCGCCTTGTGTGCGTCGGCGCTGAGGGACAGGCCGCGCAGGTGACGTGAGCCGGGGGGTGAAAGCTTGATGACGTCGGAGGGTGCGAGGCCGAGCTCTGCGACCTTCGCGGGGGAAAGTGCGAAGAACTTATTATTGCCGGTGACCATGCCCAGCGTCGTGTCGCCCCAGTCCTCGAGGAGCCCGAAGCCCTTGTGCGAGGTGGCACGGGTGAAGGCAGTCAGGCCCGAGGGCGAGAGCATTCCGCCGGACCATTTGGCGCCTCTGGTCGGCGGCGACCACGTGCGTGCGAGAGGCAATCCATCGAGTCCTGCGGCGTCGCGGACCTGGACAAGGCTCATGTGGTCGGTGCCGGTCTTCCCTTCGGGGTCGTAACCGCCCGCGAGCAGGAGCACTGCGTCGACATCGACACCGGGAAAGACTCGCTCCTCGAAGAGGACGAGGGAGACCTCTGCGAAGTGACTCATGAGGAACGAGCGGACGGGTGCGGCGTAGTTCACGGTGAGCAGCTCGGCCGGTAGGACAAGTGCGAGCCGGCCCTTGGGTCGGAGGTGTAGCGCGGAGTGGACGGTGAAAGCGGCCCATGACGAGGCCAGGTTCGTCAGGCTCACGCCGGCGCGCAGCGCGGCCTCGCGGCTCTTGGCGCGGGCCGCACCGGTCCATCCCTGGTAGCGCACGTAGGGCGGGTTGCCGACCGCGGCGTCGTACTTGCCGAACTCCTCGTGGAGGAAGAAGTCACGCACGTGCAGTTCGGCGTTGACTCCGGCATCGTGCAGGGTGCGTCGGGCCTCGTCGGCCGAGCTCTTGTGGATCTCGACGCCGACCACCCGGCCGGTGTGCTCTGGCGCGATCTGGTGGAGGAAGACAGCCTCGCCGCACGATGGTTCGATCACGTCGTCGCCGTAAGAACGGATCGCCCACTGTGTGATGTAGCGGGCGACCGGTTCGGGGGTGAAGAACGCTCCCCGGGCCTTGCGCAGATCAGCGGTGTCCTCGGGAAGCATGCGGCCATCCTGCCGTACGGCGAACGTTGCTCCGACCCGCCGCGCCCGGGGGCAGAGGCTGACGCTACGACACGGCGGGAACCTCGGCACGGGAGGCCGTGGAGCCACACGCGGATCTCTTTGCCCAGAGGGCGACAGGCGTGCGTTGACGATCGTCAAGTGAGACACCCGCAGGCCGCGGCCCGCGGCCATGCGTGGCCGTACGGTGAACGTCTCGTTTGACCAGCCCGAGGTAGGTTCTCACTGACGTAGTGCAATTGAGACGGGGCGTGTAGATGAAGGCTTGGTTGGGCAAGCGGGGGTTGCTGTTCTGGTCGTGCCTGGTCGGTTTGCTCGCGCTCCTGATCGCGGCAGCCGCCGCGGTCTTGGCTTACTGGCTGGCCGCGGGTGGGTGGATCGGTGAGCCCAAGGGCCGTGTTCCCCGAGCGGTAACAGACGCGATACGCATCGGGCTTACCACCGCTGCTGGTGCCGGCGCGGCTGTGGCCCTCGTGGTGGCCTTCCGCCGCCAGCGACTCCTCGAAGAGGACCGCGAGGGGGACCGTCAGAGCCAGATGGCCCTGCACGAGCGCTACCAGGAAGCCACGGCACAGCTCGGCCACGACAACCTGACTATCCGCCTCGCGGGCGTCTACGCCCTCGCGGCGGTCGCGGACGACTGGATCGGCCGGGGCAACCGAGGTCAGGCCCAGGTCTGCGTCGACGTCCTCTGTTCCTACCTGCGCACCGACGCTCGCGCGAAGGACGGGTCGCAGCCCGACCTGGAGGTGCGGCAGACCATCACCCGCGTGATCGCCAGCCACCTCCAGCCCGGCGCTTCGTTCTCGTGGGGGGGCTTCTTCCTCGACTTCACCGGCGCAAGATTCACGGGACGGCACTCCTTCGTCCGGGCGGAGTTCACCGGCGGGGAGGTGTCCTTCAACGGGGCGGAGTTCACCGGCGGGGAGGTGTCCTTCAACCTGGCGAAGTTCACCGGCGGGCGAGTGTCCTTCGACCAGGCGGAGTTCACCAGCAGGCTGGTGTCCTTCGTCCAGGCGGAGTTCTCCGGCGGGCTGGTGTCCTTCGAGAAGGTGAAGTTCACCGGCGGGGGGGTGTCCTTCTTCGGTGCGGAGTTCACCGGCGGGGAGGTGTCCTTCTTCGGTGCGGAGTTCACCGGCGGGGAGGTGTCCTTCGACGGTGCGAAGTTCGCCAGCAGGCGACTGTCCTTCGACGGTGCGAAGTTCACCGGCAGTGAGGTGTCCTTCGACCAGGCGGAGTTCACCGGCAGTGAGGTGTCCTTCGACGGTGCGAAGTTCGCCAGCAGGCGAGTGTCCTTCGACGGTGCGGAGTTCACCGGCGGGGAGGTGTCCTTCTTGGTGGCGGAGTTCTCCGGCGGGCTGGTGTCCTTCGACGGTGCGGAGTTCACCGGCGGGGAGGTGTCCTTCTTGGTGGCGGACTTCACCGGCGGGCGAGTGTCCTTCGAGGAGGCGAGGCTCCCCGGTGGGAGCTTGTGCTCCCACAGCCGGGTGGTGTTCGGTCCCTGGCCGAGGCCCCCGGCTCCGCTTCCTGTGGTGTGGCCGCCTGCCGGGGAGGGGCAGGGGCCGTGCTGATCGGGTATGCGCGGGTGTCGACGGAGCGGCAGGACCTTGCGGCGCAGCTGCGGGGTCTGGCTGACCTGGGTGTGGACCGGGCGCGGATCTATACGGACAAGCGCACTGGTCGGTCGATGAAGAACCGTCCCGGCCTCACGCAGGCGATCGCCGCCCTTCGTCCCGGGGACGTGCTCGTCGTGACCAAGCTCGACCGGCTCGCTCGATCGGTACCCGATGCGCGCGACCTCGTCGGCCAGGTCTACGAGAGGGGCGCGGCCCTCCAGCTTGGACCGTCGCTGCACGACCCGGAGGACCCCGTCGGGAAGTTCCTCTTCAACGCGCTGGCGATGGTCGCGGAGTTCGAGGCGGACCTGAACCGGCAGCGCACGATGGAGGGCTTGGCGATCGCGCGGGCGCAGGGTCGGCTCAACGGGAAGCCGCCGAAGCTCAACGAGCGACGCACGAGGAAGTTGCTCCAGGACTACGAGGCCGGTACGGCGACGGTCGGCCAGCTCGCCGAGGACTACAACGTGTCCCGAGCAACCGTGTACCGAACGATCAAGCGCGCAAGGGCGCAGGAGGAAGGGGCTCGATGAGCACGACTTCTATCGCAGTGCTCGTGCTCGGAGCCGGTGCGGCCGGGGCCCGCGCTGTTCGGCGATCGGTCGACCGGACCATCGCCGACCAAACAGGATGCGTACCTCATGTGAAAGTCGGACGTGATTCGTCACGAATCGCGTCCCCATCGGCCTCTTCATCTGACGACCTAACGCCGCCCCAATCGCCAGGAATGTCGGTGCGACGGGGCGCGTGCTGGCAGTAACACCACCGTTGGATCCCGAGCCTGGGGGGCGACGCGAGCTCGTCTATGCAGTCCTCGGACGCGTGCGGCTCTTGGCATGGTTTGCAGATCACGATTCGTCCCTCTCGGTCAAAACAGACGAGGTTGTTGACGGTCGAGCTCGGACAGCCCCAGCCGCATAGCGGCGGGGACATCGCTCTCGGCGAGGATGGCTGCCCGGATGGCTCGTGCCCGTCCAGCCCGGCCGCGCACGTCGCGCAGGGGTGAGCCGACGCGATGTCGGCGCAGAAGCCATTCCAGGTGGTTGTCGTGGTTGTCGACTGCGGGCTCCAGGTGGGTCGGGCGTTGGCAGAGTGCCTCGTCGCAACTGTGGCGAAGGACGGGCGCGGCACACAGGGCGGCGGCGCCATGCTCCAGGGCGTACCCGAAGCGGTGAGCCAGGACGACGACGTCACGGCCGGTGACATCAGTCCCGACCCAGAATCGGCCGTGGCCGGAGCGCATGATGGCCCCGGTGAACCACCAGTGGGTCTCGGTGATGGCCACCTTCGCGTGGTAGCGATCGCGCACGTCACTGTCCTCGAGGGCGCCCTCGAGGAAGCGAAGCCGCTCCGGGTCCATCAGTCCCGCCGCGGCGCGTCTTCGCGTTGCGACTCGACGTACTCGCGGTTCTGTTCCCACCGCTGAGCAGCCACCGTGCGCTGACGCGGTGTGGGGGTGTCAGGAGGCCCCGCCTTACGGCGCTGAGCGGTCGAGGCCATCGCTGCGGCCACCGCACGGTCCCGAGCAGTGCCGTCATCTCGACCCGCTGCGGCCGCTTGCTTGTACGCGGCGTCGAGCTCGACGAGGTCCACCGCCGCGAGGGAGGGGTCGGGCTCCGTTTGGGGTGGGGCCTGTTCCTCGTCCCACCCCAAACGGTCCCCGAGCGTCTCGAAGTCCTCCCCCAAGGCGTCCAGGGATTGAGCCAAGCCGGCGGTCCAGTCTCGGACCTCGCCGACAGCGTCTATAGCGTGGCTCGCGCTGGTTCGCGCTTCACCGATGTGCAGCCCGGCGCCCGTTGCCATCGCACGGGCGACCTGCGGCGTGGGTGCCGGCATCGAGAGGTACGCCTGGCTCGCGGCGACCGAGACGTCGACATGGCGTAGAGCGTTGCGGGCGGTGCTCACCCAGTGATGCCCCTTGGCAACGTTTCTACGCATAGACGCGATCAACTCTCCATCCTCGGAGAGCGTGGCTCGTGCCTCCGCAGCCGCGAGATGTTCACGTGCGGCGACCAGGCGCTCACCGGCAGCATCGAGGTACTGGGCTACTTCCTCTCGGGTGGTGCCCGAGGCGGCTAACGCCACCGCAACCTCACGGCTGTCGCTAAGGGCCCGTGCGATCACTTGGTCGGCGACGTCGGCGTCATCGGCCCACTCTCCGCTCTGCGTCATCGCAGCGACCTGCTCGACGTCAACACCGGCGTAGTACAGCTGGGCCTCAAGCTCCTGTAGCTCGTGGTCGGTGCGCAGCAGCTGCTCGTGTCCGTCTTCCAACGCGGACACGGCCGAGAAGAGGTCGCGTTCCAGGTCCTCAGTCTCCATCACGGTCTGCTCTGCGGGCCTCATGCGACGTCGCTCTCGGCAGGAGCCTCACCGGCGGGCTCCGCAGCCGTCTCGGTGCCGCTCGGCGTGCTCTGCCGGCCCCGCTTGCTCAGCGCTCGAACCTCGGCTTGCGTGATCTCGCACAGCTCGGCGATCTCCTCGGGACGCACCCCCAAGGTGTCCTTGAGCTTGGAGACCGACAAGGCCATGTCCTGTTCCGCCGTGGCGACGGACTCCAGGGCTACATCGCGGTCGGCGACGGCGATGTAGTACGCCGTCTGAGCCTCGCTGATCTGCTCATCGCGGGCAGCGCGTCGAGCATCGACCCGCGCCTTGGCAGCCCGAGCACGCTCCCGTGCCTCGACCTTCTTCGACTTGGCCATCACTAGCCCCTTTCCGTTAATCAGATTCGTGCAAGTCGCTCAAATCTGTGTGTGTCAGTCGAGGTTATCTCCAATCCGAGAGGTCCACCACCGCAAGGACACCCCAATCCGTCCACCGACCTCTGGACAGGCAAGGATCGGACACACCTCTTGCACCTCCGGTGATCCGGTATCGTCGCTGCCGTGACGGCCTCGCTGCACAAGCTCAGCGCGGGTGACGGGTACACGTACCTGACCCGCCAGGTCGCTGCGTCCGACTCCACCGAGCTCGGCGGTCAGAGCCTGGCCGACTACTACTCCGCGAAGGGCGAGTCGCCGGGTCGCTGGCGGGGCCAGGGGCTCTCGAGCCTGGGTCGTCTCGCGTCTGGGGACACGGTGACCGAAGACCACATGCGGGCCCTGTTCGGGGAGGGTCGGCACCCGTGCGCCGATGTGATCGAGGACGAGGTCCTGGAGGCCGAGATCCGTGCCGGAGCGACCGAAAAGCAGGCCGCTACGCGGTCCCTGGCAGCCTCGAAGCTGGGCGCCGCGTTCGCGTCGTACGACGACAAGCCCAGCGAGTTCATCGTCCAGGTGACCCGCGCCTACCGGGCCTACAACCAGGAGCACGGACTTCCCCGGGACGCGGCGGTTCCCGACGAGGTCCGCGCCGATATCCGCACCCGCGTCGGTCGGGAGACCTTCGGCGCGACCTACGACCGGGAGCCTTTGGACGACCGGGAGCTGGCCGCGCACATCGCCCGATCCAGCCGCCCGCCGCGACAGCCGGTCGCCGGGTACGACGTCACCTTCTCCCCGGTCAAGAGCGTCAGCACCTTCTGGGCCGTCGCCCCCAGGGAGATCTCCCAGGAGATCGAGGCGGCACACCAGGCGGCCGTCGAGGACGCAATGGACTGGATCGAGCGGACCGTCTCGTACACGCGCCGCGGCAAGGCCGGGGTCCGTCAGGTCGACATCAAGGGCCTGCTCATGGCCCAGTTCACACACCGCGACTCGCGCGCCGGGGACCCGGATCTGCACACCCACGTTGCCATCTCCAACAAGGTCCAGGCCCTCGACGGCTCCTGGCTGGCCCTCGACGGGCAGCCGCTCCACCAGGCGTTGGTGTCAGCCTCGGAGCGGTACAACACCCGCTTGGAAGCCGAGGTTCAGGACCGGCTCGGGGTCTCCTTCGTCGAGCGGGAGGACCACACCCGAGGGGCCAAGCGGGCTGTTCGGGAGATCGACGGCGTTAGCCCAGAGCTGATGGCCGCATGGTCCTCGCGACGGGTGCAGATCGACGCTCGGCGAGCCGAGTTGACGGCAGAGTTTCGCAACATCCACGGTCGCCCGCCGACGCCGAAGGAGGCGATCGCGCTTGCCCAGCAGGCCACCCTGGAGACGCGGGAGGCCAAGCACGAGCCTCGCAGCCTGGCCGAGCAGCGGCAGCACTGGGCAGCCCAAGCCGAGGAGGTTCTCGGCGCGGACGGGCTGGAGACGATGCTCGCCACGGTCCGTTCCACCCTCGGCCCTGAACCGAGAGACCTCACCGGCGCAGAGCGCGACGACCTCGCGGCGAGGGCCTTGCGGACCGTGGAGGCGAGCCGCGCACGGTGGCAGATGGTCCACGTGCGCGCCGAGGTCGAACGGCGCGTGCGGGGTCTGGGATTGTCCAAGGACGCACTTGATGACGTCGTCGAAGACTGCGTCAGCCGGGCACTTGGGCCCGACCGTTCCGTGTCGTTGCAGCGTCCGGAGACGCTCGAGGTTCCAGCAGAGCTGCGCCGGGCCGACGGGTCGAGCCAGTACCACCGGGCGCACTCGACCCTCTACTCATCCGAGCGCGTCCTGGCCGCCGAGGAGAAGATCCTCGCCGCCGCGCAGCGCTACGACGGGCGCACCATCGACGACGCCAAGGTGGCCGTCGCACTCCTGGAGGCAGCGGCGAACGGGACCGCCCTGAACACCGGCCAGGCCGCGATGGTCACGGCGATGGCGACCAGCGGCGCACGGGTCCAGCTGGGCCTGGCCCCTGCCGGGTCGGGCAAGACCACGGCCATGCGGGCCCTGTCGAGCGCCTGGCAGGACGCCGGCGGAACGGTCATCGGGTTGGCCCCGTCCGCCGTTGCCTCGACCGAGCTGGGGACCTCGATCGGTACTGACGCCGACACCCTGTCCAAGCTTGTGTGGCACCTACGCAACCCCGAAGGCACCCCGAAGTGGATGCGTGCGATCAACGAACGGACCCTCGTCATCATCGACGAGGCGGGCATGGCGTCCACCCCCGACCTGGCCGCCGCGATCGACTACGTCACCTCCCGAGGCGGCAGCGTCCGACTCATCGGCGACGACCAGCAGCTCGCCGCCGTCGGCGCCGGGGGCATCCTGCGCGACATCGCTAGCGAGGTGGGCGCGGTGTCCCTGAGCGAGCTGCACCGGTTCACCAACCCGGCCGAGGCCGAGGCGACCCTCGCGCTGCGCGAAGGGCGCACCGAAGCCCTGGGCTACTACCTCGACAACGGCAGGGTCCGTGTCAGCGCGGACACCGACAGCGTCCTGGCGGAGGTGTTCCAGGCGTGGAAGCGCGACCGGGACGCCGGGGTCGACGCCCTGATGCTGGCCGCAACGAACGTCGACGTGGACGCGCTGAACGAACTCGCCCGTGCCTACCGCCTCGGGGACAACACGGAGGACCAGACCACGGTCACCCTCCGCGCCGGGACCCACGCCAGCGCCGGAGACCAGATCATCACCCGCCGCAACGACCGCCGGCTGCTGGTCACCCAGACGCACTGGGTCAAGAACGGCGACCGATTCACCGTTGGGACAGTGCACTCGGACGGCTCCCTCACCGCCGTGCACGACGGGACCAGCAGGAGCGTGCACCTCCCCGCCGACTACGTCCGAGAGCACGTCGACCTGGGGTACTGCACGACCTATCACGGCGCGCAGGGCACCACGGTCGACGCCACCCACTGCGCCCTGAACGGCAGCGAATCACGGCAGCTGCTTTACGTCGGGATGAGCCGAGGACGACACGCCAACCACGTCTACGTTCCGGTCAGCGGCGACGGCGACGACCACGCCAACATCCACCCGGACACCGTCAACCCCCGCACCGCTGTCGACGTGCTTGAGCAGGTCCTCCAGCGTGACGACGCACCCCGGTCCGCGCGCACCGAAGTCCGCGACAGCGCCGACCCGGCTCTCCAACTACACGCCACAGCGGGCCGATACGCCGACGCGATCGACCTTGCCGCGCTCGTGGCGATCGGGCAGGAGCGCGTCGCCGAGATCACCGAGGAGGCCGAGCGCCTCCTCCCTGGCCTGACCGGGTGCCCCGCCTGGGACACCCTGCTGGGGCACCTCTGCCGCATCGACGCCGAGACCAACGGTGCCGCGTTGTCCCGGCTCGACGCAGCGATCAAGCAGCGCGACCTCGGCTCCGCTGCCGACCCGGCCGCGGTCCTGGACTGGCGCTTGGACTCCAATACCAGCCGCTCCGCGGGGACCGGCCCACTGCCCTGGCTCGCTGCCCCTCCCACGGTGGACGACCCGGCATGGTCGACATATCTCGCCGCTCTCAGCGAGGAGGTCACCGAGCACGCCCGCGACCTCCGTACGCGCGTGCGCGACGGGGCCGACCTGCCCGCGTGGGCGCTCGGGCTCCAGCACGATCCCGAGCTCGTCGCCGATCTGACCGTCTGGAGGTCCGCGCTCGGGATCGAGGACCCCCACTCCCCCACCGGGCCACGTCGCCCCTCGGCACGCCACCGCAGGCACCAGGAGTGGCTCGACTCGCGAGTCAGCGAGGCACGCTCTGGCAGCGCCGCCCCCAGCCAGACCTGGGATGCGGTGCTGGTCGGCACCCGGGTCGTCGAGGACCCGCACTGGGTCGCGCTGAGTCAGCGCCTTGATCGGGAGTCCGTCGCGGGCCGCGACATCCCCAAGCTGCTCACTCAGGCTCTCCAGAGGGGACCGCTGCCCGATGACCACCCGGCCGCTGCCCTGTGGAGCCGCCTGACGGAAATCCTGCCGACCCTCCCGGCACCGACCAGGCCCGCGCCGCCGTGGGCCTCGGTGATCACCGACGTCCTCGGGGACGACCTCGCGTCCGCGGTGACCACCAGCAGCGCCTGGGCGCACATCGTCGACGCGCTGGAGGCCGGCGCGACGGACGGCCATCGCCCCGAGGCTGTGCTGCGCTCCGCGCTGAGTTTCCTCGAGGACGACGCCGCCGACGCTGCCTCGGCGGGTGGCCTCGGGGCACGTCTCCTCGGAAACGTCCGCAGCGTCCTGGATGCTGATTCGTCGCCAATCACCCCGCCTGCCGAGCAGGACTACTTCGACCCCGAGACTGCGGAGTACACTCCGGTCTGGGACGAGACTCCCCAAGCACCGGACGTCGAGACTCGCCACGAGGACTCGGAGCCCCCGGAGGACCTGGCCGCGGCCTTCCCCCTGGGCGGGACCAGCCGAGACCGCATCCTCGAGTTGACCTCGGCCAGCGCCGACTACTATCGGGAAGCCCTCGAGGGGTCCACCGCAGAGGCGTACCTGCGCAGGCGCACCGGAGAGGCCGACCTCGACCGGTACGTCATCGGGTACGCCCCGGCCGGATGGACCGGTTTGGTCGACCACCTCCGCGAGACCTCCGCGGCGACCGACACCGAGCTCGTCGATGCTGGTCTGGCGAAGTGGTCAAAGCACGGCACCCTCTACGACGTGTTCCGAGACCGTCTCGTCTTCGGGCTGCACGACATCCACGGTGACCTCGTCGGGTACGTCGGTCGCCGCGCCCCCGGCACCGACGACGGCCCGAAGTACCTCAACACTCCCGAGACAGACGTCTTCCACAAGCGAGCTGTCCTCTTCGGCCTGCACGAAGGTCGAACGCACCTTGACGACGGCGCAACCCCCGTGCGGGTCGAAGGCACCCTCGACGCCATCGCGATCACCGCCGCGAGCAATGGGCGCCTCGTGGGCGTCGCGCCGCTGGGCACCGCCCTCAGCGCCACCCAGGCCGAGCACCTCACCGCAGCGGCCAACGCAGACCGGCGTGTGCTCGTCGCACCCGACGTCGACGAGGCCGGTCTCGCGGCCGCCGAGCGCGACTACTGGAAGCTCGTCGACCTCGGGGCCGACCCGCGCATCCTGCCCATCCCTGGCGGCGACGCCGCCGAGGCGTGGCAGGACCAGCCCGAGGTTCTGACCACCGTCACTGCCGTGGCCGATGCTGCGCCCCCACTGGCCAGCACCGTCATCGACCGCCATCTAGACCGCCACACCTCGGACCTCGACGAAGGATGGATCCACGCGCGCGTCAATGCCGCCCGGGCCGTGGCCCCGGTCATCGCCTCCACCCCCCTACCCCAATGGGAGCAGCATGTCGAGGATGTCGCCGCCCGCCTGGGCGACGACGACGCTAAGGACCTCATCTGGACCGAGGTCATCGCCGCGGCGATCCCGTGGAATCCCCTCGTCGAGGACGAGCAGACCCGCGCGGAGGAGGAGATCACCACCGTTCGTCGCAGCTTGGCTGAAATCTCCGCCGATCTTGAGGCGATCCAGGCAGACCAGGGACCGCGACGCGATGCGATCGCCGCACTCAGCGAGGCCCTTTCACGCCGCCTGGATGCGCGCGAAGAGCAGCCACGTAGCACCCGACGCGACCGAGGCCGCGGCCAGGACCGTCCAGCCCGTCCAGGTCCGTCCAGGTCCTGAGGCGGCCCGGTCTTAGTCGGGTCGCTGGATCGGGTACACCTCGACCGGTCCCGTGAGCCCGTCACGGATAACGCGGTAGGCCCCGTAGCGCAGGTGATCCACACGAGTGCCGTCTGGCAGTTCAGTGATCGTGCGCTCCTCAAGCACATCGATGACCTTGACACCCTCGACCCCCTCGACCCTGCCCGCGGGCGGCTCTGCGGGGCGCACCGGGTCTTCGTCGCCCCGCTGTCGAAAGTGCTCACGGGCGCGCTCTGCGGCGCGCACCATGAGCGGCACGCTCGCGCCAGCAATGGCGTTCTCTACCGGGAGGTCAAGGAGGTCCAGCGGCAGCCCAACCGCAACCCCGGCCAGGACCTCGAGGACAGTTCGGTTGCCAAGCAGGTGAAGCCGGAACGGCGACCCGTAGTCGATGGCCTCCACCCGCAGGTTCATGTCGTCTAGACGAGGGTTCCATCGCGGTCTGCGGGCGAAGGCGGTGGCGGTCACGACGTCAGCGCCACTGAGGGCGGCGATCGCGTCGTAGAGCCTCGTGACCTCGTTGATGATGCGCGCAGCCTCGTCCGCGTAGATCTGCTTGGGGGCATCGGGGAAACCCAGCCCCAAGGTCCCCCACTCGCCACGACTGACGATCTCGCCCACGGCTCTCCTTCGTCCTATCCCGCTGCGGGTGGTGTCGGCTGCGCCATTATCCAGCCAGCTGACACGGCTAGCCACCCGGGAGCGGTCAGAAGCATCAGCGCTGCGGCCGCGAAGTCGGTCTCTCCAGACGGGATGGTCGCGGTCCTCGCCACGAGCAACATCGCCAAGCCGACGAGGACGAGCCCGAGCATCATCGCCAGAACGCCGCGTCGTGGGGTCGCCCGCTCCTCGAGGAAGCGCAGCTGCGCCCACCCGCGACCCGCACAGCGCATAATGCGCGCGCGCTGGGCCAAGGTCAGCACCACCGTGCCGACGAGAACGCAGGACGTGACGGCCATGAGGAACCCCGGCTCGAGGTCCCCGCCGAACACGACGTGCAAGAACATCGCCCCGATCGAGAACGCGAACAGACCGACGAAAGCCCCGGCCGCGACGGCGGCCGGGGGCAGGAGAGTGGGCCGGTCCGGTGCACCGAGGTGTCGATCGCGTTGACGGGCGTGATGCTGCTCGAGGCGGTCGCCGACCAGCGCGGCAGACCAGGCCGCGAGCGTGCCGACAAGCGACCACAGCACTGCGGAGCGCAGGCCCGCGGCGGTAGCGAGCATCGCCGGAATGTTCGCCGCGGTTCCTGCCCACCCCAGCGCCGCGAGCCGTCCTGCGGTGGACACATCGGCAGCCCGGCGACGCCACCACCTGCCCGTGACTGCAACAATGCCCGCGGTCAGTGCCGCAGCCGCCAGGAGGAGCCCGGCACTCATCCCAGGTTCGGGAGCAGGTCCCGGTCGGTCAGGATCGACTTCGCCGCGGGCTCGTGCCCATTGCGGCAGATTCGCACGGCGTAGATCGCGGGCAGCCGATGGACTAAGGGCGCGAGATAGCGGTCGTGCCAGAAGGCCAGCGCGTCATCCTCACCTTCCGTGGCGCGTGTGGCGGCATCTCGCCACGCTGAGTGCAGCGCCGCGAGTTCCTCGACGACCCCCGGGTGCGCGGGCCAGCACGAGGTCAGACGCACCTCATCGCGCAGCTCGTAGGTGTGGATCAACCAGTCGACCCACTCGGCCAGGGCGTGCCAGTCCTCGGTGGTCGCCCGATCACCCCACGACACTGGCTCCGCCGGCGGAGCGGCGGATGAGGCCTCCCCTCCCCCAGACAGGGCTCGCTCGACCATCTCGAACGCCTCGGCGTTGGCCTCGCGTTCTTCCTTGAACGTTGTGACGAGCTCATCGAGCAGCCGCTCGAGCCGCTGGATTCGCCTGGCCGTACTCACCTGGTCTTCGCTCACGCGCTGACCTCCGCGCCGGCGGCCGCCCGCGCACGCTCTGCGCGGGCGGTGGCTTCCTCCTTCGCGGCCGCGCTCAGCGCCGTGCCGTCGCTCCGCTCCCACCACGGGATGGTGTGCACCAAGAACGGGGCGACGTTCCGGTAGACCACCAGGGCAGTCCCGTCGGGCATGCGGCGCACCTCATCGGCGCGCATCACTGGCCGCACCTGCGTCGAGAGACCGACGCTGCGGCCCTGCCCCTTGCTGATGTCGAGGTTGGTGGTCCGTTCGACCACCTCGACCTCGCCGGTCAGCTTGCTGAACCGGTCGAGCGTGGTGCCGGACTTCACCCCTGGGAGGACCAGCTCGACCCCCATCGAGTTCAGTAGCTTCATGCCGTCGTCCTCGCCCCACCGTGAGGTCGCCTGCCGGTCATCCTGGAAGGCCAGGATCATCTGCACACCCATCTTGCGGACCTCGGTCGCCATCGCCGGAAGGCGCGGGATCGGTGCGACGTTCGCGATCTCATCGCCGGCGACCCGCAGCGGAGGCTCCAGCCGCTGACCCGGCGTCGAGGCGACAACCCTCTTCACCGCATCCATGACCTCTTGGAACAGCATCGAGCACAGCGGCCCCACGTCGGACGGCGCGTTGTCGTCGGAGACCAGCACCAGGGTGTCCGTTGACTGGACGAATGCGATCGGGTCGAAGGTGTCGGTGATTCGTGACGAATCACCGCTCATCGACGGGTCGACCCAGCGCAGGACCGACCGCCGCAGCAGCGGTTTGATGTGCCGCTGCAAGGTGGTCCGGGTCGAGGCGACCGTGTCGTCAGCGCCCGTGGCCACCCCCTTCAGCGCCAGCGACCACATCGTCTCGGCGCTGGGATCCTCGGACCCCTCGATGATCTTGCGAGGCGTCTCCACGCCGTCGCTCATCTCCAGGGCCCACCGCAGCACGTCGCGGATCGTGCGCCCGTCCAGCGCCGCCGCGTGCAGCATCGTCTCCATCGCCGTCGTCGCGGTGTCAGCGAAGAACTGCTCGTTGCCGCCGCGCACCGTCGCGGAGTGCACGCCAGCGCAGAACGCGGCACCCCGAGCACTAGCCCGGTCGCCGTCCTTGCAGCCCTCAACCGGGTCCCACACCATCGGCTCCGGCCAGTGGGCGCGGCCCAGCGGGTCAAACACCCAAACTCGGCCCATGGCCCTGCGCGGCTCCGCGATCGCGTCCAGGATCGTGGCCTCGTTCGTCGTGACAATGAGCGCGCCAGGAGCGGTCTGCGCGGCCGGGATCATGATGTCCCGCGACTTACCCGCACCGGTAGGGGCAACGACGCTGATGTGGTCGTCCCAGTTCACCACGATCGGATCCTTCGTGCCCTCCGCCGTGCCGAGCAGGAACCCCAGATCGTTGACCGCCGCGCGGCCCCCCTTGGGCAGGCTCGGGCGAAGGGGGGCGCCTCCGCTGGTGGCTCGCTCCTGCGCGGCGGCGACCCCGAACTTGTCCTTGATGACCTTGCGGTCCGCCAACCCCTTCCCGCGTCGCTTGCGGGTGACTGATCCCTTGAACCAGGCCCCGGCGAACAGCAGCAGCGTGGCCAGGACCAGGAGGGCGCCGAAGGTCATGAACGTAGAAGTGCCCGGGGCCGACCCGGAGAAGGCGACCTCGACGCTGCCGTTCAGATCGCCCCACCGGGTCCCGGTCGTCAGCACCACTGCGGCGTGCCACGCCCCGAGCAGTGTGCCCAGCAGCAGGATCATCTGCGCCACGGCCCAGTCCCGCGCCGAGAGGATCGGGACTGACTGGTCCTGGCGCCCGTGCCACTCCTGGCTCATGCCGCCCTCCCCTTGTTGATGAGCATCGCGCTGTCGGTCTCGGTGAGCTGCTCCTCCAGCGGAGAGCGCACGTGATCGACGTGGATCTCCGCGCGACGTCCGATCTTGAGCAGGTGATGTCCCTGTTCCAGGTGCTCCAGTGCCGCGGACGAGCCTGCGTCGAGGCCGTACATACTCACCACCGCATCGATGTCCTCGGCACGGTCCTGCCGGAAGATGTGGACCGTCTGGGGCTCGCGCAGGAGCGAGCGGGCGTCAGAGTCCT
This sequence comes from Marihabitans asiaticum, assembly GCF_007828725.1. Taxonomy (GTDB): domain Bacteria; phylum Actinomycetota; class Actinomycetes; order Actinomycetales; family Dermatophilaceae; genus Marihabitans; species Marihabitans asiaticum. The sequence goes on from NZ_VIUW01000006.1 coordinate 35,104, forward strand.
GCCCAACCTGGGCGACGTGGTGCAACGCCACGATGTTGCTCAGCCCCAGCCCTCGGGCCAGCATCTGGTTGGCGTTCATCTGCCGCGCCACCCCTCCGGAGACCAGCGCCCACCCCTCCTCGGAGACGAAGTTGGTGCCCTTGCCCCGGTCTCCGCGCAGGCGACCCAGGACCAGGGCGTGCGCGACAACCTGGACCAGGGCGTTGGCCGGGCCGTCCTCCGGCAGCTGCGAGATATCGAAGGTAGTCAGTTTCTCGTTGAGCTGAACATGCCCGGACGTCGGACCGTCGAAGAGGCCGCCGAGCTCGTCGCTCATCAGCCCCTCGAAGAGGAAGGAGACCTCTAGTCCGGCCTGATGCATCCGCTCGGCCGCCTGCGGTGAGTACCTCCCGTGCGGGTCGTGCACCGTTCCGAGTTCGCGGGCCAGGTCCTCGATGAGCGGGGCGCGGCCGCTCTGCTCGGAGGAGCGCAGGACCGCCACGTGCGCGTCCCTTAGGGCCTTCATCTGCCAGGTGCCCAATGAGTCCAGACCGGCCGCGCGCTCGGCCATCGCGCGGAGAAGACCGAACTGACCGGGACGACCCAACACATCGCAGATGAGCGGATCGAGGGGATTGATGATGGTCCCGCCCCCGCCGAGCCGGAACCGGAACGGTTCGTTGCCGAGCTGACGGGTCAGCTCGGCGTACTCCCCTTCGCCCTCACGGTCTTTCTTGTCCATGACCACCGCGCGACGTCCGCGCAGGATGATCGGACGCAGCACGTACACGGTCTTGATCAGGGAAGACTTCCCGGAACCGATCACGCCAAGCACGCACACCGACGGCGAGGTGATCACCTTGCGCCGATATGCGGTGAAGGGGTCGTGCGCGACAGCAGAGTTGCTCAGCACGTCCCGGCCGATGACCACCCCCTCATCATCGGTGGGTGCCGCGATCAGCGCCGGGTTGAGGATCTCTGCCTGCCGGGTCGTCGACGGTGCGGCCACCGCCCGCTCGAAGTACCCTTCGCGGCGAGCCCTGCGCAGGTTCGGCCGAGCCTTCGCGCCCTTGGTGATGTATGCCGAACTCGGCTCGACCGGCGCCGTGACCGGGGCCGGGTTCGTCTGCTTCTTCCGCAGGAACCGGCGCGCGGGGCGTGGCTGCGCCCGCCGCATCTCCTGGGGTGTCTCGACCTCTGCCAGCGTCGTCTCGACCTGCTCCGGCGGCAAGATGGCGGTCCCACCCTGCAGGGTCCCGTGTCGCCCGGTCATGTCAGTGCCTCCTCGTTGCCCTTGCCCGCCAGGAGCGAACGGATCTTCGCGGACTTGCTCTGCTCGATCGGGCGCATGCCCCTGGCCACCGGCCAGCAGGTCGCCGCGGCACTGGACTGGTCTGGGTCCAGCCACGCGACCTCGTCGATGTCGAGGTCGGTGCCCAGGCACTCCTCGACGACGGCGCAGGCCTCGGCCAGGCCCTCGACGCTTCGAGCCGAGAGCGAGACGTGTATGGCGAACCCAGCGCCCTGCGCGCCGCTGCCCGGAGCGAGGTCGTTGCGGCGTGCTTCCGCTGAGCGCATCGCCACCTCCAGCTCCTCGTTGGTCAGCGCCCCCTTGCTCTGCTGGGAGTGCAGGTCCGCCAGGTCCGAGGCGAGATCAGCACGAGCCTGCTGCCGGGCCAGTCCCGCAGGAATCGGCTCGATCTCGATGGACAGGGTGCGGATGATGTCCTGGGGCAGCTGGGTCAGGAACGGCAACAGCCAAAGCGGCGTGCGTGGCCCCGTCCCGACGTTCTCGATCGGCACGCGCAGTGTGCGGTGCAGCCACTCCTCGGTTTCCCCGGTCGGGCCCAGGTCCCGCTGCCGCGTGTACGACCAGGCGTCCTCGCTCGCCAGCCACGGCCACATGATGTCTGCATCGGCCACCTGGTCGATGGGCCACGACGGCATCTGGAGGTGGCGCAGGAGAGCCGCCATCCGCGGCGCGGACAGGGGCTGCCCCGGCTCGAACCGGGCCGCAGAGAGGCTGCGGTACACCGCCTCGATCTCGCGGGCCAGCAAGGTGCGCCACCCGTCCTGCCCGGGACCGCGGCGACCAGCCGCCGCGAGGAACTGAGGTGTGACCGTCCACCGGACCACCACGAAGTGCCGCTGCATCATCCCGCCGCGGCCGACCTGGCGCACGACGTCGTCGTAGGACTCCAGGAGCGCGTCCGGGGTGTGCATATCGACGTTGTCGAGCACCCACTGCTCGTGACGGGCCGAGTCGACCGGAAGGATGCGCGTGAGCATCTGCGCGGATGAGACCAGCGAGCGGCTGCTCCCCCACGCAGCCAGCCAGCGGCCGAACCGCCCAGCGGCGGCGTTGATCGCACCGTCACCCTCCAGGCCCTGGATCTGCCCCCGGATGGGAAAGGTCACCGTGAAGTACGCCTCCTGGCCCGTCGGGGTGTGCCAAAGAATCCCCGGCTTCCCGGGCGCCGCCTGCAACCAGTTCAGTCCATCAACACCGTCGGGCCAGTCGCGGTACTTGGTCCACTCGACTTGCAGCTTCTTCCGCGACCTGTTCGACGACGAGGACCACTGCTCCTCTAGCTCGGCAGGTCGACGCGACACCGGGATGAACACCGCCCGTCCCGAGCGCACCCGTTCCCGCCACCGCCGGCGGGCCTTGAACCGGGACCACGGCGAGCCGAAGTGCGTTCCGGTCGTCGCGCCCCACACGACCACCCCGGCGAGCCCGGCCACGATCAGCCCGGGCACCTGCCAGACGATCACCAAGACCAGCCCGACGACGAAGACCACCGACATCCCGATGGAGCGTGGGCGGTTCTGCCGGCCACCGAAGAACGAGCGGCCCTGGGACTCGCCGCCGATGAATCTCTCGACGATCATCGCCGCCGCCCTTCCTCTCGGTGGTGGTCCATCTGCCGCTCGGCGTGATCGCCGGCCTGCTGCGCCAACGCGCCAGCGTTCGAGGCCACCTGGCCCGCGGCACCCAGCATCGACTTCAGACCAGGACCACCAGACGACCCGTCGAAGCCACCGCCGGACCCGTCCTGGACAGAACTCGAAGGGCCTCCGCCGCCAGCAGCGTTCAAGCCGCCATCACTCTGCTCAGAGGAGCCCTCAGCGCCGCTCGACCGGGAGCCAGATCCGGAGGACTGAAGCGAGGGCGAGCCGGACCCTCGCCCGCCGCCGTCCTGTCCCCCATCGCCACCCTGTTGTCCGGCGTCCTGGGCCTGCTCACGCACCTGCTGCGCGTGCCTGGCGAGGCCCTTGCCGCTCTCGTGCGCGGCCTTCGCGGCGATCAAGGCACCACCCGTAGCAGCCCCTCCCGCAGCCGTTGCCACCGTCGAAGAGGAGCCCGTGGAAGCAGCCTGCCTGGCCGCGATCTGCGACGTCTGCGACGACGTCGGCGCCGACGGACCGGCACCGCCACGGCCCCCACCCGATCGCGCCTTGGGGACGTTCATGCGGGGCCCGGACGGTGCGCCATCGGTCGGGCCCACCGGAGCGAAACTTGCCAAGGTCGTCGGCCCAAGCGTCGCCATCACAAGCATGATGATGACCACGACCAGCTGGACCAACATCTCCAGCGGCGGCAAGCCACCGCCGCTCGGGGTCTCGCTCAGGACCTCCATCGCCTGCGCGGTGATTCCCGAGAAGGCGAAGCCCAGCAGCAGGAAGATCAACGGCTGCGAGCAGAGAATCCCCGCCCAGACCATCACGACCTTGCGGCCCTTCTCGCGCTGACCAACCTTCGCCGCCCACATCAGCGACAACGGCAGCACAACACCGCTCATGTAGAGCGTGACAAGCATGATGACCAGCACGACCAGCACGAGCAGCAGCGCCAGCACCAGGCAGAAAAACACGAGCATCGCGACGAATGAACCGCCGAGGAACTTCGAGGGATCGTCACCGATGATCGCGTTGAAGTTCTGCACCAGTTCCTCGGTCGTGGATGCGATCCCCCAGTTGATCAGTGACGCGTTCAGCGACCCGATCAGCTTGACGATGCTTGCTCCGGCGGCCGGACCGAACATCGACCCGACGAGGAACACCGGAGACCACCGGACGACCGAGTCCACCAGCTCCGCCCCCGACTCACCACGACGACGGAACGTCGTGAGGTCGTAGAGCAGGATCAGCACCCACGCGATCACCGCGCCGGCGAACGAGATCCTGTAGGCGTTGATGAACCACTCCGCCGACAAGTCCGGCTCAGTCACCCGAGCCAACGCCGGGATCAGGTTCTCGGTCAACGCCTTCGCGGCCTCAGCCTCCTTCTGCGCAACGTAACCGAACGGATCCTTCCCGAACTCGATTACCGCACCAACCTTGTCGGCGGCATCACCGATCGCCTGCCCCGCTCTGCAGCTCGGCAGATGCTTCAAGGGACCAGCGCAGGGATCCAACGTCGGGTTAGCCATCAGCACCCTCCCTTGAATGGGTGGCCTTCAGCGCGTACAGCTTCCATGTCACCTTCAGGCATGGAATCGACGTCTGCCACCTGCCACTTCCCATCAGAAGCCCGCATTCGGATCTGCCCCCACACGATCGCTGTACTTTCCTCATCGCCCTGCTGTGCGTAGCCGGTTGCGACCAGCTCGACCGTTGCCGACTCCTTGTCGGACTGCGTGACGGCGTACCGGCCGTCTGACATGTCGGCCCATCCGGTACCTGCCTCGGTCTCTGCGTCGCGCGTCAGCAGTTCTTCGCCCGCGTCTTCGGTGAAGACCCTCTCGGCGACGTCCTCGTAGTCCGTCCCCTGCGGGTATTGGCCCCGCCACCGGAAGAATGTGGCGGCCATCGCCGCCGCGCCGCGTGGATCGAGCGCTGCCTCTTCCTGCGCGCGAAGAACGGCCTTGGACGGGTTTATCCCGCCGAGGCACCCGTCTGCGCCGGCAGCGCTGGCCTCGTTCGTGGTCTGACCGGCCGTGGTGGGCGCAGTCGGCTCCTCCGGTGCCGTGGTGGTTGTGGGTGATCCCCCTTCGCGGCCGGTCATGCGGCTGGTGACGAGCACCGTGGCGAAGACCACCACGACGAGGAGGAGGGCGACCCCCAGGATCAGGCGTCGCCGCGACCGGGGAGGGGAGGCATTCAGCCCGGACTGCTCAGACATGACTTCCTTCTCATTTCGTCGTGTCCGCCATGGGCGGGGCGGGAGGTGGAGCTCAGCTGACGAGGGCGAGGATCGCGGTGACGATCACGCCGAGTGCGGCGACTCCGGCTAGGGCACCGCCCGCCCACGCGGCCTCGGCACGGTGCTCTGCGAGTTGCTGGGGGTGGCCGCCCTTGCTGTTGGACATTGCGGCGATCGCCACGGCCAGGCGCGCGATCGTGTAGATCAGCGCCAGCGCCCAAAGGGCAGCGAAGAGCTTCTTCCAGAAGGAGTTGAACTCAGCGCCGAAGACGCTGAAGTCCGGGACGATCCCGGCGATCGGGTTGTCGATCGCCGGGACCATCGCGGGGATCGTCAGGAGGGACTCGATGAGGTACATGGGTCTACTCGCTTTCGGGGTTGGGGTAGCGGGTCATGGGTGCGTCGTTGAAGGCTTCAACGACGTGGCGGGCGACGTGGCGGATGGCGTGCCGTGTCCGGAGCTGGAGGGCGCTGTAGCTGAGCTCGCCGTCGGTACGGATCGCGGAGTCGTAGGGGACCTCGACCATCGCCCGGACGCGGTAGCGGCGGGTCAGCTGCTCGGTGAGGTGCCGAGAGAACTCGGCGTCCTCGGGCCCGCCGTCGTGGGTGACGACGAGGACCGTGCGGTCACTGAGCCCGGTGACGCGCTCGATGGCGACCAGGGCTCGTTGCAGCCCACGGACCGACTTGTGGTTGACGACGCAGGGCACGACCACGGCGTCCGCTCCGCGGAGGACCTCCTGGAGCATGGGGCGCTGGAGGTTGTTGGCGGTGTCGGCGACGTCGATCTGGTAGTAGGTGCCGAGCAGGTCCCGGACGGTGCGGACCTCTTCGGGCGTCATCTCGTTCCGCCCGCTGACGGACCCGATGACGGCGGCGTGCGAGGTCTGCGGTGCGGTGTAGCCAGCGAGAGTGCCGGCGGACTGGATCGTGTCCGCGGCCGCGATGAGTTCGGTGAGCCCGCGAGGTGGAGTCCCCTCCGCGATGTCGGAGAGGTCGCCGGGAACCTCGGTGGCCTCCCAGGCGGCGACTCCGCCGCCGCGGATCTCGGCAAGGGCTCCGGCGAGGAGAAGTGTCAGAGGTGTCTTGGCGCTCTGCCCCTTCGGGTTGACCACGGCCACGCTCATCGCGCGTGTCCAGGTCGACTGCCGCACGATGCGTTCGTTCTCGGAGTCCTCGAGTTCGGTCTCGGTGGGCGGGGCCTGAGCCGCACCCATCTTGATGAGCAGCTGCTGCCACAGACCCGGTGCCTGCACGGCCTGCGGGCCCCTGCGGGTCGGCAGCAGTTCCTCGTCGACCGGCGCAATCTCGCCCCCCGGGGCGGGCGGGGGTGGCAGAGCAGATCCCTCGAAGAGCGCACCCTGCCGGGGTGATTCGTCACGAATCACCGTCGGGGTGGCAACCTCCGCCGGGGCGGGATAGCTGGCTGCGCTGTCGTCGTACATGTGGGCACGTCGAGCACCCGCGAAAAGTGAGTTCGGGTCAGTCATGGTCGTCCCTTCCGAGTCCTGAGGTAGTCCTCCGATCGTCCTTCATCTAAGCACTACCCGTGACGCGAAACGAGTGATATTGGCTGCAAACTACTCGTACTTACCATATTCTTACGGTCCTCTTACCCCGTCTTTACGCCGACGCCCTGTTGTCTGGAAAAGGGCTGGCAGGATGAGCCACCACGACCTGAACCACGTCCGAGGAGGCTTGATCGGTGCACGCGGACGTCATG